>NZ_CP072117.1:4800000-8896274 GCF_017671885.1 Cohnella sp. LGH
CTGCAGCAGCAGCGCTTTGTATTCCGCATTGCGCCTTCTCAGATTCTGGGCGTATTCGGTTTCGATGTACGACTTCAGCCTCTTGACCATGTTCAGATAGTTGACCGTCAGAAAGCCGATTTCGTTTTGCCGGAGCCGCTTCTTGGCCATAATGGCGTTCCCTTTCAGGAAATCCCCTTCCTCGACGTACCTCATTGAGCGCACGATCCTGGAGATCGGATTGGCGATGCGGGACGAGAACCATAGCGTCAATGAGACGGCAATCACGAATAGAACGACCGCGACCGCGATGACGTTCTGTCTCGCTCTCGTGATTTCCTGGAACAGCTCTGTCTCCGACACGGCTCCAACGACGATCCAGCCGGTCGTCTCCGTCCGCTGATAGAAATAGATCGTGCTGCTGTGCTCGTCTCGATAAATGCGCGCTCCCGCATTGTCCTCGCCGCCCGCAAATCCGATGCGATCCAGAAGGGCGGCGGGAAGCTCGCCCGGCTTCTGGTCAAGCACGGGAGCCCCGTTCGGGGTGATCAGGAACACTTTTCCCGTTTTCCCCAGCGTCAACTTATCGAGCGGCTCCTGCAGGGCGGACGTTCTGACGTTAAGCTTCAGAATCCCTTCCTCCCGCAGGTTCAGCAGGTCGGACAACGGATAGATCAGAGCGTTCACCCGCTGCCGATTCGTGGCCGAACCGTTCTGCCGGGTATCGAGATGCGCTCCCGCCCAGCGGATGCCCTCGTTTCGATAATCGTTGTACCAGTCGCTGCGCAAATATTCGTCGCCCTCCAGGTTCCACAAATCCCATCCCCCGTGGAAAATGTTGACGGACAAAATCAAAGGGCTGTTGCTAACGACGGAATCGAAGTACTTCCTCATTCGGATATTTTGCTGCACGGCATTCGAGGAAGCCGCCGACTCGTCTCGCGAACGAAGCCATTCCTGCGTCTCATCGCTGCGCAAAATTTGGTTCGCGACGTTCATCACTTGGGAGGTCGCGCTTTCCGCGAAGTCGGCGTACTGGTTCATCGACTGAACGGTCGTCGTCTCGATGGAAGCCCGCAAAGCGTCGGCCGCCTGCTGCCAGAAAAAATACCCCATCAGCACGAAGGGGACGATAAGCATGACGATAATCGCGATTAATTGCGTGCGTATGGAGTAGAACATGGCTCATGCCGCCTTTGCAACCGTTTTCCACAGCATAGGCGCTCCGACGTAGACGAGTCAATTGGAAAAATGCCGCTCGCTCCCTGCGGAGAATCTCTTTCCGGGAACGGCGGCCCCCTGGTCCAAGCCTATTCCGCGTAATACACTTCCAGTTCGGCGATCGAGGTGTACGCTTCGTCCCCGCCCGGCTTGCCGATGATGCGCACCCCGTCCCCCCACGTATCGTCGAAGACGAATTCATAGGTGTTGCGATTCGCGGATTCGTTCCCTGGGTAGGAAGGCGTCGTGCGGATATTCCGGACGTCCACCCACTTGAAGTTCTGCCGCACCTGCACGCGAACGCGATCGAACCATCCGCCCGTGCCCTCGTAAGCGTCGCCGGCTGAATACACGACCTTATTCATATGATAGGCGCGAGACCACGCGTACCCCCACCAATCCTCCGGCTTGCGCTCGCCGTTGCGACTATCTTCGGCGTTTTCGCGATCCCCGTCGTTCAGCCGGGAGAGCTCGCCTTCGTACATCGCCCTCGATAGCGGCGCGACGTCTTGGGAATTCGCCGGCAGCGCCAGGTTAACGCCGCTTTTGCCGTTATCCGGTTCAGTCTTGACGAAGGGAATGACTTTCAACTTGCGGAGAGAGAAATTGTAATTTTTCACGCCGCCCACGAACGTATTCGAGCCGACCCACATCTCGCGACCATCGGCGCTAATGTACTTGGATGGAATAACCGTCGCGTAACCTCCGGCTTTTTTGTCCACCCACGGGTACTCGCCAAAATCAACCGATAAGAAGCGTTTCCATGGTCCCCACGGCTTGGACGCTTCGTAAAACTCGAACGTAAACTCCGTCCACGACGTATACAGATAACGGTCGAGCGGTCGGTTGTAGACGATGCTGCCCTGGGACACGACCGACAGGTTGCCAAGCCCCGGAGTCAGCCGATCGATATACAGACGGCGCTCGTCTTGCAGCACCGGCCGTTTCGCTTGAAGGTCGCCCGGCTTCGTCCACTTCGCCTTGCCTTGCAAATTTCCTGCGTAGAACTCCCAGGCGGAGACGTCCTGAATGCTCTCCTTTTTCATCCGTGCCAAATAAAGCTTCGTCGGGTCCTCCACAATATCGGAGAAGGAATCCCGCCAGTTATTGTCCAATCCGTAGGCGTAGACGTAATCGTCGAACGTATTGTCGGCCCCTTCTTGGCCGTAATCGAGAAACATGACCGTCGTGAACGTGTGATCCTTGAACATGGGCGATTGCACGCTTGCCGTCCAGGTCTTCCCTTTGTCCGTCGACTTGTAGATCGATGCAGCCGGAGCTTCGTTGAAAATATGTCCGCTGGCTTCGTCCTTGTTCAAATCCTGTACGGCCAAATACAAATCTCCCCCGACCGCGACGATCCCCGTAGGTTTGCGATTGTACCGCTCCGGGTCGCCCCATATTCGCCCGATTTCGTCGCCGGCTGCCAGCCGTTCTCCTTCTACGTCGTTATTCCAGGGCGAACCGGTTATCTTGTTCATGACGATATCGGACCATTCGCCGCCGGATTCGTAACCGAACCCGATACCGTCCCCGTTGGCCGAATAGAGCGCATCGTCGTCGGCCCAGGCGACCGGCCACAGATCGCCGTCGCTGAACGTCGTATAGGATGCTCCGGGTTCTATGGATGCGACGGAGAAAAAAGTGCTTTCCTCCGCAATGATCGGCTGCTTCATCTTTTCCTCCTTCTCTTCGGCGCAAGATACGAGAATAAGCGCGGTTAACGAAGCCGTTGCCAATAGAACCATGCATTTGCGCCTGAACCCGAACGTTCCGATCGGCATGCCGTTTCCTCCTTTCCCCGATCCTCTATCCCGTCCCGGTTCGTCACAGCTTAATCTGAATTTTTAATAGCTCCGGATCTTTGGGACGGGCCAGAAACTCCGGCGTCTCCTCCAAGGAAATGACTTTGGACACGAGAGGCTCCAACGCGATCCTTCCCTCCTTAACCCATTCGAAGGCGGGCAGAAAGGTATAGTTGATCGCCATCGAGCCGAGAATCGTCCAATCGTTATGGTAGAGATCGAACGGATTTAACTGAATTCGCACATCTTTAGGTGTTACGCCGAATTGCAAGTAGGTCGCCGTCCTGCCCAGATGAGCCATAGCGAGCTCGATCACCGCGGGCAGCCCCGTCGCGTCCACGACAACATCAAACCGTTGCCCGGACAAGCTCCCGATACTGCCCGCGTTCACGGTTTCCGTCGCGCCGAGCGACCGGGCAAGCTCCAGCTTGTTGTCCGACACGTCGACGACGGTCAAGCGTCCCGCCCCGGCGCGGGCAAGCGCTTGAACCAGCTGCTGGCCCATCGCTCCGGCGCCGAACAGAAGCACCGATTGTCCGACCTGCAGCCGCAGCCGGTTCATCGCATGTACGCCACAGGCGATCGGTTCGATAAACGCGCCCGTCGCAAAAGACATGTCGTCCGGGATTTTCACAACGTTGCGGACGGGCACCGCCACGAGTTCCGCCATGCTGCCGTCGACCGTGTTGCCTAGAGCCCCCCATTCGGCGCATTGGTTGCCGCGGTTCGTCAAGCAATAGACGCACTTGCCGCAGAACAGCGACGGGTCCGCCGTCACCCGGTCCCCTTCGCGAAAGCCTTCGACGCCTTCCCCGATCTCGTGGATCGTGCCCGAAAATTCATGTCCGGGAATGAGGGGATAGGGGGACAAAAACTCCCCTTCGAAAATATGAAAATCCGTTCCGCATATCCCGACGCGGGCAACGCGGATGACGACCTCGCCCGGCCCCGCTTTCGGCTCCGGCACTTCCTTGACGACAGCCCGTCGCGGCTCTTCCATAACCAACGCTTTCATTCGTTGTCTCCTCCCCGCTCCTCTTCTAAACCGTTAACTCGACGACAACGACGCTTCCGCCCGGAACGTCGAATTCGGTCTCGCCGGACGGCAGCCGCTCGATTCGGACCGACGCTGGCCCGTGTTCGCCTTGAACGTATGCCCAAGCTGCCATCCCGCTCATCCCGTACCTCGCCGGTTCGATCAGCACGCTTAATGAGAAGCTTTCCTTGCCGACGTTGGCGAAAAACAGGCCGACGCTTTCCTCTTCATACTGCCAAGCCGAATGGACGATCGAGTCCGCATCCAGTTCCCCCGAGTCGTTATACTCCTTCGATTGCGTGCTGTGGTTGTAGTGAAACCAGTCCATACGCAGACGCGGGCAACTGAATTCGAGCGGCTTCAGCATTGTTCCGTAAGCCCAATATTTGTTGGCCGGCCCCGTCCGCAGACGCGCATACATCGCCAGGTATCGGGCTCTCTCCTCGCTGAACGCGTACCCTCGGGCCTCGAACGGATAGTAATGCTCTTCCGCCGCGTTTTCCGCCCCGTCCAACGCCTCCATCGGGCTGTACTCGTAGTTAAGCTCGTACAAGCCGCCCCACAGATAGGTCCGGGCAACGGTAAAATAGTAGAGGCTTCCGATTTCCTCGACCAGCTTCCCCCAGCCATCCAGCCTGACCGCCCCGTACTCGTGGTACACATAAGCGAACATCGGAATAAGCTCCGCCGCTCCCGTCTTCAGCAGCTCCCGCAGCGGCCAGCCCTCCAGCGGCGCCGCAGGCTGGCCGCCCGCCCGAGCTTGGTAATAATCGATCACGCCTAGCAACGTTTCGTTCATCATCTCCGTCCCCATCGGAACATGTCGTCCGGCGACGGCTTCCATAGCGGCTTTCGTATCGGCGTAGTTCCGGCGGTACGCCTCCTCAATCGCTTTGCCAGCGCCGACCGGATGGCCGTGCGTCTCGTCCATGCAGACTTTCAGAATGTTGTTGGCCGAAATATCGTAGTAGATCGCGTCCACATCGTCCGTCCGCTGCAGCGTCTCGTCCCGGCGCACGTGAAAATCGTGCGTATAAGGGTGCGCAGGGCAAAGGAACGGAAACGCATAAGCGTCTATGCTCTTGATCCGCTTGGGCATTTTCTGAGCGGCCGCCCTGCCAAGTTCGCCGTCGGCCCCGTCGAAACGGTACAGATAATCGAACTCGAACGGGGCAAATTTATCTCCCATCTCCCGGAGGCAGGCGAGATTGCCCGCGTGAAACCTCGTCGGGAACCAATCGTCGAAGCCCCCGGGGAAGCCCCGATAGAACGTCTGCGGCTCGTTCGTCCAGTCCGGTCCGAGGACATGGAATATCGGCGTCGGGATCAGCTCCCGATATTTCCGCAGCCAAGGGGTGCGATCCGATCCGGCGTTGATGCCGAAGGTAGAAGCGCCGATCTCGTCGTGCAGCCATGCTGCGGTATCTCCCGACCGCCTTCTCTGGGCGAGCGTTCCTCTTGCGCACCAATTCTGCTTGGTCGCCCAAGCTTTGTACAAATCCGCCGCCTCATGCCAATCCCGACCCTCCAGCAAGGAAATACGGACGGGATAGACGGGATAAATTCCCTTGCCCGCTCCCATCTCCTCGCATCCGTGGATGAACGACGCTTCCAGAAAGCCTTCGGCGTTCTTATAGAAATTAAGCCATTTGGCGTAGCCTTCGCCGTCCAAGGCGGCGAAATATAGCCCGCCCTTGTTCATCCCGTAGTAGGCGAAAAATTGCATCGAAGCGCCCGAGAAGCTTTCCGGGTAGGGCGCATACCGCCACCCGGTCTCGCCGTGAACGAAATGCTTAAGCGGATTATGCACTTTGAGCCCCGTCGCGAACGCATGCGCGACGTAATCGTCCTCGCCGCCCTCCGTAATCTCCTTGAGGTTCGGAATAATCGGATATTCCAGGCTCAACAGCCGCTCCTCCGAGCCGTTGTCCGCGGAGCAACCGAAATCCAATGAGTCGGCTCCCTGCGCAAGGGACACCCAGCCATGAACGGCAACGTCCGACCGAGTTCGCCAGGTCAGCGATATCCTTGCTTCTCCGGGAGCCGTGTCGTCCCTCGTGCATTCGAAGCTTTCGAACTCCGAGCTGAATCCCGCATCCGTCTCCAGCCGGAAGGGCTCTGCGGAGGCTGCGTTAGCGATGTAGTCGATGCCGGTCCGTACGTCGCGAAGAAGTCGGACGGCCCCGTCTTCCATGCCGATGCCCGCCAGTAACCGCTCGTTCCTCAGGAGCATCAAACCCGGATGCTTTTCCATCGTTCCGCCCTCATTTCAAACCCGAGATTTTGATGCCCGAAATAATGTACTTCTGGAAGATCAGGAACAGCACGATCGTCGGAAACGCCGCCAAAGCGGAGCCTGCCATCAGCATGCCGAGTTCGGTCGCGCGTTCGGAACGGAAGTTGTACAAGTACTGCATGATCTGGAACAGATCGGGATTGGTAATCGTCATCGTCGGCCAGATGAACGAGTTCCAGAATGCCAGATAGGAACCGATGCCCACGATAACGAAGACCGGGAACGACATCGGCAGGAAGATGCTTGAGAAAATGCGCAAGCGGTCCGCTCCGTCGATCAGCGCGGCCTCCTCCAGCGCGAGCGGGATGTTGAGATAGAACTGCCGGATGAAAAACATATGTCCGGCGGACGCGACGCCCGGCAGAACCAGCACAGCGAACGTGTCGAGCATCCCCATTCTGTCCACGACGATGAATGAAGTCAGCAGGATCGCCATTCCGGGGATGAACATCGTCATGATGACGTAGAGCCAGAGAAGGCCTTTGAAGCGAAACTCCAGTCTGGCGAACGAGTATGCGGCCGTTGAGTTGACGAGCAGACTCAGGACCGCGAACAGGATCGCGCCTCCGAAAGTCACCCCCATCGATTTCAGAAACGCCAGATCGCCGAGAATATCGGTGTAGTTCGTGAGCATCCATTGCTTGGGGAAAAACCGGAAAGGCGTCGACAATACTTCGGTCTTCTCCTTAAACCCGGCGATGATGACCCAGAGCAGCGGAAACAAGGCGATCAACGTGACCGCGCCGGCGATGATCGTCAGAGTCGTTCTTTGCAGCAGGCTTTGCCCTTTCATGTCCGTTTCCTCCTATCGCCGGTTACCTAGCCGTCGATCGCTTTCTCCGAATTCAGCACCTTGAAGATCAAGGCGGATACGCCCCCCAACACGACGAACAGAAGCAGCGAAGCCGCGATCGAATTGCCGACCATCACGTCGTTGCGGAAGTGATTGAGAATATACAAATTCGGCGTCGTTGTCTCGCTAAGCGGACCGCCGTTGGTCATGACCAGGGAAAGCTCGAATTGCGACACCTGAGCGATGAACCCGGTGACCAGCAAATACAGGATGACGTTGCGCATAAGCGGGATCGTAATGTAGACCATTTTCTTGAACGGACCTGCTCCTTCCAGATTCGCCGCCTCGTAATAGCTTTCCGGAATGTCGTGCAGCCCCGCCAGCATAATTAAGGTTGTCAGGCCGAAGCCGAGCCAGACCGCAGGAGCAGCGATGCTCGGAAGCGCTGTCGCTACGTCCGCGAGCCATGCCCTCGGCTCGTAGCCGAATAAGCCGATCACGTAGTTCGCTAGTCCGCCCATGTAATCGTAGATAAAGACAAAAATGACAGACGCAACGATACCCGAAATAATCGTGGGGATATAGATGGACGTCTTAACGAAACCAGACAGCTTCGATCCGATATTCTTGACGACGTTAGCGAACAGAAAAGCCAGAATAAGCGTGGCCGGTACGACCATGAGGGCGAATTTCAGCCCTACCCCTACCGCCTCTCCAAACAAGCGGTCCGTTAGGACCATATAGAAATTTTGGAATCCGACGAATTCGGAATCCTGATAGAAGCTCCAATTATAGAAGCTGACCCGGATCGCGTAGACGAACGGAATGACGACGAAGATCGTCAGCAGTATCACGATCGGCGACAACAGAATATACGCCGTCTTGTTGTCCAGCCGGAAATTTTTTTTGCCCATGCGTTTCCCTCCGTGGATGGAGCCGAATGGGGCTCCCCATAAATCAACCAAGTTACGCTCAAGCAACTCAGCTTATGGGGCAGCCCCATGTCGTCCGGACGTTATTGCTTCGGATTCGTGCCCGCCAGCTTGGATTTCGCGATAAAGTCGTTGATGTCTTTTTCCGCCTTGGCCAGCGCTTTGTCCACGCTCGTGCCTTTCATAGCCGACTCGATCGCGGTCGAGAGCGCGAAGCTGATGTCCCAAGGATAGATCGGCTCGGCTTTCGAGTACGGGATCACCTTCTCGGCGATCAGGGCGCGCCATGCGTCCTTCGATGCGTCAACATCGGATTTCATGGCTTCATCAACGGATTTACGCGCGGAAAACTTGGAAAATTGCGCGCCCTTGAAGAAGTCGATCATGATGCCCGTATCCCCTGCGAGCAGGTACGAAATATAGGAAGCCGCTTCGTTCGCGTGCTGGGATTTGCCGTCGACGACAAGCGTCCAGCCCCCGAGCGTGGCCGTCGGCTTCGTCTGATCGCCGTCAAACGAGGCCATCGGAGCAACGCCTACTTTATCCAAAATGTCCTTATAGCTGTTCCGCAGTTGCCCGATCGCCCAAGAGCCGCACACGGCCATCGCGACTTTACCTTCGCCGAAAGGCTTGATATCCGCGTAACCCGCGAGTTGCTGCTTAGGCATGATGCCTGATTGATAGGCCTGCTGGTAAAAGTTCAGCACATTCTCGTAAGCGCCGTTATTAACGTCTGCGCTGGACCAGTCGTCCGTGACTGCCAGATGACCGGAGGCATTGTACTGCAAGCCCCAGCTGGACCATCCCAGATCCGCGGCGTTCTGCGCGGTCGTGAATCCGAACACGCCTTTCTTCGTCAGCGCTTTGCCGTATTCGAGCACTTCCGCCCAAGTCGTCGGCGGTTTCTCCGGATCAAGTCCGGCTTCCTGGAACAGGTCTTTGCGATAGTAAAGTACAGCGGACGGTTCTACCAGCTTCGGGTAAGCGTAGATCTTGTCGCCGACTGTAACGAAATCTCTCACGTTATCGTACAGGTCGTCGAACACGGCAGGATCCATTAAATCGTTCAGAGCCTGGATTTGTCCAAGCTTGGCCGCGTTCGCGATATTGCCGTAATTCATCGTCATGATGTCGGGAGCCTTGCCCGCGGCTTGCGCGGCTTTCAGCTTCTGCGCCCATGCGTCGCCCGGAACGATCGTCAGCTTCACTTCGACGTTATCGTTGGCTTTGTTAAACTCGGTCGTCCATTTCTTGAACCATGCGTCCGTCGTGTCCTCGAATTTCTGCGCCCAGAATTCGAGTTTGACCTTCTCCGCGGGCGCCGCGCTTTCCGACTCCTGCGGCGCGGCGCTCTCGCTTGGCGCCGCACTTTCGCTGGAACTGGCGCTAACGGAAGGACTGGCGTTCGAGCCCTTGTCGTTATTGCCGCCTCCGCATCCCGTCACCATCATCGCCGCGGCCAAGAGCACCGATGGCATAACCGTCCATTTTTTCGACTTTCCCCATTTTTCCTGCATGCTTGAATCCTCCCTTTTTTTGTCAAGCTATTTAAACGCTGAGCGCTTAAATCGACATTCGAAACGCGGGGATGCTTGCGCCAATTACTTCTCCAACGTCGCCTTAAACCAGAAAACGTTATAGGGGTCCCATAGAGAAAGCGCGAAGTAGATGCTTTTGCCGCCGTCGGCTGTATAGCGTTCGTTCATGAACGGGGCGTACAGGCCGGGGTATTCCGTCGGGCTCACCAGCTCAATCTTGTCTCCCCACGGCCCCCACGGACTAAGCCCTTCCCGGATGACGACGCCGTTCCCTTCGTTAAGGTAAGTCATCAGCCATCGCTCCAGATAGGAATTCCAGACGACGGACAGCTCGCCGACCGAATCGTCCACCACCGTCTTCGCTTGAGCCGGATTCTCGCTCCAGACCGGGGCTCCCTTGTCGTCCTTACCCGAGAAATAGCGGTAATCCGCCAGGTTCTCCACGCTCTCTTCGGCGACCTTCATCAACTGCACGCCGCCGTATCGGCCGGAGGGGATCGCCCACAGGTAAACGTCCTTCTTTCCTTCGGCGGCATCCGCCTTGAACGGACTCACTTGAATGAAGTTGCCGTCTCCGGGCCATTTCACGTCGTCCAGCAACGTCCAGTTTTGTCCTTGGTCCGTCGACTTGGCCAGACTGGCGTAATTGGCGTCCCATTTGCCCGGCTCACCCCAATGGTTAACCGACATGTAGTACAAGTACAAAGCGCCGTTCGCGGATAAGCCGTGCGTCGGAATCTTCGTCATTTCATCGAAATCGACTTTCGCCGAAGGAAGCAATTCTTTGGCCAGTCCGATCTCGTCGATGATCATCCCGTCGAGCGTAATGCCGTCGGACGGCTCGACGTCCGTCGTATAAGCCAGCGTATTCGACCGCCACAGGCTGCCCCCGCCGCCGGTCATCCCTTCGGGCCGTTCGCCGAACGTATCCCCAAGGACGAAATAAGTGCGGTCGCCGTCGTTGATCATAGAACCGAGGTCCGTGCCGTAGACGCCGTACTTTTCCGTATGGTTCGGGGAATCGGCCCCGGTTATCTGAGACACCTGCGTTAGATCGGAAATGCCTTTCAATACGAAGTCCTTATCTTTCGCGTCCAGCATCGGGTTCGTCTTGCTTCCCCCTGAGCAGGCCGTCGTCAGAAGCAGGAAGGCGCAGGCCGAGATCGCGATTATTCGTTTCAACGTATCCACTCCTCGCATTTACGGATTTTGATGACCGAAAATCCTTCCGAGACTCGCGCTGTCAAAAGGCTTCAGATCCGGAAGCGGCATTCGATCGGCGACTTTCGGGAGCGGCCCGAACGGACGATGCGGCTCCTCCTGGTACCAGTAAGCGGTCGAAGACACGTCGTCGCTCCGGTGATTGTTGTGACCGTGCTCGATCGTCACGCGGACGCTCTTCTCGAACATGATCGGGTCGAGAATATGGTAACGGTACGTCGAAATCTTCCCGCTCCAGTTCCAACCGCCGCCGAGAATGATTCCGTGATACGGCGTGGACACCTCCTGCTGCGGACACCACGCGGTATTGAAATAATCCTCCATGCCGGTGCCGTGAAGAGTAGGCGGCCAAGGCTCCCCGTCGATGAAGATCATGTCGTCCCCTTCGCCGTACCAGTTCCACTCCCTCGTCTCGCGCAAGTTGTGGACGTTGAAGTTGCAGCCGACGTAGTGGCCTTTGCCGACCGCGTCCAGAATGACGTAGTTGCCGTCTCCGGTTATGTTTTTCCCGCCGAATTCGAAGTAGGCATTGTCCATTCCCTGTCCCTGATCCGGGACGCCGTCCGTCGGACACTCCCGACGCCACTGGGCGTGAAAACGAAGCTCATCTTCCGGCAATGCGTCGTATTCCTCATAATCAATATAGAAGTAAAACTTGATCGGGCTGTCCGCTTCGCTTTCGACCTCGATCCGGGCTCCCTCCACGTATGGCATGCGGAAAAAGCAATTAAACGCTTTGCCGTCCTCCGGGCTCATCATGAGCGCCGCAGACGTGAAATTGCGCGTCAATCCGTGGCCCATCCCGAAAAAGTCCCCGATCGGCGCTTCGACGCTAGGTCCATCCTCGCCGTCCCAATACATTCGGAGTACGATTTTGCGGGGCAGAAATGCCTCTTCGCTCGCCCCGTCCGTAGCCATCGTCATCCAGATGTGCGTGATCGCCCCTGCGCCCCGGATCTCGCATATCGTTTTGTTTTCTCCCGGAAAGACCGAATAATAATCTTTGTTGCCGCCCGATCGATCATAGCTGGATACCCGTTTTCTTCTGCCCGCTCTCGCCAAGCTCAGAGAGGATAAAGACGATGAAAGATGCATGCTGCATAGCCCCTTTTTGTCGATGGATTCGAGGTTGAGCGCTGTCGAAGGCCAGACGAAAGAAGATGGCTCCCGTTCGGATTCCCACCTTGCTTTTAGGCATTATTGCCTTGGACAATCATTTTCCCTATAATCTTTATAGCGCTTACAATTGTTATTTTATTGGATTTCTATCCAATATTCTTTAGCAGAATAAGTAAGAAGTTTAACCCAAATTGTTCAACTTTCGCTCGAAGGAGGTCGTGTTGAGGATGGATTTGAACACCCTCTCTCCTTATATCCGCGTCGCTTGGGATTCGACGATCTATCCTCCGGTCAACATTACCGAGAGGGTCATTTTCGACTATGAGCTCATGTTCGTAAAAGAAGGGGAATGCGAGGTCTCGGTGGAGAACGTCATTTATCACGGAAAACCGGGGGATTTGTTCCTGTTCAAGCCGAACCAGGTTCATTCGATCAATCTGCTGCACGACAAGCCGCTGAGGCAGCCGCATCTGCATTTCGATCTGTATTATCGCGGGGACAGCCCCGACGTCAAAGTGTCTTACAGGCCGTACTCGCTCTTGACCGAATCGGAACGGGGGTGGATCCGGGAGGACGTCATCGCGGACATGGAGGATCCTCTGCCCAACCACATTCGCTTGAACAAGCCTGCCGCCATTGAACAACTGATCCAGGAAATTATCTTCGAATTCGAGCGCAAATTCCCCTATTACGAGACGACGGCCAAAGGCTTGTTCATTCAGCTCTGGGTGCTGCTCCTGCGGGAAATTCATTGGCGGCGCAACACGCACCTGCAATCCAATTGGGAACAGCTGGACCGGGTCAAAAACTATCTCTCGCATCACATCGATCAGGAATCGACCCTCGACGAGCTTGCGGATCTGGCCAATATGAGTAAATATTATTTGTGTCGGCTGTTCAAGAAAGCTTACGGCATGACGCCGATCCAGTACCACGTCTCCGTTCGCCTGGAGAAAGCCAAGCAGATGATCCAATTCACGAACCTGTCGCTGACGCAAATCGCGGACGAGCTGGGCTTTCAGAGCATTCACGCTTTCAGCAGGACGTTCCACAAGTGGGAGGGAGTCTCTCCGTCGGCTTACCGGAAGAAAAAATAAAGCTGTCTCTGCGCTGCTCTGGGAGTTGAGACCAATCGCAACCACTTCTATCACCGCTACTCAAAAGGGGGAATTTACGATGATCAGACAGATGGAATGTCAAAACTGCGGTCAGATCAATCCCATTGATACGAAGAATTTTACAAAGGCTCACTGCAGCAAGTGTAACGCAAAGTTTAGCGAAGACTTGTCCCTTAGCGCTTATCAAACGGAACAGGAATTAGCTTCGGCTTTGGCAGCCGAACAAGCCTATTCTAAAGATGAAAAAATTGACACAAACACGTGGACAGCAAAGATCGGCAACCCTGACGAGCAAGAGAAGTATGTTAAAAATAATTTTCTAAAAAAGTTAAAAAAGCATGCCTCTAAAATACCGTTTGCCAAAGATGCACTAGCGATGTATTACTGCGCGACCGATAGTAAAACGCCTATGAAGGTTAAAGCCATTGCCATCGGTGCATTGGCCTATATCGTACTCCCCATCGATTTAATTCCCGATTTTATATTGGTTCTTGGCTATACGGACGATGCCGCAGCTTTCTGGCTAGCGTTCAATAGCATAAGCTCTCATATTACGGATCAGCATAGGCAGCAGGCCGAAGAGTGGTTTAAATCATAAGCCAATCAAGTTGCTGGGGTAGATAATCGATGAACAAGGTGAAAGGTGTATGTACCTCCTCCGATACGATACGATACGATACGCTCCTGAAATCCTGAATGGTACAACTCTTAATTTTAATCGCTTGTACAGTTTTCCCTACAAACGTCCGCCGTTTGAGCCTGATTTGAGTTACTTTGTACGATTTATCGAACAAACGTCCGCGGATTAGAGCTAATCCGAGTCATTTTGTATGGTTTTTCGACTAACTTCCCTCACGGAAGTCCCTTCGTAGGGCGTAAACGCATGTGTGTGAATAGGGCCGCCGTAAAAAGTTCGATTTCCGATCAATTGGAGGATTTGTGGGTTGAACGGAAGAATGAAAAAGACTGGAGGTTCGCTTGGGCCGATGCTTGGCGATTTCCAGTCTTTGATAAGAGGTTTGACCGTTATTTTTATGCCTGGACAGTTATTTGGGGGGTGGACGCGAATTATTGTTGGGTTAACCCCCGCTGCCGCTGAGCCTCAAACAATAGCACCGTGGCCGCCATAGCGACGTTAAGCGATTCCGCGCGGCCGGTCATCGGTATAATTACATTCGTATGTACGAATTCGCCGACCGCCTCCGACAGCCCTGCGCCCTCGTTGCCGAAGACAAGCCAAACGCTGCGCGCGGCAAAATCATATCCATAACACGAGCGCGCAGCCTGCAAGCTCGTGCCTACAATAGCAGCTCCATGCGAAGCCGCCTGAGGCAGTAACTCGCCCAAATTCGCCTCCAGCACGGGAACGTGGAACAACGCCCCCATTGTCGCCCGGATCGTTTTCGGGTTGTACAAGTCGGCGGTCCCTTTGCCCAGCACGACGGCTGTCGCTCCGCTCGCTGCGGCGCTGCGAACAATCGTGCCTACGTTACCGGGGTCCTGTACGCCGTCCAGCACCGCGACTAGTCCGCGCTCCACCGAATACAGCTTTTCCTCTTCCAGCGGCCGCTTAAGCGCCACTGCGAAGATCGGCTGCGGCGTTCCCGTCTCGCTGCACTTGGCGATAATGTCGGGCGAGACGGGAATCCAAGCGCACCGCCGTCCTCCCACTCCCTCCAGACTACCGTCCGCTTCCTCCGGAAACTGCTCCAACACCCCCGAGCCCTCGTCGAAGGCCACGACTTCAAGCGGCCAGCCCGCTGCCAAAGCTTCCTTCACCAGATGAATGCCTTCCAGCAGAAACTTGCCCTCGCGATCCCGATATTTCCGTTCCAGCAGCTTGGCCCATTCCTTCACGCGCGGATTGGACAACGAGCTTATATAAGGTTCATAGTTCCGCATGCGCCTGCTCCAGCTTCGTTAGTTGTTCGTTCTTGCCGACGATGACGAGAATATCGTCGCGAATGAGCGGCTCGTCCGCGCTTGGCGTAATGTTCATCTCACCGCTGCGTTTCACCGCGAGCACGTTGCAGTTATACTTCAGCCGAATGTCGAGCTGCTTCAAATTTTTGCCGACCATCTGGGAAGGCAGCCTCATCTCCACAATACTGTAATCTGTGGACAGCTCAATATGATCCAAAATGTTCGGAGAGATCAGATGATGAGCGACGCGCAGCCCCATATCCCGCTCCGGGAATACGACTTTGTCGGCCCCGATCTTGTTCAGCACCTTGCCGTGCAACTCGTTCTGAGCCTTCACGATAATATAGGGAACGCCAAGATCCTTCAGGATCAAGGTCGTTAATATGCTCGCTTGAATATCTTGTCCGATCGCCACGACGACGACATCGAAGTTGCGAATGCCGAGCGAGCTCATTGCCTCTTCGTCCGTCGAATCTGCGGCGACGGCATGCGTAACGGTATGCGCTACGTCTTGCACGCGTTGGGCGTTGTCGTCCACCGCGAGCACCTCGTAACCCATTTCCGCCAAGTACTTCGCCACGCTCGAGCCGAATCGGCCCAGGCCGATGATGGCGTATTGTTTTTTGCCGTGCGGTTTCTTGGCCAATTCTATTCCTCCTAGCGTTCGTTAACATGCGCTTCATTATATCATAATCGCCCGCGGGCATAAGCTTCAAGCCGTTGGGGGACTCTATACGGGTATCTTTTCCTTCAAGGGGGTAAGTCCGTGGAATTGGACCTCAGACAAGCCATTGTACAACGAGTTCAGGGTAAGGAAGACGAAGAATTGACCGACATCATCGAAGGCTCGATCGATTCCGAAGAGATGGCGCTGCCCGGCCTCGGCGTCCTGTTCGAGATTATCTGGAAGAACAGCACCGCAGCCGCCCGTAAAAAAATGATATCCGTCCTCCAAAAGCAGCTGCCGACCGGACAAGCTTAACCGATGTCCCACGTCGCGTGCACCAGCGTTCCGTCCACGATCGTATAACGGACGACCGGAATGTCGCGTATTTTGCCCACGACAATGACGTCTGCCCGTTTGCCGGGTTCCAATGAGCCGATCGTCTTATCGCGACCTATTGCTCTGGCCGGATTCAAACTCGCCATGTTTACCGCTTGCGTCAGCGGAACTCCCTCCGCTTCCAGGCCGAAGATCGCATGAAGCAGCGATGCCGGATGGTAGTCCGAGCAGAGAATGTCCGCCACGCCTTTGCGGACGGCTTCGCTTGCCTTCAGGTTGCCGTCGTGGGAGCCGCCGCGAACGATGTTGGGCGCGCCTACGCAAACTCCCATTCCGCGGGAAGAAGCGAACACAGCGGTATCCAGATTCAACGGAAATTCCGACACCGTCGCCCCGAAGCCGAGCGAGCGCTCAACGGCCTCGACCGTATCGTCGTCGTGCGAGGCGACGGCGATGCCGGCCGCTCGCGCCCGTGCGGTAAGCGCCTTAAGCTTGCTCCAATCCACCCGGCCTCTGCGCTCCTGCAATTCCTCCACGATGACTGCGACCTCGTCGATCCCGACTCCTTGATTTTTCATCACATAGCGCTCGAACGCCCCCGGCCGATGATACTGCCCCTGACCCGGCGCATGATCCATCAGCGACACGTAGTCCAGCAGCCCTTCCTCAAGCAGACGCTCCGCCAGTCCGAATCCGGTCAGATGGGATACTTCGTATCGCAAATGCACGCCGTGACGAATCATTGCCCGCTCTTTGCGCATGGACGCAATCAGTTCAATCATCTCGCCGACAAGATGCTCGCCGCGCAGACTCAAACCCACTCCAAGCGACAAGGAATGCAGCATCGTCGTAATGCCGTGTCCGGCCAGCTTGCGTTCGAATTGAAGAAACGCCATCTCCATCGGGAACAACGTATTCGGTCGAGGCTCGACCTCCTTCTCGATCGCATCGCAATGCATATCGATCAGGCCGGGAAGCACCCAGCAGCCCTCCGCCTCGAGAACCGCCGTCTCGTCCCCGCTTCCGGCCTCCCCGATCGACGCAATGATACCGTCCTCAATCGCCAAATCCCCTTGACTCACGCCGTCCGGACGGACGACGAGGCCGCCCTTGATCGTCAATCTGCTGCCCATCGCGTCCCCGCCTTTCTTGACCGAGTGATAAAAGAGCCCACCGCCCCGAAGGGCGACAGGCTGCCGTTGCATATTCCGTTAAGGAGCGACTTCCAGAAATTCAAGCTCCGGCATCCGTTCCATCGCGGTCCGCATCGCGTACTCGTTCTCGAACAGCGCGACATTCACGTCGTTCTTATCCTTGACGAGAATCGAGTTGATGCGGAACTTCGTCGGATCGACCTTGCCGCCCACGACCCAGCGCGCGAATTGGAACTGCGTGCGGAACAGCTGAATATCGACGCCGTATTCGTTCTTCATCCGGTATTCGAACACCTCGAATTGGAGCTGACCGACAACGCCGAGATACGTATCCTCGAACGGGCCGACCGAGCGGAACACCTGCACCATGCCTTCCTCGGTCAGCTGATCCAGCCCTTTCAGGTACTGCTTCTGCTTCAGCGCGTTTTTGATCGATACTTTGGAGAAAATTTCCGGCGAAAACGTCGGAAGCTCGTTAAACACGATGTCGCGGCCTTCGCTTAGACTGTCCCCAATGCGGAAAATGCCCGGATCGAACAAGCCGATAATATCGCCCGGATAAGCCGTCTCGACGATGTCGCGATCCTGGGCCAGAAACTGCTGCGGCTGCGCCAGCTTGATCTCCTTGCCCGCGCGCACATGCCGCACGCTCATCCCGCGCTGGAACTTGCCCGAGCAAATGCGCAGGAAGGCAATCCGGTCGCGGTGCGCCGGGTTCATGTTCGCCTGGATTTTGAACACGTAGCCGGAGAATTTCTCTTCCTCTGGAGCAACCGTGCCGTCGGCCGTCTTGCGCTCGGTCGGCTGCGGCGCCAGCTCCAGGAAGTTCTCCAGAAATGTTTGCACGCCGAAGTTGTTAACGGCGCTGCCGAAAAACACCGGAGTCAGCTGTCCCGTCCGCACCTTCTCATAGTCGAACTCGTCGCCGGCCACGTCGAGCAGTTCAAGCTCCTGCGCCAGCTTCTCCGCCAAATAGTCCCCGGCCATCTCGCGAATGACCGGATCGTTGTAATCGGACGTCTTGCGCACTTCGATCTTGGAATGGTCCTTGCCCTGGAACAGCTCGACCTGGCTCTTCATCCGGTCGTATACGCCGCACAGCTCCCGCCCCATACCGATCGGCCAGTTCATCGGCACCGAACGAATGCCGAGCACGCGCTCGATCTCTTCGAGCAGCTCAAACGGATCTTGGCCTTCGCGGTCAAGCTTGTTGATAAAGGTGAAAATCGGAATGCCCCGCTTGCTGCACACCTGGAACAGCTTGATCGTCTGCGCCTCGACGCCTTTGGCGACGTCGATCAGCATGACCGCGCTGTCCGCAGCCGTCAGCGTCCGGTACGTATCTTCACTGAAGTCCTGGTGACCCGGCGTATCCAGAATGTTTACTTGCTTGCCTTCGTATTGGAACTGCATGACGGAGGAAGTAACGGAAATTCCCCGCTGCTTCTCGATCTCCATCCAGTCGCTCGTTGCGTGTCGCGCCGCTTTGCGCGCTTTGACCGAGCCGGCGGTATGAATCGCGCCCCCGTACAGCAGCAGCTTCTCCGTCAATGTCGTTTTCCCCGCATCGGGGTGGGAAATAATCGCGAAAGTACGGCGTTTCTCCACTTCCTGCCGCAATTCCTCGCTTGTTTTTTGGCTCATCCTCGGATAGTCCCTTCACGATAAAATAACAGCTTCCATTATAGCACAACAAAAGGGGCGCCAACCAAGTTGCTGTGAAACATAATCGATGCTAAATGAAGAGCCTATCTTCCCGCTAAGGAGAAAATAGGCTCTTCCGATCAACAATAATCGTCGGCATTGCGGTCGCGACAACCGTCTCGTCCAGCTCCGCGAAAATCAGGCCAAGCAGCAGTTCCGCAGTTTAGATCTGCACGACTTCCGCTACCGTCGCGCTCTTGTGAATATCCAACTCGCTGCGATATTCGACCTTGCCGATTTTGCAGCCCGGGCCGATCTCGACGCGATTGCCGCGGACTACGGCAGCTTCCGTATATTCCAGCACAACTGCGTCCCCTTCGATCTGCTCCGCGTTCAGAACGCTGTTGCCGCCCGCATGGACAAGGCTGAGCAGCTTTCGGGTACGGCTTCTCCGCACCATAATTTTCGAGCCGCCGATTTCCTTGGCTGTGCAAGGCCCGAACATGCGAACGTCCACCGTATCTGCGCCGAGCAGTCCCCTTATGCCAAAGGCTCCGTCCATTTTGAAGATTCCCGCCTCGCAGTCTCCGTCCGACGCGACATTCCCGGTGAACTTCACTCTTTCGGCTCGCAAGCCCGCCTTGACCTTCAGCTCGCCCCGGCCGCCGATCGCGCCCGCCTTCAGCCGGCCAAGCACCTCGCATTCGCCCGTCAATTTCATCTCGCCGACCGTTAAGCCGCCTGTGATCTCAAGCTCGCCGATCTGCGTCAGCTTGACGCAGTCCACATCGCCGGAAAACGTACTTTCGCCCGTCAGCTTCACATTGCGGAAATAACCGCCCGCCGAGTTCGTTTCCCCGACCATTCGAATATCTCGTCTCGTTTGCTCAGCCACCGATCTTCGCCTCCTTGCCGATTTTCGCTCCGGGGTGCGCCTGCAGTTCCGTCCTATATTCGACCAAGCCGATCGAGCAGCCTCGACCGATCCGTACCCGATTGCCGCGCACGACTTCCGCATGCGTATATTCCAGTTCAATCTCGTCGCCTTCGATCGACTCCACATGAAGCTCCGTCGCGAATCGCGGCATGATCCACGAGAGCAGCTTGTTCAGCGGACCGCTCGACTTCCTTTTGACCCGAATCGTCTCGCCGCCGATTTCCCCCGCTTTGCCCCGGCCGTGGAGAAGGACGTCCATCGTTCCGACGTTGAGCAGACCGCTCACCTCAAACGCGCCTTCCGCGCGAAAGCTCTCGATCTCGCAATTCCCTCCGACGCGAAGCTGTCCGTTTATCGAGAAGCTGTCTCCCTTCAAAGAGCCTTTTACTTTCATATAGCCGTCAATGACCGATCTCTCGGCCGACAAATCTCCTTCAACCCTAAACATGCCGTCCGCGTCCATCGTTATAGCGGCCAAGGCGCCGCGAATTTTCGTCATCCCGTCGCAATCGAAATCGATGCACACGATATCCCCTTCGACCGTGCCTACGCCGTCGATTTTGACTCTGCCGTATTCTCCGCCGCCCGCCGTGCTGACTCCGTTAATGATCAAATCTCCTTGATTGAATTGCTGCTGGCTCATCCTAATCCCTCCTACACCCATTTTCCTTTTAACTGTTCAATACATTCCGTCATTGAAATCCGCGCAACGACCTTCACGCCGCTTTCGAAGTACAATTCGGACGGGGCGGATAGCAGCGCGAACGACGAGACGCCCATCTTGCGCGTAAACACCAGATCGCAGGCTTTGCCCGCGAACTTCGGAAAATGCTCCCGCAGCGTCGCCAGCAACCGATCCCCCTCCTCCATGCTCATCTCGCCCGCCTGCAGCAGCTTGTCGACTACGTAAAAATACAGCAGCTTGTCGAACGTATAAACGAGCGCTCCGTCGTCCTCGGCGGCAAAACGCTGAAGCACGATTGACGAAACAATGTTTCGTTTCTCTAAATCGAATTTGCGCATTTCATAATCGGGTAGCACCGGAGACAGCTTATCGGCCAGTTCATCCAGCGACAAGTCGTCCTTCATATTCATGATTTTATCAATACGGGCCAAGATGAGATCGCGCGGAAAAAACGTTTCCTGCCCAGTAAACGTCGATTTGCGAATAAACCATTCCTCGGGAATGAGCTGCTTTCGTTTCCAGCGGTACAGCTGGCCGTAGGAAATGCCTTTCTCCTCCAGCAGGTCCTTCTTCGAAATGAGATTGGGTTCCATGTTAATCCCTCCACAGACATCGTAACATAACACTGTTACGTTGTAAAACGAAAAATAAGAGGCTGTAACCTAAGCCAACCGAGTTGCTCTGAAAGATAATCGATGAACAAGGTGAAGGTGTATATACCTCCCTCCGATGCTATACGCTCCTGAAATGGGAATAGGTAAACCCGTTAATCGGTGATTTCAGGAGCGTATGAGGCAGTCTACAGGAGGTATATACACCTTACTTTTTATATCGATCATCTCAGCAAACTCTGCTTAGGATACAGCCTCTTCTTAAACTACAGTACGCCTTGCTTACATGCTTGTGTTCGCATTTAGTGCTGGATTTGCCAACGTTCGGCGCGGCTGCGTTCCTCCCAGAACGTACGATACAGCCCGCCCTGCTCCAACAGTTCCTCATGCTTGCCGGTCTGCACCACCTGGCCGTCTTCCATCACCGCGATCAGATCGGCCTGGCTAATCGTATGCAAGCGGTGAGCGACCATCACCACGGTTTTGTTCGCGGCGAGCGCCTGCAGCGCTTCGCGAATATAGCGCTCGTTCTCAGGATCGATGCTTGCCGTCGCTTCGTCCAGAAGCACGATCGGAGCATCCTTCAGAATCGCCCTGGCGATGCTGATGCGCTGCCGCTGTCCACCGGACAACGTTCCTCCTCCCTCGCTCACGACCGTCTCATAGCCCTCCGGCAGCTCGGCAATAAACTCGTGACATCTGGCTGCCTTGGCCGCCGCAATCACCTGTTCCATCGTCGCCTCGGGATTGCCGTAACGAATATTGTCGGCAATGCTATCCGGGAATAAATACACATCTTGGAACACAATCGACACTTGCGACATCAACGTATCGTGCCTCATGCCTCGCACGTCTGCTCCGCCGATCGACACGCTGCCTTCGTTCGTATCCCAGAGCCTGGCGATCAGATTCAGCGTTGTCGTTTTGCCGCCGCCCGACGGTCCGACGAGCGCGGTCACGCCCTTGGCCGGGATCGTCAGGTTCACGCCCTTCAGCACCGGACTGTCGTCATAGCCGAAACGCACGCCTCGCAGCTCGATGTTATGCCCATGCGGCAGCCGCTCCTCTCCCGCCTTCGGTTGAACGAGATCCTCTTCCTGAATAATTTCGTTCAAATTGCGAACCGTCATGTGCATCATCCGTCTGTAAGCCATGTAATCCACCATCGGCAGCGGCTCGTACAGTACGGCGGCCAGCATCATAAAACAAAGGAAGCCTAGTCCGTCGAGCGAGCCGTCGGTGTAACGCCAGCCGCCGACCGCGATTACGGCAACGAAGCCCAGCTCGAAAACGATGCCGTTCAGCGCGGAATAGGGAGAGATTCTGTTGTTGATGGCTATACTGCTGCGGCGATATTCGTCCATCGTACCCTTGTAGCCGATGAGCGAGCTTCTTCCCAGACCGAAGGCGCGAACGACCGTAATGCCGCGGATAAAATCGACGATCCGGCTGTTGGCCCGGTCCCGCGCCTGCTGCAGGCGATCCATGACCTCCTGGAACCGGCGGTCGGCCATCAGCGTGACGAGCAGACTGAGCGGAATGCCCGCCGCGGCGACCAGCGCCAACGGCCAATCGATCCACAGCAGCGCGATCATCGTCACCGCCGGGGCAATCGTTCCTTTGATGAGCATGCCGACAAACGCCGGTAGTAGCCCCGCCATCATCGCATCCTGCTTGATCCGCAGTTCGAGAGTCGCCGTCTCCCGGC
Source organism: Cohnella sp. LGH (assembly GCF_017671885.1). Classification (NCBI taxonomy): domain Bacteria; kingdom Bacillati; phylum Bacillota; class Bacilli; order Caryophanales; family Paenibacillaceae; genus Cohnella; species Cohnella sp. LGH. The sequence goes on from NZ_CP072117.1 coordinate 4,822,724, forward strand.
CGACAAAGAAGCCGAGCGGCAGGTTTTTCAGCCGCTTGCCCAGGTACAGACGAATATTGGAGGACAGCTTCGGATAAAACGGGAACAGCAGCTTGTTTTCCATGTAATACAGCAAGCCTTGAACCAAAAATCCGAGCCCCATCGCTCCGGCGTACAGCCAAGCGTCTTCGGTACGTCCGGCGAACATGCCGGCGGCCGCCAGCATGACGAAAATCGGAGCGAGACTAATAAACGGACTGGCCAACAGCGTCACCCAGTACGCCTTTTTGATCCGGTTGCGGTCCTTCTCATCTTCGGCGACGACGAACGATTTTTGGATCGCCGGGAGCGTGCCTAAGTGGCGATATGGATCTGCTGCCGCATCATCTTCCTGCCGCTGTGCAGCGCTTGGCGTTTGAGGCGGCGTCCCTGCTGCTGCCGGTCCGGCTTCCGCAATGACGTCCGGAACCGCAGCGGATGCCGCAATGCCGGAAACGAAGGCGGAATCGTTTGCCGGAAGCTGCGTGTACGCCTCCCACTGCTTGCGATAGCCCTCATAGGAAGCCAGCAGTTGCTCGTGCGTGCCGGTGGCGGCAACGCGCCCGTCCTCCACGACGACAATCTGATTCGCATGTACGATCGTATGCAGGCGGTGGGCGATCATCAGCACCGTTTTCGGCTTGCCGTTGGCCGGGTGAACCAGCTCGTTGATCGCATCCTGGATACGCGCCTCATTCTCCGGATCAATCAGCGCCGTCGCTTCGTCCAGCACAAGAATCGGCGCCTGCTTCAGGAACGCGCGCACGATGCTGATACGCTGTCGCTGCCCGCCGCTCAGCTTGCCGCCGCCTTCTCCGACCTGTGTGTGATAGCCTTCGGGGAGACTTTCGATAAAGTCGTGGCAGTTCGCCCGACGCGCCGCCTCGATCACTTCCTCGTCGCTTGCGCCCGGCCTTCCCATGCGAATGTTGTCCATAATCGTACCTTGGAACAAATACACATCCTGAAACACGTAAGAAATCATCTGCATCAGCGATTCGTTGTCCATCTCGCGCACATCGACGCCGCCGATGGAGACGGAACCGCCCGATACGTCCCAGAAGCGGGGCAGCAGGCGCGCAATCGTCGTTTTACCTGCGCCGGAAGGACCGACCAAAGCGGTGAAGGTGCCTTCACGCACCGTAAACGAGACATCCGTCAAAGCTTCCCGCTTCTCGTCGTAAGTAAATGATACCCCGTCGAACACAATCTCCGTACCGTTTGGCTGCTTCGCATGCTCCGGCTGCGGCAGCTCCGGCTGTTCCAGCAGAGCTGAAATTTTGCGGGTCACTCCCGCCAGCCGGAACGAAATTTGCCCGCTCGTCCGGAACGTCTTGAGCAGTGTATTGCCAATGCCGATCGTCAGCAAAATGAACAAAATAAACAGCGGAAGCGTAATCTGACCGGCGGCGAACAGCGCGATGCCGACAGGTACCACAACGAGCAGCGGCATCTGCGACAGGCCGGCCGCCAGCGATTTGCCGACCACGCTCTGCGACTCGGTGCGCTCGCCCAGCTCGCCCGATTGCCGGATAATCCGGCTGTAATCGGCATAGGCCGACTCGGATCGGGAGAACGCCCGAATGACCTTAATTCCGCACACATACCGCAGCAAGGCCGAGCTGATCAGCGTGTTGAACTCTGCAAACAGCGGCGCAAGCGGCTTGATCTTGCTGTTGGCATAGGAGAACGCGGCGCTCAGGATCGGAATGAACGCAAAGGATGCAAGCGCCAAACGCCAATCGAGCGACAGCATCAAAATAAACGTCAGCACCGGTATCGCAGTCGCCGACGACAGATCCGGAAGCAGATGCGCGACGCCCTCCTCCAATTGCTCGGCATCCTCGTTCATCGTGTGCTTGATGCTGCCGATATCGTTACGGTCGAAATAGCCGAGCGGAAACTTGGTCAGCTTATCCGCCATATCGAGCCGCACCTCGTAGATCATATCGTAGGCGGCCTTATGCGCCAGATTCGCCGAGAGCATCAGACAGACGCCCTTCGCGATGACCGCCGCCAGCGCGACGGCCGCAAGCTGCAAATAAACGTCGGCGTCTCCCGTCCGCTCCAAAATATGAGTGCACAAAAAATAGACGACCACGTACGGCACAAGTCCAAGCGCCGACGCCAGTACGGACAGCAGCATCGCCCCGAACACCGAACCTTTCCGCTTTAGCAGGTAAGGCTTTAATTTGGCTACAGGTGACGGGCGTTTGCTTTTAGCCTTCTTCTGAGACATAGGGATTCCCCCGCGAATAAACGATTTGAAAGAACTCTCCTATGTCCTAGTATATGAATAATGATAATCATTATCAATTACAAAAGGATAGATTTGCTTACTTTTTGCGAAAACTGCACCAATCAAGTGGTTGATATTTGAAAAACGCGAACGATCGTTCTATAATTAACGGTGAAACGGAGGATTCAGGATGGAAATCAGAAAGTTTCAAGCTTCGGATATCAGTCAGATTGTCCAGCTGTTCTATGAAACCATTCATTCTGTAAACAAGAAAGATTACACGCAAGAGCAGTTGGATGCATGGGCATCCAAAGAGGATGAGGAGCTTAGATTGGCGTCCTGGAGAGAATCTATGAGCAACAATATCTCCTTTGTTGCCCTAATCGAAGGCATAATCGTCGGTTTTTCCGACATGACCCGGAAAGGGCACCTGGATAGATTGTACGTTCACAAAGATTTTCAAGGACAAGGGATTGCTTCGGCATTAGTAAACACACTCGAATCTGAGGCAAGCAAATTGGGTCTTACTGAACTGGATACAGACGCTAGTATTACAGCGAAACCCTTTTTTGAACATCGCGGATATCAAGTAGTGAAGTCGCAGTGCGTAGAACGAAAGGGGATTCAATTAGTTAACTTCAAAATGATCAAACCGTTGCGTTAAACGTCTTTCTGGGCGAAATTTAGCGCGCGGGACAATTCTGTCCCTACGATCGGCGAAAGTTATGGTTTGTCGGCACTGACTTTAGCGGTTGGGGGCCAAGCCTCTTCTTTGTACGATCTTCCGTATAAAACCCTATTTCGAGCCGCCGTTTACGGCACTTTGTACGATAAATCGTATAAAAATTCCAGCTTTGTCGGTCACCCCGTCTGATTTGTACTACGGATCGTATAAAAGCTCTATCTTTGTCGGTCACCCAGTCCGATTTGTATGACGAATCGTATAAAATTCAAAATTCGGCGCTGTTCGAACCTCCTTCGCATGAAAAATCGTACAATGTGCACCTGCCCCCTCCCGCCCCATCAAATCAAAATTGAGTTACTCCTACGAACGATGTGCCAATTCATGCAGTTGACAAAATAACTATAAAAAAAAGCCGCCCGTAAACGGACAGCTTTTATCCTCTTAATCGCCAAGCAACAAAGCGCGAGCCGGAGCCGCATCGATGCCGGTCATCTTGAGCGGCGCGATGACCAACGTATAGTTGCCTGCAGGAACATCCTTCAGCCGCAAGCCTTCGACTATGATTACGTCGCCGCGCATTAGCGTGCGATGCGTCGGATACTCGGCCTGCGCGCGCTCGATGCCGAGCGCGTCCGTGGCGACGAGGCCGACGCCGATATCCGCCAAATAGCGCGCTCCGTCCTCCCGCAGGAACACGAAGTCCAGCAGAAATTCCTCGCTGTAGGAGCTCGACGTCTTCAGCAGGATGCGCTCGCCCTTCTGAATCGCGAACGGCTCAAGGTCTTCCTTCGTGATGTTTTCCTTCGCATGAGTCAAGTCTAGCACACGGGCAGGGCCGACGAGACGCTCAAGCGAGATCGTCTCAATGGTCTCGCCGCCAGCCAGCATATGCAGCGGCGCATCGACATGCGTTCCCGTATGCACATTCATCGTCAGCAGGCTTTCATGCGGCTTCCCTTGATCGTGATTTTGCACGTTCTCGATGCGGGGCTTCTTGGCCTCGTAATTTTTCCATACCTGCATGCCCTCTTCGATCGTCATGCTGATATCGTATATTTTAGGCATGAGCTCTACCTCCAACCGCTTATTTGTCCGTGTTGGACACCCAAACGACATGATCCTCGTCCTGTCCGTTCACCGGCCACCAGTGATAGCCGTCGTCGCTCAGAATCCGCTCGGCCTTCTCCGGTCCCCAAGAACCGGCCGGATATTCGTCGGGAGCGATCGCGTAATCTCTCCATGCTGCAGCAATCGGGTCTACGATCTTCCAGGCTGCCGCAAGCTCATCCCAACGGGTAAAATACGTGCCTTCGCCGCGAGCCGCGTCGAACAGAAGACGCTCGTACGCTTCCGGCGTATTGATGCCAACCTGGCAGCTCTGACAGAACTCCATCGCGACCGGCTGAATTTTCATGTCGTTGCCCGGCGCCTTGGCGTTGATCCGGAAGTAGATACCCTCCATCGGATTAACGCGAATGACGAGCAGGTTCGGCTGCAAATCCTGCTTACGGGCGAACAAAACGTTGCCCGGCACGTTCTTGAATTCGACGACGATCTCCGTCGATTTGACCGGAAGCCGCTTGCCTGTGCGCACGTAGAAAGGCACGCCGGCCCAGCGGAAATTCTCGACGAACAGCTTCGCCGCGAAGAACGTCTCGGTGACGGACTCCGGATCGACGTTGTCCTCCTGGCGATAGCCCCTCAGCGCCTTGCCTTTGAGCGAACCGCTCGAATATTGCCCGCGCACGATATGGTCGCGAACTTCCTCTTCCGAGGCATAGCGTCTGACCGAACGCAGCACCTTGACCTTCTCGTCGCGAATGCTCTCCGGGTCGAGACGGCCGGGAGGCTCCATCGCGATCATTGTCAGCATTTGCAGCATATGGTTCTGCACCATATCCCGCAGCGCGCCGGATTTGTTGTAATACGCCCCGCGATCCTCGACGCCGACCGTCTCCGACAGCGTGATCTGCACGTTGGCGATATGGTTTTTATTCCAGAGCGGCTCGAAGAACGCATTCGCAAACCGGATGACCTCGATGTTCTGCACCATTTCCTTGCCCAGGTAATGGTCGATCCGGAACACTTCATCCTCCCGGAACACATGACGAATTTCTTCGTTCAATTTCTCCGCGGACGGATAGTCGTAGCCGAAAGGCTTCTCAATGACAAGCCTATGCCAGCCCGAGCTCTCCAGCATTCCGCCGTCGCGCAAATTGCGCGACACGCTGCCGAACAGCTCCGGAGCCAGCGCCAAGTAGAACAGACGGTTGCCGGGAATGCCGTAGGCGGCTTCCAGTTGCTCCGTATGCTCCTTCAATTGCTTAAACGCGTCCACATTTCCCGTATCCAGGGACAAGTATGTAAAATGATCGGAAAACGCGCTCCACACCTCGTTCTCCCCCGGCTTGTAGCGGCAAAATTCGCCGATGGACGAGAACACGTCGTCGCGGAATTGCTCGTTCGTGCGCGGCCTGCGCGCAAGTCCCACGACGGCGAATCGCTCTCCGAGCTTGCCTTCGCGGTATAAGCTGTATAAAGCCGGGAACAGTTTGCGACGGGCGAGGTCGCCCGTTGCTCCGAAAATGAAATAGACCGCTGCGGGAGCGGAAACCGAATCGATTTTGTTGTCCGTCATGATCCTCATCTTTCTTAGGCAGGATTGGATGAGCCGATTTTGCCATTTCTCATGAATTGTAGTGTAGCATAATTAGCCGGACAACGCTATGTTTTTAACGGTCTTCGCCGCTGTATAGGTAGCCGCCCGTACACGTTTGTCACGACGGGAATACAATGCATCAAATCGATCACCCAGGAGGTTGACCTATGATGTATGACGACGATTATTCCGTAGACGAATACTCTCTTCGGCCGTTCTTCGGCCGCGCGGTGTGCGTCGTAACTTACGACGACGCCCGCCATACGGGAGTATTGACCTCGTGCGGGTCTTCTACGCTTGTGCTGAACGGGGAGAGATCTGCTCGCCCCGTCAAACGGGGACGCAAATCGAAGATTCAGGCCGAAATCAGCGCTTCTGAGCAAGAAACGCCGTATGTGTCGGAACCGCTCTATTGGGGGAAAATGGGGCTGGAGCCGCCGCTCCAGATCAACTCGTCCAAGTCGGTCATTTCCTTGGAGCACGTGAAAGCGGTCTGGCCGATCTAGGATGCAAGGAACTTTTGTGAAAGCGTACCGGGTACGTCAATCAAGCAAAAGTGACGAAGCAGGCGGTGATAGCTGCCCTGAGCGGGTTTGCAGACACGCCTTAATCCGCCAGCCCGTTCCGATGCGCATAGATGGCCGCTTGAGTACGATCCTCGACGCCAAGCTTGCCGAACAGGTTCGTCAAATGATATTTAACGGTTTTGATTCCGATAAACAGATCGTCCGCGATCTCCTGATTCGACTTGCCGAGCGCGATTAGCTTCAGCACTTCCATCTCCCGCTCGGTCAAATCCTCATGAGGCTGCGCCGCCGTCTGCTGCGGGCGGCGGAAGCGGTTCATCATTTTGGAGGCGACCTGGGACTCGAGCACGGACTGACCGCGCGCCGCCGCGCGAATCGCATCCGCGATCTCGGAGGCGCGCGAGGTTTTCAGCAGATAGCTGAACGCCCCCGCCTCGATAACGGGATACATCTTCTCGTCGTCGAGGAAGCTGGTCAGCACGATGACCCGACATTCCGGCATTTCTTCCATAATGCGCCGCGTGGTCTCGATGCCGTCCATGCCTTCCATGACGAGATCCATCAGCACGACGTCGGGAGAGTATTCCCGCGCGAGGCGAAGCCCGTCCATCCCGTTGCCGGCTTCCCCGACAACCTCGATGCCTTCTTCCGTACCGAGTACGGCTGCGAGGCCGATTCTGACCATTTCATGGTCGTCCACCAATAATACTCGCACCAACGACTGTTCCGCCGCCATCCGCTCAACCGCCTTCCGCCATCAACGGCACTCTGATTTCGATTCTCGTTCCTTTGCCCGGCGCGCTCGCAATATTCAGCGCTCCGCCAAGCTCGTTCACGCGTTCCTCCATACTGGTCATGCCATAGGAGGCATGCTTCTTCACTTGCGGGTCGAAGCCGACTCCATTGTCCCGAATGCCCAGCCGCACCGCTTCGCCGCGGCGCTGAAGCACGATATCCATCTTCGTCGCCTTCGCATGCCGGAGCGTATTGGACAACGCTTCCTGCACGATGCGGAACAAGTGATTTTCCACGCCTTTGTTCAGCGGCAAATCCTGCTCGATATCGATGGCGATGTCGACCGTCACCTTCGCCTTCATCTCCTCGACCAGCTCCGGAATCGCCTGCGCCAGACGCTTGCCTTCCAGATGCACCGGCCGCAAATGCAGCAGCAGCGCCCTCATCTCGGATTGCGCCGCGGAAGCCATCTCTTCGATCAGCTCCACCTGTCGGCGAGCCCGCTCGAAATCGTGATCCATTGTTCTTCCGACAGCGGTCGCCGTCATCGAAATTGCAAACAGCTGCTGGCTGACCGCGTCGTGCAGTTCCCGAGCCAAGCGCTGCCGCTCTTCGACGACCGCGCTCATCCGAGCCTGCGCGGCAAGCTCCGCATTGTTCGTGGACAAGCGCTGCAGCGACGTGACCTGATCCTCCCACTTCCGGCCCAGCTTGCCAAGCTGATCGCCGAGCCGGCCGATCTCGTCCTTGCCCAGATCCGGCAAAGGCAGAGACGGGGTTCCTTTCTCCAAAGTCACCATCGATTCCCTGAGCATCTCCAGACGACTCCGTATCGGATAGCTTCTCCAGAAACCAAAAGCCGCCCCGGCGACGGTCAGCACTCCAATCGCGGTTAGCGAGAACGAAATCGCCTTGTTCAACGATTGGAACGAACCGTCTACGCCGTAGCGGATTAGTAAATAAACGACAAGAGCGCCCACGCCCAAGGAGTAGAGCACGGCCTCGCCCATGTGACGCCAAACCATATTGGTGACTTTACGAGACTCCATGCGGCTCCCCCTCATAACGATTAGAACTTCCGAACGCCCGCTACACGGTGCGTATTTTGATATCTCCTACGAGGTAGAACAGTTGAAGTTTCAGCTTCTGCTCGGATTGCTCGTAGTTCGGCGATTTCCACGATAGACGCTGGATCATGCCGCCCTCTTGAATTTGCCGAAACGACGCCTGCCCGATCAACACGGACGCCTCCACCTGCATACCGTAATCCTCCGGAACGATCAAGTCGACGTTGCCGACGACACCCTGAAGAACGATCGTCGTCTCCTTCTCCTCCGGCACGGCCAGCGACATGTCCATATGAATTTCTCCGAACGCGTGCCAATAGCTCATCGAGCGCAGCACCCAGGATTGCTCTTCCATCCTCATGTTCATGAACAAACGATGGTTGCTGACATGCGTTCCGAACTCCGGCGGACGAGCGCGAAAATAATAAATGCCTAGCGAGACGAGCACTACGACGACGAAAAGCGCGAACTGATTCACGATAAGCACGAGCGTGCTGATCGCAATGACGACAACCGACAGTCTGGAGCGGTCGGAGCGGTATCGATGAATTCCTAGCAGCAATAGCAGAACCGCATTAACCGTCGCGTAACCCGCCACGGCGCCAAGCGCGAGATAAAGTCCGGCGGCTATGAACACGATCGCGTTGCTGGATCTTCTCATGTCGGGTCACACCTCCTGTCGCGTTCGTCTCCTTGTCGCAGGCAAAGCCATAACGGCGCTATGTCCGTTATGGCTTGCCCTTTCGCGCGACATCACTATCCGACATCATAGCATATCTTGCGTCGAGGGAGAATGGCTATCGCTTACTCTTTGTTCAAATTAGGTTGAACGCGGCTTCTTAGCGCTTCCAGTTCCTGCTCTACGCGGAATTCCTTCTCGGGATCGATGCGGCTTGGCGTCGTGCCGAAAGGCGATCCGGGCAATCTGGCCACTTCGGCTTCCGCTTCCATCTGCATGATTTTCTCTTCCATCCGGTGGAAGCCGCGGGAAGCCGCTCCGCTCTCGATCGTATGAAGAGAGCTAACTTGAGCCATTGACTTACGGGCCTTCGCCATCTGGGAACGAGCGACAAGCTCGTTACGCTTATTGCGCAGCTTGTAGTACTCTTCCTTCATTTCGTGCAGCTGCGTCGTCAGCTCGGATACTTGAGCGCTGGCTTGGGCGTGAAGCTCTGCCAGGCTTGCCGCCTGCTGGCTGTATTGAACCTTCTCTTCGAGTAGCTTGCGGGCCAGCATCTCGTTGCCGGAGCGCAGAGCGTGCTCCGCTTGACCTTCGCGGTCGACGCCGATCCGTACCAGTTCGTCCAGACGCTGCTTCATGCGGCGCTCGGACGCCATCTGCTTGGCTACCGTCACTTCGGCGTCATGAATTTCAATTTCCATATCGCGCAAATATTGATTCAACATAACGATCGGATCCTCAAGCTTGTCGAGCCAATCATGTACAGATGCCTTCGTCAGATCCTTGATTCTTTGAAATACTCCCATTGTGTTATTCCCCTTTCGATTGCTTTTCAAATTTTGATAATCTGGCTTTCAGTTCGTCGATCTCTCTTTGCATAGACTTCTTTTCGATGTCTTCCATCATGGCGTCAATCCCTTGCGACGGGCCTCCGGACGTCGGCGAAGCCGATGCGGCCGGTCCCGGACGGGCGGAAGCTGAATGGGAATGGCCTGCGAAGCCGGAAGAATTCGGATTCCAGCCTGGGCCCGGATTCGGCGCTTGCCCTGGATTGTAGCCGTAATACGGATCGTGCCCCCGGTATCCCGGATCGTAAGGCCCCGGTCCGAAGCCGCCGTGATAAGGCTCCCTCGGGATGACGAATCCTGCGATAATGTAGACGAGGACAACGGAACCCGCAGAGAAGACGGCTACCACGATCAACAGAATCCGCAGCAGCGTCGCGTCGACGCCTAGGAAGTCCGCCAATCCTCCGCACACTCCGAATAGCTTGCGATCCCGTGTGGAACGATAAAGTTTGCGCATCTCCGATTAACCTCCTTGTTGCAGTTTGCGTTTCAGTTCCTCCAGCTCTCTCTCGATCGTGTTTTTCACGACCTCTCCCGCATGCAGCAGCGTTTCCTGTCCCATTCGGCGCAGGTCGCGCAGGCTGCGGGTTTCAAGCTCGATATCAGTCAGGCGGTCGTCGATTTTGCGGAACATCTGGGACGTATCCGCGCCGCCGGGGGAAAATCTGGCGTTAAGTCTTTGTTGAAGTCGAATCGATTCCATTCTGGCTACGTAAAACTGGCGGCGATCGTACACTGCGCGGTATTCGCTGCGCAGCTCCTGAAGCAGCAGCTCCAGATCGTTAAGCTCGCTTCGACTTTGCTGGTACAGATCGCGGTAGCGCTGAGCGCTCTCCTCGTGAATGACTTTATCCTGAAGCGCCAGCTTCGCGACGTTCTCCTCGCCTGCCTTCAGAGCGGTAAGAGCTTGCTGCTCGCGCTTGTCGGCCCACTTCTCGGCGTCTTTCCATTGCCGGTACAAGCTGTCCGTATGTGCTGCGTATTGACGCTGCAGCCCTTCGCTTTGGGTAATCTCTTGGTGCGTCGACCATAGGAATTGATCGATGACGCGTACCGGATCTTCCGCTTTTTCCAGTCGATCGTTTAACGTGGCCACCGTAATGTCGCGCACTCTTTTTATGACGGTCATTCCCTTTTCCCTCCTCGTTCGTGATCGCGGCAGTTGCTGCGTCTATTATGAAGATTAAAATCTTGTCGCCCGGTTGCTGCGTCCCAGCATCGATACTCCGAGGACGATCGCTGCGATGGCTGCGATCCATACGAGCACGAAGCTCATTTTACCCAACAGCACGAATCCTCCGACGATGGCGATAATGCCTCCCAGCATCTTGTTGCCATTGTTCCACACCGCGACGCCGAGCAGAATCAGCAGAATCGGTACCAGCAGTCCGAACAACCATCCCAATCCGAAGCCCAATTTCCCGAGAATAATTAATCCTCCAAATACGATCAACAGAAGCGCTAATCCATTTCCTCTTCTCATTTGCTTCACCTCTTTTCTGCAACTCGTTTATCTCATGTCCTTATTGTAAACCTCTCCGCGTTTATGCATAACGGACCCGCGTATGTTTTTGATCCTAGACTGCAGTCGAGGGTCCTTACGGTCCAGCGACCTTGTCATATCGGACTTGCGGCGCGTCGATGGCAACAATTGTGGGTTTCCCGCCCCTATCTTCCTATGTTAGCGTTTAAAAAGGTTGTTTATGAAGTCATATGACGGAGGGGATAACAGCATGAAGAAGCAGGTGGCGACCTTGTGCGCGGCGGCGTTGCTTGCTGGCATCGTCGGCGTCGCTCCGGGAAAGTCCTCGGCTGCAGCTTCCGGCTCGGCTTCGAGCAGACCGGCGGCGCCGACCAAGAAAACGCTCCTATCTAATGAAGATACAACTTCCGGAACCGATCCACGGGCAGGAAATGGCGATAGCTCAGTTGGCGGAAATACAGGAAGTGGCGGCGGCAACAGCGGAGGCAAGACCGATAACGGAGGCCGTAATAATGAAACTGGCGAAAATGCGGGCAGTGAGGAGGATACAAGCGCGGCGCTAATCGAAAAGGTAATCGCGGAAGGAATGAAGTATATCGGAACGCCGTATTTGTTCGGCTCCAATCGGAGCACGACCGATACGTTCGATTGCTCCGACTTCGTGCGTTGGATTTATAAGCAGCATACGGATCTACTGCTTCCTCTCGACTCCCGTCAGCAAGGCGCGTTCGTGAAAAAGCTAGGCACCGCTAAAACGGACTGGCGCAGCCTGAAACGCGGGGATCTGATGTTCTTCATGACATACGAGGGCTCGACGGCTTCCGATTATAGAAGCGTCGACAAAGAGACGGAGCGGATCACCCATGTGGCGCTTTACCTCGGCAACGGTAAAATACTTCACACCTACTCCAATGCCAGCGGAGGCGTCCACGTCCAATCGTTCGCGGGCTCTCAGTGGGAGTATCGCTTCCTGTTCGGCGGCAGCGTTCTGACGGAGAAGTAAGAAGGTAAGAGGCTAAGCCATAGGAGCTTCAAGTTGCTCTGAAAGATCATCGAAGAACAAGGTGCATGGGTATTCATCTCTTTTCAATGTAAGACAGTAAACGGACTAAGCTTCATTAGCTTAGTCCGTTTACTTTGCGGGGGCACCAGAGGCGTGCTCCTCTTATGAAGAGACTTCCGCGCGCGCGAGTACACGACATGGAAAATCATATGACGCTGCTCAAATTGGTGAACGCAGTCTAAACGCTCCAACAGCGTTAATGTGGGGCGAAAAAGTACGCGAGACGGCGCGGGACGGCCTTATTCCTTCCGCCTGAGCCGATGCTGTGCGAATAGGTGCGCGGGACGGCCTTATTCTTTCCGCTTGAGCCGATGCTGGGCGAATAAGTACGCGAGACGGCCTTATTCCTTCCGCCTGACCCGATACTGGGCGAATAGGTACGCGAGACGGCCTTATTCCTTCCGCCTGAGCCGATGCTGGGCGAATAAGTACTCGGGACGGCCTTATTCCTTCCTCTTGAGCCGATGCTAGGCGAATAAGTACGCGAGATGTACACTCTTACACATTTAGACCGCTTTGTATTCCGCGCCGATCAGACATAAGTCCACTCCGAGAAAACGGCGGCCTGCCCCCTGTAGATTCCCTGCTCGTCGACAACGTTCCATAGCAGTACGTTGCGGATTTCAAACCTCCTGCCGACGCTGGAAATCCGAATGCCGTAGTAGCCGTCGGAATAGCCTTTCTCCTTGGCGTCTATCAACAGCTTCTCGCGCTGGGACCTCTCCATCGGCTCCGCAGTCAGACGCGAGGGAGTCCCGGTAAACTGATCCCAAGTCATCTCCCACAGCTTAAGGGCTGCAGCGTTGCCGTAGTTCAGCACCGGATCGGCTTCCGTCCCGTGAGAGAGCAGCACGAACGGCGCGCGGAACAGCGTCGCGGCTGCTTCGCCTTCAGGTTCAAGCAAGTCGCGCCCCGTAGCTCGGCGGTAGCTGTCCAGCAGCAGTCGGGAATGGTTTTCGGATGCGGGCACTTCGTTCTTCGGTTCGATCATGGCGTTTCGGTCAACTCCGTTCTTTCTTCTGCGTTAATCTCTATTATAGCCTCGATCGATTCAAACCGCATAAAATAAAGACGACGCAGGGAGTATTCCCTGACGTCGCCGGATGTGAATATTCGTCTACTCTTCGAAGCAAGTTAGCAGTTGATCGATCGGCATGCGTTTGCCCGCACGGGGAACGCGGTCGAAATAGCCGATATGCAGCGTGCCGACGATTCTTTCCTCCGGTTTCACGCCTACGGCGCGATGAAACCGGGGATCCCAGTTGTATTCGTTCGTTTTCCAGACGACACCGATCCGCCGCTCCCAGGCTAGCAGTTGAAAATTTTGAATCAGCGCGGAGGCGGCGGCGAAGGCGTCCTCCCAGACTTTCTGCCGGGGATCCGCGGGAATGACGACGAGCAGATGCGCGGGAATCAACCGGCAGAACTGGTCCTCGAACCATTCTCCCCACTCTGCCTTCGTTTCCTTGTTCAGCGTGGCCACCATCGCCTCGGCGAACTTTTTCCGACCGTCCCCGCAGAACAGAATGAAGCGCCAAGGCTCCTCTCGGGAATGAAACGGAGCCCACGAGGCCGCCTCCAACAGCTCGAGCACCGTTCGCTTGTCCAGTGGCTTGCCGTTGAACTTGCGAACGGTCCGCCGTCCGCGTACGACCGCTTCCAGCGTGCCAACTCCCACCGGACCTACGAGATCCGCGGCTTCATGCTCGACTTCTACCGATCCCGTCTCGGTTGCGGCAACATCTCTTCCCTCTGCCATCCCTGCGAAGCCTGCGGCATCGCACTCGACTTCTACAGATTCCGTCTCGGTTGCGGCAACATCTCTTCCCTCTGCCGGGTCTACGCCGCCCGAGTTATCGCGTTCGACTTCAGTCGGTCCCTTCCCGGTCACGGCGCCTTGCCCGTCAGCAAAGCGGCCATTTCCTTCATCGTTTCCCGAACCGTTACATTATCGGAGTTGTAATACTTGAGCGTATCCAGGAAATAAACGTCGCCGTTTTTGACCGCCGGAAGCGACTTCCACAGCGCGGTATCCTTGATCGCTTGATATTCGTCCTGATCGTCGCCTTCGCCCGCCACGATCACAAGCATCTTGTCCCCGGCATATTCCGGCAGCTTCTCCAGCGAGATTTCCACCGCATTGGCCCACTTCGCCTTGGCGATCTCCTCCTGCACGGCTTCAGGAGCCTTCGCTCCCAGAGCGGAGCGCAGCGCGTAACCCCCGAAATTGGTGCTGAGATAAATGCGCAGGCGGCCCTTCTGAATACGGAAGATCGACACGGTCTGTTCGCCGAGCGCCTCCTGGACCTCTTCTCTGACCTGATCGCGCTCCGCCTCGTAGCCTTTGATCCATTCCGCGGCCTCTTCCGTTTTCCCCAGCGCGTCGGCAACGGTTGTCAGCACGTCGTAGATCGGGTCTTCGAACGCAATGTAGACGACGGGAGCGATCTTCTCGATTTGGGCCATCGCGTCCGGGTAAATCTCGGGCATATACTGCGAGAAAATGATCAAATCGGGCTTAAGATCCAATATTTTCTCCGCGTTCGGCGGATCTCCCACATCGTCGATACCCGTCAACTGAGCTTGGGTAAAGGCGTTTTTCAGGTCGTTGGGACCGAGACCGATCGGCTTCACGCTGACGGTGAGCGCCTGGGAGGAAAACTCCGATACGACGACCCGCTGGGGATGGACCGGAATTTCCACGTCGCGGCCCAGGCCGTCCGTGAATACTCGGGTTTCCGGCGCCGAAGGAGCGGATTCGGCGGCGGACGAAGATGAGGACGGAGACGCGGACGGACTTGCCGTCTCCGAAGACGACGCCGACGGCGTCTGGCTGCATCCGATAACCGACGTGACGAGCAGCAGCGCGACAAGCACGAACGCTCCTAAAGAGCGAATGCGAACAAAATTGGGTTGACTGGGCATGTTGACCTCCAAATGATAGTGATTCTTATTATCATTAAGAAGTATAGCCGCTTTCCCCATCCTTCGCCATGCAGCCATATGACGTTCAAGATGGATTTTTATGCGTTGCGTTCATCCGGGCGCGCGCCAATTCCGCCACTTCCTCCGCTTGGCTCAGAATGGATACCGGATCGTACGCCAGCCAGCGCCGGACGTCGAGCTCGTAGACGTTGCCCCGCCGCACGGCTGGATAATCGGCCCATATGCGGGTGCTTCGAATTCGCTCCCATAGCGAACGGGTCGCTTCGTCCGGCTGCACGACGACGAACAGATGATCCGCGCCGTAATGGGACAGCTCCTCCGGCTCGATCACGGAGGAATGATAGTTGGCGTTGATGACGAACTGCTTGCTCAGCTTGCGCGGCGGAGCCAGCCGCAGCGCCTTGTACAGCGGATAGCCCATAATCATGTTTCCATACACTTGGAGCACCTCCGCCCGAACTCTCAGCAGCGCGACCGTCTCCTCGCGGAAATAAGCCCTGGCAGCCGCGCGCAGCCCTTCGAGCTTCCGCTCGTAAGCTTCCAGCCATCGCCGGGCTTCCGTCTCCCTACCCAATACGCCGCCAAGCGATGTCAATTGCCCGTATATCGGGTCTTCGTTTTCCTTCACGACATAGACGCGCCCATATTCCGCCAAAGCCGACGCATGTTGCTGGCTATGAGAGACGATCAGCTCGGGTCGATGGGACCTGAGCCGTTCCGGATTGGGCCCCTTTTCCACCGATGGACCGATATCCTGTGTGTAGGCGCTCCAATCGGCCAGCTCTCCCTGCATGCCGACCGCATGCGCGTCGATCGCAACCGGCTCTACGCCCAACGCGCGCAAATGGCCGTAATAATCCAGCGCGACCACGCGCGGTACGCTCCTGCGCGGACTGTCCGACGGCGCCGCCCCGGTCACTTTCTTGAACACACGGCTGAAATAATAGGGATCTTCAATCCCGACCTGCCTGGCGATTTCCTTGATCGCCAGAGACGTGCTCCGCAACAGCTCCTCGGCACGCTCCACGCGAATTCGGATTAAATAATCAACGGGAGATTGTCCGGTGTGCTTCTTGAAAACGCGGGAAAAATGCTCCGGAGTCAGCCCAGCCAGCTCGGCCAACTGATCTCTGGGCAGCTTCTCCCGCAGGTGACGCTTCATATAGAGAATAACGGCTTCGATTTTGTCCCGCGGCGTTTCCTTCCCCACTCCGCCGAGCCCTCCCCGAGGGTCGTGCTTTTCCCTCTAGTTATTGAGAATAGTTCTCAATACTATTGTAGGGGAACGGCTCTTTATTTTCAACCGGCGAACGCTCCGATGTTCCGTCCTGCCTCTTGCTCAGACCCTCATTTGGCCCAGTCGAACCTCAAATCGGGCGTTTTCGCTCCATGCTCCCCGTTCGCCCCTCCTTCGCAACGGAAGGACAGACCGTCTTATGTTGACAAATCCGGCCGCAGCCACTATATTCGAGGCGTAAATCCGCAAGAAAAGGAGGCCTTCTTGTGCTCGACAGCAAGGCCCATAAATTGTTCTGGGAAAATACCATCATCTGCATCCGCAGCGTCCGGCTGCATTACGTTCAACCCCTTCAGCCGCTGCTTTACGACAAGCTTCCCTCCAGCGTCTTTCTCTTCCTTTGCCAGGGGCGTGCTGGTATCGAGCTGGGCGACGACCGTCTAGCGGCGGAGCGTTTCTTCGCGCTTCATGCGGGCGCGGGCGCTCGACTGGCCCTTTATCCCGAACGCCGGGAATGCAAGTGCTACGTCGTCGAATACGGACTTGGCCCCGAAGCTTCCGGGAAAGGACTTCCGGACGCCTATCTGGATTCGTACGGCTTTATTCCTGAGCTGCCGCTGGCCATAACGGAGCTGATGGACAAGCTGCTCCAATCGGACCGGAGCGCGGACACTCTGATGCAACAAGCTATCGCCAAAGGCCACTTCTACCGCTTCGTCGAACTGTTGCTGGACCAATTGGAGAGCAGCGCTCTTCCCGAGCCCGGCGGAGACAGCGTGTCGGAAGCACTGCAGTATATCCACCTGCACTACGAAGACGAGATTTCGCTGGAGCAATTGGCCGATCAAGCCGACAGCAGCCCGCGCCATCTTGGCAGACAATTCAAGGAGCGCATGGGCGTGAGCCCGATCGATTACGTCATTCATCTGCGTATGAAGAAAGCAAAACGTCTTCTGGCCTCTACCGACGCCAATCTGCAGGAAATCGCCGAAAGCCTCGGCTATTCCGACAGCTACGCATTCGCTAAAATGTTCAAGAAACAGACCGGCATGCCGCCGATCGGCTACCGCGACCTGCATCGACGCAGGGACGGGGCGCCGACGTCTTCCTCTCAAGACGTTCACATGCTGGCGGCCTCGAGAAGCGTGCAAACCTCGACGGGCAGCGTCAAGGTGCCTCTGCGTCCGGAACGCGTAGTCGTTCTGTATCTAATCGGAGACGTGCTGGCTTGCGGAGTCGTACCGGTCGGCATCTCCGATCTATATCAGGGAGCCAGCTTTGAAGCGGAGGCGGCCGGCATCCCGCAGGTTGGCCCGTGGTATGCCCCCGATCTGGAGGCAATAGCAGCGCTTAAGCCCGATCTGATCGTCGTTCCCTCCGAAAAAACGTGGCAGCAGATCAGGCACATCGCGCCGACCGTCTGTATCGACGCGTTTCACGATTCCGCCGAACAGTTGGCAACAGTGAACGCGAGCTTGGGGCGCAGTCTGGACGTCTGGTCCAGAACGGAACACCTGCTAAGACTGGCCGAACGCTGCAAGGACCAACTGAGGCAAGCCGGACTGCAGGACCGCACCGTCACGATTGTGGAAGGCGGCCTTAAAGGCATGTCTGTCGTATGCAGCAAGTGGGCCGGACGCGGCTCGCAAGCTCTCTATCATTTTCTAGGCATGAAAGCCCCGGCCTTCATCCAAAGCCGGATCGACTACTCCGGCAAGGGCAACAACCTGATCGTCCCCCTTGAGAATCTGGCTTCGGTGGCCGGAGACTTTCTGATCCGCTCCTCCTATCCCGGAATGGACGACCTATCCGTCCACGAAGTCTGGCGCAGCCTGCCCGCCGTCAACGACGGCCGCCTGATCGAGCTTGATTTTGGCCTGCTCTACTATCCCGATACGCTGTCGATGGAGCAGCAGATCGTCCGCATTACCGAACGGCTGCTGAATTGCGCGGATCGCGGGATTGGCCGTATAGGCCAGTAGACGCGTCCGAATCCGACATTGTCCCCTCTCCTTGCCTTGTGCTACATTACGTGATGATAATGATTATCATTGTCACGATAGAGGGAGGGCCGATCCGGCACAGACCTACTCGCACAAGGATGAAAGGAGTCAGGAAAGACTTATGTCACAACGGAAACGCTTGGCCGCTCTTATGTTAATGCTGTTTACTCTGCTGCTTGCAGCTGCATGCGGAACCCGGGACGAAGGAGGCAGCTCCCCCGCCGCGACAGGCGCCTCGCAGCAAGAAAGCGGGACGACGGCCTCGGAACCGCAAACCGAAGAGGCGCAAAGCTCGGAGCAACCGGTTAAGGAATCCGCAATGGAGGAACCGGTCACCCGCGTCGTCTCTACGATTAAAGGAGATGTGGAGGTGCCGAACCGTCCCGAGCGCATCGTCGCGCTGTATATGATCGGGGACGTGCTGTCCTTCGGCATTACTCCCGTCGGAATATCGGACGTGTACGAAGGAGCGGCTTTCTGGGACCAGCTCGACGGAACAACGACTCTCGGAGAATGGTTCAAGCCGAATCAGGAAGCCATTATCGCGCTTGACCCCGACCTGATTTTGGTGCCAAGCGACGAAACTTACGAAGCGCTGCGCAAAATCGCTCCGACCATCCTCATCAATACGTTCGAGCAATCTCCGGAGGCGACGATTGCCGAGCTCGGCGAGGTGCTTGGCAGGCAAGAACAGGCGGCGCAGATGATCGCGGATTTTCAAGTTAAGATGGAGAGCGGCCGGAAGAAGCTGGACGACGCCGGATTGCTGGACAAAACCGTCACCCTCGTCGAAGGCGGCAGCAAAAACGTGATGTTCACTGTGGCAAGCCTGGATTACGGAAGGGGCTCGCAGGCGATCTACCGTCACCTCGGTCTTAAAGCGCCGGAACTCGTACAGCGGCAGATCGATAAAAATACGGCCAATCCCGATGAAGAGGGAGCGCTGTCCCTCTCCTTCGAGATTCTTGAGGATTACATCGGCGATTACGTGTTCCGTTCCTCCTACAAAGGAATGGCCGACCTGAGCGGCAACCGGCTGTGGACCGGAATTCCCGCCATTAAGGAAGGCCGGCTGATCGAAATTCCGTTCGGATTTTGCTATTACAGCGATTTCTACTCGCTGAACAAACAAATCGATTACATTGTTGACGCCTTGATTGCCGCATCCAAGTAATACGAAGGGCTGTCCGCCGCTCGAAGTATTCGAACGGCGGACAGCCCTCGCGTTGCACCGTTACCTCCGCCCCATCAGCTTCCGTATCCGTGCGTCTGGATTCGTGCCGAGCTCGCGCCGAAGGATTTCCTCCAAGCTGCGATATTGCCGCTCCGCCTCCTGATGCCGGCCAAACTCGATGTACAGGCGAATCACCTCATGATGCACATCCTCCCTGATCGAGTCCAGCTTCAATATGTCCTGAAAGTAGCTTAGCGCCCTATGCGGCTGGTCGGAGTCCAGACTGTGCCTGGCCGCGAACTCCAGCAGCTCGATATAGCTTCGCTCCAGCCTCCGCGATTGCTCGGCGGCCCATTCATACGCTTTTCCCTTCAGCAGATCCCCTTTGTACAACGCCGCCGCTTGCTGAAGCAGCTCCGCGCTCGGCTCGGAAGCGTCCTTGATCTTGTCCAGCAGCCGCTCGAACTCGTACAGGTCGCACTGCAGACCGCTATCGTCGACGCGGATTTCCTTCTTGCCGGATATGAAGCACGGACTCGCTTTGATTCCCGCAAGCGTTCGGCGAATGTAATACAGGTTCGTATTCAGGTTGTTCAAGGCCTTCTCCCCGTGCAGGTCGGGCCAGAGCGCCTCGACCACCTCTTCTCTCGTCGCCGTCCTGTGGCAGACCAGATATGCGAACAACTCCTCCGTTATCGGACTCCGCAGCTTGATCGGCTCGGCGCGTTCGTTCTCCTCGAATTGAATGCGGATGTCCAAACCGTTGAACAAGGTTACCGACAGCATAGAGCTCGACGTTTTCACCCGGGGTCGCTTCTTGAGCTTCTGTAAAGTTTTGGATACTCTCTCGGCGGTAATCGGCTTCAAAATATAATCCAGCGCGCTCATATCAAACGCTTGAACGGCATAATTGTCATATCCGGTAACGAACACGATGTCGATCGAATCGTCCAGCTCCGCAAGCAGCTGGGATAGCCTCATTCCATTAATTTCAGGCATCGAGATATCCAGAAAAGCGACGTCGATCCGCTGTTCCTTCGCGAATTCATAGGCTTCGCGCGGGTTGGAGAACACCGAGCATTCCCCG
This sequence comes from Cohnella sp. LGH, assembly GCF_017671885.1. NCBI lineage: Bacteria > Bacillati > Bacillota > Bacilli > Caryophanales > Paenibacillaceae > Cohnella > Cohnella sp. LGH. The sequence goes on from NZ_CP072117.1 coordinate 4,843,177, forward strand.
ATTGCCCCGCTGTCCAGCAAAATCCGCTTTAATCGCTTAATGGCCAGCTTTTCATCGTCTACGATAATCACACTCAGCATAGCTTCATTTCCTCCCATGTGCCGGCTGCGCGGGAATCTCGAAAGCAACTGTCGTTCCCCGATTCTCTTCGCTGTGAATGCGCAAGCTTCTTCCATATAGAAGCTTTAGACGCTGACTGATATTCCACAGCCCGATACCGGGCCTATCGGTGCCGTCGCCCGGACTTAACACCTCGCTTAATCTCTGTTCGCTCATCCCCCGACCGTTGTCCTCCACCGAGAAAATTACCTCTGCATCCCGCTGTTTTACGGACAATTTCACGACGCCTCCCTCGGCGCTGGCCATTAAGCCGTGCCGGATGGCATTCTCCACGAGCGGCTGCAGCACAAGAGGCGGAATCCGCAAATCGGGATGAGCCTCGATTTCATAGACCACGTTTAATCTATCGCCGAACCGGGCTTCCTCGATTTTGACGTAAGCGCCGACCAGCTCCAGTTCGTTCTCCAGCGTTGTCAGCGAGTCCAACTGCTTAAAGTCGAAGCTGCTTCGCAAGTAACACGACAGCTGCAGCGTCAGTTCCTCCGCCTGCTCCGGTTCGTCCACGCACAGCTCGGCAATGGAGTTCAGCGCATTGTACAGAAAATGAGGATTGATCTGCGAGCGCAGGAAGGCGATTTCCGCGTCTCGGGCGTTCTGCACGGAAGCCTTAAGCCGGGTCAGGCTTCTGACGCGCGCCATCAGCTCCTCCGCTTCATACGGCTTGCCGACGAAGTCGTTCGCCCCGTTGTCCATCGCCGTTTTCATCTCGCCCTCCCGATTGTTGGCCGTCAGCATTAATACCGGAAGCTCGAATTGGGAATAGCGCTCCCGGATTTTTCGCAGCACCTCGTAGCCCGACATGTCGGGCATCCGAATATCCAGAATGACCAGATAAAAATCCCGGTTCGCCGCCAGCTCCTCCAGCGCCTCTTCTCCCCGCCCGGCAACGACAAACGGATACCCTTCCAGCTTCAGCAGGTTGATCATCGATTGCAGGTTGGCGTAATCGTCGTCGACGATCAGAATGCGCTCGATCCTGCTTCCGCCGACGCGAGCCCCCAAGTTGCCGAACGCTGCAACGTGCATGGAAGCATCCGGCTCTTGCTCGTCCGCCGCGGCCGTGAAGGCCGCTTCGCCGACGGAAAGAGGAAGCGTAAACGAGAACACCGAGCCTTCGCCGGGCGTCGAATCCGCGTGAATCTCTCCCCCGTGCAGCTCGACCAGCTTCTTCGTGATGCTCAGCCCTAGTCCCGTTCCCGCCGCCGCTTCAGGTGCAGCAGCTGCCGCCTGCTCGAACGGCGCGAATAGCAGCTCCCGCAAATGCGGGGCAAAGCCGGCTCCCGTATCGGTGACGCGCACCTCGGCGTTGTCACCGACCGTCCCGGCGGTTACGACGACGTTCCCGCGCTCCGTGAATTTGACAGCGTTGCCGATCAAATTGTGCAAAATTTGCACAAGCCGGTTGCCGTCGGCGTGAACGGGCGGAAATTGGGCGGGAATTTCGTTCAGGATGCGAATCGGTTTGCCTCCGAGCAGAAACAGATGGAGGCCGATAACCGAATCCACGTATGATTTCAGATCGATATCGCTCTTGTGCAGCGCAATATCGCCGTATTTCATTTTCGAATAGTCCAGCAGCTCGTTGACCAGATACGTTAACCTTCTCCCGCTGTCTCTGACGATTGTCAAATTGCTCGCCTGCCGCTCGGTCATTTGCCCTTCCGCGCCTTTAAGCAGCGTGTCTGTAATGTTCACGATAGCGTTGAGCGGCGTTTTCAGCTCATGGGACGTATTGGACAGAAACTCGTCCTTGATCTTGTCCATCTGCAGCAGTTGGTCCTTCATCTGCTCCACCGTCGAATAAGCGTCGAAGAAGCGCATCACGATCAGGAACAGGAGCATCAGGTTAAAAGAGACGATGTAGAGCTGGCCGAGCCACATGCTCTCCTTTAATGAAAAAGAAAATAAAATGAGATCGATCGAATGGAGGGTAAAGCAAAGCATCGCCACGAACAGCAAAAACGACTTCATCCGCTCTTCCCGCTCGCTCTTGAGGAACAGCGCAGCCGCTCTCAGCAGCAGCCACAGCGTCAAAGACTCGTAAGCCAAAATAATGAGCGGCTCGACTTTCGTATACGTCGGAATCGGAAGCGCGACGATCAGCGCGATATAGACGGTCAGCAAACCGATGAAGCCTCTGACGAACTTGAGGGACAAAATATTTTTTTTCAATCTATAGAAGAATAGCGCGAGGAAAATAAAGCAGGCCATCGAACAGATGTCCTTCACCTTGAAGATCAGCTCGAAAGGCATATGTATATATTGAAGCAGTACGCGCTCCCCGATCAAGCCGTTAAAGATCGCATAGCACGCGCAAGTGAGGGTAAGCAGCAGCAAAGAAGCGTCGCCGTTTCGATGTCGAACCGTCGCCGCGAAGGTGACAAGGTAGATCAGCGTCAGGGCGGCTAGCACCGCAAACGCGCTCAGTTCCTGAGACTTGCTCTTCTGCTGGGACGCGAGCATCGCCGCCTGGCCGCCGAAATAAAGCGAAGCCGGAATGCCCGAATTGGCGTAATCGAAGTTGGCGACCTGCACGATCAGCTCGATCTCGCCCTTATCCGCCGAGAAAAAGCCGATGCCGGGCACATTGCCCGCCTTATAACCGTCGGCATTGTCCGCAGGCCTGCCATCCTCGAACAGCTTCTTGCCGTTGGCGAATACGGCGCTGGAAAAGCGGATGTTCGTCTTCTTGACGGCGTACGTCTCGTCTGCGGGAACGTTCTTCAGCACCATCCGATAAGTCGCGAAGCCGTGAGCCGGCAGCTTCTCGCCGCCGACCGTTTTGCCGTTCCATTGCGAAGGAACCCCGATATACGAAGAAAGAGCCGGCTTGTCCGCACCCCCTCGCCCGAAGTCTTCCGGGGACAGCAGCTGTCCCCAATAAAACTCCCATTCCCCGTCCAGCTTAATGCGCGGCGACTGCTCGGACCGCCAGCCGGACAAATCCATAACGCCCTGCCGCACCCGCAAGCCGTCGGCTTGGTCGGCGCGGTCCAGCTTCATGGACAACGGAATCAAGGAAATGAAAACAAGGACGATCAGTACGACCGCAACGGCTCTTCTAAGCATGACTTTCTCCCCCGGCTAAGCTGAATCTTAATTACCACTATAGCAGGAGGAGCACTTCATCGACAGACTATTTGGCGAAAAACATCTCATTCTCCCCTTCGGTGAGAGCTTGCTCGACGATTCGGCCGTCCGCAAGAGGCAGCGTCAGCCGCGCTTCCATCCCCGCGGGAATCGTCGCACGCACGCGCACTCCGCCGTCTGTCCGCTCCCAGCGGGCAGAGACCGGTCCAAACGGCGTGGCGATCTTGCCTTCGGCGAACGTCAGGCTGTCCGGCATATAGGGACGGATCGTCGTTTTGGCAAAGCCCGGCGTCTCCGAGCGAATACCGACGATATATTCCTGAAGCAGCCTTGCCGGATAACCGTTCCAGGCGTGAGAGTGGCTTTCGATATCCTCCCACCCTTCCCACATCGTCGGCGATCCTTGAGCGATCATATGCCCCCAGCCGGGATACTCCGTGCGGTCGAGCAGCGCGAACGCCTCGGCCTCGCGGCCGTTGTCGAACAGCATGCGCAGCAGCGGCAGCGACAGCACCGTCCGGCATTCCCAGCTCTGCTCCGCTACGGAGGCGATCGCCCGCTCCCGGTCTTCATCCGGCACCAGCCCCGCGGCCAACGCGATCGCCGTCACGCCCTGATGGCGGGCATCCGACTCCGAGCTGTCGCGGAATCGCTTGCGCTCCCTGTCGTATAGCTGCTCGACGATCCGTTCGCTCAACCGTTCGGCGTGCTCCGCGTAGGTCCCGCCTTCCTTCGCTCGACCGATCAAAGCAGCCGCTCGGCCGACCGCTCGCAGCGCAAGGACGAGCTTGATCTGCTGCACCGTCAGGAACTGCCCTTTATGCTCGACCGAAGGGTAAGGCCAATCGCTGATGTGCCAGCCTTTGTCCAACGGCACGAGCCCGGTGTCCGCATCCCGGATGCTCAGGAAGTAATCGACCATACGACGCGCCGTCTCGTAGCCATTTTTCAAAATACCGACGTCCCCGGAAGCTTCGTACGCCTTCCACATCAGCGTTGCGTAATGCAGATCCCATTCCGGAATTTGAATATGGAAGTCCGGATTCTCGTAATTGATCGGCGCTACGAACGGGAAAGTGCCGTCCTCCAGCTGCGCATCCGTAAAATCGGCCAGCGTCTTCGCCACGACTTCGACCGCTTCGAAGTTGTACAACAGCGCCTCCGCCTGCAGATCCGTATCCGCGGTGTACTGCGCCTGCTCCCGGTGCGGGCAGTCGACGGTCTGGCCCAGCGTATTGTTTTTCTGCGTGCGAATGCAGGCTGCATACAGCTTGTTCAAATGTTCGGCCGAGCACGAGAATTCGCCGGTCTGAGCCATGCCGGTATACGCCCAGCATACCGTCACTCCCCCTTCGGCGATCTCGAGCGGATAACCCGTCACTTCCACATAGCGGAACGCCTTGAACGAGAAATCCGGCTGCCATGTCTCCAGTTCGTCTCCGCGCATCGTATATTCATCGTAGTAACGGTCGGAAAACTCATTGGTAACGTTGTGCTTAACCCGTCCGTTCTCGTCCAAATCCTCCGAATAACGCAGTCGAACGACCGTGCCCTCGACTCCCTTTAACGCCAGCCTAGGCCAGCCCGAGACGATCGCTCCCGCATCGAACACCTGCGCGAACTCCGCTTCCCCGCCATTGGGCTGCGGCAGCTTGACGCACTTGATCTCCTCGGCGATCGCTCCTTCGGGAATGCGCTGCGCCTCCATCGGCCAGTCGTCGCTACCGATCAGAGCCGGCTTCGCCATTACGGTTGCGCCTTCCTTCCGCCAGCCCGCATAGCGCCACTCCGGGTCCAGCTTACGCGCATCGTAAGCCTCGATGGCCGACACCCTGCGGTTTTGCTGGTACGGGGTTCCGACGGCATGGGGCATTTCCTTCAGAGCCTGCCACGACGCATCCGTCTTCACGACCTTCTCCGTCCTGTCCTCGTAGACAAGCTGAAGCTGAAGCCTGAAGCCCGGCAGACCGTCGTAATAATTCTGGCCGCTGCCGCCCAAGTAATGGGCATCCGCCGTCAGGCAGTTGCGGCCGTCCGCCAGCAGTTCGGTGACGTCGTAGGCCAAATAAGCTTTGCGTTTCTCGGGGTTTGTCGGAGCCGGGGAGACATAGCCCCCTAACCTCGTCCCATTCACATACACCGCGGCCGTGTGGTGCGCCGAGTAGAACAGGAGCGCCCGCTTCAGCGGACCGCGAACGGAAAACTCCTTGCGGAAATAGGCGAAATCGTTCACGCGGACCCGCCGCGAACGCCAAATCCAGAGCGCCTCCCATTCCGTGTTCAGCTCCTTGCGGTGCACAACTCTCTTATTCTCGTATCCCGTCATCCCTATCGTCCTCCTGCGGCCTTTTTTTTCAGCATATCATGCTTTTTTTCGTTGCTTATAGGGGGTTCGACATGCTATTAATAGGGCATATACATCCTATTCGCAAAGGAGAAGGTTTATGGCCTCCGCCCCGTTCACGCTGGAAGGCAAGCAGTTCTGGACGCCCGATTTGCCTATCGCCGCAACTAGGGAACGCGAACGCTTCTCGCTGCCGATCCACATTCACGATTTCGTGGAAATTCAATATGTCGCCGAGGGCAAAGGCTTTCATTATATCGGGAACGAGCGGCTGTACGTGGAAAAAGGGGATTTCTTCATCATTCCGATCGGCACGCGCCACGTCTACCGTCCCGCTTCGGAAGCTCCCAAGGACGAGCTGATCGTGTACAATTGCCTGTTCGACCCTTCGGTTCCGGACGTGCTGGCGCGCGCTTACCCGTTGCCGGAGGAGGCGATGTCGCTCCTGTCCGGGCAGGGGCAATCGTATCGCAGATTTAAGGACTCCTTTCATGAAGGAAAAGCCTGCATGGAGACGCTATATCGGGAGTATCAGGCGAAACTGCCCGGATACGAAGCCGTTCTGTACGCCCGGTTGACGGAGCTGATCGCGTGCTTGTACCGATTGGAGCTATCCGGCAGAACGTCGGCTTCCGCGATGTCGCGGCTAGCTAAAGTGCTGGAGTATATCGAGCGTAATTACGATCAGCCGATCGTTCTGTCCGAAGTCGCCGCCTTGCTCCCAGTCAGCGTCAGCTACATGCAGCGCATGCTCAAAAAAGCGACGGGGCAATCCTTCACGGAATACGTACAAAACCTGCGCATTAAAAAATGCTGCGAGCTGCTGCGACAAACGGCGATGCCCGTGAAGGACATCGCCGCGCAAGCGGGCTACCGCGATCTGAAGTTTTTCCATGAGTTGTTCCGCAAAAAAACGGGACAGACGCCTGGAGAGTATCGGAACGGCGAAGAACGGAAGGCTTAGCCGACTTTCGCGCAGGCAAACAAAGATGGCCGATTACAGATGCCCCGCTTCGGACGAGCCGCGGACTCCGGCGAAGGAGCGAGCGGGTCGGTTCAGTAGCGCCGTGCATGCAGCCAGCACGGCCAGCCCGGCTCCGGCCGCATACATGGTTCCATAGGAGAACCGATCCGCCACCGGTCCCATCGCGAATCCTCCCAGGGAGACGCCGAGATCGGCCGCGGCCAGGAACAGGCCGACCTGGACGTTCCGGGAAGCTTCCGGCAGCACGAAGGTCAAGTAAGAAACGAGCGTCGGATAGATCAGAGCCTGGGACAGCCCAACGAGAACGGCCGAGACGTAAAAAACGATGGGACCCCCTACCTGTGAAAGCGCGAGCAAAGACGCCCCGAGTCCTGCACACAGGCAAACCGCGCCCAGAAATCCGGCGGGCCAGCGGCCGTCGGACGGAATGCGCTTGCTGAGAACAAAGCGGCAGACGACGATAACCGAAGCCTGGATCATGAAATAAACGCCGGCATGTCCGCCCTCGATCTGCTTGGCGTACAGCGGGGTAAACGTCGACACCGCTCCGAACACGACGGAGGCGAGCAGCATTAGCCAGCAGCTTACGAGCAGCGGACGACGGCCGCGCAGCCGTTCGCCGGGGCCGTGGGCCGTCTCCCCGGCTTCCGGGTGCGGCCTAACGGCTTCTATCGGCGCTCGATACCCGAACAGTCCGGCAGCCAGCGCCAGTCCGATCAGAACGAGCGAGAAGGCGTCCATGCCTCCCCAATCCCAAATCCCCAAAGCAACTAGCGGCCCGAGGACGGTCGGCATGTACGTCGACAGCGAGTACAGCGACAAGCCCTGGGAGCGCTGCTCCTCGGGCAAGGCGTCGATAATGCCGATCTGCAGCGCCATCGAAAAAAAGGCGGTGCACACGCCCTGCATGACGCGGGCGGCCAAATAGCCTTCCAATCCCGCGAAGGCATACGTAACAAGCGCGGCTCCGTTCACCAGCAGAAGGACGCGAAGCACCGCGGCAGGGCCGTGCCTGCGAATCAGATGTCCGGCCAACGGCCGGAAAAACATACAGGTAAACATATAAGCGCCCATAATCAGGCCGATGCGGCCGTTGCTCGCTCCCAGCTCCTCGCTGCGCAGGGGAACGATCACGTTCAGCATCGCATTGGCGCTGAAAAACAACAGAGCGAGCGCATACAAGCGCAAGAAAGGCGCCGATAGAGCCTTGTCCGTCATCGTTCCCCTTCGCCTCCGTCCTGTTGCTTGCATACCGAATTTGTGAACTCGCACGCCTGCAGTGCGGCCGTTGCCGTTATCGGCGCGCCGATTCGGCGTAAGCCGTCTCGTTCATGCGCAGCGTGGTTTCCGGAACGTCAAGCGACTCCGCCAAATCGGGCCGATAATTGGCTTGCTCCGCCGGACGCACGCTCCACGGCTCAAGCCTTCTCGCCAGCCCGCGCAGCTCCTCCGGATCGGCTGAAGCCGCCGTCCCTTGCCGCGCCGTCCCATCTTCGCTGAACAATGATGAGGCATAGCGTTCCCCGCCATCCGACGCCATGCAGACGACCCGTTCGCCCGGCAGCAGCTCTTGGGCAAGCTTCAGGGCGACGAGCGCGCATGCCCCGCTTGACGGTCCTACCAGAATCCCTTCGTGGCGGGCCAACGTTCGGGCGGCGAGAAACGCTTGATCGTCGGGAATTTTGTAGGCGCAATCGATAAGCTCCAGATCCAGGTTGGTTGGCGTCCAGCTCAGGCCGATGCCGGGAATCCGGTACGGGTTCGTCTCTCCGCCGAAGATGGAGGAGCCGATCGCATCCACTCCGACGATCTTCGCCTCCGGAGCCTTCTCGCGGATATACCGCGAAATGCCGCCCAACTGTCCGCCGGTGCTGACAGCCGCGACGAAGGCCGAGATCTTGCCCGAGCAGGCGTCCATAATCTCGCGTGCCGTACTGCGAAAGTGCGCTTCTCCGTTCAGCAGGTTAAAGCATTGGTCGGGGCGGAAGGCGTCGGCCGTTTCCCGCGCCAGTTTGTTCGCGAGCGCGATCCGGGTTTTATGGTAGCTTCCCGAATCGTCCTGCTCCGTGACGACGATAATTTCCGCTCCGAACGCATGCAACAGCGCCAGATTGGCGTCCGTCGTCTTGGGATCGACCAGAATAAGGACGCGATAGCCTTTGGCCGCTCCGATCATCGCCAGAGAGATGCCGAAGTTGCCGCTGGAGGACTCGATGATTGTGCCTCCAGGCCGCAGCAGACCTCTGCGTTCGGCTTCCTCGACGATGTACAAGGCCGGACGATCCTTGACGCTTCCTCCGGGATTGAAACGTTCGTATTTCAACAGCACCTGGGCTTCGCCGGCCCGGTTTGTATTTGGAATCGTAATGAGCGGCGTACGGCCTATCGTCTCCAAAATTCCTCTGATCATAGATGGGCCTCTCCCCTTTCCTTATCCTAAGCCGGCCTCCAGCTCGCCGGCGCATTGCAGCAGCAATCGCGTATAAGGCTGACGGCTTTCGAGATGCAGCGCTTCTGCCGGCTTCACCTCGCAGAAGCTTCCTTCGTTCATAACGGCGATGCTGTGGCAGAAGGAGCGCAGCACCCGAACATCGTGCGAGATCATGATCATGGCAAAGCCGAATTGACGATGCAGCCGCTGCAGTAGAGCGAGAATTTGCGCCTGGACGCTCATATCGAGCGCGGACACCGCCTCGTCGCAGATTAGCACGTCCGGCTGCAGGATCAGCGCCCTGGCAATCGCAATTCGCTGGCATTGGCCCGTGCTGAGCTGCGGCGGCCTTCTCTCCTGCAGCTCGTCGGCAATTCCGGCCTCGTTAAGATAAAACCGGGCCAGCGCTTCCCGCTCCCGCCGGCTCCCGATACGCAAATAACGAAGCGGCTCCTGAACGAGCTGCACGGCGGTGCGACGCGGATTCAGACTGGCCCTGGCATCCTGGAACACGAGCTGGATACGTCTGCATATTTCCCTCCTCGCCCTGCCGCGCAAGCGGACAACGTCCGTTCCCCGATAGAGGATGCGGCCTCCGTCGGGCCGTTCCAAGCCGGCGATACACCTGGCCAGCGTCGACTTGCCGCAGCCGCTTTGCCCCAGAATGCCGACGATATCCCCGCGGTGCAGCGTCAGATCGAGCTGCCGAAGCACGGGCCTCTTATGGAAGCTCTTGTCCAGCCGGCCGATTTCCAGCACCGGCTCGGAAGCCGTCGGCATCTCGTCGGATCGCCGCGGGGCATCCGCGATCCGCGAGCGCGAGGCGATCAGCTTGCGCGTATACGCGGCTTGCGGACGGGAGAGTACGGCTCGGGCTTCGCCCTCTTCCTCGATGACCCCTCGGTTCAACACGATGATGCGATCGCTGACCGCATTCGCTACCGCGATGTCGTGAGTAACGAGCAAGATAGCGACGCCGTGCTCCTCTCGCACCCTCCTCAGCAGGTCCAGCACCTCCTTCTGGCTGACCGTATCGAGCGCCGAGGTCGGCTCGTCCGCGATCAGCACGTCCGGCTTCAGGCAAAGCGACAACGCGAGGCACACTCGCTGACACATGCCCCCGCTCAGTTGAAACGGATAGCGGTCCAGCATGGCGGTCGGATCGGAGAACCGGAGCTGCGCGAGCAGCCGGACTCCGATACCGTCGGCTTCCTTGGCGGAGGAGGCAAGCCGGTGGAATCGCAGACTTTCCCGGAAATGCGCTCTAACGGTCAGAAGGGGATTAAGCGCCTGCTGCGCGTCCTGGAACAGCAAGCCGATCTTTCTGCCGCGAAGCTTGCTCCAAGGCACGCCGTTCGCGGTCAGATCGACGGCCGCGCCGTCGCCGACAATCAGCTCCCCGCCGCCTATCGCGGCGGATGGGGGCAATAGGCCGGTCATCGCCTTGGCGATCGTCGATTTTCCCGAGCCGCTTTCTCCGAGCAGCGATACGATTTCACCTTGGCCCAGCGCTAACGAAAGCTTGCCGAGCACCGGGACGGGCCGACCGTTCTGGGTGTATGAGACCTGCAAATTATGGAGCCGCAATGCGGCCGGACGGTTCAGCTTTGACATCCGCATCCCTCCTAGACGTCCGATTTTTCGTACGGATCGAGCCGATCCCGCAAGCCTTCGCCGATCAGGTTAAACGCCAGTACCGTCAGCACGATAAACAGAGCGGGGCCGAGCAGAATATGCGGCGCCTGCAGGAAATGATCGCGGCCGTCCGCGAGCATGCTGCCCCACTCGGGAGCCGGCGGCTGCGAACCGAGCCCGAGGAAAGACAGCGCCGCGACGGACAGAATGAGGCTGCCAAGCTCGAACGTCGCCAGCACGAGGGACGGGCCGAGCGCTTTCGGCAGCAGTTCCCGCAGCAGCAGCGAAGCGCTCGATGCGCCGAGCACGCGGGCCGCTGCGTAGGACGTCTCGCTCTTGGCGTGCAGAGCGGCGCTGCGAGCCAAGCGCGCGAAGCTTACCCACCATACCGAGACGACCGCGAGCAGCAGATGAACGAGGCCGGTGCCGAACAGCGCCGCGACAAGCATTGCCAGCACCATAAACGGGAAAGCGAGCAGCACGTCGATCAGACGCATCAACGCGGCGTCAAGCGCCGACCCGTGGAACATCCCTGCCAGCAGGCCGACAAGCAGACCGATCGCCAGCGCTGCGGCGAGTGCGGTCAAGGAGGCCAACAGCGTGCTTTGTCCGCCGTGCAGCGCGCGGGACAGAACGTCTCTGCCGAAGCGGTCCGTGCCGAGCGGATGCTGCAGGCTCGGCTTCTCGAGCCTTTCGGACGCTTGCTGCTTCAGCGGATCGTGCGGGGCGAGCCAAGGCGCGCCGAGAATCGCGACCGCCAGCAGACCGAGCAGCGCCAGCCCCGCCAGCAGGCTGAGGGCCGGTCTATTGGAATTGTAAGCGAGCTTGTTCATGTTCATAGCGCCTCCGCCTTGTCTTTGCCGGCGATTCGGGGGTCGAGAAACCCGTACACGACTTCCACGACGAAATGAATCAGAACGACTAACGAAATCATGACGATTGCATACCCCTGAATGACCGGATAATCCTTGAGCATAATGCCGTCCAGTGCGTATTTCCCGATTCCAGGCCACGAAAAGACGCTTTCGATGACGACGGCCCCGCCGATCAGCGCCGTCAGCGACAACGCGATCATCGTGACGAGGGACAGCAGCGCGTTGCGCAGCGCGTGCCGGACGACATGCCTGCGATCGAGACCTCTCGCCAGCGCGGAAAGCACGTAGGTTCGACCAAGCTCGGACAGCAGCTGGGCTCTGACGAAGCGGGCGAATTGCGCGGCCCCGAGCAGGCCGAGCGTCGCCGCGGGCAGCCATAATCTGCCCGGACTCGCTTCGCTGCTGATCTCGTACGCGCCCAGCGTGACCGCAAATAAGGACAGCAAGGCCAGACCAATGACAAATGCTGGAGTCGAAGCCAGCGATACGCAAGCCAGCCGAATGACGTTATCGGCGAGTTTGCCGGCTTTAAGCGCCGACGCCGTTCCGAGGAACATACCGAGCCCGACCTGCACCGCCAAAGCGGAGACGGAGAGCGCGAACGTCGCCGCCAGCCGTTCGGCAAGCTCCCCGCCGACGGCCCTTCCCGTATAGATAGAGGAGCCGAGGTCGGCCTGCAGCAGACGCTTCAGCCAAGACGCATATTGCGCGGCGACGTTCTCGTTCAAGCCGAGCTCCTCGCGCAGCTGCGCCGACTTGCGGTCCAACAGTTGCGTATCGCTCAGCGCAACGTCGGTTCCCGAGCCGAGCAGCAGCTTGACCGGATCGCCGGGAGCGAGCCGCACGAGCACGAATAGGATCAGGGTCGCTCCCAGCAAGGTGACCAGAGCCTCCAGTAGCTTTCGCACGATCAGTCTGCGCATGGGCGTCTGCCTACTTCGCTGCCAGGCTCAGATTGGCGTTTACGACGTTCTCGAACTGCCGGAAATGCGGGACAAAGCCTTGCAGCCGCTTGCTGACGGCAGTAATCTGCGGACGCGGGAACAGGCTGACAACCGGGGCCTGAAGCGCGACATGCTCGTTGATCCGCAGCGCCAATTGGCGGCGCGTCTCCTCGTCGGACGCCTCCGACAGTCCGGATAGCAGACCTTGGGTCTCCTTATCGTCGTATCCGCCATAATTGGCGCTTCCCTGCGGCGAATACTGCCCGGACAACAGGGCGAATTCCTCTCCGAACGTGCTCCACGCCTCGATCGAGGCGTCCCAGTCCCCGGACTCGCGCGCCGTCTCGATCAGGCTGTAATCTCCATGCCGCACTTCCGCCTGAATGCCGACTTGCGTCCACTGGTTCTGCAGCGCTTCTCCCAACGCCTTGTCTCCGCCCCATGTCATCAGCCGCACAGTCAGCGGCTCGCCGTCCTTGTAGCGGATGCCGTCGGAGCCGAGCTGCCACCCCGCCTCTTCCAGCAGCTGCGCCGCCTTCTCCGGATCGGACTTGTCGTACACCGCACTGCGGGCCTCGGCGTAAGCCGGATTGGAGCTTAGCCAAGTCGCGACCGGAAAGCTCTGCCCTTCGGCGGCCAGCACGACCAGCTCTTCCCGATTCAGCGCCCAGGACAGCGCTTGCCTCACTCGGACGTCCTGAAGCTGCGGACGGCTTACATTCAAATAGATCGTCTGCGTGTTGGCCGCCGGCGTCGCCGATATTTCCGCTTCCGAACCGTCCTTGAACTGCGTCAGGCTCGTCGGGCTCACGTTTAAGGCGACATGGCTTCGTCCGCTCAGAACGGACAGCACTCTCGTCTGCTCGTCGGCGATCTCCTCGTAGACGACCCGCTCGATCCGCGGCTTCTGTCCCCAATAATCGTTATTGCGCTCCAACGTCATTTTTTGTTTGGGCGTAAACTCGACTACCCGGTACATCCCGGTCAGGTCCATCGTACCCACCGCATCGTGCTTGGCCTCGGCATTGTGAAGGATCGTCTGATAGTAGGACAGGTTAAGCGGCACAGGCAGATGCTCCCGTTCGGTGCTTACCCGGATCGTCAGCTCGTCCGCCTTCGCGAACGTCAGCTCCTTCAGGAACGGCTGCGCTTGCGGATCCTGCGATTTGGAGCGCTCCAGCGAAGCGATTGCCGCGTCGGCGTCCAGCGCCCGCCCGCTCCAGAAACGGATTCCGGGCTTCAGCTTGATCTCCCATGTATGCGCATCCGTCTCCGTCGCGCTGTCCGCCAGCTCGGGCAGGACCTTCCCGTCCGCGTCCACCTTGAACAGCGCCTCGGCGGCGCCGATATTGCGCAGGTAGCTGGATGTCAGCGGCTGGACGGGGTCCAGCGAGGCTGCGATCTCCTGTCCGGCCACGATCAACTCGGTTTCCTCTTGCGGGACTTCCGCGCTCGCGCCCTGCGAAGCGGTTTGTTCCGCTTGATCGGCTTGGCCCGCTTGGCCGGTTTCGCTGCCGGACTGTGCGTTATTATTGGCTCCCGAGCACGCCGTAAGTGTAATCATTACGATTAGAAAAAGAAAAAAAAGCGATTTTCTCATAATTTAGATTAGCCTCCACTTATTCATGATCTTATTTTCCACTGAGCTCGTAACTGTACACCTGCGTAGCTCCCGCGCTGAACTGCGTGAACGGGAACGGCTCGGCGAGCAGCGCTGTTACGCCCCGGCCGACGAATCGCGCGACGATTGCGCTCCCGGTCTGAGCGTACACGGTCAACGGAATCCGCTTTTCCCGCACGCGCTCCAGCACTCGGCCGAACGTTCCGTTGCCCAGCGTCATGCCTGTGCAGATCACGTTATCCGCGCGGTCGAGCACCTTCTCCATATCCTTCTCCACCGCTTCTCCCCACTGCGTGACCTCCAATTGCAGGTCGCAGGGCAGACAGTTGCCGCCGCGCTCCCGAACGGCCTCCGCCAGAGGATTGACCACGCCGATTAGCGCCACGTTCTGTCCGGGCGATATGCCGGCCATATCCGCGATCCGTGCGTCGCGCTGTCTAGCTTTGGCGATCGGCGTCCCGGCGGCGATCTCCGCCATGCGGGAGCAGTGCTCGGCATGCGGGAGGACGACGCCCAAATACGCATCCATTGCCGCGATCCGCACGGGCAGCTTCTCGTCGCGCAGCGCGTCGGCAAGCGATAGCCCCGACAGCCGTTCCGCGGCGCTGCCGTCCGATTGCTCTTCCGTGTGCGAGCATGCTCCGAAATAACCTTCCGATCTCAGCAGCAGGTAGTGATTGCGATACTTGGTCGGCGAGGACGGGAACTGCGTCGTCTGGTATATATAAGAGGCTCCGGTTACCGGCAGATTCTCCGGCGCCGTCCCCCATTTTCCCGCTAAAATTTCTTCCCGCAGCTCTTCTACCGCCTCACTGTCGACTATCAACCGCCGCTTCACGCACGACTCCCTTCCCGCTCGAAACGGATAGCGAGGCGTTCAAGCGCCGCTTCCGCATACCGTCTGGCGTTAGGTCCCGCTTTGTCCTCGGCGATCGCATATCCCAGATAACAAGCGTTGTCGATCGGAGCGGCGACCGCCTTGCCCGCGCAATCCGCAATCGTATGACGGACGATGTGCTCGTCGGCGTCCAGCGTGCCAAGTCCTTCGATGCGCGCCACGGTTCCGCCCTGCGAAGGGACGAGGAACATGACTGCGGCGCTCGCGATGCCGGTGTCTGCCGGAGAGATGGAAGGAGCGAGACCGAGGGACAGTTCGACGAAGCAGCGCAGCAGATCGACGCCCGTTACCCTTTCGATCAATTCCACTATGTAGTTGCCGGCCGTTCTAGGGTTGATCTCGACAACTCGCGGTCCCCGGGAAGTCAGCTTGACCTCCGTATGAGCGATGCCGCGATCGAAGCCGACAGCCTGCAAAGCGCTTCGGACATACCGCTTCACCGCCTCTTCCGTCGCTGCGTCGAGCTTTGCCGGAAACATATGGCCGTTCTCAATAAAATAAGGAGCGCCGGTCACCGACTTGTCCGTAATGCCGAGAATCATCGCGTCGCCGTCGCGGCTTACGCTCTCAACGCTGATCTCCTCGCCATCCATGTACTCCTCAAGCAAATACGCGGGCTCGCGCGGCTGATCCCGGAAATTGAGCGGGAACGCTTCGAGCGCCCGATAAGCCTCCTTCAGCTCATCGCCGCTGCGGATCAAGCGGACGAACGCGCTGGAGGCCAAGTCCACCGGCTTGAGCACGAGAGGATAGCCGATCGCATCCGCAGCCTTCTCCGCCTCGTCCCACCCGTAGACGAGGCGATAGCGCGGATTGTCCACTCCCGCAAGATCCAGCGCCTGCCGCATCAGATGCTTCTGCCTCGCCTTCTTCACCTCCCGCGGAAACGGACAAGGAAGACCAAGCGCCCGGGCGACCTCCACTGCCGTTTCGATGTAGTAATCGCATACAGTTATGACGCCGTCGAAGCGGTACGACCTCAGCCGTTCGATCAAGCTCGGAACGTCGTTTGTCTCCACTTCGAGCACCTCGTCCGCATACCGGAAAACCGGATGGGCCTCCCCGCTGAACAAGCTCCCGTAATGCGCGGGCCTGCGCGTCACAAACGTGTAGCTGTGCCCCATCTCCTTCAGAAGCGGCGGCAGCAGAACACCGCTCGCCCCGACCCAGCTTTCGATCATTAAAAGATGTGCCATCGTATCCTCCTTGGTTTTATTCGTAATTATTACGATTAAAACGAAGTATACAATGCTGTGAGAATGATTGTCAATTGTTTGCTAGAAAGAAAATTAGAGCTAACCTTGAGGATAGGCGACGTCGGCGAAACGGTTTCTCTGGCGGGGATTTTGCGACTTGCAGTAATTTCTAAGCCGAACCAGCGAGCTTGCAGCACGCATTCCCGCCTTTCGCACACTCTAAGCCGAACCAGCGAGCTTACAGCGCACATTCTCGTCTTTCGCACACTCTAAGCCGAACCAGCGAGCTTGCAGCACTCATTCCCGCCTTTTCGCACACTCTAAGCCGAACCAGCGAGCTTGCAGCGCACATTCCCGCCTTTCGCACACTCTAAGCCCACCCAGCGAGCTTGCAGCACCGGACAAAGTAGAAAAAGAGGACTCGCAGGGGAAGCTTTCTCCCCGTCGAGTCCTCTGCCTTGTCCGCAAGCACTGGATATCCTTAGACGATCGTTCATGTCGTCTCGCAACCACCGCATATCCTTAGACGGTCGTTCACGTCGTCTCGCGACTGCCAGATATCCTCAGACCGCCGTTCAAACCGGCCGAGTCTCCGGCTCGAAACGGCTTCAAGCCCTATGCCTCACCGCTCGCACAGCTTCGCGTCCTCTAGCGTTCCCGCCTCGGGATCCAAGCGGAGCGTGCGGATCTCGAAGCCGTTCAACCGGACTTCGTGATGGATGCCGAGCGCCGGAATCGACACGTTCGTCGTCTGCGCGGAGCCGGTCGGTTCGAACAGCCTCAAGATGTAGCCGTCGCCGCGCTCCTCTTTCTTGAACGCGCTAAGCTGCGCTGTGCCTCCCTCCAGTCGGACAAAGGCCCCCGGCTTCTCCCCGTCGCCCGAAGGGAAGAACGACAGCGCGAACGGTTTCTCGTTACGCATGTCGGCCTCGCGGTCGACGACGGCGCGTCTCTCCGCCAGCGGTCCCGCGTTGAGCCAGAACGTATACAGCCGCTCTCCCTGATCGATTCTCGGCGAGAAGCGGTCCTGCGGCAGCAATGGCCGATCATAGATCGGATGAGCGCAGTAGCCCGGGCTTCTCAACAACGACAGGCGCATTTCTCCGTTCCGGCAATCCGAGCCGTAGATGCCGTTGTTGATACAAGTCACCGCCCGGTTCTCTTCCTCCGACTGGACCGCCACCCATTTTTGCGCGACCGCCTCGTCGCCATTAACCGGCAGCTCCTGTGCTCCGAAAGCGGTCTGTCCGACGTACGCTCCATCCTGCAGCACCGTCGGAATCGACAGCTTCAGCATCTTGTCCTTCTCGTTCCAGAACACCCGAACGTGCACCTCGAGCTCCGTTCCCCGCTTAGGCAGCTTGTAGGTCAGAACGATCGCGGACTCGCGGTAAGCCAGCACAGCCTCGACGACCGTGCGGACTTCTCCGTCCTCGATAACTCGCACGGAGGGCAGCAGCCTCTCTTTTACGCCAGAAAAATCCGTTCCCTCTCCCGGCTTCATCAGAGTAAAAGCGCCGATATCCGGCGAGAATGCGTGCGTATCCATCCTCCAAGGATCCTCGTTGTCCTGTACGACAATCGGCCGGAAGGCACCCGGCAGCAGGAACGACTCGCCCCCGACGGCATATTCGTCGATCAGACCGGTGGCCGCGTTGATGACGACGGACAGCTCGCCGTTCGAGAAACGGAAGACTCCGTCCGAAGCCTGAAGCTCCGGCTCCGGCTTGCGTTCCAGCATTTCGATGCGGCAATCGAAGCGGTTCATCGAGGAAGGCGCGAGCTCGGCTTCGAAGACGACCCGCTTGCGCCAGTCGAGCGTCAGGCTGCTGAGCTCCTTCTCCGGCTGGCTCGGAATGCGCGCGCCGTCGCGATAGACGACCGGCAGCGAGAACTCGTCCTTCCAGTTCTGATCCTCCAGCATGAACTCGCATTCGAAGACGCCTCGCACCGGAAAAGGATGCGGATTGTAGACGAGCACCGGATACTCCTTCAGCTCGGCTTTGGGTTGTCCGGCGGCAAGAGCAAAGAACGCTCTCGCCTTCAGGCGAGCCGCAATCTCCAGTCCGTGATCGAGCAGGCGCAGTGCCGATTCCTCGGCGGGCTGTACGGAAGTGCCCGGCAAAATATCGTGAAACTCCGCCAGCAACAAATCCTTCGTCGCTTCGCGCAGATCGTCCGCCGGATAGGCGAGACCCGTCTGCAGCGCGGCGGTCGACAACATTTTCTCCGTCATATACAGCTCGTTCTCTAATTGCCGGTGCTTCTGTTTAATGCGGATCATCGACGTGTAGCAGCCGACAAAGCGCGGGTTCAGATCCCCTTCGTAAGAAAGAAATTCCTTCGTGCCGCGAACCTCACGGAAATAGGCTTCCGGCGTGGAATGCACGATGTCGCATTCTTGAGAGTCGTCCATCAACTCGCGAATCTTCCTTAGATCGATGCGGGAAGGGCCGCCTCCGTGGTTGCCGACGCCCCACAGCACCATCGTCATCGATCCGTCCGGAATTTCCTCCCGCAGCCGTTCGATCTTGAGATGCGCCTCCCCCAACTGCGTGTTGTAGCCGCCCGCGATGCGGTGCGCGATCACCTCGCTGCCGTTAAAGCCCTTCCAGGCGAACTCTTGCGCGGGAGCTTTGTCGAAGCCGTCGGGACGCATGAAAATGTAGGAATCGTAGCCTGCCTGCTGCATAATCTGGACAAGCCCGCGCGTATGGCCGAAAGAATCGAAGTTGATCGCCGTCGTCGGCTCGACGCCGAACTTGTCGCGGAAGTACGTTTTGCCGAGCAGCATCTGGCGGACGAACGATTCTCCCGAAGGCATGTTGCAATCCGGCTGCAAATACCAGCCGCCCATGATGTGCCATTTTCCTTCGCGGACCAATCTCTGGATTCTCTCGAACAGCGCCGGCTCGTATTCTTCCACCCACTGATAGAGAATGACCTCGTTATGGTTAAACACGTACCCGTCGAATTCCTCGCAGAAATCCGCCGCGGCGCGGAAGGTCGATACGGCGGCGGCCGCTCCTTCCTCCCACTCCCACTGCCATACCGGGTCCAAATGGGCGTTGCTGATCAGATGAAGCTTTTTCAAAATCATCCCTCCGATTCGCATAGTCGCTTTCACTCCCATTGTCCCGCAGCGGCGGCTGTTCGGTAAATCGACTATTCGCATCATTAGTTGTTCTATTATGATAGGATAATAGAAAACGCGATTCGTGCCGGGAGGGACGATCATGGATATTCAACGCTGGAAGCTTGAGCTTCCTGCCGTTTTCTCCAAGCTATGTCGAGAAATTCGGATTAACGATACGGTTGTCGATTGGATCGATATCATTTTTGAACAAGTCGGCAGCGCCAGCAAATGCCCGCCCCATTCCCACACCTGGTTCGAATTCAACTATGTACTGAGCGGACGGATGCAGACCCGATTCCGCGACCGGCTCGTCACGATCAACGAAGGGGACTTCTTCCTCATTCCGCCGGGACTCGTCCACTCCCATACGTATACGAAGGGCAATCCGCACGAGGGCATCTGCTTTCGCTGGCGTATTCGGCAGGCGGAGGACTCCGTCGCAGGGAACCGCCGCAAGGAAGATTGCGCAGATAGCTTAAGGGACGATGGCGATAGCGGCGGTCACGAGAGCGACTATGTTGGCGGTTTGGGTCAAGATGACAGCGGCAGCGGGAAGTCGGAACTCAATGAATCGGGACTCTATGCCGAGCTGGAGCGACTGCGCAGATGGAAGCCGGGCGGGTACATGGACCGCTACGGCATCCGGGAAATTTTGCTGCATTTTTTCGAGGAAGCGTTAGCCGGAAGATCTTCGCTGTCCCTGCAGCTTATTCTGCTGCGGCTGCTTGAGGAGATCGCTGCGATCGCCCGTTCGGAGCGGCACGAGCAAGAGGAGCCGGAGGGCCCGAAGGATCAGCTGATTAAAAAAATCGAGGTGTACTTGGAGGATTTCCGGGGCAAGCAGTTTAACGTGGCCGAGTTGGCCGCTTCGCTGCATATGAGCTACGGACATCTCTGCCGAGTGTATAAACAAAGAACCGGTATCACCCTGATCGAGAGGATGAACCGGCTCCGTCTGGAGAAGGCGGCCGCTCTGCTGCGCGAGCCCTCGCCTCCGCTAATTAAGGAAATCGCCGAGATCGCCGGCTTCCCCGACCTCTATTACTTTAGCAAAGCGTTCAAAAAAAGGTTCGGCGTCAGCCCCGCCTCCTACCGAAAGCAAAGCGACGAGCCTAGTTAGCCGGATGGATGTGCGAATCTCGCGAGATCAGCCTGAGCCGTCGGTCGGAGCAGGGATAGGCGTCAGATTGGGACTCGGCTCGGGCGAATATCCGGCAGACATGGCAGCCGGCATATCCAATGCCGCGCCTCCGGAAATTCTCCAGTATCTCGCTTCGACTGCCGGGAATTGCAGCAAATCATCGGAAGCGTCATCGGCGATGACCCGATAGACGCCGACCCAAAGCTGCCCGTCAGACGACGCTTCCACCGTGTACGAACGCGGCTGCTGCCCGGCAAAACGCACCGTCATGCGGTTAGTCGGACGAGTCTGGCCGAGATCTAGCTCTCCGGACGAACTCAAGACGCCGTCGTCCCATGACTTGATCGGCTGGCGAAGTTGAATTTGCTTTAAGAAGCCCGAATCGATCCGACCGCCCGATACTGTCAGTTGCACATACCGGTACTCGTTCCCGTCGTTGGCCGCGAATGACAGGCTAGTCGCATTGGTTCCGTCCAGCATACCCGCGTCCGTCCATTGCACGCCGTCCGGGGACAGGCGCAACGTTAGCGAATCGGGCAGCAGACGGCGCTCGTTCAAATCGTCGAAGGCGAGCCAGCCGTTGCTGGCCGCCGAGCTGCCGTCTACGGCCTGAAACCGGACCTGGCTTCCCGCAATGCCGGCCGCCTGCAGCTTCAGCGGAACGAAGCGGTCCGAATCCGGCGGCGAAACGCTGGCCAACACTTGGCCGCCCGCATCCAGCAGTCGGTACTCGTTCGCCCCTTGATCGGAATAACCTGCCGCCCAGAAAGCGAGCCCGTCTGTCTCCAGCGTAAATAGCTCGCTTGTTAGCGTGCCCGTTGCGGAGCTTCCGCCTGCGGAGGATTCAGCCCAGCGTTGTCCGCGCGCGCCCAAAGCGGAAGACGTTCCGCCCGTCAACGAGACTGGCGCATTTCCGAAAGCGGGACCAACGGATGTCCATCCGGTGTAGCTGCCCGTCTCGAAATCGTGATTATCCGACTGACGAATACCGTCCAGCGCGAGCCAGGCATAGCCGCCGCCGGCATCGCCGTCTACCACGCGGAAACGGACGGTCTGCCCAATCAGATCGGACACGTCCCAATATTGCTCTATAAACCGGTTCAGCGGCACGGAGCTTTGGCCCGGCGGCGTCGCCAGCCTAAGCCGCTGGCCGTTGCCATCCAACAATTCATAGTAGTTGAGCGGAGGGGTATGTCCGCCCTGACCGTCCCACCCGGCCGTTAAGAAAGACAGAATCGGTTTCTCGACGACAAACGGCTTGGACGTCAGAGTACCCGTCTTATCCTCGCCGGCCGCCAGCGTATCCGCCCAATAGTCGCCGTTGTCAGTCCCAAGCGGCCGGCCCAGTTTGCGCGAATTCGGCGCCGAGCCGAAGGCGTCGCCCGAGATCGTCCAGTCCTCGTACGTACCGGACTCGAACGACCAGTATTCGTCTTCCGGCCCGTTCTTGCCAGCGAAGCCGAACGGAGCGCCGAAGGCGAGCCAGCCGTCTGCGCTTTCCTCCATACCGTCCGACGCTTCGAGATACACCGTCTCCCCTTTTAAATTCGATACATCCCAATATACGATGGAGTAATCATCCGCATCCGGCGGAAATGCCGAACGGAGCTCCGCGCCGTTCGCCGCTTTTAGGACGAAGCGGTTCTGGCCGGTCGCGACGGCGATCGGATCGCCGGCCAGCTTAATATTGTCGACCGCGATCCAGTCGAACCCTCCGCCGTAAACGGCCGCTTCCGCATCGCCGACGGCATCGACGGCCTCGAACACGACTTCCCGCCCGGCCCAAAGGGAGACGTCCCACGTATAAGTCTTCATCGTGCCGCTATCGCCCACCCGATTCTCAGGTATCTGTTCCATTAAAATGGCGTTCGTCTCCGCATCACGCAAATAGTAGCGGTTGCCAAGATTGTAAGGCCAATCTCCCGGCGCATAGGAGGTGCCGTTCCAGCCGGCGCCATCGAACGTCAAGGTTGTCCGGTCGATTCGGAACGGTTTCGTCCGCAAGTTGCCCTTCTGACCGCTTCCCGTCGACGATGCGGCATAATAACCGTCTCCTCCGCTCACCCAGCCTGCGCCGCCGCTCGCCGGCGCGTTGCCGAACACCGGATCAACGCTCGATAGCTCGCCCCAGTCGCCCGTCTCGAAATCGGCGAGGATTCGAGTTCCGCTTCCGGCAGGGGCACCGGCCTGTTTATCGCCCGCGTAACCGGCGGCATAGAAGCCCAGCCCGTCCGCTTCCACCGTAAACGGAGCACTCCGGATTTTACCGATCGCGCCAGGGCGAGGTTCCGTGCTCGCCGTCTTGCCGATCGCCCCCTGCCCGGGCGAAGGCGCCGGACCGGCTTCGGGACCGCTCCCGAACGCATGGCCCACTGCCTGCCAACCGTTCCCAAAGGAAGTTTCGCCAAAGGCAAGCGCGGACAGCGGTCTTTCGACGCCGACGGACACCGTTTCAAGAGAGTAGAGATTGCCCAAGTCCAGCGTCGCGACCTGCCCGCCTCCGCTTTCCGACAACGCCCCGGAGGCCGCGATCGTTCCATCGGAACCGGGCGTATGCACGAACGTCGTTCCCGGCCGGAACGTGTAGTCCAGCATTCCGTCCTTTTCCCAGTTCAAATCGATGATCGCTTCGACATCGCCAAGCGAAGGGGAATGGCGAATGACGAGCGGTTCATTCGGATCGGTCGCAGCGTTGCGAGATACCGTGATGACCCGCTTCCCGCTGTAGCTGTCTACGCCGGCGTCCATGGCGTGGAACTTCTCGGGATCGACCGTAACCGTCCGCTCGATGCCCCGAGAATCGGCATAATCGGATAGCAAACGGCTCATGAAGCTGTCCTTGAACATCGTGTTATCCGCAACCGGAAACGCGCTGAACAGCACGCTACCCGACCCGACGGCCAGTTCGACCATAATGGCGTTGCCGGCCTCGTCGACGAGCACGGGCGTGGCGTTTGCCGGCAGCATGCCCGCGACCAGTGCGAGAGTCGTCCCGTCGCCGACAGGCACTTTGACGGCAGCTCCTGAAGCAAGCGCTTCCAGCCAAGCCGGCGCCGTAGAGGCTACGCGAACCTCGGTCCCAACTCTAGGCGTCGCCTGAGCCCCGGATAACAATCCCATCGCCCAATCGTCGACTTCGTCTCCGCCGGTGACCCGACGGGTATTCAAATCCAAGCGGTAGTTGAATCCGTTCGTACCGAAGGTCGCGAACGCGCCGCCGTCCTCGATCCAATCGAGGATATTGGCTTCCGCCGCGCTTGAAGTCAGCGCTACGCCCATGTTCGGGCTGATGAATACCTTATATCGATCCAGAGCGCCGTCCTCGATCGGAAAATCGTCCAAAATATCGGGCGTTTGCAAATAATGCGCCCAATTGGCGAACGGAGCGCCATACCAGGAAATGCCGTGATCCCCGTCGTATACGAAATTGTGATCGTTGCGGTCGTAGCCTTGGCGGAAAAAATTCGCATACCAAGGATTAAAAAGGACGACGTCCGCCCCTTCCGGCTCCGGATCGATCGACAGGAACTTCTTGGCGTTGTCCTTCGTGTAACGGTACAAATCGTTGCCGGAGTAATCCCCGTCGGGATCCCATTTGCCGGTGTTACCATTGAAGGCGGCGTAATCCCATCCCAGCGCCGAATGAGCCAGCATGTCTACCCCGCGCCCGAGAAAATTGAAGGCGTTGTCCGTCTGAGCCTTGTCGGTCGGCTGCGCCGTATCGTCCATCGATCCTTTAAGACCGTAGAATCGCGCCGTGGCCGAATATTGCGCGACGCCGTAGGGGGCGTCCAAGTTGCTGTTGCCGAAAATGATATTGTCGTATCGGCTGAAATCCCTAGCGATCTTGCCCATGCTTTCGCCGGTTTCCATCGGGGCGCTTTGATAGCCGCCGTCCACTTCCACGTGAATGGGCTTGTCGGAGACCGAGCGCATCTCCTGCATGTACGTTTGCAGAAAACGATCCATATAGTCCATCTTCCAGAACATCAGATCCGCCCACTCCGGCCTCGCGTCGACCGGATTCGGGGTATTACGGTCCGGCAGCGGGGACGAGATCTCGGCAAAGCTGTCGTAGCCGGTGTTCCATGCGGCATTCAGGGAGCCGATCGTGCCGTATTCGCTTTCCAGCCAATCCCGGAAGCTGGCTTGCGCGCTATCGCTGTAGACGGCCAGCAATTCGGGACTCGCCCCGGAATAGTACTCAATGCCGCCGAACCAGCCCGGACCGAGAATGGAAAATTTGCGGATGTGCGGATTGCTGTCGAAGTGCTTTATCGTCTGCTTCGCCACTTCGATGACGGTTTCGTTATGCAAGCTGTTGAAAAAATCGCGATGCTCGATAGTCCGGCCGATTTCGTCCTTGATTTCGGAATAAAAGGAAGGAAAGGCTCTGCCGGAGAAGCCTTGGAAGCCGAGCCACACGTCCATGCCGATGTCGGTAAACCGCTTTAGCATGTTGTCCGCGTACGCCCAAGAATAATGGTCGGGGTCCCGTACATAGTCCAGCACCTCTTCGTCGGGAATGCCGTCGGGATACAAAGCGTCGTCGATCAGCTCCGGCATCAGGTTGATGCCCGGGCTGTTCGGATCGGCAATGCTGACGCACAGGTTCATGAGCTGCTGGCGTTGCGCCAACAAGGCGTCCAGACCCGCGTCGCCGAAGTTGCTCATATCTGGAAAACAGGACAGAATGCCGACGCGCTGCGGCAGCAGATCCGGAAACAACGTAATTTCGTTGATCGGGCTGTCCGGACCGAAGCTATCGGTCACGACCAACCTGACATATCGCGCCTGCAGCCGCTCCCAGTGCGCGAAGAGCGTCCGGCTTGTCGCGACGTTCCCTTCCGCCACCTTCTCGTATTGGATCCCGTCCTCCGAAACCCGAATCTCGTATTGCTTCGGCCCGGCTTCGTCGGTCACGGCCGCTTCCAGCGCCCCCACCGTGCGCAGTTGTCCCAAATCCAGCTCGATCCATTGCGGACTGGAGGCCGTCGGCTGCGCGGCCGGACGCCAACTGCTCGCCGCGTCCCCGTATAGCCCGTCCCGAACCTGCTCCGGTCCATAACCGGCCTGGCTTGAAGAAGCGGCGGCTGCGACTGTCGCGACGCGCATGCCGGGATTAGCAGGAGCAACGTCCTCCAACGAGTTCGTTCCTGCAGCGAACGCCGGCGCCGCGCTGCCGAGAAGAGAGGCAGGCCACGCCAAGGCAGCGGACAGGAGCACGGGAAAGCCGCGCCTAATCCAAAAAGCTCCGATTGTCATTTCGTTCTCCTTTCGGGCGGTAGATCCGCCATAGATTGGATTGCGCGGTACGCCCCGATCATCCCAAAGAGCCCGAAAAGATTCAATTGACAATCCTTTGTATCGGATGACATTTTTATGGTTTGGAGCCGTATTGGCTGCGATAATCGCTTGGGGACTGTCCGAAATAATTTTTGAACGCCCGGTTAAAGCTTCTGTAGTTGGCATAGCCGACCCTCATTCCGACGTCAACGATCCGGTGTTCCTTGCTACCGAGCAGCTGCCGCGCGACCATCATTCTCTCGCGCATCAGAAACTCGTTGAAGTTTTCGCCCGTTTCTCTCTTAAACACGACGCTTAAGTAGTTCGCGCTACGATGGACTCGCTGTGCCAACCACTCCAGGGAAATGTCCTCCTCCAAATGTTCGCGGATCAGCGCCTTGAGATGGCTGAACGAACTTCGATCCGCCGTTCCGGCCTCTTCGTAGCCATCCGTCAAATGCGCGGCCAAATGGCGGAACAGCATTATCGCCTCTTGACGGGATTCGCAAGCGGCCAATCTTTGCAGCAGCTCCAGGAACACGCCCTGCCGGGCGGCATAGCCGGAGGAATCCAGCGAATTCAATTGGGATTCCGCCTCCGCGATCGTTTGTCTAAGCAGCGGAAATACGGATTCCAGCGGCTGGCATAGCGCATGCTGGGCGGCAAACAGACGCTCGACCGCCTCTTCCGCTTTCTCCCGTCGCAGTAAGGCCGCCGACTCCAGCAGCTCTGCGCAAGCGAGCTCGGCCTCACGGACAAACTGCCGATTGCGCTCTTCCTCCGTCGTTTCGCGCAATTGGCCGGCTATGCGCGAGACGAGCGCTTGCAGCTCGCCGAAATCGATCGGTTTTAGCACGTACTCCTTAACGCCAAGCGAGATAGCCTGTTTGGCGTATTCGAATTCGCCATAAGCCGTAATGACGACCATCGCCGCTTGGCAGCCCTGTTCCCGAAGCCGACGAATCATTTCGATGCCGTTCATGCCGGGCATGTTGATATCGGCAAGCACCAGATCGAAGCGGATGTCCGCGGCGATCTTGAGCGCCTGCGCCCCGTTGCCTGCCTGATGCACCTCCGTAAAGCCCGCTTCCTTCCAGCCGACGAAATCTTGGAGGTCCTCGCGAATCATTTGCTCGTCGTCGACAATTAACGCTTTATACATTCTCTTCACCCTCGTTGCCGATCGTATCTGATCCTTCCGTACGGATGACGATTCGCACGGTCGTTCCGACATGCGGAATGCTGTCGATGGTCATTGCGTACGATTGTCCGAATTCATGCTTCAAACGATGATGCGTATTGATCAGCCCCACACCGCCGGAACCTTGCGCCGGCTCCCGGCCCTCCGCAAGGCTTTCCCGGAGACGCTCCAATGTTTCCGGCTCCATGCCGATGCCCTCGTCCCGCACCTCCAACACGAGCTCCCGCTCGTCGAAGCCGCTTCGGACAACGATAAGAACGCAATCGCGCTCGGAACTGCTCGCTCCGTGATAAATGGCGTTCTCCATAATCGGCTGAAGGATGAGACAAGGCACGATTTGCGAAAGGGAAAAGTAATCGAGCTCCCACTTCACGTAAAATTTCCCTTTGAAGCGGTATTGCTGAAGCTCAACGTAAGCCCATAAGTTGTTCAGCTCGTTTTCCAAGGTCACGTTGTTCCCGATCTGATAAATGCTCTCCCTCAGAAGTTTGGACAGATGAAGGATCATCCGGTTGATTTCGGTTTCTTTCCCCGTCTTGCGCAGCGCGACGGAATGGATCGATTGCAGCGTATTGAACAAGAAGTGGGGGTTGATCTGGTTGCGCAAAGCTTTTAACTCGGCCTGCTTGCTTTTCAATTCCAGGTCGTGCTCCTTCTGCTTGAACCCGACCTGGCTGTCCAGCAGTTGTTGGATTTGGCGAGCCATCCGGTTGAGCCCTCGGCCGATTCGGTCGATCTCGCGTACGCCGGTCACTCTGATCTTCTCCTCCAGCCGTCCCTCGCCGAACTTGCCTATGCCCTCCAGAACGATGCGCAGCGGTCGGGTCGTCATATGGGAGATGTACGCCACGCCGAGAACGGATAGAAGGAGCACGACAAGCGCGATCAAGGCCACCTGCCGGCCGGCTACCGAAACGTATTCGGTAAAGGTTTGCACCGGATAAGCAATAATCAGATGCATACCCAGATAGGAACGTTCGATAAAAAACGCGTGCCCTCCTTGGCTGAACCCTGCAACTTCCGTCTGCGGCTCTCCGCCGCGCTTTTTCCAGGCTTCCAGCAAAGCAAGGTCTTCGCCGGCTCTTTCTCCCAATTCCTCGTCGTCCTCCGGATAGCGAAAAAGCAGCTCGCCATTTCGATTTACGTAGCTCAAACGAACTCCGGGAATCACCTTCAGCTTGTCTATGCTCTCTAGCAAGCGCTGCGGTTTCATGTTGATTTCCACCGCTCCGATGACCGGATTCGCGCTGCCGTTGTTCGGACCGAGCTTGCCATGGAAACTCGTGATAACGTGCCATTGGGACATCGTACGGTTGGTGCTGCTTGTCCAAGCCAGATGAGCCGGATTGGCCTTGGCTGCCTGATAGCCCGCCTGCTCCTCGTATCCGCCCTTCTTTAATCGCGGCTCTCCGACGGACACCGCCTTATCGCCGAACCAAACGCGAATGCTCTCGATTTCATCGGACGTATAGTAGTATTGCTGCAAAAATTCGGTCAACCCCGTCTTGAAAGCGAGAAACTCGGACTCGTCCTTTTCGGCTTCGAGCAACCGGGGCAATTGCTCCTGCACGTACGAGCTCATCACGATCTGCAGCGAAACCTCGCCGTATTTTCTGTTTTTGATGTCCAGCGATTCCATCGCGTCCAGCGCCAGCTGCCGATTGTAGCGTTCGGCCATCTCCGAGGCGGAGTTATAGTTATGGCGCAGCGCGATGAAAGCTACCGTTAGAGTCAGCACCACGATCATCAACAACACGAGCAGAACCATTCGGTTACGCATCGAAGTCAGCATTGCGGTTTCCGTCCTCCCAGCCGATGACTAGGCGCCTGAACGGTTCGTGGAATTATTTGATTCCCGCCGTCAAGTACACCTGAGTGATGCTTTTCTGGAAAAGCACAAACAGTCCGAACACGGGAACGATCATGATGACGCCGCCGGCAAGCAGCGCTCCGGGATTGAAATTGTTGATTGACGTTACCATGCTCGCAAGGCCGACGGCCAGCGTTTTGTTCGTGTCCCCACTTGTAATAATAAAGGGCCACGTAAACGCATTCCAGTTGGAAAGAAAAGTCGTAATGCCGAGCACCGCGATTCCAGGCTTGATATTGGGCAGTACCACCCGTACGATAATCCCCGCCAAGCCGCAGCCGTCGATACGTGCCGCTTCGATCAGCTCGTCGGGAATTTGCACCATGAACTGCCTCATTAGGAACACGCCGAAAGCGCTCATGAGCCCCGGAATCAGAATGCCCGACAACGTGTCCAGAAGCTGAAAGCTCTTGAACAGTTGAAACATAGGGACGACCAGAATATCCAGCGGGACGAGCATCATCAGTACGATAAACTTCAAAATCAAACCTTTTCCGAGAAACGACATTTTAGCCAGCGCATAGGCCGCCAATATGCCGAACACGATCGACGTCAACGTCGGGATCGCCGAGGTGACGACGGAATTCCACGCATAGCGGTCCAAATTGCTGCTCCATGCGCTGAAATAGTTGGCGATCGTCCATCGTTCGGGAAAAAAACGAAACGGAAAGGCATACACCTCGACATTCGGCTTAAACGAGGAGAACAGCAGGATGAGCAGCGGGAAAGCCAGAAACGCGATGCCCAGCAGCAGCAGGACAAAGCTGACGTAACGCTGCGTTGTCGTTGTCGTCATATCGTCACTCCTTTTCTTCGCCGATTTTCAGTATGCCGTAGGAGATCAGCCCGAGAAGAGCGGAGAGCACGACGACGATCGTCGCCGCGTAGCCCATCTGGTGATCGGTGAACGCTTTGTTCATGGCGTACATAAAGACAGTTTCGGTACTGCCGAATGGGCCGCCCTTCGTCAAAATGACGATCTGACCGTACATCTGGAAGATGGAAATCGTCATCAGGATCGTGGCGAAAATCATCACCGGGCGAATTTGCGGCAACGTAATATGCCAGACCTGGCGCCACCGTCCCGCGCCGTCTAAAGAGGCGGCCGCGTAAAGGCTTTGATCGACGCCGAGGATGCCCGACAGGAACAAGATCGTGTAAAAGCCCATATTCATGAAAAAGAAAATCGACATCACGACCGTTTTGGCGAGCAGCGGTTCGTACAGCCATTCGACTGCCGGCAAATGCAGATCGGTCAGCACGTTATTGACGATGCCATGGTTGGGACTGAACAAATACATGAACACGACGGCAAGCGCGACCATCGGCGCCATCGACGTGCCGTAAAACGCGGAGCGGAAAAACGCTTGACCGCGGTTCAGCTTGCTAAGCAGCAACGCCGTAACGAAGGAGGCCGCGATCGTAATCGGTCCAATCAGCCAGTAAAACAAAGTGTAGCCCAATTTGGCAAGCAACTCGCGATCGCCGAGCAACCGGGCGTAGTTGTCCAACCCCGTAAATTCCGGCGGCGTATAAAAATCGTAGGACTGAAAGGAAAGCAGCAGCATCTGCAAAAGCGGATATACGAAGATAACAGCGTAAAAGAGCAGCACCGGACCGACCAGAACGTACGCCAGCCAGTTCTCCCGTTTAATGAAACTCATGGCAAGCACCCTTTCCAAAGCAAAGGGGGAAGATGGCCTCTCTGCCTCTCCCCCCTTCTAGCTTACTTTAAATTGTTGTCGATCTCTTGTTGGATAGACGCTTGGAGCTCGGCTTGCTGCACCGAGATGTCCGCATCGGTCAGTATGATCTTTTCCAGCAGCTGGTCGTACTTCGTCCAAAAGCTCGACGAATTGTCCGAATGAATCGGCTTGATCCGATTTAATTGCTCGGACAGCACCGGCTTGATTGGATTAGCCGCAAACTGCGGATCATCGGACAGCGAGGCGAGCACCGGAATGCCTGCCGTGATTTCCAGCCATTGCTTATAAATTTCCGATGAGTACAGTGCGGTGAGCAGCTCGAGGGCGGCTTCCTTCTTGGCACTGGACTCGAAAACCGAGAAACTGAGTCCCGGGCCAAAAATGGAGGTGCTGTCCCGGATGGCCGGCACAGTGGAAAAGCCGAGCTTGCTCAAATCCAGCCCCCCCTCCTCGAAAGTGGCGAGCGACCAGCCTCCCGTAATCGTAAAGGCCGCGTTTTCGTTGAAGAAGACGCTCATCCAGTTGGCGTAATCCGTTTCCGGCTTGTCCGCGTAGCCGCTGGAGACGAGTCCCTTCAGCTTGGCCAGGCCGTCGGCTGCCTCCGGACTGTCGAATACCGCCTTCGATCCGTCCTGAGTGAAGAACTCCCCGCCTGCGCTGAATACGAACGGCGCAGTCTCGTAAGTGCTGATGCGGAACGTAAAGCCTTTAACGTCTTTACCGTTGGCCGCCTTAAGGCCGGCCCCCTTGATTTGCTCCAACATGGCGATCCAATCGTCCCACGAGATCGAGCTGAAGCCGGTGTCGGCAATCCCCGCCTTACTCAGAAGATCCTTGTTGTAGATCAAGAAAATGGAGTCCGCTTTGATCGGCACCGAATACAGCTTGCCGTTGTTTCGCCCCTCTTCCAGCAGACTCGGGTACATGTAATCGTCCTTCATCGGCGATCGGTCAAACCATTCCGTCAAATCGGCCAACAATCCTCGCTTCATCCACACCTGCTTGGGAGCGGAGGCGACCAAGTCGGGTAAATTGGAGCCGGCGGCCAGTACGTCGACCTTTTTGTCCATATCGGTATTCGGCACCGTGTCCAAACGTACCTTGATGCTGTACTTCTCGCTGTTTTTCGAGGCCAGTTGCGCCGCTTCGTTCAAAATCCGGGTGTTTTGCTCGTTGTTGGAGGAGTCGATCAGAACGCTTAACGTAACCTCCTGCTTTCCTCCCCCGGTCGACTGCCCCTGCGACTCGCCCGGTTCGTTGCCGCCGCATGCGCTTACAACGCCAGCCAGCAGCAGCAGGGAAATCCCCGGAGCGATTCGTTTCTTTAATGGTGCGAACATGTTATGCCCCCCTACGAGATGATGCCGGCCGCCGCTCGGCGAGATTGTCCGGCCGACTACCCTAATCTTATCGGGCAGCCGTCCGGGGAACAATTGACAACAGTTGCGATTATGTCACATTGCTTGCGAATGTTGCGGAAAGAGGTCGCGGCGCGACAAAGAAGGAAAGAAGGCCCGTTTATTCCCGACAAGACAAGCGATACTTACCAGGCGATATCCCCGTCGTTTTCTTGAACAGGTTCTGAAAATACGTCTCGCTCTTGTAACCGACCTTCTCGGCAATATCGACCATCGGCAGAACGGTCGTCGCCAAGATTTGCTTGGCCACCTCCATCCGGTAGCGAATCAAATAATGAATCGGGCTCACCCCCGTCTCCTGCTTAAACAAATGGATCAGATGATAGGCGTTCGTGTGCGTCAGCTTCGCCAAAATCGCCAGACTGACGTCGGACGGATAGTTTTCCTCTATATATCTTCTCGCCTGATGCACGATCTCTTTGCCGGACCGCCTTTTGACCTGTACCTCTTCTGAATAATGCAGCAGCCGCGCCACACGCCCCATTAATGCGCCGAGCAGCCCGTTCGCCACGATCTCTGATTCCGGCAGCGGACTGTGCCATTCGGCCACTATCTCATAGAGCAGCTGCTTGATCGGCAAATAATGCTCTCCTAGCTCCAGACAAGCCGGCTGCTCGGTCCCGGACAAATAATCCGGAGGCAATCCCTTGATTTGAAGCTCGGTATACCCCACGTAGACGGCCTTGAACCTGTCGCCGATCGACCGCTCCTCGTGCCAAATGCCCCGATTGTAGATGAGCAAACTCCCCTCTTTGGCCGTATAGGCTTTACCGTCCACCAGGAATTCGCCTTGCCCTTCTACGATCAACAGCATTTCCGAACAGTTTTCGTGCTGGTGCAGCGGAAAATAGAACCTCTCGCCCAGAGGAGGTTGAATGAGCGCTCCCCCCAGGATCGACGGCATCCGAACGACGACCGATTGCCTCATGCCCATCCCCCCATATCCCAATTTTCAATAGCCAAAGTTCGCAACATCGCTCATTGAACCTCTATTTACTTCAGTTTAGATTGATAGATAAGGATACGGCAATAGCGCTTTCCTAAATATTCAATATTTTTCTCCAAGAAGGAGTGAACGACGATGGCGATTGCATTCAGTAAAAGAAAGCTCAGCGACGACCCGTATGAAGCCTGCTCGGTATTCGACGTCAACAACGACGGCGTATTGGATATCGTGAGCGGCGCGTATTGGTACGAGGGTCCGGACTTCGTCAAGCGGCACAAAATCTGCGAGCTTGCCTCCCACGGACATTATCGGGACGATTTCTCCGATTTCCCGATGGACGTGGACGGCGATGGCCGGATGGACATCGTCACCGGCTCCTGGTGGGGCGGCGCGCTGAAATGGCGCAAAAACCCGGGAGATTCCGCCGCGGAATGGGAGACGTTCGAGATCGACCCGACCTCTAATATCGAGACGATCCGCTACTGCGACATCGACGGCTGCGGCATTCCCGAAATTTTCCCGAATACGCCGGGAGCCCCGCAAGCCTTCTACAAGCTCGTCTGCGACGAAAACGGCAAAGGCACCGGAAAATTCCGCAAAACGGTCATCTTCGACCAGCCGAGCGGACACGGCCTGGGCTTCGCGGACATTACCGGCAACGGAAGGTTGGACGTCGTGCTGAGCGGAGGCTGGCTGGAGCAGCCGGAAGATCCGTTCGCCGGTCCCTGGACGTTCCATCCCGAATTCTCGCTTGGCACGGCCAGCGTGCCGATTATCGGGTACGACGTAACCGGCAACGGTCTGTGCGATCTGATCGTCGGCCAGGCGCACGACTACGGCCTGCACTGGTATGAGCAAATGATCGGGGAGGACGGCGCCCGCAGTTGGGTTCGCCATGAGATTGACGCAACCGCTTCGCAATACCACGATCTCATGCTTGTCGATCTCGATCTGGACGGAGAGCTGGAGCTGGTCACGGGCAAGCGATATTTGGCGCACGACGACGATCCCGGCTTCGACGATCCGCTCGGACTCTATTATTTCAAGATCGACGGAGGGCGCTTCGAGAAGCATGTGATCGATTACGGTCCTGCGGGCGAGGCGTCGGGCAACGGCATCTTCATGTGGATTCAGGACGTGACGGGCAACGGCTATCCGGACATCGTCGCACCGGGCACGGAAGGCTTGTACTTATTCGAAAACTTGGGACCGCAGGAGTGAGAACGATGGCAAAATTGAAAATCGGATTCGTAGGCACGGGAGGCATGGGGCAGATGGCGCATCTGTCCAACTATTCGGCGCTGACCGAACTGTGCGAGGTCGTCGCGCTGGCGGAGGTTCGTCCCCAGCTTGCGCATACCGTGGCGGCGCGTTACGGCGTTCCAAAGGTATACACGGATCATCTGGAATTGTTGAGCGACGCCAAAGTAGACGCAATCGTCGCCCCTCAGCAGTATCGCTCGCATCAGGCTCTTCTTCCCGATATTTTGCGCGCGGGCATTCCGGTGTTGACCGAGAAACCGCTGTCGCTGACCGTCGAGGCGGGCGAGCAGCTCGTACAGCTAGCGGATGAGCATAAGACGCTGCATATGATCGGCTATCATAAGCGCTCCGACCCCGCTATGGAATATGCCAAGAAACGGATCGACGAGTGGAAAAGCAGCGGAGAATACGGCAAACTGCAGTACGTTCGCGTGACCATGCCGCCCGGGGACTGGATCGGCGGCGCGGACGCTCCGCTCGGCACGGACGAGGGGTATCCGGCGATTCCGGCGGAGGCATTTCCTTCCTATTTTACCGAGAAGCAATCCCGCGACCTGGACACCTTCGTCAATTATTACATTCATCAGGTCAACGCCATTCGCTTCCTGCTGGGCGAGCCTTATCGGCTGACCTTCGGGGACCGTCTGGGCGTGTTGCTGACCGGAGAGAGCGACAGCGGCGCCACCGTTGCATTGGAGATGGCCCCTTACAGCACTTCGATCGAATGGCATGAAAGCCTGCTCGTCTGCTTCGAGAAAGGGTTTGTTCGCGTAGAGCTTCCGCCTCCGCTTGCCCGCCAGATCGCCGGCAAGGTGACGATCATGAAGGACAACGGCAATGGCACGCCTTCTTATGAAATTCCGGTTATGCCCAACCGCTCCGCCATGCGTCAGCAGGCGATGAACTTTATCGCCGCGGTGCGGGGAGAGCGTTCGGCCCCTTGCGAATCGAAGGAAGCGTTGGAGGATTTGAAGCTGGCTCGAGATTACATTCGCTTGATGCAGCAATACCAATAACGATGAAATGAGGTGTCATGCATGAGAAAAGTGGCGATTATCGGGGCGGGAAGCATCGTATTCTGCAAAACGCTGATGCTGGACATTATGGCGACGCCGGAGCTGGAGGAGACGGAATTCGCGCTGATGGCTCCCTCCACAAGCAAAACCTCGCAGGTCAAAGCCTTCGCGGATAAGGTCATCGAGAAAAACGGCCTGAAATCCAAAGTAACGATCACGACCGACCGCAGGGAAGCGCTGGCCGGCGCCAGCTACGTTATCGTCTCATTCCAGGTCGGCGGCGTATCCGCCTTCGAGCTGGATTACAAAATTCCGCTGAAATACGGCGTCGATCAATGCATTGGCGACACGCTAGGTCCCGGCGGCGTATTCCGGGCGCTGAGGAGCATTCCCGTCATTCTCGACGTGGCGCGCGACATGGAGGAGCTGTGTCCGAACGCGACGCTGCTCAATTACGTCAACCCGATGGCGATGGTCTGCTGGGCGCTCGGAGAGACGAACATTCAGTACGTCGGGCTATGCCACGGCGTACAGACGACGCTGGACCTCGTCTCCGGCTATGTAGGCGTACCGAAACAGGAGATCGATTACGTCTCCGCCGGCATTAACCATATGGGCTGGTTTACGAAGCTGTCGCATCGCGGACGCGATCTGTACCCCGAGCTGCGAGAGAAGTTCGAGCAGCCGGAATTTTACGTCAACGAGAAGGTGCGCGGCGAGGTGTTTCGCCACTTCGGCTATTTCATGACCGAGTCGACCGGCCATCTCTCGGAGTACGTCCCGTGGTTCCGCAAAAACAGCAAGGCGCTCGACACGTACTGCGACGAACCTTCCTTCGGCGGGGAGTCGGGAGCGTATTACAATTGGTGTACCTACGTGGCCGACAAATACAAGAACCAGGACATTCTGAAGGACGAGAGCTACGACCTGCCTCCGCGCAGCGTCGAATACTGCGCCTACATCATCGAAGCGCTGGAAACCGGCAAAACGTTCAAGTTCAGCGGCAACCTGCGCAACAACGGCATGATCTCCAACCTGCCGAACGAGTGCTGCGCGGAGGGGCCCGTATTCGCCGACCGCACCGGTCTGCACAGAACGCTGGTCGGCGAAATCCCGCCGCAGTGCGCTGCGCTTAACCTGACCAACATCAACGTGCAGCGCCTGGCCGTGCTCGCCGCCAAATCCGGCGATCCGGAGACGGTCGTGCAGGCGCTCGCTCTCGATCCGCTTACGTCGTCGGTGCTGACGTTGAAGGAAATCCGCGACATGGCAACCGAAATGATGGACGCCCAGCGTCAGTGGCTGCCGCAGTTCTCGGGGCGCAGCCCGCGGCCGACGCCGACGATCCGCATTCCGGAAAACGTCAAGAGAGCCGAGGTGCCGATCGATCCCGCCCTCGCCGTCTTCTCCCGTTTTGGAGAATTGGCGAAATAGGAGATCGAGCCCCTCGACTCTACTCAACTTTAGCTTCTTGTAAAAACGAGCCTGCCGAACCGATCGGAAATATGGTAGTTCTCGGCGCCCGTCGGCGACCAAGCTTGGTAGTGACGGGTGCCGTTCGGCTCGTCGTCGATGCGGAAGAAGTTGACTCTCCACTGCGTCCCGTCTTGCGGAGCTTTGGAGAAGTTCGAGAACGGCAGCCTGAACGTATAGGTGCGCCGTTCTCCTTCCGCCTCGATCTTCTGCTCGAAGCCTTGAACCTCCCACTCCGAGCCCACCTTAAAGCTATTCGGATCGTTCTCGTCGTCGTGATCGATCATCACATCGCAGAGCACGCCGTTCGGGCTGACGACAAGCTCCATGTACCGCCTGCACTTGCCCTCTTCGTCGATAAACATCTCCACGACGTCCTGTTCCCACAGCGGATCTTTGCGATTTGTATACTGCGAGACGACATGCGTGTCCACGCACTCGAATCTCGCGTACAAAGCGTTGTCGTCCCAGCAGACTTTAACGTGCGTCGACTCGAGAACGTCCCCGCCCGTGACGACGTCCACGAGACTGACGGCAGCGATGCGTTCCCAGATTTCGTTCGTGTAATTCACATATTCGCATGGATAAGTCGGGATCTCTGCTAGCTTCGACATATAAACCTCCGTCATTTTCCGAAACTCTGTCATTGAAAAGGGACGGCTTTCATTATACCTTTAGTTCATGTCCGCTTCCAGAGGTCCCGCCAAAGCCTGCAAATAAAACAGCTTGCCAGGCAGCGTCGGCATATACGTCGACGGCAGCCATCTGTTCGGCCCGTGCCGCAGCGTCGTCCATAGCGACAGTCCCTGCCACTGCATGCCGCGGCCAAGCGCGCCGTCGCAGCCGCCGATGATGCGGTCGGATTGCAGGAATAAACCTGGGCCGACCGTATTCGCGCGGCAAGGCACGAGCGTCGTCCGACTCTTGAAGCTGGTAATCGCGTTCTGCTCGATCGTTAGAGGGTGAAGCTGCGCTCCAATGCGGTGGGTCTGCTTGCTCCACTCTTCATCGCTGGCGAACTCCGCGCCGAAGTGCGGCTCCCAGAACGCAATGTGCATCATCCGTCCGATGCCGAACACGGTGATCAGCTCGGCCCCCTCCGCCTTTAACGCCGCGATCTTCTCCGCATAAGTCGGCAAAGTCGCTTTTGTGGCGAAGTGACGCTGTGAGGTCGGAACGGTAAGCTCGCCAAGCGGACCGTAAAACGCCTGTTCCATCGCGTTCTGGAACGAGCCCGGATTGTCAGATGGCAGCGTGTTCCCTTCCCCGTCGCTCCATTCGTCCATGTTGAAGCCGTACACGTGCGAGCAATCGACATTCCATTCGTTCAGGAAGTAAACCGCCCACTTGTACATCCCCATCGGCCCTACCGGCAAAATAAACGCGATTTTGCGTCCGGCTTCCTTGGCGCGGCGAATTTCCGTTGCGATCTCATGGCCCATTTTCACGTCGAGCTCCTGCACTTCTGCACAAGCGACCGGCTGGAACGCTTCGTTCCAGAATTGCTGACGGTCTCCGATCGTCTCCGGAGCGTTGGCACAGCAGCGATCGATCTTCTCCATATCCCACCCGGCGGGATAGAAGCCTTCAAGCAGGGAGCCTTTGACCGTTTGATTAAAGTTCATGTTCGGCACTCTCCTATTCTTGTCGTTGTTAGGGCAGCAGTCTCTCTGCCGTCAGCCTCGGCCAGGCCTGACATTGCTTAAAGCCTTCCGCGTACGGCTTGCCGCATTGCAGCCCGCGGAACTTGGACACCGTCCGCACGAAATCGAGGAAGTCGATTCCGTCGTGCTCGTACAGCCATTTGATCTGACTTTGGTGGCAATCGTTCATTTGAATTTTCGTTTCGATGTGATCGCTGATATCCACGTATTCAGTAGGGAGAAAGCCGACTCCCGCAAGCGTGTCCATGTAATAGATCGGAGCGACTTTATCGTGAGCCTCCTCGTTCGCGTCCGCGCGATAATACGGCACGGTCGCCGCGAAGCTCGCGTCGAACACCGCTCGCGACACTTCCATATGGTCCTTCATGTAATCCTCGGGCGGATGCGTTATGATATAATCCGGCTTCGTGCGTCGAATGACTTCAACCAGCTTGCCGATCAACTCGTCCTGGTCCGACTTGACCGCCAGGTCCGGAACGTCCAAGCTGATGACCTCCGCGCCGATCAGCGCGCCGGCCGCCTTAGCTTCCAGACTTCTGATCCGTTTCAGTTCCTCCGCCGGAATCACTTTATGGCCTTTGTTGCCGTTAGCCACGTGAACCATCGTCACTTGATGGCCTTGCGCCGCCAGCTTCGCCAGCGTACCGCCGCAGCCGATCTCCAGATCGTCCGGGTGGCAGCCTACCGCGAGTACGTTCATCGCCACGCCTCCTAGATTCGTTAAGTTAAGTTCGAGAGGTCCGTTATCCCCTGCCGACTCCCTTGAGTGTAAGCGATACAACGCAGCGCAGGCTTTAGCAAAAAGGCCGCGAAACGTGGCAATAAGTCTGTTTTTCGTCCGTTCCCGAAGATTGCAGCTATTCACGAAAAGAGGATCGAGGCTCGGCGTTCCCATGCTATAATTGAACCAATGAATAGGTAGTCCATTAGACGGAGGCCAAGCCGATGACGAACCCGGACAGAAGCTTCCCCCGCACCAAGCTTAAGGAGCCGTTCGCGGTCAAGCAGCTCGTTTCGTTCCATTATTTCGAGTTTTCCAAGGACTTCGCCTTCGAGGGGGAGAAGCACGATTTTTGGGAATTCGTCTATGTGGATAAAGGAGAGCTGGAAGTATTCGCGGACACGGAGGGCTATCGGCTTAAGCAGGGGGACATGATTTTTCACAAGCCGAACGAATTTCACGGGGTATGGGCCAACAAGACGGTCGCTCCGAACGTGATTATTCTCTCTTTCGTGTGCCGTTCCGAGGAAATGGCTTACTTTGAAAATAAAATTTTTACGCTGGACGATGAGCAGAAGGGGATTCTCGCGCAAATTATGAAAAGCGGATTCGCCGCCTTCCTCCCTCCGTTCGACGATCCGCGCAACCATACTCTCCGCAGAAAGACGGACGCCCCCGTCGGAGCGGAGCAGCTGCTCAAGCTCCATCTGGAAATGCTGCTCGTCCGCCTGAGGGACGCCGGAGACCTGCTGGCCCGGCAGGAGCAGCGGCTGTCGGCGTCCATTAAACGAAAAAGCGAGGACGATCTCGTCCAGCGCATGTGCGAATATATGGAGCAGCACCTCTACGCGGATCTGCGTCTGGAGGATATCTACAAGCAGTTCAACCTGAGCAAAAGCCATGCGCTTACGCTGTTCAAGGAACACCGCGGCATCAGCATCATGAAGCACTATCGCCGTCTGAAGATCGAGCAGGCCAAGAGCTTGATCCGCGCGCAGCGGCACACGTTCACGGAAATCGCCGATAAGCTCGGCTACGGCAGCGTACACAGCTTCTCGCGGCACTTCAAGTCGGATACGGATATGTCGCCCTCCGAGTATCTGAAGACGGTGATTGCCAAAGTATAGAAGCGTCCGGGGAGGGCACCCCTCGGCGATCGCCTCAACGCAAATTCGCGAACATGCGCTTCATATCGATATCGATGCAGGAGAACATGGGAGAAGCCACTTTGCTCGGAGCATGAGCATCATACGTTTCTACGAGCTGCAGCTTGCCGTTCGCATCGAGA
The DNA here is from genome assembly GCF_017671885.1 of Cohnella sp. LGH. Classification (NCBI taxonomy): domain Bacteria; kingdom Bacillati; phylum Bacillota; class Bacilli; order Caryophanales; family Paenibacillaceae; genus Cohnella; species Cohnella sp. LGH. The sequence goes on from NZ_CP072117.1 coordinate 4,883,445, forward strand.
ATAAACTGGTCCAACGTCAGATGAACCGGATCGACAATCCAGTATTCCTTCAGCCCGAAGCGCTCATATTGGCGTTTTTTTCTTATTTTGTCGTTGTGACTGGTAGAGGGAGATAAAATTTCGACGACCAGATCAGGAATGCCCTCGATCCGTTTCGGCTTGATAATAGAAGCATTCTCGTGCAAAATATACACCAGATCGGGCTGAAACAGGTTATCCTCGTCCAAATAGACGTCGACAGGCGCATAAAGAATCGATCCCTCGCAAATCGTGGATTTGCCGGCCTCCAAGGGCGACGCCATCGTGTTCCACGATTTGCTGCTGCACGCCTCCTATCCGAATACGTCGGGCGCCGACCGTTGGGCTTTGATCTCCACCTACAAGGACGGAACGCAGCCGGACCCCGATTATACGTGGGCGAAAGCCGCCTTCGCTTTATGAGGTTCTAACCCTCGACCAATATGAAACCACCGCCAGCCCTTCCCGGAATCGGGATGCGGCGGCGGTGATTAAAGTTATGACTCGTTGTAGACTTCTACTTCTCCCAGCTGAAGAACATAATGCCCGTTATTGTCCGGGCGCAGTCCCGATGCGGAAATTCGGATTTTATTCGTCGTATCGGCATAACCCCAAGTATAGGCAAGCGCCGCACTAGAAGCAGGTTGAGATTCGTTGGTCCGGGTTACCCGATCCTGCCAATTCGCTCCGTCCCACACTTGAATCTTAAAATTCTTCGGGTAGCCATAAGGCTCGGTACGGCCGACAAGAACGACCTTGTTAAACGCGACCGGGGAGCCCATATCGATCTCGATCCATTCGGCATGGTCGCTCGTTATTCCCGTCTGCGTCGAAAAATTGGTCGATCTGTTCCCGTCCGTCAGCCTGCTCTTCGGCCAGCCCGAATACTCGCTGCTTACCGTAACTGCAGCATTTAACGCTAAGTTCGAAGGGGCTGACGGCAAAGCGTACAACCTACCTTCTCCCGGCGCAAAGGCGGCCGACATAGCTCCCGTGGCCGGATTGTAATTCGTGGCGACTTCGCCTCCCGTCGTTTTGGAGATTTCCGTTACCGCGCTCGGTTTAGGCGAAAGCGTAAACGACACCGTTCTGGAATTGACGGTATCCCGGTTGGTTACCATGACATATCGGCGTCCTTCGGCATCTGTCGAGTATCCAATCACTAATGGATCGGCAGCATTAGACGGCTGAAGGAAAAAGCTCGAAGGCAGCGCAGTCGTACCCGCGGGCAGCGTTCCGGTATGATATACGGCCTGGGAGGTCAGCGACAATAGTTTAGGTCCGAGCTTCAACACCTCCGCGTTAATATTTTGCGCATACGTATAAGAAGCGTTCTTAGTTCCGTTCGGCAGCAGAATGCCGTCATGGAACGGTTCTCCTTGACCGGACGGAGTCTCGTATGTGAAGTAATTGATTCCTTTAGCCCCGTAGGCGAGGCTGGTATACACTTGGTACCTCATTTCTCCTTCCGAAGGCGCCCTGAGCATTCCCGTAATTCCTACCGATTGAATATAGGTCCAAAAATCAATCGATGCCGCCAGAGATTGCCTGCGGATGATTTCCATATTGGAATAATAATCGGCGCTAATCCCTCCGCTTGCGCTGAACGGATAATGATCGTACATCATGAAGTCCGGGTCTTTGCTGGCCCAGCGATAGACGTAATCTTCGTAGGAAAAAGCGGTCAGGTTTTGATTAAGGGTAAACCAAAAGTCTCCGTCCGAGGGACTGCCGGCCACGTAGGCCGTACCGTCTTTCTCCCATTCCGTTCCGCTAGTCGATTTTACGATCCAACCGACGGAATTATCCCCGCCGCCCCCATGGGTAAGCTCCCAGTAGTAGGTTGTATTCGGGCTTACGGCCGCGTTCAAAGTAAACTGCGGATAATTCGTGCTCGCTCCCGATCGCGTCTGCTGCGCGATCAACGTCGTTTTGGCAGGAGAATTCCACAGCTTCAGAGTTAGAGGCTCGTTCGTCCCCCATTGATTCTTGTCGATATACAACTGAACAGTCGATATCGTTGTCGTCTTCGAATTGGTCTTAAAAGACTGTCCTACGGATTGAGTCGGGCTTACGAATACACCCGTCTGCCCGCCGAAACCAAGGTTGCCCGCATAGGTCGGAAGCAGATTCACGTAGGTCAGATGATCGGGATCGGCCGCCCTGATTTTCTCGATCGTGCTTTGTAAACCGACCATCTTCTCCGCGGAAGGCTCATCGACAAGATGATAACCCAGGAAAGCTCCGTTCGTTTTGTAGTGATTGGTAATTTCGGCGATATCAGCCGCATACGGCTCGGCGCCTCCGATAAACATGCTCCGGGCGTAACGGAGATTAAACCATAAGTCATGCCCTGCCTGGGCAACTCCGTCCCGGTAAGCCGTTCCTCCGCTATACGCGTCGGAAGTATGATAGATCACGTAGCTTTGAGCCAATGGCCCATCGGCGGTCAACTCCATGTAATACGTGGTGTTCGGAGTAAGCCATTTATAAAAATAAAAGGTAGGGTGGATTGTTCCGGCAGGACCGGTTATCGATGAACTCCCGATCAGAGTCGTCTTGCTTGGCGAATCGTAAAGCTTTAACGTCATCTTCTGACCGCTGGCCGGCAAATTTTCATCCATGAACAGCTCTATGGTATCGATTGCAATATCCGGAGTATTCGGAGTTGTGAACGTTTGCCCGAACGAATGACCGTAGTTGAGAAAATCTCCTCCGTCGCCGAGATTTTGCAATTCGTTAAATTTGTACGAATCCAGTCTTTCTTCCTGCACGACGCATTTTAAGCCGTTAGCGGCACACTGCGCCAATGCGGCGTCGTTAAGGCTTTGGTTGATAACGCCGTTCGTCAAGAGAACGTAGGTCGCATTCATGTCCTTGATCTGTTCGTAATTTTCGAACGTCGTATCCTGAGGACTCGGCGACCAGAAGATCCCGATCGGGAACGGAGCAACCTTCGGATCGGGTATTGCCGCTTGGACCGAAGAAACGGTAGAGAAAACGAAAATTGCCGCCAATAAGCCTAGAAGGAAAGGTGCCTTTTTTTTCATGAAATGACCTCCTCTAATTGAGAGCGCTTTCCAAATTCGGTTCACGCTCTTCTTTAATCAGAATAGGACAACCGCTTCATCGGATATAGGAATATTTTTACCGGATTTATTGGACTTTTTTGCCGATGGAGTCGCCGGACTATGCGAAAGACGCGAAAAGGACGCTTGTCATAAGCGCCCTTCCATTTCCACTCTTTCCGACTATTCCAAATCCGGAACCGTCTTCAAGTTGTTCGTTCTTTCCTCCGAAATCTCGTCGTAGCCGAGTTTTCTTTCCGTTTCTTGCCACTTGGCGATAATGTTGCGAATTTCGTCCTCGGATTTCGCGAGTACGCCGGACACGACCATATCCTTCCACCGGGTCGCGTAACCTGCGCCCTTCTTCAGTTCGATCGGTCCGGGGAGGACGTAAGGAGCTTTGTCCGTAATGTACGAATAGACCGGCTCTCCTTGGACGTAGCCCATGTTTTTCAAGGTTTCGATGACGTCCGCTCTTTTGTCGTACGCGGTCGGAGCGTAGTATTTCGCTTGCAAGTTGTAGTTCGGCGTCGGACTGTAGTACCAAATTCCTTCGGGAATTTTCTCTCCGATATTTCCTTGGAACTTATCGATAGCCGCCTGCGTCTCGACAATCTTATTGTCGGCATCATATTCCCAATCGACGCCTTCCTGACCAAAAGTCGTGAGCTTCCAGCCTTCCTCCCCCATCGTGTATTCCATGTACTTGATGAAGGCATTCAAGTTTTCTTCGCTAATGCTCTTCTTGATGATCCAGTACGAATTGACTCCCAGCATCGCTTTCTTAACAAACGCCGGATCCAGCGACGGATTCGTCTTGCTGCTGAACACGGTCGTTCCGACGAACAGTCCCTTCGGATCCACGTTGGCCAGACTGTCGTTCACCGTCATGACATGCGTGCCCCAAGTTCCGAACAATCCTACGCGGCCGCTGGACGCCTTCTCGATATATTGTCCGTACTTCATCGTCAAGCTTTCCTTGTCGATCAAGCCCTCTTTGAAGAGCGAATTGTAATACGCGATGAATTCATACAGATTGTCCGTGAAGACCATGTCGTGCCGTTTGACCTTGCCGTCGCTCTTATCCGTAAACCAGTCGTTCAATCCGACCGTTACGTTGCCGGAGCCTGCGTAGGAATATTCCGGATTGTCGAACATGTATTTGTTGTTCCAGAACATCTCTCCGAAATCGATCGAAGGGATGACCTTCTGTCCGTCGGGCAGCTTAATGTTATCTCTGAATGCGATTAGCGTATTCCGCAATTCATCTGTCGTTTTGGGCAAAGGGAGTCCCAACTGATCCAGCCAATCCTTGCGAATGAGCGGCGCCGTTGCAGGCTTGGTTCCGATAGGAGACTCGAAGTTTTGCGGCGCGCGGAACAGCTTCCCGGTTTCGACGTCCGAGCTGATCGGCAGAAGCTGACTCACTTGCGCTTTGTAATTCGGCATCCGATCCAGAATTTCGTTCCAGTCCAGCAGAATGTCGTTCCTTCCCAAAGAATCGATCGTTTGCGCAGCCAGCGTCGAGCTTGTCGTCATTAAAATATCGGGCATGTCCGCCGCTTTGGTAGCCGCCCACAGCTGAAGCTTCTTGTCTGCTTCGTCGGAGCTTCCCGTCTTCAGGACGTTGAGCTTGACCTTAAATCCGAGCGCCTTCTCGAGTTCAGGCCCGATTCTGTCCCGGGCTTCGTCGACCGTCGCCCATCCCCAGTTAAAAGAGGAAACGGTAAGCTCCGAAGGAAGAGCTTCTTTCGAGGGCTCCGCCGATGCGGTCTCCTGCTGCGCCGGAGAAGACGCCGCGGGAGCGGATTCTTTCGCCCCGTCGTTCGTCTTGGCACAGCCGGCCAGAATGCTGGAAGTCGCCAGCGCAAGCGTAGCCAGTGAAACGATCATTTTCTTTTTCATCGTCATGCTAACCTCTCCCTATGATTTCATTATATATAAATACCGTTAGGTACTCATACCGTCTGTCCGATTAACCTTTGACTGAACCTAGCATCATGCCTTTGACGAAGTACTTCTGAAGAAAAGGATAGACGATGATAACCGGAACCGTCGTGATGACCAGCATGGCCATTTTGACCGATTCTGCCGTAACGGTCGCTTTGAAGCCGGAGTCCATTTTGGAAATGGATGCGATGTTGGACGCTTCGTTGGTTTGAATGATTTTCAGAAGCACGTTCTGGGCTGTCCATAGGTCTTCGCTCGTCATATAGGTAAATCCGGAAAACCAGTCGTTCCAATGGAACACGCCGATAAACAACGCGACCGTCGCCAGCACCGGCGTGCTGAGCGGCATAACGATTCGCCAGAAAAGGGAGAAATCGCTCGCTCCGTCGATGACGGCGGATTCTTCCAAAGCGGCCGGCAGCTCGTTCAAAAAGGTACGAAGGATCAAAATATGGAAAGTGGCGAGCAAATGCGGCAGGACGTAAACCATCACATTGTTGACCAGGCCGAGCATATCCATGACGACGTAGGTCGGGATGATGCCGCCGGAGAAATACATCGGAATCAGCATCCACCAGGTCAGAAATTTGCGGAATACGAAGTGTTTCTTGGTTAAGGCGAAAGCGAACATCGCGGTCAGGATCAAATGCAGAGCGGACCCGGCTATGACCCGAAACAACGTAATTTGGTAAGCGTTTAACAGCTCCGACGTCTTAAAGATCGCTTTATAATTTTCGAAGGAGAAGGACCTCACCCACAGGTATAGCCCTCCACGCTGCGCATCCAGCGGATCGTTAAGGGAGACAATCAAGACGTAGTAGAACGGATAGATGCAGACTAACGTGAAGATCAACATGAGGATTCCATTGATCACCGCGAACGCGTCGAATTTTCGTGTCTTTTTCATGGCCTACCTCCGAATCAAATAATGGAATCGCTCTTGGCGGCTTTCGCCAAATAATTGCAGACGATGAACAAGGCCAGACCGATAAAGGCTTGGAAGATGCCCATAGCCGTTCCGATCGAATACCCCATTAACCCCATGTCCTTCAAATATCGAAGAACGAGCGTATCCAGAATTTCGGCCTGCTGCTGAACGGTTACGTTCGACATCGTCCACATTTGATCCTGACCCGCCTTTAACAGGTTCGAGGCGTTCAGAATAAACATGAGCACGATCGTGTTTCGGATGCCCGGAAGAGAGATGTGCCAGATTTGGCGGAACCGACTTGCTCCATCCACCTTGGCCGCCTCGTACTGCTGGACGTCGATCGCGGACAAAGATGCGATAAAGATAATCGCGCTGAACCCCATGTTTTTCCATGCTTCGGTAAATAGAATAATCGGATAGAAAGCGTCCTTATCGGCCATGAAGTAAAACGGCTCTTTCAAGATTCCGAGGGACACGAGCAGGTCGTTCACGACTCCGCCGTCAATGGAAAAGAGCTTATACCAGATCCCCGCCGCGATGACCCAAGAGACGAAATACGGCAAATATGAGGTCGTTTGAACGAATTTCCGGAACCATCCCGTGCCGATTTCGTTGATTAAGAGGGCAAAGACAATCGTTGCCGGGAAGAGCAGGATCATTTTCAATGCACTGATCAGGATTGTGTTCCGGAGGGCGTTATTAAAATCGGGCATATCGAATAACGTCCTGAAATTATCGAATCCGACGAAATCGCTTCGGAACACGCCTTTGAAGACGTCGAAGTCCTGAAAAGAAATAACGACGCCGTACATCGGCAAATAGGAAAACACGAGAAAGAATAGAAATCCGGGTAACGCGAACGCAATTAACCATTTTTGACGATAAAGCTTGTTCATGCCTTTCACCTGCTTAGCTGTAAAATAGATCTCTCAAATTAATGAAAGCGCTTTCTTTATAGGCTGAGCAGAATCGGCCGTTCCGCGCTTGGCTTTGGCTTTCCAAAGCGCCGCACGTGACGGACTCGACCTCTCGCCGATAACGCCTTGCTTATATTTCTACTTTAACGCATCGGACCACCGCTTATCTTGCACGAATCTTACGCGTTTTTTGGACTTTTTTTACTCTTCGTCCGCCATTCGTTCGGCGTCGTTCCCGTCGTCTTCTTAAACACCCGATTAAAGTACTGTTGGTCGGAAAATCCGAGTCCGTGGGCAATGTCAGCGATCTCCAACGCCCCGTTCTCGAGCAGCTCCTTCGCCTTGTCGATCTTGAGCCCGGTCACGTATTTGACGAAGCCCTGATTCATAGCGGCTTTAAAGACGCGCGATAGGTATGAGGGGTTAATGGAGAATTTATCGGATACCGTCTGCAGCGTAATCTCTTCTTCGATATTTCTGGACACGTAGGCGACGATTTGATCGATGACCGATGAGTTCAGAGCGGTATTCCGCAGGACGCCTCCTTCCGATCCGGGGGCGGAGTGAAACAATCTCTCGATGATCGTCTCGATCAACTTCAAAATCGCACCGCGATCCTCAAGTTCGTCCAGGGCTCTCCCCGATAGAACTTCGGGATCGATCCGATCGATAAAATCGTAGTCGTTCTTCAGGCAAAACCGGATGACCAGATTAACGTATTCGTTAAACAGGTAGTCTATCGAAATCTCTTCCCGGCATTCGGCTAGAGAACGGTCGAATACATCCTCCGCGGTATGACGAAGAAGGATGATCGCTTTCGCAAGACTTTTGTTTTCCAGACTTTGTTCGGCCAGCTTGAATTTAAGCGCGAGCGATTGCGAAGCGCCATTGCTGCGAACCTCGTTAGCGGCATACGGGAAGATTCGATCCGTTCCGAAGCAAAATCGGTTCTTCAGCGCCATCGCAGCTTGCCGATAAGCGATCCGCGGATCGCCGCAAGGTTGGCTGACGCCAATCGTAACCGCCAAGCCGTGCCGATCGTGCAGCAACGCGCGAAGCCGAGGCGCCTCCCTAGCCGCCGTGTCGGCGAGCCGATTTTCGTCCTCGCCGCCGAATAGGACAATGAACGTATCTTTACCGAAGTAATTTTCCATCATCCAGCCGTTTCCCGCTTCATCATCGAATCTATCTCGTAATTCTCTGTAGATTACGCCATCGACTGATCGCTCGCCGCCATGGAGCTTAACCGAAGCAATGAGATAGAAGCGATGTCGCAGAATGGCGAGTTCCCGTTCCGCCTCCCTCTTCTCGCTCTCATCCTCACGTCGGTCGGTCAACAAATGATAGATTTCCTTTTCCGTCGCCATGCGGCGGTTTTCCCGGTTCACCGTTTCAACCCGCTTGCTCTCTTCCTTCGCCTGATCGGATGCCGCAATCGCGTCCCGCATCGCCTCCACCACGGGAATAAGATCCTGGGCTTTGACGGGCTTGAGCACGTAATCCGTCACCCCGTGCTTCATCGCTTTAACGGCGTAATCGAAATCGGCATAACCGCTGGTCACGATAAACCGGATGTCCGGATACTTTTCCTTCACGGCCTCGATCAAATCCAACCCGTTCATGACGGGCATCCGGATATCGGTCAGGATCACGTCCGGAAGTTCGCCGTTGTCGATCAAATCCAGCGCTTCCCTGCCGTTGCTCGCCGTTAAGACGCTTTCGAACGAAACGGAGCTGCCCTGCAGCAAATAAACGATTTTGTCCTTGCTCAATTCTTCGTCGTCTACGACTATGACCTTCATCTGGATGCACCTCATCTCAGTTTGCGACCGGTAATGACGACTTTGGTCCCGCTTCCCTTGTCGCTTTCGATTGAGATCCCGTAATCGGCGCCGAATAACAGCTTAAACCGCATGTTCACGTTTTTCAGTCCTACGCCCCCGCGAGGCTCGGAATACGACAAAGAAGCGTTTCCATCGATATCTTGCATGATCTTGCGAAGCATGGGCTGCTCGATTCCGATTCCGTTGTCCGACACTTCCAGAACGATCGCATTCTCCGTTTCGTAGGCTCTAATCCGAATGACATAGGCCATGGACATTTCGTTAAACGCGTGCTTGATCGCATTCTCGACGACGGGCTGCAGCGTGAACCGAATCGTCCGGTATTCCGACACGCCATCGTCGATCTCATAGATCACGCTCAAACGGCTGCCGTAACGCACTTGGATAATTTCAAGGTAATTTTTCACGTGCTGGATTTCGGTTCCGATTTCCACGACGTTGTTGCTCGCGATGTTCATATTGTAGCGATAAAAATCGGCCAGCTTTTCCACCATTTCATTGATTCGGACATGATCCCGTTTGATGGCCAGCGCGCTGATCGCGTCGAGCGTATTGTACAGAAAATGCGGGTTGATCTGGTCCTGCAGGCTCTTGATCTCGGCTTCATTGCGCAGCACCTGATTCTCGAGCACGTTATTGACCATCGAATTAAAGCTTCGGCTGAGATCGCCGATCTCGTCGTTGCGGTTAATGTCGCTTCTGATCTGGTAGTTCGACTTTTCTATGTTTTTCATCGTCTTGGATAATCTCTTGAGATCGCGCGTGCTCCTCGTCACGAAGAGATGAACGGCGAGAATCAGGATGACCATCACGATGATTCCCGTCAGCATAATGATGATCTTCGAATCGTTAATTTGTTTGTCGATTTTGTTCTGGTTGATCAAAGAAACGACGTACCAGCCCGTCGTCGCGGAATTTTTAACGTTGGCGTAATAGCTTGACCCATTAAGACGCAGCGTGTCGAATTCGGCTAGCCGGCCGATGTCTTTGTCGCTGAATTCGGCGTAAGCCGAGACGTCGGAATTCAGGCTGAAAATCACCTTCCCGTCCTCCGTCGTAATCAGAATATCGTCGAACGCTTGGTTGTTGACCCCGTTGAGAAAATGCGAGAACAGGTTTTTGTCGGCGCTCAGCACCATGAAGTCTTTTTCTCCGGGCAGGTTGCCCCACAGCTTGATGGCTTGGGAGAATAACGTGTTGTTGTCCTTACCCGGCAATAGGGAAAATCCGGGAAGCAGCACCATCGATTGCTCGGAATCGGTGATCTCTCGGTACATGTTCGTGTTCAAGGCATTGCGAATATACTTGAAATCCTGACCGTCGTTTAAATCCGTGGTCAGAATTTCCTGCCTGTCGAAGAGGATGACCGATAGCGATTTGTAGCCTTTGAAAAAAATCAGCGAGCGGATGTTATCGTAAAAGCGATTGTAAGCCGTGTAGCCCTCATAGGTTCCGACGAATTTTTTGTCCGCGATTACGGGAAGGTTGGCGTCCTCGGAGAGGATCATTAACACCTTCTGCATATCGTCGACGTAACGGTCGATGCTGTTGCTGATCTGCACGTTCAGGCTCGTGACGTACTGATTGATGTTTTCCTTCGTATACTTCTCCATAAAATGCGATAACAGAGCGCTTAAAACGGTAATAAATACGATGCCGATGATCGTGTTGAATAAGATAAATTTATTTCGTAAACCAAAAAAGAGGAGTCTCATCCTCTTTTGGAAAGTCTGAACGGGATTCGTTCGTATAAGATAACCCCCTGACGCGGAAGTCGGAGCTTTGAAGTTAGGACGTTGCTCCCATTATATCATCGCTTGTCGAATCTTAGCGTAATTTCGGAATTTCCGTCGAATCGGTCGATCACGACGGTCTGTCGCGAAGCGGAATACGATCCGCCAATGATCGTTGCAGGAGCCGCGCTTTCCGGATGCGGGAGCCGAATGCTTACGGTATTCGGCTTTCTGTCCGAATGACAGACGACTTTCGCTGTAATCGCTCCTTGCTCCAAATTCGATTCGACGCGCAGCGAGACGGCTCCGAAATACGTCGCGATTCCGTCCAATTCGATGACATTGCCGTTCTCGAGCCATTGGCTCGGAATTCCCGGCAGCAGGTTCAACCGATCCTCTCCGTCTTCCATATAAAGCATCCAACGGGTCTGCATCAGAAACCAGCCTTCCTCGTGCGTCTTGTGCGGGCTGGCGTGCCAGAAGTGCTCCCAGAACGTATACGTCTCCCGGTCCGCCAATCCGGCGAAGCCGTTATAGTAGGCTTTCAGGAACGGCTTGACCTCGCCGCGTTTCAGATGCACCCAAGGATGAATGCTGTAGTACGGCTGGCTTAAAGCGACGTTGCGGGTGCACATCAATTCGTGATGATAATTCAACATGAATTCCGCCGCGGCTTCGTCCTGACAAACGACCTCTTGAAAAACGAGGTAGAGCGGGCCGAGCAGGGAATCCCGAGCGGCGACCGAACCGTGCGTCAGCCATTTGCCGCCTTCCCCGTTCACGGAAAGCGGTCCTCTGTGCTCCACCCAAGGAGGGACGGTCGGCACCCAGCTTCCGTCGGCCAGCGGAACGACCGGAGAGCTCGCCATCGCGGCGAACAAAGCCTGACGGATATCCTCCTTCAGCGCTTGCGCTTCGGCTTCCACTCGTGCAGAACTGTCGGGATCGACGTTTCTCAGCATCTCCGCCAGCCGGCTCATCCCCATATATGCATAGCCGTTTAACATGAAGGAGCGGAACGGGTCCTCCGGATCCGCCGTCTTCCCTTCCAGCATGCCGTAGCCTTTGCCCCGCAGCTCCTCCGTTTTATTGCGGTCTCTCCACTTTGTCAGATAGTCGAACGCCTTTAACAGGTGATCCTTTATGTTAAGAACCCACTCTTCGTTTCGAGTATACCGGTAATGCTCTCCGAGGCTCCATAACGCGGCTCCCGTTTCCAGCATATATCCGCCGTAGTTTTGCATCAGACCGTCCTCGTGCTGCTTATCCAAGAAAAATTGCAAGGCCCGCTCCGCAACGTCGTTCCAGCCCATGGACTCCATGAATTGGATAATCGGCGAGCTCTCCGAGCCGATCGCCGTATAGACGCCGATTGTCGGAACGATCGTTCCGTCGGGCTCAAGGCCGTAGGAGACGAGATCGAGATGGAGCAATCCGGCCTTGACCATCTCTTCGATCCGCGGCTCCGGAAGCTTGATCGAAGCCGCCCGGGAAAGCTTCTCCTGCCAGAACTCGCGGCACTCCGTCCATCTCTCTTCGAAAGACTGACGGCTTAACCCTTCGGCGCGTTCCCAGGAGATCGGCCGGTGAGGCAAGTAGAATTCGAACGTGACCGACTCTCCCGGAGGAAGGAGAACGGCCGTCTCTTCCGTTCGAAGCGGCTGTCCGCCCAGCTTGGATACGCAGCAAACCCGATCCTCCGAGTAGCTGACGAACCCGTTGTCTCCATCGAACTCGTATTGTTTGTCGTCGTTTAAGACAAAAGCGTTAGGAACGACGTTTTTGAACCAGGCGTATCTGGGCACTCGCGCTTTGTTCGTGGCTACCGCCCGGAAGTAAAGCACCGTCTCCTCTTCCCGGTTCATCTCCTGCGGAAGAATCCGTTCCCGCAGCGCCGTCTGCTCTTCCGTCAGCATATGAAAGTGGCCGAAGCCGTCGGCGGCCAAATAATGAGTGCCCCTTAACGTATCGGCATTCAAAGGACTGCTTTCGTAGGAGACGAAGGATACCGTGTCGTAGACTACGTCGTTATCCTGGATTGATGCGTGCAGGATGGGAAGCGATCCGTCCTCGAGCCTGCGGGAGACGCCTTCCACGCAGCCGACGCCTCGACCAAGCATATACCGGTAGCAGACGGGCTTGTCCTCGTTCTCCGGCAGCTTCGCTTCGAAGCCGTGAAATCGCGGCTGCACCCAATCCCACAGCCTTTCCTCCCCGCCGACGCCGCGAAACCCGACGCCGAAAATCCGAATATCGCGCGACAACCCGAGCCATGTCTGCGAAGCGAGCTCGCGGGTATGAGCGGCTGCATTCGCGAAGTTTTCCTCCGGCTCGTTCTCTATGCGCTGCAGCTCGGTAACCAGGTTCATCGCCTTAACGTCGAGTTCGATTTGCTCGTAGGTCCGATCGTCGTCGGCTTGCGTGACGGCGACTCCGTAAGCGGGAATGTAGATCGGATAGGCCTTGCTCACATCGCGCAGGAAAAAGCTGAACGGGCGCTCCTGCGTATCGATCTTCACCAGAATGGACCGCAAGTCCTTCCCATCCTCCGCTTGCACCGTTACTTCCAGCCGCGCCGGACTTCCGTCGGTGGAGAAGCAAGCTCCCTCGGACTTGCCGCTCCCCCTCATGATTGCGGCGCTTATTGTTCCGGCGGTCGTCGAGACGCTTCCTCGAATCGGCCCCTTCCTCCACTCCACCGCGAATTTCGTATTCATCTATTCCAGTCCCCTTTATGTCGTAATCGAAAGGATGAACGGCCGCGCTTCACCACGCGCCTGAAAGCGTTCACATATATAACTCTACTATAGGCGGCGACGAGAAAATTCGCTTGCACAAAACTTACGATTCCTTTTGGACTTTTTTGACCTGTTCCGGTTTGCCGGACCCTCTGTATCAAGAAAAATACACAAACGAAGGACGCTTGTCTTAAGCGTCCTTCGTTTGTGTAGCTACCTGCTGACTAGGCCGTTATTTCCACCATTCCGCATCGCGGTAACGATGAACGTCCAACGAATCGTTATGCCAGGAAAACCTTTCTTCCTTGCCGTTCAGCACCCATCGATTCGGAGAAGTCGTCGCGAGCCAGTCCAGCGGCTCCGCCGACGGCATTGGCTTTGCCGCAACGGCGAAGGCGCGCTGCAGCTCTTGCTTCTTCTCTTCATTAACGATAGCCGGATCGACGGAAACGAATAGCGGCGTTCCGCTCGCGGCCAACAGCTTAAGCCACTGCCCATTCAATTCCCAAGGCACTTGCGGCGTGATGCCAATGCAATCGGCATCATGGCTGAAGAATGTGCCATGCTGTGGCATACGGAAAGCGAGCGTATTCACTCCCATAAAACGCGTTCTCTCCCACGACTTGCCGCTCGTATCGTCGCCGGTGCGTTGAATTTCAAACAAGCCCGCTGCGAGATGCCCGATCGTGTTGCAGCCGATGACCAAGCTTTCTCCCGAGGCGTCCGCAATCGTCCGGTACAAGGAAGTCACGATCTCGGCCGTCGTACGGGATCGATCTTGAAAAGAATAAGGCAGTGCGTTCGGTTGGGATTTCATCTGAAACCCCCACTTGCCGGTCAAGTCGAAGGTCGAGTAATCGTGCTTCAGCAGTTCGTATCCCCAGTCCGTCATCTTTCTTACGTTATCCCCGATGAACGACAGCACCTCGGGAACGCTCGGATCGAGCACGTGCCCTTCGGGACCTCGGTACCTTCTCCACGATTCCGGGACGTATTCGGCCGTCACCAAGGGCCGGAACCAGATTCCCGGCCTGACGCCGATCCCCTTCATTTCTTCCGCGAGCCTCCGCATATCGGGAAACCGAGAATTACCGACCCAAGGTCCGCCCCAGGCTTGGCCATCTCCGCTAGTCAGCTGCCAGCCGTCGTCGATCACCATGAAGGGGCGGTTGGTCTCCTCTTCCGGTACGAGCGAAGCGATAAAACGGGAATCGTTCAGGATCGCCTCGTGAGAGCTTTTCCCGTATGCATAATACCAATTGTTCCCCCCGTAGACCGGATAAGGGGGCATCAGCGGGCGTTCGCACATCGTTGAGCAGAAGTCCTGCGCGCAAGAGAACGCGGTACGGTCCAGCGATTCCGCAAAATGAACAATCGTCGCCGCATGCAGCTGCCGTTGCCCCAGTACGACGCCTTCGCTACCGCATCTCAAATCCGCTGTGAGGACGATCTGTTCTTGATTGGCCTGCCAATAACACAAGGCATTCGCTCCGGTTTTCGCCCCGTATCCGAGCGTCGTCTTGCCGTTATGGGCTAGGAAATACCAAGGCATTGTTCGCTCCGGAGCAATCCCCCGCCATTCGAGATCCCCGAAGCCTCTCTCCCATTGATCTCCGAGCACGACCCAACGATCCGAATACTCGTAATCCCAATTCCAGAACAACTTGAGGGTCAAAAAAGGCTTCACGGTAGGTTGAAGATAGATCTCCAACTGCTTGTCTCTAGACGCGATCTCGACCTCGATCCCGTCCCCCTGCCATCTCCCCCGGCCCGCGGGGGACAGCTTCGTCCATCCGTCCGCCGTTTCCGCCATCGCGAATGCCGGAAGCTCCAATTCCGTCTTCATGATACTCCTCGATTCCGTCCGTTATTTTCATTCCCGATTCGCAATGCGGAGCTCGAACAATCTGGCTGTTGTCACCGAAGGCATCCGCACGGTTAATTGGCCTTCTTCGGCGTTCCAGCCCCAACTGCTATCGTTGACTTGCGGATAGGCGCAGCGGACATCCGTTTCATAGCCGCGGAGCCGCTCGATCGGGAGGAGAATCCGATCGTCGTCTCCCCGTATCCTCCATACGGCTAGGTAAACCCGATCCCGCTCCCTACTCTGTAGGCCTAGGCAGATCCAATCGTCCTGGTTCGTCGGAAGTCCCAGCGGCCAGAACGGCAACGCTTCGGGGATCTCCCTGCGAATGCTCTTATAATAATCCAGCGCTTCCTTGACCAGTTCCTTGCGGCGCGGGCTCAGCTCAGCCAAGTGCCCGCTTTGATGAACCCTGAGGAGGAGCGCATTCACCATGTTGAAGACGACTTCCTCGTCGTCGCCCTCGCGCAGAGGATAGGACCAGATGGCGGATTGCTCCGGCGTCAAGGCCGCGGGCGAGCTTGCCGCGATTGCCGCATACTTAACGTAATCGCTCTGATCGCTCGTCGATTGGATGCTTTGGCGGCTTAGCATCGCGTAGTCCATACGCATGCCTCCGCTGGAGCAGTTCTCGATTACGAGATCGGGATACCGTTTGAAAAGCGCGTCCATCCACGCCAAGTACGCGCGATTATGTTGGAGCAGGCCGTCCCCGAAGCTATCAGCGTCGGTTTCCGTCCCGATTCCGGCGTTAATGTTGTAGTCCATCTTGATGTAACCGACGCCGTAGTCCTCGACCAATCGTCGGATGACTTCGTTCGCATGGGCGACGACTTCCGCATTGCGGTAATCCAGCTGATACCGGCGACGATCCTTCACCTTCCGGCCATGGCGCATGAAAAACCAATCGTCGTTCGTCCGGGACAGCATTGAACTGTTGATTCCCATCACTTCAAGCTCCAGCCACAGCCCAGGAACCATCCCTTTGGCGCGAATGTAATCGAGAACGTACTTGATCCCTTCGGGAAATCTTTCCGAAGAAGGCAGCCATTCTCCGACGCCGTCCCACCAGTCGCCCGGAGCGTACCACCCCGCGTCGATGCAGAAGTACTCGCACCCCGCCTCCGCCGCCGCGTCGACCAACGGAAGCAGCTTGGCGGTAGTCGGATCGGCCCAGAGACAGTTCATGTAATCGTTAAAAATAATGCGCAGCTCGCGATTATCCGCATTAGGCCGACGAATGATCCGCCGGTAGGCCGTGAGCTGGGCGATCGCCTGTTCGAATCCGCCCTCCGCTGCTCCGACCGCGACCGGGACGGTAACGAACTCTTCGCCCGGCTCGAGCTTGACCCACCAGTGATTGTCCTGCTCCGTCGGTCCGCTGACGAGCAGCGCTAGCCGATCGGCCTGCTCGAACAGCTCCCAATGCCACGATCCATTGTTCTCGATCTGCCAGAAGAAGACGGTTCTTGCCTCTTCATTCGTTAGCACGCCCATCGGAATATGCTCGGCCGAAGACCAAGAGCCTGTATTGCTGCATGAAATTCTCTTGGAGCTGCGGTCGCCGAGATGGGACAGTCCGAGTTCCGGCAGCGTGTACGTCCTCCATTGCAATTCGGTTTGCCAGCCGTTATGAGCGATAGACAGCTTCATCTTGACATCGCGATCCCAGCTTCCTTCCTTGTCCAGACCCGTTAGGGCAAAGGACGACACATATTCGATAGCCGCCGGAGAGGTCCCTTCGTTTGTCAGAACGTTCCAGCATCGAACCGTCCGAACGCCGTCGTAAAATTGGAAATGCTGTACCGCCTTCAATCCGGTCGGCTTATCGAAGAGCGCGATCTCCAACTTGCGTCCGAGCTCGTTGCGGTAATCCGCATGCGACTCGTATACCATCCGTAAACCGGGATACGATCCGCGATGCATTCGTCCGTGATACTCTCCGCGATCCTCTCCCGTTAGCTGTAGCTCCAGCAGCCGAAACTCCGGCTTCCGCCGCTCTGGAATGGCATCCGAGGCCATCGGCACCGCCGCGAAATGCAACAGTCTGATATCTCCCGCTTCCGTAATCTCGATGATGACGTACAACCCGTTCTCCGTGATTTCGATCAAACCGCTCACTTATTTCGCACATCCATTCCAGATCGATTTTAACTTCCAGACCTCTAGGCTGATTAATCGAACCCGCCCCTCCGAAACGTACAGATCCACGCCCAGCGAATCCGGGCCCGGATAGATCCGATTGGAGATTACGCCCCTTCCCTCGTTGCCGAATACTTCGGCGGATGAACGGTCGAGATAGATATGAAGCTTTAAAGTCCCGCCGTCCGGAAGCGATAATCCGCATCGGGAGATCCCCGAGGCGTCGGGTCCGGAACGGCTTCGATCGACGATCAGCTCGCCTTCCGCGACTCGATAGCCGATCCGCGTTTCTTCCCGACCGTCGCTCGAACAACGCACCTTGAGCCCGAATTCCGCGTTTCTCGATTCCGGAAGCTCGAACTCCGCGATTAGCTCCAGACAGTCGCCCCGCAACTCGCCCAAATACCCGCTTGAACCCGAATCAACGACTATATTATTGAAGCATGTCGGCTCTTTCCGCAGCGAATGCAGCTCCGGAACAGGCAAGACGCTCAGGGCCCCGTCAGGCAATAGACTCAATACTCTTGGAACCGTCATCGCCCCGGCCCAACCGTACGCTTGCGTCGGCATGTTCGCTCCCCAAATATCCATCCACCCGATGACGATTCGCCGTCCGGTATCGTCTTCGAACGATTGAGCCGCATAATAATCGAAGCCGTAGTCGAGCTCCCCCATGCTTTCCTGCACGAACTTGCCCGTTGTATAGTCGAAATCGCCGATCATATAAATGTTTTTGGCTTTTTCGACATTGGGGGATACGACTAGCACATACTTGTCGCCTAACGCAAACAAGTCCGGACACTCCCATATAGCCCCCTGCGTTCCATCGCTCTCGGCCACGACGCCGACATATTGCCATTCGCGCAAGTCAGCCGAGCGATAGAGCAGAACCTTCCCTATTCCTTCTTTGCCGGAGCCGATTACGACATACCATTGCCCCTCGTGCTTCCATGCCTTCGGATCGCGAAAGTCTTCCGAGCCGTCGACCGGTGGAGCGCCGATAACGGGATTCCCACCGAATTTGGAAAACGTCCTTCCGTCCTCACTCATGGCCAGGCATTAAATTTGCCGATGCAGACTTCCTTCCGGAGCGATTCCCGTATACATCAGCGTTAACGTCCCTTGATCGTCGACCGCGCTGCCCGAAAAGCAACCGTCCAGATCGAAGGGCTCGCTCGGGGCCAACGCAATGGGAAGATGCTCCCAGCACACAAGATCGCGGCTAACGGCATGCCCCCAGTGCATCGGACCCCATTTGGCGGAATACGGGTGGTGCTGATAAAAAAGGTGGTACTCCCCTTTGAATTGAATTAATCCATTCGGATCGTTCATCCAATTCGCCGGAGCCATCATATGGAACTGCAGACGGTGAGGATCGGCTGCAGCCTGTTGCTGCAGCCCCATCACGTTCTCGTAAGCTTGATTAATCAATAGGCTATGATCCTCTTCCCGAATCTTGTCCATGCGTTTTCCTCCGTACCGGTCATTAATCTCGTGCGACGACGACATTATCGAAATGTATGTGCGAATTCGCCCATAGGGAAAATCCGATTTTGCCCGCCGTTGTCGGAATGTTTGGCGCTCCGGAGTATTTTTCCGCCCCGTCGATCGCGATCTTTAAGTTTTGACCGCTGAAAGCGATATCGATATCATGGTTTGTCCCTAGCGGAAGAGCCGGGCCGTTAAACAGCGACTGCATCGTGCTTTGACCGTTCTGATAGGCATAGAGCAAATATTCGCCATCGTTGTACATCAGGCCTAGCTGCGTATCCCCGGTATAACGAAGAAGAGCGATAAACCGGGTTTCGGCGATCGGCGTGACCGAGAACGACAGCTTGCCGTCGGCGACGTCTCCCATCGTTTCGTTCAAATTCGTCGTCCATTCCCCTGCGTTGCTTTGACCGCTCAGCATGCCGTTCTCATGTAGCCACGTTCCGTTGCCAGCCGCGTTCCTGAAGTCGTTGATTCCTTTTTGGAAGTGATAGACCTCGGACATCCTGTAGCTTACTTCATCGAAGTGGACGTGAGCGTTATTCGAGGTCATAAACCCGATGTTTCCTTCCCCCATTCGGAACGCGGCAACCTCTCCGCTGTACCGGATCACCCCATCCACCTTGATGACGACGAACAAGCCGTTCAAGGTGATTTCCAGATCGTGCCACGTCCCGTCGGCCAGGTTAATCCCGCTTACGAGCGTGCCCGTTGCCGAACTCGTATCGTAACCGATATTCCCGTTCTCGTAGGTAATCGCGTTATAGGAAACCGCCGTGGCATTCTGATTGAATCGGGCGACAATTCCGAAACGTTGGCCGCTGATGGGTTTGACCTTCGCCTTAATGGTCGCGTTCTTGATTCTCGGGGAGTTCGAGTCGATCGCGACCGTCGTTCCCGCTCCGGCCGTTCCGCTCAGTTCGCCGTTCTCGACCGCCCACGTTCCGCCCGATCCAAACCTCTCCTGATAACCGGCGATTCCCCCGCCGAAATCGTTCGAGTAGGACGCGATATATGGCGGAAGGGGATGAGGAGACACAGGAAGCGAAGCAGAGACGACTACGTTATCGAACATGATCGTGGAATAATACCACGTACTGAACCCGATTTTCCCCGCTTCCGTCGGAAAGCTCGGAATCTTCCCGCTATATTTCTGCTCATGATCGATATAAACGGTTATAAAATCGCCTTTGAAATAAATATCGATGAGGTGCACGGAATTGTCCGCGAACGGCGGGATCGAGAACAGGTTTCCGACGCTTGTTCCGTTATCCCATCCGATGTTTCCATTGTCGTACAGGATGGCGGCGAATCGGTTCCAATCCTGGTAGCGGAACACCGCTTTGAACCGTTGATTGGAGACCGATTTAACCGTAAAGCTCATGTATCCGTCCGCGATCGAAGGAGAGGCGTTGTCGACCGCAAGCGTAGCGCCGCCGTCTTGGGTTATGCTTTTCAATTGCTTATCCTCGACCGTCCAATCGGCCGTTCCGTAGATTTTCTGCCAGCCGCCGATCCCGTTATTGCTGAAATCCTGCCTGTAAGCCCCCACCGGCGTCCAGTCCCATAAAGGTGAATAATCGGGAACGCTCACTTCGGGGTATGAACCCGGGAACGTAATCGGGACGGTCGTGCCCGGCCCCAGCGACACGTTAATGTATTTGCCGGATTTATTCTCGTAGAAGTTCTGAGCCGAATACAGCCGAAAGTTCTGCCCGATTTGCATGCGATCGCTTGTCGCCGGATCAACCGCCCAATTGTACCAGTACAGCCGATCGGCATCGATGAACTTCTCGGGCACCGTCCAGTTTTGCGTCGAGAGATCGGTTGCGGTCGCAAAGGTTCCGTCGTGCCGCCCGGGGATCATCGTCTGGCCGACCGCGACGAATTTATTTAAATACGTACTGTAAAATACCGCGTTTATTCCCGAATTGTTGAACAAATCGGTGTCGTGCCCGCCCAGTCCAGGTTCGCTCCAGCTTCCGTTATGCCACTTCTGCCAGCAGCCGGGCATCATCTTGGAGCTAATCTCGCAACGGGCCACCCTCGTCGACAGGTAATCCCGCCATTCGGATTTGCTCTGCCAGCCAGCGCCGTAAAATAAGTAGAAATAGCCGCCGGCCGTGTCCACGTACAAGCTCTGATCGCCCACACCCCAATCCCAATAATCGCCCGCGAATTCATCGCGCTTGGTCGGATTGTCGCTCGTCACGATATCGCCTTCGTAATGCCAGTTCAAGCCCTCGTCCGTCGAGGTGGCCAGACCGATCCCGCGCGTCCATCTCCCCGACGGCCAATTCGGATTGTAATTAAACTCCATATGCACGGTAGCGTACCATTTGCCGTCCGCCGGATCGATCCATAGACCGTTAAGCCAATAATTATCGTCGCCGTGCGGCCGATTAAACGAAGTGTCTCTCGTCCCGTTCGGCAGTTCGATCAGATCGTCGATGGTCGTACCTTTCAAGCGGTGAATAATCAGGGAACCGTCGGTGTAAATCACCCACAGATTTCCTTGCGCATCTCGGGCAATGCCGGGATTGAGGTCTACGTGGGTGAACTGGTCTTGCGTCGTATCGGCTCCGTACGTCCAGGTAAAATCCGCGGCTGAAGCTTTATTCGGAATCAGGAAGGAGGCAATCGTAAGAAGGGCGGCAATCGCGATCGGCAAGATCAGCCTTTCAATGCGGATAGAAGACGCGAACATCAACATCCCTCTCTTCTCTTATTTTGTCTTTCAAACAAGCAGCCGGAACTTTCAGCGGAATCCGGCTGCTTGCTTCTCTACCTATTTTCCGCCAACGCCTGCTTGGTCGTTTCGTCCCATACTTTTTGTCCGCCCTTATCGAGCCACATCTGGACGAACGCTTCCCAATCCTGATCGAAGTTTTTGGAGCTGACGATCAATTTGACCAACGTTTCGAAAATATAGTCGTTAACCTCTTTGCCGATCTCCGGAGAAAGGACGTTTTCGTCGATGTACATCCCGTACAGCAGGTCCGGGTTGGAGCTTTCGATGCCCTCTTTCCCGTTGTTCAGCACTTCCTCGCGATTGGGCAATTGATCCGAGACGAAGTCGGAATCCCATGTCACGTAGTTCATCAGCTTGGCCGTCGCGTCGATTTCCTTAATCGTTTGTTGCTTGCCGTTCTCGTCTATCGGAAGCGTGCTGACGAACTGGTCTCCTTCTTTGGTATAATGTTCTCCCTCGATTCCCCAGCGCATCAGGTTGATGCCTTCTTCCGAACCTAGGAAATCCAGCAGTTCAAGCGCCTTTTGCTGTTTCTCGGGAGACGCCTTGTTGCTAACGAAAGTGTAAAACCAGAAATTCGGAAAACCGTCCAGCCGTTTGTTCCCTTGTTTGCTTTCCAAGATTCCCGTCGACACGAACATCGATTTCGGGTCTTTGTCCGGATAGGCCGCTTTGAATTTATCGTACAGGTCGTTGTAAAAATGCCGGCCGTTATGAATGATCATGCCTGCCTTACCCGAAACGAATTTCTCGATTTTTTTGTCTCCGTTATTGATAACGAACTCGGGATCCATGATTTTGTCGTCGTACATGCTCTTCAAGAAAGCGACGGCTTGCTTCGTTTCGTCCTGGATGACTTCCGGAATCCATTGGCCGTCCGCCTTTCTGTAGCGGTCGAAGCTCGTATCGAACGCGTTAAAAATCGGATAATCCCACCACAAGCCGTCCGAAGTGTATCCGTACGTGTCCGCTTTGTTGTTGCCGTCGGGGTCGTTCTGCGCGAACGCTTTCGCCACGTTCGCAAACTCGTCGATCGTCGTCGGTACGGGCAATCCGAGTTTGTCCAGCCAATCCTTGCGAACGTAGATCGTATGGTCGTTCACGGCGGGGCTGTTGATCTGGCTGTAGGAAATAATCGGCAATCCGTAATGCTTGCCGTCCGTCATCTTCGCGAACGAATCGAAGCTTTTTAATTGCTTGGCGATATTCGGATACTTGTCGGCCACGTCGCTTAACGGAAGCACGAACCCTTCCTTGATCCAGGATTTGTATTGCGCAAGACGCGCGATTCCCCAGTAGTTGAACAGATCGGGGACTTGGCCAGAAGCGATCGTTACGTTGACTTTGTCGTCGTAGCCGCTGAACGGCGCCGTGATGACTTTGAACTTGACGTTCAATTTCTCGCGAACCGCCTTGTAGATCGGAGAATTCTCATTCTGGGCGATCGTGTCTCCATCGTACGTCATGATCGTGAGTTCTACCGGTTCCGCGTTTGCCTTCTCCGAAGGAGCTTGGCCGCTCGTGCCGGTCGCTCCGCCTTCTTTTTTATCTCCGCTGCACCCGGCTAACAGGATTACAATAAGGCTTGCAAGTAATACAGCCACAATTCCTTTTTTCATATACCCCTTGCGCATGTGGACCCTCCTAAGTCATTTTTGCGAGCATAATGTTCTCTTCCAACCGCCGAACCGTTTAACTTTTCACGGCCCCGATCATCACCCCCTTGACGAAGTACTTTTGAATGAACGGATAGACGGCAACGATGGGCAAGATCGAGACAATGGCGACGGCTGCCTTGATCGAGTTGGACAGAAGCTGCCGTTGCGGCTGCATACCGCCGTTTCGTACAAAGTCCGTGTTGTTCACGACCAGAATGTCTCTAAGCAGCAAGGCTAGCGGCCAATCTTGCCGTTCGTTAAGAAACAGCATCGGAGTAAACCAGTTGTTCCATTGCCCGACTGCGATGAACAATCCGATCGTGGACAGCATCGGGATCGACAGCGGGAGGACGATTCGGAAGAAGCACCGGTAGTAACCCGCTCCGTCGATGAAGGCCGCTTCCTCCAGTTCAACCGGCAGCGACGAGAACGACGTTTTGACGATGATCAGATAAAACGTGTTAACCGCAAAAGGCAGAACCATGACCCACAAGCTGCCGACGAGATTCAAATTTTTGATCAGCAGGTAGTAAGGAATCAGCCCCCCGCCGAAAAACATCGTAAACACGATAAAGAATAAGAGAAAATTCCTGCCCGGCAAGTTCTTCTTGGTCAAGCTATACGCGGCCATGCACGTAATGAGCAGTTGATAAAGAATGCCTAGAACCGTAACGCCAACCGAGATGACCAAGCTTCGAAAAAATTGAAAGTTCGTAAACACGTACTGGTAAGCTTCGAATGTCACTTTGCGCGGAATCAAGTAAAAATTCGATTTGATCGCTTCCTCGTACGGCAGCACCGACTGGACCAGCAAGTGCCAGAACGGATACAGCGTGATGAATGCGATCAAGACCATCAAGCAATAGTTGAAACCGTCGAATACGATTCCAGATGCGGTGCGCTTCATTTTCATTGCATCAACCTCGTTTTTCTCAATAGATGCCTGTTCCGTTTATTTTCTTGGAAATGCGATCGACCGTAACCAGCAAAATGAAGTTAATGATGTTCAGCAACAGTCCTACAGCCGCGGCCAAACTGAATTTGCCTTCGACTAGTCCCGTTCGGTACATGTAGGTATCGATCACGTCTCCGGTTTCGTATACCGCCAGGTTGTACAGGTTGAACACTTGGTCGAATCCCCCTGTCATCATCGAGCCGAAATTGAGAATGAGCAGAATGGAGATGGTCGGCGCGATCCAAGGCAGCGTAACATGAAGCATTTGCTTCCAGCGGTTGGCACCGTCGATTTTCGCAGCCTCGTACAGCTCCGGTGGGACCGAACTGATCGCCGCAAAATAAATGATCGTCCCCCAACCGGCTTCCTTCCAGATGGAAGTCACGACGAGCAGCGGACGGAATAGATCGCTTCTCATCAGGAAATTGACCTTTTCCCCGCCCAGGGAGAGGATAATCTTGTTGACCAATCCGTCTTCGACCGACAAGAACGCGGTTACAATTCCGGCGATGGTCACCCAGGAAATGAAATAGGGCAAATAGATGATCGTCTGAACCGTGCGTTTGAACACCATCCGGCGCACTTCATTGAGCAATAACGCCAGAATTAGCGGCGCGGGAAACCCCCAGACGATTTTCAGCAGATTAATATAAAACGTGTTGTAAAAGACGCTCCAAAATTTATCCAGCGCGAATAAAGTTTGAAAATGGTCGAAGCCGACCCAGGGACTTGCCAGAACGCCTTTGGACAACATGAAGTCTTTAAAGGCGATCGTGATCCCGTACATTGGGATATAACAAAATACGACGTAAAAAACGATGGCCGGGGCTAACAAGACGTATAGGGCCCTGTTCTTCCAAGCCAGCTTCATTGCGCTTTGCTCTTTCATGCCTTCCCCCTCAGTGTGCGTTTCGATTTCGGCAACTTCATTATGCCGGACGGGGAACGGCAAGCATATGAAAGCGTTTTAGATCTTTATGTCGTCTTTTTGTATTCCCGGGGCTTTCCGTACAAAAAATCTCCCCATGCGGGGAGACAGTCGAAGGCTCTTGCTTACCGGGGCTCCGATACGCTTTTCCGGAACTCGCCGGGAGTCGTTTTCTTGGCTTTCTTAAACTGCTTGATGAAATGGAAATAGTCGTCGTACCCGACCCGTTCGCAGATTTCGTAAGTAGATAGCTCTCCCGATTTCAGCAGTTCCTCCGCCTTGTCCATACGAATATCCAGCAAGTATTGCAGAAAGGTTTTACCGGTCTCCTGCTTGAACAAGAGGCTGAGATACGAAAGGTTGATATGGTACCTCTCGGCCATTTCGCTTAAGGTAATCTTCCGGTTATAATGTTCGCGAATCTCGTTCACGATTTGCTGCACGGTTTTATGAGAGGGCGCTTTGTCCGGATTCGCGGCCTCTCGGACGAACCGGCTTTTCAAGTACCGAAAGACGTCCGGTCCGTCGGCAAACGTCTCCGTAAGCTCCTCTTCACCGACCGGGACGAAACTTTCCGCCGGGTCGACGAGCTTATCCAACTGCGCGTTTGCCATATTGTAAAGTTTCGTAAGCACCTCTAGATTCCATCGGACTTTGGGCGCTTCGCCGATCCGCTCGATCAGCGCCTCCAGTTGCGCCGGCTGCTTGGCGCTCTGTAAGAGACGAGCCAGCTTGCGAACGATCGGACCGGGATCCCGATACGAATACATGCCGGGCCTTCCCGCGACGAATGCTTGCTTGGCCATTGCTTGAGCCTGCCGATAAGCCTCCCTGAACGAGGACCAATCGTCGCAAAGCTCGCTTAGTCCGATCGTGGCGCCTTCGTTCGCGCACCTTCCGAAGATCCTCTTCCATCGGGAATAGGGTTCGCCTTTCGCAGTCCGGTCGAATTGAACGACGACCAACCATCGCCCCGGGCCAGTCGGGATCGCGAGGGAAGCAGCGCCGTAGCTCCGGTTCGCCGTTTCCGTCTCCACGTCGAGGGCGGATATCGTGCGGGAATTCGTGCGGACAACCGCGCATCGGAAATAACCCGATTCGGGAGAGAAGCCGGCTTGCGCCAGCCGTTGCCCGAGGTTGGGCGTGAGAGACCTCGCTTCGGTCAATTCTTCAATCAGCCGCAGCGCTTCATAATTTTCGAGCTTGCTCCTGATCTGGCGCTCCTCTTGAAGCCGCTCCTTAACCTTAGCGAGCATCTGCTCCATGCCCGCCTGCGTAATCGGTTTAAGTAAATAATCCGCAGCTCCCAAGCTTAGAGCCTGCTGCGCATAGGCGAAGTCGCTATGAGCGCTGATGAATACGACCGCGGAACGCTTGTCTTCTCCCCGGATCCGTTTCAGCAGCTCGATACCGTTTAATCCGGGCATCCGAATATCGCTAACGACCAGATCCGGTCGGATCTGCCGGTACAGTCTCGCCGCATCCGCGCCGTTATTCGCTTCACCTGCGATCACCATGTCGAACCGACTCCAATCCACGATCAGACGCAGCGCTTTAAGCGTCCATTCCTCGTCGTCCGCGATTAATACCTTATACATTCAGATCCCTCCTCTTCCATTTTCGGAATCGCGACACTGACGACCGTGCCGATATTTTCCCAGCTTTTCGCGCGAATTCCATAGCCGTCCCCGTAATGCAAGCGAATGCGTCTCTGAATGTTGATCAGACCGACGCCTCTTCTATCCTTATCCCGAGTATCCGATTCCTCGTCGCCAGACAGTAACGAAGCATTCAGCCGCGATAACGTTTGGAGATCCATGCCCATGCCGTTATCGAAAACTTGCAGGATCATGTCATCCCCTGACGAGAACATCTTAATCTTCAATAATCCCTTTCCCTGCTTGTGCTCAAGTCCGTGAAACAGCGCGTTTTCGATTAGCGGCTGCAAGACCAGTTTAAGCATGCGATGATGAAGAAGCGCCGGCTCGATTTCGCTGAGGTAACGGAATTTTCGCGGAAAGCGAAGCTTTTGGATGTCCAGATACGTATCCAGATGTTTCAACTCGTCTACGATTTCCACAAAATCGTTTACATTCACGCTATAGCGAAAAAAGTTTCCTAAGTTTTCCACAGTCCGAATGATTTCCTGCTTGGAATCGGTTAAAGCCATGCCGACCATGCTGTTCAACGTGTTATACAAAAAATGCGAGTTGATCTGACTGTGCAAGCCATCCAATTCGAACTGCTTTTTGGCCAATTCGGATTCGTACAGTTGCTGCTGAGTCGCCAAATTGCGGCGGGAAAGCTCGTGGATCTCGCCGACCATTTTATTGAATTGCCTAGCAATCCCGGTCAATTCATTGTTATCGCTATAACGGATTTGGATAGTCATATCTCCGGATGCGAAACGCCGAAAGGCGTCCGTTAATTTTTTCAGAGGCTTGGTAATGAGGATATTAAAATAGAGATTAATCAAGATGGCGAGCACGATGGGGATAGGGATGGCGAATAACAAAGAATACGCGATCGTTCTCGCTTCCTTGAACAGTTCGTCGGTCGGGATCTTGGCCACCAGCGTTAATCCCGTTTGACTTAGCCGGCTTGTTTTGACCATGTATCTCGTACGGTCAATCGTGACGAATTGATCGCGCTGCTCCTCTGTGGATACGCTTTCATCGATCCGATTTCCAACGCTGGCTTTATCGGTCGAGGAAATCACTCTTCTTCCGTCGCCTACGATGAGAACCTCGGAACCCGGCTTCAAAAATTTATCGTCGATCAAAGAATCCAGCTTATTGCGATCCAACACGACGAAGCCGACTCCGATTTTTTGCATATATTTCATATCGAGGATCGACCGAACCTCGCGGATGCCCAAGTACACGGAGGAAACCCGATCCTCCCTCAAGAACAAGGGCAGAAGCATCATGCTGCCGTCGCCGAAACCGTCTCGTTCGTTCGCGTCCAGAAAAGCGGTCAATTCGGAGGGAACCGAAAACGAAGAGACGTAACGGTTGCCGGAGGAATCGACGAATACAAAGCCCTTAATGGAGTGGTTCAATTCCCTGTAGCCGTTCATATAATTTCTCACGTTCAAATATCGATTGTAACCGTCGCTCTCCCCGGCTTCCAGTAAGACCATTTTCTGAAAATCGTTATTCAAAAATACGGCTCCGGAAACAAGATCAACGCTCTCCAGAAACTCCACCAAACGGCCGTTCACTTGATTAAAGAGCAGATCGACCGAATTCGATACGCTTTTTTTTGTTGAATTATAATTGTGAAATGCCGCTATGGCTCCCATAACGACGATAATCGTCAATACGATCATTCCGTTGATCAGAATCAATTGGATACGAAGCTTGTAACGACCATAGTAGGAAAGAGCTCTGGAAAACATATTTCATCACCCGGCTCAGTGGAATGGAAGAAGTATCGTTCATTCGACATAGTTTGCCACTATCATACACCATTTTCGTTAGGGCGTGTATGCATACTCCGAGGACAACAGAGTTCATCGAATTTTCGTTCCATGCAAGGAACTTTTGTGAAGGCGTACCGGAGGTACGTTAAGCAAAAGTGACGAAGCAGGGGATGAAAAGGCGGTGATAGATGCCCCTGAGCGGGTTTGCAGACACGCCCTAGAGCGATAGAGGAAAAATAAACTCACTCGCCAAAAACCCTACCGGCATAATGCCGATAGGGTCGTTGTGGAACAGCGGTTCGTTGCGTTATTCTCGAATCCCCGCCGCGATCTCGCGACGCGCAAGCCGGAAAGATGCTATGCCTTCTTCTAAAGGAGACACGGTAATCTCTTTGTTCTCCTCCAAGCAGCGCAGGAAGTAAAGAAGTTCGTTATAATAACCTCCCAGTGAGGAGACGTTGCCGCCGACATCGGACGAAGCTCCGTCTTCGGGCGCGTCCCCGGCCAGCTCGGGCCGGAGATGCTCTCCCGCTTCCGTATACACGTCCAACCCGCTGGAAGTAAAGGTTACCGTCGCTTGCTCAAACTTGACGCGATAGGACATTTCGAACGGAAACCCTTCCGGATAGCCCCAGCTTCCTTCCAGGGAGACGACCGTCTTCCCGTACTTATACGTGCTGAAAATATGGTCGGCGTAACCGCCGTTATTCACCGCCATGCTCGTCGTCGAATCCGGCTCTCCGAGCAGGTAACGTACGTAATCGACATCGTGAATGTGCAAATCAAGCGCTGCCGATCCGCTGCGTTTGCCGTCCAGCAGCCAATCGTTCCAGCCCCATGTCGGACGCGGGCTGACCCGCTTAAACACGCCGGAAATCATCGCCCCGTAGGTGCCCTCGTCCTTGAGCTTCTTCAAGTACTCGTATTCCGGCCAGAAGCGGATGCAGTGTCCGACCATCACTTTGCCGGAGGACTTCGCCTTCGCTTCGAGCAATTGCGCCGCCTCTTCCTCTTCCAAGCAAACCGGCTTCTCGATGAAAACGTCGTGTCCACGCTCCAGCGCTTGCAGCGCATGCTTCGTATGAAGGAAAGTCGGCAGGCAGATGTCGATCGTATTGACGTCCGCTTCGCGAATCAATTGCTCGCCCGAGGAGTAGACCTTCGCCCCGAACTTCTCGGCGATCTTGGCTGCGTTGTCGGCATTGTCGTCGGCGACCGCCGTCACTTGGAAATTTGCCTTTCCGGCCAGAGCTTCGTAGCATGCGGCATGCATTTTCCCCATAAAACCCGTCCCGATTAACCCGATCTTGATCATCGTGCCGCCTCCCTTCCCAAAATGCGGTCCATCGACCGCGATGTGTTGTAGATGATTTGTTCGGAATGATGCGTATAGGCGGGGATCATCTCGGCAATGACGTAATCGTCGTATCCGACCGCTTCAAGCGCCTTGACGACTGCCGGATAATCCACGTCTCCCGCCAGCAAATCCACGAAGCCGTGCAATCCGCCCGCTTGTCGGCGATAATCCTTGAAATGCACCTTCTTGATCCGCTTGCCAAGAATCGAAATCCAATGCTCAGGATAACCGTTCGCCAGCGTATTGCCGACGTCGAAATACGAACCGACCCACGGAGAACCGATCTCGTCGATGAAATTTCTCATCTCCAGCGGGGACAGCAGAAATTTGTTCCATACGTTCTCCAGGCCGATGTTAACCTGATGTTCGGCCGCTGTATGCGCCAACTGAGATACGGCTTCCTGAGCCCGATCGTAAGCGACGTCGTACGGAACCACTTCGGCTCCCGGAATAAAGTCGACGCCCACCGCCCCCGGAATAAGCAGTATCGTGTCCACGCCGAGCGCCGCTGCCGTCTCCAACTGCTTCTTGGCGACGTCCAGCCCCTTGCGGCGGATATCTTCGTCGTTCGAGGTGAGCGGATAATCCCAATACAGTCCGCTGGCCAAGCTGGAAAGCTCGATGCCGGTTTCCTTCGCATAAGCTTTCAACTCCAGCGCTTCCTTCTCACCGCCGGCCAGACTGAGCTCGCCCGTTTCGGCCAGCGCCAGCTCGATTCCGTCGAATCCGGCGGACTTGGCCAGCCGAATGCATTCCTTCGCTCCCATCCCGGCCGGAAACGACCAGGCGTTAATGCCTTTCTTCATAATCGGAATCCCTCCGCTATTCGTCAGTTCGATTGCCCCTTCATTATAAGAGCTAATCCTCAGACGAGGCTTTGCCGAGAATGCCCGATTATTTATCAAATCTGCCCGCTGGCCGCCCTGTCGCGCAGGATTCGGCGGTCAAGCATCGAACTTTAAGGGGAGGATGCATCTCACCCTTGTTGGCGAGTTAAGCGGACGAATGAGCGACACCGGCCAGTTGGACATTAAGGTACTTTCTTGGCCTCCACGCCACAGCCCGGACAGCGCTAAGGCACTTTTTTGGCCTTCGCTCCACGGCCTAGGCTCCGCCTAGGCACTTTTTTGGCCTCTGCTCCACGGCCTGAGCTCCGCCAAGGCACTTTTTTGGCCTTCGCTCCACCGCTTGGGCAGCGCCAAGGCACTTTTTGGGCCTTCGCTCCACGGCTTGGGTAGCGCCAGGGCACTTTTGGGCCTTCGCTCCACCGCTTGGGCAGCGCTAAGGCACTTTTGGGCCTTCGCTCCACGGCTTCGGTCCGCTAACGCACAATCTATTCGCCTGAATCGCGGAGAGACAAGTCTTAGCCTTAAGCTGGCAACATTGATCATACCCTGTCACCCCGTTCCCGGAGGAATACGATATGGAATTCGCGAAAACCCGGCTAAAGCTCGATATTGAAATTACACACTTGATTTCCTTGCACTACTTCGAGTTTGCCAAAGACTATCTGTTCGCGGGCGAGCGGCACGACTTCTGGGAGCTCGTCTATGTCGACGCGGGCGAAATTGAAGCGACGGCCGACGATAACGGGTACGTGCTGCGGCAAGGCGATATCATTTTCCACAAACCGAACGAGCATCACAGTCTATGGGCCAACAATCGAATCGCGCCAAACGTGATCGTTATCGCTTTCGAATGTCGCAGTCCCGCCATGCGCCGCTTCGAGAACAAAACGTTCCATCTCGGCGACCGCGAACGTAACCTGCTCGCATCCGTCGTCAAATTTGGCTTTCAGGCGTTCGAGCCTCCTTTCGACGATCCGCGCAACCACCGACTGGTCCCCAAACCCGACGCCGTTTTCGGCGCGCAGCAGCAGATTAGGCTCTACCTGGAGCTGCTGCTCATGAGCATCGTCTCTCAAGGATACGCGGATACCGGGGGCAAACGCTTGTCCACCGCCGCCAAGGAGCGGAGCGAGAACGACGTGACCGGGAAGCTCATCGAATATATGAACGAGCATCTCGCGGACGATCTCACGTTGGACGAAATGTGCGAATACTTGCATATCAGTAAAACTTTCCTCGTACGTCTGTTCAAACAGAAAACCGGCCATAGCGTCATGAAATATTACAAAGGCCTAAAAATCGAAAAAGCCAAAACGCTCATCCGCGAGCGTCGCCATAACTTTACCGAAATCGCCGACCTGCTGGGCTATGCGAGCATCCACAGCTTCTCCCGCCATTTCAAGCAGGTCGCGGACCAGACGCCGTCGGAATACGCGCGCTCGGTTCAGGCTCGGATGTATATAGATTGAATTCATGATCGTTTGGCCAAAAAAATAGCGATTGGATCGCCATCGAAGCTTGTTCATTCTTGCGGACATCCCGTTCAATCCGCGTTGCCTGATCTGCTCGATCCGCTCAGGAGTGGGATGACTTGTCAGTGTAAAGCGGAAAACCCGCTTTAAATGGGCGGAAACACCATTTCCGAGCCAAATAAGGCGGATTTTCCACCATAATTCCGAAAAATCCCCCGTTTAGAGAAAATAAAGGGGGTTTTCCGCTTTAAATCGATGTTTTTCGCCCAACATCTGAAATTAACGCGGATTTCCCGCCTTATGCCTGGTCGCCTTAAGCTGGGTCGCCTTAAGCTGGCCCGCCTTATGCCGGGATGCCTTAAACCGGGCCGGCTATAGACGGGCCGCCCAAAGTAGGGGTTAGCTTGGAAAGCTCTACTCCAACCCCAAAAAAACACGGCCCGCATCAATCGCGAGCCGTGTCCACTTCCAATATGCCGACAGTTTGCCCAGCCGGCCTAGTTTTCTCGTGGTTACGTACGCTCGTACCAGTATCCCGGCACGCCTTTCTCCAAGCGCATCAGCGCCTCCAGGAAATAGTAATCGCCCCAGATCACGAAGTCGTCCGGCGATGCGCCGCCTCTAACGGAGTAAGAGCCATGGCGCAAGAAGCCCTCTTCTGTCTCGCTGCCGGCCGTGAAGTAGTTTTCCGTCAGCGATTTCATCGCCAACTGAACAGCCTCCAGCAGCTTGGCGCGCGCCGGATCCGCCTGATCCAAATGCTCGGCGATCTCCAGCATGCCGCAAACAGCAATCGCGGACGCAGAGCTATCCCGCGGCGAGGTCGGGTTTTGCGGCACGTCGAAATCCCAATAAGCGACGTTGTCTTCCGGTAGATGCTTAATGAAGTATTCGGCCAGCCGTTTGGCGGCAGCCAAGTATTCCGGATCGCGGAAGTAGCGATAAGCCAATGCAAAGCCGTAGATGCCCCACGCTTGTCCACGCGTCCATGTAGAGCCGTCCCTGTAGCCCTGATGCGTGCCGCCGCGGATCGCATCGCCCGTCTCCTGGTCGAAGTAGAAAGTATGATACGAGCTGCCGTCCCCGCGTACGAGAAAACGCAGGCTTTGATCGGCGTGAATGCGAGCAACCTCAGCGTAACGAGGATTGCCTGTCTGCTCGGTTGCCCAGTATAGGAGCGGCAAATTCAGCAGACAGTCGATGATAATGCGGCCGCCGTTCTGCGGATCGTCCTTTGGTCCCCATGCCTGCAAAATTCGGATGTTCTCGCGCCACCGCTTCATTAACGTATCCGCAGCTTGAATCGTTAACGCTCTGGCCTGCTTATCTTTCTCGACAATCCATTGAGCCTTGGACGACAGCGAGTAAAGGAAGCCGATATCATGATGATCCAGCACGATATGGTTGTCCATCCTGCTCTTGAAGGATGCGACCGACTTCACGGCCGCCTCGTGGAATTCGGGATCCCCGCTGTACTCGTAACCTAGCCACAGAATGCCGGTCCAGAAGCCGTCCGTCCAATCGTCATTCGGATTAAGGCCATATTTTCCATCGCCGTTGCTGACATGCGGAATATGGTCTCCGAACCGTCTAATATTGGCCCGAGTCGTGTTTAACGCCTGTTCGATCACTTGCGTCCACATCACAAATTTTCTCCTCCCAATCGCATCGAATAGCTTTGCTAATGCCTTTAATTATAAGGAGGTCTCGTAATATTTTGTTGTGCTATTATATAACTATATTGCGAAAACGAGGTTTAGCCCATGCCCGACGACGATACACCGCAGAAAGCCGCGAATCCCGGCATCTTCTACTATAACCATAAGCAGACGGCGTCCGAATCGTACTTTTTTCACGCCCACCACGGGATCGAGCTGCTCTATGTCTATACCGGCCAAGGCGAGATTATGCTGGATAACCGGACCTTCGCGCTGGAACCTGGCACACTGGTCTGGTTTCAGCCTTATCAGATGCATCGTGTCGAAGTACCTCCCCACAACGGTCTCTATACGCGGTCTGTGTTGACGTTCGACCCGCATTTGCTGGAGCCTTATCTGGTGCCCTTCCCGGAGCTGAAGCTGTACTTCCAGTGGATATGGCGCGGCGGAATGCCACAACAAATATATAAGCTTAATCCGGACAGCCGAGTGATCGGCCTGCTCGACGAGCTGTACGAGGAAATGAATCAAGACTTGAATGGAACCGAGGAGAATCGCGCGCTGCTGTTGCTGCTTCTGCTGCGGCAGTTGAAACGCGAGGTTTTGCCTGCTCTGCCGGCCGGAAGCCATCCAAGCCCGCGAATGCAGCGATATATGGAGAGTATGACCGAGTGGCTGGAACGCCACTACCAGGAGCCATTCAGCCTCGATGGGATGGCCAATGAACTGCATCTGTCCCCCTATCACGTCTCGCATCTGTTCAAGCAAAATACGGGGATTACGATTTCGCGCTACTTAACGCTCCGCCGTATACGCGAGGCTTGCTTCCTTTTGGCTAATACCGCCAAGCCCGTGCATGAAATCGCATGGCTGGTCGGGCGGTTCAACTCGGCCTACTTTTGCAAAATATTCAAGGAAAACAAAGGATTGTCCCCGGAAAATTACCGCAAGGCTTATCGGGAAAATCGACGGTAGCCAGTAGAGCGCGCACCCGAAGCGACGCAACGAATAGGTTTTATGCTTGTAAAAATAAACGAAGAAGCTAAGCCGCTTCAATGGCCTAGCTTCTTCGTTTATCCACATCCAGTTGCACTCTACTTGCCCCGAACCTGATAATCGTGGGCGAGCCGCCCCTTCACTCCGGACTTGTACACGAACAGACTTCCGGCCAGCGGCTCCTGTCGCAGTTGCTCCTCACTGAGCCCCACGCTTGCGGAAGTAATGTACAGCTCGTCCAGATCGTCGCCGCCGAAGCAACAGGAGGTGACTTGGGATACGGGCAGCTCGATACGTTCCAGACATTCGCCGGTGTCGGGGTCGAAGCGACTGACGGCATAGCCGCCCCAGTGCGCAACCCACAGCTTGCCTTCCGCGTCGACAGTCATGCCGTCGGGGAATCCCTGATCGACGGGGATATTCGCGACGACGCGTCGGTTGGAAATATTGCCGCTGGCAGCGTCGTAGTCGAATCGATCGACCCGTCTTGTCCCCGTATCGATGTAATACATCGTCCGACCGTCGAGGCTCCAACCCAAACCGTTCGAGCAGCTGATCTCGCCGACCATCCGATGCACGGAGCCGTCCGTGTCCAGGCGATACAACGAGCCTTCGGGAGCATCTTCGGATTTCGGCATCGTACCGGCCCAGAAACGGCCGGCTGGATCGCATTTGCCGTCGTTAAACCGGTTGCCCGGCAAGTGCGCCTCGGGATCGACAATCGGCTCCAGTTCTCCTGTCGTCAGATCCAGGAAGTAAAATCCGTGCTCCAGCGCGCATACCATCCGCCCGTCCGATGCCCGCACAACCGCGCCGATCCGCTGCCCGACGAAAACGCTTCCTTCCTCGCGCGTCTTCGGATTCCACAACCGAATCTTCATTCCTTCTATGTCTACCCATACGAGCTGACCGCTCTCCGGAAGCCATAACGGCCCTTCGCCAAGCGCCGATTTTTCCACGTTAATCGCTTCTGCCTGCTTCTTCACGCAACTCATCCCCCCGCTTTGTTCTGTGTACATCGTACCGCGCGGCTTATGGAATGCGCAACTATTAGTCATCACATGATCAGATCAATTGTTTCCGCAAGCATTTTCCCGATGAACTCATTCGCATACGGTCCGGGATGAATGTCATCGTCGTACAGGAATTCGTAGTCCAGCAATTGGGCCGACACATTCTCCCGGAAATATCGTTCGAAATCGATAAACCCATACCCGTTCGATACGGAGAAGTCTTGCACCGCTTGAAAATATTCCTCGTAACCTATCGTAGCGGAAGGCGCGTTTTCGAAAATAACGGATTTGTCGCCCACGGTCGTGAACAAGAGAATATCCGTCTTCCTGCCGCCCTCCGGGTTAAGATGACGGCTCAGCTTCTCGATCAAGGCGCGCAAGTTCGATTTCAACACGTCGATCGGAGTCTGTCGCAAGTATTCGTTAACAATGGGAGCTTGGATAACGGCCAAGGTCGGCGTGAACCGGACGAAACGGAGCAGCTCATCCATATGCGGATAAGACGGATCGTTAAAGCTCGCCGTTCCGTCCCCCAGCCACTGACCGACCGTATGTCCCCCCATCGAGAAGTTGCGAACGTCGCAGCCGTCGAACACGATTCCTCTGATTCTAAGCGCCGGTCGCGCTTGTCCGAAAGCCGCAACCTGCGGATGCTCGAAACCGACAGCATCCGGGTGCGCTCCTCCATAGGAGAGACAAAATCTGCCGATCTGCTTCTGACCGTAATCGATGCAATAGACGATTTCTTCGTCGCCGTCCGGTCTATACGTATCAAGGACGACGCTTGTAGAGCCTATCTCAACCTCTGGGGCCTCGACCGCGACGTGCTGGCCTTGATGAAGCCTGGTAACCCTCGGATACCCGTCCGCTTGCGGATACAGATAGCCGCCGGTATTCCGGCGATTCCCCGTTCCCTTTTCCCGAAAAAAGATCTCCAGCCTTCCCCCGCATCTGCCTGCAAGCACGCCGATATACGCCTTGGTCGCATGGGCTTTCATATCCACGCAGCACCACGCCTCGCCTCTTCCGTTTTCCTCCGGAACGATCGC
This sequence comes from Cohnella sp. LGH, assembly GCF_017671885.1. Classification (NCBI taxonomy): domain Bacteria; kingdom Bacillati; phylum Bacillota; class Bacilli; order Caryophanales; family Paenibacillaceae; genus Cohnella; species Cohnella sp. LGH. The sequence goes on from NZ_CP072117.1 coordinate 4,920,251, forward strand.
ATACAAGCAGTCGGTAAATCGATCGGTCGCGGCCAAATCGCCCAGATGCTTCACCGCTGTACGATCCTCACCGCGCGATGCGTAGAAGCCCTCAGCCGCAACCGGCTCGACTATGCTTTCTCGAACGATCTGGTAGTTTCCCCGGATAAGAGGGGGGCTATCTTCGACGCGATCGTCCGATTCCGGAATGATCGCGGAAGGATAGAAGTCGTACTTGTTCAAAAGATGTTCCCGCAGCCTCGCAAAAAAACCTTTGTTATACGGAACGGCCATATGAGAGGAATACGCGGGAAAAATCACGTCGTAGCCCGGTGCGCCTTGGCCCCAGCCATGGCTATCCCCCAGCATCAGAATTTCTAAATCCGTTGTCGCATGCTTCCTCCGTCTGGCGGTCAGCGCGGGAAAACAGGAGGCTCTCATGTTCAAGGCATACTTTGATAGAAACGGTAAGACATCCATCCTGTCTTCCTCCCATTCCGAGAAATCGCTTAAGCTTCCGCGACAAAGCGATTCGTCAACGTTCCGATCTTCTCGATGCAAATGCTGACCTCGTCGCCCGGCTTCAGGTACACCTGCCGCTCCGCCGGCAATCCGAGGACGACGCCTTCGGGCGTGCCGGTCAGAATCACGTCGCCGGGCTCCAACGTCATGTGTCGGGAAATATAGCTGACAATTTCGTCGCACGCAAAAATCATATCCGACGTGTTGGAATCCTGGCGGATTTCTCCGTTCACGATCGATTGGATCGCTAACCGGTTCGGATCGCCGATTTCATCGGCCGTTACGAGATACGGTCCGATCGGGCAAAACCCGTCGCAGCTTTTGCCAAGCAGCCATTGCTGCGTGCGAAGCTGCAAATCTCTTGCGGAGAGATCGTTAACGGCCGTATAGCCGAACACGTAATCGAGCGCCTCGTCACGGGATACGTTCTTCGCGCGTCTCCCGATTACGATCGCCAGCTCCGCCTCGTAGTCCAGCTTGGCCGTCACGCCCGGAACTGCGACTGAAGCCTGGTGTCCGGTCAGCGAGTTGTTGAACTTATTAAACAAAATCGGATATTCGGGAATCGGCGAGTTCGTCTCCTCGGCGTGCCTGCGGTAATTCAAGCCGACGCAGATGATTTTCTGAGGGGCCGGAACGCAAGGGCCGAACGATAGCTCCTCTTCGCTGATAAGGACGGAGCGATCCGGCTGCGGAGGCAGTTGCGCCAGCAGGGACCGCAGGGCTTCAACCGCTGCTTCACCCTCGCGAATGACGTCCATCATCTCGCCGAGCAGCGAAGTCCCGCCGTTTCCGTAAACCTCTGCGGCCTTCGCCATATTAACGATGCCGCCGCTCGTCCATATGCCGAGCGTCTGTTTTCCTTCATGATCGATCACAGCGAGCTTCAAGTTAACTCCTCCTTCTATGGGTTGGGACAGAGCATAATCTTCGCGATGGCGCCTGGGCCGGACACCAGCTTCTCGAAGCTGCTCTGGCCATCCTCCAGCGGACGATGCTCCGTCCAGGGCAGCAAATCGATTCTGCCCTCCCCGATCCAGCGCAGAGCCGTTTCGAAATCGCTCCGCGAATACGCGAAAGCGCCGAACAGCTTAAGCTCTTCGCGGATAATCGAATTGATCGGCAGCGTCGTATCGGCCTCGTGAAGGCCGGTCAGCCCGATTCTGCCGCCGCGTCGTACGGATTGCACGCAGCGAAGGCGGGTAGAAGCGGCTCCGACCGCATCCACCGCCGCATGAAACCCTTCAGCAGGCTTAAGCGCCTCAATCTCCTCGTCCCCCCGCGCCGGAATGCCGCCCAACTCCGCCGCGATGCGCAGCCGATCGGCGTTCAGATCCGCTACAACGATGTTTTCCAATCCTAGAGTTCTTGCAGCGGCGAGAGCGAACAGGCCGATCGGGCCCGCTCCCAGAACGAGCAGACGATCTTCCCGCTTCAAAGACAGCAGTCGGCACAGATGAACCGCGCAAGCGAACGGCTCCGCGAAGGCCGCCTGATCGAAGGAGACGGAATCGGGAATCGGGTGAATGTCTCGCTCTGGTACCGCAACATATTCCGCGAAGGCCCCCGGAGCATGCGCTCCGAGCAGACTGCGGCTCTGACACAGCTGCTCGTTGCCTGCGCGGCAATCCTCGCATTCGCCGCATGTACCCAGCGGGTTGACCGTAACCCGGTCGCCCTGCCGGAATTTCGTCGCTCCTGCCCCTACTTCCGCCACAACGCCGGAAAATTCATGTCCCATAACGAGAGGCGGCACGCGCAGCGAGTTATGACCGAGAAAGCCGCCAAGCTCGGAGCCGCATATGCCGACTCGCTCGACCCGAATGAGAACCTCCCTCTCCCCAAGCGAGGGAACCGGAACGTTGCGGACGTTCATCTGCCTGGGGCCTTCATATACAAGCGCTCGCATCATCGATGACATGCGTATCGCCTCCTCACTCGACCCGATAACGGTTCAATACTTCTTCGTCGATCTCCACGCCCAAGCCCGGACGATCGACCGGAACGGTTACGTAGCCGTCCTTGAATTCCACCTCGCGGCTGACCAAGTCCCGCGCCAACGGCGAATTCGATACGGTATATTCGATCATAAAGCCATTCGGAATCGCTGCCGCAAAATGCGTGCTTGCCGCCACCAGAATGCCGGTTTTAAACGCGTGCGGGACAACCTTCTTGTGCCGATCGTATGCCAAATACGCGATTCTCTTGCCTTCGGTCAATCCGCCTACGCGAGCCAGGTCGGGCTGAATGATGTCCAGATGCCCTTCGTCGAGCAGCCGTTGGAACGCCATTCTGCCGCTCTCCTGCTCGCCGCCGGCGATTGAAATTCTCGTGCGGTCCGCCAGCTCGCGGTATCCGGCGATATCGTTGGAATGCACCGGCTCCTCCAGCCAATAGACGCCGTATTTCTCGTAGACGTCGGCCATCCGCAGCGCGCCCTTCAAGTCCCAAGCGAGTCCCGCGTCGATCATAATGTCGATGTCGTCGCCAATCGCTTCTCGGATCGCCTTGACCTGCGCCTCGTCGAACTTCGGATCGCGGCCGATCGGTCCCCATCCGAATTTCATGGCTTTATAGCCTTGCTTGGCGTACTGCTCCGCCATGCGAGCCGCTTCCTCAATCGTCTCCGGCATGAGCGCGCTTGCATAGGCTTTCAATTTACGGTTGAAAATGCCGCCCATCATCTCGCACACAGGACGGTTCATCACCTTGCCGAAAATATCCCACAGCGCGATGTCCACGCCGCTGATCGCGTGCAAAGCCGGACCGGTGCGGCCGAAATAAATCGTGCCCCGGTACATTTTGTCCCACAGCCGTTCGATCTCGATCGGGTTTTCCCCAATCAGCAAGCTCCGAAGACCGGTCGCGATCGAGTGGGAAGCGCGGGCGTCCACGACCGCTTTGGCGACAAGCGGAGAAGAGTCGACCTCGCCTACGCCAACGATTCCTTCATCGGTATGAATGCGGATAATTAACGTATCCTGCGTGCCGTCGCATTGCTCCGCGTCCAGATCGGGCAAGCGCAAATGTATCGCTTCAACTTCGGTAATTTTCATGATTTCATCTCCGTTTCGGTTGATACTTGCAAAGTAGCGAGCAAATCGTCGCGTAGAGGCGTAAACGTCTCCAGCACAAGAGAGTCCTCAAGCGCCAATACGGAATGGGGAGCATTGCCCGGAACCCGGATTTGCTCGCCCTCCTCGACCACGACTTCTGCGCCGTCAATGTTCATGCGAATTTTGCCTTTTACGACAAAGCCCAGCTGCTCATGGGGATGAGCGTGCTCCGGGCCAAAGCCGCCTTGTTTAAATTCGATCAGCATGCTCATCATCGATTCTCCCGGCGGCAGTATTTTGCGACGGATTTCCCGGGAAATCTGCTGCCATTCTCCTTGATTCGACACGATGCCGCCTCCTTCATGAGTACCGGAAGATCCGGCTGAGTTCAAGATTCGATGTCGAATCCGCTTCCCGTTCTGCTTCGTGATCAAAATTGGACTTTTTGAACTACCTCTTAAAACGTGATTGAAAGTCCGCCGTCGACCGGAATGATCGCTCCCTGGATATAGGAAGCCGCCTCGGAAGCCAGGAAGGCGATTACGCCCGCCACCTCGTCAACCTCTCCGGCTCTGGCTTGCGGAATTTTCCTCATGCCTACGTAATAATCCTTGAACCAGTCCGTCTCCAGCTCGTTCACGCCGCCGACGACCGAGAGCCCCGTGTCGATAAAACCCGGCGCAACCCCGTTCACGCGAATGCCATGCGGAGCCAGCTCCAGCGCGGTACCGCGAGTTAATTGATCGAGCGCCCCTTTGGCCGCGTTATAATGACTGGATTGATTCAAGGCGCGATAGCCATTAATCGACGAGACGTTCACAATCGATCCGTGGATGCCGGCCTCGATCATCGCCTTCGCGGCGTACCTTGTCCCCCAATAGGAACCGTTAACGATCGTGTCGAACACCGCGCGCCACCGCTCCGTGGATTCCTCCAGAAAATCGCTTTCGTAAAACATCGCCGCATTGTTGACCAGAACATCCAGCCGGCCGGTATGTTCGACGGCGGCATCGATCATGCGCTTAACGTCTTCTTCATCGGAAACGTCGGTCTTCACGAACAACGGCCGGCCTCCGATTTCCTTCAACTGCTCAACGGCCTGAGCCCCGTTGGACTCGCTGCGTCCGGCGATCAGCACGTTCGCCCCCTCGGCCGCGAACAGCTTGGCCGTCGCCAGACCGATTCCCGTTGCTCCACCCGTGACGATAACCGTCCGCTCGGCAAAACGCTTCATCTTCTCGTCCTCCCCTATTCGTATAGGCTCAAGGAAGCAAAGTCCCGGTAATGTTGCGCGGGTAAGCTTTCGCCCGAATGAAGCCCTCTGCATAGCGGACCCCGCTTTGAATGCCGCGGAACCGGGAGGTGATCTCGATCATCTCCATCGCATTGGAGCCGTATTGATCTTGCAGCCAATCCCCGACTTGGCTGACATGCTCGGCGAGCATTTTCCGCTTCGTCTCGAACTGCTCCGTAATATCGACGTACTCCTCCGGCTGGAAGCCCAATCCCGCAACGCTATCCATAAAGTAGACAATCGGAATCTTGTCCAGCTTGGGACTGGCCGTGACGATATTGGGAACGGTCGTCATAATCGCCACGTCGTTGGCAATTCGCCCTGTGATCGTATGGTCGGGATTGTAGAGATCGTCCGGCCAATGCGTGAGGACGACCTCCGCGCCGCTGCGGCGCATCGCTTCGATGAAAGCCAATCTCGTCCCTTCCGTGTCGAGCAGAAACTCGTCCGGATAACCCATCCAGATCAGCTCCGCGCCGATATGGTTGGCTGCCGCGATCGCCTCTTGGCGACGAATTTCCGCAATCTCCTCTTTTGGAAGCGTCGGCGATCCTACCTCCCCATTCGTTGCGATGGCGATGGTAACCTTGTCGCCGCGAGCGGCATATTTCGCCAACGTACCGCCTGCCCAGATTTCAGCGTCGTCCGGGTGCGCGCAAATAGCTAGAACGTTCATCTTGGCTCTTCCTCCTTTTTCGCTTGAACCCATCATAAATCCACTTATGTTGATTGTCAACAATTGATCTTCAACAATAATCCAATAAAATTAAATGGAGAAATAGCGGGAATCGCCCCTCTTTAATTGTCAACAATCGACTTTCATCAATCATTTGTTGAAGATGCACACGCATTCCTCTATAATGGCGATAACAGAAGGCTTGATACGGACGAAGCCAACCTTCCTTAAGGAGTTTAGCCAGCCATGGACACTTTTCAATTCAAAAGCCAAGAAAACCTCTCCCTGCGCCAACGCGTGCTGAACGATATTCGCAGCGCGATTATCGGCGGGCATTTGAAGCCGGGAGACAAGCTGAAGGAGCTGGACATTTCCAAGCAAATGTCGATCAGTCGCGGACCTATCCGCGAAGCTTTGCGGGATTTGGAGGCGCTGGGGCTTGTCGTCAGCTCTCCCTATCGGGAAACGACGGTCGCCGACGTTCGGAAGGAGGAGGTCACGGAGCTGTTGATTCCGATTCGCCTGAAGCTGGAGCTGTTCGCCTTGAAGTATAGCGGCGCCAAACGAGACGAAGCTTTTTACGGCAAGCTTGATCAGATCGTCGAGCGGATGAAGGAATTCGCGGCAGACGGAGACTTGCCCGCGCTGGTGGAAGAGGACATTCAATTTCACGAGCAGCTCCTCTCTCTAGACGATTCTTCCTATACGCTGCAGATTTGGTCGGGTATCGTCAACCGGCTGCGCCTGCATTTTATTAAGAATACGAGTCGTTTCGACGATCTGCGGAAGGTCGCCGACGATCATGCCGCACTGCTGTCCGCGCTCCGCGGCGGCTCCGAGGAGAAGATCGAGGCGCTTTGGACGCAGCATATTCAGGATGAGGATTGTTTGCTTTGTTTTATCGATGAATCCGAGGGCGAGGGCAAATAGAATGAAGAAATACGAACCGCATGGGGACGATCCGACCGTTTTGCTCTCCAACGGGCAAGGCGGTCTACTGCTGATTCGGGAGCAAGGCGCGCGGGCCTTGGCCTTATGGGCCAACAAACAGGAGGAATCCGCCTTCTGGCGCGCCGACGGAGTCCCGCTTCCAGAGCTTTCTTGGAATGTGGGCGGTGACCGCACCTGGATCAGCCCGGAACGGGATTACTACATGGACGATTCCGGACAATATGCCGTTCCCGCGCAGCTTGACCCGGGCAAATGGAAGATTGCTCAATCCTCCGACTCCCTGGTCGCCGTAAACATGGACTGCGAGCTGCTTCATGGCCCTTCCGGCCGAACCGTCCTTCTGCATTTGGAAAAGCAGTTCACTTTAGCGCCTAATCCTTATGCTGTGAACTCGGGTTCGTCGTCTCGGATGGACGAATCCGTCTCCTATATCGGATATGAAGTTCATACCCATATGACTTTAACTCCCGGCGCTTCGCGCTCCGGTGCGAAAGACGATTCCGCTCCCGGGTTCTGCAACCTATGGAGCGTGATGCAGGTTCCGCCCGGGGGCCGCATCCTTGTCCCGAGCTACGGACCCGTCGGCCCTCGGACGATGTTCTCCCAAGCGGATACGGTTGATACGGAGCTTACGCCCCATGGCTTCCGCATCCCGTGCGAAGGCGCTCACAGCTTTAAGCTGTCGGTCGACGCGCTGTCTTCAACGGGCAGATTCGGTTATTTGCGTCGCTTGGACGATAGCAGAAGCAGTCTCGTCGTCCGTCAATTTACCGTTCATCCCTCCGGCATCTATCCGGACTATCCTCCCGACGATCCCCAATACAAGGGATCGTGCATGCAATTTTATTACGACGGCGGCCAGTTGGGTCATTTCGCCGAGCTTGAATATCACTCGCCCGCATTAAGCATCGACGCTCCCGGTTCGTCGTCGGACGTGTCGCGAGTTTATTATTTCATCGGCCCTCATGAGAACATCGAGCAAATCTCTCAAGATATGCTGGGCTTGCGTTATGGTGTTTAAATGACAAGGTGCAGGAAGTCGAGACGACTCCTGCACCCGCAAAAAAACTCTAATCGAATAGACCCATCTTTAAATCTTCGCGCTGTCGGTTAGCGATGATTCTCGATTCTCGCTTTGACGGATCTGGCGTAGGCTGTCGGCGTCATGCCCGTCGAGCGCTTGAAATGGCGCGAGAAATAATGGATGCTGCTATAGCCCAGCTTTTCGGCAATCTCCGTATAATTGTATTGCTCCTCGCGGATCAGAATTTTGGCCCTCTCTATTTTCAGCCGATTAAAGTATTCCATCACTCCGCAACCGGTTGTCACCTTAAACGTTCGTAGAAGCTGCGATCGACCGACCGTAAAATTATTATAAACCTCTTTAAGTGATAAGCTTTTGTGCAGCGTTAGGTTCATGAATTGGATAATTTGATTGGTCAGATCGGAATCCTTTTTTTCATTCATCGTCGACGCCAGCTTGGAAAGGGAATCGGTTTTCCGCAATCTGCGCGCGAAGTGAATCAACAGCGTCTCTAAATATAGCTTAACTAACTGTTGGCTCCCGAATAGCGAGTCCTTCTTTGCTTTCATTTCTTTTTTATAAGGTTTATCCAGACGCGGAGTGAGCGCATTATACCCCTCGTTAACTAGTTGAGTAAGCAATCTTCGCTCCTGCTCGTTGACGCTGAATCTCTTATTTTCGAATATTTTCATCGCTTCCGAATCGCAGTCGAAAGTAATAATGATCAAATTAGGCGGAAATTTGGCATTCGAGTTGCCGGAATGAAATTCATTCGGTTTATAAAAGACAATTTCTCCTTGCTTGACGGAAAATTCGCCGCTGTCCGACCGGACGTCGATTTCCCCCTTATCCACGTAAACGAACTCCCAAAAGTTATGTTTCTCCCCTTTGGTAACATAGGATCCGGGCAATTCATAGTAGTGAAAAGTAATAATCTGGTTAATGACGATCTCTTCGTTAAGTTTCACTCGCTTGTAGGCCATGCAGATCGTCTCCCTTAACGCGATAGTATAAAAAAATCGGATGGAATGACAAAGATCGTTCACGATGCTGCCCTTATTATAATAAATAACCTCACGAATTTACACAGAAGGAACGAATAACATGAATGGAGGAAAATAGAAATGAAAACATGGCTTAAGAGGATCGCTTGTTACGGAACGGCCTTTACTCTCTTTGTCGGATTGTTGCCTATCGGCACCCGGCAAGCTCTCGCTTCGGAGCCGAATACGGCTCTTAATCCCGGATTCGAAACCGATGTCGATGCGAACGGGGTGCCGGATGGTTGGGATTATACCTTACTCAACGGAGGTGCGGCCTCTTTAGTCACATCCGTAGCCTATTCGGGAAGCCGCTCCGTTAAACTATCCGGATCCTCCTCGCTCAGCCGCTCCTTTGTCAATCTGTGGTACGTATCCGCAACGGAAAACACCCGATATACGATGTCCTCATGGATTAAAACCAACAACGTGACTGCCGGCTTTGCCGGTCTTGAGCTCGTCTTCTACAATAGCTCGCATCAAGCGCTTGCTTCGGTGAGGGTTCCCGCGGCCCAAGGTACGCACGATTGGCAGAAAGTCGAGACCTCATGGATTTCTCCGCCGGGCACGGCATCGTACGCCTTCCGTACCGCGCTCGATTTCGGTACTGGGGATCTGTGGGTCGATTCCGTGTCCTCCTTCGTATCGGATGCACAAAATCTATTGTTGAACGGCAATTTGGAAGCGGATACAGATAATAATTCCGTCCCGGACGGATATGATTACTCCACGGACTCCGGCGGCTCGGGGGCGCTCGTAACGGCGGAAAAATATCAGGGACAAAGGTCCGTGCGGCTTCAAGGCTCATCTACCTCCAGTCGTTCGTTTGCCTCCCAGTGGTACTTGCCCGCTCAGGAGTACCAAGAATATCAGTTTAAGGCCATGCTGAAAACGAGCGGAGTCGTACTGACGAGCAGTACGGGATTTGTCGGATTGGAACTCGCTTTCTACGATGAAGCCCATCAACTGCTCCAATTCATACGCCAACCCGCCAATGCCGGAACGCATTATTGGGAGCAAATAAGCGTGTCCAAGAAAGCCCCGGCAGATACGGCTTATTTTTCATTCCGAATGGCGCTTGATTATGCGAGCGGAAGCGCATGGTTCGATGCGGTAGAAGCGGTAAGTTTGACCAACAGCAACCTATTGCTGAACGGTTCTCTCGAGCGCGATACCAATTTCGATTCTATTGCGGACAATTGGGATTATACGCTTCTGGATGGCGGAACAGCCGCTACCTCGACCACCGTATTCCGCGAAGGCGCAGGCTCGGTTCGCTTGTCCGGAGCTACCCCCAGCAGCCGCGCAGCCGTTAACCAATGGTCGATTCCCGTCGAGGGCGGCGCCTTCTATCGCTTTTCGATCGAGCACAAAACCTCCTCCGTATCCGCTCAGTTCATCGGCTTCGAGCTTGGCGTCTATAATTCCAGCCGTCAGGTCATAGACAATCGGCGCTTCTCCGGTGCGCCGGGCACCCACGATTGGCAGGAAATCGCGGTGAATTTGAAGCTGCCGGACAATGCGGCGTACGTTGCCTTCAGGCCGTTCCTGGATTTCGGTTCGGGCAGCGTATGGTTCGACAACGCTCGCATTGTCAAGCTGACGGAACAGCCCAGTCCCGTCATTCTCCCGCTTTCCGGTCTATTTAAAGGAACGACCCAAGATGCGCTGACGCTGGAGATCAAAAACTCCGGCAACACGCGAGCGCTGTTAGACACCTTCGCATTGCTAGGAAAAACGCTAACCGTAACAAGCCATTCCCAGTTAACCGACGGCAGCTCATCCTATAGCTACACGCTCGCCGGAGATCTCGCTTTCGATACCGCTTCCGGAGCTATCGCTCTCGATAATTACGGTACCGGCACTATCCATATATCCGGAACGTTCACCGCCGATCCCGGAGCATTGGTAACTCCGATTGTCCTTCATGAGAAGAAGAGCGGTTCAACGATTGCTTACAAGCTGCTTAATCGCGGATACGGCACACTCCAGGATTCGACTGTATGGGAAATTGGCCAGTCCATTGTTAGCAGCGCTGAGCTATTCGACAGCCATCTGGATACGCTATTGTCCGGCTCGATGTGGGAAACTTCCCATTCGTACTGGCCGACCGATCCGCAGAATGCGGACACGAACAGCATTACGGGCATCTACCGGATATATGCCGCGCTGTATGACGTCACTCGCAATAAGGATTATTTGGACAAAGCCTACCTCGCAGCCGAGCAATTATTGAACACCCAACAAGCCAACGGAGGCTGGGTGCTCCCATGGGATTACACAAGCTTTGGCGCGCTGCGTCCCAAAACGATGACGAATGCCGTTAATACCCAACAGGCTATACTCGGTTTATATGAAGCTTATTTGCGGTTCGGCAAGCCCGAGTATCTTGACGCCATTTTGGCGGGCAAGGATTACATGCTGACGAATCCCGGCACCAAATACGTTTGGCTCGATGCGGCTCATACCCGCGGTACGGTTCCTTACTATGACATGCTCGATGTTACGATTAACGGAGTCGTCGGACCGGCCATCGAAATTTATAATGTAGACGCCACGGCTCTGCACATCCTCGGTCTCATTTACGATCTGACCTCGGATGCCGACTTGCTGCCTTATATGGACGGTTTAATCAATAATCTGAAAGCGGTCCAATCCGATTCCGGCAGTTGGCCGTACGGTTGGAGGCTCATCGGAGAAACGCCGGCCGCGTACAATTATGTTCAATCTCTGGACTTGGCTGCCTATAACAAGAAGTTTGGAAATAGCGATGTCGATGATATGCTGCTGAAAGTGCTTGGGGATCTCGGTAACCGGTACACGGATTTCCCCGTGCTGAAGAAGGAACTTGCCGATATAGCCGATCTTGATTTTACGGATAATCTGCTCACGTATATTTCTTCTAAGCTCGCTTTGCAAAATGTCGACGGTTCGTTCCCGGACGACACTCGTGCGGGAACCGCCTTTATGTATTTTATCATGAACGCTCTAACCGAGGCCGGTTACAAGGATCCTCAGGCGTTAAACGAAGTGTTAATGGACATTCCGGACAGCGCTTTCGACACAACGCCTGCGACGCGCCGATCCAATCTGTCGACTGCGATCGGGCAGGTCCTAAGCAAAGCGACAAGCCATAATTTCAGCGGCGCCGTCGCGCAAATCGATAGCCAACTGCTCCCGAGCATCGATCTATGGATTACGGATGTCGCCCACCATGACGATATTGAAGCTGTCGTAAATATCATTCGTAATCAGTTCATGGCGGAAGTTTATTAAGTAAAAGGAAGGGGATGTCCCATAAGGCCAGCAAGTTGCTTGGAAAGATAAGCGATGGTAAAGGTGCCAGAGGGATGGATCTCCTTCCGCTGCTATACGCTCCTGAAATTTGTTAAACCCGTAAAAGGTGATTTCAGGAGCGTATGAGCGGCCTGCAGGCTAATCATGATTCACGCGGACCTATTTGTGCACATTCGTTTACGCCCTACCAAGAGCCCCCGCGAGGGAAGCTAGACGGAAAATCGTACAACGTAGCTCGAATCAGGCTTAAATGGTAGACGTTTGTTCGAAAAATCGTATAAAGCAACTCAGATCCGGCGCAAACGACGGACGTTTGTCCGAAAAATCGTACAAAGCGACCAAATCAAGGGTTGTAGGTTGCCCCCTCACTCTACCCCTATCTCGCTTAAACCAAGTCCTCTTAAATCCGCTATCGTGCCGACACTCTCGGCATCGTACAATTTCCAGATGACTTTCAAGCCCTGCAGGCTGATATCGCCATTCGTTAGCGGCAGCTTCCGGTCGCGGACGCATTCGAGAAAATGCATAATCTCGAACTGCGTTTGCTTGCCCGCTTCCTTCTCCTCCATCAGAATTTGCACTTCGGAGGTCGTATCCGTCGAAGCCCGCTCTTCTTTCATTTGCGAATGAAGATAAAGCTTGCCTTCGCCGCGGTTATATTCCAGCATCCCTTCAGTGCAGTGAATATGAATGCTATATCCCAAGCGACTGCCGCGAGCGCCCCAGGTTCCCATGTGATAGCCGAGAACCCCGTTCTCGAATTCAATAACGACGTTGCTTGTCCCTTCCTTCTCCATCCAAGGCGTGCCGAAGTTGGTGCCGAAGTGCGTGCCTTTAATCGGCTTGCCGAGGAACCAAAGCATCAAATCTACGTAATGACAGCCATGGCTGAAAAACTGCCCGCCCCCCAACCTTTTGGCAATTGTAGCCCAATGTCCCTCTGGGGGATGCGTCAGCTGCTCTGTCCAAACCGACATTTGGAACACGTCACCGTAGGTTTTGGCCTCGATCAGCTCCTTCATCTTTTGCACGATCGGCCAGAAACGGACAGGGTAAGCCGTCATTAGCGTTAAATTCCGTTCTTTAGATACGCGTATCAGTTCCTCGCACTCCTCCTGCGTGTTGGCGAGAGGCTTCTCCATCAAAACATGTTTGTCCGCTTCGAGACAAACGATCCCGACCTCATAATGCAAATCATGGGGCAGCGCGATTAATACGGCATCCACATAATCAAGCAAATCGCGATAATCCGTTACGGCGATCGCTTTAGGCAGCTTAGCTTGTAACAGATTTGCCTGCTTAATATCGATATCGCATACAGCGGTCACTTCCATCACTTCCGTCAGCTCCAGAAGTCCGTTAACATGCGCATCCGCCGTCATTCCGCCGCACCCGATAATTCCCATACGTAATTTAGTCATTGATGATCTCTCTCCCACTGTGAATTAGTTTGTGTTTATAAACCCATCATACGGCGTTCCCGGCAAATGATATTTATCAGAGCATCCGTTTAATTTGCACAATCGTGTTGCACATTCGTCTCGTAAAAAGACGCGAAATTGGGGCATGGTTAAACAAGCCGGATGACGCGGCAATCCGGCCTTTATCCAAATGCTATCGGCAATTCCTTAGACATACTGCTCTACGATTTCCTCGATTTTCTCCGGCTTCCCGCTCTTCAAAGATTCAATCGCCTGCAAGACCATCAGCGTAGAATACAAGCCGTCCACATGATCGATCGGCGGAGGCGTATCGTCGACTAGACATTTCTCAAACGCTCGGTTTTCTTCCAGAAATCCGGATTCGGATCCCTCATAAACTACCGTCTCTTTCCCGTCTTCCGCATATGTCAGCTTGGTTAGACGATCGGAGATCGTAATGGATTTATGCTCGGCGAACAGTTGCATGAAAAACTTGCTCGTAACCGGAGGACAGCTGCAATCGCCTTGAATGAGCGTTCCGGCCGCCCCATTGTTAAAACGGAATACGGCTGTCAGATTGTCGATAACGCCGCTCTGCTGATAATAATTTCCTCCGGCCGCATACACTTCCTTAGGGTTGCTTCCGGCAACGAAACGCAGAACGTCTGTTGAATGACAGCCCTGGCTTAGCACGTTTCCTCCGCCCTTAACCGGATCGTTAGGCCAAATCCCTTCTCCCCAGCGGCTATCCATCATTTGCATAACGACCATAATCGGCTGCGGAATCAATTCCTTCGCTTTCCAGAGCATGTTGTAATAGCGCATTTTATACGCCGTAAACAGCTTCCTTCCTGTCGCTTTAACCGTCTCTCCGATACGAACGCAATCCTCAACCGTCATCGCCATCGGCTTTTCTACAAGGACATGCTTCCCCGCCTGCATAGCACGAATACATAAATCCGCATGCGTATCGTGCTGTGTAGTTACGTAGATCACCTCGATTTCCGTATCGCCCAGAAGATCCTCTACATCCGTCGTTGCCAGCTTGCCGCCAAATTGCTCGAGAAGCTTCTGCGCGCTTGGCCGATGGACGTCGCAATAAGCGACCGTCTCCATATGCTCCAATTCTTTAATGCACTCCGCATGCGTTCTGCCCAGAGCGCCGCAACCGATAATTCCTACTTTGAACGAGCTCATTACGGTCATCTCCCTTCCTCGCCTTCTATGGGTGATACGATCTAGAACGTGCCAGATAATCGTCCAATTTTTCGATTTCAAACTCGCGAACGAGATCCTCCGCCGAGAATTCCTCCGTCTCGCTGGATAGCAGAACCGAGCCCAAGTAGCCCGGATCCGTAACCCGGACTTTCTTGCCGTACTTCTGCCTGATCGCTTCAAGCTTGCTGCGGTTATAATCCAGATGCGCAACGGCGCAATCCAAATTAATCGTCGCGCTGACGAAATCATAGTAGCTGGACGTCGAGCTTGTCACCTGCCCGACTGGGGACACGATCGAGCTCGGCAGCCCGCCCGCTATCGCCCCTACAAAATGAGCGCGGCAGGAATAAGCCCAATATTGCTGCATGAAACCGCCGTGAAACATCGAGGGAAACACGATAAGATCCGGCTTGTCCCGGACATATTTCAATCTAAGCTCGTCGAAATTCAGATCGAAGCAGATCGCGAACGCCACGCGACCGAAATCGCATTCGAAAACCGGCGCTTTTTCTCCGCATTGAATAAGATTATCCTCTACTTCGATGATCACGGGATGGTTCTTGTTGTATACGCCGGACACATCGCCGTGCCGGTCTAACAATTGAACGGAATTCCGCCACTTGTCATCCGATTCCAGCCGAATGGAAGGATAAGCAATGTAACACTCGTTCTGTTTAGCAATTACAGACAAAGCATCCCTTATTCGATTACCGCGTACGCGATAGTATCCCTGCAGAGCTTCTTCAGCTAACCCCGAAGGCATATCGCAGCACTCCGGCAGCACGATCAAATCCGGTTGATCCGGCAGCACCTGTTGAATCTTCTGCAGGAGATAATGTTCCATTTGCAGAACGATAGCCTCTAAATCCGCCCCCGCGTCCGCAACCCCATAGTGGAAATTAAACGTGCTGACCGTCACCTTTTTCAAAGCAGCCACCCCCTTTTACGCTTTAACTGCCCCGGCGGACAAGCCTCTAATGTAATATTTCTGCAGGAAGCCGAAACAAAGCAAGATCGGAACGATCGATATTAACGCCCCCGCCATTAGAACATTCCATTGCCGGAATACGCCGGAATCGAGCAGCATGACTCCGATTGGCAACGTAAACAAGCTTTGATCGCTGAGAATGACCATCGGAAGAATCAAGCTGTTCCATGAGCCTAGAAAATTAATCGCGGTAAGCGTCGCAAGAATGGGTACCGAGAGCGGCAAATAAATTTGAAGCAAGGTGCGCATAATGCCTGCTCCCTCCATCTTGGCCGATTCGAACAATTCATGGGGAATGCTGCGAAAATAGTTGCGAAACAGGAAGATCGCCATCGGCGCCGCGCCATTAATGGAGGGCAGAATTAAGCCGATATACGTATTCAAAATGCCTAAATAATTTTCCGTCAGATAGAGCGGCACCATGACCGTAATTCCGGGGACGAACATCATTCCGAGAAAGAGGACGAACAGCGCATTGTTGCCCGGAAAACGCAGCTTCGCAAAGGCGAAAGCAGCCATAGAATAGAGCACGTTAATGCCGATCAGCGTAGACAGCGTCACAATAACGCTGTTCCAGAAGTAAGAGAAGAAATTCAGTCGGTTCCACACTTCCGCGTAGGTTTCCCAATGCCATTTTCCTTGCGGGAACAGCGAAAAAGTACTCATGACATCCATCGGTGCTTTCAGCGAAGCGCCTACCATCCATAGCAAAGGATAAAGACAGAGGAAGCTCCATAGCAGGAGAAGGCCATAAAGGGCGCCCGTCTTGGCTTTGGTCAATGCGATTCCTCTCCCTTCTTATCCCCGAATAGCTTCAAGCTAATCAACGACAATATAAACGTCAGCATGAACATCGTCCAACCCATTGCATTCGCGACGCCCATATTCCCATCCTGGAAAAAGGCCTGTTGGTAGACGAGCACGTTAACGACTTGAGTTGCACCAGCCGGACCGCCTTTGGTCATGACCCAAATCTGGTCGAAAACTTGCAGAGCTACGTTCAGATTCATAATCGTCACGATAACCGTAATCGGCTTGAGAACGGGCCACGTAATTCGGACCAGCTTCTGCCAGGCGTTGGCACCGTCAATATCGGCCGCTTCATACAAGTGCGTGTCCACGGCCTGCAGTCCTGCAAAATACAGGATCAGGCTATGCGGAAGCGCCCCCCATACGATCGTAACGATAATTGCCGGTAAAGCGGTATGCATTTCCCCGATCCAACCGTTCTTCGCGATCCAGGAATCAAGGCCGATGGAAGCCAACAATTGGTTAATGGAGCCGGTCGGATCATATAAGCCTTGCCAAACGTAATAGATCGCCACGGAAGAAGTAACCATAGGCAGAAGGAATATCGTCCGAAACAGACGTACGCCTCTTGTGGCTTTCTCCAATAACACCGCAATAATCAGCGCCAGAGGAATAACGATAACCACCATGGCGAACGCAATCCACAAATTGTTGACGATCGCTTGTCGGAAAAATCCGGATAAAATGTAGTTGCCGCCCGACAAGAAGTCTTTGAAATTATCCAATCCGACAAACTTGGCATTCCAGATTAGCTGCCCTTGCGGCAAACTAAAGAAGGATAGCACGATTGAAAAAAGAACCGTAAACAAGCCGATGACGATAAATAACCCAACAGCGGGAGCAATCAGTAAATACCCTGCCAGCGCTTCCCGCCTTGCGGCTTTCCGATAATTCATCTCTTCCTCCCATCCGCAAGACAGAAAAGAAGGGGCGCATCCCCCTCTTTTCTCCTTGATCCAATTGCGTTATGGATATTTGTTAAGGATTTGCTTTTTTGTAGGATGCCGCAGCCTTATCGTATTCGGCAGCCGCTGCTTCGGCCGTGCTGGATCCGAGCATGACCTTAACCATGCCCTCGCTAAATACTTTCCAGTCCTCTTTGAAAACCTGCTGCCAGATCAGCGGGTTTTCCGACCACCAGTTGCTCTCGCTGCTGAGCGATGAAGCCATAGCTTGAATGGAAGGGTTAAGCTTGCTTCCGTCTTTAATCTGCACCGCAGGTAAATCGTATGCATGGTTCGCGTACAGAACTTGGCCTTCCTCCGAAGTCAGGAATTTAACGAATTCGATTGCCGCTTCCTTGTTCGGGCCTTCATTATTGACAACCATTTGCACAAGCGGGAACGGGGATACCGTCGCATCCGGAAAGACCGAGCCCTCGAAAGCAGGAACTCTGAAGCTGAACACCTCGTCCGGATTCATGCCGATTGCGGTAAGGTTGGCAAAGGTGAACGTACCTCCCAGACTGAATGCCGCTTTGCCTTGAGCGAACGCTTGATCCGCCGGATCGATATCCAAGGAAGCCGCCCCAGGCAGCAATAAACCGTCCTTCGTTAAATCTTCGATGAATTTCAGCGCCCACATGTGCTTGGGATCGGACAACTTTTCTTCTCTATTCATGAACTTGGTGAAAGATTCTTCGCCGTTTTTCATATAGTCGACCAGGTTAAGGAACCATGCATTGTAGACACCGCCGACGTTGCCTGCGAATACGAATCCCGGAGTCCCCGTTTTTTCCTTAACCGTTTTCATCATGGAAACCCATTCTTCGAACGTAGCGGGCTCTTTCGCTTCCAAACCGGCCTGCTCTACAATCTTCTTGTTGCCATAGATCATATAAAACGCACCTACGTCAATTGGAATGCCGTAGACTTGACCGGGCTTTGTCGCTTTTTGCCACGCGCTGGCCTTTTCGTCCTTTGCCCATGCATCGATATTGGCTTGAGCAACCGTAATGCCGGACAGCGCTGCCGGAAGAAATCCATTTTTCCACGCCTCGTCCTTGCTTAGCTCGCCGCTCCATTCGTATGCCTTGCCGTCAAATGCGCGATACGCAGGAGAAGCGTCCGTCGCCCAGATGTCCGGCAAGCTTCCTGCTGCAGCGGAAGCAATAAGCTTCTGGCTATACGCCGCGTCCGGAGTTGTCGTTTGAGTTTCGACCGTAATGCCGGTTTTTTGTTTGAACGCTTCCGCTACCGCCTTAAAGCCGGGATCGAATGAAACCTTCCAATGCGATAAAGTCAGCTTCACGTCGCTTTTAGGTGAAGCGCTTTCGTTTTGCTCGTTAGTGGACTCGGGAGACGCGGACGCGTTACTCGGCGAGGATACGCCGTTGTTTCCGTTGTTGCTTCCGCAAGCGGCAAGAGCGAACACCGTAAAAAGACTTGCAATAGTTGCGAACCTTTTGATTCGTAGATTTGCTTTGTTCATGACTCGACACACCCTCCAAGTATAATTTGGACTTCGCATAGCCGATTGCATCTTACAATTTCTGCATGACTCCCTCTACATTTCTCGCCCCTCTTATGACATCCATAATGCCACAAAAGGTAAAGGTTATTTCTATCTCAAATCATATCGCTTAATCCTTTTGCTAGCTTTATCAATACTTCCGTTTTTTTTGCACTATCGTTTCAATGTAAACGTACAAAAAGGGGCTTTCTCATAAGTAAATAGTCGTACGAAAAAGATGATCGATAGAGAAGTTTGTCGTGCATGTATCTCCTTAGATACATGCACTTCTTCTTAATCGATCATCTTGTACGACCCTACTTATGGGACAGCCCCTCTCCATGCTACGGTTTTGGGGCGTTGCAATTCGCAATTAGGCTTTGTCGGTCCCCTGTTATTTGTTTTCGGGAAATATCAAGGATTTATAGTATTTCGAAAAAGCCATTCCATCGTATCCGATAAAGTCCGATGGAATTTCATCCAACCGAATAGGCTTCCCTCCCTGTTGTGCGGACAGGATCGCGGCGATTGCCGCCATTTCCGTCTCGGCGAGCTCTTCGAACGACAAAGGCGGCGGCGCTTCCCCGGCCAAATACGGAAGTACGGACTCCAATAGCGCTTGATACAACCGACTATTATCCACGTTAATATGATCTACTTGTTTTTGCGTAACCAGTGTCGCGTAGAAGGGCAAATACCCGGCTGTTTTCCCGATGTTAACGATCCCCTGTCTGCCGTCTTTCCAAGTCAGTTCGATCTGCCGCTGCACGTTCTCCCCCAAATAACGCACGGATTCGAGCCCCGGTCCGAGCAACCCTTGAAGCATCGAATAAGCGTGAACACCATAGTTGAATTCGTCTACCGCACAGCCGACAAACCCGTATACCCATTCCTCGGCTGGGATTTTCCGCTCTTTCCATTCCTTAACCTCGTTGCAATACCGCAACGCCGAACCTCCGGTAACGACCGCGCCCTGCTTGGCCCAACCGATCATCTGCTGCAAATCGCCAACATTCCCGGCCAACGGCTTATCGATGAATACGGCTTTGCCGGCTTCAACGAAAGGCTGCGCATGTCGCACGTGCAAATCCCAATTGCAGCTATGGATGAATACCGCATCTACCCGGTCGGCCAATTCCTCCAACGATTCGCAAGCGTGGTCAATCTGATGGTCACGGGCAAATGTTTCGGCATATCCGGGAGGATAGACTGTCCCGCTATCGAATACACCGGTCACTTCATGCCCCAAGCCGCGAATCAAAGGAACAAAACTTCCGGGATGGGAAGTATCCAAGTCTACAAGGCCTATCTTTAGCGATTTCATTCCGATTGATCTCCTTTGCCATATAGCCATTTTTCGTAATAAGGACTGATCTCCAGCGCGCCGCCCTTAGCTGCATAAAAGCTCTCGTCCAACCTAAAGATGCCTTCAAGGGACTCGGTCCACGATGCTCCCGCATAAGGATGCCAGCTCTTCATTCGATCCCAGTCGCGATAATTTTGACGTCCGTTCATTTCAATCGCGCCTATCTTTAATTCCGGCAGGGGAGAGAGATAGGAAGCCAACGTTTTGTTCCAATCCGCCAATACCGGGTTCGCCGTCAGATCGGCGCAAAAACAAGGAATGCCCCGATCGCGCGCATGCTTGGCCACCTTCAGGCTTACGCTCATCGTCTTCGCGACAGGCTTAAGTGCAATTGCGCCGTACCCCATATCGATTCTTATCCGTGCATCCCGTTCGTCGTGTACACTCTCATCAGCCGCTAACCGTACGGGCACATCGGAGACGTCGATTTCATCTGCTTCATCGAAAGGCTCCTCTACCAGCACGATCCGCTCCAAAGCGCCGATCCGATCCGCATGCTCCAGGAAACGCAGCATGCGCTCCTTTCCGTCGTATCTGCCGTTCGCATCCAGATAATAAGCGATTTTCCCGTTCCGGGTGTAAGTCGTTTCATAACGCGATGCAATGTCATGGATATGCGACAACCGTTGTTGGTCCCATGCCAGCATTTTGTCTTGATCGCCGTCGCGGTCAGGATCGGCTCCGATTTTGATCTTCAGGAGGAAATACCCTTCCCTCAGAATCTGCTCAATTGATTCCTCCGATAATCCGTAGCCAACTACCGGAATGTTTGCGAGCTCCTGCTGCCTCTCCGATAACGCGGGTCGATACTCATCCGGTACCAGTTCCTCGAAGCTCTTCCCTTTCCCTCTGCTGTACAACCCCCAAGCAGCTTGGTCAACGGCAACTAGCGCATTCAAAACGAATGTGGCGCGAAGATCGGAAATTCCGGTCGATTTCCGGCCATACTCATACACATCCGGAAACAAACGGTCTACAAGCTCAAGCGGCGTATGAAATTTCGCATCGCTCGCAAGCTTCAATGCATATTGGGTTAAATCCGCCATATGCCGATTCCCTGACGCTTCGCCGTAATGCATGAACACCCGCGGGTCCGACCATAACACGCTTTGAACGCCAACTCCGATACCCAGAGTCCCGTCTTGCGCTCGTAGACCCACGACAGACTGCCACAGCTCCGTTAAATAGTCGCCTTTAAAACCAAAAGGCGACAGCAGCGGCTCCTTCATAATGCCATGTTCTGTTTCGCTGATCCGAATCATGATAACGGTATTCCCTCCAAGTTTTATTCAACAAAAGCTCCAATCTGCTGTACATAAATCAAATTATACGAAACAATCTTCATCAACTGCTGTACAAATCATCATATATTACATCAAGAATTTAGCAAAACAATTACGAGAGTGTCAACAAACACTTTTACCCCTCTCAATCTGCTGTACAACCTTTTAAATATGCTTTACGATGTACATTAACGATAGAGGAAAGGTTGGATCTCATGGATAATCCTCGCTTTCAGACCGGTCGCAAGTCCTTTCAACTCCGCCTGCAGCATATGGTTGATAGTTTGCGTTCCGACATTCTATATGGCGTTTATCCCCCCGGACAATTACTGCCCTCTGAACTGTTACTCACGGAGCAATACGGGCTAAGCAACAAATCGGTTCGGAAAGGGCTCGACATCCTGGTCGGCGAAGGGCTAATCGTCAAAGTCGACCGGGTTGGCAGTCGCGTAACGGACAATATCCCCGTTGCTCCGGTATCCGTTTCATTCGGGTACAGCTGTTCGATCGAGCGGGATTTCAGTCTGTCGGCGCTTCTGGACGATTTTCACAGCTTACATCGATCGATCCGAATTAAAGCCATGCCTTTGCGTTCTACCGTCGATTATATAAAAGCGGTGGAAGAATATATGGACAACGGCCTGCTCGACACCTTTACGCTTAACAACCTTGACTTCCAGCAATTGCTTGAAGACGGGTATGCGCAATCGTTGAATCCTATGGTTCCGGAAGCTCAGTCATACCGTTTTGCTCAGGAAGCTTTCGTCGACGAGCAGCAACTATTGGCCAAGCCAGTCGTGTTTTCCCCGCTGGTGCTTGCTTATAATCGCTCTCATTTTCAAGAAAGCCATGTTCCGGAGCCCGACGGCAGCTGGACATGGGAAGATGTGGTCAAACACGCGTCCGCTCTTGCCGTACCGGGAGTTCGACACGGCTTGTACTTCTATCTGCTGTCGGACAATCGTTGGCCCGCCTTTTTGCTCCAAAGCTGCATGCGTTTTGCACCGAGCGTTAACGGAACGTTCCAACTAGACGGCTCCCGATTGTTGGAAAGCATTCGCCTTTGCAAACGATTGATTACCAGCCACGACTTATTCCCGCGCTATTTATCCGAGAACAGCGACGACGTTAACGAACTCTTTGCGCAAGGGAAAGTATCTATGATTCTGACGAATTACATGGCCATCAACGACTTCAAAGAAATGAATATCGACTACGACCTCTCCCCCATCCCCTTTATGTATGAGCCGCGTTCGCTCTTGAACGTGATCGGGATCGCGATCAACCGCAACTCGAAGCAGCTCCAAGCATCGAAGTGTTTCGCCGACTATTTAACCTCGCCCAGGGCGCAGTCGATTCTGCGTAATCGTTCGCTCAGCTTGCCTGCGTTAAAGTCGGCGGCGGAAGCTCCTTTGGAATCAGGCGACAGCCTCAACCGCCCTGCCCGGTTTTTCCTGTTCCGTGAAATCATGTTTTCCTATCGCACGCATCAGGAACTGAACTTGCCAATGTCCTCTTTTTACGTGCTAAAAAATCTCCTGAAGCAATACTGGTCCGATTTAATCGATGAACAAACGTTATGCGACCATATGGAACGTTTAATATAGGGGCGGACTGTCGGGAATTTCTCGACAGTCTGCCTCATCTTTATTGCAAGGCATACTCCTTGGGCGTCATCCCGAATCAAGCTCGGGAGAACTTGAATTTTGTATTTACAAACGACTAGCCGTCAGTTACCATTCATAATAATAAAACATTAGTTTTGGTAGATGAAACCACTTTGAGAGGTCGGGTAAACGTGCGACAACATCGACAACCGTGGGCCGAGCTGGAAACCCCTGCCGTAGTGGTCGATCTCGACGTTCTGGATCGAAACTTAAGGCATACTGCGGAATTGGCGCGCCAAGCCGGCGTTAAGCTGCGGCCGCATTTCAAGACGCACAAGAGCGTTTGGATTGCACAGGAACAAATGCGCAACGGCGCGTGCGGGATTACGGTAGCCAAGCTGGGAGAAGCCGAGGTGTTGGCGGATGCGGGCATAGCCGACTTTCTCGTCGCTTTTCCGATCGTTGGCGAAGCTAAGCTCGGAAGATTAGCCCGGCTGATGGAACGCGCTAACGTTATTGTCAGCACCGATAATGTACAAGTGGCGCAAGGGCTGTCCGATTTGGGCGGTTCGCTCGGCAAAGTTATTAAGCTCTATATCGACGTCAATACCGGATTGAACCGCTGCGGGAAAGAACCGGGCGAGGAAACGGCACAGCTCGTACAGGAAATCGCTAAGCTCCCCCATGTACGAGTGATTGGGTTAATGACGCACGGCGGATTCGCTTATGGCAAGAAAACGCCGGAACAAGTACGGGAAGCCGCCCGCGTAGAAGCGGAAGGACTTGTCCGCACTAAGCAGTTGCTTGCGCAATCGGGAATTCATATCGAAGAGATTAGCGTCGGTTCCACTCCAACCTCCAAGTACATTGCAGATGTCGAGGGGGTGACCGAAATTCGCCCGGGAGCTTACGTATTCGGGGACATCGCACAGCTCGCGATTGGCGTTATTACGCCTGAAGAATGCGCCATGCACGTAGTAGCCACAGTCGTCAGCACTCCGCGTAAGGGGACCGTTATCGTCGATGCCGGTTCGAAAACCTTCAGCAGCGACGTCAGCGCGCATGTGCCGGGATACGGTACCTCTCGCGATTTCGCGGGCGTTTATGTAGAGAAGCTAAGCGAAGAACACGGCAACGTGCACGTGCCGGAAGGCATTGAATTCGAGATCGGCGACCAACTGGTATTCCTGCCGAACCATTGCTGCACGACGACCAACCTTCACAACGAGCTTCAAGGCGTTCGCGAAAACAAGGTCGATCGTATGATCGCCGTCGATGCTCGGGGCAAGATTCGTTAACTCTACTAACAAGGATGCGTGAGCCCTATGAACCGCGAAGAACTATCTCTAGCGATTAACCAGTGGATGAAAGATAACGGAACGGAAGCGATTGCGCTAGCATCCAAGCTCGTGCAAATCGAAAGTGTCAACCATCCTCCTACTGGCCATGAAGCGGAGTACCAATTGTACTTCGCGGAATGGATGAGAGCGCAAAATGCCGAGGTCGATTTGTACGATCTTGCCGATGTGCCCGGATTGCGGGAACATACCGCTTATATGAGTACTCGCAATTACGACAATCGTCCAAATGTGGTCGGAAAATTTTTCGGCGCAGGTGCGGGGCGTTCTTTGATGTTCTCCGGACATGCGGATACCGTATATGAAGGGACCGAAGCTTGGACCCATCCCCCCTTCTCGGGGACGGTAGATTCCGGCAAATTATACGGCCGGGGCTCTTACGATATGAAAGGCGGCATGGCTGCCGCATTGATGGCGGTCAAATGTCTGCAAGACCTTAACATTCCGATAGCCGGAAACGTATACGTCGAAAGCGTCGTGGACGAAGAACACGGAGGCGCCAACGGCACTCTGGCCGGACGTCTTCGCGGTCCGAATCCGGACATGGCGATCATTCCGGAGCCGTCGAACATGAGAGTGTATCCGGCTCATCTTGGCGGCGGAATCTGGAAGGCTACCTTTACCGGCAGAAGCGGAATCGCTTTCGCGGGCGAAGAATTGATTAGCGCGCTAGAAGCGACGATTGAGTTCGCCAATCTGTTGCGCGCCTACAACGATTATCGGCATGAAACACTGGAGATCCCTTCATGGTGGCAAGACGGCCGAAAAGCCGAAATAAATCTTCTTACCCTATTTTCCGGAGACGTATCTCGCGAACTGCAAGAAAAGCTTCCCCAAACAGGAGAAATCAATTTCTGGATAGAAGGTTATCCGGGCATGACCGGAGAGGGCATTATTGCGGATCTATGGGCGTTCTACGAAGCGCAGCTTCCGAAGTATCCGTTGCTGCAAAAATGCAAGCCACAGATTAAACCGTTAATCCGCTATTTATCAGCCAGCGAAATGAAGAACGACGACAATACTGCCAAGTTTCTGGAGTTAATCGCGAATTCCGGCGCCAAGGCGCTTGGCCAATCGCCGGAACCTCCGACAGGCTCGCCTTTTGCCTGCGACGGCTTTATGTTTAACTTGTACAGCGATACTCCCGCTCTCGTTCTCGGCCCAAGCGGCGGCAACGCGCACGGCGCGGACGAATTTCTCGATATCGCTTCTTATGAAGCGCTTATTCGGTGGTACGCCGAAATCATCGTCGACTGGTGCGGAGTTTCGGGAGACGGGGAGGTTTAGCAAATGAGGCTTAAGGATAAAGTGGCGATCGTGACGGGAAGCTCTCAAGGAATCGGTCGGGCGATCGCTACCCGGTTCGCCGTCGAAGGCGCGAAGGTTGCCGTCGCCGGACTCGGGAAAGAGGCTCTCGAAGAGACTGCCGCTTTTCTACGAAACCAAGGCGGCCAAGCCATCGCAATCGAAGCGGATGTACGATACCGAACGGACATTGATCGGATGGTCGACGATACGCTGCGGGAATGGGGCCGAATCGACGTTCTCGTGAACAATGCCGGCGTCAACCGTACGGCGTCATTTCTGGAGATTACGGAAGAAGACTGGGACTGGCATTTGGACGTCATTCTGAAGGGAACTTTCCTTGTCTCCCAACGCGTTGCCAGAGAGATGGTTAAGCACGGAACCGGCGGTTCTATCATCCAGATGTCGAGCGTAAACGGTCTTGCCGCTGAAGCGGATCAAGCCCATTACAACGCAGCCAAGGGCGGAATTAATTTACTGGCAATGTCGATGGCGGTGGAACTGGCGACGCACGGCATTCGCGTAAACTCCTTATGCCCCGGGTTTATCGAGACGCCGCTCACAAAGCCGCTCATTAACAATCCCCCTGCCATTGCGGATTACCTGAGAACGATCCCGATGAATCGCGTGGGGCAGCCGGAAGAGATCGCATCCGCCGCATTGTTTATGGCCAGCGACGAATCGCGGTATATGACCGGGCACTGTATGGTCATTGACGGAGGTCAAGTCATTAAACTGTCTTAATTTGGGGAAGAATCTTTTCTGTTCGTTTGAGCCACAACCAAGAGGAGGCGCCGATCCGTTGCCTGACGGAAACGACGCCTTCTTTTTCTGTCTTCGGATTCCTTTTACGCAGCTTCTCATTCCATTTTAATTGATAATGATTATCATTTGCGATATGATAAAAACAGAAAATCGAAAGGATGGATCGTAGCCATGACTGCCACTCAACAAAAATCGGAGCTCTCCCGATTGGTCCGGGAGAGAAGATCGATTCGCAGCTTCGCCAAACGCGCCTTATCGCCGGAGCTGGTAACCGAACTGCTGCAAGCGGCCGAAGCCTCCGCCCTTCCGGCCGGGCGGGAGCCCGCCCACCGCTTCATTCTCGCGTCCAGTTCCGTAGGCAAAGCCAGGGCGGCTTCGATGATTATGGACACCTATTCCGAGCAAGGGCTGTACAAATGGATGCCGAACAAGCTTAATCAGTTGATGGCCGATCGCATCGCGCAAATTCCCGCCTTTCTGATCGTCATCGTGAAGGAGCAGGAAGAGAGCAGGCGCAATTACGCGACGGTCAGCGCCGTGCTGCAAAGCTTGTCGCTGCTCGCCTGGGAGCAGGGAATCGGAACGGTATGGAATACGGAGCCGTTCATGCATAAGCCGTCTTTTACGTCCGGCATCGGCCTGCAAGCGGACGAACGCATCGTCACGATCCTTTATTTGGGATACTGCGAGAAAGCGCCGAAAACGAAGCCGCGTACATCCGCGGTGTCAAAGCTGACTTATTTGTAATTTCAATAGAAACGGAGGTTTTTTCGATATGAGTATTCTTTCCCTATTCCGGGAAACGCGAGAGGTGCGCCAATTCGCCGAACGGCCCGTCTTCCGGGAATTGATTCTATCCATTCTCGAAGATGCCGTCTGGGCGCCTAACCACAAGCTGCGAGAGCCGTGGCGCTTCATCTATGCGGATGGAACGGCGAAGCAAAAGCTGACCGCCGCAGTCGACGCCGACAAGCATCCGCGTCTTGTCGAGACGCTTGCGCAAGCTCCGGTAGCTCTGATCGTTACGTCTCCGTCCAACAAGGACGAGCGCATCGATAACGACGACTTCGGAGCCGTCTGCTGCCTCATTCAAAACATTCAAATGCTCGGCTGGACTCACGGGCTCGGCATGGCCTGGGAGCTGGCCGATTATTCCGCCTGCACGGAGCTGCGGGCGCTGGCCGGCGTCCGAGACGACGAGCGGATCGCCGGCATCCTCGGTCTCGGCTTTTTCGATTCGCTTCCGGAGAAGCCGGCGGTCGCTCCCCTGAACGACAGACTTGAAGTTTGGTAAGATGAGCCCGGCCATGAAACTGGATGAGCTGCTCTAGCGAAGCTCTCCGGGCGATCCGGGAATTGACCGCCCGGGGAGTGCTTCCCGGCCTTATCTTCATCGGAATCGTTCCCTTCGACCGGGACGACGAATATACGCCGTTTGCGGCCCCCAACGTTTTCGAGCCGGGCAGATTGTTCGGCGGAAATGCGACGCAATATGCCTCGTATCTCGCCCACACGCTCAAGCCGTACGTAGATAGCCGCTACCGAACGCTGCCCGACGCGCGGAATACCGGAATTATGGGCTTTTCGCTCGGCGGCTTGATCTCGGTCTATACCGCCTTGCTGTTTCCGAGCGAACGAACGGACAGCAGTGGATGGTGCCCAATCACGGAACGATCTATCGTCATCTGCTGCAAACCGGTTTTACCGGGCGTACGGCCAGTATGACCGTATACGAGAGCGATGTGCATTCCTTCGCCAAAGGCGTTCTCTATGTACCCGAAGCGATGAAATGGCTGTTCTGCCATTCGTAAGCCGTCGTCCGCGACCGCAAAATCGCCGTGTCGTAGATACGCCCGGTCATGCCCGGAGCCGCGGCGCGCCATTCCGTCAGCGCTCCGGTGTCCAGCGGGTAATTAAACAGAGACTTGAGGCCGTTGCCGTACCTGACGACGATGCGGCAATCGGGCCGAACATAGGAGCGCAGCTCACGCAAAATATCCCGCTTCTCAGGCACCAGAGAAGCAATGAACACGTGCGTAGCTGCGCTTACGAATTCGGGGTCGTCCAGATGGCTGCGCAAAAAACGAAACGAAGCTTTCATACCCAAATACCGGGCAAGCTCCGTTCCGTGCCTGATCGCTTCCTCGTCGATATCGACGCACAGCACCTCCGACGCCGTTTCCGCAATGGCAAAGGCCGACGCGGGAAACGCGCCGGATCCGATAAACATCACCCTGTCCCCCCGACGGAGGCGCATGCCCTCCCGCTCCTCCCTCACGGACGCGGACAGCAAGGAGGAATATAGATCGACGCTGCGTCCGTGCGCGCAGATTTGTCTCGCCCTCATTTTCTCCAGCGCGCCCAGCGCCCGGGCGGACGCTTCCCTTAGACTCCTCACCGCCTCCTGCGCATCCCTGTCGCTCTCCAGGCGCCATTGGAACCGTTCGTTATCCTCGCGCAAAATAAACTCGCATAATCGATCCAGTTCGGCGCTTAGTCGCAACCGGCTATCCGGACGACGGCATACATCGGCTCCAAGCTCATTCACTGTGTTCGCCCACGCTCGCATGCCTGCCGCAAAACCTTCCTCGCTTAGCATCGCCTGCCCATCCCTCCGTCTCTGACAACTTCAAATACAGGAAGTATATGAAGCGGGACAGGCGGATGATGTCATCTGCCGGTTCAGTCGATTTCGGTCAGAGGCCCGCGCCGATCGTCTGCGTGCATTTGCTCGCCGACGGAGCCGCGCCGGTCAGCCGCTTGAACATGCGGCTGAAGTAATACGGGTCGTCAATACCGACCCGCCGGGCAACCTCTTTGACCTTAATCGGCGAGCGCTGCAGCAGCTCCAGCGCGCGTTCGACGCGCAGTACCCTCATATATTCGAATGGAGAATATCCGGTGAACTTCTTGAACACCCGCGAATAGTGCTCCGGAGTCAGGCCCGCCAGCGCGGCCAACTGGTCCCTCGTAATCTTCTCCTGCAAGTGGCCTTTCATATAGACAATAGTGGCATCGATCGTATCA
Organism: Cohnella sp. LGH; assembly: GCF_017671885.1. Taxonomy (NCBI): domain Bacteria; kingdom Bacillati; phylum Bacillota; class Bacilli; order Caryophanales; family Paenibacillaceae; genus Cohnella; species Cohnella sp. LGH. Next base: position 4,949,689 of record NZ_CP072117.1, read on the forward strand.
CGCGATATTCCTTTCCTCATTCCCGTATAACGCCTCCTTCTCCCACTCATTATCATTGATAATCATTATCAATTAGATTGTAGTGGAATCGGGCGCAATTTGCAAATGTAAGCTTTGCTTTTACGAGGAAATTTTCCAGCCGCTCGCCTGTCGCTGCAGCTCCCACATCCGCTTGTACAAGCCTCCGGCGGCCAGTAGATCGTCATGACGCCCCTGCTCGACGATCCTGCCTTCGGACAGCACGGCGATATTGTCGGCTCCTCTAACCGTCTTCAGACGGTGGGCGATGGCGATAACCGTTCTGCCCTGCACGAGCCGGTCGATCGCCTGCTGAATGGATGCCTCGTTCTCCGGATCGAGCGATGCGGTCGCCTCGTCCAGCAGCACGATCGGCGCGTTCTTCAGCATCGCCCTTGCAATGGAAATTCGCTGCTTCTCGCCGCCGGACAGCGTGCTGCCTCCTTCTCCGACCAACGTGTCGTAGCCATTGGGCAGCTTCATGATGAACTCGTGGCAGCAGGCCTGACGTGCGGCCTCCACGATCTCCTCCATCGTCGCGTCGCCGCGGCCGAAGCGAATATTGTTCGCGATTGTGTCTTGAAACAGGTAGACGTCCTGGAACACCATCGATACTTTGCGCAGCAGCGCTTCCGGCTCCATGCTCCGAACGTTATCGCCGCCAAGCAGCACCTCTCCGGCGTCCGGATTGTAGAACCGCGCAATAAGCCGCAAAACCGTGCTCTTCCCGCTGCCGGACGGTCCGACCAACGCGGTGAATGAGCCGACCGGCACGGCGAGACTTACGTCCTTCAGCACCGCCTGCTGACGATAGCCGAAGGTCACGCCCCGCAATTCGATGTCATGCCGGTCGGGAGGCTGCCGCTCCCCCGTCATCACGGGCTCCTTCAGCAGCTTCAAGATGCGCTCCCCCGCCTGCTCGTAATAGCGGAACTCCGCATACCCGGCAAGCGCGGAGGTCAGCGGGTCGAAAATGCGCGAGCCGACGATCAGGAAAGAAACGAACGTGACGATGTCGAGCCGTCCCCCCAGCAGCAGGTGCACGCCAACGATGATCATCAGCGTCAGACCGGAGCGGACGAGAGCAACCGCGCTCAGCACGATCGGTCCAAGCATGCCTTCGATACGTATGCTGTGCCGCATCAAATCCTTAAACGACCGCTCCAGCTTCGTGAACCGTTCTCCGGTCAGATTATACGCCTTGATAACGCGAATGCCGTTCAAATATTCCTGCAGCCGGTTGCCCGCCTCGATCTTCGCTCGCATATGGCCGGCGCCCAGCCTGCGTTGGAAGCCGGAGGTCAGCAGCACAAGCGCAACCGCCAGCGGAAGCGCCGCGAACAACGAGAGCGCCATCCGCCAATCGAGCAGCGACAGTCCCGCCAGCGCCAGCACGGGCATGACGAGCGCGCCGATCATCTGCGGCACGAGATGGGAGATGCCGTGCTCCAGCATCGTAAAGTCGCCCATCATCATATTGGCGAGATCGCCCGGATCGCGTTTGTTCAGGCAACCCAGCGGCAGCTTGCGCAGATGCTCCGCCAGCCGCGAGCGTCCGTCCGCCGCCGCGCTATAAGCGTTGCGAAACTGCGAGCGGTACGCCGGAATTTCCAACACATACAGAAGCAGCAGCGAGACGCCCATTAAGGCGCATATCCACCACAGTCTCGCCGTATCCAGCGCCAGCGCCGGATTCGCGAACGGCTCGTAGACGAGCCGGGCCGCCTCCACCAGCAGTGCGAACGGAAGGACGCCCGCCAGATTGGCCAGCGTCGTGTACGCGACCGGTTTAACTAAAGCGCGGGGGTTACCCGCCGTTATGTTGCGCAGCACGCCCATTCGAAGTCGCCTCCTCTCTATCCGCTCCGAGCCGCCATTCGGCAGAATCGGTATAAGCGCGCCACATACGGGCGTAAATCCCGTCCGCGGCGATAAGTTTATCGTGCGCTCCCCGCTCGGCAATCCGTCCCTCGTTCAGCACAAGAATCAGATTCGCGTCGCGGATCGTCGCCAGCCGATGCGCGATGACGACGACCGTCTTGCCCTTCATCAGCTCTCCTAGCGCCAGCTGCATCTCATATTCGTTCTCGGGGTCGGCAAACGCCGTAGCCTCGTCCAGCACAAGAATCGGCGCATTCTTCAGAATCGCCCGCGCCACCGCGATCCGCTGCTCCTCTCCGCCGGACAAGTAAACGCCGCCCTCTCCGATTCGCGTCTCGTAGCCCTGCGGCAGCTTGCCGATAAATTCGTGGCACTGCGCGGAAAACGCCGCCGCATACACCTCCTCCGGCGCAGCCTCGGGCCGACCGACGGCGATATTGTTATAGATGGTGTCGTAAAACAGAAACGTGTCCTGAAACACGAACGCAACCGTATCCATCAGTTGCTCCGAAGCCATCTCCCTAATGTCCGCGCCTCCGATGCGAATAGCGCCCGACGACACGTCCCAGAAACGCGGAACCAGGTTGGCCACCGTCGATTTGCCTGCGCCCGACGGCCCGACCAGAGCGGTAACCTCGCCCTGCCGGGCCGTGAATGAAATGTCCGAGAGCGCTTCGCTCCCGCCGACCTCCCCCCCGTACGAAAAGCTGACATTGGCGAATTCGATGTCAAAGGAGGCAGGCTGCTTCGGCCGCTCCGGCTCCGGCACGGGCCGCTCCGTTAAAATGCGGTCGATGCGCTCGACGCCCTCGCGAATGTCGCGCAGCGTGGAGGTCAGAAACATGATCTTGAACATCGGAGCCGAGATGCCCGGCGACATGATCAAGAAAAACAGCAGCACCGATGCGAACGCGACGCTGTCCGGGCTGCGTGACAGCAGGAAGACTCCAACCGGCAGCACGAAAGCGGCGAACGAGACGAGCACGACCTTAAAGATCAGAAAGCCGTTCTGGAACTGGTCGGTAAACTTCACGCAATAATCGCGGTATTGCATCATTTCGGTATAAAATCTACGGAAGGAATGAACCGTCTGTCCGAACACCTTGACCGCCGGCATCCCGCGTACGTACTGAACGGCCGAGCCGCTAAGACTCTCTAGCGAATCGTAATACCTTTTTACGTGTTCCTGCGTTCCCCTACCGCTCATCAGCTTCATCTGCACGACGAAGGCCAGGACGATCGGCACGATGCAGGCGAGCGCCAGCCAGACGTTTAGCGTCAGCATGACCGCGATCATCAGCAGCGTCGTCGCAGCGACTTGAACGAGATCGGGCAGTTGGTGCGCGACGAACGTCTCGACTTTCTCGACGTTTTGCTCCAGCGTTTTTTTGACCGCTCCCGTCGAAGTCCCGTTCAGCCAGCCAAGCGGCAATCTGGCGATATGGGCGGACAGCTTGATCCTCAAGCCGTACAAAATGCGAAAAGCGGCAATATGCGAAGCCATGCCCCCGGCATACATCAGTGCCAGGCTGCCCAACAGCCCGAGCAGGGCGTATACGCCCCAGCGAGTCATCGCCGCTCCGTCCGCTCCGGCGGGTGCGGCGGCATGCTCCAGCAGCTCTCTCAAAATATAATAGACGGCTGCGTAGGGCACGAGCGAAGCGATTGCGCTGAACGCCGAGAGCAGCCCGGAGACGATCAGCAGGCCGCGCCTCTCCCCCGCGATTTCAAGCAATCGGGCAATGCCCGTTTTGTTCTGCATGCGTTCTCCTCCTTGCCATTTTCCTTCTGGCTATTTCCCTTCCTCCTTATCGGTCAAGGTGCGGCTAGCGCCAGCTCGGCTATTTTGTCCAGCAGTCGTTCCTTGCCGATCGGGCTGAAGGTCATATCGTAATAGTCCTCGTTCGGTAGCTTGTACACGCGGCCGTCGCGCACAGCTTTCAAGCTCCGCCATACGACGCTGTCTTCAAGCTCCGCGTCGGTCCCCTCGGCAAATTGCAGGAAAATACGGTCCGCATCGATTTTCGTCAGCCCTTCCAGGCTGATTGTCTCGCCCCAGCCTTCCGCCGGAATGCCGGGGGAACGGGGCAGACCCAAATCTCCGTACAGCATATCTCCCAGTCCCGTGCCGCTGAAGACGCTCAGGTTGTTCGGGAAAGCCACCACGACGGCGAAATTGTCTTCCCCCGCTTCCGCCTTGATCCGCTCTCCGATTGCCTTCGCCTTATCGTCGTAAGCCTTCTGCCACTCCGCGGCCTTCGCCTCTTCGCCGAGCGCCGCGCCAAGCTGCACGAGCCGATTGCGCCAGCCCGCGAAAGACAGCGGATCGTCTTCGATAACGAACACGGGCGCGATTTTGCTCAACTGCTCGTACACCTTGTCGAACATTGCGCTGGAGACGATCAAATCCGGCTTCAGCGCCGCAATCTGCTCCAAATTTGCCTCCCCGCTCGCATAGTTGCCGACAATCTGCGCGTCCGCAACGTATTCCTTTAAGTAAGCCGGCATCTCTCCCGCCTTAAGACTGTCCTGATTCGCCGTGCCGATCGGCTTAAAGCCGAGCAGCGCCAGCTCCTCCGATGCGCCGGAAATATCGACGATTCGCTGCGGCTTCGCGGGAATCTCCGTCTCGCCCTTCGCATCCTTCACCTTGCGCAGTTCTGCGTCCGGCTTGGGCGACTCGGCAGACGCAGCCTGCGAGGCCTGCCCACTCTGTCCACTCTGTCCACTCTGTCCGGCTTGCCCGCCATTCGTAGAGGCTGAAGAAACGCTCCCCTCGTCGCCGTTGCCGTTGCTGTTACCGCAGCCCGCCGCGCCAAGCGCAGCCGCTATGATCAACGCCGCAATACCGATGCTCCATTTTCTTCTCCTATCCATCTCCGCACTCTCCTCGTATCGTTGTTGTCTCTTCAATCCCACTCATTGAGAAACATTATCATTGATAACGAGCAGCTGTCTGCCGACAGACGGATTTTTTCGGCGGTTATACGGAGATTTTAGCTCGATGCAGCAGCGTGTGCGGCTGAATGCCGTATTTGCGCCGGAAAGCTTCGGCAAAATGGCCGGGATTCGAGTAGCCGACCGCATACGCCGTTTCGCTGACGTTCATCGTTCCCTGCTCCAGACACAGCTTGGCTTGCTCCAGACGCATCTCCCGCAGCACTCCGAACACGGTGTTGCCGAACACCTCCTTGAAGCCGAGCTTTAGCTTGTTGTCGTTGAGCCCAACCAGCCTGGCCAACTGCAGCAGCGTCGGCGGACTGTCCATTCGCTCTCGAAGAACGGCTTGCGCTCGTTTGATTTTGTCGAGATCGTTGCCTCTGAGAATGGACTTCGCGCCCCCTCCATCCTCCGGAAGAAAGTATTGTCGCAAGCTCAGCAGAAGCAGCTCCAGCGTTTTGCTCTCCATGTACAGTCTGGGCATCGTTTCTTGACGCGCCCGCGCCGCCAGCTCCCGCACGACCGCGCCGATCTCCGGCGTCATCGGCCGGCTGGCCGCATAGAACGGTTGAGCGCCGCGCAGACGAGGAACGGCCGTCGCCTCCTCGCCCTCCCCCGCTCCGACATATTCCCGGAAGTCCGACTCCTTCATCCGAATGCCGAGAAAATGCATTTTCCTGTCCGGCTCGTGCTTCATGACCGCATACAAATCTTTCATCAACAGAAGCTGCCATTCGTTCGGCTTCACCTCAAATCGTCGTCCCGATACTTCGAACAGCCCGCCCCCCTCCAAACAGTAATTCAGCTCCACCAGCGCTTCGCTTCCTTTGAAGGTCGTGACCCGTTCGTCGCGCATCCGATACTCGGTTATGCAGAGCTCCATCCCCCCGCGAAGAATCAGCCTTCTGACCTCTCCTTCGCCCACATGCTCCGGCAGTCTCAGCACCTCCATCGTCAGATCGTGATCGTCGATCATTTCCAAAAACGGCTTGTACTGATAGAAATGCTGATGCCTATCGCGATGCTCAATATGAACCATAATTGCCTCCTTGAGTTATATGCTAGATATGATTATAATTGATAATGATTATCATTATCTATTATAGCAGACAAGCCGGAACGTCGAGAAGAAGCAATTAAGGAGGCCATATTGATGTCCACCGCACAAATTTTGATTGTCGACGAGGAAAGACATACACGCAATACGCTAGGCCGCTATTTGAAAAAAGAGGGCTTTCGGGTACTCGAAGAGTCGCACGGCTTAAGCGCCCTGCGCCGTCTGTCGAACAGAAGCTTCGATCTGATCGTGCTCGATATCGAGCTGCCTGGCATTAACGGATTGGAGCTTTGCCATATCATTAAGACCGCTAGCAACACCCCGGTCGTCTTCGTAACCGGCAAAGAAAGCGAACAGGATGTCATCGGCGGGTTCCAGGCCGGTGCGGACGATTTTGTCGTCAAGCCGTTCAGCCCGCGCGAGGTCGTCCATCGCATTAGCGGCATCCTGTACCGCACGTCGACGCAAGGGTATCGTCCGCACAAGCCGGGGCCCGTCAGTCCAATCGCCCTGCCCCGCATCGGAATGGACCCCAGCACACGCAAGGTGACGGTGGACGGAGCGAGAATGGAGCTGACCGTCAAGGAGTTCGAGCTGCTCTACTACTTGGCCGCCAACTTCGGCATGCCGTTCTCTCGGCAGCAACTAATCAGAGCCGTATGGAAAGCCGCCTTCCAGAACGACACTCGTACAGTGGACACTCACGTCAAGCGGCTGCGGGAAAAAATGAACGGGGCTTCGCCCGGATCGGGCGACATCATTCAGACGATCAGGGGCTTTGGCTACGGAATTGTCGAGTAAAGCGAAAGAATGATCGATAGAGAATGTTGTCGTGCATGTATCTCCCAACGATGGATGCTATACGATCCTGAAATGGAACGGTTAACCCGTGATAAGGTGATTTCAGGTTTCATGACCGTATGAGGCAGTCTCCAAACTAATCATGACCCACAACGTTTCCAATTTATTAGATATTAAACTTTTACGATGGATCTATTTGTACACATGAGCTTACGCAGGGAAGTTAGTCGGAATTTCGTACAACGCAGCTCGAACCGGGCTTAAACGGCGGACGTTTGTAGGAAAAACCGCACAAAGCAACTCGACTCAGACTCAAACGACGAACGTTTGTAGGGAAAATCGTATAAATCACTAAGATCAGGGATTGTATGTCACTAAAGCGTCTTCGATGATGATACGAATAACTTCTAGGATTTATCTGGAAGTGTTGGGACAGCCCCTTCACTGTTTTACTGCGTTTAGACGGGCGTTATCCTTTCCCTTGAGTCCCGATCTGCCGGGCAACGCGTTCTCCCAGCTCAGGGCTCGCCTGGTTCAGATAACCGATCACGACACGCTGCAACTCCGGCACGGCGGCTCCAAGATCCGAGGCAATGTTGTGGACTAAGTGCTCCCGATGATCGGGCGACAGCGAATTGTAAAATTGCCCCGGCTGCGTGAAGTCATCCCCCTTGGGAGGCGCGGTGCGCTCGAGCCGCCCTTCCACATGGCGGCCGGTGCCGCTTGTTACCTCGTCCGACGGCTTCCAGTTCGCCTGATGGTTGATCGGGATGCTGCGAAAATCCGGGCCCAGCCGATGACGCTGTGAATCTGTATAAATATTGGCGCGGCCTTGCAGTACTCTGTCGAATGAAAATTCGGCGCCCTCCAGCATGTTGGACGGGGAAAAAGCCAGCTTCTCCACCTGATCTCTATAATTGTCGGGATTGCGGTTCAGCACCATCCTGCCGACCGGCAGCAGCGGGTACTGCCTCACATCCCACACCTTCGTATCGTCCAACGGATCGAACGACAGCGCAGCTTCGTCCTGCGGATTCATGAGCTGTACATACAGCCCATATTCGACCGGCTTCCCTTGGGCAATCGTGTCGTAGAGATCCTTGCCTGCGTAATCCGGATTCTCGCAGGCGAGCCGCGCCGCCTCCCGGCTATCGATATACTGCACGCCGGCTAGCGGAATCCAGTTGTATTTCACGTAAGTACGGAAACCTTGTTCATTCTTCCAAACATAAGTACTCACGCTGTAACCCGGAATGTGCCGCAGGCTCTTGATCGTCCCCAGATCGGAGTACAGCTGCAGCACGAAATACGTCGCCTCCGGATTTTGCGCGTAGAAGCTCCAGAAGCGATTGGGATCCATCAAGTTGTTGACGGGCGACGGGTTGAAGGCGCTGACCGTCTCTACGAACCGCATGGGGTCCCGAATCGTAAACACGGGAAGATGGTTGCATATTAAGTCGAAGATCCCTTGTTCGGTATAAAATTTAGTCGAGAAGCCGCGCACATTACGCGAAGTGTCCGGCGTCCCCCTGTTGCTGGCCGCCAGCGAGAATCGGACGGCAACGGGCACTTGCTGGCCCGGACGCTGCAGGAAACAAAGCTTCGTATAAGCCGCCATCGAGTTAACCGTCTCGAAATAGCCGAAGGCTCCAAAGCCCTTCACATGCAAAGGGCGCTCTCGTAGGGTCTGATGGATAAAAGTTTCGTTTTTCTCGTGCAGCATCGTGTCTTGTTCGAGAATCGGGCCGCGCTCTCCTACCGTCTGCGAGTAACGCTCCGATTGTGAACCGCCTGACCATTGCGAAGGAGCGGCGCCTTGCCAGCTTCGATTGTTCGTCTGGTCGCGGTCGTTCTTGTCGTCCATTCCTCAGCCTCCCATGCCTGCATTATCTCCAATGTGTATGCATAGCTATAGGTGGTTATGATGCATGCGCCCCATCTGTCCCATCCGTCCTATCTCTGCCGGAATAAAAAAAAGATCGCCGCTACCTGGCTAAGAGAGCCGGATAAGAAGCGATCTTTTTCTTTTTATTGGATTAAGCGAGTTGGCCGAATTGCGCCTGATGCAGACGGCTGTAGACGCCCCCGGCAGCGACCAATTCGCGATGGCGCCCCTGCTCGGTAATGCCTTCCTCCGTCACGACAACGATGCGGTCCGCATCCTTGATCGTCGCCAGACGGTGGGCGATCACGAGCGTCGTCCGACCCTGCGACAGCTCGGACAGCGATTGCTGAATCGCCAGCTCCGTCTCCGTATCCAGCGCCGACGTCGCTTCGTCCAGAATCAGAATCGGCGGATTTTTGAGGAACATTCGCGCGATGGCCAGACGCTGCTTCTGTCCGCCCGACAGCTTCACGCCGCGCTCGCCGATGACGGTTTCCAGTCCGTGCTCCTGCGCCTGGATGAACTCGTTCAGACGAGCCCGCCGCGCCGCTTCCCAGATTTCCTCTTCCGTGGCGTCCAGCTTACCGTACAGGATGTTCTCGCGAATCGTTCCGTTAAATAGGAACACATCCTGCTGCACGATGCCGATCTGGCGGCGCAGCGATTCCTGCGTCACCTCGCGAATGTCGACGCCGTCGATGCGAATCGCGCCGCTATCGATCTCGTAGAAACGCGGCAGCAGGCTGCACAGCGTCGTCTTGCCGGCGCCGGAAGGGCCGACGAAGGCGATCGTCTCCCCTTTGCGAACCGTCAGGCTCACGTTCTGCAGCACCTTCTTCTCACCCTCATAGCCGAAGCTCACTTGATCGAACTCGATATCGCTGTTGAAGACGCCAAGCTCGGCCGCATTCGGAGCGTCGGCCACATCGGGAGCGGTATCCATCAGCTCAGTGTAACGCTTGAATCCGGCAAGCCCCTGCGGATAGCTTTCCACGATGGCGTTGATTTTCTCGATCGGCCGAAAAAATACGTTGGTCAGCAGCAGGAAGCCGACGAATTGCCCATAAGTAAGCTGCCCCTTAATGACGAACCATGTGCCGCATACCATGACGAACAGCGTAACAAAGCGCATCATCATGTAGCTGATCGAGCCGTTTTTGGCGATCAGCTTGTAGGACATCAGCTTCGTCAGGCGGAAGCGTCCGTTGTTTTCCGCAAATCGCGTTTCCTCGAACGACTCGTTGGAGAACGCCTTGACGACGCGGATCCCGCCTACGTTGTCCTCAATGCGGGCATTGAAGTCGCCGATATCGCCAAACAATTGGTGAATCGCCTTCGTCATTTTGCCGTTGAAGTATACGACCACCCAAATAATCGCCGGCACGATAATGAAGGTCATCACCGCCAGCTTCCAGTTGATAGCCAGCATGAGCGCGAAGGAGCCGGTCAGCGTCATGATCGCGATAAACAGATCCTCCGGACCGTGGTGCGCCATCTCGCCGATCATGTTCATATCGTTGCTTAGCCGTCCGACCAGATGGCCGGTCTTCGTATTGTCGAAAAAGCGGAACGACAGCTTCTGAATATGCGAGAACAGCTTGCGCCGCATATCCGTCTCGATATTGATGCCCAGCATATGCCCCCAATAGTTGACGATATACATCAATACGGTATTCAGTGCATACAAAGCGACCAGCCCGACCGAGGCCCATAGAATCAGCCCCCATTTGCTTCCCGGCAGCAGATCGTCGATAAACGAGTTAACGGCCATCGGAAACGCCAGTTCCAGCAAGCCGGCAATAATCGCGCAGCCGAAATCGAGCATGAACAATCCTTTATAAGGCCGGTAATACGCAAAAAAACGTTGAATCAAGTCATCCTCTCTCCTTCCGCGCTGAACAACGCTATCTCTATGACATCGATAATGATTCTCAATATCAAAATGATTGTAGCAGAAAAGAGAGCATATGGAAATGGAGCAATTCTGAAAATAACATGGACAAAAGTCGAAACGGCGACGCATGAGAAAATTTTCCGACCGCCGACCGACTGGCCTTACTCCAAAATCCGATCCGTCAGCATCTCGATCTGATGCTCGATGGCGATCGGATCGTCGAAGAACAAGTCGTAGTACGAGATTTTGTGAACCCGGTTGTTTTTGACCGCATCGAGATTTTGCCAGATCGGGCTCTGCTCCAGCCGCTCCAGCGTCTCGCGTCCCGTGCCCTCGGGATCGTACGTCGTTAAAATAATATGAGTGCCTGCAATTTCAGGCAGCTGTTCGAAAGAAACGGCATGGTTCCATGCATCCGTTCCGTCGAACATTTCCCGAACCTTCTCGGGAGGCTTCATCTGCAGCAGGTTATACACCACGTCTCCGCCCATATTGCGGTAGCCGAACACCTTCACGTCCTTCTGGAAAATGCTCAGAATCGTTACGGTCGTGTCCGCAGGAGCGTTGTCGGTCAGACGCTGCTTCTCCTTCGCCAGCTTCTCCTCGAACGAAGCAATCCATTCCTCCGCTTCCTCCTCCCTGTTCACCAATTGCCCGAGTACGCGCATCTTGTCGATTACGCCGTTGTTCAGCTTCAGCAATACCGAAGGCGCAATCTTGGAAAATTCCTTGTAGCTGTCGTCCCAAGTCGAGATGATCAGGTCCGGCTTCATTTCGATGACCTGCTCCATCGACTCCGCGAACCCTTCCGTTCCCTCGGCCTCCCGATAAGGATATTCGCTCAGCAAGTATTCCGGATAGCCGACCGGCCTTACGCCAAGCGCCAGCAACTCTCCGTAGTACCAGTCCGCCACGATGCGCTGCGGATCGGCCGGAACGACCGATTTTCCGCCAGCATGCTCGACCTCCCTCGTTGCGGCAGTCGCTGGCGAGGCGGGCGCCGTCTGGCTCGGCGCGCTCTCCGCTGCGCTTGAGGCGACCGGGCTCGAAGCCGGGCTTGTCCCGATAGCGCCCGAGGGAGACGGCGACGCGGCCGGCGCGGAAGAACAGGCCGACAGCATCAACATCAAGCTGAGAGCTGCGGTCGTCATCATCGTCTTGCTTCTATTTGCTCCAAACATCGAATACTCCCCTTTTCCCGATAAGTGATCCGGCTTTGCCAGTCCACTATCAGAATAAGGGAGGTTCGCGCCATATCCTATGGCGGTATCGCGCAATCGGATTGAACTTATTTTCCTGCAGTCGCCGGGCGTCATCTTGAAGTGGCTTTTGAACGTTTTGATCAGATGGAACTCGTCGGAAAAGCCGCAGCTCCAGGCAATCTCCCGCAGCGTGGCGTCCGTGCTTAACAGATGCGTTCGAGCCGCCTCTACCCTTGTTCGGATCAAGTATTCCTGCGGGCTGAAGCGCTCCTGCTTCTTGAACAGCCGACTCAGATGGCCGGCGCTGACATGGAACATTTCGGCCATCGCTTGCAGCGATACCGCTTCGCGATAGTGCCCTTCGATATAGCCTTTGACAAGCGCCACGACGTCGGGCTGCAAAACATCCACGCCGCCCTGCTCCAGCTCCTCGTAAATCTCGCAGACGAACCGATAGAAGGCAGCTTTGCCAAAAAAGCGCTGAAGCGGGGCCGGCCCGTTCCAACGCTCGTGCATTTGCCGCAGCTGCTCCACGAAGAAAATCGGATTCCGCGGCGCAAAGCCGTACAGCTCCCGAAACGGATTCACGAAGCTCAGCAGCCGCTTCAGCTCCGTCTTGTAGAACGGCGGCTCCTCCGCTTTATAATACAGCGCGTAGCAGTCGCATCTCGATCCGGTAGGATGAATAGACAGCCGTGTCCCTTTGCCTCCGTGAAAAAGACCGAATCTCTCCACGCTGTACAGCTCATCGTTCAGCCGCACCTCCGCCGGACCTCCGTAGGAGCAGACGAACATGCTGCTCGGCATCCGGTACTCGTCGATCGGTTCTCCGGACTCGACCGCCCACTGACGAGTATCGGCTATCGCAATGGAGGAATGCAGCCACACCTGAATCGCCTTGCCCAGCTCCTCCCGGTCGGGCATACGCTCTGCCGGTCGTTTCTCCATCATTCCGCTCGCTCCTTCGCAAAGCCGAAACGGCGACCCCGGACCGGCGCCGCTTCGACTCGCTTTGACATAAATCGATTATAACTGAGATTGATTCTCAATGTCAAAGGAATGCGCAGGAGGTAGCTCGGGGCGAATCAAGCGGGAGCGCCCGACTCAGTCTAGGCCAAGCGCGTTCTCGGGCAGGCCGGTCCATTGCAGACTTCTTTCATACAGCACTCGCTGCTGCTGCGAATCGTAGGACACCGGAACCGTGGATACGGCACGGCCGCCCGCGTAATATTTCCCGCTCGACGAGCCCGCTTCCGGCGACGCAGCCAGATGCAAAATGAGCCGAGCGCCCTGCTCGGGAGAGCTCATGAACAGCTTGGCCAGCGGACGGAGAAATCCCGGCACGCTTCTCGTCGATTGCGGCGTGTAGATCACGCCCGGATGAAGCGCGTTGACGGCAATTCCGCTTCCCCCCAGCCGCTCGGCCATAAAATATGTCGCCATAATGACCGCAAGCTTGGCGGTTCGATAAGCAGTAAAGCTGGAATAGGGAGTCTGCGGCCGAATAGCTGCATCCAGATCCAGCGTCTTGGCCTGCATGACGGAAGCGACGTTAACGATGCGGCCGTTATCGGAGGCGCGCAGCTTGTCCAGCAGCAGATGCGTCAGCAGGAAGGGAGCCAAATAATTGACGGCGAACGTCATCTCGAAGCCGTCGGCGCTTGTCTGCGGGCGGTCGAACAGTCCGCCGGCGTTGTTGACGAGCACGTCCAGCCTGTCTCCGCGAGAGCGGAAAGCTTCGGAGACGTCGCGAACGGACTTCAAGGAGGACAGGTCGCAGAGAAGCAGCTCGATCCGCTCGTTGCCGGTCTGCTTGACAATCTCCTTCCGCGCCGCCTCGCCGCGCTCCCGATTGCGGCATACCATAACGACAGCGGCCCCTCGCTCCGCCAGCCCTCTGGCGGCGGCAAATCCGATACCGGAATTGGCGCCGGTAACCATACAGATTTTTTCTTTCATTCCCCCGTCTCCTTCCCTCAGCCGACAAAAGCGAATACAGCACGGCTATGAAGCTTGCATTCTCATCATAGCAAAAAAAACCATAAAAGAAGAGGCTGCATCCTAAGTCATTGAGGACGACAAACGGACAGGATCGCTTCATGGACGCGGAGAATCTCCGTCCCTGTTGCCGATCCTTTTTGTCGCCTTGACTTATGAAGCAACCTCTCGTTTTCCGCCGGGCGCTAGTTCTCAAGCTCCATCAGATTTTGCGCCGCCAAGCGGACGGCCAACACGCTTGCCGTATTCAACGAGTTATCGAAAAACAGCACATGACCTTCCTGCACCGCTTTAAGAGAATTCCGCACCTTTAACGATTCCTTCTCCTTCACCGATGCCTTGGCCGTCGCAATATCATGCTGGATAATGATGTAGTCCGAATTCATTTGCGACAGTCCTTCCAGGGACAGCGTTTCGCTGCCCTCCGGGTACCCCTCCGGAGCCTTTAAGCCAAAGCTGTCGGCCTTGTAATACATCGTGTTGCTCGTCCCCGGAGCGAAGAAGTTCGCCTTGCCGTCGATGCGCAGCATCGCGAAGGTTCGGTTCATCCGGTCGCCCAGCTTGTCCTGGGTTTGCTTGATTAATTCGTTCGTCTCTGAGATGTACCGTTCCGCTTCCTTCTCCTTGCCGATCATCGCCGCGCAGAGCATCGTCGTATTTTTCCAGCTGTCGGCAAAATCGATCTGAACGACGGGAGCAATCTTGACCAAGCTGTCGTAGAGGGTATCGATGTGGCCCTTAAACGTCACGATCAGATCAGGCTTGGCTTGAGCGATGAATTCAAGGCTCAATTCCCGGCCGCTCCCCAGATCCAAAATGTCGGCCGTCGCCGCATAAGGCTGCAGCGTGCCGTATTCCTGCAGCGCTTCCGCAGCATTGGCGGAGGCGAACGGCGGCTCGCCCAAGGCAAAGAAATAGTCCAGATAGACGGGATGCAGCACGGCGATTCGTTCCGGCTTCTTCTCCAGCACAATCTCGTTCCCGACGGCGTCCTTGATCGTCCTCGGCCATGCCTGTTCTCCCGCCTCTTCGGCGTCCGGCTGACTCTCGGCGGGTGAGACGCTCTGCTGCGAGGCCGACGGACTCGGCGAGCTTGACGGAGGCGCGGATTCGGAAGCGCCGCTGCTCTTCGATGCGCCCGAGCAGCCTGTCAGTACAGCAATCAACAAAACAAGCGGAACAAGCCAGCCTGTTAATCTTTGCATATTTGATTCCTCCAATGTTGTTCAATCCCCAAGTGCTCGTGCAATGTCGTACCCATATCTCCGCATGGTGATAGGGCGTCCGGCTTAAACAGGAAATCCCGCTTCGCCTTCTCCGCCATTTTCGCCAGTTCAACATAAAAGTTGCTTGAAACCTGCTTTGCGCCGCTCTCTTCGCTATGCCCGTCCTTCCCTCTCCGCCAAGCGGCAGACAGGGACAAGCCGATGCAAAGCTGTTTTTTTCTACAGCTGACCAATTCGCATACATGAACTTGAGGGAATAGTGAACATCGCTCGAGCTGACTGCCCCTACAGCCCGGGGTGCCGATAATCTGAGCAGATTCGAATTTTCGCCTGTTTCTTGCTGCTTGCGAGGCCCTTATGCAGATTCTAGGCGCCCTCAGTTTCAGATTAAACTTATCGCTCCACGGTTCAGGCAAACAGGTTGTGCTTCAGCCAGCCCATAATTTGGAGCTGAGGCCAAAAAAGTGCCTTGACGCTACTCCAGCCAGGGAGCGAAGGCCAAAAAAGTGCCTTGGCGCCACTCCAGCCGGGGAGCATCGGCCAAAAAAGTGCCTTGACGCTACTCCAGCCGGGGGGCGAAGGCCAAAAAAGTGCCTTGGCGCCACTCCAGCCGGGGAGCGAAGGCCAGAAAAGTGCCTTGGCGCCACTCCAGCCGGGGAGCGAAGGCCACAAAAGTGCCTTGGCGCCACTCCAGCCGGGGAGCGAAGGCCAGAAAAGTGCCTTGACGCTACTCCAGCCGGGGAGCGAAGGCCAGAAAAGTGCCTTGACGCCACTCCAGCGGGGAGCGAAGGCCAAAAAATTGCCTTGACGCTACCCGAGAAAGCCAATGTATGTCAATTGGTCACCCGTAGTTTTTTCGCACAAATTCCCAACTCTTCCCTGCCATTAATACATTAGATAATGATTATCATTATCGATAAGTAGTTTAGCAAGAGAAAGGAGAAATAGGAATGCACAAATGGTTAATCGCACATGCATCATTATTGAACGGAAAGTTGGCCGAAACGATTATTCCGGCCGTCGATTCGAGGTTTGCAACGCGTAGTCGGTAGGAGAAACGCCGAATTTCTTCTTGAATGCTCTGCTGAAATAAAGCGGATTGGCATAGCCGACGCTAACCGCCACATCCCGCACGAGATAATTGCCTTCGCCGAGCAGCTCTCTCGCTCTCTCCATTCGATAGTGGATCACGTAGTCGATCGGACGAAGCCCGGTATGCTTATGGAAAAAGTACGAGAAGCTCTTCGGACTCATTGCATGCAGCTCCGCCAATTCATCCAGCGTCAGCGGGTCCATGTAATGTCCGTTGATATAATCTACCGCTGCTTCGATCGCTCGCCGGCCCGGCGCGCTGACGGCCTCCCGGTGCTTGCAGCCCGTCAGAACCTGATCCAGGACGCTGAGAAACAATTGCTTCGCGCGAAGCCGTCCGATGCCGTCCTTCGTGCGCGCGTTCTGATGAAGCACGGCCAGCAGCTCCGCCACCCGCGGGCTGGCTGCCGGATCCAGCAGGAAATGCACATCGCATTCGCGGCCGCCTGACGCATCCCCGAAGCTGTAATACACGGTATAGTACTCATATTCCGTCAAGCCGGTCGCCCTAGCGTCCATCCGCATGCCCGGAGCCGCATGAAGCACCGAACCCCTCCGCAGCTTATATTCCTTCTCGTTCACGCTTATCGTCGCTTCTCCGCGAACGACAAAAAGAAAGCCGTACTTAATCGTCTTGAACTCGCGCAGCACGCTTTTGGGCTGGATCACCAAACGGTGAACCCCATTGATCTCATAGGAGCCGCCGGCAAAAATATCGGCCAGCTTGTCCGCGTTCATCATATGACCGTCCCCTCCTCCGATCGTCGCTATCCGCCAATCGGCCTTCCTTTTCAATATACAATAACTGTCCGACGAATGCCCCCTTGAACGCGAAGAAAAAAATATCCCAGTCATTCCTTAACAAGACTTAAGAACTGCCAGGCGCCTGGTTATGCTATATTTACGTAGGAAAGCACAACGAACATACAGGTGATGGGAATGTCTTCGAATACGACGATCTTGTTGGTGGACGACGAGAAAGAAATTATTAAACTGATGGAGATTTATCTCCTTAACGAAGGGTACAAGCTGCTCAAGGCCAGCGACGGATTGGCGGCCTTGGAGCTGATGTCCGCCAATCCGGTGGACCTGGTCGTTCTCGACGTGATGATGCCGCATCTGAACGGGATCGAGACTTGTATCAAAATCCGCGAGCTGTACGACGTGCCGGTTATTTTCCTGTCCGCCAAAAGCCAGGACATCGATAAAATATCCGGACTCAGCATCGGCGCGGACGACTATGTCACGAAGCCGTTTAACCCGCTGGAGCTGATGGCGCGCGTGAAGTCGCAACTGAGGCGTTACGACCGGTTTAAGCGGCAGCTTCATAACGACGGCAGCATCATCGAGATCGACGATCTGGTTATCAACTTCGCGAACTATACGGTCACGGTGGACGGCAAGGAGGTCAAGCTGACACCGCGCGAATTCGCCATTCTAAGGCTGCTCGCCGTCAATCGCGGCGCTGTGCTGAGCATGGACGCGATCTATGAGAAAGTATGGAACGAGCCATTCATGGAATCCAAAAATACGGTGATGGTGCATATCCGCAAAATCCGCGAGAAAATCGAGAAAGACCCGCAAAATCCCCGGATTATTAAAACGGTATGGGGCATCGGCTACAAGATGGAATCGACTACGTAAGGTAAGGAGGAGAAACGATTGAGCTTGTATTTGAAGGATACGCTGCGTTGGAAGCTGCTTTTCTACAGCCTGGCCAGCGCGACAATAACGGCAGGTACGCTGTATGCCGCCGACTTTCTTGTCGCCCTGCTGCTGCAATCGTCGATTCGCGCGCCGTTTGCCTACGTGATTAACCATATCGGGTCGTTGCCCGTCTTTATCGTTGCCGGAATCGGTCTGTACATTGCTAGCTTTTTTCTGCTTATCCGCGGAACCCTGCGCAGGCTGGAGAGCCTGCATCACTCCTTGCAGCGCATGGAAGAGGGAAGCTTCGAGGAGTTGGCTGCGTCCCGTTCCGCCGACGAGATCGGCCGCATCCAGGAGATGATCGGGCGGTTAGGCGGGCAGCTCAGCCGCGATCTGAAGCGCATTACCGCCGGCCTGCAAGAGATCGCCGACGGCAATTTCGACCGGCCGATCGAGACGGCGGACGCCTCCGGAGAGCTCGCCGAAGTCGCACATAGCATTAATGCAATGGCGGCCAAGCTGAACCGCTCCATTCTCGACGAGCGCAATGCCGAGAAGACCAAAAACGATCTCATTACAGGCGTGTCGCACGATCTGCGAACGCCGCTCACCTCGATTCTCGGCTTCCTGGAAGTCATTAATCAGGACCGTTACCGGGACGAGGTCGAGCTGCGCCACTATACCGATATCGCCTATCATAAAGCGATCAGTCTCAAGAAACTGATCGAAGACCTGTTCGAGTTTACGCGGATCAACAACGGCATGCCCCTTAATATCGTCGGGCTGGATCTGGTCGGTTTTATGCGGCAGCTCGCCGAGGAGTTCGTCCCCCAGCTCAAGCAGGCCGGAATGACGTGCAGAATCGAGGCCGACGACGAAGCGCTGATCGTCTCGGCAGACGGCGATCTGCTCGTCCGCAGCTTCGGCAATCTGATCTCCAACGCGATCCGCTACGGGCGGAAAAGTCCGTACGTCGACATCTCCGTGCACCGTTCCGGCGAGGAGGCGATCATCGCGATCGCCAACTACGGAGATCCGATTCCCGAGCGGGATTTGCCGTTTATTTTCGACCGGTTCTATCGAGTTGAGCGCTCCCGCTCCCAAGAAACAGGGGGGACCGGTCTCGGGCTCGCCATTACGAAAAGCATCATCGAAGTCCACGGGGGAACGATCGACGTATCCAGCCGCAAGGACAAAACCGTCTTTACGACCCGTTTGCCGCTGTAGGTTCCCGAGAGGGCCCTAAATTTTTGTACGGAAAATAATAAGATTTCGTTAAGATTTGACTTACCGAACCGTTAAGCTATCTCCTCTATACTTTCAATCAATGAAAGTCAGAGAGAGCTTAACGGTTTTTTGCGTGCCGGATAAGCCTCGGGAGAGGAGCAATTGCCTTGTTATTGTTGAAGCGGTTAAAGCTGAACGAATGGACGCGCGTCGCCCTGCTGTTCATTTTGCTCGTCGCCGCGCTGCTGAGGTTCGATTTTCTCGTTTCGGTCCACCATCACAATTCCCACGATACGATCAACTACGACATTATGGTACGGCAGCTCCTGGAGGAAGGCGTCTACGGCTACAAAAGCGCAAAGCCGAACGCTCAGGTATCCCCCGGCTACCCGTTGTTCATGGCCGCCGTGTACAAGCTGGTCGACTACGAGGAGCGCGATCCTTTTCCGGCGATCCGCTACTTCCAGCTCGTCTTCAGCCTGATTACGATCTGGTTCGTCTACCGCATCGCCCGTCGATTGGGCGGCGAATGGGCCGGACTGATCGCGGCGGCGGGCATGGCCGTCTACCCGCCGTTCGTATGGACGACAGGGGCGGTCCTCACGGAAACGATCGCCGCGATGCTGCTTACGGCGTATATGTACTGGCAGCTTATCGCCTTCGAGCGAAAAGATCGCAAAGCCGCGCTATGGGCCGGCCTCGCCCTTGGGCTGACTGCGCTCGTCCGTCCCGAGTTTCTGATCATGGCTCCGGCCGCTTACTTGCTGTATTTGCTCTGGCGCCGCAAGGGAGGTCAAGCGCTGAAACTGCTGCT
This sequence comes from Cohnella sp. LGH, assembly GCF_017671885.1. Lineage (NCBI taxonomy): Bacteria > Bacillati > Bacillota > Bacilli > Caryophanales > Paenibacillaceae > Cohnella > Cohnella sp. LGH. Next base: position 4,969,374 of record NZ_CP072117.1, read on the forward strand.
GTGCACAGGGATCGGCATGGCGGTCGTGCTGTCGCCGTGGCTGATCCGCAACATCGTAACTCTGAACAAGCCGATTGTGACGTCGACCCAGGTTAATCCGTTCGCGGCCGGCACGTATCCGAACAAAAATTACGACGACGGTCTCGTCGAGCGCGTCGGAAAAACGCAGATGGAGGTCGCCAAGGAGCGGCTGCGGATCGGCTTTACGCAGCATACGTGGACGTTCGTCAAATGGTATACGGTCGGCAAGCTGGATTACATCTACAATAAAATGTTCGCTGGCAGCGGCCATAAGCCGTTCTATCCGGTCATCCCGTTCCGCTCGTCATTCCATCTGCTGCTGGTCTATACGGGGCTGATCTCAGCGATTGTCATTCTGATCAATTGGCGGCAGTCGGCCATGCTCATCGTTTTCCTATTGGTCGCGATATCGGCAGCCCGTCTCGCCTTCGTCCCGGAATATCGCTACAACTTTACGGCAATGCCGCAATTGATTATTCTGAGCAGCTTACTTGCCGCCCGTCTGCTAGCTTGGCTGTTTGCCCGGCTGGACAAGCGCTTCCGGCTTCGCTCTAAGCTGTCTATCACAAGGAGGAACCGACATGCTCAACATGACGTTTGACCAAATGACCTGCTTCCCCGGCGACAAAGAAGCGCTTATTATCGTGCCGGCCTATAACGAAGCCGAGGGCATCGTCCGTGTCGTGAACGAGATTCGGACGCGAGCGCCCTATGCGGATGTGCTCGTCGTGAACGACGGCTCCGATGACGCCACCGGAAGGCTCGCAGAGGAGGCCGGGGCGCTCGTCATCCATCTGCCGGCCAACCTCGGTATCGGCGGCGCCGTGCAAACCGGCTACCGCTATGCCGAGGAGAACGGGTACCGGTACGCCGCTCAGATCGACGGAGACGGCCAGCACAATCCCGCCGATTTCGAGCGGCTGCTCGATACGCTTCGCGGCAGCGGCGCGGACATGGTTGTCGGCTCGCGTTTCCTGACCGGCCAAGGCTTCCAATCGACGTTTGCCCGCAAAATCGGCATCGACCTGCTCGCCGGGCTCGTGTCGGGGCTGATCGGCCGCAAGGTGACCGATCCGACATCGGGCTATCGCATATGCGGCCGAAGGGCGATCGAGCTGTTCGCGCACGATTATCCGACCGATTATCCCGAGGTGGAGGCGCTTGTGCTGATGGACAACTCCGGCCTGACGTTTATGGAGACGCCTGTCGTCATGAGCGCCCGCAAGACGGGCAAATCCAGCATTTCGGCGCTCAAGTCGGTCTACTACATGCTTAAAGTAACGCTTGCCGTCCTTATATCCAAGAGCCGGAAGAGCAGGGGGTTGAGCGCTCAGCTATGAATCCGGACATTTATTTCGTCAGTTTTATGATCGGCATTGGCTTCACCGCAACCGTCCTGCATCTGATCCGGGTCCGGAAGCTGCGCGAGCAGTACGCCCTTCTGTGGCTTGCGCTAGGGATGCTGATGATCGTGCTGTCCCCGTTCCCGGGGATTATCGATCGTCTCGCCGCCTTCTTCAACGTCGACTACGCCCCGTCGCTGTTGTATTTGCTTGCGTTCATCGGCGTGCTTTTTCTCCTGATGCATATGTCGATCGCTCTATCGTCGCTAACCGGCCGGGTCATCAAGCTGACCCAGACGCTGGCGATGCAGGAGCAGCGGATCAGGGAGCTGGAGCAGCAAAAGCTGAAAATCCCGAGAAGCTTCGCTCAAGAAGCGGCGGAAAGAGCCGAAATGGACGACCGGGCATGGTGACGGCCTACGCCCTGCTGCTGCTGAACATCGCGCTGCTCGTAGCCGGACAGACGGTATGGAAAATCGGTCTGGACAGGCTGGGCGGCCTGCATCTGCACAATGTGCTGCAAGTCTTCTTCTCCCCGTGGATCCTCTCCGGCGTGCTGCTGTACGGCTTGGCGACGGTACTGTGGCTCGCCGTCCTGTCTCGGTTGCCGCTAAGCGCCGCTTATCCGCTGCAAAGTCTCGCCTACGTATTCGCGCTGCTGCTGGCGTGGCTGCTGCTGGGCGAGGTCATCCCGCCGAACCGCTGGATCGGGGCCGGCATCATTCTCGTCGGCGTTTGCGTGATTGGGCTGAAGTAAATCGGCTGAGGCGTGCAATTGGAAGGGCTAGAACCTCTCGATGCCGGCAGGTTAACTTGGCCGGACGAATAGTGCGGAGGCCAAAAATGTGCCTCCAAGGCCATCTATCCTACTGCAGGTTGCAATAGCAACGAAGATCGTGATAGCATATCAACCAATGGACTGTTACTTCAGTACATTAATCATGAATTTCTTCCATCCATATTCATTGTCGAAGTACTGGAGATGAACACATGCTACAGATTAACCGGGAGGACGAACGTCCCATCTGGCAGCAGCTTCTCGACCAAGCCATTCACAATATTACCACCGGTAACTGGCCGCCGGGCGAATTGCTGCTCCCGACCCGCGAGCTCGCGCAATTGATCGGCGTGTCCCGCTCCACCATACAGATTGTGTACGAAGAGCTATTCAGCCGCGGGTATACGATAACCTCCCGCCGCGGCGGGACCAGAGTGAGCGAATGGATTGGCGAGGCTCGTCCTTTGGAGGAGGTTTCGTCCCACGGGCCGCTTCTCCCCGAATTGCCGATGCTTAACGCCGCCGTCGATCATTTGCATAGTTGGTTGGGAGACAAAACGGAGCGAACAACGGAGATCGATTTCAGTCCTCACGAGCCTTATTTGGACGAGCAGTTTCAGAAAAACTGGAGACAATCCTTTTTGCGGGCCTCGGCGGAAACCGAACTGGACGCCTGGGCTTATGGCGACGCTTACGGATTCCTGCCGCTGCGGGAACAGATTCAGCGCTATCTATCGCTTGAACGAGGCGTGCATGTGAGCGTCGAGCAAATTCTGCTCACATCTGGCGCGCAGCACAGCCTCGATTTGATCGCTCAAGCGCTTCTGCGGCAAGACGACACGGTTTCGGTCGAGGACCCCGGATTCCCTGCCGCTTGGATGGCCCTGAAATACCAGCGCATGCAGGTTGCGCCTGTCCCCGTGGACGAGCACGGACTATGCGTAGACCGGATCGCCCCGGAGTCGCGGCTTGTATACGTAACGCCATCGCACCAATGCGCGGTTGGCGTAATTATGTCGGAGCCTCGCAGACAGCAATTGCTGCACATGGCTGCAGAGCAACGATTCTGGATAGTGGAGGATGACTACGACAGCGAATTTCGCTATCGCGGCGACCCTCTCCCTACCTTGTTCAGTCAGCGGCCTCAGAACACGTTATATATGATGAGTTTTTCCAAAATGATCGCTCCCGGCATTCGAATCTCGGCCGTCGTCGGCCCCGCCAACGCGATTCGTCAGCTTGCCCGAGTCCATGCGCTAACCTATCGCCAGCTCCCGATTATGGAGCAATTAACGCTTGCCCATTTTATCGAGCACGGTCATTTCATGCGTCATATGAGACGCGTTCGAAATGTGTATCGGCGCAGACACGAGGTGATGACGAAGGCGATTATCGCGACGGGACTGAGTGAGCGTTATAAGCTGAGCGGGGTGGAAACAGGCTTGCATATGCTGCTTGAAGCCGAGGAGGCATTTGACGAGGAAGCGGTAACCCGCTTGGCGAGCGAAAAAGGAATCCGCGTTTATCCGTTAAGCAAGTACGGTTTGGAGAGCAAGCGCAAAGGATGGGTACTGGGCTTTGCCAAGGTGGACGAAGCCGCGATTGAAGAAGGCATCAGGCGGCTGGCGGAGATACTTCCATAACGTAAGCATCCCCGCCGGCGGCCGCTTGATTCGCGCTTCTCTCTGTTAGCCCCCGCCGTCCTGCCGTAAATTCTCATTCCAGTAGTAGCTGTCAGGCAAATCTCGTTGACCGAATACGCTTGTCCCTACGCGGACGATCGTAGCTCCTTCTTCAATCGCCGCCTCGAAGTCGCCGGACATCCCCATCGAGAGAATATCCATCTCGACTCGCGGAAATTGCTGCTCTCTGATCTGCGTTTGCAGCGATTTTAACAGTCGGAAGCAATGCCGCGTCTCGTCGTTGGTGGCATTCAGCTTGCCGATCGTCATCAGCCCTTTAATGTTCAGCGTTTCGAACCGGGACAGCTGCTCGACCAGCTCCACGGCCCCTTCAGGAGGAATGCCGAATTTGCTCTCTTCGTAGGACGTATTCACCTGCACCAGAATGTCCATCGTCTTATTCTCTTTGTTCAGCTGCCGGTCGAGAGCCTGACCCAATTTCAGACGATCCACGGAGTGAATAAGCGTGACGTATTTGACCACGTCCTTCACCTTATTCGTCTGCAAATGTCCGATAAAGTGCCATTCCACCTCGCTGTACTGCCGCATCAACGGAAACTTGTCCCGCAGCTCCTGCGCTTTATTTTCGCCAAACAGCGTCGCCCCCGCCTGCATCGCCATTTGCAGCTTTTCCAGCGGTACGGTTTTGGTCGCTAGCAGCAGCTTCACATCCGCGACGCTGCGTCCCGAGGCCTGGCAAGCCCGCTCCATCCGCCGTCTCACCGCATTGAGATTTTCTTCAACCGGGTTGCTCATCTGGCCCGCCTTCTTTCCGACTTTGCTTTAGTCGAAGGAAATTTCCCTTACGCGTTTGATTTCCGGAATCGCGACCAAGGACTCCATTACGCTTTCGGGTGTTTTTTTATCGATTTTCAGGATCATAACCGCCGAATCGCCAATTTCGGTTCGCCCAACCTGCATCGAGGCAATGTTAATTCCGTTATCCCCGAGCAAGGTTCCGACACGTCCGATAATGCCCGGCTTGTCCTTCTGCGAGATCAACAGCATATGTCCTTCAGGCGAAAGCTCCACCGGGTAAGGACCGATGCGAACAATGCGTTCCCCCGCATCGGGCAGAACCGCACCTGTGACCCATCTCTCCTCGACGGTCGTCTTTAATCGAATCGTAATCTCGTCGAATGCATGCGGACTGTGTGCCAACAACGATTTTTGCACCGAAACGTTAATGTCGCGGGACTTCGCCAGGTGCATGGCATTTACGACATTGACCTGTTCCGAGCCAAGATGGCGCGTAAGTATGCCTTTGAGAACATAAGGAATGAGCGGGGTGACGTCCAGGTCCGCCAGCTCGCCCGAACATTCCAACGTAACCTCGCGTACCGCGCCGTCGGTCATTTGGGCAAGCGAGTTGCCCAGATGCGAGCACAAGGTAAAACACGGCTGCAGTCGGTTCAGCAGGTCGGTTGGCACGGCCGGCATATTGACCGCGTTTTTGAAAGGCTCCTGACGCAAAATATGAATCACTTGTTCGGAAACGTCCAAAGCTACATTCTCCTGGGCCTCCACAGTGGACGCACCTAGATGCGGAGTCACAATGACCTTGGGATGCCGCAGGAAGGGATGATCCGGTGCCGGAGGCTCGTGTTCGAACACGTCAAAAGCGGCGCCGGCCACAATCCCTTCGTCCAGCGCTTCGATCAGAGCAGCCTCGTCGATAATTCCCCCGCGGGCGCAGTTAATGATTCGCATTCCCCGCTTCATGACGGCGAATTGCGGCTTGGCGATCATATGATGCGTTTCATTCGTCAGCGGCGTATGAACCGTCATGAAATCGGCAGTTCGTACGATTTCGTCTACGGTCGCCGGCTTGATCCCGAGCTTGCTCGCCCTCTCCTCCGATAGGAAAGGATCGTATCCGATGACGGTCATCCCGAACGCCGCCGCGCGTTTGGCCACTTCGATTCCGATCCGGCCAAGCCCCAACACGCCAAGCACCTTGTTGCGTAATTCAACGCCTAAAAACGATTTACGGTCCCACTGCCCGGCTACGGTTTTGGCATAGGCTTGCGGAATATGCCGGGCCAGCGCCATCATCATCGCCAAAGTGTGCTCGCAGGTCGTGACCGTATTGCCGTCGGGCGCATTAATCACGATGATTCCCCGGTTCGTGGCCGCCTCCAAATCAATATTATCCACGCCGACTCCCGCTCGGCCGATCACCTTCAAACGAATGCCGGCCTCCATGATGCGCCGAGTCACTTTCGTTTGAGAACGGACAAGCAATGCGTCATAGTGAGGAATAACGGCGACAAGCTCCTCTTCGCTCAGCCCCGTTATTTTTACAACCTCCACATCTTCAGCTCCATTAAGCTGCTGCAAACCGAAATCGCTGATCGGATCGGATACCAACACTTTGAACATAAGATTCCTCCCTTTCTCTCTCTGTCAGTTTATCAAAGTTTGGTTTGTCGATATACATCCATATGCGACTTATTTGCACAATCCATAACGCAGCAAAAAAAAGCCTATGCCTAGCATGAACATAAGCTTTTCCAAGACATCGTTTTTCGCATTTGTTAAGATAACTATACATAGCATTTTGAATCATGAATCTTAATCAATTAATAGGTGCCAAATGAAAACCTTTCTGCAGCTTAATACGATTTTCCTGAGCATGATTATGGAAGCGATCCCGTTCGTTCTTCTGGGCGTTTTGATTTCAGGCGTTATTCAATCATTTATTGCAGAACGTTGGATTTCTCGAATTATGCCTAAAAACCGATATCTTGCTTCGCTTTTCGGTTGCAGTATCGGTATTCTATTTCCTTCATGCGAGTGCGGGATCGTTCCGATCACCCGCCGTCTATTAAACAAAGGCGTCCCTCTAAATGCGGGAATTGCTTTTATGTTGACTGGACCCATTATTAATCCAATCGTCCTATTTTCGACTTATATCGCCTTCGGGAACGATTGGCGAGTCGTTGCGATTCGTTCGGGAATGGCTTTCTTGGTTGCTTTGGCCGTCTCTTTATGCGTCGCGCTGTTGTTTCCCGTATTACCCTTACGATTGAACGAACAACAAGTCGCCGCTTCCGCGGAAAATTCCGTTGCTGCTCCTCGTCAGCCGTTTTTTCCAAAGCTGGGGCATGTTTTCCTGCACGCGATTGATGAATTTTTTTCCGTGGGAAAATATCTCGTGCTCGGCGCATTTATTGCCGCTAGCATGCAGACGTTCATCCCGACTTCGTCCTTGCTGCACATCGGAAGCAATCCGATCATGGCTTCCTTGGTGATGATGGGACTGGCGTTCACAATGTCGCTGTGTTCGGAAGCAGACGCTTTTATCGCTTCTTCTTTTCGTAGTACTTTCTCAATGGGTTCTATCTCTGCCTTCCTTGTATACGGGCCCATGATCGACATCAAGAATACCCTTATGCTGCTCGGGTCTTTTCGCGGAAAGTTCGTCGCCGTCTTGATTGCGCTGGTCACCCTATTTACGTTAATCGGCTCTTTAATCGTGGGGAGGTTTGTGTAATGATTCGTTTTCTTATCCTGCTCGGCTTTGCCCTCATGTTCTTGTCCATTCATTTTCAAGGCCAGTTAAATAAATATATCAACATGCGGTATGCTTATTTATCAATCAGTGCGATTGTTATTCTTCTGTTCCTCTGCATCATCGAACTCATTCGAATGGATCGATTAGAGAAAGCGGCAAAGAAGAAAGCGGAAGCGATCGAGTTACAACGCGCCGAAGGACATATATGCAAGGAAAATCATGAGCACATACATTCCCATGTTCACGATCATGAAGGCTCGGTCCATCTTCACGATGATTTCGGACATACTCATGAATCCTCCTCCAAGTGGAAACGCGCGATCGGATATCTCATTCTCGCTTTCCCTATATTTACGGGAATTTTTTTGCCGGTCTCGACGCTCGACTCGAGCTTTGTCAAAGCAAAAGGCTTCTCTTTCCCCTCGATGGAGCTCTCCTTATCCGAACAAAATCCGGGAGTGCATCAGTTTCTTAAGCCGGATTCCAGCGTGTTTTTCGGCAAGCAAGGCTACAACGAGTTTAAAAGCAAAGAGCTTGAACAATTTATTAATCTCAGTACGATCTCTCTAGACGATGAAAGCTATATGAAAGGCATGGAGGTCATTTACAATTACCCGGGCAAGTTCATGGGGAGAACGATTTCGTTTGACGGGTTTGCTTATAAGGGAGAGCAGGTCGATGGGGACCATTACTTCATTTTCCGTTTCGGTTTTATTCATTGCGCCGCCGATTCCGGCGTGTTCGGGATGTTAGTCCATTTTCCAAAGGGGACGAATCTCAATGACGACGATTGGGTCCATGTGACAGGCAAGCTGACTTCCGAGCTGTACCAGCCGTTCAAACAGGTAATTCCCGTGCTTAATGTGACCGAATTCAAAAAAATCGCTGCTCCAAAAGATCCTTATGTCTATCGCTTGTACTAAGCCGCTTTTTGCGACCGAAACCTATTGCCGTTCCCTGATCAGCCTCCATAAAATGCACCAAATCTCGAAGCAGTTCAAGCGTACTCCAGCTAAAATGATGCTCTAGCTGCTCAACCTCTCTTTCAATGCGTTGCTCGGGTACGCCAATCTGCCGTAAAAAACGTTCCAGCAGCCGATGTCTGTCAAGCAGTTGTTGACCGACTCGAGCCCCTTTCCTCGTCAAGGAAATCCGGCCATATTTCTCATATTCAATATAGCCGGATTCTCCGAGTTTCTGCGCCATCTTCGAAGCGGATGAGGGATGGACGGACAACGCTTCGGCAACATCTGAAACCCGAGTATACCCTTTTCCAAGCGACAGCAGATAGATTTGCTCCAAATGATCTTCCATGCCGGGCGTTGTCATCTCTTCTCCTCCTGTTTAGGTCGACGTCAGGGTCGGCCGCCTCAGTCTGGCAACGATGCCGTGCTTAGGCGAAGCAATGAAACTGATCATAAATAGAAGTCCGGTCGCAAAAGCCATCGACCCGGAAATTGAGGTGTCCAACCAAACGGCAATATAATATCCGGACACCGCCGCGATAATGCCGAACGCTCCGCTTAAACCCATCATGATCGCCAATCGGTCTGTCCAGAGGTAAGCCGCCGAAGCAGGGGTGATGAGCATCGCCACAACCATAATTGCGCCAACTGCGTCGAATGCCGCTACCGTCGTCACGGAGACTAGCCCCATAAAAACGTAATGCATAAGCACAACCGGGATGCCGATACTCGCCGCAAGCGCAGGATCAAACGAAGTCAGCTTCCATTCCTTGAAAAATCCGATGATTGCGATTAATACAACGACAAGCACGATAGACAAAATAAATACCGCTTCCGGCACTTCGCCAATCCAGGGCAGGCTCATTTGCTCCCAAGGAATGAACGTGATCTCCCCCATTAAAGTGTGCTGGACATCCAGATGCGCATTTCCGACCTTGGTTGCAATCAGAACAACGCCAACCGCGAATAAAGAAGTGAAAACAACCCCGATGGAAGCTTCCTGCTGCACGCCAAGAGAGTGCAGCCACTGAATTAATATCGCGGTCAGCAATCCGGCAACGATTGCGCCGATCAGCATATGAATGCCGCTTAGCTCGCGCGTGATCAAGAAAGCAGTCACAATGCCAAGCAACACCGTATGACTAATGGCATCCGCCATCATCGCCATTCGGCGCAGAACGAGCAATGAACCGACCAATCCGCAGGAAATCCCGACTAGAGAAGCAGTCAGTATAATCCAGCCGGCATAGCTCATGCCGAATTCCCCCTTTCCAGCGCCCCCCGTTGATGAACGGACGGCTTGTTAAGCAGCTTGCGCTGGCGATATTGCTGAATTCCCATGACCAGCAAGCCTTTGCGAACGCCTAAGGCCAAGGAGACGACAAACAGCGAAGCGGCCGCAATCACGATAAACGGGCCTGTCGGCCATCCTTTGCCGTACGCGCTCAGCAGCGTTCCGATGACGCCGGCGCCTCCCCCAAACAATGCCGACAAAATCATCATCCCCTTGAAGGAATTCGTCCAATATCTGGCGCTGACGGCCGGCGTAATCAGCAGCGCTGCCATTAGAATAACCCCCACCGCCTGAATTCCGATGACTATGACCAGTACAAGGCTAAACATATAGAGACTGTTCATCCAGCGGTTCGACAGCCCCAATCCTTTGGCAAACGCCGCATCGAACAGAAAAAGCTTCCATTCCTTGAAGGCGATCATCGAAATGAACAGAACAAGCAGCGCCAGTCCCGCCATAAGCCATACATCCTTGCTCACCATGGAAGCCGCCTGACCGAAGATAAAGCTGTCCAGACCGCTCTGGCTGGCTCCCGCCATACGGTTCACAAAGGTCAACAGCATGACGCCGAGACCGAAGAAGACGGACAGGATGATTCCCATTGCCGCATCTTCCTTGACGCGGCTTGAAGATCTAATCCAATGGATAAGCAGAGCGCCGAATAGCGCGCTCGCAGCGGCGCCGGCGATCATGACAGGCAGATTTTTCACGCCAAGGACAGCAAATCCGCAAATCACTCCCGGCAAAGCCGCATGAGACAAGGCATCGCTCATCAAACTTTGCCGCTTCCAGTACGCAAAGCAGCCGATAATGCCGGCAGCCGTTCCCAGAATTAAGGTACTCAGCAAGACCCATTGCGCATTATGCGACAAACCCAGTATCATCCAGACTTCGCTCCCTTCCAGCGCAGCGTTCCTCCGTATGTTCGATAAATGTTGCTTTCGGTAAACGTCTTCTCCGTTGGACCGTGCGCAATGACAGTACGATTCAGCAGCAAAACATGGTCAAAATAATCTTCTACCGTCTGCAGATCGTGATGAACGACCAGCACCGTTCTTCCCCGGCTTTTCAGCAGATTGAGCGTCGCCATAATCGCACGCTCTGTTGCCGCGTCCACGCCGGCAAGCGGTTCATCCAGAAAGTACAAATCCGCATCCATGACGAGGGCCCGTGCCAGAAAGACCCGCTGCTGCTGACCGCCGGACAACTGGCTGATTTGGCGCGAAGCATAGTCCGCCATCCCCATCTCCGCCAAAGCTTCCATCGCTTTTTCGCGGTGAGATCGTTTGGGCCACTTCAGCCAGCCGATTTTTCCGTATAGCCCCATCAATACGACGTCAAGCGCATTAGTGGGAAAATCCCAATCCACGGAGCCGCGTTGCGGAACATAGCCGATGCGGGATTTAACTTTCTGATAGGAGGAACCAAAGAAGCTGATCTTGCCCGCCAGACGGGGATGCAATTCAAGTATGGTCTTGAGTAAGGTTGTTTTCCCTGCTCCGTTCGGCCCTACAATGCTGGTCATCGTCCCAGGGCTAACATCGAATACAACGTCATCCAACACTTTATTTTTCCTGTAGGAAGCGGATAATCCATCAACGCTGAGAACCGGAAGCATCCCCGTCACTCTCCTTTTACGCTTAATGCTTGATAAATCGTATGTACATTATGACTGTACATGCCAAGGTATGTACCTTCCGGCGTTCCCGCATCGCCCATAGCATCCGAGAACAATTCGCCGCCGACCGCTACATGAAGCCCTTGCTTCTTGGCCCCTTCGATTACCGCATTGATAGAGGCCGGATTGATGCTGCTTTCCACAAATACGGCAGGAACTTGGTACTCCACCAGCAGCTTTACCGTATCGTCAATATCGGATAAACCTACTTCGTCTTCCGTGCTCAGTCCTTGCAGCCCGACCACCTTGATCTCGTTCATGCGGCCAAAATAGCCGAATGCATCATGCGCTGTAATCAATACGCGTTTCTCTTGCGGAATTTGCGACAATTTCGCTTTGGCATCGGCCTTAAGATCGTCCAGCTTTTTAAAATAGGCTTCTTTGTTGCTTTCGAAATACTCCGCATCCTCGGGCGCAGCTATCTTCAATTGTTCGGTTGCCGCCCCAAGCGCTTGCTTCCACAAGTCGATGTCAAACCAGACGTGGGGATCGATCGCTCCCCCTTCGTCCTTTAATAACTGATCTGCCGGTATAGACTCGCTAATCCCCAATACCGGTCTGGTCTTGCCGATTTCCTCAAACACTTTGAGCATATTGGCTTCCAGATGGAGCCCGCTGTAGAAGATCATATCGCCGCTTTCCAGTTTGCCGATATCGCCTTGGGTCGCTTTGTACAAGTGCGGATCGACGCCTGGTCCCATCAAGCTTTGAACCGTAACCCGGTCGCCTCCAATGATGGAAATCGGTTCGGCAATCTGAGCAATTGTGGTTACGATGTTCAGCTTGCTCCCGCTCTCTTTCGGATCCGACTTCTTGTCGGACGTGCATCCCGCCATCCATAGCGCCATTACAAGCAAACTAACCCCTATCAACACCCATTTAGACTTAAATCGTACCTGTTCCACTCTGTTCTCCTCCTAAAAAAATTGTCTAAACTCAAAAATTTTTACCTAAGGCAAAATTTATGGTCATGTATAACTTAATTACTTTCTATTTTCTTGTCAAGGCTTTTTGGAGTAACGCGGATGAAAATAAGTCATTGCAAGAGACGACATCCCTGATGTAGAATAGCAACAAATTATATTTTGCACAAAGGAAAAACTTTTCGTTTAATACAATTTTCTTTTCATCAATAAATTAAAGGAGGTTTCGGGATGATCTTCTCACAACATCGCCACTACTCTCTTTTTCAACCTATCGTCTGGATTGAGAACGAACGAGTCCACGGACACGAAGCCCTTCTCCGCTCATCCGATTCTATTTCTCCTGACTGCTTATTTCGCTTGGCCCGCGCGCATCGCTATTTATACGAATTGGATAGCGGCGCTATGGCCCGATCTATTTCGACGTATTTTCAACAGATGAAAAATTGCGGATCGCCTACCTGGTTATTCGTCAATGTTTTCCCCTCTACACTGCTAAACCCTGCGTTTAGCGCATGGATCGTCAACAAATTTCTGGACAACGGATTCCCTTTAAACCGAATCGTATTGGAGATTAACGAAGCGCCTGAAGAAGAGAAGATGTGGGATATCGCCTTATTAGGCGAGAGGCTATCTGAAATGCGTCAATACGGATTTCTGATTGCGCTTGATGATGTCGGTTCCGGCGCCGCCTCGCTCAAGAAAATTGTCGAGTACAAACCCGACATCGTAAAGCTGGATCGCTATTTCGGCAAGCACCTGGCCACTAACACAGCCAAACAAAGACTGGTTTCTCTATTTGCCGAGTTTTGCCGCGGGGAACGACTGCTTGTCCTGGAAGGTATCGAGCGCGCCGATGATCTGATCGCCGCACGATCTCTTGGCGTTCCGCTCGGCCAAGGCTTTCTGCTCGGACGTCCGGCCGCGAGCTGCAATTCTCCCTCATTTGACTATTGCCATTAGGAAGGATTACTCACATGCATGCATCAAAGTCGCTTCAGCCGACTTCAAGTGGAAGTCGCACGATTATTTTAGTTGTTTTCGGATTGTTCATTACGCTGCTCGGGGCAATCCTATTCGCCGGATCGGTTGGTCCAGTGTCCATTCCTTTTTCGCGAACGGCAGCTATTTTGCTGGAACAGATCGGGTACCCGCTCCCTGTCCAGGTTACGGAGCGGGAGTGGCTTGTCGTCTCGCAGGTTCGATTGCCGCGAGTGCTCGTTGGCGCGTTGGTCGGGATGGCGCTAGGCATATCGGGGGCAGCCATGCAAGGAGTGTTTCGAAATCCGTTGGTTGAACCCGGGTATGTAGGCGTATCCAGCGGAGCGGCAGCGGGGGCGGTATGCGCTTTGTTTTTTGGCTGCAAGGCGGCTTGGAAGCAAGGACCTGGGAGCATCTGCAATTGATCGCCGCTCCGATCTTGTCCGGATGCCTGCTTATGCTGATCTTTGGCCGCCACTTGAACATGATGCTGCTTGGCGACGATCAGGCTGCGACATCTGGCGTCAATATCCGGCTCGTTCGCTACCTTTTACTGGCGCTTGCTTCCCTAATGACGGGAGCGGCTGTCGCGGTGAGCGGCATTATCGGCTTTGTCGGTCTTGTGGTACCGCATATCATTCGCTTGCTGGCAGGGCCCGACCACCGCCTGCTGCTGCCGGCAAGCGCTCTAGGAGGCGCTATCTTCCTTGTATTGGCAGATGTCGTATCGCGAATGGTTCTTCAGCCGGTCACCTTGCAAGTTGGAGTCGTCTGCGCCTGTATCGGCGCTCCTGTATTTATCGCCATCATTATTCGCTCGCGTCGGGGAGGTCATGCGCAATGAACATGCTTGTTGCCCATCAAATTCACAGCTTTATCGACAATCGCCAAATTCTGCATGATATCTCCCTGAGCGTCAAAGGAGGTGAATGTGTTGGCTTAATTGGACCCAACGGCAGCGGCAAATCCACCTTGCTCCGGACTTTGGCGGGTCTTCTTCCCCCTTCCTCCGGACAATTCAGCATAGCGGATCAACCGTTTGGACGATATACGCGCAAACAGCTTTCCAAAATCATCGGTTATGTCCCGCAAAATACGGCCATTGAGTTTGATTTTACCGTGCGAGATATCGTGCTGATGGGGAGGTTTCCCCATTTGCCGCCCTTCGGCAATGAACGCGAGCTGGATCGGCTTATCGCGCAAAAAGCGATGCAAAAAACGTCGACTTATCATTTAGCCAATCGATATGCAACCCAATTATCCGGAGGACAGCGACAAATGGTGTTGATCGCTAAGGCGATCGCTCAAGAGCCTCGTCTGCTCTTACTGGATGAGCCGATTTCGGCGCTCGATATTCGCTATCAATTGCATGTGCTTGAATTGATGCGCAAGATGGCTCGGCAAGGCTTAGCCGTGATTGCCGCTTTGCATGATTTAAGTCTGGCAGCGCGTTTCTGCGACCGCTTGATTTTACTTCACAACGGAAGCTTGCTCGCTGCCGGCGCACCTATGGAGGTGTTGACGCCCGCTATGCTCCAAACCGCCTATGAGGTAGATGCGGCTGTATATACCGATCCTTCTACCGATTCGCTAGCTATTACGGCCATTCAAAAATCAAGAGGAGAGAGAACGCCATGAGCCTAATAAAGAAATCTATTAAACTTTGGACACTCCGTTTATTGCTGCTAACCGCAGCAGCAGCCGTGACGGGCTGCGGCTTAAGCCAAGAGCCTTCGTCGCCAGGCAAGACAGATCAAGTGAACGAATCCGCTAGCGCAATTCCTTCGAAACCTGAACGGATCGCGGCGCTGTCGCTTGATGCCGCCGAGGTCGTGCTGGAACTAACGGACGCGGAACGCGTAGCCGTCGTGCCGAGAAGCATTGAAAATCCTTCGCTCGCTTTCCGGACAGAGGAGGGAAGTCGCGTTGCCAATAAAATTGCCGGCGCCACTTCGCTTGATCCCGAGCAAGTGCTGTCTTACAATGCCGACTTGTTAATCATGACCAAACTGCACGACAAGGAAAAAGAAGCCACGGAGCTGCTCGAGCAATCCGGCATTCCCATCATTTCCTTGGAATCATGGAGCACAATGGAAGTATTGATGAATAACATCATGACCATTGGCGCCGCTATTGGCGAGGAGAAGCAGGCCGCTGATATCGTAGCGGAAATGAAAAGCCGACAGGAAAAAGTCGTTTCCGCCGTATCCGAGGCGGTAAGGCCCACTGTACTGGTAGTCTCGCCGCTTGGACCTGGCACCGGCCCCTACCTGCTCGGCTCCTCCAATATTTCATATGATCTGGTTCGCCTTGCCGGAGCCGCACATGCTGCGGACAGCCTTGGATTGACGCGTACGACCAAAGCGACCATCGAGCAAATAATTAAGGCCGATCCCGACTATATTCTGCTTGTTGAATGGGAGAAAGGCAAAAACGATGAAATGAACGAGGTTACGCAAACGCCAGGCTGGTCGACCCTACAGGCTGTAAAAAATAAGCGTGTCCTCGTCATGCCTGCGCGCAAGCTGCTTAACCCGACGCGATACTCAATCGATACGCTGGAAGAGATTGCTCATTGGCTCCATCCGGAACGTTTGTAATTCATTCCACGGAGGTGAACCCTTAATGAAAGCAGTTCTGTTGCTTAGCTATGCTTCTTTGCAATCGATCGACGATGTTCCGGCTTTCTATACGCACTTGTTTCATGGCAAAAAGCCGCCGCCAGAAATGATGAAGGCGGCAATGTCGCGGTTTCGCTCAATCGGAACGGCCGATCCCCTCGGATCGGTCACTTCCCGACTGGCGGCCGCTTTGGAGCAGCGGCTATCCCTGTACTTAAATGAGGAGGTTCGGGTGTACCAGGCGGCAAAGCACACCTCTCCTTTCGTGGAGGAAACGACAAGGCAAATCGTAGCCGAAGGCGCTACCCGACTGTATACTTTTCCAATGTCGCCTCTCTACTCCCGAACAGGAACTGCAGCCTATCATTTGCGCGTGCGTAAGAAGCTTGCTTCACTGGATACAGAAATTCCTGTGGATGAAATCGACCACTGGCATTTGTATCCTGCAGTTGTTCAAGCTTTAGGCCGGCGGCTTCGGACCGCGCTGCAATGGATATCCGCCGCCAATCGGCCCAAGACTACCGTATTGTTCACAGCTCATAGCCAACCCGGATTGCCTTCCGCCAATATGGAGTTTATCGCGGCGTTTCGCGAGATGGCTGCTGCCGTTGCCGCAGAAGCCTGTTGGAATCACTGGAGACTCGCGTATCGAAGTGCGGGGTCGCCTCCGCAGAAATGGCTGGGCCCCGATGTACTCGAGGCAATCAGGGACATTGCAGCCACTGAAGGGAAAGCCGTTGTAGTTTGCGATTTATTGTCCTTAATCGAGAATGTCGAAGTCGTCTTTGATTGTCGGATCCATAGCCACAATGAAGCTTCTTCATACGGCTTGGAGTTTGCGGCAACGGAATTCCTGAATGATGCCGCAGACTATGTGAACGCGCTGGTCGGTTGTATTGCCGAACGAATGAGCTAAGAAAAATGCCCAAGGATAAAATTGTTGGATCGAGGAAACATTAATCCTACTATATGAATCCTGGGGTGTACGAATATGTTGTATTTGATCAGCTTTGCGCTCATGTTTGCCGGCCTAACTTGTATCAATATTATTTTCTCCTATCAGAGCAAGCATATTTCCCCACATTTCTGGTCTACGTTAAAATTTCAGCTTCTGATGCTGCCGCTCTTTCTCGTCGCTAATTTGGGCGTCGGATACGGCGTCAAGTTCGGTATGAAAGCCGTCAATCAACTGGGCTACGTCCTGATCGTCGCCAAATGTATCGAAGTATTGATCTCCATCTGGATGGGATATTGGTTTATGAAGGAAGCCCCTTCCTGGAAAACATGGACAGGTCTTGCTGTCATTATAATTGGCGTTATCTTGGTGAAGCAGAGGTAACGAATGTAGCTTGATCCGATTCTCGTATTTTGTTACGGCAACATTGAGACATTGGCCTCTTGAGCGAAAAAATAGGAGAAGTAAAATTAAGGAATAGGCTTCGAGTCAGTCAAAAATAAGTCGCGATACCCAAGGAGGCTTCAAAGCGTATGCTGGACGATATTTATTCGATAGAAACGATAGAACAGTTAACCGTCCGGATTCAGGAGGAGCCGTCTCCGGATGCGCTACGCCAAGCGCTATTTGCTGAATACGACCGTTACGCCGACTATGCGAACATTCAGGAGTGGAACAAGCTGGTTCGCGTGTGCGAGGCGTTGCATATTGTAGGCTGGAAGGAACGGGAGCCCGTCGAGGCGATTGCGGAGAAATGGATTAACGGTTCCTATTATTCCAGTCTGCGGACTCGAACCTTCCATACGATTGAAGGAACAGCCAAAGGATGGAGCAAGCGAGGCGACAGCTTTGTCATTGACGATGGCCGCGACCCGACTGACTATGGGATTTCAAGCCTGGCTACCCAGCGCAACTCCCTGCCGAAAAACCCTGTTCGTCTAGTTCGATCGGGCAATTATCAGCAATCCGTTCAACCGTTTGTAGACTGCCTGCGGGAGCTTCGGGAGCGGCTTGACCGGGATATGCGGCAGGAACGATACGGTTCCGACTTCGATTATTTTGCCGTTCAATGCTGGTTCAGCCATCACGACGACCCTTCGCCCACTATGCGCTACGAGTATTTTCATACGGAGGAGGACGTCCCGCCCCATTTTGCGGAATCGTACTATATTCGTCCCCGACTGCAGACAAGCAAACTCGCCAAGCGCAACGGCCAGCTTAAGATAGAATTTACGAGACACTTTACCAGGCACGAAGGCGAGCTCGCCGTTGAAACTCTGAAGGAGCTGTTTAATCAGGATTTGCTAGAGATGGTTGCCATCTTATAAGAGAAGCTGAAGAAGAAAAAGCTGAGCTACCGCACGGACCTGCTCAGACAAGACTTGGAGGCTGTATTGGCGCAATGGTAGTGGTAAATATGCCACAGAAAACTTGGATTGGAGATGATAAACGATGGATAAACCTTGGCATGCTTCCATGCAGGGGATTCCCTGGAATGAAGAGAAAATGAAGGCTGCCGTAAAAGATTTGCGAAACCGGGCAACGGTTAGTTTTGTTGTCGGCGCAGATTTGACGGAGGATCTGCTTGAACTGGATAAGCGGGTATTTGCCACACGGCCGGATCTGATTTTGTACATATGGAATAAGGACGAGAAGGCTCGTTACACGGACGAATTTCTTGAGACGCTTGCTGCGCTGAAGCACGTAGCCGCTCTAAGGTTGGATCTGCGACAGCCGCAGGACTTGACCCGGCTTGGCAGGATGAAGCAAATGCAATTCCTTAACGTAAGCTCGCCCAAAAAAGCGCAAAGCCTGGATTTTATCCGCAGCTATTCACAATTAAACTATCTTGAACTGCATGGAAAATTCGAAGGGTTGACCCCAATAGCGGAATGCGCCAGTCTGAACACGCTCTTGCTGAACTGTGCGATTGATCGTCTGGATTTCATAGCGGAACTTCCGCAGATCAAGTATTTGTTGATCGACAGCTGCGAGTTAAATGGTCCGCTCGATGTGCTAGCCGAGTCGAACTTAAGTATGCTCGTCCTATCCGCCGTGCGAAACCTAACCGATATTCAGGCCGTAGGACAAATGCGCAATTTGAGCTTTCTGCAATTATCCCTGCCTAAGGTTGAACGCTTGTGCGACTTCTCGAAAATGGACAATCTCCGGCAGCTCGAGTTAAACTACATGAAATCATTGCGGGACATCGCAAATCTATGGACTGCCAAGCAGCTTGAGGTTCTGGAGCTGAAAGAAATCAATACGGCCATTAAGGCTGAAGCCTTTGCTCCCTTGAGGGACATGGAGAGCTTGCGACAGGTCGATTTTCGTTTTATCGACTTCAACAAGGGGCGCATCGCGGCAATAAGCGAGCTAATGGAGCAGGCAGGCAAGGGCCATCTTCTGTACGACAATATTCCAGAGGATCAACACATACGCTCCTTGGCGCTGGAGCATCTGGCCCCTATTTTAACGTAAGAACCTCCTGCCCGATCGGCGAGTTCGGCTACCGGCTCGCCCAGCGGAGCGGAGTAGGGCATCCAGTGTCCTCCGTGCACGCGAGCGGTTTCTGTTCCACATTGCATCAGCTTTTCTTTGTTCGGAACCACACGACGACCGGAATCAGAAGCAAGGACAGACAAGCTCCGGCCAAAGAAAGGGTCGCATAGCTCGATTGCGCGACAACCATGCCGGACAGCGCGCCTCCGGAGGCCCCTCCTAAAGCGATCAACACGTCCACGGTGCCCTGGGTTTTGGCACGGACCTGCGGAGGCGTTGCGTCGACAATTGCCGTCGTCCCGCTAATCAGGCCAAAGTTCCATCCCAATCCAAGAAGCGCAAGCGCCAGAACCAGCATCCCCATGGAATCGCCGGGAGCAAACGCGGCAACAAGCCCGGACAACAATAATGTAAATCCGGAAACGTACGACATGGCGATATGACCAAATTTATCGACGAGAACGCCGGTGAGCAGAGATGGAAGATACATCGCAGCGACATGAATGCCGATGACAACCCCCACCTCGCCCAGACCGTGTCCATGGTGCTGCATGTGAACGGGAGTCATTGTCATAATCGCTATCATGACAATCTGTGTCAGAACCATGACGGTTGCGCCCGTCATAATCCCTTTTTTGTTTACGGCATTTGCCTGAGCTTGGGGTTGAGCCGCCTGATCGGACATTGCCTTGAGCCGCTGCTTGTCGGCAACGGCCTTAGCGACAAGGAACGGATCGGGCCGCAAGAAAATAAGTAGAACAAGGCCAGCTATTAGATATGCAGCAGCAGCCAGCATGAACGGCCCCGACAACGGGGGAGCGCCCAGGGAAACGGCTAGCCGTCCGGTCAGATTGACTAGATTCGGGCCGGCAACGGCGCCAAACGTTGTGAATACCATAGCCAAGCTGATCGCCTTCGCCCGATGTGCCGGCAATGCCAAATCCGTACCTGCATATCGAGCCTGCAAGTTTGTCGCCGTGCCTGCCCCGTAGAGCAGCATCGAAAGAAGAAGTAAAGGAATGCTGTTCAATAATGCAGCGAGTACGACGCCGATCGCTCCCAAACCGCCCGTTATGAATCCTATAGCCAGTCCGGGCCTGCGCCCCCATCGCTGGGAAAGGCGGCCAACCCCAAGAGCAGCTCCGGCAGAACCCAACGTAAATAGCGCGGTAGGCACTCCGGCATAACGATCCGTTCCGATCATCTCTTGCGCAAGCAATGCGCCTACGGTGATTCCTGCCGCCAAACCCGCTCCGGCAAGAACTTGCGACAAAATCACGACCTTCAATGTCTTTGTATGTAGCTGACGCTGCTTCTCCGACGACTCGACAACGTCCATCATCGAAGATGGCAGACTTTGTGCCTTTTTACCGGCAGCCATTGGATTCTCTAACATTTATACTCTCCTTCTAAAAAAGAAATCGTTCCCGTTCTCTGCTTATGATGTAGTCCACTCACGCATGAATTCAACCATTCAATCAATGAATTGAATTATAATTCTAAAAAAATACCCGTCAACCCTCTCTATCTGCAACCAACCCTGCTGCTCAATTGAATAATTGAACAAGATGATGTACACTATATAAAAATTCAGCCTATTATTTTTTGACAATCGGTCTGATACCGAAAGGGGTATTTTCGTATGCAATGGAATGAAATAACGACGATCGAGGAATGGAATGAGCTCTTGCTCCAGTCGTCCGAACGCGGACAAGTGATACTGAAGCATAGTACAACTTGCCCGGTAAGCGCTAACGCGCTTCAAGAATACGAACAATATTTAAACGATAAGCCGAATGAAAATTTGAATTATGTGCTGGTCAAAGTCATCGAATCGCGCCCGGTATCCAACCAAATCGCGGAAGACTTGAATGTAAAGCATGAATCCCCGCAAATTATTTATGTAAAGGATAAAGCCAAATACTGGACCTCCTCGCATTGGTCTGTAACGAAGGCGCATATCACCGCGGTTTTAGATTAGGCTCTGTTCAAGAATCGAGGGAATATCATTATGAATGATACTATGCTGGATTCAGCGAATGCCCTCAAAGAAGATCTCTACAGACAGTTATCGAGAATCGGTAAATGCTTGTCGAGCGATAAGCGTTTGGAAATTCTTACTTTATTGTCCCAGGGATCCAAGACGGTAGAAAAGTTAACCTCGTCCACGGGGATGAATTTTGCAAACGTATCTCGCCATCTCCAGGTATTGTTGGATGCCAAGCTTGTTAGATTCACCAAGAAAGGCACCCACGTCATCTATTCATTGGCCGACCCTGCTATTGTTGATTTGTTGACTTCCCTGTGGAGAATCAGCAACAAGCAGCTTCCCGATATCGGAAAGCTTAAGGACGACTTTATGGATAACTTGGATAACGTTCAAACTCTAACGATGGACCAGGTCATGGAAAAATTAAATACGGAGTCTATCCTTCTTCTGGATGTGCGTCCAAAAGAAGAGTTTGAAATTAGCCATATCGATGGCGCGATATCCGTACCTATAGAGGAACTGGAGTATTTTATGCGTGAATTCCCTCAGGAGACCGAGATTGTCGCTTACTGCAGAGGTCCGCTCTGTGTATACTCCGCAATCGCTGCGCAGAAGCTGCAGGCTGAAGGATTTAGCGCCTATCGGATGGATGAGGGAGTAAATGAATGGCAGGAACATTTTGCTCACTGAAGCCAAATAGAGAGAACCGTTAGTCCGTGTAAAGCCTTCCGCATCCTATTTATCAGGTTGCGGAAGGCTTTTTTTCTATCGTCTATGAACCTACGCGCTTTTATTAATCGCACACTTGAGAGGCGGCAATCATATCAATTTCAACCAGCAAATCATAATTCAGATCGCAATAAACGGTCGTTCTGGCAGGATAAGGGCCGAAAAATAACGTCCACAAATTTGATTAAATTCAGCATAATGCTCCCTTTTGGCCAAATAGATATTCAACCTTGCCCGTTATTGAATTTAGCCCGCCTTGACCGGCGACAAACAACAGCGGACCTAATCGAGTTGCAGATGGAAAAAGCAATACTTTCCATACTCGCTCGCCTTGGATCGCGCGTACAGACTTTACGGCGCTCTCTCCTCCCAGCCGTTTCTCAAGCTTATGGCGATGGGCTTCAACAATAGCCTCTCTTCTTGTCGAACAGATCGGAATGCCAGCATGTGCGACTTCTTCCCTGCTCATATCGTTGGCAGGAAATTAATCTACGTAGAGGGAAGCCACCTCGATTTGAGGTTCATAGCCCCACCGCCCCAACAACCTGCAGACAATGACTTCCGCATGAGAATTATGCCGATATCCCGTAATGATGACGGCTACTTTAGGGTTGCTTGGCTCGCCTGTATGCATCGTTTACGTCGCCCCCCTAATCATTCTTCATGTTGGTTAATCGAATTCTAGAAATGACAAACACAAAGGTAAACCAGGCGTTAGTAACTCTACAGCCTGGTTTCCTTATTCCTTCTGGTTCGGACACAAAAAAAGCTCATTAGATTAATCTCTAATGAACTGTCATTGTTAAAGTGGTACCGGTGAGAGGACTCGAACCTCCACGGGGGTTGCCCATTCGATTTTGAGTCGAACGCGTCTGCCATTCCGCCACACCGGCATATTCAATTTTGTTGCATCTTACTGGCGCGCCCTAAGAGATTCGAACTCCTGACCTTTTGATTCGTAGTCAAACGCTCTATCCAGCTGAGCTAAGGGCGCAAGCTTTGAGGTTTTTGGAGGCGCCACCCAGACTCGAACTGGGGGTAAAGCTTTTGCAGAGCTCTGCCTTACCACTTGGCTATGGCGCCAGATTCAAGATTGAGATGGAGCGGAAAACGGGATTCGAACCCGCGACCTTCTCGTTGGCAACGAGATGCTCTACCACTGAGCTATTTCCGCACATTAGGTTCGTGAAAATGGCTGGGGATCTAGGATTCGAACCTAGGAGTGACGGAGTCAAAGTCCGTTGCCTTACCGCTTGGCTAATCCCCAACAAAATTGATGTAAATGGGGCGATCGAGGGGAATTGAACCCCCGAATGTCGGATCCACAAACCGATGCGTTAACCACTTCGCCACGATCGCCATGAATTGTGAAGCATTTAATTGGCAGGGGCAGCAGGAATTGAACCCACACTAACGGTTTTGGAGACCGCTGTTCTACCCTTAAACTATGCCCCTAAGCATTAAAAACATGATGGTGGAGGATGATGGATTTGAACCACCGAACCCGAAGGAAGAGATTTACAGTCTCCCGCGTTTGGCCACTTCGCTAATCCTCCACGTTTAGAAGAGAAATGGTGCCGACTAGAGGACTTGAACCCCCAACCTACTGATTACAAGTCAGTTGCTCTACCAATTGAGCTAAGTCGGCTTAGTGTTAAGTTTTCTTGATGGTGGCTCGAGACGGAATCGAACCGCCGACACGAGGATTTTCAGTCCTCTGCTCTACCAGCTGAGCTATCGAGCCTTACATGCTTCCTTGAAGGAAAATGGCGGAGCCGACGGGATTCGAACCCGCGGTCTCCTGCGTGACAGGCAGGCATGTTAGGCCTCTACACCACGGCTCCGCGTGTACTCGGTTATGAGCCGAGATGATGTTTGGTTGCGGGGGCAGGATTTGAACCTGCGGCCTTCGGGTTATGAGCCCGACGAGCTACCGGGCTGCTCCACCCCGCGTCGTTGTTGAGTATGTTGCCCGTTAAAGCGACATTTATTATCATACCTTATATCGCTTATGTAATGCAACCCTCAAATTCTGGAAATTTCTTATGAAAGAAATGGTGACCCCTAGGGGATTCGAACCCCTGTTACCTCCGTGAAAGGGAGGTGTCTTAACCGCTTGACCAAGGGGCCATACTTACCTGAAAATTTATGGCGGAGAGAGAGGGATTCGAACCCTCGAGACGCTTTAGACGCCTACACGATTTCCAATCGTGCTCCTTCGACCAACTCGGACACCTCTCCAAATGGCTCCCCGAACAGGACTCGAACCTGTGACAACTCGATTAACAGTCGAGTGCTCTACCAACTGAGCTATCAGGGAATGGTAAGCAATGTAGAACTATGAATCCCGCCTGGCGACGTCCTACTCTCCCAGGACCCTGCGGTCCAAGTACCATCGGCGCTGGAGGGCTTAACGGTCGTGTTCGGGATGGGTACGCGTGGAACCCCTCCGCCGTCATCACCAGACCAGATTGCTTCAATTCTAGCCATGTTAAACATGGCATTCAAGGCTTGCGCCCTGAAAACCGGATACGAACCAAACTCGCGCTTAGAAGAAGGTGAAGTGTCTTGCTTTGTAGGCCAATTCACTGTTCGTAGCGATTTGCATCGCACGATGTTAGGATAAGCCCTCGACCGATTAGTACTCGTCAGCTCCACACATTGCTGCGCTTCCACCCCGAGCCTATCAACCTGGTGTTCTTCCAGGGGTCTTACGAATTGGGAAATCTCATCTTGAGGCAGGCTTCGCGCTTAGATGCTTTCAGCGCTTATCCCTTCCGCACTTGGCTACCCAGCGATGCTCCTGGCGGAACAACTGGTACACCAGCGGTGCGTCCATCCCGGTCCTCTCGTACTAAGGACAGCCCCTCTCAAATTTCCTACGCCCGCGACAGATAGGGACCGAACTGTCTCACGACGTTCTGAACCCAGCTCGCGTACCGCTTTAATGGGCGAACAGCCCAACCCTTGGGACCTACTTCAGCCCCAGGATGCGATGAGCCGACATCGAGGTGCCAAACCTCCCCGTCGATGTGGACTCTTGGGGGAGATAAGCCTGTTATCCCCAGGGTAGCTTTTATCCGTTGAGCGATGGCCCTTCCATTCGGTACCACCGGATCACTAAGTCCGAGTTTCCTCCCTGCTCGACTTGTAGGTCTCGCAGTCAAGCTCCCTTATGCCTTTGCACTCTTCGCGCGATTTCCAACCGCGCTGAGGGAACCTTAGAGCGCCTCCGTTACTTTTTAGGAGGCGACCGCCCCAGTCAAACTGTCCGCCTGACACGGTCCCTCTGCCCGATTCAGGGCAGCAGGTTAGAACTCCGATACGATCAGGGTGGTATCCCAACGGCGCCTCCACTGAGGCTTGCGCCCCAGCTTCATCGGCTCCCACCTATCCTGTACAGACCGTACCAAAGTTCAATATCAAGCTACAGTAAAGCTCCATGGGGTCTTTCCGTCACGTCGCGGGTAACCTGCATCTTCACAGGTACTAAAATTTCACCGGATCTCTCGTTGAGACAGCGCCCAAGTCGTTACGCCATTCGTGCGGGTCAGAATTTACCTGACAAGGAATTTCGCTACCTTAGGACCGTTATAGTTACGGCCGCCGTTTACTGGGGCTTCGGTTCACAGCTTCGGGTTGCCCCTAACCACTCCCCTTAACCTTCCAGCACCGGGCAGGCGTCAGCCCGTATACTTCGCCTTACGGCTTCGCACAGACCTGTGTTTTTGCTAAACAGTCGCTTGGGCCTCTTCACTGCGGCCCCCTCGGGCTATTCACCCTACCGAGGCACCCCTTCTCCCGAAGTTACGGGGTCATTTTGCCGAGTTCCTTAACGAGAGTTCTTCCGCGCGCCTTAGAATTCTCATCTCGCCCACCTGTGTCGGTTTACGGTACGGGCACCTTCTCCTGGCTAGAGGCTTTTCTTGGCAGCGTGGGTGTACGACCTTCGGTACTGTGATTTTCCCTCCCCATCACAGCTCAAGGTTACAGTATGCGGATTTGCCTACATACCCCTCTCACTGCTTGGACGAGCACATCCATCGGCTCGCGTCGCTTCCCTCCTGCGTCCCCCCATCGCTCATAACGGATTACGGTGGTACAGGAATTTCAACCTGTTGTCCATCGACTACGCCTTTCGGCCTCGCCTTAGGTCCCGACTTACCCTGGGCGGACGAACCTACCCCAGGAACCCTTAGGCTTTCGGCGGACAGGATTCTCACCTGTCTTTTCGTTACTCATACCGGCATTCTCACTTGAATGCAGTCCACCAGTCCTTCCGGTCTGACTTCTACCCGCATTCAACGCTCCCCTACCCAAGCATGCCATAGCTTCGGTGGTGTGTTTAGCCCCGTTACATTTTCGGCGCAGAGTCACTCGACCAGTGAGCTATTACGCACTCTTTAAATGGTGGCTGCTTCTAAGCCAACATCCTGGTTGTCTTCGCAACTCCACATCCTTTCCCACTTAACACACACTTGGGGACCTTAGCTGATGATCTGGGCTCTTTCCCTCTTGACGACGGATCTTAGCACTCGCCGTCTGACTCCCGAGTATACATCCATGGCATTCGGAGTTTGACTGGACTTGGTAACCCTTGGCGGGCCCCGCACCCAATCAGTGCTCTACCTCCATGATGCTCAACCTCGAGGCTAGCCCTAAAGCTATTTCGGGGAGAACCAGCTATCTCCGAGTTCGATTGGAATTTCTCCCCTACCCCCACGTCATCCCAGAGCTTTTCAACGCTCACGAGTTCGGGCCTCCAGTGCGTGTTACCGCACCTTCACCCTGCACAGGGGTAGATCACACGGTTTCGGGTCTACGACCACGTACTTAAGCGCCCTATTCAGACTCGGTTTCCCTTCGGCTCCGCCTCATCAGCTTAACCTTGCACGTGAACGTAACTCGCCGGTTCATTCTACAAAAGGCACGCCATCACCCCTAGATCGGGCTCTGACTTCTTGTAAGCGCACGGTTTCAGGTTCTCTTTCACTCCGCTCCCGCGGTGCTTTTCACCTTTCCCTCACGGTACTGCTTCGCTATCGGTCGCCAGGGAGTATTTAGCCTTGGCAGATGGTCCTGCCGGATTCCCACGGGGTTTCACGTGTCCCGCGGTACTCAGGATCCGTCTCGGAGAGAACACACTTTCGGCTACAGGGCTTTTACCTTCTGTGGCAGGCCTTTCCAGACCTCTTCGCCTAATGTGCTCTTTTATCACTCCATGTGAGACGTCCTACAACCCCAGAGAGCAAGCCCTCTGGTTTGGGCTAATCCGCTTTCGCTCGCCGCTACTGACGGAATCACTGTTGTTTTCTCTTCCTCAGGGTACTTAGATGTTTCAGTTCCCCTGGTATGCCTCCGACGAGCTATGTATTCACTCGAAGGTAACTATCCATTACGATAGCTGGGTTTCCCCATTCGGAAATCTCCGGATCAAAGCTCACTTACAGCTCCCCGAAGCATATCGCTGTTCGTCGCGTCCTTCATCGGCTCCTGGCGCCTAGGCATCCTCCGTGCGCACTTATTAGCTTAACCCAGTCGTTTGACACTAGTAAGGCAGAGATGCTTCATTCTTCTTCGCGCAGCATGCAATCGTTAGATTGTATGCAGTTTGGTTCGATATCCAGTTTTCAAGGTGCAAGGGGTTATGAAATTGGTTGGCCTTAGTGGACTCGAACCACCGACCTCACCCTTATCAGGGGTGCGCTCTAACCAGCTGAGCTAAAGGCCATCGCATCTTTCCGCTTGCGCAGAAAATAGCATGCCCGGCTTGGCAACGTCCTACTCTCCCAGGACCCTGCGGTCCAAGTACCATTGGCGCTGGAGGGCTTAACGGTCGTGTTCGGGATGGGTACGCGTGGAACCCCTCCGCCGTCATCACCAAACCGGTTTTGCGAAAGATTGCTCTTTCAAAACTGAACATGAGCGTAAGAAACGTTTGCCACTTCCTTGCGGACCGTGGACTTTGATTAGCTCCGAAGAGCTCCTTAGAAAGGAGGTGATCCAGCCGCACCTTCCGATACGGCTACCTTGTTACGACTTCACCCCAATCATCTACCCCACCTTCGGCGGCTGGCTCCCTTGCGGGTTACCCCACCGACTTCGGGTGTTGTAAACTCTCGTGGTGTGACGGGCGGTGTGTACAAGACCCGGGAACGTATTCACCGCGGCATGCTGATCCGCGATTACTAGCAATTCCGACTTCATGCAGGCGAGTTGCAGCCTGCAATCCGAACTGAGACCGGCTTTGTTGGGATTGGCTCCACCTCGCGGCTTCGCGGCCCTTTGTACCGGCCATTGTAGTACGTGTGTAGCCCAGGTCATAAGGGGCATGATGATTTGACGTCATCCCCGCCTTCCTCCGGTTTGTCACCGGCAGTCAACCTAGAGTGCCCACCATAACGTGCTGGCAACTAAGTTCAAGGGTTGCGCTCGTTGCGGGACTTAACCCAACATCTCACGACACGAGCTGACGACAACCATGCACCACCTGTCTCCTCTGTCCCGAAGGCCGCCGATATCTCTACCGGATTCAGAGGGATGTCAAGACCTGGTAAGGTTCTTCGCGTTGCTTCGAATTAAACCACATACTCCACTGCTTGTGCGGGTCCCCGTCAATTCCTTTGAGTTTCAGTCTTGCGACCGTACTCCCCAGGCGGAGTGCTTAATGTGTTAACTTCGGCACCGAGGGCATGATACCCCCAACACCTAGCACTCATCGTTTACGGCGTGGACTACCAGGGTATCTAATCCTGTTTGCTCCCCACGCTTTCGCGCCTCAGCGTCAGTTACAGTCCAGAGAGCCGCCTTCGCCACTGGTGTTCCTCCACATCTCTACGCATTTCACCGCTACACGTGGAATTCCGCTCTCCTCTTCTGCACTCAAGCTCCCCAGTTTCCAGTGCGTCACGGGGTTGAGCCCCGCACTTAAACACCAGACTTAAAGAGCCGCCTGCGCGCGCTTTACGCCCAATAATTCCGGACAACGCTTGCCCCCTACGTATTACCGCGGCTGCTGGCACGTAGTTAGCCGGGGCTTTCTTCTCAGGTACCGTCATCGGATCATCAGTTAAATGATCCTTATTCTTCCCTGGCAACAGAGCTTTACGACCCGAAAGCCTTCCTCACTCACGCGGCGTTGCTCCATCAGGCTTTCGCCCATTGTGGAAGATTCCCTACTGCTGCCTCCCGTAGGAGTCTGGGCCGTGTCTCAGTCCCAGTGTGGCCGTTCACCCTCTCAGGTCGGCTACGCATCGTCGCCTTGGTGAGCCGTTACCCCACCAACTAGCTAATGCGCCGCAGGCCCATCCTCAAGCCACAGATTGCTCCGTGTTTCCCGATCCGATCATGCGACCAAACCGTGTATCCGGTCTTAGCATTCGTTTCCGAATGTTATCCCGATCTTGGGGGCAGGTTGCCTACGTGTTACTCACCCGTCCGCCGCTAACCTCATCAGAAGCAAGCTCCATCAGAGATCCGCTCGACTTGCATGTATTAGGCACGCCGCCAGCGTTCGTCCTGAGCCAGGATCAAACTCTCCATGAAAGTTGATTAGCTCATTCACTGCTGGTTTGCCTTCCGACGACCGAAGCCGTCTTCCGACGTTTTTGTTTCTTACGCTCAATGTTCAGTTTTCAAAGAACAATCGGTGTTTCTTTTATCTCGTCGCCGCGTTAACAGCGACCTTTATAATATATCACAACCGGAACCTTCGATGCAAGCATTATTTTTAATTTTGTTTGCATTTCTTTTTTCCTGCCGTGTCCGCTTCGTAGTGCTTTTTCGGCGGCGAAATATAATTTATCACAGATACAATAGGCAAGTCAACGGTTTTTTCGACATTTTTTGAATTTCTTTTTACAGGCTTATGCGGACGTATATTTGAGCTCTAGAATACCGTTCGCACGCGAAGGAGAAGGCTTGGCAATCTCGCGAATACAGCCCCGGTTTACGAGCCTGTATAATAGAACGGACAATTCCAGCGATAGCCCCGCCAAATCGGGATGCCGCATGAGCTCGGCAATCGTCCACGCCTCTTCGCGGCTTGCAACCAGCCGAATCAATAGCGCGCAGCTCGTTTCCATTTTATTCATTATAGAAAACTCGCAAGCAAGCAGAATGAGCTCGACTCGTTGCTCCAGCGTTTCTGGACTTGCCGTCAGCTCTTCGAACAGCTTGTAAATCCCCGGATTCACGGTGCGCATTTGTTCCCATACCGTCAGCTCGGGATGCATTCCCGCTTCCACAAGCGCGATATGAGCCCAATAATGAAGACAAGCGAGAACATTGGAATAGGCATCCAGAACTTGACCGTCCTTAAGATCCTGCTTCGCCTGCTGGTATGCCCGGACGAAACGCGAAAATTCGCTTAGCAGCTTCTGCTCCATAATGAGTGGAGACCAATTCATAAGCCGGCTGCGCAAATCGCTCAAATATCCGTCGCGATCGACCACGATTTCCCCGTGCATTAGCCAATAAGCGCTTCCCCGGTTGGAGCTTCCTACGATCCAGCTCTCCAGCTGCTCCCGAGAAACTCGGCGAACCTGAACGCGCTCGTTGTCCCACAGCCAATGCTCAATCTCTCTGCCGGAAGCTTCGCCTTCCTTTACGATGAGTACAAGACGATCAAGTCCGTCCAGTCTCGTTTGCTGAGAGAACGGTTTTGCAATCAGCAGAAGATTCGTCGTTCCTTCCTCCGCCGCCAATCTTGAGATATCGAACCCCAGCTTGCCCGCCTGCGCCACGTTATCACACCTCTGCTCTAATTCCAGCTCGAATCGCGGCGTCCTAAGGTGGTTTGGCCGTACGATGTGAGCTATAATAAAATTGCAAGTATGCTCTAGTTCTACAACGCAGGCCCGCTTTCCTGCTTAGCGGCGTATTCAAATTGCAATGCTGCGTCAGGAATGGGGCCATGCTTTATTAAAAAGACGGAGGATTGCAATATGAAGTGGAAAGCCAGCAAAATATCGACGATGAGAACATGGGCGCTGCTGCTTGTTATGATCGGGATGGGCATCATGGTTTTCGGGACAAGCGGCATCCTGATGTTCGGAGAAGTCGGCAAAATCATCGCGGCCGTCTTCATGGTGTTCGGTATCATCAGTTGTTTTATCAGCATGGGGATGTACTTCTATATCGGCATGCTGTCGACAAGCGCGCCGGTGCTTGAATGTCCGGAATGCGGCAAGAACACGAAAGTGCTCGGTACGACGGACCGCTGCATGTACTGTCATACGATTTTGACATGGGACCCGAAGCAAGCGACGGAAAAGCCGGCGGACAGCGGCAGCGAAGTCCCTTTGCAGTCGCAGTCGTGATTAATTCCCCACAAGGACTGCCATCTAAAAAACGGCTCTTAGGATTCCGCCTAAGAAGCCGTTTTTTTTATGCGTGCTTTTGCCCGATCGCACCGACGCCCAGCTCCCGCTTGAGCAGTCGGGACATATATTGCGGGGAAATTTTATACTTGCCGGCCAGCAGCTCAAGATGAATGTCCTCATGGTAATGCTCGTCAATGAAAGCCTTGAACGCGCCCACATCGAATTTGGCGTTTCCTCCGGCGACGGCCCCGACGACACTGTCGAAAAACGCGAGCACGGCTTCCGCGATCTCGTCCGCCGACCAAGAGTCGTTGGACAAAATAAAATCGGTATACGCTCTGCAGGCCTCTTCCTCCAGTTCCTTGTCCCTCATCTTCAGCGCTTGAAGGCCAATTGAGTAAAATCTCATATACAGCTCGCGCATCAGCGGTGCGGAGATACCGGAGGACACGTTGCGATCGATCGTATTTTCGACCAGCTCGCGAAGCTCTTCCTTTCGGCCCTGCCTCCTTGTCCGATTCCGCAAAAGCATACACGCGTTTGCCGTCAAACGGAGAGATGCGCCATAGCGCCTTCATCGCTTCGACGTAGGAGCGCCGCATGCCGCCGTAGCCTGGATGAACGCCGCCGATGCCCGCATGAACCCGTAGAAAATCCTCATCCCTGCGGAACAAATCCACCACTTCCGCGCAATAGCGCTCGTACAGCTCCCGTTCCACTCCTTCCAAACTGCTCATTCGCAAGCGGCAGAGCATAGGAAAGCTGCTGATTCAACGATTGGACGCTGCTCATGATTCGGCCAATCTCGTCGTCCAAATATTCGAACTCGTTCATAGGCTGCTTGCCCTTCGAATGAGGACCGCTCAGACGTTCGACAAGCGACTTGATCGGGGCGTACAGATTTTTACTAAACGCAACGGATAGGATCAGCGACAGCAATAACGTAAACGCCGCCGAAATAATCCGCAAATTTTCCAGATTGCTTAAGCTGCTGCGAATATCGTTTTCCGGCACGCCTACGATCATCACGTCGTCATTATAGAAGAAACTCGTATTGAGCGTAATCACTCGCATTTTCTGCTTCTTGTAGATCGCCTGCTCGGAAGCGCCGCCTTCGCTCAAACTTGCCTTCATAAAAGCCTGCAAATCCGGATCGCTCGTAAAGCCTTCCTCCGAGGAGGCCAGCATCGTTCCGTTCTTGTCGGCAATAAATAAAATGCTGCCCGGAGTAAGTTTATAGTTTTGCAGCAGTTGGACGATAGGCTGAACGTTCAAAATAATGACGTACAGATTGTTCGACCAGTATTCGGCGATCTTGGACTGAACAGGCTTTATTTTCAACCCGGATGCCGGAAAATTCGAAGTATGCCTACACGAGCGACAACTACAAGCAATTCGTCACGTTTCTGAGCCGCCTGATGAAGGAAGGGTTGGCCGATCCGGAGATCTTCACCTCCAGCACGGATCAGTGGAAACAAAAGATGGCGACGGGCCAGAGCGTCTTCACGTATACGTGGATCAGCGAGCTCGGCCAGATTAACGCCGACGGCAAGAAGAACGTAGATCCCGACTTCGAGCTGGCTCCTCTTCCTCCGATCGCAGGGCCAGGCGGAGTCAAAGGACCGTCCGCGCAGCGCATCAACTTCGCGTACGTCATCCCGGCGAGCGCGGCCAATTAGCCGAACTTGGATAAACTGCTGGAATACGTCAACTGGCTGTACAGCGACGAAGCGGTTAACTTGGGCACTTGGGGCATTCAGGAACAGACGTTCGTCGAAAAAGACGGCAGCCGCGATTTCACCGATGCGGTGAAAAACAGCGGTAGCATCCAGAAGTCGCTGTGGGATATCGGCGCTTCTAACAACAACTTCACGACCGTGTTCACGTACGATTGGTTCTCCAAGGTGCTTAACAATCCGCTCGTCGATACGCTGACGACGGAAGCTAACGAGAAGGGCTGGTTCCCTTCCGTCGCCAAAGTGCCGAAGCTGACTTCCGCCGACAAAGAAGAAGAAACGATGAGAAGCACGACGGTTCACGACTTCTTCCTGCGCGGCCTGGAGCAATTCGTGTACGGCAAGCTCTCCCCGGAAACCGATTGGGACGGCTATGTGAAGGAAATCAACGATAAAGGCGTCGGCAAGCTGCTGGAAATCTATAACGGAACTTTGCAGCCGTAATTAAGCTTGAAACGATGCAAATGCCGGGGCTTTCCCGCTAGGGCGTGTCTGCATACTCCGAGCGAAAAGGCGGTGATAGATGCCTCTGAGCGGGTTTGCAGACACGTCCTAGCCGCGGAGAAGGCTCCGGTTTTCTTTGTGGATCAAATCAGACAAGAGGAGGACAACCGTTATGAAAGTAGGCATCGAGCTGCACCACGGTTATTTGGAAGACGAATATATGCCGATCGGTCAGGTGTTGGAAAAAGCGAAGAAGGACGGCTACGAGGGCGTCTACTACAAATCTCCGATCTATGTTTCCAAGACGCTGGACGCCGGTGAACTTAAAGAAGCGGCCGCCTGCGCCGCGGAGCTCGGCCTGTACGTCGACTTTGGAATCGGCCGGGTGAATCCGTTCAATACGTCGGAATCGCCGGAAATTTGGCTGCTAGGAGGAGGAGATTACAAGCTGGCCGTGGAGAAACAGATTCAAGCCGCCGCGCTGCTGGGAGCCAAGGAGCTGATCGGCGTTACGGCGGGCTGGCGGGGCGGACATTCCGGCTATTTCGTCAACGATCGTTTCAGAACGGACGTGACCTGGGAGGAGCAATTGGAAGCGACGACGCGTTTCCTGAAACGTCTTGCCCCGGTTTTGCGCGACACCGGCTCCCGCATTAACTTGGAGACGCACGAAGAGATCACCTCCTACGAAGTGCTGCGAATGATCGAGGAAGTCGGCGAGGACGCGCTTGGCATCGCCTTCGATACAGCCAACGTGTTCGCGCGGGCCGAGGACCCGGTCGCGGTCGCCCGTCGAGCCGCTCCTTACATCCATCAGATGCATGCCAAGGACGTTATTCTTTATTTTTCGGAAAACGGTCTTGTGAGGCAGTTGAAGGCTTCCGGCCAAGGCGTGGTCGATTATCGGGCTATTTTCGCCGAGATTGCCAAGTTCAACCCGAGCCTGCATGTGCAAGTGGAGGATCATAAAGGCTTGATGCATATGGACATTTACCGCGAAGAATGGCGGACCGTCCACCCCGATCTTAGCCTGTCGGAGGTGGCCGAGCTTGTTCGTCTGGCAACGGTCTGCGAACGCCGAATCGCGGCAGGCGAACTGATGGCCCCTGACGCTTACGAGGCGCTCAGCTATTGGGACGAAATGGACGAACGGCTGGATTCCTCGCGGCAGTACTTGCAACACACGTTGCGAGATATGGGGCTGACGAGTTGATAGCTCGAAGAAAAAGATAAATGGAGGAGTTCAGGATGAGCAGGGAAATTAGAATCATCGTCATCGGGGCGCATCCCGACGAGCCGGATATTTACGCCGGCGGACTGGCCGCGCTGTATGCGGAGCAGGGCCATCGCGTCAAATTTCTGTCCTTGACGGACGGCCGCTGCGGCCATTATTCCGTCGGCGGAGACGAGCTTGTTGCGACAAGAAAAGCGGAAGCCGCCGAGGCGGCGCGCCGGCTCGGCATCGACGAATACGAGGTGCTGGACACCCCGGACGGAGAGCTGCTGCCGACGATTGCCGTTCGCAATGAAGTGATTAGACAAATTCGGCTTTGGCGGGCGGACATCGTCGTCTCCTTCCATCCAGATGGGGGCGCGCATCCCGATAACCGTTACGCAGGCCGAGTCGTCGGCGACGCGGTGCCCTTCGCGGCCAAAACGCCGAACGCCGTGCCGGACGCGCCGGCTTTGGCCCAGCCGCCCGTTGTTCTGCTGATGCCGGACTATTCGTTGAAAAGTTGTTATCGTTGCGACATCGCCATAGACATCGGCCCGGCACTGGAGAAGAAGCTGCTCGCCTGCGACGCCCATTCGACGCAATTTTATGAATTTACGCCATGGCAGGCCGGGTTTCTGCACGAGGTCCCTACGGAGAGCTGGGAGGACAAAAAAGCCTTCCTGCTGAAGCATTGGGGAGAGTTTATTAACGCCTCGGACGAAATGCGGCAGGCGCTTATTTCCGGCTACGGGGATTACGCTGCGCAGCTTGTTCGCTATGCCGAGCCGTTCGAGATCGCCGATTACGGTCGCCGTCCAAGCGCGGAGGAATGGCCTGAGCTGTTCCCGATGCTCGGACGCGCGGCTGCGCAATAACACGGAGGACGGAACGTGCTGCTTGCTCTAGTCGCCGCTGTTTTGTTCACCGTTCAATCTCTGTGCCTTAAGCTGCTGCCGGAGCCTCGCTCCGCGCGCGGCCCGATCGGCGTCATCGCTGCTTATTCGGAGATGATCGCAGCCGGTTTGATGCTATGGCGCGTTTTCTCTGGAGCTGCGTCGATCGGAGCGACCACATGGGCGTATGGCGCGGCCTATGGCGTCGTCTTCGTGCTAACAATGTTTTTCTATGCTCGCGCAATGAGTATGGGGCTGTTATCGTACTCTTCCTTTTATTTTTCCGCCAGCCTGATGGTGCCGGTTGTCGCCAGTCTGACGCTGTGGGGAGAGCCTGCAAGCCCCTTTAAGCTGGCCGGTCTAGCTTTGTTTCTGCTCTCCTTTTATTTCATTCAAGTGCTCGGCGCGCAGCCGCAGGCTGCCCGCGCCAAGACGGACATTCGCTGGCTAGCTTATTGCCTGCTGGCCTTTTTGTTTAACGGGCTGCTGCCGGTTGTCGCCAAGCTGCACCAGATCGCGATGAACGGACAGGAAGCTCCGGAGCTGATGCTTGTCGGCTTCTCGTCCGCAGGGGTATGCGCTTTGGCAGTATGGGTCGCGTTAGGCCGCCGACGGAACGAGTCAGCGCAGCGTAGGCCCGAAGCTGCTCTTGGTGCGCCGATTCGACGAATGTCCTGGAGCGCGATCGGCTTGATCGTGTGTATAGGCGCGGCGACGTGAATCGGCAACGCCCTTGTCGCTTATTTGACGAGCCGTTTGCCGGGCGCGCTGCTGTTCCCGTTCGTTAACGGAACGATGATCGTGCTGCTGACGCTCGCCTCCGCTTGGCTGTTCCGCGAAAAGCTTAGCCGCGGCGGCTTGCTGGGCATCGGAACGGGCCTGCTGGCGATGATCGCTGTAAATATGTAAAGGAGGTTTGCACAAATATGATTCGACTCGCTTTGCTTAGCTGCTGGAATCCCTATCATACGCGGAGCTTTGTGCGAGACTTGGCCGAATTCCCGGAAGCGCGGCTGGTAGCGGTCTGGGATGACGATCATGAGCGCGGAACGGCTCATGCCGCGGAATTCGGCCTGCCGTTCGAGCCTAGCTTGACGGCTTTGCTGGACAGAGCGGACATCGACGGCGTAATAATCGATAGTTCTCCCGCCCAGGCGGCGTCTTTGATTGAGCTGGCCGCGCAGGCCGGCAAGCATGCGCTCGCCGATCAGACGCTGGCGATGACGCTGCACGAAGCCGAACAGGTCGCCTCGTACATTCGCCGAGCGAACATCCGCTTTGCCGTCGATATGTCGCTTAAGCGCTGGCCGGTAAATCTCACTGCCGCAAATGCGGCTCGCTCCGGCGCGTTAGGCGAAGTCACCTGCATGCGCGTTCGCAACGCCCATCACAGCGCAATTGCGGCGACAACTTCTTTCGCCTCGCGGTTCCTGGATGCTCCTTATGGCGTCTTCTCGGACCTCGGCGCTCATGGCTTGTACTTGACGCACGACATTTTGGGACGCCCCGACGCCGTCACCGCCGTTGTGTCCCGGTTCACCGGACATTCGGCCGAGGATAACGCCGTCTGCGTGCTGGAATATGCGAACGGAACGATTGCGATTTGCGAAACAAGCTATGTTGCCGGGCAGTCTCCCTTTGCGATCGAGCTGTACGGAACGGAGGGCAGCTTTTTGGGAGGAGGCGCAAACGGCATCCACCGGAAGCTGCTTCAGCCTTCGGACGCTGTCGTTCGAGCTTATGGAATGGAGGAGCAAGCCGAACTGGCTCGCGATGCTTCTAAGATGCCGGATGCTGCCGAAGCTTCGACGCTGTCGAATTGGTTGGAAGCGATCGAGTTGGCTAAAAAGCGGAAAGAGTCCAACGGTTCCTCTGCTCCGAACAACGAGCTGCCCGACGAATGGAATGCCCGTCTCGACGATGCGATCGCTCTGGCGGAGCTGCTGGAGGCTCTCTATCTTTCCGCGGAAACCGGCCGTAAAGTCTATTTGCGGGATTTCGAGTAACTTTATACGGTTATTCCTACAAACGTCCGTCGTTTGAGCCTGAACCGAGTAGCTTTGTACGAATTTTCGAACAAATGTTCTCCACTTAAGCCTTATTCGAGCTGTGTTGTACGATTTTCCCACTAACTTCGCTACGTAAACTTTTGAGTGCAAATAGATCCGCCCTAAAAGTTCAATTTTAATTGGAAACAGTGTGGGTCACGATTAGCTTGGAGACTACCTCATACGGTCCTGAAATCGCCTCTTATACGGGGTGCCCAATTTAGATTTCAGGAGCGTATGGCAGCTCGTGGCGACACTTATTTGTGTTTGGAAAGGCAATCTACACCTATACTTGGGGTCACCCAGTAATAAAAGCGGCCCACTCCCTTCCATGTGATTTGTAGTGTACTGAATATCTCTGCAACTCTGGCATACAAAAAAAAACGCCCAAGGCGAACGGATTCATTCCGTTTTGTGCCTTGAGCGAAGCGAACGGCATGGCTATACATGCACATTTTACGTTTCATCGATAATCACCTAGGACAACTCGATTGCTTATGGAACAGTCCCCGTTTTTGTTCAACTATCATTTATTTTGCAGAGTTTTATCTAACACATCCCAAATATCCTGAGACT
The DNA here is from genome assembly GCF_017671885.1 of Cohnella sp. LGH. Classification (NCBI taxonomy): domain Bacteria; kingdom Bacillati; phylum Bacillota; class Bacilli; order Caryophanales; family Paenibacillaceae; genus Cohnella; species Cohnella sp. LGH. Next base: position 5,007,589 of record NZ_CP072117.1, read on the forward strand.
CGAAGCCCCTTCTCCAAGACGCCACTCCGCCTAGATCGTATTTGCCGACCAGCTCCGCTCGCGCCTTCATGGACACCGCATCTTCGATCCAAATTCGCTTAAGCGCTTTGTCTTCTTTGAATTCCACATAATTTTGTCCCGTTTCCGCAGAGAAAACCGGCTTAAGCTTCTTCTCCTCGATCAGCTTGTTGACGGCGTTCATGCTCATCGTTTTGGAAGACACTTTAACGCCGCCCTCCCCGTTCGGCTCTTCGGTCCATATCCGGGTATACAGCGGGACGCCCAAAATAAATTTGCTTGCCGGAACCCCGTCCTCCTCCAGAATGCGTCTGACGGAATTCTCCGTCCACGGCAGCGAGGAAACGGAGCCAGAGACCGGGCTGGACGCCCAATGCTCATCGTATGCCATCAGCATCATAAAATCGACGCTCGCTCCCAGCCGCTTCCGGTCCAGAAACGCAGACCACATCTCGCTATTCGACTTGGCGGTCACATCGATGGAGACGACAAGATTTTGCTCATGCATAAGCGGCGTCATCTCGCGAACGAATTGCACCAGATTGTCCTTATCCTTCGTATAGACGTTCTCGAAATCGATATTGACGCCTTGCAGCTTAAATGTTTTGGCATAAGCCAGCATTTGCTGGATCATAACAGATCGAGACTCGTAGCTGGACAATGCGTTGTGCGTCCGATCGGGCTCGAACCCGTTGCTGAACAGCCCCCATACTTGAATCCCTTTGGAATGCGCCCACTTGACATAAGAAGAGTTCGCATTGCTGCGCACATTTCCTTCTCCGTCCACAAGCTCGAACCAGGTTGGGCTGACTACGTTAACTCCCGGCAGCTCTCCGATCTTCGCCGTATCCGGATTAGCCGAGTAGACCGCCTCCCAGGTCAGATTAATTTTCTGCCCTTCGGACTTCCAGGCGACGAACGGCTTGTCATCTTCCTTCTCGGAAGGAATCGTCTCCAGTTCGCCGATCGCTACTCCGCTCTTGGCAGCGTAGCCGAAATGACCGGAAGCGGATTGGATTTTATACCAGCCCTCTTCTTCCTCCTCCAATATACGAACGTCCGTCCCGGCAAGCAAATCCTCGACAATCGGATAGGATTTTGCAGGGCCTTCCCTCATCGTAATTCCTTTTGTCTTGCTCAGTGACACTTTGCCATGCCGGACTTCCTCGCCCGGCTCGTACAAGGTGACGATACCGGTAGACTCCGCGAGCTTGATTTGAATCCCGAACAGCTCCGTAAGCGGAGCGATCGGCAAATACAAATCGTCGTCGAACTTCTTGGCGGCGAATCGCAGCGTCATCGGCTTGCGGTTCAGCGTCGCGTCCAGTTCCCCGGTCTTAAAGTGCATTACCTTCGTATCGTTCGTCAGAATAATGCTCTCCGTCTTCTCCTCATACCGCACTCCGTCTCCTAACAGACGCGAGGCGATCGGCATCGGAATCAGCATTCCTTCATCGCTGCCGCGTGCGTACTGCTCTGTCCATTCCCCTCGAATCATGATCGGATTAGGCTGGGCGGTATATTGCGGAACTACGTAAGACGTATTGGCCGAATGAGATAATTTCCACCAGATTGTAACACCTGCCGCTATCGCGAAGAGCAGCAGAAGAAGCAGCCACTTGCGCGATCGTCGGCCGTCGCGTCTCCGTCTGGGGGCAAGTTCATGATTCAAAACCGTTTCAACTCCGTTTCTGCTGAGCTGCGTGCATGATTTGTCCTTATTATTAAACGATTGTAATCCCCGTCAGGTTGCTGGATAATACGGGGAATGACCGGCCGCGTGCAAATAAAAACACGCCGAGTGTACGCTCAGCGTGTTCGTTGCTCTTGTGATCGCTTAAGAATGCATGCCCTTGCATGTTGGACAGAGCCCATAAAGCTCAAGCCGATGACCGAACACGCTGAAGCCGGTCATGGCGGCAGCGGCCCGCTCTGCGTCCTCCACGGGCGGCAGGTCGATATCGACAATCGTTCCGCAGCTCGTGCAAGTAATGTGGTAATGATCCGACATATCTGCATCAAACCGGCTCGAATCGTCCCCGTAGGTCAGCTCTTTGACTAGTCCTGCATCTACAAACAGCTTCAAGTTATTATAAACGGTTGCCACGCTCAGGCTCGGATATTGCGGCGACAGGGCGCGAAAAATATCGTCCGCCGTCGGGTGCGTATACGATTCCATCAGGTACTGCAGTATGGCGTAGCGTTGGGGGGTCATCCGGATTCCGCCGGATTTGAGCTGGTCCACGGCATGCTCGACCCTGGATTCCATGCTCTCACAGCCTTTCGTATAACTTATGCGCACTGACGCACGTATAATCTATTCTACGGTCCGCGTTCAGTCGTTGTCAATGGAATAAACCCCCGCCTTCTCGCCAGCCCGTTCAGTTCCTGCCAGCCTTGTGCCCGCGATTTTCCCAAAACCAGTACACAATGCCCGCTCCGATCAGAATGACGGCCCCGAAGGCAGAGCCTGCCGAGTTGAACAGCTTATGCGTCCAGCTCGATCCCGACGTCAGCAGCATCAACACGCCCACTCCGGCCACAACAAGGATGGCGACGGGCGGCATACCGCGCGCGGCTGGAGGCTGTACCGGCTGCGAATGCGGCTGCGGCTGCATGGCGTCCGGCTGCACGGCGGCTCCCCCGAGAGGCGCCTGCTCCCAGCCGACCTGCTCCGGATACGGTCCGGGAATCGGAGCCGACGACGGCGCTGGCCCCCATCCCGCCCGATGGCCGTAAGAAGCCGCGGCGGAGCCGGAGCGGTCGTTCACGGCATCCGTGCTTTGAATCGCATCGAACAAAGTGTAGAAATAAATAATGGGAATAAGCAGCGAAAAAAATAGAACGGGAAGCGCGCTGCTATTATTGGATACTTGCGTGATGGCCACGATGTCCAGAGCTATCATCAACATCAACACAATTCCCTTGCCCATCAACCCTAAATACATATGCCCAGTCCCCGGAATCATAAAGGATAGCCAACCCGCCACCCATTTCTTTTTCCGTCTGGCGTTCGGCAGACGCTCCGGATAGGAGCTGGAAGCCCCGTAGCCTGGAGGCCAGTGTTGCTGCTGCGCGGCAGAGGCCGCATTCGCCGAGTCCGGGCTTGGAGGCGGCGGGTAGCCTGCCCCTGGATTCCAATTGTCCGCTTCTTTCATACTGATCCCTCCGACAGTCTCATTTCAGCGAGACGATGAGATCCCTTTCAGATCCCCATACGCCCCTGCTCCGGTTTGTTTGACTCATTGTATCATGCCCCGGTTCGACCCAACAACGGCAATTGGACGGGGCCGAACCTAGGCTTAAGTCGGAGGCCGGGACAATCTCTCAAAGCCCCTAACTCGCTGAAGGCGGCCGTATAAGCTGAACCATCGTAATCTCCGGAACCGGACTAAACGTCATCTTGCGCTCGAATCCGAACTTCTCATAGAGCCGCAGCGCAGGCGAATTGCGGATTTCCGCCGTTACGCCCCAGGTCGACGCAGCCGGTTCCGCGGCTAACGCCTTCGTCAACAGCTTCGCTCCAATGCCTTGGCGCATTGCGTTCGGATGAACCATTACGCGGCAAATCGACAAGCGGTCCGGCCCGTCGCGTTCATACGATACGGCTCCAATCAATTCTCCTTCTTCGTCTCTGTAGCCCAGAAAGCTTTCTCCGCACTCCTGCAGCGTTTGAATCGTATCCTTCAAGGGCGGCAGATCGGCCACGCCGATTAAGTCCGCTTCGACCCTGTAGGCGGGATGCTGCAGCGCCCATACTTCCTCGGCCGCTTCCCGCTGCCGAATGTCCAACGGTGTGATCTCCATAAGCTTTACCCCCAACATCCTTCTGAAAATGGCACAACGGCAAGCCCGCTCTAACGCGGAGTTGCCGTTGATTTTAACATTAACTACCCCTTCAAACGATCCATCAGCAGCTTGTTGACGAGACCCGGATTGGCTTTGCCCTTCGTCTCTTTCATAATCTGCCCGACGAGGAACCCGATCGCCTTGTCCTTGCCGCCGCGGAAATCTTCTACGGATTGCGGGTTGGCGGCGATAATCGCGTCGACGATCGCCAGTATCGCGCCCTCGTCGCTGATCTGCACCAAGCCCTGCTCCTCCACGATCTTCTGCGGGGATTTCCCTGTCTCCAGCATGCTCTTGAACACGGTTTTGGCGATTTTCGTGCTGATTGTGCCTTTCTCGATCAGCTGAATCATCTCGCCTAAGCCTTGGCCCGTAATTTGGACGCCGTCCAGTTCCAAATTGTTCGCGTTCAAATAGCCGAGCAAGTCGCCCATAATCCAGTTGGCCGACGCCTTGGCATCGCTCGTATGCTTAAGGCTTTCCTCGAAGAAATCGGAAAGCTTCATCGATGCCGTCAACACGCCGGCGTCGTAGGACGACAGGCCGTATTGCTCGATATAACGCGCTTGACGCGCATCCGGAAGCTCCGGAATCGAAGCGCGCACCCGCGCCTTCCACTCGTCGTCGATATGAAGACGCACAAGGTCCGGGTCCGGGAAGTAGCGATAATCGTGCGCTTCTTCTTTACCGCGCATGGTGAACGTTTTGCCTTGACTTTCATCCCAGCGCCGCGTCTCCTGCACCACTTCTCCGCCGCCGTCGAGAATGTCCGCCTGACGCAGCTCCTCGTACTCCAGGCCGCGCTGAACGCCGCGGAAGGAGTTCATATTTTTCAGCTCCGCGCGAGTTCCGAACTTCTCCTGTCCATATGGACGGATACTGATGTTGGCATCGCAGCGCAGGCTGCCTTCCTCCATCTTGACGTCGGACACGTCGCAGTACTGCATAATTGCCCGCAGCTTCTCCAGATATGCCTTCGCTTCTTCTGGGGAACGGATATCCGGTTCCGAGACGATCTCAACGAGCGGCGTGCCGACGCGGTTCAAGTCGACGAGCGAGCCGAGGCCGCCGTCGATATGCGTCAGCTTGCCCGCATCCTCTTCCAGATGCAGGCGAGTGATGCCGATCCGCTTCGTCTTGCCGTTCACTTCGATGTCGATCCAGCCGTTCTGTCCGACCGGTTGGTCGTACTGGGAAATCTGATACGCCTTCGGCGAATCCGGGTAAAAATAGTTTTTGCGATCGAATTTGCACCATTCCGCGATCTCGCAATTAATCGCCATCGCCGCTTTCATCGCGTATTCCACCGCTTGGCGGTTAAGTACGGGAAGAACGCCGGGATGGCCGAGACATACCGGACAAGTATGCGTATTAGGCGGCGCTCCGAAGGAAGTCGAGCAGCCGCAGAAAATTTTCGATTTCGTGTGCAGCTCGACGTGGACCTCGAGACCGATGACCGTTTCGTATTTAGACATGGTTAGACCCTCCTAAGACAGCGCCGGACGCAAATCGCTGAACCCGGCTTGGCTTTCGTATGCGTGCGCGGCGCGCAATACCGTCGATTCGTCGAACGGCTTGCCGATAATTTGCAGACCGACAGGAAGCCCTTCGGCCAGTCCGCAAGGGACGCTGATCGCCGGCACTCCCGCCAAGCTGACAGGGATCGTACAAATATCGTTCAAGTACATCGTTAGCGGATCGTTCACCTGCTCGCCTAGCTTAAAGGCTGTCGTAGGCGCCGTCGGCCCGATGATCAAGTCGTACTTCTCGAACGCTTGGTCGAAATCGCGCTTGATCAATGTGCGCACTTGCTGGGCTTTCTTATAATAAGCGTCATAATAGCCCGAGCTAAGCGCATAGGTACCTAACATGATTCTTCTTTTCACTTCCGGCCCGAAGCCTTCGCTGCGCGAACGGCGATACAGGTCGAGCAGGTTGGCCGGGTTGTCGGCGCGGACGCCGTAACGGACGCCGTCGAAACGAGCCAGATTGGAGGAAGCCTCCGAGGAAGCTAGCAAATAATACGTAGCTATGGCGTATTCCGTGTGCGGAAGCGAGATTTCCTCCCATACGGCGCCGAGCGATTCGAACACCTTGAGCGCTTCCTGTACGCGCTCCTTTACTTGCGGATCGATGCCTGCGCCGAGATATTCCTTCGGCACACCGATGCGAAGTCCTTTTACGTCGCCCGTAAGCGCGGACAAATAGTCCGGAACGTCGACGTTCGCGGACGTCGAATCTCTGCCGTCATGACCGGCGATGGCCTGAAGTACGTAAGCGGAATCCTCGACGTTCTTCGTAATCGGCCCGATCTGGTCAAGCGAAGAGGCGAACGCCACGAGGCCGAAGCGCGAGACGAGGCCGTACGTCGGCTTCAATCCGACAACGCCGCAGTAAGCGGCTGGCTGGCGAATCGATCCGCCCGTATCGGAGCCGAGCGAGAAATACACTTGGCCCGCCGCGACCGAAGCCGCCGAGCCGCCGCTGGAGCCGCCCGGAACGCGTTCCAGGTTCCACGGATTGCGCACGGCGCGATAAGCGGAGTTCTCATTCGAACCGCCCATCGCGAATTCGTCCATGTTCAGCTTGCCGATCGTCACCGTTTGCGCCGAATTCAGCTTCGTAACGACCGTTGCATCGTAGATCGGATCGTGATTGTCCAGGAATTTGCTGCCGCAGGTGGTGCGAAGTCCCTCCGTCACAATATTGTCCTTGATGCCCGCGGGAACTCCGAACAGCAATCCGCGCTCCCCGCCTTCGGCCAGCAAAGAATCCAACGCTTGAGCTTGCTTGCGCGCGCCCTCTTCGTTTAACGTCAGGAACGCGCCGATCTCACCGTCCGTCTCGCCGATTCGCTTAAAGGAAGTTTCAACGAGCTCGGAAACGGATAATTGTTTATGTTGAAGACGATTATGTAATTCGGTCAGTCTTAAGTCGAAAACCGACATCTTTTTGCTCCTCCTTGTCTCTATTCCAGAACAGCTGGCACTCTGAATTGGCCGTCTTCTTCTTCCGGAGCGTTGCGCAGCACCTTCTCCACCGGCCAAGAACTCTTGACTTCATCTTCTCTCATCACGTTGGAAAGAGGCAGAACGTGGCTCGTCGGCTCGATGCCGTCCGTATCCAACTGGTTCAGCTTCTCTGCATATGTAAGAATCGCGTTAAGCTGTCCCGCGAACTGTTCCTTCTCGGCGTCGGACAGATCGAGACGGGCCAGGTTGGCGACATGCTCGACGTCTTTGATCGTAATGCTCATCTTGTCAAAACCCTCCTTATTTCCGCATTTTCGCTCATTCTTTTTATTATATCGGACAAACTAAGGGAACTCAATGAAAAGGGGGATTCACTATGTCTCGCTATCATCGGGCGTTCTCTTCCTTCCCGCTTAGAGATGCCGGGACGGTGGAATTCGCCGCCGAAGCACCGAATATGCGCGAGCGCCTGCAGCAAGCGATCGCTGAGCTGGCAGCCCCGGAAGAGACGATGCCCGAGCGACTGGAACTGCAGTACTCGGAGCATAATCAGTTGCTCCGGCTTATGAGCAAGCTCCAGCGGCATTTCCCCGCTGCCGAGGCGGGATCGGTTCAGTGCAGAATCCGCTTCGCAACGGAACAAGACGATCCCGCTGCGGATGACGAGCCGGCCGATGACGCTTGGGTATCGCTTGCGGAGCTGTTCGGAGAAGTTGGCGGCGTGAGCGTTGCCGACTATATTTTGCACCGCCATTTCACTGTCTATCTTCAACCGATCGTCGGACTGGACGGGTCGGTCGCCGGATATGAATTTCTGACGCGTCCGCTGCCGGAGCAAGCCCCTTTCCAGCCCTCCGGACTGTTCGAGAGCGCGAGAAAAATCGGCCAGCATTCGTTCCTGGATCGGGCGGCGAGGAAGCTCGCCGTCCGAGTCGGAGCCGCGCATCTGTCCCAGGGCGTGAAACGATTCGTTAACTTTCTCCCCTCGTCCCTATATCGGCCCGAGACCTGTTTGAAATGTACATTCGACACCATCCGAGAAACGGGTACGGACCCCGGGGACTGCGTGTTCGAGGTCATGGAATCGGAGCCACTGGACGATCCAGGGCTGCCCGCCGTATTCGACATCTATCGGCAAGAAGGCGTCCGGCTTGCCCTAGACGATGTGGGAACGGGATTTGCGACGCTGGATGTCGTTGAACGACTGCGGCCCGACTACGTAAAAATGGACCGAAAATGGGTCAGCCACTGCGACGAAGATCCGGACAAACAGCGCTATATCGACCGTCTGCTGGAGCGAACGGCGCGTTTTCACGGCGTTGTGCTGGCGGAAGGGATAGAGCGTCCCGAGGAATGGCTTTACTTGAAACGGGCGGGCGTACCGTTATTCCAAGGTTTCCTGTTCGGCAGAGCAGCTCCGGTACCTCTCGCAACTCCGGCGACAGTCGGCTAGGGCGTGTATGCATACTCCGAGGATAGTAGATTTTGACGAATTTTCGTTCCATGCAAGGAACTTTTGCTTGGCGTACCGGGGGTACGTCAAGCAAAAAAACATCGGACAAATACGGCCCTCAGACCGTTTTGTCCGATGTTTTCGCGTTCGCGCTCGCTTAAATCCAAGCCTTCAGGTTCACCTGGCGAATGAACTCCTCGCGACTGAGCACTTCTTTGCTCGCATCGTCGTCAGAAGGCTGCTCATCCGTGCGTTCGACATTCATAATTCTATTGAACAGCTCTTCGTTGCGCGTCGACAAAGCAAAATCGATCAGAGCTTCCTTCTCGATCCGGTCGGCCTCAATCTCCAGCAGCGTTCTCTCCAGTTCGATATCCGAGCCTGGAACGTAAAATTGTCTATTGGCTTTAGGCACGCGAATAATATAATCGAATGCGCTATCGTTATTGCGATCATAGGCGATGATGTAGCCATATTCGCCCACAGGCAAATTCTGCTCAAACCGGTCATCCACGATGACGATTCTTTCTCCCAGTTGCAGCATGCCGATTCCCCTCCCCTACTCTCCCGGAATACTACTATCCTACTAGAAAAGCATAACCTTATGCAAACACTGTCATTCCGGGGAGGAGAAAATCTAAGGCTTTGCCGCGTTCGCCCCTTTAACCGCAATCGTCATTAGCGCCAAAATATTCATACAGTTTTTCCGGAGATACAGTCAACGTCCGGCAGCCTTCCTCGGTAATCAGATACGTATTCTCGATGCCGACGACGCCCTGTCCGGGAAAAGTAAACTTGGGCTCCACGGCCAGCGTCATTCCCGGCTCCAACGGCTCGCGGAAACCTCTGGCCAGCACGGGCCATTCGTCGATCTCCAGGCCGATGCCGTGACCGAGAAACTTCACCTGATCTTTGCCATAGCCCATGAAGTGGCCGGCCAGCCCTGCGGATTCCGCCATTTCGAGCGCTTGAACGTATAGCTGCTCCGGCGTCGTCCCCGGGCGCAGCAGCCGTTCCGTGGCGCGAACGATCTCTTCCGATACCCGGTAAGCCGCCTCAAGCTCCGGCTTCAGCGCCCCGATGACCGCTGTGCGCGTCTGGTCGATAACATAGCCGTCGATGCAGCAGCCGAGATCAAGCAATATGGGCTCGTCTCTGCCGATCGGGCGAAGGCTGACGCTTTTCGGCGATGCCGGAGACAGTCCGCGCCCGCCAGCCGGACCGTCGAAATAAGAAGGCTCGGCGGCCGCTTCGCCCGCCGAGACGATGCCCGTCATAATTTCCTGATTGTACCCGCGCATCCGCATTAATCCGCTATGTCCCCGTCTACGGATGCCGCTCTCGATGACCGCCATCAGCTCCAGCTCCGTCATTCCCGGCTTTAGCACCGCCAGCCCCTCTTCCAAAGCGGCCGCGACGGCTTCTGCGGCATTGGAGATGCAATCGATCTCATATGCGGATTTTACGCTGCGGACGGATCTGAGCAAACCCGACGCGTCGGCGATGCGAACTCCGGATATAACCTCTCCGAGCTTCAAATAGAGCTGGGCGGGCATCACGTCGAGATCGGAACCGATAAGAGGGCGCTGTCCGCCTGCCTCCCCCGTCCCGGCGAAGCTCTGCGGGTAGTCCTCGCTAAGCTGCTCGCCGAACGCGCGGAACGACAGCAGCTCGGTCGTTCTGATTCGCGATTCCGCCAACGCCCTCGTCACGCTTCTTCTAACGTAATAGGTCGGCTCTCCGACGGCCGGAACGAAAACGTATCCTGCCTGCATCGAGCCCGTGAAATAATAAATGCCGACATTTTGCGTCACCAGACAGCCGGCCATTCCGGCCGTCTCCAGCTTCGCCTGCAATCTATGTACGCGTTCGGACCATTCTCCGCTCGGCGGAACCTTGCTCATCGTTGGCTTATCCCCTTCGGTCGGATTCATCTTCATCTTGATTTCATTACAGCAAAGATGAGACCTCCCGTCAATCGGAATACGAGGTTCCAGCCGGACAGCCCCCCTGCATCAGGTTCCCTTACTAGAATACTAGCTCCGCAGCTCCCTTCAGGTTCCACTCGACCGGCGCCAGCACGCCGAACAGGCGCGGATACTTCACGTGGGCGATCAGCACGACGCCCGGACGTTTCAACGTGACCTCGTAATCGTATTGCGGATTGCGATACGTATACGGATAACTGACGCCTTCATTGATTATTTCGAATGCTCTGACCTCGACAGGATCGCGAAGAAAACTTCCCGCCCGGGGCTCAAGGCTCGCATCCAGCGACAGATTGCGGCTTATATACTGATTAGCCGTCTGCGCTGCGACATCCGGATCGATCGAGACGATGCCCAGCTCCAGCTTCTCCCGATCCAGCTGCTGTGCTGCGGCATGCGCCGCGCGGTCGATCGCACGCTTCGCTTCGTGAACGGTTCTCATGGCCGCTTCCTCGTCGATCTGCAAGGCGTGAAGCATCCACCACAAGACGATCATCAGCACGCTGAACAAGAGCTTGGCCATTCTTCTGCCGACTCCTTTCGCCGCCGCTCCGACCGACGATCAATCGGGAACATACTCGCTCATTTTCATCCCCCTGCCGGATATGCGGGCGTGCTCCGAGGGAGGAGAGAGTCCGATCAGACGGTCGATATCGAGCAAATTTTCATATGGATACGCAATGCGCAGTTGGAGTCCGGTTCCTCTTGGCAACGGGCTGGTCGGATCGCCGCTGTCCGCCCCCGAAGTAGAATAGATTTCGTACTCCAGCACGGACGGAGAGAAGCCGTATCCGGCCAACCGGCTGCGCGACTGCTCTACCATCCAACTGTCGATATAGCCGTACTTGCCGCTCGCCCCGATCTCCAGCATGTAATCGACCTCCTGCTGCAGCAGAGCCTGGCGAATAACAAGGACATGTTTATAGATAGGAGAGAACATCAGCCAGCAAAACAAAGCCGCGAACAGCACGAATACGAGCAGCTGTTTCATGGACTAATCCGGGATAGATGATCCGCGATCCGGCTGCCGGAATTCGTAATTTTCGCGTTGGCGCCATCTTCTCCCTGAGCAAATGACATATACAGCAGCGCCACAGTAACAATTAACAGCATCGTCATAAGCAGCTGTCTCATCTAAGATCTCCTTTCCGAAGCATCGACGATTGGCCCAGCGGCGCCACGGCTAGGGCTGCATATTGCCAAGCGTCGTATTGGCCGTATCTCCATGCGTTTCGATACGAGCCTTCGTTCCCGTATTGTCCTGCGCGATTATTGAATTGAACATTAGCGCGACAACGATCAGCATCATCACAGTGATCAAAATATTTCTCATGCGGCACCTCCCTTCTATGGATTCAGCGCGTCGAACAGCTTGGCCGCTTCCTGCACCCAGGGGTACAGAAACACTTGGAACGTGTATAAAATCGGAACCCCCGCAAGCACGAACAGCAGGTAGGAAGTCGTCTCCTTGCGGCTTTGTCTGGACAGCTCGATCTGCGCCTTGTAGTCTCTTACGATTTCTCTCATCAGAGCATAGATTTCATCGCTTTCATTCAGCCGGAGGGAACGGATGCTCTCGGCGAAGCCGTAGGCTTCGTCCGTGCCGAGCCGTTCCTTGAAGCGCTTAAGGGCGGCGTCCGCGTCATGATACCATTCGTTCAGCAGCAGCCCCATCTCGTTGCGAATGTGACGGGTCAGAGACAAGCATTTCATCAGCTTGCCGTGAAGGTGCATCCGAGAGCCTGTGTAATACAAAAGCTGGCTAATGACGGCGACGATCTCCCGCCGAATTCGATCCGTCCGGTGACGGCGAAAGGCGTGCAGCGCCGTACGATCGAGCGTTAGCAGAAACGTCGCAATCGCAAGTACGAAGATCGCATTCCATATCGTCAGCGGAGAGAGCAGCTTGTTCATCTGCAATGCGTATAGCGTCAACCCGAGCGCTGGCAGTGCGGTCAGCAGACAACGGCGCAGCGCCAAATACGATTCCGGCGAATAACGTATGCCGCAGCCTGCGAGCAGCACTCTTCTCTCTTGCAGAGCTACGCTTTCCCGGTCAACCCGCCAGATTTGATACCACCAGCGGGGAGCGCGGCGCTTGCGCCAGCCTTTCAGTTGAATGCGCCAGCGATTCCTCGGGACGAAAATCACCCTGGCAGCAGCATAGATGCCGCCGAACGCCAGCGAAAATTGCAGCAGCCAGCTTAATCCGAATGTGAGCGACTTCATGAACTCCGACATCGCGCTTCCCCTTTTCTTATAGTGCAAGTGCCCTTCATAGCTTCCTTCGGGATAAGTACAGCCCCATCATGAACGAGCCGAACAGCAGCAGTCCTGCGTTAAGCAGCATCTCCCTTCCTGCGGCGTCTACGATGTAATATTCATAGCTTCCGGACGGATTCAGCTTAAAGTTCACGCCCATGAAAATACCGAGAAACAATACCGGCGTATAGTTCGCCATGCGGATTTCAAGCATCCGATGACGCTCGACCTGGTTAGCCAATTGGGCTTTGCGCATATCGGCGATCAGCTCTTGCAGGTTATCCGCTACATTGTTGCCCTCCTCCAAGGCGATCTTCAAAATATTGCCGAAATATTCGGCCCACATGTTGCCGAACGATAGCGAGAACCGGCGCAGGCTGCCTTCGTCGTCGCCCTTGACCGACAGGTTGCGGTAAAGCTGGTCGAACACCGCCTGCACCTCGCCCGGCAGCCTTCGCTCCTCTACCGTCTTCTGCAGGGCGATACGGATATGACGGCATCCGGTGACGAGATAGCTTTGATAGAACAGCTCCACCGCTGGCAGAAACTCCAAGCGAGTCGACAGCTGACGGTTCGTCAGCGACATTCTTAACGCCAAATACGGCATGCTGCTTAACATGAGCAACAGCATCAGCGCCGAGCGAACGGACTGGAAAGCTAGAGCTCCGGCGACGATGCCCATGAGGCCCATTCCGAGCGAACAGACGGCAAAACCCGCCGGCGACATGCGCCATCCGAGCGCCAGCAGCAGATCGGACAGATGACGATGCGGTCTGCTCAACCGGCGCCAGCGCAATGACGATATCTCTTCATCGCTGCGAATTCCGTGAGCGACGTGAACGCCGCGAGTTCCGCGAGCGCCGCGTCCTCCGCGCAGCCTCCGTTTGCGCGACTGTCCGCTCCACCAAGCCGACAAGCCGAAATACAGGCTGACGGATAGAAGCAGAAACAGCAAAGCGGCGAGACCAATCATCGCGAGCTTTATCAAGACGCCGCCTCCTTCGGCCAACCGTCCGCGATTAACCGATAGCCTTCAGGATCGGCCCGTTGAATTTTCCGAAGCCCCTTCGAAGAGAATTCGTCGGGAAAAACCCAACAATCCTCGCCTTCCTCATAGCGAACGAGGTCGCGGACGTGAACCGTCCCGTCCCGCCATTCGAACTCCCCGATTCTGACCAGCCTGCGCACGCCGCCGATCATTCTCATCTCGAATCCGATATGCGTGACATGCTCCGTGATTCTCCGTGTCATCGTCAGCGGGTTCATTCCTCGCCCGTCGAGCATGCACATGTCGGTTATCGTATCCGGCACATCCTCCAAGCCGCTAGCGTGAACGGACGTGATACTGCCCTCGTGCCCCCGGGTACAGGCGCGAACGTAGATGTTTGCATCCTCGTCGCGAATTTCCGCGTGGCAGATCCGCTGCGGCGACTGCCTAAGCGCCAGCTTAAACGCCTGACGTGGGCCGTGCAGCGGGTCGTCCTCCTCCGCCTCGTACTCCACGACGTTTTTGTCCGGGAAGTCCCGCCCCAGCATCAGTTCGTAGCGTCCTTCTATCGTTACGATCCGTTCTTCATCCGGCATTGCCGCAATTAAAGCTTTAATCAAATGCGTTTTGCCCGTGTTCGTCGCTCCGATCACGACCATATTAAAGCGGCTCCTAACGATAATAAGCAGCAGCTGCTTAACCCGTTCGTCCATCGTGCGATATTCGGGCCGGCACAGCGTATCCAAGCTAAACTTTTTAACCGTGTACAGCCGAATCGTCAGCGTCGGCTGCGCGGTAAAGCCGAAGCCCGTGAGCGTGACGCGCGAGCCGTCGAGCAGCAGCACCTCGGCCCAACGCTTGCGCGGGTTGATCCTGTCGTTGTTGAACAGCACCAGATTTTGTTGAATTCGCTCTACCTCGCTTACCTCTTGAAACCGGAACGCCGAAGCTGTCGCCCGACCGTCCCGCACCTCGAAAATGCGAGTGCCGACGACCTGCACCTCCTCCAAACCCTCGCGGTTGCTGAGCACCAGCTCCAGAACGTTCATTCCGATTACCTCGGCGAACAGCGCTTCCGCCAGCGTAGGATACGGCAAGCTGCCGAACTGGACATGCTGCAGCCGCTTGCGAATAATCCAGTCGGAGATAATCGCCAGCATCTCCGCCCGCTCCTGAGGAAATCCGATAATCGCTCGGTTCAGCTTCTCCGCATATTGTCTTCGCTCCTCCTCGCTCCACCCTCGGGGCGTCGACAGCATCTGCCGCACCTCTTCGGTATACGCTCGCAGCCGCGTCAGGCCTCCTGAAGCTTCTCGCTCTTCGCTCGCGACAGGAGCAGTCGCCGAATTGGAAATTTGCAGCTCGGCGGCGTAGGCGGCGGGAGAGAACCGTTTAACCCTCGTCCGAAGCCCCGCGCTCATGATTTTCTCCTCCTATGCATGATCAGTCTGCGCATCCAGGGACTGCTAGTTTTCTGTATGCGGGCCGACCAGTTCAGGCGACCGAGCAGCGGTTCGGCGATTGCGTCGAAAGCCGCGGCGTGCTTCTCCTCCGAGGACAGCCATTCGTCCAGCCTGCCGCTATCCAATTGCAGATGCACGCTCTCTAGCAGCTTCAACTCGGTAAACTGCGCGCATCCGGTTTCTTTGCGAATTTCCTTCATTCCGAATCCCCCTGTCGATCGATAATTGCTCCGGAGCAGTACCAGTTGAAACTGCTCCGGGCTCATTCCAAACTGCGGACCGATTTGTCCGGACCAACGCTGTATATCCTCTTGAAAATGGCTGAGGCTGCCTGTCGTAACGAGAAACCGCTCGTCCGCCTCGCGCATGGCGCAAATCGTCGCCGCGTTATCCCAATAGGCGCTGACATCCGCGATCGTTAGATCGAACGCCTCGCGCGACGCCGTAAGCAACTGCCGCATATCGTTCGGCTCGTAATATTCCGCCTGATCGCGAGACAGATTTCCGAACAGGACGTGCAATCCGCCCGACTTGGGCGTGCGAAAAGCGTACCTTTTCAGCTTCTCCCCCGTCAGCGTCCCGGCTCTCAGCTCCGGCCTCACCCCGTCCAGCGTGACGTCCGGCTTGTCGACGCCCAAGTACAGATGCGTCTTGGCGCTCTTCAAGTTCAGACAGAGAAATCCGACATTGCGGCCGGTTAGCGCCGCGATGCGATAGGCAGTGCCGAATGCCGTCAGCGATGTGCCGATATTCGGCGTCGAGCCCGTGAAGGCCGCCAATCTGCCGCTCATGGGCGAGCCTCCTCCCGGATCGACGATGCCTGAAACGCGATGACCAGCTTGGCCGTCCCGCCCCTGCAGGCGGCGTCGAGCTCAAGCCATTGCGCCTCCGTCAAGTTCAAATTGATCGCATCGATCGTGCCGTTGGCGTCGCGCCGGGAGGCGTACATGCCTTCTCGGTCGCCGTTAGCCATCGATAGCAGATTCGAGTTTTTCGGATTATCGATCTCCAAATTGGCGGCGGTCTTCACCCCGGCGACCGATATGGCCTCGGTAAAAAGTCGACGCGGCTCCGCCTCCTCGCCCGACAAGTACAGGACCGCTTCGTCGCCCGCACGTATGCCGTTGGAGATCGACTTAACGTACTCCCGCGGAATCTGGAACGTCGATTGCCCGGCTCTGGGCAGCAGCCGATACTTGTCGATCTTCCAGCGCAGCAGCGGCTCCCGCCCTCCGAGCGGCATCGACGCCTCCAAGCCGACCGCTTCCGACACGTCGGTCAACATCTCCGGCAACAGCGCGGTTCGCGGCATCGCCACCGTCGTCAAATGCGCTTCCTCCAACCTCGTCCCCGTAGCGATGAATTGCTTCGGAACGACGACCTCCGTCATTTCCTGCAGCTCAAGCTGCCTTAGCTGCACTACGTACACGCCGTAGACGAGCACCCCCGACAGCACCGCTGCCGACAAGCTGATTGCGGCTTGTTTTTTCCTGTTCATGCCAACACCCTCTCCTTTGGAAAATAAAAAAGAACGCACGGATAGAGAGTGATCTCCATCGCATGCGTTCTTCGCAGCGTACGTTCATATTCTATTTGATCTTTAACTAGGCTCAATATAACAAATTGCCAGCCCTCTTGTAAAGCCCTTTTATAACAATTTCTAGAAGCCTCGATATTCACCTTACATAAGGGTTCTCTCGACGCTCTTCCCCGATTGTCGTCTCCGGACCGTGTCCCGGCAGGACAAGCGTATCGTCCGGCAGCGTATACAGCTTCTCCCTGATCGAGCGGGATAGCTGCTCCTGGTTGCCGCCGGGCAGATCGGTCCGTCCGACGGAGCGGCGGAACAGCGCGTCTCCCGCGAACAGCAGATCGCCGACGAGGAAGCCGACGCTGCCCGGCGAATGGCCCGGCGTATGCCTCACCTCGAAGGTCGTTCCGATCAGTTCGAGCTTCTGTCCGTCGGCCAGCTCGTGCTCGGCCGGCTCCGTTGCGATCGGCGGAGTGACGTCGGCCCAGCGCGCCGAGCCGTTCTTGCCCGCATCGGTCAGCCAATCCCGCTCCGCGGGATGCAAGTAAACCGGACAGCCGTATTTTTTGCGCAGCTGGTCCACTCCGCCGATATGATCGAAATGAGCGTGCGTCAGCAAAATCGCCTCCACCTTCAGGCCGTCCAGCTTGCGCATCAGCGCTCCGTCCGCCGTGCCCGGGTCGATGATCAGCGCGCGGGTTCTATCTTCGTTAACGACTACATAGGCATTCGTCTGCAGCGCTCCAAGCGCGAATCTTTGAAAAGTCAGCATTGTACGGCGTTCCTCACACTCCGGACAGAATGTCGCGGATTTCCTCCAAAATGACTTTCTGATAGGCGTTGTCTTCCCCGTAACGGCGCCCGATTTCCTGTCTCGCCGCGTTAAGCTTCTCCTGATAATCCGGCGCTTCGCGATCGGTATTTTCCGTCTTAAACGCCGTCATCACTTCTTGCACGTATTTCGGACGGGCACCCCATTTGCCGAGCAGATGGCCGCCGGTATCGATGAACAGCACGACCGGAATCGCGCGTCCGCCCATCGTCAAATGCTGGTCCATCAAATCGAGATTTTCCTCCATGATCAGCACTTCCGTCGGAATGCCCGCCTTCTCCATCGCTTTGAATACGACAGGCACGTTGCGCACGACGTCGCCGCACCAGTCCGCCGCTATAATCATACAGCGCAGGTCGTCTCTGTTGTTCAGGGAATCGTAAAATTCCTCAAGCTCCGCCGTATGCCATTCAAACCGATTCAGCCAGGATTCGAACGTCTCCCGGTTTTTCGTCATCCCCTCCATAAACTGATTGGGCGATAATCCTTTATGTAACTTGCTGGCGATCAACTGACTCATTCGGCCCAGCTCCTCTCTTATTCGGTAATGCTTTTATTTTAGATGCTTTTGCCTCTCTTACGCAAATACTGAACGAGGAAAAAGACCACAAGCAGCGCAATTGCGATCAAAATGACCGGCTGCACGTACGGAGCCGCTTTCTCGTCGATCTTCTCCCAGTTTTCGCCGAGCGAGGATCCCAGCCATACGAACAGAATCGACCACGGGATGGAAGCCAGCACCGTCAACCAGGTGAACTTCCACAAATTCATGCGCGCCATCCCTGCCGGAATCGACACGACCTGACGCATAACCGGCACGAACCGGCCCGTGAATACGATCATCGGCCCGTATTTCTCGAACCATTTTTCCGCGAGATCGATATGCTTGGACTTCAGATGCAAATATTTGCCGAACTTGTCCACGAACGGCCTTCCTCCGAACCGGCCGATCGCATAGAGCAGCCATTGCTGCAAAATAGCGCCGATCGTTCCGCAGATGACGGCAACCGGAAACGAAATGATGTCCTGATAGACCAGATAACCTGCATACCCCAATACGATTTCACTCGGAATAACTTCAATGGCCAACCCGATAATAATGCCCCAATACCCCAAGCTTTCGACCCAAGCCAGCAACTGCGACAACCACTCGTGCAGCGTATCCATCATCGTTCACTACCTGCTTTCTTCCCCATTGATAGAAACACCCGACCTTGCCTGATAGCCGTCTTCATTCTAGCACAGGCTCACGGCTTCCTTCCAGTTATACGGCGCTTCCGCAAAAACGTTGCAGGCTTGTCATGAGCGGACGGGCCTTCGCATAGACTTCCATAGGTGGACAAAGTTGAAGAGGAGAGAGCGGCATGAATAAAATCGTTATCCTTAACCGCAAGAAAATTCAGTTGTACGCCGTTATCGCGGCAGTCGTCATTCTGGCGGGCGCCTATATCGGCTGGCAGCAAACGAAGCCGGCTATGGCTCCTGCGGGCGCCGAAGCGGCCACGCAGGTACTGCACATGACAACGGGGGAATTTACGGCTCAAGCGGACGGTAAAAAGCTGGAAACCTACCTGTTCTATCCCGGTACCGTCGTCGCTAAAAAAGGCGTCCCGGTCGAGCTGCGGATTTCCGGCATCAACGGTCAATCCCATCCGTTCGTGATCGAAGGCCTCGACATTAAAGGCAGCATCAGCAAAGGCAAAACGACCGTCGTCAGCTTTACCCCGAAGGAAGCCGGCATCTATTCCATCGTCTGCCAGACGCATGCAGATCCGCAGACCGGCGGACCGATGGTCGGCTATCTCGTTGTTCAATAATCTATCTTCCCTAAAAAAAGGTTGGGCGCCGAATTCGGCTTGCCCAACCTTTTCTCATGCTGCAATTCCGACACCGATCAACCTATGATCGCAAACGTCTGCACGCCTGCCGGAATCGTGCGGGTGCGGAACAATACCCCGTTGTCGCTATATACGCGCAGCGTATAGGCGACATTCGTCAGCGTGCGAATGCGGTTGAACCGCACTGCTCCGTACCGGTCGAAATCGTTCGTATCTACCAGCACGCTGCCGCGGTATATCCGAGCGAAAAAGCCCGTTGTGTCAAAGGGAACGCCGCTGCTTTGAACCCAAACCACCGTAAGCCGCGGAAACGTCTGACCGGTGTTTTTGCCGGACAGCTTTTGCTCGGGTACCTTTTTTGCGGATAGCACTTTGGAGCGCTTAGTATCCTTTAGCGGGGGCTGCGGATAGCGGATAGCCATTAGGATGATCCCCCTTTCTCGCCGTTTAGCTCCATTCTATGCAGGAGCGGCATTCGGCTGAACGGACATCCTCCCATCGGCTCGTCCATATTCGCAAAATTCCTCGAATATCCCGTATCCCTTCCTTATCGTTTCTTGCCCAGGCTCCGACGCACATCTGCGTTCTTCTGAACCTGCTGGCGCAAAATAAGCGCGCGCAGAGGACGCAGCATCTCCGGCTCGAGAACGTGCATTTTGGCGCCGCAGTGCATCCGGTCCTCCTGCCGTTCGCGTCGCACGATCTCCAGCTCGCATTCGAAGGTAATTCCGATCTCGATCGTCGCCCTCAGTCTCAACCTCGTCGCGAAATGCGGCGCGTCGGGTCCCGAGAAGCTGATCCCGGCTACGCTGATATCGTGAATGTTCAGACTTACAGCGTCCTTGATCTCCCGCTCCTCGCCGGAATCGCTCAGAACGCCGACAATCAACGCGCTGCCTTCGATCTCGACCCGAGGATGCTCTCGTCTTTCTTTAAATCTCTTTTGCAGCTCGGGAGGCTGCAGAAGCGCGATCGCTCCCTCGTATTTGGCGAAAACGATCGAGGGGATCGTTTGAATTCCCGCAGGCGAGTATACGGTAAGTTTGACCGTTTCTCCCAGCTCGAACTGTTCGAACTCGGGAAGCTCGACCTCGAACAATTCTCCTTCCACATGGGTCATAACGCCTGTCGTCACAAAATTTTTGCCTTCTACGACGGTCCGGCAGTGCAGCAGCACATTTAAGGGAAGCAAATCTCTCTCCAGATCGGATAATGCGGCCCTGTTCTCTCCTGTTTGCTTCATCTCCGCCCAACCACCTTCCTGCCAGCTTAACGCGCCATAACGACGCGATTGCGTCCCTCGGCTTTCGCTTTATATAAAGCGGAGTCCGCGCTCGCGAACACTTCCCGCAAATATTCCTTCGGGTCGTTGAATTGCAAGTTCTCGCTGGATTCGGACAGCACGCCCATGCTGATCGTTACGCTTACTTTGTCCGCGCCTGACTGCACCTCGTTCTCTCCGACGGCGAGCATGATCTTCTCCGCGAGCAGCTCCGCCTGCTCCCGGTTCGTATGCGGCAAGTATACCGTAAATTCCTCTCCTCCGTACCTGGCCAGAATGTCCGTTCTCCGCAGCAGGGAACGAACGGTTTCCGCCGTGCTTCGCAGCACCTCGTCACCGACAAGATGGCCGAACTTGTCGTTGATCTGCTTGAAGTGGTCGATGTCGAACAGGAAAATGGAGAACGGAATCTGGTATCTCATATTCAGCAGCACTTCATGCTCAAGCTGCTGCATCAAGTATCTGCGGTTAAAGCAGCCGGTCAATCCGTCCGTGACGGCCATCTGCTCCAGCTTCTGATTGGCGCGGAACAGCTCGTCCTGTATTGCGATCAATTCCAAATTACGCTCATGCAGCGCCTCGTTTTTGCGGTTCATCTCCACGACCAGCTTACGAAGCTCCGAAACGTCATGGAAAGTAATGATTTTTCCCAGCAACGTCTTCCGGCTGTCCAGCACGGGCGAGATTTGAATCGAAACATGTCTTCCCGAAGAATCCTGAAGCGAGAATTCCATCTGCAGCTTCTCATGAGGATGATAGTTATAGCGGTACAGAAATTCGTAGACCTCCCCTTGCACGTGCAGAGGAGCCAAAAACCTTTCCATTTCGAACATGTCGCCCTTCGTCACCTGCACAAGAGGGGCTGCAACGCGATTAACCTCCAGCACCTTGCCGTCCTCGTCTACGACGATGACACCGGTCGCCATATGCTCGAAAATATCCCGCTGCGCCATGCTCAAAATATCAAACATGCCGAAGCGATGTATCGCAATTACGAAACAGAGATCGGAGAGCAATATGCCGAGCGCGAGCAAACCCGGTACGACCGGCAACCACTCTGCCAACAAAACGTTGATAAATATATCCAACAGCCCGAGGCCCGTCAGCACAAACATGCCGATAAGAGCGGTCGCAAGCTGCTTGCGTTGATTAATGGACGTTACTGTCTTTAACGCATGAAACATGTTCAGTAGAGCAACGAAGAAGTAGGCGTATTGGATAAGCGTTAGCAGCCAGAACAGAGGACCGTACTGTCTAAGCGTGTAGCCTTCGGCTTCCGGAGCCAGAAACAGATGCTGCGGATTCCACATAGCGGCTAAAATACACAGCGCCGCGGGAGCGATGTACAACAAAATACGGCCGCTCTTCAGCGGGGCCGATCTGCCTGTGAGGAATAAAACGAAGATTAGCCATCCCGGGCCAAGCATTCCCATAGCTACGAAGGACAAATTGACGAAAAACAGCTGGACGCTCGGGAAGTCCGTCAGCTTGACTGCGAACTGTCCGAGCGGCCATAGCATCATAATAAAGTGAAAAGCCAAATACACTTTATGCGTCGTCGTAATTCTATTGACAGCGATTACGCTGACGAATAAAAGAAATAGGATTAAAAAAAGGATCAGATCAATCCATTGGATTCCCAAGGCATTCACCTTTTCATTTAAGGAGCTTGAAAAAAAAATACGACAGACATGTTTGATTTTAACATATCGCCGCTTTTTCCGACAACCAAATATCCACCTAAAGACTTTATTTTATCTATTTTTCGGTTGTTTTCAAGGACTTTATTACTTATTTTTATGAGTCTTTAGTCTCTCTCGGCAATTTCTCTTTCCATGAATGGAGTAGCGGATAAAAAGTCGCGGAAACGCTCGTATTCGGCGCGAAGACGCTCCATATCGGGTTTTCCACGGTCTTTAACAGCGCGAATCAGCAGGTTTTTCGGCGTATGCTCCAGGTCGATGAATTCGAGCAGTTGCGCGCGATAACCGGCGAGTTCGAGCAGATTGGCCCGAATCGCGTCCGTCGCGAGCGCTGCGAATCGTTCCTTCAAAATTCCGTGCTTCAGCAAAGGCTGTAGCACCGGCTGGGAAATCTGCCGAAACAGCTCGTGCTGGCAACAAGGAACGGATAGAATAACGCTGGCGCCCCACTCGATCCCCTTGAGCAGCGCCGCGTCCGTAGCGGTATCGCAAGCATGCAGCGTAACGACCATATCGACGGACTTGCGCTCCCGGAAAGCCGAAATATCCCCCACAGCGAACGTCAAATCCTGCCAGCCTAGCTCAGAAGCCAGCTTCGTGCAAGCTTCGATGACATCCTTCTTCAGGTCCAGCCCGAAGATCCGCACAGGCAGCTTCAGCTTGATGGCCAAATAATGGTAGAGAGCGAAGGTCAAATACGACTTTCCGCAACCGAAGTCCACGATATGCAGCGGCTTGTCCTTGGGCAGCTCCGGCGCGACATCGGCTACCATCTCGAGAAACCGGTTGATTTGCCGGAACTTGTCATACTTCGCTTTGAAGATTTTGCCTTCCGGCGTCATGACGCCCAAAGAAATCAGGAACGGGACCGGCTCGCCTTCGGGCAACACGTACCGCTTGTCCCGGTTGTGCGCTTGGGGAACCGCCTTCGCGCTCCCGCCCGCTTGATCCGGAGCTTTCGCTCTGACGACGAGCGTCAGCTCCCCTTTCTTGTTCGCCAGAGCCTGAACGTCGGCTTCCGTCGTTTGGATCAGCGCCTGTTTGTAGCTGTTCATCTCCGCCGCCAGTTTATCTGTAAGCTCGTTTGCGTCCACGTTTTCATGGAATGCCTTGTTGTCTGCAAACCGTTCGAACTGATAGCACAGCCCGCTTTTAAGCTTGACAGGCCTGACCGTCGCCTTGCGCGCAATCGTCCCGTCCTTGCGCCTTGGGGAGCTGAATACGGCCTGCAGCAGCTTTCCTTCGTCCGAGACGTCCTTTAACAGCGCAAGCCATTCCTTATGACCGACTTTCCCGTTCACCGTCATTTCTCCTTCATTTCTCCTTCATTAACGCCGACCATTGCCGTCGTCCTTCTTCCAGTTCTTCCCTCGTCAATTCTCCGGCTTCAAGAGCGTCATCATCGCAAGCGGCCATTCGCTCGTAGAACTCGTCGCCTTCCGCCTTCGTCACGGCTTGTTTGTCTGCAAGCTCGTAAAGCGTATTTTCCGCATCCGCCAGCCTGCCCTCGGCTTCATGCCATTGCCATATCGCTCTCATCGTTTCCGTATCCGGCTCGTAAGGCTCCAATGCCTTTTGCAGCTCCAGCACCCTGGCGCGGACATCCCAGCCTTCCACTTCCATGCCGTGGCGCAGCATATACAGGCTTAACCGGAGCGCCTTCGCATATCTTGGTACGCTTTCGCCGGTTTCTCCCAGATCGTGCAGCAAATCCGCTTCCTGCTGCAGCAACGCCGCGACGACGGCGACCGATTCCGCGTTCGGGCTTCCCGTTACCGAGAGCATCGACAGCAGGTCTTCGTCGCTCAGTCCCATCGCCAGCCGCGAGCGCAGGCGCAGCTCTCGCCCGAGAAACTCATCGATCAGATCGAGAGCCTCCTTCTGCTTCTGCTGCTGTCTCAATCCCATTGCTTTTCCCAACACAAGACCCGCCTGCGTCAGCAAACGAATCAAATAATCCCTTTCAAACACGGTCAGCCCTCCCGATTTTGATCCAGGAACCGCCCGATGCACGCAGCCGTCGCCTGCGGATCCTCCATCATGCCCATGTGTCCGACGCCTTTCAACGTAACGGCCGTTACATTGTCGCCGGATACCGGAAATCTTTTGTCCGGAGGAATAACCTCGTCCACTTCTCCCGCAAGCAGCAACACCGGCAGCTTCAGACGCTCAAGAACGGACACGCGATCGGGTCTGGCCCTCATCCCGAGCGCGCAGCCTGCGGCTCCTTCCGCCGACGTCTCATAGCCGATTTCCTTCGCCTTCCCAACCCATTCCGGCCTGCTATCCCGATGCTGAGGGGCAAACAGTTTCGGTACGAGGCCGTCGACGAACGGCGCCACTCCTTGCGAACGGATCGTTTCGACTGCCTTGAGCCGGTTTTCCTTCGCTTGTTCTCCATCCGGAAAAGCGGTCGAATGCACCAAGCCAAGCGCGTTCAAGCGCTCCGGGTACTTCTCGGCAAACGCCAACGCCGCATAGCCGCCCAGCGAATGTCCGAACAAGCTAATCTTCGGCACATTCAGCTCGTCCATCAAAGCTGCGACGTCGTCGGCCAAGTTCTCCATCCCATAGCGGTCTTCCGCACCGGCGGCCGCGGAGCTCCCATGTCCTCTCAAGTCGGGAGCGATTACTCGTCCGTATTCAGCGAGATAAGGAAGCGATTCCTCCCAGTAAAGGCGACTTCCGCAGAAGCCGTGAAGCAGGACGATCGGCTCTCCTACGCCCGCTTCCTCGTAAGCAACGACGATTCCCGTAGAAAGCTGTTTTCTATTCATAAGCGCCCATCCTTTCAGCGTTCGATTTAAAATACTGCGAAGCCTGTCTTGCCACTGCGCTTGCAATCGCATCGGCGATTTCTCCAGCCATTCGCATCACGCGGTACAGCGACGTGGATTGTAACGTCCAGTAAGGCTTCAGACTGTTCTCGTTCACGACACCGGCAATGCTATACGTCCCAATAGCGCCAAAACCCCCGTTCACCGAACGGGCCGGAACGAGCGGTCCGCGACTTGCTAGAAACAAACCCACGCTTTCCGCGCGCCCCAGACAGGCGTCGATTGCGACAATGATCGCATCGTCCGGAAGCGTCTGGGCAAGTCGCGGCAGCGTATTCGCATCGCACGGGATTCTTAGCGTTCCCATGACTCCGGCAACGCCGCGTTCCTCTAACAGCGAGCCGACCAAAGGACCGAGACTGTCCCCCGTCGACCGATCCGTTCCGATGCACAAGTAGATGATTTCTTTTCCCGCATGATCGGAGACGATTCGGCTTACGAACGCCTGCAATCCGGCGGCATCGACGCGGTCAGCCTTATCCGGCTTGCAGTCGATCATGTGACCCTCTCCCATCCTCCGACATCCTTCTCTCAGGTTACCACTCCGGCAAGCGGAATTCCACCTCTGCACGTACCGTCCGTTCCTATGGTACAATATCAGCATCCCACTTACGCCAGAGAGGAAGAAACCGAATGGATTTGAACCAACCGACGCAAGAAAATGTAGAATATATGATCGAAGCGATTAAAACAAAGCTGCGCATGGCCACTGGCTCCGCAATGCAGGCTTCCGGCTTCAACGTCGACAAATACGAAGACTTGAAAGACATCTACGACATGATTAATTCCAAAGAACGCTTCAGCATCAGCGAAGTCGAAGCGCTCGTATCCGAATTGGGTAAGCTTCGGGGATAGAATTCCAAGCATTCATACATCACAACAGGCGCGGACATCATCAGGTCCGTGCTTTTTGTGTTTCGCGATATCTGCATTTCTAGAAAATCGTCATGATGGCGTTTCCATCGAAAAAAACGATCGTTGCTATGAAAAAATCTCACTAACTCGTTCTCCCTAAGCGCTGATATGATGATTATCAACAAAATTTGGGAGGCGATAAAGATGTTGCTTCACGAATACACGGCATATAAAATATTGGAAAGCGATCGGCAACTGCTGGAACGGGATTTGGAGTATCATGCCAAAGCATTTGAGAACGATCCCCTTCCCCCCTCCAAGAAAGCGTGGCTGCATTTACTAACGCTTCTGGTTGCAGGACAATATTATTCGAAATAACAACACCGGTTTGCGAAGGAGCGTTGATATGCGTGGATTTAAATTATATGAAATCTTTTATGGAAGTCGCACGCTGTCAAAGCTTCACCAAAGCGGCGGAAAACCTCGGCTACGTACAGTCCAGCATAACCGCGCAAATTCAGAAGCTGGAGCATGAATACGGCGTCATTCTGTTTGAAAGGTACGGCCGATCAATGCGGCTCACTTCAGCCGGCGAACAGTTGCGGGAAACATTTGCGCACATTTTGCAGCTGTACGACGACTCGAAACGGACAATTGCCAGACAAGCGAAGGGGATTCTCGAGATCGGCACGATTGAGTCTTTGATGGCATTCCTGCTTCCCCCTCTTTTCCATCGTTTTCTGCAAAGCTACCCTGGGATCAACCTGCAGGTGAACGAGCTTAAAGAACCGTCAATTCTACAAGCCGTTCGTACCGGCCAGTTGGATATCGGCATACTAATGGATCTGCCGATCAACGACGAGGATATGGAATCAGTCATTGTCCGGCAAGAGCCCCTTGTCCTCGTCGCCCATCCCGAACATCCTTTGAACGCCCTAAAGCATGTCAGCGTCTCGGATCTGAACGGACAATACCTGATCGTAACCGAGCAGGGCTGCACTTACCGAGCGGCTTTGGAACGTTTGCTGGGCCAACACGGGATCAACTATCAAATCCTTCACGAATTCGGCAACCTTGAAGCAATTAAACAGTGCGTGAGCTACGGTCTCGGGATCGCGCTCGTCCCCCGGATCACCGTCACCCGCGAACTGTCCGAGCGCAAGCTGGTCACTCTCCCCTTTGCACACGCGGATATCACTTTTTACACGCAAATCGTTCACCACAAGAAAAAATGGCTCAGTCCCGCCATCCGCCATCTGATCGACCTGCTTGAAGGAAAGTGCGACGAAGCCCTTCCTTCCGTTGATACCCACATTTCCTAGACCGCATTCCGGGCGAGTCGGCTAGTTGGTGCGCCAAACGCATCCGCTCTCCGACATCCCGACTCTCTCGGACCGCCCCTTCTGTCCCTGTCCCCTCTCTGTCTCTGTCCCTGGCCTCCTATCGCTAATTCCCCCGTTTTTCTGCAATCTCATCTCTGACTCAGTTTTTTTCCATATAATCCCTGACGAACTTCGACTTATCTCATTTTCTCCCTCCCTGAGTCATCTGCAGAACCCTCCGGTCGCCTGTCGCATATTGAATCGTTGAATGTTTCCTCCTAACACTATCTTTCAATTTTTCTTAATCCGAAACTCAATCCTCTATTAATTTCTATCAATCTTGATCACCTCTATCCCTCTATCCCTCTATCCCTCTATCCCTCTGCCCTCTGCCCTCTGCCCTCTGCCCTCTGCCCTCTGCCCTCTGCCTCTGCCCTCTGCCCTCTGCCCTCTATCCCCCTATCTCCCTCATTACCCCCTCATTCACACCTCTTATCAGCCTTCTATCTGCCATTTGCTCAGGTAAGCCAAAACTGAGATAAGAATATCTCCAGGGTATGGAAAAATAATGAAAAATCCTTAATAAAAAAACTCTTTAAATAAGAACATATGTTTGGTAAAATAGAAACAGGAACGAGTGTTCGATGAAAAATAGATTACGGCATTAGGAGGGGGCTACATGGCGTCCATTCGCAAGTTTATGTCTCTTTTTCCGGATGAGCAGTCCTGTCGCGATTACTTGTTTACGATCCGTTGGCCGCGTGGTTTTATTTGTACCAAGTGCGGAGATATGCGGTACTGCTTGATTAAAACGCGGAATGTGTATGAATGCGCCAACTGCAAGACGCAAACCTCCATTACGTCCAACACATTGATGCACCGGACGAAATTGCCACTGCGATACTGGATGGTGGCTCTTTATTGGGTCGCTTCAGGCCATCGCTGCTCGGCGCGCAAGCTGGCTCAGACTCTTTGCATCCAGCAGCGTACGGCCGAAAGATTGCTTCGCAAAATCCGGCTTGCCATGCATAAGTCGGAGATAACCCCCATGCTGGACTTCTGGAACCGCGAGAAACGCTCGGCCCAACAGCCTATCGTACGACGAGCCATGCTGATGATGTACAGGAAGGCTCGCTCCTTCATTCGAAAGTATTACGGCAAGCGCGTATTCAACTGGAATCGGCTTTATTACTATTATGAGTTTCGCTTCCGGAACAACAATTCGCATCATTTCATCGAGGCCCTCTCAAGGCTGATTCTTGCCTCCTGCACGACAATTTACACCTTAAATGAATATGGGATGCTTCGTGAGCGAAAGAATACAGCAGCCGCATCATAAAAAACGGCCGAACAGAGATCTCTCTCTATCCAGCCGTTACATATATAAAGCTTTGTTTTGCCGTGCCGGTTATGCCGTCACGAACTTTTCCAGGAATCGTTCGAAGGCGGTACGGCCATCCTCGTCCGTCTTATACACGCCTGCGTCGCGAAGCACTGCATAGAACTTGTCGCCAACTTCTGCCTGCAGAAGAAGCTTCACGGCTTCTTCCGAGCCGTCCGTTCCGTACAGGTCGACCAATTCCGCGATCCATGCAGCATGCTTGTTTAGAGGGTGGCTAGCGACACCAAGCCCCGCTTGGTCGTAAGACGTCTTGCCCGTCATAATGTCAGAAATCAAGCCGAGCTCATCTTGCAGACGACCTGGGAGCACCGCCAGACCCATCACTTCGATCAGACCGATATTTTCTTTTTTGATATGATGAAGCTCCTTGTGCGGGTGGAAAATACCGTCGGGATGTTCTTCGCTTGTACGATTGTTGCGGAGCACGAGATCGAGCTCATATGCGCCGTTGTCCTTAAAGCGGGCGATCGGAGTGATCGTATTATGCTCGACGCGCGCGCCGTCCTTGTCGCTGAAGGCGAAAATGTCCGCAGCCGGATCGCTATAACCGCGCCACTCGGCAAGGATCGCCGAAGCGGCGTCCAGCAGCGCTTGGCGATTGCTCGATTGCAAGCGCAGAACGGACATGGGCCATTGTACGATTCCGAGAGAAACATCCGGATACTGGCCGTGCGAACTCCATTCCGTCACAGGCGCCGTCTCCATCGGAAAAACGTGTCGCCCTGCTTGGAAATGATCGTGATTCAAAATCGAGCCGCCCACGATCGGCAAGTCGGCATTAGAGCCGATAAAATAGTGCGGGAACTGCTCGACGAAATCCAACA
The DNA here is from genome assembly GCF_017671885.1 of Cohnella sp. LGH. Classification (NCBI taxonomy): domain Bacteria; kingdom Bacillati; phylum Bacillota; class Bacilli; order Caryophanales; family Paenibacillaceae; genus Cohnella; species Cohnella sp. LGH. The sequence goes on from NZ_CP072117.1 coordinate 5,037,008, forward strand.
AGCGGGCGAAGGTCGCCGCCGAAATTTTCATCGGAACGTGCTCGCCACGGAATACGATGCTGTGCTCGTTATAGTACACGTAAGGCGAGTATTGGAAAAACCAATCTTCTCCCAACAGCGTCACGGGAAGAACGCGCAAATTTTGCCGTGCCGGATGGTCCGGACGTCCCGCGTATCCGACGTTCTCTTTGCAGAGCAGGCATTTCGGATAATGGGATTGCGGCAATGATTTGAGCAGCGCGATCTCTCGTGGGTCCTTCTCCGGCTTGGAGAGGTTGACCGTAATTTCGAGTTCGCCGTCCGGGGTGCGATGCTTCCAATAGCCGTTTTTCTTGATCCGATCCATGCGAATGTAGTTAGAGTCGATGTTGAGCTTGTAGAACCAGTCGGTCGCCCCGGCTATGCCGACCTCTGCCGTCCGCTCGCGAAAGCGTCGATTCGTCTCCGAAGGCCGCGGCATCAAAAGCCCCATGATCCGGGCGTCGAATAAATCCTTATATGTGAGCGTATCGTCGGGCACGAGACCGAGAACCGCGGCTGCATCAAGCAAAGGCTCCAGCAGAGGTACCGGGCTGTCGGGCAGTTCTTCCGCAAGCGGTCGGGCACCTGCACCTGCACCTGCACCTGCACCTGCACCTGCACCTGCCGCCGGCTCCTTCACGCTGAACAAATCCAGCAGTCTGTTGCGAGCGTCGTCGGCGTCAAGCGAGTCGATCAGCTCTTGATGAAGCGCGAACGCAATCAGCCGCTCGATGGCCTCCGCCAAATTCTGCCCGGAGAATGCTTCAGGGGTCGATGTAGATTCATTCATGTGATAAGCCTCCCCTTACTTCTTGTAGCCGTTCGGATTTGCGCGGTGCCATTCCCATGCGCTCTTGACGATAGCTTCCAGCTTGTCGCGCTTCGGCGCCCAGCCCAGTTCCTTGCGCGCCCGCTCCGACGAGGCGATCAGCACCGCAGGGTCACCTGCTCTACGCGCTTCGATTTTCGCCGGAATCGGATGACCGGTCACTTCGCGCGAAACGTCGATTACCTGCTTAACCGAGTAGCCGTTGCCGCTGCCCAAGTTGTAGATCGCGCTGTCTCCGCCCTGACGAAGCCGTTCCAGCGCCAAAATATGGGCGTCGGCCAGATCGCTAACATGAATATAGTCGCGAATGCAGGTGCCGTCTTCCGTTGCATAGTCGTCGCCGAACACGGAGATGAACTCCCGCTGCCCCAGCGCGACTTGAAGCACGAGCGGTACCAGATGCGATTCCGGACTGTGGTCTTCGCCGATTTTGCCCGACTCGTGCGCGCCCGCCGCATTGAAATAGCGCAAGGATACGAACTTGATGCCGTGGGCGACGTCGAACCAACGGATCATCTTCTCCATTGACAGCTTCGTTTCGCCATAAGCGTTCGTCGGCACGGTCCGGTCATACTCGTCGATCGGCACGCGTTCAGGTTCTCCGTACGTGGCTGCAGTCGAAGAGAACACGATGCGCGAGACGCCGGCCTTCTGCATTTGCTCAAGCAGGCACAGCGTACCGTACACGTTGTTGTGATAATACTTGCCCGGGTCCTTCATGCTCTCGCCGACAAGGGAGTTCGCCGCGAAATGGATGACGCCGTCGATATCGTTTTCTTCAAATACCTTAGCAAGGAAATCTCCGTCGCGCAGGTCACCCTCATAAAACTTGCCGCCTAATACCGCGTCCCGGTGACCTTGATACAAATTGTCGACGATGACAACCTGCTCCCCTTTTTCCAGCAATGCCGCAACTGCATGCGAGCCGATGTAGCCCGCTCCGCCTGTAACCAATACCGCCATCGTTTACGCCTCCCCCTTCAACTCTCCGACTCCATCGCCGATATCGCATACGTAAAATGCCGGTTTAAGCCCTGTCGTGGACTCATATTTGTCGCCTACCTCGGCTATAAAGCGCTCGACCGAATCCTGATGCACGAGCGATACCGTACATCCGCCGAAGCCGGCTCCCGTCATGCGCGAGCCAAGCACGCCCGGCACTTCGCGCGCCGCGGCTACCATTGCGTCAAGCTCGTCTCCCGTCACCTCGTACAGGTCGCGCAGCGAATCGTGCGAGGCGTTCATCAGTTGGCCAAAGGCTGCCAAATCGTCCTTATTCAACACTTCGATGGAACGACCGACGCGATCGATCTCCTCAACAACGTGACGAGCGCGGCGGCGAACCGTCTCGTCCGCGATCAGATGTGCGTTATCCTCAAATTGCTGCAGCGTCAGTTGGCCGAGCAGCGTCAGCTCCGGGAAAGCTGCGCGGAGCTCGTTAACCGCCTGCTCGCATTGCGCGCGGCGTTCATTGTATTTGGAATCTACAAGCCCGCGACGTTTGTTCGTATTGCCGATGACCAGCTTGTAATCGCCGGAGCGGAAAGGCACCAGCTCATATTTAAGCGTATCGCAGTCAAGATGAATGGCATGGTCCTTGCGTCCGTTGGCTACCGCGAATTGATCCATGATTCCGCATTTGACGCCGATAAATTCGTTCTCCGCATGCTGCGACCAAAGTGCGATCTGTACTGTATCCGTCGGCTTGCCTTCCAAAGTCAGCAAAGCGTACGCCGTTACAACCTCGATGGAAGCGGAGGAGGATAGTCCAGATCCGTTCGGAATCTCGCCATGATACAGAAAGTTATATCCGCGGCTCAACTCGATCCCCCGCTGCTTCAGCTCCCATACGACGCCCTTCGGATAATTCGCCCAGTCGTCTTCTGCATTAAACGCGATCCCATCCAGCGGAATCTCTTTCTCCGCCGGGAAGTTCGTTGACGCGAAACCGAGCTTGCGATCTTCACGCGGAGCGATCAACAACGTCGTGCCGAATGTCAGTGCAGCCGGAAATACCGCACCTCCGTTGTAGTCCGTGTGCTCGCCGATCAGGTTGACCCGCCCGGGCGCCTGAAATGCGGATATGACCGCCGCGTCTCCTCCGAATTGCTCTACAAAACGCTGTTTCAACTCCGTTAGCTGTACCATCAGGAATCCATCTCTCCTCCGAATAGTTCTTCGTTTGATCCTATTATAGCGATAATCGGAGAGAATTCGAAATGGCGTGAAGTGCTTTTGATATGGAGAAATGTGACTTTTGTAAAATCGATTGCGAAGCTATCGTGGTATAATTAAAGATAACGAAGGAGGAGTTACGATGACCAAGCAAGCAACCTATCGCGTTGCATCCAATTCTTCCGGTTTTCGTAAGGGCGAGTTGAACGTGCTGTTCGCCGGAGAAAGCCAGACGAATTCTTTGCATCGCATCGGGCCGAAAGTCGTCGATTATTATTTGCTCCATCATGTGTTATCGGGGCGAGGGCTTTTTCGTATGGGAGATATCGAGCTGAACCTTGGGGAGGGCGACAGCTTTCTAATTTATCCGGGCACGTTGTTCCATTACGTGTCCGATGAAAATAATCCGTGGAAATATAGGTGGGTCGCCTTCTCCGGCTCGGCAGCGGCGGCTCTTGTTAAGGAGGCCGGGTTCGAACCGGAGCGGCCATATACGCATACGGGTGGAGATAGTGCACCGGGAGAAAGATGCCGAGCGATCTTCGAAGCGTTCAGGGGGCGAAGCGGCTCCGCGGCGCTAGCGGCGTCGGGCCATTTTCATCTGCTGCTGGCGAGCCTCCGCGAAGCTTCGGAGGATTCCGCGCCGGCCGCGCCTCGTCCTGGCACGCATAGCGAGGAATTGGCACGCCAAGTGATCGGCTATTTGTCCACGCAGTACGCGGAGCCGATCACCATCGAAGGCATGGCCGAGACGCTAGGCTACAATCGAGCCTACTTATCCCGGATATTCAAGCAGCATGCAGGAATGTCTCCTGCGACCTTCCTAACGAAGCTGCGCGTCGATCATGGAAGAAGACTGCTGCGCGAGCGGCCCGAGCTTACCGTGGAACAGATCGCCTCGTCGGTAGGCTTTCAGGATGCGCTTTATTTCTCCAAACAGTTTCGCAGATGGTATGCGCAGTCGCCGACGGAGTATCGGACCGCCGTCGACGACTCGCTGAAGACGAAATAAACGATTCGCTATAATTGAAATGCAGCTTTCCAGCTCCCTGCGATTTCCTTCGCATCGTTGAGAAATTCGTCTGAAAACATCCTGTCCAGCTTATCCATCGTCTCGCTCGAGGCGCCTCCGATCTGCTTGAGGATCGCTTTGACGATGTACGGCCACGCGACTTCCGTGCCGTCTGTTACCGCGAGCGACACGCCGATGCGCTCTCGCCGCAACCCAAACGTAAAAACGCCGTGCGCTCCGCTCTTGGCGACAATATTCGAGTCTTCGAGCAGCAGGCTCGCCAGACGGCCCGGCCCCTCCACGAGCTCTGGATAGGCATTCATCGCCGCTGCCATCCGGCCCGCCGCTTCGCCTGCCGCACGATCCGGGGCATGCTCCGGAGTCGCCAGACGGCCGTAAGCCAAGGCAAGCGAGCGCAAGGGCATCGCTGCGACCGGAAAGCCGCAGCCGTCCTTGCCGACCGTCACCTGTTCTTCGTCCGCTTCCGCCCATTGCCGGATGCGACGAACGATTTCCTGCTGCGCGGGATGGTCCGGGCGAATGTAGCCATCAAGCGGCCAGCCTTTCAGCTTGCTCCACGCCAATACGCCCAGATGCTTGCCTGCGCAGGTATGCAGCAGCTTGCGCGGTTTGCCACCAGCGGCGACATATTCGTCTCTCTGTCGACGGCCGACCGGAAGCGTAGGCTGAATGGCGAGCGATTCCTCGTCCAATCCCGTCCGTTGCAGAATATCCTCCAGAACCTCCAGCTGCGCCCGGCTCCCTCGATGCGACGCAGCCAGCAGCGCCAAATGGCGCTGCTCCAAGCCGTACGCTTCGGCAGTTCCGTCGAGCAGCGAAGCAATTGCCTGAATCGGCTTGGCTGTCGAACGCACATAAGAGAGCGCATCCGCATCTCCGCATGCATGAAGCAGCCGGCCGTTCTCTGCGGACACGACGGCGATCCGCCCCCTATGCACATTTTCCGTTCGTCCGCCTCGGTTCATATATAGGAGAGGAACATCCTCAATCCGATCTCCGCACATTTGGCTCGCTTCCTTTCCAGGTTTCCAATTCCCATAGCATAGGGAATCAATATAGCATAGGGAACCCAAATAGGAAATATGCATTCCGACTCAAAGAACGGAAGTCAGCTTGACGACCTTGACCTCCTCGGGCTGAAGCGAAATGCTGAACTGTCCGTTCGTTACGCCGACCGTCGTGTTTCCTATTAACTCCTCGGCGTCGATCTGCGTTCCCAGACCCATGCCGACAAGATCAAGCGTTACATTGGCTTGGACCGCAGCGCTTTCTTGATTCATTAAAGTCAGATAGACCGTCTCTCCTTCGCCATAGCGCTCGATCGCGACCGACTGACTATCGGAGGTAGCGAACGTGACCGGCCTCCATCCTGCTTCGGCTACTTCCTTGACGAGAGGCACATACTTGATAAACAAAGAACGGTCACGGTCGTAGAAAGCGGAATTTTTCCAGTAATTCGTTGCGTTGTCGGCCGTAGCGCTAAAGGCGCTCGGGAAAATTCCGTAGAACAGCAGTTTCTGCATATAACGTTCCATATAAGCGTTGCCGAATTTGGTGAAATCCGTGTTTTGCAGCATAAGGTACGGCTTGGCTCCCGACAAGGTCCGGTATTTGCTAAGCGTCTCGTCCGAATCGGGGTTGAACGAATCGTTAGGACCTAGCCAATTGCGTTCGTTCCCCATCGCGTCCAGCCAAGGCATGTACATGGAATACGAATGCGGCGTTCCGTTGGCCATCAAATATCGTCCGTCTCCATGCAATTCGTCCGCGATTCTGGTCGTCGCCTCCCAGCTTGAGAACGCACGGTGAACGGCCGGCTGCTTCGTCACCTTCGAAAAAACAAGCGGAGCGATCGCGTAGGCAAAATGGTTGCGGTCGTAATTGATCGTGTACGGCCACCCGTCCAACGTATCGAGATATTCGCCGTCCGGCTTCGGTCCCGACGTATTGTACCTCGCGTCCATCTTATCCGCGCCGAAATAGAGCTTGTAGCCGTTCGTCTCGCCCGGCAAATCGGGATTGGCGTTGATCATCCATAACGCGCCCACGTTCCATGGCGTATCGAGCCATTGCAAGTAGGGATTGCCTATCGGATTGAGCATGCCCGCCGCTTGCGCCATTTTCGCTTTCTCCTCGCCGAGAGCTGCAGAAGCATCCCGCGAGCTTGTCGCCGTAGCCGCCGTCTTGGGCAATAACGGATCGATGCTTTGCCACCAGGAGCTCAGCTCCTGATAGTGAAAAACAAGAATGTCGTTCGCGTTGGCGTACGCCGTGTCGACCGGATCGTCGTCGCCCTCCTTAAACCGGAAGCCGAAATCTTCGTTGTCCGGGATGTCCGATATGGAAGCGAACGGCATCCATATGCCTTGCTCCGGAATGCGCACCTCGTAAAATTCCGGGAACAGCTCCATGTATTTGTCCACCGATCCTCTGAACCCCTGATTCCCGTCGAAGCCGTAAATGGCGAAGCCGAAATCGGCCGACGAAGGAAAATTCGCCGTATCCGGGGATAAACCCAGTTCGAAAGTAATCAGCAGCTGCTTCGTGCTCCCGTTGTAATCCAGCCGATAATGGGTCGGGCGGTTATAGTCCACGGCCAGCGACAGGCCGTTCCCCGTAACCGGATCGTAGATAGCGGACATCGGGTAGATGGAGAGCGGCCCGGTTTCGAAATCCGGCACTTGGCTGTTCGTATAGACGTTGCCCGTCTGTCCGGTCGCGATCTCCCGCTCTCCGCGCACGTAATCGCCCCATTTCCAGCCGTCCGCATCGACCGGCAGCGCATAGGTCAGCGTCACCGCCCTGTCGGAGGAGCGCAGATCGGTTAGCCGACCCTCAACCTTAATTCCGCCGGGAACGGTCTCGAAATCCGCCTGAACCTCCAAATCCAGATCGTCGGCAAGTCCTTTGTAACGGCTAGACGTCGAGCCGGTAATCCGGTCGAAGCCGTATACGTCGGAGTCCCCGGCATAATCCCGAACGAGAAATCCGGAAGGTACGCCAGGCGCGGCCAGCTCCGTACTCCCCAGCTTAAGCGAAGCGATTCCGCGATCCCCTAAAGATAGCTGGAGTCCGTTCTGCGTCTGAAGAGTCGTGAACGTGGCTCCTGCCGACCAAGGAAGAGGAGTCACAACCGCATCTTCGAAATAAGCCGACCCGTCGTTCACTTCCCGTACGGAAAAATCGTCAAACCACACTTCCCCTGTATGCCCATCCCGGAAAATGCCGTATACGGAAATCGTCTGCACGGGCTTTTGCGGCAAATAATACAGCTCGCGGTACTGCCAATCGTGCGTCCCCGTGCTGAAGGGCGCGGTTTGGGCGAATTGGCTCGTGCCGTCGGCGAAAAAGACGTCCATATACAAGGAATATCCCCGATCTACGTCCCCGCTTGCGTTCAAAGACTTGCTCCAGCCGCTGACCGCAATCAGCTTGGGCGAAGCCTGATTCAGATGAATCGTCTGATAGATGCCCGAGGCGTCCGTCTCTGACGAATGCGCCATTTTCACGCCCCGAGTACCGTTCCTGCCGCCGCTGCCCTCGATCGTATATCCGTTGCCGAACGAGCCCCAGCCCGAGATCGTAGATCCCGCAACGTCCGTCAGGGAACCGTTCGCCAATTTCTCCGATCCGCTTGTCCCAAGCTCTCGCCTGAGCATGGCTATCCCCTCGCCCGAGCTGTCCGGAAGCTCCTCCAGCGAGACATTGTCGAACCAGACCGTGCCATGGCGGTCGTTAAACAGCGCATATACCGTGATCGATTGGACCGGCTTGATCGGCAAAATGTACAACTGCTTGTTCTGCCAATCGTGCGTGCCCGTATCGAATGGGACGTGAAGGCCCCAATCATGGGTATTGTCGGTATAGGTCAGGTCTGCGTACAACGAGTAGGACGCCCCCGAGGCCCCGCTGACCGCTTCCGCCTTGCTCCATCCCCGCAGCAGCAGCGGACGCGTAACGGTTCGGTTCAACACCGTCGTCTGATAGACGCCGTATTGTCCGCTTCCCGATGCATTGACCGCTTTGACAGCCTGACTTCCGCCCCTGCCTTCCCCGGACGCGACGCTATATCCATTCTGCCAGGCTCCCCAACCGACGAACTCCGACGCAGCGACCGTCTCGAACCCGTTGTTGCCGAGCAAACCTGAGGGGAATTCCTCCACCGTAAAATCGTCAAACCAGACTTTGCCCGCCTTATCGCGCAAAAGTCCGTAGATCGTCAAGCTTTTGACCGGCTTCTCGGGATCGATAACCATTTCGGCGTATTCCCAGCTATGGGTTCCCGCTTGAAAAGCTTGGGCTTCCCCGTACAAATGGGTATTATCCGAGTAAGTCAGGTCGACCCATAGCGAATAATCCGTCGAAGCCGTCCCTTCAACTCCGTCGGCTTTGCTCCAGCCGCCGATTTTCAGAGGCTTCGTGTCGGTGCGGTTCAGCTCGACGTATTGATAGATACCGCATTCGCCGCTGCCCGTCAGCTCGCAAGCAACCGAGCGGGAACCGGTCCGGCTCGTTGCCGTATCGACGGCATACCCGCCGCCCCACGAGAACCAGGACGCTGCCGCTCCCCCGCCGCCCGTCTCAAAACCCGGATTGACCAGCTCGTTGACGGTCTCATGCGGATAAGCAGGTTCCGAATAGTACGCTTTGGTTTCCTGAGACGAGAAAGAATAAACCGATAAAATCATGAAGGCAGCAAGCGCAAGCTTCAGCAACCTATTTCCGTTGGTTATGTTCATACGTATCCCCTTCCGAGAATGTAAGTTCCAGTCCGTCTCCCTCCGTTAATGCAATGCCGCTGCCAAGCTGCGCGGTTCCATCCGCGACCGGGCAGCTCCAGCTCTCCCCATGCCCGCTTACCCACACCACCCCTGTCCCCGTCAATAGCCGACTGCGCAGCTGCTTCAGCTCGATCTTGCCGTACAGTACGTCGATCGCGATGAAGCCGGTCCGGCATTCGACCGTTCCCCAGGCGGTCGCGAGCGACCAGAAGCAGCGGAACGGTTCCGCCCCCTCCCCCGCGCCGGCTGCCGGAGAGAAGCCGATCCTACCAACCGTCATGTCATATTCGAATCCGCTCATCGCCAGCAAGATCGCGTAGGAGGACATCGCCCGCGCGTAATGGCTGCCGCACTCGAATTCGTTCCAAGGATTGCGGCGTTCGCCGTCGAACCGTTCGCGAACCGCCCGGACGACGGACAACCCCTCCTTGACCAGCCCTTCGAAAATCATGTGGCTCGCCGCCTGATACTCGAAGCCGGTCATGCACTCGTCCGCGTAAGGCACCGGAACCGTAGGCGTTCCCCCCTTCGGCCAAGTACAGATCAGCAAGCCCTTTTCGTCGTTAAGGGCATAGACCCGATTCGGGTTGGCGTGGTCGCGCATTGAGATAAAGTTGTAGCGGTAGATCGATTTCAGCGAGCGGCGGACTTTATCCGGATCGAACACGTCGCCGAGTCCGGCCAACCGCGCCTGCCATTGGCCGACCGCTTGATCGATATGGCAGCCTTCCCCGATCTGGTATTTGATTTGCCCGAGTTCTTCGTTCACGGGATATCTCTTATCCGTCAGATCGAGCAATTGATAGAAATACTCTCCATTAAAGGCGTGCCGGTCGATCCAGTCCCGCCCGCGCTCGTACAGCTCCAGGAAACCTTCCGCTTCCTCGTCTCCTAGCGCTTGCCCCATCCGCGCGGCGGCAAGCAAAGCCGCGTGATAGTAGCCGCTCAAATAGGCATTGGGCCCGTACATCTCTACGTCGAGCGTATGGTGCTGCGCACCTTCCATCACGCCGTCCCGGTCGAGATCCCAGCCGTCCTCGTTAGAGGGCTGCCAGGCGTAGGCAAGAGCCTTCTTCACCGCAGGCCACAACGAAGCGAGCCATTCGGTATCACCCGATATTTTCCATTCCCGATACGTACGGACGATTCCGCCCATCTGACCGTCAACCGCCGCATGGTAGTCCGACTTCTCCCTGCCGAGAGGCAGCATCAACCGGAAAGCCATCTTGCCATCGTCGAACTGGTTGTACCGATAGTCCGCCGCGCGCATCGAACGGGCCAGCTCGGGAAAGAGAAAGGACGTAACCGTCTCGTAGTTCCATACGTGCGTGCAGGAGCCTTCACAGGAGCCCTCGTCCGTATGGCAGCCTTCGAACCCGTATAACGTCCCGTCCGTCAACCTGAGCACGGTCGGCGATTTCAGCGTCGACAGATTCGCCGACACCGCTTCGATCGCAGCTTCGGGAAGCGTCGACTCGAACAGAGCTTTTCGAAAGCGCTGCGTATCCCCGTATAACCGCTCATAATGCTCGAACAGGTAGACAGCCGCGTCAACCGAATCGTGCAGCCACTCCGCATAATAATTCCGCCATTTCGCTTCCCCAGCTTCGCCCGGCGCCGGCGGGTTCCAGTAATTTTCCGCCCATGGAAAATACCAGGAAATGACGAAGCGGAACGTCGCGGATTGCCCCGGCTCGAGCCGGGCATGGCCGCAAACGCTGCAAGTATCGTAGTTTTTCTCCACGACGCGATACGGATCAAGGTCGCGGGGTTCGTCGTACATCCGCTCGGCGAACCGACCGGGGCGCACGAAATCCTTCCAGAATACCGTCACGTTGTCGAACCATTCTCCGCGATACCAGTACGTTTGCCTGCTCCAATCGGGCGCGTCCGTCGCCAGCGACAGCTCGCCGAATTCCGGGGAATCGCCGGGGATCGAGGCCGTGGACAACCGTACTCCCTTCACGTCGCCGCGTTCGAACGACTTGTTGATGGAGCCTTTGGCGAACGGGTTGGACAGGCAGCCCGTCAGCGCAACGTCGAGGGCGGCATCCGAAACGTTCGTAACCTCATAGGACAAAATGGCTGCCGGAAGCGACGAGTCCCGTTCGTTCAACGGAATGTACGGATTAAACGCAGTCAGCCTCACCTGCAGCGGATCGCCGTCATCGGCAAACGACAGCCCGGCGATCGGGAACTCCCCGCGAAACTCGTTGCTTCGGTAGTGCGGAAATCCGGTCATATGTCCTCTGCGCGGCCCGAAGCCGTAGCCTTCGAATCTTCCGCTGCCTTCTCCCGAGTACGGAGGCGCTTTGTCGCCTTGAAGTACTTTGGCCATCACCGTTTCTCCGTCCCGCTCGGCCTTGACCGCGAAAAAGGAAAATCCGTTCAGGCTGATCTTGGCCGGACGATTGCGGATTTCCCAATCGATCAGCCGGCCGTTACCGGCCAAACCGATGCTTCCGGTTCCGATTCCACCCAGAGGGAACGAAATTTCCGCTGTGTTTTTTCCCGTGTACACAAATCCTTGCTTCATGATCTGCTCCTTCCGTCCGTCTTAACCTTTAAGCGAGCCCGATGTCATTCCTGCAATGACGTACTTCTGCATCAACAGATAAAAAACCAGAAGAGGCGCAATAGAAAGGAATAGCATCGGGAACAAACTCGTCCAATCGACCGAGAATTGTCCGATATTTCTGAATACTTCAAGCAATAACACGCCTTTATCGCGGGACTGAAGGAAAAGCAGCGGCGTAATAAAGTCGTTCCACGTCGCCAGCATGTTCAGAATGGCGACCGTAGCGACGACCGGCGTCAGCAGCGGAAGCGTGATCGTCAGGAACGTCCGGCTTACCGAGCAGCCGTCGATTTTCGCCGCCTCCTCCAGCTCGATCGGCACGGTCGAGGAGATAAAGCCCTTGAACAGGAAAATCGAAAACGGAAGCCCGTAAGCGATCTCGATCAGAATGACTCCCGCAAGCCGATTCATCAGCCCGATGTCCGATACTAGTTTGAAGAGCGTCAGAATTCCCATCTGATAGGGAACCATCATCCCGGCAAGGAACAGAACGTACAACAGCCTCGAGTAGCGGCGATTCCTTCGCGCCAGCGTATAAGCGGCCATGGCGGAGAACAGAACGATGCCCGCAACGGCTCCCGCGCTGATGATCGCATTGTTCGTCAACGCTCTCATATAGTTCATCGTATCGAACGCCTTGACGTAATTGTCCCATGTCCACGTCTCCGGAAGGGAAAGCGGTTGAAGCAGCGCTTCGGCCGGCGACTTGAACGTCGTAACGAACAAATAGTAGACGGGAATGATGAAGATTGCGGCTATTATAATCGCGGATGCCTCGAAAGCCATGGGACCCAGCCGCCGGAGAATCGGACTCCGTCTCATGCGCTGCATTAGCGATCCCCCCATATTTTGACCAGTCTAAGCTGGACTAGCGTAATAAGCCCTACCAGAATGACGAACACGATGCCGAAAGCCGCCCCTTGGGCGTAGAATCCTTCTCCCAGCCCTCTCTTGACCATCAAGGAGACGATCGTTTCGGTCGCATGCCCGGGGCCTCCGGAAGTCAGCGAATAAATGATGTCGAATACTTTTAGCCCGCTGATCATCACCGTTACCGTACAGAACGTAATCGCCGGCGCGAGGAGCGGCAGCGTGATGCCCCGGAACGACTGCATGGCGTTGGCTCCGTCGAGATGGGCCGCCTCGTAGTATTCCGGATTGATGCTCTGCAGGTTGGCCAGATAGATCACCATGTTGTAGCCCGTCCACTGCCACACTTGCGTGAAAATGACCGAGTAGAGCGCCAGCTTCGGATCGCCGAGAAAATTGACTTTGTCCAGACCGATGCCGCTTAACGCCTGGTTGATCAATCCGTAATTGGAGGTCGAGTACAAGTAGCTCCATAGAAACCCGATAATCAGCGGACTGAATACGGCAGGCATGAAGAAAATCGAGCGCAGCGCCAGACGGGTTTTCAGCTTGCGGTTCAACGCCACGGCCAAAGGAATAGCTAGGGCATTAATCAGCACCGTGGACAGAAGCGCATAGATCAGCGTATTGCGAATCCCGATCGCGTAAATGTCTTCGTTGAAAATACTCGCATAGTTGCGCAGTCCGACGAACGAGACGTCCCGCGGATTGACGTCGGACCAGTTCGTGAAGCTGTAGACGAAGGTGCTTGCCGTCGGATACAGGAAGAAAAAAGCGTAAATCGTAAGTGCCGGGAGCAGCAGCATGGCGTAAGCCGGCTCCCATTTGCCATTCCTGAATAATCTAAGAGGTTTCATTTCGGTCCATCGTTTCCCTTCGTCCCGGCCATAAGGAAAGAACGGCGCGGACTCGCCTCGCCGTTCTCCCCTCAGACCTTACTTGCTGCGGAGAGACGCGGCTTTCTTGTCCACCGCTTCCAGCGCTTGCTCCGGCGTCGCTTGATCGCCGACGACGGCTTGGATCAGCTTGCCAAGCTCGTCGATAATCGGATTGCGCAGCGTTCCCCAGCCGTTAGGCGGGAAATAGACGTTGCCGGCTTTGAACGCTTCCTGCGCATCGTTGTATTCCGGCGGCATCTCGAACACGACGCCTTTCAGATAAGAGGAGCCTCCCTTGTTGTCGTTCCAGTAAGCCTGCTGGCCTTCCGGCGTGGAGAGCAGTCCAAGCACCTCGAAGGCCGCTTCCTTGGCCGGAGAGTTCGCGTTGATGCCGAAGGCGACGCCGGGTCCGCCGACCATCCATCCCGGTCCGCCCTTCGTGCCGGGATTCGGAAACATGCCGATGTTCATGTCGGGATTTTTCTGCTTGAAGGTTTCCATGTACCACGGACCGCTCTGGAACATGGCGGCTTTGCCGCTCGTAAACTCGTCGATCGCTTGCTCCTCTTCCAGGCCGAGCATGTCTTTCGTGAAAATGCCTCGCTTGAGATATTCCGTCCACGTATTCAGAGCCGGCAGCAGCGCCTCCTTCATCGTCGCCTCGCCCGTCCGGAACGCATCGTCGAAGTTTTTGCCTTCCGGCGTCCCGATATAATCGTTCAACGCCAGAGCGATGAACGATTGCATCGCTACGTTCGCGTTCTTCAGACCGATCGCCTGCGGCTTTACGCCATTGTCCTTCAGCTTCTGCGCAACCTCGAAATACTCGTCCAGCGTCTTCGGAACTTGCAGGCCGTATTGCTTGAACAGATCGATGTTATAGAAAACGCCGTTGAACCAACTCGCCTGAGGCAGTCCGTACAGCTTGCCGTCGAACGTTACGTACGAGGTGCCCGAATCGTAATACTTGCCTCCGAAACGGGGCGTCAGATCTTCGAAATAGCCCAGCTTAACGGTCGTTTCGTCGATCAATCCGCCGATAATGTCCGGCCCCTCTCCTGCGGCCAGTTGGGTCTTAATAATCGTGTCGTACTGCGTGGCATCGATGAATTGATACTCCAGATCCACGTTCGGCAGCTTTTCCTTGATCAAGTCAAGCAGCGTCTTGACGTTCTCTTCCTTGTTCCAATACGCCAATCTGACTTTGACTTTCTCCCCGCCGGCGCTTGGAGAAGCGCTTGCCGCGGCGCTGCCGGAAGGCTCGGTCTTCTTGTCGCCGGCCCCGCATCCAGTCAAGACCAACGCCAGAACAATCGTGCAGGACATCAACAATGCAATCGTTTTTCTCATGAATGACAGATCCCCTTCGTCTCCTCGTGCTTTCTTCAGCGATCCCGGGCAATCGCTTGTGCTGCATGCAAGTTAAGTATAGGAGGAAAGCGTATTCAGTGAAATATCGCATTTTATCGATCTCTATCGATATTACGCTTTGATGCTGCGGCTCCCCCGATCGGGAGTCGAACTTCGACCGAAGTGCCCTTCCCTTCCTCGCTGTTAACGGTCAGACCGTAGGCGTCTCCGTAATACAGCCGCAGCCTCTCCTGAACGTTGACGAGACCGTAGCCGGGAGACTGGTTCGTCAACAGCTTGGCCCGCGTCTCTTCGTCCATCCCGACTCCGGTATCCGTCACGGTCAGCAGCAAATCCCCGGCGTCCACTTTTCCGGTTATGCGAAGCAAACGTTCCCCTTCCCGCTTCTCCTTCAGACCGTGATCGATCGCGTTCTCTACGATGGGTTGAAGCACGAGCTTGATCATACCATGTCCGAATAGGCCGTTCTCCAGGTCGTATTCCGCGTCGAAGGCATAGCCGCACATAATTCTCTGGATTTCGATATACGTTTGCACGTTCGTCAGTTCGTCGCGTACCGAGATCGTTTCCCGGCCTTTATTCAGCGTCGTCCGATAAAACTTGGCCAACAGCGTCACCGTTCTGCTGACGTCGTAAGCGTCCTTCTCGATCGCTTGGGAATTGATCAGAGACAACGAGTTATATAGAAAATGCGGATTGATCTGCGCTTGAAGCGCCAGCAGCTCGGCCTCCTTGCGGGCGATACGGTTCACGTAGGCCTCTTCGATCAGCAGATTGATTCTCTTGATCATATTGGCGAACCGAATCGTCAATTGGCCGACCTCGTCCTTGGAAGGGATAGGGACGATAACGTTCAGATCCCCTTCTTCCACTCGTTTCATTCTTTCGTTCAGCTTGCGGATGCCCAGAAGCATCGTCCTGGAAAACAACAGAATCACGCCGAGCAGCACGACGATACAGACGCCGATAATAACGAGCGTCGCCCTGACGATCCCGACCGTCCCTTCGCGAATATGCTCTTTGCCCGCATAATAAGCGAGCTGCCAGTCGGTTCGCGGAATATCCCGCCGAAGGATCAAGTATTCGCCGGCTTCCGCTCCTTCTTCCTCGGCGAACGAAGAGAAAACCTTGCCGCCGCCCGCGGCCGTAATGACGACTCCGTCGCTCGGTCCGAGCTTGCCCGCCACTTCGCGAATCAAGCCGTTGTAGTCGAAGCGGATGTAGAGCGCGCCCTGCCGCTTCTCCCTTCCCGCCTCATAGATGTTCCGCGTCGCGAACAAGTTCTCGCCGTCGCTCCGCCAGACCACGGATTTGATATTCTCGGTGCTAGCGTACCATTCTTCCCCCCGAACCTCTTCGGCCGAATGCAGGAAATTGCCGAACGGAGAGCTCCGATTTTCCGAGTAGATCACAATCTCTTTCATGTCCGGCATGAAAAATAAATAGTTCCAAAAAATCGGTTCAACGTGCTCGTTCAGCTCGACGGCCAGCTCGTAGACGTCTTTGTCCGGAGCGGCCACTGCCTGAACGACTTTGGGATTAAACACGATCGACTTGATCGGATACTCCTGCCTCTCCAACCGGTAGCTCAGCTCGGAGACGAGCCGGTTCGCAGAGTTCTCCGCCGTCAGCGCGAGCTGCCGCTCCAAATCGGCCTTCGCACTGCGATAAGAATACGTCCCCAATACGGCGATGGGAATAATGATTACGAACAAATAAGAGAAGATAAGCTTCTTCCGCAGCGAGACGTCCCGAAACAGCCGGATGAGCCCGTTCATAGGCTCGTCCCCGACTCCCTGTACTGCACCGGAGTGCATCCGAAGTGGATTTTGAACAGATAGGAAAAATAGGAGGGATTCGCGTAGCCGACCTTCTGGCCGACGTCCGCGACTTTATAATTCGTGGTGACCAGCAGCTTGCTGGCGTACTCCATCCGTACGCGAATAATATACTTGCCGAGATTGTGGCCGGTATGCGTCTTGAACAGATGGCCCAAATAGCTGGAAGACAGAAATACCCTGGACGCCAAATATTCGATGTCCAAATCGGGAGTTCCATAATGCTGTTCGACAAGCTCCCTGACGTCGCGAATCACTTTGCGAACCTGCTCGTCCCTGTCGTCCGAATCCAGCGCCGTACCGTTCTCGGCTTCGTTTCCTTTGTCCAAGCCTGCTTCGGTGTAGCCTCGCTCTTCGAACGCCATGCGAACTTTGGCCGCGTGATCGCATAAAGCGATCGTCTTGTCGATGACGCGCACGAATTCGTCGATGTCGAGCGGCTTCAGCAAATAGTGCACGACGCCCAAATCAATCGCTTCCTTGGCGTATTCGAATTCGCCGAATGCGCTGTATACGATCGTCTGCACGGACGGGTTCAGCATTTTCGCATGCTTGGCCAAGGTCAGCCCGTCCATTCCCGGCATTTTAATATCGGTAAACAAAATATCGAACGGCGATTCCTGAAGCAGCTCCAGCGCCTCCTCGCCGTTGGTCGCGCTAGCGGCAATTAACGGGAGCCCATGGCTATCGATGATTTTGCGAACGATCTTCGTCTCGATCACTTGATCGTCTACAAGCAAGATGTTGTACATGTCTACTCCACCCGTCGGCTCGAAATCAATTCGGACGCGAGCCGCTTATTTTCCGACAGCATGTTCGGCTTCTTTCTCCCGCGACACTTCCGTCTCCTCTTTGAAATTAACCGCCTCGGCGACCAGGTATAGCGGACGCCCTTTGGCTTCCTCGTAGGTACGTCCAATGTATTCGCCGAGCACGCCGAGGAGCATTAGCGTAATGCCGTGGAACAGAAGGCTGATGGCGATCATCGACGTCCAGCCCTGCTGCGTCGTGTCCGTGAACAGACGCTGGTACAGGACGACGAACAGGTAGACGAAGCCGACGGCCGAAAGCACGAAGCCGAGCACGCTGGCAATTTTTAGCGGCTTGGTCGAAAAGGAAGTCATCGCGTCAAGCGACAGCCGGATCATTTTCTTAAGCGGATATTTCGTTTCGCCCGCGAACCGCTCGTCCCTTACATAGTCGACCGACGTCTGCTTAAATCCGGCCCAACTGACCATGCCGCGAATAAAGCGGCTGCGCTCCCGCATCGAGGTCAGCGCGTCGCACACCTTGCGGTCCATCAGGCGAAAATCGCCCGTATCCACCGGAATGTTCACCGAAGTCATGGAACGCAGCAGCCGGTAGAAGGCTGCTGCCGTCATTTTTTTGAACAGAGACTCTCCTTTGCGCTCGATCCGTCTTCCGTAGACGACATCGTAGCCCTCGCGCCACTTGGCGACCATATCGGCGATCAGCTCCGGAGGGTCCTGCAGATCCGCGTCAATCAGTACGACCGTTCTGCCGGAAGCGTGATCCATCCCGGCCGTCACCGCGATCTGATGACCGAAGTTGCGCGAGAACTCCACCAGCTTCACGCGGCGATCCTCGGCGCACAAGGAACGCACGATGTCGGCCGTGCGGTCGCGGCTGCCGTCGTTCACGAACACGATCTCATACGTCTCCCCGAGCTTGTCCAGCACCGACCTCAGCCGGCCGTACGTAACCTCGATCACTTCTTCCTCGTTGTACATCGGCACGACGACCGACAGAAAACAGCCCTTCTGCACGAGTGAATCTCCCTTCATTTAGAAGCCCCAGCTTGGCAGCCAGCGTATCATCACGTTCATCCATTCCCGGCTGATCGTCATACCCGTATACACCGGATAGAACCAAACGAACAGCCCCGTCGCCGCAATCACGACCGCCAGCGTCACTCTGCTTCCTCGATAGCTGCGATCTTCGAACCAGCGAAGCATCCAGACAATGGACAAGATCAGAAGCGGCACCATCGGAAAATAATGATACAGGAACGTAATGCTTCGCGGCGCAATCATCCACGGGACGTAAAAGCTTAAATACGCGACGGCCAGCGTCAGCACGATGCGATCTCTGCGGCGGAAGCCGAGCCACCAAGAGGCAAGCAGCGCGGCCAGTCCTCCCCACCAGACGAGCGGATTGCCGATCGCCGCGATGCTCTGGGCTTCCCCTTGCTCAAGATCCTTGCCGCCGTAATACCAGACCGGTCTCAGCATTAACGGCCAAGTGTACCACTTCGAAGCGTAAGGGTGCTCTTCCTTGACGCCTTTATGGTAATTGTACATATTTTTCTGGAACTGCCACAAATCCTTGTAGCTGTCTTCGGCCTGCGTCGCCTTGATGAACGGCGCATAAGTCGCGGAATACACTCCGACCGGCACAGCCACATAGAAAATGACGCAAGCCATCAGCGTCAACACGATGCGTTTGGCCGTATCGTAGTCCCCGGCCATCCGTCCTTCGCGCCAGCGGCGGAAGAGCGCTAGCACAAGTAAAATCGCCAGCCCGGCTCCTCCGTACAAATAGTTCCATTTGACAGCCGCTGCCGCTCCGAAGAACAAACCGCTAAGCGCCAAATAACCGAGCGCTCGCTTAAAGCCGCCGCCCTGCCATTTCGTTTCTCCGAACCGATACATGCCGTAAAACATCAAGATCGTAAACGTCACGCCCGAAATGTCCACATTGGCCGAGCGGGAATGCACGAGATGGAAGCCCTCCAGCACAAGCAGCAGCGCCGCCAGGAAGGCATATCTCGTCCGTCCGAACATTCCTTTGGCGACGGCGTAAAAGAGCGGCACCATCAACGTGCCGACTACTCCCGCCATAAAGCGCCAACCGTACGGCGTCATATCGAACATTCGCACGCCGAGCTCAAGAATGATTTTGCCTAGAGGCGGGTGCGTATTCTCGTAAGGCTCCATCACCTCTATGAATTCGTAAGCAGTGCGACCGTGGTAAATCTCGTCGAAATACATGCTGTTGCGATAATCGTATCGATAAGGCGCCCATTGCTGCTCGTCGAACACCTCTTGCACGCTGCCCTGAGCAGACGGCGAATTATCGCTTCCGGATTCAATGTTCATGATCGGAATCGGTATGGAATCGACGCCCTTGGTGAAAAAAGCCGCTTCATAGAGACGATAGCCGATACGCTCGGTCGTAAACCTCATATAACGCGCCTCTACCGTCTTGTCCTCCGCCTTCCACGTAAATACGCGATTGGTCTTATGCTCGACCTTCGCATAGGATTCCCATTTTTGTCCGTCCAACGACCATTCGACGTTCGTTTCGCCCTTGGCTCCGGGTCCTTCGTACAAATTCAGCCTGTCGACCGTCCTGACTTCACCGAAGTCGACGGTAAAATTGTCCCCCGCCTTGCCCGGCATCCAGAACGTCTGAGGGGCGGTTCGATTGCCCAAGTCCGTGAAGGTCATAATCGCTGAAATCACGGTTAAAAGCACAACCAGTATAAGATCGAGCGGCGTCCACCGCCGATCCTCGCGGTGATAGGAAGTCGATCTGCCCCAGTGCACCGGAGCGGATCGAGCAGTCTCTTGATAGTCCATTTCCGTCCTCGCTTTCGACTTTCTGCCACAGTTTTTTCCTGTCCCTATTGTAGACGAACCGCCGCTCTCTGGAAAGAGCGCGATTCATTTTCCCCGAATCGGGTAATTCAAAATAAGCACGTTATTGCTAAACCAAGGAGGAATGCACAATGACCGAGACAAACAATGCGATCAAAAGCGCTGTGATAGGCGGAATAATCGGGGCAGCCGCCGCGCTTCTGCTGGCCCCCAAGTCAGGCAAAGAGCTGCGGGGAGATATCCGCGAGCGCTGCGCTTCGCTGCAGAGCCGTACCAAGCAGCTTGTCGCCGACATCGGCGACAAAACGATGGAGGTAGCCCAGCAGGTCGGAGAGAAGACGGCGGAAGTCGCCGACAAAACCCGTTCCGTCCTGACTACCGTCAAAGATGAAATTCGCGATGCCAAATAATTGACCGACGTTCGCCCTTATACGCAGCCGGCTCCCGTTCATATTGTTCGGGGCCGGCTTAGTTCTTACTCATTGGAGGAGATGAACGATGAAATATAACCCTAACGCAAGCGACCGGAGACTTTCCGCACCCATTCGCAAACGCTCGCTGGAAACCGCCGAGAACGGCTCCATGGTTCAGGATTTCGACGATATGAAACGGCTCGGCGAGGATATGAAGCGAATGAAGACAGAGCAGGAGCTCGAGGAAGAAGGCTATGTGAACGACCCGATCCAGCAGGAAACTCGGAAATAATGAGGCTATCGATTATCCGGATCAATTCGGTTTATGGCAGCTAGCCTGATTGTATGATAAAACTCCCCTCGCGGCGATAGGCTTGATTTCATGCCCGTCAGCCGCAAGGGGAGTCTTTTTTAGGTTCGAACCTTCTTAATCGAGATCCTCCTGCACACCACTCGCTTCCTTATCCAAATGCTTCTCTTCGCTCATTCGCCAGCGCTTCAAGCTTGGCTTGCAGCGTGGCTTCGTTCGGCTCGTTTTCGAGCAGTGCGGGAACAAATAGCGCCTCGCAGCCCTCTTTCATAAGATAGGAATCCTTGAGATGATAGCCATACTGCTTGGCAAGCGCATACATTTTGCAGAACTTCTCCGCCGCATCGATGGCTTGTCCCTTTGTCGTGTATATCGCCAATTGATTTCCGAAACCAAGCGGGTTAACGCGGGAGCAAATCGTCAAATGGAAGGCATCGCTCTTCTCCACTACGAATACGTCGCTCTCGAAAAATTCAATTTGATATTGGACTGTCATGGTCACCATCTCCTTTGCGGAAGGCTTATCGCTTCCGATATAGCTAATTACACGCATCGGGAGAAGCTGAAACAGTCGGGGTACAAGTCGATTATTCCGGCGGCTTGATCAGTTTCCGGAGCTTAT
Organism: Cohnella sp. LGH; assembly: GCF_017671885.1. Classification (NCBI taxonomy): domain Bacteria; kingdom Bacillati; phylum Bacillota; class Bacilli; order Caryophanales; family Paenibacillaceae; genus Cohnella; species Cohnella sp. LGH. The sequence goes on from NZ_CP072117.1 coordinate 5,058,347, forward strand.
CGAGAGCCCGCTTCTGAATGCGCGAGATGCTCATCTGAGACACGCCCAGTTCGTCGGCGATCGCCCTCTGCGACAGCCCGGTTACAAACACGAGACGCAGCACCTTGCTCTCCTCCGGATGCAGCTTCTCTAAAGCCTCCTGCAGGTCCAGCCGACTTTCCACATTGGCAAAATCGTCCGACGGCGCTCCGATCAAATCTCCCAGCATCGCAGGGTTGTCGTCGTCCGTCGTCGGAGTGTCCAACGAGGTGTAATGGTACAGCTCCCGTCCCGCCAATATTTCGGTCGTCTCCTCGACTCCAATGTCCAGGTGACCGGCGATCTCCTCGATGTTCGGAGAGCGCTCAAGCTTGCTTGTCAGCTCGTCGATCGCATGCTGGACAACCAGGCTCATTTCCTTGATCCTTCTCGGCACTTGAATGTACCAGGACTTGTCCCGCAAATAATTTTTCATATGGCCGATCATGCTTTTCATCGCATAAGGCTCGAAGGGCATACCTAAACCAGGATCGAATTGCGTTAGCAATCTGAACAGCGCCAGCTGCCCGATCTGAAACAAATCCTCGGCCAGATCGGGCCGATTGCGCGACATTTTGTTCGCCGCCACCTTGACCATCGGCTCGTAGTGCTTAATCAGCCATTCGGCCTTCTTGGCGCATTCCGTGCGCTGATATTCAAGCAGGATCGCCATTGCGTCGTCGGGCAGACGCTCGGAAGAGGATAGACTCATACAGCCTCTTCTGTCGTCTGCCTTTTCTTCGCTAACGTAACCGCGGTCCCGCCGTCTTGTACGACGTCCACGCGATCCATTAGCGCCTGCATCAGGTAAAGGCCCAATCCGCCCGACCGGATGTCTTCGATCGCCTTCCCCTGTTCCACAGGCGCTTCCTTGTTTTCTTCTACTGTAAAGCTGCTGCCGTAATCTCTTACCGTAATGACCAATTCGTCCTCTTCCGTCGCAAACGTCACTTCCAGCCTTCCTCCAGCCTCTCCGTAGGCGTGCAAAACCGCATTATTGCAGGCTTCGGATACGGCAACCTTCATGTCTTCGATCTCCTCGAACGAAAACTTCAGTTTGCTCGCAATTCCGTACAACGTCAGCCTGACCAGATCGACATACTCCGGCAATGCAGGAAGGGTTAACTTAATTTCTCTGTCCGTTGTCATGAAGTCTCTCCTCGCTCCTCTCCGCGAATTCATTTTGCCGACTCCGACTTAATAAGAAACGGCGTAATTCCCGTCATATCAAACAGCTTGCGTATATGGGAAGGCGCCTGTTCGACGCCGAAGGGAATGCCTCGCGCATGAAGCGCTTTGGCTGCGGATATCAGAATTCCGATTCCCGTGCTGTCTATGTAAGTCAATTCCCGAAGATCGATCGCTACCGGGCGATTCGCCTGCTCGATGAGCGGCTGAAGAGCGGCGCGCACTTGGCCGGCCACCTCCAGATCGAACTCTCCCCCAACGTGCAAAACCGCTCGATCGTCCGCTTGCTCCGCGCGAAGCGTCAATTTATCCATGGCCATGTCGTCTCCTCTCGTCTGTGCCCGCATGAAGCCGATGCGTCATACTCCGCTTCGTTTGGGTAATCTTTAAAGAAATGGGCTCTCCAATCTTGTTATAACCCGTTTTTACCTTGTTTGAAACACATTGTATAACAAAAAAAAGATGCGGAAACCTAATCGGGATCGGAGGAAAGAAATATGCCCTTGCATTTCGGGTCGTTATTTTGGCCGAATTCGTATCGGGAGCCAGTCAGCTATCCCGTATTGAGCGGCCGTCTCGGCAAAAGCGTCGTTATCATTGGCGGAGGCATGTCCGGAGTCGTCTGCGGATTCGAGCTAAGCTCGAGCGGAATCGATACAGTTCTGATCGAACAGCAACGAATCGGAACCGGAAGCACTTCCGCCAATACCGGCCTGCTTCAATACAGCAATGATAAAATGCTGAGCGAGCTTATCCGCGCGATCGGCGAGACGGATGCGGCGCTCTTCTACCGGGCGTGCAAGCATGCGTCCGAGAAGCTGTGCGACATCGCCGAGAGCCTCCCGAGAGATACGGAATTCAAAAGACGAAGCAGCTTGTACTATGCCTCCACCCCTCGGGATAAAGAAACGTTGCGAAAAGAATACGACACGCTGGACAAACACGGCTTCGACGCGGATTGGTGGGAGGAGGAGCAAATCGCGGAGCATTTTCCGTTTCGTCGCTCCGCCGCAATCGTCACCCGCGGCGATGCCGAGGTGAACCCTTACTTGTTCGTCCATGCGATGGCCGAAGAAGCGGTCAAGCGCGGCCTCGAAATCTACGAGGGGACGAAGATGCTGCGCGTGGAGCCCAACGGCGACGGCTATACGATTGTTACCAGCGCCGGCCGCATTGAAGCCGAGCATGTCGTATATGCCGTCGGATACACCCCCGAAGCCGCCGGAGGACGCTGGCCCAGGACGAAGCTGCACCGTTCGTACGCCATCGTCACGGACCCGCTTCCGTCTCTCGCCGATTGGCACGAGCGCTTCCTGTTGTGGGAAACTGCGAGGCCATATCTGTACCTCAGAACGACGAACGACAATCGCGTTGTCATCGGAGGGTTGGATGAAAACTTGCGTCAGCCGGTGTCGTCCAAGCAGGAGTTGCGCGCGCACTCCATGAGGCTGCTGGCCGAGCTGCGCCGGTTGTTCCCGGCCTATTCTCCGGAAATTCGCTACGAGTGGAACGCAACGTTCGGAGAATCGGCTGACGGACTTCCCTGGATCGGGGAAGACCCGGATCGTCCCGGCCAACATTATTGCCTCGGGTACGGCGGCAACGGCACCATCTACAGTTGTTTGGCGGCCGAGATTATTCGCGACCGGATTCTCGGCATCCCGAACGCTGTCGCTCCTATCGTCAAGCCGGATCGCGCTGTAGCCGCGGAATGAACCTTGACGCATGCCCAAACAGCCCTTACACGACTTCCGCGACGAAGAGCGGAGTGCCGAAGGGCTGCTTTGGGCTATGCGCATACCGTGATCCCTCCGTTCAGACAGCGGAGTAGAAGGGCTCGACGGCAACGACGCACACGAAGCGCGAGCCCGCTCCTTCCTTCGCTTCCAGACGTATCTCGCCTCCCATCGCCTTGGCCAGCGATTGGCACATCGCCAGCCCCAAGCCCAACCCTTCGAACTGGCGGGCAAGCGAGGAATCGATTTGAGAGAACGGAAGAAACAGTCGTTCGAGCTGGTCCTCCGGAATACCGATGCCGGTATCCTCGACCGCGACCGACAACCGAATCGGCTCCGCCTCCTGGCGCTCGACGTTGTCCACGCCGATGAACACATCTATGCGACCTTTCTCCGTGAACTTGATTGCGTTGTCTACGAGTCGGCGGACGATCTCGGCATATTTTGCGGGATCTCCTCTAACGTATTGGGGGACGAGAGAATCGACGGCTAAGTTGAGCAACAGCGATTTCCTGTCGGCCTCCTCCGAGTAATCGGCGACGATCTGTCCGATCGTATCGGAGACGGAGAACGGCTGGCTGTCGAACTCCTCTTTACCGGATTCCAGGCGGGTGTATTCCAACAGATCGTTCACAATCGTCAGCAGACGATCCGCATTGTCCTTAATCGCACGGGGGAAAGCCTTGTGGCGTTCGTCAAAAGGAAAATCCATCAGCAGGTCGGCGACACCTAGCAGCGCGTTTAACGGGGTACGCATCTCGTGGCTCATCATTGCGAGAAACTCGCTTTTGGCCCGCGACGCCCGTTCGGCGATATTTTTCGCCTCGGTAAGTTGGCGCAGCGTTCCCTTCCGCTCCGTAATGTCCCTCACCGTGCAAGCGAAAAGTCGCTGCTGGTTAATGACGGCTTCTCCCAGTTGAATTTCGGCTTCGAAAGCAACTCCAGTGCTGCGTACGGCGGGCATCTCCCTGACAACGCCGGTCAAATACCCGGCGCCGTCTTCTTCGGAGGCAGGTCTCTGCATCTCCGCGAACCTGGGCAGCAGATCCTCCGCGCGAAACCCGATCATCCGGGTAGCCGGATAGCCGAACAATCTCCCCATCGCGGGGTTCGCCGACTGAACCGTTCCGGTGTCGTCAAACGTGAACATCCCGTCGATGGACGTATCGAAGATCATCCGGGATTTCGCTTCCTCGGTCGACAAGCTGTACGTAACTCTCAGCATTTCCCGATTGACCGCCTCAAGCTCCTCCGTCCGCTTATGCAGCTCGGTACGCTGGCGCTCCAATTCCCGGTTGCTTCGATACAACCGCACCAGCGCGCCGATTTTTGCCTTGACGATCGAAGCCGTGACCGGCTTGATCAGATAATCGATCGCTCCGGTCGAATAGCCTTCGAATTGATGAACGATTTCTTTGCTTGTGGCGGTAATAAACAAGATCGGAATATGCTTCGATCTGTCCCTCGCTTTGATCAATCTGGCTGTCTCGAAGCCGTCCATTCCCGGCATCTGAACGTCCATCACGATGACCGCGAAATCTTCGCGCAACAGATGGCGCAGCGCCTCTTCGCCGGATTGGGCGCGCACGAGCCGATAGCCTTCTCCGCCCAGCGTCGCTTCCATGGCGAGCAAATTTTCGATATGGTCGTCCACGATCAGCAGCGACACAGGATGTCTTTCAGGCACTCTGCCTCCTCCTTCTTTTTAAAGGTTGTTCAGAATTTGCAAGATTAGAGAACTTTACGATAAATTCGGTGAGTATCGTTCCAGGTTTCGTACCGGTCCTCGATCGGAGTGAACGCTAACGACTCCCTCCCACCCAGAACGAGAAATCCGCCGGCAGCCAAGCTGTCGTAGAACAGGCCGTGAACCCGGTTCGACAGCTCCGAGTTGAAATAGATCATCACATTGCGGCAGAACACAACGTGAAATTCGTTAAACGAGCTGTCCGTCGCCAGATTGTGGCGGGCAAACACGATTCTCTCCCGCAGAAACGGCTTCAGCATTACAATGCCGCGTTCCGATGCGTAGTAGCTGGAAAATTCCCCTGTGCCTCCCGCAGCCTGATAGTTTCGCGTATACTGCTGCATGCGGTCGATCGGAAGAATGCCGTCGCGCGCCCTCTGCAAAGCCTCTTCGCTGATGTCCGTCGCGTAAATTCGCGACTTGTCGAGCAGCCCCTCCTCATGAAGCAGAACGACCAGAGAATATACTTCCTCCCCCGTCGAGCACCCGGCATGCCAAATGCGTACGAACGGCAGCTTGCGCAGCTCCGGAGCTACATTGCGCCGGAAAGCCAGGAACATCTCCGGATCCCGGAACAGCTCGGTCACCGGAATGATCAGGTCGCCGAGCAGCCGCCGGAAAGCATCGGAATCATGCAGAACGTTTCTAAGCAAGGATGAAATGTCGTCAAGGCCTTCCAGCCGCATCCGATGCCGAATCCGGCGGCCTACGGACGAAGAAGAATAGTCGCGAAAATCGTAGCCGTACCTTTGATAGATTCCCTCCAGCAGCAGCGCGGTCTCGATCTTCTCCAGCTCGGCGTCCCGCTCTTCCGCTTCTTTCATCGATACAACCACACTCTCATTAAGGATAGAAGCTGGTCCGTATTAACCGGCTTCGTAATATAGTCCGACGCTCCGGCTTCAATACACTTGTTGCGGTCGTCCTTCATCGCCTTGGCGGTCAGCGCGATAACCGGAAGCTGGCTGCGCTCCGGATTGCCGCGGATGCGTCTCATCGCTTCGTAGCCGTCCATTTCCGGCATCATAATGTCCATCAGCACCAGATCGATGTCCGGTTCCGCGTCCAGCTTGGCGAGCGCTTCGCGGCCATTCTCCGCATACAGCACCTTCATGCCGCGATGCTCAAGCACGCCGGACAAGGCGAAGACGTTGCGAACGTCGTCGTCGACGAGCAGAATCGTCTTGCCCTCGAACGCCTCTTCCCGCTGATGCAGCTTGCTGAGCAGCTTCCGCTTGTCCTCCGGCAGGTCGGCCTCGACCCGATGCAGGAATAGCGTCGTCTCCTCCAGCAGTCGCTCCGGCGACTTGACGTTCTTCAGTACAAGCGGGTCGGCGTAAAACTTCATCTTCCGCAGCGTCGCTTCATCGTCCTTCCCTTCCGAATGGACGATCACCGGAATTTTCAGCAATTCGGTCGATTGCCGCATTCGCTTGAGCAGTTCGACGCCGGCGCCGTCCGGCAAGCCGGAATCCAGCACGATGCAGTCGAATGTCTCGGCCTGCAGACGCTCCCAGGCGCTGTCCGCATCTCCTACCGCTACGACGCGAACATCGTCGTGAACGATTAGCTCGGACAAGCTCCGTCGCGCCTCCTCGTCCCGTTCGACGAGCAGCAATCGTTTCGGCTTGCGTTCCAGCACGTTGCCGATGCTCTCGAACGCATGCTCCAGCTGCTCGGCCGTAGCCGGCTTCTGCAAATGATCGATCGCCCCCATTCGCAGCCCGTGAGAGGATTGCTCCGTCACGGAGATGACGTGAACCGGAATATGCCGCGTCGCCGGATCGCTCTTCAATGCATTCAGAATCGACCAGCCGTCCGTAACCGGCAGTTGAATATCGAGCAAAATCGCGTCTGGCTTGATCGATTTGGCCGCTTTGAGCCCCGCGTCTCCCTGCGTTTCAACGATGGCCTTGAAGCCCCTCGCTCGGGACATCTCGAGCAGTACCTTAGCGAAGCTTGTGTCGTCTTCAATCACAAGCAGCACCTTATCGTCCGGCTGAAGCGATTCCCGATCGTCTTCCAGCCTGGTCTCCGACTCCGCCGCGGACAGAAGCTCTGCCGCAGCAGCCGCATAATCTGCGGCAAATCCGGCGGCCAGCGGTTCCGCATAAGCTTGGCCTTCCGCATCGCCCTCTGTCTGAGGGTCCGCAAGATGCTCGGGCAGTATGAGCGTGAACAGACTGCCTTTGCCCGGCTCGCTCTCCAGATGAATCCAGCCTCCGAGCAGATGAGCCAGCTCGCGGCTGATCGTCAGCCCCAGGCCGGTGCCTCCGTACTTGCGGCTCGTCGTTCCGTCCGCTTGGCGGAACGCTTCGAAGATCAGCTCGCTCTTGTCTCGGGCAATTCCGATTCCCGTATCCGCGACCGCCAATGCGATATAGCCGGCGCCTTCCAAGCTTCTGGCCGCATCCATCTCGTGCGGATGCGGCCTGCGCATCGTCAGCGTGACGATTCCTTCATCCGTAAATTTGAGCGCATTGGACAGCAGGTTTCGCATAATCTGCTTCAGCCTGTGCCCGTCCGTCCGAATCGAATCCGGAATGTCGTCCTCGCGGACAATATGGAGCGCCAGCCGCTTCGATTCCGCGAGCGGCATGTACAGATGATCCAGGAACGCCAACAGTTCTTCGAGCACCGTCCACTCGGGATGAATGTCCATTTTGCCCGCATCGATCTTGGACAAGTCCAAAATTTCGTCGATCATCTTGAGCAAATCGTTCCCCGACAGATGGATCGTTCGCATATACTCCCGCTGCTTCTCGGTCAGGTTGCCTTCCTTGTTCTCCGCCAGAAACTCCGACAGGATGAGCAAGCTGTTCAGAGGAGTTCGCAGCTCGTGGGACATATTCGCCAAAAATTCGGATTTGTATTTGCTCGTCAGAGCGAGCTGCAGCGCCTGGCGTTCCAGCTCCTCGTTGGCTTTGGCGATTTGCTTGTTCTGCTGCTCCATGCGGACGACGTGCTGCTCCAGCGCCTGCGTCTTGTCGATCAGCTCCTTATTCGCGTACTCCAGCTCTTCCTGCTGCTGCTGCAGCCGCTCCTCCGATCGGAGAAGCTCGCTCTGCTGACGCTCCAGCTTGTCGTTCGTCTCCCGCAGCTCTTCCTGCTGGCAGACCAGCTCCTCCGATTGCACTTGCAGCTCCTCGGTCATCGCTTGCGACTCCTTCAGCAACTCCTCCACGCGCTGGCGCGAGCGCATATTGTTCAGAATCGTCCCGAGCTTCTCGCACAGCGCCTCGAGCAGCTCCCTGTTCTCGGCGTTAAAGGCCGTCAACGTCGCCAGCTCAAGCACGCCGAGCACCGCGCCGTCATACAGAATCGGCTGTACGATCAGACTGCCCGGCGCGATCGCGCCCAGCCCCGAACCGATCTTGAAGTAGTCGGACGGCACTTCATCGAGAGCAATCGGCTTGGCGTCGCGCAAGCATTGCCCGGCCAGTCCTTCGCCGGAGCGGATCACCGTCGGAACGCGCACGCCTTCCACTTCGCAGTCCTTCATCATCGCGTACGAGCCGGCCAATTGCATCGCCGCGTCTTCCCGGCTTGGATCGGACAAATAGATCAGCCCGTGCGCCGCGCCGAGCACCGGAGCGAATTCGGAGATAAACGCTTGGGCGACATTGCTCATATCCGTGCCTTCCTGCAGCAGCTCCGTCACCTGGGCGAGCTGTTCGTTTACCCGGGCCTGTCTTTTCTGAACTGCCGCTACTCTTGCCTCCCGTTCGTTCTTCTCCTGAAGATCAAGCGCGATTCGCTTGAATATCTGAGCCAGCTCTCCAAGCTCATCCTTCGATTTGACTTCGATGCGGGAGAAGCTTTGCAGCCGTCCCCTCGCGAACCGATCGGCCATCCGGCCCAGCAGATTCAGACCCTGGTTAATGCTTGGGAACACCCACATCACGACGGCAAGTCCAAGCAGCAGGCCGATAACCGTCAATAGGGCGACCATGCTGACGGACCAGTTGTAGGTTTCCTTGGCATCCGCCATCTCTTCCTTCAGCGCATTCTCCTGAACGGATACGAGCACGTCCACGTTGTCGATGACATCGCGCTGCTGATTGCGCAAGCTGCCGGCGTATAGCGCCTTCGCCTCCTCGATTTTGCCTTCGCCGACATTATCGACGAATGCCCGAACAGACGAGCCGTAGCTGGCTGTCAATTGGTCGATCCGACTGATCAGATCCAATTCGGCAGCCCCGAGCGACATTTCGGCCAATGTCTGATATTGCCGTTCTGCTCTCTCCAATCTTTGAGAAATATCCTCAACCGCCCGCTCCGGGTTCAGCTCCCCGATCATAATGTCGTTCATAAGGCGGCCGGAGGCATTCACCTCTCCCCGCAGCGATAGCGCGATCTGGACTTTCTCGAACCGGTTTTCGTAAAAATGATCCATGGACCGGCTCATCTGGCCAAGCTGCAAATAACCGAAAGAGGTAACTCCGGCAAACAACAGCAGCAGCATAGCATAGCCGATGCCCAACTTCGTTTTGATTTTCATACAGGAGCTCCTCCAAGGCGAATCTCGGCTTTGACTACGCAGCGATCATCGGAGCGGCCGTCCGATGGAGCGCTCCGAACGAGCCGTTCCAGATCGGCTTCGCTGCCGCGAGCCTGCAAATAATCGGCCAACTGGGCGAGTCGGGCTTCGTCAGATCCCTCGAACAAGCCGAAAATCCCGTCCGTGAACAGGATGAGCTCTCCTTCCGAAGATAGAGGGATACTTCGGGAGGCCAGCTCCAGCTTGTCGAACAGCCCGAGCGGGGGACAGCTTACCGACAGCTCCTCCGGACGCTCTCCCTTGGCGCTGAAAAGATAACCCGGAGGGTGGCCCGCATTGATGTAATCGAGCCTCCGCCTTTCCAGGTCGAGCGTTGCATAAATGCCGGTGCAATAATAATGAATAAGCTCATTCTCCCATTGCAGCCCGGTCAACCGACGATTCAGCTCCTTGAACACCCTCTCCGGCGACCATAGGGTACCGATCGCCTCTTTGAGAATCGAAGCGATAAACATGCTCATAAGCGAGGAGGATATGCCGTGTCCCATCGTATCGATGACGGCGATCGCCCAGCGGTTGTCGTCGATTCTGTGCCAGGCGTACAAATCGCCGGCAAGCTCCTCTGAAGCCTGATAATAAGCGCGAATGCGAACGCGGGAATCGTTTACCTCATCCGGCAGCACCGATTCCTGAACTTGCCGCGCGAGCAGCAGCTCCTCCCGAAGCCGTGCGTCTCGCTCCTTGTGCCAATCCAGCTCCCGCTTCAACTTAAGCGCAGAGCGAATTCGTGCGAGCAGCTCGATTTTATTGATCGGCTTCGTCACGAAATCGCTCGCGCCCGCATCAAGCGCCTCGGCCAGCTTTCGGGAATCTCCGACCGCCGTAACCATTATGACCGGAATATCTTTGTAGCGGGCGTCCGCCTGCAATCTTCGGCAAGCTTCAATCCCGTCCATCATGGGCATCATCACATCGAGTAAAATGAGATCGACCCGCCCGAGAAGGGGGGCGTTTCCATTAACATCGCCTTCTCCGGCAAGCAAGGCGAACATTTCTTCCGCCGACTGGGCCGATTGGAAATCGACGTATCCGGCCCGTTTCAGCATCTCTTCAATAACAAGCACATTCATGGCATTATCGTCTACGATCAATACGGTCATCTTCTCTGTCTCCTTGACCAATGTCGAATAAAATGGCTGGCTGCTATGCAACCAAATCACGCCGTCCCGTAAACCCGGTTATAAATTATCGATAAAGGAAGAATAGTGCATATATCTCCTTACGCTGCTATACGGTCCTGAAATCCTGAAGGGGTAAACCCGCTAAGCGGGAATCTTAGGACCGTATGAGGCAGTCTCCAAGGAGATACATGCACTCTAACCTTTAATCGATAATCTTCTAGTTCAACCCGGATCGCTTACGAGGTAGCGTCATTCGGCTCCGGACTTAATGGCGAGCCATGATCAGAACTTTGCCTTTGTCCAATTCGGACTCATACATGTTCGCTTCCGACGAACTGAAGCCCATCGATTCGATCTTGCTGCGGAGAGCGTCTCCCCGGCTGCGGAATAAATTCGCCATCGCGTCGAACATTCCTTCTTCGGCTATACCCACCGTGTTCGTGTCGAAGGCGTCGGCCAGATGGCTTGTCCTCTCGGTCTCGTGCGCCAGCACATAGATTTCCTTCTCTCCGTACCCTTGGCGATGCAGATCGTTCACCACTCCGACGGCTTCCAATCCGTTGTTTACTAGTTTAGCATAGGCTTTCATTCTGCTCTCCTCCTTTTTTTCTCTGTCTCTTTAGGTGAACCCAAGAATCGAATGTCCATTGCATCGGTTCAACCTATACTTCTCATTTAACCAGGCTCTATTTATATGAAACAGAAGTTTGTCAACATTGTTCGAAAAAACGCAAATCGGGACGAAGCTGGCGCGCGAGGTCAGAATTCGGAACCGAAAAGGTCGAGCGAGACGAGCTTTCCTCTCTCGTCAACGAACACTTTAAGCGCTTCGGGGCCGTGGATCACGCCCCAGCCGTCTTCCGCCTCAAACTCCGGATTTCCGAGCGCGCGGCGCAAATCCGGCCCGGACATCGCCAACTCGCGCCCGTTCAGATTGACCTTGTCGGCACGCGAAGTCACTTGCACAAAGCTGACTTCTCCATCGCACAGCCCGGCGTTTCTGCCGCCCATATAGCTCCATATGACGCAATCGGGATGCCATTCATCGGTTTCAACGGCATTGGGCTTGCCCCATGCAGCAATAACCTCGCTCTCCGTGTCTCCAAGCGAGACACCGTCCAAATCCCATTGAGGAACAGCGGCGACGGCCGCCGAAGCGGTCGAATAAGACGCTGCCCCTCCATTTCCCATCAGTGAAAACAAAAGCAGCCAGGAGAACCACATTCAGTATCCCTCCTTCGCCTGCGGATACGGCCGTTTAGCCCGATAATCCTTGCCTTTCTTTAATCCGATCGCAAGTCGCGAGCCGATCGCCGCCCATTTCAGCCACTGCGGCGGCGTCGATTCGGCGGCGTGCTCCTGGGCTGACTCCGCCTGCTTCTGAAATCTATCGGTCCATTTCCGGGCCGCCTTGCGGGCCGTTCCGGTGACATCGCTCAGTATCGCTCCGACATCCTGAATCGCCGCAAAAAACGGATCGGTCGACTGCAGCTTGCCTTTCACATCAAAGGCGGCGTCGTTCACGCTGGAGGCCAGCTTTCCAACCTCTCCCCGCAGCTCCTCTACCGTTTGTTTAACTTCCTTCAGTGTAGACTCGGCGGCTAGAAGAGATTGCCTGGCAGTTCTAAGCAGCGCTATCAGAAACCCACATAGAAAAACAAAAGCCACTGCCGCAATCGCGGCGCTCATTGCCAAAATCTCTTGATTCCCCATATTTTATCTCCTCCGTTGACATCCGTCGTTACTATTCGTTAAACGTCTCCCCTGCTTCCGAAACAATCGGACGTATCGGATTCATTGTCGTCCATGGCGGGTAACGATTCATTATCACAGGCTGCGGACCGGCTGAAAGCTGCTGGCAACCGCACACACAAGGAGGAGTTCAATATGTTATACTGGGCAGCTGTCTTTTTTATGGTGGCAATTGTGGCCGCTATTTTCGGATTCGGCGGTATCGTCAGCGCTGCGGCGGGGATCGCTAAAATTTTGTTTTTCGTCTTCCTGATTCTGTTTATCATCTCCCTGATCACGGGCAGACGCGGAAGAGTGTAACTCGCTCGACCGTTCTCCCGCTGGACAAGACGTCTGGATAAAGGTTGCAGCAAATGCATTTTTCGGGTAAAGTAGGCTTTAGCACGGAGTCCTCTCCCGCTAAGCCATGGTCGCTTGACGACGGGGTGATTTTCTCTTGATCGCAACAGTCTGACCGACTCTATTCCCGACACCTATTCATCCAACCGATTACAGACGCTTCCCTGCGCTTGAACGCGAACTGGGGGCGTCTTTTTATTTTCCGGGAGGTGATTGAGACTGCGGCGATTGCGGTAATAGGTTCACAGTTGACCCTACGGGGGGAACACATCAATCAAACGGAGGTTGATCCTATCATGAAAGCTTTACTTCTCGCCGGAGGATTGGGAACGAGACTTCGCCCCTTGACGGAACATCTTCCGAAGCCTATGGCCCTTGTGGGCAATCGGCCCTGGCTCGAGCATCTGCTCCTGCACTACAATGAGCAAGGCGTGCAGGAGTTCGTAATCGCCGTAAAGCATTACCGCGAGCTCATCGAAAGCTATCTCGGCGACGGTTCCAAATATGGAGTGCGCATCGACTATTCGGTGGAAAAGGAGCTGCTTGGCACTGCGGGCGCAATCAAAAACGCCGAGCATCTGCTTAGCGACCGTTTTATTGTGGTGAATGCGGACATTATTCATCAAGTTAATCTGGCGGCGGCTTTGCGTTATCACGAGAAGCATGGAGGAGCTGCGACCATCTGCCTGACCGAGGTGGACGATCCTTCGCATTACGGCGTCGTCGAGCAGACGGACAACGGTCAAATCGTCCGTTTTATCGAAAAACCGAAAAAAGAAGAAGCACCGTCAAATCGGATCAATGCCGGCATATACATTATGGAGCGCAGAGCGCTGGACTACGTGCCCGCGGGCAAAGCCGTTTCCATCGAGAAGGAAACCTTTCCCCTGCTGATCGCCGAAAACAGCGGCGTGTACGGCCATCCTATCGGAGGCTATTGGATGGATATGGGCACCAAAGAACGTTACCGTCAGCTCCATTGGGACCTGCTCGATCGTCGCTTTCCCGTTCGCATCGACGGCAAGGAGATGGAGGACAAAGGCATCTGGCTCGGAGAGAACGTGCGCGTCGGTCAGGGCGTTCTGTTCGTCCCGCCGGTCATGATCGGCGACGACGTCTCGATCGGAGACCGGGCGATCATCGGTCCCTATGCCGTCGTCGGCAACGGAAGCCGCATCGGCAAGCAAGTCAGGCTGTCCAACTCGATTTTGTGGGATCGGTGCAAAATCCGCGCCGGCGCTCAGCTCAACGCCTGTATTTTCGGATCGGCCATGCAGGTCGGACCGCATATTTTGCACGAAGCCGTATGCAATCGCATTTTGGAGGTGCAACGCCGATGAATCCACGTCAGCCCCAGATCGCTTATGTCAGTACTTATATTCCGAAAAAATGCGGCCTGGCCACTTACACCCATCATCTCAGAGAAGCGATTTCCCATGCCAAGGGAGCTCGCGTCCCGGATCCGGTCATTACAATGTGCAATCCGGACGAACAGAGCGATTATCGCGAGCCCTGGATGCTGCCGCTCGTTAAGCAGGAACCGGGCGATTACTCCAGAGTTGCCGAGCTGATCAATCAAAGCTCCGTGGACGTCGTGTCCCTGCAGCATGAGTTCGGTATTTTCGGCGGCGAGGCCGGCTCGTCTGTGCTCCACTTTCTGGATCGGTTGAAAAAGCCTGTCGTGACGACCTTCCACACCGTGTTCGAGCATCCCGTCGAGCCTTACTCGCCGATCCAGCGCGAAATTGCCCACCGCAGCGATCATCTGATCGTCATGAACCGGAGAGGCATCGGCTACCTGCACGACAACTTTGAAATTCCGCTCGACAAAATTTCGTTTATTCCGCACGGCACTCCCGTTCCGAACAGGGCCGACCGCCTGAAGGTGCGGAAGGAAGCCCGTTGGGAAAATCGCAAGGTGCTGTTCACGTTTGGCCTGCTTGGGCGGAGCAAAGGGATCGAGCTGATTTTACGAGCGATGGCTTCCGCCGTTCAAGCCGTTCCGGAGCTGCTCTACGTCATTGCCGGACAGACCCATCCGGAGGTTCGCAGGCATGAAGGAGAAGCCTATCGCGACGAGTTGCGAGGGTTGATTCAAGAGCTCGGGCTGCAGCATCACGTTCAATGGATCGACCGCTATATGCCGGAGGAGGAGCTTGTCTCGTTCATTTCCGCCTGTGACCTGTATGTCACGCCGTATCCCGGCATGGGCCAGATTACGAGCGGTACGCTGGCTTATGCGGCCGGCCTGGGCAGACCAATCCTCTCGACGCCTTACATTTATGCGCTCGATCTGGTGCAAGGACGCGAGGAGATGCTGCTTCCATACGGAAACGCGGAGATTTGGAGCGCGAAGCTGATCGAGCTGTTTACTTACCCCGGGATGCTTGCGGATTGGGAGCGAGCCATCTCGGAAATCGGGCGAAGCATGCATTGGCCGCATGTCGGGGCGCAGCATTTGCGGCTGTTCCATCGCATGATTTCACAGCAAAGGGACAAAATTGCCGATGTCGTATAACGAGAGGACATTCCGTCAGACGGCGCTCCCTTCTTTCGCCCATCTGCGCCGCCTGACGGACGATACGGGACTGCTTGAACACGCCTTGGGCCGGATTCCCCGCCGGAGAGAAGGCTATACGACCGACGACAACGCCAGAGCGCTATGGACGGCGACGGAGTGGCTAAGCTTCGGAGAGCGGACGATTGGAGTGGAAAATGTAGCGGAGCTGGGCAGGTTGGCCGATGTGTATCTTGCGTTTATGCTGTGGGCCCAAGAGGATGGCGGATGGTTTCTGAACAATTTCGCTTACGATCGCACCCTTGAACCGGAGGAGATTTCCCACGATTGTCAAGGCCGGTCGATCTGGGCTTGCGCCGACGCCTGGATTCGACTGGAAGGTCCTAGGCGCGAGACGGCGCGAACGATCTTCGAACGCAGCCTGCCTACGTTCGGACGAATCGAGTCGCTGCGCGGCCAGGCGTTCGCGATGGCCGCCTGCGCCCATGTGCTGGAAGCTTCGCGCGACGGCGCGATCGACCTTCCGCTCGACGTGAAGAGTGAGCTGCGGCACCATCTGGAGCGCCTGGAGGCGGTGCTCTGCCAGGCTTACCGCAACTTCTCCGCGCCGGACTGGCGCTGGTTCGAGCCGGCGATGACATACAGCAACGGCGTTCTGCCGTGGGCGATGCTTCGCACGTATCGGTTCACGAAGCGGCCGGAAACGTATCGGGTTGGTATCGAGAGCCTGGCGTTCCTTGTCGAAGCGATGACCGCCGAAGAAGGATGGCTGCGACCGATCGGAAATGAGGGCTGGTGCACCAACGATTCGGGCGAGGTCAGTCGATGGGATCAGCAGCCGCTCGAGATGTTCAAGCTGGCGTTGGCGCTGGAGGAAGCGGCCGCTGTCGAGCGGCTGGTCGAGCACGAGGACGCCCGGCTTGTCGGCAGCGCGCGCGGACACGGCGCGGGCGATTCATCGGCGGACCGCGGCAGCCGCCGCCCCGCCGTGCTCGGCCGATCCGCGCTCGAAGACGGATTCGTCCTGGGAGAGGGGCAGCATTGCAGCTATGGCGCTCTGCGCGATATGTGCCGGGACTGGTTCTACGGCGCCAACGACCTGCGCGTGCCGGTCGCCGATCGCCGGGACGGAAGCTGCTGCGACGGTCTCACTCCATACGGCCCGAACATTAACTGCGGCGCCGAAGCCGCGTTGTCGTATTTGATGACGGAGGCTCTCTGCCTTCGGAAGTAACGTAGCAGCAAAAGAGGCTGTCCCATGAGCAGAGTTGCATGATGATCGATAATCAAAGAAGGTGTATATACCTCCTGGAGACTGCCTCATACGCTCCTGAAATCACCGCGTAACGGGTTTACCCATTCAAATTTCAGGAGCGTATAGCATCGGAGGGAGGTATATACACCTTCACTTTATTCATCGATTATCTTTCAGAGCAACTTGGTTGGCTTATGGGACAGCCTCAGCCCCTTTTGACGACCAACTTAATTAATCGCATCCACAGCGATGTTATCGAAGCGGGCGTGAACCCAGCCCCATCTTAAGCCAACCGAACCTGAAGCAAACGAGCTGTCGGTTACACTTATTACCGGAGTGCTGGACCGGTTCAAGAACACCTTGATCGATGAGCCTTGCGCAACAACCTTGATATGATACCAGTTGTTATTGTCGATTGCGGCAGCAGCTTCTCCCAGAATCGAGTATCCCGCTCCGTTAACCTTTTCAACATAAACCTTGTCCTGATAGGCTTTTAATCCGAATGCATACCCCGTATAGCCCGTCGAAGACGGATTAGATACCCTGAACAATAATTGAGGATCGCCGTTATCTTCCGGATAAACGTCCGCTTCATATACGAAGTCGCTAAAATTCGTATTGTCTGCGGTAGCAATGAAGCTGCCACCGTTATTGGCTGCATACTCGCCGTCTTGTACGCTAAATCCTCCATTGCCGTAAGTCGTCCAGCCATTCGCATCGCCATCGTCGAAACTATCATAAAAAACAGCGTTGCTTTCATAGGCGATTACCGGCGACAAGTACGCACGATCAAAGTCGCTGGTTCCCAACTGAGTCGTTTTAAACTCGATGACATCACCTTGATTAACTGTAGTTAAAACGTTAAAAGATATGCCTCCGTAAAGGTCCGTATCGTTGGGGCCGATTTGAGCCCATGTCCCTGAATACGGATAGATCTGTTCTCCAGTGCTTCTATTCATAATGACCATCCCCACGCCATCGCCGCCGGGAACAGCCTTCCTGAAGTTCGTTTGGGACGATATCCTTATCTTCCCGGCTTTAGGCGCAGTCCATTGTCTGCTGGAATTGGATGTATCGGCTGAAACTTCGTCATGCCCAATCCACGTGGAACGCCCGCTTATCGATGATTTCCAACGGCCGTTGACATTGTCCCATATCAAGTCCGAATAATTCCAGCCCTGCTCTTCCTGATAGCTAAATCCATTGACTCCCCCCTGCGAATGGCCGAAGTCAATGCTGGATGAGAAGAGATTATCGCTTGGCTGCCCGTTTATTATCAACTTCCCGATACTCGCAAACAGATTTTTCAAAGCAGGATCGTACCATTTACTCTCAGGCTTTACGGAATACTGATTAAAGCCGTCCCATTCATTATTAGGTATGATTCCGTCATGGAATGCCCATACCAACATGCCTACTACGCGCGGTTCTCCGAGCGCCATCTCCAGATTTTTCATCAGGTTAACCCTCATGCTGTTCTGCTGGCTTTCCATTGTGCCGTTCCAACCATGGTGGTAAGCCCCTACGGTAACCACCCATAGATCCTGATTTTTGGTCGCTTTACTTTTCAGAATGGATAAAGTGTGGGCCTGAAAGCCTAAATTGCCATCCGGACCGTTATTGTCGAAAAATAAATATCCATTATAGCCGTCAAAACCAACGTCGGTAACATCATCAAAGTAAGTGTCGCTAACCGGAGGCTGCGCATGCCCGAATGCTGCGGGATCGAAGGCTTCCAATCCCTCTATGACGATCCTTTTCTTATTTGGAAAGTCGTTCTTCACTAATAGACAGCCGGTCCGGAAGTCAGACTCCGTTATCCCCGCCAGATACGGCTCGTCAGAGATATAAAACCCGGCAATTTGGTCTTCATAGCCGCTGAGGACGTATTGTTTATAATCACTCCACCTCTGCAAATAATCAGCCCTCAGAGTGGACAGACCGTTCCCCAAATGTCCCCCAGGCGCCTTTTTAAACAATAGACCGTCAATGCTCTGGAAAATAACCATGTTTTTATCTTTTAGTTCCTGATAAAAGCTTCTTACTCTCGGTGCCATCTGCTGTACGGTTTCATCGCCGTTAATGAATGCCCATGACTGTACGTTTACATTCGTAATGCCGAGGTTATCTATATCATCGACGAAATTGAAACCTCCGTCGTGAAGCATTCCTTCTATCCCATAAAATCCAAAATACTTAAGATGCGACTGAGGAGTTACGGCATAGCTATTTACCGAACCTATACTCATCATAATAGCGATAAGAGCAACTACTAATGACGCGCTTTTTTTCAACATCCTTTTCTCCTCCATTCTTAATTTCAAATTTACCGTTACTTCAATCCGCTTATGAGCATGCCTTTAGTCAAATACTTCTGAGCGAACAAGAACACCGCGGCCGTCGGGATCAAGCTGAGAAAAATACCGGCCAATACAACCGGATAGTTAGTCACATATTGCCCTCGGAAATAGGAGATCCCTACGGTTATCGTCATTTTCTCCGGCGAGTTCAGGTAGATTAGCGGGTTGAGCAAATCGTTCCAATGGGCAATAAAATTGAGCACGGCCAACGTAGCTAACGACGCTTTAACGAGCGGAAGAAATATGGAGATGAAAATCCGAAACGGACTGCAGCCCTCCAGCTTGGCAGATTCGTATAAGGCGTCGGGAACGGACATCATATGCTGCCTTAGGAAAAATACGCCGAACGCAGAGCCTGTCCAACTGGGAAGAATAAGCGCCCATAAGCTATTCATCAATCCTGCCGACTTCATAATAATGAATAAAGGAATCATCGTCACAACGGAAGGAATCATCATCACAATAAGCACCATTGCAAATAACGTATCGCGGCCCTTGAAATGCAGCTTAGCGAACACGAAGGCTGACATGGCGCTGGCGAAGACGCCGCCTGCCGTGGCCAAGACGGTTACAAATACGCTGTTCCTAAAGAAGGAAAGCATCGGTACTTCGGTTACAACTTTTACGTAATTGTCCCATGTCCAGTTTTTCGGAATGAAGTTGCTGCCGGAAATAATTTCGTAGCTGCTTTTAAAAGAGGAAAGCAATAGCCATAAAAACGGAAGAACGATGATCAAACCTAGTCCGAGCAGAATCATAAAGTAGAGCAGCTTAAGTGAATGTTTTTCATTAATTGTCTCCATCGGGTCCTCCTGTCATGGGAGTCTGACGGAGTCAAACTCGCAGGTCTGTCCTATTCGGCGCACTCGTTAAAGATCGTAATGTACCCATCTCTTCTGGACTTTTAATTGAACAACCGTAACGATTAAGATAACGACGATCAAAATATAGGACAATGCCGAGGCATAGCCCATGCGGAACCCTTGAAACGCTTCTTTGAAAATGTACTGCACAATCGTTAATGTCGAATTGGCCGGCCCGCTAAGCAGATAAACTTCGCCGAACATCTGGAATGCCGTTATGATCTGCGTAACAAGAATAAAAAAGGTAGTTGGCGTAACCAACGGGATCGTAATCTTCCACATCTGCTGGAATTTCGATGCTCCGTCCACCCGACTGGCTTCGTAATAATCCGTTGGGACGTTTTGCAGCCCTGCCAGGAAGAGCAATGCAATGTATCCCATACCAACCCACAACGTCATAATCGCAATCGAGCTCATCGCATGGTTCTCATCCATCCAATATACTTTGGACAGTCCGAGACCTTGCAGCATCTGATTAAGAAATCCGTCGGCTCCGTACATATATCCCCATACCAAGGCGATGGCAACAACCGAGCAAGCCGTAGGGAAAAAGTAAGTCAGCCGAAAGAATTGGATGCCGCGCAGCTTCTGGTTTAACAACACCGCAAGCAGAAAGCCGAGAATGATCTTGGCCGGGATGGTGATGACCAGAAAGATCAGCGTATTGCTCATTGCTTTCCAGACCAGGTCGTCCTCTATTAGCGTTCGGTAATTGGATATGCCGATCCATTCCGCTTTGCGCACAATATCCCAGCTTGTAAAGCTCATGGTGAAACCGAATAAAGCGGAATAATAGACTAAACCAATGCCCACAAACAAAGGGATGAGCAAAATAAACGCCCATAACGCGTCCGAGCTCATACGCTTCTTGTGCATATCTCGCAAAAGTTGCACCGCCTTAAGTAGGGGATAGCCTTACTCAACTATCCCCTAGCCTGTAGATTATTGTTTCTCGAATTCTTTATTCACTTGTTCGTGGAGCGTCTCCAGTTCCTTTTTGATGTCCGCGTCCGGTCTTTCCATGATTTTCACGTCGGCATCCAGTTCCAGCTGGCTAATTTCGAAAAACTTCTTCGTAAAGGCGTAACCGATTCCGTCGTTATTGACGCCTTCGAGGAAAACTTTAAAGTGTGCCGGTTTTTGAGCGGCAATTTCATTAATCAATGCATCGTTAGCCAAGTCTTCTTTGAGCATGGGAACGCCGGTCGCCCGAAGCAGTTCTTGAGCTTGCTGGTTGTAGATGACAAATTGCATGAACTTCCATGCCGCATCCTTGTTTTTACTGTCTTGCGTAATGCTGAGCATATCCGGCCCGGCATACGTCTTCGTTTTCCCGTCTTTGCTCGGCATCGGCGCGATATCCCATTCAAAATCCTTAATGTCGCGATACACCGGGAAATTCCAGGCGCCGTTAATAGCCATCGCCACTTTGCCTGCCACGAACGGATCGATATTTTTGTCGAGATCCTTAGGATTCGGAGCTACCTTGTCTTTCCAAATGAGCTCGTGCAGCCACGTTTTGAAATTCAGCATCTCCGGCGAATTGTAATTGCTATGCAGCTTGTCCGCTGTCGTAGGCTCGGTGCCGAAAGCGCCTGCCAAACCGGCAGCCATCGAGAATGTAGGAACGGAGAAGCCAAATCTCTTATCGGTCGTCAATTTCTGTGCTGCAGCCTTAAATTCGTCGATGGTCCAGCCGTTTTCCGGATAAGCGATACCCGCTTCCTTAAAAGCCGTCATATTCACAAACAAGGTCGCACCCGTAACGTGCCAAGGCAGCGCATATTGCTTAGGATTGTCTTTTGGCCATTGGCCTTCTACTAGAAGCGATTCGGAAAGCTGATCTTTGCGGTCGTTCGCGCTTAAATAATCGTCGAGCGGAGCAAGCTGATTTTTCTCGACATATCCGTAAACGATTCCTACATGCATGCCGATGACATCGGCGGCCGAATTCGAAGCGAGCTGGGTTTGCAGCTTCTGCCAGTATGCGCCCCATTCCAGCGGCTCAAATTCCACCGTAATGTTCGGATTCTCCGCTTGAAACCGACTGATGACGTTTTTCCAAATTTCCACATCGCCGGGACCGTACCAGGTCGAAAACCGAATCGTTGTTTTCTCTCCATCGTTCTTTGCAGCTGTCTGCGAGCTTGCCGGCGATTGCGTTCCGCTGTTCGTTCCTGTATTGGCAGATTTGTTATTGGAAGAACAAGCCGCTAGTACAAGCGATAGAATCAGAATAAAACCGATTGATAAAACAGACATTTTTCTAAAACCCATGCTAATCCCGTCCCCTTTTTAGTGTTTGTAAAATCAGAAATGCAACGTGATTTCAGCGCTTCCGGTAAACCGCTCCACTGTGACCGTTTCCCGGCCCGCAACGTACGTTCCGCCCGTTACGCCGGATGGCTTCCTGCCTTCCGGATGCGGAATACGCAGGCAAAGCGAATCCGGTTTTCTGTCTGAGCTGCTGCTGATGCGGGCTATAATCACTCCTTTCTCTAGTTGCGATTCAACATGCAAAGAGATCGGACCGAAATAGGTTGCGACTTCGTTCAATTCAATCGATTTGCCATGCTCGAGCCATGCTCTTGGAATACCCGGCAGCAGGTTTAGCGTCCGACCGGATTCCATATAAAGCATCCAGCGCGTTTGCAGCAGGAACCAGCCTTCTTCATGCGTTTTATGCGGGCTGGCATGCCAGTAATGCTCCCAGAACGTATACGTTTCACGATCGGCCAATCCCGCGAAGCCGTTATAAAAGGCTTTCAGGAACGGTTTTACTTCTCCCCGCAGCAGATGCACGAAGGGGTGAATGCTATAGTACGGTTGACTTAAAGCGACATTTCTCATGCACATCAGTTCATTGTGAAATTGAAGTAAAAATTGAGCCGATTGCTCGTCTGCCTGCAATACTTCTTGAAATACGAGATACAGGGGGCCGAGCAGCGAGTCGCGAGCAACGACAGATCCATGCGTTAACCACTTGGCGCTCTCCGCATACAGGGAAAGCGGGCCTCTGTGTTCAACCCATGGGGGCGCAGTAGGCACCCATGTACCGTCGGCAAGCGGCACAACCGGCGACAATGCCATCGCCTGGTGAAAGCCCTCGCGGATATTCGTCTTTAGCTCCTTGGCAAACTCGCCGATTTGTGCCGCTTTGACCGGATCGGAAGCCGCCAGCATTTCCGCCAACCGACTCACCCCGATGTAAGCGTATCCATTTAACATGAAGGAATGAAACGGATCTTCCGGGTCTGCCGTTTTCCCTTCCAACATGCCGTAGCCTTTGCCCCTTAGCTGCTCTGTCCTATTTCGCTCTCGCCACGCGACGATAAAGTCGTAAGCTTTTAACAAATTCTCTTTGATTTGCGCAAGCCAAACCTCGTCGCGCGTATAGCGATAATGTTCTCCAAAGCTCCATAACGCGGCGCCCGTCTCAAGCATGTATCCGCCGAAATTCTGAATGAACCCGTCCTCATGCTGCTTGTCCAAAAAAAACTGCAGAGACCTTGCCGCTACGTCGTGCCCTCCCATAGATTCCATAAACTGAATGATCGGAGCGCTCTCCGAGCCGATTGCCGTATAGACGCCGATCGTCGGGACGATCGTCCCTTCGGGCTCTATTCCGTAGGAAACCAGGTCGAGGTGAAGCAATCCGGCGCGGATCATTTCGTCCAGCCGCTGCTCCGGAACCCGAATGCGAGCGGCGCGGTCGAGTTTGCCTTTCCAGAAGCTGCGGCATTCTTCCAGCCGCGAGGAGAAGCTTTGCTTGATTAGCCGTTCAGCTCTCAGATGAGATATCGGGCGATGCGGCAAGAAAAATTCGAAGACGGCCGTTTCGCCGGGAAGGATGAGAATGGCCGTTTCCTCTTCCGTAAGCGGTTCTCCGTTTAACTTGGATACGCAGCAGACGCGATCACTCGAATATTGTACAAAACCGCTGAGATTATCGAATGTGTAATGCTTGTCGTTATTCATCATAATTGCGTTAGGCACCGGATTCTTAAACCAGGCATATCGAGGTACCCGCGCCGTATTCGTCGCTGTTGCCCGGAAGTAGAGCACTGTCTCCTCATCCGGATTTAATTCGTTTGGCAGCAGCTGCTCCCGTTTCGCCGTTTGCTCTTCATTAAGCATATGTCCAAATCCATAGCCATCCGCTACCAAGTAATGCGAACCGCGAAGCGTCTGCTCGTTAAGCGGATTTGACTCGTACGAAGCGAAAGATACAGTTCGATAGGTGATGTCGTCATCCACAATGGTCGAGTGCAAAATAGGCAGTACGCCTTCCTCAAGCCTTCTTGATATATTTTCTACGCAACCGATTCCGCGCCCTAACATAAAACGATAGCGTACGGCATGATCGTCCAGCTCGGGCAGCGCAGTTTCAAAACCATGAAACCTTGGCTGTACCCAATCCCACAGCAGCTCTTCTCCGCCGACTCCCCTGAAACCGATCCCGAAGATTCGAATATCGCGGGATAAGCCTAGCCAAGTCTGGGCTGGCAGATCCCGTGTGCAAGCCGCGGCATTCTCGAAGTTTTCCTCCGGTTCCGCTTCGATTTTCTGCAATTGGTTAAGCAGCCCTTGAGCATGAGTGTCCCGTTCAATCTGTTCGTATGAACGCTCGTCCGTCTGTTCGGTAACTATGACACCGTAAGCCGGAATATAGATCGGATACTGCTCGTGGACATCAAGCAAGAAAAAACTGAAAGGATGGTTGTCCGTCGAGACCGTCACGATCGGCTTTTTATTCGCTGCTCTTGAAGATAAATCTACCGAAATCGTCAACCTTGCCGCTCTGCCGTCAATAGCAAAGCTGCCTTGGGAAATTGTACCGCTCCCCTTGACGATCGCTTCATGGATAACGGTTCCCCCGTCTACTGCAATTGTTCCGTCTACAGGTCCTTCTTTCCATTCCACTGCGATATGTTTGATCAGACCTGAACACTCCTCTCTATCGTTCCGAACTTTGATCTGTTTGAACTGTTATAAGTGTAGCAAGCGCACCTTAGAAAGCGTTACCAAAATTATGACTTGTTCCGTTTTTAGCTGTCATGAATTATCACCGGTTTATACTTGAAACGTTGCTTATCCACAGAATTGCGGTAGGTTACCGGCGTCCAGCCCGTATACTGTTTAAATAAGGAATGAAAATGTTGCCGGCTCCCCATTCCGACATATTCGGAAATATCAATAATCGGACTATCGGTTCTCAACAGCAGCATTTTGGCCTTCTCCATCCGCAGGGATGTCAAGTATTCCGTAATCGTCGAACCGGTAACGGATTTAAAGATACGTTGAAGATAGCCCACATGCAGGTTAACATGAGCGGCGATCTCTTTAACGCGTATTTGACGATCGTAATTATGCTGCAAATACTCTATGCACTTCTTAATATAGTAGTTTGTCTGCGGCTGCCCTTCCTTGGATTGTTCCCAGAGCCGGGAGATACGGATCAACAGCTGCATGAATAATATTCTCGCCATCGCCCCGTCTTCCGAATATTGGTTGTCCAGTTCAAGCACGAGACTTTTTAGCACATGGTACAGCTCATCCGGGTCGGCCAGCAGCAAATAAGGACCCTGGAAGCGGACAAGGGCTGCAAACGATTCTTCCTTCTCCGCCAGCTCCTTCATGGAAGGAAAGATATCTTGGCGTTTAGTGAAGTGAAATTCTACATTTAACATTCTGCAGGCGATTTCATCCACGATGAGTCGATGAGGGACATTCCCGTCCAGCAAAATGAATTCGCCCTTTTTCAGTTCCACGCGATCCGTTACGCCATTTGCCAGTTTAAGCTCGACAAAGCATTCTCCGCTGATCACGTACATAATTTCCGTCAAGTTGTGATGATGGAAATTCATCGATAGATTCTGATATTGCTTAAAGTAGTAGGCCATAATTTGAGGCTCGAAATCCTGCTGCAGCAGATTAGGTTGGAACAACGATCCGATTTCCATTTTCGTATCGATCCTTTCCAGCAAATTTAGTCTTATTTTGTATGAAGATTGTATCTAGCACAATAGACTAAAGTTCAATGCCCGGAAGTTCGCAGCTATTAAAAGAGCCCCCCTACTTGCCATACAGGCAAAGCGGAAGGCGATTAAATTCAGGCAAAATTTCACTTCTCCATCAGCAATTCAAAGAGTCTGGCGCTATGGATCGACGGCATGGATATCGTTAATTTCGCGGATTCCCGATCCCAATGCCAGTCGCAATCTTGTCGTTGCGGGTATCCGCAACGAATTGCAGTTGTCTTATGTTTTAACTCCGGTAACAGCAATTCGACGGTGTCTTCATCGCTTTCCAGACGCCATACCGCCAAGTATGCCGTAGACTCGCAGCGCAGCCCCAGACTTAACCATGAATCACCGTACGAAGGCAGCCCTAGCGGCCAAAATGGCAAACCAACTGCCAGCTCATTTCGAATTTTTTTATAAAATTCCAATCCTTCTCGAATGAGTTCGAAGCGATTCGGCGAAATTTCCGCCAAATGCCCGCTCTGGTGTACTCTCATCAGCATGCAATTGACAAGGTTGAAAATAACTTCTTCCTCGGTGCCGTCCCTGAGCGGATAAGACCAGACCGCACATTGCTCGGGGGTTAGAGCCGCCGGAGCTCCTGCAACAATAGCGGCATATTTGCGATAATCCGTCTGATCGCTGCTCGACTGGATGCTAAGGCGGCTAAGCAGCGCATAATCCATGCGCATTCCCCCGCTTGCGCAGTTTTCGATGACGAGCTCGGGATAACGCTCGAATACGTTGTCGAGCCACTGCAGATAGGCGCGATTATGCTGGAGAAGACCGTCGCCGAAGCTATCCGCGTCAATCTCGGTGCCGATTCCTGCATTAATGTTGTAGTCCATTTTGATATAACCGATTCCCAGTTCTCCAATAAGCCGATCCATCACTTCATCCGCATACTTCACCACTTCGGGATTGCGATAATCCAATTGGTAGCGGCCATGGTCGATCACCCGTTCTCCATGCCGTACGAAAAACCAGTCGTCGCTTACTTGGCTCGCAAGCGGACACCGAATCCCCATCACTTCAAGCTCCAGCCATAAACCCGGAACCATCCCCTTACTGCGTATATAGTCCGTAACTTCTTTTAATCCGCCGGGAAAGCGCTGCTGCGAAGGCTCCCACAGCCCGACTGAATCCCACCAGTCTCCGTCCGTATACCAGCCGGCGTCAATGCAGTAATATTCGCACCCCGCCTTGGCGGAGGCATCGACCAAAGGTATGATTTTCTCCGTCGTCGGATCGGCGAACAGACAGTTCATATAGTCATTGAAAATAACGGGAAGTCGTTCATTGTCCCTGTTGGGCCGTCTGATCGCCCGGCGATATCGGGTAAGCTGGCCGACCGCCTGTTCAAAGCCGCCTTTGACAATACCGACGCCAACCGGAACCGATACAAACGTCTCCCCCGGCGCAAGCTTTTTCCACCAATGATTTTCATTTTCCGTCGGCCCGCTCAGCTGCAAGTAAAGTTGGTTCGCCGCATCGCTAATCTCCCAATGCCAGGAGCCGTTGTGTTCGATTTGCCAGATTAAGGCGGTACCCTGAGCGCTATTCTCGAAGCATCCCATCGGTATGAAGCCCTCGGACGACCATGTTCCTGAAGTGCCGTAAGAAAGCCGCTTCAAGGACGAGTTGTTCGCCCGCGTCAATCCGAGTTCCGGCATCGTATGGCTTCTCCACTGCATTTCGCCATGCCATGTATTATGCGCGACATATAGACGGCCTTGATGTTCCCAACTCGTATCCCCTCCCTTGGCGATACCTGTCAGGGCGAAGGAGGAGATATATTCAAGCGCAACAGAGCTATTCGAGCGATTCGCGACTTCGGTCCAGGCACGTACGACCGGGATTTGATCGAAAAACTGGTAATGCACCGTCACGACTAGCCCGTCATCCTCCATAACGATTTCCAGCTTGCGGCCATGGGCATTGCGTCCGTCGTGGTGAGTTACATATTTCAACCGGTAACCAGGCAATGTGCCCGTATATTTGGAGCCGTGATGATCGTCCTGATTCAGACCCGTTGCCTGAATTTCGACGATGCGAAACTTGCGCCGAACCTCTTCGGCTTCAAGCTCATCTGCAGCCTGCGGAAACGGCGAGAAATGCAGCAATCGAACATCTCTGCTATCCGTAACTTCCGCTTGGAAATACAGCCCATTTTCATGTATGGAAATATTGGCAAACTGCTTCATAAATCCTCCTTAATAATTGCAGCAATGCTGTCAATTCGCTGATGGTGTCGGGACGAGCAAAGCGCAGGACGCTAACATTCCCTCGCTATAAATGCGTAAAGCGCTCCCCCTTGTTCTTCCAATTGAATTGTAGCAAGGATGCTAAAGTAAGCGTTATCGCAATTGTGACTTCTTTGGATTCCCATTGTCAGCGATTATCACTTTAGTGAGGGGTACTTAGGGGACACTGCGGGGATTGCGGATTCAGCAAAAAAACTACGACGGATTGTCGGCGTTTCTTGTCTGATAGAGGACGCATGAAAGGCCAACGACAAACCCCTACATATATTTGTGGACGCGATTACCGGCGTCGATGTGGTCAGGGCAGCGGAACTCACCGCCGAGATTGGGGACATACAAGATTCAAGACAGCCGACGAGCTGGTGCGGTACGCCGGCATTGTTCCGATCTTCGCCGGTTCCAGCGGCAAGGCCGCTACTACAAGAGCACGCAAGGCGACCGCTCCTTGCACAACATCTTCATGTCGCTGGCGATCCGGCAGCTTGTCGTTCACCGGGGAACGAAAACGCCGCGCAATCCTGCGTTTCTCGAATACTTCCACCGCATGATATAGAGCACAGCCCACGCGAAGGCGCGGGAGCCACTCTTTTGACCTTAAAAGAAGTCCTAATAATGGGGATGCTTAATAGGACTACATTATGGGATATCAAGACTGGGGCAACTGATAAAATTAACTATAATATTAATAACTCCAAGGTGTCGGATTTTCAAGAATACAGGGCTCTGCTGGGCTAGAGATACAGAAGGTCATGGTAGTTCTGCTTACAAAGTTTTTGAAAAGCGAGGTAATGAACTTCGCTGGGTTGCAGATTCTGATGAATACGGTACATCATGGTTTACTACAACAGGCGGCGGATCTACACCACGAATCCAGGGGGCTGGCCCCGGCTATTTATCGCGAAAGAATGCTGTCTCAAGCCGCGTAGTAAAGGGATTTCTGCATGAGAGTGTTTTCAAACTGCATTTTTCTTGACAACTCCAAAAAAGCGGTTAAGCAGGTGTCCCCGCTTAACCGCTCCATCATCGACCCAACCATCGCTTCGTGAAGTCATAGGTTCGGTCGCCGTTCCATATGTGCCCGCCCGCAAAGATATGATGGACGAGGCGCTCCTGCGCACCCGTCAGCCTGTAAGCCTGCGCGGCGATGTCCACCTGTTCGACGACATTGCCCACGCCCCGCTCGCCATTGAGCGGATCTTGATCTCCCGTCTCGATCAGCAGCGGCCGCGGCGCGATCAAAGCCGCGATATCGCCCATGTCCACGCGCTCCCATAACCCGGGGACATAATTGCAAGAGCAATTGTACAGCTTCAGCAAGGCGTCCTTGTACCCGTAGAAATAACCGCTGACGACCGCGCAGCTCACCCGCTTGTCGAGAGCCGACAGCCAGAGCGTCTGCAATCCGCCCCCGGACAAGCCGCAGCATCCGATCCGATCCTGAGCGATATCCGCCCGGGTCCCGATATAATCGAGGAGGCGCATCAGATCCCATGTCCACATCCCGGTCAGCGACAGGCCCAGACTGATCGCCATGACGTTCAACTGGTTGCAGGTGCTGGAGAGGAACAGGTTCTCCTCGTCGCCCTGTCCCGACGATTCCCGGCGTTCGCCGAAGCCCCTCGCATCCGGGCAGAGCACAAGGTATCCCCGCCGGACGAAGGATACGCCATAGTCGGTATGCTCTCTGGCGATGCGCTCGGCTAACGCGGGAATGTCCGTACGGCCTGCCGGTGACAGCTTCCCTGCCGTTCCGTGCCCGTGCGCCGCGATCATGCAAGGCCGTCGCTCGCCCGGCTGCAGATCGTCGGGGAGCAGCAGATAGAACGGCATCCAGACGCCTGGCTCCGTCTGGATGAGCCATTTCTCGCGGCGGTATCCATCCTCTTGGACGATCTCAAGCCTCTCCGGCAGCAGCTCGCACGTCTCCATCCTCGCGATGCCGATCAAGTCGCTCAAGTCGCTCCTCGCCTTCGTCTTCCAGGCCTCGTAGGCGTCGGCATCCGATGCCTCCAATCGCAGCCTTCTTGCCTCCCGGTCGAACCGGCCGACCAGGCTTTCCATCGCTGTATAATAGGTTTTGATCGATTCCGTCCTCACTTCATTCCCTCCTTCAAGGCAAAACGTACAGTCGGCCCTCGCCCGGAGCGAACGAGGAAGACAACACGCCGGTCGACGCATTATCATTGGTCGCCGTATCCAGACCGGTCGCTTTGGATACTTCGGTCACCGAAGCTGGTTTCGTGGACAAGGCAAACGAAACCGTTCTCGCACTTGCCGTATCCCGGTTGACTGCCATCACATAGTACCTGTGTAATCACCATTCAAGGCTCGTTGACGATAGCGGCTCTTGACCTTTCGGCTCGTATCGCGGACAAACCATTCGTTAAACAAATTGCGCAGTTCCATGAAATCATCTTCGCCCTTGGCGGTATCAATGTTTCGCTGACGGCTACAAAACGCACGTTATGCTCAGGGAAGAATACTTGAATGCAGAGACTCGTTTCGATCTGATTGCGCCCCAATCGACTCAAGTCCTTGACCAGCACAATGTCGATCTTGCCCAGTTCAATATCTCGCTTCATCCGTTGAAAATCAGGACGGTCGAAGTTGGTGCCGCTCCAGCCGTCGTCCGTGTAAATATCCACCACTTCAAAGCCGTTTTCTCTCGCATAACGTTCCAGCAAAATCCGTTGATTTTCTGTGCTCATGCTCTCGCCGCTTTGCTCATCATCCCGGCTTAGACGACGATAGATCGCAGTTCGAGTGGCTTGCTGTTTTTTCATGTCCGTCCTTCCCCAGCAATGAATCGGCTGATTTCAGTATAATGGATTTTCGAGATCGACAGTAGTGTGCCGATTGAGCAGTTAGCATAAGTATTGTTGCACAAAGAAGGGAATCGCTCGGATCCCCTCTCAAGTGTTTTATTCTGTTTGTCCTCCCAGCCTCGAAGCACCAGTCGCCTAAGCTTCTCCCGCAAGGTATCCGTTCCCCTGTAATGGCTCTGCACGATGTATCGGGTTCGGCCCAGTCATTCCGATACACCACCTGCCCCCGACTGGAGGAGGCATCAATGATCTTGCCGTTACCGGCATAAATGCCGACATGCGTAATATTCATAAATCGTCTGTTTTGCTCGTAGCTCCAGAATATCAAGTCGCCAACCGTTAGTTCATCAGCAGTAAGTGTCAGCCCGTTGTCCACCATAAACGCGCTTGCTCCGCCGCCGTTCTCGGCAGAACAATCTCCAATTGCTGATAGCGCCACTGGACGAGATAGCTGCAATCCGTGTAGTCACCCTGCCCTGCCTTAAGCTGGCTATAAGGATCGCCCAAGCGAGTCAATGCCAGTTCAACAGCCTGGCTGCCAAGTACTCCAACTGGCAGGTCCGTTCGGATTGCTTCAAGCTCCCAATCTTTAATCACTGTCATCGAAACCATATTAATGCCGAAGTTTATAAAGAAAACAGTACAGGGATTGGTTTAAAAACCTGTAATAGCATTATAGAAAATCATCAAGAATATCTTTCGATTGATAGCATGGATAAACAGTTCACCCTCCAGATTCATTTGCCTCTAAGTAACGATGCAGCCCTGTGACTTGTTGTCACTGATTAAACAATAGAGGATTGATGATACATTGCGAAATAGTTCGCGGTCTCTTCCACGCTCACATTCTGCTACCGCCAGCATCAAAACAAGAAATCGCCGCCCATCTCTCGTTAACAGAGAGAGGCGGAGATTTCTCACTAGGTATAGCCGTAGTAATAATATAGAGCCTGGTTGCTCCTATTCATGTAGAGATTGTCCTTCTTTCAACCGCCGCGCCATATCTACGGCAAAATAAGTCAAAATGCCGTCGCATCCGGCGCGTTTGAACGCCAATAATGATTCTTCAATGACAATATTAGCATCAAGCCAGCCATTCTGAATCGCTGCCATCTCCCGCGGACTTGATGTGATCGGCATGGTCAAGAACGACAATAAACGATTCCTTGTGCAAGGCCAGAAGCTGTCGCTTAAAGAGCTTTACTTCGCAGCCGCACCTGTAGCGAGCAAGAAGCGCAGCATTCTCCGCTCGATCCGAACGGAGCTGGCTTGCGGTACGCCGGTTCATGTGGTATTCGTCCGCAACCGCTCGAAGAAAAATGATTGGCTCGCCGTTCTGACGACAGATCTGACGCTCTGTGTTGAGGATGTCATTCGAATTTACGCTACCCGCTGGGACATTGAGGTTTTCTTCAAATGCACCAATTCGCTGCTTCGTTTGCAAAAGGAATTTCAAGGCCGCTCCTATGATTTGCTGATCAGCCACACCACAATTGTCTTTTCGCGCTACCTGCTACTGGCTTGGCAGCATCGGCAAAGCGCAGATGCACGCACGTTCGGCGGTTTGTTTTATGTGCTGTGCTACGAAGTCGGTACGCTGGATTGGACGGTCGCCTTGCAACAGTTGCTCGATCTTGTCAGCGAAATCGCCACCAAAGCAGGAAAGAGGCTTTCGGCTTTGATTCAGCGTCAACTTCAGCAATGGATTGCCTGTCTGCCCAGCTACATCAGGGCTTGTTTGCCAATTTCATGCTACGAAAGTTGAGTCACTTAATTAAGATAAATGCGCGGCTCGATGCTTCACCGCGCATTTATCTGCTACTCCCCTATCACTGGCTTATTCCGCCTTTAAGATTCGCGCCAAATCAGCAGCTAATTGCAAGTGATAGGTGAGTTGCTCTGTCATCCCTCCCGCTACTAAGGCTGCAATCGTGATTAGACCGCGATCTCTTAGCGATAACCCTTCTCTTCTCCACATATCTCCGAATAATGCGTCTTCCGAGTAGCTGACGAATGCAGGAGCAAATTCACCGAACGATTCTCGGGCACTGCTTATAGGAAAGAGAGGTCTACAATATGCAACGAATTGCATTAAATGAAGCCTCTTTTCGGCCGTATATCGGCAGGACGGTTCAAGCGAGACTGAAGGACGGCTCCATGCTGCGCTGTACGATCAAAGCGTACAAAAACGGTCGTCTCTACTTTTCCGCTATCAACAAAGGCAAAGGCCCGACTTACAATCGGCTAAAAAAACGGCATGCCAAACGAGCTAAAACAAAAGCGCATATTTCGTTCTTTTTCTTTGGCGCGGCAATCGCGTTAGCGTTAATCGCGGCGTTGTTCGTCGTCCCGTTCGGCTTCGGCGGTGGCTGCGGAGGAGGTTACGGCGGTGGCTTCGCCGGCGGGTTTTATTAAGACTAGCCGCCGTTGAAGATCGAAACATCTCAATTGCCCCATTATGGACGCAACCCGCTTTCCCTTGGAAGGCGGGTTGCTTACGTTTGGATTCGCGAAAACGGCACACCTCATAGTTTTTGAAAACTCTTACTGAGACCGGTCATCAGATGCAACGCTGCCTATATGAAGAGCAGTAAAACGGTGAGCATGCATACAAAGATCGCAGGCGCGGTTTGAACCAGTGTATCCTTGACTCGAATATGCGATGCAATGGCCGCAAACATCGTAAACGACAATAGTAGGCCAGATGCTGCCGTCGCCGAGGAGAACCAAAAGCCTGTAATTAATCCAATGCTCCCCATTAATTGAACAATTCCTGCCAGGATGCGAATGCGTTTGGACAATCGCAAATGCTCAAAGCTTCTTTTGTATGAAGACCAGCCGAGTAGCTTGCCAGAGCCGGAGAACAGGAAAAGAATTGCGAGAAACATTTGCACTACAAGGAACAAAATCATCTTATATCTCCGCCCTCATCGTTTTTTTGTTGGACTTGCGGGGTAGAAATAAATTTCCGACAGCAGCAGCGGCCAGCAGCACTCCGGCCGTTATCGCAATCGCGTATGCCGTCCCTGTCAGGATGGCATGCTGGCTTACATAACCAAAAAACACGAAGGTCGTCGGAAGAGACACCGCGATGCCCGTCAGCATCCCTGGAGAATATTCACGAAAACGAACGGCCATGACGATATGAAACAATGCATTAAGACCGACATGAAGCTGAAATCCTGCAACTATAATGATCCAGACGCCATTGCTCTCCTCGGCCGTTGCCATGACGGAGCATACTAACAAAACAATCAACATAATAGATTGGATGACGGCATGCTGCATGGCAGACATATCTCGAAAATGACGGGTCGACCACGATGAGAATTCGGGCAGTTCCTCTATTGTGTGTACCAATAAAGCGATATAAGGCAGCCATAAAACCAGGCTTGCATACTCTAGCATTGCTTATCTCCTCCTTTTTTTGTTTGAACGTTCATTCAATAATAATTCAAAAAAAATCATCTCCTTCCCTCCGACAAATAAGCTTCGAGCAGCTCTGCGAATGTAAGATAGGCGGCTTCAATATCATAATTCGGGTCCGCCATAAGCTCTAGCGCAAGTCCATCGATGACCGCGTTTATAATCGAGGCCAATGCCGATTTGTTGACATGATCGTTATTCAAAAAAGTATCCAAAGATTGATGGACAAGACGACGTCCTGCAGCCAGGCTTTCTTTTATTTTTTGTCTACCAGCCTCGCTGCGAAGTCCGATTGCAAACAGCTCGTAACGCAATCGATGCCAGTCCGGGTAGGCATTCACCATCCCCTTGGGAACCTCCAGGGCATGCCGTATGAAATGCTCGCCCTTCGGGATGTCCGCGATCCGTTGCATCTCCTCCGCATACTTAAGACTCTCCATCTGGAATACTTCAAACATCAGATCGTCCTTGCTGGGAAAATAATAATTGATCAAGCCTTGCGCGACGCCAGCCTCTCTGGCAATTTCCTTCATCGAGGTTTTATGATATCCTTGCTCGGCAAGCACTTTCAAGGCTGCTGCAACAAGTCTGATCTTGGTGTTGTTATCTGTTTTTGGTCCCATATAAACCCCCTAATATTGAATGAACGTTCAAACAAATTATAACACTAACTTCCCACAAGTCAACTTCGGGTGGGGAAAACATCAATCCAGAGACGAAAAGATGAAGCAGAAACAAGCTCTGCTTCATCTCCCGGCTGTTCGGAATATATCTTAAGCCAAATAATCTTTCATCGAGGTAGCGGTTACGACTCCGGCCGCAGCCGGAACGCTGGATGTCTGACCTGGGGCGCGGTGCTGGAATTCCACCTCGACCGGCTTGCCCGGCACGACGTCGAAGAAGTTGTCGGAGAAGCGGCCTTCGCTTTCGGCGCGCAGCCATACCTGCTTAGCCAGCACGCCCGAGGAAACAAGGAAACGCGTGCCTCCGCTGCCCTCGATCTCCGTCACGGCAACACAAGTTGATTCGTGAGCCGGAGGGCGGCTTACAGCCTTTCTAGACGCTGGAGACAGGAGTTCTGTAACAAAGTGGGATCATTGGTTGGATTATTCAACGATCGATTTGGCAGAAATATTTTTTTAGACGCTTTTTTCTTTTTATTGAGCATTTCGTTCACTTATATTATTTGATCATTCCTCTATACTTATCTCTTTTAATAATGTTAAAGTTGAATTGGAACGAAATAGATTACTTCTACTCATTACTTTTTCTACCATTATATGCGAATGCATGGGTATATATTAACTTTAACTTTAAGCGTATTAAATTCAATAATTACGAAGTCGTATTTATGAGGAGATTGATTGTTTATTTAATTATTATTGTATACACCATCTATGATACGTATGGGAAGTTCTCTCAATTAGTAAGCGATTTAGCGAGTATTCAATCATTTGACACTTTATTTATATATTCTGCAGTTGTTATTTATATAGCAATCGATAGATTACTAAAAGAATTGGTTTCGGATGTAGATAAATTCCAAAAAGAAAAAAGAGAAAAAGAACGAGCAACTATTAAAAAACAAAAAGAGCAAATTAGAATAAATAGTCTTCGAAAGAGAAGAATTTGAAAGGTTACTTCAGGACAGCATTACCTAACCTCATATTCGAGGATTAGAGGCATTGGCCCTTTAGTCCGGCAGAAACATGTTAAAACGAATTATTTGAGTGTCTCAAAAAGAAGCGAAACTATTTAGTCTCGCCGGATTGTCGGAAATTCCTATTCTATTAATCTTTCTATCATACTCTCTGTAGTCTATCCTTTGATATTTCACTAAACGTAATAATAGTCTCACCGGCATTATAAAATGCATTGCTAATTATCGACTCACTTACAATAAAAATACGTTTAACGGTCCAACCATCTCCAGCTAATCGATATTGCGTTTTTAAATCTTCCAAGTGTTCTTTTACCCACACAGCACGTCTTTTATGTTTTGTTGCAAAAGATTTCTTATCACCCTTATCCACAAACATTTTTTGATACTCACAATCCATTTCGTAAGGACTTTTAGAATAGTTAAAATCCTTAACCTCCACAACCACTATCTGCTTTCGATTAGGAAGAATATACAGAACATCTATGTCCCCCAGTGTATTTCCTTTCTCATCAGCTATATTCTTTTGATTTATTTTCTTAATATTTTTATCAACGATAAAACCCGGCATTTCATTTATTTTATTAAATACCTTATGATTAAAATCATCTCCACGTTTATTACTAATTTTTCCTATTAATGCAGCTAGTTTTTTTCCTCTTGTTTTTAACTGGCCTTCATGAATTAAATCCAAAGTAAACTTCAGCATATGGAATAATTGCCTATTTCCCCAAATGACTTCATTTTCCCTTAGGATAATCGGTCTTCTTGAAAAAGATAATTCTCTATTGAAACGCCAAGGATAAACATCCTCTGATCTGTATGGTCGTGCCGGTTTTAAATAATCCTCTCGTTTAGTTAAGGAAATATACTGAAGTACGTTTTCCATTTTCTCAGTATTTAAGT
Source organism: Cohnella sp. LGH (assembly GCF_017671885.1). Taxonomy (NCBI): domain Bacteria; kingdom Bacillati; phylum Bacillota; class Bacilli; order Caryophanales; family Paenibacillaceae; genus Cohnella; species Cohnella sp. LGH. Next base: position 5,094,909 of record NZ_CP072117.1, read on the forward strand.
CTGTACCGTTCTCCACTAGCCAAGAGATCAATTCACTTTTATCTGCTCTTTTAACTTCATCAGTAATCTCATTACCGTAAGATAGTATTCCAAAAATGCAATTACAAAAATCATCAAATGAAAAACCATACTCATCTAGAAAGGCCGTATTTAAATCTTCTGCCACATTATGGAATTCCGTGTGTGGTAAATTTTCTCTAAATACAGATGAAGAACTATATTTCAATTGTACTTCTCGTTCTTTGAAATTAATCGCGTTCAATTTATTAAACTCATCCTGCCTCATTCCGACCCTATCAGATTTTAATATTTCAACGGGTGTATTGAAAATGTTGTAATAAAACAAATCATTTTTATATGCCCAATCAATTATTAAAGAACAAATGGCGAGTAATTTTTCATATTTCCATTCCCCTAATATTTGCGTTCCATTCGGTGGACATGCGGCAATGTATTCAGCCAGAAATTTCAGAGCCCTAGAGGTCTTGTTCAACTCATTAAAATTTTCGAACATTTTCTCTTGCTTTTCCGGGTAGCAAGCAACATCATATGCATATCTCATCTGTGTAAGCATCAAATTATACATGACTTTTTCCAAATCAAGGCATATCAGTTCTACCAAATAAGTCGATTGAAGCTCTTCTACTTGCTTTTGCAATAATTTGTATAAATAGCCTACTACATAATTTGCTATAGTTGATCTTTCTTCATCTTTAACAATTCCATATGACCACTTTCCAGAAGCCAGAACTGCACTTCCGATTTCATCTAATAATTCATTCTCATCTTCAGGTTTTATTTTTCTAATATCTCCATCTACTAAAGGTTTAAAGTAGGGATTGCTCGTATACTCCAGTGCAAAAAACTTCTTTTTCATTGGATTTGCGAAAATACTATCAAATTGCTTTGTTTTTATATTTCCCTCAACAGTGAATTTTTTCAGAACATCAAATATAGACTCCATCATTTGTCTTTCAATACTATTATCTTTACAACTTAAAACCCTATAAGCTTCTGGAGTCCAATTTAAGGTAACATTATTGTCGTTAACCATAAAACTAACTCCATCTGCCCAGTTCACTGTTTGTTCTGCTTCATAATAATATTCTTCATAATTTCCTGTTAGCTCGATCTGCACTTTTACTGTATCAACTGTAAAAGTGCAACGTTCTATAACCTCTCTACATTCTGCAAGCCAGTATGAAATGGAATCAACAATTGAGAAATATATATTGATGCTCTCAAATTCATTTACTTCAGGAGAAAAGATCCAAATGCATACATGTGGAAATTCAACCAACATTGAGGCCCTATGGACCTCAGATGTTGCCTCTGTAAATATACCTCTTTTTTCATCATTTAATACGACTTCTACAAAGTAGCCTTTTTCGTAGGATTCAACCAAATGTCTTTTTTCTTTGTTAACAGCTCTAAGAATGTAATCAATTGAATCCCCACCTCCAATATATAGCATGCTGTTCTTTGGATTAAACTCATCATTTAAATAGAACGAGTATTGATTATCTACATATACCTCAATACTATTTAATTCGCTAAATAAATTGGGGATACCCGACTTCAGTTTATTCCTAGCCCTAATGTATCTAGGTAAGAATATATCGTTTGATCTTTCATTTATAGCAATACATTTTAAATCATGCGGGTTCAAAGACAACGGTTTATAATAATAGCTGGAATTCATCCCCACCAGCATTGCTCTGCCGAACGAATTTATAATAATTACATGAAAAATATCCTCATAATTTATATTTTGAAGTGATAATTTATCATGTAAATACTGTATTCTTTCATTTAAGATTTCATTAGAATGATCAGATGGATACATAGAAAACATTAAGTCATTTGAATAATCCTTACCGTCATCACATATGAACGTCATGATCATAATCTGATTGTTACAAACATTAAGAAGTATTTCTTTGTAATGATTGCACTCCAATAAATTAATTCCCCAATTTTTTTCTTGTATTTTTTTATGCCCCAACATACTAAGTGATCTACGACAATCTCTCCAAGCGGAAGCATTATATGCATCAATAAGCTCTTGTCTACACCCATACTTGTCTGCCAACCAGATAATTTTATGAAATACAAATGATGATAAAATAGATATATTGATAATTATTGATCTACCATCTTCTGTCTTAATAAATGGCATCTTAAAAAAATGATGATGATCAGTATTCAGAGCGGTTTCTAAGTCTCCTTGCCCGAATTTTGAGTATAGTTCTTCTACCATAGAATCGTCTTCAACTATATGTCGAATATAGTCATCATCAACAAAACAAAGCTCCGACATTCTTTTTAATTTTTCACTATCAGGAACTACAATATTACCGTGTTCTAATCTGCAGAGATTTTCTAATTTATATCCCAACTGTGTCGCAGCTAAATCGGATATTGTAAGTACCAGACGAGTTAATTTAGCAGCAGTTTTTATAAAATCTGTTTCAAAACTATTAGCCTGTAAAAATAAAGTTTTAATCATCATTTGAAGACAATATCCTGGTTTATAATTAATTCCCGGAAAAACAAAATAATTATTATAAAACATTACATTCTCAATAAATGCATTTTCTGAGGGGTCTAAACCAAGCTTCAAATCCATACTCTCAACCTGACTAATGACTCTTCGGAACTTACCATTACTCATTTTATTGAAAGAAGTATATTCAGCACGCTTTATTGAAAGTAATGATGCAATAAGAGCATCAAATAAAATGCTTTTATTCTGATTTTCCGGTACAAGATTTAAAGCAGATACTCTTGCTATAAAGTCAAATATGTCATATTTTTTGACTTCATTTAAGATGCTCTGCATCAATTTAAAGTCTTTGGACTTATCGTACATTTGATTAAATACATGATACGGGTTATTAGTATCTATTTTTAATGGATTAACAATCGGATGTCTCGCTGTATGCATCGTAACACCAACCTTTTTATTTCTATTTTAGTAATAATAATTAAACACCTCCCACTATAAAGTAATGTTTTCGCCTGTTTTCTCGCTTATTCTCAGTATTTCAACTTTGACAGCTCTAGAGGTGCTGGTGGAGAATGTAGTCTCACCACGATTTTCTGTAAGGGCGTAGGCGGGAACAAAGCTTAGGATCGTTTGGATTCCAAAACTGTGGATAATTGGTATGACCGCACAGTGGATCTCCACATTTCGCCCTTGGGGTTTACCCTCCCATGTCACACTGGGTCTATGCCCTTACATTCCTTCGTTCTACCTCTCAAGGGGTGGATGCCGATTCTCGCTCCTTTACAGGGTCGTTGCCCTTACGGTGTGTAGTTCGTCGGCTTCTCCGGTGCTTCCGTTGTTTAATTGTTCACTTGTGAATAATCGAGATTGCAGGCGGTTGCTTCCTTGATATTAAGCAGCCAATTGTTGTAACTGGACTTGCCGAACGGGGCCAACAACATCAATGGCGTTATACACGCGTTGCTTTGTCCCCAGCGTATACAGGACTCGAATGAGTTTGCCACACAACGCGATGAGCGACTGTTTCTTCTTTAGCGGATTCTGACCTCGCGTCGTGAAATAGCGGTGTAGCGCCTGAAACTCTGCGTTCTTCGCTACCATCGGCATGATCGCCCGGTACACCAGCGCTCGCAGGCGTGACCGCCCTCGCTTGGTTATGCCTGTCTGGCCTTTACGTTTTCCGGAGCTGTTTTCCATGAGATTCAGCCCGGCCAGACGAATGATTTGTTGACCATGATCGTAGGTATTCAGGTCACCGACTTCCGCCAGAAATCCGGCGACGGTGAGGATGCCGATTCCGGGTATGGTCAGCATTTCTGTCGTTCCCGGGATCCCCTCTAGAATCTCCTCCACCTGAGCCATAATGGCCTCAAGCTGCTCGTTAAATAGGTCGAACTGCGCTAAAAGTATGTTCAGTTCCACTCGAGCCGCTACGATTCCTTCCGTCAACCCAATGGAGGCTGTGGCGGCCGCGTAGAGCGCTTCCGCCCGCTTGATTCCCACGCCACGTTTGACCTCCGTCTTCCAGTGGACCAGGACGTCTCTGGCCCCTTTGGCGACGATGTCTGCAGGGAGCGCAAAGGTGCGCAGGGTCAGGAGCGATGCCTTGCCGCTCCAGTCCTTAAACACGCTTGTGTACTCTGGGAAGAAGCGGTCGAACCAATTACCAATGCGGCTTTTCACTTGGGTCAAACTGTCCGACACCTTCTCGCGCAGGTTCATCAGGATCCGCAGTTCTGCGAATTCCTTCGTCGGCAGCTTCGGTTCCGAATAATTCCCGTCCCGAATCAGTTTTGCAATGACTTTGGCATCCTTGTAATCGCTCTTCGTCGGTGAAAGTCTTCGAGCTCTTTCGTTTTGTTGACATGATGCGGATTTACAATAACGACCTGAATGCCTTGGTCTTGCAAGAAAGCAGCTAACGCAAACCAATAGTGGCCGGTGGGCTCAATGCCAAAGATAATGTCCGTCTTGCCATGTGCCTGCCCGAGTTCCTTCATCCACGTTACGAGCTTCGTTAGCCCCTCCTGGTCATTATGGAACACGCATTCTTTACCTTGTTCGATCCCGCGAAAATCTACCGCGCGAGCTACGTGCACTTTCTTGGCAATGTCCGCACCGACCACCAGTGTCGATTCGGTAATTCGTGTAATCTGTTGATTCTTTTTCTGCTTCAACTTATACTTCATTGTGAGCGCCTCTTTCGTATGTGGGATTTGTTCTTGGCGGAACGGTTCCCAGTATAACAAGTGGCGCTTTCTGTTTTCAAAGAGCAAATTTCTTCATTACAGGAATGGCTCTTTTCACAAAGTTACGTCTTTCTACTTTGTAGGAAGAGGTTTGACGGAAAGTTCTACTAAACCTTTTATGTGATCATTTTATTGGCTATTGTGAAACCCTGGTTTATGATTAATAATCCTCAAAGGTCGTTTAGAATACGAATGAGCTAGTAATCAATTAGTGAATGTATATTCTGCATGCCTGGTATCATTATACCAAAAAACAGTATAAATCTGGGTGATTTTGTCGAATCATCGAAGCATTACAAATCAAAACCGGGGAGGGGGGAAGGTCTTTAAATCAATTGCTTAGCGCCGAAGGCGGAAGGGTTTAAGATCGTACCTGACGGTGACAACCAATTGCCCTGAATCCAAACCAGATGGAAACAAACGGCTTGCCCGCTGTTGATTCATGAGCCGCAAGACGGCTTACAGCCTTTCTGGACGTTGAAGACAGGGAATCTGTCCAACGGAAATGAAAGGCTGCAAGCCACTCCTGCGGGAGAATCAACTTGTGGGCAAGCCGTTTGCTCTGGTCATCAGGTTAGGGTTAGTTCTTCTATGCTGCCGCAAGGCAAGGGTTAGATTTGCTGGCCCGGCGACAGCCGCGCCATGGCCCAAACCTGTGATGAAACAAATGGCTTGCCCGCTGTTGATTCGTTGGCCGCAGGGCGGCTTATAGCCTTTCTAAACGTTGGTGACAGAAAATCTGTCTAACGGAAATGAAAGGCTGCAAGCCACTCCTGTAGGGGAATCAACTTGTGGGCAAGCCGGTTACTCTGTATCAGGTTAGTTTAAATCATTCACTGGCTTGAGGCGCAAGCATTAGACGGCTTATCGGCAAAAAGTGTTTCATTCTATAAGTTTGCTTTAACCACAGAAAGTGATTTTTCCAAGCAATTTATCAATTCCTCTACTGAGCGACATGTATTTTGATAAATAGGATTCTCCCAATCATAATCCTTAATGACTACAATTTTGAATGAGCCATCTCTTGAGAATGAAGGAAACCACCCGACATCAATAACTAGTTTGTCTTTAAAACTTACCTGTAACAAATCTTCTTTTAAATTTTCCATTTGATTACCTAGGGGTTCGTTTACGTTAAGTTTAAGGTCGTTGTAGATAACTATTCCATTCTCAAAATTAACATTAATTAACAATTCAATATCACCTATCTTGTTAGTTTTTTAAATTCAGCTTCAGTAATTGGATGACCGTGAATAGTCCCGCCACTATACTCAACTCGGACATACTTAGTTTCGGAACCTCCACTAGCCCCAATAACTTCATCGAACTTCATTACCTTCCAGCTCTTTCCGTTTGTCACATTAATCCCATTCTCCCACACGTTTCTCTCAAGAGCTTCCACATTCATGCCTTGCAAATACTTTGCAGGTCCATCTCTTGTTGCCTTTACAATCTCACTCCAATTCACATTCTTTGGTGCAAAGTGTTTGAATCCATGATTAGTCCAATTGACATTAACTGCTTTTTCTAATGCATTAAGCCCCTTGATGGTCGAATAACTACCTAGTGAAAGAGCTAACTCTAGTGCAAATAATTCTTTTTCTCTAGATGACAAGCTCATGAAATATTCTAGCTTTTCCTCTTCAGACATCATTATATTGTTGTAGAGGCTTTTTGCATGAAACTGTGAAAATTCCCCTATGAAATTATTCACCATAAATAACTCTTCTAACCACTGTGGAGTTTCGTAGAAGTAATCGTTTTTAGTTTCAGGAGTGCCATATTTCAATATGACCATTTCTGCCAAGTGCCCCGTAGGGTCCCTATACTTCAGTGGGTTATTATGCACATAAGTATACAAGTTCTGAGACAAAGGATTGTTCAAGGTTCCTTGGTAGCTGTCCTCATTAATAAACCTTCCAACACTTGGATCATACCACCTCGCGCGAAGATATTGAAGGTTCGTCGTTTCATCCCAATACTCCCCGCTGTAGCGGAATGGATTTTCGACTGTCTCCTCCTCCACAATCGGTTTGCCCCATAGATCATAGCTATAGCTGTTCAGCAGGTTCCCAGCGGCATCCGTCAGACCAACCACATCACCATGTCCATTGTGCATGTAATACGCTTTGCTGCCAGCGGCATCCACACGTGAGACTAGCCCATTGCCGCGGATGTAACTCGCTTTGTGTGCAACGGCACCGCCATTGACCGTCCCTTCAGCAATGATATCCGCACCGTCATAATAGTACCTTGTCGTATGTCCGTCTTCCGTTCGTTCAATCATTAATCCGTCGCCATTATAGCGGTAGCTGACTTCCCCTCCCTCTTCCTTCGTGACTTTGAAGAGTCGGTCGCGTCCGTCATATTGGTAGCCTTTGTCGCTTAAAGCTAACGATTGGGTGGTAGCCAGCGTTTGGCGATTGCCTCTTAGATCATAGGTATACTGTTCCTCAAACTGTGTTGAGGTTGCAATCCGATCCAACTTGTCATAGGTGAACGTATGCGTTGCACCGTTTTCGGTTTTTCCCGTCTGATTGCGATTTAGATCATAAGTATAGCTAAACGTATTCATTGCAGGACTTGATGCTTTACTTTGTACCAGCGAAGTCAAATTCATTTCATTGTAGCCATACGTGCTGCCTAGGCCATTGCTCAATTGGCGTGTAGCTAACAGTCCATTTTTCTTATATCCATACGTGGCATCCCAGTTATTGATCGCTGGCCCAACTGCCGATAATCGGCTACGCACATCATACGCATAAGCCGTCACAATACCAAACGGATCCGTCATCTGCGTACGTCTGCCCTGTAGATCATATTGGTATTGCGTCGTTTTAAGATCCGGATACGTCACTTTTGTCAGCCAGCCCGAGGAATTCTCGTACGCATACTGCGTCTTTCCAGTAGCGTCCTGCATCCACAGTCTGCGACCGGCAAGGTCATAGCCATACGTGATCGGTTCATTCGCTGTCACGCTGGAAACAAGCCAATCCCGGTTGTTGAAACTATTCGTATGCGCTTGTCCTTTACGATCGATCCGCTGCGTTAAGTTGCTATTGAGATCGTACACATAGGTTTCTACTTGACCTAGTGGATCAATCTCCTGAATCAGCCTTCCCATCTGATCGTACACTTTTTGCCGTTTGCTCTGATCTGGATACTGTACTTGTTTCAGGTTGCCTGCCGAGCTGTACATATAGGTTGTTGTCAAATTACTCGGATCCATTACCGATATCAGGCGTCCCAACACATCATAAGTAAGCGTCGTTTTGTTGTTTTTCGCATCGGTATTCGTCAGCACATTCCCCATATAGTCATAGGTCATGGCAGACGAGCTCATTAAAGTGCCTGCGGTATTTAACGTCTCCTGCTTCAGCGTTCTGCCCAATATATCGTAAGAGGCTCTGATTTTATTGCCTTCCGCTTCAGTTGTAAGAACTGTACGTGCGATATCGTCATAACTGATGGTCGCAAATGCGTTATCCGTACCTGGATAATTCGTTTGAATGATTCGATCCCAGTTATCGTACTGATATGTGGTACGATTACCCGCGCCATCTTCACTCCAGCTCGTACGGCCGTAGCTGTCGTACCCCTGCTTCTCTTCTCCCTTGCCTACTATTCCGGAAGAAACCTTCCAACCGAACGGGTTCCACTTGATTCTTGAAGCTACGCCTGTCGGGTCAGTAACCGTTGCTTGGTTCGCAGTATCCTCATACACGACCGTACTGTAGCTCGTATCCGGGTTTGTAACTTTAACTATGCGTCCCAGCTTATCGTACTGGTAGGTTGTAGCGTACCCCTTAGGATCAATGAATTTCGTCATTTCTCCTGATAACTTGGTGTATTCCAATTGCTGGGCTACCGTTTCTGTTACACCGGAAGCATTCGTAACCGCAATGGACTGTGTGGTCGGAAACCCACCGTTGTATGCAGAACCATACTGCGTGTTAATGACTATATCGCGTTGATCATCCTTAATTGTAACGATTGCCGGGTTGCCATACGCATCATAGGCGTAATTCACTTGCGACTTCAGTGCCCCGGAAGCATTATTCTCCTTCGTCACGATTTGTTTAATTGTATTTTGCGGTGAATAGCGCGTGTACTCTGTAAAAGAAGACAAACCGGCCTTAATCGGTTGCGTCACATTGTTTAGCAAGTGCGTCGTCGGATCATACGTAAAGGTGGTCGTGATGTTGTTTGGATCGGTGGACGTTAGCACATTGCCGTAGTCATCATAGGTCTGTTGGGTCGTAACTGCTGATGCGTTCGCGGTCCCTTTGCTAGTTACTGCTGTCGAGGCTGAGGGTACAGGCAGACGCCTGCCTTCATCAAAAGTTTGCGTGACTGTCTGCTTCTCGACAGGATTTGTTTCATTGGCCTGCTTGACGATTTGCGTGTTATAGTAAACGGATGGTGTATTGTCATCGATATATTGCTTCTTAAAAGTATGGGTTGTCGTAGTTCTTCCATCATTCATCACAGTTTGGAACGAGGTGCTGTAGCCATAGGTGGTATCCACTCCACTGAAGGTTACACGATTGTAGCGCTCAGCCGTACCATTGGTTTGATACAGCACATCCTCCCGTGAAGAAACACGATAAAATTGTTCAGATTCCCCTTGTTTCCCGATGGTACGAGAGTGCAAGGCATATCCAAACTCGGTCTTCGCTCCTGTCGGATGCTCAATGCCATTAACGAGTGCGTAGTAGTTGTTGACAGCCGGATAGGAGCTGGACAGCAAACTAAATGCACCGGCATTTACCGCATAGGTGTATCGCGTCGTACGATTAGCGGGATCCGTGACGGCTGTAAGCAACTCTTTGTTGGTCGTGTTCGGTGCCATTTGCTTCTGATAACGAACAACGCGGTCTCCCATCGTGGCAACGACTTCGCTGCTCGAATAGGTGAGGGTGATTTGATTGCCCAGTGCGTCAATGACCTTGGTCAGGACATATCCATAGGGAGAAACCGATGTATAGTGAAACTGCAGCGTATTTCCATAAGCATCCGACTTTTGGATGAGCTTTCCGTTACCGGAAAAATAGTATTTGGTACCTTGCAGCGTCGTCAACACTCGGCTGGATTGCATGTTATTGACTGTGACGCTCGTATTATTCGTTAAGGTGAGATCCTTCCACGGATAACCGATAATTTTGTTACTGGCATCAATCTGATAAGTTGCCCCGCCATCCATTCTTAAGTAGGTATTGCTGCGTTTGGTTTGGATCTCCGGCATGTCCCAATCCCAGCCGCGTCCTAACGGGGTTTGTGTGATTTCATGGGTAACGTTGCGAACGGTGTACCCTGATCCGCCTAGAATTACGCCTCGCAGGTGTACACGACCTGTGGGAAACATTTTTGCGACAAATTTCCCCAGCGTACCGTTGGGCATTGTAAATTCGAAGTTATACCAATGCATGTACGGATCAGTGGCTGGATTCCGATACTTATAAAAACCCTTCTCGAGTTTTTCTTGTTCTTCGTGAAAAACGCCTTGTGGATAACTAAAGTAGAAGTAGCCACTCCATGCGCCATCTCCAGGATATTGTTGCCCTACGACACGTCTAAATACGCTTCCGTAATAGTTGTAGTAGAACTCGTCTATCATCGTAATGTTAGTAACTGGTGATTCTGAAGTGCCGTAGGGACCGAAAAACACCCTCACTAAATACTCAGGTACAAATTTGTAGATGTCCACAGGGTATATCGCAACATTCTTGTCGTAAAAATATGACTGAGAGCTATCGTATCTGCGTGTTAACGCAAAGGACAAACCGTTGCGTCCCGGTAGTACCAGATCCGTGTACTGGAGACTCAGATCCCCGCTTAAGTTGGAAATAGATTCATTCCCGCTTGTTATACTGTATGGAGCTTGATCTCCACGGAGTTCAAGACGTTTAATAACGGTCTCATCGTAGGTATTGGAAGAACTTGTAGCAGCCATACGATTTTTAGGTAAGCTCTTCAGCGCTTCTTCAATCTCTTTTGGATCGGTAATAATCGGAACATTCATCGCCTCATAATCTATCGGCTTTTGCGCTTGAAGAGTTTGATCCATCTGTTCTGCCAATTGCGCTTGTTTCTCTTTAACGGCAGGATTATTCTCTTCTAAGATTTCAATGACAGACTTCCCGCCGATAGACGCTTGATTCAACGCAGTTAGGATCTTCGTGATGGGGTAGCCTTGATTTAAATAATCCGACAGTTCAGTTGAAGACACATTGTATTGTTGACTAAGCCAATCGATAGTAAGTACTTCTGTGTCCGATACTTCCACAGGCGATTTGACAACATCCGCGGCTTGTACGGACGATGCTGGACCGACAGCAACAAAAGTGGTAAACAAAACTACAAATGCTAAAAGGAGGGCTAAGCTTTGTTTTTTTATTCGAAATAGAGCCACTTATAATCCACCTTTATCCAAATTTTAGTCATCTTTATGGGTGTAAGAACACAAGAAGATAGGTTTCTTACACCCTAAATACTATGCTTAATGAATTCGCCTTTTTATTGCTCTGGGATGATTATCAACTCACTCCACGAATCCTTGCCGGCGTTATCTATTGCTCGTATTCTGGCCTCGTACGCTATGCCAGCTTCCAGCCCCGAGATCGTAAGGTTTGTCGTGTTGATACTTTGATAAAGCACACCATTCAACCATACTTCGTATTCCTTGATGCCGCTCAAATCTTCCGAAGCCGCCCAAGCCAGTTCCACCTCGGTTTCAGATGCCCGAGTTACAGTCAGGGGCGTTGGCGCAGTTGGCGCAATGGTATCATGCGTGTATACCACGCTATCACTTTCATCCGACAGTTGCCCGTTCTGATTAACCGCAACTACAGTAAAGTTGTAAATGATGCCTTCAATGGCGGTCATCGTCCATTGCGGTTCGTAGACGGAGGCGACGACAGAATGGTTAGAACGCACCTGATACGATGCAATCTGCTGAGAAGGATCGGAAACCGTCCAAGAAAGCTTAATTTCGTTCCCGTTCAATTGCATCACCTGCAGGGACTCCGGTACTGGAATTTCCTCCTCCGCCTCTGCAGTGCTGTATTTAAACTTCAGCGCATCGGCATACAATGTACCTGAGCCTCCGCTCTGATCAGCGATCAGATGTACTGCAACCTCTGCCAGCACCGTGCCTTCCGGTATGACGCCTTGCTTTTCCAGATAAACATAACCATTTGTCGTCTGTTTTAAGTCTGCAATGAATGACCCTACATTCGTCCAGCTCTCGTCGTAGAACCACACGAGCAACTGTCCGTATGCACCGTTCAGTTCTTCTGCAAATAATTGCCCGCTCAGTTTAAAAGTTTCACCCGCCTGTACATTGATCCGTTGACGGACATAACCGCTCTTCCAGATCGGCAGGTCTGCGACTTCTAGTTTCATCGCCTTGTTTCCGCTAACGACCGGGGTGTCCGTCCAGCCAATCGTACCCGTGCCCGCATTTATGTTCTGCCAGCCAATTGCATTTGTGTCCAGTGTGTGCTCAAAACTCGTATTTACGAGCAGGTTCGGGTCCGTTGTCTCCCGCAGGTCGATGTTGTCTGCATACAGCAAGCCGCCTCCGTTGCCCACTCCATTGGCTGAGAGCCTCACGCTGACTTGCGCACGAACTACGCCCTCCGGTGCAACGCTCCGTTTCTCCAAATGCGCAAAGCCGGTCGTGGCTGTCTCTTGTCGGACAAAGTCCTGACCGATGCTGCTGTTGCTCGCGTTGTAGTACTGGATATGCAGCTCCGCGAACGCATTCTGCAGTTGTGCCGCATACACGTCCCCGGAAAGCAGATACGTTTTTCCGCCTTCAACCGCCACGGATTGCGATACCATTGCTCTTGTCCATGGCGCCAGTCCGGTGATTTCCGCCTTCAATGCTCGACTGCCTGTGCTTTCCTCCACAACAAGCTGTCCTGTTGCCGGAGCATCAATGGCCTTCGTCCAGAGCATGATGTCCGAACCGGTGGAATGCTCAAATGTCCCATTGCTCAGTAGATTGTCCTCATCCTCAACCAACGGTTCGCCATATTCAAACTTCAGCGCATCGGCAAATAGCGTACCTGAGCCTCCGTTTTGTTTGGCCGTCAAACGAACCGCAACTTCTGCTAGAGCCGTACCTTCCGGTATGACGCCTTGCTTTTCCAGATAAACATAACCGTTTGTCGTTTGGTTCAGGTCCGCCATGAACGATCCCACATTCGTCCAGTTCTCATCGTAGAACCACACGAGCAACTGTCCGTATGCATCATTCAGTTCTTCTGCATGTAACTGCCCGCTCAGTTTAAAAGTTTCGCCCGCCTGTACATTGATCCGTTGACGGACATAACCGCTCTTCCAGATCGGCAGGTCTGCGACTTCTAGTTTCATCGCCTTGTTTCCGCTAACGACCGGGGTGTCCGTCCAGCCAATCGTACCCGTGCCCGCATTTATGTTCTGCCAGCCAATTGCATTTGTGTCCAGTGTGTGCTCAAAACTCGTATTTACGAGCAGGTTCGGGTCCGTTGTCTCCCGCAGGTCGATGTTGTCTGCATACAGCAAGCCGCCTCCGTTGCCCACTCCATTGGCTGAGAGCCTCACGCTGACTTGCGCACGAACTGCGCCCTCCGGTGCAACGCTCCGTTTCTCCAAATGCGCAAAGCCGGTCGTGGCTGTCTCTTGTCGGACAAAGTCCTGACCGATGCTGCTGTTGCTCGCGTTGTAGTACTGGATGTGCAGCTCCGCGAACGCATTCTGCAGTTGTGCCGCATACACGTCCCCGGAAAGCAGATACGTTTTTCCGCCTTCAACCGCCACGGATTGTGACACCATTGCTCTTGTCCATGGCGCCAGTCCGGTGATTTCCGCCTTCAATGCTCGACTGCCTGTGCTTTCCTCCACAACAAGCTGTCCCGTTGCGGAAGCATCGATCCACTTTGTCCAAAGTGCGATATCCGAACCGATGGAATACTCGAACGCCCCGTTGCGCAGTAAATTGTTCTCATCCTCAACCAGTGGTTCTCCGTATTCAAACTGCAGTGCGTCGGTATACAATGTACCTGAGCCTCCGCTCTGATCAGCAATCAGATGTACTGCAACCTCTGCCAGCACCGTGCCTTCCGGTATGACGCCTTGCTTTTCCAGATAAACATAACCGTTTGTCGTCTGTTTTAAGTCTGCAATGAATGACCCTACATTCGTCCAGTTCTCATCGTAGAACCACACGAGCAACTGTCCGTATGCATCATTCAGTTCTTCTGCATGTAACTGCCCGCTCAGTTTAAAAGTTTCGCCCGCCTGTACATTGATCCGTTGACGGACATAACCGCTCTTCCAGATCGGCAGGTCTGCGACTTCTAGTTTCATCGCCTTGTTTCCGCTAACGACCGGGGTGTCCGTCCAGCCAATCGTACCCGTGCCCGCATTTATGTTCTGCCAGCCAATTGCATTTGTGTCCAGTGTGTGCTCAAAACTCGTATTTACGAGCAGGTTCGGGTCCGTTGTCTCCCGCAGGTCGATGTTGTCGGCATACAGCAGGCCGTCGCTGTTGCCTACGCCATTGGCCGAGAGCCTCACGCTGACTTGCGCACGAACTGCGCCCTCCGGTGCAACGCTCCGTTTCTCCAAATGCGCAAAGCCGGTCGTGGCTGTCTCTTGCCGGACATAGTCCTGACCGATGCTGCTGTTGCTCGCGTTGTAGTACTGGATGTGCAGCTCCGCGAATGCATTTTGCAGTTGTGCCGCATACACGTCCCCGGAGAGCAGATACGTTTTTCCGCCTTCAACCGCCACGGATTGCGATACCATTGCTCTTGTCCATGGCGCTAGTCCGGTCGCTTCGACCTTTAATGCTCGACTGCCTGTGCTTTCCTCCACAACAAGCTGTCCCGTTGCGGAAGCATCGATCCACTTTGTCCAAAGTGCGATATCCGAACCGATGGGATACTCGAACGCCCCGTTGCGCAGTAAATTGTTCTCATCCTCAACCAGTGGTTCTCCGTATTCAAACTGCAGTGCGTCGGCATACAACGTACCTGAGCCTCCATTTTGGTTGGCCGTTACACGAACCGCAACTTCGGCCAGCACCGTGCCTTCCGGTATGACGCCTTGCTTTTCCAGGTAAACATAACCGTTTGTCGTTTGGTTCAGGTCCGCCATGAACGATCCCACGTTCGTCCAGTTCTCGTCGTAGAACCACACGAGCAACTGTCCATATGCATCGTTCAGTTCTTCGGCATGCAGTTGTCCGCTCAACTTAAATGTTTGTCCTGCCTGTACGTTGATCCGTTGACGCACATAGCCGCTCTTCCAGATCGGCAGATCAGCCGCTTCAATCTTCATTGCCTTGCTTCCGCTTACGACCGGGGTATCCGTCCAGCCAATCGTACCTGTGCCCGCATTGAAGCTCTGCCAGCCGATTGCACCTGTGTCCAGCGTGTGCTCGAAACTCGCATTTACGAGCAGGTTCGGGTCCGTTGTCTCCCGCAGGTCGATGTTGTCGGCATACAGCAGGCCGTCGCTGTTGCCTACGCCATTGGCCGAGAGCCTCACGCTGACTTGCGCACAAACTGCGCCCTCCGGTACAACGCTCCGTTTCTCTAAATGCGCAAAGCCGGTCGTGGCTGTCTCTTGCCGGACATAGTCCTGACCGATGCTGCTGTTGCTCGCGTTGTAGTACTGGATGTGCAGCTCCGCGAATGCATTTTGCAGTTGTGCCGCATACACGTCCCCGGAGAGCAGATACGTTTTTCCGCCTTCAACCGCCACGGATTGCGATACCATTGCTCTTGTCCATGGCGCTAGTCCGGTCGCTTCGACCTTTAATGCTCGAGCCCCCTTGATCACTGGTGTTGAGACTAGAGCGATTTCACCGGTTTCAGACGCATCGTCATGATGATCCCAATGATAATCTGTGCTATCAACCGCCTTCTCAAATCCTCCGTTCTTGATAAGATTATCGAGATCATCCGCTTCGATCAGCTCAAACCAGCCAAATTCTGTCCAATTCGACCAGATTTGCGAATGCGTCACACGCAAACGTAATTGAAACTTCTCATTTTGCGGTAGAGCCGGAGTCCACTCGAAGCTTCCGAAAGTAGCGGAAGCAGGATGATTGATTACTCCAGAATCCCACACTAACGCTCCCAGGGCATCCTGTACCTGGATTTGAACATGCTCAAAAGCCCCGCTTGCAAATGAGGCCGTTTGTGTCCATGCAATACTAAAAGTTGAAGTATCAATCGAATTAGGAACACTTTCGCTTCCGGAAGGGAATGTTAATGCCACCGCTGGACGTCCTTCGATTGTAGAGGTTAACTGATTGCCATTGGCATCGTAAGTATATTTTTGAACATAAACGCCGTTCTTTTTGATGCCTATTAGCCTATTATTGAGGTCATACTCATATTGATAGGAACTACTAGCGAAAACGCCTATCCCAAGAGCTAATTGAATCATAACAAGAACCATAAGCATACTTATCGATCTAAATATCATTCCATATCCTCCTGTTTTCCCCTTTTTATTCACCCCCCATAATGCTACTTTAGTTTCTATCATTGTCACTATTCATCTATAAAATCCTTTATTACAAAACAAAACCAGACAAAATGCGTCAGCAATCGACAAAACCAATTTTATGACACTCTTTTATTCCCTAAACATTGGATAACTTGTTTCCAACACAAAGACACCCCCAAGATCATCCCCCACATCCCACGACATGAAGGTATTTCTCTTGAAGGCGTTTGTTTGTTCTCTTATGTTGTAAATTTTGTTAGCGTCGAAGCTTATCTAGCGCTTCTCTAATATCATCCGGAAGTGATGCCGTAACCTGCTGTTTGTCCCCTGTCCACGGATGGTGCCAGATCAACCGTTCGCCATGCAGAGCTTGCCGGGAAATGACCGTTCTCTTGCCGCCATACAGTCCGTCGCCTGCCAACGGATGGTTGATCGAAGACAGATGGACGCGAATCTGATGCGTGCGTCCCGTCTCCAGATGCAGCCGAACGAGGGTATGATCTGCAAAGCGCTCAACGACCTCGTAATGAGTCACGGCAGGATCACCAGTCTCGCTAACACGACGACGCGTGGAATGGTGGCGATCTTGGCCGATAGGTTTGTCGATCCTGCCTTTATTCCCCTCTATGCCGCCTTCGGCTAACGCCAGGTAGACGCGTCCGATCGTTTTCTCGCGCATTCCTTTATCGTACTGGTATTGGGCAAATTCGTTTTTCGCATATAGTACCGGTCCGGTCGTATCTTTGTCGATGCGATGCACGTGACGTACGCGCAAGTCCTGGCCCGTCATTTCGTAGTAAGCAGCAACCGCATGAGCGAGCGTCTTGCGCTGCCCCTTCTCGCTCGGATGCACCTCGATGCCTGCCGGCTTGTTCACAACGAGCGTGAACTCGTCTTCATATAGAATGTTGAGTTCCATCCAATCGGACGGATAGTCCCGCTGTTCTCGCGGAAACAGATGCAGGCGTAGGTTGGCCCCCTGCAGTAGGCATCCACGATTTTGCAGCAACTTGGAGAGATGCTTCGCTGGAAGCGGCAAATACTTGGCAACTACCGACAGTGGAGCACCGACTAAGCCGTCGGGCAGCCGAATGTCCATCCACTCGCCTTTGATGCGTCCCATGCCGAGCAGTTGCTGCGGTTGTCCGCCGCTTCGCGCCGCAGTTCCCGATCCGCCCGCGCCCCCGCGTCTGGCGCCGGAATTTCGCTCAGCCGGACGATCCGCCCCTACTTCTCCTCTTACTGGCGGTTCCGCTCGTTGACTTCTGCCGCCATGCTCACGAAACTCGCTGCGCCCGTAGCCCCCGGCCCTCGCAGCATTCTCTCCGCTTCTCGCGCCTCCGCCTGTACGTTTCGCCCCACCGCCGCGCACTTCTCCGCCAGATCGCTTTGACACCACGCCACTCGGTCTGCCTTCATCCGACCAACTCGACGATCCGCCGCTGCTGCGTACAGCTCCTCCAGTCCGTTTCGCTGCTCCGCCATTCCGTCCAGCTCCCGAAGCGCCGCGATCCCGCCGCCCGTTATTCTCATGACCGCCGGATTTCTGTCCGCCGCGCGGCCGATTTCGTCCTGCTCCGCTCATTGTGTCTTCCTCCGATTCTAATACGCGCCCGCTAACCTCTGGCGGGCTTTGCGGATCAATATACGGGAACGTCCGAGCAATGTCAACTCGGTCATACTTTCCCTACAGGCCAATCACTTACATATCTTCTGAACAACCACACTTGAGGATACAGTGCCAAACGCATACCAAAACTGCTTGCGTAACGGTCTCGGAGACCGCTACGCGAGCAGATCCGACCATTTAGGCGCTTCTTACGGTCTGGCAGACCGCTACGCGAGCAGATCCGACCATTTAGGCGCTTCTTACGGTCTGGCAGACCGTTATACGAGTAGATCCGACCATTTAGGCGCTTCTTACGGTCTCAGAGACCGCTACGCGAGCAGATCCGACCATTTAGGCGCTTCTTACGGTCTGGCAGACTGCTACGCGAGCAAATCCGAGCATCTAGACACTTCTTACGGTCTGGCAGACCGCTACGCGAGCAGATCCGAGCATCCAGACACTTATTACGGTCTGGCAGACCGTCCAAGCGCCCCTGAACGTTTGACTTGGTGTGATTCTACGAATCAATCTTCATCAGCATCTCTTCCAAAAGCCGAATCCGGGCAAGAGAAGCTCGCAGAAGGCCGATGCCGATCTCGGGATACAGACGGACAAGCCGCGTGACATCCTCACGTTGCAGCGCCAGAACCCGGACGTCGCCGAAAAACGCCTGCGCGCTCACCGTGGAGGCCGACTCGTCCAGCGCCGAAGTCGCGCCGCATACTTCGCCGGCTCCGAGAACGCCCAGCGTACCCTCCCAGCCGGCGGCGGAGACGCTCTTCAGCTCTACGTTGCCGTCGATCACGACGTACATCGCACCGTTTTTATCCCCGCGCTGCAGCAAATAGCTGCCGTCCTCGAACGTCATCTCCGTCGCCGCGCCTGCGATCAAGCCGAGCTCTTCAAGCGACAGGTCGGCGAAAAACGGAACTTTCTTCAAAAATACAACTTTGTTTAACCGCCCAAGCGCACTTGTCCCAGCACTCGAACCAGCCCCCGCGCCAGAACCAGTCCCAGCGCCAGCACCCGCTCCTGCCCCCGCACCTGAACCTACGCCTACACTCGCACCCAAACCAGCACTAGCGCCCCGCTCTTCCTTCATCGTCGTCGCCTCCTCTCCTCGCCGCCATTCGCCGGCCATCTCCCGCCACCAATCGTCAGCCGATTCCGCCGACCGAGCGACCGCCGCGGCGGCCTCCTCCAAGGTCAGCTTCTCCATGCGTTCCGCATTGGCTTCCCATCCGGCCGCCAATCTTTGCGACAGCTTGCGCACGCCGCCGATGCCTTCCGCAAGCACCTCAAGCCCGCCGCTGCGGACTTCCTCATCCTCGTCCGCCAGCGCCTTCCTAACGGCAGCGACGACCTGCTCATCCGTCAACCGCACCAGAATCGCCCAGACGCCTTCGTGAATCGTCTGCTCAAGATCCCGCTGCCTAAGCGCGGCCAACTCCGCCAAATCCGTGCGCCCCAGCTCGCCATAGGCCTCGGGCAGCAGCGACGACTGCGCATGCTCGGCCAGCTTGTCCGCCGCATGCTCGGCCAGCCAGCCGCGAACCTGCTCATCCGGCAACAGCCTCGCCAGCGCCGTAGTACCTGCGCTCCAGCTCTTCGGCGAAGCGTCCGGCAGCGCCTCCTTCAGCGCGGCAACGATGCCGTCGCCCATATCGATCAGCGCCTGCACCGTCACCCGGTACAGCTCCTGATCCGCCGCCGGCAGCTTCGCCAGCAAACCGGGTGCGACCTCCGTCCGCTTCAACACGCCAAGACAAGCCGTTGCCGCCACTCTGGCCGCAGGATGCGGGTCCTCCAGCAACGCCTTCACCTCGGGCGCGAAACGATCCAGCCCCAGCTCGCCCACAACGCGGCAGACGTGGATCGACTCCTCGCCGCCCTCCTGCAAAATCCGCTCGATCACCTCGTAGCAGGCCTCGTAGCTTTGCGCGCTCTCCAGCATATACATCGCCTTGACCGCTTCCGCGACCACCATCGGCGACGGATCAAGCAGCTTCATCCGCAGGAAGAAAAAAGCCTGAGAAGGCATATGCTTCATCCGAGCCAGCTGGCGCACGACCTCCTGGCGGACATCCGGTTCCGGGTCCTCCAGCAGCGAGGCCATTTTGACCATCTCTGGAAGTCCTGAGCCAGACAGGTCGAGCGCCTTTAGCGCGGCGATCTTTACCCGCGGGCTTTCATCATCGATCCGCGCGAGAATTTGCGCCATGTGGCGGACGTCCCGACTGCGTCCGAGCAGATTAAGCGCAATTTCGCGCGCCTCCTCGCTTCCGCTGTCAAGCATGGTCTGCACAACGCCCATCGTACGCGGATTGCGGAAAAACTCCTTGTAGCTCTCCGCCAGTTCCTTATCCTCCGAAAGACCGGCCGATTGCAAGCTGCGAACGAGTTCCTTCATATATAGCTGACGAACGACCCATGCCAGCACGAACATGACCACGGCTCCGGCCAAGCCAAGCGCAGCCAGCTCCGCGAACCCCCAGCCAAAGCCGGTATGCAGAAACTGAAGTCCCGCGCCAAGCAAAATGCCCGCGAAAGTCGCAATACCTTGCGCCACGTAGCGGAAGCCGTCCCGCTGCTGAAGCGGCAGCATTTTATAGAATAATTGATAGGAAGGCTCAGCCGAATAGTAAATGAGCAAATACGTCAGCATGTAGCTCCCGGAAACCGCGAACATCGCAATAGGGGAACCGATCAATCCCCATGCGGCGGCAAACGCCAGCACATAGACGGCCGAAATACCCGCTAGCATGCCGCTCGCGCCGAGCCACGCCATCAGGCGCCCCGAGACGAGCTGCAGCAGGAACGCCAGCGCGAATAGAACGGTCGTAACGACGCCGAACATTTTGCCGAAGTCGGCCTCGTTCGGGTAAGCGGTATGCGCCGTATTCAGAAACACGAATTCCATCAGAAAATAAAGCGCCGGCATCACCGTCATCATTCCAAGAACGCCAAGAAGGAACGGAGACTTCAGCGTCCGCTTGAAATAATCCATCGACGACAGCGTCTCCTGTTCCCCCTCGCTGCTCCCCGCCGATCTAAGCGCCAACGGCACGAGATAATCCGCGATCGCTTTGCGGTAGTTATACAGAGCGGCCAGCAGGAACAGCGGTCCCAGCACATAGACGATGTCCGGTCCAACCCAAGGACTCACCGCCTGAGTAATCAGCCCCGCCGCCACGCCGCCCAGCGTCGCCGCCGCCACGAAGAAAGGCATCAGCCGCTTCGCCTGCTGCGTCGGGCACAGATCGACGGCCAGACTCCACAGCAAAATCGTCTGCTGACGCACGACAAAATTCGAAGTCAAAAACAAAAACGGATAATAGAAACGAAAATCGATCCCGGCCGCTCTCAGCCCTAACAGAACAACCGCATTCACGGCGACGATTCCGATCATCAGGGAATACATCGTCCGCATCAATCCCGGCTTCGTCATCCTGCCGGCCAACCAGGTCATAAACCACGCTTCCAGCGGCAGGATAACCGCCTCGGCGACATAGATATAAGGCAAATAAACACTGCCGAAGCGCTGATTAAACAGCGTCATAAAGCCGTTGTAATTCAGCATCTCGGCAATGCCGCACAGCAGGAAGACCGGCACCATCAGCGCGAGCTTGTGCCGGTCCTCCGTCATAATCCCCAATCGGCGAATCCATTGTTGTACCATCATAGCCTTACTCAACTTTCTTATGAAATCCGCAGCCAGTAGATCAACCGATCTTCCCCGTCAAAATAATAGTCCGGACACTGGCCGATCAAAGTAAACCCGTTTCTCTCGAACAGTCTGCGGATCGTCTGGTATTCCGGGAGACTGCACGTATACGTGATCAAATACCGGGCGAACGCCTGTCGCAAATAATCCAGCATTCGCTCCAGCAGCGCTCCCGCGATTCCCCAGCCCCGATATTCCCGATGCACGACCACGTAATCCCAGCTGTAGCCTCCGGTTTTCTGATCGTTCTCGGCCACGCAGCTAACCGCGATAATCTCGTCAAGCTCGTTGACCGCGTACCAGACGACTGCCTGTCCGGCGAGCGCGCGATACGGCAAAGTCCGAAGCTGCTCCTCCTCGCCGGGCGTATACCTCGTATCGTCGAACGAAAAAGCCGAGAACAGAAACTCCACGATGCCGCGAGCCCGCTCTTCCGAATCCAGTAGCCGAATTTCGTATGTTCGGGTAATCATGCCCATGCCATTCTCCCCCTCTCCGCTCTAAACCGCCAGAGTGCCGTTCCAGCCGGAAGACGTGCCCTTCTGGAAGTACTCGTCGCAGAGATAGAAATACAGCTTGGCCGCTTTGTCCATCCGATTATGCTTGATCACCTCGACGAACGTCTCGCGCGCGTCGTAGAAACGGCCCTCCTGGCACAGCATCAGCCCGCGCTCGAACAGCTCCTTCGTGCGTTCCTTAGCCTGGCGAATCGGCTCCGGATCGCCGTCGTACACATCAATCAGCTCGATCGCCTGATCTTGCCCCTCCGGCGTAATCCGTCCGAGCGAGCGATGGCGGAAGCGCTCCGGCTCCCGCAGCTGCTCGAACAAATCCCGCGTCACGAGCACCGATGCGCCCAACTCCTCGGACATTTTCTCCATCGTTGACGTCAAGTGCACATCATCCGAGATAACGTTGCCTTCCCAGCGTCTCTCCTCGCCGATAATGCCCATCATTAACGGACCGCGGTGAATGGCAATGCCGATATCGACCGGGGCGTAGCCGGATAATCTTCGATTGGCGTTGTATAGATCCAGCTCTTCGCGAATCGCGATGGCCGCCCTGAGCGCCTCCTCGGCATAGCCGGGGAACAGCGCCATGAAGCCCGCCCCGAGATATTTGCTGATCAAGCCGTCCTCTCGACGCACAAGCGGACCGAACCGGCGCAGGAACGAATTCATGAAGTTGAAGTTTTCCTTCGGCGTCAGCGTCTGCGACAGCTTGCGGAAATCGCGAAGATTAACGACCATCACGGACATGTCCTGCTGAACCTGATCGCCGAGACGGATATCGAGAATGCCCTTTTTGCCCAGCGACTTGAAAATCTGCTGCGGAACGAATCGATACGACACCTCCGAGAAGCTCGTAATGTCGGATACATACTGCCGGATATACCGGGCCATCCGATTGAACTGCTCCCCGAGATCGCCTACCTCGTCGCGGCTCTTGACGCTCACCTCGACGTCCCAGTTGCCGTCGGCCATCGCCATAACGCTTTTGCGCAGCTTGCGTACCGTCGACAGCATAAAGAACGTTCCGGAGAGGATGACGACCAGCAGCACGACGGTGATAATGGCGATATTTTGCAAAATATTTTGATAGATTGTACGGTTGGCTTGATAGAGAACGCTTAAATCTCGTCCCGTCTCATAGATGCCCACGACCTGCTGCTTGCTGTTATAGACCGGTCCGATCGCGAACAGCCATTTGCCGTTAGCGTCCTCCCATTGGCCCGTCTGGATGCTGCCCTCGCTCAGAACCAGTTGGTTGGCCTCGTTCATCTCAAACGGCTTGAACATGTTTACGCCGTCGTCGTCGTCCATGATGATGTACAGTTGGCCGTCGTCGTATTTATACAGCGTACTGTACAAACCTTGACGCTCCACGTCTTGCTCGTCCGCGAAAATAAAGTTCATTTTATCCCGAATCAGCTCGTAATCTTCGTTGCGATAATCGGCGGGAGAGCTCAGCTTCTCCAGACGGTCTCCGTCGATCAGCTGCTGCCCGTTGCGGGCCAGGAGCGCCAGCTCTCGCTGCATCTCCTCTTCCATTCGGGAGGAAAATCCGTTGTAGATCGAATTCGACAGCAGGACCATGCCGACGACGATAATCGGAACGATAACAACCCCCTGCTTGAGAAAAAGAGACACGCGACGATTCATCAGATGGACGTATACGAGCCACAGCGAGTAGATCAGCAGCGAGATACCCAGCGCGCCAGCTCCCCAGCTAATCCAGCCCGAAGCGAGCGCTCCACCGGAATAGCCGGCATTCGTCAGCGCTTTGACCAGCCGGTTCATTCCGTCGTAGAGCAGGATGCGATCGTTCAGCACGACTGCATATCCGCCGCCGATCATCGGAATGACATCCATAATCTCGTGGCTCTCCGCGTCCGGAACCGACTGCACGATCGACGATCCGTCGAGCAGCACCTTCAGTCCCGTTCCTCCCGTAGGCATGATCGTCACTGCATTTAGCAGGCGGTCGACGAACATAAGACTGCCGTCCGGCGCGATCGACAGCCTTTCGGGGAAGTTTTTGCGCGTGCGATCCATATTCGCAAGCGGATATAGGTTCTGGCTCGTCCCATCCTCCGCAACCCGGAAAATGCTGCCGCGCTTCGTCGTATAGTAGATCTGTCCGGGCTCCGTGCCCTCAATCTCCGACAAGAAACGATCCTTCGGCAAAGTGAAGGAAAACTTCGCTTGCGGCTGGCCCCCTTGGAGGGGAAGCTGCATCAAGAAGATCTTCTCCGATGCGGCCAGAAAGAAATACAGATTGTCGCCCATCACCCGCAAGCCCTGAATTTGCCCGACTCGCTTGCTCGTGCCGTTGCCTTTCCATTCATACAATGTCTCCGGAGAGCCGCCCTTCGCCTCGTAACGGACGATTCGCTCGCTCTGAACGATCAGCCCGTAGGAATCGAGTACCGTATCGAGCACGATCAGTCGCCCTTCGCCGTCTATGGCCGCCTCCGTAAAGTCCTGACGGGAATCGCTGCGGACGCCTGCATGCCGCGCGCTAGCCTCCAGCTTGCCTTCGCGGGACAGACGCCAAATGTCCTGCTTCGATTGCCCAATGACGACAAGAGAATCTCCCGTCGCCTCCGCGGCCCTCGATAAATTCTCGAGCGCAATTTGGCGGGACCAAGGTCCCTTCTGCCATCCGCCCTCCTGCATAATCCGGTAAACCGATAGCCCCGTCAACGTCAATGCGACGACAAGCGCCAACAACGCCAGTTTTCTCATTTCGTTCTACCGTCTCTTTCCACTATTGACATCCCCTCAGTACCTATATCCGCTACTTAGCCTATTATTTCCATCGTACTATAAACGCCGACATTTTACACCCTTTTTCCTATGTAAAATGACAATTTTCAAGTAATATTGTAGTATGGAAATTGATAGAAAAGATTGGCGCAATCGCGCCGATGGAGGATGGGTCAATGGGTCAGCTTGTATGCGGAGGCGCCTCTCTGCAATGCTCGTTCGGCATGGCGCCGGGCATGTTGAACGTACTTCCGGTTAACCGTACGACGACGGCAATGCCGATCGCCAACATTATGGACAATAAACCTTTCGTCAATATCGCCCCATTCGGAATGTGCAATTCGATGGCCAATCCCGCCGTCGCTTCCGCTACAGCCGCGGCTCTCGGCGTTTTGACTCCGATGCCCTGCACGCCCGCCATCGCCGCTCCTTGGGTGCCGGGCTCCCCTACAGTGCTCGTCGCCAACATGCCCGCCTTGAACAATTCTTCCAAGTGCATGTGCAACTTCGGCGGGGTTATTCAGATCGTAAATCCAGGTCAAATGACGATACAGGTGCCCTAATGATAGAGATGATATTGAAGCCGTTCATCCAGCCGGTCAAGCGCTTGGTCATTATGCCGCTCAAGCGCGCCAAAAACCTTCCCAAGCTGATCATTCGCCGTCTGGTCAAGTGGATGCGCAGCATTATGGGCGGCAAGCTGCGTTCGCGGGAGAATTATTGGAAGATCGGAACGTTCTATATCGCCAAGAAGCTGTTCGTCATCCTCGTTCTGCTCACTCTTGTAATCGTATACTTCGGCTTCATCAAGCCTCCGAAGTTCGTGGACAAGTGGTTCTCCAGAACGCCCAAGATCGAAGCGTCGGCCGCGATGGCGCAGGGCTTTAACGGCTTGGCCAAAATCGTCGACGCGAACGGCAGCCTGGTCTATCAGGGCCCTCTGGAGAACGGCCAATTCTCCGGTTCGGGCAAGCTGTTCGCCCCGGACGGAACGCTGCTGTACATTGGCGACTTCGGGCAAGGGCTGAAGTCGGGCAAGGGCGAGCTGTACGACTCGAATGGCTCTCTCCTCTACCGCGGCCAATTTGCCTCCGATTTGTACGAAGGCAAAGGCACGCTGTTCAAGCCGGACGGTTCGGTCCTGTATGACGGCGGCTTCGCCGCAGGCAAATACGAAGGCAAGGGGACGCTGTTCTCTGCGCCGGACCAACCGCTGTATGCGGGCGCTTTTGCGGGCGGCGAGTATCAGGGCGCGGGTAAGCTCTACGACGAGAGCGGAAAGCTCGTTTATGAGGGCGCGTTTAACGGCGGCAAGTACGAGGGCGCAGGCAAGCTGTATCGCGCGGACGGCTCTTTGCAATACGAGGGATTATTTCTCGCTGGCGTTCTGTCGGGCGCGGGTAAGGAATATTTCCCTTCCGGCGTCGCCAAGTATGAGGGCGCCTTTCTGCTCGGCAATTATCACGGCGTCGGCAAGCTGCTGAACGAACAAGGCATCGTCTTGTACGAAGGCGGCTTCGTCGGCGGCTTGCGCGACGGCGACGGCAAAGCTTTTGGCTCCGACGGCATCGCCCAGTACGCCGGCAAGTTCAAAGCCGACAAGTACGAAGGCGTCGGCAGCTTGCTCGACGCGGACGGCGCAGCTGTCTATACCGGCTACTTCAAGGGAGGTAAAATTGACGTCCAAGGCTTCCTCGGCCTCTCTCAGCCGAAGCTTCAAGAGCTGCTGGGAGCGCCGGACGTTCCTCCGGCGAGCGAAGCCGAGCCTTTGCCCGAAGAGCTTGAGCCGATCGGGGAAGGGGAGTCTCCGGCCGACGGCTCCGCAGAGGAGAGCGGCAACGGCAGCGGTTCAAATCCGGAAGCCTCCGCTCCCGCAGACTCCGAATCGGGAACAAACAATCCGAATAGCGACCCTGCCGCAGCTTCGCCAAGCTCGGATAAGTCAAGCTCGGGTTCGGGCAGCTCCGAAGGAGCGGCGTCCGGCAGCAATGGCGGCGAATCGGCGGCCAACGACGGCGCCGCCTCCGGAAATAACTCAAACGACGGAGAGACTTCGAACCCAACTAGCCCAAGCGGAGACAGTGCCGATGCGGCCGGGTCGAACTCCGGCAGCTCTAATTCCGACGGTTCGGGTTCTGGCGGTTCGGGTTCGAGCGGGTCGAGTACCGGCGTTTCTAATTCAGGTGGTTCGGGTTCTGGCGGTTCGAGCTCAGTCAGCACCGGTATCCGCACGGCAGCCTCCACCGCTTCGTTCGCGACGAAGACTAGAATCGTCAAAGTGCTTCCACCGTCGCCAAATCCGGACGAAGTGGAAATTTTACCGGATCTACCGCCGGAGCCGCTCGATTTCACTTACGCGGCCCATCAGTTCTCGTTTAAGCTGATCGCCGACGAGGACAATCCGGAAGCTTATGCGGTCACCGAAATCAACACCTGGAACAAAGCGGTGCTGGAGCAGCTTGCGAGAACGCTCCAAGACGAGAAGCAGAAAGGTCTTAAGCAAACGCTCGGCGGCAGCAAGTACGAGATGACTTACGTCTGGAACGACGCTCTCTTTATTTTCACCTACAACAAAGACGTTCCGGTTCGGCTTAGCGTTCATCAGTTGGTTCGATAGTTTGAAAAGCGCGGGTTGATGTTTGTTCGTCGAGGAACGCCCTACTCTCACCGATTCAGCCCAGCAACCGAAAATAAAGCGGAAAATCCGCTTTATTCCAAGTGTTCAACACTTCCAGGTAACGTCAGTCATAGAGACCTTAAATAAGAAACTGCCCCATTCGAAGGAGAATCCTTTGAGATCAGGGCAGTTTCTTATAATTTAGTAGAGCTCGCTCAGTACCGTAACAAGGATAACAGGGTTCGCCATCTGCTGAAGTGCCGGCCTTATAGAGAAATTTTCGGCTATAATATGCAGGCTCGACGCACGCTATGAATAAATGCTAACCCTAATTACCTCAAACCGCGAACAACCGTTAGTCGCCTCCAGTACAAGCCTTAACGCCGAAGTCGCTACAGGCTGCGACAATGGATGAGTCCTTTTCCGCTTGCGGTTGTCCGTTTCGCGATGAATCGTGCGCCATTCCCCATCGATCAGGGCTTGCAGCGAATAATCTTTCACCAACTCGGGTATGACCTCAAAGTCTGTGCGATGATGATGCAAATTAATCAGATCCTCGTTCACATCGTCGTTGAAAACGAGCTGCACTTCCTTCACCAACACCGTCTCTTCCCATAAAAATTCAAGCCATTGCGGCTCGTTCGACGGTTCGGACACCCACATATTCGGTCCCCCGTAAGGCCGGATGAAGCCATTTTGCACCTGTGACGGACAGTAGACCTCCGTTGTTCCGACTGTGCGTAGGCAGAAAGGCTTGCGCGCGTATTTTTTCATCGACCATGTCAGCACCGGCTGACTGGCTTCGCGATTTTCCGTCGTCGCCGCAGCCCGAGTAGTATTTGTGCCGACGAAGCCGATCACGCCGGTCATCGGCTCGTGCGATAGATGCAGCTCTACCGCTGCATTGGCTTTTACAATGATAAACGCATTCTGCGGCTGAGACGGTTTCCAAGCGAGATCGCACAAGGCCCACTGCCGTTCTCCGGCAGGCAAGTCCAGCAGCACGGAAGCTTCTTTCGTGTACGGAACGTAATTTTCCGGGCGACCGGTAGACCACAGTTCAATCTCCAGTTGCGTCGCCTCGTTCGCGTCCAACAGAAGCTCCAATCCGGACAATTGATCGACAGGCAGCAAAATGCCGACATCCTCAGCCAGCATCGCGGTTTCGTCGGATCGTTCAATCCGAATGCTGCGCATATAATTTGAAGCCTCGACCTTCGCCGTACGGGCCAAATCGTGCGGGTCGGCATAAGCGACGCCTATGACCGAGGCATCCTGCTTCAGCAGCGTCTGCTGGAGCTCGTGCCGGTATTCCTGGGCGACAGTTCGCGGCGTTACCCCGTGCTTGACGCACAGGGCCGCTCCCGTTCCCGCCGCTTCTCCCAGCACTGCGCAGGTCGCCATCACGCGTGTCGTGCCGAAAGCGACATGCGTCGCGCTAATATTGCGCCCGGCCATCAGCATATTGGACACATTCACCGAATACAGGCTGCGAAACGGAATCGGATAGACGCCGTCCATATACAGATGCTTCGAGCCGCTCTCTTCTGCATACATTCCTTGAGGCGGATGCAAATCGATCGACCAGCCGCCAAAGCCGATGCGATCCTCGAATTCTCTCTGCGCCAAAATATCGTTTTGATTCAGCACGTAATCGCCGACGAACCGTCGGTACTCCCGTTTCCCCGGAACGGCGCCGACCCATTCCAACGTCATATTGTCCGCATCGAATTGGCCCGAATTTTTAATATAGTCCCATATGCCGTAAATCGCCGCCCACAGCTCATCGCGGATTTTTTCATTGTCATGCACCGTATCGTGCTCGCCGCCCCATTCGATCCACCAGTAATGGCAGCCCGAATCTCCGCTGCGGATGACCCGTTTTAACGGGATCGTCGTTTGCGTAATATCGCGGGCAAAGCTTGGCGGCACATACTTCACCGACCTGCCTTCGTCCCGCGTATAAAACAAAATCGTACTGCCGAGCGTAATCTCGTCCGCAACGTCCGGCGCCCACGCTTCTTGGTATTCATCCTTCGATTCCCGTCCGAGACGATACTTCGCGCCTGCCAGGAAACCGACCAGTCCATCGCCGGTGCAATCGATATACTGCTCGCTCTCAAAGCGAATGCGCCGTTCCGAAGCCATCATCCACCCCGTCACAGACTTAATGCGGCGATCATCCTCGGGTCCTTCGGCTTCAACCTCATGCACGTCCGTGTTCAGATACAAGGAAATATTCGGCTCGTTCCTCACCGTCTCCAGAACGACCAGATCCCAATAATACGGATTGCCTTCCTTATTGCGATACTGGTTCTCGACGAACATCTCCCCCATAATGCCCGTTTCCCTCGCATACCGATGAATACCGTGTCCTGTTGCCCCGCACACCCATACCCGCACTTCGCTGCTGGAGTTGCCGCCCAGAACGGGGCGATTATGCACGAGCGCTACCTTGCTGCCGAGTCGTGCCGCCGCTACCGCAGCGCATACGCCGGCCAAGCCTCCGCCAATAACCGTGATATCGACTTTTACGATCTCCTGTCTCATCGTTCTTAACCTCCAAGTTTGAGATTTTAAATATATCTTATTTTTCATGATATAATGGTTATAAACTTTATAAAATGCACCATATTTCATTTATTATATCTAAAATTTCAATTATGATCACGAATGACCAGTTAACTTACATCGCCTGGCAGGGCATTCCCCAGGCGTTCGCCGGAGCTTCGTCCAAGCGCCGATGTGCGGCATTTTCTCGCTATCCCCTTCGTTCAGGCTACCACCATCACAACCCAAGATACCTTCTTAACGGTCCCTCAGACCGCTAGAGGCGGGCAATCCCTCGGATTCGCTCTCATAACGGTCCCCCAGACTGCTAGAACCGGCTAAACTCAAAATTTAAGGAGGGAATGAAGTTGCCCAATCTGCCCCAGCTTCTTCTGCACGTCTACTGGTTGGAAAAAGAGCAATTCGAGCTGCGCTACGATGAATATGGGGAGTGGGTTCTGTTCTTGGTCGAGACGGGCAGCTTTCGTTATCGCATCGGTGAATATGAAGGAATTGCCGGAGCCGGCGATCTCGTTCTTTGTCCGCCGAACCATAGGTTCGAACGGGAGGCTATTAGCGCGGTTACGTTTCATTTTTTGCGGTTTGTTTATGAAGCGGCTTCCGATCATGATCATCCTTGCGGGAGGATTCGCCTGTCCAATCAAATTCGCGTTGCCCATAACAGCGCCGACCTTCGCACTTATGCGCTCGACCGTTCCTCTTTTGCCGTGCAGTACCGCGAGCATCTTTTGCAGGATCTATGGATGATGCTTTGGAAAGAAGCGCATGAGAACTCCGAATTCGGTAGCAAATCCGCCACAATAGACCCGGCCATGCAGCAAATTAAAGACCATCTCGAGAAGCACGCCTTCGAACCGCTCCAGCTAAAAAATGTTGCAGCCGCCTACCAGTTAACGCCTGTCCAGCTAAGCCGAAGCTTCCAAGCTTGTTACGGCCAGAAGCCGATCGCTTTTATAACCGAGCTGCGGATGCAGCAGGCCGTCAAGCTGTTAATGACCCGCAATTGGACTGTCGACGCGATCGCCCAGGCTTGCGGCTATGAGAACGGTTTCTATTTAAGCCGGGTTTTTAGCAAACATATGAACATGAGCCCGTCGGCATTTCGCAAAGAAAATCGTGTGTGATGCTTCGGACAGGCATTTAATCCTGTGTCAAAACGCACTTATCCGCCACATTTCCAAGTAAATCAAGAAAGAACAAGCCTTCCTCGAAACAGGAAGGCTTGCTTTTTGCTATGACATATTCTCAAATCTCCAACGGCCCAAAAACGGGCAATGGGATCCCTTTGCTATCTGCAACGTTAACCGTCGGATTAAAGCCGGCTCCATGCCGCAATCGCCCGACCGCAGAAACCGGTTCCTCGAAACGAAGCTCTATGCTCCTACCATCCTGTGAGACGGCGGCCTTGACCGGCACTGAAACGTCATCCGCCTCGACCGAGAACCCGTACACCCTGTCCGAATCGCGCAATTTCCCATGCGCCCCTTCGATCTCCAGCCTTAATAGGGTACGTTCCTCGTTCCAGCGCATAACGCCCGGCCTCGGCCCCGTCTCATATGCCTGCCGGCCGTAAGCGATCCTAAGCGCTTGCCAAGCCATTCGGCGACCGATCTCCTTCATCGATTCCGTACCGACATGAATGATATCCGACAACGTCGCGTCGACTGTCGGCACCATCGCGGCCGGAGCGAGCGCTTCTTCCGCCAGCCGCTGCTCCTCCTGGACGGCGTTCCACCACGAGGAATTCGCATCCATAAAATGAACGGTCGACAGCTGCGCGTAAACGAAAGGAAGAGCGGAATCTCTGAGATCTTCTCTTAAAGAAGCGACCCAGGTTCGAAGACGTTCCGCGTATAGCGGCGCATCTCGTTCGTTGGCTTCCGCTTCTCCTTGATACCAGAGACAGCCTTTCACGCGGCCGCCGAGCTTGCGCACTCTTCTCAGCAGTGCCCCGTATAAGGTCGATCCCGATTCATCCATCCGAACCGGCCCCCAATCGGCCATCGAGGATCCCCCATAGGCGCACACGATCAGCCCGACCGGGACTCCTTCATGGCGGCGGACTTCCTTCGCGAAGGCCAGCCCCAACCCGGCGCCGATGCTCCTGTTCCGTCTCTCACAGACGACTGCCGTTCCGAGTTCTTCCTCCGGCACTCGCCAGTGGACGGGATCGAGAGATTCGTTAAACCAATGCAAAGGCTCCTCGGCGATCCCCCACCGGTCGCCCATGTAGTAGCAGCAGATACCGTCTTCCGGTTGTTCAACGCCGACCAGCTTGCCGCAGCCTTCCATGTTCGATTGTCCGGCGAGAACCCATAAATCTCCGACGTGGACGGCCTCGACGCATAGGCTCTCCCGCTCCACCTCCCCGTCCCGGACAAACAACTCCATCCGGTAGGAACCCGTCGGTACTCGCTCGAACCCTCCTGCAATCCATGTTCCTTCTCGGGTCCCCGCTGACACCCGCTCTAACCGCGCAGTGACCAACGTTTCTTCTCGAATCCCCGTAGACAACGTTCCTTCCCGATTTACGATAGCTCGACCGATCGCTCCGCCATTCTCGGCAAGCAACCTCGCCTCGATCGTTCCTCCGAATTCGGATGAGATTCTCACCGCGAAAGGAATATCCGCTCCCCCTTCGCAATCGCGCTGATAAACGCAATGAGCGGAAGGCTCCAGCACCGTAATCATTCGGATTCCCTCCTTTCTCCTCTACCGGAAACCGGAAGGTCCCCTAGTCCAACATCGTAACGACCGGGTTCCACAATGTAGCGTCATAATAGTTGTTGCCGTTTCGATTAACGATAAAATAAAGCCGATCCCCCGCGTTTACGGATACTTGAAAGTCATGGCTCACCCCGTAGTCGGTATCCGATCCGTCGATCGCGTTGGGGCCCCATAAGACGTCGTTCCCTTTTTTCACGGTTACGTTCACGCCGTCTCCTCCGGGTCCGCCCATCCTCGCGGTTCCGGTCACGACGATCGTGCCCGACGTGGGAGCGACCCATGTCCGGACGGAATCGTAAGCGTCGGGATGCTGCGTCCCGGCTCCGATCAGCACGTAAGGCTGACTGCCTTTCCAGACGCCTCCATTGGCTTGATAGTCGGTCATATCCGTATACGAGCTTCCGTTCCATTCCTGATAACGCCATTGATTCGTTCCCTGCGAATCCGAAAAACCGGCGGAAGCGACGTAAGGCGTGCCATAGACGATGGAAGGATCCCAATTCGTCACATCGTAGTAGGAGTTACCCCGCTTGTTCACGTTAAAATAGAGAGCCTCTCCCTTCTTGACGTTGAGCACGATATCGTGGGACAGACCGACGTTATCGTTGCCGTCGAGCGTATAGGGCCCCCATACCTCGCTTTCCAGGAAAGGATACGCGCCGCTCCGTTTGATGCGGACGACGACTCCGTCGCCTCCTTGACCGGACTGTCCAAGCGCGACTTTGCCGGAGACGACGACCGTGCCGTCCCTAGGAGCGATCCATTTGCGCACCGCGTTATACGTCTCTCCAGGGGACATCCAGTTCCCCGCGATCAGCGCGTAATCCTCGTTGCCCTTCCATCTGAGGTTCGAAGAATCCCAATTCATATTCGTCAAATACATGTAGTCGCCGCCGTACGGTGCATATTGCTGCAGATAGGCCCAGTTGGCCTGGCCTTGCGACGAAGATAAATCCGTCGACGCCCGAAAGCGATGCGGAATCGTCGTCGGCGCGGGAGCGGACGGTCCGCCCGGCTGCAGAGCCGCGGTCGCGTACCCCGACGCATTGCCGTCGCCGTCTACGGTGCGGATGCGGTACGTGTCGCCGATGTCGCCGTCGACGATGAAATCGTAAGTGCCCTTCGACACTTTGTCGATAACGACTCCGTTTCTTTCGATCTCGTAGTAGGAGATCCAACGGTCGTCCGCTCCGGCCGTCCAATTAAGCTCCACGCCGAAGCGATCCATATTGTAGGCGGTTTTCTTGACCGCGCCGCTTGGCGCGGACGGCGCCGTATTGTCCGTTCCCGATCCCGGATAATCCGTCACATTGAACAGGATCGTCTCGCCCGGCTGAAGGTTCGCGATCGTCACGCCGTTCGTTTTCCAGTAATCGCCGGTCGCGGTCTGCGGCACGCAGCCTCCCAGATAACAACCCAGCGAATAGCTTTCCGTATCGATCAGCCCTTTAGGATAAATGGTGACGTTCTCTCCGAAGTAAGGCGTATAGGAGCTGAACTGGATCATTGCCTTCGATTGGTTACCGTTCGTCTTTTGCAGCAGGTGAGTCGAATCCTTCCCATCCGACGCCGTAGGCCGGAACACATTGACCCAGCGCCCGCTTAAGCCTTGAGCGTCCAAATACCGGCCGAATTCGTAATGCCGCCGCGTATTCTCCCGAATCTCCGGGTCTTTCGGATCGAACGTGTTGAAGTCGGTGGCGATGTCCGGCATTGATCCTGGCCAACTGAGCTTGTCGATGGGCAGCTTCAAGGACTGATAGTAACTCGCGTAATGGCGGGCGTTCCCGTCCGTCACCTGCTGGGTATCGGAGAAGCGCACCGCCTCCATCAGCAACGTCTCGCCTCCGGAAGAGCAACCATTGATCCAAGCCAGCGGATTCGCGTCTTTGAACGCCTTCAACAGGCTAAAAAAGTTTTCCGATTGCTTCATCATATCGTTGTCGCTTCCTGCGACCTTCCAAGACGGCATGCCGTCGTAACGCCACTGGAAAGGCCCCAAGTCAGCCTGCATCTCGTTGGCTTTGTTCAGGATCCAGGAAAAAACGTCGGGATTGGCCAAGTTCAGATGCAGACCGTAGAATCCGACCCCGTCCCCGGCAGCAACCCAATCCGGATGCTCGTTCACGACCCGCGATCCGTAATCCGCTTGCCAGAGCGGGGACCACAGCTTCAAGAGCATGCCGCTTTTTTTCAAAAAATCGCTCGTTTTCTTCAAATCGTCGCTCTCGATCGCCTCGTCCCAATCGCCTTTGTTGCTGTACCAATCGGCATCGATATGAACGGTATGCCCTCCGATGTACCGATTGTAGTTGATCGATTCGAAGGCGCTCGGCATCTGCGGGCTGATGCGCCATTGCCAGGTTCCCCCGCCTTGCCGGAAATCGTTGCGGGTGTAATCCCAGAGATAGCGATACGTGTAATCCCCGATCGTATTGCCCATATCGTCCAGATCGCCTTGGAACACGCCCATCGTCGTCTTCGGGGATGCAATCGATTGGCCGTTCGCGACCTCATAGTTCGTTACGCTGGCGTACCCGCTCAGGTTGATCCTCGTGCCGAAGTTCCCGACCTGTGCCAACCAGTGGCCATTATAATCGAAGGAAAGCCAGATCCCCTCGGAAGAAGCCCGGTTTCGGAGCACGAACAAGGTGTCGTAGACGGCTGTTCCCTGCTCGTAGCTTCCCAATCCGAACTCGTAATGCCCGTCCACCATCGTCACTTCCGGATAATCGTACGAATCGAACGTGCGCGCATAGGCAGACGTCATCGGGACCGTTTTCAACATTCCTGAACCGGTAAAGTTGCCGCCCCCCGTCAAGTATTGCAGGTCGACGTCGATGAGATCGTTCTGCATGACGCGTTGCTTAAACATAAAAGGCGAAGAGACGTTAAGGGCTCCGCCGGATACGTTCTTGAACTCCGACCATTCCTTGATCGTTCCCGTAGAGGGGAAAACGACGTAATGGCGAATGATTTGCAAAACCGAATTATGGAAGACGATCCGCAGCTCCAGCTCGCCTTGGGACAGCACTTCGGTCGAATGGGAATCGTACGTCCACCCTCCCGCAGATCCGTTATACGTCACGCCTCCCGCTTCGATCTGAAATTCGTCCGAATTTTGCGCGCCTTGGACGTACTCTTTGCCGGTGAGCTTGTTTTGAAAGCTGACGAGCAGGAATCGGCCGCTGCCGTCGAGCTGCAGCTTCTTCTCGACCGAGTCCGTTCCGAGCGTCCAGATCCGGTTAGCCGCGTCGAATTGCACGTAGGCGTCTCCGGAAGTATTCGCAAATACCCGCCGATCCGCATTCCACTGCATCAGAAGAAGCAAGGCGACGGCGATTCCCGCCGCTTTGATCCCGAGTCGGTAAATCGGACTTTTCGTTCGCAAGTTCATTCCCCCACATTCATAGGATGTTGAAGCTACTCCTTCACGCTCCCTAGCACGATGCCGGACATGAAATATTTCTGCAAGAACGGATACACGAGAAGAATCGGAAGCGTGGCCATGAAGATTTGCGCCGCTTTTACCGTGCGGTCGGAAATCTGGTTCAACAGCTTCGCCTGCACCGGATCGATGGAAGCGAATGAGGACGTATTCAGCTTGACGACGACGGTCTGTAGATAGCTTTGTAAGGGATACTTATCTGGAGAGTTCATCAGGATCATCCCGTCGAACCAGGAGTTCCAATGCATGACGATCGTAAACAGAGCTACCGTCGCAAGCGCCGGAGTCGACAACGGGACGAAAATCCGGAACAGGATTTTGACGTGGTTCGCGCCATCTACGAAAGCCGCCTCCTCCAGCCCCTTCGGCAATCCCCGGAAGAAGTTCAACAGCAAGATGCAATTGAACACCTGCACGGCCCCAGGCAGTATCAATGCCCAGATCGTATCCAGTATTCCGGTCGCCTTGATCGTCATGTACCACGGAATCAACCCTCCGTTAAAGAGAATCGTGAACACAAACGCCCAAGCATACAGAGTTCTTCCGGGAAAAGCTTTAGACTCCTTCGACAGCGGGTAGGCGACCAGTAACGTCATCAGTAAGCTAATGGCCGTCCCTAGAACGACTCGTCCGATCGAGATGCCGAACGCCGTAAAAAATTCGTGGCGCAAAAACACGAAACGGTACGAATCGAGGTTCAATCCGACCGGCCACAGCTTGACTAGCCCGGCCGCCGCCGCCGATTTGTTGCTTAACGATAAGGAAAGCATATTGACGAAAGGAAGCAGCGATAGGATCGAAAACAAACCCAATACGCCGTAATTGAACGCGTTAAACGCTTTTCTAGAAAAAGATAATCTACCAACCATGTTTCTGCACCGCTCTCTAGAAAATTCGATAGTTGGCTATTCGGTAGGCCAAAAAGTATGAAACCGAAATAAAGAGGAAGGAAATGACGGATTTAAACAAGCCGACCGCCGTCGCGACCCCGTACTGCGTATCCACGATGCCGATCCGGTACACGAACGTATCCAGAATGTCGGCCGTGGAGTAAACTTGCGGACTGTATAAATTAAAAATCTGGTCGAATCCCGCGTTCAAGACGTTCCCCAAGCTTAAGGTCGCGACCAGCACGATAATTGGCAGCATGGACGGCAGCGTAACGTTAATCGTTTGTTTCCACCGGTTCGCGCCGTCGATGACCGCGGCTTCGTAGAGCGATGGATTCGCGTTCGTGATCGCCGCCAGAAACACGATCGTGTTGAATCCGATTTCCTTCCACAGATCGGAGACGACGGCCGTGAACCGAAACCATCCCGGGTCCCCTAGGAAAAAGATCGGTTTTAATCCGAGCGCTTGCAAAAATCCGTTCACGATTCCTTCGGAAGGCGAGAGAATGTCAATCAGAATGCCGCCGAGCAGCACCCAAGATAGAAAATAAGGTAAATAGACGATCGTCTGAACAGCCCTCTTGAACGCCCTTATCCGAATCTCGTTCAGCAGAAGCGCCAAAACGATAGGAGCCGAGAGGTTCAGAACGATCTTCATAGCCGCGATGACGACCGTATTCAGCAACACTTGCTTCGTGTCCGGCAGCTCCCAGACATACTTGAAATTGTCCAGTCCGACGAAGGGGGAATGGAAGATCCCCTTGGAAGGCATAAACTTCTCGAAAGCCAAGTAAATCCCGGCGATCGGACCATAGCTGTAGATCAAGAGCAGGACCAATGGCGGAATCAGCATGACGTGAAGCGGCAGAAGCCGCATGGCTTTTGGCGATAGCATTCCTTTCTCCTCCAAGCTTGCCTTTCCGGTTAGGAGGAAAGAGGCCACGCCCCTCTCCCCTACCCGGATATCGTTACTTCGTCGATTCGTACCAGGCGTTGACTTCCTGCGTAATCGTATCGCCGCCGAGTTTCTTCCAATCCGCGACGAATTGGTCGAATGCGTCTACCGGAACGGCGCCCATGATGATTTTCGAATACATTTCCAGCTGCAATTTATCGAGCGTCGATTGCTTCTGGACCATCGTATCTGTCTTGGAACCGAAGAATTGGTCGGAGATACCCAGCCTCTGGGAATCGTAATAATCCAAGATGCTCAGAGCCGTGTCCTTCGGTCCCGCCCACTTCGCGTTGCCGTAGGACGCCGGATCTTTGTTTTCCATGAACCGGTTATAGATGTCGTAGTTGCTTTTCACCTGCAGGTTTTTCAATGCGTCTTGATCGTTGTTTTCCAGCGCGGCTTTGACTCCGCGATAGATTCCGATATTCTGGCCGGGATCGGACATGTACACGGCGGCCAGCCTCCAGCGGATGTAGCCTTCCGGATTCGGATCGGGCTGATGGAAATCGTCGTCGTAGCCTCCCGTATCCCATCCGTACTCTTTGTCGACGTAGTAGTTCGCCAGCTTGATGAGCGCTTCGGGATGCTTGGAGCCCTTCTTGAACGCCGTGTAGCCGTTGACGGACTCCGGATTCACGCCCGTTCCGATGGACGGGATCGCCGGCTTATCGTCGGCGGAGACGATTGGGTAAGGCTTCCATTCGGCGCTCGGATCCTGCTTGAAAGAATCCGGCAACGGATAGAAGGCATTCCAATGCTGACCATAAAATAGGCCGATCTTGCCGGAGACGACGGATTCGTTGACCTTCGTGGCGTCCTTCACGCCGAATTCCGCGTCGATCTGGCCGGCCAGGAACATTTCCTGGAGCTTGCCGAGCGCCTGTTTCATCTCCGGTTGAACGCCACCGTAGACCAACTTGCCTTCCTCGTCTTCCAGCCAGAGATTGCGGTAAGCATGATACCCTTCGAAAAAACCGTTCAGGTCGTACAGGCCTCCGCCGTAGACGTCTTTGGCCAGCCCGATTCCGAACGTATCCTTCTTGCCGTTTCCGTCCGGATCCCGATTTGCGAACGCATCGCTGATGTTCAGGATGTCCTCCATCGTCTTCGGCTCGGGCAATTGCAGCTTGTCCAGCCAGTCCTTGCGGAGCCAGATCATGGAGGCTGCATCCAAGCTGGACGCCACGTATGGGAGAGCGAGCACTTTGCCGTCGAACGTGCTTGTCTTTAAAGCCAGACCGTCGTTCACGGCCAAAAACTTCTTGAGCTGCGGCGAAGCGTATTTCTCGATCACTTCGGTTAAATCTTCCGCCATGTCGTTGTCTACGAGCTGCTTTAATTGCTTGGAGTTGACCGGGATAATATCCGGCAGATCATTGGACGCGATGCTGACGTTCAGTTTCTGTTCCCCCGGACCTCCGGTTTCGTCCCCGACGACCGACCAATTGACCTTCATCTCAATGCCCAGATCTTTAAGATATCCATCCAACCAAACGTTCTTATCCGCCGTTTCTCCAGGTACGAACTTGTCCGAAGCATTGAAGATTTTAACCGTGGATAGCTTGATCGGAGGATCGTATTTGCCGAACGGATCGACGTTCTCCTCGGACGCTGCGGAAGACGGTTGCGCCGTTTCCGCGGCTTGTCCTTCGGACTGCGAGACTTTCTCCGGATTCGAGTTAGAGCAAGCCGTGACCGTCGCGAGCAACGCGGCAAGCGCGATGGCGGTCGCTTTGTTTTTCATGCTGCCTTTCATGGTTCGAACTCCCCTTTTCCATGATGAGTATGGCGGCTAGCCGACTTACAAGTCTCATTATAGAAAACAAATTTCCTGCTAGATACACAACTCTTTTTACATTTACGGTTTTATCTTTACTTATCGGCAATCCCTTGAAGGGAAAGGCCTCCCGGGCACCGAAGAGTAAAAAGCAAGCAGCCATCACGACAAACAAGGTGAATAATATATGGGAAATATCACTAAACAATGGGCGATTCCAATCTATATGAAGCTCATTCTGACGTTCCTTGCCATACTTACGCCGCTTTTCGGCTTAAGCCTGGCCATGAACGAATACGGCTCTTCGAGCGTGCGAACCGAAATCACGAGATCGATGCAATCCAAAGTACATTTCTACAATAAATCCCTCGAAAACGAGTTTTCGAGAATCATCCGCATAATAAAAGAGTTTACCAGCTACGAGGACCTGGATTATTTGAGCCACCGCAGCGAAATCATGGGCGTCTTCGAGAAGCGGACTCGGATCCAGGACGTCCAGAAAGAGCTGATCTTTATCAAAAGCTCCAGCCACCTCATCTTGTCCGCGGAAGTTCATGTCACCTCCATCGACCGAACGATCTCCGACGGCGGATACGATTCGATTCCGCGGGACCGGTTCGACGCGCTGAACATCGTAACCAATATTTACGAATCCCCGTTCATTCATTGGGAAGACCGGCTCTTTATCAGCCTCCCTTTCCCCATCACGCCGAACAATCTACAGCCGGATTTCGTCGTGGACGTGGAAATCGACAAGGAAAAGCTTAGGCAGGATTTTCTCGAGTTTACCGATTCGGCGAGCGGCAACGTCGTCTGGACGGATCAGGAGAGAGATTGGGAAATTTCCGCCCAAGAGAGCGGCTCCCTCGGCATGGCCGCGCAACTAAGCGACGAAGCCGGCGTGCGGTCTATCGTAGGGCAAGGAAGGAATTACCTCGTCGCGTACGAAAAATCCGGCGTTCTCGGCACGACCTTGATGATGTACGAAGACGAGAAAACCCTTCTCGGGCCCCTAAGGCTTCATCGTATCGGGTTCTGGCTACTATCCGGCCTATCGCTTCTCTTGATCGTTGGCGTTTCCTTCACGGTCTATCGACTCATTCGCCAACCTCTGAAAACGCTGATTCGGGGTTTCCGCAAAATCGAACAGGGAGATTTGAACGTGTCTTTTGAATATCGGGGGAACGACGAATTCAAGTATTTGTACGGGCAATTCAACGCGATGACCCGCAATCTCCAGCAGTTGATCGACGAAGCGTTCGCCCAGAAGTACCGGGCCCAGAACGCCGAATTGCGCCAGCTTCAATCGCAGATCAATCCGCACTTCCTATACAACAGCCTGTTTATTCTCAATCGGTTGGCCAAAAAAAGCCGCGACCAGACGCAGATCGATTTTACGAAGTATTTATCGGACTATTTCCATTTCATGACGCGCAATTCGAGCAACGAAGTGACCTTGGCGGAGGAGGTTCGCCATGCGAGGAATTACGTCGAAATCCAAACAATCCGGTTCGCCGGCCATATCGAAACCCGGTTCGATCCGCTCCCGGACGAATGGGTCTCGATCCGGGTGCCCCGCCTCATTCTCCAGCCGATCGTCGAAAATGCTTATAAATACGCTCTAGAGCAGCACGAACGCGGAGGGAAACTGCGGGTGGCATTCGAACATATCGACGGGGACGCGGTCATCCGCATCGAGGATAACGGCGAGCGGATCGGTCCGCAAGACATCCATCGATTGCGACAAAGGCTGAACGATTTCAACATTTCGCAAGAGACGACAGGGCTAGTGAATCTGCATCGCCGGCTGGTCTACCGCTTTGGACCCCACTACGGAATCGCATTATCCGGAGGCACGGAAGCCGGACTATCGGTTTCCGTGCGCTTGCCGATGAACAACGAAACGATCGAGAAAACGGAGGGGTAACGTCTATGTATCGCGTACTGGTAGTCGATAACGAACCGATCATTGTGGACGGTCTGGTTGACCTGTTCGCCGAAGCCGAAGATCTCGACTTGGAAATCTTCAAAGCCGAATCGGCACAGGAGGCGCTGGTCTTGCTTCAAGAAAACGCAATGGACGTCGTCTTCGCCGATATCCATATGCCCGGCATGGACGGTCTTGAACTGCAGAGACGAATCGCCGAACGTTGGCCGCGCTGCAGGGTCATTTTTCTGACGGGCTTTAACGATTTCGAATACGTCCAGACCGCATTGCGCAACGGCGGCGCCGACTATATTCTGAAGACCGAAAGCGACGATCGGATCTTGGAAGCGTTAAGGTCCGCTCTCGACGGCTTGCGGTCGTTCGACGAACAGCATCGCTACTTGTCGGACGCCAAGCGCAGCATGGAGATGGCTCTTCCGTTACTGCAAAGAGAGCGGATTGTTAGCTTGTTGGACGGAGAAATCGCGGCGGAGCAATCCGGATTGGACGAGCTGGGAACCACGCTCAGAGCGGACTCCGCCGTGCTGCTGACCGTCGGAAGAATCGACGAAGGCTGGACGTCCTTCTCCGCCTCCGACCGAATGCTTCTGATGTACGCGGCCCACAATATTGCCCAGGAGTACTGCTCAGATAGTGTGATATTCCACATCCTCTACGATCACACGAAATTCGTCTGGATGTCGCAGCCGAAGAACGATAAAGCACAAGAAGAAGCTTGGAGCGGGGTGCTTAACCCTTTACACGAAAAGCTGGACTCGATCCAGACGACATGCAGGGGTCTGTTGAAGCTGTCGCTTTCGTTCGCCGCGGCTTCGGCTCCTTGCCCTTGGAACGAAGTCCCCGTTGTTTTCTCCCGCTTGACCGATCTACTTCGGGGCGGGCTAGGGCTCGGTAAGGAAGCGCTGTTGACCGACGACTCCGCTTCCCTTCTTCCTCGTTCGAAAACTTCGGACGCTTTCCGGCTTCAACGCGGGCATTTAAACCTCCTGGAGCAATATTTGGAGAGCGGGGACGGAGAACGGTTCGCGGACCTGTGCCGCGCGGTGCTGCAAGGGGCGACTCCCGACTATTTGTCTTACGCAGAAGCCTATTACGGCGTCTTGTCGGTCGTTCTGGGCTTCGCCAAGAGGTTGAATCCGGACAAGGAGTCGGTCAATCGGCTTGATTTGGAAGAGTTGATGCGCATCGATCTTCAACCGACTTGGGAAGCTGCCGCAGTGCGGTTCGAGACCGCTGCGAGCCGGCTGGCGATGGAACGGAGGACGGAGCAAGACGAAAACACGCATTTTCTCATCGAACGCCTGCACCAGCATATCCGGGAATCATTGGATCAAGATCTGTCCTTGAACCGGTTGTCGGAGGTCGTCCATTTGAATCCCTCCTATCTCTCGAGGCTGTACAAACAGATCGAAGGACGGGGGCTGACGGAATACATCGCGAACCGCAGAATAGAACGGGCCATGGAGCTTCTCGCGCGAACGCCCTTGAAAATCCATGAGATCGCGGTCCGCGTCGGCTTGGAGTCCGGCTATTTCATCAAGCTGTTCAAGCGCACGTCAAAAATGACCCCTCAGGAATTCCGTGAGAAGCATCAGAGGTCTTTTTCGGATTAAACATCGTAACAACTCGTTATATCGGCCGAATGTTTCTCTTATCGACGGCAATTGGCACGCACTTATCCGCCACATTTCCCATTCGACTTCCATAGGAACCTCTGACGTTATTCGGCGGATCGGCTCGATTGCTCCCGCTTTCGAGCAATCCGGTCATTAACCAACAAAATAACACCGTTGCCACATTTTTACTTAAGAGATACCTTTGAATATAGGGGTTGTCCCCTATATTACGGAGTACGGGAGGTAGTATCGATGGATGCAGAAGAAGTAGTAGAAGGACTGGAAGCGAATGCGGAAGTTGAAGCGGTTGCCGAGGCTGCTCAAGAAGAGGAAGCAAGCGCGGAGCAGGACGAAGCGGTTGCGGAAGCGTCTGAGGAGTCCGAAGAGGAAGCCATTGCCGTGATTTCCGCTGTAGCGGAGGAAGAGGCCGTTGCTGAGGCGGACGCCGAAGAAGCCGTTGCCGAAGAGGCTTCCGAGGAGCAAGCCGTTGCGGAAGCCGAGGCGGACGAGCCTGCGCTGGCCGAAGTCGCCGCGCACGAAAGCGAAGC
This sequence comes from Cohnella sp. LGH, assembly GCF_017671885.1. Lineage (NCBI taxonomy): Bacteria > Bacillati > Bacillota > Bacilli > Caryophanales > Paenibacillaceae > Cohnella > Cohnella sp. LGH. Next base: position 5,138,874 of record NZ_CP072117.1, read on the forward strand.
TTCCGATTCGGAAGAACAGTAATTATCCATATCTGATCGCTACAACGATCTAGGGGCTTATCTGCGCGAGTATCGCACCGCTTGCGCCGGCAAGCCCCTTGTTCACGCGTAAAGGTTCAAGCGCGGTTGCGCATGAAAGCGCGAAGCGCCCATTTGCGCTCGTGCCGTTTCATGTACTTGGGCAAGGCGCGGTACAGTTGGCGACACTCCCCGAACGCTTCTGCGGCTTCCGCCGATTTGCCAAGATCGGCATAGATCGTCCCCAATCGGTAATAGGCTTCGCAAGAGGACAAATTCACTTCTTTGAACTGCTGCAAGTATTGAATCGCACGACCCGGGTCCGTCTTGGCCAGCGCCTCGGCAAGCTTCAAGTAAGGCTGGCCGTATTTGACCTTTGGACTGATGGACAGCGCCCGCTTCATCGCCCGTTCGCCTTCCTCCAGCCGTCCGAGCGCCAGCTCGCATGTTCCCAGATCGCTCCAATACTCCGCCGAATGCTCCATCCGCTGTTCAATACCCTGTAAAATATCCCGAGCCCGGACGTGTTTTCCGCTCTCGATCAGCAGTCTGGCGAGCTCGGATTTAACTGATAGATCATGAGGACTCATTTCCTGCTGCTTTCTCAGTTTGCCGATCGAGCTGCGCCTGCGCAGCGGCTTGACCAAGCTGGGGGATAAGCCGACAAACCGTCTCTCCAGCGCATAAATCACGAGGAGCAGCACGATAATCGCGATAAACGGATTGCCGAACAGCCAGGTCAAACCGAAGAATAGCAAAATTTTGCTCATAATCAAGCCTCATCTCCCTCTCACCCGACGGGTTCAATCGCGATGGTGGCTGACTTGATGCGAACGACTAGGCATTATCGATTCCCGCAGCCGCTTCGTCGGCGGCTTTGTGCAGATCCGCGGCCGGATATCCCGAGCCTGTCGGCAGCTTCTTGAACGCCCACCAGCGAATGCGCAGCGATGCGCCCGAAGCGGCGCCGGCCAGCTTCATGCCGATTCGGAAACTGCCCTTGTCCGGATAGATGAGCGTTCCGAAGCTGATGTTCGGCAGCTCCGCTTCATACTCCGTATCTTTAAATACGTCGGTCGCGCCGAAATAGACCTTCGAACCGCCCGAACCGAGCGGAGCCTGCGAATCCGGAATCTCCTCCAGCCCGACGACGACCGTTACGTCCCCTTCGCCCAACCCGTGACGAATTTCTTCGGTCACATAGTTGCGCTTGCCGCGCAAGAAGAAACGCATGCCCTGCTTGGCTTGCGCGTCAAGCGGCACTTCCACGACGCCCGTAGCCATCTCGTCCTGGATCGTCTGAGGCTTGGGGATGCCCAGCTTAAAGTCGAAGGCGTTCTGTTCCGGATGATACACAACATCCAGCTCCGGCTTGCTGCCGTATTCGAGATCGTACGCTCTCGCCTCTGCATAGAAACGGTGAAGAGAAGAGGCTTTTCCGCTGCGGGACATCCTGTTAGCCAGAGAGGCGTTCGGAATATATTCGCCGAACGGAACCCGCTCCACCTGCTCGATCATATAGGTCGGCCCAAGCTGCAGCAGTCCGATTTTCGCCAAGCAGACATCCTGATCGGCATAGCCCTCTACCGCTTGGTCCAGAGAACGCTCGTACCATACTTTCATAATGCGCTCTTCTACCGGCTGGGAGATGATGTCAACCGAGTGCCGAACCGTGTGGTCGATCGGTACGCGATTGTCTCCAAGCAGCAGCTCGACGGAGCCGGCGTTCAGCGTCAGTCTGCCGGTCGTTCCCGGACGATCCTGCACCTTGACGCTATAGCTTAAACGGTATTCCGTATCCTGCTTGTCGCCGGGTTCGAGAAACTTGACGATATTGCCGTCCTTGCCGAGTGAGTCGAAGCCGTCCGCTTCGTACGCCAAGGAGAGGGAGACACGGGGAGCTTGCAGCGTTTTTTCCACGACAAGGGTCACATCGACCACTTCGCCCGGATTGGCGAACTTGGGCATTCTCTGAGTGACGCGAACGTCTTTGTCCTGATAGATCGTCACGATGTCTTCAAGCAGGCTGTTATGCTCGAACGAATGCGGCGCGGGCGCTTCTTCCTTCACATACAGCCGATAGCTTTCCAGAAAACGGTTGTACTCGCTCATCTCCTCGCCACGCACCGAGGAGTTGCCGACCGAGTGAACGGGCTCGCGGCCTTTTTCGTCGTAGGCGACGTACAGATAGACGTTTTTCTTGTATTCGTTGTTCGTGAATCCGTCGATCATCGACAGCTTCAGCGTTACGGGAGCCGAGATCACGATCTCGCGGCCGAGGTAATCGAGCGCTACGCCCATCTCGACGGTAATCGTCTTGTCGTCCACCGCCACGACTTGCATTCCAGCGACGACGCCGCTTCCGAACAACAGCCGATTGAGCAATCTCCTCTTGTCGTTAAAGTAAATCTGCTCCGATTCGAAATCCCGTACGGTCAGCAGCTTTCCGTAAAAATATCTGTTCCTCTCAAATGGAAACATTCTCGCCTTTTTCACCGGAACCCCTCCTTAAATGATGCGATCAAACATGTGGCGTCCCGCGTCCACGGTTTGTCGCCAAAACGGTGCAGCCTCATTCCAACTCCGAATCCATTCCGAGCCTCGTATGAGCGTCCATTCTGCCGTCCATATCCTGATCTACAATCAACGTATCGTTCGGCATGCTTCTCTCCGGTCTTAGCGTGAACAGCGACGGCTCGGCCAGTACCGTGTTGACGCCCAAATACGTCTGCAGATCGAGATACATCCAAGGCTCCAGCCAGACCAGCCGCACTTCCGTATACGCCGGCTTGTGCTCCTCGATAAGGCTGCGAAGCAGTACGCGCTCCTTCTCCGAAGGAGCCTGGCTCTGATCGAGCAGCACCGTAAACGTATACGGATTGTCTCCTCCGTAGAGCCTGTCCATCAAGCGTCTCAGCTCGGCGTTGTCCCTCATCGCCTTGTACTGGAACGGCTCGACGATAGTCGGCGGCCGGCCGGTAAACGTCTCGACGAGCTTGGAGATACCGCGCCTTGTCCCTCGGTAGCGGTATAGCTCTGGAGCGGCGCGAATGAGCGCTCTCACCTTGTCGTCGCGCCAGTGTACATCGCTGTCCAGCCCAAGCCAGGACGCAAGCCAGCGCAGTTGCCCGCCCTGGGCCCGCTCGCTGTCAAACCAGGCGGCCATGCCGTCAATCTGCTCCTCTACGCTGTCGTAGAGAGTACCGAACAGCGACAAGTACCGTTCCAGAAAATCGCGACTGCTCTCTTCCTCCTGGTAGACCGCGGGCAAATACGACAAAAGCGTCTCTCGAGGAAAATAGACGCGAAGACGGCGCAGCTGCGGCGTCTGTCTGTCGCTTCCGATCCAATCGATTTTCAGCCACAGATACCTGCCCTGCGCCCCGAAAAACAAAGCGTCCGTCGGGTTAACGATCGGAGCGGACCAGTAAGGCGCCATCCCCGCAAGCTTGTCGCGGAACGAATGCTGCTCATCGGCGATCCAATCGTTCACCTTCCACACAGTCCCTTGAATTAGCAGAAACTCGGAGTCGGAGCTGTAATACGATACCCGGATTTGCGTCCCGTCGGGAATGTCCGCGTCCAGCGCGAATTTGTGCCACACCGTCTCCGCTTCCGAGCTGTCGAACGCCTTGGACAGCCATATGCCTTCCGGAAGCGCGCTTCCTTCCCACCCCATCGTCTGCGGCTGCAGCTCAAGCACCGTTACCGTGCTTTCCTCTCCGTTCCAGACGTACATTCGGTCGCGCGCGTCGACGATGATGGCTCCCGCTTTACCCCGAAATCCGGAAATTCTGTCCTGATGCTCCCCGTTGCCGCTGAACCGCACGATAAAGCGGTCGTCCTCCCCGTCTTCCCCGATCTCCCGGGAGTCTCCGATGTAGATCATATTGCGGGAATCGACGCCGAGACCGGCAAAATATTGCGGAGGCATTAAAAAGCGTTCCAGGCGGCGTTCCCCATCGGCTCTGGCGAGAATGTACAGCGCGCAGGTCAACGTCTCCAGCACGAAGGCATCCCCTTGCGGCGTAACAGAAAGAAACTGGGTCCCACGCCACTGATCCGTCTCCGCGGGCAGCTTCGCCGTAAACTTGTCGTTGGCGTAGACATCCGCGATCACCCCCGACATCGTCAGCCTGATCAGCGCAAGCTGCCTGAAGCCGAGGGAGTCGACCGCATTCGGGTCATCAACGGATTGACGCGTCGTTAGAACGTACAGCCCCCATTCGTCCGAGGCCAGCGCCAACGGATGGAACGGAATGCCGTCCAGCTCGTGTCCGGCCCTGCGAAAACGCAGCTGCCCATTAGCCATGTCGAAGGCGGAAATCGACGGTTCTCCAGCGGCATCGGCGACAAACAGCGTATCCCCCGTAATCGCCAGATTGGCAGACGCCGTAAACAGATGGTGCCCCGGCACAAACAGTCGCTCGTGATGCCGGCTGCCTCGGTCGTACGTCCATAGATCCCCTTCGGCGTTGAGAAATACGAGCCGTCCTTGAGAATGAACGGCAAAAGCGGTCACATCGCCGACGCCTTCAAGCTGAGAGAGATGAAGCGTCTCGAGAACTCCGTATTTCTCTCCCCGCTTGATGGCGATTTCTTCTCCCAGATCCAGATTGCGTTCGACCCCGCGGCGAGCCCAATGCTCCGGCCGATTCAGCGAGAAGTACGTCGCTGCGCCCTGCATGATCTCCCCTCCTTCGTCTTCGCGATTGTCATAGCTGCGAGCTGCTGATCAGCTCGATTCGGTGCGCTCCCGAGAACACGATTCCCGTCTCCGACAGCTCCAGATCGCCGCCCGCGCTTTTCCGAACGGCTTTGCCCGCCGCGTCCAGCCACAGATCCTGAACGTAGGCCACGCCTTTGACCCGGCTGATCGCTCCGTAAATATCGCCCTTGTGAACCGTCCTGCCGAACGGCCACCCCTGAACGCCGCCAGGCTTGTCATGCGGCGCCAGCAACCGATTGAGCGCGGCTACGATCCGATGTCCCTCTTCCATAAAATGCGGCTCTACCACGACAACCGCATGCACGGTCACTTTCACATAGTCCGGCGCCACAACGTGAACCTCCGTCGTGATTAGCCTTCTGTCGTCCAGATGCTTGGCCACCGTCTCCAGGAAACCCGCGCTTGGCACCGGCGTATCGCCCAAACCTTGCGGCACGACGACGACGGTCACCGCGCCTTCCGCTGCCTGACCTCTGCCCGGGGCATAGTTCGGGATGACATGCACTCGCGACACTTTCAGGCCCGGCGTGTCCATCACGATCCGCGCATAATCTTCGCTGGTAACGGCGCAATAAGGAACCTGCCACTGCGCCCGGGCGCGCTCCACGCATTCTTCCAGCGTCTCGGCCTCCGCCCCGCCGAAGCCGTAGTCCAAATTGTCCGCGGTCAGCAGCAGCTCGTCCTGCTCCTCCAGCACCCAACGGTTCAGCAGTCCCGGCTTGATGTTGCCGCGTTCGCCGCCGCCGAATTCGCACACCATTACGCATAGGTTCGGTTCCTCGGCAAACGACGGGATCGCGCCGCGCTCGTCATTGCCGAACGCCAACTCCCCCGTCTCCGGATCGAACGTATAATGTCGATCAAGCGGGCCGGAGCGGTCGAAATGATCTACCGGCTCCCAGTCCTCCCATACAAGCCGTCCGTCTTTGCCGCAAGGCACGCCCACCTGGATGCGCAGCCCGTCCCGACGCTTCACGGGCAGATCGTACAGTCGCAGCTTCTGATGCGGAAGCCCGTTGCTTCTCCCGATCCAGCGAAGTTCTGCAAAATCCTCCGCAGAGTGAATGCGCCGGATGTTGCCGACGCCTTGGCCCGGAACGGCTCCCCGGACCCCGTCCCCGAACCGTACCGTCGTTCCGCCTCTGCGTCTGGCAGCCCGTTCGACGACATATACCTCGCCGTCGGCGTCAGCCGAATCGAAATCCGCGACTTCGCGCCATTCCCGCCAGCGGCCGTCGGCATCCCGCACCTGTACGCGCAACTGCCCGTATCTCGCCAGCAAGCTGTCCGCTTCGATCGTTTGATTCGGTTCTCCGCTGCCATCGAATACGACCTGCTCGCTCCTCGTATCCCGCTGACGCAGTCTGGCTGTATTCAGCAGCACCTGGTCGATTCGCGGAGGAAGCTCGTAACCGGCTTCCTCCAGCACGCAGCAAATCCAGTAGCGCGGACGATCCGCCGCCGGATGGACGATCACCGGCCGCATCGGCGATACGACCCGAAAAGTAATTCGTCCGCTGCTCATCAAGTGAAACGTGCCGTCCTCGATCAGTTCCAACGGCTGCCAGGAGTTGCCGTTGTCCTCGTCTTTGCCGTATGACTTCCAGGAGACGCGCGCGGACGGAACGACGCCTTCCGCTCTCGACTCCTCTCCGTCCGCCAGCTTGACGTAAATGGACAGCGTCTCTCCCGCTTCAAGCTCGGAGTCGAACGCGATATACAGCCGACTGCCCGCTTCGGCTTCGCGACCGAACGCATAGAAGGCGACATTGCCTCGCTCGTTGGACGCGGATCTGTCGCTTGTCTCCTTCTCCGTACGCGTGACGATCCGTTCAATCTCCAGCGGCAGCAGCTTGACCGGTTCGACCGTCTCGAACACCTGGTCCTCGGCCTGAAGCTTCGTTCCGGCAGGAAGCTGCACCGGTATGCGCACATTGCCGAACGTCACATCCGCTTCGGCCTGCGAAGTCTCGTAAGGAACGACGCCGAGCAGATCCAGAAATTTGCGCACGTTGCGTTCCGGCACTCGGCTCAAATAATATTGCTGCATTTCGCTCAGCCAAGCGAACAGCTCCAGAAACGTGACGCCGGGATCGTGCGCGTTCTCGTCCGTCCATTCCGGCAATCGCCGCGGAATACCGCGGCGGGCGTCCTGAACGATGTTGTCGAACGTGCGATCGTCGAGCGGAATTCTGGGTAGCATCGGATTCCCTCCTTTCGGCTAATATTGGGGATTGAACTTTTTACGGCGCCCCCATTTGCACACATGAGTTTACGTCCTATGAAGAGACTTCCGCGAGGGAAGTTAGTCGGAAAATCGTACAAAGCATTTCAGATCAGGCCTAAACGGCAGTCGTTTGTTCGAAAAATCATACAAAGCAACCCGAATCAGGCCTAAACGTCGGACGTTTATTCGAAAAATCGTACAAAGCGACTACAATCAAGGGTTATATGTCACTAAAGCGTCTTCGATGATCAGACTTCTATTTCACAGTCATAATAAGCCGATGCCCGCTGCCGCAGCTAATGATGCCGTGCGGCACTCGACGGATATCGTCCGGCAGCATCTCCACCGACTTGCCGTTCTCCGTGCGCACAACGCCGAGATAAAGCTGCTCCACGCGCTGTACGCCTTGGACCGCTTGCAGCAAGCCGTAAAACACCGAAGCGTGAATCGGCTCGCCGATCTCCCAGCCCTTGCCGTCCAACTGTCCGGAGAGCGGATCGAGGAAACGGTTCAGCGCCTCCAGGCAGGCGGCCTCTACCGGATGAAGAATGTCCGGCGAATCGGCGACGATCGTGGCAAACACCGAAATTTCGATAAACGCCGGAGCAATGACGTTCAGCCTGCCGCTATGCGCAACAAGGCTCGGCGCCCGTCGGCGCAGCTCCGTCTCCAGCTTGCGCTGCGTCTCGGCGAAATGCTCTCTGCCCGCCGCACCTCCGGAAGGTAGGGCAACGACGACAAACGAGCCCGGGCTGCTCTCCAGCCGCACATTGCGGTTCGGCAAGCATTTCACCTTGGAAATGCCCGGCTCGATCTCCCTGACCAGCCACTCGGCATCGGAGGGCGAAATGGCCCGTCCGCGATGCTTGAGCTGCTGCGGGCCTCTGCGCAGCGCGCCTTCGAGCGGCTCCGCGTCTCCGCCGCCGGTGGCCGGCTGCGGGTTGGATACGCCTTGCACAAATGCGATCGACTGCATCAGTCCCGACACTTGTCCGGGCGCGACATTGCCTCGGTCGCCTTGCGTTACTCGATAGGTGACGCGAATTTTATCCCCGCCCCTCAGCGGCGGCTCCATGCCGCGAGTCCCGTCTCCAAAACGCAGCTCGCCGGTGGCCGGCTGCAGCGTATAATGGCGGGCGTCCGCAGAGGAGGCGTTAAGCGATCGCACCTCATCCCAGCGCACCCATAGCTTCTGGATGCCGCCCTCGCTGTCGCGAAACACCTCGTATTGGTCCGGCTCGGCTTCCATCAGTCGCGCCAGCTCGTGCTCGTTGATCGTCCCGGTCTCGTCGACCCATACCTCCTGATCGACGATCGGAGTTTGCGACAGCACATAGCCTCCCTTGCCCGGCTCGGGATATTCCCCCGCAATCGTGCGCAATTGCACCGCACGTGCGGAATTCCGGTAAATCGCCTTAACGCCTGGCAGATCGGCCCGATCTCCGCCGTATTTGCCGTCGCGGTTAACCGCCCTCAGCCACGCCCTCGTCTTGCCGAACAGAGAAGCCACGGCGATCTCCGCGGGCCCGACGAACTGCAGCAGGCCGGATTGCGTAAAGCCCTGCGTATCGTCAACCGTCTTTAGCGCCTCCCACTTCCATTCGACGCCTTTACGAACGTACGCCTCCCATTCGATCCACGGGATCGTCTCGCTCGCCTCCGGCTTGCTGCCAAGCGCAAACTGCATACGAATCGGGCCTTTCACGGGCGGAACGTCAAAGCCGAAATAAACGGCGGGCGCCGGACAAGGAACCGGCAAGAACGCCTTAAACGTGTCGCCGCCCTGACGAACGGTTGCCGTCACGTCCGTCAGCACGGCGTTGTTAAGCGTGTAAGCCCATTCCGGGCGCAGCTCTGCCGTTGACGGGTATGCATAAGAGAAAGCTACATTTTCCAGTTTCGGACTCATATACTCGACGACCGGAGCGGTCGGCGTATCCGTCGCCGCCACCCTCGCGCGAAGCCACAGATCCTCGCGGCCATTGACAAGAGTGGCGGCCATATCCTCCGGACATGTAAACTCCAGCTCATAATCGCGGGACGCCTCCTCCGGCAGGCTCGCAAACAGCTCCTCGAACGGGCCGCTTCCCGGCAGCCTCATCCAGTTGTCGCCGTTCCAATACTCCCATAGCACTTTGCGAATATAGAGACGCGGCGGCGGCTTCGTCTCAAAATCCGCAGTTCGCATGATCATCTTCCAGCGAATTTCCGGGTCCGGCCCGACGCGCAGCTCATTTGGCACGAGCCGGCCGCCGAACGTCATCTGCAGCTTGCTCCCCCTCTTGCTGAACGCCTCTCCGCAGGAAACGTAAAACACCGAATAAGGAATCGAATGCTCCCCAAACGGATAAAATTCGGCCTTATCCAGCTCCATATCGTTAAAATACAGTTCTCCGGCCGGAATTGCGTCCGGATCGATCGTCCGATCGTGCGACGCTCTCAGCGTCAGCCTATCCATCTCCGGCAGCATGCGCAAAATCGGCGGCCCTTCGCCGCCTTCCGCAAGCGGTTTGACGCGACAGCGAATCCAGCGTCCCGCCACGCCTCCAATCTCGGTCTCGCCGACCGGTCCTCTCGTTTTTTTGCGCAGCATCACTTCTCCGCCCACGGCCGAAGCCGCTTCGAACGGAATCCACTCCTCGCCGCTCGAGTAGCTCCATTCCAGCCAATCCGTTCTGGCAAACAAGGAAGCCAGCTCCGACTCCGCATACCTCCGCTCGGCATTGTGCCACTTGAGCGTCAGCATGGCGGGATGATCGAGCCGCAGCAGCTCGTCGTGGCGCACGTAGAAGACATGATCCTGAAGGTTGTCGCCCAAGGTCGAAAACAGCGAAAATTCGGCGGCGACTCCCGCGTCCAGCCGATCGCTGTATTCGTCGCCGGCCATCACGATGCGATCCAGCCCCGGATGAACGTTATACAGCTCCATCAGCTTGGCTGGACTGACCAGCAGCGCGCCTTCCGTCTCGAACGGAAGCTCCTCGCCGCCGTCTTCCGTTGGCGCTGTCAGCAGCGTCCCGCCGGGCACGTATACCGCTTCCCGAACCCCTTCGTTCAGCGTAAACACGACGTTCGCTCGCGCGGGCCGAGCCGGCTGAAGCTGCACCTGCAGCAGATCCAGAAAAGCGATGAAGTTGTTCAGCGGAACGCGGTTCAGCCGTTTGATGTTCTCCCCGAGCATTTCCGCAGCCAGATAGAACAGCGCCGTACCCGCGTCGGGATCCTCCGGCGAGAAGCGCCATTCCGGCGTATAATGCGGGGCCATCGCCTTCATCCGCTCGACGAGAGCGTGCAAATCCCTTCCGTCGATTACAGGAGCGCGGGCCTGCCCGTTTTGCCACAGCTCTGATTTCATCCGATTCGTCGCTCCCGTCTATTTCGTGCCTTCTTCAAGATAGAAGGGATATACCTGGTTAAAAAGATTGTTCGTGGAACGCACAACATATGCGATGCCGATCGACAGCTTGCCGGGCTGGGACGGATCAAGCTTGGCCGTCACTTCGACGTCCCTCACGCGCGGCTCCCATACCGTAATCGCCTGCGTAATGTCGGTTTCCAGCAGCCGCAGCGTCGTCTCGTCGGTCGTGCCGAACACAAAATCGCGCAGTCCGCAGCCGAAGTCGGGGCGCATGACGCGCTCTCCCCTGGAGGTCATCAAGATGATGCGGATCGCCTCCGCGATATCGTCCTCCCCTTCCGACAGCAGAAACCGGCCCGTCGTCGCGTCCACCGCGATCGGAAACTTCCAGCCTCTCCCGAGAAAAGATGCGCTCATCGCTTGTCCCCCTTCGCCATGGCTCCGAATCAGTTGATTTTCACCATCGCGCCTTTAATCGTAACAATCCCGTCCGAGAGCAGGTCCAGCTTGCCCCCGGCCTTCACCTTCATCGATGCGGTCGCCTCCAGGTTGATCTGCGTGCTCTTGAGCGTGATCTCCTTGTTGGACTCGACTTTGATGTCTCCCTTGTTGTCGATGGTGATTTTGTTCGCGCCGCTTTTGACCGTAATCGTCCCTGCGGAGCTGCCTTCCAGAACGATCGTCTGGGCCGCGTTCTTCGTCGCCAGCGTCACTTTATCCGCGCCCTCGTCGATTTCCAAATTCAGCCCCTGCTTCGTCTTGAGCGTAACCTTCCCTTTAGATTCCGTATCGTCAAAAATCAGCTCATGTCCGTCTCGCGAATGGATTTTCCGCAGGTTGTTCTTCTCGTCTTTGGCGGGCGGCTTGTTCGACGTGTTCCACAACGAGCCGATGACAAAAGGCTGATTCAAGTTGCCGAGATGGAAGGCGACCAGCACCTCGTCTCCGACCTCCGGAACGAACATCGTTCCTTTGCCGCTTCCCGACATCAACGAAGCAAGCGGGGCCCAGTCGGTCTCGTGCGAATTTTCCCGCAGCGGGAATTTCAGCTTCACGCGGTTCAAGCCGTCCGGGTCCTTGTTGTTCGTCACTGTCGCGACCATCACTCCGTGAACGAAGTTGGCGCTTCCTCCGCCTTCCGAATCGGACCGTCCGGGAAAAAAATCGTTCATGGAAGACATCAGAATGCATTCCCTTCCGTTCTGAATTGGGTCACGTAGCCCCGGTTGCTGATCTGGTGAGTCACGGATACAAGCAGCAGCGTCTGGTTAAATTTCGGTCCCAGCCCTTCCAGCTTGATGTTTCGTCCCGCGCGCAGCTCCGGAATGCCGATACTTTCACCCTCGCCGCTGATGAGATTCATCGCCCTCTCGTTTGCCAGCGCGTTCGCCATCGTCTGCGCCTCCGCCTGGGAAGTTGCATCGCTGTATACAGTCTCAACGGACTGACGCGTCAGGGCGGACATGATGTCCTTGCCCGTTCTCCCGTTGGTTCCGTATTTGTTCACCGATTGGGAGGTGGCCTGGAACGGCTCGCGCGTCTTCGGATCGGAGCCCCGCACGATGAACTGTCCAACCTGATTGGAAATATCCACGGAGGTGGAGTAGCTTCTCAGATTTTTGCCGTACATGAGCGTGACGATGGGGCTGGCGGAAGGCGTCGGCTTCTTGAAGTAAAGCTTCTGCTCGATGACGAAGAAGTAATAGTTGATCTCGGAGGCCAGCTTTTTCAGAAAATGAAAATCGCTCGTCTTAAACTGCTCGATCGTCGGCTTCGGAGTCATCGTATCGTCCACCTGGAGCTGCAGGCTGTACTTGCCCCCGATCTCCTTGACGACGTCGCTGATTTTTTTGTTCAGCCACAGATTGGACTGGGCGCTGTGCATCATGAAGAAGGAGCGGTCCATTCCTTGTACGACGATGGAGGGCTGTCCCTCCGCGGGATAATCTACCGATATCCCCGTAATGATGCCGTCGAACACCGTCTCCAGCTTATCGGTGTAGCCCATCTCGATCGTAATCGTCTTGCCGACGTCGATCAGCGAACCGACCCACTTGAACTGGCGTGCCACGGCATCATAGGCGTTCTCGATGCGAAACTGAAAGTTGTCGGACTTGGCCGCGATCGACGTCTCCACCTTCAACATGGATACGGCGATTTGTTTTAGCGTAAAGCTCTGCCCATCCACCTGAATATCGAACGCCGGAGCGAAAAAATTACGATATTTCCGTTCCAGATCGGCCAACTCGTAGGTGTTAGTGTCGAATTTGATTTTTGCCACGGCGCTTTCACTCCAGCCTAGGTATGATCAGCTTCCGTCCGTACGGCAGCTTGCGCGGATTGTCGATGCCGTTCGCCTCCGCGATCGCTCGCCAATGGCTCGGGTCCTCGTACTCCTCGGCCGCCAGCATCCAGAGCTGCTCGTCCTGCTTCAGCATTTTCTGCTTCGTGCGGTCGGCGCTCTGCCGGGGAACGTTCTGATATTGCTCGGTCATCGATTGCACGGCGCGGAACGTCACGTTCAGCGTCGCCCGCACAGGGACTCCCGAGTCGAGAAACATCGTAAACCGCTGCTGTACCTTCTCCGCCACGCCCTTAAAATCGAGCGAACCCCACACAAATCGGCAGTGCGGCGGCGCGTGCAGGTCGCGATCAACATTCAGGAGGCCGGATATTTGGGCCGTGTGCGTGCGGACGTCGACGCCCTTCTCGTACGTATCGAAGAACAAATCCATCGTCAGCGTCGTCGCCTCCCCGCTAACGAACTGGGCGATCGGTGACTGCAGCCCCGGTATCGTCTGCCACGCGAACTGGTTGCCCGACTGCAGCACATACTCGTTCGGATTAAACAGCACGTCCACCGACTCCTGGCCGTTGCTCTTGATAATAATGATCTTCGCTTTACTGAGCGCCAACTTGATCGCCCTCCTATCTATCGTCTTCGTCGTCTGACCGGGCGGCGGGGCGGGCCCTGTGGGCGGCATTTAAGTCCGCGTCGCGGTCTTATTCGCGCTTACCCGACACTGGGACGGCATTTAAGTCCGCGTCGCGGTCTTATTCGTGCCAACCCGACTCGGCGGCGGCATTTAAGTCCGCGTCGCGGTCTTATTTGCCCCGTTAAAATCCGTGAAGCCGCTGCTCCAGCTTCATTCTCCTAACAAGCGATTTGTACACCTGGTCGGCAAGCTCGTCCGGATGAAACTGCGGCAGCCCGCTGATCGCCTTCTGCAGCGCCTCTTCGCTAATCACCGCTGGCGCTTCAGAAGCAGCGTTCTCGGTAGATTTCGCCCCCTCTGCCGCTGCCGGCGCGTTGCGACGAAGTTCCAAAGGTGTGTCTGATTCGTGCGTATGAGCAGGGGCTTCTGCAGCGTTGCCCGGGACCGCCGTATCGCGTCCTGCCCTGTTCACCGAAAGCGAAGCATGCGCCAGCGACAAACGAGGAGTATCCACTCGTTCGGATTGGTCAGACGAAGCTTGCGGCGGCAACTGAGTATCTCGAAGCGATTGCCGCATGGAAAGCGCTGCCGTCGCTCCCGGCAATATCGGTCGTGCCGTCCGTCCGGCAACAGGCGTAACCCTGACCAGAGAACGCCGACCAATGGCCTGAGTCAAGGGCCTCCGACTGCGTTGATCGCCACCAGTTACACCACCCTTTTCCTGTGACGAAGCGTCCCCAGAAAAAGAATGAGCAACGACTGCCGAGATTCCTTCCCTCCGAACTGCAGACTCGCCCAAGCTCGCATATTCATCAGAACTCGACTCCGAGGAATGCGTTCGCTTTATCAACATTGGCGTATTTTCTTCGTTGGTTAACTGCGCTTGAGATCGTGGAACTGTGTGATTGCCGCGGTTTTCAGGGGAATCCAACCGGTTTTGGCTTATAATCGCTCCCGCAGATCCGATTGGGCCAAAGCGTTGTAGCCCCCCACCATCCTGCAAACGCGCCCGGCGAGCCAGCCAGGCTAATCGTCCTTGTGCGCCCATTCTCGTTCGCCCAGCCTCAGCCGAAGGCACGTCGCTTAAGCCTCGGGAACGAATTGATGCTCCCGCTTCCCGCTTGCTCGCCTCCACGGTCGGACCTTGTTCCCCGCCTCCCACGCCTTTTGCACCGGTTGGACTCACAGCTCCCGTTGCCCGCAACTTCGCACGAACGGTCTGTGTTTGCCCCGACTCTCCCGCACTCCTCGCATCAGTTGGACTCACAGCTCCCGTTGCACGTAACTTCGCACGAACGGTCTGTGTTTGTCCCGATTCTCCCGCACTCCTCGCACCGGTTTGACTCACATTTCCGGTTGCACGTAACTTCGCACGAACGGTCTGTGTTTGTCCCGATTCTCCCGCACTCCTCGCACCGGTTTGACTCACATTTCCTGTTGCACGTAACTTCGCGTAAATGATTCGCTTTTGCCCAGTCTCTCTCGCACTTCTCGTACCGATAGGACTCGCATTTCCCGTTGCCCGCAACTTTGCACGAACGATCTGCGTTACTCCCGACTCTACCGAAGTCTTAGCACCGGTTGAACTCACATCGCCGGGCTCCTGGACGTTCGCTTGAACAGTTGGCGCTAACTCGACGCCTTCTCTCCCGCTCGAATCGGTCCGACTCGCATTGCCTTTTTCTCGCACCTTCGCATGGATCGTTGACGTTGGCTCGCCGTCCGCCGCTCCCTTCAGGCCGGATCGGCTTACAGCCTCCGGTTCCCGAGCTTTTGCATGAACAGTCGACGATTGTGAGACACCCTCGGGTTCGCGGTCTGTTGCGCCACTTTGGCCCGTTTCCCTCGTACTTTGCAAGCTCCTATGAGTTGTCGACGCTTGGCCGCTATCGCCAGAGTTTCGCTCGGATGTGCCAAGGCGACTTGCGATTGGCTCTTGGCGATCGGCACCAGAAGCCTTCCTATCGGCCGTTGAACCGTTCGTTTTCCTTGATGTCGCGACGGTCTCATTAAAACTAATAGATCGGCCGATCAGCCGATGCGACAGCTTCAACGAGCCCGCCGTTAACCCCAGTCTTGTCTCCGTTGGCTGCATTCGTTCGTTGATCAAGCCGAGAACCGCCGCCGTTCCCGGAGCGTTGGCCTGTCCCTCTGCCGTTTTCGTCCCAAGACCGATGCTTCTCTTCACCGAAATCTGCCGTCCCCGCTCTATCAAGTTACGATAGACAAGGTGCATAGAGGAAGCATCGTCCGGTCTACGAAGCGACCAGCGTCCGCCGGTTGCTGCTTGCGGGGCGACAGGCCCGGCACTCTGCGCTGATGGAAGCCCGTTTGCTTGTTCTCGCCGACTTTCCGACGCCTCGGTTTTCTCCCCGGAAGCGCCTGAAACGCCCTCTGCCCTGGATACCCCTGGCTTAAGCGCGTAAGACAGCCGATACACCGGGCGATTGTGGAAACTCGCGTCTCCGCGCGTCCCTTCCGCGGATGCACTGTCGTCAACGCTTAATGGCTTCCCTCTGACCGTCAGTCCGAATCCGGGAGAAAAATCGTCGGTATGCGAAGCTTGCCCGCGCCGAGAAAGCTCCCGGTCATCTTTGTCCGAGCGGCGTCGTTTTCCTCCCGAATCGCGGGAAGCTTCGGCCGTAGCTCCGTCTCTTCGATCGATATCGCCGGAATCGTCGCCGCGCTTCTCGACCTTCATCGAACTCGGCGTATCCGACAAGCTTTCCCGGTGCAAAACCGGGTTGTCGGAACGATCTTTCTTTCGCTCCATATCAAGCGAGGCTGACGATTCCGACTGTACGTTATCATGAGCTTCCGCGCTGCCTCTTGCATTTGCAGAAGGCGTGCCGCGAGAACGAAGCTCCTCCGCATTCCTAAACGCTCCCGCACCGTTTTGCGGCTGCTCAGGCGCAGGACCGTTCACCTCGCTTGTGCGGCTCATATTCCCGTCCAAGCGAGCGGCCCTGTTTGCTTGCTCCCCGTTCGTCTGAGCATGCGCGCTCTGCCGAGTCCCGTCGGGAACCGATCGGCTGCCGTCAACGCGCAGCTTGGGGTTCACAAACAGCAATTGTGCGTACACGGCCGGACTTCGCTTCGCTCGCTTAGTCCCGTTCTCCCCCGGCGATTGATCGACAACCTTCTTGCGACTGCTCCTGACTTTCGGAGGTTTGACGCTAAGCGGGATTTTAGCCCCCGCCGAGGTTCCGTCCGGCTTCCTTCGGAAAACCGCATTGGCCTTGGCGCTCAAGGGCCATGACGTTCGCCTTGTTAGCGTTTCGGCAAAGGTAGTCCCTTTGAGGAGAGCGGATTTGTCCGCTCTTGAAGCTTCCGACTTAGGAGCTGCAGCTTGCGAGGCTTCAGGGCTCGCTCCTTCGTCCCGCTTAGCTTCCTCATCTTCTATGTCAAGCTCCCCCGCACGAGCCAGATCTTCTACCTTCGAATTGGCGTTGCCTTCGGCTTCGGCCAGATGCTTCTTGTTCGCTTCTGCTTCTGCCAGATGCTTCTTGTTCGCTTCTGCTTCTACCAGATTCCTCTTGTTCCCTTTGCCTTCAGTCTTACGTTTCTCGCCGGTACGCGTCTTGGCGGTGTCCGAGCTCCCATTCGTCTTCCCCTTGGGCACGCCGCGCACCGTCGACCCAGCTCCCGCCGAGTCGGAGGGCTCATCTAAACGCCCCTGCGCATCCGCCGTCAACGCAGCCTCGCGAATTCGCCGTTGCTCCACAACGACCCGCTCCGCTTCGCGAACGACCACCGTATTGCGCTCTACGACGCGCTCTACGATCTTTTCCCGCTCGACAAGCCGCTCGCGCTCGATCACTTTCTCGCGTTCGATTACACGATCTTTTCCCGCGGGGCCCGGTCGATCCCGAACGATGTCGCGATAGCGAATCTCCGGCTTCTCCCGCGCAGGAGTGACCGGACCGGCTGCGCTAGAACGTTCAGGGGGACGAAAAGGCGCCCGCTCGCGCCCCTTCCCCGTCCCCTTCTTCTCCTGTGAAGAGACCCGAAAAACGAGAGGTTGCCCACTTCGGACGCCAGGGCGAATCGGACCGTACTTGCCGGCGATCTCGCCGGCAAACCGCGCGTAGGCGGGTACCGCTCCTGCGGATGCTTTCCCCGCATTTCGCCGCCCCGCTCCTGCAATCGCAGCTCCTGCAGGCATCGCCCCCGCACGCCGACTTGCGCCGATTCTCATCCTGGCCCCTCCTCTCTGCGCATCTCCCGTAGCTTCTATGCTCTAAATATCGCTTTTACTCCGTTATGTACTAATTCGATCGTCTCGATCGCCACCTCGCTGGAGGAGGCGATCAGGCTGGGGCCGCTCCATTTGACCGGATACGCGTCGAAAAAATTCCAACGACACAGCTCCGCCCCGTCCTGCTTATATAGAATGATCGAGCCGCTTTTGCGGGTCACCGTTCCTTGCGACGCCTGCGCGTACCAATTCCACAGCTCCTGCGAGGAGCTCAGTCCTCGCTTGAGCGTAATCGTCGAATTCCTGACGCCTTTGGGCAGCCGATGAACGTACCCGTTAACGCCGCCCTCTCGGATTTCCTCATATTCAATTTGCGATTCCAGGCCATGCGCCTCGGAAAAGCCGGCGACAAGCATGCCGTCAAGCTCGACGGCGAAGCGAAACGCCCCGTTCACCCTATGTTGCGCTGCAGCTGCGGCCACGTTCCGTCGTCACCTCTTTCCGAATACGTCGAACACGTTTTGTTTATCCGGCTCGTCGTTAAGCTTGCGGTTGATTTTCGAGATTTCGTCGCACCATCTGCGCCGCTCTCGATGCTCCATATTCATGATCTCATCGTGGGGCCAGTGAAAATAATAGGCGATGAAGCCGACTTCCTCGTAGATTCTCTCGGGAGAATAAGCTACGAGAGGCCCTCCGTTACGGATAAAAAATCGACTTCCACCTCGTACTCGTGATCGCATTTCGGACATGTCGTGTGCAGCTTCGGCGATTCCAAATCGTTGATCTGTCTGTACAGATTTTGCAAATACGCCAGATCGGCGGTAAACAGCTTCTCTACCGTTTTCGTATCGACGTGTTTGACTTCCCCAAGCCGGGTTATGACGCGAGCCAGCAAAATAATCGTCAGGTAGCTCTGGTTCTGCTGTACGCGAGGGTCCCTCATCGGCAAAATTTCGTCCGCAGCGGTCGCAAGCCGCATGACGCCGCGCTTGTGCAAGTTGCCGCTGTCGTCCACATAGCCGCGCGGCAGCTCGAATTCGTATTCCGTCTGAAAAGCCATCGTTAACTCACTCCTTGCTTCAATCGTCGCCAAGCACAAACAGCTTCCGCCGTTCTTGGAATCGGTGCAGTATCGTTTATGGCGGAGGGGATTCGGGTAAGGGTAAGTATCCTACCTATTCTGTAAAAAACGCAACACGATTCGGGGGGAGGTGTGTCTATTCTACGAAAACCGCAACGCGCTCTTGGTAGCACGCATTTTTAAAGCGGAAAATCCGCTCTATTCCCGCCGCCGCGCCCTTTTCAAGCGATTTAAAACGGAAAACCCGCTCTAATTCTGCGATTTTCACCTTTTGAAAAAATTAAGGTAGACTTTCCGCTTTAAATCGCCGCTTTCGCCCCCTGAGCGAAAATTAAGCCGGGCTTTCCGCGCTAATTCGCAACCTGCTCCCCTTCAACTGCCGGTGATTCATACTTTCTTATCTATTAAAAAAAAGCAAAACAAGAGAGAGGGCCTCCCTTGTCGGTAAACGCTATTCCGTTCGTTATTGCCGCAACGGGGTTCCCGACCGGACTGCCCGTCTGCGCAGCACCCCGGTGCGGGGGATGCCGCGCGCTGCCGGACTCTCTTATTCCGTAATGCTCCGCTTCCGGTTGTCCGCCCTAATAGAGTAGAAAACCGAACGCATCATTCAAATCTATTCGAGGTTGTTGAGCTCGCTCTATTAAGCGGTGCGAGTCATGCCCTCATGAGCAAGCTCAAGCAGCTCGATCGCCACTTCCGCGCCCGATCCGTTAAAGGAAGGAGCCGTGTAGCGAACCGGCCAAGCCTCGATGACTTGCCATGTCGCCACGTCGCCGCCTTCCTCGTCGATGGCGATAATCGTGACGGTCTTGCGCTCTACCGTGCCGTTGATGCACTCTTGAACCCACTCGTACAGCTCCATCGATTCGGTAGCGCCCCAACGCAGCGTAATATTGCCGTACCGGGCAAGACCCGGAAGCTTGCGAGGCGTAATGACCTCATTTCCCTCGCGATATTGCACGACGTCGAAGGAGGCGTCGAACCCTGCGACTTCGCTGAAGCCGGCCTGCTCCAATCCTTCAACCTCCACACGGAACCTAAAATTGCGGTATGGATCATTGCGTTCTCCTGGCATGGATATCCTTTATCCCCTTCCGTTCATTTTGGAAACTTACTCAAATTCTCGTTCTCGCGTCTCAAACGGACTTTTCAGGCCTATATCGTCCATACCTGAAAACAGTCCGCTCGAGCCTATGCCGTCCGATTACTCGGAGCCGGTTTTCTGCGTGATGCGGAAGACGACGAATTCGGCCGGTTTCACCGGAGCGACGCCGATGACGCAGATCAAGCGTCCATTGTCGATGTCGTCCTGCGTCATCGTGCTGCGGCCGATATCGATGTAGAACGCCTCGGAGGCGCTGCTGCCCATCAATGCGCCGTCGCGCCAGATCCGCGTCAAGAACGCGTCGATCGTACGCTGAACGCGGGCCCACAGCTGCTCGTTGTTCGGCTCGAACACGACCCAGTTGGTGCCGCCCTTGATTGACTCTTCGAGGAAAATGAACAGACGGCGAACGTTGACGTATTTCCATAGCGTATTGGAGGAAGCCGTGCGAGCGCCCCATACGCGGATGCCTTGACCCGTGAAGGAACGGATCAGGTTGACGCCAGCCGGGTTAAGGATGTCCTGCTCGCCCTTGTTGTACTGTACGTCCAGGCCGACTACGCCGCGCAGCACTTCGTTCGCTGGAGCTTTCTGCACGCCGCGAGTCGTATCGGAACGGGAGTAGATGCCGGCGATCGTACCGGACGGAGGAACGAAAATGTTCCGTTTGTCCAGCGGATCGAATACCGACAGCCACGGATTGTACAGCGCGCAATAGCTGGAATCGAACAGGTTACGGTGCGTCATGACGTCCGCTACCTTCGTTTTCTCGCGCGGAATGTCGAGAATGGCGAAGCGACTGCCCAGGTTCTCGCAGTGCGCGACAAGGGACAACTGCACGTTAGCGTCGGTTACGCCCGGAATCGCCATAATGCTGACGACATCGTTGTCGATAAACGCCTGAATGCCCGTGCGGCGTCCAGGTCCGCGGTCTTCGCCGATAAAATCGCCGGCGGAGATGCCGTCGACCGAGCCGTCGCTGCCTCCGGACAACACGAACTCAACCTTGCCCGAAGCGCCTGCGCCGGATACCGTCTCGAACGGATGCGTAGCGTCAGTCGACAAGACCAATGCCTGCACGTTCACGAGATTCGAGCGTCCCGCAACCTTCTCAACGAACGTCGGAGCTTCCGGATTCAAGCTGACTTTCTCGAAGCTGTCCACTTCGTCGTTATAAACGACATGCAGCGTAAATTCGCACGTCGACAACACTTTCGTAGGCAGCAGCGCCGCATCCACGACGTCGCCCGACAGCTCTTCGGCCAGCTCGATCACGTTGCCCTGCACGCTGACGACGCGATTGTACTGCGTCTCTCCTCCGGCATTAAAGGCAACGACATCGCCTGCGTAAAATCCGCCGGCGTTCTTGACGCGATAGCGCCGTTCCGTCACTTCGTAGATTTGCGTTTTCGCTTTGCTGGCGTCTGTAATGACGACTTTCACCAGGTTGCCCCAGGCTCCCGGATTTTTCGCCGTGATGCCGAGCTTCTCCGAGACGGAGCCCGTGTTCTGGGCAGGCTTCGCGTCCGAAGGAGCGACGCGCATGACGTAACAGCGAGAACCGCCGTTCGTGAAAAACTGATCTACCGCATAAGCCAAATAACGGTAGCTGCCAAATACGCTCTCGGACAAATAGGAACCGAAATTGCGCTGGAAATCGGCCGGGCTCGTTATGAGCAGCGGCAACCCTTCTACGGCTCCTCGCTGAGCGAGCCCAATGAAACCGGCCGTGCTTGTGCTTACGCCTTCGAGCGGCTTGGAGCCGCTCTCGAATTCCTCCACGTATACCCCAGGCGACAAATACTCTGCCATGATCCCCGGTTTCTCCCCGTTACGTATGTATGTATTTACTGTATCTAGCTGCGCGTAAGGGGAAAACCAGTTCCTCCTCTCAATATGGGTTTATCTTATCGTCAACCGGAAACGCCCTGCCTGGCGGCACTTCGTCCAATCAACGCCATGCCCTTCATTCAACGCCGACGGTAAACGCCGGCAAACGCGTGACTTTGCCGCCTTCCGCTTGCCAGACGGCGCGCCACCTCTGATCCTTCATCGCGATCTCCGCATGAATGCGGCAAACTGCCGGTAGCAGTCCCCGAAACGGTAAAATCGCCAAGCCAGCGGCATCGCTCGTCGCACGAACCGCCGGCAACAGCCGGGTCCCGCGGCTCCACGTCCCCATTATCGGCCGGTCCAGCGCCATAACGGTCGGCTGCTCCGTCCAATCCGTCACGCGATTCCACTCCAACTCCGATCCGTCCCGATCCTTCAGCACGAACGCGTCTCCGGGAGCCAGCCTCCCGTGCCCCGGCGCAATTTTCAACCGTTGCCCGTCGCCTCCGCTCCGCTCTTCCGCCAAGCGGCCCCTGACCGCCATTTCGTCATCCAGATAGGCCGTTATCTCCGCGCCTTGAAGCGGCAGACCGTCCGCATCGCGAAGCTCGACGATCGCCCCGGTGCCGGCAGCCGGAGGCACATAGGCCCGGTCGGGCTGCAAGCTTACCGTTATCACTGGCGGAGAAGCGCCGTTCGCGGGCAACACGATCTCCTCGCGCACTTCCCGATACACGGGCGATGCGATCGCAAGCGTGCAGCGCTCGCTCGGCACATCGAGAAAAACATAGCTGCCGTCCGAGCTTCGCAGCGGCTTGCGGTCGATACCTTCCAGCGATACGCTCAGCGAGGAAGGAAGCGGAGCCTTCCCGGTCCAAATATCGAACGGCCTTACCGCCAGCGAGCAGCGGGTGACGAACGTTCTCTCGGCTCTGTCCACTCCCGTCAGCCTCCCTTGTCGCGCAGCGTAATGTGCCGCTCGAGAACGCGGGAGCCCGGCTTGACGCGGTTCGATTCGAGCAGTACGGGGCCGACGCGGTAGAGGAGCGAAAGCTTGTACGGATTGTCTCCGAACTGCCACAGCTGCGTCAGTTGATCCGTATTCAAATTTTCGTGCGTGATCCGCAGCTCTTCCCCGTTTTCCAGCAGCGTCCCTTCCAGATAAGGGCTGCGCAGCACCGAATTGTCGTACAGCGCTTGCATCGCTTTGCCCAATATCCGGTGCTCGTCCAAAATCCGCGTATGCAGATCGGCGGCGGAATGCGCTGTCAACATATACTGCAGGTCGACGGCAAGCGGCGGATAACGAAGCACGCCTCCTTGCGGCAGCATCTCGTTGCGTCTGGCCTCTCCGTTCTCCCGTATACTGCACAGGTAGAGCGTCAGCGCCAAATCTCCCTTATCGACGGGCGAAGCCATGCCGATCAGGTCGGGCCGGGGAACTGGGTCCGGAGACAGATGTTCGCGCAGCAGCTTGAGCAGGCTTAAGCCGACGTCGGCGACAACGGTATACCCTCCGATACTGGCTCCTCCTCCCCGTCAAAATCTGAAAAATTTCTAAAAAATCCTACTTTTCGACTTTATTATAGCGATAAAATGTCAGGGTGACTATCCATATATTGTGTTTTCTTCGTCTAAATACGGGGAAAAACTTTCTTTCACAAGGATTTTCCCCATTTTTCTCAATTCCTGCCTGGCCGCGCGAACGAAATGCTCCATCGCAATCGGCTTTCCGGAGCCTGCGGCCAGGAACGCAGCCGCCAGCGCAATATTCTTAATGTAGCCCCCGGACACCTCCAGCCGCGCGGCCAGAAACGCCAAATCGACCTCTTCCGACACCGGGGCCTGCGGGGGAATGTGCACGCGGAATATTCGCTCCCGCTCCTCTGCGTCGGGAAAAGGAAACTTCACGACAAAGCTCATCCTGCGGATCAGCGCCTCGTCCATGTTCTGAAGCAGGTTGGTCGCCAGAATCGATACGCCTTCGTACGCCTCGATTCGCTGCAGCAAGTAGGCAGCCTCCAGGTTGGCGTATTTGTCGTGCGCGTCCTTCACTTCCGTCCGCTTGCCGAACAACGCGTCGCCCTCGTCGAAAAACAAAATCGCGCCGCTGTTTTCCGCCTCCGCGAACAGCTCGCTAAGTCGCTGCTCCGTCTCGCCGATATATTTGCTGACGATTCTCGACAGGTCGATCCGATACAGCTCCAGCCCCAGCTCTCCGGCAATAATCTCGGCGGCCATCGTCTTGCCTGTGCCGGGAGGACCGGCGAACAGCAGACTGAGCCCTTTGCCGTACGGCAGCTTGCGGCCGAAGCCCCACCGCTCGTACACCGTCTCGCGGTGCAAATAACGATCGCACGCTTCGCGGATAAGCGAATACGGCTCGTCGGCGAGAATGAGATCGTCCCAAGTTCTCGCCGGCATGATTCGGTCGGCCAGCTGTGCCAGCCGGTGTCGGAATTGGCCGCGGCATGCCGCCTCGATCTCGCTTCGCTCCGGCAGCCCTCCACCCCGGCCCGACGCCAGCGCCAACGACTGCCTCCAAGCCCCGCCGATCTGGCCGGGGGTAAACCGATACTTGTCCGCTAGCTCCCGCCATATCGTCGGCGCATAGCTGCCTTCGACGTCCATCGCCTCCGCCCGCCAGAACGCCTCGCGGACGAAAGCCGTCGGAACGCCGACTTCGCCGTAAATCCAGCCCGCCCCGTCCGGAACCGGCAGCTCCGAGGGCTGACGCCGAATATGCGACGTCCAGCCGATTAGAGGCTTGTCCGCAAAGCGGAGATAGCGATTCAGCGCCGCTTCCATCGCTTCAAGATGCGGAATTTCCGAGCCTGGGGCCGCGTGCTCCTCCCTGAACACGATGGCGGCTCCGGTCAGCACCGCTTCGCGGACGATCCGCCCCAGCGTCGCCTCCGCCCGATCCGCGTCTGCGGGAAGATTGCGAACGCGCACGACAAGCAGCCTCTGCCCTCTCGCCGCGGCCAAATGAACGAAACGCAGCCGCTTGCCCCCTCCCGGCGCACCGGACAGATGAACGAACGGCACAGATCCTTGCGCCGCATCCCCGCCGTCTGCCAAGCCCCGCAGCGACTGCATAGCCGGATCGTCCGGCACAAGCAGCGGCAGCGCATCGGGCGGCTGCGGCTCATGCGCCTCTGCGATGCCTTCGAGACGAGCGTCCAGCGTCTCCGTACGCAGCAAATAGCTGATCGTCCGCTCGTCCAGCCGCAGCGTCGTCTTCAGCTTCGGCCGGGACATTCCGGCCGCTCCCCCGCCCGGCTCGTCCGGTTCCAGCAGCAGACTCCGCAGCGCTCCTGCCCCGCTGAGCCGTCTGCCGGCATTGGCCGCCTCTTCTTGCGAATCGCAAAGAAGCCGATAAGCCAAATCCGGCGTCGGCGCTTTGCACGTAATGTCGTCGTTAAAATAGGCGTACCACTTCTCGTATTTCCGGCTCATCTCCGCAGCAAGGCACAGTATGATCAGACGGCGTTCCCAGACGGTCAGGCGAAGCCTTGCGCACAGCAGCGCCAAAGGCAGTTCGACGCCGGCCTTTCCGGAAGCTTCGGCGGATCGAGCGATTTCCCGCTCGCGGATTCGGCGCTCGAGGACATACAGCCGCCATTCCTCCGGCGGAGCGTCCTCGTCGTCCCGCTCCGATTCCATCAACTCCTCCGCCGTCACGACAAGCCCTCTCGGACCGATCGACGGCTGCGCGAACGGATTGCCGCCGCCCAGCTCGAGCAGCAGCAGAAGCCCTGCGTCCAGCCAAGCCAGCTCGGCGCGCAGATGCTCTTGCGCGTTCAGAAACGGTTCAACATTTGCCACTTCCTTATTGCTCCCCCTTCAACCGCTTAGGGCGTGTATGCATACTCCGAGAATAGCAGATTGCCCTAGCGCCTCATCAGCGTCAGCACCGCAATGTCGTCGGACTGCGGCGCCCCGTCCGCAAACATGAAGACGTGCATAAGCAGCGCATCGATCGTCTCGGCGCTGGACATACCCGACGTCATGCCGAGAAATTCCCGCAGACGATCGGACGAATACTGCTCCTGCGCCGCATTCTCCGCCTCCGTAATTCCGTCCGTATAGAGCAGCAGCCGGTCGCCGGGCTCCAGCGACAGCTTCGCGTCGTGATAGACGGCATCCTCCATCGCCGCGAGCGGCAAGCTTTTTTTCAGCTTCACCGGCTCGATGCTGCCATTGGCGCGCACGACGTACGGCGTACAGTGCCCGCCTTCGCTCATAACTAACTCGCCCGTGGAGCAGGTGTACACGCCGCAGACGATGGTCGCGAACACAAGCGGGTTGTCCCGCGCCAGCTCGTCGTTAACCGCCGTCAGCAGCTCGCCGGGCGACTGGCCCGGGCCCATTTTCCCCTTGAGCAGCGTTAGCGTGACCGCCATGAACAGCGCAGCCGGGATGCCCTTGTCCGACACGTCTCCGAGCGCGAAAAACAGATGGTCGTCGTCGATCTTGAAGAAATTATAGAAATCTCCTCCGACTTCCTTCGCCGACTTAAGCAGCGCGCAGACGTCATACGGCTCGTAGGCCGAAGGCATCGTCCGCGGAAGGAAGCTCATCTGAATCGTGCCCGCCACCTGCAGCTCGCTCTCAAGACGCTCCTTGATCGCCGTCGTCGAACGCAGCTCCGCAAGCGACTCTTCGACCTGCGCGTACAGCCGCGCATTTTCCAGCGCGACCGCCATCGGTCGGGATACCTGTTCGAGCAGCATCCGGTCGCGGACCGTGAACTTGCCGCCCTTCTTGTTGATGACCTGCAGCACGCCCTCGACTTTATTGCGGTTAACGATCGGCACCGTCAGCAGATTGCGAGTTTCGAAACCGGTTTTCTCCGCGACCCGATTGGACCATCTCGGATCGTTCCCCGTATCGTTGACGATCAGACTGTGGCCGCTTTGCGCCACATGTCCGGCGATCCCTTCGCCGGGCTTCAGTCGGATTTCCCGAACCTGCGCCCCCTTCTCCCCTTGGGCAAGCTCAAAAAACAGCTCGTCCGTCTCGGGATCGAGCAGCAGCACGGAAGCCGCTTCGACCGGCAGCACCCGCTTGGCCGTATTCATGATCAGTTCCATCTGCTCGCCGCGTTTCAGCGTCGAGTTCAACTGCATGCTGATCTCCAGCAGCGCTTTCATCCGGCGCAGCCTCATTCGCACCAGTGCGTACACCGCTCCCGCTCCGACCGCCGCTCCGGCAAGCGCGCCGATGCCCGCGGCCACCCATTGTCCATCCATGCGATCACCTATTTTTCGCCGACGCGCGGCTTAAGCTTTTAATCGTTCAAGCGCCTCTTCCGTCGAATCCGCCGTTTCCAGAATGCTCAGAAAGCCTGACATTTCGAACACGTCGCGGACTTGGTCGTTCATGCTCGCGCAGATAAGCCTTCCCTGCAGGCTTCTGACTTTTTTCGCCGCTACCAGTACGACGCGCAGTCCTGCGCTGCTTATGTACTGCATCGCCGAGAAATCGAAAATGAACCGCGTATTGCCCTCCCCGGCCAGAGCCAGAAACGAAGACTCCGCCGTCTGCGCGTGCTGCCCGTCCAGCCGCCCCTCTATGCTCATAATGGCCGCGCCTTCGCGCTGCGTCGTTACGATAATCATCGATAATCTCCTCCCGAATGCGTTGAACTTCCTCTTTCTATAGAAGCTTGCGAAGAATGATCCGGTTGCCCGTCTCCGTGCGCTCGTAGATCATTTCATTCATCAGCCTTCTCACGAAAAAAATGCCGAGTCCGCCGACCGACCTCTGCTCCAGATCCAGCGAAACGTCCGGCTCGCCAAACTCCAGCGGGTTAAACGGGACGCCCCCGTCCTCCAGCCTGACTTCAACCTCGGCCGGCAACGACTGCACAGATAGCGTAATGACATGCCGCCCCCCTTGCGGGAAGCCGTAATTGATCGTATTCGTCAGCAATTCCTCGCAGCTCAGCGTCATGTCGAATTTCAAACGGTCGGGCCAATTGGCGCGCTCGCCGATCTCCTCGAAAAAAGCGTGCAGCCGCCCCAGTTCATCCAGCCGATTGTCCAGCCGTATGACCGCCTTTCCGCAGCCGTTCTCATCCTTGTCCGTCATCGCGCCACCTCCGCTCCCATTCGTCGACACCTATCGTAGTTTCCGCTTTATTTATCATAACATATTGATCTGCCATTCTAATGCAATTTTTGACGAAATTCGGAATGATATGAAGATTGTCCTCTAAGCCTGTAATCACTTTTTTAAAATGAGGGGCTGTCCCCTAGGCCAACCAAGTTGCTGGGAATCGATGAACAAGATGAAGGGGATTGTCCTTCTTTGTCTATCAATTATTTCAAGCAACTCTGCTTAAGGGACTTACGGCTCAAGATGCCGTAAAATCAAATCTCTCCGCAAAATGAAACGCAATCTCGTACTGATCCCCCGGACCTGCCAAAAATTTCACATCCAGGTAAGAGCGCTGCTCATCCGCCAGACTGGCTACATAGGGAGAAAAAGTTTTCAGTCGAATTTCGTTGTTGCGCTCGTCGAACTCGAAGAAAGAAGTCCAGCCGTTCCCGCCCGCAATATCCGATTGGTAGTTTGACAGCACCCGCAATACGTCTTTGCCGGCTGTATTCCGCTTGACGTTCAGGCCGGCGCCGCTAATATGACCTCCTATCATCATGAACACTTGGCTGTAATCTTTCACTAGCTCGTTCCAGACCTTTGCGCCCTGCCCGCCTTCCGAGATTACGCCGTCGTCGCTAATCGTCAAAATATCATGAGAAACGATAACCGTGGGAATCTGTTGATTCGTATCCAGAACCGTTTGCGCCCAGTACCTCTCGTTGGCGTTGCTCTCCTTGTCTCCAACCGAATCCACCGCGAGGAACATGTACTGGTAACTGCCCGCACGGATGATTGAATACGAGCTTAATCCTGAAGGGGACGCCCCCTTAAAGTAAGACTTCCCGGCAAACCTGGGTGCCCCGAAAGTGTCGAGATATCCTGTCCCGTTTAGATCGTGGTTTCCCCGAGTTACAACGTATGGCGCATTCGCCCGATCCAAAATTTGAAACGCTCGATTGGCGGACTCCCATTCTACCGGCGCGCTGGATTGCGTGGAATCGCCCACATTCACCGATATAGCAATGTTGTACGGCTCGTAATGATTGGCGATAAACTCTAATTGCTTCTCTAAAATTTCCGGTTTGGATTGGACGACATACTGGGGATCGGGGATTATTGCGAATGTATAGGTTCCCGGCGCAAACAGCTCCAAATCGTCGTTGGTTCCGTAGTCGACCCTATAAGCAAATTCAGTCTTGAAAAACTCGCTCGGAGCGAGTGCCCGATTCATCACGCGGATTCGTTTTATTTCCCCGAGAAATAAGCTGATAGGCTCAAAATCCCACTCATTAGCGCCAACATTCCATCCTCTATTCGCCTCACCTGCGATTCCGCAGATGGAATCTGCAAGCGGATTACGAATCGATTCCACACCATTGACGAACATTCGGGTTTGGCGGCCATCGTTTACAACGGCTACGTGCGTGTAATCTTCCGATTTAGCCCACGCTCGAATCGCGCCCAAGGCATTAGACCAATTGGTCCACAATTCCGGACGATTCGATGGCGTGCTTGCCCATTGAATTTCCCCAACGTTGGAGATGGCTAGCAGCGAAAGCGGTTCTTGCTCCACCGAGTTATTCCCAAGACGAGTCAAAATCCCCATCCAATCGTTGATGTCGGGACCTAGTTTAAACTCCGCTTCAATTGTAAAACCGGCCGCAAACTCCTCCAAGTTGATTGGAGCGTCGGCAACGGTTGTCAGATAGTACCCCGTCTTTCTCGCATTGGCAAAAGCCAATCCGCCGTTCTCTATAAACGACAACGATTCTGTAATGGGCGAACCGGCGACAGCCATCATCAGTTCGTTACCGTTGCCGCTTGCGTCTTGGATGACCATATTGCCGAATTCGATCGAAGTTCCCTGAGAAACATACCGTTCTGAAAATATCCAATCCGCAACCGTTTCATTTATCCGCATATTTTCCGTTCTTCCCCCAATTTTTCAGATTCAATAGTACGATTGATACGACTGTTCGCCTGCTTCCTCTCAATTTTCTGGTATCGTTTCCAGAATAGGCTCTTTTTCTATTTTAACCTCACTCAGCAAGCTTGCAGCCTCTTTTGATCGCTGTTTCCTGTTCTAACCCGACTCAGCACGCTTGCAGATTTCCGGCATTTAGACACCTGTTGTTTATAGCGGAAAATCTGCCTTCATTTCCACAATCGTGCATCACACCGCGCTTTTCCTGACAAATTACCGAGACGATAAGTTACTCAAGACAGGTTAAGTTACCGAGACGGCCGAACGCGCCGGGTCGCCTCCGCTTCAAGGGGGTTGTCCGGCCAATAGTGCTTCGGGTAACGGCCTCTCAAGTCCTTGCGCACCTCGAAATAGCCGTCGCGCCAGAAGCTGGCCAGATCGCGCGTCACCTGAACCGGACGCTGTGCCGGCGAGAGCAGATGGAGCGTCAGCGGCACACGGCCGCCCGCGATGCGGGGCGTCTCCGGCAGGCCGAACAGCTCCTGCAGTCGCACCGCGACGAAAGGTGCGTCCGGGTCGCCATAGTCGATCGGGATGCGCGAGCCGCTCGGCACGGTCCAATGGGTAGGAGCGTCTTCATCCAGCCTCCTACGCCGATCCCACGGCAGCAGCGACTCCAGCAGCTCCTTCATGTTCAGCTTATGCAGGTCGGAGCGACTCTTCATCCCTTCGGCATAATCCGGGAGCCAGTCGTCCAGCGTCGCCAGCAGCGCTTCGTCGGACAAATCCGGCCATGTCCCGTCGTGGCGGCGAGCGAACTCCGCCCGCTGCTGGAATTGGCGAGCCGTCTTCGTCCACGGCAGCAGCTCCAGCCCTTCCGCGTGCACACCCGCCAGCAGCGCTTTCAGCCGAAGCTCCTCCGGCAGCTTGCCTAGCGGCTTCTCCTCCAGCACGATCGCGCCCAGCTTCCTCCGCTCGCGGCCGCGCACCGACTTGGCTTCGCCGTCCCAGTACACCTCCGCCTCCACGGCAATCATCTCTGGCGCATGCTGAGCCAGCCGCTCCAACGACACGGATGCGGCCAGACGAATCCGGCTGTCCGCCCCGGCGTCGTCGACGTCGGCGACAACGATCCACGGCTCGCGGGCCAGCGCCTGGCCCGGCCCAAACGTCGCGCCCCGGCCGCCGCTGAGCAAATATTTGCCGCTGTCCCGCTGCCGTCCGATCCGGTCCGGATAAGCGAACGCCAGCAGCAGGCCGCAATCGTCGCTCCGAATGCCGTCGTCTGACGCATAGGGATAACGACCACCAAGCGCATCGCCACGCTCTGTCCGCACATCGACCTGCTCCGACCGCTCACCGACACGCTCTGCCTGCATTTCGCCCTGCTCCGAACGCGCATCGCCACGCTCAGCCCGCGTTCCCTCCGAAGCGTCGACGCCCAGTTCACTCCGCAGCCGCCGCGCTTCCTCGCTGAGCCTTCTGCGGGCGCCGTCGTCTGCCGCATAGGGACCGCGGCCGCGCAGCGCGTCGATTCGCGCCGTCAAATCCGCAGTCGGCGCCTGCCCGCCGGAATACCGCAAAATGTCCCGCTCCCCGAGCACAACCGCCATATCGCAAGCCAAGCCGCCAAGGCCAAGCTGTTTCGCGCGCAGCAGCATATGGGCGACACGCGGATGCTTGCCCAGTTCGGCCATCCGGCGACCGTGCCCAGTCGGTTGGCGGCCACCCTTATCCAATGCGCCAAGCTGCACAAGCAGCTCGCGCGCCTGCTGCACGGCGGGCGCAGGCGGCGCATCAAGCCAGGCGAGCTCGTTCGGCTCGCCGACGCCCCATACGGCCAGCTCCAGCAGCAGCGAAGCCAGATCGGCCTCCATAATTTCCGGCGCACTGCGCGGAGACAGCGCCGATTGCTGCTCCGCGCTCCAGAGCCGATAGCATACGCCCGGCCGCAGCCGACCCGCGCGCCCGCGGCGCTGATCCGCCGAAGCGGCAGACACTGTAACGGTTTCAAGCCTCGCCATGCCCGTTCGCGGCGAAAACCGGGAAACGCGCATCAGGCCGGTGTCGATGACAACCGTAACGCCTTCCACTGTCAAGCTAGTTTCCGCTACCGATGTCGCCAATACGATTTTCCGCTCCGCTGCCGGAAGCGGAGCCAGCGCCTTGTCCTGCTCCTCCGCAGATAAGCCTCCGTGCAGCGCGAAGACGCGTACATCGTAGGCATACCCTCGCAACTTCTCTCTCAGCTTCGCTTCCGCCGCCCGAATTTCTCCGATTCCCGGCAAAAACACAAGCACGTCTCCCTCATGAGCCCTCAGCGCCTCCAGCGCGAGCCCGGCTACCGCTTCCTCCAGTTCGCTTCCTGCAAACCGCGGCCGATATACCGTCTCCACCGGGAAGCTCCGTCCCTCGCTGCGCACGATCGGCGCTCCTCCGAGCAGGTCGGCCACCGGCTCCGCTTCCAGCGTCGCGCTCATGACGAGCAGCTTGAGATCGTCCCGCAGCAGCGCCTGAGCCTCCAAAGTAAGCGCGAGCCCCAAATCCGCCTGCAGGCTCCGTTCATGGAACTCGTCAAAGATAACAAGACCGACCCCTTCCAGAGCGGGATCGGCCTGCAGCATACGAGTTAACACGCCTTCCGTCACAACCTCGATGCGAGTGCGGGCGCCGACTTTCGTATCCATCTTCACGCGGTAGCCGACCGTCTCTCCCACCTGCTCTCCCAGCTCGCGGGCCATGAACGCCGCCGAGCTGCGCGCAGCCAGTCTGCGCGGCTCGAGCATGACGATTTTGCGGCCTTCCAGCCAGCTTTCCTCCAGCAGGGCAAGCGGCACGCGGGTTGTCTTGCCCGCCCCGGGAGCGGCGATCAGAACCGCGTTGCCGCCGATGGACAGCGCCTGTTTCACATCCGGCAGAACCGAGTCTATAGGTAAAGGCGAATTGAATATCACGCCGGTAATTCCCTTCCGCTCAATCGCGAGCCTGAATTTCATTTGGGGGATAGCACTAACGTTCCGCCCCTCCTGCGAACAGCTTACCATTTTCCCCGGCGCTAGGAAACTTGCTTTCGAACTTTTACCCTCGCCCTCCTCGCTTGCTTCAAACTTTTACCCTCAGCCACCTCGCGTGCTTCAAACTTTTACTCTCGGCCGCCTCGCTTCAAGCTCCTATTTCTTCGCCAAATATTTGCGGATATCGAAAGCGACCGCAGCGACGATAATCAGCCCTTTAATAATGAGCTGCCAGTATGGATTCACGCCGATAAAGGTCAGCCCGTAATTGATGACGCCGAAAATCATTACGCCGACCATCACGCCGGGCACCGTCCCGACGCCGCCTGTCGTCGATACCCCGCCGACAACGCACGCCGCGATCGCATCCAGTTCGTACATGTTGCCGTAGTTGTTCGAGGCTCCGCCCGACTTGGCCGCTTCCAGCACGCCGGCCAATCCGTACAGCGCCCCGGCGATGCTATAGATCCACAGCAAGTTGCGGCTGACGTTAATGCCCGACACGTGCGCCGCTTGCACGTTGCCTCCGATGGCGTACATATTTTTGCCTAGCCGCGTTTTGTTGAAGATCACCCAACAGACGATGGCGACGACAATGGCGATAATGACGAGGTACGGCAAATTAAACGAGCCGAGCTCGATCGTGCCCGAGCCCCATTTCGTAAATTCCGGCCGCAAGCCGCCGATCGGCTGCGAGCTGTTCGGAGGCATATCGAAATAGAGCGAATTGATGCCGAGTACGGCGACCATCGTGCCCAACGTCGTAATAAACGGGGGAACGTGCAGCTTGGAGACAATCAGTCCGTTGATCAACCCGACGAGAAGACCGGCGGCAATGGCGAGCAGAACGGGGATGATTACAGGAAGCGTGTCGAGCTCCGGGAAAAATTTGCGCGGATAATCCGCCAGCTGCACCATCGAAGCCGAGACGACGGCGGACAAGCCGACGACGCGACCCGCGGACAGGTCCACCCCGCCCGTGATCAGCACGAAAGCGGCGCCGAGCGCGATAATCGCTTTAGTCGAGTTTTGATGCAAAATATTGGTCAGCGTGCTTAACGATAAAAAGGACGGATCGGACAGCGTAATGCCGATAATGAGCACGGCCAGCACAATGTAAATCGCGTAATCCGTCACAAATGCTTTCGTCCGTTGAATGGAAACGTTCATGAGGTATCCTCCGATCAAGCCGTATGTTGGGCGGCAAGCTTCATGATTTCTTCTTCCGTGGCGGTGTTGCCGTCCAGAATTCCGGTCAGTCGGCCCTCGCTCATCACCATAATGCGATCGGACATGCCGAGCAGCTCGGGCATTTCGGAAGAGATCATCACGATGCTTTTGCCTTGGGCGGCCAGCTCCGCGATGATGGTGTAAATTTCGAACTTCGCGCCGACGTCTATGCCGCGCGTCGGTTCGTCCAGCAGAAGAATGTCCGGCTCGGTCAGCAGCCATCTGGCGAGCAGCACCTTCTGTTGATTGCCTCCGGATAGATAGCGGATTTGCGTTTTTGCCGAAGGCGTTTTCACACGCAGCCGCTCGATGCTGTCGTCCGTATCCTTGCGCCTCCTGCTCTCCTCAAGCAGCAGATAAGACGTCTGATATCGTTTTTGATTGGCGATTACCGTATTTTCCAGCACGGATAATACAGGGAAAATTCCGGTTACCCGGCGTTCCTCGGTCAGCAAAGCCATCTTGTGACGGATCGCATCGACGGGCCTGCGGATGCGAATCGGCTTGCCGTGCAGCTTCATCGTGCCGGACGCCAGCGAGCGAATGCCGTACAGCGCCTCGATCAGCTCCGTTCGCTGCGCGCCGACCAGCCCGCCGACGCCCAGAATCTCGCCCCGGCGAAGCTCGAAGCTGACGTCGCGGAACGACTTAGGGAACGAGGAAGTAAAGCCGTCGACCTGCAGTACCACTTCCCCCGGAACGTTGCTGCGCTCCGGATAGCGCTGGGTTAAATCCCGGCCGACCATACGGGAAATAATCAGATCGGTCGTCAACTCCTTCGCGTCCCAGGTGCCGATTTTTTTGCCGTCGCGCATAATCGTCACTTCGTCGGAAATGCGCAAAATCTCTTCCATTTTGTGCGAAATATAAATAATGGCGACGCCGCGCTGCTTCAGCTCCGCGATAATGCGGAACAGATGCTCGACCTCGTTCCCCGTCAAGGAGGACGTCGGTTCGTC
This sequence comes from Cohnella sp. LGH, assembly GCF_017671885.1. Lineage (NCBI taxonomy): Bacteria > Bacillati > Bacillota > Bacilli > Caryophanales > Paenibacillaceae > Cohnella > Cohnella sp. LGH. The sequence continues at coordinate 5,173,600 of NZ_CP072117.1, forward strand.
CATGACGATGATCTTGGCGTTGTGGGACACCGCTTTGGCGATTTCGAGCGATTGAATCTTCGACACCGACAGCTTGCCCGTAATCGTCTCGGGATCGATATCCATATCCAGCTCCTTGAACAGCTTCTCGGTATCGCGGCGCATCCGCTTGCCGTCCACGAAATAAAACGGCCAGAACCCTCGCAAAGGAAAGCGGCCCAGCCAAATATTTTCCATCACGCTCCGATACGGAACCGGGTGAAGCTCCTGATGAATCATCGAGATTCCGCTTTGCAGCGCCGCCTTCGAGTCCGGCAGATGCAGCTTCTCCCCGTTCATCCGAATCTCCCCGGCATCCGGCGCGTATATGCCGAACAGGCATTTCATCAGCGTCGATTTGCCGGCTCCATTCTCGCCCATCAGCGCGTGCACGGTGCCTGCGCGGATATGCAGCGTCACGTCGTCTAGCGCCTGAACGCCCGGAAAAGCCTTCGAAATTCCGTTCATCTCCAACAAATTAATCTTCTCTGCCACAGTCGCTATCAAAGCACGCACCTCCTGATTGCCGCCGGACCAAGCCAAAACACCTTGGAGTCCTCTAGACGCAGTATCGCGTTCGAAAGAGGATCTGATCGTCGTTCCTGAGATTAGGCCATTCTCCACTCGCCAGCTTTTAGCTGGAATTTCGTTCAAAACTCATCCCGCTTTGTTTAATTGAGCTCAATTTATACGATTCATCGTACAAATCTATTAACTCGACCTTTCTAGCGCCGTTTTTGTACGATAAACCGCATAAAGTTGAACGCATCAACTGACAGAATCGCGGTGTTTGCACGATCAGTGTCTGCACGATCGGTGTCTGCACGATTTATCTCTTATGCGAACAAGGGCGGGGATGCGGCGCAAGGCTTGCCCGCTCCCCGCCCTATTCCCCTTACTTGGCGTCGTCCATATTGTCCTTCGTGATTTTCTTGTAAGGCACCCATACGTACTTGCCGTCCGTAATGTCGTAGCCGGAGTTATCCTTGGAAGGGGTCTCGCCTTTGGCGAGCGCGACGGCCAGATTAAGCGTCGCGGCTCCCTGGTTCTTCGCGTCGTTAAGCACGGTGCCGAGCAGCGTTCCGTCGGACAGCGCCTGCAGCGCTGGAGCCGTGGCGTCTACGCCGACGACCGGAAGGAATTTGTCGTCCTTGAAATAGCCGGCCGCCTTTAACGCTTCGATCGCGCCCAGCGCCATATCGTCGTTGTTCGCAAGCACGGCCTCGATCTTGTCTCCGTGAGCGGACAGGAACGTCGCCATTTTGTCCTGCGCCTTGACGCGGTCCCACATCGCCGTATCCTCGGCCAGCTTCTCGACCTTGATGCCGGCGTCTTCGATCGCCTGGATCGAGAACTTCGTCCGCAGCTCCGCGTCCTGATGCCCAGGCTCGCCCTTCAGCATAATGTATTGCAGTACGCCGTCCTTGTTTTTGTCCATTTCCGGATGCGCCTTCCAATAGTCGACGAGCAGCTCGCCTTCCATCGTACCGGACTGCTCGGCCTTCGCGCCGACGTAGTATACTTTATCCCATTTCTTCATGTCGTCCGCCAGCGGCTCGCGGTTGAAGAAGACGACCGGGATGTTCGCTTTCTGCGCCTTCTCGATAATGACTCCCGCCGCCGTACGGTCTACGGGGTTGATCGCCATCGCGTTGTACTTCTTGGAAACAAACAGATCCACCTTATCGTTCTGAGTAGGCTGGGAGTTCTGGCTGTCAACGATGTCGACCTTGGCTTTGCCGGAAGCGGCGCTCTCGATCGCGTTGCGAACGCCGGTCATGAACGTATCGTCGAATTTGTAGATGGCGACCCCGATCGTGCTTTCACCGCCACTGCTCTTGCCTCCCGAAGACGAGCCGTCGCCGTTGTTCGAGCTGCAGCCTGCGGTCACCGCCGTCAGCATCGCTCCCGCAACGAGAACAGTAAGTGCTTTTTTCTTCATCCTGCTATTGACCTCCTCGAATCTGTTTGTTTGCTTACAGCTCGATTATGTCCGATCCCAACGGAAATTCGAATTCAAAATCCTCCTCATTTCTATCGAAATCCTCATGTCTCTTCGCTATTGCACGAACGGAAACAGCATCTTCTGATTGTCCGACCAAAACATATTTTCTGCGTCGATCACTTTCGTTCCGGTGTCGATTCTAGCGGCAACCTTCTGCCGATCGATCGCCTCGACGACGGTTTTGACGCCCAAGTAGCCCATGCTGAACGGGTTTTGAATAACGGTCGCCTGAATGACCCCCTCCTGCAGCCATTCCAGCTCCTCGGGCGTATTATCGAAGGCGACGAGCCTGACCAGGCCGTCCTTGCCCAATTTCTGCAGCTGCTCCGCCGCTCCGATGGAAGCCGCCGAATTGAGCGCGAGAATTCCGTCGATATGCCCGTACTTGCGCAGAATGTCGATCGTGGCTTGGCCGCAGCTTGCAGCCGACGAATCGCAATAGACCGTCTCCAGCACCTGCATGTCCGGCGAATCCGCCCATTCGTCCCGGATGCCCCGCTCCCGCCTCTCGGCATTGCGCGAGCCCTTCAAGAAGTTCAAAATAACGAACCGGCCTTTATCCTTGGTCAGCTCCTGCATCTTCTGCGCCGCCTTGCGGCCCGCTTCGTAGTTGTCGATGCCGATGAAGCTGGTCACCTTGGGCGAATCCACCTCGGATTCGATCGTGACGACGGGGACGCCCAGCTTATCCGCCTTGGCGACCGAGTCCGCCAATTGAACGTAATCGTTGGCGGCAAGGACAAGCCCTTCCGTCCCGTACACCAAATATTTGTTCACCAGCTCGACTTGCGTCTCCGTATCGATCTCATTCGTCGGACCGTCGAAAACAAGCTTGACGTTAAATTCCTTTGCCGCCGCTTCCGCGCCCATTTTCACCGTATTCCAAAACTCTCCGTCTTTGTTTTTGACGATCAGCGCGATGTTCCGCTGCTCCCCCGGAACGGTGCGAATATCCTCGCCCCAGCCGCATGCGGAGAGCAGCAGCGCAAAGATGCTCGCGGTCGCGACCGCAACCGCTATTCTCCTCATTATTCCTCCCCTTCCCCGATCCTGCTTGGCGATAACGACAACGGCAGCAGCCGCTTTTCCCCTCATTATTTCGGTCCCTCCTGCCGGCACGGCAGCCTGACGGTAACGGTCGTGCCCTCCTCGCGCTCGCTCTCTATATGCAAACCGTACTCTTCGCCGTAATTCAGCCGTATTCGTTCGTGTACGTTCCTCAATCCGATGCCCGTGCCCTCGTCGTTGCCAAGGCTTGTTTCGGTCAGCAACGTTTTCAGCTTAGCGGGAGGAATGCCGATTCCGTTGTCCTCGACCCGCAGCATCAGCTTTCCTTCCTCGATGCCTGCGCGGATACGGATCAAGCCTTGGTCCACGCTCGGTTCTATGCCGTGGTAAATCGCGTTTTCGACGAGCGGCTGCAAAACAAGCTTAAGCGTCCTGCACGGCAACGCCGCCTCCTCCGCATTGATCTCGAACTCGAATTTATTTTTGTAGCGCATTTTCTGGATAATCAAATAATGGCGAATATGCTCAAGCTCGTCGGAAACCGGGATAAAACGCTCCCCCCTGGACAGGCTGATCCGGAAAAACCTCGACAACGAGGTGATCATCGTGATGACGTCCTCGTTTTTGCCCGTGCCGGCCATTCGAACGACCGAATTCAGCGTATTGTACAGAAAGTGCGGATGAATTTGCGATTGCAGCACTTCAAGCTCGCTTTTGCGCTTCGCCTCCTGCTCGTAAATATTTTGATTCATCAGCTCGCGAATGCGGTTCACCATCAAATTGAAGCGTCGGGACAGCCGTCCGACCTCGTCGTCGCGGCGAATCGGAATATGGATGTCGAAGTTTCCCCGCTCCACCAGCTGCATCGATTTCTCCAGGCGCTTGATCGGCTGGGAGATTTTGGCCGACATATAGAGAGTAATCAACAGCACGAAAGCAAGAACGGCAAGCAGCAGCCAGAAGAGGAACGTATTGATCTCCTTCTGCGTCGTCACGATCTCGTCCATGTAGGACACGCCGACGATTTTCCAACCGACGTTGCTGACCGTCTGAATCGTGATAAGCCTGTCCACTCCGGTAGAGTCGTCGAAATAGCTTCCGTACGTATATTTGAGCGCCTGCTCCACGTTCTCGTACTTCAGCCCCGCATAAATGAGCTGCTGCTGCGGGTGGTAGATGATGTTGCCCGCCGAATCGTCGATGATGTAAGCGTATCCTTTCTGCCCGAGCTTCACGCTGCGGGACAGATCGTCGATCATCTTGAAGTTCACGTCGACGAGCAGCACTGCGTTCATCTCTTCCCCATTGGCCAGCGGCAGCTTGATTCCTTTGCTCATCGACACGACCCATTTATAACTGCTCTTAAAAAGATTCTGGACATGCGGGATGGAAAAGCTGAGATGATTCGGATTCTCGACGGCGGAACGAAACCAGCTCTGGGAAGTCAGATGCGTATTCCCGCGCATGTCCGCCGCGGGGAGTGACGTGATCCGTTGGCCCGATTCCGTGAACAAACCGATCGTCACCAGGTCTTCCCGCGTCCGGAAAATCGTGTTCATGCGCTCGGTCAGCGCCTTGTCCGGCAATTCGCCGGCCGCCTTGATCTCGTACTCGACGGAGGAGAATACGACCGTCATGCTGCGAATGTAATATTCCAGGTTGGACGCTACCTGATAGATGACCTGCTGGTTGCTCAGGAAGGCGTTGTTCTCTGCGGTGCGATTGAATTTGTTGTAGAGAACGATGCTGACAAGCACAACGACGAGCACGGTCATCGCCGTGAATGAAGCCATGATCAGAAATTGGATGCTCTTGAAGCGGAAAAGCCGCGGCGGGAAGGGCCTCATAACGGCTCCCCCCTTCCGCGGCTTCGGTAGTCCTTGGGGGACAGACCGACGTATTTCTTAAAGCTGAAGCTGAAATAATTCGGGTCCGCGTAGCCGACCGCTTCGGCAATTTCGAACGTCTTGAGCTCGCTAGTCAGCAGCATTTCCTTGGCCGTCTCCATGCGCAAATGCAGCAGGTAATTAACATAGGTCGATTTGGTCTCCCGTTTGAAGACGCTGCTGAAATAGCCTGGGCTAATGTGAAGCTGGGCGCACACTTTGGCAATGGACAGATCGTCGTCCGCGTAATGGGCTTTCGTGTATTGAATGGCCTGCTCGACGAGCGAGTGATAGGTGCTTTGGCGCTCGCTGGCAATGCGGCTCATCATGGCGGCGCAAGTGGCGATGACCCACGCTTTCGCTTCCCCCAGGCCGGCGAATTGGGTAATCTCCTTCACCCAATCGCCGGACGCGGCGCGTTCGCCGGCTGGTCCGAGCGCAGATTCCTGGAACGTCCGCCGCATCGGCTCCTGCGACACCTTCAGCATCGCCGTGACGATCTGCAGCAGAAAAATTTGCGCGTCGCGGAAGGAGCAGGACGATTCGGCCGCGATCAGCGGCGCGAACAGACCGTCGACGATCGCTTCCATCTCCTCCGCGGTACCGACCTTTAAGCAGCGCAGGAAAGCCTGCTCCTGCAGCTCGTCGAAGCGAATGGGAGCGACGGTGCGGCTCTCGACGTCCTCGATGGCGATAATGCGGTTGTTGCCCAGCAAAATACGATAATCCAACGCGGCCTGAGCGTCCGCATAGGCGTATTTGACATCGGTCAGACTGGACGTCACTGCACCGGTTCCGATCGTGACCGTTCTTCTAATATACTTTTCTACATTGTGGCGAATTTCTTCGAGCAAGACGGCTGTGCCGGCGCGTACGGCTTCGGGATCGGACTGCTGGCTGATCTCGATCAGCACGACGCCGTTGCTGTGCTGGAACACGTAGCCTCTCCCGCCGCGAGCGGAGACGATTTCCTCGGCAATATTGCGTACGGCAAAGCTCTGAAGCTCGAAGTCGAACCGAAGCCGACTCGGGCTGCGTTCGGCGCCGCCGGATTCGCCCTCCGGAGTCGGACCGTCGAGCTGCATGACAGAGACGGCGTAGTGACGGCCTTCCAGCGACATTCCGTAATGCTCCGTTTTCTCGCGAATATCGTGCGGAGCAAGCTGACGGGTAATGAGCGATACGAGGAACAGTTCCGTCAGAACGGGAATGCTGCGACGGTAATGCTCCTGCAAAGAATCGAGATTGGCCTTCTCTGCCAGCTCCGCATCGAGATTTCCCTTTACTTTGCGCAGTGCCTGCAATAAATCCCCTGCGGAAAAAGGCTTTAGCACGAATTCCTCGATATTCAGGTGGATCGCTTTGCGTGCATATTCGAACTCGTCGTATCCGGTCAAAATAATGATCTTCGTCGACGGGTATGCGGAGCGGATACGTTCGGCAAGCTGAAGTCCGTCCATAAACGGCATCCGAATGTCGGTCACGACGACATCGGGCGCCGACTTCTCGACCAGTTCCAGCGCTTCGCGCCCGTTTTCGGCCACGTCGATCACCGCGTAGCCGTTCGTCTCCCAGTCGATTTCGCCGAGCACGCCCTCCCGCACATCCGCCTCGTCGTCTACCAATATCAATTTATACATCGTTCCGTTATTCCTCTCCGCCAGACGCCTCCGGAGAGGTCAGCACGATTTTTCCGTCGGCCAGCTCAAGCTTGACTTTATTCGAATCCTTAACCCCGATCGACTCCAGGTAAGCGGCCGGAACCTGCAGGCGGCCCGCTTTGTCGAGGATCGCGAACTCGACGTGCGAATCCTCCTCCGATTGGGCGATGCCCAGCTCCAGCTCGGCCAGCTCCTCGGCGTAGGATTTGCGTCGCAGCATTTCCGAGGAAATTTTGCCGTCGCGAATCGCGACGACGCGGTCGACCTTCTTCGCCAGCAGCGGGTCGTGCGTGACGATGACGACGGTAATGCCGATCGTTCTGTTCAGCTCCCGGAACAGATCGAGAATCTGGTCGGCCATCTTCGAATCGACCGAGCCGGTCGGCTCGTCGGCCAGCAGCAGCTTCGGGTGATTGGCCAGCGCGATGGCAATCGCCACGCGCTGCTGCTCTCCTCCGGACAGCTGATGCAGCTTGTTGTTTTTGCGATGGGTCAGACCGACCGCTTCGAGCAGCTCCAGCGCGCGAAGCCGCTTGCGCCTGCCTCTGAGCAAAATCGGCAGCTCCACGTTCTCAAGCGCCGTCAAATAAGGAATCAAATTACGCGCGTTATTCTGCCAGACGAAGCCGACGCTCTCCCGCTTGTAGCGGACCAGATCCCGCTCGCCCATCTTCAGCATGTTTTTGCCGTCGATCTCCAGCTTGCCGGCCGTCGGCCGATCCAATCCGCCGAGCATATTCATCAGCGTCGATTTGCCGCTGCCGCTGTTGCCGATAATCGCCATCAGCTCGCCGGCTTCGATCTGCAGGTCCAATCCCTGCAAAGCGAATACCTCGAGATCGGCCGCCTTGTAAATTTTGACCAAGCCCTCGCAAGTAATCATCGCCTAATCCTCCCCCAGCTTCAGCGCTTGATGAACACGAATGCGGGAGAGCATATAAGACAAAATGCCGAGTCCCAGAGCCAGCATAAAGGCTACGACGGAATACAAGCGCACGAAATCGATCGCTTCGAAAATAACCTTAAACGGAGGAACGAGGCTGCCCGGATTAAACGCGATCTGGAAGTTCGGCACGAACAGTCGGCTGGCCAAGTTGCCGATCAGAACGCCTATAAGCACGGCCGCGCCGGACGTAAGCAGCTGCTCCATCGCCAGCATGCCGATCAGCTTCCGCAGCGACACCCCGATCGCGCGCATGATACCGTTTTGCAGCGTCCGCCCTTTTAACGACAAAATCCAATACAGCAAAAATCCGACGAAGCTGACGGCGATCGATATCATAAAGCCGAGCGTCAATATTCCGTTCAGCGCCAGCAGGAACGGATCGCTCTTCACCTTCGCCAATTCCTCCCTCGCATTCACGATCGACGTAAGCGGAATCTTCTGTTCCTGGAAGCTTTCATACAGCTCCTGCGACCCCGCTCCCGGCTTCAGCTTCAGCCAGACCTGGTAGGGCTCGAGCGCAAGCTGGAACTGAATGCGGTTCAAATTGCCGACGACGAGCATCGGAGGCGCGTTCAGCTTCCCGCCCGCGGAGGTCGCGGTGCCCAGCGGCGGGTTGGGGTTAAAGGTCGGAAAATAATCGATAATGGCGAACACGACAAACGGCTGATAATCGACATTCTCCCAGCCGATGCTGATTGTGTCGCCTACCTTGACCGACCGCTGTTCGGCCAGCGTCTTGGAGATCAGCACGCCCCGCGGGTCTGCCGCGATCAAATTTAAATAGTCGTAAAGCGGGTAATTCAGCAAGTGGTCGGGAAACCAAGCCGTTCGTCCGAAATCGTCCGTGTCGATGCCGAGCAGCGTTATCGTTCCCAGCTTGCTGTCCGCCGAGAAGGAGGCGTCCTTCTTTACAAACACTTTGGCCGCATCCTCTACGCCGGTCAAATTCCGAAACGGCTCGAAGCTCGGCTCCAGATAATGAACGGGCGCACTCGCCTTCGCGGCCTCTGCCGGATCCGGCGGCCCGAACCCCGGCGGAGCCGGCGGCGGCTTGTCGTTTGGCCATTGGGACTGCAGGACGACGTCCGCGCCGATCGCGTAGCGGGTGCGCTCCTCCATATTGATGTTGATCGTTCGCGCGGCTCCCGCGCTGAACACCCCGATCGCGATCGTCATGATCAGGAAAATCATCAAAAACTGATATTGTCCGCTCGACCGACCGACTTGAATCAACGAAGCGTACAGGGACGGCGACCACCATTTGCGTCCGGCCCAGTAGATCAGCTTCAGCATGAGCGGATACAATCTTAGAATAAGCAGCCCCGCGCCGACGACGAACAGGGCGGGCATGACGAATTGCAGCGGATCGAGTCTCAGATCGTCCTCCCCTAGTCCGAGGCTTTGCAGAGCTTTAAGTCTGTTGCGAAAAGAATACAGTCCGTAAAACGCGGTCGCAAGCGCCAGTACGTCCAGAAACGTCTTGTGCCAGAACGGCGTCTTCTGCATTCTCGCCAGCTGCTGCTTATGGCCGACGATCGACACTCGGGTCGCAAGCAGCACCGGTACGAGCATCATCAGGAACGAAGCGCCGGCCGCTATTCCTCCGTACAGATAGGCCTGCTCGTTGATGCGAACCGTCATGCTGCTGCGCTGCACGAACTCCAGAAATCCGTTGGACGCGCCCAGCACCTTCGTCAGCCACATGCCGAGGAACGGGCCGATCAGCCATGCCGCCGCGCAGAGCAGCAGAACCTCGACCGCGAACGAAGCGACGACCTGCCATCTTGCCGCGCCGCGGCTGCGCAAAACGGCGATCTCGTTCTTCTGGCGGTCGATGATGAGATTGGACACCATGAACATATAGAACCCGAGCATAATCAACACGGGAACGTTCAAGGACCACATCAGCTTGCCGAGCTGCTTGGACCGCTCGAAATATTTCTCGATGACGGGGATGCTCGGAGCGGTAAATTCGGCCTGAAAAACGGGAACCTTCTTCTTCGCCTCGTCCCGGATCGCCTTGTCGGTAACCAGAAAATCGTTGACGTTGCGCAATCCCATCTTCGTGTAATCCAGCAGAACGTACCATCCCGACGCAGCGACCGGAATCGTCCCGCCCCGAATGAACTCGTTCTCGAACAGCCCGTCGTCGACGACGAACGAGGCGCCCAGATCGCTCAGGCTCGCATTGCGAAAATACGGATCGTCGTCCTCCTTTTTCGTTAACATGCCGACCGGTTTGATTTTGACCGTTCCCTGGATGCTGTTGTCCTTGAGCGTCAACACCTGATCCAGGACGATCCCGAACCGGATCAGCGCCTGCTCCGTCAGCATCACTTCGTAGACGCCGTTCACGGGCTTATCGGCGGGAAGCCGGCCGTCCAGCAGCTTAATATGCGCGCCGAGATCGCTGTATGCGCGAATCGCGGCCGTAGGCGCATTTTTCTTGTCGGGATCGTACTCCGTGTAGACTCGAAACGACTTGGTACGCAGTTCCTGCACGATCTCCTTGACCGGAACGCCGAAGCTCGGGCCGGCTTCCTGCTTGATGTACCGATCCATCGCATCGATCGTCGACGTCCGTTTCCCCGCGTCTTCGTTGCCAAAGCTGATCAGCGACCAGTGCTGTCCCGGATACAGATTTCTTTCTTTCTGGAACGTCTCCAAATCTTTGACCAGCATGCGGCTCAATATCGCTTCCGAATAGATCGGCATCGTGCCGACGAGCGCTACGGTCATAAGGATGCCGAAAAACAAGCTTAAGACGAGCCATTTATTGTTGATCATTTTACGGATGATCATGATGAAGAGCGCCAAATCGTTACCTCCTTGCAACCGTTTGCAACCCGTTTATTGCAGCACGACGAGCTGGCCTTCCTTGAGCCCTTGAACAATCTCGACCTCCGTCGAGCCGACCAGGCCGGGCTCCACGTCGACCTCGCGAAGCTTTTGATCGTCCTCCAGCACCCGCACGAAATTGCGGCCAAGATAGGAGCGCAAGCCGCTGCGAGGTATTTTCACGACATCGTCCCTTTGTTCCGTAACGATCTTCACATCCGCGATCGAGCCGATTTTGGCCTCCTTCGGAATGCTCGGCAAATCAATGTACAGCGTTCGCGCGTATTTCTCGGTCAGCCGCTGATTGGTCGTCTCCGGCGCGGAGGAAGGCGTCTGCGTAACCGTACCGGTTATCTTCTCACCTTTGTAGGTGACTTCCACCGGCAATCCGACCTGTACGTCTTTGATGGAATCGCCGCTGTCCGCTCGCAAGGCCAAGCGCATGTTGCTAGGGTCGGCAATCGTAACCAGCGTCTGGTAAGGCTCGACGAAATCGCCTTCTACAAGGGTTTCGGCGAACACGACCTGACCGTCGATTTCGGAGATCAGCTGTTTGGAGTTAAACTGCTTATCGAGCCTGTCGTATTTCAATTGTTCGACCTCAACCTGAAGTCCGGCAATCTTGAATGCCTGCTCGTCGGAATCGCGCGCATTCCGGAAGGCGTATTTCGCCTTCTCCAACGCAAGCTGCTGCTCCTTCAGCTGGATGTCCAAGCCGTCCACGATCAGCTGTGCGAGCAGATCCCCTTTCTTGACCTTGTCGCCGGATTTGACGAAAATCTTGTCGATTCGCCCCCCTTGCCCCGAAAATTGCGCGGAGCTTGTCTCCTCCGATTCGAACACTCCGCTGCCGTTGATCGACTTGACGATCGATCCTTTGTCCGCGGCGACCGTCTTATAGTTTTCCTGCTTCGGCTTGACGAGAGGCGGCTTAAGCGCTTCTTCTTCCTTAGGCAGCAGCGAACAGCCGGCCAGCGCGCCGCCGATGGAGAAAGCGATTCCAAGAGTAACAACTTTTCTAAGAATGCGAGACAATTTGCCCATCCTCCAGTTCGTATACTTGGTCTACGATTTCCATAATCGCCGGGTCGTGCGTCGTTAGCGCGATCGTCATTCCGCTGCGCTCCACAAGATCTCTGAACACTTTGATAATATGCAGCCCCGTTCGACTGTCGAGCTCGGCCGTAGGTTCATCCGCCAAAATCAGCTTCGGCTTGTGCGCAATGGCGCGGGCAATGGCCGTTCTCTGCTGCTCGCCCCCGGACAGCTCGAAAGGACGATGGTGCATGCGCGGCTTTAATCCGACTCTTTCCAGAGCCTCGACCGCGGCTTGTTTTCGCTCCTGTGCCGGATAGCCGGACACCCTTAGCACGAATTCGACGTTCTCATATGCCGACATGAGAGGGATTAGAGCGAACGATTGAAAGATGAGCCCCATCTCCTTGCGCCTGACCTCGTCCCTCTGCTTGCCGGTCATCGAAGTCAACTCGCGTCCGTTAAACGTAATTTTCCCTTCGGTGGGTTGGTCAAGCGCGCTTAACAGATTGATCAGCGTCGTTTTGCCGGAACCCGATCTCCCTTTCAAGGCAACCAGCTTTCCTTGGAACAATTGAATATCCACGTCCTTCAGCACAGTGACCGCTCCGGAACCTCTGCCAAATACGCGCTTGATCCCTTCGGCGCGAATGATTTCCTTGCCGGCCGCCTCACCGCTCGCCATCGCTGCTCTCCCCCTCGGCGGAACGCCGCTGCTTTTCCATTATTTTCAATACTGATTTTACTATAAATAAGAGAATGTACGCGCGTCAATCCACTCTTACAAGTATAGTTTGAAATAATCAATAAAAGTGCGGAAGTATCAAATTCAATAAGATAAGCCACGATTTAGAGTAGATTGCACACAAGTCCGCCGCCGATTTCGCAATTGCAGGAAACCGTTATTTACAGTAGAATGTTTATGAAAATGATTTTCTTGAATTATTACGTTTTGAAGAAACTAATTTTCTAATCGGAGTTGTCCGCCATGAGCATACTGAATGCCATCGGGGAGAGATTGGACAGTCTGCATCAGAAAGAACGCGCGCTCGCCGAATATTTGCTCCGCCATCCGAAGGAAGCGGTGCAGATGACGATAACGGAGCTGGCCGCGCAGTCGGGAAGCAGTCCGTCGACGATCTCGCGCTTTTGCAAAACGTTCCATTCCCACAGCTTTCCCGACTTCAAGCAGCGGCTGGCTACCGAGCTCGTCCAGCAGACGGCGGCGACAAACCGTTATCAGGACATCGTAGCCGGCAATCCTCTGCATGAGGTCGTATCCGCGATTACGGCTAACCATCTGCGCTCGATTACGGATACGACGCAAGTGCTCGATCTGACGCAGCTGCGGCTGGCGATCGACGCGCTGCACCGCGCGTCGCGCGTCGACCTGTACGGCTCGGCGACTTCGGGCATCGTTGCGCAGGATTTCTTCCATAAGCTGATCCAGATCGGCAAAGCGGCGGCCGCATTCTCCGATCCGCATCTGCAATTGACGTCTGCCTCTTCGCTGACGTCGCACGACGTTGCGATCGGCATTTCGTATTCGGGAGAGACGCCCGAGACGATCCACTCGCTGCGCTGCGCCGCCGCTAACGGAGCGACGACGCTGTCCATTACCCGCTTCGGCGCGAACTCGCTGTCGGAGCAAGCAAGCATTAAGCTGTTCACCTCCTCCGCGGAGGTCGGCATGCGCCGCGGCGACATGGCTTCGCGAATGGCGACGCTGCATGTCATCGACGTCTTGTTTACCGGCCTGGTCAGCGAGCACTTCGAGGTGTACGTCCCCCGGCTGAAGCAATCTTATTTAACGGTTGACCATTACACTATGGGCAAAGAGGAGAGAAAATCGAAATGAATATCCTGATTTTCGACAGCGAAGAAAAGCTCAACCTGGCGGGAGCCAACATTATCGTCAGCCAGGTGCAAACCGTTCCGCGGGCGGTGCTCGGTCTGGCTACGGGAGGAACTCCGGTCGGCATCTACAAGGAAATCGTAAGCGACTTTCAAAAAGGCATGGTCAGCTTCCGTAACGCGACTTCGTTTAACCTCGACGAATACGTCAATCTGAAGAGCGATCACCCTGAAAGCTACTATACCTATATGAACACCCATTTGTTCGCGCACATCGACCTGCCTGAAGCGCAGCGCCACATTCCGAACGGCAACGCGTCCGATCTGGAAGCCGAATGCGCGCGCTACGACGAAGCGATCGAGCTGGCGGGACAGATCGACCTGCAGCTGCTCGGCCTTGGCCATAACGGCCACATCGGCTTCAACGAGCCTGCGCACGCTTTGATCAAAGGCACGCATATCGTCGAGCTGGCCGAGAAGACGCGCGAAGCGAACGCCCGCTTCTTCGACTCGATCGACGATGTGCCGAAGCAGGCGCTAACGATGGGCGTAGGCACGATCCTCAAGGCGAAGAAAATTTTGCTCGTCGTCAAGGGCGCGGACAAAGCCGACATTATCCAGAAGGCGCTGCAAGGTCCGATCACGACCGACGTGCCGGCTTCGCTGCTGCAGACGCATCCGAATCTGATCGTGCTGCTCGACTCCGCTGCAGCAGGTAAACTGGCATGAGCGGGGCGCTGAAGGAGCTGCTCGTCGTCAACGCCCGAGTGCTTGCCCCTGCCGGTACGATTGAGCAGGGCTACGTCCGGATCCAGGACGGCAAAATTACCGCAATCGGAGCCGTTGCGGAACTGGACGGCGGGTCCGCCGATCTTGAGCGGATTGACGCTCAAGGCGCATGGCTGATTCCCGGCTTCGTCGACGTTCACGTCCACGGCGGCGCGAATCACGATTTTATGGATGCCGATGCCGACGGTATTCGGGAAATTACGAAATTTCATGCTTCGAACGGAACGACGAGCATGCTCGCTACGACGCTGACGGCTCCCCGGGAGGAATTGACGGCGGTGGTCGAGGTGGCCGCCGATTTTATGTCCAAGCCGATGCCTTACGCCAAGCTGGTCGGCGTGCACCTGGAAGGTCCGTTCGTCAGCGTCAAATGGAAGGGCGCCCAGAACCCCGCCTACATTCTTCCTCCGCAGACCGAATGGCTGGAGGAGTGGGTCAGCCGCTTCCCCGGCGTCATCAAGCTGCAGACGCTTGCGCCGGAGCTCGAAGGCTCGCTCGAATATATCGAAAAGCTGGCGGCCAACAACATCGTTCCGAGCTGCGGTCATACCGACGCGACCTACGATCAGATTATCGCTGCGGCCGACCACGGCTTGCGCCACGCTACTCATACGTTTAACGCAATGACGCCGCTGCATCACCGCAATCCGGGCACCGTCGGCGCGGTGCTGTCGGACGACCGCATCGTCGCCGAAGTCATCGCCGACGGCCACCACGTTCACCCGGCGGGAATCAAAATCGTCACTCGCGCCAAGGGCGTGCATAACGTCATTCTCGTCACCGACGCGATGGCCGCCGCCGGCATGCCCGACGGAGATTACGATCTCGGCGGACTGCCCGTTCATATGAAATGCGGCGTCGCCCGGCTGAAGGAGAACGACAGCCTCGCCGGCAGCACGCTGACGATGATCAGCGCCGTGCGCTACCTCGTCAAGGAGGTCGGCGTTGAGCTGGCGGACGCCAGCCGCATGGCCAGCGCCAATCCGGCGCGTCAGCTTGGCCTGGACGACTCGATCGGCACGCTTGAAGTCGGTAAGCAGGCGGACTTCCTGCTGCTTGACGACGAGCTGAATTTGCAGTCGACATGGGTCGACGGCCGCAAGCTGTTTGCTTAGTATTGCGCAGCGGCTCTCCCTTGCCTCATGGAGGCGGGCGGGGAGCCGCTTTTTTTTGATAGGTTTGAACTTGAGCGCATTTGTACGATAAACCGTACAGATAGCGCTGTTTTGTTGGGCGATGCGTCCATTTTATGCAATTAATCGTACAAAATACGACGTTGGAGGGGTCGGGCTGGTGGATTTATAGGATAAATCGTACAAGTTCGTACGCGAGCGGATTCGTCGGTTGGCCGCTCTCGCCATGAGTTGTCACAATTCATCCTAATTTTACAAGAAAAAAAGGATTATCCGACAAATAGGTCGAATTACCTTCCTCATGATGACTATCGGGAAAACCGATTTTGAACAAATGCAGGAGGAAAGTCATGAATTGGCGGAATAAGAAATTTACCTTCATGGTGATTCCGGATGCGAACGGCTCGGTAAAACGATTTCAGCTATCGGCGCTGGCGATTGCGGGAGCAGGCGCGTTGATCGGGGTTCTGATCGTCTGCTGCATTGCCGCGTTCCTGCTCTACCGGGACAATATTGAGCGAGTCGGACAGCTCCAACAGGAGCTGGCGGCGGCGACCGGAGACTACGAGAAAATATTAGAAAACAAAAACTTGCATATCAACGAGCTTCAAACCGATCTGACCGATCTGGCCGAGCAGACGAAATCGATGGCTACGCGGCTGCAGGATATCAACGAGCTGGAATCCGAGTTGAAGGAAATGGTCGGTCTCGATCCCTCCGCCTCCTCCAAATCTCCGCAGGCATACGCAGCGGACGACGGAAGCGAACAAATCGCTATGGACGGCGGAACGGGAGGAGAGGAGCTGCCGATCAACAAAGCGGAGATGGACAGGCTTGTCGACCGGACGCGCGACAATCTTCAGTCGTTAGACGAGCAGTTGGAGGCGATGAAGCCGAAGCTGGAGCTGACCAAGGAATCGGTAGCGAAACAGCTGCAAGCGCTGGCCGTCACACCGACAATATGGCCGACCGACTCCCGCCGCGTTACGTCGACGTTCGGCATCCGCAAGGACCCGTTTACGCGCAGAGCGACCTATCATGCCGGCCTCGACATCGGCGGCACAACGGGTGATCCGATCTATGCGGCAGCGGACGGTACCGTCGTCGAAGCGAATCGCAGCAGCTCGCACGGCAACCACGTGCTGGTTCAGCATTCCAACGGCTTGCAGACGCATTACTCCCATATGAGCAAAATTATCGCCGCCGTCGGCGATAAGGTTCGCAAAGGCGATATTATCGGAGAGCTCGGCTCCACAGGACGCAGCACCGGTCCCCATCTTCATTACGAGGTGATCGTAAACGGAGAGCACGTCGATCCCGAGCCTTATCTGAAAGCGTCAAGGAGGAGCCCGTAACGATGTTCAAAGCGAAAAAAAGCAAAATCGACCCGAATACGACCGATACGCTGATCGGAGAAGGCACATCATTCGAAGGCAGCATTCGCTCGGAGGGCGGACTGCGCGTGGAAGGCCGGATCGTCGGCGACATCGAATGCGCGGGCGATGTGACGATCGGCGAAAGCGGAGTCGCCCGCTCCCGCATTCAAGCGCGCAACATTATTATTTCCGGACAAGTCGACGGCAATGTCGCGGCGACGGGCAAGCTGACGATCAAATCCACCGGCAAGCTGCACGGCAATTTGTCGACGCCGGAGCTGTCCGTCGAGTCCGGCGGTATTTTCCACGGCACAAGCGAGATGAACGCCGGCACGAAAGCCGAAGCGGCGGAAGGAAACGCTGCGGCGGGGCGCAAACCGGACGGAGAGGCGAAGACCGCCCAAAAAATCGGATAAGTTTGCGCTAGCTTCCGCACTTCGTGTATCATTCATAGATAGACAGACAGAACGGAAGGCGGACGGGAGTGACCGAATTGGACGAGCAATTAAAAAAAGCTTACGAATTGTTGGGACTGCCTGAGGACGCAACGCGCGAACAGGTAGAGAATCGGTATTTTATTTTGCTGAAACGGGCTCGGTCGGGCAAAACCCGTTCCGAATCGGGCGAAGAGAACGAAGAGTCCCTCGACCTGAGCGAAATCAACCAAGCCTACAACCGCATCATCGGCATCGAATCGGAGAAATCCGGCACAATGGAGAAGCAGTCGAAAGTCGGCCATTTTTTCTACTACTACAAGACTCATGTCATCATCGGCCTCCTCATCGTGCTCATTGGAGGCTATATGATCAAAGAAGGCGTCGACAAGAGACGGGAAGCCGCCAACACGCCTCCCGCCAACCTCGCGGTAAGCGTATTCGGCAACTTCTATTTCGCGGATATGGAGCTGCTGGAGCAAAATATGCTCAAGCTCGTGCCCGAGTGGCAGCGCATCAAGACAACTCTTGTCTATAATCCGCGTGAGATCCAGAGCCAGCAGGACATGGCGCTGCAGCAAAAAAGCGTGCTTATGCTGATTACGGAAAAAGACGATTTGTACGTCACCGACGAGCTAAGCTTCCAGAGTCTGGCCGTACAAGGACTATTCGTTAAGCTGGACGATTTCGTCGCGAAGACCGGTCTGAAAATTCCGGAGCAGCTGCTCCGAAAATCGAAAACCGAAGAAGATACGGCCGAAGCCGCTTACGGCATCGACCTTACCGGCAGCTCCGTGTTTAACGGCATCGAAATGGCCGGAGAGCGCCAGATTATCGGTATAAGAGCAACCGAAGACAAATGGGACGACACCCGCAAGCTGCTTGAGAAGCTGCTCGCGTCGATGCCATAAGAAGCGACAAATGAAAAGGCTAATCTCTCGATCGCATTTGACGACGGTCGGGAGATCAGCCTTTTTTCATTGTGTCAGACAATCGTTACTTCCAATACCAATAAGCGAGCGCAAGCTGGACGATCAAAATCGCCGGCATGCCGAACCTGAACGAAGCATGCTTCGTCTTATGCCTCCAGAAGCTCATGCCAACGATCGCACCTGCCGAGCCTCCTATAACCGCCGAGAGAAACAGCGTTCTCTCCGGTATTCTCCGCTCGCGCCTTCTCGCCTTCTGCTTGTCGCTGCCCATCAAATAAAAGGCAATCAGATTAACGACGATCAAATATCCGACAACCGCGTACATCCCCGAATCCTCCCATGCCGATTCTTCCTGCCGATCCGTCCGGCCCGCGCTCAAGCGCGGCGCCGTGGACAGCTTCTCGACCATTGTAACGCGACGGCTCGGATTTGGATATACGATCATGGGCTACGCGGTTCTGATTTACGTGTTAAATCGCACTACGTAGGCATTGTCTCCGTCTTTGGTCTTCCACCCGTTCCAGCCCGCCGCGTCCGTAATCGTATTCGAACGGAACGTCAATTCGTACTGGCGGTTAGACTTCAGCTCGTCGTCCAGCTTCAGCACCGCTTCCGTCACGATCTTGCCCGGATCGCCCTGCTCGATATAGTCGATATCGTTTCCGCGTCCGTCCTTCTCGCGAAGCTGGAACGCGGACGGTTTCACATTGCGAACCGGCTCGCTGAACAGCACCTTAACCGTGGAACGATCAAGCACAATCGCATGTGTGACAAACGGAACCGCATTGTCGACGACCGTGCCGGCAAATACCGCCGTGTCGGCCCCGCCCGTCGTATTCAGCGCGGCTATGCCGGCAGCGCGTACCGTGTAGACGTGCCCGGAACGGAACAGGTCGGGATTGGTCGAAGATTTCGTGCGATACTGAATCGTCACCGCCCTGTCGCTTCCCGGCTTGCGCTGAACGAATGCGCTCCAATCCGCCATGGACACCTCGTTCCCGTTGTCCGTCATGGCGACAAGCTTAACGCCGCCGACATCCGCATCGGACAGCGCCCGCGTAAACGTCAGCTCCACCGTATTTTTGTCGATGGCGACCGCGCTTTGCAAGGCGGCCTGCTCGACCGGATTGGCTACGGCTCCGAAGCGCCAGTTCGTCGACGTATCCATCACGTTGCCGGCCAGGTCGGTAATGCCGCCAACCGTCAGTGTATAGTAGGTGGCGTCGCGCTGCGGCCCGGTTCTCAGCGTGACGGTTTTGCCGTCGCTCTCAAGCGTCGCTTGGAGCACGGCCAGCCCTTTGTCGATCGAATAGTGATTTGTCAGCACTGCGTGCTGAGGGTCGATCTTCTCGCTGAACTTTACCGTGATCAGCGCCGTCGTCACATCGACCTTCACCTCGGTCACTTTCGGCTTCACATTGTCGTTGCTGCCTGTCAAATACAGATCGCTGCGCGTATCCATGACATTGCCGGCCGGGTCCTTAACATTCTGCACCGTCAACTGATAGTTGCGTCCGTCCGTCTGCTCCGAGGTTGTAAACGTAACTTTGCGTTTGTCGTCGGACAGCTTAACGCCCGTAATCCGCAGACCGCCGTTCAACCGATAATTGGCGGAGTTCGTCGCCGAACTGGTCTCTACCGGCTCGGAGAACGTCAACTCGTATGTCCGGTGGGCCACTTTGACCGGCTGCGACACAAGCTGCGGCTTCGTCGTGTCTTCCAGCGCGGACGTATAGCTCCATGTCGCGCCGTCGATCGTAACTGTGTGCACCACGCCTCCAAGCTGCCGATCTGTCCATAGCACGATCGACATCCTGTCTTGGGAGACCGTCGCCTGCAGCACGTTGCGCGTGTTCCCGTATACGTCCTTGACGAGAAAACGGCTTTTGTCGATCGATTTGTCGTTCGGATCCGCTCTCTGGAACAGTTGAATGCCGATGGATTGGTTCGTCAATTGCTCAACGGAACGTACATACAGCGGCTTGACGTTCGACTGCTCGTAAATCGCGTAGGCCGCCTCCACCAACAAACCGCGCGTCGCCTCCAACGTATAGTCGCTCAGCTGCGGAATAAGCTTGCGGTCAAGCGCCATGCTGACCGCTCCCCTTGCCCACGGGGATACTCTTCCAGCTACCGGAGTAGAACCGGAGCCGCTCAAGCCGTAGCTTCTTGTCAGAATGGCGGCAAGCTGCTCCACCGTCACATTGCTCGCCGGCGAGAACGTTCTTGTCTTCGTGCCGTTAATTAGCCCCGCTCTGGCGACCGCCTCGATCTCATGGAATGACCAGCGAGTTGTCCGCACATCGTCATAGCTCGGCGCCGAGCTTCCGGACGGCAGCTTTAACAGTCGATACAGCACTGCGGCAAGCTGCTCCCGAGACATCGGATCGTACAGACGCGAGCTACCGTCGGAGAAACCTGTAAATATGCTTTTCTGCCTAAGCTCCTCGAACTTCTGATCCGTCGTTAAGCCCGAGGCTCCCCATGCGGTCCAAGGAACGCTTAACATCAGCAGCAACGCGAGCATTCCCGCTACGATTTTTCTCATCCCGCTACTCCTCCTATTCGCTGCCCGATCGCCTCATTAGACTGAACGGGATATTGCGGTATAGGGTTTGACGCAGAAAAGATACGTTTTGTTTCTTTTATGAGAAAATTCTTAGGATAAAGGATACAATTGGTAACAGGCTTGTCTACGAATTTTTAAGTCGCGGAGGAGTTGATGCGGAGATAAAAAACTGTGGAGCCTTTCAGCCTATGCCCGCGAAAACCAGCTCGGCCAGTGGCGATGAGGGTGATCGACCTTGTGGCCGTTCGCTAGCCGAAGCCATGTCGAGAAGCCCTCCTCTCCGTCGCGGAGCCGGATCACCCGCGCCCCCCTCCGGTGGAACCAACGGCCATAGGTGTTGTAGCCGGTCGCTCTGCCGTAAACCAGCTTGATGCCTCTCAGTTCGCCGAAATAATCGTTAGAATGATCGTGCCCGCAAAATACGCCCGTCACGCCTCCGGTCTCCACCAGCGCGGAGAACAGCCCCGAGTTGACCCGAGGAGCGTGCACCTTCTCGTGACGATGACCGTTGCAGACGCTGGTATTCCATACTTCGCGATACTCCGGGAGCGGAATATGCTGGAACAGCAGCGCCGGAACCGGAGTCCCCCCGTTGGCCCGCCGCAGCGCGCTCGCCTGTTCGCGATACCAAGCGATCTGATCCGCGCGAATCCAATCGTAGCCGCCCACGGACGGAAGCTCCGAGTACGCGCCGCTGTCGAGAAAATAGAGCGCAGCACCCGTTTGTCCCGCCGCATTGCCGATTCGCGCGACAAAGTTGCCGACCCCGGAGACATTGTCCGGTCCCGGTTCGGCAATCGCGCCGCTTAGCTCCAACTGCGCACTCATCAGTTTCTGCCGCGAGACGGCCCCTTCGCTATCGTGATTGCCGAAGACTGTCGCCCACGGAATTCCGCTGCCGGCGGAGACGGACAGCGCATCGCGGAAAGAGCTAACCGGGTCGGCGCAGCGCAAGCTGTCGATAATGTCGCCGGTCAGCACGATCAAATCGGGACGTTCCTCCTCCAGTACGCGCTCCATCAAAGCGCGGGTAAGCGCATCCTTCCTGCCGCCGTTCGTCCAGTGCAGATCGGTGAACTGCACAATCGTGAACGTGCCGTCGGAACGAAATTCCAAGCTGCTTCCCATGCTTCCAACCCAATCCTCTCTCTAATGCCGTCTACTCTCTTAGCGCATCGTAAAGCTTGCTAGACATACTTGATCCCATGCCGGCCGACTTCGAAGCGAGCGTTTTTCGCGCCTTGTGCAGCTCGTCCTTGAGCCGCTTATTTTCCTCCAGCAGCGATTCCGTTTCCCGTTCTACCGATTCCGCAGCCGGTTCCCTTAGCGACTTTCCGTTGGCGTAATAGCTTTCCCTCTCATAATTGCGGAAGGCAATTTCCAGCTCCGGCACGCCCAGCGAACGGATATGGCGATCGATGCAGGCCGCGGCGAGATCCCTTACGGCTGTGCCCCGGTCGAACCAGGCTACCTCGACGAAGGGGTAAGAGGGAACAACTTTCCCTTCGAATAGGGCGGTCGTATGCACACACTCCAACAAAATATAATCCTCCGGGCACCGGCACACGGCTGCCAGCTCCGCGACAAGAGTTTCGCTGATCGCGCGAACCTGCTCCGGATTTACGCCCCTGAACAACAGATGAGGCATCTATACGTACACTCCTTTTTTTCCAATTCATTCGGTCCCGCTCTTCGACGGGTCTTTAGTTCCTATTATAGCCTAAACCCTAGCTTAATCCTCGAACAAGTCTCGCAAATAAGGTGTCAGGAATATCCCGTCGGGATCTAATTGTCTGCGGCATTCCTGAAACTTATCCCACATCGGGTAGGCCTTGCGCAGCTCCGCCGCTTTCAAGGAATGCAGCTTGCCCCAGTGCGGACGCCCTCCGTGCCGCAGAAAAATCCGCTCCATATCCGCAAAATAACGCTCATGAGGCATACCTCGGTACATATGAATGGCAATATAGGCAGAATCCCTGTCGTAGGCGGGACTCAGCCAGATTGGATCGCCCTTGGCGAAGCGGCACTCAATCGGAAAATGAACGCGATAATTGCCGCGCTCCATCTGCTCACGCATCTCTCGAATGACCGATTCCATCGCCTCGGCCGGCAAATTATACTCCATTTCGTTAAAACGGACAAGCCGCTTCGTCGCGTATACTCGGTGGCTTAGCCCCACCTTGCTGGCCGTCGGAACGACTGCGGCGCACAGTCGGCTCACCGGGGCGCTCAGCGGAGGAACCCAGCGGCATAGTCCGGACAAAGCGCCGAACACCCCGTTCTCCAACACAAGATCGCTCAAATAGCCCGATAGCTTATCCGGAACGACGGGTTCCTCCGTCTCGTTCATCATTTTCAACTGGCATGGCTCCGCGTACGGAAACCAGTAAAATTCGAAGTTGCGATGATTGCGCGCCAATTCGTCCAAACGCTGAAGACAGTCGGACAGCGAGACGCGGGCGCTCTCGTATTTTAACTTATAAGAAGGCCGCAGCCTCAGCGTTACTTGAACGATTATCCCCAATGCGCCCAGCGAAATCTGTAAAGCTCTAAACAGCTCGGGATGAGAGGTTTCGGTTACGTCCAGCACTTCGCCGGTTCCGGTCACAACGGTTAAGCCGATCACCTGCGTCGAAATGTTCCCGAACGTCAGTCCGGTTCCGTGCGTGCCGGTGCTGATCGCCCCGGCGATCGATTGCACGTCGATATCGCCAAGGTTCTCCTGTGCCATGCCCTCCGAATAAAGCAGCTCGCCGAGCATCCTCAGCTTCGTTCCGGCCCATACCGTCGCCGTACAGGCTTCCTTATCCACTTGCAGAACGCCCTGCATTCGATCCAGGGAGACGAAGACGTCGTCCGACGCGGCGACAGCCGTAAACGAATGCCCCGAGCCGACGACGCGCAGCGTTCTCCCTTCTCTACGGCATAGTCCGACCGCTTCCGCAACCTCTTCGATGTGCAAGGGATACAGAACCGTGCGCGGAGTCGCGCTCACGAGCCCCGACCAATTTCGCCACTTGCGACCGCTCTTCATCATAAGAAGTTTTCCCCCGTCCCCCTATAGGTCGCGTAACGATCGACGACAGCGCCGTTCGAGATGACATACAAGGAGTCGAATCGTTCGCACAGCTCGCCTGCCTTAGCATGACGGAAAAACACGGGATCGCCCAGCGCAAGCGCCGGTTCCGACTCCCCCTTGCGGCGGAGCGGCGTCTGCACCTCCCCCGCGCCTTCAAACGGCATCAGTTCAAGGCCTGCCGGCAAAAAGGGCCGCGGCAGCTTCGATCTCTCCGCCGCGCCGGAAGCGACATATCCTCCCCCCATGCAGGTAACGATGTCCGCTCGCGGCCTTCTGACGACCTCAACCGCAAACCCGGCGGCCGGAGCATAACGGAATCCGCGGTAATCGTCGAACAGTCCCGGAGAATAAAATCCCGAGCCGGCTGTCAGCTCAGTGACGACCTCTTCCTCCCTGGAGCTGGCTAGGCTGCCTGTGCCTCCCGCGTTCACGAGACCGGGGGCCGCGCCCATCGAACGAAGGTTTTCCACGACGGCTTTCCTGCGCGCTGCCACCTCGCGGATCGAGCGTTTTTTCAGCAATCGAATCAAGCCGTTCTTTAACGAGGCTCCCGGAACGTTATCGCCGACTCCGGCGATCTGCGCTTCGTATCCCATCACGCCTTCGAGCCATACCGATTCGGATCGGACAATCCGCTCCGCAACCGGACGCACGCTATCCCATCCGCTCAGGGGAGAACGCCACACGCCAAAGCGCAGGCCCGGATAGTCGGACGACATGTCGATATCGAGGCATAGCGGAACGCGCACTCCTCTCGCCCGGGCAATTCCTTCGATTCGTTCGACATGCTCGAGACAATCCGTCATGAAAACGATGCGGCGCCCTTCTCCAATCCACTCGACCAGCCTCTCAATGCCCGATGCCTGCCATGTCGGATAGCCGAGCAGCAGATTATCGAACCCTTTTTCCGCCAGAAAACAAGCCTCCTCCGCAGAGTAGCACATCACGCCCTCGAACCGGTCGTCCGCATTGAGAATGTAGCGAAGCGTCTCCACGGAACGAATCGACTTGCTGGCGATGCGGATGGTTTTGCTTCCGGCCGCGGCTGCGATCCGGCGAATATTCAGATCCAGCAAATCCCGGTCCAAATAAGCGAACGGCATCGGGATATTCGCAAACGCTTGCTTATATATGGCATAATCGGGCGTCAGAAGGATCTTCCTCTCGTCGTATTATCGAAGCAGCTTGCGTATGATATTTAAGCCGTTTTTGGCTTTCGGATACCGAAACGGAAAATCGAAGCGGCTTGTCTGCTTCAACACGCTTTTGTAATGAGAGAACGTCCGGAAGCCGTGCTCTCCGTGATAGCTGCCGAGTCCGCTCGTCCCCACGCCGCCGAACGGCAAATACGGCGTGCCCAGATGCATAAGCGTATCGTTAATGCAGCCCCCTCCGAACGGTACCTCGCGGATGATATCCTGCTGGAATCGGGCGTTTTCCGAAAAAACATACAGCGCAAGCGGCTTGGGATTTGCCCGTACGATCGCCAGCAGCTCCTCGGTCGTCTCGTATTCGAGTACGGGCAAAATCGGGCCGAAAATCTCCTCTCGCATGACGCGCGAGTTCGTGGATACGCCCTCTAGCAGCGTCGGAGCGATTTGCAGCGCTTCGTCGTCGGTCTGACCTCCGTAAGCGATGCGGCCTTCCTCCAAGTACCCTAGCAATCTGCGATAGTGCCGCTCGTTGACGATCCGCCCGTAATCAGGGTCGCGAAGCGGCTCCTGCCCGTAAAAGGCTTCGACAGCGTTGGCGATTTCCTTAAGCAGCTCTGCCTTCGCCTCTTTGTGCACGAGCAAATAGTCGGGCGCGACGCATGTCTGTCCGGCATTCGTCAGCTTGCCGTAGACGACCCGCTTCGCGGCAAGGGCGAGACGAGCATCCTTGTGGACGATGCACGGGCTTTTGCCGCCGAGCTCCAGCGTGACCGGGACAAGCTGCTTCGCGGCAGCCTCCATCACGATGCGTCCGACCTGCGGGCTCCCGGTAAAAAAGATATGATCGAAAGGGCGCTTCAACAGCTCCGTGCTGACGGACGCTTCTCCTTCAAGTAACGCCACGTATTCGGGACGGAACGTTTCGCGCACAAGCGCCGCCAGCGTACGTGAGGTGGCCGGCGCCATCTCCGACGGCTTCATGACGATCGTATTGCCGGCGGCGATCGCCGAGACGACCGGAACGAGCATCAGGTTCACCGGATAATTCCAAGGACCTATAATAAGCGTCGTTCCGTAAGGCTCCGGAACAATTCGGCTGCTTGCTCCGAAGTGAGTCATCGGCGTACGGACCCTGTCCGGCTTCGACCAGCGGCGAACATGCCGCAGCGCGATTCTGATTTCCGAAAGTACGATGCCGATCTCCGTTGTATACGCTTCCGCTTCCGATTTGTTCAAGTCCCGCTTCAGCGCGTCAAGCAGCTTCGGCTCGAAGCGCAGCACCGCTTCCCGCAGTTTGATCAGCTGCTCCCGGCGGAACGGGATCGACCTCGTCTCTCCCGTCAGGAAATACTGCTTTTGCCGCTCTACGACGGCGTCTATTTCACTAGGTTCGATGGCTTGAATCGAATTTTGAGCATTCAACGCATTCTCTCCTTCGTCGACTCTTGGCCGCTCCGGTTTCAATCTGATTATCTAGGTAAAAGGACCCTGCTGTAAAGAGTTTTCTGACAACTTCAGCTGCATGGCACGCCTTATTTCCTCTTGGCGCTGCCGCTTCCGCTCGATAGTATCGTGTTGCGTGCTTATTCGCCTCGCCCGACAGCATCTCCCCTGTTGCCATACGCGTTTTAGATAAGTTATGATCATATTATGAAACGGAGGAATAAACCTATGAGCAAATCCCACACAAAAAAGCGTAAAAAAGAGGCCATGCAAGCCGGACTCATCGATCCCGAGCTGAATCGCCTGCACTGGCACAGAAAGCCGCAAACGCAAATTGTCATGAACAAAAAAGCAGAACAGCGCCGCACGCAATGCCGCCGTAAGGGCAGCCGCGAGGGCGCTGATTTTTTTGTCGCGATATCGTTGCTCCGGGAGGTAGCCTCATGAATTTCGTTCATCGTTCTGCGGAAAAGAAAGATTACCCCTCATGATGATAGCGACGACGGGCCAGCAGCTCCAGCAAATTCACCACGCCGTACAATAGAGCGGAGAGCAGCGCCAACATGGCGATACTGACCATGACGAGCGTCATTTGGAACACCTGTCCGCCATAGATGATCAGATAGCCCAGCCCCGCCTTCGACGAGAGAAACTCGCCCATCACGACGCCGACCAAAGTAAGCCCGACATTGACCTTCAGCGTGGCGATAAAATAAGGAATGCTGGCCGGAAGCAGCACCATTCGCAGCATCTGGCCGCGCGTCGCCCCGAACGATTCCATCAGCTTCAGCTTCGTTTTGCTAATCTCGCGAAAGCCGCTCTCCACCATTATGATCGTCACGATGATCGAGATCGCCACCGCCATGCCATAGATCGAGTAGCGATCGCCAAGCCAAATGTAGAAAATCGGACCGAGCGCCACCTTGGGCAGCGCGTTAAGCACAACGACGTACGGCTCCAGCACCTTGGAGGCAAAGGTCGACCACCAGAACCCGACGGCGATGCCCGTACCGAGCAGCATCGACACGACGATGCCGACAAGCGTTTCCCAGCCGGTAATCCAAGTGTGCCTTAACAGGCTGCCCTCGAAGGCCAGCTCCCGAAACGCGGACGCAAGCTGCGAAGGGCGGCTCGTCAGCATCGGATCGATCCAGCCCGAACGGGCGGCGAACTCCCATAAACCCAGGAAAGCGGCGAGCACGGCCAGACGCGATAACAACACCAGTCGCTGCCCGCGCTTCTGAAGGCGCAAATAACGTTCATAAAGCGGAGACGACATGGCCATCCAGCTCCTTCCAGATCGCATTGAACATGTCGTTGTAGCCGTTCGCTTGCCTTTTCTGCCACGGCGACAGTCCCACGCTCTCCTCGAAGCGAATCTCGTGAACCGCCGAAATCGTGCTTGGCCGCTGCGACATGACCATTACCCGGTCGGTCATGCTGATCGCCTCGGACAGATCGTGCGTAACGAGCACGGCCGTTTTCCCCTGCTCCTTGATGATGCGATGCACCTCGTCGGACAGCTTGAGCCGAGTCTGATAATCCAAAGCGGAGAACGGCTCGTCAAGAAGTAAAATGTCCGGTTCCGCCACAAGCGTACGGATCAGCGCGACCCGCTGACGCATTCCCCCGGACAACTGGCCCGGTCCATGCGAAGCAAATCCCCCAAGCCCGTATCGCTCCAGCAGCTCCAGCGCCTTGCGCCTCGCTCGCCCGCGATCCATCCGCCGGATCTCCGCGCCGACAAGCAAATTGTTCAGCACGTTCCGCCATTCGAACAGATGGTCGTGCTGCAGCATGTAGCCGACTTTGCGCGAAGGGCCGGACACGTCCTCTCCGTCGATGCGGACTCTCCCCTTGGTCGGCGCAAGCATGCCGGAGACAAGGGAGAGCAGCGTGCTCTTGCCGCAGCCGCTCGGCCCGACAATGCTGATAAACTCCCCCTGGCCGATCGACAGATTCACGTCGCGCAGCGCCTCGGTTTCCTGCTTCGGCGTAAAATAGCTTAGCCCAACTTCGTTCAGCTCGATGTGCGCCATGGCCTCATCATTCCGTTTTCCCGAGTTTGTACACGAAGCTCATGTCGACGACATCGCCCATGTTCGCGATCCGCTCCGCGTCCTTCAGCACGCCGTTAGCGATCAGCACATTTTGCAGCGTATCGAATTGATCCTGCGACAGCTCCGGGTTCGTCGGCCAGGTTCCCTGATTTTTATAGCGATGCACCGATTGCAAAATAAGCTCCTTCGAGGTTCCTTCGAAGAACGGAGCCAGCGCCTCCGCAATCTCGTCGTCCGAAGCGGTATTCAGCCACTCTGCGCCCTTGGCGACTGCGCGAACAAAACTTTGAATGACTTCCGGATTGCTCTTAATGTAATCCGACGTGGCGACGTACGATGTCTCCGGGAACGCTCCGAACGCTTCGCCGAGCGAACCTACGTAATGAGCTTTCCCTTCCTGAACGAGCATGGAAGCCACCGGCTCGAACAACTGAATGAAATCGCCCTGTCCGCTCGTGAATGCGCCCGCCATTGCCGGGGAAGCGATGTTGGTGATCACGTTAACTCCGGACACTCCCTCTTGAAGCAGCGTAGAATTCAACACCATCTGCGGCGCGCTTCCGGGCCGCCAGCCGATGACCGTTTTGCCGCTCAGGTCGCCCCACTTGAAGTCGTCCAGCTTCTCGCGCGACAGCAGGAACGAGCCGTCCTTGGCCGTCAGCTGATGGAAAACTTTAAGCGTCTTCTCCCCCTTCTGGTTGAAAATGTAGATCGTTGTCTCCGGTCCGACCAGCGAAATGTCCGCCGTTCCCGCAAGCAAGGCGGCCGCGCCCTTGTCCGAGCCCTGCGCCGTATTCATATCGACGTTAAGCCCTTCATCCTTGAAAAAGCCCTGAGACATAGCCACATAGTGCGGCGCGTAAAAGATCGAACGGATGACCTCGGAAAATTTGACCGTCTTCAGCTCTCCCGACTTGCCTCCGTCCTTTCCGCAGGCCGAGACGGCCAGCGCGACAAGCGCAGCCGCCAGCAGCATTGCCCATCTGCCCTTGTTCCTCATCCTTATTCTCTCCCTCATGAAAAAAAGCTTTGAATAGGTATTATCCTATTCAAAGCCGAGGGCAGGCGTTCATCCGCCGAGTCAGTCGTCCTTCAACACAATGCCGAGCAGATGGGCCACGCCGGATAGCTGGTCCGTTCTCATGATGCAGCCCTGCAAATCTTCCAACGTCGAACTGAGCGTCCGAAACTCGCAGCTGCTCAAATCGATCCCCTTCAGCTTCGCGCCGACGAGCTGAGCCTGATCAAGCTCGCATCGCGAAAATTCCGTCTGATTCAACTGCGCCTCGTAGAAATCGGACTTGTCGAAATTGCCGTCGCGAAAGGCGACATATTTCATATCCGCAAAACGGAACATCGCATATTGGCCGAAGCATTCCTCGAATTTGACGTTGCGAAGCGTCGCCGTCGACAGGTCCAGGCCGAGCATTTTGCAATGATTAAACTCCACCCGGTGCAGCACCGCATCGCGGAAAACAACGTTGGACAGATCGCAATGATCGAACACGACGTCGACGAACTCGGCGCGCTCCAGAGTCACGTTGTCGAACGTCACCCGATCGAATACGACGCAGTCGAACAGCACTTTGTCCGCCGACTGATTCGAAACCGTACCGGGAACGAACCGACACGTCTCGAACGGCATTTTGTCCTCCATCTCATAGTCGCTCACCGTCAAGTCCGCCAATGCGAACGGTTCGAGCAGCCGCGGCGCCTCCGGCGCGTTTTTATCTTTTTTCGTTGCCATTCCTTCCAGCCTCCGATCGAATAGTAGAACACTCTCGTCCTATTATGGACGAAATCCGATCGGTTGAGAAGCTCTTTTTTCGAACATTCGTTCCCCATACGTCGCTATCTTCAAGCAGCCATTCGGACAATTGCCTTTTGCCTCGATGGATATCCGACTTGACGGTGTTTTCCGGATAATCGAGCAGCCTGGAGATTTCTCCGCTTCCGGCCTGTTTATACAATCTCATGTACAAGGCCGTCCGTTTTCGGAGCTTGAACCTCAGAAGCAATCGCTGTACAGCGCTCTCGAATTCCCGGTCGAGCGCCGCTTGCTCGGGGGCGGCGAACTGCGCGAACGGAATAGGCTCAAATCGCAGTCCTGCGGTGCGCTTGCGGCGTCGCCACTGGTCCACGAACAGCCGGTAACCCGTTAAGGCCATCCATTCCTTCGCGTGCTCCGGCAGCCGATCCTGCAGACACAGCCGCACGAACACCTCCTGCACCAGATCGGCGGCTTCCTCCCGATTGCGGGTCAGTCGAAGCATGAATTTGTTCAAGTACTGAGCGTGCTGCACATACAATTCGGCTAATTCAGCTTGTTTCCGTTCCATCCTTTCGTCCTCCTGCGATCTGCCCGTCGACACCGGCTGCCGAACCCGGCGGACCGAGGATCACCCTCCTTCCGTCGAATTCCAGCACCGCTTTCCCTTCAACGCCCATTGCGTCTAAATAGCTCTTCGGAATCTGCAGCCGTCCGGCCCGATCGAGCACGACGAATTCCTCGTGACGATCCCCGAACGCGTGGGGCGCTCCCGGGACCTCGTTCTCTCCGGTCTCCCCCTCCCGCTTCACCCACTCCGTGCTCGTCATGCCGTCCCGAATGGCGACGACGCGATCGACCTTATCCGCGACGGACAGATCGTGGGTGACGATGACGATCGTGACCCCGAATTTCCGGTTAAGATTGCGGAAAATATCGAGCACCCTTTCGCCGGTGGCGCTGTCTACCGAGCCCGTCGGCTCGTCGGCCAGCACGAGCGACGGCCGGTTGGCCAACGCGATCGCGATCGCGACTCGCTGCTGTTCCCCTCCGCTCAGCTGCGCAAGACGGCTGCCCATCCGATGCTCAAGCCCGACCGCGGCCAGCAATTGCTTGGCATAGGCGCGATCGGCTTTCCCCCGAATTAGCATCGGCAATTCGACGTTGCGTAAAGCGGATAG
This sequence comes from Cohnella sp. LGH, assembly GCF_017671885.1. Lineage (NCBI taxonomy): Bacteria > Bacillati > Bacillota > Bacilli > Caryophanales > Paenibacillaceae > Cohnella > Cohnella sp. LGH. Next base: position 5,204,769 of record NZ_CP072117.1, read on the forward strand.
ATAGGGAACTAGGTTTCTTCCGTTATTTTGCCAAATAAATCCGACGGTCCCGCGCTTATATTCAATCAACTGCTCCGGAGTCATTTTCAGCAGATTCCACTGCCCTACGATCGCCTGTCCGGCCGAAGGACGGTCCAAGCCTCCCAATATATTCAGCAAGGTGGACTTGCCGCTCCCGCTATTGCCGATAATCGCCATCATCTCGCCGTCTTCGACGGTCAGATTCAGTCCTTGCAGCGCCACGACTTCGACGTCGTCGGTTTTGTAGATTTTGACCAACCCTTCGCAATGAATCATCGCTTCGCCTCCTTGTTCGCGCCGTCATTATCTCTCCTCGCCCAGCTTGACGGCTTGCGTAATTCGCAATCTCCGCAGCTGCAGGACGAGCAAGCAGGCGCCTGCGGCAAGCATGATTCCGGTCGCCGCGTACAGCTTCATCGTATCGTCCGAATCGAAAACGATCCGAAACGGCGGCACCTGCCGGCCTGCCTGGTCTCCGCTTTGGAGGAAGGGCAGAAACAGCCGGCTCGCGAGCGTGCCTAGCCCAAGCCCGGCGGCAACGGACAAGCCGGTCGTGAACAGCTGCTCGAGCAGCAGCATGCCGGTCACCTGAACGCGCGACAGTCCCATCGCCCGCAAAATGCCAAGCTGTACCGCTCGGCGGGACAAAGCGAAAAACCAAAAGATCAGATAGCCTAGCAGCGAGATCAACAACGAGATGAGAAAACCCAGGCTCAGAATACCGAATACGCCGCCCTGCGCGGGATGGTTGCGCCGATCGATCAGTTCTCCGCGCACGTCGTCGGCTTGCACAACCGAGATTCCCCGCTCGGCCAGCGTCTCGAGCGCAGGAGCGAGCTTCGCCCCGTCCTCCATGTTCAACCAGACGTCGTAAGGTATTTTCTCGGTCTGCTGATAAATATAATCGAGATTGGCCACCAGGAAGGGGGATTCGTCGGGATACAGACTCGGCCAATACGGGACGATCGCGACAACGACCAGGTCTAGCGGTTCGTTGCCGTAACCGATCCCGACGCGAATCGGATCGCCAGGCTGCAAACCGTACCGCTCGGCAAAAGCCGCCGAGACGAGCGCCGCTTGCTCCGTCTGGCCAAGCGCATCGAGATAGATGTAAGGATGAAGCGGAAACAGATCCTCCCGGAACCAAGCCGCGCCGGCAAAATCCGTGTTGTCGATGCCGAAGAGCCGAACGTTGCCGGCCGCTTTGCCGCCGACAGAGGCTTTGCCGGTCGCCGACAGAACCCGAGCGGCCGCCTCCACGCCCTGCAGATCTCGATAAGCCTGAAACGAGGGCTCGTTGTAATAGAGTTTGTTCGCGTCGTTCTCGTCTTGAATGCCTTCCCACGCCGTCTTCAACACGACATCGCTTCCGTATTGGTATAACGCCCGATCGTTCGCATTAACGTCCATCGTCCGTGCCGCCGAAGCGTTATATACGCCGAGGCCGATCGTCAAGATCATCAGAATCATCAACGGGTAAAAGGTCGCAGCAGATCGCGACAGCTGCGTTAGCGTCAGGTACATCGTAACCGGCACGCGATTGTTCATCACGGCGCTCCACGCGCGCAGCATTAGCGGGAACAGTCTGAGGCACAGCAGCCCCGCCGCAAACAGGAACAACGCCGGCAGAACGAACAGAATCGGCTGAATGCCCGCTTCGTTGTCCGCGCCGCCGGCAAGAGGGACACGGCCGGCGTTCAGCAAGTACCACCCGGCCGCGCACGCCGCCAGAAGCGCAAGGTCCGCATACCATCGCTGCCAGAGAGGCGGTCGGTTCGAGTTCGCCCGTCGTCGAGCATGCTCGACGACGGAAGTGCCGGCGTGCGCGCGAATCGGCATCGCCGTGGCGACGACCGCGAGCAAAGTCGCCGTGCCGCCGAACAACCATGCGGCGTCGTTCCAGCCGACCGGAATCGACTTGCGGCCCACGAACGAGAGAAATCCGCTGGAGGAACCGATCGTCTTGGCCATGAACCAGGCGAGGGCGAGACCGGCAAGGAGCGCGACACAACCGAGAATCGCCGCTTCGATCGCATAGAGCGCGACAATCTGACGCGGACTGGCTCCCCGGCTTTGGAGCACCGAAATGTCTCCCTTCTGCCGGTCCAACGCCTGCTTCGCGTTCAGCGTGACGTAGTAGAGCACCATCGCCAGCACCGGAGCGGCCAGCGCGAACAGCATCGCCTGCAGCAAGACGCTCTGGCGGTTGAACTCATGAAGCAGGTCGAGAAACGACAGGTTCACTTTCGTATTCTCTAACATCCGATGCAGCTCGATCTCCAATCGGCTTAATTGCCCGATTAACGAGGACAGATCTCCGATGCGGATCTCGCTGAGATCGAAGGCGTAGAACCAGTCGGCCGAATCGAGGGCGAGCCGCTGGTCTTCAAGCAGCGCTCCCTCCATCGTGACGCGGGTTACGAGCAGCGTATCGGCCAGCTTTTCTTTGCCGTCGATGGCCCAGCTCAGGTCCGTCTCATCCTTCAATTCATACGCCCCGACAAGCCGGACGCTAAGCCGCCTCGTCTTCCCGTCGGCGTCTTTGGCATCGTAGGCCAGCGTATCGCCGACCTTCCAGCCGTAGCGGCTTAACGTCTCGTGAAGGACGAGCGCTTCAACGACTCCGTCCTTCATGCCGTCCCGCGGCATGCGACCCTCCTTAAGCTCGATCTTCTCCTCGACTCCGCTCTGCTCCGCCAGCTCCATTCGGGCAAGCTGCGCAGAGCCCTCGCCCGAGGCCGTCTGAACCTTCCGCACGGTGGAAGGAGGCAGGGCGGTTCGGCTCGAGAACGCCTCCGTCGGAAATCCGATGCGCCCGGGCAGCTCCTCCCGAATCCAACGATCCGCTTCGGCGAGACCTTCCAGATCGGTCTCCTTGGCGACGCCGGATTGAAACTTCATATACAGAGAGCCGGCCGGCAAGCCTTTCGTCTTCTCCGCGAGCGAATTGGCGACCACGCGCTTCAATGTGCCGTCGGCGTACATCGGAATGCTCATCGCGAACGCCGCAGCTACAGTGAGCCCAAGCAGAGTGCTGATCGTAAACCAGCGGTTCTGCCACATTTTCAGAAACAGGTAGACGAGAATCCGCATTATTTTCCCACGACCTTCTGGCCTTCCTCCAGCCCTTTAATGATTTCGACGGCCGTCGAGGTCTGCATGCCGATCTCCACGTCCACCTCGCCTTTGCTCCCGTCAGGATTAGTTACGAGCACGTAATTGCGACTATTCTGTTTTCGCAGCGCCGCCGGGGGAATGTACAACGCATTCTCCCTTCTCTCGACGGTCACGGCGGCGGTCAGCGGATTGCCGTGCAGCGCTGTCGCCGGGAGCTTGCCGACCTCGATCAACGCGTACGCATCCAACGTATCTTCGTCCTTGGGATCCGTGCTTACCGGCAGCCTTCTCACCGTTCCCTGCAAATCTCCGGCTGCGTTCAGCGACACCTTTGCCTTCATGCCCGGAGCGATATTTTTAAGATCGCCGCTATTAAATCGCACGGCTACGACGAGAGAGCTTAAGTCGGCGATTCGCCCGATTTTCTCGTACGCTTTGGCGAAGTCCCCTTTCTCCGCCGTGAAGCTGACGATCGTGCCGTCGTAAGGGGCGAGCAGCCGCGATTCGGCCTTTTGCTCCCTCAACTTGGCCAACTCGTGCTTCATCAACTCGTACTCGAGCTGCCTCTTGCGCAGAGAGATATCCTGATCGGTCGTCGATTCCCGAAGCGCGGCTTTCATGTCCAGCTCCGCCTTCTCGATGTCGATCTCTTTGCGAACGATCTGGCTCTCCAGATCTCCCGAGTCCAGCTCGGCCAACACCTGATCTTTCTTTACCCGATCTCCCGCTTTTACCCGAACGTCGATGATCCGGCGGTTGTCGACCGTGAATACCAGATTCTCTTCCCGGTCGGACATCAGCTTGCCGCTTCCGCTTGCGGTCTGCTCCAGAGCCCCGCGCTTGACGGGATATTCCGGCTTTTGCGAGATTTTCGGCGTGCGGATCTCGGGCAGTTTCTCCGGCTCCTCCTCCTGGGGCAGCAAGGAACAACCGGCCAACATCGCGATCATTGCCGTCCAGGCAAGCGCTTTGACGGCCGTACGCCCGGCTTTAGTCCGGAACGATCCGGCCGTCGACCATTTGATAGACAACATCCGCCGCCCCCCATAGTGTAGAATCATGCGTCGTCATGCAGATCGCCATGCCTTCCCGATCCGCGATGTCTCGAAACAAGGCAATGATGCGAGCGGCCATCACCGAATCGAGCTCCGCGGTCGGCTCGTCCGCCAGCAAGACGCGCGGCTTATGCGCGATCGCCTTGGCGATCGCCGCCCGCTGCTGCTCGCCTCCGGACAGCTCGGACGGACGATGGCTCGACCGCTTCGCGAGCCCGACAAGATCCAGGCATTCCTCCGCCCTTCCTCGCCATTCCAATCGCGGAAGCTTCGCCATTCGCATGCTCAGCTCCACATTCTCCTTTACCGTCAATAACGGCAATAGCGCGAACGATTGAAAAATAAAACCGATCTCCTTGCGGCGGACGACGGTCAGCTGCTTATCGCTCCAGCGGGACAAGGAGCGATCCCGGAATACGACTTCGCCTTCGGTCGGCCGGTCGAGACCGCCGAGCAGGTTCAACAAGGTCGTTTTTCCCGAGCCGGATCGGCCCCGCAGCATCGTTAACCGTCCGGACCCTATGGACATCTCGATGCCTCTCAGCACCTCTACTTGCCGACCGCCGGCAAGGAATGATTTGCGAACATCCCGCGCTTCAAGGCAAGGCGCCGCGATCGGCTCCGGCTTCGAGATTTCCGCCGCGCACGCGACTCCGTTCTCCTCACTCCGCATCGGCTTTCGCTTTCGTCAGTTGATCCTGGCCTTGCGTCTGCAGCGTCTGCAGCGCGTCGTCAAGCGAAGCGGTTCCGTCGACGACCTTCTTGATTTGCTCCGTCGCAAGCTTCGAGAACGACTCCGCGAAACCGTTCGGCAGCGCTTGAAGCATAGAACGGGTGTCGGCTTTCAGCGCATAGAAGGCATCCACGTTTTTCCCGTTTCCTTCTTTCTTGTACGCCGTTCTGGCCGAGAGCGCGGGAGACGATTTCGACCCTGTTTTAGCTAGCTGCTCTCCGTTTACGTATTTCAGGAACTCCCACGCCGCGGCAGTGTTCTCCGAAGACGCGTTTATGGAGAATACGCTGTCCAGCCCCATGCCCCCGGCGATATCCGGCTGGGAAGGATCAACCGGAATCGTTACAACGTCCCAGTCGATCTCCTGCGGCATATTTAAAGGCTTCATACCGCCGGAATCCTTGCTCGTCGCCGACTGCCCCATTCGGATAGCCCCTGAAGACACCGCGTCCAACATGCTCATCATCATCGGTCCGTCGATCGTCATCGCCGCTTTTCCGGACATAAAGCTGACCGAATCTCCGCCGAAGCTGACCGTCGTCTTGCTGCCGCCGGTGCTTCTCATCGCGACCATCCCGCCCTTGCCGGAGCCGTCGGAAGGAATAACAATGCTGCCGGATTTATACCCGTCTATCACCGATTGGAAGATCTCCTTCCACTCCGGAGAAGCGATCGATACCGTCCCGGTTTCGGAATCCGCATAGAGGAGACCTTTGGCCTCGCCGATCGAACGGATCAAGCCGAATGAGTCCGCGACCGACATCGAAGGCGCCAAGCCCGCCAACGCGTCGTCTCCTTCCTTCTTGGCGGGGAAACGCGCGGCCAACTGTATTACTTCATCCCAGCTCATTCCATCCGTCGGATACGGGATTCCGTTCTGATCGAACAGCGTTTTGTTGTAGTAGAGCGCCTGGCTGGCGAAGCTCGGGCTCAACCCGTACAGCTTGCCGCCTCCGCGCGCTTTCAGCAGTTCGACGACGGAGGGAAGAAAGCCGTCCAGATCGAATTCGTCCTGCTTCACGACGGCGTCGAGATCGTATAGCGCCCCTTTTCCCGCCAGCGACGCGTACTGCTCCTCCGTCAAATACATCGCATCGGGCTGCTGCTCCGCGAGAATCTTCTCCATCTCCGCAACCGGATCTTCCGCGTCAAATACGGACTCCGTCGAGACGACCTCGAGCTCGATATTCGGGAACATCGCCTGAAAAGCGTTGCCGTATTGCATGAAAAACGCCTCTTCGTTGAAATACGCCACCTTCAGCGTCCCTTTATCCTCCCTGCCCAGCTTGCCGACCGATCCTTTGCCGCCCGACGATGTACACGCCGATAATGTCACCATCAGCGTTAGCGCCCCGATTGCAATTCCGGTCCTTCCGTTCCAACGTCTCTTCATTTCTCTCACCCTTCGTCGATTGATCTGCTTCCTAGGGCGTGTATGCATACTCCGAGGATAGTAGACTTTGTTGAAAGATACCTCTGAGCGGGTTTGCATACACGCCCTAAGCCAGTATGCTTTCGTTTTCTTAAAAATCGGTTAGAGCCGCTGGATGGAAGTTTCAATATGGCCGGGATGGGGATCGAGACAGTTTTAAACGACCCACCCGAGCTAATGTTGGACGAAGAGGTATCTGGGAGGGACTTATTCGATCTGCTCGAGCCGATGCCGGGGTCATAGGTATCTGGGAGGGACTTATTCGATCTGCTCGAGCCGATGCCAGGCAGATACGTAACGGTCTTAATGATCCACCCGAGTCGATGGAGAAAAACATCGGCACTCGGGTGGTGGGGGAGTCAGGACGGCCATGATCGGGTCTCTAGGAGATAGATAACCCTTTCTTTGTAATCGATCTTCTCAAGCAACTCTGCTTATGAGACAGCCCCTTCCAATAGGAAGACGTCACTGTTCTCTATTTATTACTGAAATTCAACGCAGATCGTCGCGGCCGAGTAAGCTTCCACGTCGAACGACACGGAACGGTCGTCTAAGCATACGGACTCCGCGGGCGAGATTCGGCGCTCGTTCGTATCCACGAAATACGCGGCGGTAGGCTTAGCGAACAAGAGCAACGAAGCGGTCGTCCGCCGTCCGTCCGTTTCGTACGCGCGCACGATCCAGCGCTTCCCTTTGCGCTCCTCCGGCATTTTCACCGCGGACACGGCTACCGTGCCTTCCGTCAGCTTGAGGAAGCCGGAGTCGAGCGCCAAGGCCCCCGGGTGCGGCGTTCCCGAAAGCGCGCTAAACGGATGATTAAACCGGTATGCCTTCTCGATTCGTTCGCGAACCGAGGAAGTCGGATCGACGAGATCGATCGCGAAGCTCATCCGATGATGGTTGCCGAGCTCCGGATACGGGTCCGGGTCGTACGAGCTGCGAATCAACGAAAGCGACAACGACCGATCGGTCCCGCGAAAGCCGTATTTGTTGTTCGTGACGAGCATCAGGGACGGCTTGCCTGGTTTGCCCGAATCCCGGCGCAAGCCGATCGCCCAGCTGTTAGCCGGAACGTCCATGTCGAGCGGCTTGCGCTCCGTCGTTCCGAACGGCACGTCGTACTGGTAGGAATCGCATTCGTAGCCCAGCGGCCAATGGAAATTGAGCTGGGGGATGCTGCTGTCCGCCGTGCCGATCTCGTGCCAATCGCACTCCGCCCGGAAATCGAGGCGAGAGCTGCCTCGGTCAAGCGAAACGGCGACCTTCAGCTTGGAGCGGCCGAATTCGAGCTCGTATTGCAAAGTCTGCCGTACCGGCCCTTTCCCGCCCCATTTCAATTTGACGTTCTCGTGCACACTTGAGACATTCATATAACGACCGACCCACCAGGAGCTCATCCCTTTGCCGGGATCTTCCTGAATCAGTCGGAACAGGCCCGCGGGGCGGGACGGGTCAACCAGCTGCTCTCCCGTCGTTTTGTCGATCATCGAGACGATCGTCGCGTTCACGGGGTGGAAAGTTACCCGGAGCCGCTCGTTCTCCAGCTCGAACGCCTCGACGCGGTCGACCCGCGGATCCGTCGGCAGAAACGGGGTCCAGGCCTCGTCTCCTTCGCTTACGGTATAGGTGCTATAGCCGCAAGCAGGCGCTTTGGCTTGGACGAGCAGCCGCATATAGCGATGTCCCCAATATTTGTTGAAGCCTTGATCGACGACTTGATGCGGCGTTTCGTTCCCTCCGCTATCCCTGACGACCGGCGAGCGTCCCGGCTCGTTCCAGTCCCATAGTACGATTTCCGCCGTCTCTTCGCGATCGTGCGCGGAAGGATTGAAGAAATGGACGATCCGCGTGCTGCCGCGGCCGCGCTCGACTTGCGTCGGCTTGAATTCGGAGGCTCCGAAGCCGACTCCGGCTCCTTCCGATATCGTCCGCTTATCGTCTTCAACCGCCAAGCCCGACGTATCGATCGAGGCGGCGATCGCTTCGAGCGCCAGCTTGCGGTTCGTGCCCGCGATCGCCATCGCGTTCTGGAACAGCCCGAGTGCATGCTCGCGGGTTTCCAGAACGCCGGAGCCCGGGAGGATGTCGTGAAACTGGTTGAACAGCACGTCTCTCCACGCCTCCTCAAACGAGGCTGACGGGTAATCGATTCCGGTCGCAACCGACGCAGCGGAGGCGAACGTCTCCGCTTCGTTGAGCGCGGCTTCCCCGGCGCGGTTGGCCGTCTTGATTCGGCTCTGGGACGTGTAGCAGCCGGTGAAGACGAAGTTTTGCTCCCCGGTGACGACCGGCAGCTTGTCGGCAATCGATTCGACCTGCTTAAAATACTCGGCATAGGTGCCAAAGCGGATGCGCGGATAGATCGGCCAGTCGTTCATGTCCTTCAAGCGTTCCAAATCCCGCCGGGTCGGACCGCCTCCGTGATCACCGACCCCGTACACGTTCAAATACGTTTTCAGGCCGGTGCGCCGGCCTATTTCCGGGACGTACGAGCCAAGCGCCGCCTGCGCGTAATCGTTGTACCAGGTCGGCTCGCGGTAGGCGATGACCGACTTGCCCGACGGTGCCACCCAGCGGTATAACACTTGCTCGTCGTTGCCGCGGCAATGATAGTAATAGCCGACGCCTCCGTTCGCCAGAATTTCCGGTACGTGAACGCTGTGGCCGAAGGTGTCCGGCTCGAAATCGAGATTTAAGCCGTCAGGGTCGAGATCGAACAGCCGGGCCAGATAACGCTTTGTATATAGCAGATGGCGGGACAAGCTCTCGCCGCTGGGCATGTTTTTGTCCGCTTCCACCCAATGGGAAGCCGTCACCTCCCATCGCCCTTCCCGAACCCTTTCTTTAATTTCCGCGAGCATATCGGGAGCATGCTTCTCGACGATCCGGTAGATGGACGCCTGCGATTGCGAAAAAGTAAAGTCGGGGTACTCGTTCATTAAGTTCAGCATCGTTCTGAACGTATCGCTCACGATCGACACCGTCTCGTCCCAGGACCACATCCAGTTCATATCAATATGGGCATGCGCCACGCACAGAATCTCGTAGCTTTTCGCTTCATGAGCCAGCGCGCCGAGCAATCCCTCAGCCTGCAAGGCCGCTTGCCGGGCAATGAAGCCTTCGTCCTCGATCCTTTCCTCCGCAAAGGTCAGCGCCCGTTCGATCAAGGCGGCGTGTCGGCCTCCTTGCACTTTCGAAAGCTCGTGGGCGAATACCAGTTGGGAGATTAGCCGTTCTCCCCAGTACCCGCGATGGGAAGCGATTTTGTCGTCAAAATAATGCTTTGGCGCATGTCCGAGAAGTTTCCTGAGTCTTGAATCGATCGATTTCACGCATAATCCTCCAATCGCTGTTTACCCTTTTACGCCTACCATGGCGAAGCCTTGCACGAAGTATTTTTGCAGCCACAGATACACCAGAACGGGCGGAATCATCGCCACGGTCGACAGCGCGAAGATCGCCGGATAATCCGGAGCCTGGCCGGTGGCGAATTGCCGGGACAGCAGTAAGGCGACGCCCGTGGCGATCGTTTGTTTGTCCAAGCTGTGAATGGCCACGAGCGGCCACAGGTAATCGCTCCAGATCGCGACGAAGGCAATGATCGTGCCCGCGACCAGAATCGGGACCACCATCGGCAGGTAGATCAGGAAAATTCTTCGGAATGTACCCGCTCCGTCTACTCTTGCCGCTTCTTCGTATTCGTATGGGAGCGAGTCCAGCATCTGTTTCATCAAGAAAAGACAATATAGCGTAATATAGCCGAACAGTCCGCCCACCAGAAGCGCTCCCCAGCTGTCGATCATGCCGTGCCCGCCCAGTCCGTTCCACCCGTTGCCTCCCGCGAGCGGCCATCGTGCGAACAGCAGATATGTCGGGATCAACGTCACCGTCGAGGGAATCATCATTAACGTCAGCAGCAGGAGGAATACGGCGTTTCTCCCCTTAAACCGGAGCTTGGAAAAGACGTATCCGACGACCAGCGCAATCAAGGCGGTCATCGTCACGAACCAGACGCCGCGCAGCAACGTGTTGAAGAACATCCTGAAAATTTGCGGATCTCCCAACGCTTGGGCATACCGTTCAAAATGCCATTCCGTCGGAAGCGGGACGACCAGCGTCGCATAATAGTCCTGCTGCGTCCCGACGGAAGCAAGCAGTTGAAACAAAAACGGATAAAACATGATCAAACTTCCCGCGACGAGCACTCCATAGATCGCGAGTCTTTCCGGCCACGACCGTTGTCGCGCCATGGATACCGCCTCCTTTCCCATTTAAACGATGCCGCGCTTGGAATTCCGATATTGCATGATCGTGAAAACCAAGGTCGCAAGCAGCACCATCACCGACGACGCGCTGGCCATGCCGAAGCTGAACCCTTGGAACGCGTCCTGATAGATGCGGTATAAAATAATGTTCGTCTCGCCGTTCGGCCCGCCGCGCGAGATGAGCTGCACCGGCTCGAAAATCTGAAAGCTGCCGATGATGCCCGTCACGAGCACGAACATCGTGATCGGGCGCAAGGAAGGGATCGTGACGTGCCACAGCGTTTTCGCTTTACTTGCCCCGTCTACGCGAGCGGCTTCGTACAAAGTCGTATCGATTCCTTGAAGTCCCGCCAAATAGATGACGACCGTTCCCCCAACACCCTTCCAGACGGTCAGAAGAATGATCCAGAAGCTCATCCAGAGCGCGCTCGTCTGGAAGACGATCGGCTCCATGCCGAACCTTACCATCATCTGTTTCAGCAGACCGTCAACGGGATTCAGCACTGCGACCGCCATCTGCGAGATGACGGCGAACGGAACGAGCGCCGGCAAATACCAGATTGTACGGATCGCCGAGCTTCCGATCACCTTCTGGTTGAGAAGGACCGCGATCAGAAAGCCGAGCACAGTCGTAAAAAACAGGCAGATGAGGCCGTAAACTCCCGCCCTGGCCAGCGAGGCCAAGTAATCCCCCTGGTTAAAAAAAGTAACGTAGTTTTTGAGTCCTACCCAGATCGGCCCTCCTTCCAGCCCGTTCCATTCCGCGAAAGACAAATAAACGACGAACAGGGCCGGAAAGACGGAAAAGATCGCGAAGCCGAGAAGGACCGGAAACAGGATCGAGTAGCCGATAACGCCGTCCCGGTTACGCCGCAACGACAAGCGAAACCGGGAGGTTGACCCTAAGCGGGGCTGATTCATTGTGCTTGCCCTCCGATGGCTTTCAAAAAATGTCCCTCACGGGTTCTGTCGCTCTAAGTTACGAAGACAGAATAAGATGGTAGAGACTCGGTCCATTGCCGTTCTGCGGGCTGCCGTCCGAGAACTTGACGTACACCGTCTTCGTCGGATTGTTAACCAGCCAGCCGTCCAGAAGACTCGAATCGATCGTTCGGCCGAGCCCGCCGTTCGCGTGCGCCGCGCTGCCCCAGTTCGTTCCGTCCTTGGAGATTTCCACGACGTAATCCCCCGCGATGTCCATCGTCAACGTCGCGCTGGCGATAGAATCGGCCAGATCGAATTTGTAGACGAACGTCCGATTTCCGTCCGCGTAACGGTGATTCCCGTCGATCGAGCCCGTGTTTTGAACGAGAAACTGGTTATCCTCGAAGCTCGGCGTCAGCAGATCCGCCTGGGAGATTTCCGTCGATAGCGTCAGCCGGTACAGACTTGGCCCGTTGCCGTTCTGCGAGCTACCGTCCGAGAACTTGACGTACACCGTCTTCGTCGGATTGTTAACCAGCCAGCCGTCCAGAAGGCTCGAATCGATCGTTCGGCCGAGCCCGCCGTTCGCGTGCGCTGCGCTGCCCCAATTCGTTCCGTCCTTGGAAATTTCCACGACGTAATCGCCGCCGATGTCCATCGTAAGCGAGGCATGGTTCACGTCGTCGGCCAAGTCGAACTTATAGATCCAATTGGCGATACCGTCCGCGAATCGGTGACCGTTGTCCATCGAAGAGAAGTTATCCTCGTAAAAGTAGGTCCGTTCCTTGTTGGAGTCGTCCGCGTCGAAGCTGATCCCCCGGATGTCGGTATTCAATTGGCGAAGGGTCGCGATTTGGTCCTGCGGCTTGAGAAATACGAACTTGCCGGGAAATTCCGCGTTCAGCCGGTCCACTTCCGCCTTCACGTTGTCGAAGAACGCCGGATCTCCGTTCGCATCTACGCCGTAATAGGCGAGAATCGGATAAATATTGCGGAACACGGGCTGGTTGGCGTCGATCGAAACGTTGCTGAGCACGTTGTAGATCTCTCCGTAATTAAAAATCATATCTCCCTGGGGGACCGTATAGATGCCATGATAGGCGTGAACGCGCGAGGCGTCGTCTCCCCTCAGGATGCCGGCGATGCCGGAGCCGACGAAGCTGTCCGCCATCTGCTTATGGCTTGGGCTGTTCTCGGGGCTGCGCCACAGGTTGACCGTGCGGATGCCCGCGTCGGATAACCATTGCTTGTTTTTGGACAGCCAAGTTCCGTAACCCGTCGCGGAGTAGTCTTCCGTATAAATAAACTGGTAACCGGACGGACCTGCCACCAATTCGATATTGTCGCCCGCCTGGGAATAGAGATAGTCCAATAGCGGCGATCCGGCTTCCTGCAAGGTCGGAGCGATCGTAATGCCGACAGGCACCTGCCCGACCGACGAATTATTGAAGTGGTTGATTAACTGTTGGGTGTACTGCCAGTTATCTCCGTCGCTCGCCGTGATCGAGACGTACACTTTGCCGGGTTGAGCTTCTACGGCCTCGCCTTCCGGCTGTTCGTACGTTTGGTTGGGGAAGCTGGACCAGAAGCTGCCGTTGGAAAAATAATCGGATACGACGTACCCGACCCCATGAGGATTGGTCGTCGCGTTCAGGTCGTCCGCGTCCGGGGAATAGCCCAGCACCGACGTTCCCGGCGCATATCCGCCCGCTTGGATGATCTCGACGATCTTCGCTTTCTCTGCGGGAACGCGGGGGTCCAGATAGAAGACGAACGACTTGCTTGCCACCGCATAATCGAAAATCGTCCAAGGACGCCCGGTCCAATTGTCCAGTGGGCCGGCCGTTGTCCGAAGACCCGCCGAAAACACGATCTGCTTGTTCAAGGAAGGCATAAGATGCAGAAGCGCCCAGTCGTAAGCGTCGAGCTTGTCGGTCCAGTTCAAGCGGATATCTTCGACCGTCAGGCTTCCGAATTCCGACAGCAGAGCCGTTTTCAATCCGTCCGTCACCGACAGCCCGTTCTCCAGGGCCCCCTTCATCAGAGCCAGATTAAACGTCCAATCCTTATCGCCGTCCCAGACGATCAGCTTGCTTAACGTATGCCGATAATCCCTGTACATCGTTCGCAAGCCGGGATTAGCGCCCGATAAGAGAGTGACCGCGGAATAGCTCTTGCCGCTTTCGTCCAGCCATTTTTGATCGAGATCCGTATCTCTTATTAATACATAGACTTGCGCGGAGGTCTGATTGACCAGCCCCTGAAGCGCGATGGCCGCAAGCTTCGCCTCCGCCGAATCGTTGCGCAGGTCGTACACGTACACGGAGCCGGCCGAAGCCATTTTCGGAAACGCGCCTCCGGCCGCGCTCGCGGTCGGTGCGGGCAATACCGCCGACAAAACCGTCAGGATGCCGGCCAATGCCAAGTACAAGAAAGCTTTTACTTTTCCCGTGATCAACTTGGATTTCCCCTCTCGTCCTAGGGCGTGTATGCAAATCTACTGTCCTCGGAGTATGCATACACGCCCTTGTAATCGAATCGTTAAGGCGTAACGACGACTTTGACCGTCTCTCCCTTGTCTTCCCGGCAAAGCTTCATCGCCCTGCCGATCTCGTTCAGCGGCAGACGATGGGAGATGATCGTATCCGCGGGAATCGCGCCGCTCTTGAGCATCTTGAGCACAATCGGATAATAAAGCGCCGGGCTGGCGAAGCTCGCCCGCAGCTGCAGCTTGCGGTAATGAAAATCGTTGGCGTCGAACCGGATCATGCCCGATCCCGTCCCGATTCCGATATAAGAGAGAATGCCTCCGTAAGCTAGCAGCGGGATCGCTTCCGGAATCGTCTGTACCGGCGCCGTCAGAAGCACGCGGTCGAAGCGTCCTCGCAGTTCCTCGTACTCCGTCCACGGACGGTCGGCGGCCAGCGTCTCCGCGCCTAGCTTCGCGGCCGCCTCCAATCTCGCCCGGTTGCCCGGGCGCCCGATGCAGACGACTTGGTCCGCGCCGCTTCGCAGCGCGATCGGGATCGCCATCAGGCCGATCGGTCCCGGACCGATGACGCACACCCGGTTGCCGTGTTCGATCTCCGCCGTTTTGACCATGTCGTACGCGACTCCGGCCGGCTCGGCCAGACATGCCGTCTCGGGCGTCATCCCCTCGTAGGGGACGATTCCGCAAACCGGAGCGAGCAAATAATCGCTGAAGCCCAGGGAGGGGCCGGCATTCCAGAAATGCGGCGCTTTGTTGCACAAGTCCACTCTGCCGCTGCGACACAGCTCGCATTTCCCGCAATAGCTCGCCGATTCCAGCACGACCTTGTCCCCGATCTTCAAGCCGCCCGCATGCGTGCCCAGCTTATCGATTACGCCGGCGATCTCGTGCCCGAACGGTTGCCAATCCTCCAGCTGACTTTCCGCGTTGCTCAGATCCGTACCGCAGATCCCGCAAGCCTCGACCCGGATCAGCGCATAACCGTCCGGAACGTCGTCGGGCAAGTCGACCTCCCGCAGCTCGCATTGCCAAGGCGATCTCAGATAGGCGCTTCTCGTCTTCATGGTTCGTTTCCCCTTCCTTCCCGTCAGATCTCGCTTCGACGCGCGGCCGCGAAAATGTCGTCTATAAGCGTATCCACGGCGCAAGCTTCTTCCGCCGTGGCGAGCGGGACGTCCTCTCCGGACAGCGCCGCGCGGATCAAGCGGTATTCCTCTTCGAAGTTATCAATCATTCCCGCGTTGAAGCTCTCTCTCGTCCGAAGCGCTTCGTCCCAGATTTCGGCAACCGGCGATTCGAATTGCGGGCGCTCCCACCAGGTCGTATGCAGTGTAGCCAACCCGGAATCGCCGCGAAGCTCGAGAAGTTCGTCCCAGCCGTTCTCTCTTCGACCGACTCCGGACAGCGGTAGCCACCCGCATTCTACAGTCACGGTAGCGCCGTTCTCCATCTCGATCAACGCGTGGGTCATGGCGTCCACGTTCGGATAACAGCCGTCCCGGTATTGCATCCGCGCCGCCAGCACCCTTCTGACCGGTCCCGCGAAATGAAGCAGCAGATCCAGCATATGACTGCCGGAATTGACGAATACGCCGTCCATCGTCGATTTCGACGATTTCGCAAGCTGGTCGGCGATGATCGTCCAACTGGCTTCGGGCATCGGATGGAAAACGCGCACCAAGCCGCTTCGCATCGTCCCGATCCGCCGGGCATACTCCTTGAACTTGCGCGCCGTCGGATGTACCCGCTTCATGTAGCCGACGAAGAACGGGTTCCCGGACTTGCGAACCAGTTCCGCCAATTCCCGAGAGTTTTCCGCCGAACGGGTCATTGGCTTTTCGCAAAGCACGGCGTGGCCTGCGTTAACGGCCGCCTTGGCTACTTCGAAGTGATAGGCGTTCGGAACGGCCACGGTCACCAGATCGGCTTGCTCCGACAGCAACAGGGTCGTATCCGCCGTCCAGCGGCAATCGTACTTTTCAGCGAAGCGTCTGGCCGCTTGCTCGTTGCCGTCCGCAACGACGCCCAGCTCGTAGCCCAAAGATTTGATAGACCGGGCGTGATAGTCGGCGATGTTCCCGGCGCCGATGAGATTTACTTTCATGATCATGCTCCTCCCGATAGTTTTGGTAAGGACTGTCTCATATGTGATAAGAGCAACACGAAAAGATGATCGATAGACTATACGCTCCTGAAATTAAATGGGTAAACTCGTTATAATGGGATTTCAGGAGCGTATGAGGCAGTCTCCAGGCCATGATGGACCTACAACACTTCCAGATAATTCTTAGAAGTTAACCGTATAATCGTTGAAGACGCTTTAGTGGCATACAATCCATGATCTTGGTTGATTTATTCGGTTTTTCCTACAAACGTTCGTCGTTTGAGCCTGAGCCGAGCAGCTTTGTACGATTTTTCGAACAAACGTCCGCCGTTTAAGCCTGAGCCGAGCAGCTTTGTACGGTTTTCCGACTAACTTCCCTGCATAAACTCTTGTGTGCAAATTGATCCGCCGTAAAAGTTCAATTTGCAATAAATTAGAAACGTTGTGGGTCCGTGACTATGTCTCCAGGAGATATATGCACTTTTTTATCGTTAATCTTTTGTGACTTTACTTAGGAGACAGCCCCTTTTCCGTCGTTATTTCAACAGATCCTCGGCCGTCTTCTGCGCTTCGGCCAACGACGCTTCGATCGGCTTGTCGCCAACGAGCACCGATTCTTGCGCTTTATGCCAAGCCTCCCACACCTTCGGACCGTTCTTGGCATAGACGGGAAGCGGACCGGCCTCCTCGTTCTCCACGATCTCGGCGTAGACGGCCAACTGCGGAATGGCTTTGATCAACTCGGCGTTGGAGCCCGCCAATTTATTCGACGGCATTCTGCCGGAAGCAAGCGCGTATTTTTCTTGATACCCCTGGCTGGCGATGATTCGCAAATATTCCATTCCCGCCTCTTGATTTTTCGATTGCTTCAGCACGAACCAGATCGTGTTGCCCACGATCACGTTGGCGCGTTTCCCGCCATCCGGCACCGGCAGCGGAACGAAGCCGCAATCGCAATTCTCTGTCGCGGACCAGGAAATGTGCCAAGGCCCCGCCACGCCGAACGCCGCTTTCCCGTGGTGAACCATATTGTATAAAGCGCCTTCGTCGTTGAGCGCAGTCGATCCGGAAGGCGCGGTTTTCGACAGCTCTTTCAGGAAAGCCAACGCTTTCGCGTTTTCCGGAGTATCGAACGTCACCTGCTGCCAATCCGGCGTCGTCAAGTCGCCTCCGAGCTGACGCATGAACGGCGCGATGCGGAACGTCCCTCCGAGCCCCGTCGTCTGTACGACCGAACCGTAATACTCGCCTTTGCCCGCCTCCGTAATTTTCCGGGACATCTCCAGCCATTCGTTCCACGTTTTCGGCGGCGCGTTCGGATCGAGTCCGGCCTTCTTCATGACGTCTTTGTTGTACATCAGAGCGAAAATGCCCGTCATGCCGGATACGCCGTAATTTTTCCCGTCGAACTTCGCCGCGGCCATTGGACCCGGAACCAAATCTTTCGTATATTCCTCCGGCACTTCTGAAAGCGCATGCATTTTAGCGAATTCGGGAATGAATTCCTCGCCGAAGGAGACGTCCGGCGGATTGCCGGCCATGACGGAGACCATCAGGTTTTGCCGCAGTTCGTCCGCCCACCCCTTGTTGACATACTCGATCTTGATTCCCGGAAACTTCTTCTCCATCTCCGCTTGAATGTAAGCGTAAATGTCTTGATTTTTTTCGATTTCCTCCGGAGTGGACAAGTTCTCGTTATTCGGCAAGGACAGGCTCGGACTTCCCCATACGGTCAAAGTAACCGGTCCGTTGCCCGACGATCCGGAAGAAGTCGCCGTCGCGTTACCGGAGCTTGATCCGCCGTTGCTGGAACAGGCGCCTAGCACGAGAGAGAATGTCAGCGCCATCAAACCTAATCTAAATCCAAACTTTTTTCCGTTTTTCACTTTTGTTGCCTCCCCTTTTGATCTGGAAAAGACTTTTCCGCGTGCGGATTGGATGTTTCGTTATTTTAATTTCCTGTTTCGCCTTTCCGTGTCACCTCCGTTATATAAAGGATTTCGAACCAACTCGGTCCAAACCAACCACCCATTACAAATAGTACATTTACTCCATTTATCATATTACAATTTAAAATGTCATGAGTCAATCACTCGAATAGAATCATTTTTTTCTTAAAAAGAGGAATAGGATTGAGTACAGGAATAGTTAAATAGGATGAATCATGCTTAGCTCCTTAATCAAATTGCATTTCCAGCTCTTTATATGTTATTATTACATAACAAATATAACATTTTAAAAAGAACGAGTGTTCAGTGGAGGGCATTATGGGAGAGAAGGAGAAAAAAGCTCCTCTTTATATCCAGATCCGGGAGTATATCAAAAACCAAATCGAAAGCGGCGTCCTTAAGCCTGGAGATCAGATTCCGACGGAGACGGATTTAACGAATAAATTCCAAGTCAGCCGAATCACGATCAAATCGGCGCTAAGACATTTGGTGGACGAAGGTTTGATCTATCGTGTGGCCGGAAAAGGCTCGTTCGTTTCTTCGGAAGAATCGCACGGCCTGCCGCAGGAGGAGGAATCCGTTTATACGCCCAAGACCAAAATCGGATTTTTGATGCCTCAGCTCGGAGATATGCTAAGCATTCAGCTGCTTCGGGGGATAGAAGAGGTGTGCCGCGAGGAAGGTCTCGTCCTGATGGTAAAGTCGGTGTTGACCCAGTTGGAGGAACGGCTGGCGATCCGGGAGATGATCGCCGAAGGCGCCGAGGGATTGATCATTTTTCCGGTGGACGGCGAAGCCTACAGCGAGGAAATTCTCAAGCTGAAATCGGAACAGTTCCCGTTCGTGCTTGTCGACCGGTACTTGCCCGGCATTAAGACGAACGCCGTCTTTTCGGATAACCAGCAAGGAGGATTCGTCGGAACGGATTATTTGGCGCAGCGCGGCCACAAGAATATCGGGATCGTTTCTTTTACCAAATCCAAAACTTCCAGCTCCGAAGACCGCTTCAGCGGCTATTTGGGCGCCGCCAAGCAGAATCGTCTTCCATTGCAGCATCGCTATTGGCTGACCCAGTTCGACGACGTTTCCTTCCAGGACGAACAAAGCATCAACGATGAAGTGTTCGATTGGCTTCAGCAGGAGCCCGATATTACCGCCATATTCGCTTTCTCTCCGCAAATCGCAATATGCGCGGCCCGGGCGGCCGAACGTCTGGGGAGAAAGATTCCCGAGGAGCTCTCGATTATCTGCTTCGACAATCCGCAAATCCGCGATATGCACGGCGATTACTTCACGTGGATTGAGCAAAATATCGAATGGATGGGGACCGAAGCCGTCAATCTGCTTCTGAGAGTCATTCGCGATCCGTCGGTGCTGGAGCAACTGGTCATTCCCGTCTCGCTTCGCGAAGGTCTGACCGTGTCCGCTCCGAATCGATAAAAGATGCTATACGCTCCTGAAATCTGAACGGGTAAACCCGATGCAAGGTATTTCAGGAGCGTATGAGGCAGTCTCCAGGCTAATCATGGCCTGCAACCGTTGATTTTGGTCAACTTATACGGTTTTCCCTACAAACTTCCATGGTTTGAGCCCGATTCGAGTTGCTTTGTACGACTTTTCGAACAAATATTTTTATTTCAAGCCCGATTCGAGCTGCGTTGTACGATTTTCCGACTAACTTCCCTGCGTAAACTTGTGTGTGCAAATAGATAAATCCGCAGTAAAAGTTCGATTCCCAGGCAATCGGGAACATTAAGGGTCATTAAGGGTCAGGATAAGGCCCCCAGGAGGTACATCCCCCTCTATTTAAGAGACAACCCCGTTTCGCATCACTTGCTACAAAGGCAGCGTTACGCTTACGAGAGTTCCGACGGACGGCTTGCTCTCGAGTCGGATTTTGCCTCCGTGCCGTTCCACGATCCAGCGCGCGATCGCCAGCCCTAACCCCGTGCCGCCCTCCCGCCCGCGGACCTTATCGCCGCGATAGAAACGGTCGAATACGCGGGGCAGATCCTCCGGCGCGATGCCAATGCCCGTATCCTCGACTTCAAGCTGCACGGTATGGGCTAATTTTCGGCAGACGACGCGCACGACGCCCCCCTCCGACGTATACTTGATCGCATTGTCCAGCAGTATCGCAAGCAGTTGGTGTAGACGCTCTTCGTCCGCTTCCAGCGGAATACAATCATCGATCTCGGCATTCAAAATAAGTTCTTTCACTTCCGCCAGCATCTCCATCTTATTCACGCTCTCGCGAACGATGAGATCCAGCCGGACCGGCTTGCGCTCCAGCTCCAGCTGATTGGAGTCCGACCGCGCCAACGTCAGCAAGCCTCCAACGAGCTTGTTCATCCGCCGGGCTTCCTGCAGAACGGTGGATACATGCTTGCTGTCCTCCTCGATGGTATGATCGGGATGGCGCAGCAACAGCTCCGCGTGCGCTTGAATAACGGACAGCGGCGTTCTCAGCTCGTGAGAGGCGTCCGACACGAATTGCTGCTGCTTCTCCAGCGACATGCGAATGGGGATCAGCGCGCGGTTGGCCAGGTAAAATCCTGCCCCGATCGCCACGAGCAGCCCTGCTGCGCCTCCGAGCAGCAGAATGAGACGCAGCCTGTCCAGCATTCCGATTTCGGCGGATACATTGCTGAGAAACTGCTGCGTCTTGACCGTATAGGTCACATCCTCAACGCCGCTGGATACCGACAGACCGCTATTGGCAATATTAAGCACCCGAAAATACTGATTCCCCGCCTTCACCGTATAAAGCTCATCCAGCTTCGACGGCTTCAGCCGTTCCAATTGCTCGTCGGTAAATCCATTTTTATTCGGCAGCGGCAGCGCCTCGTCCTCATCCGTCCATAGCAGTTGAATCACGGGCCTGTCCATTTGCGCAACCCGAAACGTCACGGCCCTATCCAGCGCAAGCCCCTTCAGGCTGGAAATCTGGGGCGACACGGTAGCCACCGTCGTCGTGCCGTTAACGCCGTTCATCGCCTTATCGACCTGAGCGAACAACATCTGCTTCATCACGATATACACCGTCAAATTCAAGCCGATCAAAATGACGGACAGCACGGCGGCGTTCCGAATCGTAAGCTGCATGCGGGTACGATTAATCATCACTTCTTCTCCTTCAGTAGATAGCCGACTCCGCGCACAGTTTGGATGCAGCTGTCGAGTCCGAACGGCGCAAGCTTTCTCCGCAAATAATGAACATATACGTCGACGACGCCCAGCCCCGCGTCGGAGTCGATTCCCCACACCCGGTCGAGCAGCTGCTCCTTCGTCAAAATCTGCTCTCTGCCGAGCATGAAATATTCCAGCAATTCGTATTCCTTCAGCGTAAGCTTAAGCGGCTTCCCTTGCGCGTAAGCCTCCTTGTGCTGACATTTCAAGCCGAGCTGCCCGTATTGCAATTCGCCGTCCGGCGCTCCAGCCGACAGCTGGCGCAGCAGCGCACGGATGCGCGCCAGCAGCTCAAGCGTCGCAAAGGGCTTGACCAAATAGTCGTCGGCCCCGGAATCCAATCCCTTGACGCGGTCGGCCACGGCGTCCCGCGCCGTCAGCAGCAGCACGGGCATCGCAGCTCCTTGCCTCCTCAGCTCGGAGAGAACCGTCAAGCCGTCCATTCCGGGAATCATAATATCAAGCACGAGGAGGTCATGGACGCGCTGCTGCGCCAAATACAAGCCGTCCGGTCCATTGTCGGCCTCGTCCACCTGGTAGGCTTCTTCCTTAAGCACGGTCGCCACCGCCTCTCGCAGCAGGCCGTCGTCCTCCACCACCAAAATTCTCATCAGGCTCTCCCTTTCGCTTATATCAGTCCATTTTATAGAAGAAACCTT
The DNA here is from genome assembly GCF_017671885.1 of Cohnella sp. LGH. Classification (NCBI taxonomy): domain Bacteria; kingdom Bacillati; phylum Bacillota; class Bacilli; order Caryophanales; family Paenibacillaceae; genus Cohnella; species Cohnella sp. LGH. The sequence continues at coordinate 5,226,708 of NZ_CP072117.1, forward strand.
AATGAATGCTTAGAAAAAGGAAGCAAGCGGCGGTCGATCTTCCGCGGGCATAGCGGTTATAATAGAGAGATCACAAGATTCGCCAGGAAGCGCGGGGATAACATGACACGAACGCCGGAATCGGTACTGCTCTATTCCAAAACAAGCCTTCCGTTCCCTAGGAAAAGCTTGGTCGAACGAAGTAGGCTTATTGAACGCCTGGAACGGGGAGTCCACGGCAGGCTTACGCTCGTCAGCGCTCCCGCGGGCTTCGGTAAAACGACGCTGCTTGGCCAGTGGCTCGGCCTAAGCGGCCGCGAAGCCTCGTGGGTATCGCTAGAAGAGACGGAAAGCGATCCCGTTCGTTTCTGGAGATATGTATCGGAAGCGCTCTCGCCCCGGATCGAGCCGGCCGCCCGCCAGGAATACGAACAGCTCATCCGCTCGTTCCCCAGCGTGTCGACAAGCACCTTTCTCGATGCGTTCATCAACCAGCTGCGCTTTCTAAGCCGGCCGACCGTACTCGTGCTTGACGATTACCATACGATCGCGGAGCCGCGAGTTCACGAGAGCGTCGCTTATTTTATCGAGCATAAGCCGTTTGATCTTCATCTCGTGCTATCCGGCCGCAACGAGCTTCCCTTCTCCGTATCTCGCTGGGTCGCCCGGGACGAGCTTGCCTTGATCGACGCCGCCCAGCTGCTGTTCACGGAAGACGAATCGGAAAGCTTCTACAGCAGCGCTTCCCCCTTCCTTGAATCTCGCCATGTTCGCATGCTGCACGAGCGGACCGAGGGCTGGATTACAGGGCTTCAGCTCGCCTCGATTTCCCTGCGCGACGCCGAAGATCGCGACACATTCATCGAACGCTTCAAAGGACATCACCGTCATGTAGCGGATTACTTATTCCACGAGGTCGTCGCCACGTTGCCGGAGGAGGTGCGGCATTTCCTGTACGCCACTTCCGCGCTGCGGCGGCTGGACGCCAAAGCCTGCGACTCCGTCACCGGACGCGCGGACGGAAGAAGCCTGCTGGAACGGCTCAAATCGCAAAACCTGTTCCTCGTTTCGCTGGACGACTCCGACACCTGGTTTCGCTATCATCATCTGTTCGCGGATTTTCTGCGCAATCGGGTTAAGGAAGCCGAGCCCGCGCTTTGGAGGAACGCCAACTTGGCCGCTGCCAGAGGCTTTGCCGGCCGGGGCCTCCTCGATGAAGCGATTGACCACGCCCTAGCGGCGGAGGATTACGGACTTGCGGAAAGCTGCCTGGCCCAGCATGCTCCCAGCGTGCTCAAGCTCGGAGAGTTCCCCACTTTGCTAAGATGGTTCGACTGCTTTCCTCCGGAAACGGAGCTGTCTGCGGAAATGTCGCTGCTGCGAACCTTCCTGTATATCGTGACCGGCCAACGCGAGCCCGCCGGACGCAGTCTGGCGAAGCTGGAGGCGCAGGAGCGCGAGACGAAAGACGAAGACGCCCGAAGGCAGCTGCGCAGTGGCTTATTGTTCGTCAAATCGAATCTGCTGTTCATGTTCGGGGAATTCGAGCAGTGGATGGCTTTTTCCGATGGCATTCTGGACGAGTTTCTGCCGCACACCCCCTTCTTCTACAGCTTTAACTACAATCTGACCGAACCGTTGGCCCGGCGAACCGCTTTCGGGCTGAAGGGCATGCTATCCAATCAGACCGAGGAGATCGGGAAGCTGTTCGTCGGCGCGCTCGAGCGACACGGCTGGGGTGATTCTCTGATCAGTCTGTATGTTTTACAGGCTTTGGCGGAGGGCTACTACGAATGGGACCGCTTCGAAGAAAGCGCCGAACTGCTTCGCAGAGTCGAGCGCTCCTCGCGCTATAATCTTGTGCCGGGCCTGTTCGTCCCTTGCCGGATTACTCAAGCGAATCTGTATTGGGCTTCCGGGCAGCGCGCACTCGCTTACGAAACGTTGGACGAAGCTAGAGCTCTCCTCGACAAGTCCGATGACATCTGGACCGGTTACTTGACCTCGGCCAAAGCGCGTTTTTTCCTGCGGGAAGGCTCGCTAAGCATGGCGAAGAAGGAAGTCGCGAAGCTGCGGGTCGGGGCCAAAGACAGACCCTCCTATCATCGCGAATACGATTATTTGACGCTATGCCGGCTGCTGTCGGCGCAGCGCAAGGAGCCCGAAGCGCTTCGGCTGCTCGAACTGTTAAAGCCTCAAACGGAACGCGAGGGGAATTGGATGGGGCAGGCGGAAATCAGCCTGCTGCAGGCCGTGCTTCTCGATCGGATGGGACGGCGGGAGCAGGCGATGAAAGCTTTACGCGAAGCGTTGACGATCGGGGAGACCAACGCGTATATAAGGACGTTCCTCGATGAGGAGGAGCAAACGGAAAAGCTGCTGCGAAAATATACGTTCTGGATAAGCGAAGAGGAAAGCAGCGAGGAAGACGCGGGAGTCGCGGCGGGATCAAAGACTTATGCGGAAGAACTGCTTGCCCGATTTATGGGTAAAGCGTTTGAGGAGATAGCCGCGACGACGGAGCAGCCCGCTCTTGTCGAGCCGCTTACGCGCACGGAAATCCGCCTGCTGGACCTCATTCGCCAAGGAGAGTCCAACAAGCGGATCGCGGAAAAAATGTCTCTATCGGAAGGTTCCGTCAAAGTGTACTCCTCCCGCCTATACGGCAAGCTCGGCGTTTCTTCGCGAACCCAGGCCGTCGTTGCGGCGCAGAGGCTTGGCCTGCTTCAAGACGACTAAAGACGTTATCAGCTTACTTATGCCCGACTATAGACGGATTGCCCGGCCACAATCGTTTCTTTTACTGCAATCGCACCGCTCTGTCCGTCATAATCGAACAAGGTTAAATCCGCCGGGCTGCCCATTTGCACCCGCCCTGCCTTGTCGTCCTGCATGACCTTGGCAACCCTTAACGTTACGGCTTCGACGGCTTCCGTTAAATCCATATCCGTATAACGAATCGCGTTCTCGATTCCTCTATCGAGCGAGGCGGCTGATCCCGCGAGAATATTCGGATTATCCGTCGTATGCAAGTGTCCGTTCTCGTGAAGCACAACTTTGCCGCCAATCAAGCTGTTATACTGTCCGGGAGGCATGCCCCCGAACTGCGTCGTATCGCTGACCAAAATGCTTTTGTCGCGTTTGACTCTAAGCATGGCCTTCAATACCGGCGGAGTCAGATGATGTCCGTCCGGAATAAACGTCGCCCATAGACGATCGTCCGCCAATTGATGCCAGATGTAATTCGGATGACGCGGCAACACCGGATGCGATCCGTTGCCCAGATGCGTGCATACCGCAGCTCCGGCTTGAACCGCGTCATCCAGTTGCTGAGCGGTTGCCATCGTATGTCCGATAGCAACCACTACGCCCGACTTGGCCAGTCGTTCGATAAACGCAAGCGCACCTTCTCTTTCCGGAGCGAGCGTCACCATGACGATCCGCCCTTCCGCCGCATCCTGCAAACGCATGAATTCGTCCCAATCCGGGTCTCTCGTGTAAGCTCGCGGATGCGCCCCCCTGCTCCCATCCTCGCTGGACAGATAAGGTCCTTCCATATGAATGCCTTTAATTGAAGCGCTGGCGTACGAATTCGTCCGGCAATATCGAGCAATGATCGCCATCGCTTGATGCATTCGCTCAAAGCTTCCCGTAATGACCGTAGGCAAGTAAGCTGCGACTCCCTTGGCATGAAGCGCCCTGGTCACGCCTTCAATGTCCTCCGTCGTCGTTTGCTCCGCGTTTAAGTCATACCCGCCAAAACCGTTCACCTGCAAGTCGGTCCACCCTGCCGAAACCCAAGGCAAACGGCTGTCGGACTGCAACAACCGGGTAATTTGCGTAATTACGCCGTTTGCCGTCTCAATTTGTACCGCTTCTCCTGTCGTCGTCAACCTGCCCTGCCATGTCACCCGCATCGCCTCCACCTGCAGCAGTTAGCACCACTCGTAAACTAGCGAGGATGATTGTTTATCCAGATATAGACTCCAATTGGCATGCGACTTCATAATAGTGGCCGGAATGTTAACGTCAATGCCGTTCTTCAACGTATCCATAATTGCACGAGCTTTTGCTTGACGAGGCACAACCGATATGACATTGCGGCTTTTCAGTATTTGCTGAACCGACATCGAAATGGCTTGCTTAGGCACATCTTCCAACGTGGCAAACCATCCTTCGCCAACCTGTTGCATTTTGCAAGTATCCGACAAATCCACGATTTTAAAAGGTCGATCGTCGTCAAAATCCGCAGGCGGATCATTGAAGGCAATATGCGCATTCTCGCCTATTCCGATCAGCGCCACGTCAATCGGAGCCTTGCCGATCTCTTCGTTAAGCCGGTCCAGCACTTCGTTCAGATTGCCTTCGCCATCTACCAGCCAGTACTTCCTTACATCTACATGCTGCAAAAAGCGCTCCTTGAGATACTTGCGAAAACTGGCGGGATGCGCCTCCGGCAAACCGACGTATTCATCCAGATGGAACATCTCTACTTTGTCCCACGCGATATCCATCTTGACGAAATGCTGCAGAAATTCGAATTGCGATGCCCCCGTTGAAAGTACAATTCTGGCTGTCCCGTTCACCGATATCGCTTCATTAATTAATTTTGCACTTTCTCTGGCCGCCTCTAACCCCGATTGATCCGCCGATTCAAGGATGTTAATTTTCATTCGAATTGCCCTCCTGATAAAATTCTCCGAGTTGTACCATTCTTTTCTCTACTCTGGAACGTTCGGCCGCAAAAGCCATCAGATGACTTTGCACCGATTCTTTGGCTGATGTGCGGCTCGTTTGCATGCCTTGCCCGAGTTCCGCCGCGCGGACCGTTCGCGCAAAGTCCTGCACAAGACGTCCGTCTCCTCCGCCATGACCGACATGCCCTTCCGCCGGTTGCAGCTTGATTAATTCAGTCCGTCCCGTACCGAAAGGACGGATTTCAATTTCATCGCTTTCCATCGTTGCCCGAATCTCGCCCGTCGTCCCCATCAGTTTGAGCGTACGATTGCACTTCTCCGTAAATGCGCTCATTGTAAAGGCTGCCGTAACTTCATTATCGAAATCCATCGCGACGACTTGATGGTCGACTACGTCATTATCGCTCTGGAACACGCAGCGACCGAACGGACCTTCCTTCATCGACTTGTATCTCGCTTCGAAGCTTGGATCCGTGCTAGCGGCCTCCGCCTTCCATCCGCCGTTCTCGATCATATACGTATTCGGCGCATAATAGAGGCAAGAATCGGCGACCGGGCAACCGTCAATACAGTATTCCGGCGCTCCCTCGGGCGCATTGTTTTTATTGAAATAAGACAAGTGCCCATAAGAGGAGACGCTCTCGCATTTGCCGCCGGCAAACCATTGGATAATATCCATGTCGTGACACGACTTGGCCAGAATCATCGGACTGGACTTCTCTGCGCTGTTGAAGTAGCCGCGCACGTAGCTATGCGCCTGATGCCAATAGCCGACATTCTCATTGTGCTGAATAGACATCAACCGGCCGATTCGTCCTCCATCCAACAGTTGCTTGATCGTCTGGAAGAAAGGGGCGTAACGGAGCACATGACAAATCGTAAGAATACGGTTGTGTTTTTCCGCGATCCGCTCAAGCTCGATACACTCTGCCCAGCTTGGCGACATCGGTTTTTCCAGCATGACATGATAGCCGGCTTCCAGCGCCTTTATTGCCGGCGCATAATGATCCCGATCTCGCGTACAAATAAACACCGCATCGGATTGTTTGCCCGCAGCGAACAGCTCATCCCAGCTTGTGAAACACTTCTCTTCCCGAAGGTTGAAGGCTTCTTGAGCTCGACTGCGCTTGAAATCATCCGGCTCTGCGACAGCAATAACCTTCATTTCTTGCGGACGCGTGTGTGCATATTCACCGTATCGGATTCCCCGGAGCCCTGCGCCGATTATCGTAATTGTAATTGGTTTCATACAAGCTCCATCCGTTCTATTCATATTGGTCTATCTGTAAATCGTAGTGATGCAATATTCCAGGTAGAACGACGCTCATCACATCGCGTTCATCCGCTATACCTTGCGCCAGCCACTCCGACATGCGAATGGATTCGTCGGCATCGAACAACGGCTTACTTAGAAGATTCGTATCCAACCGAGCCGCCAGCTCCGTATAGACACGGAACAAACCGACGCCATACAACTCGATTCGGCAATCTCCCGTTTCGTATAACGTCGCTGCAAAATTCGCCGCGCGAAGCACATCATAGACCCGTAATGCAGCCAAACTGTCCCCAAGCCAGATCAATTCATCCGCGAGCTTATGCATCATCCCGAAGAAATGATCGTTCGGTCTGCCATAGAGCAGGCCCGGTTCATGAGGCCCTTCCCCGGAAACATTCAGCACAAGCACTTGGCGCCCCGAGGCGCACATGGATCGAATCCAATCCCACCGCTCCGTCAACTGCGTCGTACCGCCCGGCCATAACGCGATCGCTATTGTTGAAGTAGGGTCTCCGCCTGTCGAATTGTCCGTATCGTCGCTGGCGCGAAACAAATACCCGCTGTTCATGACTCCAGGCTGCGACCACCATAGCGCGTACTGGGTGCCGACACCCTCGAGCGACCCCAATTGAACGAATCGGGGGTTCAGCGGACACAGTTCACGATCCTTCAGCACTATGTTCTTCAACCATTCCTCTGCAGCAGGAGACTGTTCATTCACAGCGGAAGCACGAGCCCGCGCAAGCTCGGCAGCCTGAATCGCGAACGTATCGCTCAGCGTTCTGGCATCGGCATATTCCCGCTTGACCTGTCCGCCGGAGGTACATTTCAATAGTTCGGGGTTAATCGGCGCAAGCTTGCTCTGCCTTGCCCTGTTCCGATACGCTTCCCGCTCCGTTTCATTGCACCCTAGCAAATGCTCGGCGAAGAATTCCGTCGCCGCAATAGCCAGATTATCGGTATACCGATGGACAGATTGATCCTCCATCAGGCGTAACCCTTTTTCCGTTCCAAGCATTTCCCAGAATCTTCGGCAACGCTCAACCGTACGCCGCGTAGCTTCAATCGGGAAGAAGTCATACGTAGCGGCGCAGACAAGCAACGGTTTCGGCGCAAATGCCAACAGTAAATCCTCATGATCGAAGCCAAGGCCGCTTAATCCCTGCCAGATCTGCTCCGCATCTTGAACACCGCCGGCATACATGTATTGCTGTCTGTTCATAATGAAAGTAGCTGGCGCAGCGGCCGCAATCCGCTCATCGCAAACCATCATCATCGCCGTCTGCAGCCCCCCGCCGGAATTGCCCGTTACGCCAATACGGGTGCGATCTACCTCCGGACGCGAGAGTAGATAATCCACCGCACGCATCGCATCGTGGATAAAATATCGGGCTAACCCCTGTCCAAGCGCATAACATTGAACGCCTAGACGCTGGTGTTCTCCAGTTCCCCAAACTTCTTGCCCTTCCGAATTTCGTAGCAGCGATAATCTTTCGCCTTGTCCAATCGGGTCGATGGAGAACACAATTAGCCCCGCCTGCACCATACGCAAACAGACTTCATGATAATACAAGCCATGCTTGCCTTCCTCTTCATGACCGTTCAGAAACAAGACTGCGGAGGCGACTTCCGCCCGCTCCTCGGGCAAATACAGATTACCCGTCACATATTCATGCGGTCTGGCTTCGAAGACGATATTCTCCACCGAATAACCTTCGCCGACGATTACATTCGTAACGGAAGCATTTAGGGAGGCGTCACTTATCGGCAAGCCGCCCATCGACTTCATAAATGCCATTCTCATCGCTTGACGACGCGCCGCTAATTGCTCCGGGCTATCGATGCGATCTCGCGCCGCATCGCCAGCTTCGAAAGCCCGGTCTGCGCGTTGATAGATGTGCCGACTGAGCTGGTCCTTCGTCTCGTACAGCGAGCATATATACCGTTCAAGTTCACGAATAGAGTCGATCATCGCAAATTAGCCACCTGAAGTAATTTTCCTTCCGCAATCGAACGATTAGCGGTAGCGCCGATCAAACATGAGTCTGCCCCTGCCAGACTGTCTGCCTGTTGGCCGAGCGGGTCTTCGACGCCGCCTATGAATATCGCTTTGCGCAGCTTCTCATCTCCGCCGCCATGACCGGCAAGCTGCGTTGCGACTTGAATACGCTCTGTAGTGCCGTCCAGCTTAATGTGCGTAATTGTACTCGCGTTCGCCGCACTCATATCCGCATTGCGATAGGTCTCGCCAACTTCCAATCTCCCTTTGCTCCCATTAATCGTCGCTTTCCAACCTTCATACGGACTGTAAGCGACCAAGGAATACGTCAGAACCGCTCCGCTCTCATATTCCAGATTGACGCTCATCGTGTCGTAAATATCGATGCGCTCATCGAATACGCACCGATCTCTCCAGTAGCCGTCTTCATGCTCCGCACCGACATAATATTGGTTCATGAACGAGTCCGCCGTAATATCTTTATAGAATGAACAGGTTGTTTGATAGTCGCAGGTCATGCAGCGCTCGCCCTTAGGGCCGCCCTGACCTTGATCCCCATATACACGCCGATCGCCGAATGCCTGAAGTCGCTTCGGCCTGCTGTCCACCCACCAGTTGATAATATCAAAGTGATGCGTAGACTTGTGCACGAGCAAACCGCCGCTGTTCTTCATCTCCGCATGCCATCTTCTGAAATAATCGGCGCCATGATCGCGATCGAGAAACCATTCCAGCTGGATGTGATAGACATCGCCAATCGTTCCAGCCATAATTAACTCTTTGATTTTGGCGAAATAAGGAGCGAACCGCAGATTAAACGTTACCGCTACTTTCTTGCCGCTTCTCCGTTCCGCTTCGACGATAGCCCGCGTCTTCTCTTCATCAATCGTCATCGGCTTCTCGGATACGACATCGCACCCCGCCTGAAGCGACTCGATAATATAGGTATGATGCGTGTAGTCGGTACTCGCGACGACGACAACATCCGGCTTGACCTCGCTTAGCATGCGATGAAAATCGGCATATACCGGCACTTGACCGCATTCTTCGCTCAGCAGCCGCGCCCGCGCCTGATTCGGATCAAACACACCGCAGAAATCCACATACTCTCGCAGCTCCGTCGCCATCGGCTTAGCGAACATATACAATGCCCTTCCGCCAGCCCCGACAAGCACGTATTTTTTCTTCGTCACCATTGTTCTCTCCTATCCTTTCATTCCAGTCGAAGCGATGCCCTGCACGAACTGCTTCTGCGCAACCAGATATACAGCGACTACCGGCAGCGTCGTAATGACCGCGCCCGCCATAATGACTGCCTGACTTACGCTCCCCGTCTGGTTTTTCAAATACAGCATGCCAAGCGGCAGCGTGTATAAATCCTTCGTCTGCAAATAAATGAGCGGCCCCAGCGTATTGTTCCAGGCCCCCATAAAGGTGAAAACGCCGAGAGCGGCGAGTGCAGGTTTGCACAGCGGCAAATAAATTCTGACAAAAATGCCCGGCGGACTGCATCCGTCGATAACAGCCGATTCGTAAAGCTCCTTCGGCAGCGACTTGATATATTGGTGCAGCAGGAAGATTCCGAACGCGCCGGCCAGAAAGCTTGGAATAATAAGCGGATAATACGTGTTCAGCATGCCGAATTGCTTCCAGATGAAATAGGTCGGGATCATCGTCACTTGACCGGGGATCATCAAGGTCGCCAGCATCGTAATGAAGATCAGAGATCGGCCCTTGAACTCGAACATGGCCAGTCCGAAAGCGACGACCGCACAGCTCAGAAGCGCCCCGATCATGTCAAAGAATACGATGATAAAGCTGTTCAATGTATAGCGTTCAAAATTAACTTTGTTCCAAACCTCGGTGAAATTTCCGAAGTCGACGGGATCGGGAATGATCTGCGGCGGCATCGCGGCCAATGCCCCGGTTGTCTTCAGCGATGTAGAAACCATCCAAACGAAAGGGAAAAACATGACGATTGCACCGGCTATCAGAAACAGGTAAATGATCATTTTGATCGGGAGGGGAGTAGATCTAGTCATAATGCACCCACTTCTTCTCAAAGTACCGTTGGAACAGCGTCACAGCCAGAATAATAAAGAATAGTATCCAAGCCATCGCGGATGCAGGCCCCATTTTGAATAGAATGAACGAATCGCGGTATACGACAAGATTCGGGATCATAATCTCTCGTGAAATGCCCGCTTCGATTCCCCCGAAGATCCCGAGAAATACATCGAACGCCTGAAACGCGGATATCGTTGATAGAATGACAACGAGATAAACCATCGGCGTTACAATCGGGAATACAATGTGCGTAAGCTGCTTCCAGCCGGAGGCGCCGTCGATCTGGCCTGCTTCCAGCACTTCCTTAGGTACGTTCTGCATGCCGGCAAGCAATATAATCATCGATTGCCCTACGCCCTTCCACACGTTCACAAGCGCAACGCTGCCGATGACGACAATCCACGATTTATTGTCTATCCAATGAATAGGATCGATATGCAACAGACTAAGAAACCAGTTGATCACCCCGTACTGGTAATTAAACATCCAAGTCCAGACCACGCCGCCCGCAAGCCAAGGCGTTACAACTGGCATAAAATAGAACAAACGGAACATGGATTTGGCCCGAATCGCCTGATTTAACAAAAATGCGATCAAAAAAGCAAATAGCGTTTGCATGGGTACGAAAATTAGCGCAAATGCAAACACGTTTCGCATCGAAATCCAGAATTCATCCTTATGAAACATCGTCGTCCAGTTTGTTAACCCCACCCACTTGGGAGCGTTAAACAAATCGTACTGCGTAAAGGAAATATAGGCGGAGAAAGCAACAGGAAATATTAGAAATACAACGACATTAATGACGAACGGGAGCGTAAATAGATAACCCCAGTAATTTTGCTTGCGCATAAAGCTCCTGCCTTTCTACGCATTGAAAGGCGCCAGCCCCAACAAGGCAGCACCTTTCAACGATATACGAACGATGGATTATTGATTTTCGTCCAACACTTGCTGAACGCTCTTATGAGCGGCTGTCAAAGCGTCTTCTACACTCTTCGTCCCTTGAACAACCGCATCATTCACCTCTTGCTGAACAAGCAATCTCCACTCCGCCCAGCTCGCGTTCTCATCCGTCGTTACGCCGCCCTCGGATACGCCTTCGATAAAGCCATTTTTGTTCAATGGCTTAGTTGTGCTCGTTCCAAACACTTCGTAAGCGGATTTTTTGACCGGGATCGACGCACCGCTTTCCGCAACAATCTTCTGCGCTTCATCGCCCAGATAGAACTTCAGGAATTGCCATGCCGCTTCCTTGCTATCGTCCGATGCTCTGGACGAGATCAGCCAGGAATTTGTAACCATCGGCACGTAGCGATTGCCGTCTACCGCTTTCGGCACCTTCACGACATCCCAATCCGCATCCGGGAAGCTCGTATTCATTCCGACTTGCTGGCTGTATTGCATCAGGTACATAGCCGCTTTACCGGTTGCGAACACGTCCATCTCGGTGCCGTTCACTTTTATGAAGTCGTTATTCGTAAAGTAGCCTTCTTCGATGCCTTGCCGCAATTGCTTCAATCCTTCGAGCGTTTTCGGATCGTTAAGCATCGATTTCGTTTTGGTATCGTCGAGAACCAAGCCGCCCGCTTGCTTGATCCACGGGAACCATCCCGTTGCAATCGACGTATTTCCGATATACCCGACTTGCTTCGTATCTTTGCCTTCTTTGATCGTCAGCTTCTTCGACGCTTCGATCAAGTCGGCGAAAGTCCAATCGTCTGTCGGCAGATCTACGTTGGCCGCTGCGAAAGCGCTCTTATTGTAAGCCAACGCCACCGCATTAATACCGTGAGGAACTCCCCACACTTGACCTTCCGATGTCTTGGCCGAGAATAGAGCATCAATATAATCCGAAGCGTTCAGATCGCGCTCGATGTAAGGCCCCAAGTCTTCGGCAACGCCGCGCTTGCCATAGCCCAGAATGGTAGCGTTCTCTTGGAACCACACATCGGGCGTTGAATTGCCGGCAATTTGCGTGGCGATCTTGGATACGAAATCGCCCCATGGCGCGTCTTCAACCTTGACTGTAATATGCGGATGAGTGGCGATGAACTGATCGATAATCTCTTTCTTCGTAACATCATAGGAGCCCGGCAAACCGATGGTCAACGATAGCTGTTTCGTAGGCTCGCTCGATGGCGGCGCCGACGACTCGCTCGCTTGCGGGGATGCGTTCGATGGCGACGCGGCCGGCGAATTCCCAGAACCGCCGTTGTTAGACGAACACGCCGTGAACACTAGAGACATAGCTAACATAGTCGTCCATAACCCGTATTTCTTTTTCAAAACCTACCAACTCCCTTTTCGTCTTATAAATTGCGTTTAATCGGGATAACAGAAATCGTTAACGTCCACAGAAAGAAGTAAAAGTAATCGATTTCTATTTGGATTATAGCATGGAAACCCTTTCAAGGCAACTTTTCTGTCAATAATTCTATGTGAAATCACTCATAAATCCATTTTTAAACATTGTATTTAGTAATCGAGTACTTTAGTGTGTAGAGCTTTACCTGCCATAGCTCTAGTCTATCGCGGCTCGACAGAGCCCCTTTCCAGCAGCTCCGGCTGAAGAATAATATCATACGCGGGCACATCCGCTCCATTCATCTTATCCAGCAGCATTTTGCAAGCAAGCTTGCCCATTTCATAATCCGGCTGTTTAATTGTCGTTAGCTGCGGATTAATCATCTGACCAAGATCAATGCCGTCAAAGCCGATAACCGATATGTCTTGCGGCACGCGGATATTCCGTTCCGACAATTCGCGAATGACGCCGAACGCCATCATATCGTTACAAGCAAATATAGCGGTCGGCGGTACGGGCCTGCCTAGCAGCCTCGCCGTCAGCATCTTGCCTGTATCGAATTCCGATAAGGCATTGTCGACGAAGTCCGCCTTCGATTCTTCCACCAGCGGTTCAAGCCCCTCCAGCTTCATCGCTTCCATGTAACCGGACAGGATGCTTTTGCGGCTTGGCCGATCGACTTTCGAAGTCACATAGCCGATCCGCGTATGCCCTTTGGATTGTAGGAACTTCGTCGCCAAGTGCCCCCCTTTCTGGTAGTCGAATTCGATCTGGCTGATCTGATCTTCTTCAATCTTCTGATCAATGGCGATTACATGTACGCCCGCTTTAATCATGCTCTTAAATTGAGACTTGTCGCTGGAGATCGAGGAGATCACAACGCCTTTAATTTGTTTCTCCAGAATCGTCCGTATATATTCATCTTCCAGCAGCGGATCATGAAGCGAATTGCAAGCAATGACAGTAAAATTGTTATGCCGGGCAATCTCTTCAATCCCGAACAAGACAGACGAGTAGAACGGGTTCATAATCGAAGGAACAATGACCCCGATTGTTGTACTTTTGCTTCCCTTCAGTTGCCGGCCAAGCAGATTCGGAACATAATTCATCTCCTCGGCAAGCGACAATATACGCTCTCGCTTTGCCTTGCTGACCGGGTAGCTGCTATTGCTGAGTACGCGCGACACCGTCGCCGATGAGACATTGGCCGCTCTGGCTATATCATGTATCGTTGTTGGTTTATTCATAACTATCCCTCGCTCGCGATCAAATGCATCTTACACTTCAATGCCTACACATAATTTAATCCCACGGTATACGGAAACGGCAAAGGCAAATCTTCCGTTTCGGGATGACCGGAGGAAGGCGGATCGAATAAAGCTCGAATACGCCGCTCATCGTCGAGCGGTTCCAACTGCGCCTCCAGTTCCGACGCCGATCGATTTGTTTCCATCAAATACGGTTCCAGTTGAACGCATAGCTGCCGCAGATTGACCAAATGGATCAAACCTGAATTCTGCAACGTCTCGCTCGGAATCGCTCGGAAATATTCATGCAACTGCCGCTCGTACCAATTGACTTGAACCTCAAGCTGATCCCACACCCCCGCTCCAAGGTTATGGGCATAGATCGCACATAGCGCCTCGGTATCGCCGGCCCACTCCACTACGAATGGGGAACGTGCGGATAATGACTCTGAAACGTCGCCCTCGTCAGGAGCCGCAATTACTGCAAAAGCCTTAACTTGCCCGCCCTGTTCGGCAACCCATACTTGATGGTGAAACATAACATTGCTTGCATAAGCTTCGCTACAGATCAATGCGGCTATATCCGTCAAGCTTTGCTCATAACAGCTGAATCGCGCCCTGGCCAATTCGGTCAGTCGGAACAAATCCGTAGGCAGCCATCTCCTCACCTGAATTCCGGAAGCTGCCCCCTGAACATTCCTGGCAGACAAAGAATAGCGCTTCATACTGCCGAACGGATAGCAACCTGCTCGCTCGTAGAGAGAGCGATGTCCGGACACTAGAATCAACGAGGCTTCCGATGCCTGGGCATGCTCGATAACCGCGGACATTAAGCCGCTTGCATACCCTTTCCCTCTCGCCTCCGCATGCGTACACACTGCCCCAACGGAGTAGATGCGCAATCTCGCTTTCCCGATCTGTATAATCGCGGGAACAAAGCCCATAAAAGCGACCAGCCTGTCTTCTTCAAACGCACCGAACGACTGTCCCAGACTTAATGAAAAAACGTTGGGATAGGCTGTCCCCATTGAAATCTGCCGCTCATTGCGGAATACGCTGTCCGCCAGCCGTATTGCCGATTCCTTCTCAACTGCCGTTTGTAGCAATCGAATGTTTGCCATCTTGTTATCTCCCAATTGTGCAAATGTAACATCTGTAAGTTACTTGATTATAGCAATAGAAAGAACGTGAAAGCAATCGGTTTCTATCGATAGGATGACTGCAATCGGCTCGAAACCGGCGCCCTCGCCTCTTTATCATTAACCTGCGGAAATGGTAACGGACTTGTCCCTTGGCAGCGAATGTCCATTACGTTTGATCGTACCCGACTGGAAGGGAAGGGGCCCGGTTCACCCTTGCTCAATAATCGGTCTTGCCCAACGGGAGAGGGTCGGGATTTTGACTAACCCAGATCACAGCCCATTCGCATAAACGGTTCAACTCCTCATCGCCATCGCCATAGCCGCTTCTTCGAACCTTGTCGACCACCAGCCCCGCTTCATCCAGCAACTCGGAAGGCAGCGGATTCCCGGCAGCGAGCACTTCCTTGTATTTATCCAGCATTTTTTTAAAATAGGGCCCCCAGTTTCCGCCGCCGTTGCGGAATATTTCATCACGCACCTTGCCTGCGATCCGGACAACCTCGCCTTGCGCCGTTTGCGCAGAACCGCTTGATGGAACCAGCAAAGCCCACAAATCGCTGAAATTTTCCTTCCAGTTCTGCTTCTGCAACAGGATCGGCGCTTTGCCGTCGTGCATTTGCCGTCTGGCAACAGGTTCTACCGCAAACAGCTCGTACAAGCGATACAACCCTTCTTCCGTCTCCGCAAACCTATCTTTGTTGAAGTTGGCTCTATGGAACTCGAAATTTTCGCCTAAACGCGTCACCGCTGCCCGCATCGTTTCGGTTATCTCCACACCCTTGCTTAACAATAAGTCCGATATTTTCGCGAGGTTGGCAAGGTGGATGTTGCCACCGTTTATAAGGGCTTTATCCAGCGGAGTCATCCTGCCTTCATTCACAGCCCGAATATTGGCGCCATGATTAACTAGCTGTTGCACACAACGAAAGTTGGCAGAACCTGCGGCCATATGCAGCGGCGTATCGCCATATTTGTCCTTTAGTTCAACATCGGCGCCCAGCTTCAAAAACACTTCCACATCTCCGCTCATTCGCATGGAATGTGCATGCAGCGGGGTCCTGCCATAGGCATCGACGGCGTTAATATTGGCCCCTTGCTCTACCAGCCAGCGCACCCATTCATCAGGGATATTGAAGCAACTGAGCGCCGGCTCTTTCATATAGTTGCCGCTGTAAGCATCCAACTCGCATTTTCTGAACACGGCCTTTAAGGCTTCGATATCCTTTTTTTCAATCAAAGCGTCAAAATCCTTGGGTAAAGTTTTTCGTTTGGCCATGTGATCACCTTCAATCCCTTAATAATAGTCGACAGGCGGCAAGGATAGGATCCATGAGGAACAACGGGTTACAGCACGTACAGCAGGATCGCGAAGAAATGAAACACGGACCCCGCGACGACAAACAGATGCCAGACCGCGTGATGATAAGGAAAACCGCGCCACACGTAGAACACGGAGCCGATCGTGTAGAGCAGCCCCCCGATGATCAGCAGTCTGAGCCCTTCGGGAACGAGCAGCGCGTTCAGCGGTTTCCAGGCGAAGACGATCAACCAGCCCATCAGAACGTAGAACAGCGTAGACAGCACCAAGAACTTTTTTGTGAAGAACGCTTTGAACACGACGCCGGCTATCGCCAGCCCCCAGACCACCCCGAACAGCGACCAGCCAAGCGGGCTACGCAGAGTTACCAGCAGAAGCGGCGTATACGTGCCCGCGATGAACAAGTAGATGCAAGAATGGTCGAATGTCTCGAACAGATCCTTGACCTTGCCTTCCGGAAAAGCGTGCACAAGCGTCGAAGCCGTGTATAGCAACAGCATCGTTACGCCGTAGATCGTAAAGCTGACGACGTGCCAAGCCGTGCCTTCCAGACTTGCGAAGACGATCAACAGCACAAGTCCGGCAATGCTGAGCAGCGTTCCGATCCCGTGCGTGATCGCGTTGGCGATCTCTTCTTTTTTCGTATAGACGTGAGTATCCGCCATCGTCGGCACCGCCTTTCTCAGTTGTGAACAGGATAGCGATAAAACGACAACATCGGCATGTAAGTCAAGCTATCGACCGGAAAGAAGGCGGCAGGATTTCTCTCGAATCCGCCATGAAGAAAAGCCTGACCTTCGAGAGGACGCTTCAGTTTAATCCGGATTGCGTTCCTCCCGGAGATCGACCAGGCTTCAATCTCCGCCCGGCCAGCCTCGTCCTCGATCGTAAACACCGGCTGGTTTGGCCCAATCGTCAGCAGATGTCCTCCGACATGGTCGTAGGCAAGCTCGACGGCAGGCTTTCCGTCATCGGAGACGAAATAGCGTGCGTCGGCGATTTCCGGGGCCCGGAAATGGACATCTTTGCCGTAGACGGAAGCCAGCACCGCACGGGCCATGCGCTCGCCGATCAGCAGATTGCCGGCCGGGCTGTTGTGAATCTCGTCGGACAACGGACAATCGATCGCCGGAATAACCGTCACATGCGGAACGTCGCGAGCCGCTTGTCGTTGATGCTCCCGCACGAGCCCCCACGCTTGGTCGTCCTCCTCCTTCGTGTCGATTCGCGTATAACGGTTCAACTGAACGGTGGCGAACGGGAGCTCCGGTTCGCCCAGATCGGCCCGCCACCGCTCGACCATCTGCCGAAAACGCGCTCCGTAAGATTCGTATTCTCCCGGATAACAATCGTTGCACCCTTGATACCAGACGACCCCTTTTACCAAACCGCCCGCCTCACGCACGATGCTCAGCATGTTGCGGTAAAGCCTCCCGTCCTCTCCAGGGTTCCACGCCTTCAGCGGCGAGCCGCCAAGCGCCGTCTGCACGAGGCCGATCGGGTAGCCGGTCTCTTTCTTCAACAGCTTGGCAAAAGCGAGAAAAGGAGAATGGCCCGGGTTTGCCATCTCTCGATTGACGATATGAAGCGTATCGGTCGATTCGTTAAAAGGATGGGTAGCAAGGTCCCACCTGCCGTTGTTACGCAGCAAATGGATGCCAAGCTCCGGCGGATCGTTAACCGGTCCTTTGCCGTAGCCGGCCGCATTGCTCTGACCGGCGATAATCCACAGATCGCCGACGCCGACATGATGAATCATATCGCCGCGAAAGGCCCATTCCATTGCGGGATTGCCGTCGACTTGCAAGCATGTCTCGATCCGGTACAGGCCGCCTGCCGGAACGTTGTTCAAGACGACGCTCCAGCCGCCTTCCTCCGTCATCTCCGCCATCGTCCAATCGACGACCGTCTCCCCGCTCTCTTCGCGAATGACGCGGGCATAAGCCTGAGCCTTGCGAACCGGCTCGTCCATGCGCCACTTGCCGGACAAACCGATAGATGCCGCTCCGTTTCTCTGCTGCACGATCGCCCATTGCTGCGGCCCTTGCTCCACGATAACTCCGATTTGTTTATTTTCCACGATTATTCGCCTCGCTGCGCTAGATTTGCGGACGGTCGCTTGACCAGGTAGAGGCCAAACAGCAGCCCGAGAAACGCGAAACCGGCCATGCCGCGGTACAAAACGGCTCCGCCGAACTCTTCGATCACCCAGCCTCCGGTCTGCGAAGTACAGAATTGAATGCCCGAAGCCGATTAACGGTCGACACGCCTTACTCCTTGTCCGCCGGATATTCGAGTCCCGTCTGCCTGCGGGCTTCGTCCATCAGCTCCATCACCTTAATCGAGCTGTCATAGGAATTGATGTCGGATTCCCGTTTCCCGGCCGCGAGCAAATCCGCAAACTCACGTACCTCGTAATACATCGCGTTATCTTCTTGAGGCTGCGTCAGCTCCTCGATCGAACCGTCGCGATATCGAATGTGCGCATTGTCCGGGCGGCTGATTTTATCGAATACGATCGTGCCGAGCTCCCCTTGAATTTCTGCGCTGGCGTAGGAATCCACAATTTTCGAATAATGGACGACCGCGTCCATTCCCTCGTAGCCGAGCAGCAGGCTGCCTGCTCCGTCCGCGCCTGATTCCAGTATATAGGCGCTAGCCTGAATGCGTTCCGGCGCTCCGAACAGTACTACGAGCGGATAGAGGCAGTAGACGCCCAGATCCATCAGCGAGCCGTTCGACAGGGCCGGGTTAAAGGCGTTCGGCAGTTCTCCGCGTTTGTACAGATCATAGCGCGAAGAGTATTGACAGTAGCTTCCGGAGTACCGGCGCACTTTTCCGATTTTATGCAGATTGTCCCGCAGCGCGCGGAACGTCGGCGTAAACGTCGACTTCATCGCCTCCATCAGCAGCACGCCGTCCCCTTTCGCAGCCTCGACCATGCGGCGCACCTCGCGAGCGTTGGAGGCCAACGGTTTCTCGCACAGCACATGCTTTCCCTTGCTCATGCACATGATGGCTTGATCGGCATGAGCCGCGTTCGGGCTGGCTATGTAGACGGCATCAAGCTCCGCGCTGGAGGCGAACCGTTCCAGATCCGTATACACGTGCGGAATGCCATGCTTGTCCGCGAACGCGCGGCCTTTCTCCTCTGTTCGGGAATAGACCGCAGTCAGCTCAATATCGTTGTTTCTTTTTGCCGCGTCGATGAAATCCTCCGTAATCCAGTTCGTTCCGATGATGCCGAATCTAAGCATAAGTTGCCAATCCTCTCGTCTTTATATAGGTTAAACCAATGAATAGGAAGCTCATTGCATTCCGAAAGCTCCCCTCCGATGCTATCTCCCTCCTGAAACCCGAACAGGTAAAAAGCCTATAATGAGAGCGTCGCTCCCGGTTCAGCCTTCACCGGTTCCCCATCAACGCTGAACCATACTTCGATGGCGGACGGGTTATGTACCAATTTCCGATTTACCGAGAATCGCAGTGCATCCAGCGCCCTGCGATAAGCGATCAACTCTGCCATTGTTGCAGACCAGATAGCAGGATGGCCGCCAAGCCGTTCACCGATTTGATCCATCAGCTCCCAATTGTTGTCATGCTCGAATTCGTAACTATGTCCCCATATGAACAACAGCTCCATCCGACTCTGGTGAGGCTGTGACTGTAAAAAACGTTCAGTCGCTTGAAGCCCCTCTTTATGATGACAGGTCGGATGCCAGCGCAGCGGATCGTCTGGCATCCGAAACTCGCCATGGCTCCCCGTGGTGCGGGCATACTCGATGCCGAGCGACGGCAATATGGCTACGACGCGGTCATTGCTGGTGCCGAAAGGGTAGCTCATGCCACGCACCGGGTATCCGACCAGTTCCTCCAGCGCCGCGCGGTCCGTCATAATTTCGTGTACGATCTGGTCGTCGGGCGATTGATCCAGAAACGGATGGTCAACCGTATGAGCCGATACTTCGTGCCCTCTGAATAGCTCGGCAACCTCTTCTGCGCGAATGTACCCTTCCTTCCCGAAGAAGCCGGAATTCAGGTGAAAGGTTCCTTTCAACCCGTAGCGATTCATCGCCGCGACAAGTCTGCGGTCATACTCCCGCCCATCGTCGAAGCTGAATGTAACCGCCCGGTGCACACCGCCTGGAAAGCGATCAAATTTGATTTTAGCTGTCTCCATTACTAGCGTCCCCCTCCGTTATAAAAAGAAAAATGCTCCTTAATCTGATCCTTATTCGTTGTCTCCCTCGCGTAAATCGGAAGGAACGACAAAAAAACAGCGCGAAAATGGCGTATACTTCGCTGCGCCTTTGTTCCGCCTTAGCTAGAAATTAAACAAATCAAGCTGCTCCGGCTCGCGAACGACCGGAAGCTCGTATACGGCCTGTCCCAGCAAACGCATCATCTGCTTGGCGTTTCCTGCCGCATGCCCGCCAGAGTTATTGTTGAAAATGACACCGACGATACGACTGCCTTCCGCCAACCGTGCAAGGGTTGCGCCCCATTCGTTCAGCTCGCTCTCGTTGTAATCGTATAAATAGCGAACTTCTCGCCAGTTGGCGTTGCCGCTTTGATTCCAGCCTCCAACGTTCCGGCCGTGCATGCGGACAAGCGTCAAATCCGGACAGGTCGCCTCAGGAACGGTCGGAATCGAGCCGCTGCTCGCCTGCGGCTCGTCGCAGACGCTATGAATCCAGCCTTCGTCGCGCATGAACGCAATCGTCTTCTCCTTCATCTCGGGAGCGAACCAGCTCTGATGCCTGAATTCGAGCGCGCAAGGAAAGCCTTCCATTCGCTTCTTCGTCTCGCGCAGCAAACGAACGTTTTCCTTATTGCAGTCGAACCAGGGCGGATATTGGAACAGCGCGGCCGTCAGCTTCCCGGCTTCTCGGAGCGGCGTCAAGCTGTCTCGGAACGCGCCGTACATATCGTTGTCATTGTCGTAATACG
This sequence comes from Cohnella sp. LGH, assembly GCF_017671885.1. Classification (NCBI taxonomy): domain Bacteria; kingdom Bacillati; phylum Bacillota; class Bacilli; order Caryophanales; family Paenibacillaceae; genus Cohnella; species Cohnella sp. LGH. The sequence goes on from NZ_CP072117.1 coordinate 5,247,688, forward strand.
GCTTGCCTCTCAAGTGTCCCGTCATCCCCTGGTAAGCTTTGACGACAAAGCCGAAACCCTCCGGGGTCTCCTCCGCGTAACGCGCCATTCTGTCCGGAGGCTGCACCGCATAGAAGGCGCTGTCCATCTCCACAATGGCAAAATGCCTGGCGTAATCCTTAAGCTTGTCCTTCGCCGCCGTTCCGGGCGCGTACAGCGAATCGTGATCCCCCCACCCGGTCAAGCCTATTACGATCATTGTACGTTCCCCTCGCTTTCCTAACCAAGCGGCCATAATTCGAGTCTAAAGCTTCGGAGCGCGTTGTTCAAGTTCATTTGTCGACGGTTCGAATGGGGAAACTCTGGAGAGACAGGAGCCGAGGCAAAAAAATGCCTCCACGCACCCCGAGTTGAGGAGTGAAGGCCACAAAAGTGCCTTGGCGCACCACGAGCCGAGGAGTGAAGGCCACAAAAGTGCCTTGGCGCACCACGAGCCGAGGAATGAAGGCCACAAAAGTGCCTTCACGCACCCCGAGCCGAGGAGTGAAGACCACAAAAGTGCCTTGACGCACCCCGAGCCGAGGAGTGAAGGCCACAAAAGTGCCTTGGCGCACCACGAGCCGAGGAGTGAAGGCCACAAAAGTGCCTTCACGCGCCACGAGTTGGGGAGTGGAGGCAAAAAAAGTGCCTTCACGCGCTCCGAGCTGGGGAGTGAAGGCCACAAAAGTGCCTTCACGCGCCCAGAGCTGGGGAGTGAAGGCCACAAAAGTGCCTTGGCGCACCACGAGCCGGGGAATGGAGGAAAAAAAAGTGCCTTCACGCGCCCCGAGTTGGGGAATGGAGGCAAAAAGTGCCTTGGCGCGCCACGCCGGGCGGCTCCTATCATTTACGATTCGGCGGGTAGCCGGCGCATGACCGCCTCAAAAGTCGGCATGCCTGCCTGTGCGCCGAGCTGGGTCACGGACAGGGAAGCCGCAGCAGCGGCGAAGTGTGCGGCCCGATCGAACGGCCAGCCGTTGGCGAGGCCGAAGCATAACGCGCCGTTAAACGTGTCGCCGGCCCCTGTCGTGTCGGCGACTTCGACGGCAAGGGAAGGGACCGTGCGCAGATGTCCGGCTTCCAAATAAGAGGCGCCGATCGCTCCGCGCGTGACGAGCACCCGATGACCGTATGCCGCCTCCCATTCCAGCAGCGCTGCCTCAAGAAGCTCGTCGGTATCGCAATCGCGGCCGCAGAGCGCTCGAAATTCGCTTTCGTTAGGCGTGAGAATATCGGTCAGGCGCAGCAGCGATTCGGGAATGCCGCTCGCGGGCGCAGGCGCCGGATTCAGCACCGTTCGAACGCCGTGTTGCCTGGCCAGCTCGAATGCGCGGGCGACCGCCTGCCAAGGCAGTTCGAGCTGCGCCAGCACGATTGTCCCGCCGGCGATCATCTCGCCGCAGCTAGCGACGAGCTCAGCCTCCCAGCACGCATTGGCGCCCGGCACGACGGCGATGCAATTGTCGCTCGGGGCGTGATAGATCATCGCCGTTCCGGACGGCGTGGAAGGAACGATGCGAATCGCTTCTGCGGACAGCCCCTCTTGGCGCGCCGCTTCGACAAGACGTACGCCAAACTCGTCGTCCCCGACTGCGCCGACGAGCACGGCATCCGCGCCAAGGCGGGCGAGAGCGACCGCTTGATTCGCCCCTTTGCCACCGGGCAGCAACCGGCTTCCCCGCGCAGTGACCGTCTCCCCCGCTTGCGGCAATCTATCCACGCTAACGACGATATCAATATTCAAGCTTCCAAAAACAACGACTTTACGGCTAAGCGGCTCCACGGTCACCGTTATCGCCTCCATACGAGCAACTCGTCCAAAAGACGCTGCGCCTGAATCGGATCAAGCTTCGGCTTCAAATAAGCGTGAGTGCCGGAATCCGCCTGCCGCCATACGTTCCCGCCGCGCTCATCGATGTCGACTTTCCCTCCGTCTTCTATATCCCAATAAGGTACGAAGCCTCTCACAGCGCACAGCACAGTAATCAAGTCCCAACTACTCCGGTCGGTTTTGCCGTCCAGAAATAGCGCGTAGGCTTGTCTCACCGGATGGTTGACCGGCAATTCCTCGAACATACGCCCTCCCGTCAACAGGCTCTCCCCGATCTCGAAGCCGCAGAACAGAATCGGCGTCGGCCACCGCTCGCACACTTGACTGGCGGAAGCCGGGTCCATCTGAAAGTTCCACTCTTCGCCGGAAGGGTACGCGCCTCCCATCACGACGAGCCGCTCGACTTTCGCCGCGACAAGCGCCTCCCCGGCAAGCGGACTCGCCTCATCCGGCCCCGATTCGAGCAGCAGACGCAAGTTGCGCAGCGGGCCGATGCCGACCACGGTCACGTCGCGATCCGGCTCCGCAGCCAGCAGCTTGCGAAACAGCGCCGTCGCGTCCGGCACGCCGGAGCCGCCGGGGTAACGATTCGGATAATGCTGCGACACATATTTGTTGTATTTCTCGTACGGCTCGCCGACGAGGAACCCTTCGTCTTTCAGTGTGCCGATCGGAAGATTCGGACGCCCGTAATAAGCGCTGATCGCATCGATGCAGCCCGCTCCCCACGGGCTGGACGTATTGTGCATCACGCCGACGATCTCGGCTTCGCCTCTGTCGGCCAACGCATGAAGAACCGCCAGCGCGCCCGCATCGTCGCAATCCGGACCGATGTCGGTATCGAGAATGATTTTGACCGGCTGAGAAGGGGACACCCAACTTGACGCATCCACATTCACATTCGCACTCGCACCCTCACTTACACCTGCATTCGCATTCGCATTCTCATTCATATCCCACTCTTCACCGCTTCCTTGTATTCGCCGGGCGTCATGCCCGCATGCTTCTTGAAAAACCTGCCGAAATACGACATATCCTCGAAGCCGACCATCCGGCCGACATCCTGCGCCTTCATATCCTGCAACGCAAGCAGCCGCTTGGCTGTGGCGAGCTTCATCTCCGCAATGTGATCCGCCAGCGGATAACCTTTGACCGCATGATACGTCCGCGACAAATAATGCGGACTCAAATACACGAGGTCCGCCAGCCGCGGCAGCGATAAGTCTTTGTCGAGATTGTCGGCGATATAGCGGTCGATCTTATCGATAATTTCTCTTTTCTGATCGGTCCGCTCTGCCTCGATCCGGTTAAACAGCGCATCGCCCAAGCGCAAATAGTAGTCGAGCAGATCGTTCCAAGTATCGTGCGCATGGTAGGCCGACAGCAACGCCAGATCGAAGGCTTGTCCGATCGTCTGCGCCAGCTTGCGCTTGTTCATAAACCCCAGAAACATCGCCGATACGGAGCTGAACAGCTCAAGCTGAATGGGATAGCCGACAAATACCGTCCTCTGCCCCCACTCGAACAGCGCCGACAACGTTTTGCCGAAGGCTTCCCGTTCCCGCGTCTCCAACTGCAGCCGCAACCGGCCGACGGCAGTCGCGATATGCTCGTGCTCCCCGCCGCCTCGCTCCTCCTCGCCAACCGCCTCTTTCTCATCCGCGCCGCTTATAATAATTTCTTCATCCAGACCGATTCCTTGCTGCAGCAAACCGCACATCGCGCGGTATTCGCCGGCAAGCGCGCTCCAGGCCACGGCAGGAGGGGACAGCACGATCGACAGCGGCAGCCGGAGCAACTGTCGGATGGACTGCTGTATTTGTTCCAGCGTTTCGCGAATATACAGATGATGCCGCTGCTCGCCTTCCTCATCGCGCAGCGGTTGGATGAGCCACACGAAGCTCTTGCCGTCTTTAACCGCAACAATCCGGCTGAACGACTGCAAATACTCCTCCATAATATTGCAGGCCGCGTACTCCATCAGCAGCCTGTCCTTAGGCGACAGATGCGAAGGCCAACTGTCGATCCGCCCGACAAGCACGACTAGCGGCATGTCGGCTCGCAGCGGAAGGTCGAGCATCTCCAACTGCTCCGGCAACTCTTCCAGCGCAGCGGCGTCTCCGGCCAGCAGCTCGCGCAGATGCGTCTCGACAAGCAACGGCCGGGCGTCCTTGATCTGCTGCCGCGTCCTCTCCATGACGGCCTGTTCGTTGATTTCCTGCTCGATCCGGTCCGTCGCTTGGCGAAACAAGCCGAGGATCGTCTCTCTGTCCGCCGGCTTCAGCAAGTAGTCGAAGGCGCCGTGACGCAAGGCAAACTGCAAATATTCAAAGTCCGCATGTCCGGACAAAAAAATAACCTTGCAGCGCGGCCACAGCTCGCGGATATGAAGAGCCAAGTCCAGGCCGCTCATGCCCGGCATCCGCACGTCGGTGATCAGAATATCGATGCGGCTCTCTTCCGCCAGCCGTCTCGCCTCGCGCGGCGTATAAGCGTAGCGGATGTGCGCCTGCTCCAGCTCGCTTAGAATGTTGCACACTCCGCGTACGATCAACGGCTCGTCATCGACGACCAGAATATGATGCAAGCTGCCACTCCCCCTCTTCTCCCATGTCGACGACGGGCTGCGCCTCTATCCGCAGCGTGATCGCCGTCCCGCCCCCGGCAACCGGATCGATGCGAACGCCGCTGCCGTTACCGTACAGCAACGCCAACCTCCTATGAACGTTAACGATGCCGTGCGTTTCCGTCTCATCGTGCCGAAGCGTCAGCTTTTTCCGGACTTCCGCCAACTTTTCCTCATCGATCCCATTGCCGTTATCCTCCACCGTAATCGTAAGCGCCTCGTGCTCGCAGCGCACACGTACAGAGATTCGTCCGTTCTCCTCCGTATGCTCATGGCCGTGGATGAACGCATTTTCCAGCACCGGCTGGATGATCAACCTCGGCACCTGCCACTCGGACGGATCGCCCTCTACCGTATACTCGCACGAAATACGGTTGCTGAAGCGGATTTCCTGAATGGCGCCGTATACGCGGGCATGATTCAACTCCTGCTCAAGCGGGATAATGTCGGCTTTGTTGTGGGTCAGAAATTTGAAATAGTCTCCGAGATGTCTGGACAATATCCGAATGCCGTCGTAATCCTCCTCGTCGGCCATCAAATAGAGAATGTATAAGCTGTTATACAAAAAATGCGGATTAATTTGCGATTGCAGCTGCTTTAGCTCCGACTTTTGGCTGTAGATCGTCTTTTCGTACACTTCCTGGATCAGTTCGTTCAATTTCGCGACCATCCGGTTAAACTGCGTGTACAGATAGGCAAACTCGTCATGCTCGCGGCGCTCGATCACAATATCGAGCTTGCCCTGCTCCACCTTGCGAAAGCCCGTAACGAGCTTCTTGAGCGGCTGATGAATCAGCCGAAAAATCATCAGCGAAGCAATCAGCACAATGACGATCGATACCGCCGACAAATACCCGTACCAGCGCTTGATTGAATAGACCGGATCGAGCACGATATTTTCCGGCAAAGCCGTCCTCAGACTCCATTGCAGCATGTCGGATCGCTTCGAAAATACGAGATATGGGACGCCGTCGATCATCAGCGCGCCGCTGCCGTCCTGCTCCAGCGACTGAATCCGGTCCGCCGCTTCCACGCCGTCCGCCAGCGCATACAGCGTCGCTTGATTATACTCGTCCGTCAAATAAGTGACACTGTCCTCATAAGATCGGAACACGTCCATTTCCCGGCCGATCTTCTCGCTCGACAGCTCGATGACCAGCAAATATTGCGAACGCGTCGCGCTCGGATACCCAAGCGGAAGCAGCAATCTCCCCTTGTAGTACACCGGGTTGAACAGCCGATTTTGCGCTTTGAGCAGGCTCTCGTACTCTCCCCGATCCATCGTATCGACGTTAAATCTGGATTTGGCCGACAACCGCTTGTCCAGCTTCGGCATCAAGACGAACACATCCTGAATCAGCTTGCTGGACTCGGCCAGCATCACGATTTTGGCTTGCAAATCCTTGAACGCTTTCGTCCGCTCGTAATCGGTCAACGTCGCCGCCCGTATGCTCAAGTCGTTCAGATCGGCATCGTTGATAAAAGTTTGCTGCAACGTCGTGATCCGCTCGATCTCGTTCTCCAGCGACGTCATGACGTAATCCGTTTTTTGCTGCATCGACTTGGCGATTTCCTGTCTGACGACATCCGCTCCCTGCTGATTCATCCAGAGACTGATCACATAGATCGGAATCAGAATGAGAAGGAACGAGCCTACCAACTTCTTGTAAATTCCCCATCTCGGCTGCTTGTCCCTCGGCATCGTTCGCTTCTCCATCCTTCCCTCTCGCATGCTGGCGCCAGATCCGCCTAAACTGTCTAGATCCGTCTAAGGTCCGCCTCAGCAAGCTTACACCAGTTCCGCGTCCGCTTCCCAATCGACGGAAGAATCGGTCGCCATCGCATTCAGTGTATAAGCCATGTCGGTTGTCGTAAAGATGGAAACAACGGAATTATAGTTGGCGGAGCCGTCTTGATAGACGACATGCGCTTTGCAATTGGGCTGACGGTACTTCTCGCTGGCAAAATGGACCGCGCCCCGCTGGTGGGTCGCGATGAGCTGGTTCAGGTTCCCTTTTTCGTAGAACGCTTTGCATCTGCGGAGCTCCTCCAGCTTGTCGGGCCGGTAGTTTTCCGTCGGATACTCTCCCTTGTTCAGCTTCCACGGTCCCCAGTCGAGCGTAAACGTCTGGTTGACCGGCAGCGAAAGATGCATCTCCAGCCGGTGATTGGCACCCCATGTTTTGCCGTCCACGCGCGGCACGTCGAACGTAAACACAACCTTCGCGAACGAAGTGCCGATGACGGTGGTTCCGGCCGACGTATAGGTCGCGCTTGAGCCGCCCGAGCCGAATATTTGCGCCAGCACCGGCTGCAAGGAGATCGACTTCGAGCAGCGCAAATACAGCGACAAGGATGCGCGCTCGCCGGACAGCTTCGTCACGTCCTCGATCACATTAATGAGCGTATGGTACGTCGCTCCCGTGGCCGTCTGACTGTTCGTTAACCGCAGAAAATAGCTTGGATGCCCAGGCACCGCCGTCTGACCGGGAGCAAACGTTTCCTTCGTCACGGCTGCTGAGCCGCCGATGCCGTCGCGGCTCACGTAATAGCGGTCGGCCACTTTGAATATCCCCGAACCGGCGATCGTATAGCTTGCCCCGTTCCCGCGCTGCCAAATGTCGAACCACGTATTCGTACCGTAGTTGACCGCGCGCTCGGCATCGGACAGCAGCGGCGTGCTAGGAGCGGATGCGGCGTACATTTTCGGATTGCCCGTACTGCGAATGTCGATGCCGCTCTGTCCCGCGATCGGGTTCAACAGCAGCAGCGGATATTTCCCGCCCATATAAACATCAACGGAGATGTCCGCGTTGCGAAGCGCGATTTTGTCATTCAGGCATACGAGAAACTTCGTATCGGTGGACACATAATCGTTGGAGACATTATGCAAATTCACGTACATGTCCTTGAGCTTGAGCCCCGTGACATAAAACGGCGATACGGCTGCCGTAGGCTGGTCGCCCATGGCGATGACGGCCTCGCAGCCGCTATAGATCGTTTCCACATACGTCGAATCGACTTCCACATAATTCGTGTTGTCCGCAATATGCACGGCGTACTTGAACCCTTGAAAACCTCCGCCATGAATGACCGATTTCCAGCCGCTCACATAGACGCCCGTCCCGCCCGCAGTCGTACCGCCAATATTGGCGAAGCAGTCTACGACATTTAAGCGGGAATTGCCATTGTCGGATACGCCTGCCGCCGATTTGCCGTTCGCCCTGATAAAGTTTTTGGCAATATCGTTGGCGCTCTCGTACATACAGTCCGTTACGTAGCAGTTCCAGTTGTCCGATTGAAAAAAGATCGCGTAGCCGGCCGCGCTGCCGAAATTTTTGAACACGCACCGGTCGATGCGGGGATTCACCACGAATGTATTCACATAAATGCCGTGCTGCGCATTCGCGCCTCCCGACAAGATCAGATCGCGAACGCCGTAAAATTCATGCTTCGTTTGCGGGTTAACCGGATCGTTGTAGCCGATCCCGTCTTTGCCGAGCTTGACGGCGTGAGCGGTCCCTTCATAGACAAGCTTCGCGCCGCCGCTGCCGCACAGAATAACCGGCCTATTGAAATATAGACCCGAGGAATATCGATAAGTGCCGTTCGGAAAATAGAGCTGCACAGGCGTTCCGTCCGTGTTCGCAATCGCATTGACATAATCGGCGGCATCGGTCAACGCCGCCGTATCGTCCGTGACCCCGTCGCCGACGGCGCCGAAATCTTTGACGCTAATCGTGTCGCTCGAAACAGTCAATGCAGCCGCTTGCTCGCCCCCCTGCGCATAAGCCGTAAGCGGGCTGAACGCTCCGCCAGCGGCAAGCGCGGCCGTGCCTGCAAGCGTATAGGCCAGAAATTGACGTCGGGACACGCTGGCGGATTTCTCAGATTCCTTGTCGTTCATGTTCTCCATGACGCACTACCTCCAAATGGTTATTCGGTCGTGTACGCGCTCAGGCCAATATCTTAAAACAAATGAACGTTGAACTGCCCGTCCCGTTCTTCAACTAGGGCGAATCCGAGCGCCGGAAGCTCGATGGGCGTCCGACGGTCGCCAATCGCCAGCAGCCCGGCGTTCGGGCGCTCCTCCAGGTTCATGACGATAACGCTGTTTCTCTCCGGCAGCGAAACAAGCGCCAGATTGACGCCTTCAATAATACGTGGAAAATCAGCCTTAAACGCTCCGCAAGCTTCAAGCTCGCGCCTTAGCAGCGCAACCTCCGTCTCCGCCGGCAATGTGCCCGCCTCATGCTCCCAGAGCCGCACGTTCTCCGGCAACTGATCCAGATTGCCTTTATTACGCTCCGCCGCTTTGCGATCGACGATAACGGTCTTATATAACGGGAAGCACTTCTCCCATTCGTCGCCAATCCGGTAATCCCCGAAAAACAGCAGCACCTCTCCCGTTGCGTCCGGCTCGTTGCCGCGCACCGGTTTGACCGGCAGTCCGGCGTAATAAGGCAGCAGCGGCGGTTCGACCGGCTCGCCGTATGCGCCGTGCGTGCCTTTGGCCAGGTGTACCGGATAGGCCCGCTCGTACGGGTCGCACCAGTCCGCGATCTGCCGGATGGCCGGATACTGCCGGCTCCAGGCGCTCCAATACGACTCGTCGATCAGCCATGTGCCGCTCATGAAATAGATGTCCGAAATGCCTGCGGATACGGCGATTTTCACCTTGCAGATCAGATTGTTCTCGCTCAGCGAGCGAGGCGGAAACACCGTCGTCTCGCTCACCGCATGCTCGCGGCCGACCAGGTTCAAATGATACTGAATGCCGAGCAGCTCGCTCGCCTTCCCTTCCGGACTGCCGAATTCCCCGTCGCTGAAGTGCAGCTCGCCGACACGAAATTCGACGCCGGGAACCGCTTCCTTAATCTCGCGCATATCGATCCCGTGCCGCTCGTCGCCGAGATGCATGACCATGATGCCCAGCTCGACGCCGGGAACGTTCATTTCCTTCATCATGTCGGTTACTTTGGAGCAGTTGTAGCGCACCCATTCCTTCATTAATGCCGTGTCCGTCTTGTTCTGCAGCGTCTGCACAAGCGCTTCCCGCGTCAACGTCCGCCCGGAGACCTGCCCGAATTCGCTCACGCAAATCTCGCAAAAACAGCCCTGAATCTCGTCTCCCAGCTCGCCCAGCCGCAAGTCGTCGTCCATCATAAACCGCTTAAAGCCCGCATCGCGCAGCGCCACAATCGACTCGACGTTCTCGCGCACCATGACGGGCTCGATGTCGCCGATATAGTATTTCGGCTTACCCGCGCTGTCCTGACGATAACGCCAATGGTCGGGAATTTTCAGCAGCACGTCGGCATCGTCGGGGTTCAAGCTGTTGCCGGGATGACCGACGGGCAATTGAATAATCGCCGCTTCGAAGCCGTGGCTTCTGGCAATTTTTCCGGCCTCGGCAATCGTCTCCAGACTGCTCCACGTCGTGCCGTAAAAATATCCCCACAGCCAGATCGTATCCACGCCCGCTTCCTTCATCATCGCAATGACTCTCGGACCTTGTACTTCGTCCACAAGCAAAGCCGGGTCGATATTATAGTTAAGTTTCATCTTGTGTAAGCCCCTCTCCGTGCTTCCCGGCATTCAGCCCTTCACGCTGCCGAGCACGATCCCTTTAATGAAAAATCTCTGCAAGAACGGATAAACGATTAAAATAGGCAGCGTTCCAAGAAAAATTTGCGCAGTTTTGACGGTCCGCTCCGTAATATCGGCAAGCTGCCGCACATCAACCGTCTGCGTGACGTCAGGCCTGACCACGATCGTCTGCAAGTAGCTTTGCAGCGGGTAATTCTCGTTGCGATTCATATAAATCAGTCCATCGAACCAAGCGTTCCAGTGCCCCACCATCGTAAACAACGTAATCGTGGCCAGCGCGGGCAGCGACAGCGGCAAATAAATTCGCAATAAAATCGTCCAATGCCCGGCGCCGTCCATGACGGACGATTCCTCCAGCTCCTTCGGCAGTCCGCGGAAAAAATGAAGCAGCAGCACCGCATGATAGACCGGCACGGCGGTAGGCAGCACAAGCGCCCACATCGTGTCCAGCAGACCGTAGCTGCGGATGGTCATGTACACCGGGACAAGCCCCCCGCCAATCAGCATCGGTACGATAAAATACCATAAATAAAGCGGACGCTGACGGAAAGCCCTCGGTTCTTTGGACAGCGGATAAGCGACAAGCACCGTCATCAGCATGGCGATCGCCGTTCCAAGCACGAGCCGCTGCAGCGATACGACGAACGCCCGTCCGAATTCCGGCTTGTTTAAAACGTGTTTATAAGCGTCGAAAGTCGCCTCGACCGGCAAAAGCTTGACCGCACCGGCCGAGACCGCACCCGAGCCGCTCAAGGAAATCGCCCATACATGTACGAAGGGCAGGACGCAGATCAGCCCGACCGCAATCATCAAGCTGTAGTTGAAGATCAGAAACAGTCTGCGGGACAACGACTTGTATTCGACCATACAGCCAGAAGCCTCCTTCAGGGCCGTTCCGGCTAAAAAATACGATAATTGGCATATTTGTACGCCAGGCGATAGGACATTGCAATCAAAACAAAGCCGATGACCGATTTAAACAGACCGACAGCCGCAGCAATGCTGTACTGCGTCTCGACGATCCCGACACGGTACACGAGCGTATCGATAATGTCTCCCGATTCGTACACCTGGGGACTGTATAACATAAACACTTGATCGAAACCTGCATTTAGCACATTGCCGAGGCTCAGCACGGCCAGCAGCACAATCGTGGGCGCCATTCCGGGCAAGGTCACATGGAGCGTCTGCCTCCAGCGCCCGGCCCCGTCCACATAGGCGGCTTCATGCAAAGTCGGATCGATCGCCGTCAGCGCCGCCAAATAAACGATCGTGGCGAATCCGAATTCCTTCCACGTATCGGATAGCACAAGCGTATACGGAAACCAGGCGTTCGAGCCCAGAAAAAAAATCGGCTCAATGCCGAACAACCCGAGGAAACGATTTACAATCCCGTCCTGCATCGACAAAATATCCATGAGAATGCCGCCGAGAATGACCCACGATAAAAAATGCGGAAGATAAATCAGCGTCTGTACGCCCTTCTTAATCAGGCCGTTCCTGATTTCGTTGAGCAGCAGCGCAGTGAGAAACGGTACGATCAGGCCGCATAATATTTTCAATACGGCGATCAGCACCGTGTTGTAAATCACCTGGCCGATATCCGGCAGACGCAGCATGTAGGTGAAATTATCCAATCCGACCCATTTCGAGCCGAACCACCCCTTGCTCGGGATAAACTTCTGAAAGGACATCGCGATGCCTGCCAGCGGAATATAATTGAACAGGAAAATAAATACCGCGCCGGGCACCAGCATCGCATGAAGCGCCAGATTCCGTTTCCAGCTTCCGGTTTCCAGCCGCATTGTCTCACCTCGTTCCTTCCATGCGTCCCCCTTCCGGTTGCTAATTGACGGCTTTTACCCACTCGTTGACTTCTTCGGTAATTTTCACGCCGCCAAGTTCGTTCCAATCCTTGACGAACTTGTCGAACTCCTCAATGCCCGACTGACCAAGGACAATCTTGATCGTCATGACCGACTCCATCTTGTTCAGCGTCGCCCATTTCTCCGCCATCGTCGGGGTAGAGCCGCCGAGGAACTCGGTATTTTTCAGCTTATCCTCGTTTAAGTAGCCGTCGATCATTTCCATCCCCGCCCCATCCTTGCCGAAGGAGCGATAGAACCCCCAGCCGTTGCCGGCAATGTCGCCTGTCTCGAACCAATTTTGAATCGCGTCGTAATAAATTTGCTGCTCAAGATCGAGTCCTTGCGGATTTCGGCTCTCCAGCGCGGCTTTAACGGCACGGTGCGCCTTCACGTTTTTGAGCACCGGGAACGCTTTGATCAGCCCGTACGGCCACGTCTCAATATTTTTGTCCACGTTGCGCGACAGCGACACATCGGCATTTTCCCAGTTTTTTTCATTCCAGAAATTCAACAGCTTCACAACCGCCTCGGGATGCTTGTAACCTTTCCTGACGACATAGAAGGAGCTTGCCGATACGCCTACCTGAGCCAACGCCGGCTGGCCGTCCGCCGACGGGATCGGATACGCTCGCCATTCCGCCTGCGGATCGTTCAGCTTGTTATTCTTGAGATTGGCAAGCGGAGCGTACATCGGCCCGTACATCATGCCAACTTTGCCGGAAGCGATCAGCTCGTCGTATTTCGGTCCGTCCTTAACGCCGAATTCCTTATCGAAGTATCCGGCCTTGTACATGTCCGCAAGCTTCAGCAGCGCGCCCTTCATTTCCGGCTGAATGCTGCCGTATACGACCTGGCCGTCCTGCCCCTTCACCCAGGTTCCAGGATAAGCGTGGAAACCGTTGAAGAAGCCGGGAATCTGCGCCTCTTTCACGAGCGCCAGCCCGTAAGTGTCGTCCTTGCCGTTGCCGTCGGGGTCCTGCTCGGTAAACGCCTTCGCAATGGCGATCATGCCGTCCATCGTCGTCGGCTCCGGCAAATTCAGTCGCTTCATCCAATCGTCGCGCACCCACAGCATCGACACTTCGTCCAGGTTGCTGTTCGTCAGCGGGAGCGCATAGAGCTTCCCTCCGAACGCGGACGCCTTCATCGCCAGCCCGCCGTCTTCCTTCAGCAAACTTTTCGTAAAGGGCGATGCGTACTCGTCATACACAGCGGTCAAATCCTCAATCATGTCGGCTTCCACCAAATTTCTCAGCTGCAGCGCATTCACGGCCAGAACGTCCGGTATTTCGCCCGAGGCAATGGCGATATTCGATTTATTCGTGTAGGCTTCGCCGCCCTTGACGACCCAATCGTTCTTGACTTCAACCCCTAATGCGTCGCGATAAGCATCGTACCAGACGTTGTTGTCGATCGAGCGCCCTTCCTCGAATTTCAACGTTTCCGATATTTCCCGGCCCGTCGTCAGCACGATTGGCGGGTCGTATTTGCCTATCGGACCGTTCGTCGGCTTCGCCGTTTCCTCGGCGACCGGATCATCCCCTTTGCCGCTGCAAGCGCCGAGCGCCACAAGCATAAGCGCCAGCGTTGCGGCTCCTGCTGCTTTGATCTTGATGTTAGCCATGACGTTACTCCCATCGTTGTAGAGTACGCTCTACTGCAATTGTAAAAACAACGGCTTGAGCGGACAATCGGATTCTGTTGACGCCGTTAGGACTTTGTTGTCCAACTATAAAGCGCCGTCGCCACAACGGGGTGACGGCGGCGCTTTTTCATTATGATTTGTAAAATTCAAGGAATCTTTGTATAATGGCCGCCATCTGGCTGCGCAATGCGTTGCTTTTCGGTGTCAGATTCGTGCCGGACCCCTGAATAAACCCTTTGGCGTTGGCCCAGCGCATGGCGTCCTTCGCGTAGGCCGACACGGAGTCTGCATCGGCAAATCCGGAGAGATCGGCTCTGGCGGACACGTCATACCCTTTGAAGGCGGCGTACCGGTACAGAATCGTCGCCAATTGCTCGCGGGTAATTGCGTCTTCCGGGCCAAACTTGCCGTTGCCGTATCCGCCCACAATGTTATTTTCGACCGACCAAGCTACCGCATCCGCGTAGTACTTAGCCGTCGCCACGTCGCTGAAAGCGTGAGCTGCGCTCACGGCAGGCGAGCCTTCCAGGCGGTACAAAATCGTCACCAGCATCGCGCGCGCCGTCGTTGCTCCAGGGTCAAAGGCCGTATCGGAGACGCCCTTCATCAGCCCTTTTTCATAGACGTACTTCACCGCGTCGTAGAACCAGTCGGTTTTCTTCACGTCGATAAAATGATCTGTTCCGACCGGGGTGGAAGGCAAGATTTCCTTTTCTTCCTCGGTCGGGAGCTTCGGATCGGTTGTCACCGTGCCGCCACCGCCGGACGAACTGCCGGATGAACCGCCCGTTGAGCTGCCGCTTAGACTCAGCTCCTGCAATGCGCTGGCGTAGTCGGTCTTGTTATCGCCGTTTGTCGCTTCGGAGAACACATAAAGCTTATCGTCCGCACCCAAGCTCACGCCGGATAGGTCAAGCTTAACGCTGCCGCTTGCGCTCTGCGGCTGTGCGATATTTCCATAGTATTTCACAGCACCGCTTAGGTCCATAACTACGGCCGAAATATATTCATTGGCTCCCGTCGCCGCGCCCGTGTAACCGATAGTCATCACTTTGCTCGTCGCGTTATATCCCGTTCTTTCCGCCGTGAACGTTCTGCTGCTATCCCGAACGGTCAGCTTCCATTCCGACGGCGTATCGGCTGAAACCGCCTTTAGTGCGGCGGCGCCTACGGTTCCGCTCAGCTTGCCGCTCTGGGCCGCGGAGGAGAAGAGAACCGAGGACAGCGACAGGTTAAAAGCGGGGCGGGCGCCGTCGGCGTAGGACACGCGGGTATAGCGCTGAACTACCGAGACTACGCCGGCGCTATGAGGCTTGTCCCCGTACGGCGACCGCAGCCACCACCAGCCGGCGCCGCTGCCGACCGCATCGGCGATAAATGCCGCTTCCCGTTCTTGATCGCTGTGAAAATAGGTCGCCGCTTCCTCTCCCGACAGGAAAAACGCCTTTTCCCCAATCAGCTCGCTTGCGCCGTACTCTAAATTCGGACCGTCCGCTTTCGTTGTTGCCTGCATGGCCGACAGCTCTGCAGCCGTAAAGTGCTCCGATCCGGCAAAGCTTCGAGTCCACATCTGCGCGTCGCTGCTTTGCCATTCGTTGGGCTGTGCCTGTCCGTCGTTGTCGTCGCCGTCCCATACGGCTTCAAAGGGCGTGCTTCCCAGCAAATATTTGGAGATCAGGAACGCGCCTCCCTTATGGGTATTGGTTTTGTCGGCATCCAGCACGAGCCAAGGAACCTCATAGGTTCTACCATTCTCCGTATACCGGCCGAAATAAAGGGTGTTTCCGTCGACGATTCCGCCCGTCCCGGCAGTCATCGCCCCGGTTCCCGGTCCCGCCGCCGACGCCGCCGCGGGCAGCAGGGGCATCGTCATGCACAGACTGAGCAAAGCCCCGCATATTCTTTTTTTCATATCGGATCTGCCTCCTTCTTCATTTAGTTGGGAAAACCGATAGTCGGCCATTCGAAAGGATTTCTCACCGGATTTTGCACGCTTTCGGGAGCCAGCAAAATATACTTGTACCGCCACGCCTTCTCAAAATGCACCGTCAATGCGTTTCCGTTCAATGACAGATTATCCCCGTTGATGGCGTCGGTCGCCGCACTTCCCGGCAAAATCAAACCTTCGGGCAGCGTGAAGGTCACATCCCTCGGCTGATCTGTCCGGCTCAGGTTCGCCGCAACCGCCACCACTGCGCCGTCGGAACGCTTATAGTACGACATAGGCGTCTCTTCATTGGAGCCTGCAATGTTGCTGTCGCTGTACAGGATAAACCGCGCGTCGTTCAGATCGTAGTACTTCATCATCTTGGCTCGCAAAAGCCCATCCAGCCTCACCGGAATATCCAGCACCGCGCTTACCGCCGATGCGGTATCCACCTGCGCGTAATTCAGGAAGTTAATAGCCAGTCCCGTCTGTTTCCCCATCGTTGCCCGCAGCAGCTCCGGCGTCACCTCTCTGCGGAAGGTGTTTTCCGACGGATTGGCCTCCGCATTCAAGAATTGCTCCCCCTTCCATATGCTGTCGGCAAATCCCGCAGTCGGCGTCCATGTGCCGACAGGCGTGTGCAGGTCCATATAGAAATCGGGGCGAACGGCCTTCCCCATCGTACGAAGACGTTTCATAAAATTCCTGTACTCGAAGATGGAATAGGAAGGCTGCAAAACTCCGTCGCGATCATAATAACCCGCGCCATGGTGCAGGTTCTGATCCATTGGCGGGATCGCGGTGCTGTCCATGTACAGACCGCCGATGCCGTCTTCCAGGAGCAGTTTGTTAATGCTCCACAGCATGAAATTCTGGTACTGCCCCGCATACGAAATATTCGCCCCGATATGATTCGTATCCGAACGCACCCAGCCGTTAGGCAGGAAAAACGGTTCCGTCACGATTTCATCCTTGTAGGTTTGAAATTCCGGCGTATTGTTCCCCAATTGGAAGCCAATGTACGGGATCACGGGGATGCCCTTCTCATTGGCCGCTGCCGCCAATGCATGGAGGGCGTCTTTTCTTCCTTGCTCCCGCGTCATCGGATAGCCTTGGGATTCCGTCCAGTCCTCGTGAATTTTGAGCAGCTGGTAGTTGTCTTTCTTTAATCGATCCAAAAACCATGGCCAGTCGCGACTGCCGTTAAGATCGGGACCGCCTACGTAGATTCTGCTTTCGGTGGGCCAGGTCTCATTGGGAAGAAGCTGATACTGCCCGGTCAATACTCTCCCCGGTACATTCTCATCTTCCACTTGAAGCTCCCACACGATCGGGTCGCCATTTTCCGCTCTCGCGGTGAAGTTGTTGTAAATAAATCCGGCTCCATAAACAATTTTGGCCTCTTGCATGGACGCATTCATCAAGCCGAAATCAAGGGGGATTTCCGCCATCTCTTCATACTCAATCGGCCATCCGTTGCCGATGCCAACCTTCAGCGAGTGTTCGTCCCATGTTAACCGGACCTCTCGCTCCCAAGAGTAATTCCACTCGCGATCGTAGGTGAACTCCTGAATTTTATGGCGAACCCGGTTCTGATTAAACCCTGTTTCAGTGGCCAGGAAGAATTTGGGGGCGGCCAAACTATAGTAAAGCCCGAAGCTATTGCCGTTGGGGAAGCGGACCGCAACGACCGGCGTCGCCATTTCATTTTGCGGATCGTCCGGATAACCGCCCGACCAGCTATAGTTGGTCCAGTCCTTGGGCGACATTTTAACCGTCAAATCCCCGTGCTCTGCCGTCACATAATCCTTGGCGGGATAGCTCAATTGCCCCTTGTTCTGCGAGAAGGTGTTCATTGACCATAGATCGGCGCCATACGCGCTGCTTCCATAGATGAAGACCTGCTTATTTTCCGCCTGAGGCCGGATGGGAGAAGCCTGAATGGCAAAGGTGAAGACCAGAGGCGTGTCCCGATCAATCTCGATTGCCTTGTCAATCACATTCATTTGCAGCACATGGGCTCCGCCTTGCTTCTTCAGCGCCAGCACATCATCGGGATTGTGGAACGACCAATTTTCCGTCGATTCGGCGACCCACGTCAGTCCCACTTGATCGTTTCCTACAAAAATATGCGGAGTAAAGCTGCCTGCAGCTTCATCGGGGAATTTCCCCGAACGCGCTCCGCTCCAGTAAGGATAGCTGCCCCTTAAAGGAGAATCGGTCGTATCCGCATCGAACAGCGTCGCAGCTTCCGGCTTCATCGGAATGTTCACCTTGAGGTTCTGGAGCTGCACCGGAGTATCGGAATCGGATGCCAACTTCACGTCAAACCGAATAAATCCGTCGTATTCCACCTTGCTGTTCACGCTCAGCTTCAAATCGTCCGATACCGACTCGTTCAAATATTGGACTGCGGTATCCGTCTTTTCTATCCCTATATCGTTGGTTTCGTAAAAATGGAGCTCCCGCGCGTCAGCCTCTCCCTCGATCCGAATAGGCGCAGCCAACAGCTCCTGTCCCTGACTGGTAATCTGGCTCACAAAGGGGGAACCGCCAAAGGCATATTCCCTTCCCCAAACCTCCACTTTATTGCCGACAGTCTTCACGCCGGTCCAAGGCGCGAGCACAATATCCTCCTTACCCAAATCGGAATTCCACCATTCCGGCGTGACCGGCTTTTCCAGAGACACCGCAGGAAGCGGATGGGAATTCCCGCTGCCTTTTAACGTGGCAACAATTTGGTAGCTTCCTGCCGGATGAGCGTTCATATCCATTGATGCCCTGAATACACCGGCGGCATCGGCGTTCACTTCCTGTGCGGAGATGACCGTTCCTTGCTCATTCTTCAATTCAAACAGAGCGCTTGTCGCAGGAAATGCGGTGTTCACATCATTTTTGTCCAGACTAAGCTCCGCCTTCTGTTCGCTCCAGTAAGAACGCACCTTGAGCGGAGGCGGAATATCGACCGGTATTTTTCTGCTGTAGTACACTTTGCCGCTGTCCGCGTCGGTCACGATCAGGATGCACTCCCATTTGCCTTGCTCCAGCGGGCTGTTCAGGCTCAAATCTCCCGAGCCTCCGGCAGCCAATGTTAGCGTCTGTTCCTGAGCGCTCCCCAGCAGCGCGCCGGTGCTGCTGTTCCTCACCTCTTGCACCGCTTTGAACGTCAGATCGCCATAGGTTGCATTAGTCACGCTGGAAACCGTCTGAAACCCGCTCTTCAAATCGGCGGCATGGACGGTCTGACGCAGCGCGCTAGGATTCTGATCGTCCCGGTAAAGCCTGCCAAACGCTGTAAAGTCGTGGAACGTTCCACCGTAGTAGGGCGACCAAGAGCTTTGAATCATGGCAGGAATCGCCATAGGTCCGGAACCGCCCTGATCTCCCGCCGACTGGGATCGGCTAATATTAAAGCCGTATTCCGTTGCCGAGAAGCCGTTCAGTCCGAACAGACTTGCGGGAAGCTCCACTTCCAGATCCCAGTAACCGTTCCCTGTAGTCGCGCGCGCACTCCAGTCCCCGTCGTCCCCCCATGAAGAATCTCTTTCCCGGCCTTCGTATTTGACCCCCATCGCATTAATAACAAACTGATAGTAGGTCTGTTGCACAAGGTCCGGCTGGAAAAAAATCTCGATCGAATCTTCGGTATACACCGGGCCGTCGTGTTCCGTCACCCTGGCGCTCGGCCTATCCTTCTGCATGGAATGAACCGCAACATACAGCTTGTCCTCCGTAAAGAAAACCTTAAAGAAGGTGGGCTCCGGTACTGCCTCCGACTGGGTAAAGGTGACGAAACCCGCGCTTTGCGCCGCCTCGTCCCATTCCGCATCCTCGATGACTCCGTCAATGACGGGAGCTTTATTCGCAACCGTGGGGACATGAATGGCGGTGATCGGCGGGTCGGCTTGAGCTGCCCGCACCGACGGCACCGCATAACCGGAGGTCAACAGGAGCGCGAGCAACAGGACACAGGAAATCGATTTATGAATAGTTCTCCTCATATTTAACACCTTTCCTGTAAGCTTAATTTTTAGAAATCGCTTGAATGGCCGTTCTATCCCCGCCCTGAACGGCTACATAGAACCGCTCGTCCGCTCCGGCCTGTCGTCCGCCGGCGAGAACAACGCGAAAGACGCCCTTGCCGTCGGCCTGCGCTCTGCCCAGTTCCTGTCCCGTTTTGTCGCTTACGGCAATCCTTGCATAGGGCAACACTTTGCCCCGGACTTCCTCTTCTCCTTCGTATACAGGCTCATAGACGTATTCCAGCCGATTTTGGCGGAAGGCATACTCGCCGATATGATCCGCCAGCCCCTGCGGCAGCGTCAGCTCGGAGATTTGATTATTGGCGAAGGCGCGGTCGCCCAGGTCGGTCAAGCTGTCGGGCAAATCCAGCTCGGTCAGCTCATTGCCCCTGAAGGCACAGCTGCCGATCGTCTGCAGCCCTTCCGGCCATGCGACTTGAGATAGCTCGTTCTGCTCAAAGGCGCTGTCCCCGATCGCGATAAGAGTGCTAGGCAATTCCAGAGCGACAAATTGATTGTAGGCAAACGCCGCCGCGCCGATCTGGGTCACATCTGCGGGCCACGCGATTGAAGAAAGCTTATTATCGCTGAAAATCCCTTGCGGGATCTCCCTCATATCCGCCGGCAGCTGCACCTCTTCGATCCGGTTATATTGGAATATCCACCCGCCGTAATTGGCGATCCCTTCCGGCAGGGCTACCGCGCTCAGCTTATTTCCGGAAAAGGCCGATTCTCCGAGAGTATCGAGCCCCTCCTGCAATGAAAGCGCACTCACTTGATTCAAGGCGAATGCCTCCGCGCCGATCTCTTGCAAGTCGGCGGGAAACAGAAGCGATTCAATAGAGTTGTTGTAAAAGGCTCTTTTTTCTATGCGCTCAAGGGTGCTGGGGAAAGTTACGGATTTAATCTTTTTCTCCTGAAAGGCGCCTTCCCCGATCGCTTTCACCGTAATTCCTTGAACGGTTGCAGGTATAACGATATGCTTATATGCCGCGTATTGATCGTTGGCTACCACGTATTCCGTGATAACCCCATCGCTATTAATGACAAACTGCTCGCCCGGCGTTGCGGCGGCAAGCAGTCCCATCGCGGCATTCGCGCCGCCAAACAGCACAACCGCCGCCAGCAACGCCAGCAATCCCCGGGATAAGCGCTTTTTGTTTTTCAACATGCTCCTATTCTCCTTTCTGGTTCAAGCTTCTTACGCAGCCTTCAATTAACCTTTTACGCTCCCAAGGACAATCCCCTTGACGAAGTATTTCTGCAAGAACGGATAAACCAGCAGGATCGGAACGGAAGCAATAATAATCTGCGCCGATCTTGTCGTACGGTCCGAGATGCTTTGGAGAGTTTTCCAGTCATCCGCCTTCAAGTACTTAAAATCAGGCATCGTGATCACCGTACGCAGAAAAGTCTGCAGCGGGTAATTATCCGGCATGTTCATGTAGATCATCCCGTCAAACCAGGAGTTCCAATGGGCGACCACCGTGAACAAAATAAGCGTGGCCAGAGCCGCCATCGAGGTGGGCACATAAATTCTCCACAGCGTCTGCCAATGCCCGGCGCCATCCATGTAGGCCGCTTCCGACATTTCCTTCGGAAGTTGACGGAAAAAGTTCAGCAAAAGAATAATATTGTAGACCTGAAGCGCTCCTGGAAGAACCAACGACCAGATGCTATCGAGCATATCCAGCTGCCTGACCAGCATGTAAGTCGGAATGAGTCCTCCGCCGAACAGCATCGTAAAAAACATAAACCAGACATAGAACGTCCGCGGCCTGAACGCCGTGCTCTCCTTCGCCAGCGGATAGGCGGTAATAATCGTAAGGAACATATTCAGCGGAAGCCCGATGGCGATTCGCTCCAGCGTCACGCCAAACGCTCTCCAGAATTCCTCGCGTTCCAGCACAAAGGTAAACGAGCTCAAAGTAAAGTTTCTGGGCCACAAGGTGACGGTACCCTTAACCACCTCGTTGTTATCGCTGAAGGCTATAGCAAAAATGTGCAGCAGCGGCGCCAAGCACGTCAGCGCGAGAATTCCCAGAACGGTTCCATTTACGATAGGGAAGATATACGACCTGTTTGTCTTTTGGTTCATCGCTAAGCTCCTCCCCCCTTTCTAAAAAATCCGATAATCGGCAAATCGATAAGCGCAATAATAGGAAACGCTGATCAGAATCAAGGACACGACCGATTTGAACAGCCCTACAGCCGTCGCCGGTCCAAACTTGGCATCGATCAGTCCCATCCGGTAGACAAAGGTATCGATAATATCGCCGGTTTCATAAACTCCGGCATGGTAAAGGTTGAAAATCTGATCAAATCCCGCATTCAAAATATTGCCGATGCTGAGAATCGCGAGCATCGCTATAATCATGCTCATTCCCGGCAGAGTAACGGAAAGCATCTGTCTGAACCGTCCCGCTCCGTCCATTTTCGCAGATTCGTACAAGCTGGGATCAATCGAAGTAATAGCCGCCAAATATAGAATGGTCGACCAGCCGAACTCCTTCCAGACATCCGTAAGAATGATCGTTGGCTGAAACCACTTCGGATCGCCTAGGAAGAAAATCGGGTTCATCCCCAAAGACTTGAGCATATTGTTTACGATCCCGGTGGAAGGAGAGAGAATGTCAATTAAAATTCCCGCCAGCAGCACCCAGGATAAGAAGTGAGGCAAATAAACGAGAGTTTGTATCGTCCGTTTATACGCCGTATTGCGAATCTCGTTGAGAAAAATAGCAAATACAATGGGAACGACCAGTCCGAGCAATATTTTGGCGAAGGCGATGATCAAGGTGTTCTGCAGCACACGGTAAACAAAGGGGTTGGATAAAATAAGCTCGAAATTTTTAAGGCCTACCCATTCCTGATTGCCCAGAAGCCCTTTGGCCGGAATAAAATCCTGAAAGGCAATGGAGATGCCCGCCATCGGAATGTAGCTGAATACAATCAGGAGAATCATCGCCGGCAGCAGCATTAGATGTAGGGAAAGGTTTTTCGACTTTTTCATTAAATTCATGTTGATCATCTCCGCTAAACGGGGCCGTCTCGTAAGCTAGTTAGACTGCTGTGAAAGATAATCGATGATAAGGTGACAGGTGTATGTACCTCCCTCCGATGCGATACGCCCCCAAAATCTGAATTGATAAAACGGTAATTTTAGGGGCGTATGAGGCAGTCTCCGGGACATACACCTGCTTTATCTCTCGATCATCACAAGCGGCGCTGCTTACGGGACAGCCCCTTTCTTTGCACCATGCTTTATTCGCGCGTGTTCGTCGTTGCGCTACGTTGAGCGGTTTATTTGGCGTTCTGGTACCACTCGTTTACTTCCTTGGTTACCTCGTCGCCCCCGAGCTTTTTCCATTCGGTTACGAATTTGTCGAACTCCCCGATGTCCTTCTGTCCGATAATAATCTTCACAAAGGTTTCGGATTCGAGAGTTTCCATAGTGGAGCCCTTATCGCTCATCGTCTGTGTCGGAGCGCCGCGATAGGCATTATAGACCCACAAATTGTTGTCAAAGTAATATTCAATATTCGCTTGAGCAATTTCTCCCACGCCGCCGGGACCGAGCATGCGGTAATATCCCCACATCGATTCATCCTTCTGTTCCGTCCACTTTTTCACATTGTCGGAAATCAACTGTTCGACCGCGTTGGCAGGAGCCTCGCCCGTCTTGGCCATTTCGTTCATTCTCTTGTGATAGCCCAGATTCTCTTCCAAGGTCGGCACGGATATAGGGGAAAGCTTCCATAGTTCCTTGCCGTCCGGTGAGGTTCCGTATTTGCCAGGATCTTTCTGTCCAAGAGTTTTAGCCAGGTTCATCATCTTGACCAACGCTTCGGGATGCTCGAAGTTCTTGTCGACCACATAGTAGCCGGCGATTCCCGTATCCGCTTTCGGTTTCGCAATCGTTCCGTCCGCAGCCGGGATCAGATAAGGTCTCCAATCCGCTTCGGGATGGTCGCGGCGGCTGTCCTGCAGCGGATAGATGCCGTTCCACATGAATCCGTACATCATACCGAGCTTTTGCGCAGCAATGTCCTGGGCAATCTTGTCTGCGGGCTTGGCGTAAAATTCGGGGTCAATCTGCCCGTCTTTATACATTGCCGCTAATTTCTCAAGCGAGTTCTTTGTTTCGGGAAGCGTGCTGCCGTTAACGAGCTGTCCGTCCTTTTCCAGCCACGTTCCCGGATAAGCATTGTACCCGTAGAAAAATCCACCAAGGTCCATTACAAAATCTTTACTGATAGACAGTCCGAATGTATCCTTCTTGCCATTACCATCCGGATCGTTATGGGTAAACGCTTGGCTGATCGCGTAGACGTCATCCATCGTTTTCGGAGGGGTCAGGCCTACCTTGTCCAGCCAATCCTGACGAATCCACAAAATACCGCTGGCATTGTCGCTGACCGACCACATCTGCGGAATGGCGTATACCTTTCCGTCGTTCTTCGCCGCCATATAAGGGTCGAAATCATAGCTGGTATAGTTGCTCTTGACTTGATCAATTCCGTATTGTTCGATCATGCCGCCGACGTCCTGCAAAATATCGGCTCTAATAGCGGACTGCAAGCCAGCCGTATCCAGATTCATCACATTGGGAATATCGCCCGATGCCAAAGACAGATTCAGCTTCTGCTTGTATTCTTCGGGGCTCTTGG
This sequence comes from Cohnella sp. LGH, assembly GCF_017671885.1. NCBI lineage: Bacteria > Bacillati > Bacillota > Bacilli > Caryophanales > Paenibacillaceae > Cohnella > Cohnella sp. LGH. Next base: position 5,271,905 of record NZ_CP072117.1, read on the forward strand.
CGATCCATTTGTATTTGACTTTGATGCCAAGCTCATCCAAGTAGGCCTTCGTCCAGACGTTATCCTCCATCGTGACGCCGTCGGTCAGAGTCGTTTTCTCGAATTGGTCGCTAATCGTGCCGACAAAAGTAATCTCAATCGGCGGATCGTATTTGCCAAGAGGATCTACCGCTTCCGGGGACTGACTCTCCGTCTGGCTCGTTGCCGATGCCGACGCCGGTGCGGATGCCGTAGGGCTCGAATCGGAGGACTCGTTTTTATTGCTGCACGCCGCGATCGTGAACACCATGGCTGCCGCACTGAACATAGTAATCATCTTTTTTACGTTGTTTGCCATAATCGCCCTCCTGGTAATATACCTTCTGAACTTTAATGTAGAGGTGCACTCTCTACTACAATTGTAGAAACAACGACTTGAGCCAACAATCGGACTCTGTTGATATCGCTGGTACTTTGTTGTCCGGTTGGAATAGAAGATGCGCGCTTCGCTGGGCACGGCTAAACAAATAAAGACCGGGGATCGAACTGCATCAAATGCAGTCCGACTCCCGGCCTCTTGCGCGGAATTATAATAGACTATTTACGTTACGGCTTACGGAAGCAAGTGAGGTCCGCCGCTAACCGGGTACATTGGCAAGCTGCGGAAAGCCTCGGCGTATTTCACGCCGATGGCCATGCCGCGCAGCGACGACGCTTTCGCCATGAACTCCACGTATTCCATACCGTACAAGTGTTGGAGCCAGGCGTCCTGGCTTTCGTGACAGCGCAGCATCTTGCATTTGGTCTCAAACGTGTCGGTGATGTCGACGTACACCTCCGGTTCAAAGGAGATCGCGCCGATATTGTCCATGATGAACACATGGGGAACCTTGTCCATATGCGGATACTCCGTCTCGATCAGCCGAACGGTGACCGGGATGCGGCAATCGCTGGCGATCTCGCCGCTAATCCGATGATCCGGATGATAGTCGCTAGCGCCGTGCACGAACATCACATCCGGATTCGCTTGGCGAATCGCGTTGATGAACGCCATCCTCGTCTCCCTGTCGTGAAACAGAAATTCATCGTCGTAACCGAGCCAGATCAAGTCGGCCCCGATGATCGCAGCGGACTTCTCCGCTTCCGTCCGGCGAATGGCAGCGATCTCTTCCTTCGTATGCGTAGGAGAACCGACGTTGCCGTTGGTGGCAACCATGATTGTTACTTTGTCGCCCCTAGCCGCATATTTGGCCAACGTACCCCCGCACAAAATCTCGACATCATCGGGATGCGCCCCAACCGCTAATACTCGCATCGCAATTCCCATCCCCTCATTCGTTGTTCTCTACGACAACCTTAATCCGTTCCTGTCCCCCGGCAAAAGCGCAAGCAATCGCTTGATCCAATTGTTCATAAGGATACCGGTCGGTAATCATCGGTTCCACATTAATCCGCTTGGCGGCAAGCAAATCGACGACACGCGACCATACCTGCGGGGCATTGGCGCTGCCGATACAGGTGATTTCCCGTAAAATGAGATCCATCACGTCGATCTCCACTTTATGCTCAGGCAAGCCGAATAGCAGAATGCGGCCCCGGTTCGCAACGAGCTTCTGGGCGAGTTGAATCGTCTCCGTCTTGCCGACGGCTTCTATGACGACATCATAGCTTTGTTCTTCAACTGCCGACAGCAAGTCCCGTTCCCTAATGTTCACGACTTCATCCGCTCCGTAAGCGCGCGCCAGCTCGAGTCGTTTCCTTCTCGACCCGGCCACCGTAACCTGCGAAGCGCCTTGAAGCTTACACAGCCTGGCGAAAAACAATCCTGTCGGACCGTCGCCGACAATGATCGCCCGTTCTCCGGCACGCAGCTGAATTTTATCCATTCCGCCCAAGCATACGTGAATCGTTTCGCATTGCGACGCCGCATCGTAGCCGACGGATTCGGGCAGCAGATACACATTATTTTCCGAGATTACGACGTATTCCTGCCAGAAGCCCGACCGATTTAATCCGTATTCCCGGTTTTGCGCGCATTGGTGCTTGTTGCCCGTAAGGCATGCGCTGCAGCGGCCGCATCCAATACTAGGATCGAGCGTACAGCGGTCTCCGATACCGACCCTCGTCACGCCCGCGCCCAATTTCACGACTTCTCCGGCCGCTTCGTGTCCAAGCGCATACGGCGGTTCAGCGAAAGAAACTTTACGTTCCATAATGTGCAAATCCGTGGCGCAAATGCCGATTGCCCGGATTTTCACCAGAACATCGAACTCGCGCAGCTCCGGCAGCGGCAGCGACGTCAGCTCGGGTACGAGCGATCCGTTCCATACCCATGCTCTCGTTTCCATTCCCGCACACCCTCTCGAATAGCGTCTACAGTGTTTTTATCTGTCGCAGCGGTATTTTTCAAGCGCTTCTTCATTAATCTCAATGCCAAGTCCCGGTTTGTCGGTAATTTGCGCATAGCCGTCCCGGACAACGATATCGCTTTGCAGCATTTCCTGACGAATCGGCGTTTCGGCGACGCAGTATTCCAGCAAGCTGCCGTTCGGAATCGCCGTGATCAGATGCAGGGATGCCGCGATAACGATGCCGCTGCTCCAAGCGTGCGGAACGCAGGTCAGATGATGGGCATGGGCGAGCTGCGCGATTTTCTTCGCTTCGCTCAAGCCTCCGCAGCGGGTAACGTCGGGCTGAATAATGTCTACGCCGCCTTGCTCGATCAGCTGCCTAAACCCGTAGCGCGTCGTTTCGTTCTCACCGCCGGCGATGCGGATCGTCGTCGTCTCGGCCAGCTTCCGATAGCCGTCGTAGTCGTCGGCGAACAGCGGCTCCTCTATCCAATACGGTTTATATTGCTCCAGCTCTTTAATGAGCGGCATGCGGGATGCGGCGTCAATCGGATGATCGTCGGACGGAATGAAGCCGAGATCGAACAGCAGATCAACGTCAGGCCCTGCCGCTTCGCGCGAGGCTCTGACCAACTCTATAATTTCACGATTGCCCTGCTCGAATCCTCCCCAGCCCAGCTTAATCGCGGTATAGCCCTGCTCGACCCATTTCTTCGTCTCGTCGTAGGCTTCCTCCGGCGTATACGGCATAAGTGTGCTCGCATAGGCCCGCACTTTTCCGCGCTGCGCTCCGCCCAGTAGCTTATAGATCGGCTTATTCAGCGCTTTGCCGACGATATCCCAAAGTGCGATATCAATTCCGCTCATTGCATGGATAACAACGCCGCGTCTTCCATAGAACTGACTGCCAACGTACATTTTTTCCCAAATGCGCTCCATCTCAAATGGATCTTCCCCGATGATCATCTCGCCAAGCCCGCGGCAAATGCGGTGGGAGGATGGCGACTCGATAATCGCTTTCACAACCCATGGCGCCGAATCCACCTCGCCGTAGCCGACAATGCCTTCATCCGTATGAACTTTAATGATAATGCCGTCCTGCGCGCTGTCGTTGTTCAACTGTACATTTTCCTTCTGACGGACAGGGATTGCTTCGACTTTTGTAATTTTCATGAGATTAGCCTCCTGGAGGACATGATTTGAGGAATAGGTTGAACCTGTACCTATACCTAATACCGATACAAGTTCAATATAATTGAACCCATGTAACATTGTCAACAATAGACTGTAGATTATCTTCAATGTACATTTATTAAAAATTAGGTTATGATTTGGAAAGAGAGTCACACGCGAGGAGATGCCCATGACCAAATTTCAGTTCAAGAGCCAAGAAACGATCCCGCTTCGTCAGAAGATCGCGACGGATATTCGCAATGCCATCATTCAAGGCGAGCTTAAACCGGGGGAAAAATTGAAGGAACAAGAAATATCCGCGCAAATGGGAATAAGCCGGGGACCTATACGAGAGGCTTTGCGTGATTTGGAGGCCATGGGGCTTGTGGTGAGCCTGCCTTATAAAGAAACCGTAGTCGCCGATGTACAGGAGCAAGAAATCGTCGATTTACTGCTGCCGATCCGACTTCAACTGGAGCTGTACTCCCTCAAATATAATTTGGCCGACATTAACGACGAGGTTTACCGCAAACTGGAGGAAATAACCGCACGAATGGAGCAGTTGGCCGCTGTCGGAGATATTGCAGGATTGGTAGAAGAGGATATACAATTTCACGAGCTCATTTTATTTTTGTCCAACGACTCTTCGTACGCCGCGCAAATCTGGAACGGTATCGTCAACCGAATCAGGCTGCACTTCATGAAAAATACGAGCCGTTATTCCGATCTCGCCCAAATGACCGCAGAGCACAACCAGCTTATTGAAGCGCTTCGTTCCCAAGATTTCGCCCGCATTAAAGAAGCCTGGGAGAAGCATATTCGCGACGAAGGCAGCTTGCTGTATCTGTAAAATCGGACCGCCCCCCCTTGATTTTGGTCTTTTTGTACGATTTCCCATACAAATGTGCGACGTTCGAGCCCGATTCGAGCTACTTTGTACGATTTTCCATACAAATGTGCGCCGTTTGAGTCCGATTCGAGCTACTTTGTACGATTATTCGGACAAATGTCCGCCGATTCGAGTCTGATTCAGTTACTTTGTAAGATTTTTCGGACAAATGTCCGCCGATTCGTTTGAGTCCGGTTTGAGTTACGGTGTACGATTTTCCATACAAATGTCCACCGTTTCGTTTGACTAACTTTCCCTCGCGGAAGCCTCTTCGTAGGCGTAAACTCATGTGCGCAAATAGGGCTGTCCCATAAGCTGAGTTGCTTATGGACAGCCCTATTTCGCTTATCGTGGAGGTCTGAACTTTACTCTGCCACTAACCGATTAGTTAGCGAGCCCAGCTTTTCTATCTCGATGGTGACGACGTCGCCAGGCTGCAAGTAAACCCGCTGTTCCTTCGGCAGTCCCAGCACAACGCCTTCAGGAGTACCCGTTAAGATGATGTCTCCCGGAACCAAGGTTAAGTGTTGAGAGATATAGCTAACGATTTCATCGCACGGGAAAATCATATCCGCCGTGTTGGAATTCTGGCGAAGTTCGCCGTTAACTCGCGCCTTGATCGCAAGCTCGTTCGGGTTGCCGACTTCATCCGCCGTCACGAGGTAGGGACCGATCGGACTGAACCCGTCCCCGATTTTTCCCAGCATCCACTGAGGGGTACGCAGCTGCAAGTCGCGCGCGGACAAGTCGTTGACGCAGCAATAGCCGAATACGTAGTTAAGCGCTTCTTCGCGAGGAACGTATTTCGCCTGCTTGCCGATGACGATCACGAGCTCCGCCTCGTAGTCGAGTCTGGTCGTCGTGCGCGGAATCGCTATCTCGCTGCCATGAGCCGCAATGGTGTTATGGAATTTGTTAAAAAGGATCGGAAACTCCGGAATGGCGGCTTTCGTCTCTTCCGCATGCTTGCGGTAGTTTAGTCCGACACAAATGATCTTCTTGGGTTCCGTGACGCATGGGCCGAACTGGAGATCGGATTCTTGCAGCCAGGCCGGGCTGTCATCGGATACGGACAAAACTAATTTCTCCAATTCCCCGACGGCCGAGCCTTGTTCGATAACCGACATGATAGAATCGGGAAGTTGAACCCCCGCCCCCTTCGCTGCCTCTTGCACGTCGAGGATGCCTTTTTCAGTTTTCACGCCTAGCGCCAGTTGTCCCAGTTTAACAAATGTAAGTAGTTTCATCGAATGATGACCTCCAACTCTATTATGCGTTTTTGCCGAAGGTGACGCCGCCGTCTATGTACAGCGGAGACCCCATCATAAACTTTGACTCGTCCGACGCCAGGAACAGAGCCGCCTGAGCGACATCCTCGGGTCGTCCTAGATCCCCGCTTAGTTGGCGACTTTTCAAGGCAGCGATAGCGGCCTCCGGGTCATCGTAGGAGGTTTGCAAATAATTTTCCACAAACGGCGTCAAGATTGTTCCCGGAAGCAGCGCGTTAACACGAATATTGTAAGACGCATAATCGACTTGCATGGACTTGGTGAGCGCCAGCACGGCACCTTTCGTCGCCGAATAAGACGCCCGCCGGGCAAGCCCGATTTCGGCAATACAAGAGGACATATTGATGATCGACCCGCTGCGCTGCTCCATCATAAGCGGAAGAATGTGCTTCGAAGGCAAAAAGACGCCGCGGATATTTACGTTTATCACGCGATCCCACGCGTCCGACTCGATCTCGTGCAATGCGCCAACGCCGCTAATGCCGGCGTTGTTAAACAAAACATCGATTCGTCCGAACCGTTCCTTGGCGGCGCTAACCATCCCCATAACCTGGTCTTCCTTGGTCACGTCCGCGCCAATAAATACGGCTTGTCCCCCTGCCGCTTGAATTTCCGCAACCGCAGCTTCGCCCTTGACCTCATCCAGGTCGTTCACGATAACGACGGCGCCTTCCTTCGCGAATAATCGCGCTGCGCTCTGTCCTATGCCGGAACCCGATCCGGTAATCAGAGCGATCTTATTCTCCAATCTTGCCATTTCCCCTTCACTCCTTATCTATTGCTGCTTCAGACAAACTAAGCCTTTGCGCTAACCGTTTAATCTCGACGATCGACTTTTCCTTTCCGTCCTGCCACTTGTGCAAAGGCAAGGAAGCGCTGACTGCGGCAATCGCTTTCCCGTCCGGTCCGAGCACGGGCGCTGCGGTACAGCAAAACCCCATCACCGCTTCCTGCTCTTCCGTCGAGTATCCATGAGCTTTGACCTCGCGCAAGTGAGCGGATAACGTTCCTCGCTGCGTTATTGTGTTTGGCGTCAATACTTCAAACGGTTCCTCGCCCAGCCGCGTTAACCATGCTTCTTCCGATTCTCCTGCAAGCAAGGCTTTGCCAAGCGCGGTCGCATGGGCAGGAAACCGCATGCCGGGCTCGGAGACAAGCCTCACGCGAGACGGGGCCTCGACTTTCTCAAGATAAAGCACGCTGCCCCCATCCAATTTTGCAAGCTGAATCGTTTCATTTAGCAGGTCGCGCGATTTCGCCGCCTCTTCCCGAAATCGCGCCGCCAAATCATACTGGCCCAAGTACGCACTGCCGAGATGCCCTAATGTGGAACCAAGCGCATAGGTACCGTCCTCCCGCTTGCCGATCCATTCCAACTCCTCAAGCGTGGCCAACAAAGTAAACATCGAGCTCTTGTTAATGCCGAGACGAGCGGACAAATCCATTAGCCTCAACTTGTGAGGCTCTCTGGCAATAAGATTGAGGATATAGTGCGCTTTCTCGATCGCCGGCGCCCAGTACTTTTTCTCGTTCATCAAGTGACACCTTCGTTTAGTTCAATATACAAAACCAAGTTTATTACATTAAGTAAACATTACTGCAACCACGGCCATGCCGTCAATATGAAAATGACCCTACCCGTTATCTTCCCGGATTCGCAAAGATTCGCTAAAAAGTATGTTACAATCCCATGACAGGAGCAACTTTACGGCTTGTTTTGCGTTCATTATTCGACAAGAAATTCTGATGTCTGCGGATATCTAGAGACAACAAGAGAGGTGCCAGGAAAAAGAGATGAGAGATTTAGGAGTAGAGACCAACCAAACTGTGCCTGCCAACACTTACAAAGAGAGATCGTCCAAGCGCAAGCATAAGGGCGCAGCGTTCTTCTTCGTCATATTGTGGATCGCCTTGATCGCAGGGGGCGTCTATGGAACGAAATGGTATTCCGACCGGATCCAGCAGCAGGTGTCCGCTAAGCTGGAACACCAGACGGCCGCGCAGATCGCGACGATGCAGCAGGATTATGAAGGACGGATCGCCAAGCTGGAAACCGGTTTTCAAGAGCAAATGAAGCAGTTGGAAAGCCAAGTGCAGACGCTGAACGAACTGCTCACCTTCGCCAAAGACAACGCAGATACGAAAACCGACAACAGCAACAAGCTGTATACGCAGCTGGCAGAAGTGAAAAAGCAGCTGAATGAGCTGAAAAAAAGCTTGGACGTGCTGAAATGAGCGCCTCGTCGATCCGTACTATGAACCGGACGCTGCTCCTGGCGGCCGCTCCTTTCATCGGATTGTTGACGTGGATGCTCGTTGCGAATGTCGAGCTTACGCTTTCGGGCTCCGCCTATCCGGCGCATGAAATGCAACCGATTGATCTGAACGTCGGCTCGAAATCGGTCCGGGGCGGCTTGAGTGCGGCCGAGAGCCTGGCGCAAGGCACCGGGCATTCGATCAAAAAGCAGATTTCGCTTTACAACAAAACGAACGACGATATGAATCAGATCGCCGCCATCGCTTCGAAGCAAGCCGCCAGGCCTCATCAAATTTACGACAAGCGCATTACAAGCAAGCTGGGCAAGCCTTCGAATACGATGAATTCGGACAAGCTTACGGCGCAACTGTTTGATTTGAAAGCCGACAACTTCCGCGGCTACGCGTTGAAAATCAAGCTGAAAAAGGGCGACGCCATGAAGCTTGTGCTTGGCAAGGATGAGAACGGAGGAGCGGAAACGACGCTGGAAGCGGTAAAACGTTATAAAGCCGCCATCGGAATCAATGGCGGCGGTTTTGCGGACGGCGGCGGGAAGCGGTATCCGCTAAGCACGACGATCGTCGACGGCGAGTACGTGAGCGGCTTCCAGCCGACGTTTAAGGATTTGTTTTTTGTCGGCATGAGCGAGAGCAACAAGCTGATCGGCGGCAAATTCACGAGCAAGTCGCAGCTCGACTCCGCAAATCCGAAGTTCGGCGCATCCTTCGTGCCGATTCTGCTGCAGAACGGGCGAATGACGGAAATTCCGCTCAAGTGGCAGACAAGCCCGAAGCGCGCGCCCCGAACCGTTATCGCCAACTACAAGGATGATCAGCTGCTGTTCCTGGTCGTTGACGGCTATAACGAAAAAGGCAGCTCCGGAGCGACGCTAATGGAGATGCAAATTTTGCTGAAGCGCTACGGAGCGATCAACGGCTACAATCTCGACGGCGGCGGCTCCACCTCGCTCGTCTGGAACGGCCGCGTCGTCAACAATCCTTCCGACGGCCAGCTTCGCAAGCTTCCGACGAACTTTTTGTTTTTTAGTTAAGCCAGGTCGTGTATGCATACCACGAGGGGCAGCAGAGGGCGAAAAGGCGGCGAAAGATGCCCCTGAGCGGGTTTGCATACACGCCCTAGGAACGGTTTACAAGAGCCGCGCCGATCGCGCCGGCTTCCTTGCCCAGCGTCGGGCTGACAAAGCGAACGCCGTTCCGCATCGAGGCGAGGCCCCGATCGGCAATCGCTTCATGCATCGGATCCAGCAACGGCGCTCCAATGTTCGCGGCGCCTCCGCCGATGACGATCACTTCCGGATTCATCACATGGATGATGCTGACCATGCCGTTGCCGAGCGCCAGCCCGGCTTCGCGCAGCACCTGAATCGACAGTTGGTCGCCTTCCGCCGCCGCTTCCGCAACATGGCGGGAGGTCAGCGTCTCCTCTCCGGCTTTGGCCAGCAGCAGCCCGGCCTGCTCCGGGTTGTCGGCCGCTCGTTGAGCGGCGCTTCTTGCGATCGCTGTCCCTGATGCATACAGCTCCAGACAGCCGACGTTGCCGCAGGCGCAGCGGGGGCCGTTCATGTCAACGGTTATGTGTCCCAATTCTCCCGCGCTGTTATCTCTCCCCCGAACGAGTTGACCTCCGCTGACGATACCGGCGCCGATACCGGTCGAGACAGTCACGTATACGCAGTTCTTCGTGCCTTGCCCCGCTCCGACAGCCCATTCTCCGTAAGCGGCCGCATTCGCATCGTTTTCCAGATTAACAGGCACGCCAAAATCCTGCTCCAGTCTACGTCCGAGCGGAACGTCGTTCCAGTCCAGATTGGATGCGCGGGTGACGATACCCTCCTCCGCGTTTAACGTTCCAGCCGTCGCCACGCCGATACTAACCAATTGCAGCTCCGGAGTCAGGCTGTCCCTAATCAGGCCGATCATCCGTCCGATAACGGCATCCGCGCCTTCCTTCGCCAGCGTAGCGGTTTCCGCGCGACGAACGACTTCCCCCTGCTCGTTCAGAATAACGGCGAGAATTTTCGTGCCGCCCAGATCGATGCCGACATACACTTTGTTGTTCATGACTAAGAACCTCCACCAGAATTATTCAATAGAGTTGAATGAAAAATCTGCTCCAGCATCAGCGTCGCCGAGCCGAGAAGCGGGCCCTTCTCTCCGAAGGCGGAAGGAAGCAACCGATCCGGCGTAAACTTGAGCGGGAACCTCAGCCGCTCCAGCTCTGAACGCAGCTTCAACGACAGCTTGGGCGAGCGATTCGTCCAGCCTTCGATGACGATCACTTCCGGACTAATAAATTGCACGATGCTCGCCAGCGTCAATCTCGCCGCTTCTGCGACCTGCTCGAAGACCGGCTCCAGCCAAGCTTCCCCGGATTCGTATCTGGCTAACATCTCATCGAAGTCGTGCGGCGGTTTCTGTCCGAGTTTCTCCGCGTACGAGCGGCATCTGTTCAGCAGAAAAGAGCTGGCCAGCAGCGTTTCCACACATCCTCGTTGCCCGCAATTGCACACCTCTCCATTCGGATCGATCGAGATATGGCCGATCTCCCCGGCGGCCCCGCCGAAGCCGGAATGGATCCGGGAATCGATCACGATGCCCGCGCCGATCCCTTCGTTCATCGTCACGTACACGAGATTCCCTCTGCCCTTCCCGGCTCCCGAATAATGCTCTGCGAACGCCGCCGCGTTGGAATCGTTCACGATCTTGATCGGAACGTCGGGAAAAAACGCCGAAACCTGCTTTTTCAACTTGAAATCGTTCAGCTTAAGCGTACTGGAATACAGCACGCTCCCCGCGTTCTCGTCGATGATGCCCGGCGCGGCGATGCCGATTCCTTTAATCAAGCCGGTCTTCAGAGCGTCCGCCCGATTCACGCATTCGTTAAGGGCCGTATGTATTTGCTCCGCGAGCGAATCGTTGCCGATGGCGATTTCGGACTTGAATTCGGCGATGCATTCGCCGTGCAAATTCAACACCGCGCAAATCAAATCCCTGTTGCCAATCGAGATGCCGATTACATAACCGCCGTCCTTGCTGATCTGCAACGAGATCGCCTTGCGCCCGGCTCCTGCGGAAGGCTTGGCGCCGATCTCCTCCACAAGACCCTGCCCGATTAACTCCTCAACCAGCGCCGATACGGTTGCGGGACTCAGCTTCGTAGCCCTCTTCAGCTCGGCGCGGGACATTCTCCCTTCCCGATGCAGCAGATTCAAGATCGTCGCCGTGTTCAGCTCTTTCATTAGCTTGAGGTTGCCTTTCACATGCACGATAACCGAACCTCCCCGCCTCTGATCGATTAGTGTTACGGTCGTATCCTTGACTCAACCTATATTTTAGCATAGGTTTTCAATTAATTCATTCAATGAACGAATTAATTTCACTCACAGTTGCCGTCATCTTGCGCCAAACGCATAAAAGAGGATGTCCCCGTAGCAAACTTTGGAACACCCTCAATAACAAAGGAATAGGACGCTAGGGCGTGAATGCATACTCCAAGGACATACACGCCCTAGGAGATCAAACGCCCGTGCGACGTTTTTGATTGTTTTGCACCTTGTGAATTTGCGTTTTCATCTTTTTCGTATCCGTCGAAAACGCGCCTTTACCGTTAGCGCCAGCTTGGCGTCCCTGCTTCTTGCGTTCAAGAATGCGTTTGATCGCTTCGGCCGGGCTTAGTTTTTTCTCGGCTTCTCCGTGCTGTCCCTCGACGGCCGGATTCGTATTCTTATCTGTCATTTTCACACCTCACGCTCGTATTACTTTCCATTTTATCCGTATTCGGCACGTTTTCTTCAACCTCGGCTTGGACTTCTAAAGCTTTCTTCTTGGCAATTTTCTTCTTGATCAGGAGAAAAACAACGATCAGCGGAATCGCAATCGCGGCGATATAGAGGGAGACATCCTTTACCATGCCTTCTGCTGCGCGGCCGTAGCTATAGAACAGCAAACCGACGGCATAGAACTTGACCGCTCGTCCGAACGCCGCGTACACCAACAACCTCCACAGCGGAAAATTCAAGGCTCCGGACAAGATCGTAAACACCTTGAACGGAATCGGTGTGAAAGAACCAACCAAGATTGCTGCTTCTCCGCTCTTCTGGAACATCCGAGTAGCAGCGTCGACCCATGATTTTTTCAAAAACTTTTGCAATACGGAGTGCCCCAACAGCCTGCCTATCAGATAGCCGATCGGCGTACCCAGCAAACAAGCCACATAGCCGGCCGTCGCAAGCCAAAGGGCGTTGGAGGGCTGAAGCAAACTTAAAGGCACTTGCAGGAAAAAAGCAGGAATCGGAAAAAAGATCGCGTCGGCGAAAGAATGTATAAATAATCCCCAGATGCCAAATTGCATGAGTGTGTCGATTAAATTCTGAAGCATAAACGGCTCCTATCCGAACGATCTCTAGTTATTGGTCGATGCCTTCGGTCCCCCTTAACGATATATAAGCTGAGCAGTACCGGTTCATTGTACCTACACTCCGTCTTACCTCTAGTTCAACCTATATAGAAATACTAAACCTATATTATTATATACTCAATTTGTTCAGGTCGAGTTCCAAATCCGACTAAAGACTAGTTTTTTTCTTTGCAAATTTTACATATAACGGCTAAACGCATACCGTCTCTGTCATAATAAATCGACTTTTAGCGTTATTTAGAATAATTATAAAATAGTATTGATTATTCTTATATAACCGTTATTATTATATTTAGATTAATTCTAAACTAGGAGTGATCGTTGATGAGTACGCCTAACAACAGACTGACGACAAGCTGGGGAGCTCCCGTAGGAGACAATCAGAATTCTCTGACCGCCGGAGCGCGAGGACCGACGCTGATTCAAGACGTACATCTTCTCGAGAAGCTCGCTCATTTCAACAGAGAACGCGTGCCTGAGCGCGTCGTCCATGCCAAAGGCGCCGGGGCGCACGGTTATTTCGAGGTCACGAACGATCTGTCTGCACACACGAAAGCCTCCTTCCTGTCGGAAGTCGGCAAACGCACTCCGATGTTTATCCGCTTCTCCACCGTTGCCGGCGAACTCGGTTCAGCCGATACGGTGCGCGATCCGCGCGGTTTTGCGGTCAAGTTTTATACGGAGGAAGGCAACTACGACCTTGTCGGCAACAATACCCCCGTGTTCTTCATTCGCGACGCGATTAAATTCCCGGACTTTATTCATACGCAGAAACGCCATCCGCAGACTCATCTGAAAAATCCGAACGCCGTATGGGATTTCTGGTCGCTCTCGCCCGAGTCGCTGCACCAGGTCACGATTCTGATGTCCGACCGCGGCATTCCGGCGACCCTCCGGCATATGCACGGCTTCGGCAGCCATACGTTCAAATGGGTCAACGCAGAGGGCGAAGCGGTATGGGTGAAATATCACTTCAAGACGAATCAAGGAATCAAAAACCTGGACGTCGATCTCGCGGCCAAGCTGGCCGGCGAAAATCCCGATTACCACACCGAGGATCTGTTTAACGCCATTGCGGCGGGCGATTTCCCTTCGTGGACGCTCTACGTGCAAATCATGCCGGTTGAGGATGCGAACACGTACCGTTTCGATCCGTTCGATGTGACGAAGGTGTGGTCGCAGAAGGATTATCCGCTGATCGAGGTCGGACAGATGGTGCTGAACCGGAATCCGGAAAATTATTTTGCCGAAGTCGAACAGGCGACGTTCTCTCCGGGTTCGTTCGTGCCGGGTATCGAGGCTTCGCCGGACAAAATGCTGCAAGGCCGCTTGTTCGCCTATTCCGACGCCCATCGCTACCGCGTCGGCCCGAATCATAATACGCTGCCGATCAATCGTCCGCAGTCGGAAGTGAACCACTATCAGCGCGACGGCGCGATGCGTGCGGACGGCAACGGTGGCGGCTCAGTGTACTACGAGCCGAACAGCTTCGGCGGACCGTCGCAATCGCCGCAGCACAAAATCGCCGCCTACGAAGTGTCCGGCAGCGCCGACAGCGTCGCTTACGACCACGACGACCACTACACGCAAGCGGGCGATCTGTACCGTCTGATGAGCGAAGAAGAACGAGCACGCCTCGTCCGCAACATCGTCGGCGCGATGAAGCCGGTCGAGAAGGATGAGATTAAGCTGCGCCAGATCGCCCACTTCTACAAGGCCGATCCGGAGTACGGAGAGCGCGTTGCCGAAGGGCTGGGATTGGCGGCTTCTCACGGCGTCTAATCAGGCGTCGTTAAAGAGGCTGTCCCAGAAGTAAAAAAAGTCGTACAAAAAGATAATCGATAGAGAATATTATCGTGTATATATCTCCTTCCGATGCTATACGATCCTGAAACCTGATTGGGTAAACCCGTTAAGAGGTGGTTTCAGAACCGTACGAGGCAGTCTCCAGGAGATATATGCACTTTTTTCTTGATCGATTATCTTGTACGACCTTACTTCTATACGTTATTGCCTAAGAGCTTTCCTGTTTCTTAGCGCTTGCACAATCAAACTTAGGATAATTAGAACCACTCCGGCTTCAATCGCATGGTCCGCGACGTTAAGAATACCGCCCGAACGGACGATAAAATCGGTCACCTGGCCGAACAGCAGCCGATCAATTCCGTTGCCGATCGCTCCTCCCGCAAGAAACCCCAATGCGCAATCGAACAGAACTCCCTTCTCTTCGCTGCGCTTGCGGTAATACAGCACGCCTAGCACGAACAAGACGGCAATTACACCGAAGAGTCTGCCATAGCCTTGAAGCAAGCTTCCGGCCATGCCGCTGTTTTCGAAGCGAGACAGCTCCACGCTCCCCAGCATCATCGTCTCCCGGACGTCTAGATGAACTCTAATCCACATTTTACTGAGCTGATCGGCTGCCGTGACAAGTATTGCAATGATGTAAAACGGCATCTCTGGCCCTCTCCCCGTTTACGGCGATTGCCGTTTTCCCCAGTATAGCCTACTTCGACAAGAGAGGGCCACTTCATCGTTTCTTTCCTAACTTCCCAACAACGCATCGTCCGTTCAGTTTTAGGACAGACGCTGCCACTTGGCCCACATTTCGGGCGGATTCATTTCGTATACGCCGTCTTCACGGTACATGAACTGGTGCATGATGAATTCCCTGCGAATTGTCGCGAAATCTTCGTGATACGACTTAATAAATTCGTTAATCTCCTTCTCCGCGTATTTCTGGCCCTGCTCCAGGCTTGAGACGATATGCTCCAGCACGATCAGCTTCTTCTTAAGCTGCGCGGGCACGTGCTTTAACCGGCCTTCTTTGGTGAAAAAATTGCCGATAACCGACTCTCGCGTCTTCTCCAACGTTCCTTCCATATCCTCTTCCTCCTTGTTGTCCGCGCCCCGATAAATCAGCCGCAGAGCCGCTTCCGCATTGCCCTTCAGAAAATAATCGTTCAGGGAGAAATAAATCGTGTTTTTGTCGCGGCGTTCGTTGATCAGGCTCGCCTCCCGCAGCTTCGCCGCATGATGCGTAATCGTCGCGGGCGTCACCGTCAGCTTCTCCGCCAACGTCTGTCCGTTCAGCTCCCCGCCTGCGAGCAGGATCAATATTCGGATTCGGGTCGGGTCGGCCAGCGCTTTATGGTAGGCGACGACTTTATCCAATTGCATATTACCTGCCCCCTCCCCCACTAAATTTAAAAAATATCTAATTAGATAATCATTAAATTAAATTGTATAAGGAACGACATTTAGTGTCAACCTTAGATTTAAGACTTCGGTCCACTAAAGCACAATCTATTTGCCTGGACAGCGGAGTAGCAGGCTTTAACCTTAACCCGACAACGTTGCCCCCCCTTCGTCGCCGTTGATTCCTTATTTCTGATTCAATTCCAATGTTTTGGAGAACCTCACATTGTCCATATACATTTTACCGGAATAATCGCTCTCAACATCCGCCACGACGATCGTAATATCGCGAAGCAAGGTATCCTCGGCAATGACCTTATTGTCGGCGATGTTGGTCATGTCGAAGGACACAAGACAATGATAGAGACCGTCGGACGTCTTGCTTTGCTGGGATAAGGCGCTTAGCGAAATATCGAAGCTTGTGGCCGCCTGAGCCCAGTACCCGAGACTTGGAGGCGCGAATGCCAGATGAATGGATAGCGTTCCTTGGTTCGCGCGAACCGGATCCAAATAGAGGTCAAACAGCAAATACCGATTATCGCCCCGAGTCGCGTTGATCTCGCCTATCATGATGCGCGGCGCGGACGCCCAACCGTCAGAAGGCTTCACATCCGGATACGCGACATCCCAGGAGATCGCCTTCGATCCGTTCGCCGGCCGGACCGTCAGCGCATTCTTGGCTCCCGAGGCGTCGTCCCAAGTCCAACCTTGGCGAGTCGAATCCTCGAACGTGGACGGAAGCGCCGGCGTCCCTAAGGGATCGTGTTCGATCAACTGCTCGACGATCTCCCGCCCCCCGGACACGGTTACGTTGTCCAAAGCGACCCATTCCGCGTCCTCCGCGCCAACGAATAGAACGATGTTGGTCATGACGCTGTCCGTGCTATCTTCGCCGATGGCCGCTAGATTGGGCGCGTCGTCTTTCGTGATCGTAATCGTCGCTTTGAAGGCGCCGTCGTCTTGCTCCTTGAAATCGGCCGGGTTCGCCAGAACCGCGCGATTCGGATTCAACCACCCGTGGGAAGCGCTTTGCGGAATCGCGGCGATCGCCACCGTTGTCGGCTCTGGAACGAAGACGTCAAGCGTTAACCGCTGAGCGCCCAGAATTTCAGGACGAGCGGCGGAACCATCCCCGGACAGCCGCACATTGGCCCAGTAGTTGTCTTCCGACACGTCGCTGCTCGCTTCTATGCCCGACAGCATCAATCGCCCGTTATCGTTGGAGACTTTTACGCTCTTCACCGGGCTATCCCCGTTCAAGCCGAAGCCTTGCGCGGTCTCGCCGTCGAAGTCCCAGACGACCGTCGAGAATTCCTCGCGCGGGGTTCTGTCGATCGGCTCGTAAGGAATACCCTTGATTTTCGCCCGAATGTATTCTCCCGACACGCTCAACTCCGGAATTGACCACAGCTTGTCGGTCCCAGGGTTCAGAATCGTAGCCTCGCTCTTGCCGAGCACGAACGGCGTAAACGCCGCAGACGTCTCGTTCTTGTTCGTCAACGACCAATTCACCCAACTGATATTATGCTCGTTCAGGAAGTTCAGCCAGATTTCCGCCTCGGCCAAATACGGACCGTTGTTGCCGCTCGCCTCGCTCGTCCCCCACTCGGTGGCGAAGATCGCGACGCCATTCTCCAGCGCGTAACGGGCGTTGCTCATGACGTTCTGCCGATCCGAGCTGTTATCGGCCGACAGATGCGTGCCCGAATAGAAATGCACCGTGTACATCGTATTCGGGTCCGCTTCGCCCGTGTTCGGATTCTCTACCGGATTGTCCGCTGCAAGATCGGGACGTTGGCTCCAGTTCGGACTTCCCACAATAATGATATTTTCGTTGCCTTTCTCCCGCAGCATCCCTACGATTGGTTCGGCATAATCTTTGATTTTCTGCCAGCCGGCAACATCGTTCGTCACACCCGGCGCGTTGCTGTTCGGCTCGTTGGCCAATTCGTAAATCAGATGCTTATTGTTCGGGTAGAGACCGGAAATTTCCTCAAAGAAGTCCATGGCTCCCGCATACACCTCGGCATTCGGGTCTCCCGGATCGTGTACATGCCAGTCGACAATGACGTACATATCGTTGGCGATAGCGTAATCGATGCCGTCGATGACTCTTTGTTTGATAACGGTCGGGTTGGATGCATAACCGTTCTCGCCAACGTACATCGCAAGTCGAATGACGTTAGCCCCCCAATCGCCCGCGAGCGCCGCGAACGCGTTGTCGTTAATAATCTCGGGAAACCACTGCAGCCCATGCGTGCTCATTCCCCGCAGTTGGATCGGTTGCCCGTTCTCCGCAGCCAGCGTTGCCATCCCGTTCTGCTCGACGATTCGCAGCGCTCCCGCAGCGGACGGCTTCCGCACACTGCCGAGCAAATCTACCGTTTCCTCCGATACGCCGGACGAAACTCCTCCCGTTGCTTCGCCCTCGGCTTCCGTTCCTCCCTCCACAGAGGCATACCAAAATGAATAAAGCGCAATCAACAGCGATCCTACCAAAGCCCCTGCAAGAAGACGTTTCCTTTTGCTCCCCTTCACGGTTGAATCCTCCCTGAATGATAAAATGAGACAAACTGAAGCATACCTAGGGCGTGTATGCAAACCCGCTCAGAGGTATCTTTCAAAATTCGGCAAAATCTACTATCCTCGGAGTAGGCATACACGCCCTACCAAACACAGACACTAATGCAATCTCCCCCGCATTTTGCACGCTAATTTGAACCGCTTTTCTTCCTCCCTTCTCGGATGCGCCACGAATTCGGAAAACGTTTTCTAAACTATGCAAAAAAAGATGTTTTCCTCCTCGTCGCGAGAGTCTCTCTAGAGCGCTTCTCTTTAACATACCTGTTGCGTCGAATATGGAAAACATTACCTATAATATAAAACATAATTTTCATTTTGACAATCACTGGTTTTGACGAGATTCGTCGTCGTAGCCGAAATCGCCGTAAGCTTCTTCATTCGCGGCATTCTGGATTTCCTCCGCCCCGATCGCGATGTACCCGTAGCCGTCCTCCGCATTTTTGCGCAGCGCCTTCGTCTTCATATATTTGGGACTCGCTTCTCCGTTTTCGTCGTCGTAGACAAGCAGAATGCCGTCCGTCTTGCGCAGCAGCAGGTCGTCACGGGCCTGGAACTGCCAAGCTCCGCTGAACGGCTGTTTACTGACGGAGCCGTAATAATCAATGCGGTTCACAATGCTGCGGTAATACTCCTGCTTGTCTTCCTTCCACTTCTCCTCTTGTCCGGCGAACGCGGTCAGAATCGAGATTTTCAGGTCCGGATATTGCGCCTTCAGCTCCAGCGCCGTCTCGCAGGCCCACAGGTCGACGCCGTACTGGCCGGGGGTAATGATCCATTCCAGCCCCTCCTCCAGCAGAGGAACCAGCTTGGCCTCGATCGCTCGACGAATATAGGGAATTCCCTTATGCTTCTGGTCGAAAATGCCCAACTCGTGCGCGCGGTATCCGGTAATCAACAGGTTTTTCATTCGATCTCCTTGGCGATGCAGTCGTTGCAATCAGTGTAGCAGATTTTGCTCCCGACCGCCTCTATACGACCGTAACCGACACTGTAAAATTCACTCCCGCGCCGGACGTCTTCATGATCCTCAGTATGTGTGTGACAGGGTCGAACGTGTAATCCGTGCCCGGGGTCAATGTCGCGCCATTGATTTTAACGCTCGCCAGATTCGAAGCTCCCGTGTACACATCCAGCTCCTCGAAGGATCGATTGAAGCCCATCGTCAGCGTGCGGGCTCCGGCGTTCCAACCGATAGAAGCCACCTTGATATCCTGATAGTCGTGCCGCGTATCCGTCCCGATCAGCAGCGGGTAAACGCCTCCGTACCTTTGCTCGAGGTCGTCGAACAGAAGCTCGCCCCACGCCTGCGCCTCGCCCATCCCCGCGTAACCAAGCTCGTTCCGAATGACGAGCGCGTCGTTCGTATCCCACTGCGGAAGCTGAAGGAAATGGCTCAATGCATTCAATGCCTTCGGACTTTGCTTGTCGCTGTAGGCCAAGTAGGTTTTGGTCGTATAGTAGCCCTTGTTGTTGTTGACGTTGATATCTTGTAAATGGGTTTCGTACTCCAGCGCTTTCGGATCGCTTGGTCCCTTAAACTTCCGGATGCCGTATATCGCGTTGCCGAGCCCGTCGTTATCCCCCGCAAAAAAGCCGGTCGCCGCCGAAGGAAGCTTGTCGTATACATATTGCGCCAGCTGTGCATAGGTTTTCCCGGACACCGTCGTCGTGGAATCGACATCGGCCATCACCGACAAAGCGTACAAAATCGGCCCGAGCTCTCCGTAAAACAAAGACCCGTTCGTCACGTCTGAGAACGACGACCAAGCGTGATTCGGATAATCGTTCATATTTTTGTAGAGGATGGCCAACGCGTCGTTCAGGATGGCTCTTGCATCGGTATCCGCCGGATGATCGGCGCTCCAAGCGGCCAGTCCCATGACCGGATAGCCGTAATTCATCAACCTGCCGAACAAGTAGTTGTCGTACTTGGAAGAATTGTAGACTGTCGGCTCATAGCTGTCCGCCGTCCCTCCGAGCATATGAGCGCCGAATCGGATCTTTTCCAAATACTCGCTCCACTTCGTACCCTGCGTCAACGTCCCGCTATATTTGAAGTAAGAGCTGCCGTTCGACTGCAGAATGCCCTCAAACCGGCTCGAATTGTTCTTGGCGAGATCCTCTCCTCTGACGAAGCCTTGGCCGTCGTCGTAGAGCAGCCAAGCCTGGCTCCCCCATTGCTTCACGGAGTCGAAAAAGGTCGGAGTTCCGATGCCGTCGTCATTCACCGCTTTCACGATCAGCCTTGGATTCGTTACCGAGCCGCTCGTCGGCACGATCGAGCCTTCCACTTCGGCTACGCCCCCGTGAATCGTCACTTTGAAGGAGACGCGCACCCGATTTTCTTCCTTGGAAAATTCCACGATCATCGCATTGGTTGCCGGATCGAAGGTGACCGACCTCGTCGTCGGAGCCGTCAGTTCGATCGGCGTCAGCCCGTCGTAGCCGTAAGCGAACCGAAGCGCTCCGAGCGGATTGGCCCCATACGTGCTCTCCTTGAACGTAATTCTCGGAACGCTCAGATCGCCCATGACGAGATAGATGCCGTTATCGAATTTGAACTGTGGGTCCACGAAGACGCTCTGCCCCTGTCCGTATCGAAAATCCGCCCAACGATGCGTCGCCAGCCCTCTCGGCATGCTCTCTTTTACAAAATCGGCCAGATTTTGCGTCGTTGCGAGCGCATAGGTTTCGGGCAGCTTCTTCAACGCCAGCAGCATCTCCGCGGAATCGGTGCTCCACCGCATGCTGCTCTCGATGTACCCTCTCGTCTCCGTGTTGCGGTAATCCCCCAATTGCGAATCGAAGTAGATCCGTTGGCCTCTTTCTTGCGGCTTGACCAGATAGCTGGAGACGTTCCGCACGTCGATTGCGTTGGACCTTGCAATCGTATTGCCGGCGGCGTCGCACACATCGACGATATAGACGTAAGACTTCTCGGCCTCCAGCGAGCTTGTATAAGTAAGCGCATTCAAATTTGTGATCGTGGCGTCCAGGTAATAAGGATGCATCTGCGGCAGGTATTGAAAGTTTTTGCTCCAGTCTCCCCCGGAGTACGTTCGCAATTGCGGATAGGTTTTCGGAAATTTGTAAATCTTGTACGAGCCGAACCCGCTTCCCGAATATTTGGCCCAGCTCAATGCGACTTGATTGGAAGACGGAGCGCCTGCGGTCAAAGAAAATGAAGGGTAAGGCACGATGTTGACGTCGAACCAAATCCCGAGATTGTTCAGGAACGTTCCGTCCTCCTTAACCGGGCGCAAGTATACACGGCTTGTGCCGATCTCCTCCTGTCCCGTGAAGCTGAACCCGAATCTGCCCGTGCCTCCCGTCGCAATCCCCGAATAGTTTGGAGCTGCGGGACGGCTGTATTTCAACCATTTGTCGTACCCGGTAAAAATCGAGCCCGTTTCCTGCGAATACGAGCTATCGGTATTAGCCAATACCACTTCGTGTGTCGGCCAGCCGAACAGCCACGTATCGCTGCCCGTGTTTTTCAAGTCGACCCAGAAGTTACCCGTCTCGCCGGGATGCACGGTTATGGAGGATGCGCTTTCCCCCAAGTATTGAGCGCTGAAGCCCGCATAGACCGGAGCGCTGGCCAGGAAGACGGAAAGCAGGCTTGCCGCGAAGACAATCGACTTCTTTTTCATGTGTAAACGCCTCCAAATTGGGGATTAAAATCGAATGGGGAAGAGGGGCTGTCCCATGTCAAGTTGCTTAAGATAATCGATAAAAAAGAAGGTGTATATACCTCCCGTAGACCTATGCTTGACCCACAACACTTCCAGATAATTCCCAGAAGTTATTCGTAAAATTATCGGAGACGCTTTAGTGACATAGAATTCCTGACCTTGGTTGATTTATACGATTTTTCCTACAAACGTTCGTCGTTTGAGTCTGATCCGAGTTGCTTTGTGCGGTTTTTCCTACAAAAGTCCGCATTTAAGCCTGGTTCGAGCTGCGTTGTACGAATTTCCGACTAACTTCCCTGCGTAAGCTCATGTGTGCAAATAGATCCGTCGTAAAAGTTTAATATCCAATAAATTGTAAACGTTGTGGGTCATGATTAGCCCGTAGACTGCCTCATACGCTCCTGAAATCACCCTGTGACGGGTTTACCTATTCAGATTTCAGGAGCGTATAGCATCGGAGGGAGGTATATATACCTTGCACCATTATCATCGATTATCTTTCTAAGCTACTTGACATGCTTATGGGAAAGCCCCGCCTATCGATTACTTCGAAGCGGCCAAGAAAGCGTCCGCCTGCTTCTGGAACTCGGCGATCACTTTGTCCAAACCGGCTTTCTTCAGCTCCGCGCCATACTCGGGAACCGCGGTTTCCGGGTCCAGCACGCCAGCCGTAATGCCGTACTTGTACTTGTTCTCGATCGTGCTCATCGCGGCCAGCTCAGTTTTGACCGGCGTCTGGTCGAAGTTAAAGCCCATAATTGGACTGAACAGCTTCGTATTCTTATCGAAATCTTGCAGCTGCTGCATGAAATCGGGCGCGTCGGATGCTTTCGGCTTCAGGAACTTCGGATTTTGCCACATCCACTCCGGTGGAGCATAACCGATCTTGGCGGCATCCGCGCCTTCCGGAACTACAATCGCCCCGTCCTTGACGTCGTAATGCGTTCCCTTGATCCCGTTCGTCATCATATCGTAGTTGTCTTCGCTCTGCTGTATCCAGTTCAGGAACAGAATCGCCCGGTCGATATTTTTGGAGGTCGCCGCGACGCTCTGGAAGTTCCAAGTCGTCGTAGGCATATAGGGTTCCGTCGTTAGCGGAATGCTCACGAACTCGACCTGCGCGCCGTTCACCGCGATATTGCGGGCATAGTTATTGTACTCGTATACGTCTCCTCCGCCGATGGCGGCTTTGCCGGAATTAAAATCCGCGCGGATGTCGCGCCCGACCATCACGTCCTTATCGATATACCCCTTCTCGTAGAGCATCCGGCTAAATCGCGCGTCCTCCATCGTTTGGGGACGATCGTACTTTGCTTCTGCCTTCAGCGTTGCGTAGTTGAACACAATGCCGTCGGTGGCGGTGCTTTGCACCGGCTCTCCCCGCAGAAACCCGGCCGGAGGCTCGTTGAATACGATCATCTCCGGATTGTTCGTCTTGACGGCTTCGGCGTACGCGAGCAGGTCGTCCATCGTCTTCACTTCGGACAAGGCGTATTTCTCGCGCAGATCTTTGCGCAGCGTCGCCGTATAATACCCTTTCGTCGTGCCCAGAGCGCCGGCCGGAACGCCGTATTTCTTGCCGTTCACCGTGACCGGAGGCCAGTATTTCTCGTCCAGCGCCGCAATGATGGCCTGTCCGTTCTTGGCAAGCGCCTCGTCGAGCGGCGCGATCGAGTTCGACTTGACGAACGTGCCCAGAAGGTTCGGATCGGTCCACATGATGTCTACCTGATCGCCGGTAGCCAGCATGATCGGCAGCTTCTGGAAATAATCTCCCCACGGGATATACTGGTATTTTAATTTTACGTTAACTCCGTCTTCCGCCAATTTCTTCTCCAATGCCGCTGTAACCGCATCCTGATCCGGCTGCGGATCGCCCGGATAGACGATATTCAAGGTCACGACCGGCAGCGCCTCCGAGCTTGGCGCCGACTCGCTTGCCTGGGCCGACGGCGCGACGGTTCCGCTAGGAGACGCCGTGCCCTCCTTATTGGATGAACCGCACGCGCTTACCAATGCGGCCAGCAGTACGCTGGACAGAACGACTCCAGACCATTTTCCGAACGAAATACGCATACAACGTCCTCCTCTTATTGAACAACCTCTTTAAGCAACATTCCATGAACAAGGGTTGCGAATTTCACGGTAGACCCCGCGGATTTCGCTATCCCTTAACGCCTCCCACCGTCAGCCCTTTAACGAAATAGCGCTGCAGGAACGGGTAGAGCAAAATAATCGGCCCGATCGTCAACACCGTCGTCGCCATTTTCACGCCTTCCTTGGGGATGGCTGCTGCGGCGATCGACGAGTTCGAAGAGCTTGACGCCGCGTACGTAATATTGGAGGTGATAGCCCGAATCAGCAATTGCAGCGGATACAACTCCCTGTCGCTGACGAGCATGAGCCCAAGCCACCAGTCGTTCCAGTAGCTGATCGCATAGAACAGACAGATCGTGGCGATTCCAGGCAGCGCCAGGGGCAGCGCGATCCGGAACAACAGTTGGACTTCGTTGGCTCCGTCGATTTTGGCGGCTTCGAAAATCGAGTTGTCAATCGTCGAGATGAAGCTCCTCATGATCAGCAAGTTAAACGCATTAATGGCATACGGCAAAATCAAAGCAAGCAAATGATCGTACAAGTGCAAATACTTCGTCGTGACGATGTACCACGGAACGAGGCCGCCGTTGAACAGCATCGTGAAATAGACGAGAAACGAGATCGGTCCCGCCATCTTCCATTCCTTCCGGGATAAAGCGAACGCCATCATCGTCGTCAGCAGCATGCTGAACAAAGTGCCGGCCACGGTGACGATTGTCGTCACTTGGTACGCATCCAAAATAGCGGACCCTCTGCCCAGCACGAACCTGTATGCTTCCAGCGTCAATTCGTGGGGGAACAGATCGAATCCGTTCGCCCGAAGATAGCGCTCGTCGGTCAGCGACGTAGAGACGATGGTCATGAACGGGATAATCGCGACGATGACGAACAAGAGCAAATAAACGTAGGCGAATCCCGAAACGATTTTGTCGCCGGGCGATCGGTGCTTCATCGGTTGACTCCTTTCCGGATTCTTGTTCTAGAACAGCGCGGAATCCTTGTCGCGCCTTCGTACGGCAGCGTTGACCGCGAAGACGAGAACGAAGCCGACGACCGATTGCAGCAAGCCTGTCGCTGACGACATCCCGACGTCGTTCAAAGTGCGCAGCGCGCGATACACGTAAGTATCGATAACATCGGTCGTCGAGAACAGCAAGCTGTTATCGCCTACGAGTCCGTAAATCATGCCGAAATCTCCGTAGAAAATCCGACCGACCGCAAGCAGCAGCAAAATGATGATCGTCTTGGAAATGCCGGGCACGGTAATATGCCACATTTGCCTTAGCTTGCTCGCGCCGTCCAAAGCCGCCGATTCGTATTGCTCCTGGTCGATTCCCGCGATGGCCGCAAGATAGATGATGCTGTTGAACCCGACCGTCTTCCAGGAATACAGCACGACCAGAATGCCCGGCCACAATTCGGCGCGATTGTACCAGCCTACCGGATCGATTCCCAAGCCCTTCAGCCAACCGTTCAGGATGCCGTAGTCCGTGTTCAGGAAGTTGTAAGCGAACACGGCGACGATAATCCAGGAAATGAAATTCGGCAAAATAATAAGCGATTGGGAAATCTTCTTGAATAAAGCAAAGCGGATCTCGTTCACCAGAAGCGCGGTCAGTACGGCCAGGAACGTTCCGATCCCGATAAACAAGGCGTTCAGAAACAACGTATTGAAGATCGCTTTCAGCACCGAGGCCGTGTCGACCGTCAGAAACCTGAAATTGTCCAAGCCGTTAAACGGACTTCCGAAGATGCCAAGGTCCATCCGGTACTCCTTAAACGCCACGACGACCCCGGCCATCGGCCAATAACAGAAGAGCAGGAAATAAACAAGTCCGGGCAAAGCCAATACGTACAAAAAACGGTTTTTGACGAGATCGGCCGATATAAAGCGTGCGGCTCTCCTCAAGATGCTCACCCCCTTCTCCTTGCCTCGCCTCTCGGCTTACGGTCTCCAATTTAGCGCTTACATCGGTGGACCGACAAGTTTGAATAAGCAACTTTGCTTTTATTCGCTGAGGTTCAAGCCTTTGAAAAAGCGCCTGCGGCGCGTATCGCAGTTTTTCAAACGTTCGCGACGCTGAATGCTAACGGACCGGATGCGGCGCCGCGCCTTATATCTGCTTCCGATACTCGGTTGGAGCCAAGCCCGTATGCTTCTTGTACCAGGTGACGAAGTACGAGGCGTTGAGAAAGCCAACCTTCTCCCCCACTTCCTTCGCCGTCAGCTTCGAATCCGCCAATAATTCGTTCGCCTTGCGAATCCGCATCTCGGTCACGTATTCCAGGAACGTCCGATTAAACAGCTCCTTAAACAGTCTGCCGAAATAAATTCCGTTGTAATGGAACCGTTCCGCCACCAGCTCGATCGAGAGTTCGGGATTGCCGTACTGCTCCTCCAGGAACGAGGCGATATCTTCGGCGAGCCCCGACTTCGGATGCTTCTTGCTCGTCATCGCCGCCCGGATCGCCGTCCTCGCGTACTGTGCAAACCATTCCTCGATCCGCTGCAAGGACTCTATCTTCTCCAGTTCCTCCAGCGCTCCGAGGTAACTGCCCGAAGCCGTCGAAGCGGTCGAGTTCGAAGCGGCCGCGGAGAGCAGCGAGAACAGCAGGTACCGCACGGCGGACCGGATCATCGGATAGGGAGCGCGCCTAAGCTCGCGGAAAAAATCCGCCGCGGCCGCTTCCGCTTTCTCTTCCTTCCCGGTTTTTATCGTCTCCTGCAGCGCCTTCTGCTTGGCGTGCGGGTATTCGAAATCGGCGATAATATCGGACACAATCTCCTCATAGAAGAGAATTTTCCCTTCCCCGTGGACAAGCCGGTACAAGGCGGTTTCCTTCGCGCTCAAATAAGCGTCGCCGAGCTCGTGTCCGCTGCGAACCGGCTGGCCGATGGCGATCGTCAGCGTCACGCCGTAATCCTGCGCCACTTCTCGCTGCAAGTCGCTCAGCGCTTCTAAGGACGCTCTCTGCGACGTCCCGTCTTCTCCGATGAGCAGAACGATTTCCTTGTCGACCTTAACGACGTCGCAAGCGATTCTGCTCTTCAGATAACGCTCCGCGAAGTCGGACAGAACGGCACGGACCGTATGATCGAGCTCGTCCTCACGCACTGCCAGCTCCGCGATGCCGTCGAGCTTCAGAACCGCTACCAGTAGCGAAGCGTCCCCTCCGATCGGATCGACATTCAGACCGTATTGCGCGGCTTCGCCCGGCTCCGGTACTCGGATGCCGTGAAGCAGCTCCTTAAGATACTCGGCCTTCATGGACAGATGCGAGCTTCGACTCGTCGCTTCCAGCCGCTCGTATTTCTCCGTCACATTGGCGTAGAAGCGGTTTAGAATCTCCATCTCGCTTAGCTTCTTCTCCGATATGCTCCCCGTATCGATTGGGGAAGCAAGCACCTTCCGGGCCAGCTTGGACAACGGTGAGGACAGCATCCCGCTCAAGACGGCGGAAACGACCAGAGCCAAGGCCAACAAAGCGAGACAAGTCCAGATCGCCGTTCTGCGAATGTCGGAGATCGGCTTCGTCGCCGTCTCGTAAGGAATCGCGGAGACGAAATACCAGCCGAGCTGCTCCGAATAGACCGAGGAGACGAGCGTCTTCCCGCTGCCCGTCTCGTCTATGAAGCTTTCATTCGTTTCGGAGGATAGAATTCGCTCTACGAGAGCCGTCTCCGAGAGATCGTCGAGAAATCGGTCCGAACCGGGAGAGAAG
This sequence comes from Cohnella sp. LGH, assembly GCF_017671885.1. Lineage (NCBI taxonomy): Bacteria > Bacillati > Bacillota > Bacilli > Caryophanales > Paenibacillaceae > Cohnella > Cohnella sp. LGH. The sequence goes on from NZ_CP072117.1 coordinate 5,299,576, forward strand.
ACGAGGCGTCCCGTCTGGTCCAGAATTAGAAATCTGTCTCCTTCGACCGTCCCTGCCCGCTGATCGGCGAAGCCGTCCAAGGTCAGGTTCAATATGATGGCGCTCGTAATCTCCCGGCTCTCGTAATTCCGGTCGTACCAGAATACCGTATAGACCCGTTCCCCCGGCTCCTCCCGTCCCTCTACCTCCAGCCTGCGCGGAATCGCCCTGCCCAAGCTTTGCACGGCTTCCGATTCCGTCAGCCAAGCGATCGTCTCTTGCTCGGCTTTCGCCTTATCCCGGTCCGTCCCGATCAAAGCGTCGCTTAGCCCGTTGTAAAGCGTGATCGAGTATATGTTTTTGTTCGTTAACATCTGATCGTTGATCTTCCGGAGCGTGGCGCTGTAGAGAAAATAGTCCGCCGTCGGCTCCGGGCTGTTCATCGTCCGAATAAGATCGTTGTCCAACGACAGCTGAAGCGCGACGAGCCGCGCCTGATCGAGCACGAACTCGAACACGCTTCTGCTCTGCTCCAGCCTCTTCTGCGAAATTTCGTTGATCTGCTCTGCCGAGCCCTTGGAGAAAGCCTGCGACAGCAACGTCGTGACGGTTAAAGCCATAGCCGCCGATAGAACGACGAAAGACAAGAAAAATTTCGAATACCACGTTCTAAGCTTGATCCCTTCCAACATACGCTTCATTTTCGTCCCCCTGTCTCTATACACCCGTTGTGAAGCGCTTACAATAAATGGCTGAATTCGACCGTTCCGCTACTGTTCAGATTACTCTTTTTCACGGAAAAATGAAGTTTGATCCTGCAAGATTCGTTTGAAAAACAAACTTTTTACTCATGAATCGTAGGTGTGGCGCGGGTTTGGGCGTGTCTGAATACTCCGAGGGCAGCAAATTTTGCCGAATTTTCGTTCCATGCAAGGAAGTTTTGTGAAGGCGTACTGGAGGAAAAAGCGGTGAAAGATGCCCCTGAGCGGGTTTTCAGACACGCCCTAGCAAGTTTTAATGATAGCATTGCTCCGTTCGGAGCAACAAGAGGGGCTGTCCAATAAGTAGGCAGCTGGCCCATAAGTAAAAAGAGTCGTACGAAAAGATGAGCGATAGGGAAGATTGTCGTGATCCCGAAATCTGAATGGGTAAACCCGTTAAAAGGTGATTTAGGGACCGTATGAGGCAGTCTCCAGGCTAATCATGACCCACAAAAATTCCAGATAATCCCCAGAAGTTATTCGTATAATTATCGAAGACGCTTTAGTGACCTAGAATCCCTTATCTTGGTCGATTTATACGATTTTCCCTACAAACGTTCGTCGTTTGAGTCTGAACCGAGTTGCTTTGTGCGGTTTTTCCTACAAACGTCCGCCGTTTAAGCCTGGTTCGAGCTGCGTTGTACGAATTTCCGACTAACTTCACTGCGTAAGCTCATGTGTGCAAATAGATCCGTCGTAAAAGTTTAATATCCAATAAATAGTAAACGTTGTGGGTCATGATTAGGTCTCCAGAAGATACATGCACTTTATCCTAATCGATCATCTTGTACGACCCTACTTATGGGACAGCTCCTTAAGAAGAACAACCCCGAGGTTTGTCGCTTGTCTTCGCCCATCCCGACATTCCGCTGTCAGAACCTCGAGACGATCCGGCCATATCCCTCGAACGGGTAATCGATCGCGATCCGACCAACCTCCGCGTCCCCTATGCCGCTATACAAATCGCACTTCCCGTCCTCCCTCATTACGATTCCGGACGTGAACGCGCAGTCGGTCAGCATCGGCTTTTTCGCCGGTCCGTCCGGATAACAGGAGCGCGTGCCGATGATCTTCTGGTCGACCGCCTCATGCCTCGCCACGATTAGCACGAACGAGAAGTTCATATACACCTGCTTAAGCTGGCCGTCTTCTCCGACCGTTTTATAGCATTTATGACCGATGACCCCTACGTTGCCGCTCTCCAAATAATAGGCTTGATTGCAGCCTCCCCATTCGTCCTTGCCGAACAGGCCGTCGATATAAGGCGCGTTCTCCACGACTTCCGCCGTCAGCTCGTCGAGACTGTCGATGACGGTAAAGCCGATCATCGATTCGCTTCCGTGTTTCCTGCGCACGTTCTCGCCGCGAGGTCTCGAGAATACGCCGATGCGCCCGCCGTCCATCTCTACCAGACGAATATCCTTCATATATTCCGGTCCGGTCGTAAAATAATAAAGATCGTCCACGTCCGTTCCCCGGTAAAAGTATCCGAAGTACGTGTCCACGCCGCCTTGCTTGTACCGGACATGCGTACCTCCCATGACCAAGGTTTCGCCAATCAGACTTACGTACGGATCCTCCAGTTGATAGATCATGGAGCCGGGAACAAGCGACCATTCGTCCTGTCCGATTTTCTCAAACAGCCGCACCCAGGAGCGCGCCCACTCCTCCCGTCTTTCCACGCGCCCGAACATGTACTCCTTGCCCTTCCAACGAAAAGGAATGGACACGTTGTATACGTCAAAGCCCTCTACGCCATAAAAGCGAAGCTTCGCGCTCTCGTACACGCGCAAGCCCGCATCGATTCGTTCCCTCTGATCGATCAATAGCATCGCTAATCAGCCCCTCGGTTGACATTGTCGTTAAGCACATGCTATCACGGCCGTCTCGGCTCGTCTTGCCGATTACTCGCACGAAACTACGCTATTTTTGCATTGGGTCAAATTCGACTCCGCGCCGGACGAAAAATATGATATTTTGATAGAGAAAGGAGCGAGCCTGCGAATGGACATCGTCACGCTCAGAGCGGAAATCGGCATCGATCCCGAAGCGGAGGGCCATTATCGCGACATTACGGGCATCGGAAATACTTCCGGAATCCATACCCACGACTTTTACGAATTTTTCGTTATCGTCGAGGGAGCCGCCTATCATTGCGTCAACGGCAAGAAGGAACGGTTGGAAGAAGGGGATCTCGTCTTTATGCGCCCTCGGGACGTTCATTATTACGAGCCGCTTCCGGATACCGATTGCCGACTCATCAATCTGTCTTTCTATGAGCATACGCTGACGGATTTGTTCGCGTACCTGGGCGCCGGGTTTCCGCAGCAAGCTTTTCACTCTGCGCCCGATCCGATCGTCGTACATTTGTCCCGCCAGGAAATGCGGCTGCTTCAAGATCGCCTAACCGGGCTGATTCGAATTCCGCAGAGAGACAAAAAACGGTTCCGGACCATGCTGCGCTCGATTCTGGCGGAGACGTACGGGCATTATTTCCTTCCGGCAGCCGCCGCGGAACGCGATGGGAAGCCGGAGTGGCTCTCCCGGCTCTGCAAGCAAATGGACGATCCGGCCAACTTCCTCGAAGGCATTCCGGCGATGGTCCGGCTTTCCGGCAAATCCCATGCGCATCTATGCCGGGTATTCCGGCAATGGGAGAACCAGTCCCCGCTTGCCTACTTAAACTGCGTCAAGCTGCAGTACGCCGAGAACCTGCTGCTCGGTTCGGACAGAAGCGTGCTGGATATCGCCCTGGAGGCAGGCTTCGGCAATCTGGGACATTTCCACAAATCGTTCAAGTCGCTGTTCGGCACTACGCCGCAAAGACATCGCAAGCTGCGCCAGACAAAGCAGGCGCCGCTCGTGTAAACGACGGCGTTCGGTGCGATCTATCGTCAAAGTGAACATGTTATTCTCGTCAAATTCGGAAAATACGGAGGTTTCTACGATGGCTCATTTCCCTTTTCGCACGGCGCTTAACGCTTCTACGTTGTTTCCTTACGAGCTTGGTATCCGTGAGCAAATTCGCATTGCCGCCCAGGCGGGTTATGACGGGATCGAAATCTGGATGAAGGACCTGCAGCAGCATGTGGCGGAAGGAGGGACGGCGGATGAACTGCGACGGGAAGCGGAGGGTCTTGGCATCGAAATCGCCAATGCTATCTCGTTCATTGCATGGGCAGATGAAGACGAAGCGGTTCGCCGGAGCGCCGCCGTGCAGACTGACGAGGAGTTGGCGCTGCTGTCCGAGCTGGGCTGCCCGTCGTTTGCCGCGCCTCCGTTCGGCAGCCTCGCGAACGCTTCGCTGGACGACATTGCGGATCGATTTGCCGCGTTGGCCGAGCAATGCCGGAAGCACGGCGTCGCTCCGGTTCTGGAATTTTGGGGTCGCTCGCCCAAGCTAAACCGCTTAAGCGAAGCGGTGTACATCGCCATGCAAAGCCGCGTAGCGGATGCCCCCCTCCTGCTCGATCCGTTCCATATGTATACCGGCGGCAGCTCTTTTAACGATCTCGACTTTCTGTCCGCGGATCGCATCGGCATCGTGCATGCGAACGATTATCCCGACCTGCCTCCGCGGGAGACGATCGGAGACGAGGACCGTCTGTTCCCCGGAGACGGAATCGCTCCCTCCGGCGAGCTGGCACGCAGGCTGAACAAGCTCGGTTATCGAGGGTTTCTGTCGCTGGAGCTGTTCCTGCGCGACGTCGGCGATCGCTCGGCGCTGGAGCTGGCGCGTCATGGTCTGGACAAAATGAGAAGCGCCTACTCCGTCGTCGAGTAGAACGCCTCCCTGTCTTCAGCCGCAATATCCGCTTATGCGCTATACAAATCGAACATGCTGATCTCGTAGCCCAGCGCCTTCATATAGTTGAACATCTGCGCGCGATGGTGCTGGGCGTGCGTAACGATCTCGATCAGCCATTTGGCCTGCGAAGATCCGTGCTCCAAATAGAACGGCTTTGTTTTCCTATGCAGAAAATCCTCGTCGGACAAGCTCTCCATGTAGTCCTTCAGTTCGGCCATGCCAGACGTCATCCATCCCGCGAGCTTGTCCGCACTTTCTCCATCCGCTTCGATCCGCGCTTCAAGCTGTCTGATTGCCTCTTCGGCATTCTCCTGCAAAATTAGCAAATCCACCGAAGGCACTCCCGCCAGATGCTGCGCAAGCTCCAGCAAGCTTCTCATGTTGGCAGCGGGACGGTGCTCCCAATGCTCGGCTTTGATTTTGCCAAGAAGCTTAACGGTCGTTCCGACAATCAGCTCCAGCTCCTCGAACAGCAGTTGCTTCATTTCCTTCAGTTCGTTCATCCTAATCTCTCCTCGATTTAGCGATAGTTGTCTGTATCGTTGGTCTCGCCTTCCACTATAGCTTATAATAGTGACAACTGCTGTCATAATTATGGTCAAAAAAACGGGAGAAAAACCGATGTCGAAATCGAAGCGTTTGATGGAACTCATGATGACTGTGAACCGAATGCGCAAATTTACGGTGAAGGAGTTGGCCGCCGAGTTTGGCGTGTCGCCCAGAACGATCATGAGAGACCTGCAGGAGCTTGGCGAGCTCGGCGTCCCGCTCTATTCCGAAGTGGGTCCGCACGGAGGCTATCAGGTGCTGAAGGAGCGAATCCTCCCTCCGATCGCGTTCAGCGAGGGCGAGGCGGTCGCGATGTTTTTTGCCAGTCATGCTCTTCGCCACTACCAGTCGCTGCCGTTCGAGGCCGAAGCTTCATCCGCGCTTCAGAAGTTCTATTTCTACATGCCGGGAGACGTCAGGGACCGGATCGACGAGATGAAAAACCGGGTCGATTTCCATGCTCACAACCGGCAGCAGGAGGTCGAAGGGCTTGGCATTTTGCTGGAGGCGGCCGTGCGGCAGCGAGTGGTGACGATCCGGTACGAGAACAAGCAGGGAGATTCGGAGCGCAGCATTCAACCGGTCGGCATCTATGCGAGCAACGGCTTCTGGTACTGCGCGGCTTACTGTTTTCTGCGCCGGGGCTTTCGCCTGTTCCGCTGCGATCGGATGCGATCGGCCGCCTTCGACGGGACTGGAATCAAACCGCTAGACCTGCGCCTTATTCACCTGGGCAACTGGGAGGACGTCGGACGCGAAGATCGGATCGAAGCCCGCATCGTCGCCGAGCTGAGCCGCGAGGGCGTGCAGCGATGCCAAGGAGAATTGTCGCATATCCCGTTCATTCAGGTGCGGGAGGACGGAACAGGACGGTTGGATCAGTGCGTACCGGAAAGCGAGCTTCCTTACTTCGCCAAGTTTTTTCTCGGCTTGGGCAGCGAAGCGACCGTGGAGGAGCCGCCGGAGCTGATCGCGCGCATTCGCAAGCTGCTATCCGAGCTAACGGCCAAATACGGCAAGATGTGACAGCGGCGGGTCTCGGAGGTACAATGAAAAGGCAAGTTCATTATCCGCCCAACGGAGGGAAACGCGATGAAATTTATCAGCAATAACGGCATCACCGATCCGACGCTGAATCTGGCGCTTGAAGAATATATTTTGCGCTCGCTTCCGGATACGGACGACTACTTGCTGTTCTATATTAACGAACCGTCGATCATTATCGGCAAAAATCAGAATACGGTGGAAGAGATCAACGCCGAGTACGTGAAGGAAAACGGCATTCACGTCGTGCGCAGATTGTCCGGCGGTGGCGCCGTCTATCACGATCTGGGCAATCTGAACTTCAGCTTCATCATGAAGGACGACGGCCAATCGTTCCACAATTTCAAGAAGTTTACCGAGCCGGTCGTGCGCGCTTTGAATAAAATGGGCGTCGAAGCCGAGCTGACGGGCCGCAACGATCTGCAGGTCGGAGAGCGCAAAATTTCCGGCAACGCGCAGTTCTCCACCAGAGGCAAAATGTTCAGCCACGGCACGCTGCTATTCGATTCGGAAATCGAGAATGTCGTATCCGCGCTGAAGGCCAACGCCGAGAAATATGCTTCCAAGGCGACCAAATCGATTCGCAGTCGCGTGGCTAACATTGTGGAATTTCTTCAAGAGCCGATGACGGTCGAGCAGTTCCGGGAGAAGCTGCTTGTTTCTCTATTTGAGGGGGAAAAGGAAATTCCCCGCTACGAGCTGAGCGAGGAAGATTGGGCCAATGTGCGCAAGCTGGCCGAAGAGCGTTACCGGAGCTGGGAGTGGAACTACGGCCGTTCTCCGGCGTTTAACGTGCGGCAGACGAAGCGAATCGAAGGCGCCGGCACGTTCGATGTGCGACTGCAAGTCGAGGACGGCGTGATCGCCGGAGCCGCGATCTACGGCGACTTCTTCGGACGCGGCGACAGCGCGGAGCTCGCGGCCAAATTTATCGGCACCCGCTACGAAGCTTCCGCCATCGGCTCGTTGCTGGACGGCATCGAGCTGCCCTTCTATGTAGGTCCGGTCACGAAGGAGCAATGGCTGGAGCTGATGTTGTAGATTTACGAGATATTTGAAAAAAAGCGCATGTATCTCCTCGAGAAAAAGAAGGAGATGCATGCGCTTTTTGAATTGCTTTTTGAATTGCTTCATGTACGGCTCCGCGGAAAACTCGCCTATTCGGTATACGCCTTCAGCCCCGATAGCTTAAACGCGATCTTGCCGCTGACGCTGTTCTTGGAGTCGTAATCCTTGTCGAAGCGAATGATGAACAAATGAGAAATCGACGGATCGGCTTCGAACGTAATCGTCTTCGTCGATTTGGCCTTTACGATTACCTCATCTTGTCCCGAACCGTCTGCGGAAACGATCAGATCGGTCGGTCCCGTATTCTCAAACTTGAACGTGGCGGAAGTTAACCCGGTATCCGACAGCACGATCTGCGAGAAGAGGCTGCCGGTGTTCGTGAACACTCCCTTGGCATACTTCAAATCCTTGTATTCCAGCTGCGCTTCTTCGATCAATTCATCGGCCGTATAATAGTAGCCCGCCTCTTCCGAAGCGATCTCGTCGTCGGACTCCCCGGCCAGCAGCTCGAAATACTCCTCTCCGTATTTATCCGTCAACAGCTTCTCCACCTTGGCCCACGTTTTGTCCGGCACGGACTCCAGATCTTCGATCAGATCGTTTTTCGCGGATTTCTCGGTTACGAATTTCGGGTTGCCCTTGTCGTTAAGCAAATAGACGCTGACGCTGTACTTGGACAAGGTGAAAATCTCCGGAGTTGCGGTAATCAGATAACCGCTCAGCTTAAAGGCTTGTCCGAGCTTTTTGTCCGGAGAACCGGATTTTACGATTTTCACGTCGACATGCTTGATAAACCCGTCATTCTCGTCGATAAAAGACTTAACTCCGTCTAGAGCCTCGAAGGAAGTGCTGTTGATTTTAACGGAAGGATGCAGAATGCCTTTCAGCAGCTTCCGGTCGCCGGTCTCCACGGCGGTCATATACTTTGAAATTACGGCAGACTGCGCTTTTGAAGGCGCCGTGGACGTAGCGGCCGTCGCCAGATTGGCGCCGGTCGTCGCCAACAAAATTGCGAACAACACGGATAAGATTTTTTTCACGTATTCCGACATCTCCTTGATTTAGATATAACCCATATTAAAGGAAAACAATGGCATCATCATAACAGACTTACCGGCTCATTTCTAGCCAAAATCTGCCATTTCAACAAAAACATTATAATGTTTCGATTAATCCTTCCACCATCGGTCAGACAGGAGAGATTCACTTGTCCAACATGAAATCGCGATTTCAGCTAAAGCTCGCTTGCGCCTTGATTCTGTTTGCAATGCTGGTCTCTGCGCTGCTGGCTATCTCGGATCATCTCAGAATGAGGGACCAGGCTATCGCGAATACGGAAAAGCAGATCGAATTTTACGAAAAATCGATTCACCGGGCGTTAAACACGCTTGATAAAGCCTACTCCCTGTTCGGGCAAAACAAAATGCTCGACATGAAGAAGATATCCTACGAGCTGGTCGACAAATATGAATTGGATCCCGATATCGGCAAGTGGGATTTTCAGAAGCTGAAAGAGACTTATCAAGTCGATATCTATTTAATTAACGAAGAAAACAAAATCGTCTATAGCAGCTACTTGCCCGATCTGGGCATGGATTTCGACGAATGCTGCGCCTCTTTGACGGAGGATTTGGATATGAGGCGATCCGACGGCGGATTTTTTGCAGATGGCATCGATATGGAGCAGCATTCCGGGGAATTAAAAAAATACAGCTATATCGCAACAAAAGATAAGAAGTATATTATCGAGCTCGGTGCTTCGCAGTACGAAAACGAAATCTATCAAAAGTTTAACTTCATTCAAACCATCGACGAGCTTGTACTCGGAAACTCCTCCATCAACGGGATTCGCGTTCTGAATAACGCCAGCCGGCCGATCGGGGGCACTGGCGAATCTAGCGGATATGGGGCGTTGAAAGGAACGAAAAGGCAAGCCTTCGATACTGCGCTGGCTACCGGAAAAACAACCGAATACCGCGAGGAACATCAAGGAGAGACGGTTGTCTACCGCTACGTTCGGCACGAGTCGTTGTACGATATGAGTTTGACCAGACTAAAGGTACTGGAAATCGCCTACAACGAAAAAGAGCTGGATCGTGTGCTTAGCGTCAATACCCGAACGTTTATCTACCAGCTGTTCGGAGTTCTTGTCATAGCTGCTGGATTGTCGTTGCTTATTGCCGGCTGGGTGGCCAGACCGATGTATTTGGCCTTTCATGACAGTCTGACCGGGTTGATGAACAGGGCGGCCTTCGAGGAGGATATTCGCAAAACGTTAGCGAAGCCGAACGGCAAACCGGGGCTGCTGCTGATCGATCTGGACAATTTCAAAATCGTCAACGACCGAATGGGCCACGATGCCGGCGACCGGGTACTCTGCGGCGTCGCACGAGGGATCCGCGCCGCAATCGGCGTCAAAGCTTATGCCTATCGGCTTGGCGGCGACGAATTCGTGGCGCTGATGCCGTCGGTTACGCCGCAGGAGGCTGAGGAAAGGGCATCCCGTGTGCTGAGCTCGGTTCGTCGGGCGATCTCGTCCGAAGTCAAGCTGCTCGAACAGCATATTACGGCGAGCATCGGCATCGCCCTCGCTCCGGAGCATGGCGCCGACTCCCGCACACTATGCGAAAATGCGGACAACGCCCTCTACCGGTCCAAAGAGTTGGGCAAAAACAGGTTCCAACTATATTCGCCTTCCTATGACGATAGCGAGTAATACTCGGGCAAGTTGCGGCGTTTCGGCGGCGTTTCGGCGGCGATAAGACCTCCTCGCGGACTTATTCGCTTGAGCCGCTCCTACATGCGCTCATTCAACGCCAAAGGGCCGCCCGCCGACTCGTTAACATCGAATCGGCCGACGGCCCCTTGCTTTTTTATACCATCACTTTACAAATATCGTTCGTAAATTCGACCGGATCTCCGATCGGCAAGCCTTCGATGAGCAGCGCTTGATTATACAGCAGACTTGTGTACAGGTTCAGCTTCTCCTTGTCCTTGGCGTGAGCGTCCTTGAGCGACTGGAATACGGCATGGTTGACGTTGATTTCCAGCACCTTCTCGGCCTTAACGCCAGGGCTGCTCGGCATCGCGTTCAACACCTTCTCCATTTCGATCGTCAGATCGCCTTCGGTGCTCAAGCAGACCGGGTGACTTCTCAAGCGTTTGGAAGCCCGAACGCTTTTCACCTTGTCGCCCAGGAATTCCTGCATCGCTTCGAACAACTCTTTGCTCTCCTCGGCTTCGGCTGCGCTCTCCTTGTCCTTCTCGTCCGCTTCGATGCCCAGGTCGCTGCTGGAAACCGATTTGAACTCTTTTTCCTTATAGCTGGCGATCACCTTAACGGCGAACTCGTCAATGTCATCGGTCAAGTAGAGAATTTCGTAGCCTTTGTCGGCGACAAGCTCCGTTTGCGGCAGCTTCTCGATCCGCTCTTTCGACGCTCCGGTTGCGTAGTAAATGAACTTCTGCTCTTCCGGCATACGAGAGACGTATTCGTCCAGCGTGACCAGCTTCTGCTCCTTGGAGGAGTAGAACAACAGCAGATCCTGCAGCACATCCTTGTTCATGCCGTAGTCGTTATAAACGCCGAACTTGAGCTGACGGCCGAAGCCTTCATAGAATTTCTCATACTTCTCGCGCTCGTCTTTGAGCAAGCTTTGCAGCTGGCTTTTGATCTTGCTCTGGATGTTCTTCGCGATCTGCTTCAGCTGACGATCATGCTGCAACATTTCCCGAGAAATATTGAGCGACAGATCCTCGGAATCGACCATGCCCTTCACGAAGCTGAAGTAATCCGGCAGCAGGTCGGCGCATTTTTCCATGATTAGCACGCCGTTGGAATACAGCTCCAAGCCTTTTTCGAATTCCTTCGTGTAATAATCGAAAGGCGTATTTTCCGGAATGTACAAAATCGCCTGATAACGAACCGCGCCGTCGACGCTGAGGTGGATATGCTTCAGCGGCTTATCCCAGCCGTAGCGCTTCTCGTTGTAGAAGTTTTCGTAGTCGGCGTCGGTCAGCTCGCTTTTGTTTTTGCGCCAGATCGGCACCATGCTGTTGACGACCTGCTCCTCGACGTACTCCTCGAACTCCTTGTCGTCGCCCTCTTTCGGACGGCTGCCCGTAATGTCCATCTTGATCGGGTAACGAATGAAGTCGGAGTATTTCTTGACGATCGCCTTGAGCCGATACTGCTCCAGGAACTCGTCGTATTGATCCTCTTCGGTGTTCTCTTTAATCTTCAGCACGATCTCCGTACCGACCGTATCTTTCCCCGTCGGCTCGATCGTGTAGCCGTCCGCGCCCGTCGATTCCCAGCGGTAAGCTTCGTCACTGCCAAGCGCCTTACTCGTCACAGTTACCTGATCCGCAACCATAAACGCCGAGTAGAAGCCAACGCCGAATTGACCAATAATGTTGTGGCCGTCCTGCGCTTCGTTCTCCTTCTTGAACGCGAGCGAGCCGCTCTTGGCGATAATGCCCAGATTGTTCTCCAGCTCGTCCTTCGTCATGCCGATGCCGGTGTCGGAGATCGTCAACGTGCGAGACGCTTTGTCCGCGGTAATTTTAATGAAGTAATCCTCTTTGTTAAAAGTCAGGTTTTCGTCGGTCAGCGCTTTGTAGTAGATTTTGTCTACGGCGTCGCTGGCGTTGGAGATTAGCTCTCTCAGAAAAATCTCCCGCTGCGTGTAAATGGAGTTGATCATCATTTCGAGCAGTCGTTTGGATTCCGCTTGGAATTGTTTCTTTTCCATGATTGTTCTCCTCTCGGATATGTAAATAGACTAACGATAAACGGTTTTGACGGGCGATTAGCACTCACTCAGCCCGAGTGCCAACACAACCTTATTTTCACATTATCCCGAATTCATGTCAAGACGGTCTGCATCGAAAAAATGCAATATCTCGCAACGCCCTTCTCTTCCTTCCGCAAAACAAAAACAAAGCCGCCCTTGCGAGCAGCTTTGCCATTCTTACCCTTCTTGCCAAAACGTTACTCGCCCGTTAGCTAAGCGCCCTGGTCGTCCCGCGAACCACCAGCTTCGGCACGATCTCGTCCTTGACAAGCTCTCCCGGACTTCTCGGCAGCTCGTGCAGCAAAATCTCGACCGCTCGACGGCCGATCTGCGCCGTATTCTGGTTGATCGTCGTCAGGTGTGGATACGTGTAGGCGCTGATTCGAAGATCGTCGTAGCCGATCAGGCTGACATCGCCGGGAACGTCGAGCCCCATTTCCTGCGCCGCCTTAATCGCGCCGAGCGCCTTCAGGTCGCTTGTAACGAATACCGCAGTCGGCGGCTCAAAGCCGCTGCTGCCGAACAGCTCCTTAAACCCCCGGTAGCCCATCTCTGTGTTTTCGGACTCTCCGTCCATGACGCGCACCAATTCCGGTTCGAACGCAATTTGATGCTGTTGAAGCGCCAAGCGGTAGCCCTGCAGCCGGAGCGAGAACTCCTGGTTCAGATCGACGACCGACTTCCCGGTCAATATGATGCCGGTCCTCCTATGTCCAAGCGACAGCAAATGCTGCGTGGCCAAGTATCCCCCGGTCAAATTGTCCGCAACGACGTAAGGAACGGATAAGTGCGGATAATAAAATTGCACGGTCACAAGCCGTTTGCCTTCGTCCCTCCATGCCTCCAGAGACTTCTGGTCGAAGTTGTAAGGCGGAGTGACCAATACGTATGCCGCCCCCGGCTTCTCCGGCAGCCGATACCGCTCGTCAACCGCCCACAAATAGAACTCGATCCCGTTCTCTTCGCAGACCTCCCTCATCGCTTCCAGCATATCTCCCCAATACCGGTGATTAAGCGAATCGACGGATAGATTATGGTAGACGAAAAAGATATGCCGAACGGGCGGCGGGCTCCCCTCCGTCTCTGCCTCTTCGCGATCCGAGCTAAGCACGAACGTTCCCTTGCCCCGTACCCTGTAGACGTAACCTTCGTTTACCAGCTCGGTCAGCGCTCTGCGGGACGTAATCTCGCTAGCCTTGTACAGCTTGGCTAATTCCTGCTGATTCGGCAGCGGCCAGCCCTTGGGATACTCTCCGCTGCGAATTTTCGTTTTCAGATCGTCGATCATGACCTGATACATCGGCGCGCTTCTGTCCGACATGCGGATCACCTTAAATCCCCTCCGCTCTACAGCTTTAACGCGCCCTGCGTCATGCCTTGAATATAGTATTTCATCCCGAAGGAAAAGATGGCCAGCAGCGGCAGCGACGCAATCGTGTATGCAGCGAAACGCGTCCCCAGATCGGTAATGCCGAACTGCTTGGTGAAGATCGTCAGTCCGACCGCGATCACCTGGAGATTGCTGTCGCGAATCGTGAGCAGCGGCCATATATAATCGTTGTACACGCCGACGGACTGCATAATGAACAGCGTCGCCAGAATCGGCACCGAGAGCGGAAGCACGACCTGAAGGAACACGCGCCGCTCCGTCGCCCCGTCGATACGAGCCGCCTCGAACAATTCGCTTGGCAATCCGGCCATGAACGTCCGACACAGGAACGTTCCGAAAATTTGTCCACCGGCGGCGCAAGCGATAATGATCGCCCACGGCGTATTCGTCAGCCCCATATTTTCATAAAGGACATAGGAAGGAATAAGCGTCAGGATGCCGGGAACCATCATCATGGCCAGCATCAGCATAAACAAGAAATCTTTGCCCGGAAACGTCTTCTTCGCAAAAAGATAGCCGGACACCGACGACAGAGCCATGACGAGCACGCTGCCGACGACGGCATAGGCGATCGTATTCACGATGTAGCGCCAAATGCTGTGGAAGGCTTCGCCATAGTTGCCCCATCTGGCCGGCGCGGGCAGCCCCCAGAAATTGCCCAAAATTTGCGCGTTGCTCTTCAGGGAGCTGACGAGCATGAACAAGATCGGCACGAGCGTCAGAAAGACGAGCAAGGCCAGCAGCGCGATGATGACGAGCTGGCGGACATGGCTGATTTTAAACGATCGCATGGTCTCGCCCCCCTTAATGGTCTTCCGTTTTGATAAACTTCAAGTTGATGACCGTAATAATCAGAATGATCGCGAACATGCTGACCCCAAGCGCCGACGCGTACCCCAGTTCGTTGAACTTGGTCGCCGCGTAGTACATCTGCAGCGCCGGGACATAAGTCGAATCCATCGGCCCGCCTCCGGTAACGATCAGAATGCCGTTGAAATCCTGAATGATTCCGATCAGTCCAAGGATAATGAGAAACTTGAATTGACCGGCGAGCAGCGGCAGATGAATCGACCGGATAATGCGAGGCAAAGTGGCGCCGTCGATCTTCGCCGATTCGATCATCTCCTCGGAGATGGACAGAAGCCCCGCATAGAACACCAGCAATTGCAGGATGCCGACGAACGGGAAGCCGATGAAGATCAGCGCCCACAGCGCCGTATCCGGATCGCCGAGCCAGCCGTGCGCCCACGAGCCGAGCCCGATCAGCTTCAGGAAGTTGTTGAACAAGCCCAGATTCGGATCGTAAAAATTTTGCCATATGAGCAACCCCGCGACGCCCGGAATGACCATCGAAGCCGTGAACGCGGTTCGGAAGCCATACTGCAGCCTTTTACTGCGCAGATGGTAGATCAGCTCCGCGACGATAAGCGGGGGAATGAGCGTTTTGATGAGTCCCGTTACGACCAGAATGACCAGATTTCCGAGGCCTTTGGTGACGAACGGGTCGTTCAGCATGCGCTTGAAATTGTCCAAACCGATGAAGGTCGTTCTGCCGCCCGGCTGCCATTCGTACAGCGAATGAAACAAGCCCGAGAAGGCCGGAAAATACAAAAACGTAAAAATGAGAATAAAGCTTGGAGCCAGTCCGACGTAGATCCATTTCGAACGCCATACTTCCCGGAAAATGCCCAGCTTGTTGCGTCTTCTCATCCAGCCGAGCAGAAAAGCGATCAACGCGAGCGCCGCGAGTACGGCTACTCCCCATACGATCGTCCTCATTTTAGCCTCGCTCTTCGACTTGGCGATTACGCTTCCGACATCGAATGCGAGAATACGGCCTTCGTTCGTGCCCCCGTAGAGCGTCTTGCCCTCCGGATCGAACGCGACGGCTCTGCCGTTGCTGCCGCCTTTGGATTCCCACAGCTTTTTTCCGTCTGCGTCAAAAATATAAAAGTAGCCGGATAAATCCGAGACGCCGATCGTCTTGCCGTCCGCCGAGAAGGCGACGTCCGTCACATGGTCCCGCGTCTTGGCGACATGAACCGGCTGGCCTTGCGGATTAAACAGCTCGACTTCGTTCAGCTTAGTCCCGATCGCCGTATACCCTTCGTTGGAGACGTCGATCGCCTGAATCTGTCCTTTGGCGCCGATCTTGCCGACCACGCCTTCCCGGCTCAACAAGTGAGCGTATTGGTCGGTGGAGCCCACGGCGATCCACTGTCCGTTCTCCGATACTTTGACCGTCCGCATCGTCGAGCTGATCGGCACCGCGCCTACCTGCTCTCCGGTTTTGCCGTCGATGTACAAGAGATCGCCGTTGCGCTGCACGACGGCGGCGATCAGAGAGCCGTCGTCCGAAGCGGACATGCTCTTGACTTGACGCTTCAAATCCGTTGCCCACAGCTGTTTACCATCGCGATCGTAAGCGTACAGGCGCCGATCGTCCGAAGCGAGCAGCAGGCTGCCGTCCTCCAGAAGCTCGACCGCGTTTACAACGTTGCCGGCCGGCGCTTCGAACGCCAAACTACCATCCGCCTCATAGACAAGCGCTTTGGCGTCTCGGCTGCCGACGGCGATACGGCTCCCGTCCGGAGCAGCGGAAATAGACGTCATATCTGCGCCGATCCCGGCAGACCAGCCCTCCTGCGCCGATGCGACGCCCGGGAAGATTCCCGGCAGGAATAACAATGCCATCGCAAGCCATGCGATTTTCCTCATGCTGCCTCTCCTCCCCTTCCGCGCATGATCCTCAATCGACGTTAAGGTCCAACGGCACAGGCCCAATAGCGGCCCGTGCCGTTGTCGTCCGCTTATTGACGTTCAGGCGGCCGTCTTTCCGGCGTGTCCAGATCGGACAGCTCCTTCTTCGCTTGCTTCAGCGCCGGTTCGAGATATTTGTCGATGTTGGTTTGCAGTTCTTTCAAATACTGCTCTGTGGTCAGCTTGCCGTCGAAGAAACGCTGCACGCTGCCTACCCAGTCCTGAACGGACGGCTGATAGTCCATCAGACCGCGAGCCAGTTGGTTGCCCGGGCTCCAGTAACCCTCGGTGTTGCCGATCGGAGCGAAATCCGCGAAAGCAGCCGCCATTTCCGGAGGAAGCGTAATATCTTTGAGCGCCGGAGAGCCGGCCAAAGAAGCATCGTCGCTGTCTTGGATCGCTTTAACGTATACGCCGTAGCCTTCGGGACTCGTCAAATACATCATGAAGTCCGCGTTCAGCTCGTTCTGCTCGGCCGACTTGTTCACGAAGCCGTAGAAGCCGATCGGAATTTGAATCGTTCTGGCCGGAGCCATCACTTCCGGGCCTTCCATCGACGGCATGTTGAAGAATCCGTATTGGAACGGCTTCACGCCGCCTTGCGCGCCGGTTTTCTCTTCGTCCGCGAAATCCTTCGGCAACTGGAAGTAGTGGCCCGGCGTTCCCATCAATGTTGCGGCTTTGCCCGTGAGGAACAGGTTGTAAGCTTGCTCGGCCTTAACTCCGAAGAAGCCTTCCGGAACATACTGGAACAAACGCTTCAGATTGTCGGCGTAAGCAACCCACTTCGGATTGCCCTCCACCTGGTACGGACCTTCTTTGTCGCGAATCGCCTTCAGATGACGCATTTCGTTTTTCGTGACGTTGCTGTTGGAATCGTTGTAAGGATCGTTCAAATCATACTGCCATGCGCCGTCGATATCCGGCACGTAAGAGTAGTCCTGCTCTTGGGAGCGGATGACGTTGATGAAATCGCGCAAATATTGGTCGGCGTAAATGCGTACCAGCCATCCGGCCTCGCCGCTCCACATCGAAGTGGAATCTCCGGCCAAAGCGAGCGGCGTGTAGCCCGCTGCTTTGATTTTGTCAAAAGCGTCGATCAGTTCGTTAAACGTCTTCGGCGCTTGCGTAATGCCGACTTTCTCGAAAATCTCCTTATTGTATACCCACACGATCTGTACAGACTCGAAGTTGAGGTTGGCCAGGAAGTCCTCGGAGCTGACGCCCTCGAGGTTGATGCCCATCGCTCCGAGATCGAGCGAATCCACCCAAGGCTTGCCTGTATAGGGGTTCATTTTATCGAAGTAAGCATAATAGTCCATGAATTTGCGTTCGTTGACCAAAGCCGCGACCTCGTTGTTCACGACCAAGTCCACTTCCGGCGTGCCGGCCGCGAACTGGGCCGTCAGCCATTCCTTGTAGCCTTCCATCGGCTTGTTGTCGACCGTGACCTTGACTCCGGGATTTTTGGCCATGTAGCCGTTCGCGACTGCATTCCATACGGAGGAAGATGCGTTGGGCAGCGAAATGTTGATCTTTCCTTTTAACTCCCGCGCAGCTTCGGAAGGACTTGAGGAAGCGGTTTCCGATGCCGGCGCACTAGGACTCGGAGCCGAGCCGGACGGACTCGACTCGGCAGCGTTGTTGCTTTTGCTGCATGCCGCCAGCAGCGAGGACAACATAAGTATACCAAGTAGCAAAGCCAGCCCCTTCTTTTTGAACATGTCGATCTCACCCTCGTTTTCGTCGTTTTTTGGTAAAGCGCTTTCTTCACTTAATCGATAAGGTTTCCCGATCGAACCCGAATTTTCGGTCTTCCCGTCGAGCAAACCGTATCCTTGTCGCTTGTAAAGTATATTGTTTGTTATTTCGTATACTTTACTTTTAAAAGAATACTATATAAAGCGTAACAGTGCAACATCTTTTTCGCTTCCGAACGGCCGATTTCGCCATGATCGGAATAAGAAAGGCTGTCGCCAACTTCCCGACAGCCCTACGCTCCCCGAACGGAGCCCCAACTATTCAATTCGCTTGCCCTCGACGCTATACCGGAGCAGGTCCGGTACTGTCCCTCTGAACTAACGTAGGCACGATCTCGTCTTTCAAAAGCCGGTTTTCCCCATCCTTCATTTCATACAGCAAAATTTCCGCAGCTCTCTGACCGAGCTTATACGTATTCTGATTAACGGTCGTTAACGTTGGATAAGTATATTCGCTTATTTTAACGTCATCGTATCCGATAATGCTGATCTCCTGCGGCACTTTCATTCCGAGCTCCTTGGCGGCGTTCATTGCGCCGAACGCCTTGTAATCGCTCGTCGCGAAGATCGCCGTCGGACGATTGTCGAGCGACATCAGCCGTCGAAAGCCGTCGTTGCCCATGCTGACTCTTTCATGGTCGCCGCTCATAATGGCGACCAGCTCGGAATCAAACGGAATTTGCCGCTGAGACAACGCAAGCCGGTAACCCTGCAGACGGAGGGAAAACTCCTGGTTGATTTCCAGAATTGAATTTCCGGTCAGAATAACTCCGATGCGTCGATGGCCAAGCGACAGCAAATGCTGCGTTGCGAGATAGCCTCCGGTCAGGTTATCCACGATGACGTAAGGAATGCCCAGATGCGGGTAGTAGAAGTGCACGGTGACAATGCGCCGTTTCTCCCGCAGCCAGACGGACAGGCGGGATTGATCGAAGGATTCCATCATCGTCAGGAGGATGATGCCCGCGCTCGGGTCCTGCGGAAGCTCGTAATCTTCCCCGATGTTCCACATGTGGAAGGCGATCCCCCCCTCGTCGCAAGCGGCCTTGATTCCGTCGAACATGTCTGTAAAAAACGGATGGTTGAAATCCGACACTTCATGGTTTTGATACGCAAAAAAAATCGTCCGGATCGGTTTCGGGCCGGCGGCAACGGTCGTTTCTTGGATGAAGGTGCCTTTGCCGCGAATACGGTATACGTAACCTTCCTGAACGAGATCCGACAGCGCCCTGCGCGAAGTGATCTCGCTCGTGTTGTATTCTTTGGCCAGATCGATCTGCGTTGGAAGCGGATCGTGCGCGTTCAGCTCTCCTGACTCGATCTTGCGCTTAATGTCGTTCATAATATATCGATACATCGGAGTCTTGTCCGACCTATCCATGTCCATGCGACTACACTCCTCCCGAATTGGGATTAGTATACTTTAGCGTCGCATTTTTCGCAAGACGGAATAGAGAGGCAGCAAGCCGGGGACCGGTCGTTCCTGCTTTTTCCCTCTCTAAGCGCCTCAGTGACATAGTCCCTATTCGCCCTCCGGAATCGAGTAGCGGTAATTCAGCCTGCCTGCGGGCGCGACGTCTCCGTATTGATAGAAGTCTATCGGATCGCCCTCGTTCTGCATATTGTCGGCCCACTTAAACGACAGCTCGCGTTCCCGATTCGACCTATCCAGACCGAGCAGCGTTCTCGGAATCGCCAGTTGGAGCTCGTTGCCTCGTACGGCATAGCCGATCTCTCCGACGGCCTCCCAGGTCCAGCCTCCCAGACTCCTCTCCAGAAATGCTGCGGATTCGCCGGGCGTCCGTCGATTGACGACGAAGTGGTAGCCTTCCCAGCTGTTGTCCCCGCTTCCTTCGACGCGAAGGAACAGCATCATCCAGTTGCGATCCGTGTAGGGGGACAGGTCGAACTCCGACGCCGCATAGAAAAAGAGCGTATCGGCCGTATGCGCCGCCTTGAACGCTACGAGCGCATTTCTCCCCGTCGCGTTCTCGTAATGAAGCTCGCCGTACCCCGCATGGTTCCTCGGCCGTGTTTTGCCGCGAAAATCCCGGTACTCCGCGCCAACTTCGCCCCACGCCCCGAAATCGGAAACGATCGGAATCGGCCGTTCAAGTCGGCAGCTTGTTCCCGCTTGATCAGGCATACCTTTGAAACGACGGATGTAGCCGATCATCTGCATATAGTAGCTGTCCCCATAGCCCCCCTTCATCGGCTCGATGTCGCGGCTGAAGTTCAGCGTCGCCTGATCGACGAACAGCACCGGGCGCTCCGGCGGCCCCGACAGACGCATCGCAATCCATTCGTTCCAACCCGTTACGAACACGATTTCCGGATCCTCGGCGAGCGCGAATTCCCACTGCTCGGCCACGTTGGCGCCACGGACGATCGCCTCCTCCGCCTCATTATCTTCCGGCCCCGTTCCTTCGTGATACCCTCTGCCCCAATTTTCGCCGTATCCGTAAAAAGGAGTGTCGCTCATCGCCACGCTGGGATGTTGCGCCACGGAGACGCTGATCGTTTCCTTGCTCCCCTCGTCGTTGTAGAACACCCGCTGCGGGCGCTGGAACTCGATCCATGGAAAGCCGTTCGTCTTCTCCGACTCGTTCGGCCACTGGTTCAGACGGAATGTGAAGAACTCCCGTTGCTCCTCTTCGCATTGCGAAGGATCGCCGATGATCAGCGGCTTGCCCTTCCAACTAAACCACAGATGCGGGTACCGTACCGGCTTGTATACGTCCTCGTAGATGTCCGCTATCGTCCGCCCGGATTCCGTATTCGTATAGAAAACGAATTGCGGAACCTTGAATCCCTGCGCGTAAAGCTCGTCGAGAATCCGGAACAGCCGATCATACACGTTTTTGTATGTAACCGCGTTGGTCGTATCGAAGACGAGAAAATCGATGCCCGCTGCCGTAAGGAGCTGAGCATGCTTGCGCAGCACCCATTCGTCGTCGTTCAAGTAATAGCCGTACAGCGGCTCGCCCCAAAAATGAAACGAATCCGGCGGCCCCCAGGCCGGATGCTGCGGATCATACACCGCTTCCGGCCATCGGGCGAGGATGCGCGTATTGTCGTTAGGCCCTTCCGTCCCATGCTGGCCCAGCCACAGGAAGTAGAACAGCCCTACGAACCTATCCGCCCGATACGGTCCGACCTCCTCCCGCGTCGGCAGCGTCCTTCCCAGTGCGTCGATGCCCGTGCAGCTTTCGAAGCCGTTGTTCTCCATGCGTTCTCTCCCCTTCATGCGAATACTGCGAATACTGCCTATCCCTCTCAATTCGTCGGGAAGGATAGGCAGCCTCGTTCTCTATTCCGCGCCGATCCGGTCCAGCTGAAATTCCGGATTCCAGGCCAAGTCGCTGCCGACCGCCCGGAAGGAGATTTCAATGTCGGTGATCGACGAGCGGCCCGCCCATGCCGATATGTCGGCGGAGATGCGGTTCCAACGATCCGCGCTCATGGCGCTCGTATAGCTGAAGCTGTCTTCTCCGCTACGCAGCGTCACCCGCGTCTCGTAAGTAGCTCCCGGAACGCCGCCGTAACTGTCGATATCGTACGAGAAGACGGAAGCTCCGCTCAGATCGAACGGCTGCTCAGGCGTCGCCTTCACCGTCTTCCAGGCCGAAGCCGCCGCGATCGCAGCGCGCGCCGACAAGGCTTGCTGTCCTTCGCTCGGTGTACCCGGACCGTTCGGGAACGACTGCACGGCGGCAACGCTTGCTACATTCGTGCCTGCGCTCCAGCCCTGAACGCCGTCCTCGAAGTTGTACAGAACGCCGTCCTCCGGGGTGACCGGAGCTTTTCCTTTTAACGAAAATACGTAAGTACGATCCTCCAGCTTGATTTTCAGTACGGGCTCTACCCCGTTCATCGGCGTATATTGCGTAACCTTCACGGTGAAGGATCGGCTTTCGTCGGTTCGAATGCCGCCGGGTTGGATGTCCTTCTTGGACAGCTTCAGCCCTGGCGTCGTTTCCAGCTTGAGCTTTTTATTCAGCTTGTCGGAGCCGAAATTCGTTACGGTCACGGATATATCCGCTCCCGCTTCGAGAGCCTGCGAGACGAGTTTGGCGTCCACCTCGACGTTCGGGTACTTTTTCTCTTCCTTAATCTTCTTGACGAACTTCGCTTCGTCGATGCGGATTTCGCCCTGCCAAGGCGCCCCTCCGGCGGAGCGTACCCAGATTTTAACCCCGTCGATCGACCTTAAACCGTCCCAGCCTTTAAGCGGCAGCGCCAGATGGTTCCAGCCCTTCGACAAATCCAATTTCGCCGTGCCTTCCACGCGCTCTGAGCCGCTGTAGACGATGAACCGCGCATAATACGCCTGGTTCGGATCCGCGCCCGGCAGTTGAACGGCCGCCGTGAAGTACGGCGTTTTCTTCGCGTCGATCGGCTGAGCGAGCTTCTTCTGCACGCCCGCCCAATTGAGCCGGTAAGCGCTGTTCACGGTCGCCGCCAAATAGCTGCTGCCGCGGAACGCCGCTCCTTGCTCGGAACGGATTGAGCTGACTTCGTCCGACGCCGCAAATCCGTCCGTTCCCGCTTCGAAGCCTCCATCCGATCCGGCTTGGTCTGCGCTGGCGACAAATTCGAGACCGTTGACTTCAGGCAAACGCCGATCGGCTAGCTGTGCGGGATCGAAACCCGGTATCGCTTGCTGCCAGCTCGGAATGCCGATGATCGCCTTCGCGAAATCCGTAACCTCTAGGGAACGCTCCGTATCGATATACTTAAACACGTCGTAGATCGCTTTGTGCTGATCCGGCGTTACGACAGAAGTCGGCGAATGCGTCCACAGACCGAGATTCAGGCCGCCCTCCTCGCCGTGATCGACGTGCCGATGCAGGATAAAGGCGTCGATGCCTTCAAGGAACTTGATTTTGTAATACGCATATGCGTATGCCGCGGCTTGAATCTTCTGATCCTCCTCAGAATTCGTTAAGCTGTGGAAGCCCTGCTCCGACAGGATGATACGGCGCATCTCCCCGTCGTACGTATAGTCAGGCTGCTTCATGTAGTCGACGAGTACGTCCAGGTTTTTGAACGTAATCCGCTGCGTGTCAAAGGAGTCCGTAGCCGTCGCATCGTTCCAGAACCGGGGATTAAACAGATTTTCCGGATAGGGGTGGAATGCTACATTCCACCCGAAATCGCCTTCCGCTCGCGTCAATTGCGTCAAACGGTCCACGATCGCCTTGTTATCGTATTTCCACAAGGATTCGGCGCTTAAGTTTTCATTCCAGAAATGATCAAGCGAGATATACGTTCTGGCGTTCGCGTAAGCCGACTTAACGATTGTATCGACAAGGCGGAGCGTCTGAGCGTATTCGCGGATGTAGTCTTCGAGCTTCTTCGGTCCCATGTTGTTCCATACTTTGTTCTGGCCGACCTCGTTGCCCACGATGTAGTTGACCGCGCGTCCGAATTGCTGATCGGGCTTGGAGTAGCGTTCGGCCAGAAATTGGGTCGCCGCTTTCACGTATTCGACGCCGATCGCGTTGGACGTGTTCAGCGCGTAGACGATGCCGCCGGGCTCCGAATCCGGATGAAGCAAATATTCGTTCGCGGATTGCGCGTCCTTCGTATCGTACATAATCAGAATGAGAGAAACGATAATGCCGTTGTCGGACAGACTCTTCACCTGACGGTCCATCTGCTCGATCCGATCCTTGCGGAAAAAGTAAGTCTGACCCTCGACTTCGAACGGAATCGTATTGTTCGGGTGATTGCCGTTCTTATACATCAATTCGTTGTAGGCTACGTTTAGCGCCGCGTGGCTGATGCCGAGCTCCTGCGCGTCGCCCGTCATCTGCACCTGCAGCCCCTTGATGCTCGCGGCCTGCGGGAACGGCACACGGTTAGCTGCAAGCGTCTCTGCGTTCGCGACGTATTGAGGCGCCGCGACGAGCGTATATTCGCCTCCGTCCGTACGGGCCGCCACCGCAAACTTGGAGTACAGCCGGCTTCTCGTTCCGTCGGTCAAGCCGGTCTCGAACCGGAACGACTCCGCAAGATCCGCATCCGCCAGCGGTGCATGAGATGCCAATGCCGTTTGCGCCTCCTCATAGGTGGCCAATTCAAACAAATACAGCCTCGCTCCGGGATGGTCCGCGACGAATTCGGGTTTAACGGTGCCTTCGACGGCAATCGCCCCGCTCTGTTCGATGCGCGCCTGCGCCGTTCCGTCGAACGGCTTCTCCAGTATGGGCATCGATTTGGGCGCGATCTGGTCGATCGACAGCGAGCCCGAATCCGAAGGAATGAGGAAGCGGAAAGCCGTTACGACCCCGTTCCAATCCTCGCGGTCCGAGAAATTAAAGTCGCGGGTGAACGTGCCCGAGGCCGGGATGTCGAACGTTTTCGCACGGGTATCGTCCCAATCCGTTCCCGCAGTTTTCCATTGTACGGTCAGTTGGTCCGCCCCCGTTCCGTTCGTCATCGTCACGGACAGTCCGTTTCTCTTCGCCGCGTCGATCGTCAGCTCCGGAGATTGGAGCGTTGCAGCCGCCCCTCCCAACGTATAGACGAGTTGACCTCCCGTCGCTTGCAAGCTTCCCCCTGAGGCGGTGAACCCTTCGGTTTCTCCCTCGATATCGAAGCTGAGGTCGCGGGCGTTCGTCGCCGTAATATAGTCGATCTGGAAACGGCCGTTCCAGTAGTCGTAGCCGGGGGCTCCCGGAGCGATGCCTTCCAGATCGAAGTTCTGCATGAAGGAGATTTCCATTTTCGTGATGTTGCTTCTTCCTGCCCAGTCCTCCAGATTAATGAAGATCGGCTTCCAGGAGTCCGGCCGGATCATGGCGGCGCTTTCAAAGCTGTCGTCTGAATTAAACAGCGTAATCTTCAGCGCGTAATCGGCCGTCGCCTGCCAGCCCCAGCTGTTGGCCGCCAGCGCCAAATAACGGTAGCCGCTTAAATCCAGCGGTTGTTCGTAGTCTCGATAGATTGATCTCCACTCGTATACTTTGACCAGCTCCGGCACCTGTTCCAAGGCGCCAGCCCCTTCGAACGGCTGGTTGGGACCATTCAGCAGACTGGTTACGTAATGAACCGAGTCCGTATTCGATCCGGCTTTCCACGCCTGTACCGACTCCTCCGTATTAAAATCGTCCAGCACTGCCGCGGGATATACATCCTTGCCCGTAGAAACCCAGTCGGACTGTCGCAGCTCCGGATCATGCTTGCCCGCCGAGACGGCGGCGGCAAGAAAGAGCTGTAAAAGCATTAGCATAGCCAGTACTGCAGATACGGTTCGCATTCGAGACATAAATAGCCTCCTCCACAGAATTAAGAATGTTTTCGCAAATAACATACCAAATAAGTATTCTTTATTCAATAATTATTTATTTAAGTATACATAAATGTTGCTAAGGAACTAGGAAAAATGATGTGCGCGAATAGATCAGCCGCAGTCTCTTCAGCTGGTCAATGTACGTATATAATGAGTCCACCCTATTGCGGGGGCTATATAAAGCACATTTCCTTTTGTTCTTGCGGACCGTTATGGGAGCGAATTTGAACTTCAATGTACCTGAATGGAGGGGATTGTTCGAGAGATTCCAAAAGATTGGTGTAAGCCGAAGAAAAGCCGCCCCTAAAAGTGCTATGGGACGGCTCTTGTAAAACCAGTATTAAACGCAGCTATAGTCGGATTGAGTCACGGTGAACATACCGGTAACAACCGTGCCCCCGTCGTCCTGCTCTGCCGTCTCGATAGGAGCGAACGATTGGCCAGCGGACCAACTAAGCCCTGCGGGAAGCCGAGCTTCGAAGGCGAATTGCCCGCCGTCCGTCTCGGACCAGAAGGCTTCGATATCCCCGCGAGGCGTCGGAATCGTCCCTTTCGCCCAAGTTAGTCCTCCCGCTGCGGCAGGGCGAAGCGCGACCCTGTCTTCTCCTAGTCGGGAAGTGTCGATGCCGAGCATTTCGCGAGTCAACAAATAAGTCGGAGAAGCGCCCCAGCCGTGAGAGAAGCTGACGGGGATGGATGCCTGCATATACGTCGGCGTATGGCCGAGATACGGACTGGGCACCGTGCATTCGGGCAGCGAAGGATCGAAGGTCTCCCACCACGTCGTCGCTCCCCGATCGAGCATAGCTCCCCAGAAGCAACGGATCTCCTTCAGCGCTTCCTCTCTGTACGAATAAGCAAACAGAGTTTCCAGAACAATGTGGTAGAAAAAAGCGCCCTTGATCGGCGGAAGCTTGCCTGCCAAGTAAAAATCCTCAATGAAGCATTTTGCCTCTTCCGGCTCCATTATCCCGCACCAAGCGGCGACAAAGTTCGTCTGAGCGGTCAAGCTTGCGGATAATCCGTCCGCGGATAGACTATCTGCAAACAACGGGCTTTCCGGCAGCCGCATGCGACTCCTTATCGTGAGCCGCAGCCGGATCGCTTTGGTTTCCAATGCCTGCGCTCGCTCTTCCTCACCCATGCGTCGCGCAAGCTGCGCAACCGTAAGAAGGAACTTATAGTAGTAGCAGGAAATTGCGGCCACTTTGTCCTTGCGCTCGATGTCGTCCGACCAATCGATAAAGCACCACCAGCCGTCGCGGTCGGCATTGGCGAACAAGCCCTCCTCGTCCTCCTGCGCCTGAAACCAGGCTTCCAGCCGGTTTACGGATGACCACAGCTCGGCCAGAAACTTGTCATCCCCGCTATAATCCACGTACTCTTTTACGCCGAACAGCCAATGCGCGCAAAAGTCCGGAAGCATAAAACCGTTGCTCTCCGGCCCCGTGCCTGGAATCGAGCCGTCTTCATTCTGAATGCGGGCGATTTGCAGCAAGGATTTACGAACAAGGGCCAAATCTCCGAAAGCTTGATAGACGACTCTTGCCATAACGACGGCATCGGCCACCCACAAAGCGCCCTCGCGATACGGGCAATCCTCGAAATGCTCCTGGCTGTTGACGATCGCCGTATACTTGCCCACCTCCCAGATTCTGTTCAGCCTCTCATCGCTGCACGCGAAGCTGCCATGCTCCGGATACGGGTAATGTACGGATTTCATGTTCACCGAACGCACTTCGACGGGCGCCGGAGTTCCTTGCAGAGCAAGCTTCATAAAACGGAAAGCTCGCCTGCCGAAGGAACGAACGCGATTGCTTCCTTTTTTCAGAACAAACGTGTCGGTAAGCTCCAGCTCAAGTCCTTCTCCGTAAAAAAGATGCGCGACCCCGCCCTCGGGTGCCTCAAGCTCCAATTCGGGATATCCGACGACTTCCGTTCCGAAATCGTAGGTCGCGTTCGGATAGGAGCCCGGAACGGAAGCGTCGACGAACATTAAATCGGGATGTCCGGCTCCCTCTAATACGGAATCGGCGTTAGCGATCGCACCCAAGTATGCCTGCTCCCCGACAACAGCTACGGGACGCAGCCATGATTTCTTCAGATGGGGAATTTCCCTCGCCAGCAGTCTGGGCCAAGGGGATTCCGCCTCATTCGCCCCGGCGACGACTGCCGCAGGCATCCAGTCCGAATCGTCGTATTCCGGGAGCTCCCAGCCGTCCTCCCGGTCGGCCAAATAAATTTCGCGGTACCCGCCCCACATATGCATGCGGATCGAGTCCGGCCTCCACCGGGGAGAAACCCGGCATTTCCAGTCCGTCCCCGTAGCCGCCGCGCAGAAGCTCTCTTCAACGCTAGGATCGGTCTTCAGATCGATTTGGCACAGCAGCCCTCCAGGGCCTTGGCGCTGCCCGGTAACGATACTGTCCGTGCCAAAGTTGTAGGCCAGCACGGCGACGACGTTGCGTCCCGGAAGCAGCTTGTCGGCGACATCGTATACGTCGTAATATTGCCAGTCGTTGTCGCAAGGCGAAGGACCTCTTCCGATTTCGGAGCCGTTAACGAACAGCACATATTCCTGATTCGCCGTTATGCGAAGCAATGCGCTATCGGGAGACGTCTGAAGCTCGAACGAACCTCGGGCTTCAATATATTGATTGTTTCGTCTTAAACTGTCGTTCACCCAAATCCAGTTTGCATCCCACTTCTCCATCGCTCCCCAACCTCCGGTATTCTCTGTAACTGATATTTAGTATTTAGTATACTTAATAATACTTTAATATACTTTTCGTGTCTATATGTATTGGAGAGAATTAGACGCCTCCTTGCCCCTGGGTCCGGATTCGATCGCCCGCTTTGCCACATCGATAAAAAAAGCCCGCGAACTCGCAGGGGGACTGACCCCGGGAGTCCGCGGACTTCAACTAATCTTTATTGACCGTTCCGAACGCTGCCGCCTTCCGACACCGTTACGGTGCCGGACGCCGACTCGATGTCGCGAATCGCCCAATGATTGCTCGGCACGTCCGGCCAGATGGAGGACGTAACGGCAGGCGTCGGACGCTCAAGCAATTGGTTCAGCACCCGTACCGTCTCTGCGCGAGTCAACGGACGATCCGGCTGGAAGGAGCCGTCCGGGTAGCCCTTCAGAATCCCCGCCTGCATAGCCTTACCAATCGCTGCCGACGCCCAGTGCCCTTGCACGTCTTTCGGGAGAGCGATCGACGTCTGATCCGACGCTCCTGCCGGAAGCAGTCTGGCAACGATACTCGCCATTTCCGCACGAGTCACAGCGGCATCTGGACGGAAGCGGCCTTGATTATCGCCGCGCATCAGGCCCGTGCGCTGCATGTCGGCAATCGCCTCGGCAGCCCAGTGTTTGTTCCCCACATCTTTGTAGCCTGCAGCTTGTCCGGCTGCGGAAGCAACCGTGCCTTTCAGACCGAGGCGATGCAGTATGGTGGCGAATTCCGCGCGTTTGATCGATTGCGACGGACGGAATGTACCGTCCGGGTAACCGGACAAGTATGGCGCGAGCGTTCCTGCCTCCACATCGCCCTCGTCCGCACCGATGCGCACAATCGTAAACGTGCTGAACTTGTCGACTTCGATCGCAATGCCGGCTACGCTGCCGTCGGCATTGTAGCGAATCGTGCCTTGAACCAGTTTCTTCTCTCCGTCACAATGCTCGATATACACTCGCAGCTCCGACAGCAGTTTATCGGCCGCCGCTTTGTTGGCAGGCAGCTTCAAGCCGTCCAGTCGGAACAGCACTTCCGTGTTAAATCCGGAATAGTTCGTTTCGATTTTGACTGGATGACCGATCACGGAGACCGCGCGACCGTCGGCCGCTTGCACGACCAGGTCCGCCTCCAGCACCCGATTATCTACCGTCTTCCGCTCGCCGGCCGCAACGATCGGCACGATGCGGAAGTAGGCGTCCGTCCCCTTCTGGCTGAGTTGCTTCAGCGAATCGCCCCGCAGCTCGATGATGCCTTCCGGCAGTTCGATCTGCAGCGACAGGCCGCTATCCGAGAGAAGAGTTAACGCTTGAGCGCTTAAGTTCACATAGCGCTCGTCGGCAGGATCGTCCGGCAGATCGGACACTTGAATCCGAGCGATGCTTGTCTTGCCCTGTTTCGCTTTGGCCACGATGTCTTTCGCTTTATCCGCGTCCAGCTTTACCGTATCGGTTATGCTGCCGTCCGGCGCAACGGTCCGGACGATCGGAATTTGTACAACCCATTCTCCCGCGCCTCCGGTTACTTTCGTTTGACGCACGATCTCTGTCGTCGACGAGCCTGAGTTTACGCGGGTCACGTCGATGGAATACGTCTGCGAAACTTTTTGATCCGGAGATTCGACTCGAACGTTAATCGTATTCTGCCCATTCGCCAAGCTTGCCGTGAAGCTTCCGCCTCCCTGCAACGTTTTGCCCATCACAGTGACCGTCGCTTGCGGATCGTTGGCGGTTGCCGTAATCGACATGCTGGCTTGGCTCACTTTCTGCTTCGTGCCGTAGCTCAGCTTGTATGGCGTAAAGCTGCCGTCAATCCGCGCGCTCGCTTCCAGAGCGGATAGCAGCGGCGGCGCTTCAGGCGCACCTTTCTGACGCAATACAGTAAGCGTATAGTCTCGCGTTCCGCCATTCTGTGCGCTGATGACAATTCGCACGGTCAGACTGTCTTCCTCAAGCGGAAGCGAAACCGCGCTGCCGTTCAGAAGCTGGCCGTTAATGCGAACGGCAGCATCCGGATGCGCAACAGGTAAAAGCGTAAAGGCGGTTGTTCCCTCCGGCACATATACTTGATAGCTCGCGATATCCGGAGCAAAGCCAGGCGTTACCGCCGAACCGCTCGTCTCAATTCCCAGTTGCCGCAATTCCGCATCGTCGCTGCCCTCCCGCCATACGACAATCTCGTATGTGCGAGATTTTGCGCCGTCAGGCGACGTAACGATAACCGGAATTCGATTTTCTTCCGCTGGCAGAGCAATTAGCGCGGAGGCTTGTCCGTTCTGAACCGCACTCCCGTCGACCGTAATTGTCGATCCGGCCTTCAACGAGCTTGGCGTCAACGTCACGCCCTCCACCGTATGATCGACATAGACTTCATAGGTATCTTCCGTTCCCTCAAAAGGAGCTGCGGCAATCGTTTCGCCTGTCTGCGATTTTATCGCCAGATCGCCGAGCAGAGATATGCTCGAACCTCCGCTGATCTTCAGCGTATAGGTCTTTGACGGTTCGTTGCCGGTCGGTTGAACCTTAATTGCCACCGATTTAACCGAGTCAGACACCTCAACCTCGACATAACCGTCAGCTGTAAGGGGTTGCCCGTCGATCGTAACAGTCGACGCCCCCACCATTGGCACTGCGTAGACGCGTACACGATTGGAATCGGCTTTCGCCTCATAGGATATCTTCTCGAACTGATAAGGCTCGCTTAATGTTGCGCCTCCAACTGTCAACGCCGCAAGATCTCCAGGGAAATCTTGCCATGTTCCATCGCTGTTCTTCAGTACCTCAAAGCCGTATTCCGTTGTGTTGCCGGCCGCATCGGAAGCGACAATTACCATCGGAATCCGATCCGCGCTGGCGCTCCAATCGAGCGGAGCGTAATAAACAAAGCGCCCCTCGTCATCCAAAGGCACGGTCGTGCCGCTGATGACCAGCTTGGCCCCGATGTCCGTCTGTCCGACAAGCAGCAGCTTGCCGGTGCTGTCCACCGAGCCGTTGAGCGGGATTGGCGTTCCCGCGTCGTCCTTGCCGGAAACGATCAGCAGCGGCCCCGTACGATCTACGAACAGGCTGCGAGTCTCGAAGCTGCGGTCGCCGCGCTCGTTCACGGCTTCGACCAGCAGTTTGTATTCCCTCTCTTCCAGGGCTCCGGAATTCACATTCAACAGCACATTCAAATCAAAAGAGTGAACGCCGCCCGCCGCCATCTGAGCGCTGCTGCCAAGCTGCTGCCCGTCAATCGTCAGGGTTACCGCTGTCGCCTGATCGGCTGTGACGTTCAGCAAAGCATGGTCTGCGGCTGTAAAGAATATCACGCGGTCGCTGCCGTCGTAAGCTTGGACGGTTTTGGTTGTGATCGCACTTGGGCTGCCCCCGGCATCCAGCGACACGGCAAGCGCGGCCGGCTGCGGATTCGGCAGCGTCACGGCGACGCTTGCGGAGAGCGGGCTAAGCGCGACCCGTCCGTCCGACAGGCCGATTGCCGATACCGCCACCATATAGTCGGCGTTCGTCGGCAGTCCGGAAATGACCGCTTGCTGGGTTGCTCCGGCCTGAGGCTCGATGTCCATCGCCGGATTAACCGGTTGGCTGCCCGCGCCTTCGCCGATCCATACCCGATATTTCTCCACCTGGCCGGGTACGGACTTGAAGCTCAAAGATATTTCGCCATTACCCGTCGACTGCAGCTCAAGCTGCGTCGGCGCGGTCAACGCATAGGAGGCTTTAACCTCCACCGTCTCTTCCGCAACACCGTAAGCGGGAGCTTCGCTTTCGCTCGTCGCCGCGGCCGACAAATAGTAGGTTCCGGGCAGCACCGAATCCGGAATATCAATCAGGAGCATGCCGGATGCCGGCAAAGCTTCTGCGAGCGCGTCTCCGATATAATCTTCTTTGCCGCCGGTCAACATCAACGCGACTTCAGTGTCGGGAGCGGCATTCGCCGTCGACCAGGTCACACGAATGCGATTGTCAGCCACGGTTGCGACGGAAACCTTCACTTCAGGCAATGGAATCAGTTTCTGAATTTCCAGTTCCGTTCGCGTACCGTTCTGCACCAGCCATCTTCCGGCAGGCGCGTCCAGCAGAGAGATGTACAGCATGTCCCGGCCGTCCTCTGCAGGATAAGGCGTTGCGACCTGCGACTGCTCCGTCGGATCGCCGCCGGAGGAACCGCCCGGCACCCGGTCCGCAGCCGGCTGCACATACGCGTTGCCGCCTGGCGCTGCGAAGTCCAGCGTGTAGCGGGAGCCGTCCGGCTTCAGAATGACCGTGTTGGCATTGCCGCCGCTGACAGACAGCATGTAATCGCCTTTTTCCACCACGTTAAAATATTTCGAATAACGGCCTTCGTTAATCAGCGGCTTGATCGACTTGAACTTCCGGTTCAGTTTATAGGCCAGAATGCTCGCAAAGCTGCTGCCGACCGCCTTCCACTGGCCTTTCAGCTCTCCCCCGTCGATCCATACGGTCATTTTCCGCTGGGCTTCGTCATAAATCATGTTCATACCGTTTGCATTCGAATCGGGTTGAAGCGCGTACTCATCACCTGACGGCGTATACAGCTTCGTATGCTCGTTCGCTCCGTAAATTTCCACGATCGCCTGACCGCTGGTCCAGTTGTCCAGCTCGAACACCGTCGGATAAGCGGCGTTCTGCACCCATTGCCGGAGTTGATCGGCAGTCGTATCCGCCGGTACGCGGCTCAAATGCGCCTGAGGACTAGTATGGGCGACGATCAACCACGTTCCCGTTTCGGCCGCATCCAGCAAAATGCGCTGACGGCCGTCGGTGTCCGTAAAGCCGTTCCAGTCCGGCTGACTAGGCGACGCTTCCAGATGATAAGGTCTGCCGTCCGGTTTGTAGAGAATCATTTCAGCGGGAGCCTCGTCCACCACCAGCTCGTGAAGACCGCGCTCCGCTACCAATAAGGAAGTAACCAGCCGCTCGGCGGTCTGCATCCATACCTGAGCCAACTGCTCCAGCGTCAGCGAGCGGTTAGCGAACAGCAGCTCGTGAACGCGAATCTGGCTGTCCGCGTCGGTCGTAACCTTCCAGATGCCTTTACTCAAGGAAACCCGCATGAAGGTAAGATCCGATCCGGCATCGTAGACCGTCTCCGGCCTCACCGCGTTTTCGGCTTTCGGGTTATCGACGGCGGCAACCTTTAACGACGCGGCGCGTTGATCTCCCGTCATCACTATCAACGCCTCGTAAGCGCGATCCGACCGGAACGCGGAAGACGTTTGGCCTGCGGCTGCGTTCTGCACGGTCATCGGCAGAGCTTGCTCTACGGAGGTCAGCTGACCGTCGGCAAAACGCGCCTTCGCATTCCGCTCCGCGGCGTCCTGCGGCTGCACGACTCCGTTCACCGGCGTCAGCTCGTACACCTTCTGCATCTCGCCGGATGCCGTCGGCAGAGCCGCAACCGCGTTGAACCGGGCAAAGTCGAAGCTTTTCGCCCAATCGTCTCCGGCCGCAAGCCTGAAGTCCGCCATCCCGCTTGGCTCATAGCCGATCAATTCCTCCAGAATGTCGCCGAGAGGCGCTGTTTTCTCGAAGAAATCGTCGATTTTGTTATAGAGGTTGCCGACGAAATCCAGTCCCTTCTCCCACCAGGACTTCTTCGGCGGTTCGGCCTCGACCTCGAACAGGATCGTATTATTGCTGAACGTATACGACACTCTCGCATTAATCCCGTTGTGCTTCATCATCCCGATCATTTGCTTGTCGTTTACGCTTAAGACCACATCGCGAATCGTCGCGCCGCCGATGCGCGGAATGCCCTTCGGCACGTAGACGGTCGCTTTCAGAATGCCGTCGTATCCTTTTTTATTGAAGGAATACGCGGCGATTTTGCCTTTGATCGTATCGAAAGCGTTAATGTCGCCCGATGCCAGGAAACCCGGCTTCGAGAAGCCGTTGATCCCTGCAATCGAGGGGTTAACGACCGCCTGCAAAGTCATGTTCTTGACCGGCAGCCAGTAGTAATATTCGATCCCCGTCGCGTCGAAGCCGTAAGGCGTCAAATTGACGGCGATCTCGTCGGTGCCGAGCAGGTTAAACTTGCTGCTCACCGCCGGATGCTTCTGCTGCGGAACGAGAACGTCCGCCACCGAGCCAGAGACGGGCAGCCGCTGCGGGATTTGCGTTTTCCCGGCAAGCTTATCCGCTTTTCCGTACAAATAATTGACCTGCAGACCCGTGGAGCCCAGAGTCGATTTGTTGAACATACTGAAGCCGATCTCATCGAGCCGTCCCTGGTTCAGCTTCATACGTAGGTCGAAGCCGATGTCCGTTCCCGGCAGCTTGCCCTTGCCCTTCACATCAACCATCGGATATCGGCTGTCGATGACGAAGGAAGTATCGCTTACGTCGATCGGACCGACCTTAAAGCTCTTGTCCAGCGGGTAATTGCCAACCAGCTCGAACCGGCCGTAGCGATACTGCAGATCGTCGACGGCAATCGCTTTGGATACTTTCTGGTTTCCGACCATAAAGCCGAGCTCCAGAGAACCGGCCAAATTCACGCCTTCCTTGACGAACGTAATCTTGGTCGGTTTAAGGGGCATATCGATGCCCAAATAATCGGCGGCCTTACCGTCATTCAAGACGATGGAGAAATCGTTCGAAGTCAGTTGGAAGCTTCCGTCGTACAGCGTATACGACGCATTCGCCCCCTGGCCCCCCGTGTTGACGTACAGGCGCCCTTCTCCGGTAATGACGGATTGCGCCGAATTGCTCTTGTCCACAACAAGACTGCTGCCTTTGAACATAACGGTATTGTTAATCGCAACGACCTCGGATACGTCGTTCAGCGTGTACACGTTCGGCGCCTCCGGAGTTTCCGTAAACGGTCCTTGCAGTCTAAGAACGCCAAGCTCGTTGGCCGAGGCCGTGCTTGGCACGTCCACCCACGCGAAATCGCGCGGCTTGTAGAAGTCCAGCGCAATTAACTGCAGCCCTTCTGGGAACGTATATTTTTCGGACGTATCTTTATCAGCTTCTTTATTATAGAAATCATGTTCAAGTACGACGTCATATTTTCCCGGGGGCAAATCCTCGCCCCAGGTCAACTCAAGTTGACGGCCGTTCAATATATTATAATCCAGCGGATGCTCGGCAGCGCCGTTCTTCAGATGAAAATGAATTTCATCCAGCGGCCTCCGAAGCAGATTGGTCATGCCCTCGCCGACGGCAACGATCCGTTTCCTATCCTTCACATGGACGTAAGTCGCGCCGACGCGATCGTACTTCACGTCCGGCTCTTCCAAGTACGGATCTTCCTTCAGTTCGAACGGCTTGATCTCGGTATAGCTTTTGCCTATTTCATTAACGGCAAAGCTCCGCGCCTCATACTTGCGGTGCCATTCGAGACCGGTCAGCGTGACGGTAAATGAACCGACTCCTTCCGGATTCTTGTCCGTGTAAGGAACCGCTATCCAGTCCTCGCTGCCGTCATCCGTATAAGGTCGGTATTCCACCCCGCGCGAGGTGATCGGCCGACCGCCAAGAGATTTGACTTCCGTAATGATGCTGACGGTATCGTTGATTTGATTCTTATCGATGTTAAGGATCGGATTCTCAACCATCTCGATGACCGGAGCGGACGGAGGCGTGTAGCCGAATGACCACGTTTCGTTCATTCGGCCGGGAGGTTCCGTATGATCCAAATCCGGCTGTCCATCAGGCGTCTGAGATTGATGCATGGTATAGACACTTACAGTATCGCGATGACCGCCGAAAACGATAAATTTGGACCCGTCGAAAGCCATACTTGCGCCCGTAATCGGAAAAGGCGTTATATTCGGCCAGAGCTGAAGCAGGCCTGGATAACCGACGTCATCGATAAACGCGCCTTCCGACGATCCGAACTGCGGAGATTCCTCCCATTTACCGTTATTCCATCCATAGGCCATGCCGGTTCTCGGATAAGGATATCGAGAGGACGGCAGCTTTAATTCCGGCACCAATACATTGTTGGAATGAATATAGTCCCGCGCTCCACTGAAGATGACGGTTCTTTTACCATCGTAGGCCATTGCATGGTCCCAACGACCGAAATCCAGCGGGCCGGGCGCCGAGCTCCAGGTTTTCGCATCGGCATTCCACATCCACAAAAACGGGGAGCTATCTTTAATCGTATGGCCGCTCTCCGTTTTGGTTCCCTTAATCCCTCCGTACAAAACGGCCGTCTGACCGTTAAAGCTCATCTGGCCGTTATACGCTCCAGGCGGAGAGGCTTCCGGGTCGGAAGGTGTTACGTTCTCCCAATCTGTTCCTTTCCACAACCAGGTTTCGCCATTGGGCACCTTCGTGGAGCCGCTGAGCGTATATCCGCCGAACAGAATCAGATTCCGGCCGTCAGAGGCCATCTGCGCGCCCCCACGCGCGGAAGGAGACGCCGTCAATCCTGTGACTTGCGTCCAGACGCTGCCGTTCCATCTCCACGTATCGCCAAGTACGCCGGACTGCCCTTGCCCGCCGAAGAGAATGACGCTATTGCTGACAGGATCGAACGCCATTGCCGCATGCTTCCGAATGGACGGCGCGGATGCCGGTTCGACTTCCTCCCAGGAGTTGATGTCGCCCCCGGTCCATATCCAAGTATCGTTCCGCAGGCCGCTGTTCCCCTCGCCCCCAAACAGTACAACATTTTTGAAATTCTCGTCATAGACCATGGCCGCCGCATCTCTCGCAGCCGGCTTGAATGTACCTCCCGTCATCCGTTCCCAGGTATAATCGATCAAATGGTCGTTCCCATATGTAACGGACGTAACGCTAGGCTCATAAGTGCTTTGCGTGACGCTTGTCGGCTCTAATGAATAACCCGGTTCGTTGTTCTGGTCCTCCGCATAAACAGCAGCGGCTCCTCCCGACTGCATCAGAGGAAAACATTGCAGAATTAACGCGACAATCAATAGTTTAGCCAATCCAGAGCTCCAATGTTTGCGCAACAAATCCGCTCCTCCATTCTTATAGTTTTTTCGGCCCATTATGTATCTCTCCAATCGATAGATTTCGACTTTATTCTACACATTGGCTCTAAACAAATAATAAACAAATCTAGTTCTATAGTCCTTAAATCGAAAACAGGGCGCTCCACTACGCAAAAAATGCGCTTGAGAAGAATCTCTTTTATCGAAATCTATAAAGAAAAATCGCCAATCCAAGCGAAAGCCCGCCAGACCTTCCGGTCAGCGGGCTTTCGCTTCAATTTATTTGCGCTTTGGAACGAGCTGCCCATCTTTGCCTTCCGACACCGTTACGATGCCGGACGCCGATTCGATGTCGCGAATCGCCCAGTGGCTCGTAGGAACGTCCGGCCAGGAAGAGGCCGAGACGGCGGGCGTCGGACGATCAAGCAGTCGATTCAGCACCCGCACCGTCTCTGCTCGAGTCAACGGACGATCCGGATGGAACGAGCCGTCCGGATAACCTTGCAGAATGCCCGCTTGCAGTGCTTTGCCGATGGCCTCCGCAGCCCAGTGCCCTTGTACGTCGTCCGGGAGCGCCGCGGTCGCTGTCTGATCCCCAGCTCCCGCCGGAATCAGTCTGGCCACGATGCTTGCCATTTCCGCACGAGTTACCGCAGCCCCCGGACGGAAACGACCTTGATTATCTCCAAGCATCAAGCCCGAGCTTTGCATATCGGCAATCGCCTCTGCAGCCCAATGCTTGGCCGCCACATCCTCATAGCCTGCAGCCCGTCCGGCAGCGGAAGCATCCGCGCTCTTTAAGCCAAGACGATGCAGAATGGTAGCGAACTCCGCGCGTTTAATCGATTGCGAAGGGCGGAATGTTCCGTCCGGATACCCGGACAGATACGGTTCCAGCGTTCCTGCCGTTTCTCCCTCGCTCAAGCCGATTCGTACAATCGTAAACGTACTGAACTTGTCGACTTCGACGGCAATGCCGGCTACGCTGCCATCCGCGTTGTATCTAACCTCTCCCTGCATCAGCTTCTTCTCTCCGTCGCTATGCTCAATGTACACTCTCAGCTCCGACAGCAGCTTTTTGGCTGCCTCCTTATCCAAGGGCAGCTTTACGCTGTCGAGACGCAGCAGCACTTCCGTCTTAGAGCCGGAATAGTTCGTTTCGATTTTGACCGGGTATCCGATCACGGAGACCAGGCGGCCGTCGGCCGCTTGCACGACTAGGTCCGCCTCCAGCACCCGAGTGTCTACCGTCTTTCGCTCGCTGGCCGCAACGATCGGTACGATGCGGAAGTAGGCGTCCGTCCTCTTCTGGCCAAGCTGCTTCAGCGCATCGCTCCGCAGCTCGATGACGCCTTCCGGCAGTTCGATCTGCAGCGACAAGCCGCTATCCGAGAGAAGTGTTAGCGCTTGAGCGCTTAAGCTCACGTAGCGCTCATCGGCAGGATCGCCCGGCAGATCCGTTACTTGAATCCGCGCGACGGTTGTCTTGCCCTGCTTCGCCTTGGCGACAACGTCTTTCGCCTTATCCGCATCCAGCTTCACCGTATCGGTTGTGCTGCCGTCGGCAGCAACGGTCCGAATGATCGATATTTGCACAACCCAATCTCCCGCGCCGCCGGTAACCGTCGATTGACGAACATTCCCTGTTGTTGTCGCCGGCGATGACGAAGACGAGGACGAAGAGGAACCTGAGCTTGTTCGCGTTACATGGACAGAATAGGTTTGTGAGGTCCTACGATCCGCCGACTCCACATTTACGATAATCGTGTTTTCCCCGACCGCGACAGAAGGCGTAAATGTGCCGCCGCCTTGTTGCGTAACATCTTGCACCGTTACGATTGCATCCGGATCGCTTGCCATGGCAATGATGCTCACCTTCGCATTCCGGGTTTGGGATACCGTATCGTACTTAAACTTGTACGGCGAGAACTCGCCATCCAGGTTTGGCGTTGCTTCCAGACTGGCAAGCGTTGGCGACTGTCCAGGCGCCGTCTGTCGGCGCAATAAGCCAACCGTGTAGGCGCGCGTCGTGGCTTCATCCTCCGCGGTTACTTCAATGGCAACGGTTTGCGCATCCTTCGTAAACGGTACAGACACCACTCCGCTCGTTGCCGTCAGACCGTTGATACGAAGAACTGCACCCTCCTGCTCGGCAATAGGCAAAAGCTTAAACTCATCCGTCGCATCAGGCACTAATACTTTATAATTGCTCGTTTGAGGATTGAAGTCCGCTAACAGCTCCGCCCCGTCTGTGACAATCCCCAGGCTTTGCAGCCGCGCATTGTCGCTTGGCTCGCGCATCACTACAAGGGTATACTCTCGCTCAGTCACACCATCCGGCGCAGTAACGATAATCGGTATCCGATTCTCGCCAACGCTTAACTGAATCGGCGCAGAGGCTTGCCCGCTTGAGACAGCCTGACTTTTCACTTGAATGGCGGAGCCGATCTTCGATGCGCCAGCGGTCACCGTCACAAGATCCACGCCGTTGCCCACATAGGCGGTATAGCTCTCCTCCGCTCCTGTGAAGCTTGGCGCCGGAATCTCGTCTCCGGTCTGCGCATTGTTAAGCGTTAACGTACTCAGTGTCGCTTCGCTGGAGCCCGTTCCATTCAGCTTCAGCGAATAGAGCTTGTCTCCCGCACTTGCGGAATGTACTTTGATGGACACCGTTGTTTCCCCGGAAGCAGGCAACGCTATGTCCACATATCCGCTGGCCGGAAGTGTCGTATCATTGACCGTCACTGTAGAAGCAGCATCCATCGGCACCGCATACACGCGAATGCTGTCCGCATAGGCTGCCGCTTCATATTCGGTTTGACCGAATTGATAAGGCGTAATCATCCGTGCGTTGCCTACGGCCAGCGATGCCAGATCGCTAGGCGTTGGCGGAATCGGTCCAGACACGCCCCGCATTACTTCAAACTTGTATACCGTTTCGTTGCCCGCCATATCCGAAGCGGTCATTACGAATACGACAGATTCTTCCGGATCTCCCCACTCGATCGGAGCGTAATAACTGAATTGACCGTTATCGTCCACAGGCACAGTAATGCCGTTCACAACAAGCGTTGCTCCCGCATCGGTTTGGCCGGTCATATACACATTGCTGTGTTCCGTAACCCTGCCATTAAGCGATATCGGCTCGTTCTGCGCATCCAGGCCTCCGGAAGCGATCAGCAGCGGCGCCGTCCGATCAATGACCAGCTTACGTGAGGTTATGCTGAGGTCGCCGCGTTCATTAACGGCTTCAATCCGTACACTGTATACCCTCTCTTGCAGTTCACTCACGCCAAGCAGCGCCTGCAAATCAAACGTTGCCGTTCCATTCGCCGCTACCGGCTTGCTCTCCAGCCGCTTTCCGTTAACCAACAGAGTAAGCGCAGCCGCTTGATCGGATTGAATCTGCAAGGAAACCTGCTCGGCCGCAGTAAACCCTACTTGCTCCTCGCTGCCGTAATAAGCCATATAGGATTTCTCAACAACTGCCTTCCCACCGGCCGTGTCCACAGTTACGGCTAATGTTGCCGGCTCCGGGGCAGGCAGCTCCGTCTGCACGCTCGCAGACAGCGGGCTGAGCACGATGCAATCTTGCTTATATCCGATAGCTGAGACCGCAATATCGTAAGTCGCACCGACAGTCAGATCGGAAATGATCACCTTTTGTATATTACCCGCTTGCGGCTCGGCATCCATCACCGGAACCATCGCAGGAGCGCCGCCATGCTTGCTCGCCCAGATCCGATAAGCGGACACATCCCCGGAGATAGAGGCAAACTGCAGCGTGATTTCTCCGTTGCCTGTCGCAACGACCTGCGGCTGCTCCGGCGCTTCAAGCGCAGTAGGCGCGGTCACTTCGACGCTCCCCTCCGCCATCGCCAGCAGCGGCATTTCATTCGTGCTTTCGCCTAAGACACTCAGATGATAAGTGCCGGGCAGCAGATCTCCCGGAAGATCGATCGCCTGATTTCCGGAAGCCGGCAGACCGCTGCGGATCACTTCTCCACCCCATTGATCAGCGCTGCCTGTGAGCATTAGCGTTACTTGCGTATCGGACGCCGCATTTTCCGCAGACCATGCGACCTGAATCCGATTGCTTGCACCGGCGACGTTCGATACTGAAGCTGTCAATGCCGGCAACGGAAGTAACTTCTGAATTTGCAGATCGACCGCTTTTGCCGTTTGAACCGTCCACTTGCCTGACGGGGCATTGAGCAGCGATACGTAAAGCATATCCTTGCCGTCATTGACCGGGTTCGACGTGACAATCTGCGGCGAATCTCCGCTTGGGGCCGCGCTCCATACGCGGTCGGATGCCGGCTGCAAATAAGCATTGCCGTCAGGTTCGGCAAAGTTCAGTGTATACGGCTCGCCATCAGGCGCGATCAGAATGGTGTTCTCGTTGCCGCCGTTCACCGTCAGCATGTAATCCCCTTGTTCTTCCAGCATAAAGTATTTGCTGACAAGCCCTTCAATCCTCAACGGTTTGATCGACAAGAACGGCTTGGACGCCTTATAAGCAACGACGTTCGTGAAGCTGTCGCTTACGACCTTCCACTGTCCCTTCAGATTAACGCCGTCCAGCCAAATCGTTTGCTTCTGCTGAGACTCGTCATACAGCACATTCATCCCCGGCACACCGGGGTCGGACTGCAGCGCATACCGCTCGCCGTCAGGTGCATACAGCTTCGTCTGCGCATTGGCTCCGT
Source organism: Cohnella sp. LGH (assembly GCF_017671885.1). Lineage (NCBI taxonomy): Bacteria > Bacillati > Bacillota > Bacilli > Caryophanales > Paenibacillaceae > Cohnella > Cohnella sp. LGH. The sequence continues at coordinate 5,341,170 of NZ_CP072117.1, forward strand.
AAATTTCCACAATCGCTTGACCGTGCTCGGTCTGATTCAACTCGAATACCGTCGGATAAGCTTGATTTTGCGCCCATTCCGCAACATCGCTCATCCCCGTTCCGGACGGCGCGTTGCTCAAGGTTACGGACGGACTTGTACCTCCGCTAATCATCCATGTGCCCGCCTGCGCCGCATCTAACAAGACGTACATCGTTCCATCCGCAGCACGGAACGAGTTCCAATTCGGTTCGCTTTGTGCCGTTTGCAAGCTGTAAGGCCGCCCATCCGGCTTGTTCACAATCGGATCGGTTGGCGTTTGCCCGATTTGCAGAATGTAGCTGCCCGGCTTGTCCACCGTGAAAGAGGTCACCGAACGCTCCGCCGCTTCCGTCCACAGCTTGCCGAGTTCATTCAACTGCAGCGATTTATTGGCGAACTGCAGTTCATTCACTTGAACCGCACTGCTGCCGCTTGTAGTCAAATTCCATTCTCCTGCGTACAACGCTACGCGCATATAGGTCGTATCGCTGTCCGCATCATAAGTCGTCTCCGCTTGTACGGTCTGCTCCTTCGTTGCACCCGCAGCCGTCGCTTTCAGCACCGCGGCTCGTTGATCCCCGGTTAACGCAATCAGCGCGGTATACGGATGATCTACGCTCAAAGAAATCGATAGCTTGCCTGCCGAAGCTTCCGTTGCCGTCACAGCATACGGCGTCTGATCCAATGTCGTCAACTGTCCCGCCGTCATACGCGCTTGCGCATCGATATGCACCGGCTTCTCCGGCTGGATCGACGCGCCGATCGTCGTCAAATCAAAGGCGCGCGGAAGCGGAGCCGCTGATAAAATATGCACCGGATTGTCTTTGCTCGACTTCGAAAATCCGAGCACGCCGGTTACAATGTCGAGCCACGGCGCCGTTGCATCGAATACGCTGGCAATACCGCCGCCAATCGCGCCTCTAAGACTCCACGTAGGCCACGTAGGCTTCGGCGGCTCCGCCTCTACGTCAAACGACATCGTGTTGTCCTTCACCGAGTACCCTAGACTCGCGCCTATGCCATTGTGCTTAAACGTACCGTAAAGCCCGCCTTGACTCACATTTAAGATCACGTCTTTGACCGTCGCTCCGCCGATGCGCGGAACCCCTGCCGGAACGCGAACGGTTGCGGTGATCGAACCTTTAAATCCTGACAGATTGGCCATGCTGATCGGGCCTATTATTTTGCCATCGAGATTGAAATCGCCCTTCATCGTATAACCCGGGTTGGAAAAACCCTTAACAGCTGCCGTTTTGGCATCTGTGACAGCTTGCAGGGTCATATTCGACACAGGCAGCCAATAGTAGTTGGCCGTTCCGTTATTCGTAGTTAAACCATAAGGAAACAGAGTGGCATTAAATTCGCTATTGTTCAAATGATACTGGGCATTGCCCTTCTGCAACTGCGAAGAACTCGCGTCGTTCATCGAGCCGGTAACGCGCAGAGTTTGGGGAATCTGTGTTTTGTTCGCCAGATTATCCACGCTGCCGGATAGTGGATCGACCTTTAATCCTGTCATGCCAAGTCTCTCCGACGTCCACGTGTTGTATTTGATGCTGTCGAGACGTCCCTGCTTGGTCAGCGTATACAGATTAAAGCGGAGGCTCGTCCCAGGCAATGTGCCCGTTTCCTCAAACCTGACATATGGAACGCTGTCAATGCTGTTCACAACCGCTTTAAAACCATCCACATCGAGCGGGCCTGCTTTAAGACCGGTATCTACGGCAATGCTCTTGTACAATTCAAACCGGCCGCTACTGAACGTCAGCTCATCCGTCGTTACCCATTCATCAATCTCTTGATCCCCTAATGGCAGAACGAGGTGAAGCTCCGCATTTAAACGAAACCCGGATATTGTAAAAGTAAGCTGGTTGGCCTTGACGGGAATGTCCAGATTCAAATAATCTTCCGCTTCCGTGGTCGTCAAGCCAATTGAAAAATGGTCAGACGCAATTGTAAACGGTCCTTCATAAAGCGTATAGGAGACGGACCCCAGCGCGTTATTGCTATTGACGTATAGGCGACCATCGCCGCTAATCGTCGTTGTTGCGCCGCTCTTGTCCACCACCAGACTCGCGCCCTTGAACAGCAACGAATCATTGATAACAACCGGTTCGGTTGCGTCATTCAAGACATACACATTCGGTACTGACGGGTCCTCCGTGAATATGCCTTTCAATTTAAGACTGTTGGCCTCATTGCTGCTCGATGTGCTGGCGACTTCGATGCTGGCGAAGTTGCGCGGCTTGTAAAAGCCCGATTCAGTGAGCAGCAGCCCATCGTCGAATACACGATCGTTAAAGAAATCATGCTCCAGATGTACGTCATATTGACCGGGCGGCAGGTCGGCTTCCCATGTCAACCCCAGTTGACGATCGTTAATAATACTATAATTGAGCGGATATTGTGCGCCGTCCGAATCCTTCAGGAAATAATGAATGCTGTCGGGCGATTTGCTCAGCAGGTTGCTAATCCCCGTTCCTACAGCGACCAACCGCTTCTTGTCTTTGACATGAAGCACCGCAGCGCCTACGCGGTTGAATTGGAGATCCGTCGCCTCTACATTCCCGCTCTCCATCCTGAAACGCTTGATCTCCGTATAGCTCTTGCCAAGCTCATTAACGGCATAGCCCCGAACCTCGTATTGCTGCATCCACTCCAGCCCCGTTAACTGAACCGTGAAGGAGCCTGGAGCAGAGGCAGAGCCGGTATAAGGAACATCCGTCCAAGCTCCGTTGCCCTCTTGCGAGTAGGCGCGATATTCGATTCCGCGTGCGGTAATATCCTTCGTTCCATTATCATAGACGCTGGTCACCACGCTGACGACATCATTCGCATGATTATTCTCATCCACGCTGACGACCGGGTCCCCTGCAAGTCTGACCCCCGGCGCCGACGGCTGCGGCACGCCGAACAGCCAGGTTTCATTTATTGTGCCCGCGGGCATGTTGCCGACCAGGTTATTATCATTGTAATTATCATAAATCTTTATTGCATCCCGATGACCGCCGAAATAGACCAGGTTTTGACCATCGAAAGCCATGTTCGCATAGCTGATGGGGAAAGGTTCCCGTTGATTGTCGACCCCTCTAACAGGATATATATTCCCGCCTATTTCTCTCCAATCGCGCTGATATATTCTATCTGTGGAAAATCCGCTTGAAAGATATTCCCAAGTATCTTCTCCTGCCCAACCATCTACAGCCTCCGCAGTCATGCCTATATCATTAGGCAATTTCAATTCTGGAATTACGGTTAAATTGGTCATGTTGATGTAGCTGGTTACTCCGCCAACATTTACGATTCGCCGCCCGTCATACGCCATCGCATTGCCCCAGCGACCGTAAACATCCCCCTTATAATCTTCAACCGCCGGTCCGTCGATCGAACTCCATGATTGCGCAACGCGATCCCACAGCCACAATAAAGTAGAACCTCGATCAAACGTAACCGGCTTTGTTATTATTGGTGCATGTGTACTCGTATAGGTACCTGTCGTAGGCCCCTCATTTCCGCCAAAAAGCAGTGCTTTTTCACCATTATAAACCATCTGCCCGCTGTGGAGAGCCGGAGGCATAACAGTCGGATGAGCTTCCGTCCAACCCGCTCCGTCCCACAGCCACATATCGCCTAACGGCGTCTTCGTACTTCCGCTAAGTTCATAGCCGCCGAACAGAACCAGATTTTCGCCGTCAAACGCCATCTGAGCGCCGCCTCGGGCGGATGGAGAGTCGGCAAGCCCCGTAACCTGCTCCCATCTGGCATTGAGACCGTCCCACAGCCATGTATCGCCCAGCACGCCGGACTCTCCTTCGCCCCCGAAAAGAAGGACTTTTCCGATGTTCGGGTCATAGGCCATCGCTGCCGATTTGCGCTTGTCGGGAGAGAGCGTGAGCTGCAGCATATCCTGCCAGGTTTGCTGCTGACCGTCCCAAATCCACGTATCGTTCAGCAGTGCGACACCTTCTCCTCCGAACAAAATCACATTTTCAGCCGCTTCGTCATGAACCATCGATGCCGCTTGTCTGGCCTCCGGAGAGAGATTAACCTGAACTTGCTTCCATTTATAATCCGTAAGAGCTGCAGTCGGCGGATTAGCGTTCAATTGCACGAAGCCGTCCCCGTTGCCGGCTCCTGCAGCCTGAACCGTATTCACCCCTCCGAAGATAGGCAGACACTGCCATAACAACGCGGCAATCAACAATCTGGCCAATCCCAAATTCCAATGCTTGCGTGTGCGCACCAAATCTGTTCCTCCGTTCTTATCGTAATTCCGTCCCATTATGTTTCTCTCCATTCGATAGAGTTCGACTTGATTCTACATCTCTGCGATAAACGGATAATAAACAAGTCTGATTCCGCGTCCGGCACGCGAAAAGGGCGCTCCCTCACGCGACAATGCGCTTAGGAAGCACCCTTATACCGAAGCATGAAGAAAAGCTGCCGACCGCCAATTGACCTTAATCTGTTTGCTGATCATTCTCGGAGATTATCCGCAAATCTCCTCGTAGAGCGCTCGCGAAGAATCAGAAGGTTTGACTTGCAACTCTTCCAGCTTGTCCAACAGTTTGCGGTACACGACGTGCACCCGATCGTTCATCCCCAAGCCTCGATAGCTGCTCATCAATAACCGATAAGCTTCTTCGTCGTATGGGGAACGCTCGATTGCCTTCTCCGCGGCTTTTGCTGCTTTATCGTACTCGCGTTCGTTCAGCCGAATTTTGCCCAGCGTGAGACTCCACTCGTATACGAATTTTTCAAAGGCTCCCGTCTGCTGCTCTGCCCACAAATAATCGTCCTCCTGCAAGAACGGCCCCCTGTAATACGATAGCGCTTTTTCAATTTCGGCGGCCTCCGGATGTTCCGCCTCTTTTAGTTTCTGCAGCCGGCCCGCTAGGAAGCGCGCATCTACGTCAATACGTTCCGTATCGAGAAAATAGCCTTCATTTACGTATTTCAGAACTTCGCCGAACCCGATTCGCTTCAAATTTTTTCTCAATAGACTAATGCAGGTATGCAAGTAGATTTTAGCTTTTTGATAATTCTCGTCTGGCCACAAAGCTTCGATCAAGCGATCTCGATGCACACGCTTCTCATCCTGGGAAGCCAAGTAGGCGAAAAGCTCTTTCTCCTTGGCCGTACGCCATTTCAGCCAAGGTCCTCCTTCTATTCCGACGGACATGGGGCCGAACAATTGAACGCTCATCCTGCCGACAGCGGGAGCGAGAGTTCTTTCGGCGCCCCTCATCTTATCTATCGTATGTCGAAGTCTAGCTATCGTCTTGGACAACCGATCCGCTTCCAGCGGTTTCAGCAAATAATCGACAGCCGCATGCTCAAAGGCGGAAATCGCATATTGATCGTAGGCGGTCACGAACACGATCTGCACGTCAGTATTGACGTTTCTGACGACTTCGGCCAACTCCAAACCGTTCATCTCCGGCATCTCGATATCCAGAAACAGCACGTCGGGCTTCAACTCGCCAAGCTGACGAATCGCATCGAACCCGTTGTTCGAGCGACCGATGACCTCCACTTCTCCGGATCGCTGCAAAAAGAGCTCCAAAATCGCCAGAGCATGCTCTTCATCATCTACCAAAAATGCCGTAACCATGACGCTCTCCTCCGTTTATGTTCACCTGTGCCGTCACCGATCGCCGATCGCACGATTCAGCTTGAGTATAACCCAGGTCAACAAGCCGATCTACTTTTTCACCGGATAATCAACCGTGGCCGCCTGAATCGCCTCGAACGCCCAATAGCCCGTCGGAACGTCGCTCCACTTGCCTTCACCGGCTGTCAGCGGTTTGCGCTCAAGCACCCGATTCAAAATCGCTACCGCTTCGGCGCGGGTCAGCGGCTGCTCCGGACGGAATGCGCCGTCCTTGTACCCATTCATATAACCCGCCGCTTGCGCCTTGGAGATAGAAGATTCCGCCCAATGCCCGGCCGTATCGGAGAATGCGAAAGCCGCAGTCTCGGTTGTCGTCGCGGCTCTCAGTCGCAGCGCGATCACCGCCATCTCTGCGCGAGTGATCGGCCGCTCCGGATAAAACTTGCCATCTGCGGCGCCCTTCATCAGTCCGTCGAGCGTCGCATAGCCGATAGCCGCAACCGCCCAATGCTTGGCCGAAACATCCGAATACGAAGCGGATTGCTCTTGCCCGTTCGTTCCGGACAGATTGTACAGGATCATCGCCATTTCCGCGCGGGTTAACTGCCGATCCGGACGGAACGTGCCGTCCTTGAAGCCTTTCATATAAGCCTTGCTCATGGCCGCTTGCTTCGCCGGTTGGCCTTCCAGCACCGTAAACGTACTGAAATGCTTGATCGTAAAACGAAGCCCCTGCTTGCCGGATGCGTCGTAGGACACCAGCTCGCCCTGAATCAGTTCCTTCGTTCCGTCGCTATGCTGGATAAAAATATAGAGATTGGCCGCTTGCTCTGCCGTTGTTTTCTGTTCCAGCGGCAAGGTTAGCGTCACCGGGCGGCTGGACAGGTTCGTCTCGATTTCCATCGGACGGCCTTGGACAACCAGCGACGTCTTGATCAGCTTGTCGCTGACGATTTGCTCCGCAGCCGCTTGCTGCTCGACCGCTTTCCGTCCGGCTTCCGACTTGACCGGCACGAGCCGGAAATACACATCCTCGGAAGACCCTTGAAGCGAATTGTAAGGAATGAGGATACGGACTCCGTTCGTAATCAGCTCCAAGTCGACTTTGCCGTCCGCCAGCGCCGCGACAGCTGCTTTCGGCAGCTTCGCGAGCAGTTCGGCCACTTCGTCCTTCGCGTCCGGAACGACGATGCGGGCGGTATGCGAAGCGGCCTTGTTCAACTGCTCGATCGCCTGGACCGCTTGTTCCGCCGTCAACGTCAGTTCGTCCAGCTTCCGTCCGCCAGCATCAGTTGTGCGGCGGATCGTGGCCCGGGACACAATGCCGTTCTTGTCGCCCGCTCCGTCCTGTACGTCAATCGTAATCGTCTCCGGCGAAGGAGAACCCCCGCCCCCGCCTCCTCCGGAGGAACGCGCCTGCGGCGTCACAGCGTTCGACTCGGCAGAGGATTCGCCGGTGCCAACGTCGTTAACGGCGACCACCCTGAACGTATAAGCCATGCCGTTCGTCAAACCCGTTACCTTAATCGGGCTGCCCGGACCGCTTGCGGTCGCTCCGCCGGGGTAGGCAGTTACCGTATAGCCGGCAATGGCTCCTCCGCCATTGGAAGCGGGGACCGCAAAGCTAACCGTCGCTTCCCCGTTGCCCGCCGTTGCTTGAATATTTGTCGGCGCATCCGGAACCGTCATCGGCGTAACGGCATTGGAAGCGCTCGAAGCGATGGATTCTCCCTTGGTATTGACAGCGACGACTGTGAACGTATACTCCGTACCGTTGGTCAATCCCGTCACCTTGATCGGGCTGCTTGGGCCGCTGGCCGTCAACCCGCCGGGATAAGCGGTTACTGTATAACCGCTTATCGGCGCGCCTCCGTCATACTCGGGCGCGATAAAGCTGACGTCCGCCTCCCCGTTTCCTGAGGATGCTACTACGCCTTCCGGAGCATCGGGCTTGGCGAACTCCCACTTCTGGATCCGATGATTGCCGAAATCGGCGACAAAAATATCTCCGTTCCCGTCAATCGCCACGCCGGTCGGACTGTAGAACTCGCCCGGCACGTTCCCCGCTTGATTGCCGGATTTGCCCCACTCTCTCCACACGCCTGTCGAGCTATCCAGCATTTGAATGCGATTGTTGGCCAGATCCGCGACATAGACGTTATCCTCATGATCCACAGCGACATCGTAAGGCTCGTAAAACTGCCCTAGTCCGGCTCCCTGCCCGAAACCGATCTCCTCCCACTCTCCGGAGACGTTCAATTTCTGAACGCGACCATTGTCGGTATCGGCCACATAGACATTGCCGGCACTGTCGACCGCTACGCTCGAAGCGTATTCGAATTGCCCCACCGCCGTTCCTCTCCCGTTGCCGAGGACTTCCCATAATCCGGTATCGACCGCCCGCTTTTGAATGCGGAAGTTGTTTATATCGGCGACATAGATGTTGCCCTCACGATCGACCGCCACATCGCTTGGAAATTCGAACTGCCCGGGCTGGCTTCCCCGTTGACCAAGCTCGCTCCAGCCATTCGCATCCCTTACCTGAATACGATGATTATCCCGATCCGCAACATAGACGCTGTCATCGTCTCCGACTGCGATACCCGACGGATTCTCGAACTCGCCCAATGCGCTGCCCGCTTGGCCGTCGCCGCTGCCCCATTCGCTCCATAGCCCGGAGGACGCGTCCAGCTTCTGGACGCGGTTGTTACCGTAATCCGAAACGTACAGGTTGTCTCGACTGTCTATCGCTATGCCGACCGGAGCACTAAATTCGCCCAGACCATGCCCCTCGACGATTCCGGTCTGCCCCCATTCGTTCCAACTGCCGGTAGCCCCGTCGAGCTGCTGGATCCGGTGATTGCCGGTGTCCGCCACGTACAAATCCCCATGGCCGTCCACCGCTATGCCGAACGGGTCCGTGAATTCACCGAGCCCATTGCCCGAAAAGCCGTCGTATTTTTTCCAATCGCTCCAAACGCCGGTTTCTGCATCCCTTTTCTGGACGCGATGGTTACGCGTATCGGCAACGTACAGATTGCCGCCCCGATCTATCGCGAGTGAGGACGGGGAACTGACCTGCCCCGGATTATTCCCGCCGCCTTGAGTCAGCGTCTCCCAATTGCCCGAAGCTCCGGGGGTTACATCCAGCTTCTGTATCCGATAATTGGCGCCGGAGTCGGCCACATAGACGTTGCCGCTTCCGTCGACCGCTACGCCTCGCGGAAATTTGAAGCCCGTGTAATCGGTCCACGTTTCAGTTGCCTTATCCAGCTTACGAACGCGGTTATTGTCGGTATCCGCCACGTACACATTGCCCGCCGCATCCACCGCTATGCCTTTCGGTTTTTTGAACTGCGCCGGATCGCCGATGGTCGCCCACGTCCCCGGCGTTCCCGCCGAAACGTCCAGCACTTGAATCCGGCTGTTCTCCGTATCCGCGACGTAGACGTTGCCGCTTCCGTCCACCGCTACGGCTCGCGGACCGTTAAACTCCCCCGCCCCGCTTCCCGGCCCTCCCGTATTCGTATTCAACGCGCTCCAGCTCCCGGTAACGGCGTCCCGTTTCTGAATCCGGTGATTGCCCGTATCCGCCACGTAGAGGTTCCCGGCACTATCGACCGCTACTCCCGAAGGAGTATCGAAAGCCCCGAGCAAAGAACCGCTTACGGCGCCGGACTTGCCATAGGCCGTCCAGTTTCGCGAAAGCGCGGAGGCCGACGACGCCTGAGGCAAAGCCAGCATCGCAGCGATGATCCCTATCCACACTTTGTATAAAAGAGCTTTTGCATACTTCAGTCTGTTCCTAGCCATTTCGCTTACATCCTCCCATCATCTTTAAAACCGGCGGTCGAGCGACGCGATTCGACCATTTTCCATCTCAGCTTACACGAACGCTCTTAACAAACGCTGAAAAAGCCCATTCGCAAGGAATGGGCCTCGTATCTATTCGTTTCGGGCTATTCGTACACAAGCGGAAGCCAGATGATTACCTTTGTACCGACGCCCCGCTCGCTCTCCACGATAGGCGCCCTGCCGGTCATGTGCGCCACTCGGCGAGTGATGTTGCGGAAGCCGACTCCCTGCTCCTGCTTTTCGCGATTCAGAATCGCCTCGACCTGCTCCGCCGTCATGCCGACTCCGTCGTCCTCTACGACGACCCGGACAAACTCCCCCTCCCTCTGGATCGAGAGCTTGACGGTTCCGCCGCTCAGCTTCTTGGACACCCCGTGACGAATCGCGTTCTCTACGAGCGGCTCGATCGTCAGAGGCATGACCTGGCAGCGATACAGCTCCGAATCGATATCCAGCTCGACGCGAACGCGTTCTCCGAACCTCGCCTTCTCGATGTCCGCGTAGGCTTGAATCAGCTCGATCTCCTTGCTCAGCCTGACGGTTTCCTCCGTATTATCCAGATGAAAAATGATGCGCAAATATCGGCTGAAAATGCTAAGCAGCTCTCCGGCTCGCGGCCCGTCCGTGTAACACAGCGACATAATCGTACCGAGCGCATTATAGAGGAAGTGCGGCTTAATCTGAGATCGCAAAAACGCCATCTCGCTGCGGGCCGCTTCCTTGACAAGCCGTTTCATTGACAGCAGCGTATGGATACGGACGCGAATTTCTCCGGGATCAAGCGGACGGGCGACGAAGTCGCTTGCCCCGGCGGCGATGCCCGCTTCTATGTCCGCGGAGGTGCTTCGGGAGCTGATCAGCAGAAGCGGCAGCTCGACTTGCGTAAAGTGACGGCGAATTTTTCGGCATAGCTCAAAGCCGTTTTCCTCCGGCAGCATGACATCCACCAACACGAGATCGGGGCGGTCGAACCGAGTGACGGCCTCGTAAGCCTCCTTGCCGTTGCCGGCGAAGAGAGCCTCGTAGCCTTCGGCGGTGAGCATCCCGTACAGATGCTCGACCCCGATCGGGTCGGCCGATGCAATCAGAATCCGCGCGGCTCCGTCCCTCCGGCTTGCTTGTCCAGCAGGAGCCGGGCTTGTCTCCGGCTCAGCCGCAGCGGCAACCTCCGCCAAGGAATCGGAAGGAGCCGCCGGCAGAGAAATATGCAAGCCGTTCCGGCCCGAAACGAACGAACCGCCCATCAGCTCGACAAGCTCCTTCGCTACCGATAAACCAACCGTAAATCCATTGTCGGCCGCTGCGGCATTCTCGTCCGTTTTCGCCTTGGGGACCGAGGTCTCGATCCCGATGAACACCCGTCCGTCGCTCAACGAGCTGACAACGCTCACGTCCCCCACCTGTGTATCGGTCAGAATCGAGTGAACGGCATTGTGTATCACCTGGATCAGGCGTCTTTCATCCGCGTGCACATATCTTGCTTGAGGATCGATCCGCGGAACAAGCCGAATATTTTTACCCTTGGCGAGAAATGCGGACACCTCCATCACGACGGAGACGCAGCTTCCCAGATCGACCACTCCGGGATTCAGCGCCAGCTTCCCGTCCCGAATGCGTGCCCCGTCGATGATATCGTTAACCAAATTGGACATTTGGTACGCCGTGTTCCGAATCATTAACAAACGTTCCCGCGCCTCCGCCCCGCCGCGCCTTAACGTATCCTGAAGCAGCGTCCGCGAGACGTTCATGATCCCGTTCAGAGGCGTATTCAGTTCATGCGAGGTAAGCAGCAGAAACTCGTCCTTCATCCGGTCCGCGATCTGAAGCCGCTTGGTCAGTTTGTCCATCGAGACGTAAGCGGCGACGTATTGATGGATCAGCAGCGTCACGACACAGATAAAAAACAGCGAGCCTACCGCATTGTTCAGCAGCATCGACGTCATGTTCGCACTGCTCAAAATGACGTTCGCTCCAAGCATAATCGTAGCCCATACCGCCGCGATAAACAGTTGGAACTGACGTCGGGACAGCCGACCGTAGCTTCCCTTCGCATATTCGCGTATCAAGCAGACAATTAGCGCCAAGTAGGCAAGCATCATCACCAAATAGACAATGTCCTGAGCGGCGGAATAGAGCCGGAAAGGCAGCAAGGCAATCGCCGCCACGTAGATCGTCAGCAGCCAAACCATAGCGCGGACGATGCCGCGAACGATCGGCCGCTCGATCAGCTTGCGCACAATCAGGAAGAACAGCGCCGGCGTCGCGAACAAGGAGACGGTTTTGATTTTGAAGGCCAATTCGAACGGCAATTCCGGCAGCCACTGCAGCAGGACGCGTTCCCCGTTCGCAATGACGCTGATGGCGTAGAGAACGAAGTAAAGCGCGAACCAAAGCAGCAAAGCGTTCCGGTGGAACCACAAGTACATTCCCAATGTAAAAGCCGCGATAATCAACCAAACCATCGTGCCCATAAGATCGACGCCCACGATGAGGCCTTTCCGGACCTGAACGTCTTTGCCCGGTCCGAACTGAAGCGAGTTAGTGATGCCGCCGGCCTCAAAATCGAAGTTGGAAACTTGAAGCAGCACTTCAAACTCGGAGTGAGCCACCTTAAAATAGGCCGTATAAGGCACGTTCCTCGGCACGTAGCTGTCCCTTGCCGAGCCGGGCTCCCCGGACTCTCCAACCAACGCTCCGTCTATGTAAAGCTTGTCCGCGAATCTGACGTAGTTTTTGGCAATCGCAAGCGCCTCTCCCACCGGAGCGTTCGTCACGACCAGCCGATAGGTGCCGTAGCCGTACCCTTCCATCGCAGCGCCGTCCGGTCCGGTCCATCCGTTCCATTCTCCCGGCACCTGAATAAAGCCGCCCTTGCCCCGTTCCTGCACGGAATGATCAGGAACGAGCAGCTTGCCGGGGTAAAATTCCCACTCTCCGTCCAGATCGAAAACGCCGTCCTTGTACGGGTCCCAGTGACTGAGATCCAGCACGCCGCGATGCACTGCCGTTCCGCGATCCGCGGCCAACGTCCAGGAGGCGACGGCAGCAGCAACGCTTAAGGTCGCCAGCACGAGCAGCAGGAGAAACCGATCGACTTTTTTTTTGCCAGCCACCTTCCCCCTCCTCCCCTCGCCGTTCGCGTATGACTCTTCCCCAACAATATACCATCTGTACTCTCCGCGTCCATCGATTCGAATCCGATCGGAAAATCTGCTATGATCAAAAGGAGTATAAGACGGGATTGACCGATCAATAGAAAGGAATAAAGCATGAAGCTCAAAAGAATATTTCTGATTTTAACGTCGCTGCTTATCATCGGGGTACTGGCGCTGGGCGTGCTGACCGTTCGCTGGTACAACTCTTATTTCCCTTCGCTGTTCAAGGCCATGCCCGGCTTTGTACATGCGCTCGCCTTGGATAAATCCCAGACCGTCTACTACGGATTAAAGCCGACGAAGCTGAGCCCGAACGGCATCTACTATCGGGATCGCGTCATCGTGCTGATGTACCACGACGTCAATCCGGAGCCGCAGGACATCAAATCCCTCAGCACGGCCGACTTCGAACGACAGCTTGAATTAATGGCATCCAACAACTTCCATTGGATCACGATGGAGCAATATCGAGACTTCGTTCTTCATCGGGCTCCGGTTCCCGACAACGCCGTGCTGCTCACCTTCGACGACGGCTACGAATCTCTGTACAGTCACGCGTATCCGTTGCTGCAGAAGCACGGAGCACCCGCTTCCGCTTTCCTGATTGCTAGCAAGGTCGGAGACAGGAAGGGCGCTTTTCCCAAAGCAACCTGGAACCAGATCAAGGAAATGCAGCAAGGCGGGATCGAGTTTTTCAGCCATACGTTCGATTCGCACAGCTATGTGCCGAACTCCCCGAATAAAGGCGATCTGAAAGCGAAGCTGGCCCATCCGATGTACTTGAAAAAAGCGGGGAGAATGGAAACCGAGGAAGAATACGAGCAACGCGTGACCGAGGATTTACGTCATGCGAACGAGGTTTTGCAGCAGGAGCTGGGCAAGCCGAATTATGCGCTCGCGTTCCCTTACGGAGCTTATTCCGATCCGCTATTAAAGGTTTGCGAGCAGCTCGGAATTGAGCTGACCTTTACTGTAAAAAGCGGGCTCAACGCCCCAGGCCAGAAAAATGGCTATCGTCTCAATGCAGGAGGTATGGATAACAATCCGGCATTGCAGATCGAGCTGATGAAGCTGGCGGAAAAGCGGCTCGCCGTGGATTACTCTCCGTTCCTGTCCATCGGCGCCCGCAAAGCCGTCTTCCTGTCGCTGACCGTAGCTGTGCTGCTGATCGGGCTTCTCTGGCTGCGCTTCGGATGGCTGCTCGTTCGCAGACGCCAAAGCGGCTTCAGCTCTTAAAATGCCAACAGAGGCTGTCCCATAAGTAAAAAAGTTGTACAAAAAGATGATCGATAGAGAAGATTGTCGTGCATGTATCTCCTTCCGATGCTATACGATCCTGAAATCCGAATGGTTAACCCGTAATAGGGTAATTTCAGGACCGTATGAAGCAGTCTCCAGGGGATACATGCATTTTTTCTTTATCGATCATCTTGATACAACCCTACTTATAGACAGCCTCAGCAATTGCGATTCAACCCTTGACCGCTCCGGCGGTCATCCCCTTCATGATCTGCTCCTGGAACATCAGGAACGCTATGATCGTCGGGATCACCGCGATGGTCATCGCGGCCATCGTCAGCTTATAGTCGGTCGAATAGCCGGTGGCGAATACCGACAAGCTGAGCGGAACGGTTTTGAGCGCCGGCTTGCTAATAAAGATAAGCGCAAACGCGAAATCGTTCCAGAAACGCAGGAAGCCGAGAATCGCGACCGTAGATAACGCCGGCAGGCTGAGCGGCAGCATCATCCGAAAGAAGATGCCCCAGTAGCCCGTTCCGTCGATCAGCGCCGCTTCCTCGATTTCCTTCGGAATCGACATCAGGAACGCGGCCGTCACGAAGATCGCCAGCGGCAGCTCGAACGCCGTGTACGGCAAGATCAGCGACCAGTACGTATCGAGCAGAGACACTTTCTTCAACATAATGAACAGCGGCACAAGCGTGCTGTGGATCGGAATGAGCATGCCGAGCAGGAACAGGCCCATGAAGAACGCCTTCAGCCGGAATTGAAACCGTGCCAGCACGTATGCGGCCAGCGCTCCTAGCAGCAGCGTTAGCACAAGCGCCGCGATCGTGACGATCGTCGAGTTGATCAGCGAAATGCCCATCGCCGATACATCCCACGCTTTAGTCAGGTTATCCCAGTGCCATACCTCCGGAAGATAGAAAGGTCGCGAATCAAACTCCTCGTTCGTCTTGAAAGCGCTGGTGAACAGCCAGAACAGCGGATATAGCGTAACGATCGCATACAGCGTCAATCCGACATTGATTAATCCGCGGCCGATTTTCGCCCAGTTTCGTCCCGGGTTAAAGGGAAGCTTCTGCTCCATCTGCATGTGTAACGCCTCCTATCGATAATCCCGTTTCATCAGATATTGGCTGCCGAGAATCAAGATGAGACTCAAAATGATAATCGACGTCGAAATCGCGCTGCCGTAGCCGAATCGATATACGTTAAAGGTGCTGTTGTACATATACGATGCGAGCACTTCGGTCGTATGCGCCGGACCGCCGCCCGTCATGACGTAGATCAGGTCGAACGCCTTCAAGCTTCCGGAAATACAGAGCACAACGACGACCTTGATCGTATCCCAGATCATCGGAAGCGTAATCTGGAACAGCTTGCGGGACGAGCCGACCCCGTCGATCTGCGCGGCGTCGTTGATCTCGGACGGAATGTTCTGCAGCGCCGCGATAAAAATAATCATGTACGGTCCGATATAGTTCCAAATAATCGGGATCATGATCATGTACATCGAGATGCTCGGCTCGGAGAGCCATGCTCTCTTAAGCGTTTCTAGCCCCGTGGCGTCCAGTACGAAGTTCAGAATACCGATCTGCGGATGGTAAATGTAGCTCCAAATGATGCCCACGACGACGGATGACAGCACCATCGGCATAAATACGGAAGCTCTAATTATCCTCTGGAAAAGATTCGTCCTCGTCAGCAGAAGCGCCAAAATCATGGCGATCGGCACTTGGCCGAACACGGACGCAACGACGATCAGCATGTTGTTCTTGAAGCCTTTCCAGAAGATCGGATCACGGACGACTTCCGCATAGTTGTCGAATCCGATAAATTTGGCCGCGCCGATTCCCTTCCAATCGAAAAATCCGTAATAAGCGGACCAGAAGATCGGAATGACGACAAAAAACAAATAGATCAGCAGAGCGGGCAAAATTCCGATCACGATAAATCCCTTGATTCGCGCCGAAGTTGTCATGGTTCCCCTCCTTGCAAGTCACACGGCTTCGCTATCCTCGGGACAGCTTGCTCGCGAGTCGTTAACCGTTCGATCCCAGAGCCGGGAACCCCCGGCTGCTGGAATCTCGATTCCCGCTACGTTATTTGGCCATTGCGAGCTCTTTCTCATGCGCATCCTGAATTTTCTTGGCGATCGCTTCAGGAGATCCGCCCATTAGCAGCTCTTGCAGACCGTTGTTCATAACGTCGGCGACTGCGGAGCTAAGGCGTCCGTCGTATACCGGCGTCGTCGTGACCGTGCCCAGCAAGCCGTACACTTCAGCGAAGATCGGGGAAACCTTGGACTTGTCCAGATCGACCTTGTAGCTGACCAGTTGATTGCCTTCCAGCGTCTTCTTCTGAACTTCCGGGCTCGCCATCGTGTAGATCAGCTTAAACGCAGCTTCCTTGCGAGCGCCTTCCACGTTCTTGCTCAGTCCCAGTCCCGTTCCAACGACGCCGGACAGGGAATTCGTGCTGCCTTTTCCGTCCGGTACGGACGGCAACACCGTTGCGCCCATATCGGCCAGCGCTTCAGGGGAAGCGTTCGCGGCCAAGTTGGTCAGCGCCCAGCCACCGTCGATCATCATCGCGGCTTTGCCCTGCGCGAACATCTGCTCCATCTGTGTATTGTCGATGCTGTTGAAGCCGTCCTGGAACGCCTTGGCATCGGACAATTGCTTCAAGTAAGCGAGCGCCTGGACGAATTCCGGATCGGTGAACTTCGCTCCATCGCCCGCCACCGCTTTGAGGAACCATTCCGTGCCCGTCACCCGGTCGCCCAGGGAGCTGAGAATGCTGGATTGGGCCAGCCATGCGGCTTTGTTGCCGAGCGCGATCGGAGTAATCTTCGCCTTGTTGAACGTGTCGACCAGGCTCATCAGCTCATCCCACGTTTTAGGCGGCTGTACGTTGTTGTCGGCGAACATTTTCTTGTTGTAGTACAGAATCGACGTCGGGGACAGCGCCATCGGAACGGCGTAGGTGTTGCCGTCGATCGTAAAGTCGTTAAAGGAGTTCGGAAGGAAGCCTTCCTTCCATTCCGGTTTGCTGTCGATCAGTTCGTTGATCGGCTGAAGCAGGTCACCGCCGTGGAATTCCTTCGTCATGACGCCTGGCCACATGACGAACAGGTCCGGCATTTCGTTCGCCGCCGCCACCGTCTTGAGACGAGCGCGGTAACCGTCGGGCGGGATGCCCTGAATATCCAATTGAATGTTCGGGTTGTCCTTCTGGAACTGTTCCAGCGTGGCGCGCATCGTCTGAGCGCGCAGGTCGTCGCCCGTATAGTTATGCCAGATGGACAGCTTAACCTTCTCGCCGGCGGCGTTCGTCGCGGAAGCTTGGCCGCTCTCTTTGGAGGAATTGCTGTTTCCGCCGGAGCCGCAGCCGATCAGAGATACCGCCATGCACGCGGTCAGCAGTGCAGTTAACCATGTCTTTTTCATTCGTTATGCCCTCCTCGTCTCTCGTTACAAGTTCAGTATACAAGGCGACAACAATCGGGATAACGGGATAAACTTCGGAACGAGGGGGGTCATCTCTCAGCTTCTTTTGGCGACTGCCGGTATTCGGACGGAGTTTTGCTGGTATGCTTCTTAAATTGCTGAGTAAAGTACTTAATATCCGCGTAGCCTACCCGATTGGCGATATCGGCTACCTTGATCGGCGTGCTGTGCAGCAATTCGGCGGCTTTGCGCATCCGCTCCTGCGTGACGAATTCAAGGTAGGTCATTCCCGTCTCCCGCTTAAACACCTCGCTGAAATGATTCGGATTGGAATGCACGAAGCCGGCCACCTGCTGCAGCGACAGCGGCTGATCGAGATGCTCGCGAATGTAGTCGGTCGCCTTACGGATATACGCGAAGCGAGATCGGTCCACCGATTGATGATAAGCCGCCATAATCGCGGACAGGCTTCTAAACACTTCGTCTTCCGGCCGTCCTCCCCAATCGTAGACGACTGCCGATTGCGCTCCCAGTTCTCCGGCCGACTCTCCCATGCGCGTTCGCTCCAGCCAGCGATGGCCTGCAATGACGACAGAATGCAAATAGGCTTGCAGCGTAGACGGCGTGGCCGCCGGGTCTTCCACCTGCGCCCTGACCGTCTGGTTCGTCCAATGTCTAAGACCGGTCGCATCGTTACTCATCAGCAGCGCCGACAGCTCCGCTTCCTCCTGCTCGGAGCACAGCGTTCTGCCGCCCGTTCTGCTCCTCAGATGCTCGGAGGAGAACAATCCGCTGCTGCCGATCAAGCCCTTAAACGAATAAATCCGATCGGCCTCCGCGAAGGATGCCGACAATTGCTCGCAGCCGCCCACGGACCGCCCGAGCGCGGCGAAAGTCTCGCACTTGAGAATTTGTCCGATCCGTTTCATCTCGCGGGCCAGCGAAGCTTCATCGGGCGCTCCCGCCTCTTCGCGAAGCACGACGATAAGGCGCTCCTTGTCCGGTAGCGTCATACAAGTTAGCAGTTCGCTCATCATGTTGTCCACCGCTCCGATTAACAATCCCTCGAAACGCTTATCCCCCCAACCGGAAGCCGAGACGATTACGACCCTCATGGAAAATTCCCCATCGTCGTTCGATTGTCCATCCTGCTTGCGGAGCCATTCGTTGATCGTATTCAACTCGTCCTCGCTGGCGTCTTCCTTGCCGCCGTTCAGCAGCTTCATCAACGTCTGTCTGTTCAACTCGTTGCGCTGACGCAGTTCCTGCTTCAGCAGCTCTCTTTTGTCCAAAATATTTTGCTTCGCTTTCAGCGCGGCCTTAATAATCTCTTCCGGTCGGCTCGTTTTCAGCAAATAGTCGGTGACGCCGCCGCGAAGCGCCTGCTGAACGTATGCAAAGTCGTCGAAGCCGGACAGGATGATCACTTCCGTGTCGGGCAGCATCCGCTTCACTTCCTTCATCAGCTCGATGCCGTCCATGCCCGTCATCCGAATATCGGTAAGCAGAATGTTCGGTTTCTCGTCCGGAATTCGTTCCAGCGCCTCTTCCGCGGAGGCGGCCGGCGGGATCAAATCCAGCCCGAGCTCCTTCCAATCAATTACTGTGCACAGGCCGTTGCGGATAATAACCTCGTCGTCGACGATCATGATTTTCATGGCTGTTGCCCCTCCTTAAGCGGTATCAGGAACGAAATTCGCGTGCCGCGGCCCGCCTGACTGTCGATCGTCAAGCCGGACTCGCTGCCATAGTGCAAGCGGAGCCGCCGGTGAACGTTCAGCAGGCCGTAGCTTCCGGTATTCGGCTTCGCCGCGTCTCCATTGCGTGGGCTCGGCGCCGAGTCGGCATCCGCATACATCCGGGCTCTAATGTTCCGCAGCGTCGCTTCTTCGATGCCGATGCCCGTATCCTCCACCACAAACTTCATCGCGTCTCCGTTTCGCTCCCCATGCACGAACACTTGCCCCTTCTCCTTTTTTTTCTGAATGCCGTGGATCAGACTGTTCTCTATAAGCGGCTGAAACAGCAGCTTCAAGATGGGCAAATCCAGCAGGCTTGGATCGACGAAAAATTCGAGCTCGAATTGATCGGGGAAACGAATGGACTGTATGTACGCGTAGTTCTGCGCATGAGCGATCTCTTGACGAAGCTGACAATACTCCTCGCCCTTGTTCAAGCTGAATCTCATAAAATCGCTGAGCGCGCCGACCATCTCGGCAATTTGCTTGTCCTTGTTCATTAGCGCGATCCACTGAATCGAAGATAGCGTATTGTACAGAAAATGCGGATTGATCTGCGCCTGAAGCGCCTGCATGTCCGCTTCCTTTTTCTTCGCTTCGTTTTTCTGGACCTGGTCCTTGAGCAGGTCGATTTTGTCGCCGAGCTTATTGTAGCTGCGCACGAGCAGCCCGATCTCGTCCGTGCTTCGAACGGGATAGAGCGGAATCGGATCGTCCGGGTTCACATGCCTCAAATACTTCGTCAGAACGGTCAGAGGCTTGGTCACCCATTGGACGAACAGCAGCATGAGTCCGACGGCGAGCACCAGCGCGATTCCCGTCGCAAACGCCGTTACGCTCAGCACATAGGCGTTCTGCGCCCCATAAACCCGCGTCGGAATGAAGCCGACAAGCTTCCAGCCCAAGTTTGGGATCGTATTGTACAGGATCGTCTTCTGCTCTTTTCCTTTTCCGTATTGAAGTACCCCGCTAGCTTCGTTCAACTGCTCCATATGAGGCATTACCTCGGCGATGGGCCTGGATAGCCACGACGGATCGCCGCCGGAGACGGAAATGATTCTGTCCTCTTTGTCGAGGAGCAAAACATAGCCGCTCTTCTCCCACGCCGCTTCGTTGATGAAGCGTTCGATCTCCTTCTGGTCGAGACTGACCGAAATCCAGCCGATCTCGCGGAAATTGTAAAAATTTCGAATCGGCCGCACAATCGAGACCACCTGCTTGACGCCCTCATTCGTATAATTTGTATACAGGGATGTCCACCATTTCGAAGTTTTCCGGTAATCCATCTTGAACTGCTCCAGCAGCGGGGGCAGCCCGGATTCGAGAATGGTCGAGTTGGACAGCTCCGGCTTGCCATCCAGCGGTTTGATCGTAATATTAGAGATGTATTTTTTGGAAAATGCCAAGTTCGTCAGCGTCCCGATAATCAGAGAGTAGCGGGTGACGTCCTCCGTCTTGTTGTCCAGATAAAGCTGAATGTCTTTCTCACCGATCAAGAAAATGGACATATTCTCCACGTCCTGAATGACGAATTCAAGCTTGTCCTTCACCTGCTTCAACGTATTCATCCCCGACTGCTTCGCCTTCTCCTCCGTTACGGAAGCGGCGATCCGATAAGAAACGATACCGGTAATCAGCATCGGAACCAAGATCGCGAACACGAGCAGCAGCGTTAACTTTCGTTTCAGCGATTTCGCGAGCCAGCGTCTCATTTCTAACCTCCTCCGACAAACACTTCTTCGACGTCTCTTTGGTTCAACTTACATAGTATTCCGAAATTCAGTAATATTCGACATGATCCAGATGAATTCCTCGCCTTGTCAGCGGCAAACAAAGAAGAGCTGCGCGGCAACTCCGCAACAGCTCTCTACGTTTAAATTTATTTGGCGCGCTTAAGCGCGCGAATATCTGTATCATGTTCGAGCGATTTCAAAGCGAGCGACTCGATGATCTTGCCTTGGCGTTCCTGCCCCATTGTCAGCGTTTCGATCGTCAATGTTTCGATCGTCGATGAATGCTGCTCTTGGACACCCTCGATTTTCCCTACCCATTGCTGGGTCTCGACAGCCGCAACTTTGACTTGGTCAAGCTTCTCTTCCATGCTGTCCATCCGTCGTTCGATACCGTCCATACGCTGCTCGATACCGTCCATACGTTGTTCGATACCATCCATCCGTCGTTCGATACCGTCCATACGTTGTTCGATACCGTCCATACGCTGTTCGATACCGTCCAATCGCTGTTCAACACTATCGAACCTCTGATCCATCCCATCCAACCGCTGTTCAACACGATCAAACCTTTGATCCATCCCGTCCAGCCGCCGATTGACCTGCTGCAATTCGGTGAGAATGGACTCCAATACTTGTTCGCTCATGCCTCTTCCTCCCCATAATCCTTCAAATGTACCGCAGACTAGCTTTGCCATTCGATAGGTTATGATCCTCCTTGGGGTCGAAAGGAGTCAGGGACCTTTTCTCTATTTTAGCTAATATACACTTGATGGACAAGCTTTTTGCTTCCGTTGGTTACGTCATGAAGCGCTCATCCCCCAGTCCACCGAAGCCCCTTCGGAAAATGATTTTTCAGCGTTCCGTCCGCCAGCTTGCCCCAGCCAAGCGAAAAGCCGTCGACATCGACGAGATGCCATCCCTTCGGCCCGTCGACCTTCAATGCTTCGCCCTTCAAATAAGCAAGCGTCTGTGGCGAATCAGCGGTTAAGCTGAGGCTATTCCGAGCCCCGTTGGCCTTCAGCGACAAAGCTAACGCATGCGAGGGCTCGAAGCGGTTTTTCTTTAACGTGCCCAAATGCCATCCCGGCCGGACAATCTTCAGTTGATCGAGAGAGAGCATCCCTGCGGGCAAAATGTACAGTTGATCTCCAAACAGAGTAAATTCTCCCGAAGGCGTAACCGTCAGCGTCTCTTCGGCAAATGCGAAATAGTCCTTCAACGCTTTGCGGTCGCTCAAGCCTTTGGCGTACTTGCGTCTTGCCGGCTCCTCTTCTCCGTCCGTCTTCCTCAGCACGGCGGCGTAATGGCCCTCGCCGCGAATGCGGTGCGGCCACAGTCGCAGCGTCTCGCCAATGCCGGACGCAGCGTCCGAAGTCCAGTCCGCTCTACCTAGGTCAAACCCTTCATAAGCTTGCGCGTCCTCAATCACAAATTCCGGATGAAGCGCCACGAACCTGCTGATCGTTCCTTCGTTCTCTTCCGGGGAAAACGTGCATGTCGAGTAGACGAGCCGCCCGCCTGACTTCAGCATCCTTGCGGCGCTTTCTAGAATATTGAGCTGCCGACTCGCGCACATGGTCACATGTTCGGGGCTCCATTCCGCGCAGGCGTCGGGATCTTTTCGGAACATGCCTTCGCCCGAGCATGGGGCGTCGACCAGAATTCGGTCGAAGAACACTGAAAACCTGTCGGCTAGCTTGTCCGGCATCTCATTGGTCACGACCGCATTGCGTATACCCAGACGCTCAATGTTCTGGGACAAGATTTTTGCGCGGGCGGGATGCGGCTCGTTGGCGATCAGCAGCCCTTCCCCGTTCATCCGGCCGGCCAGATGCGTCGTTTTCCCTCCCGGAGCGGCGCACAAGTCGAGCACTTTTTCTCCCGGCTGCGGGTCCACGAGCGCGCCGACGGCCATCGCGCTAGGCTCCTGAATATAAAACAATCCCGCCTCATGGTAAGGATGCTTGCCCGGACGGTCTTCCTTTCCATAATAGAACCCTTCCGGCACCCACGGCACGCCAATTAATTCGAAAGGCGCAAAGCGAAGCAATTGCTCCGCCGATATCTTTAACGGATTTACTCGCAGCCCCTGGGCTTTCTCATTGTCATAGCTGGCCTCGAAAGCCTCGTATTCTTCGCGCAGTAGCTCTTTCATTTTATCTACAAATAGTTGCGGCAATTGCATGGCTGTATCCTCGATCGTTTATTTGGGATTAATCTTACTATAACTCGGGCGATCGCCACAACAAGGCTGGAGTGGAGGACTTGCACATGTCTGTTAGGCGTTGGAACGTCCAACTGAATTCCGGGTATACGAAGCTGCTCGCATTTCGAACGAATTGCTCCCCACAACGGGAAAGACCGTCCCTTGTGCCATTAGAGGCCATTACAGGAACGGTCTTGCGGCTTGATTCTGGGAAACGTTCTTGGCTCCTTTTCAGCTGCCGGAGCTCTCTGTGCAAGCACATCTTCCCGTACTCTTCTCGTCATCGCGTTTGATTATTGCTTTATAATTCAAGTGATTCCCTATTTTGTAAACTGGGATTCATGTCTGATTATGACCCTTATTTAAGAATTGACTCCTTGCCGCAGGAATGAAGATAAAATACTATGATTGGAAAAATGGTGACTATAAGCAGTGATCGTAGGCCCGAACGAAACCGATCGGTACGTTGCGTTCGATCAGGGAAGCTGTAACTGTAGGGTAACTGGCAGGATCTAAGGAGAGGTGGCCCTTTTAGGCGAAATTAGAGCGGGTTTCCCGCTTTAAATGGGAGGATTCCCCTTTTATACGAAATTAGAGCGGGTCTTCCGCTTTAAATCGGAGAATTTTCTCTTTTGAGGAAATTAGAGCGGGTCTCCCGCTTTAAATCGACTCATATCCTCAATTCGACAAAATTAGCACGGATTTTCCACCTAAAATTGCTCCCCCACCGCCCCGTCAACCAAGTAGAGCGGAGAATGCTCTCAACGGGTGTCCACTTTGAATTCTAGCAGCAGAATCCGCCTTGTCTGTCCCATCCCGAACTCGCGTCGATGCTATCGGGCGTATACGAAAAAATGGAGCGGGGGATTTCTCCCTGCTCCATCTGCTCCGTCCTCACCGCTTATACCTCTACCGTCTCGATCGCCGCGCCGTTTCTCAGCGTGTTGCCGATGGTGCACACCTCTTCGGCCGCTTCGATCAGCTCGTGCTTGTACGCCTCATCCAGCGAATCGGGCAGCTTCAGCGTTACCTTGAAGTCCGTAAAGCGATCCGTCACGCCCTGAGCCTTGCTCGCCGCTATCTCGATCTCGATTTCGGAGGCGTCGTAGTCCACTCCGTCGCGGGCAAGCTTCTTTTGCATCGAGATCGACACGCACAGACCGAGCGCGGCCTCCAGCAGCTCCTTCGGATTCAGCCCGCTGCGGTTAGGCGCCGTGGTGCCGATGACCTGCAGACCCGCTTCGTTGTAAACGACGTTCTGTCCTTGCGTAATTCTCACCGTTGTCATAGCTGTATCTCTCCCTTGGAAGTCGTAGTTGTAGTGGCAAAGTTAATGTTAATGGCAATGGCAGTGAACTATCCCTTACACGTAATGGCAAGCAACTCGATGTCCCGGCCGAACCTCTCTGGCCGCAGGACGATCGACTCTGCATTTGTCTGTCGCCAGCGGGCAGCGCGTATGGAACGCACAGCCTGACGGCGGGGACAACGGCGAAGGAATCTCGCCCTTCAGAACGATCCGTTCCTTCAGTCGGCTGCGGGTATAATCGGGAACCGCCGATAGCAGCGCCTTCGTATACGGATGCAGAGGCTCGGCAAACAAATCGTCCGTGGGCGCTTCCTCGACGATTGCACCCAAGTACATAATGCCGATCCGGTCGGAAATATAGCGAACGACGCTGATGTCATGTGTGATAAACAGCATCGTCAAGCCAAGTTCGGCTTGAAGTCCGCGCAGCATATTCAGAATTTGCGACTGAATGGATACGTCGAGCGCCGACACAGGCTCGTCGCAGATCATCATTTTCGGATTGACGATCAGAGCCCGGGCCAATCCGATCCGCTGCCGTTGGCCGCCTGAAAATTCGTGCGGATAACGGAAATAATGCTCCGGCTGCAGGCCTACGACCTCAAGAATGCGGAACACCTTCTCCTGTCGCTGCTCCCGATTGCCGATTTTATGAATGATCAGCGGCTCTTCGAGAATGTCGCCAATTCGTTTGCGCGGATTCAAGGAAGAGAGCGGGTCCTGGAACACGAACTGAATGTCCTTGCGAATGCTGCGCAGTTCCTGTTGCGACAGCTTGACGAGATCCTTGCCCCGATAGAGCACTTCCCCCGAGGTGGCGGGAGTCAGGCCGAGGATAGCGCGTCCGGTCGTACTCTTGCCCGAACCCGATTCGCCGACGAGGCCGTACGTCTCTCCTTCGTACATGCGGAAGGTCGCTTCCCTGACCGCATTCACATGAGCCTTGGGGCCAACCAGCCTTCCGAAGGGGCCGTACACCGGAAACTTCTTGACCAATTCGTTGACTTCCAGTATCGGCTCAGCCGCCAACTGCTTCGCCATCCCCGTTCCTCCTCTCTTCCATCGCGTCGATCTCGGCGTAATGCCAGCATCTGACCCGGTGCCGCTCGTCAGCTTGCAGCATCACCGGGTCTTCGTTACGGCACTTCTCGTCCGCATAAGGGCAGCGAGTCGAGAAGCCGCACCCGCGCGGAATATCGAATAGCGAAGGCACTGTTCCTTCAATTACATGCAGCTTCTCGTTGCGGTCTCCGTCCAGCTTTGGAATCGATTGGAGCAGTCCTCGCGTATACGGATGAAGCGGCGAGCGGAACAACTGCTCCGTCGGCGCCTCCTCGACAATACGGCCCAAATACATGACTTTGACCCCGGTACAGATTTCCGCTACGACCCCCAGGTCGTGCGTAATAAACAGAACGCCCATCCCCAATGTCCGATTCAGCTCTGTGATCAGTTCCAAAATTTGCGCTTGAATCGTGACGTCCAGCGCCGTCGTCGGCTCGTCTGCGATCAGCAGCTTCGGCTCGCAGGCCAGCGCCATTGCGATCATCGCACGCTGCTGCATGCCGCCGGAAAGCTGGTGCGGATAATCGTCCACACGCGTCTCCGGGGATGGGATGCCCGTCAAGCCCAGAATTTCGATCGCTTTCTTGCGCGCTTCCTTCTTCGACAGCTTCTTGTGCAGCCGTAGCGTCTCCTCGATCTGGTTGCCGATCGTGTATACGGGATTAAGCGAGGTGAGCGGATCCTGGAAAATCATCGAGATATCGTTGCCGCGAACGGCTCGCAGCTTGGACAGAGGCATGTCCAGCAGGTTTTCTTCCTCGAACAGAACCTCGCCCTCGTATTCGACCGAATCGGTATGCTCAAGCAGCCGCAGGATCGATTGCGACATGACGCTTTTACCGCAGCCCGACTCGCCTACGATGCCGATAATTTCACCGCGATCCATCGTAAAGCTGACTCCGCCGACGGCCGTCGCCCTGCCCCGCTCCGTATGAAAATGCGTCTTCAAGTTGTTGAGTTCCAATAGAGGCGCCTGATTCATGTCTCATCCTCCGTCCCGTTCGATGTCATGATTTCTTCTGTCTGAGCTTCACGCGCGGATCGAGAAAATCTCGCAGCCCGTCCCCCAGCAGGTTCAGGCCGAGAACGGACAAAATGATAAACACGCCGGGGAAAACAACCATCCACCAAGCCTTGTAAATGACCAGTTTGCCTGCATGAAGAATGTTGCCCCAGCTCGCTTCCGGAGCCGGAATGCCCGCACCCAGAAAGCTGAGCGCCGCTTCGGAAATAATCGCTTCCGCAAATACAAAGGTCGCCTGGACGAGCAGCGGCGATAGCGTGTTGATGGCGATATGCTTCCAGAGAATGCGGGAATCGCTCGCCCCTTGGGCATGCATCGCTTCGATATAAGTCTGCTCGCGGACGACCAGCGCCGACGAACGCACGACCCGTGCGATGTTCGGCGTAAATACGATCGTCAATGCGATAATAACGTTAATAGATGAGGCCCCTAGAGCAGCCATTAGAGCGATCGCGAGCAATACGCCGGGAATGGCAATCAATCCGTCGCAGATGCGCATTAGAATATGGTCCAGCGTCTTATAATAGCTGGCATAAATGCCGATCACGAGCCCGAGCAGCGAGGACAGCAGCGCCACAACCAAGCCGATGCTCATGGACACCCTCGCACCGTATACGATTCTCGTCAGTAAATCCCGCCCGAATTCGTCGGTTCCGAGCAGATGCGTGCCGCTTGGCGCCTGCAAGCGCTCGGTCACCTTCATCGCATAGGGATCAAACGGCATGAGCAGAGGACCGACGGCTGCGATCAAAACGAACAGCACGAACAGTACGGCTCCGATCGTCAATCCGTAATTGCTTCTGAACCTGCGCAAACGAAGGGCTCGCTGTTCTTTTTTCAGCCGTTTGCTCATCGCGGCGATATTCTCTTTCGCCATTTCTTGCGCCATGTTGTCCTCTCCTCCCTATTTACGGTCTAGACGAACGCGGGGATCCACCGCGCCGTATAGCAGGTCGACGATCAGATTGATGCCCACATAGATGAGCGTGACAATCAGAACGACGCCCTGAATCACGGCGAAATCCCTGCGCACGACCGAGTTCAGGATGAGCTGGCCAAGTCCGGGAATATTAAAGATCGACTCCACCACGACCGCTCCCGTCACCAGCGTGCCGAACGTCTGTCCGATAACGGTCAGAATCGGCAGGAACGCGTTGCGAAAGGCGTGCTTCGTCAGCACGGTCAGCTCCCGCAGACCTTTGGAGCGCGCCGTCTTAATATAGTTCAGGTTCAGAATCTCCAGCATCGACGAACGGGTCATTCTGGTGATCAGAGCGGCCTGAATCGCTCCCAACGAAAGTCCGGGAAGAATCAAATATTGCAAATGCTCCCACAGCCCTTCTTTCAGCGGCTCGTAACCCGCGACCGGCAGCCATTGCAGCTGCACGCCCACGATCAGCATCAGAAACAGTCCGAGCAGGAAGCTGGGGATCGCCAAGCCCAGCAGCGACACGCCCATGAGCGAGTAATCGATCGGCGTCCCCCTCTTGTACGCGGCGATCATCCCGAACGGAATCGCCAAAATAAGCGCGATGAGCTGTCCGAGCACCGCCAGCGACAGCGTCGGGCCGATATGCTCGGCAATGGCTTGTCCGACGGGCTGGCGCATGAAGATGGAATCGCCCAGATCGCCTCGCAGGACGCCGCCGACCCAATGAATGTACTGCTCATGGACGGGACGATTCAGTCCAAGCTTCTCATTCAACTCCTGAATATCCGCTTCCGAAGCCTCGATGCCCAGCATGGCGGCCGCGGGGTCGCCCGGCGTCAGGTGAATGATCAGGAAGATCGCGACCGTGACGACGAACAATACGGGAATGAGAGACAGGAGCCTTTTTGCAATGTAAGCCAGCATGAAATCCCCTCGTTCGATGAATGGTCTGATTGAATCAATAGAAGGAGGGTGTCGGCCAAGCTGCTAAGCAGCCTGGCGCACCCTCCTCGGATGGGGAATCTATCCGAATGTTATTTCGGGGCTTTGGCGTTCCATACGACCGGCGATTTGAACTGCTCGAAGCCTTCCAGCGATTTCGACGTCGCCACCAGAACGTTGTAGTGACCGATTACCGTGGACGAACCGAATTCGTACAGGAATTGTTGAACCTTCTCCCATTCGGCTTTGGCTGCCTCCGGAGTAGCGGCGCCGCGAATAGCGGCCAGACCGTTCTTGACGGTGTCGTTGTTCAAACCGGCCCAGTCCGGGTTCACGGCCAGCAATTGCGGAGGCGTCTGCTGGTACCCCGTGCTCGCCACGAACAGATCCCACTTGCTGCGGTTGTTCTTCGTCTCCAGGAAAGTCGGGAAATCGTAGTTGTCCACTTTCACGTTCATGCCGATTTTGCGCAGCTGTTCTTGAATGACCAGCGTTGCCGTGTACATTTCATTGTAATCCTTCGTAGTCAGCAGCGTAACTTCTTCTCCATTATAACCTGCATCGGCCAGAAGCTGCTTGGCTTTTTCTTCGTTTGCCTGATTGTAATACTCCTTGCCGGCATCGGTAGCCCACTGCGTCTGGGCGGTGTTCAAGTAACCCGGCGCAAGTGAGTACAGCTCCGGCTTGGCGAAGCTCGCCAGCATAATCTCGTCATTGTTCAGCGCGGCCAGAACCGCTTGGCGAATCTTCTCGTTAGCGAACAGGCCTTCGGTAGTGTTCAGGAACGCCGTCAGCGTGCCGCCTGGATTGGTGTGCAGCGTGACGTTTTTATCCGCCTCCAGCTCGTCGTAGTTCTCGATCGGAATTGCGTCGGCTACGTCGTATTTGCCGGTTTTAATGCCAGCTACTCGCGTTGCGTGGTCGGTTACGAAGTGGTAATAAAGGTTTTCCGTAGCCGCGGACTTGCGTCCGGAGTAGCCGCTCGGCTCGGCGTCGCTGCCCTTGTACTCTTCGTTTCTAACGAGATGAATGTATTGATCCTGCTTCCATTCCTTGAATTTGTAAGGTCCTGTGCCGATATAATCGGTGATACCTTCTGCAGGTGCGGACTCCACGATCTCCTTAGGCATAATCGCAGGGAATTGCGCTTGGGATGCGATCAGAATCAGCACGTCGGAAGTTGGCTGTTCCACCGTCAATTTTACCGTATAAGTGTCGACTGCTTCAAACTTGGCGTTCGTCAGCAGCGTTTTCGCGCGAGACGAAGTTACGAGCCAGCGGTTCATCGAGGCGACGACATCGTCGGAGGTCATCTCTTTGCCGTTATGGAACTTCACGCCTTGACGCAGCTTAAACGTGTACGTTAAGCCGTCCTCGCTTCTCTCCGCCGATTCCGCCAGCTCCGGCGTCGGCTCGTAATTCGCGTTCATTGTATACAGTTGCTCAAAAATGTTGCCCGCCGTATCCAGCGCTGCCGTCGATACCGTCATCGGAGCGTCCAGCGTCGGAGGCTGCGCCGTCAGGGCAATGTTCAACTCGTTCTTATATTCTTTGGCCTCCTCGGACGAACCCGCGCTGGCCGATGGGCTTCCGGAAGCGTTCTGACCGCCGCTGTTCGAATTATCTTTGCTGCAGGCGGCCAGCGCCGTTGTTAACAATAGAACTAATGCCAGCAAGCTAATCTTGTTGAATTTCATTTTCTGTTCTCCCCTTGGTCATCGTGCGTAATTTTCGGAATGTTCTGAAAACATACTATTCCGAGTTGATATAATGGAATAATAATTGATTTTAATTTTGTTGTCAACTTCCAATCTCTGAAAAAGACGGAATGGCGCGCAGGGATATCATTCTCCCCCGAGAGCCATTCCGTCTCTTCTATAAATATTATGCGCGATCTCGCAAATCTCCATTCACAGGACCGCTCCCATCACCGCGCTCTCGAACTCGCGGGCGGTTTCCGCTTCGGAGCCTCCCGCGTTCGCGAGATTAATCATGAGCACGGCAAAGAGGTCTTTGCTCGGATCGATCCAGAAGTGGGTCCCCCATGCGCCGCTCCATCCGAAGCTTCCCGTCGACAGCGGCGTCTCCGGGGACTCTCCTTCGATGACGACGCGCATGCCGAGTCCCCAAGTCTGCCATTCGGGAAATCCCTCTATGCCGTTCGGAAGCTGCGGCGACGCCATCTCCCGTACCGTCTTCGCGTTCAAAATCCGCTTCCCCTCGAATTCCCCCTCGTCAGCCAACATTTTGACGAACCGGCAATAGTCCTCCAACGTTCCAAGCAATCCGCCGGCTCCGGAATAATAGGTGGGATGAGTAAAAGGATTCTGGTCCGCTGACCTCCTCAGTTCTCCCCCCGTGCTCTCGTATAAGGCGACCAACCGCGAGCGCTGCTCCTCCGAGGGCGCGAACGTCGTATCCCGCATGCCAAGCGGCTCGAACAACGCCCTCTGCAAATAAAGATTTAACGGCAGCCCCGAAGCAATCTCTACGAGCCTTCCCAAAATATCGAACGCGGCAATCGGACTGTATCCCGTCCGGGAGCCCGGCTGAAAATCGAGAGGCATGTTCGCCCAAGTCGGAATATGGACGGACAGCGTCGCTCCCGGTCCGGGCATCTGCAGCTCGCGAAAGCCGACCGGCCCCTGCCCCAAGCCGCAGCTATGGGTGAGCAGATCCCGAACCGTTATCGGACGGGTCGCCGGCTCCAGCGAATAGGACGGAATGTCGTCCGGGATCGAGCCGGCCGGAGCATCGGGATCGGGCTCGTAGGCAGCGACATTCGTTCGAACGTTCGGGATCGCGACGTAAAAATCGTTGGCGAATTCGGGAATATACTTCCCGAGCGGATCCTCCAGCCTGATCTTCCCTTGTTCGGCCAACGTCATAACGGCCACAGCGATAATCGGCTTGGTCATCGAAGCCAGCCGGAAGATCGAATCTTTCTGGAGACGAAGACCTTTCTCTATGTCGGCATAGCCTTGCACCGCGCTAAGCGCGGTCCGGCCTCCTCGAGACACGAGGAATGATGCTCCCGCCAACGCGCCCTCGCGAATGCGCCGCTCCAAGCTTTCCTGTGCGACGGCGAGCTTAACGGCGTTAAAGCCTGCCGATTCCTCTATCATAACCATCACCTGCTCCTTAGCCACGTCAATGCCAACTCAAACCATTTCTGGCATCCTGCGTTGATATGCGTGCCGTCCGCCGCCGAGGTTTCGTCCGCCAGCGACAGCCCGTGCACGCCGGATTCGAAGATGTGAAGCTCGTACGGTATGCCGCGTTCCTCCAACGCCATTGCCCATAGCAGCGAGTTGCGAGAGCTAACGAGCTCGTCGTCGGCCGTATGCCAGAGAAAAGTCGGGGGTGTGCCGTCGTTGACGTAGCGAACCGGGCTTAGCGCCTCACGCTCCTGCAAGGACGGATTCGGACGGCCGAAATGCGCCCGATAGACGAGCGCCTTAAAGGCCGCCTGCTCTTCTCTCCTCAACGCATGCGCGTGATCGACGAGCGGGTATCCGAGAATGAGCGCATCGGGGCGCATAAGTTCGGCCCTGACGCCGATTTTCTCCCGCAGAAACGCGTCGGCCCAATGCGCGCCGAGACTCGCGGCTAGATGACCTCCGGCCGAAAAGCCGACGACGGCGATTCGGTCCGGATCGATGTTCCATTCCGCGGCATTCTGCCGCACCGTCGCCAAGGCCGCTGCCACTTCGAGCAGAGGCTGCGGCCAGACGGAGCTTTCGTTGCCCGGAGGAGTCTCGTTCAAGTCGGGAACGTATTCCCCGAACCAGGTCGTGTACCTGAGGACGAAGACATGATAGCCGTGCGCCGCGAATCGCAGCGCGACCGGCTCCGCCTCCCTGTCGGAGGTACTCAGGTATCCTCCGCCGGGACAGACGATGACGGCTGGCCGATGCCGGTCCGCCTGAAATTCCAAGGAGCGATGCAGCAAGTATTTCTGCAGCCGGGCGCTGCCGCTTCCGATTCGCAATTGAACCGTCTCCGCAATCATGTTTACGCTCCCTCTCACCAGTATATCGTCAGCCTTTTACCGCTCCGGAAGTCAAACCTTGCACGAAATATTTTTGCAGAAACATAAAGAGCAGAAACAGCGGGAAGAGGATCATGCAGATCGCCGCCGTCATCAGCCCCCAGTCGGTTGCGTACTGACCCTGGAAGTTGATCAGCCCGACGGTCAAGGGAAGTCCCTTCTCCGTCGTCAACGTCGAGATTTGCGCCCACAGCAATTCTCCCCATACGAAGCAGAAGTTCAGTACGGTACAAGTCGCGATCGCCCCTCCCGTCAACGGGAATGCGATTCGGAACATCGTGCTGATCTCCCCGCTCCCGTCCATTCTCGCGGATTCCAGCAGCTCCGACGGGATCGAAAGGAAAAAGTTGCGAAGAATGACGATCGTTCCGGGCAGCAGCCATCCCACGTAAGCGAAGGTAACGGGAACGTAAGTGACGCCGAGCAGCTTCAGCTTGGACATCATCATATACAGCGGCAGAATCATCGATTCGGTCGGCAAAATCTGAATGATCAGAAGCAGGCCGACGATCGCCCCGCCGAACGGAACGCGCAGGCGGGCCAACGCGTAAGCGGCGAAGGCTGCCACGACCGTCACCATCGCCAGCGTGACAAGCGCGATAACGACGCTATTATAGAAATATTCGCCGATCCGGCCGATCTCGAACGCCTGAACGTAATTGTCGACGAGAAACTCGCGCGGAAAGGCCCAAATATCCGTAAAAAATTGTTCCGACGTTTTGAGCGACGTCATGAGCGTGAACAGAAGCGGATACAAATTAACGACCGCCAAACAGACGAGAACCGTCCTCAGCGCATACCCGCCAAGCGGTATTCTAGTATTCATAGACATTCCCCTTCGTCAGCTTCCTGGACAACGCGATGATCAGCGACACGACGATCGTCAGCATGACGGAGATCGCGGCGGCGTAGCCGAATTCGTTATAGCGGAAAGCGACGTCGAGCATTCGGACGGGGACCGTCCGCGAGAAATCGCCCGGCCCTCCCTTGGTCATCGCCCAGACGATGTCGTACGTCTTAAACGACAAGATCAGCATGAGCATCGTAACGAGGCGAATCGTAGGCATGATCAAAGGGAGGATGATCATGCGGGCTTGGCGGACATATCCCAGCCCCTCCAGCTTGGCCGCCTCGAACATGGAGCCGGGCAAGGATACGATAGCCGTATAGGCGAGCATCATGACGAATCCGGAAAACCGCCAGCCGCCGACGACGGCGATCGTCCATAAGACGATGCCGGGCTCCGCAAGCCAAGCGTGCTCCAGGCTTTGGAGGCCTATCGCCCTCAATATGCCGTTGAGCAACCCCGTATCGGGACTGAGAATAAAGGTGAACAGCAAGCCGATGACGACCAGCGGCATCATCGCCGGCGCGAAAAACACGAACCGGTAGATCGCCCCCTCCTTGCGCCCGACCCGATGGATCGCCAGCGCCAGAAGCAGGCCGGTAAAAACCGCGATCGCGGTAGAAGCCACAGCGATGAAGACCGAGTAATAGAAGCCTTTTAACGTCACCGGATCCTGAAAGAAGGTCGCGTAATTGCTCCAGCCGGCCGCCTTCATCGCTCCCATGCCGTTCCAGGTCGCAAAAGACAGAGCCGCGTTCCACCCGATCGGAACGATCATCGTCGCTCCGACGAACAACAACGCCGGAAGAAGGAAAAGCGTTCCGAGCATTCGGGTGCGAAGCGTTAAAGCCGAGCCACTCTTGATGAATTTCATTTGTTTCGGACCTCCGATCGGTCGGAGCGGACGGGCCGGGACGGACCGCTTCTCCCGCCTGCCCCGCCGCATTCCTTCATTGGCTTAAGGCTTCACGGCCTCCAGCCTCAGCTTCTCCAGTTCTTCCAGAGAGGCCATGCCGTTAAATATATAGTTCGCCGGCATTTTCGCATTGAGGATATCGATCATTTTCGTCGACAAATGCATGACTTCTTCGGTTTGAATATTGGCGATATCCTTGGCGTACAACGCGAAATTGGGGTCGTCGGATTTGACGCCGCTTACCGTGACCGGAGCTCCCGTATCGACGCGCTTCTGAAGCACCTCCGCGCTGGTCAAATACTTCACGATCTCTATCGAAGCTTCGGGATGGGGAACGTTAGCCGGAATCATGTAGCCGTTCGATCCTCCCAACACGTGATTCAACCCCATGTTCGGCCAACTCACGATCTGCACGTTGGCCAGCCCCGATTCCTTGACGGATTGGGCGGCAAGAATGTTGACGTTCGCTTTGACCGCGACTTTGCCGGCCTTGAACGCGACGTTTACCTGCTCAAGAGTCGTGGATAACGCGCCCTTGCCCGGATATACGTACTTGTCGTACAGCTCCTTGGAAGCCTCGAACGCTTTGACCGCGAGCGGGTCGGTGAACGGAATTTTGCCTGCGGCAAAGTCGCTTCGAGTCTGCTCATCGGGCCATACCGTCATCAGATTATTTCGCGGAACCCATGGGCCCCAGTCCTTATATAGTCCTAACGGAACGATTCCCGTCTTTTCCTTGATCGTCTCCAGCGCTTGCATGAAATCGTCCCAGCTGAGAGGTCCGTCGGGAAACGTAACCCCGGCTTGGTCGGCGATATCCTTGTTCACTTCGAGCAGCGGATATACGGCGGCGTAAGGAACCGCGTATACTTTGCCCCCGTAGGTTCCCGCATCCAGCGCGTTGCCCACGAACGTCATCTTCCAAGCCCCTCCGTCCGCTTCCAGGTAGGGAGTCAAATCAAGCGCCATATCGGAATCGACGAACGTCTCCATCGCTCCCGGCCAGTACATCGCAACGTCGATGGGCTCGCTTGCGGCGATCGTCGTTTTCAGCGTTTTCTCTACATTCGAATCCCACGGCTTAAAGGTAATATCGTACTTGTCCTTAAAATGCTCCGCCACCATCTGTTCTTCGACCTTGCCGCTCGGATCGTCCACGGGTGCGATCATCAACGTCAGCTTAAGCTTCTCCCCAGGCTTGCCGACGGATTCCGTCGCTGTCGCCGAAGCGCTAGCGGATTCGGACGGTTGTCCGGAGGCTCCCTCGCCGCCGGATTTCCCGCATCCCGTAAATATCAACGAAGCGCCAAGCGCGACGGATAGAAGCCGTACTGCTGTCCCTCTCTTCAACATGCCAAGACCTCCTCTTTGTTAAAACGCATAAAACCGTATACGGGCTAGGGCGTGTATGCATACCCGCTCGAGGGCATCTTTCACCGCCTTTTCGCCCCCTGCTGCGTCACTTTTGCTTGACGTACCCCCGGTACGCCTTCACAAAAGTTCCTTGCATGGAACGAAAATTCGGCATAATCTGCTGTCCTCGGAGTATGCATACCCGCCCTAACTTAACGAGCGCGCCTCGTTAGATCCCATTATACGGTCCGATAATTGCCGCCACTATTTCAAAAAACTACGAAAACTATTGCTAATCTTCGATTTTAAGGTTTTCGTCTTTGACGTCCGGCTTCTTTCTGAGCGCCGTCGGCGAGCAGCCTTCAAGCTTGCGGAACACTTGCGTGAAGTATGCATAATCCGAGAAGCCGACCCGTTCGCCGATCTCGTAAATTCGGTCCGTCGTCCGCTCGATCAGCTGCTTGGCTTTGGCAATGCGCAGACGGTTGACGTATTCCCGGAACGGAACACCCATTTCTTTTTTGAACAGGTGGCTAAAATAGTTCGGCGTCTTGCCCACATGCTCGGCCACCTTCTCGGCCGTCAGCTCCTCCGCGTAATGATTCCGTATATACGCTTCGGCAAGCTGGATCGGCGCGCTTAGACGGGCGACTCCGACGTTGAAGTAAGCTTCGATCGCCTCCTCGAACGCCAAGCGAACGAAATCCTCGTATTCGCCGCTGTCGACGAATGCGCTCGTCTCCAGTTCCTCGATCCGTCGGCGCGCGTATTCGGCCAATTCCGCGGAAGGCTCGCCCGCGGCGGCGGGGAGCAGATGAATCAATGCTTTGCAGTATCCCGCAAGGCTCTTCTCGCCATACGCTCTTTCTTGCCGAAGTCTGGCGAATTCGACGGATACCCGCTCGGTTAAGCGATCTAGTCGGGCTTCGCGGATAAGATTGAGGAATTCGTCGTCTTCTGCAAGCCCTCTGATCGTCTCTTCGCGGAGCCCTCCTCCCTCTTCAAAGGCATGAACCGAGCCCTTGCCGGAATACAGCCGAAGCGCCAGAGCCTCCCGCGCCTGCGCCTGCAATTCGTTTACATCGGACGCGTTCCCGGGCAGGCTTATGCCGGCCGACAACGAACCGCCGCACGTCTGCGCAGCCTCCCGAACCGAATCCGCCAGTCGGTTTTT
Source organism: Cohnella sp. LGH (assembly GCF_017671885.1). Classification (NCBI taxonomy): domain Bacteria; kingdom Bacillati; phylum Bacillota; class Bacilli; order Caryophanales; family Paenibacillaceae; genus Cohnella; species Cohnella sp. LGH. Next base: position 5,377,796 of record NZ_CP072117.1, read on the forward strand.
CAACGACGCGACGGCATGTCGCGCGTACAAATACGAGACCGTCTCCAGCTTCAACAATCCGATCAGGCTCCCGTCCTTCGTCTTTAACCATAATTCGCCGGCTTCCGCTTCCCGGCCGCCTAAAGCGCGAAGCATCGCATCGGCGCACCGCTCCTTCTCCGCCGCTTCTTCCCTGCGCCGATCCGGTTCGATACGGACGCAAAGAAGAGTCCCCTTAGCATCGAATTGAAAATATTGCATTAAGCCGTCCTGCAGAATGAGACGGTCGCGAATTCTCCCTCCCGCGAAATCGTCGACGAAGAGCTCCTTGTGCGACGCCAAATATTTGCGGAACGTCTCCTCCGACACCCGCTCGCGGACAATCTCCTCGCTGACCTTCTTGATCAACTGAATCAAGCTTCTTGCGCGAATCGGCTTCATTTCGTAATCGGCCGCATCCCACTGAATCGCCTTTTTGAGATATTTGAAGTCGTTGTAGCCGCTGAGGATGATTACCTTAGTCGCCGGTCTTGTTTCCTTGATTCGCTTTAGCAATTCCAGACCGTCCATCCCCGGCATTCGGACGTCCGTCACGACCAGTTCGGGCAGATTGGCGCAAAAGATCTCGAACGCCTCGGTCCCGTTCGCCGCCGTCAGCACTTCGACGATTCCCAGAGAAGACCAGTCTATGCCGGCTTTGATCCCCTCCCGAATTTGCCGGTCGTCATCCGCGATCAGCAGCTTCATTGCGCCTCTCCTCCTTATTCGTTCTCCCGGCGGCGGGGACTAGCACTTCTACGACTGTTCCCTTGCCAATCTTGCTGCTGAAGCTCAAACCGAACTCGCGCCCGTATTGCAGCTTGATCCTCTCGTCGATATTCCCCAGCGCGAAGACTTCCTGCCGTTCATCCTCCTCGTTCAGCATCCGGTTTATCCGCTCCTCATCGGCGCCGAGCCCGTCGTCGGATACGACCAGCCGAATACGTTCCCCGACCTGCCGGACTCCGACCTCGATCGTCCCGCCTTCCAATTTCTCTTCCAGCCCGTGAAGGATCGCGTTTTCCACCAGGGGCTGCAAAATCAGCTTGGGAACCTCGCAACTCAACAGCTCCGGATCGACGTCGACCCTCAGCTTGATTCGCTGGCCGTATTTGGCCTGCTGAATGAGCATGTAGCTTTCCAGAAACTCCAGCTCGCGCTCGATCGTCACGACCGGCTGTCCTTTGCTGAGCACGTGCTTGAAAATTTCCGAGAGCGCTTCGATCTGTTCGCTTACGTCGTAATTTTGGTGCTTCATCGCCAGCCAATGTATAGAATCCAGCGTGTTATACAGAAAATGCGGGTTGATCTGCGCCTGCAAGGCGGTCAACTCCGCTTCCCTGCGCCTGATGCGGCTAACGTAGACGTCATCGATCGTCTGCTTGAGCTGGCCGGCCATGCGGATAAAGCCTTGGTGGATTTCCCCGATCTCGTCCTTCGACGCGCCTTCGAGAGCAATATTGAAATTTCCCGTGCGCAGCTTGGCCATCTCCGTGCGCAGCCTTCCCAACGGCTTGATCCAATAACGGTGCTGTACAAGAGAAAAAAGAAATCCGAACAGGACGCATAGTCCGATCGCGATTAATAGAACGGTGTTAAGAGTCGTCTTCAACAAAGTAAAGGAGCTTTCGGGAATCGTCTGGACAAGCACCCAATCGGGACCTGCGATCCGATAATACAGGACGATATTTTTCTCGCTACCAACCGTTTTTCCGAAGAAGCCTTCCTCCCCGGACGCGATCTCCGCCCGGATTTCCTCGTAGTGCTCATAAGTGCCGCCGATCGCGGTTTTTGCGGACGAGGACAGCACCTTGCCCGAAGCGTCGAGCAAATCGATTCTCGAGCCTTCGTAAGAATTGATCCCCTCATAAAAACGAGGCACGGCTTCTTCGGAAACGTTCAGCTTGATGATGCCCAGTTCTCTGTCGTATTTGTTAAAATCCATAATTCTTCTATACGCATACAGCCGATTGCCGTCGGAAGCCCAATACAGCTTTCCCTTCAGCTCAGAAGCCGTTCGCGCGTGCTCGGCATCTACAACGGAATCCAGCGTACCCATCTGGAAAACGACCCGCTCGCCGCCGGCGACGATGCCGATCGTATCGTAATAAGCTTTGGAGCCTATTAAATCGTTCAGCCAGGCGATAATCTCCCGATAGTACTGATCATAGTCGAGCTCTTTGTTGTAATCGTCTTTCAGAAACTTCTGGATTTGCTCGTTAGACATCATCCGCAGCGTAAGATCGTTCGTATCGGCGATCAGGGAGTCGAAGTTCTGCCTCGTCTGCTTAAGCGTCTGCAGCGCAATATCGCTGGATTTGTTGAGCGTAAGCCTCGTAAACTGGTTGTTCAAGTAAAAGCCGGCGAGCAGCAGCGGCACGACGATCAGCAGCGCAATGCATAGAAACAGCTTTCTCTTGAGGGGCATATCCCCGAACTTTAACCGGATAAGCCATACCTCCCTTCGGCGCGGACATTCGCTATCCGCCTTGAAACCTTTCCCCCCATTGTAACTTGGCCGAGCCGCTCCGCAAAGACATAAATCCCCCTTCCGGATGCGCGGCTGCGCGTCCGGAGGGGGGATTTCCCATTACATATGCTTTCTGGCTTCGAGCGGATGGCCGATCGTCGGGAACTCCCCGATGCGCAGCTTCGCGCCGCCGTAAGGAACGAGCTCCAGATCGACGACCGGCTGATCGTCCGCGTTCGGATGCATCGGCGGAGTTCCGGCGTTGTTGCCTTCCATCCTCCATTCGCGCACAAGTTGCCCCTTCGCCTTCAGTCGAACCGGAGAGTGCTGGGCGTCGAACGGCTGATAGGCGACGTCCTCCAAGCTGACCTCATACTCGCTGTCGGCCAGCAGCCCGTATTTCCATGGAGAGCCGGGGTAGATTTCCCAGTCATGGAACTTCTCCCTTTGCTGCAGCAGCTGCCAGTTCTCACGAATCGGCAAAGCGTAGACGAGCGGTCCGCGCTCCACGCTAACGGCAAGCAAATTGCGGGTAACGGTTTTAACCTTCATCGGCATCCGCAACGTCAGCCGATCGCCATCCGACCACTCCCGGCACAGCTTCGCATACCCTTTCTCAATCGCTAGTGCAAACTCTTCCCCGTTTACTTTTACGGTCGGTTGCTCGCACCAACCCGGAATGCGCAGCGAGATCGCAAACTCCGCCGATTCGTCCAAAGCCAGCTCGATGTCGACCGTATCGCGGAACGGATAATTGCCGCTTACCTTCAGCGTCGCCAGCGCCTGCTCGTCTGCTCCGACTTGAGTCGTTACCGTGCAGGGCGCGTACGAGACCGCCGCCAGACCGCCTTCCCCATCCTTCATCCACAAGTGCGACACCAGCTTCGGCCAACCTTGATGCATGTTCGCCGTACAACAGCCGAAATGCGGCTCCAGGCCGAACAGATTCGCCTCTTCGTTGTTGCTCCACTCCCGTGTCGCCACGTTGCAGACGATCTGGTTCACCTGCTGGTCGTACTGATGCGACGTCCAATCGCTTGAAACGGCGGCAGGCAGGGCATTAAACGCCACCTGTTCGAGAATGTCGCCGAAGCGCCCTTCCCCGAACACTCTCGTCAATTGCTCCATGGAAAACATATATTCGACAACGGCGCACAGCTCCACCCCTTGGCTCGGATGCGTGCCGGACAGCCATTCGTCTCCGGAAAACATCCCGTGAGCCTGTCCGTGATACGTCATCAGACTGTCGATGCCGCGATGAACCGCCGCATGAGCGCGAGAATCCCCGCTCAGCTCGTACAGAACGCCAGGCGCTTTAATGCCCATCGCGACATTGACGACATGCGTTTTCCAGTCCCATCGCTCGACTTTGCGCCAAAACGGAAAATCGTGAAAAACGTCCGTCCAGTTCGTCGTTTGGGACTGTACGATGCTCGCCAATTGTAGGAGCTGTTCGTCTCCGGTTTTCCGGTAGAGCCACTGGATCGTCAGCAGCATCTCCATGCCGCGCGCCTCCGCCCACCCGCGCAGCGGCTGTTCCTCGATCCGACCGCGCACATACCGGAAGTAAGACGTAAGGAACGGAACGATCCGTTCGTCTCCAGTCGCTTCCTCATATTGCGTCAAGACCTTCAGTATGATCATGTAGTGCCACCAATCCTGCGTCTTGTCGAGGTCTTCGTTTACCGTCTCGATGATGTCCGGCCCGAACGCTCCGTCCTCGCGCTGGCTGGCCAGCGACCATTCGATCCAGCGCTGCGCCTTGACGATCAGCCGCTCGTCCTCCAGCAAATAGGCCAGCGGCAGCAGCCCGTCCAAATAGTACGGCCCGCGTTCCCAGCTCTCCCCCTTGCCGCCGATCCAGCCGTTGCCGGGACCTACGTCCGCCCAATGTTCTTCGAGGTGCCCGGTTAACCCGTCCGCCTGAATGCGCAGCTGATCCCGAAGCCATTGCTCCGGCTTAATCGCACCCAGCGGGAGCGCCTCGAATGCCGTGTTCCGTTTGCTCATTATGAATAACCTCGCTTATTCGGAGAATGGTGTTCACCCTCCCAATATAGCACCGCGAAGCCATCTCTCCGATAGCGTAACGCACACAGTTTTTGCTTGATCACAACATCGATGTTGCTTTATTCGCTATAATAAAGAAACGCATGCGCATGAAGAAAAGGGGGACAGATTCCGAATGCTGAAGTTTATTTCTCCGCCGCTGCCGCATTTCATTACCTGCGGCGAAGATACGTATTCTGCCGGGCACAGACATGTCGATCGCTCGGGCATCGGCGTATTCGATCTGCTGTTCGTTACCCGAGGCTGCTTATATTTGGCGGAGGAATCGCTGCCTGTGGTCATTCCCGCGGGAGGCTTCGGATTGCTGCGGCCGGACCGCGCTCATCGGGCGACGGAGCCATGCGAGGAGGAAACCCATTTCTACTGGATTCATTTCCAGACCTACGGCGGCTGGAGCGAGACGGACGACGAGGAAGGCCGGAAGGCGATCTTGTCCCTCGCAGAGGGGGATTATCCGATCGCCCATCCGTTCTCCTTTTATCTGCCGCAGACAGGCAATTTGCCTGCCCCCGAATCTGCGCACGCCCATCTGCGCGGGATGCTGACGCTCCAGGCTGAAATGTCCGCATTCTCCTATTGGCGACAGCAGTTGCTTTTTCAGGAGCTGCTCTTACAGGTACAGGAGGAGTCCAAGCCTCCGGCCGGCGGCGCGTATTGGGCGATCGCCGAAGAAGCTGCGGCATGGCTGCGCCGCAGCCATCGGGAGACGTTTACCTATAAAAGAATGGCGGAGGAACTGCATTTTCACGCGAACTATATCTCCCTGTGCATGAAGCGAACTTACGGCTGCACGCCTCTCGATTATTTGACCCGCTATCGGATCGAGCAGGCGAAGCGGCTGCTGATCGACACGAACGAGGCGATCGGTTCGATTGCCGAGCAGGTAGGCTTCGGCTCTTTTCCGCATTTCGTGCGCTGCTTCGGCCGCCTGGCCGGGACGACGCCGAAGGCGTTCCGCATGCGGTTCAGGCAGTCGTAAACAATCGTTCGGGCGCGTCCGTTAAGCGCCGCAAGCTAACGAAGCTCGGCCAAGGCTCTGTCTACGAACGAGAGATGCCGCTCCCGCATCGTCCGCTCGACGGACGGCTCCAGCCCCCAGCGGGAGAGCTGGGAGGCCGGCCGCAAGGCAGCGTATAGATCCCAGCACGGAAGCTGGCTAAATCCCGTCCCCTTCGCCAACGACCGGTAATGCTGCGTAAACTCCTCCATCGCCTCGGGTCCGTACGCCCACAAAACTTCCAATCTGGCGTTGCCCACATCTGCGAGAGGATCCCCGATCGCGGCGTCCTCCCAGTCGATTACGGCGGCAAGCTTCCCTTCCCTCCACAACGTATTTCCCGGCCAGTAGTCGCCGTGAAGCAGCACGGACCGATTGGCTTGCTGCAGCGGCCATACCGAATCCAACGCTTCCCTGATCCGTCCTTCGCTCAGGGAAGCGTCCAGCTGCGCCGGCCTAGCGGCTAGCTTGGCGGAAACCGCATCCGCCTGCTGCGAAAGAAAACTAAGCTCTGTTAGCGGAAGCTCTGCTTGATGGATGGCGAAGAGATGCGCGGCCAATTGCCCTAGAAAGTCGGGAATCGCCATCCGATCTACCTCACTTTGGCTCTCGATGAATTCGATAGCGATATAAGGGGAGCCGAGCTGGTCCGATGATGCCTCCGCGAAGATCGGCGCAGGTACGGCCAGCCCTGCGGAGTGCAGCAGTCCGAGAAGCTGGAATTCATGTCGGGCAATGTCCGGATCTCGTGCGAGATCGGTCGCCCCATGGCGGCGAATAATGATTTTGCGTAAGCTCCCGTCGCCCAATTCAAGCTCAAGCCCGATGACTTGAGCAGACACGCCGCCCTTTAACTCTCGCCAGCGCAGCAGCCTGGCATTCGAAATGATATGCTCCGCAACCGTCTGTAACGCTTCTCTCATAAATTAATCTCCGTTCTTGGCAAATCGTCGTTCTTTGTTCCGTTAATCGGCATAATGCCGGTTGCTCTGTCTCACTTCCAGCATGACATCCGTCAAGCTTTTTCCTTCCTCCCGGAGATCGTCGATAGTGACATCGGCCCGCACCAGCCCTTGATGCAGCACAATTGCGCGATCGATGACGTTCTCGATCTCGTCGATCAGATGAGTGCTGATCAGCACCGTCTCGCCGCCGCGCAGTCCGGACATCAGCAGCTTTAAGGATTCGCGACGCGCAAACACGTCCTTGCCGACGAACGGTTCGTCCATCAGCAAATAGTCCGCTCGCTTGGCCAGCCCCGCGCTCATCTCCAGCTTCATTTTCTGCCCCTTGGAGAAGGTTCTGATCGCGCGACGGATCGGCAGCTCATATCGCTGCAGCAGCTCGGCGTAATACGGTTGATCGAATCGGGGGAAAAATGCCGCCAGAAACTCCCCGTATTCCAACGGAGTGCTGTTAGGCAAGAAGCTGCCCTCTTCGGTAATAAACGCCATCCGCTCATACTGATCCAGGACAGGCTTCCCTGCAATCGTAATCTCTCCGCTCTGCAGCTCCCCGAGCCCCATAATCGACTTGAGCAGCGTCGTTTTGCCGCTGCCGTTCTCGCCCAGAATGCCGACGATCTCTCCCGTCTCTATCGTCAGGCTGTTAATGTACAGCAGAGCGTTGCTCGTCGGATAGCGCTTATCCACATATTTTAACTCGATCACAGCCATCCCTCCCGGACTTGCGTTCCCCTTCGCTATTCAAGCGCAACATTCAAGAAATTCCGATGCTCTGTCGGCGAGTAATCGTATCCGCCAACCCGATTGAAGGCTCGGATACGGTCATCGTTTTTATCCGTAGCCAGTTCGCCCTTATATATCAGCTTGGCATGCTCGAAGACGTACAGATACAGATGCTGCGGCCGCAAAATGTCGAAGACGCCGCGCTCCTGCTCCGACTCCGGCTCGCGATAGGAGCGGACGGCGATCACCCTGCCGTTCCGATAGCCGAGCAGCGATACGCCGCCATAGTTATTCTCCTCGTTGCCTTCGAACGATAAGTTCGACCAGTCGACAAGCTCGATACCGTTCGAGAAATCGAAGCTGAGCACCGCCGTATGCGGCCGCTCCTCCGCATCTTGAGACACGCCGCGAAAGCTTACGGTCAGCAACGCCCGCTGCGCATCGACATACGCCTCGTATCGCTCGGAATACGCGGCTTGCCAGTTAATCGACGGATCGGACTTCGACAAGTCCGCCTCGCCGAGCAGCTTGCCGCTGTCGCTGTCGAAGCTGCGGATATGAAGGTAACCCGCCTCCACCGACAGCAGCGCCAGCTTATCGCCCACCGCCTTCAAGCCGAGTATTTCAATGCCCGTTCTCCCCGGTTCGTTCGCCGTGAGCGGAAGCTCGACCAGCTTGCGAGACTCGAACGACTTCATGTCCTGCGGCCGAAAGCCCCAATCATAGAACTTAAGCTCATAAATGGCATTCATCCCGGTATAATCGGTCGTTACGGGAAGCGTGTAGAAGACGCGGTCGCCGATTTGCGCCAGGCCGTATTCCAGCGGATTCGTCCAACTGAAGTTAGCGTTCTCGTCCGAGGCCGGCCGATAAACAACAGACGGCTTCACCTCCGCCGTTCCTTCTGGAACCGAGTTACCTTTGTCCGTCATGACGCGAGAATAAATCGTATGCTCTGTGCTTCTGTTTTCGATGTTGTATTCCATCCTGCCGAATCGCACGGCGCCGAATGGTCCTACACTTCCCGGATAATAAAGATACGCAGGGATGTTCCGGGCCTGATCGTACAGCTTCGTGTCCGTGTGAAGTCGCCCTCCGTCTATCCGGAACGAAGTGCTGTGCATCCCGTCGCTCAGCTCGCCAACCAGCGCGACGTCCCGAATCGCCTCACGACTGCCGATCAGATCAATGAACTCGAACTTTCCCTTATCCTTCGCGCCATAGACGCTTAACCCCAATATCGCAAGTACGGCAATCGCCAGCGCCAACGCAGGCAATGCGACGTGTTTTCTGATCGTCCCCATCGGTTCCCCTCCTCTAACGCATTTCGTTAAGCAATTGCGCCCCTTCGCACCATCCGCAGGCTATGTCCGATCAACAATCCGCTCACTACAAGCAGCAAAACGCTGCTTAAATACAGTCCCGTCGAATCGCTGTTCACATTCACTTCTCCAAGTCGATAGCCGATCACGTCAACCATCGTCCAGACTGAGACGGCAATCGGAACAATTCCCCTATACGTCCGGCTGCGCTCGCACAACGCGCCGTAGTAAAGCGTCACAGCCGCGGCGAGCAGCAGCGACAGCGTGGACAGCAGCCGACTGACGCCAAGCGGAAGCAGCAGCCGGAAAAACTCGGAGCGGATCATCGCCAGAAAATAACCGTTGTGCATAACGAACTGCCCGTCGCCATAGCTGGCAACCTTGGCCGCGTACAGCGAGTAGCCTAGCCGGATGCCGATGAGCTGGGACGCCAGCAGCAGGAGCAGACAAGTGACCAAAACCGTCAGCTTGCTAAGATAGAGAGCCTCCCGACCGACCGGAAGCGTCAAATAGGTATAGATGCTCTTACTGCCCCAGTAGTCCGCATAGATCGTCAGTAGAAAAAAAGCGCACACAAGCGCCAACAAAACGAGAAACAGAAGAATGCTTCCAGAAGAGGCGTACACGTCTTCGTAGCGTTCGTTCACCCAATATTCGTTGTAAGGCCGCAGTTCCTTATGCAGCAGTACAAGGGGCACAACGATGGCGGCAGCGCATACCGCTGCGATAAACCACAGCCACTTGGCAAACTCCCGATTGACCAGACGATAAAATCCCTTCATCACAGCCACAACACCTCAATTGTATTATTCGAATAGTACAATCAACTTAAAAAATTATTCCCAATGCTCGCTGATCAGCTCAACCACCGTCTTGAACGACAAACGAATCTCCTTGGCCGAATCGACGAACGATTGCACCAGCTCGCGGGTCAACTCTTCTTCAATCGCGCGGAAAATGACGTCGTCGACGTAGATCACGCTGCCCAGAGTGCTGCTCGTGCGCACAAACCCTTCATCCTCCATTAGCTTAAACGCCTTCTGCACCGTATTCGGGTTAATGCTCAACTGTGCCGCAACCTCGCGTCTGGACGGCAGCTTGTCGCCGGATACCGCGTTGCGCAGCAATATTTGCCGTTTAACGTAGAGAACCGCCTGCAAGTATACGGGGTCCTTGTTGTTCAACTTCAACTCGTAAAAGTTCAGCACGACGTCATTTCACCTTCCTTGGTGGTTGTTTGTACTATACAACTAATACAATCAGATTGTCAACGGGCGATGACACATGCTCATTTCATAAGTTTTCGTTGAATGAATATTCATACATACGTATAATAATCCAATAAAAAAAATCATCCAAGAGGTGGAAAAGTGAAATATAAAATATTTGTGGACGGTCAGGAACATCCAAGATTTCCGACATCGAAGTGCTCCACATTGAGCCGGAAAAACGCAAAGACGCCGCTGCTCGCATGGCGCTTCTCAATGAAGCCGATGTCGTATTTCTCTGTCTTCCGGATGCCGCGTCTAAGGAAGATGTCTCTATGGTCAGCAATCCTAACACCAAAGTCATCGACGCAAGCACGGCGTTCAGAACCCACCCGGAGTGGACGTACGGGTTGCCGGAATTGCATAAGAAGCAAAGAAAACAAATTCAACATTCATCCCGCGTAGCCGTCCCAGGATGCCATGCGACGGGGTATATTTTGGCGATTCAGCCTTTGGTAGCGGAGGGAATTATAGCGAAGGATTATCCTGCCTCCTGTTATTCGCTGACAGGATACAGCGGCGGCGGAAAGAAGCTGATCGCCGAATACAAGAATTCAGGCCAAGAGCAGCTTTCCGCACCAAGACCGTACGCGCTTCATCTTAACCACAAGCATCTGCCGGAAATGAAGTTTTATTCCGGGTTGGACGCAGCGCCGATTTTCAAGCCGATTGTCGGAAATTATTACCAAGGCGATGCCGTTACGTTTCCGCTCTCTCCCAGAATGTTTACGAAGAAGGCAACGGCAAAAGATATTCAAGAGCTGCTGGCTCATGAAGAGGGAGTCTTGCTTGTCTCCAGATTCGATAATTTGGGCAAAGGCGCCTCGGGGGCCGCTATTCAAAATATGAACCTTATGCTTGGGTTTGACGAAGGTACGGGATTGGAGTAACAAGCCCGGTCACTTACTCTTCCGTGCAGCGCCTTTGGGCTTGGCGTCCGCCTTCCGCTTGTTCTCCTCCGCCCGGTACTTTACGATGCGGGCGATCAGTGCAAGCGGAAGCGGCTGATCGAGCGGAAACTGCACCGAGCCTTTGGCTCCCTTATAAACCGACAGCTCCTCCTTAAACGCCTCAATCCCTTGCGGAGCCGGGTAAAATCCGATGTGGTTCTTGAATGCGGCGAAATGCACCAGATTGCCGTGCAATGCGTAGGTCGGCATCTGATAGCTGATTTTCTCCGTCGCCTCGGGGGCGGCTTCGCGAATCGTCTCTCTGACGCTTGCAAGCAATTGTTGAATTTCCGGCGGAAAACTAGCGATATACTCGTCGATCGATCCGTATTCGATTTTGCCGTCCATTGCGTTAAGCTCCTCTCGGAATAAACTGCGGCGTCCGCTGTTCCTGTCCAAATCATATTCGGAGAGGAGGTGTTCGTCAATGGGAGGGACATAACCTGTATCGCCTCTCCTACCCTGCATCCATTCGATTGCGCGAATGGCGAACCAATTCCTCATAGTAACCGCGAAGCTCAAGCAGCCGGGCGTGCGTGCCTTCCTCGACGATGCGGCCGCCGCGCATGACGATGATCCGGTCCGCGTGCATAATCGTCGACAGCCGATGAGCAATGACGATCGTCGTGCGATGCTCCGAGACGACGCGAAGCGCGTTCTGAACGAGCTGCTCGGTGTGGGAATCCAGGTTGGCGGTCGCTTCGTCCAAAATCAGAATTTTCGGCTGGAACACGATAATTCTTGCGAAGGAGATAAGCTGGCGCTCTCCCGCGGACAGCCCGCTCCCCCGCTCCGACAGACGGGTGTCGTAGCCGTCTTTCAATTTGCCGATCAATTCGTCTGCGCCGACAAGCCGACAGGCGCGCGCAACCTCTTCACGCGAGATCGATTCATCGAACATCCTCACGTTGTCGACGATACTGCCGGAGTACAAATAAGGCTCCTGCTGCACCAACCCGATCAATCTGTTCAGCCGCTCCTGGGCAATGGCCCGCACATCCGTCCCGTCCAGCGTAATGCTGCCCTGGCGAACGTCGTAGAAACGGCACAGCAGACCGATCAGCGTGCTCTTCCCGGCCCCTGTGGCGCCGACGACGCCGATCATCTCGCCCGGTTCGATGCGCAAGCTGAGATCGTGAATAACCGGCTGCCCTTCCTTGTAGTAGAACTGCACGCGATTGAATTCAATCCGTCCTTGAACCGCTTGCGACTCCATATCGACGGGCTTGGCCGCATCCCTCACTTCCGGCTCTGTAGAGAAAATGCTCCAAATGCGGTTCGCCGACACGGTCGCCGACTGCAGGGTGTTCCATTGCTGCGTAATCGTGCTGATCGGCTGAAAGAACAGACGAATATAAGTAATGAACGCATACATAACCCCGAACTCGATATTGCCGTGAAACACCGCGTTCCCGCCCAGCCAAGTCACGAAAGCGACGGCCAAGCCTCCGAGAATATCGAAGGAGCGGTTAAACAAAACGTTGGTGCTCACTTCCTTAAGGTTGGCTCCGAAATAAGCGCGATTGCGATCGGAAAATCGACTCTTCTGTTCCTTCTCCTGATGAAACGCCTGAATAAGGCTCATTCCGGCCAGGTTTTCCGCAGCAAAGGCAATGAGCCGGGACAAAGCCGTTCTCGTGTTCTGGTACGTCTTTCTCATATGCCGGCGGAAGCCGATCGCAATCAGAAAAAGCAGCGGAATCAGAATCAGGCAGTACAGCGTCAGCTCCGCGTCGAGATGGAACATGACGGCGACAATGAAGATCAGCGTCATTCCGTCGCGCATCAAGCTCAATAAAACTTGGGAGAAAAATTGGTTGAGAGATTCGGTGTCGCTGGATACGTGAGTAATCAGACTGCCGCTAGGCGTACGGTCGAAATACGATATCGACAATCGGGTAATATGACGGAACAGGTCCTTGCGAATGCGGGCGATAATGCTCTGGGAAGCGTATTGCAGCACATTGTTCATCAAGTAGCTGAACACGAACCCGAGCACCGACAGCAGCAAATACACCCCGCAGATGATCAGCAGCATCCGAAAATCGTTCTTGCCGGCCATAATGTTGTCGTCAATGGCGACTTTCACCAAATACGGCTGAAGCAAATCGGCCGCAACCGCGAGCAGTGCCAGGAGAAAAACAAGCGCGAATTGCCGGCGGTGAGGCCTGCCGTAAGCCAGCAGCGAACGCAAGGCCGTCCTCTTGCCGACCTGAGAGCGGGCGTTATTCGGCATCGCGGTTTCCCTCCTCCTGAATGGCATGCAGCAAGGCGTATAGCCCCGGCTGGTCGAGAAGCTGAGCGTGGGTCCCCCGCTGTACAATCCGCCCCTCGTCCAGCACGACGATCTCGTCGGCGTGCTTAAGCGCGCTGATTCGATGCGCGATCACGATTGTCGTCAATCCTTGGCGCACGGACGAGATCGTCTCGACGATGCGCTGCTCCGTTACGGCGTCGACCGCGCTGACGCTGTCGTCCAGAATCATAATCGGCGCGTGCTTGATCAGGCCGCGAGCCAGGCTCGTGCGCTGGCGCTGGCCGCCGGAGAGCGTAATGCCCCGTTCTCCCAGATTGGTCTCAAAGCGATCGGGGAACTCGACGATATTGCCGTAGATTTGCGCCTGCTTGGCGGCCTCCTCCACCTGGTTCATCGCCGAATCTCTTCGATAGAAAGCGATGTTGTCGCGAATCGTCGTGCTGAACAGGAAGCCCTCCTGCGGGACGTAAGCGATCTGACTGCGCAAGCTTTCCAGCGTCAAATCCCGAATGTCGACACCGCCAATCGCAATCGCGCCCTTCGGCGGATCGTACATCCGCAGCAGCAGCTTTACCAGCGTCGTCTTGCCGCTACCGGTCTTCCCTACAATGCCGACGGTCGTGCCGGGCTTGATATCCAAGCTCAGATCGTGCAGCGCCTCAGGCTCGGAATCGGGGTAAGAAAAAGTCAGATGGCGGATGCGGATACCGGCCTGGCTAAGATCGCGCGCCTGAGCCTGCTCCGCCTCCTGAATTTCCCCTTCCTTGGATAGCAGCTCATTGATTCTGTCTAGCGAAGCCCGCGAACGCTGCATCGTATTAATCACTCCGCCGATCTGCTGCAGAGGGTTGACCATCATACGAATGTAAAGGGTAAGCGCGACGAAGTTGCCTAACGAGAGGCGGCCATGGATCGTCAGATAGCCTCCGAAAACGATAGCGACTATGAGCGACAGAGTGCCGAGAAACGGAATAAGCGCCTGAAACAGCGAGGACACGCGGACTAGCTTAAGCTGCTTGTCGTGAACCCGGTCGGCTTCGGCGCCGAAGCGTTCGCTCATAATGCGTTCGACCGCGAACTTTTTGGTCACCCGTATGCCGCCGAACTGCTCCTCCGCGGACTCCGTCATTTTCCCCAGTGCCTCCTGCACGGACAGAGAACGGGAGCGAATAACCGGACCGAAGACGACGACAATCCAGGGAATGGCAAGCAGCGGCAGCACGCTGACCGCAATCAAATATAGCGGAATGTCGCTAAGCAGCATCATCGATACCGTCGAGACGATCAAAATGCTGGAGTTCGTCGACTGGTTGATGCCTCTGGCAAGCGCCTCGCGAACCGCCGTCACATCGTTCATCACGTAGCTAAGCAGCTTGCCTACGCCGTTCCGGGAGTAGAAATGCTCGCCCAGCGTCATAAAATGATCGAAAAGCCGCCCGCGCGTAAAAAACTCGAACATCCGTCCGAGTCTCATCACGATGTATTGTCCGAGTCCGGCGAGAACGCCGAAGGCAAGGGCTACCCCAAGCAGCAGCAAGCCGTAATCGATAATATGCGATTCGGACAGCCCGTTCTGCTTCAACTGGTCGGCAAAGTTGCCGATAATGCGCGGATAGAACGACTGAATAATATTGCCGGCGGTCATAAATGCAATCGCAAGCAGATAATACGGCCATTTTCCTTGTATATATTCAACGAGCACGCGTTGCGACTTCAAACGGCATCACTTCCCCGGGAATTCCTTCATCGCCCATTGTAGACGTTTTCTTAAAGGCGAACAAGGAAGGGACAATGGACGAAAATGCCGTTATTCCGAGAAAACCCCGTCTCTGTTAAGAAGAAACGCTTCATGGCGTTACTCACGCGGGCTGACCGGCAAATTGGCGGAAACGTTCTTGTCGACGATAAACGAGATGGAGGTTCCCCGGCCCGGCAAGCTTCTGATCCGAAGCCCTTTGCCGTACATACGCTTAAGCCGCCGATCCGTATTGATCAAGCCGATTCCCGCCTCCAAATCCGCGCCTGCCTCCCCCTTGCGCATGAGCGGATTTTCGTCCATGCCGACTCCGTCGTCCTTGACCTCAATTTCGGCATAGCTCGCGAAATCAGACACCCGGATCTCAATCACGCCCCCTTCTGACCGTTTCATAACGCCGTGACGGATCGCATTTTCGACCAGCGGTTGAATCGTCAGCAGCGGAATGCGCAAGTCCTTGCATTCGTCTAGCTGCCACGACACGGTCAGACGTTGCTCGTACCGCTCTTGCTCGATCTGAAGATAGGACCGGACGAGGCTCAGCTCCTCTTCGATCGGAACGGGTCCGTCGATATTATGAAGCTTGAACTTGTCCCGCAAATGGTTGCCGAAAGCTTCGAGCATTTTGCGCATGCGATCCAAATCGATCTCGCTCAGCGCACGGATTGCCGTCAGCGTGTTGAATAGAAAATGGGGCTGTATTTGCGCATGAAGCCATGCGGACTCCATTCGCAGACGTTCGCGGAAAGACTTCTTCACATCGGTCAGCGCCTTGACCCGCGATCTCAGCTCCAAAGCTTCCACAGGCTTCGTCACGTATTCGTTGGCCCCCGCCTGGAAACCGAAAGAAATATCCTCGGGCTGACTTCTGGCGGTAAGCAGCAATATCGGCAGCTCGGAGATCGAATAGCGGGCGCGAATCGCGCGCGTCAGCTCATAGCCGGACATTCGGGGCAGCATGACGTCCGACACGATCAGATCCCATTCTTTCTCGTCTAAAATGTCCAGCGCCCGGTTGGCGCTCGTAACCGACGTCATATCGTAGCTCTCGAACGTAAGAATCGATTCGAGCACTTTCAGGTTAACCGGATCGTCGTCAATCAGCAAAATTCTGGGCCGATCCGCGGAAGACAGCCGATCCTCCTCCATCTTAGCCGCAACGTCCCCGAAATCCGCAGACAAAGAAGCGGCTGCTTCCGCCCGAGCGATCGCCGCCGAGGCGGCGGACTTCCGTTCCTCCTCGACGCTGCGCGAATCGGCCAATCTCAGCGAGAAAGTGAACTCCGAGCCCTGACCCGGAATTGAGTCGACCTGCAGCGATTCTCCGTGCAGACTTATCAACTGCTTGCAAATGCTCAGCCCGAGTCCGAATCCTCCTTCAATCCTCGACCGGTCTTCGCCGATCTGTTCATAAGGCTCGAAAATTCGATTCATCGCCTCTTCGTCCATTCCGATCCCCGTATCCGAAACCGATACGAGCACTTTTCCTCTGTCGACCCGCGCGCGAATGGCCACTTCGCCTTCGTACGTGAACTTGACGGCATTGTGAAGCAAGTTAAAGACGATCTGAACGACTCGGTTCTCGTCGGCGTATACTCGAGGAAAATCGTCCGGAATGTCGTTCACCAGCTTGACCGATGTGCCCTCTCGCATCGATTGCAGCATATCCAGCACGCCGGTTGCGACGGAGTGAATGGAAAAGCTGCTGTACTGAAGCCGAGGGGCGTTCTCCTGAAGGCTCATCGCATACAACAAGTCATTCAGAATGAGGGACATTCTGCGCCCGACGGACAGAACGACTTCCAGTTCCTTGACGCTTCTTTCCTGCAGCAGGTACCGCTCTCTCTCCAACACCCCTTGAGAAATATTCAATATGCCATGCAGCGGATTGCGCAGCTCATGGGAGGTATTGGCGAGAAACTGATCCTTCTTCTTGTCCGCATCCTGCAGCTTGGCGGCAAGGCCTTTCATCTCCGCATGGGCTTGAAAATAGCTTTTGAACCAGACGGATGCGTAAAAAGCGGTGGAGAGGATCAAATCGAAAGGGTAGTACATAACTTTGATGCCTGTGAGGATGTCAATGCTCCACCAGAGGGAGTTGTTCGCAAACGCGATCAGAGCGAACAGCAGGGGGACATTGCCCGCGACATCTTTCACGGAAGTTCGAACCATGGAAATGATCGTAACGACAACGGATACAGCGACTACCGCTCCGTACAAGGGCTGTATCGTCAAAATATATGTTGCGGGCAAGAACAGCGCGAACAAAGCAGCCCCGCCGCACAGCAAGGAAAACCACGGGGAGATTCTGCGCCAGAATGCGGGCAGCTGCTGCGACACGCACTGCAGCAGCGAATAGGCGACGCCGGCCATGGACAGATGGACAAACTTAAAACCCCAATCATAATCGACCGGCAAATACTGATGCAGCACCTTCTCGTTGCTGCCGAACGCGTCCATCGTCATTACGCTGAAGGTAAGCAGCGAAAAGAAAAGCAGCTTCCGCTCCCGGGTTCCGATCAAGTAGAGAATAAGCGCATATCCGGCATGAATCAGAAACACGACGGCGGCCAGCCCTTGCAGCGATACGGACAGTTGGGCCTCGCGCGCGATTGCCCCTTCCGTTCCGAGCTTGACGGACCGAATGATGCCGCTTGGCCGAATGTCTTTGTAATTGGCTACCCGCATGATCAGCTCGATCGACCCGGAACGATCCGCAGTGAATGAAGCGACATAGGGCAAGTTTCTTGCCATATAGGTATGCTGACTGTCCGACGGCACCCCGGAGCCGGCCAGCTTGCGGCCGTTGACATACAAAGTCGACGAGCTGCGTACGCTCGGTACGCGAACGCTGAAGGTCGTATCCGTTCCCGGATCGACCCGGATCATTAGCCGATAGGAGCCGTAGCCGAACGGCTGGCCGTCCGGACTTCCGTCTCCGGGCAAATAAGCATTCCAGCCCCCCGGCACCGTAATCTTCAGCGCGTCCGGCCGCGAGCTCTCTCCCCCCGTCAGCCATTGTCCGGAATAAAACTCCCATTGACCGTCCAGCGCGACCATTCCCCGCTCCCAATCCCAGCCGCGTAAATCAAGCAATCCGTCCGCCGCGCGCGGTTGGTCCGTCTGATCGAAATACGAAATCCACGCCATTCGTGCGCCCATGAGCGCCAGCGCGAACAGAACGGCCGCTATCGCGATTTTGCGTTGTGACATACGCTTCAATATCATGGCCAAGGTCAACGAGCTCCCTTATGTCTATATCCTTTTTACTATAAGACTCCCATCTGAAATATTTCTAAAACTGCGGGCAGCCTTGGCCTCGGGTCGTGCAGCAAAGTGACGGCAGAGCGGCAGTAGATCCTCACACGTCGAAATCCCTTGGACTGACGCTGACAATTCGCTTCGACCAGAAATTTCAGGACAGCGCTGAAGACAGCCACGAACACGTCTTTCACACGCTTGGAGCGGAAGCGGCTGAGGGTGCGGAAATCCGGACGTTGTCTGCCGGCAATCCACATGAACATGACGTTCTCACGGACGGCTCTGGCGATCTGTCGCGAAGAGTAATTCCGCTGTGTGTAGGCGTAGAGGATGACTTCGGGGAGCATTTGGGGATGGTAACTATCTTGACCGCCACCGGGGTAAGCGGCAGCAAAGATGCCTTCGTCCAGACGATGCACTGCTTTTTTGCGTTTTTCGTTGTCTCGATGAAAAGAGAGGGGGGATGTATCTCCTGGAGGAGCGGAGCGTTTGCCTTTGGAATCGTGAAATCTCCTTGTTACGACGCTTTAGCGACATAGAATCGCTGATCTTGGTTGATTTATACGATTTTCCCCACAAACGTTCGTCGTTGGAGTCTGAGCCGGGTTGCTTTGTGCGGTTTATCCTACAAACGTCCGCCGTTTAAGCCTGGTTCGAGCTGCGTTGTACGAATTTCCGACTAACTTCCCTGCGTAAACTCATGTGTGCAAATAGATCCGTCGTAAAAGTTTAATATCCAATAAATTGTAAACGTTGTGGGTCATGATTAGAGCGGAAGGAGATAATCTCCCCAGAAACATTAATCGAGATAAAGAATGGCTGCTCATAAGTCACTTATGAGCAGCCCCCTGTTTTCTATCGTGTGAAAATAGGCGAATATGAGACTACTTGCCGGCAGTTTCGACGAGCCAATTGGCCAATTTCTCGATCTGCCCGTAGACGGCGATCGGATCGCGGTACCAGGATTCGTTTTCCGTCCACAGGAAAACGCGGTTGTCGCGAATCGGCGGAAGCTTGCCCCAGATCGGATCGGCTTGAAGCTGCTCCAGCGGCGATGCCGTCGTCAAAATCAGATAGTCTCCCATATAATCGGTTAGCTTCTCTAACGAAAACTCGTAATACGATTCCGCAAGCATGTGCGCGGGAATGTCCGCCGGCGGCTTTGTCTCGAACATCTCGTACATGATCCGCCCGCCGCGCCCGGATTTCGGCCCGAACAGAAATACCGTTCCGTCGTACTCCTGCATGATCGACACCGTTTCCCCCGGCTTAAGCGCGGATTGAACCTGATCTCGCAAGTCCTTGATCCGCTTTTCGAAATCCGCTATCCAGCGCTCGGCTTCTTCCTGCTTGTCCAGTAGCTCCCCGAAGTAGCGCATTTCCTCTTGTATGGACGCAAAAGCGTTATAGGGCACGGATATCGTCGGAGCGATCCGCTTATACTGATCGATCGCATCCTGATTCGGATTGTGCGTGATGATGAGATCCGGCTCGAGGGAAAGCAGCTTTTCCAGCGAATCTCCCACATCCACCACTCCGTCCAGCATGCCTTTGATGTAGGGGCTCGACATCAGAAACGTCTCGGCAGCGATCGGTTTCACATCCAACGCCAGCACCGTGCCGAGATACGAGATCGAGGCCACCCGCTGCGGATGCCGGGGCACCTCCACGTCTCCGAATGCAGTCGACACGATCCGCGTCGCCGGTTCCGTCTCGGCGCTTCCCGAGGCGGACGCTGTCGGACTGGCCGCGCTTCCCGCGGGCTCCGGACTTGTCCCGTTCGCCGCGCTCCCGGTCGCCTGTCCTCCTCCGGAACCGTCCGTCCCCGCGCCGCAGGCGGTTAAAATCATCGTCAAGCAAAGCAGTACAATGGCCGAAAATTTCCTTGTGTGATTAGTCATGCTATACGCTCCGTTCTGAAATGATTGAGAATGAATATCATTACCATTCACATCATACCCGGAGAAAAGCGGCATAACAACGGATGAATTTGTCCAATTCATTGCACTATTCGAAACAATCGAGCGCGAGTATTCTTTACGATACTGCCCGGGCGTGAGGCCGGCCGTTTTTTTGAACATGCGGTTAAAATACATCAGATCGGCATAGCCGACATGGGCGGCGACCTCCTGCAACGTCGATCCGGTCGCATGCAGCAGCTCCTTCGCCCGGTCCATCCGCAATCCGATTACGTAGTCCATCGGACTGCGCCCCGTCTGCTCCTTGAATTTTCGCGAAATATACTGCGGGCTGTAGTTCAACTGCCGCGCCAACTGCTCCAGCGAAATCGACTGCCGGTAATGGCGGGCTAGATGACGGATTACCTGCTCGGCCAACGAAGGCGCATCGGAGCCGAGCACTCGCTGGCGCATAATCGCATGGACGAAACGGATAAAATCGCCCCTAACCTGCAATCGCGACAGCCCGTCGTTCTCTTCCGTCCATCCGTCGAGCATCGAATGAACGAGCTCCAGCAGCTCCAAAGGCTCCTGCGGTACGACGCTCCACATTTGTTTGAATGGATCGGACGTTTGCAGCATCATATGAAATTCCCGCAGCGCGGAAGCCGGCAAGGCGGTTTTATACAAGATCAGATAGACGTCGAGAGCTCCGTCGGTTTTCACCGTTATTCGCCGTCCTTTGCCGACGTGCAGCAGACGGAAGCGCTCGGTTAACCATACGTCGTCGTCCGCCCACAGCTCCCCCCGGCCCTGCGCCGCTAACAGAAAAGCGCTGGACGGCAACGTGTAGCGGTATAGCTCTTCTCCGCGTCCGATCCGTTTTAACCGGACGTCGATAACTCGGACCATCACTTGGTTCCAGAGCTGTATTTGTTCGCGTATATTCATCGAGACCCCGGCATTCAGAAGCGGAAACGGTCATGCCCGACCGCCGCCATATCGGTGACGCCTTCCAAAGCCAAAATATCGCGCTTCATCTGCAGGCCTCCTCTGAAGCCCGTCAACGTGCCGTTAGAGCCGACGACCCGGTGGCAGGGAAGCACGATCGGCAGCGGATTGCGTCCGATCGCCGTGCCGACCGCCCGCACTGCCGAAGCTTTGCCCAACTCGTCCGCGAACTGCTTGTAGGTCAACGTCCTGCCGTAAGGAATCCGGCTTAACCCGGTCCACACGCTCGTCTGGAAAGCCGTTCCCCGCACATCGAGCGGAATGCCAGCGAAGCTGACGGACTCCCCCGCAAAATAGCGCTCCAGTCGCTCGATGATTCCGAATTGCTCGAACAGGCCGCGCGCTTCGGGAAGCTGCGCGTACTCCTCCGTAAAGCCGGCCTGCGCGGCGATTTCCGGCGGATAGATCAACTCGCTGAGTCCCTGCTCCGTCGCCACCAGCGTCCATGGTTGGCCAAAGCCGACAATCGTCTGTCTGTATCTTTTATTTTCGGTCATAGGTTGCTCCTCCTCTGTGTCCGTTACGGTATTCCGTTGGCGAAACGCCCGTTCTCTTGCAAAACCACGCCGTAAAATGCGGGGGGCTGGCATATCCGACCGCTCCGCCGATATCCGCTATGGAGTCGCCGGACTCCAGCAGCAGCTTCTGCGCTCGCGCCAGCCGTACTCGCTCCGTTTTCTCCTGGGGAGAGTAGCCTCTCACCTGCTTGTACACCCGCTGTAGATGATAGGGGCTGATCGCAAGCGAATCGGCAAGCAGCTGCAAAGTCAGCTTCTCGCGGTAGCGCTTCTCGATAATCGCATCCGTCTGCTCGGCCAACACCGCATCCGGCCGAAGCGGTCCGTTCTCCTCGGGCTTGCAACGTTTGCAGGGGCGGTATCCGGCCCGAACGGCCTCTTCGAGAGTGGCGTAAAACGTCACGTTGCCGGCTAACGGCGTTTTGGCCCGGCAGGTCGGACGGCATACGATTTTCGTCGTTTTGACGGCGGTATAGTAAATCCCTTCGTAGGTCGTCTCCCGATTCACGACGGCTTCGTACACGCGATCGAATAATTGTCGTTCCATCCTATCACCTCGCTTTCCTCCCTAGTATAAGGCAAATGAAGGGCCTGTAGTATGGCTCGGCAATAGGTGCGCAACATTTCGACAGAGTCGTTGGGGCTCTTTTTTTTTACAGAATCCGCACATTGGAGTAGAATACAGATATTCATAACAAGTCATAACAAGAAAAGCAGTGATCGAGCAATGAAGCGAACGGCAATGGCCTTAAGAGGACGAGCGGACCTCTTGCTGAATAAACATTTTACGGGAAGGTCGATGGATTACAAGCAAGTGTTCGGCATTACGCTGCCGATTTTCGTCGACACTTCCTTTATCGTTCTGATGAGCATTTTGAACACGGCGATGATCAGTTCCTCCGGCGTCTCCGCGATCAGCGCCGTCAGCACCGTGGACACTCTCAACATGTTTATGATCAGCATCTTCATCGCCATCGCGACCGGCGGAACGGTCATCGTCGCTCAGTACAAGGGCAGCGGGAATCACGCCCAGCTCTGCCGCGCGGCCGCGCAGGCGATCTCAGCGGTGACGTCCGTGGCTCTGCTGATCAGCATCGCAGTCATCTTATTTCATAAACAAACGTTGGGAATGCTGTTCGGCGGGGTAGAGGAGGACGTCTTTCACAAAGCGACGATTTTTCTCGTCGGAAGCTGTATTTCGTTTCCGTTTCTGGCCGTGCAGCAGGCTGTCGGAGGCGTATTAAGAGGCGTGGGGGACACAAAAGCGAGCCTGATCATCTCGGTGATCATGAACCTCGCTTATTTTCTGCTGAACTTCGTGCTTATTAAAGGCTTCGACATGGGCGTCGTCGGCCTCTCGATCTCTCTGATCGCGGCGAGGGCGATCGGCGCGGCCACTTCGTTCGTCTACCTGCTCAAATTCAACCATACTTTGCAATTTACAATGAAACGCCTGTTTAAGCTGGACGCGGGCATTTTGAAAAAAATCATGTTCATCGGACTCCCGTTCGCCGCCGAGCAAATGTTCTTCAACGGCGGCAAGCTGCTGACGCAGACGTTTATCGTTCAGCTCGGCACGCTGGCGCTAACTGCCAACGCCATTGCGGGCTCAATTTCCGGGCTGCTGCAGATCGGCGGCAGCACGCTCGGTATCGCAGTCGTCACCGTCGTCGGACAATGCATCGGCAGCAGGGACATTGAAGATGCGCGCAAATTCATCAAGTCGTTCCTCGGCTTCTCCGTCGTTCTTTTCTTGCTGCTTACGGGCATTATTCTGCCATTGTTCCCGGTGCTGATGCATCTGTACTCGGCTCCGCCCGAGATCGTCTCCGATATTTTCCTGCTGGTGCTGCTGATCTCCATCGCGCAGCCGATCATGTGGGCGCTGAGCTTCGTGCTGCCCTCCGCGCTGCGCGCCGCCGGAGATTCGAAATTCACGTCGATCGCCTCGCTGCTGACGATGTGGCTGCTCCGGATCGGCCTGGGCTACGTTCTGGGCATTTCGCTTGGCATGGGCGTCATGGGCATCTGGCTCGCCATGGTCGCCGAATGGGGCGTGCGCGGCCTCATCTTCGGCTTAAGGTTCAGAGGCGACAAGTGGTATCGGCATAAGCTGGTGTAGCCGACGCGGCCGTCATCGGTGGTCATCTGGGCCTGAAGAGGCGGCATGAAGATCGCGATACTGCTGCGGGCTCATTCCGAGCGCTTTGCGGAAAATCTTCGTGAAATACGGCGCGTAATCGTACCCGGACAGCTTCGCGATCTCGTAAACCTTGTAATCGGGTTGGCGAAGCAGCTCCATCGCCTTGCCCAGACGCGCCTCCTGAATATAGGCGTTCAGGTTAATGCCCGTCGCCTTCTTGAACAACCGGGAGAGGTAGGACGGATTAAGGCGGCTTAGTTCCGCAAGGACGACAAGCGACAGATCTTCTCCTAAATGCTCCTGTACGTATTGCTGAAGGAATAGAATGACGGAATCGACCCGGCTGTCCTTCTCGCTCTGCCGCCAATCGAACAGGAGCTCGGCCAACTGACGCAAAACCTCTCCCGCCCGGTCCGGCGCAAGGGAGGGGTTATGAACGATTTTCGCGTCCGACTCTCGAAGGGAGTTCAGCTTATCCTCCATCTGCCAATCGTGAACGTGCGCGAGCAGCGCCAGTGAGAGCGGATAATAGACGCCCAGAGCGGCGTGTTGCTGGTCGGCTGCGATCGCATGCTCGGCGCTGCGGACGATTTCCTCCAGCAGCTCGAAAAAAGGCTTCCGTTGTCCCGATTCGAGCAAATTGCCCAGCAAATCCAGCTTCTTCACCTGCAGCAGCGCTACATCGTGCACTCTGGTCTTCGGCATGAAGGTCGCGGAGTCCGCATAGCCGGCAATGCTTCCTCTGCCTTCGATCGCGGACAGGCCGGCGATCTCCCTCCTGAGCGCCGCCAACCGGTCCGCGGCCTCCTCCCACCGCACTCGCCTGTCGTCCAGCAGAAAATGCACGGACACGCCGAGCGTCTCCTCGCACGTCTCTAGCGCCAGCTCCAGATTGCCCTTCAGTTGGAAAGCTTCGCCGCTTTCGTCCGACGCTTCGGATGACGTTCCGTCCGAAGCATCGGACAGCGATTCGAGCAGCGTACCGGACGGCGGCTGCGATTCGTATGTCGCCGGCTGCAGCAGCCATACGAGCGTGCCGTCCTCCCATACGAGAAAGGCTTGGGCGTACTTGTCCCCCATATATCGTTCGAGAACAAGATTGATGCGGAAACCGTTCTCGTCCCGGTCGACATCGTCGCCCTCGTTGTCCGCAAGCTCCATGCGACCCAGCAGCAGGCGAAGCTCGCGCCGAGGGTCCATCGGTAACTCCAGCTGTTCGAATCGTCTAACGCGCCGCTCTTCCGTCATTCGCTCGCCGCGCAGAAGCTTGTACACCAGCTCTCTGTGCAGCAGCGGCAAGGCCAGCTTCAATTGACGATCCGCCGTCGCGATCAAATCCTCCATCCGGTGGGTTTCATCGATCTCTGCAATCGCGCCTTGCACCATCTCCAGGATCGCCTCGTAGCCTTCCGTTTTCAGCAAATACCGCACGCCGTCATAGCGAATCGCCTCGTATACGTAGTCGAATGCATCGTGTCCCGTCAGCAAAATCACCTT
Organism: Cohnella sp. LGH; assembly: GCF_017671885.1. Taxonomy (NCBI): domain Bacteria; kingdom Bacillati; phylum Bacillota; class Bacilli; order Caryophanales; family Paenibacillaceae; genus Cohnella; species Cohnella sp. LGH. The sequence continues at coordinate 5,402,920 of NZ_CP072117.1, forward strand.
GCAGTACGGCCACCGCGCCTTGATCCACGATAGCAGCTTCAGTCCGGACATGCCCGGCATGCGAATGTCGGTAACGACGATGTCCATCTTCGTCCGCTGCAGCCAGCCGATCGCCTCGTCGGCGGAATAAGCCTTGTATACGTCCAGCTCCAGCCCCGATTCCAGCATCATGAACTCGTACAACCCCCTGACGATAAAAGGCTCATCGTCCACGATCAGCATCCGTTTCATTGTCGGCTTCCCCCTTCCCTTGCTCGATCGAGCAGATGACGATGCGAACCTGCAGCCCGCCTTCCCTCCCGTGCCGGAAAATCAACCCGCTCGCTTCTCCGAACTTGAGCCGCAGTCGGCGATGAATGTTCAGAATCGCGGTCGTCTCTGAGGCAGGCGCTTCCGAAGTCAACCGTTCGTTCAAACGCACGACGTCGGAATCGGCAAGAGGCGGCCCGTTATCCTCGACGACGATTTCCAGACCGATCTCCGATAGCTGGAACTCCACCGATAATCGTCCATCCGCCTTCTTGTCGGCCAGACCGTGCTCGAAGGCGTTTTCGAGTATCGGCTGCAAAATGAGGCGAGGAACGAGCAGATCGGCGCAGATCGCCGGCAGCTCCTTGAAATCGACCGTCAATCGATTCCAGAAACGCAGACTCTGAATCTCGCAATAGGTTCGGGCATGATCCGCTTCGGCGCTAAGAGGCACGTCGTCCGCCGCATTGCGGGTAATGAACTGGAAGTAAGCGCCGAGCTGGCGGGTAAACTGCTTCACGTTGTCGTAATCCTCGCTCATCGCGAGGTTGTACAGCACGAAATACGTATTATAGAGAAAATGCGGATTGATCTGCGATTGAAGCTGCTTAAGCTCGGCCTGCTGGGTTAATATTTGCTGCTTGTACGCCTGATCGATCAACTGGTTCAAATTGCGCACCATGCCGTTGAAGCGCGTAAACACGAAGCCGTACTCGTCTTCGCGCCGATGCGTGATCTCTACGTTGAGATTCCCTTTCTCCATCTGCCTGAGCGCTCGAATCAGCCTGAGCATCGGCTGCTGGACGAACTTGAACGCCGACAGCATGGAGACAAGCACGATCAGGCCGGCCGCCAAGGAAAAGAGCAGGAACAGCCTCTGGATTCGGTCCGCTTTCTCCGTGAGCGCCTCCTCGCGAACGTATACCGCAAGCGTTGCGCCGAGATAAGAGGACGATTCGTAGACCGCGAAATAATTGCGCCCCTCGTGACGGAACGTCAAAGTCCCGCTTCCGGACAGGTCCGGGCGAGACTTGAGTGCCGAGCCGAACGCGGCGGCCAGCGCCTCGTCGGCCCCCGGCTGCGATACCAGGCTTTGGTCCGGCAGCAGCAGGGACGTTCCCCCGCCTGGACGTACGTCCATCTGCCCGAGCGAAGTGCGGATCCGTTCGATAGACAGCGTCGCGGTCAGCAGATGGACTTTTTTCTCCATGCGGTAACGCACGTCGAGCGGCAGCAGCGCGCGCAAATAAAAATCTCCGCGAAATTGCAGAAGCTGCGCCTTCGAGTCGGTCGATGCGGAATTGAAAAACGCCAGCGCCTCCTCGTCGACCTTCTCAAGCCCCCCGTTGGACGTGACGAACATGTCCGCGGAGGGGATGTAGGCCGTTGCGTTCTTGACGTACAGATTGCTGTTCTCCAGCACGAGCAGCCTCTGCTGCAAGCTGTTGACCGAGCGGTACAGGTCGTAGTCCGACAGCTCGGACACCCGGTTGGCGAGATCGGTTAGATTGCTGTCGTACAGCGTGTTGTACAGCAGCGCATTGATCCGCTGGACCTCGGTATTGTAATTGCTGACGAAAAATCCGACCTGCGATCTCATCGAACGCTCCAGCTCTTCCTTGACGCTGCCGATTCCCCAGTTATAGATGAAAAAAGCGGCAAGGAAGAGCGGCGAGACGATCAGCGCGAAAGTAAGCATGAGACGGGTAAAAATTGACTTTCTCCATGTGAGAACGCTTTCCAAGTTGTCGTCTCCTTCTGTCCCGTTGGAATGGCCGCTTGCTTGCGACTGCCCGTTCATTATAGCAAAACGGCCATCCGAAATTGCTTATTTTTCGCTTGCTTCCGCCTACGCGAACGCAGCCTCGATCGTACCTTCCGCCGCCTCGACGAATGGGACGCCGTTCTTTCTGCCCGCTGTGCCGAAGCCGGTTGCGGTGGCGATAAAGCAGCGGAAATCTTCCGGCGTATCGCGGTTCATGTACAGCTTCCGCTCGACCGCGTCGTAACGGAGACCGTAGTAGGCCCCGAGCAAGGCGTACGAGGACATCGCCCGGCCATACCAGAGCCCGCACTCGTACTCCGCGAACGGATTGCGGACTCGTCCGTCGAACCGGTCGCGGCAGGCCCGCACGATGGCCAGCGCTTCGTCGCGCGCGCCGGTCACCAACAGATGTGAGGCGACCTGATATTCGATGCCGCTCCACACCTCGTGGCTGTATTGCAGCGGCAGTGTCGGCTCCCCGCCGCGCGGCCACGTACACAGCAGCAGACCGCTTTCGCGGCCGAGCGCAAATCCGGGGCGCTGCGGATTGACCTGCCGCGATAAATCCTCGCGGAAATTGTACTTGTATACGCTAAGCAGATGGCTCTTCACCTTCTCCGGATCGAGAATGTCCCCTAGTCCGCATACGGCGGCGAGCCATGCCCCCAGCAGTCCGTCGGCGAGACAGCCCGTACCGTACTGATATTTCGGTCCCTCGCGCTTGAAAATCTCGTAGGCGTCCTCGGAATACTGGACGTTGCCCGCATCGTGGCCGAGCGACGGCAGCTCCGCCCGCAAGCCTTCCCACGTCGTCCGCTGCTCGAAGTATTCGCCGTTGAACAGCTCAACCTCCATATACGCCCTGCCCTTCTCGTACAGCTCCTTGTAGACGGAGCCGTCCTCTCCGAGCGCCTCGCACATAAGCGAAGCAGCCTTCAGGGCGCCGATGTAGATCGAGGAGCACATCGGGTCCGGTCCCCAAAACTCGATATCGTACGTATTGTGATGCGGCTCCACGAGTACGCCGAGACGATCCGGGTCCCAAGCTTCCATGCAGTAATGAAGGCTCAATTTCACTTGCGCCCACACGGAACGCAGCCATTCCAGATCGCCGGAAATTCTCCATTCTCGGTATACCTTCATGACTCCGCCAAGCTGTCCGTCCGCCGCCGCATAATAATTATGAACGGTCGGCACGATCGGCAGCGACAGCCGGAACGCCTGGTGTCCCGTCTCGTCCTGCCCTTCGTTCAGCTCGCTCTCCCGCATGCCGCGTTCCAGCTCGGAGAACAGATGAGGCAACCCCTGCGCATAGTTCCATACGTGCGTACAGGTGCCGTAACAGCTCCCCTCCGTATCGAAGCTGCCCTCCCACGCCCACAATCTGCCGTCCGGCTGGCGCATAACCGTCGGCGACTTCAGAATCGTCAGGTTACCGGCGACGGCCTCCAATATTTCGTCCGGAACGTCGGAACTATACAGGCTGTCGGAGAACAGCTCCGTGCGGCCGCGAAGCTCGTCGTAGCGATCCCGCCAGTACGCCTCCACTTCGCCAATCCCGGCAAACTTGCCGGCATACCAAGGCTGATGCGTCATGTCCTCGAACCCTTCGACGTCCGGGCGGGCTTGGCCGTGCCTTTGATCCGTCCAAGGAACGTACCAGCACAGCCGCAGTCGAATCCGCTGCTCCTCGCCGGGCTGTAAACGCAGCCGGACGTACAGACTTCCGCCCGGTCCCGATCTTTCGCCGCCGTCCTCTTGCTCGCCGTAGGCCAAGCTTCCGCCCGCTTCGATGCTCTTCCACAGCATCGTCAACGCATCGAACCAGATCGGGCCGCGAAACCATTTCGTATGAACGACCGGGTCGGGCCGATCGACCGCGGCGCTAAACGCGCCCTCGAACCACATCTTCCCTTCCGCCGGAGCCTGCGACAGCGCGAAGCCGCCCTCCGTACGCCGCACCTCGGCGCCTCCTTCTCCCAAAGACATGAAATTGTACGCGTGGAACCCGTACGCCATGTCGACGGTTGTCCCGGATTCGTTCCTAAACGTATATTCGAGGCCCGCGACCGGAAGGCTCGAATTCGCGGTATCGGACGGGATGAACGGACCCCATCCCGTCAGCTCTACGCGGATCGGCAGGCTGTCGTCGTCCATTCGGACATGCCCGAAAGGAAACCGCGAGACGAAGGAGCATTCCTGCATCCGGGGGAGGCCGTATGGCCGTCCGTTCTGTCCGCCGGCCGCTCCGCCGTGCGGGCCGCTTCTGGCGTCGAATATTTTCCAGCTCGGCACCGGGCCTTCCAGCACTCTGGCTTCCGGTTTGTCTCCAAGCACCGTCACGGTCGAGAACAGGAGCGGCTGATTGTGCAAATCCGGCTTGCCGCGCAAGGAAACATGCGACAAAGCCCCCGTCCCTTCCAGCCCGAGCATGCCCGCTCCGATGCCGCCAAGCGGATAGACGATCCGTTCGTGGCGGCCGTTCTCGTATGTGCCATTATACTTATTCATATCGTTTCTCTCTCCTAAGACGCCTACCCGGCTGCAAGTTGTTTGTTATCTATATAAGCGAACCAAGGAAACATCGAAGAGATGACCCAATGGAATAGAGAAAGGGAATGGCTTTGTCGCGAGTTTTGGCTTTGAGTTGCTGACCTCTACAGGTCTTATCGTTCAAAGCAACTCAAAACAACCTGTTTGAAGTCGGCAAAGCCATCCCTTTCGGAATGCAATGGGCTTCCCTTTCTTTGGTTCAACCTATAGTACGAAGGCCGGCTTCACTGAATCGCTTCGGCGAATGGCCGACGATTCTTTTGAATTTTTTGCTGAAATAATGAAGGTCGCGAAATCCGACGATCCGTCCGATCTCCGTTACCGTATGCTTTCCTTCCCGCAATAGCCGCTTGGCCTCCTCGATCCGCAACCCGTGCACGTATTCCAGAACGGTTCGCCCGGTATGCTGCTTGAACAGCGAACGAAGATAATTGGGCGAATGATGGACAAGCCCGGCCAGTTCGCCGATGTCGACGGGCCGACGGTACGCGCGGTGCAGATGTTCAAGCACGGCCGGTATGCAGCCGCCGCCGAGGGGATTGCCCTTGCCGTCCATGCTGTCGGGATCAGCGCGTGACAGAGACGACGATCGTCCGGCTTGCCGTCGTTCCCGCCCCGTTGCCCAGCTCGCATCGGTATTCGTATACGCCTGGCGGTCTCCCGGCAATCGCCGTCACGGCCGATTGCGCCCCCGGCGTACAGGCCGTTAGCGTCTGTGTATCGACGAGAACCCCGTTCTCGTACAATCGGTACGTCTCGCCGTTCGTCCCCCACCACAGATTCATGCTCAATTCGAAGCTGCCGTCTCCGTCCCGATTGTTATGCGACAACATCGGTTCGCCGGGCTTCGCTTGCGTCACGACGACGGTATGAACCGGGCTTCGCGCCGTTCCCGAAGCGTTCGTCAGCTCGGCGTAGTAACGATAAGAACCGTCCGTTCTGCCTTGGATCTTCGTCGCGATCGACTGCGCCTGAGGCGAGCGGTCGGCCAATATTCGCGTATCGATCAGCACGTCGTTCTCGTACAGCTTATAGACCGTTCCGTTGTTGCCCCACCACATATTCGCCATTACGGTGTAATTCCCGCCTCTAATTCCCGTATCGCGACCGTTGTCGTCCGACAGCGCGGGCGTGCCCGGCGCCCCTGCCGGAGCGGCCTCGCTTGCGACTTTCCGCACCAGCAGAACCCAGTCGTCCGACGTCGGCGGCTCCGGCACCGGAACCGTTCCCGCGATGTCCGCCTGCATATCGGACAAATTCGCGTAAACGCCGCTCTGCGGATCGAACCATTGCCGACTGTACGTCTCACCTGGGATAAGCTGATGAACCGCGCCCGTATAAGCCGTCGTCCTTCTCGGTAGATACGCGACGACGACCGAGCGGTCGGCGTTCGACTTGTGCCCCGGCTTGTAAGCGTCCGTACCTGTCGGCGCTCCGGGCCAGACGATCGCGTTCGAATCGGGCTCCAATGTATGCCAATCCAGCGCCGTCATAAACTGCTTCATATAAGCCAACTGCTTATCAGTCACGACAAAATCGATCGCTTCGTTCCAAGCGTATTCCGTGCCCGAATAGATGCAATTCGGATGAGTGTCGGTGTTCGTCCAGCAGGGGTACCAGATCCCCTGCGCGCTGGTCGCGAAGCCCGCGCTGCCGCCCATCTGGGACTGCCATGCCGCATGGCGCGTATACCAATCCGGATTGTCCCCGATTTTTTCGAAGTTCGCTTCCGTCTCCACGATCGGCCCCGGCGATCTGGCGTACAGATTTGCCCATGGGTCAGCATTGACGGGCGCCCCGTGGCCGATTTCGTTATTGACGTAATTGAACCAGTCCCCAGAGAAAAAGCCGTAGGTCGTGCCGTAAGGGCTGCCGGTCCAAAAATCCATATTGCTGTTCAGCCGGTCGTACGGATCGAGCTGGTGCAAATATTCGACGACCTGCTCGAAAATCGTCTTGGCGGCGACGTTGCCGGTATACTCTCCGGTCCACAGCACCTCCGTACCGGACAGCCAGTTGACCGGATAGGCGCCGTAACGGGCCAGAATATATCTCGTTATCCGTTTGTAATTGTCCAGTTCGGCGGCATCGTAGAAACCGGTGCTGAAGCCGGGGTTGTTAAAGGAAACGATAAGGCCGCTTTGCGCCAGATACTCCATCTTGCGATCGCCGTCGCGCCAGTAGTCGAGGTTCATCGTCGTGAAGGTGTCGTCGAGCCACGGACAAGCTTCTCCCGCGAAGCACCAGCCCGCCGGTATTTGCGCGAACGGCGACGTCTGCACTACATTGTATCCGCTAGCAACGTTGCGGTCCGTGATGCCCTTGAACTGCGAGTCGAAGCGCGAATCGTTCGAATCGTCGTAGCGTTCGCCCTTAAATATCCCCCAGCGGGTATAGCCAAGCCAGTAGAAAGGCGTTCCGTCCGTATACGTGATATAACGATCGTTGCCGCTCGGCTGCAGCGCCCAGCCGTGCTCGTAGCTGTCCAGCGTCCCGGTATAGGCGGTCACGTCAATCGTCCCCGTCTGCCCGTCCAGTCCCGTATCGCCCGGATTCGTAGAGGACGTCTCATAAGTCCACTCCCCGACCTGATTCGGAGCGAAGCGAATTTTCCAAGTCGAATCGCCGTCCCAGAAGCCGGGCATCGTCATTGTCGTCATATCCGGCGCGGTGAAGGTCGCCTCGACGTCCACGTCCTTGTAGGGATTGAGATAAGCGTCTTCGGCCGTCAATGTAATCTCGACCAGATTCCATTCCTCCACGGCAAGCGGCGAGGCGCCGCTCTCCTTGGCAAACCCGAGCAGCGCCAGCAGAGCCAGCGCGATCAGCGCCCCGGCTACAATGGCCTTCCGCCCCACGTCCCGTACGAATGCAAGCCTTGCGATCTTCCCGTTGTCCATCATTTCAATCCTCTCCCTTGACAATGGATTAACGTTCCTCGTTCGACAACCGTAATTCGCCTCGCTCTTGCCGGCTTCCGTGCCGCATTACCACATCCAGAGATTGGCAGCCTCTCCGTCCGGCGGGCTTCGCAGCGCGGCCAGATATAAACGGCTGCCGCGAGCCGAAAGCTTGACGAGCAGCTTTTCGATCGGCCCGCTTCCTGCGCTCCGGTCAGGTTCATGCTCCTGCTTCCAGGGCCGGACATACCATGCCTTCTCTCCGGTCAGCCGTTCCAGATCGTACTGCTCCGTCATCGGCTCGGAGGAAGGATTGAAGACAAATATCAGCGCCTTCCCCTCTTCCGGCCACACATGCGTAAACACAATCTCCCTACGGCCCTCGTGAAGCAGCGGCTGACGGGGGCGGACAGACCGGCCGCCCGGCGCGAGCATTCGAAACAGCTCGAGCCTGTCGGACGGAAGCTCGTGCAACGGATCGGAAGTATAGATCGCGCCGCCGGACACAGCCTGAAGCAGCGCGAGCGATTCCAGCTCCGAGCCATTCATATGGATATGGAAATCGCGCAACAGCACGGCGTCGGGATCGTTCTGCCACAGCAGACCGTTCATGTAGCTGCAGCCGGACACTTGCCGGATCATGTTCTCCGGCCCGAACGGCTTGCCGTTCCATTCCGCTCCGACATCGTCGCCGATCCGCATCGCATCGGCGTAGCCGACGAAGGGCAGGAACGGGGCGATGCATCCGATCCAATAGCTTTCTTCGCCGATTTCTTCGCGAATTGCTTCCAACAGTCCGCGGAAATACTGCACGGAAGTCAGCCCGGGCGTATGCCGCCTGACCTTCGCGCTGTCCTGGATGCCCCACAACATGAAGTCGGTCTTGAACAGCAGCGCCCCTTGCCCGCGGAAGGCGCGAAATACACCGCGTATATAATTCATCGCCTCCGGATGGCTCGTATCGAGCACATAGTATTCTTCGTCGGCATACCCCCAAGCCTTCGGCTCGTTATAGCAGCGCCATTCGATCACGGGCAATCCGGCCGAGTCGCGCAGCACCCAATCCGGGTGTTCCCGGTACAGGCGGCTGCGGTTGCCGACCATAAACGGAGCGATCCAGATTCCGGGAGCGTACCCGCTGTCCGCGATATCGGCGAAGGCCGGGCCCAGCCCGTCGGGCCACAGCTCGTTCGATTCCAACCAATCGCCCGCGGAAGGAAAATAACCGGCGTCGATCTGAACGGCTTGCAGCGGAACGGAGGGACCGAGCGACGAAAAGGCGGGCAAATATTCGCGCAGCAGACGATGCGAGAAACGATGGTACCAGTAATACCACGAGCACCAATGGTACGCCGGCTTCCGATGCGTCCTGGCGCCCATGGCCGCGCCGATCGAGCTGGCCGCTGCAGACAGCGCCGGCTCCAGATCCGTAAATCCCCTCAGAACAATGTCCGGTAGCCGAACTCCCGCTCCTTCCGCCAGCGGAACCTGCTCCATCCGAAAGCCCGCCGACAGCACCGTTTCTCCCTCTTCGCCGCCGAAAGTCTGAAGCCGATATCCGTGCACGTACGTATCGTGCTTATCCGCATAACAGCTCAAGTATTGGTCTTCGCTTCCCAGAACGGCCAATCCGTAGCTTTCCGTCCTGCCCGACGGCTGCACCGCCAAGCGGTCCGCGGCGACCAGGCCGGTAGCCGCGCCCATGCCGAAGCCTTGGCGATAGACGGATCGGAACGATTCCACCCTCGCTTGGAACAATGGATAGAACCAATGCGGAGCGGCCGGGAAGCCGTGCAGCTCGGACGAGATCGCCATCCCCGCGCCGTCCGTTGCATCCGCGATTCGAATCACGATCCGTCTGCCCTTTGTAGATGACAACCCCTCTTGACTGCCCAGCGTGTAGCTCGCCTGGCAATACCCGCTGCCTCGCGTCACTTCGACATGGACGGGACGCAGAGGCCGTCCGTCTACGCCCGGAAAGCAGTCGGTCAGCCGGATCCGTCCGGCCGCGATATCGAAGCTTCCATCGTCGTACATGTTTACGTTAACTTTCATTGTCGCCCCCCTATCGCGCGCTCACTCTTTTACGCTGCCAAGGACGATTCCCTTGACGAAATATTTTTGAAGGAACGGATACAAGCACATGATCGGAAGCGCCGCCAGAAAAATCTGCGCAGCCTTAAGCGTCCTGTCGGACACCGCCATCAAGTTCGCCAACTCCTCCTTGCTCGCATGGGCGAGCGCGCTGGCGTCGAAGCTGACGACCTTCGTCTGCAAGTAGGTTTGCAGTGGATAATGCTCCGGCCTCTTCATTAGAATCAAGCCGTCGAACCAGGAGTTCCAGTGACCGACGCAGGTGAACAGCACGATCGTCGCCAGCGCGGGCTTTGACAGCGGAACGAGTATCCGCCATAGAATCGTCCAATGTCCGGCGCCGTCCACGAAGGCGGATTCCTGCAGTTCCTTCGGCAGCTGACGGAAGAAATTCAGCAGCAGAATGCAGTTGAACACCGGAACGGCTCCGGGCAGCACCAGCGCCCAGATCGAGTCCATCAGCTCCAGCTCGCGAATCGTCAAGTACCACGGAATCAGTCCTCCGCTGAATAGCATCGTGAAGAATAGAAACCACGCGTACCATGTCCGGTACCGGAATTCCCGGATTTCCTTGGACAGCGGATAAGCGACCAGAATCGTCAGAAACATGTTGATCAGCGCACCGAGCGCGACTCTCTGCAGGGACACCCAGTAGGAAGACAGCAGCAGCTTGTCTTCAAAGGCGTACAGGTACGAACGGAATGTAAAATGGACGGGCCACAGCTTCACTGCGCCGGACGCCGCGTAGGCGCTCTCGCTGAGCGACACTGACAGCACGTTGACGATCGGCGCCACGCAGACGAGGGCGGCCGCAATCAAAAACAGGTGGTTGAATACGTTAAAGACGGATTCGGCTTTGCTTCGATGCACGATCATGGCCCCTTTCGTCAGAAAATTCTGTAATTTGCAAACCGGTAAGCGCACAGGTAGGAAACGACGATGAAGCAGGTCGAGACGACCGACTTGAACAGTCCTACCGCGGTGGCTACGCCGTATTGCGCATCGAGAAGGCCAAGTCTGTACACGAGCGTATCGAGAATGTCCCCCGTCCGATAGACGACCGGACTATATAAATTAAATACCTGATCGAAGCCGGCGTTCAGCACGTTGCCGAGACTGAGCGTCATCATAAGCACGATGATCGGAGCCATCCCGGGCAGCGTAATGTGCAGCGTCTGCTTGAACCGGCTAGCGCCGTCGCAGAGGGCGGCTTCGTACAAGGAAGGATTGATCGACGTTATCGCCGCCAGGTAAATGATTGTGCCGAAGCCGAACTCCTTCCAAACGTCGGACAGGACGAGCACGTACGGGAACATGCGCTCATTGCCGAGGAAAAAAATCGGCTCGATCCCGAACGTCCCAAGCAGGCTGTTCAGCAAGCCGCCGGAAGGGGACAGGATATCGATCATAATGCCCCCGAGAATGACCCAGGACAAGAAGTGCGGGAGATAGATGAGCGTCTGGATCGTGCGCTTGATCTTGTTTCCGACGATTTCGTTGAGCAACAGCGCGAACGCGATCGGGGCGATAAGCCCGGCGACGATCTTCATAAGCGAAATGTAAACCGTGTTCCACATGACCTGCCCAATGCCGGGCATGTTCATGACGTATTTGAAATTGTCCCATCCGACGAAGGGAGAACCGAAGAAGCCCTTGCTCGGATTAAAGCGTTCGAAGGCCAGCACGATCCCGACCATCGGCAAGTAGCTGAACAGAATCAGCAGCACGATCGCCGGCAGCATCATCAGATGCAGCGGGCCTTCCCGGATTTGCCTTTTCCGTCTGATTGAAGTCGAAGAAGCTTCTGTCATCGTTATCATCCTTTAATTCCAAGTCGCGGGGGAGGAAAGGTGTCTCCTCCTCCCTCCGCCTATACTGTCGTTACTTTTGGCTGGCAGCCCATTCGTTGACTTCCGTCGTAATTTCCGCGCCTCCGAGGGAGTTCCAGTTTTGCACGAAGCTGTCGAACTGCTCGATCGGCGTTACGCCCATGATAAATTTCGTGTAATTTTCCAGCACCAGCTTCTCCAGCGTCGATTGCTTGGCGGTCATCGTCGGCGTCGGCGCGCCGTAAAATACCGGTTCGACGATTTGCCCCTTCTCGACGTATTCGTTGACGACGCTGTAGGCCCCGAACGGCCCGACCCAGATCCAGCCCGGCCAGTTCTCGGTTTTGACGCCCCCCGCTTTGCCTTCCCCGCCTTCGCCGTCGAAGTTTTCCGTAAACTGCTTGAGATCGTTCTCGTTGCCCTGGTTCCAGGCGCTCAAGCTTTGAGGGTCTCTCGTTCGGCCGAATTCGACGATTCCGCGGTGGATCAGAATGTTCTGCTGCGGGTGGAAGACGGAGATCGGCGAGTATTTGTACTCGCTGTGAGATTCCTCCGGATAGTTCGGCCCGTTGTGGTACCGGGCGTCGTAGTTTTCGCTCATCGGGTTTTGCTTGTTCAGGAAGTAGTTCAAAATTTTGACGGCGGCCTCGGGAGTTTTCATCCCTTTCCGCACGACATAGAAGTTGCTGACGCCCAGCACGTTCTCCGCCGTAACGGTTCCATCGACGGAAGGAATGGCGTACGGCCTCCAATCGGCTTGCGGATTTTTCTTGACCGCGTCCGGCAGCGGCAGGAATGCGTTCCAATGCTGGCCGTAGAACATCCCGATTTTCTCCGAGACGACCGATTCGCTCACCTTGCCGCCGTCCTTGACGGCGAAATCCTTCTCGATGTATCCGGCTTTGTACATGTCAGCCAGCTTGCCGAGCGCCGTTTTCGCTTCGGGCTGCACGTAGCCGAGAATGAGCTTGCCGTCGCCGTCCTTGTTCCACAGCAAATTGCCCGGCATCCCGGTCACGGCATGGTAGCCGTTGAAAAATCCATTCAACACGTATTGGCCCCCGAACAACTCCTTCTGCAGCCCCAGTCCGTACGTGTCCTTCTGTCCGTTGCGGTCGGGATCGCTCTCCGTGAACGCCTGGGCGATCGCGTACAAATCGTCCATCGTTTTCGGAGGCTGCATTCCGACATTGTCGAGCCAATCCTTGCGAACCCACAGCACCGGAGCAGAATCGAGCGCGCCGTTCATCGCCGGAATCGCCAGCAGCTTGCCGTCGAACGTAGCCTGCTTCAGGCCGATGCCGCCGTCCGACGTCATGAGCTTGTCCGTGAGCTCGGACTTGTACTCCTCATATGCGGCAGTCAAGTCCTCGACCATGTCGTTGTCGACGAGCTGTTTAAGCTGCACCGCGTTGACGAGCGTAATATCGGGAAGATCGTCCGAAGCGATCGTCACGTTCAGCTTCTGCTCGTACTGATTGTCCGGAACGAGCCATTCCACCTTCAGCTTGACGCCCAGCTCCTGCTCCAGCCCCTGCGTCCATAAATTATTGTCGATCGACTCGCCGGCCGGAAATTTCATCGAACCGTCGTCCAGCGATTTGACCGTCGTCACTTCGATCGGCGGATCGAACTTGCCAAGCGGCTCGCCTTTCTCCGGCGCCGTTGCCCCCGAAGGGCTCGCCGTTTCTGTGCCAGCGCTTTCATTGGATTGGCTTGACGTGCCCGCCGGTTCCTCGTTCGATCCGCTGCAGGCCGCCAGCGCCGTCGCCAGCGCAAGCGTCGTTGCAAGCAGGCCCGCAGGTCTCTTCCATTGTCTATTTCCCATGCTTCTCCCCCGTTGCCACGTTATTAGAGCACCCGCGCTAAATGTAAGCGCTCTATGGAAATTTATTATGATTCATCGGAAGCGTTCTGCAAACGCATAACCTTTTTACCCGCTTATAGTTTTTTTACCTTCAAGGCCGAATGGTGATCTAATCGGTCCAATAAATAGGCTGTTCGTCGTCACACGCCAGCTTTAGATGAAATTCCGTACAGGAAACCCATCCCTCTTCGTTTATTCGAAGTCAAGTTGTACGATAAATCGTACAACTCTATTAACCAACCTTTCCAAACGCCGCATTTTGTACGATAAACCACATAAAATAGACGCATCGACCGACAAAATCGCGGTGTTTATACGATTTATCGCACAAATGAACACAAAGATAATAGCCCGCACCATGAAATCCAGCGCGGGCTTTAGCCCCCTTATTTATCCGTCCATCCTCGTCACCGCATCTGGCATGTCCGGCAGTCCCGCCATCCGGGCCTCGGCGTCAAGCAATCCGGGAAGCTCGTTGTCGGGGCGATCCAGATAGAAGTACGCGCAGCTGGACCAATCGTCCTGCCGCTCGAACAATCCCCAGTTCGGCGCTCCCCCGCGCTCGGAAAAATCGATGGCCTGCAAGCCTTGTCCGGCTTTGTACACCGTCCGGCCCGCATTGTGCAGATGCGGCTTCACCTCCGGCGACCAGCCTCCGATTTGCTGCATGGAGACGCGAATGTCCCGATGAAAATAAACCGGATCGGCGAGATGGTAACGGTAGAAGCAATAATGTATTCTCTCCGTATCGGCAATCGGGCAGCCCTGGCTCCATTGCGCGTATTGCCCTTGGCCCCATCCCGTTCCGATGTAGTCCTCGGTGCCCGTGCCGCACAGGCTGGGAAATCGCTCGTCGCCGTCGAGATATATTTTACATTCGCCCTCGCCCCACCAGGAATGGAAATAGCGCTCGCGATCGACGATGACCCCGGCGTTCAAGCCAAGAAAACGTCCTCTCCCGCACACCCGGGGCAGGAAGGCGTAGTCGTGCTGCAAGCACGTCGGATTTTCCCTGTTGAAATACGCGTGAAAATACATCGTGTCGTCGCCATGCCCGTCTCCCACCGTATAGTTAATGTCGTAGAAGAGACTGTCCAAATCAAAACCGCTCTCGTTCGTCAACGTTATTTTCATCCCCGCCTTAAAGGGCATCGGAACGGTGCAGTGGAAGCTGTGTCCCTCCGGACTTGAAAATAGCGCGCATTCGAAAGCGGCGGTCCGCCCGAGACCGATGCCGAAGAAATCGCCAAGCGGAACGCTTACCGCCGGCTTCTCGGCACCGTCCCAGCAGCAGTCGAGCCGCAGCCCGCGCAGCATAGCCGGAGAGCGATTCTCCATCGTCATCCAGATGCGGCGGATCGTCCCGCTGCCTGCCGCTTCCTCGGCAAGTAGGATACTCGCCCCCGCTTTCAAAGGAACGTTCGGCGCCCCTTTGCGTCCTCCGTTGCTTTTTCCTCCCGCTCCTGCGGCCGCAGACGGATTTTCCGGACTCGCCCATTTGGTGCTCAACGTTAGCTTGGGCATTACGAATAGCGGATTGCAGTCGTCGTACATGTCGCCTTTCCTCCTCGGTTGTTTTCCCATACTCTACAGCGCCTCCATTGTACAGGATTCGGGCAAGCATGGATTTGGCCAAAACTTCGAACTTGTCGGGGGCAATATGTTAGAATATCTCAATAACCAACCATACAGCCGCCGGCATTGAGGGGGCGCTTAGATGAGTTCCAACCAACCGCAAATAGACGAGACAAGGCAAGTAGGCTTCCAAGAGCTGGCGCCCTACGTCCGGCTTGTGCAGCACATCGAGGGGGACGACAGCTACAGGCTCCCCCCGAGAATCATCTATGATTATGAGCTTATATACGTCGTTGCCGGCCGCTGCGATTATGTCATCGAGGGCGCCGATTACCCGATCGGCGCGGGCGATCTGCTATTTATGCCGCCGATGGTGAGGCATTGCTGTTCGGTGCCTGCCGGAGAGACGTTCCGTTATTACGCCGTTCATTTCGATCTCGTCTATATGGGCGAAACGTTCGATTTCTCCGTCGACGACGTATACACGAGCCACGATTATTTGCATGCCCCGTATATTCCCGACGAGCCGGAATTGACGGAGCGTCCGGTCGTTCGCCTTGCCGAGGCCGAGCTTCCGTATGTGCTGTCGGCGCAGGAGCCGCTTGCCTGCGAATCGCTGCTGCGGTCGATGTTCCGCGTCTACGAGAGCGGCTCTTACGGCAAAGAGCTGCAGCTTCGGGCGGACATGCTGAGTCTGCTGGCCGTTATCGTCCGTCAACTGGCCACTCCCTCGGGCATCAGCAGACAGCATCCTCAAAGCGAGCGCATCCAGCAGGCTATGCAGTGGATGAAGCTCAACTACCGGATGCCGATTCAGCTCGCGGATATCGCGGCATCCGTCCATCTGTCCCCGAGCCACTTCCGCGCGCTGTTCAAGGAAGCGACGGGCAAATCGCCGATGGAGATGCTCGTGGCGCTGAGACTGGAACGCGCGAAGGAGCTTCTTCTGCATTCGGCGCTGTCTGTCGGCCAGGTCGCCGAGGAGGTCGGCTATGCCGATCTACATTATTTCAGCCGATTGTTTAAGAGATCTGAAGGGATGTCCCCTGTTCAATACGTCCAATCGCTGCGCCCTAAATTCCGCTAATCGTCCAACAGCATCGGCGTTTCGTCCAAATACGCGGCCCCATCCATGCGATACACTCGGAGTAACCTCTTGATGAAAGGTGATTATCCGAATGAATCGTAAACCGGAAGTGGCCGTCTATTATTTTCCTAACTATCACGTCGATCCTCGCAACGAGGCCGCCCACGGTCAGGGCTGGACGGAGTGGGAGCTCGTGCGCAGAGCGACGCCGCGCTTTCCCGGGCATCAGCAGCCGAAGGTACCCTTATGGGGTTACTTGGACGAAGCGAAGCCGGAGACGGCGGAGCGGCAAATCGCGGCGGCAGCCGATCACGGCGTCGACGCCTTCATCTACGATTGGTACTGGTACGAGGACGGTGCCTTCCTGAATCGGGCGCTGGAAGAAGGTTATCTGCAGGCGGGCAACAACGATCGGTTGAAATTTTCGCTGATGTGGGCTAATCACGACTGGATCAACATTTTTCCATACAAAAGGGGAATGGACCATACGCTGCTGCACAGCGGTCAAGTCTCTCTGCAAGCGTTCGAGAGAGCCTGCGATTATATGATCGAAAAATACTTCCGCCATCCGTCCTATTGGCGGGTCGACGGCGGTCTGTACTTCTCCGTGTATGAGCTGATGAGCCTGATGCAAAGTTTGGGCGGCTTGGAGGGAACAAAAGCGGCGCTGGACGGGTTCCGCGCCAAAGTACGCGCGGCGGGCCTTGGAGAGCTGCACCTGAACGCCGTTGTTTGGGGCATTCAAAACCTGCCGGGAGAACGCACGCTGGAAAATCCGGGAGAGCGCGTGAAGGAGCTCGGCTTCGATAGCGTTACCTCGTACGTGTGGATTCACAACGTGCCGATGGAGACGTATCCGACTGTCGACTACCCGGCTTACGCGCTGAAAGCCGAGCAGGATTGGAGCAAATACCGCGAACAGTTCGGCGATTACGGCCTCCCATATTTCCCGAACGTCTCGATGGGCTGGGATTCGAGCCCTCGCACCGTTCAATCCGACGTGCACGCGAATATCGGCTATCCGTTCACTCCGATTTTCGTGGGCAACACGCCGGACGAATTCCGCAAGTCTCTCGCCGCGGTGAAACGATTCCTGGCGGAGAGCGGCACGAATCCGCCGATCGTAACGATCAATTCGTGGAACGAATGGACGGAGGGCAGCTACATCGAGCCGGATACGGTTCATGGCTTCGGCTATCTGGAAGCGATCCGGGACGAGCTCGGCGGCGAATAAATGTTGGCGGCGACCCAGATCGTGTGAAAATCGCACAAACCTATTTCCACTAACGCGAAAACGGACGGCTTTCCAAGAGCGTCGCGCTCTCGAAGAACCGTCCGTTGTATCCCGCTAAATCAATCCCGATTTTTGCAGAAGCCGCTCGATCATCACCGCGACTTCCGCTCTCCGAATCAATTCCTTGGGTGCAAGCAAGCCATCGTTCGTCCCTGTTACGATACCGGCTTCGATTGTTTGCGCAACGCCGCCGATCGCCCAGGCGGAAATCTCGCCTGCATCCCCGTAAGAGCGAATCCGTTCCGCCGCCGAAGGAGCTTGAGCCCTCTCGCTCAATCCCGTAAGCTTCATCGCATTGGCGATCATCGTCATCGCCTGCTCCCGGGTGATCTTGTCGTTCGGACGGAACGTTCCGTCTTCAAAGCCGCTAATCAACCGGTAGGCATGAGCCGTTTGTACTGTGCCGCCATACCAGTCGGATTCCTTCACGTCCTTAAAGACGTTCGCGTCGGCGCTCGGTCGGAGTCCCAGGGCGCGCACGATCATAGCCGCAAACTCGGCGCGAGTGATGTCGCGGTTTGGGCCGAATTGATTGTCGCCGACTCCGCCCACGATCATTCGCGAGCCCATGCCGTTGACGGCGCCCTTCGCCCAGTGCCGTTCGACGTCCTCAAACGCAACCGGATTCGATACGAGAGAGTACGTGCTGTTCGTCAAGCTGTGGATAACCGCATACGCGGCTCCGTTGCGAACTTCCAGCTTCGTCGGTACCGATCGGATCGTTCCGTCTTCGTGCAGGACTACGGCGGTCGTGACGGTTCCCGCTTTGGTTCCCTGAGGAATCGGGATTTCGCGCGCCACGAAAGAATTGAAGCTCGTCACCCGAATCGTACGACCGCCGGATGAGGCGGTGATCTCGAAGTCGATCGGTGAAGCGACGAGGCTGAATCCGCCGTCTTGCGCCGCCTTCCGGAGTCGTTCGACGTTTGCGCCATCGCTTCGGACAATGTCTGCCTGAACGGTGACGTTCTCCGGCAGCGTTCCCGCCCCGAACTGCGACAGCAGCCGTTCGATCGGCACTTCGGCCGCCGGAAGCCTGTAGCTGCCGTTCGGCGTACGAATATCCAGAACGGCGCCTTTCTCCGCCAGTGCTTTGACGGCATCCCCCGTAAGGATCACGCTCACTTTATCCGCACTTAGGGAAACAGGGATGGCGACAACCGGACGATCTACCGCCTCCTTCAATCGTTTAATCAGCTTGGCCGAGTTCAAGGTCACCGTTGCCACCGTTTGTCCGTCTTGATCGGCGATCTTCGTGGTCACGATTGCTTCCGCCGCATTGCCGTCAATCGTTACTGCGAGATTCGCATCGGTTTGATCCGGCTGGGCGGGCGACACGCTTCCGCCTCCCCCTACGTTGCCGCCGTTGCCGGGAAACCCGCCTCCGCCGGAGGAACCGCCTCCGCTTTGCCTCGTTACCTCGATCGTATAGGTCTTCTCGGCGCCGTTCTGCGCCACGACTTCCAACGTGATCGTATTGTTGCCGGCGACGAGATCGATCGGACGGCTTGTCTGCCCGCTTGGGACCGGTTCGCCGTTAACCGTCACACTCGCTTTGCGACCGGCTTGCGCGATTGGGGTTACCGTGATGCTGGGGACCCCGCTCGCCACGGTTGCGGTATAATCGGTCGCGGCCGGGTCGAACGCCTGATCCAGCGCGCCGGACGACAGATGTAACGCCGTCAAGTCCCGAAGTGTACTTAGAGCTCGCCGGATGGCGGGTCCTCCTTCATCGTAGAAAGCCGCATAGGGGGTTCCGTCGTCTACGGATAGTCCCACGATTGCCGCTTGTCCCATCGAGAGGTTCGCATCTCCTACAAGGAGCCATTTGTCCACCGAAGCCTCGTATTGCACGACCGTCGCCGCGCCGCCCAAACGCCGGTCCAAGAATGCCGCGTAAGGAATACCGCCGTCTATCGCGAACGCGATCTCGGACGAATAGCCTTCGAATGGATTTATTCCGCCCAAGGAGCTCCATTCGCCGCCTTCATGCTTCGCTACCAAAGCGAACTCGTAGTCACGCAGTCCCAAATAAATGATGCCGTCTTCTATCTCCAAGCTTCCGATATTCACATACCGGGGGCCGTCTCCGTCTTCCACAGCAGGCGCCCAACCGCCGCCAAAATATTTTCGAACGACAATTTGGCCATCCGTCTGCGGATACGCAACGTAAGGAATTCCGTTATCTACCGTCACGGACAATGCTCCGCCGGCATAATAGTCTTCGTACGGGGAAGTGCCGATCGGCTCCCAGCTTCCGTTCTCGTACTTCATCACTCTGACGGCCGAAATATAATCGGTTACTCGTTCGAAGTATGCCGCGTAGACAATTTCATCTTCCACGTGCACCACGACATTGTAAGCCTCGTCGTCCGAGAATCCGGGTCCGCCCACGGGGTGCCATGTTCCGTCCTGATATTTCGCCACGGTCGCTTTCCGGCCTTCGGCTTCATCCGTATACGCCGCATAAGGAATGCCGCCGTTGACGCTGAAAGACACAGGGGCCCCAGCATCGGCTTCTCCGAAGGAGACGATGCCGCCGACGGAATGCCATTCATGGCTCGTATCGTTCACAATCTGATACGTCTTTGCCTGGACGTAATCCTCCGCTGTTACCGAGATCGAAGCAATGCCCGGAGTCAACACGCCTTTCGATATCGTGATTTTCCCTTCAGTTATGTTGTATTCGGTCCCTTCGGCAAGCGCGACGCCGTCAACCTTCACCGCGGTAACCGCCAAACGCCAAGCCGCATCGTCCGGGAACGTAATCTCGATGTCGTGTCCGCCATCGTTATCGATCGTATCCTCCGTCAACGCCGGCGAAGGCCGGAAGAGACTCATCACCTTTATTCTTTCGCTGTCCTCTTCCCGATAGGAAAGATACGGGATGCCGTCGGATACGGCCAACGAGAGAGTCGATACCGGCTCCGCGGATAACCCCGCTCGTCCGACCGTTACCCACTCGGCGCCGTCGTATTTCATTACGGTCGCCTTTCCGCCATTATCCCAGTCCTTAAATGCCGCATAAGGCGTACCGCGATCGAAGGACAACGAGAGGTCGTCGACCTGACCGGGCGAAAATCCGGCGTCGCCGACCGCCACCCAATCGTTGCCGTCATACCTTTTTACCGTTGCTCGAGAGTTTTCGTCATTGTCCTTATAGATCAAATACGGAATATCGTTGTCGATCGCCAAGACGCCTCCGAACGACGTTCCCGGAGAGCTAAGCGGCACCCACTGGTTGCCGTCATACTTCATCACATTCATGCCGAGCATAGTCCGATAAACGACGTAAGGATGGCCGGAAGAGTCCGCCGCAACGGAAATGTCGTTGATCTGTTGCCCGGAGAAGCCGGCGGGGCCTACCGTAACCCAATCGCTGCCGTCGTGCTTCATCACCGTCGCTTTCCACCCATTGGCCTGATCCCGATATGCCAGGTAAGGCGTGCCGTAGACAGCGACGGTTACGGACATGGAATACGCCCCTCCCGCGGTAAATCCGGCTCGGCCTATCGTCTCCCAGCCGCTGCCGTTGAATTTCTTCATCGTTGCTTTGCCGTCGTTGTCCCCGTCCATATAAGCGACGTAGGGCACACCGGACCCATCGAGCTTCATAAGCGGCTGATCCAACCAACTGTCCGCCTCCACCGGATTGCCGACGGTCTCCCAACCGCTGCCCCCGTGCTTCATCAGCTTCGCCTGGCCGTCTTCGTTCAGATACATCACATAGGGAGCGCCGTCATAGATGGCGATGGACGTTTGTGAGCCCTTCTCCGTGATGGCCGGGTCTCCGACTTCGCCCCAATCCAGCACGGCGGGCGCCGCTTCGGCCGTTCCCGCGACCGGCCCTCCGATCGCTCCCAAAATTCCGCCTGATACCAGTAGGGCCGCTAACAGCGCGCCGACTCGTTTCTTCCCTCTTTCAAACATGTTCTGCCTCCAATCCTTGTATGATGTTTGATCCGTGATTAAGTGTAGTGCACGCCAATGATATAACAATGACAACTCGGCTACCCGGCGCCGATCATCGATTGCAGATGAGCGTACAACTCCCGCAACTCCTCGGAAGGCTCGATATTCAGTTCCTGCCGCAATATTTTGGCATAGGCTTCATAGCGCTTCGCCAAAGAGGCTTGATCTTTCTTGATTGCATAGGCGCGAAGCAGCAATTCGACGTTCTCTTCGTCCAGTTCATTGCGAGCGGACAGCTTGCTCAGAAGCCGAAGGGAAACGTCCGTGTGCCGGCGCTCCATCAGCTTGCGCGCCAGCTTTTTGACGAATTCGGCATACACGGCGGAAAGACGCTCCGCCTCTCCCAATGCCCAGGCGTATCCTTTCTCGCCGAACAAATCCCCGGCGTACAGCTTCTCGATCTCCAGAGCCGTCTCCGGCTCGAAGGGGGTGATGCCGTCATTCCGCCTCAATCGGCCCTCGAACTCGATGAAATCGATCCAGGCGCCGTCAAGATGTACTCCGTAACCGTCGGCGTCCGATTGAATCAGGGTTTTCAAACCGTGCGAATCCAGCGCTTTTCTCAATTGGTAGACGGATGTGTTTAGATAGATTTCCGCGTTTTTGGGCGGTAAATCGCCGAATACATCGGAGATCAGCCTCGCGCGCGATACCATCCTGCCGCGATGCAGCAACAGATAGCCGAACAACTCGGCGCTTTTCCTGGAATTCCATTTCACCCTTTCTCCGCCGCTAAACAGCTCAAGCCCGCCCAACGCATAAATCCGAATGGAGCCAAACTCCCTCTTCCCCGGCGGCATCGATTCGGGTAAACGAGATGACTCGGATAACCGACGGAACGCTTGCGCGCGCTTTACCGAACGCTCGATTCGCTCCAAAGATACGGGTTTGACGATATAATCGAGCGCCTGAAGCTCGAACGCTTGCACAGCGTAATCTTTATGCGAGGTGACAAAAACGATCGAAAGGCCCGGTCGCAGCGCAATCAAGCGCTCGGCCAGGCGCAATCCGCTTTCCCCGGGCATGCGGATTTCGATGAACGCTAAATGAACGTCCTCCTCTTCGGCGAATCGGACGGAGGCAGCCGCGTCCGAGAAGCATCCGACGACTTCGACATCCGGCAGCTTGCCGAGCATTCCGGACATAATCAGATGCATAGCCCCTTCGTCGACGACGATTGCTCTTACCGGGCCGCCTCCTTCCCGCTGACTCATGTTCTCATCTCCTGCGGTCGTTGTTTCGCGAATATTCATTTTATAAGGAAACGGACAAAGAAAAAATCCCCCGTTCAGGGGGGGATTCTCAGAAAGTAATGTGAAGTTGTTCGGCTCGCCGGAGCAGTTGGACCCGATTGCTCACGTCCAGCTTCCGATACACGTTTTTCATATGCCATTTGACGGTTTCGGCGGCGATATTCAGCCGTGCGGCGATTTCTTTGTTCGACAATCCTTCGAAAACGAGGAGCATGACTCTCATTTCCTGCTCAGTCAGCATTCCTTCGCTCAGCGTTCTCACGTTGCTGGGGGATGGCCCGGGACGGAAACTCCCGTCGTCCGCTTTCCTGTCTCTTCGGCGGAGCTTGTCCAGGACGAGCGACATTCTCTCGGCGGTTACCGGCTTCATCACATAATCGAGCGCGCTTAATTCGAACGCCCGGACCGCATATTCTTCGTAGCCGGTCGCAAACACGATGCGGATATCGGGATCGATCTCGCCCAGCAGGCTTGCCAGCCGCAGGCCGTCGAGTTCGGGCATCGAGATGTCCAGAAAAGCCAGCTCGAGCCGGCGCTCCTTCGCATATTGATACGCCTCCCACGGATTCTGGGTCATATGAACGATTTCGATCTCGTCAAATTCGGACAGCATTATCTTTAACCGCTCTACGGCCAGTTCCTCATCGTCCACGATCATCGTTCTCAGCCGCATCCGCTTCACCCTCCCGTCGATCCGGACGTTCCCGCGGGAATGCGAAAAACGACCTTCGTTCCGGCGCCTTCGGCGCTCTCAACCCGCAAGCTTCTGCCGTACAGCAGTTCGAGACGCTCGCTGATATTCCGCAGCCCCACGCCCTTCGTCTTCCGCTTGCGCACGGCTTCCAACTGCTCCGCGCTCATTCCGCATCCGTCATCCTCCACGGCTATCGTAAGCTCGTCGTCCGGATGTTGAACGACGGAGATTTTCACCTTTCCGCCGCGCAGCGTGGACATCAGCCCGTGCCTCACGGCATTTTCCACTAACGGCTGCAAGATCAACGGCGGGATCGGAGTATGGGGGCGGACGGTATCTACGTCGTATTCCACGACCAATCGGGCCCCGAAGCGCGCTTTCTCCACATTTAGATAAGCCCTGACGAGCTCCAGCTCACGGGCAACGGAGGTCAGGGAATCGAGTCGATCAAATGCAAAGCTTTTTCTTAAATATTGCGAAAACTCCAGCGTCAACTCCTCGGCTTTGCGGGGATCCTTGAGACATAGCGTCGCGATCGAATTCAACGTGTTATAAAGAAAATGCGGCTTGATCTGGGAACGCAAAAAGGCGATTTCCGCATCCTTGGTCTCGGCCTGCAGCTGCTGATTTCTCCGAAGCATATCATTGATCGTTTCGCTTAGCGCCGTGAACACCAGGACGGATCCGACGATAATAGCGGCATGGATTCCATGCATCTGCAGCGTGTGCATACTGAAGCCTCTGACGACCGTGACGACGATAAGGCCGACGACGCAGTAGAACACAGCCATCGCCGCCGCGATGTCGATTCTCATTCTTCCCGCAGCGGCGAAAAATCGTTTGCGGGCATACAAGATCGCAGGCATGCTGAAGGCAAGCGTTAACAGAGTCGTGTAAAAGCCTGCGTCCATCCCCATGATCAATCGATAAAGAACGATAAGCGCCGACAGGGCCAAGCCCGCGCCCGTCCCGCCGTATAAAGTTCCAAGCAGCAGGGGAACGATCCGGATATCCAGCCGTATGCCCTGTGCCATATAGGCGGGGAAGGACATGCACAGCAGGATCGCCAATCCCATCGCCGCGGACAGGATGACGTTCGCGCGCGGCCTGTCCGACCTCCTCCCCGCATTGAAAATTTGGGAAATTGATACAATCGTTGCGATAATCGCCATTTGCGTCAAGAAATCTTTGAGCACGTTCATCTTCCTATTATATCAGGGGTTTGCAAAGATACGATAGGAAACAAAACGCAGCATGACCGTCGCCGCCTCCGCTCGCGTGGCCGATTCTTTCGGACGGAAGAAGCTGCCGCCTCTGCCCTTCATGAGCTCCAGCCGGTTCAACTCCTCCGCCGCGGCTTTCGCCCACGCCGGAATATCGCGATCATCCGCGAAAGACGTCGGCGATCCCTCAGGCAGCGATAGCCGTGACGCTCGGGCCAGCATAACGGCGATCTCGGCGCGCGAAACGTTCGTGTTCGGGCGGAACGAGCCGTCCGCGTAACCGGATACGATCCCGGCTTGCGACGCCTGAGCAACCCCCTTCCTTGCCCATTCTCCAATCCCGGCAACATCCGTAAATCCGGATTCCGCAGCTTCGTCCGCCGGCATTCCGAGCGCGTTCATCAGCATGACCGCGAATTCCGCCCGGCTCACGGGGGCGTTCGGCCGGAACGATCCGTTCGCATACCCCGATACGAGACCTTTCCCGGCCGCCTCCAGGATGGCGTCCTCCGCCCAGTGTCCGCCTATATCGCTAAACTTAGGCTCCGCAGGCTTCTGCTCCGAACCTACGGCAAACACCGCGAATTTCGTAAAATGGTCCACCTGGACCGAGAGCAGGCCGTCGGCCGCCGCGCCGCCGATTTCCACCCACTGCGCCGACGCTTCGTCGTAATAGAATACGACGGGCTTCTGACCTTCCGCCAAGCGGGCCGAATCGTAAGCCAGCTTCAATGTGACCGGCCTCTTGAAGTTCTCGGGAACGTTTTTCGTGATTTCGAAGATCGAACTGAGCAAACGTTCCTTATCGAATAGAAGCTTGCCGGTGTCCAGCACTTCTTCGATGACGAGAATCAGCTCCCGCTCCGCGGCGCCGGCCGGAACCGATACGCGAACCGCCTCGCCGAGACTCAGCAGTCCCGCTCTCCCGACGGGAAGCGTCAAGCGGCCGTTCGTGGAACTCAAAGGTCCATCGTCATGCGACGCCGCGCCTGAGCCTCCGCCGTTGGAAGAAGATCCGGCAGCGCCGCGCCTAACCGTCACCGTGTAGGTTTGAACTTCGCCGGTTAACGGCGTCACGTCGATTCGGATCGGGTTGCTCCCCACGTTCAGCCCAATTGCTTCGCTGGCTTGTCCGCTGGAGACTTCGGTTCCGTTCACCGTCAACAAGGCATGAACGTCATATACGCTCGCCGTGACCGATAAGCTGGACACTCCATAGGCTACATCGGCTACGTAGGACGTGATCGACGGGTCAAATTCCGGGAAGAGAGCCCCTGTCGACAACGATAATGCGCTTAATTCCGCATGACCGCCCGTTACGATCGGAACCGGCGTCGGTCCCGAGTACAGGGCGATCGGAATCGCGGAAAGATCCGGATCGTTGCTATCGATCAAGCTCGACATCATCGTGAACGTGACGAGACCCTTATCCGTGAAGCTGGACATCGCCCGGCTTTGCGTTTGGCTATTATGCCGGGGCTCGTTGTCGTAAAACGTCACTTGCTCCGAGGCTTCGATGTAAATTTCGGTTCGGTCGTCCACCGGTTCCCTGTTATTCCCGTAAACCGCATAAGTTACGCTCACAAATCCCGTTCTATTCGGATCCGCGACCGGTCGGCCCGCCTGAATGGCCGCGATCGGCTTGGCCCGGGGCTTGCTCTCGGCGATCTCCGAGAGGTAGACCTTCGAGCTGTTGTACACATCCTCGTATTCAAACCGGGGAACCCAACTGATCCCTGTCGCCGAGTCGTGAACAAACCCCCCGATCATCCTTTTATAGTCGGGATTCATAATGGAAAATGAAGCTTGTCCGGCCTGATTGTCCGAAGTAAGCGGTGTCGAGCCGTCTTGCAAACGCAAATAAAGCCGTTCATCGGCTTGAAGCGTATGGCCGTCAATTTCGAATTGGAGTTCCCCCTTCGTATTGATACACCCGCTGACCGCAGCCGCAATGAATAACAGAACGATCGACAAACTTAGCATCCTTCCGAAAACGAACCTTTTACTTAAGTTCAATTGTTCTCTTCTCCCTCTGCTTTTGACTGAATGCGTAACTTCAAGCATAACGCTCGCCAATGACAGAAGAATGACGGAAATCGGAGAGCACCGCCTTCGCCGTTGCGATTCATAATGCGACGGGTCGGCGTAAACGGAAGCAAATACGAAGCGATTCGCGAAAAACTAAGAATGCATCGTCCCCGAGTCGCGTCTTCGTTCATTTTGGCGCTCTTATCCGCTTTTCTCCCGATTTGTCTCCGATAGCTTTATTGCCAAGCGTGATATAATCTCCATAGTTTGCGCAAATCGGGAGCCCGTCCTCGGCGCTCCGACACCTACAACAAATAAAAGCCGGTGATGGAATGTTTCAGCTAAAGTGGCTATGGCAAAATTTGAAAGGAGATCGGGTACGGTACGTACTCGCTTTATTGTTCTCGGTCGTCGGCTCCTCGCTCACGATCGTGAACCCGTACATCGGCCAGCTCATCGTCGATACGTTCATTACGGGCGCGGACGCGGCTCAGAAGCTGACCGACGAGCGGGCGCTGCTCATCGGGCTGTGCCTGGGCATGATCGGCTTTTCCCTTCTCCGTACGGGACTGGCTTACTTCACGACTCTGATGTACGAGCGCGCTTCGCAGAACATGCTCTACCGCATCCGCATTTTTCTGTACAACAAAATTCAAGGCCAGGACATGCACTATTACGACCACAATCGCACAGGCGACCTCATGACCAAAATGACGGGCGACCTGGATATGGTCCGGCATACGATGTCCTGGATATTCAAGACGATCATCGAGTCGTTGACGGTATTTATCGCTGCAGTCGCCTATTTCTTCTACATTGACGCGGCGCTGACCTGGTGGATGCTGCTGCTGTCCCCTCCGATTTTTATCGTGACCTTTCTGTTTGCCAAACGCGTTCGCCCCATGTACACCGATCTCAGGGAGCGTTTGTCGCAGCTGAATACGATGACTCAGGAGAACATTGCAGGCAATCGCGTCGTTAAAGCGTTCGCCAGAGAAGAGTACGAGGTCGAGAAATTCAACGAAAAAAACATCAACTTCGCCAAAGCGAACAAAGCCGCGGCCATGGTGTGGCTCGATTACTTTCCGTATCTGGAGACGTTGGCCCAAGGCTTCACCGTCATTCTGATGATCGCCGGCGGATTGTTCGTCATGGACGGGCGCATCACCTTCGGGGAGTTCTCCGCCTTCTCCGCGCTGATCTGGGGCTTGTCCAACCCAATGCGCAACATCGGTATCATCATTAACGATATTCAGCGCTTCTTCGCAAGCTTAAGCAAAATCGTCGAGGTGTACTATGCTCAGCCGAAAATCGTCAACGAGCATAAAGGAGACGCGAAGCGACGTTACACGGGGCGAATTCAATTCGATCAGGTGAGCTTCAAGTACGACAATGCGATGGTTTTGGAAAATATCAGCTTCTCTGTCGAGCCCGGCGAGACGATCGCCATTATGGGTGCGACCGGTTCGGGCAAAACGACGTTGATCAATCTGATCCCCCGCTTCTACGACGTTGCGAAAGGGCGCGTGCTTGTCGACGGTACCGATGTACGCGAGCTGGAGCTGGATGAGCTGCGCGGCAATATCGGAGTAGCGACGCAGGACGTCCTGCTGTTCTCCGACACGATCGACGGCAATATCGCCTTCGGCAATCCGGAGATGCCGGAGGATGAAGTCGTGAAGTTTGCCGAATTGGCGGCCGCTCACAACTTCATTCGCAAAATGCCGGAAGGCTACAATACGATCGTCGGGGAACGCGGCGTCGGCCTATCGGGCGGACAGAAGCAGCGTATCGCCCTGGCGCGGGCGATGGCCGTGCAGCCGCCAATTCTGATTCTTGACGATACGACTTCGGCGGTGGATTTGGAGACGGAGGAACACATTCAGCAAAGCTTGCGAGAACTGGATTATTCCTGTACGAAAATCATCATCGCGCAGCGGGTATCCACCACGGCGCAGGCCGACCGTATTCTCATTCTGGATAACGGCCGTGTGATCGAAGAAGGCACCCATGCCGAGCTGCTGGCCAAGCGGGGCTATTATTACGAGGTATTCATGCTGCAGAACGAAGGCATCGGAAGGCAGGCGACAGCGAATGGCCAGAAATAAATTCGACATCGACGAAGAGCTGGAATCGCCGTTTAATATACGGCATTTCCGACGTGCGCTCGTCTATATCAAACGGCAGAAGAAGCCGATGATCATCGCTTTCGTCCTGAGTGCGCTATCGGCCGGCATCGGGCTCTCCGCGCCGCTTATTATGCAGCACGTCGTCGACGTCACGATTCCCGCTAAGGACAAGACGGGCCTGGTTGGTTGGTCGGCGCTTATTTTCGCCACCATCGTCTTCAGCGTCATCCTGGCCACCATTCGTTCGCGCATTATGACGCGCGTCGGCCAAGACATTATTTTCGAGATTCGCCACGATCTGTTTAAGCACTTGCAGAAGCTTCCTTTCCAGTATTACGACGACCGGCCGCAGGGCAAAATTCTCATCCGCGTCGTCAACTACGTCAATGCCGTGTCGGATGTGCTGTCCAACGGGATTATCAACTTTATACTCGAAATTATGAACCTGTTGTTCATCGCCGCCTTCATGTTCGCGGTGGACGCGCGGCTGTCGCTGATCATTCTCGGCGGGCTGCCGATCTTCCTCGGCATTATGCTGCTGATCAAGACCAAACAGCGCCGGGCCTGGCAGGCGGTATCCAACAAAAGCTCCAACCTGAACGCTTATATGCAGGAGAGCATCAGCGGCATTCGCGTCACGCAAATCTTCACCCGCGAAGAACGCAACGAAGGGCTGTTCACCCGACTGGCCGCGAATGCCCGCCAAACGTGGATGAAGGCGATGTATTTGAACTTTCTCGTTCCGTTCACGGTGGACAACCTGACGACGATCGTTACGACGGCGCTTTTCTTCGTGGGACTGCTGTGGATGGGGCCGGCCGAGATTACCTTCGGCGTCATTCTCGCCATGAGCGGCTATGCGGCGCGCTTCTGGCAGCCGATTCTCAACCTTTCCAACCTGTATAACAGCTTTATCAACGCCATCGCCTATTTGGAACGTATTTTCGAGACGCTTGACGAGCCGGTAACCGTAACCGACGTTCCTGATGCGCTCGAGCTGCCGACGCTGCAAGGTCGAGTTACATTTGACGACGTGACCTTCGCCTATGAACCGGGACACAATATTTTGGAGCATCTGAGCTTCGATATTAAGCCCGGCGAGAGCGTCGCCCTCGTCGGCCCGACGGGCGCGGGCAAGACGACGGTCGTCAACCTGATCTCCCGCTTCTATAATGTAACGGGAGGCCGGATTCTTGTCGACGGTCAAGATATCGCGGAGGCGACTCTGCAATCGCTGCGCAGCCAGATGGGCATCATGCTGCAGGACAGCTTTATTTTCTCCGGTTCGATTATGGACAATATCCGTTACGGCAAGCTCGACGCTACCGAGGAGGAAGTGATCGCCGCCGCCAAAACGGTGCGCGCCGACGATTTTATTCGCGAGTTCGAGAGAGGCTACATGACGGAGGTCAACGAGCGCGGCTCGAAGCTGTCCCAGGGGCAGCGCCAGTTGATCTCGTTCGCTAGAACGCTGCTGGCCAATCCGCGCATTCTGATTTTGGACGAGGCGACTTCATCCATCGACGCCCGAACGGAACGTTTGCTGCAGCAAGGGCTGAACGAGCTGCTCAAGGGCCGAACGTCGTTCATTATCGCGCACCGTCTCTCTACCGTCAAAAACTGCGACCGCATTATGTACATCTCCGACAAAGGCGTCGCCGAGTCCGGCTCTCACGACGAGCTGCTCGCCTTGCGCGGCCGATACTACAAGCTGTACAGCGCTCAGAAGATGGAGGCATAAAGGGCCATAGCTAAGAAGCTGTCCCATAAATACAAAGAGTCGTACCGATCGATGATCGATGGAATGGTGTAAGTCGCATCTATCTCCTTCCGATGCTATACGATCCTGAAATTTGAACTGATTAACCCGTGATAGGGTCATTTCAGGAACGTATGAGGCAGTCTCCAGGAGATAGATGCTTCTTCTTTTCCATCGATCCTCTTGTACGCCTTTACTTATGGAACAGCCTCTTCCCAATCCCTATGCCAGGATGACGGACAGAGGACGAAATCGCGGCGAGCTAAAGCTCGGCGACAAAACGGTTTGTCAGCGAGCCCAGCTTCTCGATCTCGATCGTCGCTTCGTCGCCGGGCTGCAAATACACTTGCCGCTCCGGTGGCAGTCCGAGCACAACGCCCTCCGGCGTGCCCGTCAAAATCACATCCCCGGGAACCAGCGTCATATGCCGGGAAATGTAGCTGACGATCTCGTCGACAGGGAAGATCATGTCCGACGTATTGGAGCTTTGGCGCACCTCTCCGTTCACGATCGCGCGGATCGCCAAATCGTTCGGGTTTCCGACCTCGTCCGCCGTGACCAAATACGGACCTAGCGGACTGAAGTCGTCGCATGTTTTGCCGAGCAGCCACTGCTGCGTGCGAAGCTGCAGATCGCGCGCGGACAAATCGTTCACGCAAGCATAGCCGAATACGTAATCAAGCGCCTTTTCTTTAGCTACGTTTTTCGCTTTCTTGCCGATTACGACGGCCAGTTCGGCTTCGTAGTCCAGCTTCCGAGTGACCTCGGGCACGGCGATCGGACGCAAATGCCCGGTCAGCGTGTTGTTGAACTTGTTGAACAAAATCGGATACTCCGGAATCGGCGCGTTCGTCTCTTCGGCATGCTTGCGGTAATTGAGTCCGACGCAAATGATTTTGTTCGGGCGCGTGACGCAGGGTCCCCACTCCAAGGACGATTCGTCCAGTACAAATTCGGAGGAAGCCGACAGCTCCAACTCCCCGATCGCCTGCTCCAGCTCCGCCACTTTGGCTGCGCCGCCCTCTATCACTTCCATAATATCGCTTGTCAATCCGACTCTTGCCACATCGACAACGCCCGCATCCACCTTCACGCCAAGCTGCTGTCTTCCGTTTCTAACGAAAGTTACCAGTTTCATAGTCCTAAGTCCCCCGTATTCCAATTCTGATCCTATTGGCCAAACCAAAACCTCAAGCTACGAGTCTCCCGTCAGGTCGAGACTGTAAAGCGGTAAGTGCCCGGCTGGCATAGATAGGCCACATTTTCTTCGTCTCGTCTCAGGAGAGCAACGCCATCCGCCTGTTCGGCGGGCACGCCGCTTTCCGTAACCGTCGCTCCGAACTTCAGCGGAATGACGACCTCTCCGGAAGCGTTGGGCGGGATCGTCACGCGCATTTCCAATTCGCCCCGATCGGTCACTTCCCACGCGGACTCGATCAACCCTTTGATGCAGCGATAGCGGACGTCGGCCTTGCGCAGCCGCTCGTTGATTCTCGGCTGGATGACGATTTTCTTGTATCCCGGCTCCGCCGGATGGATGCCTCCCATATAGCGGTACATCCATTCGCCGACCGAGCCTAACGCATAGTGGTTAAAGGAATTCATCAACGTATTCTGGAATCCTTTCTCTTCCGTCCATCCGTCCCATCGTTCCCAGATCGTCGTGGCGCCTTCATGGATCGTGTACATCCAGGACGGATAAGTATCCTGTTGCAGCAGACGATAAGCAACGTCGTCATAACCGTACTCGGACAGCACAGGGAGCAAGAAGCGGATGCCATGGATGCCGGTCGTAATGTGCCAATCCTCGATCTCGATGCGGCTGACCAGATGCCGGGCCGCTTGCTCGCGCTTTTCCTCCGGAAGCAGATCCATAAACAGCGCCATGGCGTAAGCCGTCTGCGTATTCCCGCTGATGCGCGCATCTTCGCCGACGAACTCCCGGTTAAACGTCGCTCTGATCTCTTCGTGCAGCTCGGCGTATTGACGCTCGTCCTCCGACTTGCCGAGAACGCCCGCGATATCCCGCATCATGCCGGCGACATAAGCATAATAAGCGGTTCCGAACACTTCAAACGGCGTCGTCGAGAACGCGCTGTAACGAGTGGTGCCGTGCTGCTCGTCGGTCTGATCGGCCGCGGGAATGGACAGCCAGTCCCCGTATTGCGGTTTGTTCCACCGGATATGACGCGGGTACAACATCCGGTTATAGCGAATCCAACGGCTCATGGCCTCGTAATGCCGCTCGAGTATGCGCTTGTCTCCGTAGATCCGATACATGTTCCACGGAATTACGACTCCGGCGTCCGCCCATCCCGAAGAACCGACGAGCGGATAGGCCGAGATCGTCGAATACGGCAAATGCGGCGAG
Source organism: Cohnella sp. LGH (assembly GCF_017671885.1). NCBI lineage: Bacteria > Bacillati > Bacillota > Bacilli > Caryophanales > Paenibacillaceae > Cohnella > Cohnella sp. LGH. The sequence goes on from NZ_CP072117.1 coordinate 5,435,562, forward strand.
ACGTCTGTAAACGCCCCCGTCGGTTTCTGCGCATCCTCGACGTCGATCATCCACTTTTTGAAAAACGAGGCGACCTCCATATTAAAACTGGCCGTAAAAGAATAGATTTGCGCATCTCCCATCCAGCCCGCTCTCTCGTCGCGCTGCGGGCAATCCGTAGGTACGCTGAGGAAATTACCGCGCTGCGTCCAAAAAATGTTGCTGAACAGGCGATTCACCATCTCGTCCGAAGTCTCGATCTGGCCCGTGACGTCCATAGCGGAGTGTATCACCTCGCCGACCAGACATTCTTCCGTCAACTCCCCGGGATACCCGTCGAACTCGACGAACCGGAAACCGTGAAAGGTGAAGGTCGGCGCGTACGTCTCATCTCCCGAGCCGTTCGCGATATAGACATCTAGCTGTTTCGTGTTGCGAAGATTGTCCGTATACAGCTCGCCTTCGCGAGTGAGCACTTCGCCGTGGCGTATCGTTATCCGGTCGCCCCATTCAGCGTTCGCCGGAAGCTTCGCGATCACTCGGCCAACCATGTTTTGGCCCATGTCGACGATATATTTGCGAGGCGCGACCCGCGTTATTTTTTGCGGCTTAACGTTCATCGTCACTTTGATGTCAGGACCGCACTGTGCGTTCAAATAGCCTTTGTAGTCGAAATTGACGCTCGGGTCCAGCCAGCCGGTCGCCTCGTATCCGAATTCGTTCCAACCCGGCAACTCGAGTCTTGCGTCGTACACTTCGCCCATGATCAGGTCGGAGGAAACGATCGGACCAAAGGAAGCTTTCCAGCTTTCGTCCGTCGCCACGTACGACGAGCTCCCGTCTTCGTACTCGACATTCAGCTGCATCAGGGCAAAAGGATCGGTACCGTATTTCTGAAAATCGTACAGCCCGACGTAACCGGCATACCAGCCTTGGCCCAGCGTCAGCCCTATGCCGTTGCCGCCTTGCCGGAGTATTCCGGTCACGTCGAAAGTCTGATAATAGACCCGGGTATTGTAATCGGTAAATTCCGGAGAGAAGACATACTCGCCGACTTTTCTTCCATTAATGTGGCACACGTACAAGCCGAGCGCCGTGGCATGCATCGTCGCGCGTTTGACCGGTTTGGAGACGTTGAAAGTCTTGCGCAAATAAACCGAGGGCTTCTGAATCTCTTTGTTCGGCACGATGTCGGATTTCAGGCCGATCCACTTGCCCTTCCACTCGTCCCGGCTCAGCAGCCCCATCGACCAGCCCCCGTACGACCAGTCGGAAGATTCGTCGTTTTGATTCCATATTTTCACTTTCCAATAATACCGCTGCCTCGATTGCAGCTCCGCGCCCGCATACTCCACGTGCTCCGACTGCTCTGACGCGACTTTGCCTGTATCCCAGGCATGGCCTTCCTCGGCGTCGAGAAGCGACAACTCGGTTGCAACAAGAATGCGATAGGCCGTTTGACGGGTCCCTCTGCCCGAAGCTTCCAGGGCCCAGCCGAACCGGGGACGCAACTCGTCCATGCCTAGCGGATTTTCCAAATATTCAACTCTCAAGCGTTCTGGGCGGAATGCCATGTGAGCACCTCGTTCGTTGGGTTTGTTCAGTTAGGTCAGCCTTTGATGGCGCCGGCCGTCATGCCGGCAATAATGAAGCGTTGCGCGAAAAAGTAAATGATCAGAAGCGGAGCCGAGATAATCAGAATGTTGGCGAAAACAAGATTCCACATCGATCCGAATTGTCCGGTAAATAAGTACATGGTCAGAGGCAGAGTCATCTGTTTGCCGCTGGACAAGAAATAGAGCACGTACATAAAGTCGTTCCAGACGAAGGTGGAGTTAAAGATAAACAGCGTAACCATGATCGGTCCCATTAGCGGAAGAACGATCCGGAAAAACAATTTATATTTGCCGCAGCCGTCGATGATGGCGGCTTCGTCGATCTCTTTACTAATGCTCTTCAAGAACTGGTTCGCCAGAAATACGCTGAGCGGCGAACGAGTCGCCACGTTGATCAGTACGACGCCGAGGATCGTTCCGTTCAAATGGAAAAAGCTAAGCACCTTGTATAGCGGAACGATAGCGGGAGGAACGACGAGCCCCAGCATAACCAATACGTTTAATGCCGCACTCCAACCGTCTTTTCTTCGCTGTATCACGAATGCGGCCATCGCGGCCGAGATCAGAATGATCGCTACGCTCGAGAAGGTGAGCACGATGCTGTTCGTAAAGGCGAGCGGCAGATCGGCGACTTCGAACACTTTGGAATAATTGCTCCATTCCAGCTTTGAAGGGAAGGCAAGGCCCAATTCGCTCGCTTCAGCGGGCGACTTCAACGAATTGATAAAGATGAGGTAAAAAGGAACGAGGATCAGCAAGCTCATAGCGGATATCACGGCAATGAGAGCGATTTGTCCATACGGAAGGGAACGCGACTTCATTAGACCTCAACCTCCCGCTTGTCCAGGAATTTCCTCATTGTAACCGTCAGCGTGATCACGATCACGAATATAATCAACTCGCCGGCGGTAGCCAGGCCGTATCGGCCCATGGCGAATTGCTTGTAGACCAATGTTTTCAGCACTTCCGAATAATAACCCGGTCCGCCGCCCGTCGTTACGAATACGAGATCGAATTTCGTCAATCCGACGATAAGCGCGAAAATGACGTTGGCGTTAAACGCCGACGCAAGCATCGGAAACGTAATATAGCGGAATTTCTTCCAGGGTCCCGCACCGTCTATGGAGGCCGACTCCATCATGTCGGAGGGAATAGTCTGCAGCGCCGCGATAAAAATCGCCAAGTGAAAACCGGCCGATTTCCAGACGTCGATGAAGACTAAGGAGTAGATGACCTGACCTTTCTCGATGAGCCAATTCAGCGCCAAAAAATCCAATCCTATCGCTCGCAGCGCTTTGTTCAGCACGCCGATCTCCGGATGCATGATCGCAGTAAACAGGACGCCGATCGCGATATAGCTCAGAACGTAAGGGGAGAAGAAGATCGTACGAAAAAAGTTGCTGGCAATGCAATGATACAGCGCCATGGCAAGCGCTAGGGACACTCCGACTTTAAGGACGATCGACAAAATCGTAAAAATAGCGGTATTGGCCAGCGCCGTGGAAAACACCGGGTTGTTGAACATCTCGACAAAGTTGCTGAACCCGGAAAACTTCGCGGATGTCAGATCCCAGTCGGTAAACGCATAGTAGAAGCTGAACAAAGTAGGCAAAACGAAAAAAATGCCGTAGATGAGCAGCCAAGGAATAGCGAAGCTAATCGAGTAGGTTTTGCGTTCCAATTTATGCAATCTGATCTCCCCTATCCGATATTGAAGCCCCGTACGGGGCTCCAATATCCGTTATGCCGTCTATCAGAATCCCGGGGCGCCTTTGGCTTTCGCGTTCTTCGCAAGAATGTCGGACAACTCCGCGGCAAGATCCGCACCCGATTTCTGGCCCATCAGAATTTCTTGTACCGTTTGACCGAACGCGCCCATGTTGGCGACGACGCTGAAGTCGACTGTAGCGAACTGCTTCGCCGTTTTGGTGACTTCGATCATTTCTTTTACCGGATCAAGCAGTTTCGATTCGTCAAGCTCGACGCCTTTGTAAGCCGGTACGCCGGCTGCCGGCAACGTGTCGAAGTAAATTTTCTGTCCTTCGGAAGAGGCGAAGAACTCGATGTACTTCTTGACGGCGTCGGCGTTTTTGCTCGATTGCGGAATACCGTAGATCATCGGAGGCCATACGGTAACCGTCTTATCGCCTTCTACCGGCCATGGGAAGAAGCCCACGTCGTTTATCAGGTCGGGCATCGTGTCCAGAATGGTGCTAAAGGCGCTCGTCAGCACCGGATACATGCCCGCCTTGCCCTCGGAAATGGCTTGCAAGCCGTTCGTGTACGTAGCCGACAAGTAGTCGCTGTTCACGTAGCCTTGATCGACCATCTTCTTCATCGTATCGAACGCTTCGATGAAATGGGCAGCGTCCTTGAACGTAGCTTGATTCGTATTGATTTTGTCCAGTATGCCCGGGCTCTGCAGTTGGTCGTACGAGAAGGCGGCAAGTCCAGGAATTTGCAGCGTCCAGGAATCCTTCGCCGACAGGTAGAGCGGAACCTTGCCGGCCGCTTTCAGCTTCTCGCTGACGGCGAACAGTTCGTCGAGCGATTGCGGAATGCTGATGCCCGCCTCCGTAAACGCTTTCTTGTTATACGCGATTCCGCCAAATTTCAGCGCCTGTCCCGGCACGCCGTATACTTTGCCGTCCGGTTCTACGTAATAGGGCTTGATGTCGTCCAATATATTTTGAATGATCGGCATGTCCGACAGGTCAATCAGTTTGTCCTTCGCCTGCAGGTCGTCTCGCGTCCTCGCACCCGGGTGATAGCTGATCAGATCCGGAAGATCGTTCGTGCCGGCCTTCACTTTGTAGATTTGTTCCATTTGCTCCAGCGGCAGCACCTGGATGTCGAGCTCGACGCCGACCGCCTCGCCGATCGCTTTCATCCACACGTCGCGGCTCGGGCTGTCTCCGCCCACCGCATGAGATATCGTAACCTTTTTGCCCGTGTTCGCTGATCCGGCCGGTTCGGAGGAGCCTGCGGACGGCGACGCGGTCGAACTGGAAGGACTTGCATTATTGCCGCCTCCACATGCGGTGGCGGCGACTAAAGCGGCGGCGGACAATGAGAACAGCGCAGTACGAATGACTTTTGACATCTTGAAAATACCCTCCCTGATTTCTTTTTATTTTTTGGCGTTACATGGCGAGCAAACCGCCGTCGACGTACACCGTAGTCCCGGTAACGTAATCCGAATCCTCATGCGCCAGAAACACCGCGGTGCCGGCCAGATCCTCCGGCTCTCCCATGCGGCCCCAAGGAATTCTCTTAACCGTCTCTTCTCTCATGCCCGGCTTGGAGAACTCCTCCATGCTGATATCCGTATCGATGACGCCGGCGCCGATCGCGTTGACATTGATCCCGTATTGGGCCAGTTCGAGCGCCATGCACTTGGTCATGATTTTAATGCCGCCTTTGGTCATGGCGTACTGGGTCAAATCGGCAGTGCCGACTTCTTCGGAAATAGAGGACATATTGATAATTTTTCCGCCTTTGCCCTGCCGTATCATCTCCTTCGCCGCCCGCTGGCCGCTGAAGAATGTTCCGAACAGATTGACGTTCCATATTTTCCTGACCGTCTCCGGCTCGACTTCGATAAAAGGCTGGAATACGGCGATTCCCGCATTGTTTACGACGATGTTGATCTCGCCGAATTTCTCCAGCGTCTTGTCGTATAGCCGATTGATCTGATCGAGATCGGAAACGTCGCACACGATGCCGATCGCAGACCCGCCTTCCCGGCGGATCGATTCAGCCACCTCCTCGCACAGCTCCGCATTCGTGCCCGATACGATCACGTTCGCTCCTTCTCTGCCGTAGCGGACGGCGATTCCCTTGCCGATCCCTCTGGTGCTTCCCGTCACGATAGCCGTTTTGCCCGCTAACCTGCTCATTTTACCTCGCTCCTTCTGAAAGATTTATGATGTATTTGCTGAACTTGGCCTTGCCGTCGGCAAGATCCGCGAACACTCCGATCGCTTCCTCCAATCCGCATGTCGACGACCAGCCCTCACCGGTTACCTTGCCTTGGGACAACAATCTAACCGCCTGCTCGAAATCTTCGTCCGAATAGGTGTACGATCCGACGATCGCGATTTCCTGACGCACGACGTGGTTCATGGAGAGCAAGGATTGATCCTGTCCCAGTCCTACCGCAACGATCGTCCCCCCCGGATTGACGTTCCGGATCGCATCCTCGCGGGTAGATTGAACGCCGACGCAATCGATGATCGTATCCACTCCGCGTGCGCCGAACAATCTCGCGCAGGCTTCCTCAGAATGCTCCGGCGTCGAAGTGTCGGCGCCGAGCTGTTTGGCGAAAGCAAGCCTGTCGGGTTGTCTGTCTATGACCAGTACGCGATCGGCGCCCATCGTCAACGCCGCTTGCAGCGTCAGCAGTCCGATCGGTCCGGCTCCGTAGATCATCAAATTTTTGTATGGCTTCAGCCCCAGCTTGACCGCATGGATGCATACCGCAAGCGGCTCCGCCAAGGAGGCCAGGTTGGAGTCCATTGCCGCGGGTACGGAATACAGATTCGCGGCGGGCACGGCGACGAATTCCGCGAACGCTCCCGGACGGTGAATTCCGACGATCTGCCGGTTGCGGCATATGTTCCCTTTGCCGATCCGGCAGCGGTCGCACGTCCCGCAAGAGACGAGCGGGTTCACGATGACCTTGCTTCCGATCGTGAATTGGTTTACATGACTCCCCAAACGAACGATCGACCCGCAAAATTCGTGCCCCATCACGAGAGGAGGTTTTCTAATGCTACTGTGGCCTAAATACCCTTCCAATTCACTGCCGCAGATCCCGACGGCTTCGACGCGAAGGATCGCCTCGTCCGGTTTCGGTTCCGGAACGTCTCTCTCCTCGACCGCCAACTGTCTAGCTCCCAAATATACAAGAGATTTCATTACTGCTTCCAACCTCCGCTGCTTCGGTTCTGTTCCGTTTCCCACTAGATCTTGCCGACTCCGTTCACCACGTGCAGCAGACGCTCCCCGGAAAACAATCTTTTGATTTCGAGCGCCGCATATTCCTGCAAACGAAGAAGAGAGCTTTCCGAATACCAGGCGCAATGACTGGTGACGAGGCAATTGTCCATCTTCAGCAGCGGGCTGTCGGGAGCGATCGGCTCCTGCTCCAGCACGTCGACCGCGGCTCCCGCGATCTTGCCGTCGCGAAGGGCGTCAATCAAAGCTTCGGTGTCGACCGTTCCTCCGCGGGAGGTATTGACCAAGAAGCTTGTCGGCTTCATCTTGTCGAAGGCCTCCGCGTTCAACATCCGTTTTGTCGCCGGCGTAAGCGGCATGTGGACCGATAAAATGTCGCTGCGAGCGAGCAACGTCTCCCAATCCACCTTCTCTACGCCCCATTCGGCCATAACCGACTCGTCGACGTACGGATCGTATGCGATCGCTTTAAGACCGAACCCCGCCGCCCGCTTCAGCACCGCTTTTGCGATATTGCCGAATCCGGCCAACCCGATCGTTTTGTCCTGTAATCCGACAATCGGTCGGCAAGGGGAAATCTCCCATATGCCGTCTCTCACCCGTTGCACGACTTGAGGAATTTTGCGAACGATGGCCAGCATCAAGGAAAGCGTATGATCGGCCACTTCCTGGATCGCGTAATCGGGAACGTTAACGACGGGGATATTTTTGCGTTTGGCCGCTTCGAGATCGACATTGTCGACTCCGATGCCGTATCTCACGATCACCCGGCATTTCTCGAACGATTCGATCGCTTCCGCCGTAAGCGGCGCCCACTGAGTCAATACGGCGTCCGCGTCGCGGCACAGGGCGGCGACCTCGCTCGCCGTCCGGCATTGCCCTTCGGCAAAAGCGAAGCCTAGCGGCTGTAAAATACTTTTCTCCTGCTCCAAGTCGGGAAATCCGGAATCCGTAACTGCTACCAAGTAGTTGCTCATATTTCCCCTCCGTCTATTTCCGTATCGCCAGCGCTCTCACCGGCGAACCGTCGCGTCCCTTAATTCTCAAAGGAGCCGCCATGAAAAAGAATTCGTCCGCCCCGATGTCGCCCAAGTTAGCCAACCCTTCCACGATGACGATCTCCGCCTTCAGCAAAATTTTGTGAACCGGATCGAAATCGGTTGGATTCGGCGTCGGAACGTCCATGCCGATCATCGCGATTTTGCGTTCCGCCAGCCATTCCGCCAGCTCGATCGTCATGTAGGGAAAATCGGAGAAGTAGTGCTTTTGCGGATATTGCCTGAACCAATCCGTCCGGTAGATAAGCCGGGTTCCTTCGCCGATCCGGTGGGCCACGGAAGCGAAATCTTCGATCGTGATCGCTTCCTTGGGCTTCTTATGGGACAAATCGACGAGCAACGCATCTCCGATACACTTGTTCAAATCGAGCTGCTCGACCGTCTTCCCGTCGTCGAGGAAATGGAACGGCGCATCCAGGTGAGTGCCTTGATGGGTGCTCATGACGAGCTGCGAAATGTTATACCCCATACTGTCGACCGTGTGATGGACGATGACCGCGCATTTCGGATCCAGAGGAAATGTCGGTGCGGCATGGTAGATGTCCAAGGACAAATCCACGATGTTTCCGTTCATAGCTTCTCCAACCTCCCGCCAAAAGTTATATCCAATTTTCCGAAAACAAAGAACAATAAAACCCCGTCATTCCATTAGTAAGCGTTTGCAGATCAAGGTTAACACCGATAAATTGGTTATGTCAATACACTATATAAATTTTAAAGTTATATTAGTATTGTTGTTATATCTATAAATAAAGAGGAGAAAGTTTGGTGCAGTCTAAAATAAAACAATATGTCCAATTTAAGGGATTGAGAGAAGATATCTCGGCACTGGTTGAAGCGGATAGTTAAAAGAGCTTACCATCGGCAATCTGGATATGTCAACGCAATGAGTTGTTTTCGGAAATTTTCATTGGATCGCTCCACCCCACCCTCTATTGATATATCAATACAAATGTTATATACTTTCATCAAATCCCATTCAAACGGGATTCGATTTTAATAACGATTTCGGAGTGAATCCAGAGCATGAACGCTAAGAAGCCCCTATACTCGCAAATCCAGGATTACGTTATCGCCCAAATAGAAAAAGGCCAATGGCCGCCGCACTATCAAATTCCTCCCGAACGGGAAATCGCCGAGCAGTTTCAGGTCAGCAGAATAACGGCAAAGCATGCTATGCTTGGCTTGGTAAATGACGGCTTCCTTTACAGGCATCGCGGCAAAGGAACGTTCGTCTCCGACAGAAGCCCCAGCTCGACTCCGACGGAACCGCAGCGATCCGCGCCCCTCCTCGTGCAGCAAAACAAGAGGATGATCGGATTCATCATGCCTTGGATGGAATCCCACTATTCCTCTCTTTTGATATCCGGAGTAGAGTCCGCCTTGTCCCAGCTTTCCTATCATTTTGTATTCAAGAGGATTGCCACTCGCGAGGAAGAATCGCAGGCTATTCACGATTTTTTGAATATTCCCGTAGACGGGATCATTATCGTTGCCAGTCAAGGAGAGCAGCACTTCAACGATGACATCGTGCGCCTTGTACTTAATAAGCACCCCGTCGTTCTTGTCGAAAGAACGATGCGCGACATTCGGACCAACGGCGTTTATTGCAATACGAAGGAAATCGGCGCGCTTATGGCCGATTACCTGATCGAACGGAAGGCCCGCTCCATCGGACTCGTCACCTACCCGCCTTTATATACGATCGGCGTAAGCGATCGGGTAAGCGGGTTCCAGGACGCGCTGGCGCAGAAGGGGAAGGAGGCTTTGTCTCCCAGCCAAATTCTCTCGGTCTCCGCCTCGATACTCGAGCATTCGAATGCGGACGACATTCCTTCGGAAATCATCGAATTTCTGGACAACAACAGAGAGCTCGACGCGATCGCCGCCGTCGACGCGCTGCTCGCCCGTTACGTCGGCAAGGCTTGCGCCAAGCTCGGCTTAAAGCATATTCGCATCATTTGCTGCGACCAACCGCTTCTCTATCCGGATTGCGTCTCCCCTAGCGCTTATATTGACCAGTCCCCATTCGAGATGGGGACGATCGCGGCGCAGATGATCGTCGATGCCATCGCGAACGGAACCGAGCCGCGCAAGCATAAAATCCCTCCCCGCCTCGTCGAGCTGTCGTAGCCGACTGCGGTTGGGTCAGTTACCTGAGCACTTGTCCTACGGAAAGCGTTTGTAGGCCACTTTCTCGAAGGAATTACCGTCTTTGCAGTCTGTTGAGCCGTTACGCAGGCGGATTCGCACATTGGACTGCTTCTTACGGTCTCGCAGACCGTTATACGGGCGGATTCGTACATTGGACTGCTTCTTACGGTCTCGCAGACCGTTATGCGGGCGGATTCGCACATTGGACTGCTTCTTACGGTCTCGCAGACCGTTGTACGGGAGGATTCGCACATTGGACTGCTTCTTACGGTCTCGCAGACCGTTATGCGGGCGGATTCGCACATTGGACTGCTTCTTACGGTCTCGCAGACCGTTACGCGAGCTGGTTCAACTGGGTTTGACGTATAGGCAGAAGGCATCTCTTAAAAAACTGCTCATCGGCGCCATAACAAAAGAGAGTTATTAGCGGGCTAATGTAAGTCAATTCGTCAGTTATGACAAAAACCGGAGGTGCCAGGTCCTGTACCCGACGTCTCCGGTTTTAAGCTTCTTTGCGGCAATTCGCCACTCACTTTTTCCCCAACTTATCCGATCAAGCTCTCATAATAGCCCACCAAATCGTCGGGCGGACGAATGCCCAGTTCGCGGTCAAGCAGCCGAACGTAGTCGGCGTACAGCGCGTTCAAACCGTTCTTGTCCCCGATCCGCTCGCGCGCCAGCAGCATTCGGCGAATGACCGATTCGTCCAACGGATTACGCTGGTTCAGCTTCGCGAGCAGCTTAAGCGCGGCCGCCGCGTTCCCCATGAGAAGATAGGCTTCGGCAAGCTTTCCGGATAGCGAGGCGTACAACTCCGCGTACCGTTCCGTCTCATGGACGGCCCATACGTATGCCCTGTCTCCGAACAGATCGCCGGTATAGTCTTGTTCTATCCGCTGCGCCCGGTCGATATTATCGGACGCGACCGTCTGAAGCCGACTCGCCTGCGCCGCAAACTCGACATAATCGATCGCCGAGCCGGACGGCAATTCGAGCGCGTACCCGTCATTCTCGGAACGTACCGTATCGCGCAAACCAAGCGGTTCCAGAGATTTGCGCAGATGGTAGATCGATGTATTCAAATATTTTAGCGCCTGCTCATGCTCCATGCCTCCGAAAATATCGGAGATCAGCCGCGAGCGCGGAATCCTTCTCCCTGGATGGAGCAGCAGATAGGCGAACAGCTCCGCGGATTTGCGGGAGATCCATTTGACGCGGCCGGCTTCGTTGCTGACGACCACGTCGCCCAGCACTGTGACGACCGTCTTGCCCGTACCGACCGCCGTCGCTGCCGAAGCCGGCATCGCCGGCCCCGGCGCCCAGGTCCGATTCGCCGCAAGCGCCCGCTGAACCGCTCGTTGCAGCCGCTCCTGGGTGATCGGCTTTACCAGGTAGTCCAGCACGGACAGCTCGTAGGCTTTCAGCGCATATTCCTTATGGGACGTGACGAACACGATCTGCATCGGGGCCTCCGCAGCGTTCATCCGGGCGGCAAAAGTCAATCCGCTCTCGCCCGGCATAGAGATATCTACGAAAGCGAGACCTATATCCCCGTGCTTTTCCAGATAAGCCTTCGCCGACCTCGTATCCGAGAATGCTCCGACCACCTGAACCTCCGGCAGCTTGGCCAGCATTTTGCGCAAAATCAGATGCATCGTCGGCTCGTCGTCCACTACAATCGCTTTCATCCGCTCTCCCCCTCCCGATCGCCTTCGACGAATTCGGCTAGACCGCCTGCAAAGCCGGCCAGTGAAAAATAGAAGGTCGTGCCCTCTCCCGGAACGCTATCGAACCACAGCCGTCCGCCGTGAATCCGCACGAATTCTCGCGCCAGAACAAGCCCAAATCTGGCGTTCAGCGATTCGTCTCCTTGCACCGGAGGCTTGAAAAACGGCTCCTCCAGCCGCAGAAGCTCGGAAATATCCGGGTCGATGCCCGCTCCGTTATCCCGCACGGATACGACAACCGACTCTCCCTCCTGCGAGGCGCCGACTTCGATCAAGCCTCCGATTCCCGTATACTTGATCGCGTTGGAAAGCAGGTTGCGCAAAATCAAATCCAGCATCTCTTTGTCCGCGCGAACCGCCAGCCGAGCGTCAATGTTCTCCGTCAAGTCAATTCGTTTGATTCCCGATTTCGCTCCCGCCAGAGCTAGCGCCTGCCGGACAACCTGCTGCAAATTCCAGCTCATCGGACTAAACACAATCTGGCCCTTCTGGCTGCGATACCAATCCAATAGCTGCTCGACCAGATGGAACGTGCCGTTCACCTGGTCCTTCAATTCGAGAAATAGCTCGGCATGCTCCCGGCCGGCGGCGGTCAGCTCCTCGCCCAGAAGCTCGGTCAAGCTGACAAGCAGCGCGATCGGGTCCCTGATATCGTGCGCAACGACGGTAAACAGCTTATCCTTGAAGGTGTTCAGCTCGGCGAGCTGACGGGCGTTTTCGCGCAGTCTCGCCTCATTTTCCTTCAGCTCCGTAATATCGTTGAGCATTAAAATTTTGCCGATCGGCTGCGCGTCCGCTTCAATGATCGGAGTTAAGCTGCAGGCATAATACCGAGTTCGTTCCCCGTCCGTTCGGCGAAACGGAAATTGAGCTTCTCCCGAGCCGGCGCCGCGAATGCTTTCCAGCAGCTCCGGGTGCGCGGTCAACGCCACGGCGGTCTCTGCCGGATAGCGGGCAATACCGGACAACTCGCCTATCACAGACGCCGCTGCCCGATTAAAGCTTACAATCCGATCGTCTCCGTCTATCAGCACGACCCCGTCGCGAATCGTATCGAACAGCTTCGCCTGTGCGAGCGGCATGAGCCGCAGCAGATTAAAACGATAGATTCCCCATACGTAGACGATTCCCGATACGACAAAGCCGAACGGGGTGAGATCGACGCGAATGCCGAACCAGAACACCGCATTGAGCAGCATCGGGGCGGCCCCGCCGAAGGCAAGGATGACGATCTGCTTGCGCATAAGCGAAGGGGAACGCCAGTAAAGCGGGATAAACAACAGCATTCCGAACAGCATTACGCCGTAATTGTAGGCGCCGTGCACCTTGTACCAGAAGCCTTTGATCGTCGTGTATAGAGGAACCTCGGAATCCATATTTAAGATGTAACGTTCGTATACGAGGTGATGCCAATCGTTGGTCAAATGAAATCCGAACACAAGCGCCGGAATAATCATCAGCGCTACCGCCAACTGCTTCCGGCGCTTCGCGGCGATCCCCGCAAACTGAATAACGAGAAGCAACCACAGCGTGGAGCTGAAAGGAATGCCCAAATATTCGATCTGCAACGACAGCTTAAACTCGTCCAGAGTTCGGCTGAGCACCTCCAGCCCATAGCCGAACGCATAGAAAGCCGCTGCCAGCATCATGAAGAAAACCGTTTTGGCGACGGGCAGATGGCGCTTCCGGTAAGCAAGCCATGAGATGAACAGCATGATCGCCGCGGCGGCGAACAGAAAGATCGACATCCACTGCTTAATATCCACGAAGACGGCTCCCTTGCTTGCGATGATTGGCGGCCGGGCCGGAATGCAGCCCCAGTTCGGGATTCAAATCCCTCCGCTATCATCATAACATCCGAAGGCCACAGTCCGAATCGTTTTTTCGACATGGGGCGGAGCTAGCCGTTGCGAATCTCTTCGAAGAAGTAGCTGTATTCGCCCAACTCCTCCCGCGTAATCGTGCGATTGGTCTTGTCCAGCTCATATTGATACGCCTGGAAAATGTGTTTCATCCCGACGGACTCGCCGTTCCCGCTGGCCAGGAATGCCGCGGTGAGAGCGACGTTCTTGATGCTTCCGCCCGACATCTGCAGCTTGCGGCCAAGGAAGCCGCAGTCCAGATCGGGAGCAAGCGGCGTCTCCTGCGGGAAAATGCTCTTCCAGATCGTCTCCCGCTGTCGCTCGTCCGGAAACGGAAAACGAATGACGTAATTGATGCGGCGCAGGAAGGCTTCGTCCATATTTTGCAAATAGTTTGTCGCCAAAATGGAAATGCCCCGATACTCCTCCATCTTCTGCAGCAGAAACGCCACTTCCGTATTGGCGTTCTTGTCGTGGGAATCCTTCACCTCGGACCGTTTGCCAAACAGCGCATCGGCTTCGTCGAAAAACAAAATCGCATAGCTCGACTGGGCCTCGTCGAAAATTTCGCGCAAGTTTTTCTCGGTCTCTCCGATATATTTGCTAATAATTTGCGACAGATCGATTTTGTAGATTTCCATGTCCAGCTCATTGGCCGCGATTTCCGCCGCCATCGTCTTGCCCGTTCCCGGAGGACCGGAGAACAGCAAGCTGACCCCTGTGCCGTAGGAGAGCTTGCGCTGAAATCCCCATGAGCCATACACCGTGTGCTTGTAGCGGATATGGTTGCATGCATGCTGCAGCTTGCGAGTCTGAGGCTCGGGGAGCACAAGGTCGGCCCAACGATGCTTGGGGGACAACCGCTTCGACTTCGCCCCCAGATTGTGGTTCAGCTGCTTGTAGCAGGCCTGGATCAGATCGCCCCAGCCGATGAGCTCCCGGCCTCCGCCGGTCGATCTCCACTGTGCCGCAGCCCGTGCCGCAGCTAGCGAGCCTTCGATCTGGCCGGGATGGAAAATGAAACGCGACGCCAGCGCCTCCCAGTCAATTCCGCCCTCCACCTCGTAAGCGAGCGCAAGGGTTTGCCAAGCCTCGATCCGTTCCTCGTCCCGAAGACCCGGAATTTCCAGCTCTAGGCCGATGACGCCGCGACGATCAAGCGAACGCAACGGTTCCTCCGACAGCAGGAAAACGATGCCCGGAAGCCGGGCAAACCGTTCAAGCAGCGCCGTCATGCGACGCTTCTCCGCTTCTCCGTCAATCGCAGCGGGAAAGCCGTAAAAAACGGGGATCGCCTGTTGAATGGCCGCTTCGCGGAACACTGCGTCCAGCGCGTCCGGCCCGCCTTCGTCCGTCTCCGGAAGCTTCGCCATATCCACATACAGCAGCGCTTCATTAAAGTGAACGCCGATATGGGCGGCTTGCGCCCTCCCCCCCGCGCCTTCGGCTCCCCATAGAGAGACGACCAGCGAAGCTCCGTTCGATCCATCCTCCTCGATCCGCCGGGTCAGCCAGCTGCGCAGCTTCGTTTGAATGTCGAAGTGCCCCAGCAGCGGCGGCGTCTCCGCAGAGGAGGACACAATTTCCATATAACGCGCCAATTCTTCCGGCATGGCGATCGAATCGAGCGTGAACCTGACGATGCGTTCATCCAGACGACAGTATTTGTTAATGGTCGTTCCGCCTTTGCGCGTCCCTGCCGCTTCTCGGAGGAAATACCGGCTTAATACCCCGTCATCCCGCAAAATTCTCGCCGCCAACCGGCGCTCGTCCGCATTGCTTGCGGCAAGCGACGCAATTAAATCCCGGCTCGGATGCGTCGCGCTGCGCTCCCCTTGCAGCAACGCAAACGCCGATTCGTATTTCCGATCTACCTCTACCGCCAGGCAAATGACGGCAATTCTTTGCTCCAGTTCCGTCAGTCCGAACAGACGAGCCAAATACGGTAGCGGCAAAAAGGCATTATCCCGCTCCCCGAGAAGCTCGCCCCGCTCCGCCCTTTCACGAGCGCGTTCCCATTGAAGCGCCAGCTCCAATTCAAGCTTGTCCAACGGCGGCTCGCCCTCATTCGTGCGGCGGGTCGGATGACGAAAATCCCGCGCTCCCGCGCTCATTGCCGCGCCCGTACTGAACGCCTCAGCAGCAGAGCCGAGCTCCCCTTCCAGCCTCTCTCTCCGGTAAAGCATAAGGGAGATTCCGGAATCCAACCATTCCAGCCATCCTCCGACATAATCCGTTCCGTCCCGAAAAGGCGCCCCGTTTTCGGCTCCGCCGTATGCCGCCTCCGCTGTTGCAACTGCTTGCTCCATGCCGCTCCCCCTGCCCTAAGATGTATTCAGGAACAATCGGCGCTAGGTTCGGCCGAACAGCCGCTTCATGCGAGACATGATCCCGCCTTCCTCCGTTTTCGGCTTGGCCGCCTCGGCTCTCTCCTTCTCCACTTCCTTGGCGCGCTGCTTGTAGAATTTATGATGCTGAGTTTCTCCGCGCGCATGCGCGGTCAGCCGCTTGACCTGCTCGTCGCTGTCGACGCTCGGCGCTTCCGCGCCCGCTTTGCCTTGCCCCGCCGCGACGAGGGCATGCCGCTGCTTCTCCAAGCCGATGAATTCATCGATATTGTCGTAAGCCGAGAACTCCTTCTTCCCCATATCTCTGCGCGCTTCCTGACGCGCCCGGGCCTTGTGCACCTGGTTCCGCGAGTCGCCTGTTGCAATATCGCCGACGACTCCGGCCGCCGTACTCACCGCGCTCGTCGCCACGCTCGCCCCAGGCACAATATTGCCCGCTATTCCCGCAACCGTGCTGATACCCGCCTTCACCCGATCGGCCTTTATTTTCGTGCCGACTGCCTGCGCTTGGGAAGCCGAGCTTTCCTTGATCGCCTCGTTGCCGGTTGTCGCCGCGATCCCTCTGAGCAAATCGCGTTCCTTCACATCGTACTTTTCCGCCATTTTCTGCTTCAGTGCGGCGCCTGCCAGAGGAATCATGCCGACTGCGGTCTGCCCCGGATTTTGCACCATGTCGTTAATCGCATTTTTGGCTTTCTGCCGTACAGCGAATTTGCCCGGCATCAGCCGGTTCTCGATCTTATTCGTGCGGACATCCTCTTCGAGATTGACGTCGCGCTCGCGATTGCCGCTCCGGTCCCGGCTCTGGGAGAGATCCCATTTGCCGTAACGCTTGTTGCGGATATGCTGCGGAAGATCGTACCATTTCGGATTGTTGGCCGCGTCCGTCGTTTTCTGAACACGCTCATGAAACGCCGAGTCGATGCCTCCTCCGGCCTCCTCCGACTCTCCGCCCGACGACTCCGACTCTCCGCCGGCCTTCGGCCCCTCGGCTACGGGCCCGCTCGGCGCTTCCGACGGAGCCTCCACCTCCGGAACGGAAGACTGCATCGGCGCTTCTTCGGCCTCCTCCTCCATCTCCGGAGCTTCTTCCGCGCTTGGTTGCTCCGCTCCCTTGCTCGCGCCCGGTCCTCCCATTCCTGGAAATACGCGAACCGCTCCTTGCGCCTTCAGCCTTTCCAGAATGGCGGACTTGTCCGATTCCTGGCTTTCCGTCTCGCTCTGCTCCTGCAAATCCTCGTCGCTCCGGGATAAGGATCGTCTCCGTGTGGAGCTTTCCTCTCCTTTGCGGGCTTCGGTCGTTTTCGGCACTGGCGTCCAGTCCTCTCGTCAATACTTGATTTACGTGGATTATACCAGACGCCAATAAAAGAATAATAAAAGAAAAAAAGACCCCCGCGTTGACGGGAGCCTTAAACTTGCGAGCTATAGCAGCTTCTCGATTTCCGACGCGATCTCCTCGGGAAGAATGGGAGGCTCGAACCGCGCGACGACTTGGCCGTCGCGATCGACTAGAAACTTGGTGAAGTTCCATTTGATCTCGTTGTCCAGCAGCTTGTCCGGCATGTTGTTCGCAAACATCGCATGGAACTTCTGTCCCGACGGTTGCGTCTGATCGAAGCCTTCGAACGCCTTCTCTTCGGTCAGATAAGCATACAGCGGATGCTTGGCGTCTCCGTTGACATCGATTTTCTCGAAGAGAGGGAACGATACGCCGTAATTCACTTGGCAGAACTGCTCGACTTCCGCATTGGAGCCGGGCTCCTGCGCCCCGAACTGGTTGCACGGGAAACCGAGAATAACCAGGCCGCGATCCTTATACTTCTGATAAAGCTGCTCCAGCCCTTCGTACTGCGGCGTCAATCCGCATTTGCTGGCCGTATTGACAATGAGAGCGACCTGTCCCCGATAACGGTCAAGCCCGACCTCTTCTCCTTGAATCGTATTCGCGCTGAAACTGTAAACTCCCATATTCGCGCCTCCTTGTAATGACATCTCCTTTAGTGTACACCAGTTGCAAGACGGATGAAAATACCCAGGACGAGTGGGATCTATTATATGGACAGACCGACGGTTGCAAATCTTGCAGGAGTTTCATCGTGAATTCGACTCTGATTTTCGAAGCTGCTAGCCCAGACATTCGAACAAGGCTTGCGGAATTCTGCCGAGCGGCGTCTGTCTCTCGACGGCTCCGATCTCGTAGGCCACCTTCGGCATCCCGTATACGACCGATGAAGCTTCGTCCTGCGCGATCGTTCTTCCCCCTTTGCGGCGAATGGCCAGAAGCCCTTTCGCTCCGTCTCTGCCCATTCCTGTCAGCAGCACTCCGACGGCGCTGCGCCCCGCCTCCTTCGCGACCGATTCGAACAGAACGTCGACCGACGGGCAGTGTCCGTTCACTCTCTCACCGTCGAAGCATTCCGCGCGGTATTTTGCCCCGATCTTTTTCAGCCGCATGTGCCGATCTCCCGGCGCGACCAGCACGGTGCCCGGTTCGACGTAATCGCCGGTTTCGGCTTCCTTGACGCGCAGCGAGATTTGGCTGTTCAGCCTCTCCGCGAACATTCTCGAAAAAAGGGGAGGAATGTGCTGAACGATCACGATTCCCGGGACGGCGGAAGGAAGCTGGCGAAGTATGCTGAATATCGCTTCGGTTCCCCCCGTGGAAGCGCCGATGGCGATAATGTCATCCGTCCTCTGCACCTTGCCTGAGGGCGAGCGAATCGCCGTATCCTCTGCTGTCCGCATCGCGGTTTTGGCCGTTGAGGCGATTTTGATTTTATAGATCATATCGCGAATAAACGTCGCAACTCCTGTCGGAGACTGCACGTCCGGCTTTACGACAAAATCGACAACGCCCGCCTCCATCGCCTCGAACACCGCCTGACTAACCGCGCTCACCATGACGACCGGAACAAAATATTGCGGCAGCAGCCGGCGAACGAATTCGATCCCGTTCATCTTGGGCATCTCGATATCGCAAGTGATCACATGCGGGTGGAATTGCAATATTTTATCTCGGGCCTCGAACGGATCGCCGGCCGTAGCGACCACCTCGATCAGCGGATCGGACGAAATGCCCCTAGCAATCACTTCGCGAAATACGAGACTGTCGTCAACGACCAATACTTTGATTTTATTGCGGACCGCCAAATGCCTCACCCCTTCCTGTAGACCGCGGGCATTACATATTTGAATCGGGTGGCATTACGGTCCAGGGATTCCGAATGTCCAATAAACAAATAACCGCCGTATTCGGTCAAATCGTATAATTTGTCAATCAGTTGGCACTTCGTCTTATTATCGAAGTAAATCATCACATTCCTGCAGAAAATAACCTGAAATTTGCGCTTAAACGGAAAGACTTTATCCATAAAATTCAGCTTGCGAAAAATAACCTCATTGCGGATGCGATCCGCCAGAACGGATTGTTCCCCATCAAGCTCCCGAAAATAATTCAATTTCCAAGCGGCCGGCAGAGCCGCAATCTTGTCCTTAGTGTATATCCCTTTTCCAGCAATTTCAAGAACTTGGTTCGATATGTCTGTGGCTAATATTTTCGTATCCCATTGGGCTTTCTCCGGTCCGAAATATTCGTCGATCATCATCGCCAAAGTGTACGGCTCCTCGCCCGAGGAGCACGCGGCGCTCCAAATGCGCAAATCCTTGTCCTTGACCGTGCTTGCCAGATAAGGCAAAACCTTGTCCCGAAAAAAGTAAAAATGAGCGGGCTCTCGCATAAAAAAGGTGTAGTTGGTCGTAATTTTGTCGAGAAGAGTGACAGCCGCTTGGCCGGTCCTGTCGGCCACGACGTAGCTCAAATAGTCGGATAGGTTGTTAAAGTTTCGGCCGGCAAGCTCGCGGTTCAGCCTGCTGGCCACCAGAGATAACTTCTCCGCCTTAAGATGGATTCCGTAATGGAGTTTGATATATTCGGAGAATTGCTTAAACTCTTGCTCGGTAATGCGATTCATCGTTTCCCACCCGCCTTGCCGACTGGCTTTTCGTACCGCGAATTCTAACGTGTAGGGAGAAAAAGAGCGGTCAACCCTAAGATTGGACCGCTCCTTCTTCCTGCTTAATACTTGCCGAACTCGAAATCGCTCAGAGCGATCTTCTTGGTTCCGGAAGCAGCGGCTTCTCTATAGCCATCGGCGTGCTCTTCCGTCCTTTTGTTTCTGCTCATCGCTTCCAGCATCTTCAGCACCTCGGGGTTTAAGCCGTCCAATTCCCGATAGGGCGAACGCCGATTTTCTCTTTTCAGCCGGAATCTGCCGACCTGATCCTTCAGCAGCTCCGCCTGGCTGGCCAACTGCTCGCTGGCTGCGGCGCTCTCCTCGGACGTTGCCGAGTTGTTCTGCACGACATGGGACACTTGCATAACTCCCTGGTTAATTTGCGAGATGCCGATCGCCTGCTCGTTGGAGGCTACTGCGATATCGCTGACCAGCGTCGCTACCTTCTCGACATTTTCTACGATTTTGACGAGCGCGCCGGCGGTCTCGTTAGCTATGCGGGTGCCGCCCTCCACCTTGCGAATAGAACTTTCGATCATATCGGTCGTTTCTTTCGCGGCATTCGCCGAACGCGCCGCCAGATTCCGCACCTCTTCCGCAACGACGGCGAAGCCTTTGCCGTGCTGGCCCGCCCTGGCCGCTTCCACTGCGGCGTTCAGAGCCAGGATGTTCGTCTGGAACGCGATCTCGTCGATAACCTTGATAATCTTGGAGATGTTGGCGGAGGACTCGTTGATATCCTGCATCGCTCTGAGCATCTCCTTCATCTGTCCGTTGCCTTGCTCCGCATTCATCTTGGCGGTTTCGGCCAATCCGTTCGCTTCGCTCGCATTGTCGGCGTTCAAACGCGTCTGCGCCGAAATTTCCTCGATAGACGCGGTAAGCTCCTCAATGGAGCTGGCCTGCTCCGTAGCTCCCTGAGACAACGAAATGCTCGAATCGGACACTTGCGCCGAAGCGGAGGCGACTTGATCCGCCGCGGATTTCACGTCGCTCAGCACTTCATTGAAGGATTCGACGATTCGATTCAGCGAGGTTTTGATCTCGGCGAAATCTCCTCTGTAATCGCTGGTGATCTCGACCACAAGATTTCCGTTCGACATTTCCGTCAAAATATGCGTGACTTCGTTTACCACGCTTTGGAATGTCGCGATAACAGTCGCCGTCCCATACGCCAGCTGCCCGATTTCGGTATTGTCGATCGTGACCTTGACGGATTGCGACAGATCTCCTTCCGCCACCCGAACCATGTTTTCTTTAATCCGGATAATCGGCTTAATGATTTTGAAATGCGACAGCAGCAGGCTAATGCCGCTGAACACTGCGGTAATCACGATAAGCACGATCATGATAATAATGTTCCTCTGCATATCGTCAGCTGCCTGGTCCAGCTCCCCGGAGGCTCTGGCGTTCATCGTTTCCTGGAATTTCTCGATTAGCCCCTTGATGGCCTGCTTGCCCTGGTCGTACTGTTCGCCGAATACCAGACGCCGACCGTCATCGAGCTTCCCTTCCTCCACCGCCTGCATCGCTTTTTCTTCTATACCGACGAGCGCATCGGAATTCTTTTTCGCTTCGGTGATTAGATCAAGCTCGTTCTGCGGAGCTCCCAGCTCCGTCAGTTTTGCGACAATGTGGTCCCTCGTTTTCGTTTCGTTGACTTCTCTCCAGTAATTGTCGTAATGCGTTTTGTCTCCGAATTGGACGTAAGCTCTGACCTCGCCTGTCAAATATTCCGAGGCGTTCGTCAGATCGAAGCCAAGCTGCTTGAATTCGGATTTTCTCTGCTCGGCGGTTCTCATCTTCTCGAATGAGCCTATCACTTGAATCGACAAAATCACCAGCACAATCGCCAGCACCAAGGACAGGCCGCCCAACAAATAATTCAACGTAGATTGCTTAATGCCCCTCTTATTCACCATACAGCTTCCTCCTAATGGATGTGATCTGTTTCTAGCTGTTCGCAATTATAAAATGGAGCTGTGCAGTTGATCGAGATCTCCGTCATTCAGCAATCTGTTGCCGTCCAAAATCAGCTTGACTTCATTTCCGACTTTGCCAACGCCCTTGATGTACCTGTTGCTCGTTCTATGAATTTCCGGAGGGGCGATAATGTCGGCTTCCGGAATCGCGAGCACCTCCGCGACGCTATCCACGATAAGTCCAATGCAGTCGTCGTCGATATCCACTACAATGACGCAAGTGCGATCGTTGTACGCTCTATACTCCTTTTTGAACCGGAGCCTCACGTCCATGACGGGAATAATTTTGCCTCGGAGATTAATGATCCCTTTGATGTACTCCGGAAGCTCAGGCACCTCGGTAATCGGCTGAATGCCGATAATCTCGGTGACATACCGAATTTCGATGCCGAACGTCTCGTTCCCCAGCGCGAAAGTAAGGAACTTCCCTTGTTGCGTATCCTCTTGCTCCATTTGTTCCTGTTGTTGGATCTGCGCCATTCGGACACTCCTCTCTAGTCATTGGGAAGAAATCTGCGACTTCTTGTTCAGTAATCCGCCGATATTGAGGATCAGACTGATGCTGCCGTCTCCGAGCAGCGTACACCCGGCCAGCCCTTCGATTCTTCGGTTGTTGGCAATGTAGCCGGGCAGCGCCTTGACGACGACCTGTTGCTGCCCCAGAAGCGCGTCGGCGAACAGGCACACGCTTTTGCCGTCCTGCTCCACCATGAGCATAATGCCCTCTGTAAGATCGGCAACGGCGGCCGGCACCGAATACAGCTCATGAAGGCGCAGAATCGGATACACTTTGCCGCGCAGCAAAATCATTTCGTTCGAATCCGGATCCGTGACGATATCCCGCAGCTTCGCTTGGAAGGTTTCCTGGATCGAGGTCGTAGGGATCGTATACTTGGCGCTTCCGACCCGGATGTTCATGCCGTCGATAATCGCCAACGTAAGCGGGATTCTCAACGTCGTGACCGTTCCGACGCCCTCCTCGCTGTCAATCGACACCGAGCCGCCGACCGCCTCTAGATTTTTCGAGACGACGTCCATGCCAACCCCCCGTCCGGAAAATTCCGTTACGTTCTCGTTGGTGGAGAAGCCGGGAAGAAAAATCAGATTGTAAATTTCCTTGTCCGTCATTTCATTCTCAGGCTTCACCAACAAGCCCTGCTTCTTCGCTTTGGCCAATATTTTGTCTTTGCTCAATCCCTTGCCGTCGTCCTTAACGGTAACAAGCACGTTGCTCCCGGCATTTTGCGCTTCCAGCGTAATCCGACCGGCCTGCGGCTTGCCGCTTGCCGCTCTCGCTTCGGAGGACTCGATGCCGTGATCGGCGGCATTGCGCACGAGGTGCATCAACGGATCGGAAATATGCTCGATGATGTTTTTGTCCACCTCGGTTGCTTCCCCGATCAGCGTCAGCTCCAGCTCCTTGTCCAGCTTCCGCCCCATATCTCTGACGATGCGATGCATCTTATGGAAGGTGGCGGACAGCGGAACCATGCGAATGGACATCACCATATCGCGCATTTCGCTCGTAATTTTCCTGAGCTGGCGAGCCGCTTTGTCGAAGCCGCCCAGCTGCAGCGCCTTAAGCTCCGGGTTCTGGGTCACCATCGCTTCGGCGATCACCATTTCCCCCATCAAATCCATCAGCTTGTCCAATTTGTCTACGTCAACGCTGATAAAGCTTTGCTGGGCGCTCTTATTCTCCGCCTGCTCCCGGGTCGGCGACTGGGCTTTGGCCGGGGGTTCGGCCTTGACGCGAGGCTCCGCCGCGGCCGCGAGCTCAAGCTCGGCTATCGCAAGCTCCGTTTGTTCAGAAGGCTTCGAAGACGATTCGTCCTCCAGCTCGACAAGCGACAGATTGCGCACGAACGCGGTGCTCGCGATTATATCATGCAGCTCCCGCAGCGTTCTTGCGCTTCTGAACGTCGCCTTAAAGCCCCTCTCTCGAATGATATGGACGCTGTCGCCGTTCTCGACGATATCTTCGGGAGAATACGAGAAATCCTCGGCAATCTCGCTTAAATGATGGACGATAGCGTACGCCCTGATGTTCTCCATCTCGCAGCCGTCGTCAAAATGAATGACGGCTTCATAAGCTTGCAGCCGCGAACGGGCCGCTCCGGCGCCAGGCCCGGAGGGAAGCGACCGCGGCTGCGCCGCGACGGCTTCCTTCCTCGGTCTGGGAGGCGATGAGCCTCCGCCTTGCGCCTTGATAACGGACAGGAATCTTCTGAACGTCTCGATCAGGCTGCCAGGGTCGCCGTCGAGGCTTCCCGCGCTTCTTACTTTGTCTAGTTCCAGTTTTATGAAATCGATACCTTCTAAAATGAGGTCGGACAGCAGGACGAGATCTAAGTTGACATGTTTCTCCTCTCGGATGTAAAAAAATAAATCCTCCATCGCATGGGCCAACGACGCAATATTGTTGTACGTCATCATGGCGGACGAGCCTTTGATCGTGTGCATAATTCGGAAAATCTCATTCACGGTGTCGAGGGTAAGACCGTTAGCTTTTTCGAACGTCATAACGGTTTTTTCGAGCTGATCGATATTTTGCGTCGTTTCATAGATGTAAATGTCCAATATCGAATCGTTGGAAAATCCTTGATCCAAGCGCCTTTCCCCCCCCATCTCATAGCTGATCTGAACATCATCCGTTTATGCAATACGTTAACCAAGCCTTACATTAGCCATAATTTCGACAAAAATCGCCAAACACCTTTTTTTGTCAGGCAAAATAATAGAGCGATTTTAGACGAAGTTAACAGGGCCAAAACACCATCCGAGCGGGCACCGGCTTCTCTCTATTATGCGGCCTGCGACGGGTGTTCAAGCTATCGATAATCTCTTATGACCCTACTTAATGAGAACCCCCGTTTTCGTTTATACAAATGCTGGGTATATATTAGTCATGACGTCATCTTTGCCCCTGAAAGAGGCGTCCAAATGACCATAGTTATTTAATTAAGGAGGAATATCCGTGTCCAAAAAATTAACGCCTGTTTTGCTCGCTGCATCCCTGATGCTGCTGCCGGTTCTGTCCGGACAAGTCTCCGCGCAGGAGTCACCGACAATTACAGCTCCAGTGTACGGAAAAAACGAGCGGGGTCACATCCTTATTCCTCTTCGCGTCGTCTCCGAAGGGTTGGGAGCCAAAGTGAAGTGGGACAAGCCGACATTATCCGCAAAAATTACAAGAGAGAAAATAGAGGTTAATGTGCCTCTTAATTCGGATTATGCGACGGTTAACGGCAAAAGCGTGCGCTTGGACGCACGCACCATTATCGAACGCGGAGTCACTTATGTGCCGCTTCGCTTTGTCGCTCAATCGCTGGGAGGAACGGTCACCTGGAACAACGAAACGCAAAAAGCCACCGCTTCGCTCGGCGACCGGAAGGTCGTCATTAATGCCCGACAGTATCCGGAGCTGACTCAGACGCGGCTTAACGCGCTCGTCCAAGCGGCGAACGATTCGGCTAATCCGTCCAAGTACAAGCAGATTCGCACGAAGTTCAAACCTTATTTTACGGATGAGTTCATTAACAAGATTGTTCAGAGGAAAAGTGTCTTAACGCAGCATCGATTTGTTTCGAAGCCCTACATCTACTACTATGAAGGAACAGGTCGCGGCAGCATCACTCAGCTGGAAAGTCCTCGCGATGCCGGAGGCATGAACGTTGAACGCATCATTACGATTCGCTATATCAACGGCAAGTGGATGGCGGAGAACGTGGATTATCTTCTTGTCTCCCCTTAAGAAATACACGAGGGGGGCTGACTCATAAGTAAAGGCGTACAAGAAGATTATCGATGAAAAGTAAGGGTATCTATCTCCTGGAGACTGCCTCATACGGTCCTGAAACTACCCCTTTACGGGTTTACCCTTCAAGTTTCAGGATCGTATAGCAACGGAAGGAGATAGATACCCGGAATATCCCATCGATAATCATTTCGTAAGACTCTCTTTACTTATGAGCCAGCTCCGATAGAACCGTTCCCAACCGATCCAGATTTTGTTCGTTGGCATCGATGCAGTACGGCTTGGCCTGCTCGAAGTCCTCCTTTAGCTTAAAGCGCTGACGGAAGGTAACTACGGTTCTCCCATTGCTCTCCTCGAAAGTGGCCGTTATCCGAAATTCATGGCCGGACAGATGATCCAGCACGACTCGTTCCGGCTGCACAATCTCGACAAATACGCATTCGTTCGGATAATTTGTACCGTCGAGCCCGTGCATCGTGAATTTCCATTCGCCGCCCGGACGAACATCGCACTTATGGAATGTGTTGTTGAAGCCCTCCGGCCCCCACCACCGAGCAAGCAATTCCGGAGTTGTCCAAGCCCGGAATACGAGCTCCCGCGAACAACCGTACTCGCGTTCGGCTACCAATTCATTTTCATTTTCGCCGATCGTCACGCCTCATCGGCTCCTTCCATTAACGGAACAATCCCGTCCAGCATCAGATTTGTACCATGCTCCCTGATTTCCGGCGTATCGTGCCCGTCAAAATAAGCGCCCTGCTCAGTGAAGATCAGCTTCGTGCCGCCTTCCGTTCGAACGAACTCGACCGTCGTGATCGAGACGGAAATACGCGTATCGTCCGAATCCAGCGTATAACTATAGACGATGCGTTGATCGGGAACAAGCTCTTGATAGCATGCGTCAAAGGTGAAAACCGGCCCTTCCGGCGGCCCGCCGCGGCTATACTCTCGTCCGCCGACCCTGAAGTCGAAGCTGTCTGCCGGCGAAAACCATTTGGCTTTAAGCTGCGGATCCGCCCAGACGCGGAATACCCGCTCCGGCGCGGCGGCATATGTTTTCTCGATGGCAAAGGTGGCGTGTTTGACGAATCTTTCGTTCATGATAGTTCCTCCTCAGGGTTCTTGATTTTCATTTTCCTCGACAAGCGTCTCTCCCAATCGATCCAGATGCCGCTCCCAGCTTGAACGCCGCTCGAAGACCGGCTTCTCGAATTCCGTTTTCATCGCCTGCAGCAAGTTTGCAAAATCCTCGGCCGACAGCCGTTCCTCTCTCTGTACCGACTTGGAAACATGTCTAAGCAGGTCCAGACGATTCTCATGGTGTCTGATTTGCTCCCGAAGACGTTCCATCTGCAGCTCCAAGATGGCCAGCGGACTGACTTGTCCGCCATTCAAAACCGATCTTACTTCTTCCAGCGATAGCCCCAGCTCCTTCAGCGCCAAAATCTGATGCAGCCTCGACAAGTCCGATTCTCCATATAGCCTGTGGCCGGATTCGGTCTGAGCGGACGGGGAAAACAAACCGATCTGATCGTAAAACCGTAAAGTTCGCACCGTAAGTCCCGTCAGTTTGGCGAGGTCGCCGACTTTCCATAGCTTGGTCATGAATCAACTCCGTTCTTGGGCGCTAGCGAAGTACCGGTAGCTTCATTATAAAACCTTACGTAACGTAACGTGCAAGTGTAAAAATCAAAATTGCCGCAACCGCCAGCTGCTAAAATTCAAGTGTATTTGTTTATAGTCAAACTCTACCGCGAAATGAACAGAAAGTAATGCGATAATAAGGAAATAATAGGAACGGGAGGTTGGGGTTTATTCATTTCTTAATCAGAAAATTGCGTCACCCGGACGATTATCCGGCTGTAGCGCCTCTGCTCAATCTGATCTGGTCGGAGCCGACCACAGCCCAAGAGCTTCAGGCGGACGAAGAAAAGATCCCTCCCGGACAGCTCCATTACAATGAGGACGGCAAGCTGATGGGCTGGGATCGGCCCAAGTGGGTGGCGGAAAACGAGCGCGGCCAGGTTGTCGGCTACGCGATTGTCTGGAGAGCGCCATGGAACGAACCCGGGTCGCTGGGTCATACGGTCGTCGTACACCCGGACGCGCGGCGCAACGGAATCGGCGGCGCCCTGTACGCTGAAATGCTGAACTGGGCATGCGAAGTTAAAGCCTCGCGCCTTGTCGATTATTTGCGAGAATCGGACGAAGCGTCCATCGCGTTCGCGCAGCGGCGAGGCTATGTCAAAGGACGGCATTCCTTTGAATCCGTATTGGATTTGGAGGCCTACACAATTGAAGAAGCTTTGAGCGAGTCGATCGCCGATGCAGAACGCGGCGGCATTCGTTTCGTTACGTTGGCGGAGGAACCCGGCGAAGAGAACGAGCGTAAGCTCCATGAGTTGTATAAAACGACTCATCCCGACATTCCCGGCTTCGTAGGCGATTATCCTTGGTTCGAAGAATGGAAGAAATGGAACCTTCAGCTGCCCGGCATACGGCCGGAATGGATTCACATCGCCAAGGACGGAGATCGCTACGTCGGAGTCGTGGCTCTTCAGTACAATGAACAAACGCAAGCCATGTACCATCAGTACACCGCCGTGCTGCCGGAATACCGGGGACGCCGGATTGCATTGGCCTTGAAGCTGCTCGGCGTACGCACGGCGCAGGCCAGCCGGGTTGCCTATCTGCGGACGAATAACGATTCCATGAACGCTCCGATGCTGCGAATCAATCGCGATTTGCTCGGCTTCCGTCCGGAACCGGGCAATTTCGAAATGATCCGTACGCTTTGATTGAGGCTGTACGCGCATCGTATATCCGCGAAGTTAAAAAACATCGATCGCCTCCAGCCGTCGGGCTTTGGGAGATCGATGCTTTTTTAGCTTCGCTTCTTTAGACTTATTCAGATGCCATGGCATCCGCTTTGGTAAGATGAACCGTGCCGCGCGGATGCTGCGGCGGCGCATAGATCGAGTACACCTTAAGCGGTTTGCCGCCCGTATTCGTTACGTTGTGCCACGTTCCCGCCGGGACCATGATCGCATACCCGTCACCGACGTTCGCCGTGTAGTCCAACTGCTCGGGACTCTTCCCCATTTGCACCAAGCCTTGGCCCTCTTCCACGCGAATAAACTGATCCGTCTTCGGATGAACCTCCAGACCGATATCGCTGCCGGCCGGGATGCTCATCAAGGTCACTTGCAAATGCTCCCCGGTCCAGATTGCCGTACGGAAGGTTTGATTATCCTCGGTCGCTTCGTCAATATCCAGCACAAACGGTTTGGGCCCTTGATCCTGAAGCCTCGCTCTCCGTTCATCCGCAGAAACGTATCCGTTCTCGAAATCATAGCTGTAGCCCTGATTGCGTCTGAGCAATGGATAACCTAGCGGCGAGCCGGCCAGCGCGTGCTGCCTTGAACCGTAAGCGGCCGAGAAGCCTCCGGGATAGACCACATACATTATCGGGTAACTATAGTACATCATCACTAACCTCCAAAGGTTGATAAACCATCTTATGCCTATGGAACGTTATGGTGCTTGCCGGGCAGCGATGCTCCAGGCCATATCCGTCGTTCTGACGATCGAAAAGTTTCTTTTCATCCGCAAACTATGTTTTAATAACTTATATGAAATCATCCAAACTTCCGATTATCTACGGTATCGTCGTCATCGCCGTCGTGCTGCTCATGCTGCCCAAATACGCTTTTAACGATCCGGACACGTTCTGGCATATCGAATTGGGAAGCTATATGCTTGAGCACAAACAGGTGCTCTATCACGCCATACATACGTTCTACGAGGACAAGCTGCCCTACATTCCGCATGAGTTCGGCTTTCAGATTCTAGTGGCGTTGTTCTATCAGGCGTTCGGCTGGCCCGGCGCTTATTTGCTGACCGCGCTTAGTCTGCTGCTGCTTATACCGGGGCTGCTTCGTCTTGCCCGTATATCGCGCAAGGAATTGGGCATGGAGGAGGAGCATCCATTGCTGCTCCTGTTCGTGCTGCTTATCGCCTGCTGGATTTATTACGGCTACTTCAAAATCAGGCCGCAGATGATCTCAGCCGGGCTGATCGTCTGGTTTGTCGTCTATTTGCGGGAATTTCAGCTGCGTGTCGGCTGGAAGCCTGCTGCCGCCTTGATCGTCCTATCCCTGCTCATTGCAAATATTCATACGGGCGTCTGGCTAGTCATCGCCGTGTTCACAGGTATGGCGCTTTTGGAGTCGCTGCTGAATAAACAGCTGAATAAACCGCGGATGTTGACGTTTCTGGGCGTCTGGTTAGTCGGGCTGCTAAATCCGGGAGGTCTCAAAAGTCTGTTCTTCATTCTGACCGTGACGAAGAACGACTTTAATATGCTCATTAATGAATGGCAGCCGCTTCAGTTCAACAAGCTGGACAGCTTGCCGATCATGCTGTTGCTGCTGTTTTTTGTGTTAACGCTGCCCTTCGCGCTGCGCGGCAAGCCTTTCCGTTTCTTTCTGGCTGCCGGCATCCTCTACTTGGGCATCGCAAATTTTAAGCAAAATCTGTTCATGTGGCTGCTTATTCCTTATTTCGCCGCGGCCGCTCTGGATGCGGCTCCGCCATGGCTGCGTTCGTGGCGTCCGCAGCTTCGCATGCCTGCCATTCTGCTCTGCTTGGCGGTTGGACTCGCCGTCAACAGCGCTTACGTATTCGTCAGGACGCCGCAGATTGACGCGAAGAATTACCCGGTCGAAGAGATGAATTACATTATGGAGCGCAAGCCCGAAGGCAAGCGGCCGAGAGTGCTGTCCACCTACGGTACTTCCGGCTACGTCATGTTCCGGGGCGGCGACATTTTGACCGACGGCAGACAGGACCCTTTTATTACTGAACAGTCCAAAGGAACGTTAGGCTGGACCGCATTCGAGCGCTCGATGCACGGCTTCTCGGTCTACTTGCCGGAAATTGTCTCCTATGACAAGCCCGACTACGTGATCGTTCGCGGCGATTCCTCCTGGAAGCTGTACGACGGCTGGGTCGAGGCGTTCGGAGAGCCGTCTTTCAAAGGCACGTACGGCAGCGTGTTCGTTATCCCAAGACGGTGACGAAATGATGTTCGTATTGGCGATTGTCGATCCCGACTCCCGTTAGACAGCTTGACTGCGCGGGCTACGGCACAGTTGAGGACCCGGTTAGGGCCGTTAGTCGCCGCTCGCCAACTTTATATGGAATTTCGTACAAAGTTCGGCTCTCATCGTCTATTTGAGGCCAACTTGTACGATTTATCACACAATCCGCCGCTCCGGCCTCTCCAACGCCGTATCTTTGTACGATCAATCCTACAAAACAGACACAGCGCCCCACAAAATTGCGGCACTTATACGTTAAATCGCCCCGATTGCCGCGTCCAAGCGGAAAATGAGGCGATTTATCGGGATATTCTGCGAGACGCCTGCGCTTAATACAGATGGCATGAAACCTGTTGGCCCGGCTCGACTTCCTTCAACGCCGGAGCGACAGTTTTGCAGATGTCCATGCAGCTTGGACATCGCGTATGGAACGTGCACCCAGACGGCGGATTCGCCGGACTCGGCACGTCGCCGCGCAAAATGATGCGCTCCCTCTTCGCCCCCTCTGCGCCGCGCACCTCCGGTGCCGCCGACATCAGCGCACCCGTATACGGGTGCCTCGGCGAACGGAACAGCTGCTCCTTGCTCGCGAGCTCGACGACACGTCCAAGGTACATCACGGCGACGCGATCGGAAATATGCTCGACGACCGATAGATCGTGAGAGATGAACAGATACGTCAGCCGGTACTGCTCCTGCAAGTCCTGCATCAGGTTGATCACCTGCGCTTGGATGGAGATATCGAGCGCGGACACCGGCTCATCGGCGATAATCACCTTCGGATTTAGGACAAGCGCCCGTGCGATGCCTATCCGCTGCCTTTGACCGCCGCTGAACTCATGCGGATACCGAGAAGCGTAGCTTGGATTCAAGCCGACGTTGTCGAGCAATGAAGCGACCCGTTCGATTTGCTCGCGCTTGCTTCCGATTCCGTAGATTTTCATCGGCTCGGCCAACGTGCGCCCGATCGTCCATCTGGGGTTAAGCGACGAATACGGGTCCTGGAAAATCATCTGAACGTCGCGACGCATCGCCCTCAGTTCGGCGGGCGACTGCGCATGAATGTCGCGCCCGTCCAGACGGACCGAGCCTTCCGTCGCCTGCAACAGGCGAATAATCAGCCGCGCCACGGTGGATTTGCCGCAGCCGCTCTCGCCGACGATGCCCAGCGTCTCGCCGCGACGAACCTTAAAGCTGACGCCGTCCACCGCTTTCACATGCCCCTTCGGCCTGGAGAACACGCCGCGCCTGATCGGAAAATATTTTTTCAACCCGTCGACTTCCAGAATGGCGTCATCAGCCTCGTCGGTTTTATCCAATAGATGATCCAACAAGCGCTTGTCCTCCTTTCTCTACAAGCCAGCAAGCCGCAGCTCTGCCCGCTTCGTCTATTGGGAACAGCGGCGGCAGCTGCTCGCGGCACTTGTCCATCGCGTGCGGACAGCGATCGACGAAGCGGCAGCCTTGGCCCCACTGCGATGGAGGCGGTACATATCCGGGAATGTAGTTCAGTCGTCGTTCGCTGCCCGCGCTCTTGGGCAGCGAATTGAGCAGCCCTTGCGTATATGGATGGCGCGGCGAATCGAGAATATCCCGCACCAGGCCCTGCTCGACGATTTTGCCGGCGTACATGACGATGACATGGTCGCAAACTTCGGATACGACGGCCAGATCGTGCGTGATAAGCATCATCGACATATTGTTCTGCTTCTGCAAATCCTTCATCAG
Organism: Cohnella sp. LGH; assembly: GCF_017671885.1. Classification (NCBI taxonomy): domain Bacteria; kingdom Bacillati; phylum Bacillota; class Bacilli; order Caryophanales; family Paenibacillaceae; genus Cohnella; species Cohnella sp. LGH. Next base: position 5,467,850 of record NZ_CP072117.1, read on the forward strand.
CTGAAGAATTTGCGCCTGAATCGTCACATCGAGAGCGGTCGTCGGCTCGTCCGCGATCATCAGCTCCGGCTGGCAGGCCATCGCCATGGCGATCATGACCCGCTGTCGCATGCCTCCGGACAACTGATGCGGATAGTCGCCGGCGATTTCCTCCGCCCGCGGAATGCCGACCATCTGCAGGAGCTCGATTACTCGTGCTTTCAGCGCTTTGCCGGAAGCCTTCTTGTGGATTTTCAGCGCTTCCCCGATCTGGTTGCCGATCGTATATACCGGATTAAGCGACGTCATCGGCTCTTGAAAGATCATTGCGATTTCGTTGCCGCGTAAGACGCGAAGCTCCCGCTTGCTCACCTTGAGCAAGTCTCTGCCTTTGAATTTGATTTCGCCCTTCGTGATTTTCCCGGGCGGCTTGATCAGCCCCATGATAGACAAGGAGGTTACGCTTTTGCCGCAGCCGGATTCGCCGACGATGCCCAGCGTCTCGCCCTTGCGGATCGCAAAGGAGATGCCGTCGGTCGCATTGAAGGTATGATCGCGGGATTGGAACGTGGTCGTCAGGCCGTTAACCTCCAGCAAATATCGATCGTCCATGTCATCTCCCTCTTCTTGGGCCGGTGCCCTTACACAAATTGTTTTACCGTGTCCGCAGACAGCATCCTCGAATAAATAAACTGGAAGAACCGCTGCCGATCTTCCGGCGCCACTCGTTCGTATACTTGCTTAACCGCTTCGTTGCCGCGCCAATACGTATAAATAAACGGCGAACGCAGCGGATGGGTAAAGAAACGGAGCCGGGAAGCGATCCAGTTCTCTTCGCCGAACGCGTACTCGGCCAGAAATTGCGCCACCTCTTGCTCGGGTTTGCGCTCCGCATGCAGCATGTGCGCGGCGTTCATCCCCGAGGTCGAGCGAATTTGCTGGTAGATTTGATAAATATGATCGTCCTCGGTCTCCAGCCAATCGATGAAATAAATCCCGTTGTCGGCAATTCCCTCGAATACCGAGCTGCTTGCGGTATTGACGACGACCATGCTGGCATCGATCGGTATATCTCCGGACTGCATGCCCAACTCCCGGAAACGCATATGAGTCGTATGACCCGGAAAGCACTCGTGAGTAACCAAATGCTTCAGCCCTTCATAAGTGAAAGGAATATCGCCGTTCAAATACATTTTGCCGTTCACATAGTCGCAATAGGCGTTAAAAGGGAAATCGTGAACGATCTCCGGAACGACCTCGACATCGGCCATCTGTGGAAACATTCGATCGACGACCCGCTGTTTCGCCACGGCCAGCAGCTCCTTCAGCACCGTCTCCAGCTCCGCGACCGGGACGCGCCGTTCGGCCTCCCATGCCTGAACCTTCTCATGAAGCGACCCCTTATACCCTCTACCCGCAAGCGCGACGTCGAGCCGACGATGCAGTTCGCCGCGTTCCGCCTGGCTGAGCGGATTCTCGTTGACGTACAGCAGCCCTCTTACTTTATCGCGAAAAGGCAGTTGAACTCCCGCACACCAGTCGGCCAGACAAAGCACGGAGCCGATCTGCTGCTGCATATAGTTACGGCGCACCTCATCCTCAATGTCCAGATAGCGGAGGCGCAAATAGTTCAAATCCTCCTTCACGTCGGACCAGTTGCTGTACGTAATGGGATGTTCATCGGATAAACTGTACGTCAGCCCTTCGTTGTCGAACAGAGCTTCCCCGGTTTTTACCAGCTTGGAACGGTAAAGCTGATCCATGCCGAGCACGATACGGGTATACTCCACGGCCAAACGGTGATCGGTTTTCTCCATACTCGTCATTAACAAACCCCCTCTATTTAATTCCGCTTTAAATTGGAATCCGTCAAGTCGCGAATGCCGTCTCCGAGCAAATTAAAGCCGAGCACGGTAATCATAATCGCCAGCCCGGGATAGATCGACAGATGCGGCGCATCCTTCAGAAACTTCATCCCGAACGCCAGCGTCCAGCCCCAGCTCGATTCCGGCGGCTGAATGCCGAGCCCGAGGAAGCTAAGCGTCGCTTCGGCGACGATCGCCTGTCCAAGTCCGAGCGTCGCCACAACGATGATCGGAGCAAGACAGTTCGGCAAAATATTGTAGAAAATAATGCGAAAATCGCTGGATCCGATCGTACGCGCCGCCTGAATGTACTCCGCTTCCTTGACGACAAGCACGTTGGCCCGGACGAGACGGGCGTAATTCGTCCAATACACGAGTCCCAGCGCGATAATCACGTTATTGATGCCCGGCCCCAGCGCGGCCACGAAAGCGATTGCTAGCAGAATAACCGGGAACGACAGGACGATGTCCACGATACGCATGATTAACGAATCGACCCAGCCCCCGTAGTAGCCGGCGATCAGCCCGAGCGTAACGCCGATGACAAGCGACAGGCCGACGGCAACGATCCCGACCTCAAGCGACACTTTGGCTCCGTACAAGATGCGCGTATACAGATCTCTGCCGAACTGATCCGTACCGAGCAGATGACCGGACGTCATCGGCTTGGCCAGACGTTCGCCCATGACCATCTCGTACGGATCGTGCGTCGACAGCACCGGTGCGAGCAGCCCGGCGAGAAGCACGAGACAGACGATGATTCCGCCGATCAGCACCGATTTGCTGCGCGTTGCCGCGAGCCAGCCCTTTTTCCATCCGGAGGAACGCGGCTTGATCGCCTTCCCGTATTCCGCTTTTGATGAAGCGCTCATCGCTCCTCCTCCTTACCTTTGCTGAATCTTCGGGTTGATTTTCGTATATAAAATATCGATGACCAGGTTCGTGAGCGCAAACATCAGCGCAATAACGAGCACGCAGCCCTGGACGAGCGGAAAGTCGCGTTGACTGATGGCTGAAATGACAAGACGTCCGATGCCCGGCCATGCAAATACGGTTTCGGTGACGATCGCCCCGCCGAGCAGGTTGCCGAATTGAAGACCGATGATTGTCACGATCGGAATCAAGGCGTTGCGAAACGAGTGCTTAAAGATGACCGAGAGAGTGCCGACGCCTTTCGCTTCTGCTGTCCGCACATAGTCCTCCTTCAGCACCTCAAGCATCGTCGAACGCACCATCCGCGTAATGAGCGCGGCACTCATGATGCCGAGCGTGAACGCCGGAAGCAGCAAGCTGCGAAGGCTTTGCACGATATCGTACAAATTGCCGGTGCGAACGAGCGTCGAGAACGCTTCGGTCAGCGGTTCTCCCCGTCCGAACGACGGCAGCCAATTCAGGTTGACGGAGAAACCGATAATGAGCAGCGTCCCCATCCAGAATACCGGCATCGATACGCCCAACTGCGCGAAAAACATACTGACGTAATCAATCCACGAGGACTGCTTCACCGCCGACAAAATGCCGAGCGGAATGGAGATAATAAGCGCGATGACGAGCGCGAACACGGCAAGCTCAATCGTCGCCGGAAGATGCTTCATAATGAGCGAGTAGACGGATTGATCCTGGAAGATCGATTGCCCGAGATCGCCTTGCAGCAGCTGTTTCAAATAGACGAAAAACTGCACGTACAGCGGCTCGTTTAAGCCCAAAATGTTGCGGATGCGCTCCACTTCGTCCGGCGGGGCGTCCTGGCCGAGCAATACCGTTGCCGGATCGCCGGGAATCATATGCAGCAGCAGAAAGACGAGAACCGTTATCCCGAGCAACACGGGAATGAACTGCAGCAACCTTCTTCCTATATACGTCAGCAAGTTAACGCTCCTTACTTAAACCGAAAGGAAGGAGCGAGCGATCCGCCTCTCCCTCCCCGGCCTTTTTTTCCGTGCTATTTAATTACCGCGTTCTTGAAATTATAAAAGCTGCCTTTCGGATGAAGCGTAAATCCGCTCAGCTTGTTGGAGTGCATGACGATGTACCCTTGGTACAGCACGATGTCGAACGCCACGTCGTTCACCATCATTTGCGCGGCTTCTTGATAATACTGCTTGCGTTCGTCCAGATTCGAAGTCGTTCTGCCTTTTTCCAACAGTTCGTCGACCTGCGGATTGCTATACTCGCCGTAGTTGTTGCCGCCCGTCGTCGTCCACTGGTTGTAGACCGCTTTGTCCGGATCGACGATATTCAAGAGACCGAACATCGCGATATCGTACTTGTGAGCGAGCAGGTTAGCCAGGAACGTCGGCGCTTCCGTCGTCACGACTTTGGCGTCGACGCCGGCTTTGACAAACTCGTTCTGCAAGTATTCGAGCGCCTGCACGCGATTGGAGTCTTCCACGTACGTCGACAGCTCGATCGACAGCTTCTTGCCGTCCTTATCGACCATTCCGTCGCCGTTGGTGTCCGTCCAGCCGGCTTCGGCCAATAGCGCTTTCGCTTTCTCCGGATCGTAGTCGAACCCTTGGATATCGTCCGTATGCGCGAACAGCGGCGGGATAAGCGGCGACTTGGCCGGCTTGTCCATGTTCTGATAAATATCGGCCGAGATCACCTGCTTGTTGGTCAGATGCGCGATCGCTTGACGCACCTTCACGTCGGACAGGAACTGATTCTTCTGATTGTAGGAAAGGTACGTGTAGCCGAGTCCTTCCGTCTGGGTGACGGTAAACTTGTCATTGTCCTTGATCCGGTTAATGTCCTGCGGCGACAGCGGCGAATGAACGAAATCGATGTCGCCCGCCTCCAGCGCGGACACCCTTGTCGTGTTGTCCGGAATGACGAAATACGTCATTTGCTTTGTTTTGGCTACGCCGTCGTGGTATTTGTCGTAGACTTCGAAGAACAGCTTACTGTTCTTGTCCCACTTGACGAATTTGTACGGGCCGGTTCCAATCGGGTTCGTCGCCAGCGTCCCGTCGTTCTTCTCGCCGATATGCTTGGGCACGATGCCGAGATCGAGATAATACAGCAGCGGCGCGCTAGGCTGCTTCAGCGTGAACTTGACGGTGTAGTCGTCCGTCGCTTCGACGCTGTCGATCGCCTCGTACAGCTTGGCGTTCGGCGCTTTGAACTCCAGATCTCTGATCGAATCGTACGTGTACTTCACGTCTGCGGAAGTAAACGGCGTGCCGTCATGGAAGGCGACGTCCTTGCGCAGCGTAAACACGATCGTCTTCGGATCGGGCAGCTCCCATTTCTCCGCCAGATCCGGCACCGGCTCCAGCTTCTCCGTCAGACGGACGAGACCGCTGAACACGACTTCCGCTACGCGAGCGTTCGACGTATTGCGGCCAAGCCGCGGATCGAGAGTGTCGGGATCGACGTCCAGCCCGATTTTAAGTTCCCCCGAAGCGGCGGCCGGCAGATTACTCTCCGTCCCGCTGCTCTCGCTCGCATTTCCATTGTCGCTCGTGCCGCTCGCACTCGATCCGCTGCTGCTGCCCGAGTCGTAGCTGCAGCCGGCAAGCATCGCGCTTGCGAGCATCATGCAAACAATCAGTAAACTGACCAACGATTTTCTGCTCATATGACAACTATCCCCCCTGATGATTGTTCAAATGAATGTTTGCTCAGTTCGATCCCATCTGTCCGAGCTGCCTGTCCAACTCGCGCAGCTCGTCGAGGTTCGCCAGCGTAAGCTCTCTTTCCCCGCGCTCCGCTTCTTTAATTAGCCGGACCAGACATTCCAGACGAGGCACTGCGATCGACTTCTCCTGGGCGCGCTGCACGACCGGGCCGACGATCTCGTTCACTTCCGTCGGGCGGCGATGAATCGAGAGATCGCGCCATACGCCGGTGCGCCGCTGGTCATGCTTGTACCAATAGGCCTTCTGCGCTTGCCAGCAAACATTCACCGCTCCTTCCGGCGGCTCGGCCATCGCGAAGATTTTCGGGTCGAAACCGTCGATCACCTCGCATACGACGCCTTCCGCCTGGCACACCTTAACCACTTCGCCAGCAAGACTGCCTAACACGCCTCTGTATTCCAGCCGATCGAAAATGTCCGGGACGTCTTCGCTGACAAGCGCTGTGGCGAAATAAACGGCGCCGACGGCGGCTTTACCCCATAAAAATCCGAAAATGTTGTCGGTAACCTTAATAGGCTGCAACGCGGACAGCACCTGCTCCAGCTCGTTCAAGCGCGGAGTCGTCCGGCCGTCCATCTCGCCGATGCAGAACGAACCCGTGCCGCCGAACGATACTTCGCCCGGCTGTACGTAATGGCCGCCGAACGTCAGAAACGCGCCAACCGTTCGCTCCTCGCCGACGATCTTGGCGATCTTGTACTCCTCCAGTCCGTTCTGAAGCGAAAGTACGTAGCCGCCGGGCGTCAAATGCTTCGCGAGCGGTTCCAGCGCCGGGGCTGTATGGCGGGCCTTCACCGCCAGCAAGACCGTCTCCAGCGGCTCGTTCACTTCTTCCGGCAGCAGGATTCGCGGATGAACGACGAAATCGGCTTCTCCCGATACTTTCAGCCCGTTCTCCCGAATGGCCTGCACATGCTCCCGCTGCGCTTCTACGAAAGTGATGTCGTGACCCGCCCGAATCAGATGGGCGCCCAGAATGCCGCCGATCGCGCCTGCGCCCACAATTGTTATTTTCATTGCCGTCTATCCTTTCTGAAAATATTGATCGATGACCGCAATCGCATCGCGAAGGCTTACCGCTGCGCGATTGCGCTCCCTAATTAGTCGAGAGGCGAGAAACTTGAATTCGTCGCTGTCGGGATCTAGTCCGCCCAGCCGCGGCATATCGCTTAAAGCAGGCAGCGAGTGCTGCTTCAGTGCCGGATCGTGACTGAATCTGTCGCCGTACGTGTAATCGAGCGGGACGAGCACCCGGCTGAGTTCCTTCAAACAGCCGTTCAGCAGCGCCGCCGCCTTGCCGGACTCTTCGCCCTGCGCCCGAATCGCTGCATTGAGCCGATTGGCTCGCTCCTCCAGCTCTTGCGCCTGTTCCGTCAACGGCGCGAGCGACAGCTTGTCGCCCGCCTGCTCCTCGTAACGTTTCAGCGTTGCGAGCGCTTCCCGCGCATAGGCGGCGTAATCGAGCGGCAGCACCTGATCGGTAAGCAGCCGCCAGACCGTATATTGATAGATGCGTGTATCCCTGTCCAAAATGTCTGCATCGATCTTATCGCCCGTATCGTGCGGCGTATGCCACCACCAGCCGGTTCCGTGACCGAGTCGATTCTGGCAGCCGAATACGGCGGCGGAGGCGTTGGAGCTGCCCGGCTTGGCCGGCTGCTCGCTCATATTGCCGAAGATGGCGGGGACGCCAATGCCCCAGAACGACTGGTCCCCGGCCCGCTCCATCCGACGGCCGGTGAAGTCTTGTCCGGCCTGTGTGCTCAGCGCCTCCTGCGCCAGCTCGGCAAGCTCCGACGCCGCCGTCGTGTCGCCAACAACGGTATTGCCGAGACCGCCGGTCGAATCGACGTTGACATGCACGAGAGCCCGGCGCTCCAGCTCCTCCCAATGATGATCGGCGTACCAGGAAGAACTGGAGTAACGCCCCTGGGAGTGACCCGACCAATAGATGACGCGTAAACTGCGCTCCCATAAATCCGCCCGCTGCACGCACAGCCGCGATACTTCGAGCATCGTTGCGTTCGCGCCGCCATTGTCCATTACTCCGTAATACCACGTATCATGATGGCCCGTGTACAACACGAAAGGATCGTCTCGATCGGCTCCCGGACGAATGTAATCGGCCACCAGAATCGGCGTCTTGCGCCAGCCCGTATCGACCTCGGCGAACAGGGCGACGTCGACCGGCTCGTTGTCGGCGATCGCCTGCTTCAAACGCTGTCCGGTTTCGAGCGGCACAGTGACCACGACCGATTTGGGCAAAATCCCCACCTGATCGTCGCCCGGGCTGCCCCATACCGCCGAGATACACATCTCATGCACGTATTCGTGCGGACTGATATGAATCTGCCCGATCGCTCCCTGCCGATTCGCTTCCAATGTGGCAGCCGGGTTCGCGATACCTTCCAGCAGCACTACGCAACCGCTTACATTTAATCCCTCATAATCTTGCGGTCGGCCGATTCCCGCATAGACCAAGCGACCAGTCGTGCCGTCAGGACCGCTGGATCGGGAAAACGAATGGGCAATGCAGCCGAAGCTTTCGCCCAGCGCATCGACGCGGGCCTCGCCCGGCAAACTGATATAAGCATCGTGCAATATAAGTTGCGTTTCGTAACCGTAAGCCTGCATTTCCCTTTCCACATACTTCAGGCTCTCCAATTCGCCTTCCGTTCCGGCATGCTTCGTCCATCTGCTGAATTCTTCGATATGAGCCATCATTTTTTCTTTCGACATTTCATTCATAAGCGGGGCCAATTCAGCAATTTTCAACGTTGTTCCTCCTTCTCGACACTTCCATTCGTGTCGCCGCGTTGCTCAATAAGTAGGATGCCCACGATTTAATATAGAATTTCTCATAGAACAGATTGTTTTGTCAATAACATAATCTATATTGATTTCGTTATATATTCGTCGTATAGTTATACAAAACGTAAACCATTTTGCAAAAATGCCTACTTTATTAAACTTTCCAGGAGGTTCTATATGTTAGTTTATACCGAAGCGAACGGACTTCCTCCGATGCAGCTTGACGACATCGACAGACAAATTTTGGACGCTCTGCATGAGAACAGCCGCATCTCCTATACGGATCTCGGCAAGAAAATCGGCCTGTCCCGCGTTAGCGTTCAAGCCCGCATCAACGCCCTGATCGAGAGCGGCACGATCGAACGTTTTACTGTTGTTATCAACCCGACGAAGGTCGGTATTCAAGTGTCCGCGTTCTTCAACGTCGATATCGAGCCGGCATATTTGGATCAGGTAGCCGAGAAGCTGGCCGACGAGCCTTCGATTACGAGTCTCTATCATATGACCGGTCCGAGCACGCTTCATATGCATGGCATTTATCCGAGCAATCAGGAAATGGAGAAGTTTCTGCTCGAGAAGCTGTATACGATGCCGGGCATCGTTCGCGTGGAAACCCAAATGTTGCTTAAACGCTATAAGAGCAGGATGGGCATGAAATTGTAAGGAGGACGCTTGATGGCTGCCGGATCAGCAACGTACAGACATATTGTTTTCGCCATGGTGCGCACCGGCATTTTGGGTTACGGGGGAGGGCCTTCGGTCATTCCGCTCATTCGTTACGAAGCGGTCACCCGTTATCGTTGGCTGAACGACGACGAATTCGGCGAGACGCTTGCGCTCGCCAACGCCTTGCCAGGTCCGATCGCGCCGAAGATGGCGGCCTATCTCGGATATAAGCTAAAGGGCTCGATCGGAGCGACCGTCGCTATTCTTGCGCACATCCTTCCGACAAGCCTGGCCGTCATCGCCCTGCTCGGAACGTTGTATTCGCTACAGCATTCGAAGATTGTTGCCGGAATGATCGCGGCCGTCCGCCCGGTCATTTTTGTCATGCTTGCGATGATGGCCTATGAATTTATCGCCAAAGCATGGAAGGGTCTCGGGAAAGCTTTCGCGCTGTTGTTCAGCGCGGCGGCCTTTGCGCTGCTGTTCTTCGCGAACGTGCACCCCGGCATCGTCGTCGTGCTGTTTCTCGGCTACGGAGCTTTCCATCTGACGTTGGTGGAACGTTATCGGCGGCGGAAGGATACATCCGCATGAGTCTCTTAAACGATTTGCTTCAGCTGTTTTGGGGATTTTTTGTCGCGAATTTGCTCGGCTACGGCGGAGGTCCGGCATCCATTCCGCTTATGCAGCAGGAGGTTGTCGATCATTACGGCTGGCTGACGACGGCTCAGTTCGCCGATGTGCTGGCGGTGTCAAACGCGCTGCCCGGTCCGATCGCTACAAAGATCGCCGCCTTCGTCGGGTATCAGGTGGCCGGCTGGATCGGCGCTCTAGTTGCGACGGCTGCCACGGTCGTACCGTCCGCCGTCGCGCTTATCGTGCTGCTGAAAATCCTGAACCGCTACCGCCAATCGTCTGCGGTCAAAGGAATGACGCTGCTCGTCCAGCCCGTCATCGCCGTCATGATGCTGCTGCTCACCTGGGAGATGGGGGAAGTATCGGCGGAATCGATCGGCATCTGGCAGTCGCTCGGCATCGCCGCCGTCGCGCTGCTCGCGATGACTAAATGGCGGATTCATCCCGCCCTTGTCATTGTCGCCGCTTTCCTGTACGGAAGCCTAGTGCTCTCGCATTCGATGTAAGGAAACGAAAAAGACAGATGCAAACGGCTCGAAATTATTGATCCATTCCGGGAGGATGCCATGTTAAACATCGATCCGCTGTATGACCCCTATCCGTCGCGCCGCTCGGCCGTCTATGCCGCTAACGGAATGGTAGCCACCTCTCAGCCGCTTGCCGCACAGGCCGGCCTCGATGTTATGAAGAAGGGGGGCAACGCCATCGATGCGGCGATTGCCGCGGCCGCGGCGCTAACCGTCGTAGAGCCGACTTCCAACGGCATCGGCGGCGACGCCTTCGCGCTCGTCTGGACGCAAGGAAAGCTGCATGGCCTCAATGCAAGCGGTCCCGCTCCGCTGAGCCTGTCCATCGAAGCGCTGAAGAAGGCAGGCGTTGAAGCCATTCCAACCCATGGCTTCATCCCGGTCACCGTGCCGGGCGCTCCCTCCGCTTGGGCCGAGCTAGCCGCCAAATTCGGCAATCTTCCACTGACCGAATCGATACAGCCGGCCGTCGAATACGCCGAGCGCGGCTACCCGCTGTCGCCTGTGCTTGGCAGCTATTGGAGAAGAGCGTTCAACAACTTCAGCGCATCGTTGAAGGGCCCGGAATTCCAACCATGGTTCGATACGTTCGCGCCTAATGGCAGAGCGCCGGAAATCGGCGAGCTTTGGTCTTCTCCCGACCATGCCGCTACGCTGCGTTCGATCGCAGAGTCGAATGGCGAGTCGTTCTATCGCGGCGAGTTGGCCGAGAGGATCGACCGGTTTTCACGTGAGCACGGCGGATATTTGCGCTTGGCCGACCTCGCCGCCTATAAGCCGGAATGGGTCGAGCCCATCGGCGTCAACTATCGCGGCTACGACGTGTGGGAAATTCCGCCGAACGGCGGCGGGCTTGTCGCGCTGCTGGCGCTTAATCTATTGAAGGGCTTTGACTTCTCTGAACGGGATACGGTCGATACGTATCACAAGCAGCTTGAAGCGATGAAGCTCGCGTTTGCCGACGGCGCCCGACATATCGCCGCCCCCCATTCGATGAACGTGCGCGTCGAGGATTTGCTGTCGGACGCCTATGCCGACGAACGCAGACGATTGATCGGACAAACCGCGCAGCTGCCTGAGGCCGGTCAGCCTCCCAAAGGCGGAACCGTCTATCTCTGCACTGCAGACAGCGAAGGCAATATGGTATCTTTCATCCAGAGCAACTACATGGGATTCGGCTCCGGCCTTGTCGTTCCGGGAACGGGCATCGCGCTGCAAAACCGCGGCCACAACTTCACGCTCGACCCTAATCACGCCAACTGCCTGGAGCCGGGGAAAAAGTCTTATCATACGATCATCCCCGGTTTTCTCACTCACGGCGGCCAGCCTGTAGGACCGTTCGGGGTTATGGGCGGTTTTATGCAGCCGCAGGGACACGTGCAGGTCGTGATGAACACGGTCGACTTCCATCTTCATCCTCAAGCTGCACTGGACGCGCCGCGCTGGCAGTGGATGGAACGGAAGACGGTCGAGCTGGAGCATACGACTCCGTCTCATATCGTCGATGCGCTCGCGCGCAAGGGCCACGATGTGAAATGGGCGCTCGGCTCCGGCAGCTTCGGACGCGGCCAAATCATTTGGCGGCTGGACAACGGCGTGCTGGTCGGGGCAACGGAAGCGCGGACGGACATGTCGCTTCCTGGTAAAGCTGCTTCATATGAAAAGAGTCGTATGAAATGATAATCGATAGGGAATGCTGTCGTGCATGTGTCTCCTTAGAACACATGCACTTTTCTTTCTTAATCGTAGGACGTAAAAATAAATAGAGCGACACATTCGCCGCTCTATCTATAAAACTACCGCCGTAACGACACCCGGATTCCAATATCCCTACACCAGCGATTGCTTGGTTGATTGCCTGCTGCTTAATCATAGGAATCCTCATCAAAATCTTTATAGCTAAATGGTTTAGATCCGGTATATCCCCGACTAATAAGCTTATTATAGCCGTTGCTTTTGTTGTAGGACATGCTGCTATTCAGCAAAGGTGCGCTGTTGTAGGCATTGCTGCCGTTCAGCAGAGGCGAGCTGTTGTAGGCGTCGCTACCGTTCAACAGAGGCGAGCTGTTGTAGGCGTTGCTGCCGCCCTGTGCAGTCTCCTTTTTGTAACCCTTGCTGCGTGCTTGAGCTTTACCGCCATCTTTAATAGCAGCGCTATTACTCGCCACCGCACCCCAGACCTCATCAGCTTCGCTTGTCTTCACATTGTTGTCTCCGGCAACGGGCAGGCTGCTCCGGGAGCTGCGCTCGTTGTCATCCACTACCAGCTTTTTGTCGGGAAGATTGGATATCGAGCCATAGCCAAAATATTTCTCCTGCGGCAGGTCTGGAACAGGCGCTGCTTTCTTCCGTTTCGCCAGCAGTTCCTCCATCACACTTGCATGCTTCGACTGCACATCTCCGCGATAATCGTATGCGATGGGATCGTGACGCTTGGTCTTTATAAGCAGTTCTCTAAGCATTTTGTTTTTCTGATCGTGCGCGTCGCGCATACGCTCTTCAGCAGCATCGGGAACATGGTCCGCATACCCGAGCAATTCCAGCGCGGAGACTTGCATGTTCTTCGTGAACGATTGCTTCCCATTCTGCATCTTAGGCATCAGATTGCCGTCAACGTCGCGTCTACGCACTTTTTTCCCCGTCGTCGGATCGACCTTGTCCTCACCTGTTAAATAATCAAATTCGTACTGAAATTCAGGCTTTCCTACAAACTCCACGCCGAGCTGTTCAATCGGAACATTGTTTTTCTCCAGTTGTTGTACGGTCTGCACCATCTGCTTCGAACCCGGCTTGTAATGACCGCTTGCATCGGAAAGCAATTCAACTTGTCCATCGCGAACTTGAAGCTCGCCCGCACCGGCAATGTCATCCCCGGCATTAAAGGTGGAATGATGGATTCTCTCCATTGAAGGGAGCTGCATATTTCGCAGTTCCGCTTGAAGCTGCGGTTTATCCTTCAAATCTTTCAAATCCTGTTTGCGCTGATCATGAACACGCTTGGAGCGATCCGAGTTTTCCTTGACAGCATCCATCGAATGAAATTCGCCCAGAGCGTTCATCGTGAAAATATGCCGATCCGCCTTCGCCCCCACCGTCGACGATTCTAAAGCTCCCATCGTATCCAGCGATTTACCGTCTGTCGCGTTGATCATTTTACCGGACTTATCGAAACCGCGGGCATAGGAGGCTCGCTGGGATTCATTCGCATAGAAGGTCGTCGAATTCAGGTCCACCCCACGAATACCGCCTCCGTACAGCATATCTTTATCAAATTCGGATTCTTTGTTTTTCTCCAGCGCAAAACTCGATCCCGCTCCAGCAGGCTGAAGGGATTGAGCGATCAGCCCGGACAACTCGTCCTTGTTGGCGTTATTCGAGTCATCATCATAATCGTCATCGGAGTCATCGTCAAAATCGTCGGGCTCTTCGTCAAACAAATCCTCTCTCACCCGAGCCGGAAACACCCCTTGCTCCGGTGTAATCGCTCCTACCGCAGAGGAAGGCGATGTGTTGGTCGTCGGTGTCGTACTGCCGCTCTTGCTGCTGCTCTTGCTGTCCCAGTCATCGTCAAAGTCATCATCGTCCGACTCATCGTCGATCAACTCATCATCGTCCTTAAACGGCGTGTATCCCTGCGGCAACGGCTTCGACCCTGAGGATGTCGTGAAACTGCTCTTGGTATTCGAGTTAAAACTCAAATCAACATCGTCCGACTTATCGTCGTCCTTAAACGGCACATAGCCTTTCGGCAGTGGCTTCGACTTTGGCGCTGTCGTTGCACCGCTGCCGAGATTCCAGTCAAAGCTCGAACCGGCATCCTTCGTCTCTCCGGTATCAAACGGCACATAACCCTGCGGCAGTGGCTTCGATTGCAGGGAGTCCGACAACTGCTTCGGCGTTGTTGGGTTCTCGGTCACAGGCTTCGATTCCAGTGTCGGCTTCGTGCGATGTCCGCCGATTTGTGTCTTTATTCGATGCGAGCCAAGGGTGGGCTTTGGCACTGTCGGCACAAACTTCTGCGTCGCCTGATTTCCGATCATCCCCTGCATATCCAACACCTGCTGCGTACGGTGCCCGCCGATTAGAGACTTCGTGCGATGCGAGCCGATAATCGGCTTTTTCGACGGCTTAGCCCCGGTGAAAGGCGCATTCTTCGAAGAGACGGCGTTACTGCGTTCTCTAGGCATGGGATACCCTCCGGTTATCAGTATTCTTGCGGTATCTTTGATCACGATATTTCTAATGAGGAATCTTTAAAACGGCCGCCCTATTGATGTCCTTACGGTCTGGCAGACCGCGAGCGAATTCGGGCGGTCGACCGCTTCATGCAGTCCGGTAGGCGACGCTCGAATGAAACTGCGATCTAATCCACCATACCTAGCGCTTGCAACGTTCGGATAAACACGGTTGCCGCCTGCGCTCGCGTTACTTGACCCTGCGGATCGAACGCATCTTTCGATACCCCCATCATGATCTGCAGTTTGACCATTAGCCGAACGTCTTCTAGGTAGGCTGGATCTACACTTTCGATGTCTTTGAAGTTATCTGCGCCGATCAATTCCGTTGCCGTTGGCAACTTGCCCTGAGCGATGACGGCAGCGAGCATGCTTGCCATTTCTTCGCGAGTCAGCGGTTGATCGGGGTGGAAACTCATGCCGCTCACGATATCAAGCAGACCCAGTTCCTTCGCCTGCGCGACAGCATCGGCGTACCACGCTTCGGGCTTTACATCGACATACGCAGCCGAGCTTGCATCGAAAGCTCCTCTCCCTAACGACCGGACAAGCAGCGTTGCAAACTCCGCTCTAGTCATCTTTTTATCCGGAGCATACTTCTCGTTCCCGATCCCCTCCACAAGCCCTTTCACCGCCGCCAGATCGACGAACGACCTCGCCCAGTGCTGCTCCATATCAGAAAAGCCGACCGTTTTCGATGCTGCGAAATAAACGCTGTTCGTGAAAGATAAAATCGAGATGTAAACTACACCATCCTTCTTCACCTTCTTCGCAGGGACGAATTCGAGCTTGTTGTTCATCTCGTTATAACGAAAAGCACCCCATAATTCCGGCAAATCGGTCGAGTTGTTAGGCATCGGGATCAATCTCGTCAGCGCCTGATTAAACTGACCCGCCGTGCCGATCGTCAGCCCTGTATTCGTATGGACGATATCGATGCGGAAGTCTACAATCTCCCCTAGCACTTTGCCATTCGGCAAGACGCTTGCGATCGCCGCTTGCAAAGTCTTGTCGCCGGACTTGTCTGTTAACGTAATTTTGAAGCTGACATCTTCGGCTTTGAGACGATTTTTTTCAAGCAAGGCACTGAATTCGGGAATCCGCGAGACCAGATTAACAGGTACTTGGTAAATGGCGTACGGCGTTGTGATCTCCAGGTAAAAATCGGCATTCTTGACGGACAAGTCGGTTAAAATACTCGCCGGAACGCTGACATAAGCCGCCCAATCTTTCGGCGTTGCTGCCAGCGTAACGAACGGCTTCTTCGTGTCGATGCGAGCAGGGTCCAGCGTCTGTCCGTTCAAGTCGATGACAGGTCTGCTGATGAATGCACCTCCACCACCGCCTCCGCCGGGTGAAATACCGGAAGCCGCGCGGGTGATGTCGATCTTATAAGTTTTAGTCGCGCCGCCCAGCGTCGTTACGACAAGCGAAATCTCGTTGCTCCCCGCATTTAACGGAAGCGAAAAGGCTGCCGTTCCGCTCGTCATTGCGAAAGGTCCGCTGGTCAGCGTTCCGGTGCTGTTATAGACGCTCACCGTTGTTGCCGCCTTGTCCATATCCGACACTGTCATCGTTACCGTGACGTTGGAGATGGCAGCCCCCACGCTTGCCGTATATTGAATCGTATCCGGGTCGAACGCCGGGCTCAGCGTTCCGCTTGACAGAGATAATCCGCTCAGACTTGCTTGACCGCCGCCGGCAGCTCGCGTCACCGTCACCGTATATATCTTCGTTGCGCCATCCTGCGCCGTCACGACAACCTCGATTTTGTTGTTGCCTTCGCTCAGTGGAAGCGCCGGAGACGCCGTTCCGCTTAGCACGATATGCGGCCCGCCTACCAGCGTCCCGCTGCCGCTATATACGCTGGCCGTTACGGAAGCGTTCGCGGCCTCCGACAATGTCGGCGTTACCGTGATGCTGCTCACGGAATGCCCTACGCTCGCCGTGTAGGTTCCTGCGAACGCTGGCACCAGCGTCCCGCTCGACAGCGTTAAATTACTCAAATCCGCGTTGCTGCTTGCGCCTCTCATCGCCGTCACCGTATATGTCTTCGTAGTTCCATCTTGCGCAGTGACCAGCACGGTAATCGTATTGCTTCCCACAGCAAGTGGCAAAGAAGGAGACGCCGTCCCGCTTGGCACTGCAAACGGACCGCTAACCAGCGTCCCGCCGCCAGCATACAGACTGATCGTAACTGTGGCATGAACCGTATCCGCTACCGTTGGCGTCACCGTGACACTGCTGACTTGATGCCCCACGCTCGTTTTGAACGTTCCCGGCACGAACGACGGAATCAGTTCCCCGTTCGACAGCGTCAAATCGGTCAAGTCTGCATTGCTACTCTCTGCTCGCGTTACCGTTACCATGTAAAGTCTTTTCGTGCCGTTCTCTGCAGTAACCTCTACCTTAATCATGTTGCTCCCAACAACGAGCGGGAGCGGCGCAGAGGCAAAACCGCTATTCACCGGCACTTCGTTCACAGTCACTCCCGCGCTGCCGTCCGCTGTTGTCGGCGTCACTGTAATGCTGCTTACGCTATTCTCGACACTCGCCTCATAATCGGTCGTACCCGCTGCGAACGCCGGACTGAGCGTACCGCTGGACAATAATAATCCGCTTAAATCCGCATTTGCGCTTATCGTTCTCGTTACGTTTATCGTATAAGATTTGGTTGTTGTCCCATTCTGCGCAGTCACAACGATCTCAATCGGGGTGATGCTGCCCATGTTAAGCGAAATCGGCAGGGATGTCGTACCGCTCACAACCGGCGTCCCATTCACCTTCACCGAAGCCATAGCATCCGACAATGTCGGAGTGACCGAAATCTGACTCTGACTGGCAGTCGCCGTATAGGTCGTTGTTGTAGAGATAAATGTCGGGCTTAACGTACCGTTCGACAATGATAACTGACTCAAATTCGCATTACTGCTAACTTCTCTCTTTACAATTATCGTGTACGGTTTCTCTGTTACACCGTCCTCCGCTAAGACCACCAGGTCAATCCGATTATCCCCTACATCCAGATTGATGTCTCCGGACTCGGTTCCGCTTGCGATCCGCTGACCGTTCACCTTTACGGACATCAAGGAATTCGTGGTCGTAGGCGTCACCCGAATACTGCTTATGCCATTTACGACGCTGGCTGTGTAGTCGGTCCTGCCGGGTTCGAACGCCGGGCTGAGCGTACCGCTCGACAGCATTATGTTGCTCAGACTTGCTTCGCTTGAAGGAATATACGGATCTTGTATGCGTATCGCATAGTTGTATGTATCGGCGATGATCAGGTTGCCGGCGCTATCCAGCGTTATTCCAAGCGGCCCATTCAATTCCGCCAGAAGACCCGAGCCCCCATCTCCCGAATAACCCCCTGTCCCGATTCCTGCTATTGTCATGATCGTGCCGCTCGGAATCACTTTTCTGATCCTGTTGTTGTCCGTATCGGAGATATACAGATTTCCGCTGTCGTCTATCGCTACGCCTTCCGGTTCATTCAATTGCGCCTCAACGGCCGAGCCTCCGTCTCCGCCAAAACCATCGGTCAACGACGACCCGGCCACTGTGCTGATGATGCCGATCCCGCTCGAAAAATCTACTTTACGAATCCTGTTATTGTAGGTATCCGCGATATACAGATTCCCGCTGCCGTCCACCGCTATTGCGCTCGGATAGTATAGTCTAGCCTCGACAGCCTTGCCCCCGTCCCCCGAATAACCGCTATCATCCGATCCCGCTACTGTATGGATGTTGCCAGCAGCGTCGATTAGCCGAATTCTATGGTTCGATGTATCGGCGATATAGAGATTCCCGTCGTAAATCGCTACTGCGCTCGGATTGCTTAATGCAGCATCAACGGCCAAGCCGCTATCTCCCGAGTAATCGTTTACTCCCGTTCCTGCTATAGTGGAAATATTGCCGTCCGCGTCTATTTTACGGATTCTATTGTTGTATTTATCAGCAATATATACATTGCCGTCATCGTCCACCGCCACTCCGGTCGGGTTACGAAATTGTGCGCCAAGAGCCGAATTACCGTCTCCTGCATAACCATAGTTTCCATCCCCGGCGACGGTGCTAATTTTCTTGGTTACAGCATTCACTTTCCTGATCTTGTTGTTGCCGGCATCGGCGATATACAGATTTCCGATGCTGTCCATCGCAACGGCTGAGGGGTTCTCTAATTCGGCATCGACGGCTGGTCCCCCGTCGCCTTCGTCGCCATAACTCCCTCCAGCTACGGTGTCAATGATCCCGCCCGTCCCGGCATAGGCCCGCTCGTGTCCGAATGGCAGCCACCCTGCCAACATTCCTAGTGTAAGTATGCAAACTGTAAATTGCGCCATTCTGCGCCGAAATTGGAACTTCATCATCGATCTTTCCTTCCTGATTTCTAAGTAATCGACTCTACAAACGACTATATCATTGGGAGAGAATCGATAATCTTAATGAAATCTTAAAGAACTTGTCCACGAATCAACCGGCTTCTCTTGCTTTGACCACTGGTTAGAAAGATAAAAAACAGCGCACAGATAGAAGGATTCAGCCTGTACGCTGTTGTAGGATCTTAACTCTAATCGAATGAATCAATCAAGCCAAGCACTTGCAGCGTACGAACGAATACTGTGGCCGCTTGCGCTCGTGTTGTTACACCTTTGGGGTCGAAAGCATTCCGGCTCGTACCGGTCATAATCTGAAGCTTCGACATCAGGCGAATGTTCTCCAGATCGGACTCGGCCACGCTTCCGATATCCTTGTAGGCATCCAAGCTTACTTCACTTGACGCAACCGTCGGCTGCTCCAGTCTAATCGCCGCCGCCAGCATGCTTGCCATCTCCTCGCGAGTCAGAGCCTGATTCGGCTTGAAGCTGCTGCCGCTCATGAAACCCAGCAGTCCCAGTTCCTTCGCCGCTGCCACAGCGTTTGAATACCAGACGCCAGCTTTCACGTCGCCATAAGGCGCATTGCCGGCGGTCGATGTACCCCGTCCCAACGCACGGACGAGCATAACGGTAAACTCAGCTCTCGTCACCGCTTTGCCTGGGTCGTACCGTCCGCCTCCTACACCTTCGACAAGACCTTTGGCCGCCGCTAACTCCACATCCGACTTCGCCCAGTGCTTCTGTACATCGGCAAAGCTTACCGCATTTTCCGCAACCGCATAGGCGCTATTGGAGTAAGAACTTATCATCGCGTACCATACGCCATCCAGCTTCACAGCCTTGGCGGGAACAAACTCGAATTCCTTCGCATTGTTGTTATAGCGGAAGGCTCCCCATTGCTTCGGCATAGCCGCCACATTCCTCGGCATCGGGATCAGTCGGGTCAGCGCCTTGCTGAACGGATTCGTCGTCCCGATTGTCTGCCCTGTCTGCGTATTCACGATCTCCAGGTGATAATCGATCATCGCGCCCATCACTTTGCCCTTCGGCAGTCCATTCGCCAACGCAGCTTGCAAGGCCTTGTCGCCGGATTTGTCCGTTAACGTGATCTTAAAGCTGACATCCTCGGCTTTGAGATTGCTCTTCGCCAGCAACTCTTTGAGATTGGGAATCAGCGAAGCCAGTTTAACCGGAATCCGATAGCTCCCGTATGGCGTCTTGATCTCAATCATAAAGGCGGCGTTTTCGCTCTCGAAGCTCGCTAGGATGCTCGCCGGTATGCCGACATAGGCTGTTCCGTTCTTCGGCTCCACTTCCAGCGTGACCGACGGCTTGGTCGGATCGATGCCCGTCGGGTCCAATGATGTGCCGTTGCGATCGATGACCGGTTTATTCATAGTCGGCTCGTTCACAGACGGCGCAGAACCTCCACCGCCGCCACTGCTGCTATTTTTGGTGAACGTCGCGGATAATACGCCGCTATCGCTCATCCCTGTCTTGACCGCAATCGCCCTTAGCGTTACGGTAGCGGTCAATTGGATTGGGGCGGTATACAGCAAGCTTCCTGGCGTCGGCGTCGTGCCGTCCGTCGTATAGTAAATGTTCGCGCCCGGCGTTGCCGAGGACAAAGTGACTTGCTGACTACCGATGAAGGAGCCGCCCCCCGGCGACGCTGTCGGCGTTTGTACTTGAAGCAGCGGTAGGGTCAGGCTATCGCTTGCGGCCGGGCTGGCATTATAGCCGGGCCTTGCCGCCATGCGCTTATACCCTGTCACCGTTGCTCCGAATGCAAGACCCGACTTCGTATTGCCGCCGCCCCATGCGATGCCGTCAAAACTATATTCCGCACCTGACGTCGCCGGAATCGTCACCGTATAACTCTCGTCGTTCACCCGTTCGTACGTAAGAGCAAAAGCAGACGGAGCGCTCTGATTCCGGTTTGCCGTACTGACAATCGCGCTGGCGAAGTCGGAAGCGTTATAAGTAACCGTCTCCGCCAGACGGATATACAGCGTTACGTCCTCGGCGCTGCTTGAAATGTAGGTATTTACCGCACTGTAACCCCCGTTATCGAACCGATACTCCGCACCCGCAACCGGTGCGATCGTCACGGTTTTGGGAAAATCGCTTTCGCTTACAGTGTAGTCCAGTGACGGAGCAGGGCGTCCGTCCAGCTTGGCAAAGACGACTGCGTCACTCTCTCCCGCCGCACCCGCATTATAGTTAGCGGTTTCCTTAATACGAGCATAGAAGGTGTGACTGCTTCCCGGTGCAATGCCTGCAAACGTATTACCGGTCTGCCATGCGTCGTTGTCCATCCGATACTCCGCGCCGGGGATAAGGTCTACCGTGAAGGTGTAGGTGCTGCCGCTTACGGCGGAGCTTCCGGTTACGTCTGTCGGTGCGGAAGGCCCTGCGGCTTTATGGATAGCGAAAACAATCTCCCTCATCCCCGCAAAATTGCCTATTCCATTCATAGTCACAGTAGCGCTGCTTCCTGCATCTGTGTTGTGCGCGTCGGACAACGTATAATCCAGGCCCTTTATCAGTGTATTGCCGTCAAAAGCAACGGTTAACGCCGGTTGAATCGGGCTGCCGGTATAGGCATAGTTCCCCGTAATCTGAACGGAAGCGTGCGCAATATCCCGAATGATGAGGTGCAGCCCTCCTTCTCCGGACTGGGCGCCTCCGACATTTCTAAGCACGGGCAGCTTGCCGTCGTCAATCGTCCACACCGATTCATCCCATCCGCTGCCGTCCCAATTGCTCGCCGTCGTCCAGAAGGAAGAGGCGTTAATCTGCGGAAGGGCGATGTCCGCTCCGTCTAATTCGTCCGCGCCTGTATTGCTCCATTCGCCGGATATTCCGCTGAAGGCTGCGTTGCCGGATAAAACCGCGCCGGCTTCCCTGCTTCCCGCGATGCGTCCGCCTGCGCTAACAGCCGCGCTGACTCCGGCGTTCAGCGCGGCGCAATTTTTCAGCATCGTCTGATACCCCAAATTCCCTACCACGCCGCCGACGTAGGTGCTGCCGCTGATCTGGCCGGTTGCGTAGCAGTTTTGCAAAGTACTGGCGCCCTGCGCCTCCCCGATCAAGCCGCCCACATCGTCTGCGCCGCTGACGTTTGCGGTGCTGTAGCAGTTCTGGACTGTGCCCGAGTCGACATATCCCGCAACACCGCCGACACGGTCTGCGCCGCTGATCTGGCTGGTGACGAAGCAGCTTTGCACCGTGCTGCCGCTGATCTGTCCTGCAATGCCGCCAGTATAGGAGCCACCGACGATATTCGCGTCCGCTACACTAAGGTCATACACTGCGGCGGAGCTAATCATCCCGAACAGCCCTTGAAAATCGCTGCTTGAGCGGTTGATGACCAGCCCGGTAACCACCTTGCCTCCGCCGTCAAAATTGCCCTTAAACGGTGCAACGTTCGTTCCGATAGGCATCCAGCCTGAGCCGTTAGCGTAACCGGACAGGTTGAGATCGTTCATCAGCTTATAGGTTTTTCCCGCATCCGCATAGGGAGCGGTTCCCGCGTTCACGAGCTCGGCAAGCCGTGCCAGTTCCTCCGCTGTGCGAATCTGGTAAGGAGCTCCGACTGTGCCGTCGCCCACAAACTCCGCGCCGTCCTTGTCTACGAGATGGACGGGCATCTCTATCGCCGCGCCGAACAGACCGGGCAGCTTCCCGTTTTCGTAGGTCCACGCCGGAGCGTTCCCGAACAACGCTTCAAAAAAGCCCGCAACGCCGATATCCGCAGCAGTTCTGCTTTCCCCGTCAAAACCGTCTGAATAGTCATCGTTCCACGTACCGGGTATGCCGATAAATGCCGCATTGTCGTCAAGATCGCCGCCCATGGAATCTCCCGTAACACGCCCGACGTCCATGCTGCCATTTACCGAGATGTTCAGCGCGGCGCAGTTGCGCAACGTACCGTATATCGATCCTGCTAGGCCGCCGACGCTAAAGATGCCGCTGACACTGTTGGCCGCGTAACAGTTCCGCAATGTGCCAAGGTCCGTCGTATGTCCCGTCACTCCGCCGATATCGCTATTGCCGTTGACGCTGCCGAAGGCGTAGCTGTTTTTCACCGTTCCGTCCACATACCCGGCAATGCCGCCGATATAGTTCCCCGTCCCGCTGACACTGGCGGAGACATAGCAGTTTTGCACCGTTCCATTCGGCGCAGCTGCGGTTTCGTCAACATATCCGGCTATACCGCCGATGGTATTGACGCCTTTGACACTGCCGGTAACATAGCAATTTTGCACGTTCCCGACAACATTACCGGCTACGCCGCCAACATAGCGTTTGCCAACGATATTCACATTCGTCACGCCAAGATTTTGTACGTTTCCGCCCGAACCGACGGCTCCGAACAAACCTTGGTCATCGCTGCTAGGGCGATTGATAACCAGCCCGGCGATTATGTGGCTACCGCCGTCAAATTTGCCCTTGAACGGCCTGGCATCCGTTCCTATGGGCGTCCATCCCGTCCCGGCAGCATACCCGGAGAGATCAAGGTCATCCATTAACTCGTAGTATTTATTCGCGTTGGTATAGGGGGCCGTTCCCGCGTTCACGAGCTCGGCAAGGCGTGCCAGTTCCGCTGCTGTGCGAATCTGGTAGGGAACTCCGACTGTGCCGTCGCCCACAAACTCCGCGCCCCCCTTGTCTACGATGTGGGCAGGCATGTTCACCGCCGTACCGAACAAACCGGGCAGTTTGCCGCTCTCGTAAGTCCATGCCGGATCGTGGGCGAACCAAGCTTCGAAGAAACCCGCCGCACTGATTTCGGCGGCGAGTTTACTTTCCCCGTCCACGCTGTTCGCACCGGGATTGCTCCATATACCGGGTATACTGTTAAATGCCGAGTTGCCGAAAAGAGTATACCCGCCGCTTGCCTGTCCCAGCACGCGCCCAATAGCGGTATTTCCCGTAATGCCAAGGTTCAGCGCGGCAGAGTTTCTTAGCGTGCCGCCGTCCATGCTTCCTGCAATGCCGCCGATCTTGCCGGAAGCCGTTATACCGCTGACGCTGCCGGCGGCGTAGCCGTTTTCCATTATGCTGCCGGGCAGAAGCGCTCCCGCAATGCCTCCGACATCGTCTTTGCCTCTGACGCTGGCGGTAGAATAGCCGTTACTAATCGTGCCGCGAACGCCGCCCGCCATGCCGCCGACATAGCTGTCGCCAAGGACGCTGCCGGTCGTATAACAGTTCTGTACTCTGCCATGGACTTGACCCGCTAATATACCAGCAAAGCTGGAAATGCCATTTTGCACGTTAATATGCGCATGGACCACGCCCAGATTTTGCACGATACCGCTCACGCCGATCTGTCCGAACAGCCCCTGGTCCGTACCGCCGTGTCGGTTAATGGTCAGCCCGGCGATTATGTGGCCGTCTCCGTCGAAGATGCTCTTAAACGGCTGTGCACTTGTTCCAATCGGCAACCAACCCTCGCCAGTTGCGTACCCGGATAAATCGATGTCGTTAGCCAGCTTGAGGGAAACTGTCGCAGCCAAATCGTTGAGCAGGAAGGTTTCCAGTCTGCCTGCATTTACGAGCACGGCAACCTCGGCAAGCTGCGCCGCCGTGGTGATTTCTACCGGGCTTGCTTCTGTACCGCTGCCAACGATGCGCGCCGCCATCCCGCCTGCGTTCGGCGGTATGTAAACCGTAATGCGGGGCGCCTCCACTCCCGCTGCCATCCCAAAGCTCCCATCGGGAACAGCCGTGAACACATACAATCCCTGCGCCGGAAAATTGGCATCGTAAGTGCGGTCCGCCTGCCAGATCACCGGTATAGAGGTTTGTTTCCCTTCCAGGATGCCGGAAAGGGTATCGGGAAGCTCGGGTACGGACGTATTTTGCCATCGCAGCTCATCGGGAAGCTCGTTAAATGCCGCAACTCCGCCTCCAACGCTTATCCCGTCAGGATACGCTTGCGCTGTCGCCGCAGCCGGCATCATTCCCAGCACCAAGACGATGGACAATGCCACCGCCAACAATCGCCTGATTCGTATGTATGGATTCATCTACGTTCCTCCGATTCTTCTCTATCAGACTTCTCTAAGTCAAAATTATACTCACTGCCTCTCTATAAAAATCTTAATGAAATCTTAAAGGATTCGAAGTCGGCGCCCTGAAAAAAACAAATCCCGAAAAAATCGTGCTATGATCAAGCTAACTCAAATTTCTGGACGGTGGCGACCCTACAATGGAACAAATACTCGTAGTGGATGACGATCCGCAAATCCGCGAAGTAATCCGTACCCATATTGAACAATCGGGCATGAGCGTCCTTGAAGCCGAATCCGGACGTCAAGCGATTGAACGACTGGAAGCGGAACGCATAGATGTCATTATTCTGGATCTCATGATGGACGATCGCGACGGGTTCGAGGTGCTGCGCTACTTGAACGCCCGCCGACTCGACACCTTGACGATCGTCGTCAGCGCCAGAAGACAGGAGCAAGACAAGATCGACACCCTGGGCCTGGGAGCCGACGATTATATGACGAAACCTTTTAGCCCAATGGAATTAATGGCCCGTATTCGCGCCGTTCTGCGCAGACGATACCCGGTCTCCAATCATCCCTCTCTGGTCATCCGCTTAAATCATCTGATTCTGGAGGTCGACAACTATTCGCTGCTCGTCGATAACGAGAAAATTCCGCTGACTTATGTGGAATGCGGTCTCATGCAGCTCTTCATGCAAAATCCCGACAAAGTCATGACGAAGCTCGAAATCTATCAACAGGTGTGGCAGCATGAGCGCTATGACGACAACAATCTGAGTGTATATATGAGCCGGCTGCGCAAGCATTTGGAACGGGCGCAGTCCACCTGGGAAATTCAAACGGTTCGCGGCGTTGGCTACCGGTTGACTGGAGCCGGAATATGAAGCTGCGCACGAAGCTATGGCTGCTGCTTGTCGTGAGTACCGCTATGAGTATGGTTCTGTTCGGCTACAGCTCGGTCTGGATCGGAAAAGCCGTGAATAAGGGCTACGCTCTGTTCCAGCTTAATCCGCTGGCGCAATCTATCGTGGACTCGATCGAGGATGGACCTGAATTCGGAGAAGATACGCTGAAACGAATTTTGGATAACGCCCATGAGGAGCATCCCGCTATTCGATGGCTGTGGCTGAATGATCAGGGTCAATCTATCTATGATACGGCAGGGATCAATCCGACCTTATCCTTCAAGGACTTGGCCGTACTGATGCAGCAAATGCCCCGGAGGTTTTTGACGGATGACGACGTTCATATTCTTACGCCGGCAACGAGAGACGGGAAATCGTATTTCTTGCTCCTCAGCATTCCGGCTTCCGAGATGAAACAAGGCGAAGTGTATTTTATGGTTCGTACGTATAAATCGTTGCTAACGCTCGTCGTTCCGATCATTCTTTCGTTTTCGTTGCCTTTTTTATTGGCCATCTGGTTGTTTACCTCTATTAATAAAAGAATCCGCAAGCTCAATCATGCCCTGAATCAACTGAATATCCAGAGCGATTCCCCGGTAGTACAATTAGTGGATTCCTCCAAGGACGAGTTGGGCCAGCTTACTCAGCATTATAACTCCATGGCGCATCGAATCCGCTCCCAATTCGCGGAAATTCAGCAGTTCGAGAGCAAGCGCAAACTGCTGCTGTCCAATCTGTCGCACGATCTGCGAACGCCTCTGACGACGATGCTCGGCTGCGCCGAAATGATACGTACCGGCAATTATAAGGATCAGCAAGAATTACAGAGCAGAGCCAAAATCATTCTTCAACGCTGCAGATATATGGACAAGCTGCTGGATCAGATGCTGGACATTTCCCGTCAGGATGCGGACGATCTGACCATTCGCTTGGCCGAGCACAATCTGTCCGAGATCGTTCGCAAAATCGCGGTCGAATATATCATGATCCTCGACGGCGATCAGGTTCATCTCGATGTCGAAGCCCCGGATGAGGATATTCATCTCCCCGTTGACGCTTCTCTTATCGAAAGGGCCCTGCGAAATATTTTGGACAATGCGATTCGATACGGAAAAGATGGACGATATCTCGGCATTCAGCTGACGGCGGACGAGCATTCCGTGAATATTATCGTGCAGGATCGGGGTAAGGGGATCCCTGCTGAGCATCATGCGTATATTTTCGATCGTTTTTATCGGGTGGACAGCGGAAGGAAGGGCGAAGGATTGGGGATCGGCCTAGCTATTGTCAAGGACATCGTCGAAGCCCACCAGGGCAGCGTGGAGATGAGCAGCATTCCGAATGTGGAAACCGTATTCCGGATCTCTCTGCCTCGACTTAACCTCCCGCAATAAGCAGCAAAGCGAGATTACGCCAACGCCGCTGGCTGTAATCTCGCTTGTTTTATTTCCTTGCCGCAGATAGCAGCTCCAGCCACATCAACCGCAAAGACCCTGCTGTGCAACGAACAGTCAGAGCATGGTCGCCCGGCCCCGCAGCGCCCAACTCGATGTCGCCGTAATCCCGCCAATTTCCACCTCGCGCTTCCACGCTTCCCAGCGTTTGCCCGTTCAGTGCCGCCTCCAGCTTTCCGCCCCCACCGACCGCCTGCAGCTTAAAACGGACGGCCAGTTCCTCCTGCGGCTTGCTATCGTCTCCGATAAAATCGTAGACGAACCAATCGCCGGCCGACATCTCTACGCAGAGCCATTGGTCCGGCTGCCACTCCTCGCCGCCGCCATGCGCAAACGTTGCAGCCGTCCGCTCGCTGTCGACAAATCGGATCGCAGTGCGATCCCCCGTGCGGAAGCCCACGCCTGCGGCAGTCTGTTTCGCTCCCGATTCGGCGGCAGCGCGTCCGAAGCTGACCCCCTCTCCCTTATAGCCGTAGAAAACTGCCGGAATGCGCACCGGAGCCCGGCGCAGCAGCGACCGCACGACCTCCGGCCTGTACTCGCAATCGGTCAAACGCATATTGTCCAAATAGCTCCACAAAATGCGCTCAGCCGTCTCGGCGGACGGCTTGGCTCCGCCCTGCAAGTAATCGACCAGCAGCCCCCAGCCCTCCGGTATGCGGATCGAGCAGGGCGAATTGGTCGTGCCGAGCTTTTTCCAAGTCCAGAAATTCCACGAAATGTCGTGATCCTCGAACAGCCGAAAAGCTCCCGCATACCACTCCTTATTATTTTCGCCGCCCTCGCCCATAAAAATCGGCACATTCCACTTGTCGCGAAGCTCCAAATACCGAGCGATGCTTTCCGTATCGGGATTGTTCCAATACTTATGGAATTGCAGCAGCACATTGTCGTCCAGCGGCTCATCGCCGAACGCCCGCTCGAAGATCGACCAGTCCGTCGACCAATGCACGCCTTCCAGAATGATCATATGCCGTGAGTCCACCTCGCGAATAGCCCGTACGATCTCTCGATACAGCGGCATCACTTTGCCGTACAGCGACGAAAACCATTCGGGCAGCGGCTCATTCAGCAGATCGTACCCGGCCACGATCCACTCGTCCTTATAGCGGTCGGCCAGCATACTCCACAGGTCTATGGTTTGCCGCCAGTTTGCCTCCAGCGTAAACAATTCCGGACGGTCGAACTCCGAATCGTCGATGTTCGCTCCGGTTTGCCCCCCGGGAGCGCCGTGCAAATCCAAAACCACATAAAGCCGGTACGTCCGGCACCAGTCGATCACACGGTCGATCAGCTTGAGCCGCTCCTCGCGATAGATCGGCGCGTCGCCGCCCGTCGCTCCCGTCCCGGCCAACAGAAACCGGGCGTTAATCGGCAGCCGCACCGAATTAAACCCATCCTCGGCAATTCGGGCGATATCCTCTTCCGCGACATAACGATTATAATAGCTGTCCCAGAATAGCTCCGCCTTCTCCCTGCCGATCAGCCTTTCGATCATAGCCTCAATGCGACGGGGACGATCGCCCTCCTTCGGAAACTTCCACATATACCCTTCCGGCAGCAGCCAACTGCCGAATCCGACGCCGCGCAGCAGCAGCTCCTCGCCCGCGCCGTTGCGCAGCTTGCGGCCGTCCGCCCTTACAAATCCCGTTACTTCCTGCTTCCTTCTCTGCGACACAGGAACGTCTCCCCCCATCGATAATCGAGTCTATCAAGCTTTAATAGCCCCTTCGGCTATGCCGTGCAAAATATATTTCTGAAGTGCGAGATAAAGCGCGATAACCGGCAGCATGGCCAGCACGAGCGATGCCAAAATCGCCGACCAGTCGTTGTTGTATTCCCCGAACAGCATGTTGGTCGACAGCAGCAAGGTGTAGCTTTTATAGTCCGTCAAAATCAGCAGCGGCAGCAGGAAGTCGTTCCACATCCACAGCGTGTTCAAAATGGCGATTGTCGCCGTAATCGGCAGCAGCAGAGGCAAAATCACCGTGAAAAACAACCTAAATTCGCCGCAGCCGTCAATCACCGCCGCTTCGTCCAACTCCTTGGGCACCGACTTCACAAACCCGTGATACAGAAACACAGCTACCGCTACGCCCAGTCCGATATACAGCAGGCCGAGCCCGACCGCCGAGCCTTGAAGCCGCAGCTCCTTGCTGATTTTGACCAATGTGATCATAATCGAATGAAAAGGGATCAGCGTGGACATGACCAATAGTCCGAACAGAAAGCCGCTCAGCTTGCCGGGCGTCCGCGACAGCTTGTAGCCGGCCATCGATGCAAACAGAATAATGCCCGCCAGTCCCACCGCAACTACCACAAATGTATTCCATAGGCTGCGAAAATAGTTTATTTTCCGAAACGCGTCGGCATAATTGCCGACCTCTAGCGACGAAGGCAGCGCCAAAATATTCGTCAGCATCTCGCCTTGCGTCTTAACGGAGTTAAGCAAAGCCATATAGATCGGAAACAGCGTAACAACTGCCGCCGCCAGCAAAAACAGCAAAGCGGTCCACGAGCCGAGACGTCCGCCCAACCGATTCATGCCTGCACCTCCCGCCGCTTCATGATCGCCAGCTGAATGATCGTAATGACGACAACGATGCCGAACAGAATCATCGCTTTGGCGCTGGCATAACCGTAACGGTTGCTGAAGCTGAACGCCTCTTCGAAAATATTGAGCGCGATCACCTGCGTCGCCCGCCCCGGACCGCCGCCCGTCAGCGAATACACCGCATCGAACGCCTTGAATGAAGCGTTCAATGTCAAGAACACGCCAATCGTCAGCGCCGGATAGATCATCGGCAGCGTGACATGGCGAAATATCGCCAAGGGGCCGGCTCCGTCCATCGCCGCCGCTTCCTTTAAATGCTGCGGAACGCCCTGCAGAGCCGCGATATAGATGACCATCAAGTACCCGACGCCGCCCCACAGCGACAGCGCGAGAATCGCAAAGAAGGAATAGCGCGGATCGCCGATCCAGGATTGATCCAGCAGCCGCCAGCCCGTCTGGTCGGCCAAATACGGAAACACGCGCGTAAAAATAAACATCCACATAAACCCGCCGATAATGAGGCTCAGCATGTTGGGCATAAAAAAGATCGTCCGGAACCATACCT
The DNA here is from genome assembly GCF_017671885.1 of Cohnella sp. LGH. Lineage (NCBI taxonomy): Bacteria > Bacillati > Bacillota > Bacilli > Caryophanales > Paenibacillaceae > Cohnella > Cohnella sp. LGH. The sequence goes on from NZ_CP072117.1 coordinate 5,498,090, forward strand.
TGCTCCGCCCCATCGCCTCCACCAGCACCGCCAGCAAAATCGCCAGCGCGTTCTGCAGCACCAGCATGTACAGCACGAACTTGGCCGTAAACGCCAGCGATTTCAGAAAAAAGCGGTCGCTCATCGCTTCAATGTAATTGGCCAACCCCACCATGCGATAGGCGGGGTTCAGTCCGTTCCAATCGGTCAAGCTGTACGCGATGCCCCCGAAAGCGGGGGCAAGCGTAAAGGCGATGTAGAATAGGAGCGCGGGAAAAACGAAGGCTAGCAGCATGGCGTGTTTTTTCCATGATCTCGTTGTTGCCATTGTATTCACTCCCGATATCCGGGCGCCGCGTTTGGCGCGCGCTTCGTCAATTGCTGTTGACGGACGTCCGCCATACTTTATCCAGCGAAGCGATGATGTCGTCCTGCGTGACGTCTTTGGCATAGTAGCTTTGCAGCAGCTTGGCCGTCTCGTCCGTCACGCCATTCGGCAGCTTCAGGTCGAGATACGCTTTGCCTTTGGACACGTATTCGCTCGCTTCGTTTACCCATGGGAACACCTCGTACGTATGCACAGTAGCAATCGGGTTAAACTTAAGCTCTTCGAACAGTGCGGAGGAATCTTTGTCATCCAAAATGTAGTTAAGCAGGTCGAGCGCCACTTCTTTATTCGCGCTTTTTGGGGACAGCGCCAGAGAGGTCGAGGTCGCCAGGTTGATCATCGTATCCTCCGGATTGTTGCTGACCGGCAGCGGTGCGACGCCAAACTCCATGCTCGGGTTGACCTTGAGAATCGTCTCCGCGTTCCACGGTCCCTGCACCCACATCGCGGCGCCGCCGTTTGCAAACTCGGCGGAGCCCGCTTCGTTGCCCGTCTCGAACGGCTTATCAGTGCCATTGGCCATAATCAGGTCAATACTGTCGAAGACGGACCGGACGTCGGCGTAAGACGCTTCGCCTGCGTTCATCTTCTCGATCCAGTCGGGATGAGCCGAGGATACCGTGCCGCCAAGCGATAAGGCCATCATTAACTGCGGGATCCACGATTCCTGGAAGGCGAGCAGGAACGGCTTGACGCCGGCCGACTGCAGCTTCTCCGCCGCGGCTTTCATCTCGTCCAGCGTTTGCGGCGGCGTCAGCCCGTTGTCGGCAAATATTTTCTTATTGTAGAGATAGCCCCAGGACAAGCTTTCCAGCGGCAGCGCGGCGACTTTGCCGTCGTACTTCACCGTTTCGGTTACGGCCTCGTACAGCTTGCCAACGAACGGCTGCCCCGTCAGATCGGCGACATACCCCGCATCGAAGTAGGTCGGAATATCGTTGGCATGAAGCGTGTACAGATCGGGCGCGTCGCCCGAGGACAGCCGCGATTGCAGGATCTGCTTCGCCTGATCCGCGTTCGGCATCTCCAATTGGATCGATACGTCGATATTTTTTTCCGCAAGCTCCTTCTCCTTGAACTGAGCAAAATAATTTTCGAATTGATCCTTGAAGCGAGGAAAACTCATAAATACTTTCAGCTCGACCTTTTTGGGAGTTGCCTTCGTCGCCTCTCCGGTCGTCTCGCTTGCGGTCGGCAATGACGACGCCGTGTTGTTGCCGCTGTCGGTCCCCCCGCCGTTGTTTCCCGAGCTGCACGCCGCCAGCGCGGCGGTCATCGTAAGTGCCAGCAGCAGATGAAGCGCTCTTTTCATGCTCGATCCCTCCTATGAGTAAGTTGCAGCTTCAGTATAGCCGAGGGATAAAACGCTTTCTTTCGAGGATTTTAACATCGGTTGTTGTACAATATTGATAGGAATCCCCGCTCACCCGTCCTTGCGCAGCTCTCCGGGCGTCATGCCGTAATGCTTCTTGAACACGCGATAAAAGTAGGCGATATCCTCGTATCCGACAAGCTGCGCCGCATACTTGATCGATACGCCTTCTTCCGCGATCAGCGCCTTCGCTTTTTCCATCCGCCTTCGTACGATGTAGTCCGATAGATTTTCCCCGGCGAACGCCTTGAACATTCGGCTAAGATGCTCTTTGCTGACCAGAAACTGTCCCGCCACCGATTCCAGCGAGATCGCCTCCTGATAGCGGGCATCGATATAGTTGGCTACCTCTGCCATATCAAGCCGGCTGCGCGAATTTCTGAGCTCCAGCAGTGCGTCGATTGCCCGCCCGTAGAGCTCACGCGCTCCCCTCAGCGCCTCACTTCCGCCAGGCGACGAGAACTGCTCGCTCTCCGGGTGCAGCTGCCCCAGCGTCAGCGATTGCTGGGACAGAAACTGCTCCAGCATCAGCGTCAAATCCGCCGTCACCCGTCCCTCTTGGCCCTCTTTCGCCTCACTCTCGTCGGTGCTTCTCATCTCACGATGCAGATGGTCGAACGCCTCCTCCGCCCGCTCTCTGTTCAGCTCCAGCAGACTGGCGTACAGACGCTCCCGCTGCTCCGCGTATCGCTGCAGCGCCGCCCTGTTCGGGAAGAGCGGCGAAAGCGACTGCGCCTCGGACTTTCGCGCGGCTTCCAGCTCCTTTTTGCTCTGCTTAAGCGCAGCCTCCAACTCCTCTGGGCTGATCGGCTTTAACAAGTATTCGATCGCTTTAGAACGGATCGCCTGCTTCAAATAGATAAAATCGTCGTAGCCGCTCATTACGATAATTTTGAGCTGCGGCCAACGGCTTCGCATTGCCTCCAGCAACTCAACGCCGTCCGTTCCCGGCATCCGCATATCGGTGACGACAATGTCGGGTTGAAGCTCCTCGATCTTCCGCAGCCCTTCGTTGCCGTCCTCCGCTTCGCCAACGACTCGCAGCTCCAGGCGATCCCACGGTCCGAGCGCCTTCACTACTTCCCTCGACCACGGCTCGTCGTCGATAATGAGCACGTTAAACATGACGCTCTCCCCTTTCCGCATCCGGCGTGTCGCCGGTTGCCGGCAACGTGATGACCACAAGCGCGCCCGCCCCGCTCTTGCTGAACAGCCGGACACCGTACCTCTTGCCGAAGCGCAGCGTCAACCGGGCATGCACGTTGTGCAGCCCGATGCCTTTTCTTCCGGATCGCGTCTCCGCTTCAGTCTCCTGCTGTCGCCCGCCGCCGCGCAGCTCCGCCCGCAGCGCCGTCAGTCGGGCGGCCTCCATGCCGAGCCCGTCATCCTGCACCATCAGAACAAGCCGCTCGCCGACGACTCGAACGCGCACCTCAAGCCGCCATTTTCCTTCCTTGCGCTGCAAGCCGTGCTCAAAGGCGTTTTCCACGATCGGCTGCAGCGTAAACTTCGGCATCCGCGCCTCTCCCACGCTGTCGTCGGAAGAGACGATCACCTCACATCGGCCCGCAAACCGCTGCTCCTGAATAAACAAATAGTTGGCCGTATGCTTTAATTCCTCGCTAAGACTAACGGTCTGATCGCCTTCGGCGCTAATCGAGTAACGAAGCAGGTCGCCGATGACTTGCGTAATGCGGTAGATTTCCGGCGCGCCTTTCGTCAGCGCCATACCGCCGATCATATGAAGCGTATTATTCAGAAAATGGGGATTAATCTGCGCCTGAAGCGCGATCAACTGCGCATTTTTGACCTCGATTTCGTGCTGGTATTCGTTTTCGATCAACGCTTTGATCCGGCCCATCATAAAGTTGTAGCCCGCCTCCAGCAGCCCGATTTCGTCGCGGCTTTGCACCGATTTTATCTCGAAATCGTGAATGTGCGATTTACGCATCGTTCTTGCAAGGCTCACAATAGGGCGGCTGATGCGCAGCGATACGATAATCGACAACAGGATCGATACCGCCGTAAAGATCGCTCCCGTCCACAACCCTGCCACAATCGTTTTTTCGGCGCTATGATTAATCGTCGCTACCGGAATCGCCTTCACCAGAAACAGTTGGCCGCCGCTAACCCTCCTGGAGAACACATAATGGTCGCTCGTTCGGTCTAATACGACAGACGCCGGCTCCTCGCGCAGTTCAGCCAGGCTCGCCGCCAACTCCTCGGGCGTGAATAACGGCGAAGAGCCGGGAAGCACCTCCCCCTCGTCGTTGAGAAGAAAAATCGCGCTCTCAGGCTCCGATTGCAAGATGGCTGCCGCTTGCTCCCACACCTTGCCGTTAATTCGCGCGGAAATACCGCCAATGAGCGCCTGCCCCTTAAACTCGTTCATTGAATGGTAGGCGCTAAGGGAATCCCCCGCCGCCTTGAAATAAATCCCCACGGGCGTTGTCAGCATCCGGCTCCACGGCCCTTGCCCGATATCGAGCGAATGCGTCAGGCCGCTGCTGGCGTAGTTGACGGAATAAGCCCTGCCCGTGGAATGGATATACAGCGTCAATTGGTCGATTTTGCGGGAAAACGAATAAAAGGCGGTATTCAGCGTGCCGAACAGCCGGTTCTGCAGCGGATACCGATCGCCTGCGTCCAGCGCGTCCACGCCGGACAGTTCGTCGATCAGTTCGGTCTGGATATGAAGCGAATAAAATAGTGTGTCGAGCTGCTGGATCAATTCGTCCAAATACTGGCTCGCCCACTGCATGCGCGACTGGTTGGCATCGATCATTTCCTTTTCCACCGAATCCCGCGTATTGTTGGTCGCCAGCCATGTCACCGTAATGACGGGCAGCGTCGTCATGCAAATCATTAGCATCATGAGCCGGAAGCGGATGCTGATTCCTGTGAACGGCATAGTCTCCTCCTGCTCCCGGTCTGTCGGGAAATCCTTGGTCGGCTTTGTTTTCGACTACAAAAACTCGTCTTCCTGCCGAATTCATCGTTAGCGCTTTCAATATTGCCGGATTAGTATAGAATTGCCTTATAAGTATATCCCAATCCCGTCGCCCGTTCATTTGATTCTATTAATCCGATGTATTGTACGATATTGATGGGGAATGAAGGAGCAACGTCGGCAGATCCCTATAGGACGACATACGCTTGGCTGAACCGAGAAAAAGGCACAGACCTCTCGATTAAGAAAGGCTTGTACCTTTGTCGCAAAATTGACCATCTTCGGCACCCGATCAAAGACTCGAAGAATCCAACAGCCCCCGGTACACGCCAGGAACGGAATCGGGAAGCTCGGGCAATTCATACAGCTTGGCAAGCATATCCGGCATGTTAACGGTTTCCCCTGCTATCTCCTGTTTATCCTTCTGTCGCGCAGCTTCCTCCAGATCTTCCTCAATGCTAAAGCCTCTTCTCGAGCCAGGCCCAGTCCGTCTATCAGCAGCGCCTTGTCCGTAATCTCCAAAACCTCTTCTATTCGATTGAAGCGGATCAGTTGATCAATCTGCTCAACATCCAGCTTGTCCGCTCCGCGCAGGGGCAGCGGAAGGCTTTCGGTTTCGCTTGGCTCAAAGGTCAATACGCCGGCCCCGTAGCTTCTGCCGGTCACCTCGGAAAAAGCAAGCGTAAGAGAGTTCAAGAAAGCCGCGGAAACCCGCGCCCCTTCGTAGCCTTCCTTAAAGCGGACGCGATGAACGGTATCCGTACATGTTGCTTGCGCTTCGTTTAATATAATTTTGGGGTAGCTGTGCACCTGGCGAAGCATAAAAGCATCCGGAACCCATACGGAAGGGACGACGAACCAGTTTTTGCGGATTCTGCATTTGTATCCGGTATGAACGCCTTGCTTTTCGCCGGAAACAATGTACTGCCGAACCTCCTCGGCCTGCTCGCTAAACGGGACATTCGGCAAATGCAGCAAAGCGGTCGCATATTGCCTGGCTACATTGTCGGCCCAATCCTCCTCGGTCATAACGACCCCTTCAAGATGGGCGGACTTCGTAATGATTCTCTTCGTATGCGCGCCCAACTTATTTTTGGCAACTTGAAGCTCGTTTAACGCAAAAAATTCGTTCAGCCCCGTAACTACGCCAACATCGACGTCCAAAATATCCCCTGACACCGCGATTTCAGGGTGGGTGCGCCATTTTCGCAGCAGCGTGATCTCGTCGGCCGTTAAGTAATATTGCGTCCATTTTTCGCTGGTGTGGTCCAGCGGTTTTAATTCGATATTCGATAAATCCTTTGGGTCAAATGCCTGTAAGTCTCCCATCTCCTCAAGCTCCACGACTCTAATGCCGGAATGCCGATCGCCGTCTTTCTCGCACAGCAGCAGCACGACCTCCTGGTTGATCTCGCTGAAGACAAGCTTCTTAAAGGTGATGATCGTCAGCTTGCGGAAATAGTCGCTCAAAAACAAGCGGGTTTGCGCGGCGTAACCGACCTGGAACAGCTCGGCCGGCACCACCATGCCCATTCTTCCCTTGTCGGTCAGCAGCAAAGAGGAGGCGATCAGAAACGGAACCCATGCGTTGGTAAACCGATTGGGGGTCAGCCCGGCTTCCTGCATGATTTCAAAGGCCAGCTTCCTATGCTCCTCCATAAAACTCTGATAGCGAATAAACGGCGGGTTGCCGACAATCGCCTCGAACCTAACCCCGCCATCTATAAAATTCCGGCAATAAGAGAAAAAGTCCCCGTTCCGGACTGCGCCGCCGGCGGGAATCCCCAGGCTCTCCAGCCTTTCTTGAGCCTTCCTGGCCTCTTCGGGATCGAATTCGATTGCGCAAATCTGCCTTGAAATACGGTCGCGGTCTTCAAGTCCACGCTCTCTATAGGTTTGCGCCATCGATTCCAAAAAGTTCCCGTCTCCGCAGCTGGGTTCAAGAATCGTTGCTGTCGGGGAAGAGACGGCCCATCTTGTAATAAAGTCGGTGATCGGCTTAGGAGTATAATACCCCCCTCGCAGCTTCTGATGTGTAAGTTCGCTTTTCATGCTAGATATAATTCTCTCTGGGAGCTCGAAAAACCTCCTCTACGATCAACTTCGACACACTAATGGGCGGAACCGGCCGGATCGATATGGCGTAAATGCTTACGCGTCGCCAAAATGAACAGAACCGATATCAGTACAAAAGCGCCGCCAACGTAAAACGGAACATGCGGATTAAACCATTCGGCCAGCTTGCCGGCAAAAAAAGGCGCTGCCGCCCCGCCAAGAAAACGGAGGAAGCTGTATGCCGCCGAAGCTGTCGAGCGTTCGACCGGGGCAGCGTGCATGACGGCCGTCGTAATCAGCGTATTGTTGTTGCCAAGGAAGCCGCCCGCGAGGATGACGGCCGCAATCACGACTTCTCTGGTCGAAGTCCAGATTCCCATCGCAATCAGCGTCAAAGCGAATAAGGTCAGCATTAGGCACATAGCTTTGATCGTGCCCAGCTTTCTCTCCAGCCATGGAGCCATAAAGACGGAAGTGACGGCGAGCAGCAAGCCCCAACCGAGGAACACGTAGCCGAGACCCTTTTCGTTCAGATGCATGACAAACGGAGAGTACGCGAGCAGCGTGAAAAATCCGAAATTGTACAGCAGCGCCGCAATGCCCAGAATCAGTAGCGCCGGATATTTTAGAGCGCGGAACGGGTCCAGAAGAGATGTTTTTTGAGCCGGTGCAGTTGGTGCAGTTGATGCGATCGGCGCAGCAGGGACGCCCGATACGGCCGTCTTCGTCAATACAACATTCGGATGGCGGGAGGGCATCATAATCAAGAGCAGCAGGAACGCAAGTCCCATCAAACACGCCACGCCGTAAAAAGGCCCTCTCCAAGAGATAGAGCCAAGGCTGCCGCCAAGCAGCGGTCCAACGGAAATTCCCAGCCCGATGGCTGCTTCGTATAAAATAATCGCCTTGGCTACGCCCAGCCGCGAGAACGACACAATCGCCGACAAAGCCGTTGCCACAAACAGAGCATTGCCCAGCCCCCAGCCTCCTCTAAGCCAGACGAGCTCCCATATGCCGCCGGAGTTTCCGCCAAGCGCAGAGAACAAGGCGATGATGACGATCCCGCACATCAGCGTCCATTTGACGCCGAGTCTGGACGAAATTGCCCCTGTCACTAGCATGGCGACCGCCATAACCAAATTATAGCTGGTAAATAATAAAGTCACCTGGCTCGCGGAAGCATTGAGCTTCTCCGCAATCGCCGGGAGAATCGGATCGACGAGCCCCAGTCCCATAAAAGCGATTATGGAAGCAAACACGATCGCCCATACCGCTTTGGGTTGGTTCCAAATGCTTTCTTTGCCTAAAGAATGATTCATAATTAACCTCTTTCCTGATGCGTATAATCGACATTATCCATTATAAAAAGCGAATGATCTGCTGTATAATACATAGTTAGTTATCGATTGATAGCCTTGAGTCTATATATCGAGGGAAGAGGGGCTGCAGAGGCAATGGAATGGCTTCAATTAAAGTATTTTCAGACGGTTGCTCGGTTAGAGCATATGACGCAGGCGGCAGAGCAATTGCACATTGCCCAGCCTTCTCTAAGCAAGACGATCGCCCGACTGGAGGAAGCGGTCGGAGTTGCGCTATTCGATCGCCAAGGGCGGCAAATTCGGTTGAACCAGTTCGGACGGGTTTATTTGGAGAGAGTGGATCGGGCTTTTCGCGAGCTGGAGGAAGGGGAACGACAAATACGCGAAATGGCCGGACTTGCCCGAGGCAGCATCCGGCTGGGCGTATCGATTACGAGCGTGCTTCCGGAGCTGATCGGACCGTTTATTCAGCAGCATCCGTCCGTTCATTTTCGGCAAATCCTCGGCCCTACCGCCGAGATGATTCAACGGTTAGAGGACGGAGACATCGATCTATGGATCAGCTCCGTTCAAGCCGAAGGGGCGGATTTGGAATGGCAAGCGCTGATGACGGAACAGGTATGGATCGCGGCCTCTTCCGAGCACAGGCTGGCCGAACGCGATAGCGTCACGCTCGAAGAGCTGGCGAACGAGCCGTTTATCAGCATGAATACCGGATTTTCCTTCCGCGATTTAATGGACGACCTGTGCCGCCAAGCGGATTTCAAGCCGAACATTACGTTTGAGGTGGACGAGCCGGACGGCATCGCACGCTTAGTTGGGCAAGGGCTGGGAATCGCGTTTATGCCCGAGCTCTCCTTCAGGGCGCGATCTCGGGCCGGTCTTAAGAAGCTGCAGATCGTGAATCGGGATTTCAAAAGAACGACCTGGATCGCGTGGTCGAGGAGACACTATTTGTCGCTGGCTGCCAAACAATTTCGGGAATACATTATCGAGAGCTATAGGCACATGCAGCGGGAGCTTTATGATTAGCCGTTCCAAATTTCCCCGAGCGAACAAAATAACGCCCTTGATCGGCTGCTGAGATCAAGGGCGAATAATTTTATTCTGTTTCAATTGTTACCCTGTGCACGTAATTGATCGATCTTATCCAGAGAAAAGCCGGTTACTCGGGAAATCAGATCAGCGTCCAACTGCTCCTCAATCATCCGCATTGCAACTTGTTCCCTTTCCTCGAGCTTTCCTTCAATCTTTCCTTCAATCTTTCCTTCAATCTTTCCTTCAATCTTTCCTTCAAGTCTACCTTCGAGTCTCCCCCTAAGCTCACCCTCACGCTCAATATCGTCCAAAACTTTTTCCAGCGCCATGTACGATGCATCTCCTTTCACATTTTGGATAAATTGCTGCAGGTTCGGTTCATTCTCCGGCAGCTTTTGCAAAAAGATATTGGCCATCCACGCCATAAATTTCTGCTGGCTATCCTCCGGCATTCGCTGGATGGTGCCCATCAGCTTGCCAAGACGGCTTAACAACTGCTGTCTGTCTTCCGTCTGATCCAGCAAAAACACAGAGCCGATCGTGTTGGACAACGATAGCAGCTCATCTTCTGTATATCGCGCTACGTCAATAAACAAATATTCAAAATTCAGCAATTCCGAGCCAAACATCTCTTCATTAGCCAACAGGCTGCGAAACTGCCGCTCGGCGCTCCACTTCTTCTTCCCATTATACAATACAATCGGAATAATCGGCGGCAATTGAAAGCTTTTCCGGTTGGCAAGTGAAGCTTCCTCGTTCTGTAATAAATAACGCCAAATTTCTACCTGATACAGCAGCAGCCGGTAAGGCATGCGATAATCTACACTCGATTGCATCTCCAACAGCAGGTAAAACACGACGTCTTGTCCGTTCAAGTTAACCCGATACACCAGATCCGCCTCTTGACGCTTGAAATCCTGAAGCACGAAGGAATGCGGAATCTCCTGAACGTGCTCCTCGTCTACCGCCTGCACCCAGCCTCTATCTATGAAGGAACGAAGAAGTTCAACAAACAGCTTTTTACTCGATAATAAAAAACGATACGAGGTGTCGTGTCGCTGGTGCAGGCTTTCAGAATTCGAATTTGAGCCCATAGCAATAGTCCCCCGATCCTTTTTAGTAAATTATATCTATTTCTGGTTATCGAAACAATGAAAAGCGGCAAGCCCCGCTGCCAAATGGGACTTACCGCTTTTCGAGCCATATAAATGCCGCCTGATTTTGACGACTACGCATCCCCCTCATCACTGTGAGATGAAGGGCTATTCCTAAATCCCCCCTCACTCCGAGCTCCCAACCATCGCAACCCAGCTTCTATAATCGTGGATTGCCATTCCGGCATAACCGGCATGCTGGGATAGCTCTCGATGAGCGGTTTGCAGCTCTTGATCCATGAAATTCGGATTCTTGGAATAGAAGGACACGCGATCGCCTTCCAAGCTTCTAGCGGTTTCCACCGCAATGATCAAAGACTTGCCGAGAGCAGAGGCTTCCTTCAACATCGCTTGGGCGTTGGCGACGATCCCGTCTTTCCCCAAGGCATGATTGCGATAATCCATAATCACAAGACTGTCGAACTTCTCAAGCAGCCATGCGCTGAAGCTGTATTCGGTGTCGGGCACTTTAACATTATGAAGCCAAAAAGGGACGTCCAACGCAATTTCTAATCCGCTGCCTTTGGCTTCCTGCTCAATGAATCTCAAATTATGTAACCAGTTTTCAAGAATCATCCGATTATTGGCATCCCATTCAGCCAGCAGATAAGGTTCGATATCGAAATGCAGACCGGCAAAGCGCTCTTCCGACTTAACGGATGCGTTGTACTGCCGAACCCATGCCATAAATGCTTTTATTTGATCCTGTTTAGATTTAAGCCCCCAATCGGGACGACCGGCCAGAGCCTCCACTCGAATTTTCCGTTCTTTGGCGCTTCGAATGAAATCTGCATATACCTTAGGCGCAATATCTCTATTCATGTGAAGGTAGATGGCATTTACGTCGTGCTCGCTTGCAAAGCCGAGAATTCGATCCCGATCGTTTTCAATGATGCGGCTATCCCAAATCCACGTGCCTTTAGGAATTTTCGGCGGAGTCGTCACGACGGCCAGCCTATGCTGCGCATCCCACTCCACTTGAGCTTGAAAAAGCTCGCCGATCAGCCGCAGCGGGATCATAACGCGGTTGTTTTTGATCACCGCCGGCGTATCGAGCGTTATCGTCTCTCCATTCGCCGCTTTCGCGTTGTTTTGGCCGATCGTTACAAGGATCGTTCTATTCGGCATCGAGAAAGCGACTTGGTTGGAATCCTTGTTCCACTCCATCTTGGCGCCCAGCTTTTCCGATACGAATCTTGCCGGGACCATCGTACGGTTCGATTGGCGATCGATATACGGGGGCGCATCCGGAAAATCTACCTTCTCGCCGTTTACGACGATTCGGATTTGGGAAGCGGCGGCAGCGACGGGTACGACAAGCGATACGCATAGGACGATGACCCAAATCCAGATCAGCCATTTCTTCATCATCTACCGCTGAATGCCAATTCTTCCTTAATCGCAGCGACGATTTGCCCGACAAAGCCGGCAAGCTCTTGTTCATTCGGGCCTTCCGCCATCACTCGCACGATCGATTCCGTCCCTGAAGGGCGAACGAGCACTCTCCCGCTCCCGTCCATCCGATTCTCTACCGATCTGATGGCTCCTTCGACTTTCGGATTTCCCGCCAGCTTCGACTTGTCCTCGACTTGAACGTTGATCAGCAGCTGCGGATACTTGGTCATGCCTCGCGCAAGCTCGCTTAGAGATTCGGACTCGGATTTCAAGACGTCCATCAGTTGAATCGCGCACAGCATGCCGTCTCCGGTCGTGCCATAGTCCAGCATCACGATATGGCCCGACTGCTCCCCGCCCAGATTATAGCCGCCTTGCAGCATTTCCTCCAAAACGTAGCGGTCTCCGACTTTGGTTTGTTTGGTCGCGATCCCCTTCCGCTCCAGCGCCTTGTAGAAGCCCAAGTTGCTCATGACGGTAGACACTACCGTATCATTCTTCAAGCGTTGACGCTTCTTCATGAATTCAGCCAGAATGTAGAGGATATGGTCTCCGTCCACGATCGTCCCCTTCTCATCGACGGCAATAAGCCGATCCGCATCCCCATCGAAGGAAAGGCCGAGGTCGGCCCGATGCTCCAACACCGCCCGCTGAACCGCTTCGGGGTGCGTAGAGCCGCATCCATCGTTAATATTCAAGCCGTCCGGTTGATGGGACAACACCACCGTATCTGCTCCCAAGTCGCGGAAAAGCCGGGGCGCCAACCTCGACACCGCTCCGTTGGCGCAATCCACGACCACTTTAAGCCCTTCGAAGCGATGATTAACCGTCGCCTTTAAGTAGGAAAGATAGGCTTGTCCCCCTTCGAGGTCGTCCTGCACCGCACCGACGCCGGCGCCGATCGGACGCGGAATGCGATCCGCATCCGCATCCAGCAGCGCTTCGATCTCCGCTTCGATCTCGTCCGACAGCTTAAATCCGTCGCCTCCGAAAAATTTAATCCCATTATCCTCCACTGGATTATGGGATGCGGAAATCATCACCCCCGCATCCGCTCCCCTTGCTTTCGTCAAATACGCCACGCCCGGCGTAGAAATAACGCCTAATCGGAGAACGTCGGCGCCAATCGACAATAAGCCTGCGACAAGAGCCGCTTCCAGCATCTCCCCCGAAACGCGGGTATCCCGCCCGATCATTATTTTCGGACGTTTCCCCTGCTTGTTCCGAGTTAACACATATCCGCCTAGTCGTCCTAAACGAAATACCAATTCAGGACTTAACGTCCCGTTAGCTACGCCGCGTACACCGTCGGTACCGAAATATTTCCCCATACGTATCGTCCTTCCTTTCATTCCTGCAGGCCGGATTCCGCGGCTCCCTTCCAGCTCTTGTAGTCATGGATGGAGAAGCCTTCATATCCGGAATACCGACGCATAGCCTTATGGCTCAACTGCATTTGCCGCTGTAAGCTGGAGGCGTCCTGGCCGAAAAAAGTAACGTGCTCCCCTTCGTCCGAAGGCGCCGTTTCCAGACCAATGATCACGGGCTTCCCCGCTCGGGTTCCTTCCTTGATCATCGGCAAAGCATGTTCTACAATTCCGTTATCGCCGATGGCGAAATTCCGATAATTCATCAGCACAACGCGGTCGAACCGCTCCAGCATCCAAGCTCCCAAGCTCTCGCCGGATCGGGCGGGAATCTTATGAATCCAGAAAGGGAGATCGGCCGATACCCGCAAGAAGCCGACCCGCTTGGCCCTGTCAACTAAATATGCCGCGTTATCCATCCATTGGCTTACAGCATCGTCACGATCCTGTTCCCATCCCTCCAGCAGATAAGGCTCAATATCGACATGGATGCCGTCAAATGCGGCTTGTTCGCTCACCGCGTTCCGATAGTCTTCCATCCACCCGATAAAAGAGTCGATCTCCCGTCGATAATCGGTTAATCCCCAGGTGGGGTCTCCTCCCAGCGCTTCGACCTCGATTCCCAACCCGTGCGCTTCCTCGACGAAAGCCCGGTACGGTTCAAAATCTTGGGATTCGCGATCGATGTGCAGGAAGATTACGTTCACTCCTTGATCTTCGGCAAATGCGAGTATTTCGTTTTTGTCTTCTATTAAAGCCGTTGTATCCCATACCCAAGTCGCCATAATCGACGGCTTGTCGAAGCGGTCTTTCAGCATAAGAACCGTTGCGATCGCCACGCAGACCAGCATGGCGATCAAAATCATTTTAAGAGGCGGGAGCTTGCTGGGAATGTTGGATTTAAGCGCCGACAAGAACTTTCACGTCTTGGTGTTGAATTCCGGTTCCTAGCTTATGAATGTTATCCGACTTAATGTCTGCAAAAGCATTGCGCGTATCGATAATCGGAACGCCCATTTCCGCCAGCTCATGATAGCTGAAGCTGCGATGATTGGTGATCAACACCATGCAATCGTATTGGGCAAAGGCGTCCGGATCGTATTTCACCGTATGAACGCTGCGGCCCTGTTCGTCCTGGAACGAAGTTGCGTACGGATCGTAATATTCCACCTTTGCTCCGCTTTTTTTGAACAATTCATAGATTTCCAGGCCGGGAGATTCGCGCAGATCGTCGATGTCCGGCTTGTAGGACATGCCCAGCAGCAATACTTTAGAGTTGCGGATCGATTTGGCGTATACGTTCAGCACTTGAGCCGTCTTGTTCAGAACGTATTCCGGCATATTATCGTTAATCGACTGGGCCAATTCGATAAACTTGCTGTAAAAGCGGAATTCTTTGGCTTTCCAGGATAGATACATCGGGTCCAGCGGGATGCAATGCCCGCCGATTCCCGGACCCGGATAGAAGGCCATAAATCCGAACGGTTTCGTAGAGGCGGCCCGAATGACTTCCCATACGTCAATCGCCATTCGATCGCACATCATGGCCAATTCGTTGACGAAAGCGATGTTGATGCTGCGAAACGTATTTTCCAGCAGCTTGGACATCTCCGCGACTTTAGGCGAAGACACCGGAACGACGGTTTTGACCACGTTGTTGTACAGCGATACCCCGAGCTCTTTGCATCTCTCCGTCGTGCCGCCGATGACCTTGGGCGTATTGTACGTATTGTAGTTGGGATTGCCCGGGTCTACACGCTCCGGGGAGAAACAGAGGAAGAAGTCCCGACCGGCCTTTAATCCCAGAGCCTCAAGCTCGTATTCGATTAACTCTTCCGTCGTTCCGGGATATGTCGTGCTTTCAAGAACGATCAACGTTCCTTTGCGGATATATTTCTTGATTTCGTTCACAACGCTCACAATAAAGGAAGTGTCCGGATCCTGGTTTTCGCTGAGGGGGGTCGGCACACAGATGCTGATCGTATCCAACTCCCGCATCGTTTCGAAGCGGTTCGTCGGCACGAATTTCCCGCTGCTCACGGCATCGGCCACGACGGGACTCGGCACGTCTTGAATGTAGGATTCGCCGCCAAGAAGGGACTCTACTTTACGGTTATCCAAGTCAATGCCATATACGGTAAAACCGCCTTTTACCATTTCCATCGCTAGCGGCAAACCGACGTATCCCAGACCTACGACGCCGACTTTCGCCGTTTTATTTTGCAGATTTTCTTTTAAGATGTTGTATGTCATACTATCCGCTCCTCGCGTTTTCAAGTTAAAGGTTTCCAGCCAGTCTCTTGATTTTCCATTCCAATTCGGAGATCGACAGCGGCTTGGTCACGTAATCGGCAGCTCCCGACTCGTAAGCGCGGCTCCTGTTGTCCGCGAGATGATTGTCCGTCAGAACGATCACCTTGCCTTCATTCGGTTCATGGCGTTGGATGCTGCGAATCAGCTGATATCCATCCAGAATCGGCATATTTAACTCGGTAATGACGAGGTCCGGCAATTCCCGGAAGAACACATCGTAAGCCTCTTGTCCGTCTTGCGCCTCATAGACGCGATACCCTTTCAGCTCCAAGCGGATCTTGATGAATTCGCGCACGAGATCGTCGGGCTCGGCAATGAGTACAGAAGTCGCGGCATCGTCCGACGTAAGAAAACGAATGTCCCCATCGTTGCCTTTGCTCCGGATCGCCTGCTGAATGAAATCCGCGATTGCGGACTCGGTCGGCTTTCCGCTCTCCGGAAAGCTGGACACGATTAATCGTCCGTGCAGCAGACGCCGAGGTTGAAGGAAATCCTTCAATACGAGCGATGCATAATGGGTGCTGCCCAATGTACCGCCGTCCAGTACCGCGCATAAAACCTGATTCGAATCGTCATAGAATAATTGGACCGACAGAGAGATGTCGTTCTTGCTTATCACCCCTTTCGCCTGTTCGAGCGTTCTTGGACTCAAGTCCGCGCAAGGAGCCAGAATGACTCCGCACGAAGCGCTCTTTCGGGTCGCCACATGGATGAATTGTAAAAGCTGCAACGTCGTTTCCTGAATGCTGTTGCGAATGACGGCCATGATCTCCACTCCTATTTATTAAAATTGGTACGAACCATCGTTCCCCACGTATTGTTGTTGCGGAAGAAGTCGATGTGTCCCATTAATCTCCACAGCACGCCGACTTGTCGGTAACCAAAAAACATGAGAACAGAGTACAGCATCATTTTGTGGAGATCGCTCAGTTTCGGATAACGATTAAACGCTTTTTCCTCGATAAACAAAGCGCCGAGGCTCAGAATGAAACAGGAGAAAAAGTTCACCAGCATAAAGACGACGACGGTTTTCCAATCCGCCATATTCAGCAGCCAGTACCCCAGCATCGCAATCAGACCGCTTAAGCGAAAATATGGGTTCAAGGTTTCAAACAATACGTTATACGGAAGCGTTAAAAGCCCGAACACTTTGTACCGAGGGCGGAAAATCATATGGAACCCTTCTTCGACCATGTTTTTCAAGTTCCCGCGGCCCCAGCGCTTCCGTTGGCTGCTTAGTATCCGATAAGTATCCGGCGCTTGCGTCCAACATACGGCGTCCGGGCAAAAAGCGACATGGTAAGGGATTTTATTTTCCAGGCAATAACGGTGAAGCTTGATGACGATGTTCATGTCTTCTCCGGGATATCCGCCGCGATATCCGCCTACGGCGATGACCTTATCCTTCTGAAAAACGCCGAAGGCGCCGGACACGATGATCAATCCGTTAATGGCGCTCCAGCCGATCCGGCCGCCCAAGAAAGCTTTGATATACTCTACGTTCTGCAGCGCCGGCCACACTTTTTGCGGAAAACGGATTTTTTTGACGATCCCGTCTTCTACCGTACAGCTGTTCACGATTCGTACGTTTCCGCCGACCGCCACAGTCTCTTCGGGATTTTCCATGTACACTCTGGCGATTCGGGTTAGCGCGTCTTTCTCCAGCAGCGAATCGGCATCGATCGTCGAAATCAGAGAATGGCGGGAAAGGTTGATTCCTGCGTTTAAGGAGTCCGCTTTGCCTCCGTTTTCTTTATCAATGAAAAACAAATTCGGATACTCGGGATTATGATAATAGCCTCTGACCTTCTCGGTTTTAATAGGTTTGGCGACAAAAGGCTGAATCTCTTGAAGCTGGAACTCTTCGATCATAATTCGGGTCGTATCGTCATTGGAGCCGTCATTCACGACGATAACCTCGTATTCCGGATAGTTCAAAGCCAACAAGGATCTTACGTTTTCTTTGATCATTAATTCTTCGTTAAACGCCGGGACTAACAAGGACACCGGCGGCAAGTGTTCGGAACCGGACAGCTTCTGAATGCGATTGTAGCGAATCCCTCTTTGAAGAGGCGAAGTATGGCGAATCGATAAAGCGAAAATCAGAAAATAAATGAAAGTAATCGCCAAGGCATAATACATCGCAAAGTAGCCGTAGCCCAGTAATAAGTCGCGCAAGAAGTTTAAAAACTGCTGCAAATAATATTCGAATATTCTCATGCTTCGGTTTCCTCCTAACCCATCCTCCTAAATCGGCTAACTACACAACGCGATAGATTCGTTTGTTTTTGCCGAACGCTTTTTCGTAATGGTAAGTCAACGAATTATATCGCGTCAGCCGATCAAGTTCGTGGTGCCGGCTGGAAAGGGCCTCGATTTGTTCCTCAATAAGCGTTCGGAGGAATTCCCCTTGCTCCGATCCTCTTGCTTCTGCGGCGACTTCGCACAATTGGGCGGCTCCTTCTTCTCCGAGCAGCAACAGCCCGTTCGCGCTGGCGGCGGATACCCGCTTGCTTTCATCCAATAAGGCGCCTCTCATAACATCGATATACGGAACCAGCTTCAGATCCGCGATCGCTTGAGCCGCCAGAACGCGCACCTCGTCCAACGGGTGCCTGAGCAGCTTTTGAACGACGTTTCTGGGTATAAAATGAACGGATTTCAGATAGATTTCCACGGCTTTATACTGAATGGTGCTATCCGGGGAATCGAGAAGACGATAGACGGCCGATGCCGCCGTCGGCTCGGTATACTCCTTCAATCCGCACAGACCGATTCGGATGAATTCATGGGTGTCCCGTTGCAGAAATTCCGCAAACAGCGCCCGATGATCGATGTCCGCTTCCTTAATCATGTCGACAAGCAGCTCGTAAAAGCCTTTGTTATGCTTCAGAAGAATCTGTACCATTTCTTTGACGTCCTGTTCATCGCGAGCGCATTTCGCAATCGAGCGGGCGACGACGAAGAGGGACGAATTCCGTTTATGCGTTCGGAGCAGCTTGAGCAAAGCCGGAACGGCTTCCCGAACTCTCATGCAGCCTAAGTGATACGCCGCATCGATTTTCGCGGAATAGACGCCTTTGCTCAGACGATTAAGGTGTTTTTGCGCCAGCCCCAGGCGGACGCAGAGCTCCATGCATTTCTCGCGAGGAGCTCCGGTAAAGTTCTCGATCATCTCGTTCAAGCGTTCCTGCAGCGCTTCTCGTTCCATTTTGCTTAATGCAAACGGCGGTGCGTTTAACGGTTCTGTTCCTTCGATATTCAATTGGATGTAGGTGAGATAATCTTTGATTTTGACCTCGAACCTGCGCTCCGTTCTGGCTTTGCTCACACTTTTGATTTTCAAGGCATAGACGGCCAAAGCGAATACGAGATTCAAAATAAGAAGTACGTATAGAAATTGGATCGCCACTTCGATGTTGATATACACAAATAAATCCTTCCTCTCTTCGCTTTATTCAGTTACCGGTTGATTGACTTCGCGCATCGCTTTTTGCATCGTGTAGTAGCTTTGTTTCGGGCGTTCCACATAATCGACATCGACATCCTCCCACCTGTCCCACGCGTAAAACGGAAGCTTCGATACCGGATACGGATCGCTGCCTTCGAGACCGATCACCTTTTGCGAATCTTTGCTGACGATCCAGGGAACGAGGCGAACGCCTTCGACTTTCACCGATTCGAATTCTTTCGTTCCGGTATCCGTGTAGCTAATGGCGCTGAGCGAGCTCGGGTCGCTGAATCCAAGCAGCATCCACGGAATCCGAATTTCCAGCGTATTGCCTTTGACCTGCCACATCGCCTTCGAATTATAATTCGGATCATGCGGGTTGCTCGTTCCTCTTCGCAAGTCTCCGACGTCGATATCTCCGAAGGGATGATCGAACCGGGCATCCGGATGTTCCAGCAAATAATTCACGACCAATTTCCATGGCTTAAAAAGTCCGCTATCGTCCTGCAGCTCTTTGGGATCAAAAGCTAATATTTTCGATAGATGACCATAGTACCGGGTATGGAAATCGTAATTGGAGGCAATCATCATCCGGCCTTCGTCCTCGTCGCCGAGCTCGATTAACGTCTCCAAGCCCTCGTCCAGCGTCTTTCCTTGGAGCTGCGGAGCATGGCGATTGCCGCCTTTTAAAGTGTCAAAGCCCAGATAGATTGAATGATTAGAAAATTCTAAAGATTCGGAAAAATTAACCAAGAGGTATAGATAACCTTCGTCATGCGTGGCCCATATTTCGTTAAATCCTTCGCTCTGCAGCTCCAGCTTTGTCTTGTCTCCGTTATCCAGCTTGTCCCAGTCCGAAGCGTCCCCGTCGATGTGGATCTTATCGTCTTTGCTCGGATACATACCGAGTACGCCGAAATGGGATTCGTTCGTGAGCGTGTTATACCAGTAGGCCCGGCGATCGGGAACGTCGTAATGCATCGTGTTCCATGTTTTCTTAAACCATTCGTCCTGCCACGTAAACAGAATCGCTCCGGAGTATCCCTCCTGATGGATCTGACGGAACATATCCGCATCCATCTCCCCCTGCTCCTTATCGTCGTGACCGCCCTGATCGCGCCCCAGCATGCCGGTATGGGCAATTCCTTGCGAGGCGGGAACGCCGAATTCGGTAATCATAATCGGCATCTCGTTATGATATTCCTTCAGCTTGTGGAGATAGGTTTTGTAGCTATCCGCTTCGCCTTTGTCGTTTTTCATCGTTTGGAACGATTTGTCGAAGGTGAAGAAATCCGGATAGTAAGGGTACACGTGATAGGAGGCAAAATAACCGGCATCCCAATCGACGGCCGCGATATGCGTCGGATCGACGCTGACCATATCCTCGGCAACGAGCGGCTCGCCCGGATGCTCCAGCGGATCAGTCGTTACCCAATTCGAGAAGGCGATCGGATGCTGCCATCCGTGCTCGGCTTCCGTGGCAGCCGTGATGTCGACCATCTCGGCCAACCATTTTTCAAAGGGACTTGCTCCGGGTTGGCTTTGAAAATGCTCGCCCTTATAATCCGCAACGTCCGGATTGTTCTTATTCGTCTTGACCACCATCACAGGGTCCCATTCCGTGCCGACGATCCAGCTCATGAGATAAGGACCGGCATTAAAGACATAGCTGCCGCTGGCTTTGCCGGAATGCTCTTCGGCTTCCAGATCGATATTTCCGTACACAGCTTCTACAGCCTCTTGAATCTCTTTTTCAAACTTCTGTTTAACCTTCGGATCAAATGCGTTCTGCCCCTCGATCAATTGCTCTTCCGGACTCCACACCCCTTGAATAAAAAAGAGCGGATTATCCCGATGCTTCGCATTATATCGGACCAGAGCCTCGTAAAACTCCGGTTTAAGTACGGTGTACACGCGAATAACGTTGGCGCCCATCTCTTGAATCATTTCAAACCATCTCATATAGTCGTCTTTTGAAATCTCGAGCTCGCCGGGGAAATGTCCCGGAACCGCAGCTCCCATATTCACCCCTTTGGCGAAATAAGGATTCCATGACTGGTTTTGAAATTGTTCGATTTGCGTTCCGTTCGTTTTGAATTTCACTTTAACGCCATTGCCGATCTCGGCGCTTTCTACCTTGGCGATTGGCGGCATCAGCCAATAGGCGACCGCCCCGCCCACGACGACGACAACAAGTCCTAATCGGATAAAGCCGTTTTTGAGTAACTTTTTCATTGCCTTAATTTAGCACAGACCTATGCCTTTTCGGCATTAATTATTTTTTAGAACTTTAATAAATCTAGCCGTTCCTTCTCTCGAATTCTGTGTAAAAGAAAAAGGCTACCCCCTCGCTTAAGAGCGGAGATAGCCTTTAAATAACGAATTGGATATACTTTATGAAACATTAACGCATTTTTAGAAATTACTTATTCAGAATTAATACAGGGCAACTTAATCGGACTCAAAAAGCCGTTCGCCGCGGTGCAGTCGCCAGGCGATCCGAGCCGTATGCGGCATCTCTCTTGCTGTCGGAGCATGGGCGGCAAGATAGCGGGCGCATGCGATCAGCATCGTATTCGCGGCGCGATCCGCCAACGCTTCGGTTCCGTTCATGGCGCGCCAGTGGTCATATTCGGCGATTGCGGCCTCGTACATTTGAAAAGAATGAAATTCCGCGTCTTCTCGCAGCAAGCTGTGACCGAGCGTATTGAGCAGCGGCGCATGGTCGCGGCCGGAGTCCAGGTAGGCGGCAACCCAGCCGGCCGCCTCTTCCACCTGCTGGCGTCGATCCAGCAGCGAGAGCAAGTCCTCGGTCGAGGCTTCGGCTATGCCCGCCTTGTATTCGTCCTTCTTCGGCTTTGGAGCGCGCGGAACGTTCAAGAAACGGTCATGATAAATCGCGATCGCCCCATAAAACAATGCGCGGTACAGCAGAGGCTCCTGCGAACGCAGCAGCCTTTCGTGCACGGCATGTGCGTAAGTAAACGTATGCAGCACGGCCAGCCAATCCCCGAAGTCGTTCTGGGTATGGAAGCGTGCGATGCGTTCCGCGGCCGCCAGAGTAATGAGTCGGGCTAACCTAGCAGGAGCAACGCCCCCCAACAGCGCATCGGATATTTGTTGAATCGTTGCAAGGGGTTGGTCCCCGAGCAGCTGATCTACGAAAGCGTCTTCATTAAAGGCGGAGGTGGCGGGCTTTCCGGACAAATCATCGCTCCGTAATTGTTCAAAGGCTTGCTTCAAGGGCGTAACCAGATCGATCGGCGATTGCCAATGATGCTGCTCTTCGCTGCGCGACGGATTTCTCATCAGAGGCGTGAGCGAGGCAAGTATGATTTCGGCAGCGTCCGGCCCAAGCGCATCAAGCGCTTCGAACGCTTTATTATGAAAGTCGAACGTATGCCCTCCGTCCAAATAGAAATGGTCCGTGACCGCAGTAAGCAGCATATCTGCAAGTTCATCCGACGACATGCCGGCGGCAACCGCGGTCAGCAGCACTTTCTCCGCTCCTTGCGAATCGCGGACTTCGACACAGTTGCGGTACCAGTCGGCGAGTCGCTTCGGTGAAGTGTCCGCAGACGGCAGCGGACCAAGCAAGTGGCGAGGTGCGCGGCCAGCCCCGGCGCGGGCAACGTGTACAAGTCCGTGATAGAGCGCCAGGATGCGGCCTTGCTTATCGAGCTTCGGAAGAACGTTGCGCATAGCGGTCAGAATCGTCAAGCCGCTGCCCCAACCGCTGCTTAGCGATGTCCCGTACAAAATGCCGATTCGCACGATTTCATCCTCGGACACGCCTGCCTCGATCAGACCGACAACCGCTTTGGCAATGACGATGCCGATGTTCTGCTCCAAGCCTTCCCGCAGCCGCTGATTCAACTTTTCAATACTCATCGTTTGCCGCGGCGCCGTGTTAACCCATACTTCCCCATTCTCTATCTTCACGTCGTGAGCCAGCGCATCGTCCGCCCAAGGATCAAGCGTGCCGCCGCTGCAGATGTCGAAGCGCGCATGATGCCAATGACAGGTCAATATTCCGTCGCACAGACTGCCTAGGTGAAGCGGAAAACCGAGATGCGGACAGCGATTGTCCACTGCCGCCGCTCCGTCCTCATGGGCAAATACGGCGATTCCCCCTTTGATGACCTTGGCGCCGTCAGACTTCAGTTGGTCCAGCGTTCCGGCAGAAATCCATTCCTCTGTTCGCATTGCTTTTCCTCCTATTTTATAAATTCTCGGACAGAGCTAGGTTGAACTTATGAAGTGGGAACCCCTTGCATTCCCTTTCTCCATTCCATTGGGCCATCCCTTGATGTCTTTGGTTCAACTCACCGCCCTTATTTATATTAATTCTAATCTAATAACAATTACGAAACAATGCCAATTAATTTCGTGTACCTTTCGAATCCGCTGCCCCTTTCGCTTCGTGATCCAAATCGGGCATTTTTGCTGCCTTTAGACAATTCGACGAGTCCGTATCCAGAAAAGCAACGCTACGGCGCTTACCAAGGCCCCAAGCCAGCATACGCCTATCCAGCCTGCGCGGGAATAAGTCAGCGTGGCGGCAATCGCACCGGCGGCGCTGCCGAAGGAATAAAACATCATATAGGCGGCGGTAAGACGGCTGCGCGCTTCAGGGCGCACGCTCAAAATCAGGCTTTGGTTCGTCACATGTACGGCTTGCACAGCAAAATCGAGAAGAATGACCCCGACAATCAATCCCCACAGCGTTTGCGACATAAGACTCATCGGCAGCCATGACGCAAGCAGCAGGAAAAGCGCCCAGCCCGTCGTCCGTTGGCCCAAGCCGCGATCGGCCAGTCGACCGGCCCCCGCTGCAGCCAACGCACCGGCCGCTCCGGCAAGACCGAAAGCTCCAATCGCGCTGTGCGAAAGCGAGAACGGCGGGGAGCTAAGGGGCAGTACAAGCGAAGTCCACAAAATGCTGAACGCCGCAAATATCAACAGCCCCAGCACACCCCGAACGCGCAATACCTTTTCTTGAGCGAATAGCAATATAACCGAACGAATCAAATGCGAATAAGTCAAATCGGTTATGACGCGCGAACGGTTCGGCAATGCCCGCAGCAGAATGCTGGCCATTAGCAGCGTCATAGCGGCGGAGACGAGGTAAACCGAGCGCCAGCCGGCCAAATCCGTCAATATGCCCGCAACGGTTCTTGCCAGCAAAATTCCGATCACGACGCCGCTTGTTACCAGGCCGATGACTCGCCCCCGTTCGGATGGTGCTGCCAATGTTGCGGCGAAGGCGACGATGGTCTGCACGATTACGGCGAGCAATCCGACTGCGGCGATCCCGGCAATCAACACCGCTGCCGAGGAAGCCGTGCCGACGACGACTAATGCGGCCACAGACAGCAACATCTGACCCACGATCAAGCGGCGCTGATTCAACAAGTCGCCGAGCGGCACTAGCAGCAACAAGCCCAATGCATAGCATATTTGAGTCGCCGTCGTAATGATGCCGATCGTGGAATTCGCCATAGCGAACTCTTTCGACAACACGTCAAGCAGCGGCTGAGCATAATAAATGTTGGCAACCGCCAATCCGCATGTCGCCGCAAACAGCAGCGCCAGCTTGCGAGATACGGATGAGCCTGCAGCGATCCCATCGACTTCCGCTGCAGCAGTCTTCGATAAATTCGTCAATTTCATTTTAGTTGTACATCCCCTTATTCCGCAGCATATTACGTACCGATCGGTACATAATTAATATTAAAAATATTAGTTGATGGTAGGGACTCCTGTCAACACTGCGCTTATTTTTTTGACAGTTGAAGTTTATAAGGGTACAATATTTTATACTAAACGGTATGAAAAGAGGTTCTATGATGGTACGACCGCGCGAATTCGATGAGGAGCAGGCTTTAGAGGCGGCTATGCGGCTGTTTTGGGAGAAGGGGTACGAGGCGACATCGCTAAGCGACTTGACGTCTGGCATGGGCATTCAAAAGCCCAGCATCTATTCCGCCTTCGGCGACAAAAAAGTGTTGTTCGAAGCAGCGCTGCGCAAATACACGCAGTCACACGCCGCTTCCGTCCGCTCCAAGCTCCATAACAACCGATCGGCCAAAGAAGCGATTCGGATATTTTTCGAGGATTTGATCGAGGAGGCGTACGGCGAGCAGCCTAACCGCGGATGCTTCTGTATCAATACGATGGTGGAGTTGGCCCCCCACGACGAAAAATTCGAGGTACTGACGAGGGAGCATCAGATGTATCTTGCGGTTATTTTTCAGGAGACGATCGAACGAGGTGTACAATCCGGAGAGCTTGCGTCCCATTTGAACTCCAAGGCATTGGCTCAGACCTTTGTCGTTTCCTTGATCGGGCTTACCGTAATGTTGAAATCGCGTCCCGACCGGCTCGTAGCCCGCAATTGCTTAGAATCGATGCTGACGTTGCTTTAACCATAGGAAGAATAAACGGGCAACCCGCCCCGTTGTGGATATTAAGCGGAAACTCCGCCTTAAATTCGCCGCCACACCGTTTTTGGGGTATTTAAAGCGGAAACACCGCTTTAAATCTACAATTATGCTCATTTGGAAAATTTAAGATGGATTTCCCGCTCTAAATCTGCGTATTTTCCCTATTCGACAAAATTAGCGCGGACTTTCCGCCTAAAATTTTTCTGCCTGTTGCTCTTCGGTAGCGATCGCGCTGACGAACAAGAAGGACTTAGTAGATAAACAAAACAACGGGAACAGTCGACCGCAATGTCAACTGCTCCCGTTGTTCATGTGTCGCGGTCAGCCTCGGGACACCTGTTCGCGAACGTTCAAGAATGTCTGATAGCTGCGTTCCGCGCATGAGGAAATCGAGACCGGATCAAAGCCGGTCATATCGGCGTAAAACGTATCGTTAAGCGGCTCGATCCATGAGGCCGGCAGCGCGGAGGCTCCTATGGAAGCGCCGAGAATCGAGCCGACGGTCGCGCCGTTGCAGTCCGTATCCCAGCCTCCGAGCACAGCGGTCGTAATGCCTCTCTCGAAATCGCCCTTCGAGTGAATGAGCGCGGCAGCGACAAGTGCCGCATTATTGTTCGTATGCACCTGGTGGTAGTGCTTAAACGCCTCCCAAATACGGTCGACAAGCTCAAGCTGGGTGCGGGACGAATCCGCGATGTCGACGGCTCGGGCAATATCGCTCGCCAGACGGGACGTGGACGGGATTTCCCGCAGCCCGGCGGCGACAATCCGATGGGGATCGGACTCGACGAATCGGCTGCAATCATGGCGGCCACGAACATTTCGCCGTATATGCCGTTCTTCGTATGCGAGAACGAGGCGTCACGCCAGGCTAATTCCGCCGCCAGTTCCGGATTGCCCGCGGCGGTATAGGCGAAGCCGTCCGCGCGAATCTGCGCCCCGATCCATTCGCGGAAAGGATTCAAATACGTCCGCACCCACTCCTGTTTCTCGAGCCAGTCGGCCGGCTTCTCCGGCGGCATGTGCGAGACGACCTTAGCAAAGTTATAGTAGGCCTGCTGTTCCGCAGTGAACACTTGGCCATAGGTCAGGCGGCTGTGCCACAGCTTGCCGATGTCCCAAGAATCCCAATCCAGCCCCTTCTGCTCCATCATCAGCATGCCAAGCGCCGTATAGCGCACATCGTCGTCGCTTTCCATAAACCTGATCCGTTCGCGGGTGCTTTGCAGACACGATAGACGAAGACCCTGCGATTCGGCTCGCGAACGCTCCGGCGTATACCCGCGAATCGGCCAGGCGTCCGCTCCCTCAAACCACAGCTGAACGTTGCGCCAGCCCGGATTGCCGTTCGCGCCGGCCATCAACGGCTCGGACTCCAACGGTTTGCCGAGCGCGCAGCCGCTCAGTCTTCCCAACCATGCGCCGCGAAATCTGTCGCGCCACTGTTCCT
Source organism: Cohnella sp. LGH (assembly GCF_017671885.1). Classification (NCBI taxonomy): domain Bacteria; kingdom Bacillati; phylum Bacillota; class Bacilli; order Caryophanales; family Paenibacillaceae; genus Cohnella; species Cohnella sp. LGH. The sequence goes on from NZ_CP072117.1 coordinate 5,524,767, forward strand.
CGCTGTAGCTAGCCTCCAGCCGTCTCAGCCCATCCGGCCGCAAGCGGCGAATCGCCTCCAGCTCCGACGGCTCATCGTAAGGAAAATCCGGCGACGGCGCAAGCCGACTCAGCTCTTCATACAGCTTCATTAGCTTGCCTTCTTCCTCGCCGCATGCTACGCGAAGCTCCTCGAAGCCGTCAACGTTACAGCCTTCCTCGCGTCTTTGTATAATTTCCATGCGAATTAATCCGCTTAACCCCGTCCATACCGCCATGCTACGCACCCTTTCGATTAGGTTATCTCTTCTTCTCCAAAGATACCCCGAACAGGCGCTTCGTTCATCTCGTTTTCATACGACGCACTTCTTAAAAACGGCTATCCTCATCCTGCTGTCGCATACGGTATTGCTGCGGATTCACGCCCACGAGCTGTTGAAACGAACGATAAAACGGCGCAGAGCTCTGGAAGCCGCAAGACAAAATGACTTCCGTTACCGAGAGCTTGCTCGTCGCCAGCAGACGCTTCGCTTCCTGAATGCGGACTAGCGTCAAATATTCCTTAAATCGCCTGCCGACGCCTTCCTTGAACAGATGTCGCGCTCGCGATTCGCTTAAATTCAACAGCTCCGCGATATCCTTCAACTCGAGAGGCTCATGATACCGATCAGCCATGTAATCGAGCGCCGGCTTAAGCCGCTCCAACGCGTCGCGTCTCTCCCTACTGGCCTCATGCGAGTATAGGGCTTCCGCTGCCCGATACAGCCAAGCGCTTAGCTCCAACATTCGGGCGCGAAGCACTGCGCCGTACTCCGACCGCCGCGATTCGTATTCCGTGATCAGGAAACAGAAAAAATCGGCCAACGACGACAGCCCGCGCAGCATCGGCCGCAGATCGGCCTCCGTCCAGACGCAGGTGCGCACGAACGCATGAAGAAGGCTGCGATGCTCGGCGGGGAGCAATTCGTCGCCGAAGTAGACGAAGGCGCACCGGCAGCCCGTCCTCGCATCGGCTACGGCGATATGCGGCTCATAAGGCGGAAAAAGCAGCAGCGTCCCGGCTTCGATCGGCACGGCCTCATCGCCTATGTAGAACGTGCCGCGCCCTTCGAGGCAGAAGCCGATTTCGTAAAAGGAGTGCCAATGCTGCTCGGTGGGCTCCGGCTTCAGCCGATATTCGAACGTATGCATGGGCACGGAAGCTTCAAAGCCGAACATCTCTAGCATATTTTCTCCTCCTCCACATTGCCTGTTCCATTCCCCTCAAGTATACCGTACGAAATCGGGTTTGTACGTTTGCAACTGCCTTCTTGCTTCTTGAATCGTTATATCGTAATATTACGATATAACGATTAGCGGAAAGGGGATTAACAACTTCAGTGGAAAATAATTTTAAGCATTACGAAGAGACGGCGGAAATTTTGAAGGCGCTCGCCCATCCGGTGCGGCTGTGCATCGTCAGAGGGCTGCTGACCAAGGAAAGCTGCAACGTGTCCTATATGCAGGAATGTCTGGGACTGCCGCAATCGACCGTATCCCAGCATTTGCAGAAGCTTCGCTCGCTCGGCATCGTGGAGACGGAGCGCAACGGACTTGAAATCAACTACTCGGTCAAGAACGAACGCATCAAACAATTGATTCACATCTTCTTAGGGGAGGCAAAATGAGATGACAGGCAAAAAGGTGTTAATTGTCGGCGGGGTAGCAGGGGGAGCATCCGCGGCGGCGAGACTGCGGCGGCTGGACGAGGACGCCCATATCGTGCTGTTCGAACGCGATCCCTATATTTCATTCGCCAATTGCGGCTTGCCCTACTATATCGGCGGATCGATTGCCGACCGTTCCAAGCTGCTCGTTCAGACTCCGGAGGGCATGAGAAGCCGCTTCAATATCGATGTGCGCACAGGCAGCGAGGTCGTTGCGCTCGATCCCGCCAGCCGCACCGTGCGCGTGCGCAGCGTTGAGCACGGCGAATATACGGAAAGCTACGATGCTGTGATATTGTCGCCTGGCGCCAAGCCGATCCGGCCTAACCTGCCCGGCATCGACAGCAGCCGCATCTACACGCTGCGCAACATTCCGGACACCGACCGAATTAAAACGAAGGTGACCGCCGAAGGCACGCGCTCGGCTATCGTGATTGGCGGCGGCTTCATCGGAGTGGAGATGGCGGAAAACCTGCGCGAGGCCGGACTATCGGTCAGTCTGGTCGAAGCCGCGCCGCAAATTCTGGCTCCGTTCGATGCGGAGATGACCGCCCCGCTCGCTCAGGAACTGGAAGCGCATGGCATCGACTTGCACCTATCCGAGATGGTAGCAAGCTTCGCCGATACGGAGAACGGCATCACGGTAAGACTGGCAAGCGGCCAAGAATTGCATGCGGAAATGGCGCTGCTGGCGATCGGCGTTACGCCGGATACGGCTTTTCTGAAGGAGAGCGGCCTTGCCTTCGGACCAAGGGGACATATTCTTGTCAATGAGCGCATGGAAACGAATCTGGAGAGCGTATTCGCAGTAGGCGACGCTATTGAGGTAAAGGACTTCGTCAACGGCAGCCAAACCGCCGTCCCGCTCGCCGGCCCGGCCAACAAGCAAGGGCGGATCGCGGCGGACAATGTGTGCGGACTCGGCACGACCTACAAAGGCTCGCAGGGTACGGCCGTCATTAAAGTGTTCGGAATGACCGGCGCGGCCACAGGAAATAATGAAAAAACGCTGCAGCGGCTCGGCATTCCGTATCATGTCGTCCATGTGCATCCCGGCTCTCATGCCGGCTATTATCCCGGCGCTACCCCCATCTCGCTCAAGCTGCTGTTCAACGCAGAAGGAAAAGTGCTGGGCTCACAAGCGACGGGCTATAACGGAGTAGAAAAAAGAATCGACGACATGGCTACCATTATCCGTCTGCGCGGTACGGTCGCCGACTTGACGGAGCTGGAGCTGTCCTACGCTCCGCCTTACTCCTCGGCTAAGGACCCTGTTAACATGGCTGCTTATGCTGCGGAAAATGTGCTCGCGGGATTAACGGACGTGTTCACGACGGCGGAGCTGGTGCGGCGAGATGCTGCGACGACTTTACTGATCGACGTCCGCACGGCGATGGAGCACGCCAATGGCCATATACCGGATTCCGTCAACATTCCTGTCGACGAGCTGCGAGGACGGCTGCAGGAGCTGGATCCTTCGAAGGAAATCTGGGTCTACTGCCAGGTCGGACTGCGCGGTTATACCGCCTCGCGCATCTTAGCGCAGAAGGGCTTCCGCGTTCGCAACCTGACCGGAGGCTATAAAACCTGGCAGTTGAGCCGGTATACGCCCGGGAAGCATACCGCAGCACCGGCGGCTCCAATAACGACGGCTACGATGACAGCTGTCCCGGAAACCGCCGCGGCATCCGCGCCTCCCGCGCCCGTCTCCGTCTCGGTCTCCGATGAGCCCGACGCCGTGCTGGACGCCTGCGGACTCTGCTGTCCCGGTCCGTTGCTTCAGGTGAAGAAACAAATCGACGGCATGGAGCAAGGGCAGATCTTGAAAGTTACTGCGTCCGATCCCGGCTTTTACGAGGACATTCAGGCATGGGCGCGCATGACCCGCAATTCGCTGCTGAGCGCGGCCAAACTGTCCGGCGGACTTATTGAAGCGGTGCTGCGTAAAAGAGAAACCGATGCGGGCGCGCCCGCCGTCGCCGGAAGCGGCACGCCGCTCGAAAGCCAGCAACCGGCCGGAAACCGTGCCAGCACCATGGTCGTATTCAGCGGCGACCTGGACAAAGCGATCGCTTCGTTCATTATCGCCAACGGAGCGGCGGCCAGCGGCAAAAAAGTTACGATGTTCTTTACCTTCTGGGGATTGAATATCATCAGGCGGCCCGACAAAATCAAGGTCAAGAAGGATCTGTTCGGAACGATGTTCGGAGCGATGCTGCCACGCGGCAGCGGCAAGCTGGGCATGTCCCGCATGAATATGCTCGGCGCCGGTCCGAAGATGATCCGCCAGCTAATGCGAAGCAAAAATGTTTCCTCATTAGAGGAGCTCATTCATAGCGCTCTTGAACAAGGAGTTGAGATTGTCGCTTGCCAAATGTCCATGGATCTCATGGGCATCACGCGCGAAGAGCTGATCGACGGCGTTCAATTCGGCGGCGTCGGCCATTATCTCGGCAGGGCCGAGATGGCCGGGCATAATCTCTTTATTTAATATCGGCTCTATATATAAAGCGCAAGCCTGAGAGTTAACTCCTCTCTCAGACCTTGCGCTTTTTACATCGCCAACCTGCGGCGACAGGCGACTCGTTTAAATATTCTACATCATGTTTCTACTATTCTACGATATCGCCAGATCCCTGGTCGTAAGCGGGAAAACACCATTTATAATAGTCTTGTCAGCCTTTATGATGAAGATAGAAAGCACATCTGGAACAGACAGGGGGAAGCAGCAATGCTTAAAGTCGTAATCGCGGATGATGAACGAATCCAAAGAGAAGGCATTGCCAAGCATGTCGATTGGCCTGCTTATCAAATGCAGGTAGTCGGACTGGCCGAGGACGGTTTTCAAGCCTTGGAATTAATCGAAAAAAACGGAGTCGATCTGCTCATCACCGATATCAAGATGCCCAGAATGCACGGTCTGGAGCTTGCCGAGCGGGCCAAGGAATTTAATCCTCAGCTTAAAATCCTGATCATTAGCGGATACGACGACTTTGAATACGCCAGAACCGCCATCGAGTTGAAAGCGTATGCCTATTTGTTGAAGCCGATTCCCTTTAACAAACTTAATCAGGAATTGGGTCACATAAGTGTCCAGATTCAACAGGAGCGCCTCAAACAGCAAGCACTCTCCTCCCTGCAAGACCAGGTCGAGGAAAGCAAACCCGTGCTAACGGAGAAGTTATTTAAGAATATGCTGGACGGTTTTCTGACAGATGAAGAAATGATTCGCCATAAAATGAAAACGCTATCTATCCTGATCCCCGAGTATGGCTTCGATATATTGCTGCTGCAAATGGATAAACCTTCGGATCGCCCGGATACGGAAAACCCGCTAGATGATCGACAATTCCTCAGTCAACTTACCCAAGCAGGAATAGCGGAGAACCACGGACAAATCCTGCAGACGAAGGAGCATGAATTTGTCATCGTGCTGTATGCGCGCGGACCGGACGAACGTTCCTCCCTGCTTAGCACGATTCGTCGGATCAGAGACTCCTTGCCGCCTGCCGACAGCCATGCTCTGACGATCACAGTCAGCGGCCGGAAAGCAAGGTTAAGCCAGCTAAACGAGGCCTATAGAGAGTGTTCAATTGCGGCCGAACAGAAATTTCACCTCGGCAAAGGCCAGGACATCTTCTATCAAGACAGCATGCCCGCTCAGCCGTTGTCCCCTCAATACGAAGCTCCCTATGAAGGCTTGATTCAAGCCATGGAGATCGGCAATATTCAACAAGCGGAGCAGTCGCTTGAGGAAATTTTCAATGAATTCGCCAATTCGTCCGTAACCCAAAAACCGGTCGTTAAAGCCTTTTGCTTCAAAATCATAAGCGACATCTTTCGCCTGCTTCACGAGGCCAACGAGAAGGTCGAAGCCGTATTCGGAGAGGAGCATGCATTTTGGAGTCAGTTTCACGATCTGGATACGTTGCCGGAAATGCGCGAGTGGCTGCTGGAAACGGTCGTGTCGGCCTGCCGCCATCTGCATTCCAAACGAATTCGAAAAAATACGAATACGATCGGAAACATCATTCATATTCTTGAAACCCGTTATGCGGAGCCCCTATCTATCGACGAGCTGGCCAAGCATGTCCATCTTACCCCCAATTACATCTCCAACATGTTCAGGGAAACGATTGGAGAGAGCATCATCGACTATTTGACGAAAATAAGAATGAAACACGCCGTTCGCCTGCTTGCCGACGAGTCCGTTCGAATCTATGAAGTCGCTGAGCAAACGGGATATAACAGCACCTCCTATTTTAGCGTCGTATTTAAAAATAGTTTTGGAATCAGCCCGAAGGAATATCGCGATAACGCATCAAAACGGTAACAAGGAGGCTCCCGGACACTGATGAAAACGCTCAACAATATCAAGCTTCGCAATAAACTGCTCATCTGTTACGGCAGTCTGATGATCTTTGCCGTCAGTTTGGTCGGTTTTCTAACCTATCATAAAATCCAATCCTACATTTACGATCAATCGAGCAAATCGTACAGCCAAACGCTTGACCAGATCGTGATGAATATCGAATATAAAATGAATACGCATCAGGAGCTTATGCGTCCTTACATTAACAATAGTAAATTTGTTTCCGCCTTAGTCACCTCCTATCAGTCTCCGGCGGATTATTCGTACCAGTACTTGGATACGCTGCGTTCCATTTTTGAGTTGGAGACTCGTTACCCCGCCATTAAAAATATCATTATCTATAAAGACAACGATACTTTGCCGGACATTGGCACTTATCCCGACAATCCCGGCGTATCCGACGCCGGCCATACCGTTATTGATATCGACTTTGCCAAGCAAACGGCTTGGTACAAGCGATACTTCGCCAATCTGGAGGAGGGCGATCTGGTCGGCTTAATCTCGCTTTCGAATACGACGATCTGGACGATGAATGAAAACCGGACCTTGATCTCCATCATTAAACCGATGATCTACAATCATGACAAGCTTGCCGGCATTGCCGAGATGCAGCTGAAAGTCGACTCTATTTTGCGCGGCCATATGTTCGGCGAGGAATCGCCGAATGAGCTTTTCTATATTTTGGATGACGAAGGAAAAGTACAATTCGTGAGCAATCCCGAAATGGCGCCAATCGCCGCCGAGGACGATCTTGCAGGCAGTCTTGTTATGAGAAGCAGCCAGCCTGCAACGCTCGCCTTGGACCGGACCGACGCCTTGTCCGGCTGGAAGTATGTGCTGGAGGTTCCTCTGGATAGCTTATTGCTGAGCGCGCAATCGATCAGAAGCTTTACAATAGCCATTCTTGTTGGCAGCATCGTCATTAGCATCCTGCTTGCGTTGGCCATTGCCCGTGTGCTGACCCGAAGAATTTCACTGCTTGCGCGGCACATGGAGAGACAGGAAGATTTGACGCTCGAAATCGGTCCATCTGTGGACGGGCGGGATGAGATCGGCATGCTTACGCGAAGCTATAACCGGATGATCAAGAGAATTCTGGAATTGATCGACCAGCTCAGAACAAGCCAACAGCTGCAGAAGGAATCCGAAATCAAGTCGCTGCAAGCTCAGATTAATCCGCATTTTCTGTACAACACCTTAGCGACGATTAATTGGATGGCCGCGGACAACGAGTGTCAGAAAATCAGCGTTATGGTCGACAATCTCGCCACCTTTTACAGACTTTCTCTCAATATGGGCAAGCCGTTCTTGCGGATTAGCGAAGAGGTTAAACATATCCAAGCTTATCTGGAAATTCAGAAGGTCAGAATGGAAGACAAAATCAATATTTCCTACGAGATCGCGGACAATATTATGCACTTCTCCACGCTTAAGCTGATTTTGCAGCCTTTCGTCGAGAACGCCATCCTGCACGGCGCCGAGCATAACGTAGGCACAACCCATATTATTATCAAAGGCGGTTTGTCCTCGGACGAGAGCAGCGTTGTATTCGAAATCATAGACGACGGCGTAGGAATGAAAGCTCCCGTTCACAATCAGTATGTGAATCATGGCGGCTACGGGATTCATAATGTTCATGAGAAAATTCAACTGCAATACGGTCATCGTTACGGCGTCAGATTGTTCAGCGAGCCTGGCGAAGGAACCCGGGTTGTCATTCAAATTCCCGCTATCGCACAATAATTGCCCACAAGCAAAAACGCCTTTGGCATCCTTCGGACGATGAAGGCGTTTTGTCGGAGACGATTCAGATATGGAAAGGCGGCGAAGCAGCGCAACGTCTGCATTCACCGCCTGACTCCCGAACGTTATTTCTTCAAGTATTCATCGATCAGCCGCAGCTTCTCCTCTGTCACTTCCGGGGCGCCGATCTTCTTGAAATGCTCAAGCATTTCCTTCGTAATCTTGCGCGCCTCGTCTTCCGTCTTGGCGAATACCGCTTTGGCTTGCCACTTGTCGATTTCCGGCCACAGGTTCCCCCAGTGTTTGTCCCACTCGGGTCCGGTTCCGGCAGGGTTGAAGAGATTGTCGTCGATGGCAAGCCCCTCGGTCCAAGCAGTCTGCGCCAGCTTAAATTCTTCCGTTCCCGGCTCCACCGTAACGGCCGGAACCACGTTAAATTTCAACAAGTTATAGGCTTTAAGGCCAGTGCTCATTTCGAAGGAAGCATCTCCCTTGTCAAGCTCGGCTTTAACCTCGGGCTTAGGCTCGAACAAACCCTCTGCGTTCTTGACATAGTACTCGCCCTCTACGCCGTTCTGCAAGAGGAAGGCGCCTTCATCCGTAGCATTCCAGTTCAGGAATTCCATGAAGCGTTCCAGATTGCGGCCGTTTTCCGCGAACTTCTTGGAAATGGCGATTCCTTCAAACCCGTTGTAGTTCGCCGCTCCGTGGATCGGCATTGGAAGCCCTTCTATGCGAATTGGCGCTGACGGCACATAACGATTGTTGGCGTCGCCGGTCTTCAACACGCCGTTGGCAATATCCATCGGGCCATGCGTGTTAAAAGTAAATCCGACACGTCCGGAGCTTAGCTTGGCTTGATACTGATCGGGCTGCTGCGTCAGAAATTCCCGATCGAGCAAGCCGTTATTGTACAGCTTGTTCATGAATACCATGTACTCTTCAATCTGCGGATGGTTAAACCACCAATAGAGCTCTTTGTGATCCTCCGACAGGTTATACCAGTTTTGAGTCCAGGTGTACATAAAGCTCTGTCTTCCCAGATGATCGAACGTAGCCGGAATAATCGGTTTGCCGTCCACATCCGCAATTTTCTCCTTAAAGGCCATGAGTACGTTAAACATTTCATCCGGCGTCTTTGGCGCCTCCATCCCTGCCTGCTTTAGCCAGTCCTCTTTGATGAAAAATCCGACGACCTTCTTGATCACGTCAGGATGATTGGCAAAGTTGACAGGAAGCACATACATTTTTCCGTCTTTTTTATTGGCGTACACCGACTCGTTATAGCTCTTGTCGCTGAATTTCAGCAGGTTTGGATACTTCTCAAGCCATTCGTCGAGCGGAACAATAAGTCCGGCGTCACCCCACTTGTTCAGAATGGAATTGCTGACCTCGTTCGTGACATAGCGAACGACATCCGGAACATCTCCGCCGGCCAGCATCATATTCATCTGATCCGCCACTTCGCCGTTGGACATCGTTAAGCGGAGGTCAATGTTCTTGTTCTCCAGCAGCCACTGGCGCATCGGATTGTTCTCTTGCGGAATTTCCGTCGCTCCGATCAACAGCATGTTCACGACAAGCGGATCTTCCTTCGCTGGCGCGCTGGACTCCGGCGCAGAAGATGAGGATGAAGACGAGGACGGCGATGCCGTCTTATCCTTGTTGTTGCCGCTGCAAGCCATAAGCGCGGCCGACATCAAGCTGATGACCAGAACAAGCGAGATTGCTTTCCATCTCTTTCTCACCGTAAAACCACCTTTTTTGAATTTTTGTATATTATCACGGTTCCCTAGGGCGTGTTTGCAAACCCGCCCTAGCCTTTCAAAGAACCGATAATAACGCCTTTGACGAAATACTTTTGCAGAAACGGATAGACGCACATAATAGGCATTACGACGACGACCAATGTCGCCATTTTAATGGATTGGGGCGTAACCGTTTTTCTCGTCTCGCTTACGAGATCGACCATCCCGAAGGAGGTCCCTTTATTCGATCGGGTTAGATCCAATATTTTCATCAACAGCGATTGCATCGGAATCAGATCCTGCTTCGTCACATAAAGCGTGGCCATCATATAATCGTTCCAGTGGCCAACCGCCGAGAACAGACCCATGGTAGCGAATATCGGCAAACTTAGCGGAAACGCGATTTTGGCATATACCGTCAAGTCGTTGGCTCCGTCGATCATCGCGGATTCCTCCAGTTCGGCGGGAAGCGCCCTGAAGAAAGAGCGAAAGATAAAGACGGAAGAAGCGCTGTACAACAATGGAACCACGTACACCCAGAAGCTGTTGAGCAAACTGAGCGACTTGAACAGCAAATAAGTCGGGATCAAGCCTCCGCTGAAGAACATCGTAATAATCAGCATCATATTGATCGCTTTTCTTCCTCTCAGCCTGTTCTTGGACAAGCCGTAAGCCAACAGCGAAACGAGCAGAATGGAAAGGATCGAGCCGATCAGCGTCCTCCCGATCGTAATCGTGTAAGCGTCCAATATATCGCTTCGCACAAAAATCGTTTTGTAATTGTCCAAAGTAAACGCCCGGGGCCAGAAGTGAATCCCCCCTCGGGAGCTGTCGTAGCCTTCGTTGAAGGACAAAGCCACGATGCGCCAGAACGGATAGACGAACAGAAAGGATAATACGGTAAGAAATACATAATTCAACCCTTGAAAAATTTTCTCTCCACGGGATATGATCACGGCGTTCACCTTCCCTTTTTCAGAAAATCCCGTCTTCCCCTAGTTTCTTCACCAGAAAGTTCACGGCGAACAGAGCCATCATGCCGATAATCGATTTGAATACGCCGACGGCCGTAGCCAGCTCATATTGGGCCCGGAATATTCCCATCTTCATCACGTACGTATCGATGATCTCCGCTTTGTCCAGCACCATGGAGTTCTGAAAAACATATACCTGTTCGAAGCCCGCATCCAGAATGCCCGCCATATTCAGAATGAATAAGAGAATAATCGTCGGGCGAATCGCCGGAAGCGTAATGTGCCAGATTTGTCTTAACCGGTTCGCTCCGTCAATGACGGCCGATTCGTATTGATCCATATTGACCGATACGATGGAAGCCAAATAAATGATCGTGCCGAAGCCGATTCCTTTCCAAATATCCGAAGCGACGACCATCCCCCAGAACAAGTCCGGATTTCCGAACCAAAAGATCGGCTCCTTGATTACTCCTAACGAGACGAGCAGATTGTTGACAACTCCGCCATCCGTACTAAACAGCTCATACCAGATGCCTGCTACGACGACCCAGGATACGAAGAACGGCAAGTAGGAAATCGTTTGAGTTACTCTCTTGAATACGCGATTGCGTACTTCATTCAATAAAATGGCCAATATGATCGGCGCCGGAAACCCGAACAGCATCTTAAGCAGGCTGATCGCAATGCTGTTCGTTAGAATGACTTGAAAGTTGGGGCTGTTAAAAAACTCCTTGAAGTTCGCAAGTCCAACCCATTCGCTGGCAAACACACCCTCGAGGATGTCGTAGTCTTTGAAGGCAATCAAGACCCCGTACATCGGCTGATAACAGAAAATCAGAAACCAGATCACCCCGGGAACGACGAACAGATAGAGGTATCTGTTATTCCACAGCTCTCTGCGTAATGAGGTTCCATTTAAGCGCTTACGCTCTAGCTTTTCTTCCATCTTATCCTCCTTGCTTCTCTATACTCTGTTTCGTTGGTCGGCTATTTCATTATAAAATGTAAGCGCTAAACTGATAATTCAGTATCCTACGGCAAGTGTTAAGTATTCTATCGAAATGGGGGCTGCCCCATAAGCACTCCAAGTTGCTTTAAAAGATAATCGATGAACAAGGTGCAAGGGGTATGTATCTCCCTCCGATGCTATACGCTCCCGAAATGGGAATGGGTAAACCCGTGACGAGGTAATTTCAGGAGCGTATGAGGCAGTCTCCGGGAGACACATACCCCTTTCTTTGTCTATCGATCATCCCAAGCAACTCCGCTTATGGACAGCCTTCCGACAGTTATCTAGGCCAACGAGCTTCCGCGCTCGGCAATGTCGGAAACGGAGCATGCGGCTCCGTCTGGTACCAGTAAGCGACGGAGGCGATATCGTCGATGCGCTCATACAATCTCAAACCGTCGTTGCCAATTTTCTGTACAGTCACTCGCAATTGCTGCTCGAACAGGATCGGATCGGCGATATGCCAGCGGTACAAACCGTGCATCGGCACGCTGTCGGGCGAAGTATACTCGCTCATCGTCTTATCGACTGTCGCGTAGTAAGGATATCCTAGATAAGGCGTGTTATAGATTTGCTCGATACGCATGCCGTTTTCAACCTCCGTAAACCCCCATGCCCCGCCGAAGTAGTCTTCGACCCCGGTCCCGCAAATCGTCGGATATTCCGTGTCGCCATCCATATAAAATTTGACTTCGCCCTCTCCCCACCAATATCGGCCGAGCGCGGTCCAGGCAAGGAAAGTACCGACGTATTTCCCTCTTCCGCGAACATTATCAATAATCGTGAAGTCGTTGCCGGGCGTAAAATCGTGCTCTCTTCTCCATTGCGCATGGAAGTAGCCGGTATCCTCGGGCAGCTCGTCAACGAGCATATAGTTGATTTGATAGAAGAACATCAGCTCGGCGGCATGCTGGCTTTCAACGGTGATGACAGCCTTCCGGCGAAAAGGCATCGGGAAATAGCAGTTCATCCCGCCTACCGGGTTCACGACGATCGGTAGAGAATTCACGTTGTATCTGGCTCCGAAACCGTTGCAGAAAAAATCGCCAAGCGGCGCTTCGACAGACGGAGTCTCTTCATGGTCCCAGTACATGCGAAGCACCAGGTCGCTTGGTGCGTAGTAGCCTTTGGAGGATTTCTGCGGGAATGTCATCCACATGCTTTGAATGACGCCGGGTCCGTCGATTTCCGCAATCGTGACGCGTTCCCCCGGCTTCAGAATGAGGCACGGTCTGCCTTTGCGTCCTGCGCCAAGACCGCTTGCCTCCTTCCCGCCGCTTCCCGGCGCGCCATTCGGATTTTCCGCACTGATCGAACGGGATCGACCTTTAGGCAAGTGCGCAATCGAAGCAAGGCTAAATCCGTTATAGTCATTTGACATTTCAATCACCTCTAACCGTTTCTACGGTAATGATCTGCTTCGGCTTAAAATGCAAAATCAAAGCTGTGTTATCCGATGAAGCAAACTGCGCCGGCCCCTTCCGATTCTCCTCCAGGTCCAGCATATAGGCTTCCTGGACAGGACGATCGAGACGCAAGGTGACGATATGCTCGGATTCCGTCGGGTTGAAGCAGCGAATAACCGTTCCGTCTCGAGCTTCCGTCTTCTTCATGGCGGACAGCACGATCGGATTGTCCGGCCGATCGAAGCTGGCAAAGGAATGTACGAGCGGCATCGTTCCTGTATGCCTGCGAATTTGAACCGCCCTGGCCGGCAGATGATGCTCGGCTGATTTCCTCCACGCTTCCCCTGTCTGCAGTTCGTCGCCGGCGAGCGGGATTAGCGCCAGACGATTGACCAGCTCTCCCTGACACTGCGCCTCCGGCGTAGCAAATTGAGGGCCTGCCCCGCCGCTGATCGTGCGTACGTCCGGAGAACCGAGATAGCCTACGGAACGAACTAGCGTTACCGCTAGCTCTCCTTGGGGTGTCGCTTCATACTCGGGAAGCCCGTAAGGCGCTATCGCAAACCCGTAGGCTCCGCAGGCGCTTGTTACTCCCGCCAAGCCCTGATTCGGCAGCGCGCCGACAGCATCCTCGATCCATTGATTGCTTGCGGGCTGAACAATCTTCGTCGACCGCCGGACGATATCGAAGGCGGAGGATGCCCAGCTTTGCTCCGATTGAATTCCTGTCGCCACCTTCACGCGCAAGCGATGATCGTTCACCTGATTGTCGAAACGAGTCACCACGCCGACCCAGCGGTCATTTCGGCCAAGGCTGAGCTCCGTCGTCAACCGGCACTCGCGCTTGGCTGCCGAACGCCTACGACGATCGTTATCCAAGCCGACGGGCAACTGCCAGCTCTGCTCGATCCGAATCGTCCCCCGAGCCGGTCCGTCTTTCGCCACAGACAGGGAAGCCTACAAGCCCAATGTAGTGAAGAGCTCATCGAACTGCGGCGGGGAGAACGTATAGCCGTCCCCGATATCGCCGCCATCCTCGTAAACGAGCAGGTTTTCATATTTTTGCCTCGTCGCCTTATCCCATAGCTGAACGCTGCCGTCCCGGTTCGCTTCCACACGCAGCCATTCATTCTCAAGCGCATGACCGTCTACCAGCGAGCGTTCATCCCTCGCCGCGTTGCGAACGGGCACGGCTGTGAAGGTTGAATAGCCCAGGGCAGGCAGCTCATAGGGGGCAAACCGCACCGTGGCCTTGCGAACATACACCAAGCCAACGAGAATACCCTTCTCCTCGGGAGGCACAGCGGCATCCAGCAAGCCAAGATCTCTGACTTCGGCGTCAGGGTGGTTCCCAGCTATTAGCTCCCGCTTCAAATCCACCCATTGCGAAGGCAGCAGACGGCCCTCGCTGTCGCGGATTTCAAAGAAGCGAATGTTCGCGTCGACATCCGGCAGCAGCAGCTCCACCGTAACCGCGTCCTTGCGACTATGCTCAAGCGGGTTAAACACATGGAAAACAATTGCCTCCTCCGGCAGAGCCGAAGTGTCGATCCGGGCGGTGATGGAGCGAAGGGATTCGTCCGTCAGCTGCTGCGCGATTTCCTGCGCCCATTCAAACCGGGTGACCATCTGCCGGTGCACTTCATCGCGGCTGCAGCCGCAGATGGAATCATGCGGATGATTTTGCAGCAAATACTTCCACGATTGGCCCAGCAGCTTATCCGGATAGGCTCCGCCCATACCGTGCCACATAGCGGAGAACGGTTCCGCCCATTTCTCCAGCTCATGCTGCACCTTCGCATTAAACTGCTTGAGCGGCATTCTGGAGGAAAGCACATTGGCCAGCAGGAAGTTGATCGCCCCATCCGTCGAACGGTTCGTATCTCTTAGCTCGCCAACCGCCGTATACAGCGAAGCTCCCTTTTTCTCCACATCAGCTCGCGTCTCCGCCAGAAACCGTTCCATCGTGCTGTGGATCAGCTTGTAGCCCGGAAACTTCGGCGCAAGCTGCCGAATAATTTCAGTCAGATTATCCTGTGGCTCCATATGGTCCACGCCCACCATCACCAGAACCGAAGCGGCTTGCGTAGGCGGGAGCAAGTGAACGTCGAGCAGCTCGCGCAGCTGTTGTTCCGCCTTGTCTAAATCGGCGTGAAGGCGAAAGACGCTGTTGTAGCCGATCGCATTCGGAAACCGGTAGGCAAACATCGTTGTCCCGTCCGCGCCCTGCCACCGCAGCTCAGTGTTCGACTTGGTCACAACGTCGCCAAGCCCCCGCCAGAACACGACCTCTTCCATGCCGAACCCGGCCAGAATTTGCGGCAGCTGCGAAATATGCCCGAACATATCCGGCAAATAACCGAACCGCTGACATCCTCCCATCTCCTCCGCAATTCGAATGCCCAATTGAAAATTCCGGATTAGCGCTTCGCCGCTGACAAGCGCCTCGTCCGGCTGCACGTACCAGGGCCCAACCTTGATTTTTCCTTCAGCAATGTAGCTTTTCAGCCGTTCCCGATCCTCCGGATGAACCTCCAAATAGTCGTCCAGCACGCTGCTCTGTCCGTCCAGATGAAAGCTGACATACTCGGGGTCCCGCTCCAAAATCGTCAGAAGCTTGCCGACCAGCCGAGTCAAACGAATTCGAAACTCCTGATAAGGCAAGTACCATTCCCGATCCCAATGCGTATGCGGAACAAGGTGTACGTTAATCATGAGGTACCTCCGATAAATACTGTTTTTTCATCCTAAAAAAGGTGTAGGGGTCTAGCGGCTCAAGCTGCAGCTCAGGCCGCTCCTCCCGAATCATGGCTAACAAGTTCACGAGATGAGTCGGAGGAACGAGCACAGTACGGTAGACGATGAACTGCGGCGCCTCCGTAACGGCCAGGCTGTCGTAGATCACATCCGCAGCCTCTCGCAGCGTTCCGTAAGGCCCTATATTGTGAAAAAGCTGCTGGAATACCGTTCCTTCTACCGCGGCAGGCCCATCGTACTCCTGGGTAATCACCCCGTCCGGAGAAAAGCGGGCATACGCCTTCTGTACCTCTTCATTGATATACTGAAAGCCGTTAAGCAAGAAGCCGGTTACCGTCAGATCAAACCGCTCATAATACGTTTGGTTATGGGCCACCCATGCTTCCAATCCAGATGGCAAACCCGAATGGACTCTGGGCTCGATCAGATGAGTCGGGTTCAAGTAACCCGCTCCGGAATCGCCGGATACGAACACATCGTTGGCGGTCTTTGTTCGGTAGACGTATTCGAACACTTGCGGCACGCGCTCGGATAAATTGGGATTGAAGCCCCACGCAAGCGGAAGCTGCCCTCTTCGCGGGTCGTCCCAGATCAGACGAATATGCGCATTAAGCCATGCCGCGGAATCGTAGTCTCCCATGAAGAATAGAACATAGACTTTGTTCTTCTCCGCCTTGTTCACGACCGCATCCGGCCTCGATTGGACGTATCGCTCCCCAAGTGGATGATGCCGGTGAACCGATGCGTTCGCCATCCCCGACAAGCCGTAGGCATCGGCGTCCATGATCGCATTGTAGCAGGACAGTATTTCCGCATACCGCCATTCCGTCTCTACGGCTTCATGTTTGCCCGGCCGGATGCTGGATTGCGTATATTTCACATACCAGGGCGTAAATCCGCCGACCGTAAAAATTCGCTCCCCTCCGCTGTTGCGATATTGGCTGAGCAGGATAGATTTCATCGTATGGAGATCGGCGCCTAACGGCTGCTCGGGATCGTCCCCGGGAAGCTCGTCGTCCCACGGGCTGAGATCGAAGAAAAAAGCTTTCCGAGCGATATAATAGTCGTGATTCGTCACCATCGTATTGCTTAGATCCGGGTACCATTCCCCGTTGGGGAGCCAGCGCTGCGCATCCAGATAGTAAGCAAGAAGATGGGGATCGCACATTCCGGTATCCAGATAGTTCAGCTTGGCCCAGAGATAGGCGTCGCACTTGGCGCTTCCCGAACTGGGAATATCGCTGCCCGGTATCGTACCGGTTCCCGTGAACCATCCGACAAGGCTGCGCTTCACGGGAAGTCGGCGATCCCCGGCAATAAATCGGCTATAGAACGAATCGGGAGCCGGATCGTACCGCACCGGAAGCAGCCGCTCCACGCCGCTTATGGTTGCAGCCACATTCGACGTGGCCGGAACCCCTTCATCCCACAGCACAACACCGTCCAACCAAGGCTCGAACACGGTCAGCAATTCGTCCCAATCCTGCACCTCCTGCCAGCTTTCACTCGCGAGAAATCCGTTCTTGTCCCGATATTGATTCAGCCAATAGCGATCCGTCTCTTCCATAAACGTGATATACAATCTGCAGCTGTCCCGATTCGCCAGCCCTTGCAGAGCGGATAAGGCTTTCAGCAAATCGTAACGCAGCTTGCTGTTATCAGGACCCGCATAGGAATACACATAGGCCGAAGCCTGAAAATGGTACATCCAAACCCTCCTCCTATACCGCTGAACGCATTGGAACGAGAGGCTGCCCGCAGCGCATCGTCGATGACTGGCGAGACAGCCTCCCGGCTAAGCTTCATCTTGGCGCTTACTTCTCCAGATAGCGGAGCAAATTATAGATCGCCTGCGCCCCCTCCGCTCGAGAGGTCATCTTGAGCGGCAGGAAGTTACCGGTCGGATTGCCTTTCAACAGTTCAAGCTCCGCAGCCATTCTGACCGCATCCCTAGCCCAGGAAGAGACGGACTCGTCATCCTTGAACATTGCCGGCAAATCCTTCGTCCCTGACGCATTCTTCAGTATTCGGATCATCATAACTGCCATCTGCTCGCGCGTAATGATGCCGCTCGGATTAAAGCTGTCCGCGGATTCTCCTTTCGTCCAGCCCGCTTGCCGCGCTGCGGCGATATAGCCCGCATACCACTTGTCGGCCGCAACATCCGCGAAGCTTGATCCTGCCGCGGGCTTGAGTCCTGCCGCTCTGGCAAGCATAGCCGTGAATTCGGCGCGGGTGATCGGGCTGGTCGGATTAAATTGTGCGGCGTCGACTCCCGCTACGATCTGCCTTGCGCTCAAATCGCGAATCACGTCGTATGCCCAATAACCGGACGGAACGTCCGCATAGCTTCTATCGTATTCGATTAATCCGTACAGGCCCGGCTCCGTTACCTCCGCTTCAACAACGCCGTCGGAACGCTTGCTCGGTACATAGATCAGCTTGCCGTCTTCGCCGATTTTATACAGATAGACGGGATGAACCGTATTCTCCGTCGGCAATCGAATCGCGATTTTCGTCGGTTTGACCGCCGTCGCAGCGGCAACCTTAATCCCTTCGGATACCGCTCTCAGCTGTGCCGCTTCGGATTGCTCGGATTTTCGAAGCAGTTCTTCGACAAGCTGCTTATCCATCGGTTCATAAGCGGGATCTTGCTGTTCAACCTTGGGCGGTGTGCTCGAGCCTGAGGAGCTTCCGGAACCTGTGGAGCTTCCGGGACCTGTCGGACCGCCGGGCTCGGTCGGGTTCGCCCCCCCGACAAACTTCATATCCGCCCAATTCGCCTGATTGTCGCCATCCCCAACCCACATGATCTGCCCCCAATTGCCGGAGCCGTCTTGATCGGTGGCCAGCAAGCTCATGCCCACTTTGCGGTCCACTCCGGGGGCGAACGGCATCGTTTGCAAGGCAGACCACGGAATGGCAACTTCCATCGTATATCCGGAATCCGTAATGACGCCGGCAATGCGACCGTCCGTGAATTCGCGCTCGATCTGCCCTTCGTTCCGGCCTTCGCGAATAAACATATGCGGCTGTTCATCCGGCCCGCTCGGCGTCAGGAATAAGGCGTAGTCCCCGTTCTTGTAGACGCCCCCTTGCTTGTCATGCCCCAAGTCCAGGAATAGCATCGTGGCATCGGATAAGTACATTTGGGAGCCGGTCTCCGTAAAATGAAGCGAATCGTCCGTTCTCTCTTCCAGCAAGTACAGATGCTGATCGTCCCAACGAATCCGGTAACGAGACGTCAAATCCGCCGCATACGTTTCCGCTCCCCATACGGTGCCGTAAGCAACCACATCGTCGGAAAGCGGACTCACGACAATTTCCGCTGCCTTTTCCCATTCCTCGGCTTTGGCTACGCCGTCTATCGTAATTGGAGCTCCGGCTTTAACGGCTTGATATTGCTTCGTTTCATCGATCGTTCCGGTATCTCCTTCGGCTTCCTTATAGAGACGGAAGTAAGTATAAGGATCAACCACTTCAAAATTCAGCTCCGGATGATTCGTTTGCACGTATTGAACGGCTGCAACGATGTCCGACGGCTTCGTCAGAATGACTCGGATGTTCAAAAATTGATTTCTTTTTAACGCTCTGGCCAAGTCCTTGCCGAATTGCTCGGTATCCGATCGGAACAGGCCCATGTCCGTAACCGGAGCAAACGGCGTACCATTGACAATATCCTGATCGAACCCGGCGTTGTTCCCGACTCCGGCCGGTGAAATACGGCTATAGACTTCCTGCACTCTTAACGGCGTGCTCTGGGAATTGCCGCTGATGAGAAAACCGGTAATGTCCAAGTCGAACTTGTCGTACAAACCGACGTTGTAGCTCTCCCACACGTCCAGGAAATCCGGAAGACCGTCGGGCCGATTTTCCGCCATAAGCATCATCGGGTTCAAGTAGCCCGCCCCATTGTCTCCGGCCACGAAATAATCGTTTGGCCCCATCGTCTCAAACAGATAGTTGTACATCTGCGGCACGCGCTCCGACGTATTCGGAACGAACGACCAGGCAAGCGGAAGCTCGCCTCGCTGCGGATCGTCCCACAAAATCGGCAGCGCGCTGGACGTCCAGGCGCCGGCATCGAAATCTCCCATGAAGAAGGTCACGTACTTCTTGCCTTCCTCCAGCGTTTTACCGTTATTTCCTTTATCATTGTTCTGTTCGTAAGCAGCCGCCAGCGGCACGTGCCTGAAGACCGAGGCGTTGGACAAGCCGGTTAAGCCGTAAGCGTCCGCATCCTTCTGCGCGTTATAACGAGATACGATATCCGCATACGTCCACTCCGCCTCTACCGGTGTAAGATTGGAGCCGAGCGGATCGGCAAAATTCGTATACTTCAAAAACCAGGGAACAAACCCGCCTACAGTGAAAATATTCTCGCCCGCTTTGGCGTTCTGCGCGGCCAGCAGCTCAATCAGCGTTCGATAGTCCGTGCCCAAGGGCTGACTCCTGTCATCGTTCGGTATACTGGTCTGATCCGGACTCAAGTCGAAAAAGAAGGCTTTCTTGGCGATATAATAATCCGCGTTCGGCAAGGAATTATTGAATAAATCCGGATAGGAGAATGTATCGCTGTTGACGGGAATTTCAACCGGTTCCGCCGACGACTCCCCTACCGTGATCGACTTGGTCACCTTCGGACCGAACCAGGCTTTGCCGTCACGAATCAATTGCGCCGCGAACGTATACACGCCGGCCTGCTGCGGCGCTTCGATCGTGAACCGGAAGGTATATTCCTCCTCCGTGTCAACTTCCCCGTTCATAAACACCCGGGCGTTGTTAGGGGCCAACGAATATCCGCCATTGGTTTCCCCCCACTGAAACCCGTTGTTCTCCAGCGTTGCAAGGCGAACATTTACAGGTTCTCCGGCCAGTATTTCCGCCCATGTCTGGGCTCCCTTATTTCGCAGGGTCAGGGAAATATTCATCACGTCTCCCGGATTCATCGCATTCGGGAGATTCTCGGCAATCGCTTGAGCCGCCAGCGTCAGTCCGTCGGCTTCCGCAGGAGGCGTATCTTCAACGGTCGCCGGGATTCGATTCGGATCGTCCGGCGGATCGATTGCCGGAGGCGGGCCAACCGGAGGCGACGAAGGCGCCACGATATCGATCGTCCTCGTGATTCCCGTCCCGGCCATCCAAGCGACTCCGTCTCTGACGACATTCGCCGAGAAAACAACCTGGCCTTGTGCGTCAGGAGCTTTGAGCGCAAAGCGGAATTTCTTCGTCTCGCCCGGAGCGATCGTATCGGCAGCATTCAGAAACACCCTCTGATCGTTCACCGCCAACGAATGACCGCCATCCGGCATATTGGTCCATAGGATCGAATTACTAGACAGCGCCCCTAGACGATACAATTCGTCTAGCTTCCAGGTCGCCGTCCCCGTATTTTGAACGGTTAAGGAAACCGCTGCGGTCGCTCCGGCTTCTATCTGCTCCGGAATATAGGCGGAGATGACTTTGGCCCCGTATTGCGTTTCCCCTTCCACATCGTTCAGGCTCCAAGACGCTCCGTCAAGGGAATTCGTCATCAGCATCGGATTCGTCTTGCCCGTATCCAGGTACAGCGCCTTAGCCCATAAATAAGCGTCGTTCTTGGCGCTTCCCGTACTTGCGCGGCCAATATCCGGTATGACGCCCGTACCGGTAAATTTGCCTCTTAGGTCGACAACGACAGGGAGCCCCAGACCGGTAACCAGTTCCGTATAGGCGCTCCCGGGCGAAGGATCGTATCGGACAGGAAGCAAATTATCCACGCCTGCAAGGGTCGAAGCCACGTTGGCAGTCGCAGGCACTTCCTCGTCCCACACCACTACTCCGTTGACCGACGAACGGAAGATCGCGAGCAAGTCGGAGAAGCTTTGGCTGTCGTCCTTCGCATAATCGTGCAAGTACTCGCCCGGTTGATTCAGCTTATCCAGCCAATACTTGTCGGTCTCCACATTCGCTTCCGTCGCCATGCTATTGCTCTCGTACTCATAATAGATTCGAGGCGCGTCGCGATTCGAAATACCTTGCAGCGCTGTCGCCAGCTTCTGATAATCGTAGGCAACCTTCTGGCTAATCATCCCTTTCCCGCGGATAAAAGCTTTCAGATCAAATACATAAAGCGTTTTCGATGGCGAAGCAGCCTCTGCCGAACCAGCCGCTGCCGCACTTCCCGCCAACAATGCGAATACCAATAAGAGTAGTCCCAGCCTTTGTCTCATTGTTTCCCCTCTCTCTTGAAAGCGCTATTATTCCAAGACTGCTCCTATTGTATTTCGAAGAGCTTCCAACATAAATCTACTTTCCTACACAAACTATTAAGTATTCTACGGCAACGTTTTCATCCATAAAAAAAGCGCAAGCCCAGGGCGCTTACCCTAAGCTTGCGATTATTATGGACAATGCAAAATCCGATATTGAACAGCACTTATCCCTCAACACCCCGCCCTTGCCTACGCACATAATCGACATTCCCCGCAAAAAATCCGCCTGCCCGCGGAACCGCTGACGTATCGCCAAGCAGTTGCTCCACCTGGTCAAGCTGCCATTCCAGGCTGCTGGCATTATTGGACACGCCTTTTTGTCGGATGACGTATACTTGTTTGTTTCTAACCGCGCTTAATTCGTTCCACTGCTTCGTCTGAATCACCCCCTCCAGCCAGCGCATGAATTCCTTCTCCCTCCCCTCTACGACATACAGTCGATCCGCTTCTATCTCTGCAAGTCGATCGAACGGAACCTCTACCCGCCTATTATCGGCGTTCCGCTCCGTTGTGAGGTTCATAAGCGCAGAGGGGCGGAATCCGATTGCATCGTAAAACAAAGGAAAAAAACGCGACGCATGAACCCATACTTTCTGTTCATCCAGCCGAATAACCGCCGCCGTCTCATCGGGCTTTAACCGTTCCTTGCATCAGCTCTGTACCGCTTGTTTTTTGCGCGTATAGCGGTCGAACCATACTTGAGCCTCGTTCTGCTGGCCCAATACGCGGGCGATCTGCTTCAGCCGCTCGATCGGCAGCGTATCCCACGGAACGACGATGACCGGAGCCAGCGTTTCGAGATGGGTGAGCTGCTCGCGAGACATAAAGTCGGAGGCCACGATCAGATCCGGTTTCAGCTCCAGCAGATCGCTTGTCCTGTACTCCGCTTCGCCAATACTGACGATGCCGGTGGCGTCCTATCTCGCCGACTGTCCATAGCGCGACGACCCTCTTCGGCTGAACCGGAATTTCAACCTCGCGTCCCAGCGCATCTTTATATATTCTTGTAGCCGAAGAAGTGTTAGACTCCTCCGCTTGGTCGGCGGACGGCGTGCTTGCCGCTTCGCTGGCGGGCGACGCACTTGCCTCTTCGCTGGCGCTTGGAGCAGCGCTCTCTTTTTCGTTGGCGGCTCCGCAAGCAGACAAGACGAGGACGACAATTAGAACGAGCAAAGAAATGAAAAGTGGTTTTTTTGAACGGTTCATGCTGACTCTCCTTCATAGATAACGATTATCATTATCAATTATAGTGAGAGAGAAATCCATAAACAATAGAGAATAGCGTCACATTAATAGGGGATAAAAGCGACATCGCTACCCACTCTCTATGCAGAGGAAAGCTCTAACGTTGCCCACTCGGCTTGTATTTCTCCAAAATACTGCGGACGTAAGCTTGGAATGCCGCACGCACTTCAAGCGGCTCAAGAACTTCACATTTATCCCCGAATGCGAGCAGCTTGTCGTAGCCGTACGTATTGTTAATAATGGGGTAGGTCGCCAGACAAGTATCCCCCTCCGCTCGAAGAATGTGCCCTTCCCCGAAGCGTTCAATCACTTTATCCGCGACCGAGCGATGAAGGCGAACGGTAACCTCCACCCAATCTCGGCTCATCCATTTGGCCCCATCCATGGGCAGCGGCGTAAATTTTCTCGGCGCAAAAGCTTCGGACGAAACCTGCAGCCCGCTCATCCTCGCCAATTTGAAGATACGGAAATCTTTCCGATCCGCACAATAGCCTTGCAAGTACCAACTGCTTTCTTTGAAAACAATCCGGTACGGCTCGACCTTCCGGGAACTGCTGCGCCCGTCTCGCCCCACATAATCAAACGTCAAATACCAATGTTCGTTCATCGCAGTCTCGACCAAGCCGAGCAAGCCTCGCAACGATTCATTGCCTAGATTTAGAGCCAAATCTACCGCAAACTTCCCTCCGGCACTATCGGCAACGCCGCCAGGATGGAAGCTCTGCAGCTTCTCCAGAACATAAGTTAGCTCCTTATGCCCGAATAACTGTCTATAGCTATTCAAGCTGTCCAGCACAGCCTGCAAATCCTGCTGCGTAAATAACAGTCGGTCTATTTTGTAGGATTTCATCAGCCCGACGCCGCCCATCGCTCCCTGATTCGTAAAAATAGGCAGTCCGGCAAAGGTTAACGTATCGATGTCGCGGTAGATGGTTCGTCTGCTCACTTCGAGCCGTTCGGCCAGCTCTCCTGCGCTTACCACTTCGCGTTCCAATAAAATCATGATCAAAGCTATTAAACGATCGATTTTCATATTCCGCCTCCCGCTCAAGTATGCCATACAGATGTCATAGTTGATAGTTTAGGCTTAATACGTATTCAACATTTTCTCTAATCAGGAGGCTACAGCAATGAACAATTTCAAAATTGAATCGAAGCACGCTTTTCGCATCATCGGGTATAAGACCGCTCTGCATGAAGGGTCAACGATTCATTCGCCGCAGTATTCCAGCTCAAAAACGGCGTTCTTCAAAGAGCTGCTGGCTAACGGGCTGTTCGCAAGCCTTCGTCCTTATTCGGACAGCCGTTACGGTTACGCGGCGGTCGCTCTGGAAAATGGAACCGTCCATTATTATGCAGGGGTGCAATCGGCTCAAGCTCTGCCTGAAAATGCCGAAGAGCTCTATTTTCCGGAAAGCGACTATTTGATTTTGTCGGGAAGCGGCGGATTATCGCGCTTGGCGTTTGACAAACTGGAGGATCAGGCGTTCGGAGCGGTTCTAACCGATGAGTTCGCCTATGAATATTCCGGGGCGGCAATTGCGGAAGTTTTGCTGAACGGCGACCCGACGAATGCCGAAGTCGAAGTATGGGTTCCGGTTCGAAAAAGGCAGGATCGGTAACGCCTCTACCCCCCCCATTGGAAATAGCGCAAGCCTCGGGGCTGAGAATTCCCCTCGGAGCTTGCGCTATTTCCTTACGGCTTATGAAATCGACCAATCAATCTATGTAGTTATCCAGTTTACTCCGATTATTTGACCAAAGCGCCCCTAAGCCTGTTCACGTCGAACTCCAAATACCCTTTCAGACAAGTCAGCATATACACCCATCCCTCTTTGTTGCCCACCAACTTCGGGATTAGCTCTGGATCGTTCTCGTCAAATCCGTCTTCGTTCACTTCTACGACAGTGCCGGCTAAATCCGAATCCGTATTCTTGAACGTGATTGTTACAAGATGCGGCTCCCCGTCTTCCCTCCCCCATTCGAATACAATCTTTTGATCGCTAATCATTTCGATGACATGAATATCTCCTTGAGCTCCGTACTCTTCGTATCGCAACGTGACCGTTTTACCCTCTTCCCATCTCTCCGAGCTGGACGAAAACCAGAAGTTTCCGATCTGATCAGGATCGACAAAAGCTTCAAAAACATCGTGGGCAGGCTTGCGAATCTCCATTTTGGTCAGGTTATTCATAGAATCTCCTCCGATACTCGCATGGAAATATTTGATATAATTGAAGCAATTAAGCTTGGCATTTCTTGCTGGCGTCGAGGAGTCCGAATAACGCGATTCCTTCTTCTATTTTTATCCTACCACAGCCGTTGCATTCATGGACATTCAAGGAGAGATTCGATTTGGCACTGGAATGGCTAGACGACATCAAAAAAACGATAGCCCACTTTAAGAACGAGGTACCCAAAGGCCGAGCGTTATTAGACAATATCGACGTTATGGATGCGGAGAAGCTGTTAGACGTACTTCACGGAGTATTTAATTTGGAAGAAGACGCTATTAAAGAGGAGCACAAGAAAAACTTTGTAACCGATACCTACGAAAATAATGTACGGCATTTTGCCAAGCAGCTTATGATGTCCATGATCTCGAACCACGGCCAGCTTATTGGGCATGAAGGATATAAAAGCTTGCTGGGCCGTCGGCATATGGCTTACGGCTTCTACAGCATTCTGAGGAGCGGGGGCACGGAAGGTCTCGATATCTTAAAAGCAGAAAACGGGGCAATCGAACAATTGCTTTACTCCGGTTTGGTTGAGTTTTACGGAGACTTCTACGGCAGCTTCTTCGACAATCAGGAAGCCATCGAGCTGCTATGTCGGTACTATCCTAGTAATAATGTCGAGAACAATGAAACCGTCGCAAAGGCTTTATATACTCATGTTTCCAATGCGGGAACGTCCGGCGACGTCGGCTTTGCCTTTTCAGGCATAGAGTTGATCCGAAAGTACATCCATCGTCTGCCCGTTGAGATCGTCGACCTCTTGCTGCGGGAATACGATTTATACAGAATCATTACCAACAAAGTGTATAGGCATCAAATCTTCACGATCATTGATCATGCATCCCTTGCATCCGAGAAAAAAACGATCTATAAATTCAGTTACCTGGACAGTATCTTTCTGACTAATTCCATGACAAACGCTATTTACGAAAAATACGGGAACAGCAGCAATCTCCGCTTACTAGATCCTTTTCACAGACAAAAACTGAAAGAGGATAAAATCGGAGTTATCGCAAACGACGCTCTGGACAGCATCTACGCTTATTGGACTAATGAGTGTTCGCCAACCCGTCAATTCGTTGTCAATGGCAAACCGGTGATTAACGTAGCTCTGGATATTGCCAATCACCAGATTTCAATTGCTTCCACCAATCGGCCGTCCCCCGACATGCAATTTGAATTTATTTACAGCGACTGGATGCTGGAGGACTACCGACCAAGAGAAATGGAACAGAAATTGTCCGAGCTTGTTTATGGAGGTAACAACGAGGTCACGGATTCCTATCTTTACAATCGCCTGACGTTTTCGCTGCTTTTCCTTAATTCGTACAGAGCGGTAAAAGAGCAGCCGGTTGATTTTGATCACCGTTTCACCTACGACTGCAGCGCGAAAGAACTCAAAGCCCTCTCGGAACCGCCCGATATTTCACATTTTTATGGAGAAAAGATTCACTCTCTATCCTGTATCGTGGGCAAAAACGGAACGGGAAAAACCAGTACGGTGGATTTTCTAAGAGATACCTTTTTCCGGCTTCTCTACCTAATAGATTTACGCGAAATTCCCTGCAGCGATGGCTGTGTCGACGAATCCGATTATGGAAACTATGGCTTATTCGACAGAGGCAGCGATTTTATGATTGTGTTCCGCCTAGATGATGAGCCCTATTATTTGACTAATATTAAAGCTGTCGTCGTCTCGGGAGCAATGCCTTTTGTAAACGGCACTTATAAAAGAGCCCATGAATTAGGCAGAGTCGTCTATTTCTCCAGCATGCTCAGCGTTCACCAAACTCTTCTGTTTACAGATGAAGAAATGACGCTGCGGGAAGAAATAGAGAACGATAAGAAGCAATTATCCAAATCTCTTAGCGGTCTCGGGCAGGCCGATTATTCAGAGGCTGCAAGCTTTATTCGCAAGAGAAAAGACATTGAAACCCTAAGACAGCGAAAAATGCGGGAAGCTACGGAAAAATCAATGCCGATCAACGATCCCCCTACGATCAATAAAGATCTGTGTTACCAGTTGGTATTTTTGGATTTTTTGTCAGCGATAGGACTGGAACCCTATTTCGATATGCCGACAGATCGTAAATTTACACTAAAAAGTGAATTATTGGGTTTGGCAAAGATGGAACTTACGGTAACGCAGATCGGCAAGAAGCTTTCATCGCTCAAACCGTATCTCGCCGCGCCCGATGCCAAGCTGGAGCATTTCTCGTCTGGCCAATACGCCAAATTTTCTTTTCTAGCTAAGCTTTACTGGTTTTTGGAGGGTCATCGGAAGTATATGGGACGTTTGGAGCCTTTAATTGGACCAAACGTATTCAGCCAGGATGAGCTGCTGCAGGAGGACGAAACCGCGCTTCTATTTATTGACGAGGGCGAGCTATATTACCATCCCGAGTGGCAGAGGAAGTATATCGCTACGCTCATCGACTTCATTCACGATACCGAAACTGCAGCACGGATCCAGGTGGTGATCACGACAAATTCGCCGTTTATGATTTCCGATGTTCTCAACGAGGATATTGCTTATCTAGCGGAAGAAAAGAAAAGCTTCGAACAAACCTTCGGGCAAAATATTCACAAGCTTCTCAAACACAATTTCTTTATGTCTTCTACGATAGGCGATTATAGCAAAATGTTGATCGAAAATATTACGAGATGGCTTTTCCCTAGAGAAGGCGAAACGGTAAAGATCGGCGAGGAGCTAGGTCGGTATTATGACCAGCCTATCGAGCCGGAGGACTACGCTGAAAAAATAGGCCGTTTAATTCTTAAAATCGGCGAGCCTATTTATCGAGAGAAGCTGATGGATGCGCTAGACAAATCCGAGCTGGTTAAGCTCTACAGGTTAGCTCAATTGCGCAAGCAAAGAGATAAGCTTGACCGTGAAATTAAACAGCTAGAAGAGGGCGAGTGAGACTATGATCCAACTTGAGCCGTATTCCGAGAAATTCGAAACTGAATATTGGAATGCAGTCGATAAAAAATTAAAAGCTTTTGACCGCGGCAAATTTATGGACAGCTGCAAAAAGTATTTGCCGCTCGACTTTTTCGCCAACAGCGACAATGAATTTAAGTCTCTAATTCTTGCCCGGAAAGAAAAACTAAAAGCGGCCGAAGCCTACATCTCCGGTACGACGATCGATCGTATGAACCGCGAGTGCTTCAGCATGTACGGAAAGAAAATGCGTATGAAAAGGCTGTACCGGGTTATCCATGACTGCTACTCGTCTCTTGCAGGTTCAACGCTTGATCGTACATCCTTGCGTGTGAGAATCGTCCAGAATACCGGCCTTACCGTCTGCCCTTATTGTAATAGAGATTATATTAACAGCAGAGGGAAGAAGATTTCGGGGGCGCAGTTGGATCATTTTTTTAATAAAGCGGCGTTTCCTCTCTTCTCGGTTTGTCTATACAATCTCATTCCCGTCTGCGGCAACTGTAACAGAGTCAAGAGCGACAAGGCCTTAAAATTTGCCTCCCCTTTTGACGGTTCTTTGAATTGGATCGAAGACTTAACGTTCTCCTATATAGGCACCACGCCGAAAGATATGAGGATCAAAATAACCGCAGATGGAAATCTAAAAAACAACATCGAAACTATGAAAATCGAACAAGCGTACCAAATACATAGCACTGAAGTGCTCGAATTGATCGAGAAGGAGCAAATGTACAATCAGACACAAAAGGACGAGCTTCAAGAAATGCTGGAGCGAGTCGGTTTGACGGATAAAGAGCTCAAAAAAATGATCTTCGGCGCTGAAATCACAAAAGAGAGCATGAGAACGAAACCGCTTGGGAAAATGATGCATGATCTGCACAAGGAGTTGAAGATTTACGATTAGGCGTATCCGCATAAGGAAAAAGACGCTGGGATTAATAAATGCCCAACGTCTTTCTCCTCTCTTCTATTTGGTAATCGCCCGATTGTCGCTTTGTACGATTTTCCCTACAAACATCCGTTGTTTGAGCCAGATTTGAGTTACTTTGTACGAATATTCGAACAAACGTCCGCGTTTAGACTTAATCCAAGTTGCTTTGTATGATTTTTCGACTAACTTCCCTCACGGAATTGGAATCGTTGTGAGTCATGATCGGCTAGCTGAGTAAAGGCTCGGCAGTTACGGAACGACAGCGTATTTCACGCCGCCGATCGTGATCGTCGCATTCGCCGGACCGCTGATCGGCAAGTAGTACACGAGATCGAATAGCTCGGATGCGCCCGGGGCGATCGACTTATAGCTCGCCAGCGTTACGGCGACGCGGTGGAAATCGCCGTCCAAGCCGCCGATGTTGTTGCCGGTGTGACCGGTCGAGACGATGCTGACCTGATCGCCGTTCCAGCTCTTGAACAGCGGGTTGACGGAGGTCGGTACGTCAAATTCGATAACCGAGCTGCCGGTAATGGTCATATCGCTGTTATTCGTCACTTTCATTTTGATGTTGATCGGATAGTTCTGATCGCCCAGCTTAAAGCCGGTAAACTCCACTTTCGCTTTGAGCTTGTTCGCAGGCAGCGGCGTGGCGGAATTCGTATTGCCGTAAGGCGTCGTATTGGAGAATTTGCTGTGAATGGCGTTGGTCAGCGTATAACCTACGCCATATTCTCCTTTGCTTGCGTCCCAGTCGTAGTCGCCGGCCAGCTCCCAGATCATCAGACCGCCGATGCCATTGCTGATCGCCCAATCGGCCTTCGCGTTAATCGATTCTTCATCCTCGGTGGAGAGGAACACTTTTTTCGTGTTGTTCCATAACCACGGCGCAACAAGCGTTGCATCGTAATGGCGCGCATAAGTGCCGGTCAGCGTGGCGGAACCGAGTCCGTAGCTGCCCAGATAAGAGCCGAGAATGCCGTGCTCCAGGTTTTTAGCATGCCACATCGGGTTGGACCCGGCCGGAGATTCGTTGCCGTTGGTATCCAGATCGTGCCAGAGGTTGTCGATGCCGACCGCACCGTCACCGCAGGCGGTCAGACCCGAGCCCGCCGGACATGTCGTTGAAGGCGCCGTACCCCAGAGGCCGTTCGTACCTCCCGTTACGTTCTTGAAGCCGCGGGTATAGTACGGAACTCCGACGTTAATGCGTCCGGCTTGCATCATTCCGCGCATATAGTGATATGCCCAATCTGTGTTCAGATAGCCGATTCCGCCGTATTCGGCCATGTTATATACGCCTGCCCCCGCCAACTCGCCGTCTTTGCCGTCATCGAACAATGCGGCGTTGGGGCCTACGAATTTATTCCAAGCGCCGTGCAAATCGTAGCTCATCACGTTGACATAATCCAGATATTTAAGCTGCTGGAACGTTTCCATACCCCGCAGCAAATAACCGGAGGAAGGCGAGGCGATCGTTAGCATGTAATATTTGCCGTCCTGTGCGGACGCTTGGTCCAGCTTCGTGCGCAATGTTTTCAACAGCGCGTCGTAGCTAGCCTGGAGTCCCTTCAGACGCGCCCCGGAAAAGGACCAATCCAGCGGATTGCCGGCATTGTTCATTGTCGTCGGGTATTCGTAGTCGATATCTACGCCGTCAAAGCCGTATTGACGAAGGAAGGAGACAGCCGAATCGGCAAACGTATTGATGCCCGCCTGATTGACCGAACCGTCCGCATTTGTCGTCATTGTATAGAACCCGCCGTTGGATACGCGTTGGCCGTTATCGTCGAAATAACCGCCGGTTTCCGCCCAGCCGCCGACCGAGACGAGCGCTTTGACGCCCGGATTTTGCTTCTTGAACTTGTTCAACAAGTTAAAATGTCCCTGGTAGGAGTAAGCAGAGTCCATCTCCGCCCCTGCAACGCCGGGCCAAGTCATGCCGGTCGCCGGATTGGTCGGAGACTGACTGCCGACGGAAACTTGATTGTTGCTGTTGATATGAGCAAAGGCGTAGTTGATGTGGGAAAGCTTGGTCCACGGAATGTCGGATGCGAGATACCGCGCTTCGCCGTTCGTTCCGGTGCGCCAGGACGTGAAGTAGCCGATGATGCGGCGTTCCAGTCCGTTCGGCAGCTTCTCGCGGCCATTGACGTCGTAAACGTCGCAGTAAGGGATGCCCGCGACGCCGGAATCGTACAAGCCTTCCGGACGACAGGCCGCTTGATCGACCGGACCGATTGGCGTCATAACGGACAGCGGGCTGCTTGCATTGGAGACGTTGCCTGCCGCATCCTTGGCTTTAACCGTGAAGGCGTAAGGCGTATTCGGCGTCAGTCCTGTTACGTTGTACGTTGTCGTCGCCGATGTGCCGATCAATGTCGCGCCTTGATAAACATCGTATCCCGTGACGCCGACATTGTCTGTCGAAGCCGTCCACGACAAGGTGAGCGAATTCGGCGCGACATTCGACGCCGCAAGACCGGTTGGCACCGTTGGAGGCGTAATGTCCGGCGCTTCGGTCGTGGCGTTTGCCGCCGCACTTGCCGCCGAGATGTTGCCCGCCGCATCCTTCGCCTTAACCGTGAAGGAATAAGACGTATTAGGCGTCAGTCCTGTCACGTTGTACGTCGTCGCGGCCGTCGTGTCCAGCAATGTCGTGCCTTGATACACCTCATAGCCGGTAACGCCAACATTGTCTGTCGAGGCAGCCCACGACAACGTTAACGAGTTCTGCGTAATGTTCGATGCGGCAAGGCCGGTTGGCACGGACGGCGGCGTAGTATCCGGCGCTTCGGTCGTTGCGGTTAGCGCCGCGCTTGCCGCTGAGATGTTGCCCGCTCCGTCCTTCGCTTTAACGGTGAAAGAGTAAGACGTGTTAGGCGTCAATCCTGTCACGTTATACGTCGTCGCGGCCGTTGTGCCCAGCAATGTCGTGTCTTGATACACTTCATACCCGGTAACGCTTACATTATCAGTCGAGGCTGTCCACGACAGCGTCAGCGAATTCTGCGTAATGTTCGACGCCGCTAGACCGGTTGGTACGGACGGAGGCTGGTTGTCCGTCGTGCCGCCTACCACCGTATACGTCAAATTGCCCGATGTCGTCGTGCCGTAAGAGTTGATCAAATCTATTTTATACACATAAGTGCCGGACGCTTTATTCGTGAAAGAGTAACTCGCAGATTGACCGTTCGGCGAATTGTCGGTCAGCGTGCCTGTGTAAATAACGGCGCCGTTCTCATACAGCTTCCAGGAAGTTCCGTTGTTGCCCCACCACATGTCAAAGCCGATTGCATAGTTCGGACTGTTGTTCCAATTGCTCTGTTTAATGCTAGGGTTGCCTGGCGCTCCTGTCGCTGCGGCGAAAGTCATTCCGGGGAGCAATGTGCAAACGAGCGCAAAACTTAATAGCATGCCAATCCATTTGCTTGATCTCATTATCTCTTCTCCTCCATGATATGAAAGTGCTTACAGGAAACAACTTAACGGTAAAATTCCCCACCTCCTCACCTGAGATTTTATTATATTTTCGGTAATCTCAAAGGGGGATATTTCGCTAGTCGAGGATGAGATTTCACTTAATTCGTCGAAAAATTGAGATTTTTCCGATAAGATAGAATCCGTTATGAGGTTCGGACCGGAGATGAGCATTGCAATGTCCCTGTAAGCGGCCTTTCATTTAGACGGCATAATATAGAAATGAGCGACACATTTGCCGCTCTATCAACAAAATAGGGTATAATTGGACATACAACAGTATAGGCTTTGAGGGCGGTTGGCTAGTCTCCCGGAAGGGAGGTGATGCCCATGGAGGTTAAAGACGCATTGGCGCTAATGATTTCATTTGCGACACTGATCGTACTTATACTTTCATTCCATAAAAAGAAATAAACCGCCCTCACTCAAGGTTGCGGTTTATTTCTGACCGTATGACTGGAAGCCAACCGCCCTTAAAAGCGGCTGTTGTGGGGAGTCGTGTTAGCCGCACGGCTCCTTTATCAAACTTACTTTCAGTATACCATATTAATCCTAAACCCCGGAAGACCGTAAATTAAGAGCCGGTCACGAGTCGGATGCACGGTTGGAGCGAACCTGTTGCCGCCGCGTCCATTCAGCCATCCTTCAGATCCCCTCAACGCCTCTTGCAATAAATTCGTGCAGAGCCTCGATCCCCTTCTCGATCTGCCCGTGACCTAAATGGCCGTAACCCAGAAGGAGCTTGTCTTGATGATCGCCGGGAATGGAGCAATACTGCGATACCGAAGCGATTCTTATGCCTGCCTCCCTGCAAGCTCGAATAAACGACTCCCCAAACTCCATTCCCGAAAATTGAAGCGCCACATGCAAGCCGGAGACGTCTCCCCAAGGCTGTACGGAGCTTCCGAAGCTGCGCTCCACCGAACGCAGCAATACGTTTCTTTTTTCGCCGTATACGCGCCTCATTCGCTGTACATGCTTATCCATTTTTCGCTTATACAGAAATTCGGCCAGCGCGATCTGCTCCAATATCGGATTTTGCACATCCATATACATCCGATGATGCTTCCATCTCGCTTGCAGCGGCTTCGGCAGAATCGCAAATCCTAATCGGAGCGCGGGGAATAACGTCTTGCTGAACGTTCCCACATAAATGACGCGAGAGGAATCCATCGAATAAATCGGACTGACGGGAGCGACGGCATAGCGAAATTCGCTGTCGTAATCATCCTCGATGACATAGAAATCGTTCGCCATGGCCAGGCGGATCAAGGCGGCGCGGCGCCCGGCGGGAAGAATGCCGCCAAGCGGAAATTGGTGGGACGGAGTGACGTAGACCGCCGCAACGTTTTGATCACGTAAAGTGGAGATGTCCGCGCCCTGGTTGTCTACCGGCATCCAGTGCAGAGGATATCCCCTATCGCCGATAACGGTGCGAATCCCCTGATGGGAAGGGCTTTCCAGGGCAAAAGCATGCCCCTCCCTATAAAGAAGATCAACCAGCAAATGCAAAGCTTGCGTCGCGCCGGACGTTATAAAGATATCCTCCGGATCTACTTCCATGCTTCTGCTGCGAAGCAGCCAATGGGCGATTTCCTCGCAGAGAGGCCAATAGCCTCTCGGACTGCTGTAGGCCAATTGTCGAACGGACAGATGGCTCGCCGCTTGACCAATCATCTGACTCCAAAGCTGCCGGGGAAAAAGGGACAGATCCGGCTGCCCGGTTTTGAAATCCCATAGAATCGGCGTTGGTTCTTTTGTTCTTTCCGGGTTCGGCGCAGCATTGCCGGATGTAATCTGCAGCCCTTCCGCGACGCGCGACGGCGCTCCCTGGCGGCTGACAATAAAGCCTTCCGTCCACAGCATGTCGTACGCTTCGCTGACCGTATTGCGGGAAACCCCCACCCCTTTGGCCAGCTCGCGCGTGGACGGCAGCGCTTCGCCCTGGGCAATTTGACCTGCCAATATGCGCTGCTTCAGCGTCAAGAAAATCTGCCGCGCCAGGCTGATTTCGCTTTTATCGCGTAGCTCGATTCCCCACATGAGAGCTCCTCCCAACTGGCCCAATAGAAATATGTCTGTACTGGCCCTTAAAGCAATCCAGTTCCCACGACATAATTATATCAGCAATCCGCCGTACGGGATCGCATAGAAAAGGGCTGGAGATGAGGAAGATGAAGGGGAAAATCTATTTATTGCTCGCCTTTTCGCTGGCTGGCACTTCGGTCATTACGGGATATCTCCTATTCGAGAAATTAGGCAGCTTTACGGTAACCTCCGTTAGCCTGGGAATTATGATTTTGTGCTTATCGCCTTTTTATGGGAGGAAAACCGTTCAAACGATTCGTTTGCTCGGTAGAAGCGACTGGAAAATGCTCCTGCTGCAGGCCTTCTTCGGCATCTTTCTGTTTCGGATCTTCCTGCTGCTCGGAGTGGGGCTGACAAGTACGGTTGAAGCAGGCATCTTAATCGGAACGACGCCTGCCATCACATCCCTGCTGGCTTACTTTGTTCTAAAGGAGAGGCCTTCAGGCTGGGCGGCAATCGGCATTGCCTGCACGGTTCTAGGCATTGCTTTGCTAGAGGGGATGAATCTGAATTCCGCGGCATTCGCTATGCAGCATACTTGGGGGAATGTCCTTATTTTATGCGCTGCGGCAAGCGAATCTACCTTTAGTATCCTTTCAAGAAGGCATAGAGTCCGGCAACTGCACGATACAACGATTCAGATCCATCCGATCGTACAAACGCTGCTCGTATCTGCGATCGCTTTCGTATTGTCCGCAATTCCGGCGTTGTGGGAAAATCCTCTGGGCA
Organism: Cohnella sp. LGH; assembly: GCF_017671885.1. Taxonomy (NCBI): domain Bacteria; kingdom Bacillati; phylum Bacillota; class Bacilli; order Caryophanales; family Paenibacillaceae; genus Cohnella; species Cohnella sp. LGH. Next base: position 5,560,371 of record NZ_CP072117.1, read on the forward strand.
ACTTGCAGGGGATAGGAACGAGGGAATGGTTGGCTTTAATATGGTATGGGCTAATCGTAACCGCGCTCGCTTTTGTATTTTTCTACGCAGGCGTGAAGCGCTGCGACGCTTATACGACCGCTGCCTTTTCCGGAATGATTCCTCTCACGTCCATGCTGTTATCCCTGCTCTTCCTGAAAGAGTCCGTTGGGTATGAGCAATGGGCGGGCGGCTTGCTGATTATTTCAAGCATGCTGCTGATCGGCGCGCAAAAAAACAGCTCGGCCCTTGCTTAAGATGATCGAAAAAAAGAAGGTGTATATAGCCCGTAGACCGAATCATGACCCATAACGTTTCCAATTGATTGGAAATGAACTTTTTACGACGGCCCTATTTGTACACATGAGTTTACACCCTACGAAGAGACCTCTGCGAGGGAAGTTAGTCGGAAAAACATACAAAGCAACTCAGATCAGACTCAAACGACGGACTTTTGTAGTAAAAATCGTACAGAGCAACTCGAATCAGGCTCAAACGATGGACTTTTGTAGGAAGAATCGTACAAAACGACCAAAATCAAGGGTTATATGTCGCTAAAGCGTCTTCGATGAATATACGGATACCTGCTGGAAATTATCTAGAAGTGTCGTGGGGCAAGCATAGCCCGTAGACTGCCTCATACGCTCCTGAAATGACCTTGTAACGGGTTTACCCATTCAGGTTTCAGAAGCGTATAGCATCTGAGGAAGGTATATACACCTTGCACCTTTATTATCGATTATCTTTCAGAGCAATTTGACATGTTTATAGGACAGCCCCTTCTAGCGCTATGAGATGGGGCTTGTGCGATAGGCTATTCGCTGGCGGCGAAGCGGTCGATCTCCGCAAGATCGAGATGATCGGTAATCAGCCGATTGTAATGCGCGACCTTCACAATCCCGTTGTCGTCGATGATGAATTCGGCTGGAATCCGGTGGAAATTGGAGCCCTCCTCGGGAGTCAGCTTAAATCCGGCGGCTGCCGCCTCGGCAATGTGAGCCTTTGTGCCGGCATCGGCCAATGTGGCCTGCACCTTCTCTTCGGACGTCTCGATGCCGTACAGATCGTACAGCGCAGCTTCCGGATCGGCGATCAGCGCGAATGGAGCGTTCTGAGCGCCCACATAGGTTTGCATATTGGCTAGCGGCGATTCAAATACGGCGATGACCTCCAAGCCCTGGCTATGCCACTGCGGGTATCGGTCAATGAATTGGCGCACGCGCAAGTTACACAACGCACAGGCGGAGAAACGGAAAAAGGAAAGCAGTACTTTGCGGCCTCGATAGCTCTCGAGCGCTGCAGAGTTGCCGTTAATGTCGGCGGTTGCGAATACGGGGGCGGTCATGCCCGGTTGAAGTTGATTCATGGATCATTCCTCCTACAGGTGGGGTTGAATAGGTTCAACCCCATCCTATCAGGAGAGTCGCATTACTTCCGTGACCTAGTCACATAACAGAGCTTCCAACCCGTCGCGGCGAACGATCCGCACCCAGCCCCGTCCCGTTTCGATCAGCCCTTGGCCTCGATAGCGGCGCAGCGCGCGACTTACGACCTCGCGGACCGAACCGATCTCATTCGCCAGTTCTTGATGCGTGACGCGCAGCATCGGCCCATTCTCCGAGGCGACACGCAGCAGCGCCTTCGCCAGACGCGCGTCCAAAGGCTCGGACCGCTGCTCTCCGGCCTGCTCGCCGATGCGAAGCATTCCATCAAGCAGGCCGCCGAACACCGCGGTCCGAATTTCATCATGGATTTGCAGCCAGCCGAGAAAGCTGCGCTTCGCGACGAATAGCGCCTCCACCTCGGATTCGGCCCGAATTGTCCCCGGATAATCGCGCCCGCTGAGACCGCTGAGCACCAGCAGCGCGCATACCTGGCCGGGTGCAAGTATGCCCATGACGGATTCCCGCCCCTCCTCATCTATGCGGTTGATACGCGCTGACCCGCTAAGCAGGAACATCCCGAACAAGGCGGCCTCCTCTCGCTGAAGTATGGCCGTCTTCGCGGGGAACCTTCGCACGGTCGGCTGCGCCTCGGCCCATTCCTCCGCGGTAACCGCGCGCAAACACGGAAAAGCGGCCAACAGCTGCGAATTCGGGATTTTCAATGCCATGCTCCCTCTCTCTGTCACGTCTGCTCATTCCATTCCTCTTTTAGGCTATCTCGTTTTATTCGCCGCTGTCCGCGGCGGTTCCTTCATGCGCATGGGCTGCAAGCCGACTCTCTGATCGTCTCCTCGCCAATCGCGCAAGTGTAGCAGTTTTTATCTAGAGTATTGCAGCGCTGCCGTGGAATAAGCGCCACCCTCTACGCGCATAATTCCGCTTACGCCGGTCGTCTGCACGGGTAGGCTGCGATTCGTCGTCGTGCCGTCCCCAAGCTGGCCGTAGCTGTTGTCGCCCCAGGCCCATACGTCGCCTGCGCCGAAGGTTGCGGCCAAGCTGTGGTACATGCCCGCCCCGATTGTTTTGACGTCGGTCAGACTGGAAGTGTGCACGGGTGTCAGGCGATTTACGGCCGTGCCGTCGCCGAGCTGACCTTTGTCGTTAGCTCCCCACGCGCGAACCGTTCCGTCCGATTTCAGCGCAACGCTATGGTAGCCTCCGGCGGCAATCGCCGTTACTTGGGCCAGACCGGCAACCTGTACGGGCGTGCTGCGACTCGATGTCGTACCGTTGCCAAGCTGGCCGCTGCCGTTAGCTCCCCATGTCCATACTGTGCCGTCCTTCTTCAACGCCATGCTGTGCGCTATGCTCGCATCGACGGCCAGAATGTTCGATATGCCGGCTACCTGCACCGGCATAGACCGATCAATCGTGCTGCCGTCTCCAAGCTGTCCCGCCGTGTTGGATCCCCACGCCCATAAAGTCCCGTCCGCTTTCAGCGCGAAGCTGTGAAATCCTCCGGCGGCGATCATCACGATATTGCTTAGACCGGTGACCTGGATGGGAGAGCTGCGATGCGCCGTCGTTCCATCGCCGAGCTGGCCGCTGTTGTTCGAGCCCCAACTCCATACTGTACCGTCGGATTTCAATGCCAAACTGTGATAATGCCCGGCCTTGACCGAGATGACATCCGTCAAAGCGTTAACCGCAATGGGCGCGGAACGGCTGATCGTCGTGCCGTCCCCGACTTGACCGTAGTCGTTGCTCCCCCAAGCGGACACCGTTCCGTCCGCCTTTAACGCGAGCGTATGGAATTCTCCCGACGAGATTTGCGTAACCCCCTGTAGAGACAAATCGTCGGCCGTTGCGCGCTGAATCGTCGTGCCGTCGCCAAGCTGGCCCGAATAATTATTCCCCCACGTCCATATTTTCCCCTTCGTCGCGGCAATTCTAGCATACTCGTTAAAATGCGTCGGATGGGCAAGCGAAACGACGGCCGGACGCGCATCGTACAGCTTTCGATACATATGGAAGAGCACGTCGTCCCACGGCGCCGTTTTCAGCCATTGAGTCGCGAAAACCTCCTGAATCGCGGGGGCCAATCCTGCTGATCCGTCGACTCCGTAATATAGCTTGGGCAGGCCGCTGGCATCGTAGGTCAGAATGTTACGCGTGAACGTATGAGCGAATCGCTGCATATCTTTGTCGTCGAATACGATGCCCGCATCGTAAGCAAGCACGGCAAAATCCACTTCGATACCGGCATAGGAAATATAGTTGACGTTCTGAGCCGCTGTCCAGCAGGAACTGTACTCGTGATTAACGGTCGAGCCGGTTCGCTCGTCCCATCCTGCGTACGTGGCGCTTTGCTTCGGATAATACGTCCACACGTAGCTGTCGTTATCCGGATTCCACGTCAAATCGTTCTTAAATCGATTGGCTATTCTCGTCGCCTTATTCTGTGCCTCCGCTTGGCGCGGTCCGGGAATTTGCGCCAATTCCACGTACGTTTTGCCGAGACTCAGATAGTGGTTGAACTGGTTTTCGGAGCCGTCCACGAACATCGGGGCGCCCTTCGGATAAATATACCAGCCCTCGCCGTTGGCGTTCTCTACCCATTGGTAGTCGTGCGACGATGCCGCATCCCATGCCGCTTGGAGAAATCTGTCCGCGGCTGCTTTGTAAGTCGGATCCCCGTTCAAGGCCGGAGTCTCGTAAACTACCCGCGCAAAGGCCGCCATCGGATAGGTCAGCAGACCGGTCAACACCGGAAAGCTCATCCGCTGCGGTACGAAGCTGGTCAGAGCATTCACCGGATTACGGCTTGGAAGCGACGAAGCGGAGGACAGATCCTTAACGCTGATGCCGTTCGTCATCCCGTCGAACGAACAGTGAGCCCCCGCTCTGACTTGCGTTACGACGTAATTGGGGCTTGTTGGGTCCATCGTCAGATTATCGAACGTGTCCGAGCGCTCCATGTTGGCGAAAGTAACCGGAAAGCCGACATTGATAATGCTGCCGTTGCCGAGCTGGCCGTAGTCGTTCTGTCCCCAAGCCGCCGCCTTGTAGTCATAAGTGACTGCCATGTTATGCTGCTTGCCCGCGGCTATTGCATTTGCGGATAAACCGGCTACCTGCACCGGGTTCAGCCGCTGCGTAGTCGTCCCGTCGCCGAGCTGGCCTACGTCGTTCGCCCCCCACGACCAGACCGTCTTGTCGCTTCTCAGCGCCAGACTGTGGGATCCGCCGGCAGCGACTTGCGTTACTCCGTTTAGTGAGCTGACTTGAACAGGTGTGCTCGACGATACGGTCGTTCCGTCTCCTAACTGGCCGTTCCCGTTACCTCCCCAGCTCCATGCCGTTCCGTCGCTTTGGACGGCCAAGCTATGTCCCAGTCCGCCCGAGATGCCGATTACATTCGACAACGTACCGACCTGCACCGGCGTTAGCCGATCCGCAATCGTTCCGTCGCCGAGCTGGCCGACTTGATTGGAGCCCCAGGTCCATACGGTTCCGTCGGCTTTCAGAGCCAAACTGTGGTAACCGCCTGCGGCAATGGCGATGACATCGGATAAGGAACCGACCTGCACAGGCGTTGTCCGATTGACAAGCGAATTGTCACCAAGCTGGCCGCTGTTGTTATTCCCCCAGCTCCAGACGGTTCCGTCCGCCTTCAATGCGAGACTGTGATAGTAGCCCGCCGCGATTTGGCTAACGTCCTTCAAACCGTCGACCGGAACCGCGCTCGAACGATTGGCGGTCGTCCCGTCGCCCAACTGCCCGTAAGCATTATATCCCCACGCCAGCACGGCTCCGTTCGTCTTTAAGCCCAACGTGTGGAATTCGCCTGCTGAAGCGGATTGGATCAGGTCGAGAGCGTCAAAATAGTTGATCGTACCGTCCGCGGGAACGGGGGAAGTTTGATACGTCGTTCCGAACGCCAATTGACTGTAATAGTTGTTGCCCGCATTCCATAAGCGCCCGGTAGAATTAACGCTTGCCGAATGCAGGCCTCCCGCAGTGACGGATTCGACCCGCGTGTACGCTTCCAGCTTAAAAGTATTCGGATTCGTCCCCGGCGACACCTTCAATTCGTTTTCCGAGGAATCGAACAGCAGCGAGCTTCTGACCTCCAACGTAGGAATACCGTTCGCATCAAGCAGCGTCGTCGTGCCCGAAGTAAATCTCGTAGCCGCCGGCCAAGCTGGTACCGACTGCCCTCGGTAATCGCTTTTGCCGCGCACGGAATCTCTTAAATCCAGCACTTGGTCGGCTTGAGAGATAAATTTGTTCAAATAAGTCGAATCCCCATGCTGCTTGTACATAGATACATAGGAAGCCAGAATCGGGCCTTCGACCCACGACAGGCTGGCCGTGCCGACATCGTTCGGAATAATTAAGCCGTTGCCCCCATTATAAGAGTTGTCCGCGTCGTCAAAAGCCATTTTCGTAGCGATGTCGTATGGAAGCGCGTAAGTCGACGACAGGAAAGGCATGTACGAGATGGAAATCGCGATTACACATAATATAGCAGTCGCATACTTAACAGATTTGATCATAATCAAATCTCCCCATTTCCCCAGGTTAATGAAATCCATTCTTCCATGCTGAAATTCCCTACTTAGCGAACGATCACGTTACTGGCTCCGGCTGCTGCGAAGCGTCGTTTCCTGTACCGAGCAAGCTCAGCGCATTATCATAGCACAGTGCGGCGCGATCGGTTTCCGCAATCGTGGCGCCGGCCAATTGCAATGCCGTCGCTTCCGGCGTGTGCAGAGGGGTGCAAGAGCTGTACCCATGCCATTCGGCTAATCCGTTTCGGCATAACGAAGAGATAACCGCAATCGGCCCGTTGCAGAACCACAGGTCGAACAGAACTTTGCCTCGCGGCCAACGAGCCGCGCCGAACCTCCTGACAGCGTCGCGCTCATGGTCGCGCAAACCGCTGACAATCAAAGGATGGCCATCGGCGGCGGAGATCAGCTCGGCCACCTCATGCAGCTCCACCGGTTCTGCTCGCAGACGGCGATGCTGCAACCGTTCATCCTGCAGGCGGACGCACACTTGCAGCGGCAGCCCGTGAAGACCCGCTGACTGCAGAAGCGCGGCAACCGCAGTATCCCGGAGTCCGTAGCCGTGATAACCCGGCGCCAAACGAATTCCGCGCGCCCCATTCTCCGCCGCCCAAGCCAGTTCCTCCTCCCAGCCCGGCTCCGTCGGATTCAGGACCGCGAACGGCCACAGCCGCTTATCGCGTTCGGCCGCAGTGAACAGCGCCTCATTGCCCGTACGCGTATCATGGCCGAGCACGGACGAAATATGGCTAACGCAAATACCGCGCAGCCGCAGTCGGTCCGCCATGGCCGACAGCTCTTCGGGTCCCGCGCGAAGCGCCAGCCGATCCGGCCATTCGCCCAGGAAAGCGAGCAGATCAATCGCTCCAAGCTCCTTGAAACGTTCCAACACTCCGCTCATCTCCTTACCTCTGCAAGCAGCTTGGCCATGTTTTCATCTGTAACAAGCGCATAATCCCGTTCGGAGAGTCCTGCGCCGAGCACCTTGCCAATGTTGCTTGCCAGGCACGCATAGGGCAGGTCCGAGCCGAAGATGACCCGCTCCGCACCTAGCCTTCGTACTGCAAGCGCCACTTCCCCGCCGCCGATCGGGGTTCCCGAAGTATCGACATATACGTTCGGACAGCCAGCGACCGCATTGATCGCGGATTCGGCTTGACCGCCAAGATGCGCCATAATGATTTGCGCCTCAGGATATCGCCGCGCCAGGTCCGCTATGTGAACGGCAGTAGATTCGTAGGGCAGCTGACCCACCGTTTTACGCCACGTATGGATAAGAATCGGAGCGCGGTAATCGATCGCCTGCTCTACGAAAGGGAACACGACAGGATCGTTGCACAAGGCGGCGACCCACAGCTTAATTCCGATCATCCCCTCGTCTTCTATGCGTAGGCGGAAATCGTCAAGCGCAGCCTGCCCGTGCCGCGGATTGATATAGCAGTAGCCCAACACGCGCCCGAGGTGTCTCCTCGCGACATTGACCATATCGTCGTTCGCCCGATCGACTTCTTCCTTCGTCGGATAGTGATTCATGTCCAGCAGAGAGCTGCCTATAAACAACCGGACTCCTAGACGGTCGCCTTCCTCAAGCGTTGCCGGGTGAAGCTCCGAGCCCTGCAGATGAATATGCGCATCGATCAAGATTGTCCCTCGTCTCTATATCTTGTTGGCGACAGCGCCGCCACCATGTCCTCTAGTTGGTAGACGAATCCGAAAAACAAGGCGATGCTCCAGAGGGACAGCGCTTTGGCCCCTTCGTTTCGCGCCGTCTCTTTGTTCTCTACCGCGGTGACCGCTTCCCCAACGACCGAGCATAGAAGCCCGTGCCTCCGCATGTCCACCATACCTCCGGGGTTCATCAAGATGCATGCGTTCACGGCAAATCCGGCGTAGATCAAATGAGTGATTCCTTGCTCCCGGCATAGCGCGAACAGTTGCTCCGATGTTGCGGCAACTCCTTCGTCTCCTTGCGGCTTCACTGCATCGGGAATATCGAGGCGGGCGAATCCTGCGCGGATGTCGTCCGCGTTATGCGCTCCGGGAAAAACGTTCGCGCTGCGGAACGCCTGCAAGGACAGAAGCGACTCGTCTTCCGGTATGCGCTCCGGCTCCGACGCGTTCTCGCCCGCCAACCGAACCGCCCGTCGATAGCCGGGATAAGCTTGGTAATAATCTCCGATCGGCTCCACGACGTGAAATACCGTCATCCCCGCTTCGCGGACGGAGCCCAACAATCTGGGCAGCTCGTTCCGACAAATGGCTTCGGCCCTCGGGATATACTCAACCGTCCGGTGCCAGCCCGGAAACTGGCTGCGGCTTCCGAAATCCCACGCATGCAGCACGACAAGCGCCGTATGGGACAAATCGAGCTCCAGCGCTTCCTTGCGCCAGCCGCCGTAGCCTTCCCCCGGAACGTCAAGCGAGAAATCCGCGTCGAAATGTCTGTAGTAGCCTGTAGGCACCGTAATTTTCATTGCGCACCGCTCCGTTCACATAGTTTCATAGATGTTCCCCATTGTCGTTCATCTCATTGGCCCGCTATCCTTTGACCGCGCCGATTGTCATCCCCTTCACGAAAAAGCGCTGAAAAGCGCTGAACAAGATGACGATAGGGGCCATCGTCCACGTCGCTCCGGCCAGCACAAGGCCGTAATCGACGTTCTGTAGTTGCATGGAGGCTAGGCCGACCTGCAGCGTGCGCATCTCCCGCGACTCGGTCGCAAGCAGCGGCCACAGAAAATCATTCCACTGCGTAATGAAGCCGAAGATTGCAACGATAGCGAGCACCGGCATTGACACCGGCAATATGACACTCCAGTAGATGCGCCACTCCGAGCAGCCGTCGATTTTCGCCGCGGAGATCAGCTCTCCCGGTATCGTCTGCATAAATTGCTTGCTTAAGAAGACGGCAAACGGCGAGACGAGTATCGGCAAAATCAGCGCCCAATAAGAGTTGAGCAGCCCCATGTCGCGAATTTGCATAAACAGAGGCACCATAATCACCTGAGTAGACGTCATCATAATGCTGACGATTGCCCAAAACAGCACCTGCTTGCCCGGAAATTTCTTTTTAGCAAAAGCGTAACCAGCCATCGAGCACAGAATGACGTTGCCCAACATTCCGCTCAGCGCGACGATCAGACTGTTAGACGTCCAAATCCAGATGAATTGATCGGCTGTCAGCTTCTTGAAGTTGCTCAGCGTCAAGCCTCCCCAGGACAAATCCGGAGGCGTCTGGATCGCCGAAGTCGACGGCTTGAACGCTTGCAGCGCCATCCAGTAAAAAGGAATCAACAATACAATTGCGGCCGCGACCAGTAGGGCCAAGCTAATGAATCGAAAGCTTTTCGTGCTGCGAATGGCAAATCCCTCCCCTTACGGCCTTCTCCCCAGGACCACTTTAATATTCCAAATCTCCCGCCATCGTACGGAATTGAAAGATCGCAATCACCATAACGATAATTAGCAGAACGACCGCTTGCGCGGATGCGACGCCGAAATCGAATTTTTTGAAAGCACTCTCGTAAATCAGGAAGCCGAGAGTTGTCGTCGCCCTGTCCGGTCCGCCCGAGGTCAGCATATAGACGGGAGCGAATACCTGGAACGAGCCGACCGTATTAACGACGACCAAGTAGGTCAACGTGGGCTTCAGCATTGGCAGCTTGATGCGAATCGTTTCTTGCCAGACGGAAGCGCCGTCGATCCGCGCCGCCTCCTGATAATCTTTGGGAATGCCGCCGAGCGACGTAACGAGAATCAAAATGTTCGAGCCCTGCGATACGGCGATGGTCATCAGCATTATGGAAAACAGCGCAATTGCCGGATCCCCGAGCCATAAAACGGGAGCGATGCCGGCCTTGTTCAGCAAGTAGTTGAGCAGTCCGAAGGAAGGGTGGTAAAGCCACAGCCACACAATGGATACGATGACGATCGGCGCCACGCTTGGCAAATAGAAAGCGGCTTTGAACACCGATTGCACCTTTTCCTTAAACGGATCGATCATGAAAGCCGCGACAAGCGACAGCACCAGTCCCGCCGCTACCGTCACGACCGTGAACTGCGCCGTAATTCCTAGCGATTTCCAGAAAAAAGCGTCGCCCAGCACTTTCTCGTAATTGTTGAATCCGATCCATTCATAGCCGGACATCGACCACTTTTGAAAGCTAAGCTGCAATCCCCTAAAGATCGGGGTAAACATAAAAGCGGCGAACAGCGCACAGGCAGGCAGCAAAAACAAATACCCCGACAGTGCGCCTCGAAAACGATACATCGTCCCACCTCCGGTTTTCGGACCGGAGAGCCCAATTCTTCCAAGCTTCTATGCGGTCGAATCAGGCTTCTCCTCGTCCGAAGCGTTATTTCAATTTCTCTTGCAGCGTCTTATCCAGGGAAGCCAGCGAATCCTCGACCTTCTTGCCCCCGGTCAACATGGCCTGGAGCTCTTTCTCCCAGTCGCCTACGTCGACCAACCCGAACGAGCGCGAGAACAGCGAATCGCCGTATTTGGACAGCTCGTCGAAGTACGTCATGACCGGATCGCCTTCATAGACGTTGCCGGATGAATTGCGTGCAGGGAACGTGCCGATTTGCTTGACGATTTTCGAATTTTCGCTATTTGTAATAAAACGGGCAAAATCCATAACAAGCTGCTTTTTCTCTTCGTCCTTCTGCTTAAACACGATAAACCCTCCGACGTTGTTCCAGGCTGCAGTCGGCTGCTGGTCGCCGTGCGGCGGCGCAACAAAGCCGACTTCAAACGGCTTCGGAGCCTTCTTCACTTCTTCAAGCAAGAACGGAGCGTCCGGCATCATCGCGACCTGCTGGTTCAGGAACATTTCCTTAGCGTTCATGGCGCTGATGCCGGCCCCGCCCGGAGGCGCCACTTTATGCTTATTGGCAAGATCGATCGTATACTGAATGCCTGCGGAAAATTTTGCGTCCGTTATCGTCGATTGATCAAACGCTTCGTTAACGATATTGCCTCCGTTCGTGAGGCCGTTCAGGTACATATAGAACGGAGCATCCTTGGCCCAGACCACCGTGCCGAATACGTCGGGATTGCTTCCGCCGCTGCGGTTAAACGTCGTCGCTTGCGCCGCCGCAAGGAACTCGTCGAACGTCCAATCGCGCAATGGCCGGTCAAGCGGCAATAAGTCAGTGGCGTTGCGTTCCTTAAACAGGTCCATATTGACGGCAATGCCGGACACCATTTTCAGCCATGGCCACATGTAGGCATTGTCGCCGTATTTAATCGCTCCCTTCACCGCGTCCGAATAATCGTCCCAATCGCTCTGCATCAGGAACGGATCGATCGGCTCAAGAACGCCCATCTTGCCGTATTTCGTCACCCCGCCGAAGTTATTGATCGTGTACACGAGATCGGGCGGGGAGCCCGCGGCGACGGAAATGTCTATTTTCTCCGTACCGCCCGCCCAATCGAGCAGCTCGACGGTGACGTTCGCGTTCGGATGCTCCTCCTTGAACCGCCGCGCATATTCCTTGGCCCAATCGTCGGGATTGCCTGCGCCGTCTCCGTTGATGCCGTTCATCATCGGATACACCCATAGCTTGATCGGGATTTCTTCTTTGCTCTGCGTAGAACTGGCAGCGCTTTCAGAAGAACTTGCCGAAGATGGATTCGCGGAACCCGCCGACTGCTTGCCGGAGCTGCTGCACGCCGACAGCAGCATTCCTGCGGCCATAATGAATATTGCGAGGATAGAAAACTTGCGCATTTTCGTTAACTCCCTTCGATTTTGGGTAAACCTGATAAAGAATGACCGCCCTTGCTTGTTCTCAATCCCCTTGTAATCACACTCGCTTCTCAAGCCGTCTATAACCGTGCCATCAGAAGCGAATATTCTTCCTCCTCCCATCTACATAAATCATTTAAATTTTGAAAATGTTGTGGTAAAATACGGATACACGATAGGTGATATGTACCTAACCTGTTCCCTTTTTTTATACTAGAGAGCAATCTCTTAGATGTCAATCGTTAGTTTTTATAATCGTTTAACGAAATGAGGGCGGCATGATGCGAAGAGAGAACGAATTCCTCTATACCAAGCTTTATAAAACCTTGAAAGAGCAAATTCTTTCGGGGCTGATCAAGCCCGGAGAATATTTACTGCCCGAAAGCGATTTAAGCGCCCATTACGGTCTAAGCCGCAAATCCGTGCGCAGCGCGCTCGCTCTGCTGCACGACGAAGGCCTTATCGTCAAGCGGGTCGGCCTCGGCACAATGATTCCGGAGGATCTGGTCATAGAGAAACCCGCGCAACGAACGCTGCGCATTCTGTCTCCTTCTCCGGCCTTCTTCCTGGATCGCGGCTTGCCGATTCTCGTTGAAGCTTTTAAACGCAAGCATCCGGATATCGAAGTCAAAGTGCTTGGTCTGCCGATCAACAAATTCTGGGAATCGCTCCGTTCCGGAGAGGAGATGGGGCTTAGCGCCGATCTTGTGCTGGTTCCCGACATGAACTATTCGGCCATGGACAACATCGGAGATTTTATCGATTTGTCCAGTCATCTGTCCGATGTCGTTTCAAACATTTATCCCAAGATCATGAGCCATTTCAGCGAGGCCGGGGGCGGAATCAAGGCGGCGCCGTTTACTTTCTCTTCCGTGTTCATGTCCTGCAATCCGCAGCTGTTCGCGCAAGGAGGTCTGGCCATTCCCAAGTGGCAATGGACTTTCGATGAATTTCTGTCAGCCGCCGAGCAGTTGACCCGCGTACAGGATGGGATCACCGTACAGTACGGCTTCTCCATGCATGCCGTCATCAACCGTTGGCTGGCGTTCGCTATGATGAACGGGCTGAAACATTCGGATGCCGCCGGACAGAAGCAGGTTCTGTCGCAATCGCTCTCCATCCTTCAGGATTTGTTCTTCCGCAAGCGGATCGCTACGACATTTCCCGAGGTGGTATGGCCAAGGACGCCGTTTATTCACGGCAAATCCGCCATGGTCATGACGACGACCTTCGAGATGGCGAATTGGCAGAATGAAAACATGACCTTTGCGCCGCAGACAATTCCGTTGCCGTTCGGCAATGACCGTTCGACGCTTCTGCTGGCCAACGCCTTCATGGTTCCGGCCTCCAGCGAGAATACTCAGCTTGCGGCGGCGTTCGTCCGAACCGCGTTGGAGGATGACACGCAGCGAACGCTGGCCGGCCAAACCCTGTTTCTCTCGGTTAAGGACAACGTCAACCGCAACGTGAAATCGGAAGACTATTTACGCCTTATGAACCTTGCTGGCGACGCCATCAACGACAACTATTTTATCCATGAGCTGATCGACGAAGGAGTCGCATCAACTCTCGAAGAAAAAATGAGCATGTTCTGGCTCGGATTGGAATCCGTCGATACCATCGTCGGAGAATTTGAGCGGCTTACCGCGAAGTACGCTATGAAATAACGGGGAATTGCGGAGGGGAAATTGTTGAAGATTTTATTCGTCAGAGGGCCAGATGCAACACATATGCTCGCAGAAAGCCCCTTCATCGACGGGCTGAGAAAGCTCGGAGAATATACGGATTTACCTGTAAGCGCGGATATAAGCCCTGAGGAGCTGGCCTCGATTATACGTCAGTATGACGTACTCCTGACCATGTGGGACAACATCGCGATACCGGCGGAGCTAGCGGAGGACAGCGGCAGGCTGAAATACGTTTGCAACATTACCGGATCCCTTAAGCCCTGGATTCCTCCCGAAATTATATTGTCTGACAATATCATCGTCACCAACTGGGGCGATCTCCCCGCCAATTGCGTCGCGGAGGGCGCATTTACGCTGGTTCTTGCCATGCTCAAATCTTTGCCCGCCTATGTGATGAACATCAGGCGCGGAGGATGGACGCCGCCTTTTCTTCATAAAAGCGGTTCGTTATATGGGCTGAGGTTGGGCATGTATGGGATGGGCGCGATCGGACGGCGGTTTGTCGAGTTGTGCAAGCCGTTTCAACCGGTAATTTATGTGTACGATCCGTATATCCGGGAACTGCCGGAGGGCTGTATCCGTGTGGACAGCTTGGAAAATCTATTCGATGTGTCCCAAGCGGTGGCGGTTCATGCGGCGCTATCGCCGGAAACCCACAAATCGATTACGGCGGAGCTGCTCGCAAGGCTGCCTGACGACGCCATCATTGTCAATACCGCCCGCGGCGGTGTGTTCGACCAGCAAGCGCTTTTCGCCGAGCTGGAATCGGGGCGGTTGCGCGCCGGACTTGACGTGCTCGATGAGGAGGAGTTTCACGATACGCTTGTTCCCGATCACCCCGCACGACAGTGGGAGAATTGCCTGTTTACCGCTCACAGCATCTCTCTCGACGGGTGGGGCAAGACGGAACACTCCTATTCGGCCATGTACGACCGCGCGCTCGAAAACATCACCCGTTTCGCAAATAAGCAGCCTGTTAACTATATTATGGATTTCGAGCGATATCAGAAAAGCACCTAATTCGCCACGAAAATTTTCATTGAGGACTGTATTCCAGAATATCGCCAGGCTGGCATTCGAGCGCTTTGCAGATCTCTTCCAAGGTGGAGAAGCGAATCGCTTTGGCTTTCCCTGTTTTCAGGATGGACAGGTTCGCCATCGTGATTCCGATTCGTTCAGATAGCTCCGTCACGCTCATTTTCCGTTTCGCCAACATAACGTCCAGATTGACGATGATTGCCATAACCTTCACCTCACACCGTGAGTTCATTTTCCGACTTGATGTTAATCGCATCCTTCAGCAATCTTTCAAGCACGGCCGCGAATGCCGCGATCACAAACGAAGCAAAGGCGACGACCAACCCCAGTACGATAAGGCCCGGGGCGTCGTCTTGCTCCGCCATCATGTACAAGTAAGGCTCCATCGCCAGAAAAATAAGGCAAATGCTGAATCCGCAATATTTGATCTTCTTTAATGCCTGAACCGACAGCTCGGAAAAGGCCACATTTTTATCAATATAGCCAAGCAGCTTATACGCCTGGTACAGCGCGATGTAATACGGGATAATCGCTACAAAAAAACCGGCATCCGCTGGATACATCTTGCCTGGAAATTGCTCGTTGTTTCCGCTAACTAAGGAAAGGATCACAGCCACGCATAGAGCAAGCGGCGGCAACCCCATCAGGAACACCGTAATCTTCAGAAACAATGTGGATGCACGTTTCATCAATAACACCTCACTTGGATAGGTTCAGTGTTATTATATCCTCGCATTTATCGTTTATCAATAAATATTGAGTGTTATACAATATATAATTATTGTTTTATGCAATAAAAAAATGGCACTCCCCTAGCGCCGCGGCACTTTTTTGGCCTTCACTCCACGGCTTGGGTAACTTCAGGGCACTTTTTTGGCCTTCGCTCCACGGCTTGGGTAACGTCAGGGCACTTTTTTGGCCTTCACTCCGCAACTTGGGTAACGTCAGGGCACTTTTTTGGCCTTCGCTCCACAGCTTAGGTAACGTCAGGGCACTTTTTTGGCCTTCGCTCCACGGCTTGAAGGCAGCAAGGCACTTGCCCTCCTCCCACAGCTTATGTAGCACATTAAATTCGTCCCGCACCCTTTGCTGCTTCAAGACTCGTCGCTGTGCCCCGTTCTCCCTTTAATGCCATGTTGTATATAAGGAAATGCGAATTTAATGAATTCCTCCGGCGGTCTGTGCTGCCCCTCTCTTCTCCATTCCACTGAAACCCCGTAAATGCCCCAGCTTAATAGAACGGCCGTCATTTTCAGAGCCTCGTCCTTCTCGGCTTCGTGCTGCTTTAACAGCATTTTGTAAAAAATAACTTCGAGCTGTTCCCTAATAATGCGGGCAATGGTGTCTTCGTAACCTCTATGGCAGCGAGCCGATAACGACTTTTGAAAATCCGTTACGGCTTTGAAAATTCGAACGAAAGCCCCTTCGTCTAGCTCGTCGTTTTGGTAGAAATCGTAGTTTAAGTCCACTAACAGGACTTCCGATAGCGCCTTTTCCAATAAGTCGTAAATATCCTCGAAATGATAATAAAAAGTGGCGCGATTAATCATCGCCTCTGTCGTGATATCCTTTATGGTTATATCCTTGAATTCCTTTTTTCCCGAAAGCTCGATGAAAGAATCCATGATTAACTTGCGAGTACGCACAACTCGAGGGTCTGTCTTGGATTGCGTCATTTGAATAACCCCCCTACTTTTTACGACAAGTTCCTTAATGTGTTGGATAACCGACAAATCCGCGGAACTATTGGTGTTGATCGCTTTTATTATGATTTAAAATTCAAATACAGGCAAACCGAGGAGGAGAAATAAATATGATCTGCAATCTAAAAACAGGCGTATGCGGAGAAGTAGGCGAGGATGAAATGGAAGTGATCGATTTTAATCAACCGCAAAAGTCGATTCAGCTTTATTATGTCACCGATCCGATTTGTTCTCATTGCTGGGCGATCGAGCCCGTTCTACGCCGCTTTGTGGAGCAGTATGGACACTATTTTAACTTTCATACGGTGATGGGCGGTTTATTGGAAAAATGGCACGACGGCCCGATCGATCCCGCTAACGGAATCTATAAACCGGCCGACGTGGCCGGTCATTGGAGAGAGGTAGGACAGCATTCGAGAATGCCGATTGACGGGTCGTTAATGATCGACTATCCGGTTCAATCCTCCTATCCCCCCTCTCGCGTCTTTAAAATCATTCAAAAGAATCATTCCGATGCCCAAGCATTCGAGTATTTGCGCCGCGCAAGAGAAGCGTTGTTCGCGTTTAACCAAAATATAGCCAATAAATCCGAGATGATTGAAATTGTAAATCAGCTTGGATTGGATGGCGAAGCCATTGTCACCGAAGCCGAGCAGCCTGTCGGCCAACAATTATTGAATGAGGATTTTGCTCTGGCGAGAAAATTAGGGGTTCGAGGCTTCCCGACTATTATGATGATTAATGAGGAAAATAAGGGCGTAAAAATATCCGGCGGTCGTCCGTTCGAATTCTACGTTAACGGATTAAAGCAAGCTCTTAATCAAGAGGAGCTGCTGCCCAAATCGGTTCCTTCCTTTGCCAACCTGCTGGAGAAAGAGAAACTGCTATTTTCCAAGGAAATTGAAGTGATGTACGATCTTGAGCAATCGGAAGTTGCCGCTTTTGTGCAACAAGAGCTGCCGCATGACCGCTATCAAGCGAAGGAGCTTCTGGGGGAACTGTATTTTACATCGGCTAAAATGAGCTGAACGAACGAGGTTGTCACATAAAATTATTCCTACAAATGTTCGTAGTTTGAGCCTCCGCTGCTATATGCTCCTGAAATCCGAATAGGTAAACCCGTAACAAGGCGATTTCAGGAGCATATGACTATTTGAGCTGTTTTGTACGATTTTCCGAACAAACGTCCGCCGTTTGAGCCTGATCCGAGTTGCTTTGTACGATCTTTCGAACAAACGCCCGCCGTTTAAGCCTGATTCGAGCTGTTTTGTACGATTTTCCGACTAACTTCCTGCGTACGTAAACTCTTGTTTATTTTTCACAGCAACTTGAAGCGGCTACGGTACAGCCCCGGTTCCATGTGAGTTTTCGCCAATCTCTATTTCATCGCCTCAATGACCGTGTCGATTCCGTAAGCTTGGCCGATCGGACCGATGCAGAGAACAAGCTCGCCGTTAAGCGGGTATACCTGATTGTTTTTGACGGCTTTAAGACCCTTCCATACCTCGCTGTCCTGCCATTCATCCGTAAGCGCCGCCAGCGAGCAGCTCGTAGAAAAGCACCTTTACTTGAAACTCGGATTGAATATCGCCGCGACTGGACAGGCTGTTCATTTTCTCCAACGTGGAAAAGATTTGCGGATTGTCGCCAAACTCCAGCTCATAATGGTTAAACATATAATTGTCCTTGCTCGATTCCTTCCCTTCCGGCACATAGAGCACCCGATAGCACTCGAATTCCTCTTCGCCGGTAAGCTCGTGCGGAGCTTTGATGATTCTGACGATCGATTTCATCCTGAAACTGTTGCCCATCCATTGCTCTGTAGGCACGTTCAAATCTGCTTCCATGTGTGCGACACCGCCTAAACTTTCGGAAAATATCGCGTTAACCTCATTTTGATGATAATGATTTTCAGTAACCATGTAAAGAAGAAGCGCCCCGCCCCTGCATCGAGGGATCGGGACGCCTTCAATTGCGTCTACTGCTCCAAAATCGTCTTCAATTCCGGGTCCAGCGTGAGCAGCTTCCAGAGCATCGTAACCGTCTCTGCGCGAGTGGCTTTGCCCTTCGGAAGCAGCTTTCCGTCGTACCCTTGAACCAATCCGGCCTGCGCCGCGGCGTCTATCGACTGCCGCGCGAACTTCCCGGCATCCGTCATATCCGTGAAGCTCGCCCGGCCCGTCTGCGGCAGCGCCGCTTCGTTCACCAGCCTCATCATCATGACGATCATTTCTTCCCTTGTTATCGTCGCATCCGGCCGGAAGCTGCCGTCACCGTAGCCTGTGACAATTCCATGCTTGGCCAGGTCGGCGATGTTGGCCTCCGCCCAATGCCCGTTCAGATCGGCGAAGATTACCGTCGCTTCGGATGGCGCAGGCGTGAACACGAACAGTCTGGCAATGACGGAAGCGAACTCCGCTCTCGTAATCGACTTGCTCGGCTTAAAGCTGCCGTCGCTATACCCGACGAGAACCTTTAGATTTGCAAGCTTATCGATGGTTTGCCGCGCCCAATGCGTCGCGGTGTCCGCAAACGCCGTCTGATTCGGGTCCGCCGACGCCAGTCGCTCCTTGATAGCCTGCAGCATCTGCTCCCACTGAATCAGACCTTTGTTGAAGATAGACGTCGCGTCTGGATCCGGCTTAGGCTCAGACGGCGTTTCCGGAGATGTCCCCGGGTTCTTGCCGCCGTTAGATCCGTTACCGCCTTCATTGCCGGAGCCGGATCCGGGGCCTGTTCCCGGGTCCGGATTTGGCGTTGTCGAGCCGCCAATGGCAAATCCTGCAGCGTCCACCTCGTACTCCAAGCCCGATGCCAATACGACCTTGGCCGCAACCTTATAGGAGCCCTCCTTCGACAACGTCGTCAGCTTCTGTTCCGTATTGCCGTCGTAGGCGATCGGCGACCAACTCTCGTCATTGACTTTGTACATCGCCTTATCGATCTTAAAGCCGTCTACGACGTACGGAGACAAAGCTACCTCTACATTGCCGGCATATTTGCCGTCCGAACCCGCCGTTCCCTTCACCTTCAGCTCAAGCTGCGGCCTGGACGACTGCATGTTCGTCACGCTGAATCGGTAGGTCGTCGCCGTACCCGACGCACTAGCCGGCTGCACGGAAATCTTAAACTCGTTCACGGCGCCGCTTGCCGACAGCTGCAGCGTTTGATCGACGGACACGAAGCCCTTGCCCGAGCGAATCGGCTTGCCGCTAATGTCCAGCAGCGACACGGTCGCCTCGCTGTTGGACGCCGCCGCCACCAACTGCGTCCGCTTCAGATCGCTTGCCTGCAGAGCGTACGCCGTCTGCCCCGGATCGAAGTCCAGCGGCACGCCGCTGAGTTTGACCGTGCTTAACGTTGCGTCCAGCACATCTGCGCTTTCCCGGAAGAACACCCCTTGCACGGAATGCCCGGCCTGGCTGAACTGTACCGTTGTCGTTTTCTTCTCCTCTGCGGAGAACGACAGCAGCCCTGCCGCGTCGGTGGCCACATACTTCGTCTCCAGAACTTGCCCCTCGGCATCGAGCAAATTAAGCAGCACGTTGCCGGAAGTAATCGGAGCCATCTTCATGTTCTGCATCGTCAGGTCCACACTCGTACGGGAAGCCGTATTCGTCTGTTCCATCGTCAGCAGCACTTGGTTTTCATTGTACTTGAGCGCCAAGTTGTCGAGCGTCACTTTGGCCTCGTTGTCGGAATCGTCGAATTCTTTGAGCGGCTGACCTTGCGCATCCTCCGCCCAACTGTGCAAATAAATCGTAATCCCGTTATCCGGGATTTCCGTCAGCCCATGCCTGATCAAATACGCACGGACATCGAATTCCACCGTCTCGACATATGCGCCTTGATCGATCAGGCTCAGAGCGTCCGCATCCGAGATCGCAATGACATTGCCGATTCTCGTATCGTCCGTGAACGGGTTGCCCTCGTACAGTGCTAGCTTAACGACGCGCCCCTTGCCGCTCGACGTTGTGCCGTTCTTGTTGTAGACCGGAATGGACAGAACGCGCTTGCCAGCCTCTTCCTTCATCACTTTAATTTTCGAAATTCCCGTATCCGGCACATCGAGCCGCAGCGTGCCTGCCGTCGATTGCCGCTCCCCATCGGCGAAAACAACCTCAATCTGATACGCCGCATCCGCAATCGGCGAAGGCACCGTATAATAGGCAATCAAGCCTTGGGCGCTGTTAGGTACGAGCGACAAATTAGCATAATTCGTCTGCGCCCCGTTAATCGTAATGTCCACCGATTGAATTGCGGACAAACCTTGGTTCACGACATTGAACTGAATCGGCAAGTCGTAGCCGGCTACGATCTCGCCGGGGTTATAGACCACTTGATCCGCATTGAATTGATTATGGTACGTTGCGCTGGCCGTATACATGGCGCTTACCGTCTTGGACACGGTAACGGGAATGGCGTCTCCTCCCGCTTGGCCTTCCTGCTTCGGCGTAATGCTGCCCACAACTTCCGTATCGGTCGTATACGTCGTGCCCAGCAGCAAGGCTCTAATCTCCGTCCCCGCGCTGTTGGCGACATACGCCGCAATCGTATCAATGGCGGTATCGTCCGGCATCGCGCCCAGCTCCATGACGCCCGAGAGATACAGCTCCCCGCCGCTAAGGCCGAGCTTCACCGCCTTCAGCGCGTCGCGGCTAATCGTATCTCCGGAAACCGTCTCGACCTGAGCTTCCTTCCAGATCAGCGACAGATGCTCCAGCTTGCGGTCCGCCTGCGGCATCTTCGCAAACACAAAGTTCGGATGAATTCGAACGTTATTGTACGCCTTCACCGCGCTCAAGCTATCCACAAATTCCGAATACACTTCTCCGTCCCGGTTGAACGCCAGCATCCGGATATTCTCCGCAGCGCTCTCATCCTCGCCGCTTGTCGTATACCAGGCCATCACAAAGCGTTCCGTCCCATCCGGGAAAATGATGCTCGTTAACTGCGGATTCTCGTTCACGTTGCGATCGTAGGTCACCTGCAGATTTTTCACGACGCCTTTGGTTTTCCAACCGGAGGTTGGGGCTGCCGGGTCCGCCGACGTATCGATGACCGCGTACACAATCTCGTTATCCGTTCCGGCGACATACTGATCTGCCGGGATAGAATCCGTGTTGCCTTTGTTTACCGTATAGACGACGGCCGTTGTCCCGTCGGTCAGCGTCTCTGCCGACATTCCCATAACCGTACCGTTCGTGCCGTTATACAGCGTCTCGACATCGCTCCACACGCCGCTGTCCGTATCGTACACCGTATACACGATGCTGTCCGATTCGGAGAAATCCAGCGGATTGTCGATATTGGACGAATAGACGCTGCGGTAAGCGACGACGACTTTGCCGCCCCCGACCGAGACGATCGGCGCAATATCGGGGTTTTGGTTGTCCGTCAGACGTTTCGTTACCCAGTTCGTCCCGTCATAGACGGCAACCATGATCTCGGCGCTGTTGTTCATCAGCAGCATGTCGGCGCCGGTCAGCTCTTCTCCGGCTTCCTTGCCGATTTTATCCTTCTGTCTGACCCAGACGGCGGCGACCAGATTGCCCTCTCCGTCAAGCTGCAATCCCGTATCTCCATAACCTTTAAGCGCAGCGTCCGTCACAATCTCTCCGCGCGGATCGTAGCCGCCCTGACCGTTGCGAACCGCCCAAGCGGCAGCCGTATCCTCCACATTCGCACTGTTGTTGTCGGACAGGTAGACGAACAGCGAGCCGTCCGCGGCCACCTGCGGATTGGAATATGGATAGGCATTGGATTCCAGCACCTGCGGTCCGCCCGGCGCACCGGCAAGCAAGCTTCTTCCCGCGCTGGATGGCGCTTGCCGCCATGAACGATCGTATTCGTCCAGATAGCTGCGATCCTCCACCGTCTGCGAGTTGAACATCTGCATCGGATCTTCGCCGATAGACCTCATATAAGCCAGGATGGCAACCTCTGCATTGGATGCCATAAGCGGCATCGTCGCATGCTCTTTCCAGTAATCCTGAATGTTGTCCCAGTTTTTCGACAGCCACGTATGGCTGTAACGCAAGGAAGCAAAGTCGTGCTGAATCGAGATAAACAGGAACTTAATGACAACGCGTATGCCGACAATGCTTTCCAGCGTCAGCTTGTTGCCGTACAATACGCGATCGCTGCTGTTTTGCAAATAATTCCGATTCAGCCATGTGCTCGTGTTCTCCAGCGTAATTTTGCCGAACACGCCGATTTTGGCCGCGATAATCGAGTAGTCGAAGCCGATGCCGCCGAACGCTTCGATGTAAGCAAGGACGCGCAGCGAGGTCAAATAATCGTTAACGCTCTCCAACTGCGGATTGCTCCACGGGTTGCCCGGCACTTCGTCGAACAGAACGGAAGCTCTGAAACCGACCTCGAGACCGCCGCCAATCGTTAACGAGAACGTCACCGGTATGAAGCCCGCTTGAACGTTCCAGGACCACGAATACTCGAAGCCTCCGCCTGCATTGAAGCCCCCGCCATGCACGACAGCTTCCCAAGCGTCGGTCTTCACATTGTACTTGATCTCTCCAATGTAGTATCCGCCTGCGCTGAACGGAATGTTCTTGCCGGAATGCCCGGCTATGTTTTTGGCAAGCTGGTTTTTCTGATCCGCCACATATTGCCCCATCGCGATCTTGTACAGATCGCCGGCGCCGGGCGCAAAGTTGTTATTCGATTTCATGAACTGTACATCGCTGCTGCCCTGTGTCGACGCCATCTTGTCCAGCGATGCCGACATAATCATTTTGAACACCATCGGGTCGTCCGTCGGATACACTCTCATCGCGAGCGGACCGACGTCCATTTTCAGATTGCCCAACAGGCTCAGCGTTTCCAGAACGACCTTGTCGTTATTGCTCGGACCTTTCGTGCTTCCATTGGTACCGTTCATATCGCTTTTCAGCTTCTGAAGACCGGAGCGAAGCTCCGCAGCGCTGACCTCGGAAGCGCCGATCATATTGACAAGCGTGGCCGTCGACGTGAAGCTTTTGCGGAAGCTGTCCGGCTTGTCGTACAGCTTGAAATGCACCGAGCCCGATTGCGCTTTGTCCAGCCAGATCGTATCTTTATTCAGCACTTGGACGTGACGCGTCAGCCACAGATCCGAGAACGGATACTTGAGCGTCTGGTAGGATTGCCCTTGCGGAGCAAGACCTGTGCTGTTCTGCAGCACGGCATAAGCCTCTTGATCCGCCTCTTCTCCCCACCATAGCAATTCGGTCGTCAATTGAATGCTCGGGTACGCATTGTTAGGACCGTACTTGCCGCGGTAATCGCGAATATCGGTTTTGACGCCTTTATCGCTGCTTGCGACGAACTGATTCACGATGACAGGCGTCGGCTGCTGCCGATCGTTGCCGATCATGTTGACGATTTTGTCGCCGATGAGGATGCGGTCGATCGGGCTCGCATCGCCGTTCAGCGCGACCAAGCTCGGATTGTAGCGGTCGCCCTCGAACCGGGTTTCGACGATGAACTCCAGCTTGTCCTTGGCGGATAGATCCGCGGCATTCTTCTCCCCTGCCGCCACGGAATAAAAGTCCGTCGTATCGAAAATAATTTCCAGCTTGCCGTCGGCAGCCAGCGTCTCGGTAATACCCGAACCGCCAATCTCCGTCGCTTCGGCATAATTGCCGTTCTTGTATACGCCGCCGCGATAGGTCACTTTGCCGGTGTATGGCTTGCCGTCGGGCTTCTTGAAGAACAGCTCGACCTTCGACAACTGGCGAAGCTGCAAAATATTAATCGGATACAGCTCCAACTGCGCCGGATTTCCTTCTTGCGACAGCAATCTGTCCTGACTAAACACGCCGGTATAGGTCGAGCCGTCAAATACGGAGGTCACATACGCATCGCTCGCAATGCCGCTCTCGTCGTACAGCGCCAATTGTCCGTTGGCATCGCTCTTCACCGATTTTTCGGCGCCTGCGCCGTTCGTGTAGGTCAAAGTCGTTTCTGTCTTCGGATAGAGCTGGAACAAATACAGCTTGTCCTTCAGCGTCTCGACAGTGAGATCGAGCTCGGCCTTCATGCCGGTGCGGGCATGCGTGGCGGTTATCGTCGTTCGGCCGTCGTTCGTGCCGCCGAGCAGAAACTTCTGCTTCGGCTGATAGGAGGAATTGTTGAACTTCTCGATATCCTCGACATAGCCGTCACTGCGATGATAGATGGTGCCTACGTCATTGTTGGAGGATTTCCAGGCGATCTGATCGGTAATCTCTCCCAGATCGTCGTAGTCCTTGTTGTTGACGCCCAGCTCGTTGTTCAGCAAAATATTTCGCTTTAAGGCGATAATTTGATCGCTTGTCATCTGCTTAATGCGGTCGACGTTGCTCATCTTGTAAGAGGCAGCCGGTTGACCGTCGATTTGGATTTGCACCGCATCGTTCTTATACACCTGCAAATACAACGAATCGTACGACCAGGTCGCATCCGTGCTGTTCTTCACAGCCAGCGTTATGGCGTATACGTCTTTGATTTGCCTGCTTCCGGTTACGGGGGCGATATTTAAGCTGTAGCTTCCCCCCGTCGCTGTCACATTGCCATCGCTAAACTGGCCTGTCGTTTGGTCGAATACGATGCGGCTGTCCGGTATAAGCACGCCATTTTTAGTAATCTGAAACTCAAATTCGCCCCGATTAACCGGATCGAAATGGTCGAGCGTCCATCTGATCGGCAGCGTGCCGACGGAATCGACTACAAACTGGCCCATCGACTTGTCCAGCGTCACTGTCGCCGCTTCCGATCTCACGACGATATACGATAGCGCGGACAGCGTGGACTGTGCATTTTCCGGGTTAACCGTACCGATGCGAACCGTGTAGCTCGGCACATTGCTGCTCGAGATGTCCTTCATATAAGAGCCCGGGATCTTAAAGCTTGTTGCGTTGATCAGCTCGGCAGCAGTCGGAGCTTCCCAGCTCTGCGTCGGCTGCTGTGCGGCAAGCTGCGCCTCGTCCCAAAATCCATCGTACAGCTCCAGCTTGAAGTTGGCGTCCTGCACCGTCCCGCCCGCTCCGGCCAGCTCTTTATAGCGATCCATCACATTGGTGGACCACAGGATGTTCGCGTCTTTGTTTTTGTTGACGTACACGCGGTTGGCAAAGCTCGGTACGACTACGGCCGCGGAACCGTCCGCGCTAATCGTAATCGTCTGCGAAGTCACCGTCGCTTCCGCCGCTTCTCCGTTGTTTTTGGCTGCCAGCGTAAACGTCACCGTGCCGGCTATCTTGGGAAGGATGGTTCCGTCGGCCGTAATCCCCGCGATCATAGTATCGCTGCTGCGCCATTCGAATTGATCCGGCGTTGTATAGGTCGCATTCGGCGGATATGCGAACCCCAGCTTGGTTGCCGTCGCATCGATCAGGTTCACCACATAAGGCGTACCGGACGGCCAGGTTGCCGGGTAGGTGATCGACAGCTCCGCAGAGGAAATATATTTGGGCGTTGTAACCTCCAGATAGGCAAATCGATCGGCCAGCATTCCCATATCTTCAACGTTGCCGACGGCTAACGCGCCTGGAGTCGTATTCCGGTTATAGAAAATTTTCGCACGCAATTGCTTGCCGTCCGTGGCTGCATCTGCGTCCGTCAGCGCGTCGAATATCGTTTGTGTAATTTGCAATTTCCCTTCCAGAGCGGGCGGGGAAATCGGAAGCCCGTCTTCTCCCGTCTTCCAGTCCAGATCGATGACGCCAACGGAGCGATCTCCAAGAGATACCTTGACCCGTTTAGCAATCTCTTCGGGTACCGTAGCTCCGTCAATCAGCCAATCCTCCTGAGTGTCGCCGGTTACCAGATTAACCGTCACCGTCGCCGTATCGCCAATCAGATAAGATGACTTATCCAGCGCAATCGAGCCGAATACGTCTGAACGCGCATAATCCAGTTCAATGTTTGGCGCATTCGTGTAATCCTTGTTCCAGGACATTAGGCCATAACGGTCTTGAAGAGACCCTATCGGCTCTTCTCGTCGGTAGTCGTCATCGGAGATGATGTAATAATTCGGCTTACTCTCGCCATCGGATTGCTTCACATTTAATCCGGTATACGTTTCCCCGCTCTGAGTCGTTTGCCGATAAGCCGCAACAGTAGACTTGTCCAGCACGGTCTGATAATCGTATCTATAGGACATCGCCCCCCAACCGTACTGTTGTCTGACCGCAGGCACAACAAGGGCAGGCTGCGCAATCAGATTGTTATCCAGCATCAGCCTGGGTTGAAAGTCGTAGCCGCTGGGACTGGAATGGATGACCGGTTGACTAAATAAGATCTGGATCGGCAAAATTTGCCCTGTCGTATAGAAGCCGCTTGTAGAGGAGGCCTGCAATATGGAATTGAGGCCTATATAACGGCTGTGAACCCCGTTTCGCATGGCGTATTCGAAAAAATTCGGAATGGTGGCAATGCCTCCGTTTCCGCCGTCATTGCCCGTTTTGGATGCGAAAGCCAGATAAGCGCCGCCGTTATACGAATGAGTGAATTGTTTTGTCGTACCGTTGCTAAAGTTGAAATCCATGTAATCCAGGTTTTTGAAATGGTGAAAATGAAAATAATCGGCACGGGCGTATCCGGCCCATACCTGATCGCGGAATTGATCCGGCTGCTTTTCCGCTTCTGTGCAATCTACAGGTCGCGCAGGGTTTCCAACCATTCTCCGGCAAGAAAAGTTCCAGATCGCCGAGTCGTTAACGGTACGAGTTGCAAATGTGACTTCCTTCGTCGTCTCCCCCGGACTAAACGTCACCGTCCCCGTTGGGTTGGTCGAGCCCGGAACGGAGCCTTGCGTGCCTGCAATCTGCTCGTAGTCGAAGGACACTGCGACATTTTGCGCCTTGTTGAGCTGGAAGGTGATTTTCGGGTCTTTATCCACGATTACATACTTCGTTATGGTGACATAGACCGTATCTTCATAATTCGCCGCCGGGTTCGCCGGGTTGGCAAACGGCATCATCCGCTGTGAGCTCGTTGTCGGCTCGCTGAGCGAATTGCCGTTCTCGTCGATAAAAATCAGCCCGCCGTCTTCCTCAATCTGCGCCAGAAAAGAATCGAGGCTGTCCAGATGCTCGGGAGATATGCCCGCTCCGCCCTCTTCTCCCGCAGGCAGCAGGCTCGACAGCCGCTCCTCGATAGCGATCATTTCCTTAAGCGCCGCAAGCGTTATCGGCTCGCCATCGACTTCGGCGGTTTGCGTCAAGTCGACGCTCACATCCGCCAATAGCTGTTTCATTTCCTCTAATGTATAGACTTGGCCATTTAATAGAATAGAGTAATTCAGCAGTTGGCCGTTCGTATCCGCCAGGCCCAGCTTCTGAAGCGTCTCCAGCATCGCGGGCGCTTGATCCGCTCCGTACTCCTCGGTTAACAGACGAAGCAGCTCCGCATTGTAGTCGGCGTCGCGTCCTTCCCCTTGCGTCGTCGCGAATGCCGCTGTTGTAAAGCTTGTCGCCACCATCGCGAACACTAACAAACAAGCGACGAATCTTTGAAATGGAATGAATAGCTTCATTTCCTTCTTCCTCTCCATGCGCAATCAGCCGATCTTCCATGAAGATTCGGCATCTGCTTCATTCTATCGCCCGGCTAATCGAGCGCACAGAGAAGGAAGTCATGTTTTTTGTCATATGACAAACTGGAATTAAATCCTAAATGTTAACGAGCGAGCGGCAGGCCGACGTCAGTTGAACCAGCTACGAAAGCTTGTTCATTCTTGAGACTTTTCAGGCTAAAGCGGGCTTCCCGCTTTAAATCGACGATTTCCTCCTTATATTCCGAATTAGCGCGGATTAACCGCTTTAAAAATTTCCCCAGACATCAACAACCAAAAGAGACCGGCTCGCGCCGGCCCCCCTCATCTCTATTAATCCGCCACACGAAGCATCAGACTACAGCTCGGCTCGGAATCGCCGCCGATCATCGCTTTGATTCGGCCGGCTTCTACGACGTTGGCCATGTCGACGTTCCAGACGCCAAGCTCCTTGGCCGTCAGGCTAAAGCTCAGCGTTCGCTTCTCGCCCGGCTCAAGCCAGATCTTCCGGAAGCCCTTCAGCTCCTTCACGCGCCGTGTCACAGTCGCTTCCATATCCTTGATGTACAGCTGCGCAACCTCCGCTCCGGCCATCGTTCCCGTGTTTTCCACATCGATCTCGATTTCGAAGCTCTCTCCGGCATCCAGCTGCTGAAGCGTCCGTTCCGATGCAACGGCTCTCATATTGGAATAAGCAAATTCCGCATAGCTTAGCCCGTACCCGAACGGATACAAGACAGGCCGCGGACAATCCGCGTATCTCGGTTCGTAGCCCTGGTCCTTGCGGTTGTAGTACGCCGGCAGAGACATGGACGAATACGGAATCGTAACGGCCAGCTTTCCGCTTGGGTTCACGGCGCCGAACAAAATTTCGCCAAGCGCCCTGCCGCCCTCCGGTCCGGGATACCAGCCCGACAGGATGGCCTGGCAATCCGGGGCCACGTCTGCAATGGCGTGCGGTCTGCCTTGAATCAGCACAAGCGCGATCGGCGTTCCGGTTGCGGCAATTGTGCGGATCAGCTCCGACTGCACGCCTCCCAGTCGCAAATCGGCCAGATCGACGCCTTCGCCGCAGTCCATGTCGGACGGCTGTCCATCCTCCACGATCGCCGCGCCGTTAATATCGAACTTCAGCTCGAAATTACGCGCGCTGCTGCCGCCCATCACCAAGACGGCAACCTCGGACTGCCGCGCCAGTTCCACCGCTTCGGCGAAGCCGTCGCGCGAATCGCCGCGAACGGAGCAGCCCTTGGCATAGACCACCTTCGCATCTCCCGCCAACTCCCGGATTCCTTCCAACACCGTCGTGCCGGAGTTCGGACGCTGAATGGCGGTATAGTCGCCTAGCTGATGATACAGGGCATCCGCATTCGGGCCGATCACGGCGATTTGCCGCAGTCCGGCGTCAAGGGGCAGCAGTTGGTTTTCGTTTTTCAGCAGCACAACGCTTTCTCTGGCCAACTGCAAATTCACTTGACGCGCCGTCTCGTTGCCCACGATCTCCGCAGCCGATTCTTCCGCCGTGTACGGATTCTCGAACAAGCCCAACTGGAATTTCAGCTGCAGCACGCGCCTGACAGCCCGGTCGATGAAGGACACTTGTACTTTCCCTTGCAGCACGGCCTGCTCCAACGTGCTGAACGCCTTGTCCCACAGACTGATATCGACGCCCGCAGTTAAGGCCAAAGCTGCCGCGGACTCATAGTCGCCCGTCAAAGCTAGCAAACGATCGACCGCCGTACCGTCGGCCATGACAATCCCGTCAAAGCCCCATTCCTCGCGCAAAATGCCAGACAGCAGCTTGCGGTTCGCATGACAAGGAATGCCGTCAATTTCGTTGTAGGCCGCCATACAGCCGAGCGCTCCGGCCTCCACGCCGGCTTCCATGCCCGGCAAATGAATCTCGCGCAGCTCGCGCTCGCCGATTGAAGCCGGAAAAGCGTTCATCCCGCCTTCGCCCGCACCTTGCCCGCAAAAATGCTTCAGCACCGCCGCCACCTTGTTCGGCGCAAGCTGAGTTTGCCCCTGCTTCCCCGCCTGCTCCGAGTGCCCGGTCTGCTGCCGCACATCCGGTTGTTCCCCAACCTGCGGTTGCCCCTCTTGCTTCTGCCCAACCGTCTCCACTTCAGACCGCCGATAGCCCTGCAGCCCATGAACGGCCGCTTTCGTAAACTGCGTCGTCAAGTGCGGGTCCTCGCTGAAGCATTCCTCGGAACGGCCCCAACGCGGATCTCGCAGCAGATCAAGCGTGGACACCAAGCCCAGATGAGCGCCTCTCGCCCGAATTTCAGCGGCAACCTGTGCATAGGCTTGCTCGGCGAGCTGCGGATTCCAGGTTGCCCCGATGCCGATATTGGTCGGCGTCAGCGTTCCGTCCAAAGCTTGATGCCCATGGGGACATTCCTCCGAGAGCATTACCGGGATGCCTAACCTCGTATGCTCGATGAGATAGCGCTGAATCTGATTGGCGACCTTCGCACTGTCCGCCGCCGTAATTCCGTTCTCGTACGTCACCTTGGACCACGGGTCGGCGCGAAAGAGGCCGTAAAGCGCCCCCATCCCGCCGCCCGCGGCGACTTCCTCCATGAACGCTTCGGTCAGCTCGAAGCCGTTCTCCGTTTTGCGATAGGCATTCCAGCCGTACATCCGCTGATTCAGCTGGCCGACCTTCTCCTTGAGCGTCATTCTGCCCAGCAAATCCTCTATCCGCGCTTCAATGGGGGCCGTTTGATCCCGATAAAGTTCCATCGCTTTGCTCCTTAAACCTTTGAATTAGCCGATTCCGTTTACTGCTTAGCCTGCAAAAAAGCCTGTAACTGCTCGTTATACTTCTCCACCACTTTATCCAGTCCGGCAGCCTTCATTTTCTTCAGAGCGGCAGGGAAAGCCGTCTCGTAATCCAGCAGACCCAACTTAATCGGCAAAATGCTGGTATTAAACTCCGCCAGCGTATTCGTATATTCCACGCTTACCTCGGTCGCATCGAAGTTAAACCCAAGCGTAACGCTGTTGACCGCGTCCGTGCTCTGACTCGCCCGATATTTCAGAATCGTCGGATGCGTATTGGCCGCCCAGCGGATCATCTCCACATGTCCGAGCATCCAAGAGGCGACCTGATAAGCCGGAGCGCCGTTGCTGTCGAGCTTCAAATCCTCTTTTAGCCCGTCGCCGATATTTTTCCAATACTCACCCTCAGGTCCGTACAATACAAGATCAAAGTTATCCTGGCTGCTGAACACCCAATTCAGAAATTGCACGGCCGCTTCCGGATGCGGCGATGTTGCGCTAACACCGTTGGAATTGCGCACGCCGTACGATCTGAATTTGATCGACTCGTTCAAGAAATAGCCTTCCAGCTTCGCTCCCGGAACCTTCTCGCCCACCTTGTCCGTTACGCCGTCGCCTTCGCGGAACAGAAAACGTCCCATCTGCTCCTCATTGTTCACAACCTCGGTCGGCGCCGTCAGAACGTCCGGATTGACCAGCCCCTTCTGGTAAGCTTCGCGGAAGAAGGCAACGTCTTTCTTAAACTCCTCGCTTTCGATCCAGGAAGAAACCTGGCCCTGCTGATCGATTCGAATCAGATTTTGAAATACGGTAAAAGGATATGTCTCGTACGTAGGATGCAAGTAATAAGCCGGCTCGGTATTCAGCGTCCGAATGAACACATTTTTGTTCGCATCCGGCCAGCTGCTCTTCAGCGTCTCCGCCAGCTTCAACAAATCATCGGCCGATTTCGGCGCCTGCAGCCCGTTTTTCTCCAATAAATCCTGACGAACCGTAACCATGCCGTCCGCATAAGCGCTGTCCAGCCAGTAGTTCGGCACAGAATAGATTTTACCCGAAATTTTGACCGTATCCCATACCCAATCCGGCAAGCTCTTCTTGAGTTCAGGACCGTACTCGTCCAAATATTCGTCGATCGGAATGATGCCGCCGTTGCTGGCCAGAACGTTCGGGCCTTTGTTGTCATGCATAATGTGGATAAGCTCGAACTCTTCGCCTGTCGACATCATCAGGTTCGTCTTCTGATCCCACACATCCCAAGGAATGTAGATCGCCTCATACTGAAGATTCAGCCCGTCTTCCTCCAGCTTCTTGTTGATCGCCGCTTCGCCCGCCTTCTGATCCTGCGGCACCGTTCCCGGCATCACATATCGGACCAGCTTCTTCTCGCCGTTGTTCTCTTGGGCGACTTCCTTGCTTTCCGTGCTTCCCGTATTCCCGCCGGCGGCATTGCCGCCCTCCGACGAGCTGCAAGCGGATGTTACAGCGGATAACGCGACCAGCAAGCCAACCATCGGTAACCAGACTCTTTTCATTCGGATACGCTCCCTTTTTTGTAATGATGGTCCTTCCGATGAAACCGTCCCCATCATAATCAAGGCGGCAAGCGCAGGTAAACTTCAAAAATTGCGAATCCCTTTAATTCGGCTGCAACCGCCGCTAGATTTAATTCGATTTCATTCACTTTATGAGAATGGCCCGCTATTCTCCGGGTTCCGCCTCCTGATTGCGGTGGAGGATGGCATCGTTGCGATACTGCACGGGCGACATGCCGTACTTCTTCCGGAACAGCGTAAAAAAGTAAGTCGTATTATGAACGCCGACCTTCTCGCTGATCGCCTGGACCGATTCCGTCGATTCCAGCAGCATTCGCTTCGCCAGCTCCAGCCGAACGTCCTTCAAATAATCGTTAACCGATTGCTGATACTGCGCTTTGAACAGCTTGCCCAAGTAGCCTGGCGTTAGACCGACATAATCGGCCAAAAAGTCGACGGAAATGTCCGGCTTCCAATAATTTTGCTCGATATACGCTTTGATCGTGCTCATCTGCTCCGTGCTGCGGTTTTTGGCCTTGGCTTCCATCTGTTCGCAGATGCAGCGGCACAAGGCCGCCAAATCCGCCGCAAACGCCTCCAGCGTTTCATAGGAAACGGCGTGAAACGCCATACGCGCGAACAATTCCCGCTGCTCGCCGACGGCCGAGCCCATCAGATTATATGGCTTGTTTAACTCCGTCAGCAGCTGCTGCAGCATATAGAGCGCATGATGATAGTCGGCTCCGTGCAGCGAGGCGATGAACTGATCTATGATGCGGACTGCCGCTTGCGCCTGATTCATTCGGATCGCTTCGATCAGCTTCTTCTCCAGCCCCTCCGGATATTCCGTCTCGGACGCTGCGGAATCGTCTGCGGGCTCGTCCTTGTAGAGCAGTCCCGGTCCTTGGAAAAAGCGCTTATACGTCATTTCCCTCGCCTTAAGATAAATATTTCTGATCTGCTCCGGCTCTTGATGAGTGCGGCCGACTCCGACCGTCAGCGATACTTTAAAATAGCTCTGCACCGTTCGCTGGATTTCCAACAGCCGCAGCGTCAATTCGGGCGGCTCGCCGGCATCCTTTAACTGCAGCAAAATCCCGATCTCATGCTCGTTAATTATGACGACCTCGCACTCGCTGCACGCCTCGTCTCCGGCCAGCCATTCCTGGGCAATGTTGCAAATCCCGAAGCGGATCAGCGACTGCATATGCTCGGAATGCTCCTGCTTAAACTGCTGCAGACGATCGATCACCAGCACGACAACGTTAAAATACGGACCCGCCGGCGGCTCGGAAAACCGGTCGGTCAGATCGGTCTGACTGCCGGTCAAATACTTGAACAGACCGCTTTTGCGGGCGACGGCCACGGCCGGCTCCATTTCGGTCACCTTACGGGCGATGCTGGAGTATGTCTCGTCGATCATATAAAACTCGTTAATCCGCTTGCTGGCCTCCGCCGCCGATCTGCCGCCCGCAGCGGCTCCGGTGATTTTCTGATACAGTCGCTGAATCGGGTTGTACATCTGGTTGGTCAGCCATATGGACAGGAAGATGCCGATCCCGAAAATAATAAAAGCCACCGTTAAGGTAAGCACTTTAACGTTATTCAAATTAAAAAAAAGATCCTTTACCGGACTCACGCTGACAAAATACCAATGAAGCTCCTCCGATTTGACGAAGCTGACCAGGCTCTTCTGCCCGTCGACCGCAGCGCTGAAGCTGCCGGAATCGGCATTGTCTCGAAGGATTCGCTGCACATAATCCTGTTCGCTGAAGTTTTCCAGAAAATACGCCTCATTAGAATGGCTGAGAACGACGCCTTCCGTATTCATCGCGATCAAATACCTGGAGCTTTTATTTTGCAGCCCGCCGATCAACTGCCGCATGTAGTCCGCGTTGACGTTAATGACAATCGCGCCCTTCTTCGGCAAATACGAATTAAAGCCCGGCTGCAGCACGAACGTCAGCAATCGTTTCTCCCCGCCAAGACCGGGACTGCTTAAGGTGCGCGGGAAAAAAATCCCGTACTTTTTGTCCGCGGTATCGAGCTGCTCTAGCAGCTCCCGCTCATACTCAGCCGTAATGCCCTTCGAATTGATATAACGATCCGTATAGCCGTTGTATAAGCCAATGAATTCGATAAACGGGTACGTCGCTTCAATGTTTTTTAGCGCATTTACCGTATAAAACTCTTCAATATAATCGACTTTCTTCGAATAGATCGAGGTCACCATCGACCGATTGCTGAGCAGATGATTTCCGATCTCGTAAACCTGCTCTTCGATAATGTTGGCGGCATAGCTTGTCTGGCTGAGCATCGACTCCGAAATTTTCCCGACATCTCGCGACGAACTGTGGGCAAATAGCGTAAACAGCGTCGCACAGATCAAGGCTACCAGGACAGAGGCCAGAAAAATAAAGCTTAAGAGCATGCTGCGATACGCCTGGTACTGTAGCAGCTTTGATTTCATCTTCAATGTCATCATCACCCGCCTACAGAATGCTTGGTTCACCCGCTTAGCCCCTTCATTATATATAAATTGTCTCCTATTTCATCCTCTTTCAATAAAATTGTAGGGATTTCAGAAATTCAAAGCCCGTTTCTCTCGGAAAGTAGCGGCTTTGCATGGAATCAAAGTTTACTCCCCCCCGCCCGTTCCTTACAGTGTAAACAAACACCCCGACAGGAGATGATCCATTTGAGAATAGGGCGCAGCTTGTTGGCCGTTGTCCGGGAACTCGGCCGCAACCGTTCGGCTTACCTCCTTGCGATGCCCGCGGCTTTGTACACCTTTATTTTTGGCTACCTAACGCTCCCTTATATGCTGATTGCCTTTCAGAAATTTAATTACAAGCTGGGGATATGGCGTTCGCAGTGGGTAGGGTGGGAAAACTTTCATTTCTTCTTTGCTTCCGACCGAGCTTGGCAGGTTACCTTTAACACGGTGCGGCTTAACGTATTGTTTATCGTTTTCAGTACGCTGTGCGCTCTGGCGCTGGCCATTCTGTTTAACGAGCTGAAGAACAAATGGTTTTCGAAAATGACGCAATCGACGATTCTTTTTCCAAACTTCCTGTCCTGGGTCATTATCGGCTATGTCATCTACAGCTTGTTTGCCACCAACTTCGGATTAGTGAACAAAGCGCTCGTCGTACTCGGGATGGAGCCGGTGAATTGGTACTCTTCTCCGCAATATTGGGTGGCGATTCTGGTCGGAGCGAACATATGGAAGGATGTCGGGATCTCGCTCGTCATTTACTTGGCGGCCATAACGGGTATCGACGGAACGCTATACGAAGCTGCGCAAATAGACGGCGCCAACCGCTGGCAGCAAATCCGGCGCATTACGCTCCCTCTGCTCATGCCTACGGTATCGATTCTGTCCCTGCTGGCGCTGGGGAAAGTCATGTACGGAAGCTTCGATATGATCTATGCCATCATTAAAGACAACGGGCTGCTGTATCCGACCGTCGACGTTATCGATACTTATGTGTTCAGAGCTCTGCGCACGATCGGCAATCCGTCTCAAGCGATGGCTGTCGGCGTCTATCAATCCGTAGTCGGCTTCATTCTCGTCTTTGGCGTCAACTGGATCGTCCGTAAGAAAAACCCCGACAATTCCTTATTTTAAATAGGAAGGAATACATCCGCATGCCAAAAAAAACCTGGTTTGATTATGTGAACGTAATCGTCATTTCAGGCGTTGCCATCCTGTGCACGCTGCCGCTGCTGCTTGTGCTCATCGTGTCCTTCTCGGATGAAAGCTCCATTAGCGCCAACGGCTACAGCTTCTTTCCGGAGAAGTTGTCTACCGCAGCCTATAAGCTGCTATTCTCCGGAAATTCGCCGCTGCTCCAGAGCTACACCGTATCAATTGCCGTAACTGTCATCGGTACGCTGCTAGCCGTTCTGATGACTTCACTGGCAGGCTATACGCTGGCCGCCAAGCATGTCAAATATCGCAATCATCTGGCAATGTTCTTCTTTATTACGATGGTGTTCAATACGGGGCTTGTGCCGTGGTATATGATGAGTACGGGGCTAGGCTTGAAAAATACGCTGTGGGCGCTTATTATTCCATCGCTCGTCTTCTCGCCCTTTAATCTGTTTCTGGTGCGCAACTATATGAAGCAAATTCCGGACGGGCTGATCGAGGCGGCCAAAATCGACGGGGCGGGCGACCTGTTCATCGCTTTCCGCATCTTCCTGCCGTTAAGCATGCCGGTGCTGGCGACCATCACCTTGTTTTACGGCATCGGCTACTGGAACAACTGGTTTAACGCCATCATGCTGGTCGACAAAACCGAGCTGTATCCTTTGCAGTATTTGCTCTTCAAGCTGAACTCCGAGATCAGCATGATCCAGCAAATGCAGGCTACCGTATCCGGCATGGGAGCGGCCCAACTGCCCAGCGAATCGGTCAAAATGGCGACGGCCATTATGACGATCGGTCCGATCGTACTGTTCTATCCTTTCCTTCAGCGCTATTTTATTCGGGGGCTGTTGATTGGGTCGATTAAGGAGTAGAAAGGAAAGCATCAGCAACCTGCAAGCTTGGCCAGCACTCTTGCAGCCGCCCAACAATTGCGTTTGGGCGCTCTAGGCTTGGTCAGCACGCTTGCAGCCTGCGTAACATCACAGTTGGAATCTATTCATTTGTTTGATCCGCGATTTGCAAACGGTATTGGCTCGGAGAAACATTGAATTTCTTCTTAAACGTCTTGCTCAAATGAAATTCATCGTAAAATCCGAAATTCAGCGCGACTTCATGCAGCTTAATATCGGGATGGTTCAATAAGAACAGGCGCACCGCTTCCATCTTCTGATCGAGCTGATAGACGTATATGCTTTTGCCGTATTGCGCCTTGAAATGCTTCATTATTGTGCGTTCATTCAAATAAAATTCCTCCGACAGCTGCTTGGCCGTAAAAAAACGCTGCGGATACTGATGAATAAACTCAACAATCCGTTCGGCTATATTCGGTTTATTCGTTGCGACAGCGGCATGCTCGTATAACTCCAACAGCAGCAAGTTAAAGAGGACGGACAGCTTCTCGTTCTTATACCGGTTATCGGATAGATGTGTATACACGATTTGCTGAAAAGTCTCTTTGACTTTCGAGCTGCCCTGACAATGGATCACCGTATCCAACTCGACATGCTTAGCGGCTCCCTCTGCTCCTTCACTCATGGCCGTATGATCCTGCTCATCATAATTTACATGCAAATACATTGTCTTAGTATTGGGGCTGCAAGGCGTTAATCCGTAATGATGCTCCCCGGCGCGAAGCAGAATGACGTCGTTCGGATACAGCTTATAGCACTGATCGTTCTGATAAATCTCCCAATATCCCTCTTCGATATAGACAAAGTCATGCTCCTTCATCACCCTGTTCGGGTGCAGGGCTTCATTTACGTAAACATTGCGATTGGCGCTGCCAATGATTCTGTTCTCATTGATCCGATATATTTGCTTCAATCGCTGCCCCTCCATAAATATCTCTTTAGTACATTTTATACATGCTTCAACTCGATTTATCAATGTGTTTTTCCGCTCAAACGCTCTACTATTGAGATAAATTCGCTGGGAGGGACAACAATGAAAAAGATTAACGTGGCACTGGTAGGATTAGGGTTCGGAGGGGCTTTCGGCGAGATCTATCAGCATCATCCCAACGTAGGAACGATCGGCATCTATGACGCAAGCAGCGAGCTGACGAGAAAAACGGCTAGCTACTATGGCATCGCCAAAACCTATGACAGCTTCGACGAAATTCTCCGCGACGATTCGATAGACGCCGTTCACCTTGTCACGCCGATTCCTCAGCACGAGGAACAAACCGTACAGGTGTTGGAAAGCGGCAAGCACTGCGCTTGTACGGTACCTATGGCGATCTCCCTTGACGGCATTCGCCGCATCACGGAAGCAACGCGCAAATCGGGCAAAAATTATATGATGATGGAGACCACCCTCTACACCTATCAGTTCTTTTACGCCCAACAGATGATAACGAGCGGCGAACTTGGCAGAATTCAATTCCTGCGCGGCACCCATTATCAGGATATGGCCAACTGGCCGGACTATTGGCTCGGCCTTCCGCCGATGTATTACGGCACTCACGCCATCGGGCCGATGGTCGCCCTCTCCGGCTCGAGAATTAAACGGGTCAGCTGCGTAGGCTCGGGAACGATGGAAGAACAATTAACGAAGCGGTACGGCAACCCGTTTCCTGTTCAAAGCGCCCATTTCGAGTTCGAAAACGGGTTAAAGGGCGAAGCAACTCGTTCTCTGTTTGAAACTGCGCGGGAATATCAGGAGGGCATGTTCGTATACGGAAGCAGCAAGAGCTTCGAATGGGGCTTCAAGGACAGCGACAAACCTTACGTTACAACGGCGCTTCCGGCGGTCGACGGCAGACGCGGACGCAACATGACCGTCGAAATCGCGGAAATGCCTAACTATCATCAATCGCTTCCGCCGGAGATTCAACGTTTTACGGTCGGCGGCAACTACGATCCGCTTAACCCTCACGAGTCTCTTCAGAAAGGCGCGGGCGCAGGCCATCACGGCTCGCACCCTCATCTTGTGCACGAATTCGTCTCCAGCATTATAGAAAACCGCAAGCCGTGGATCGACGAGGTGCTTGGAGGCAACATTACGGCCGCCGGCATTTGCGCTCATGAATCGGCCATGAACAATGGCGAGTCGGTCATCGTTCCTTTATTTTAGAACCTCGCCCGCCTTGGGGCTGTCCCTACTTTAGGACAGCCCCAAGTTCATGCGAGCCTCCGATTGCATAATCTGATAGTCGGCGGACAACTAGGAACGACCATATCGGCGGACACGCAGAAGCGCCTGCTCCCTATGCCCCATAAAGCGTTCGATCTCGCACAACCTGGCCGCGTACTCGCCGACCAGTGCGCTTGCCTCCGATGTACACGATTGATAAGTACACGTTTTGAGGAACTTGCCCACCCACAGCCCTCCGGTATACCTTGCCGCTCCTCTGGTCGGCAGCGTATGATTGGTGCCAATCACTTTGTCCCCGTAAGCCACATTCGTTTCCGGCCCCAAGAACAATGCGCCGTAGTTCGTCAGTCGCTCCAGAAAATATCGGGGATTCTCGGTCAGCACCTCCACATGCTCGTAGGCCAGCTTATCAGCTTCGATTACAGCCTCTTCCAGACTTTCTACCACGATGATCATCCCGTTATCGTTCCAGGCCGCGCTTGCGATGTCCGCAGTCGGCAAAGTCTTAAGTTGTCTCTCGATCTCAAGTATCGTTTCATGCGCCAACTTCTCCGAAGTTGTAATCAGTACCCCGGGCGAAGTCGGCCCGTGCTCGGATTGGCCGAGAATGTCGCAGGCTACCATTTCCGCGTCCGCCGTGTGATCGGCAATGATCATGACCTCCGTCGGACCCGCGAACAGATCGATGCCGACTTGGCCGTACAGCTGCCGCTTGGCCTCGGCTACGTAGGCGTTCCCCGGACCGACAACCATATCCACCGGCTCGATCGTTTCCGTGCCCTGCGCCATAGCCGCCATCGCTTGAACTCCGCCGACAATATAAATCTCATCCGCCCCCGCAAAATCCATTGCGCAAACCGTGGCTTCCGGAATTTCGCCATTTATCGGCGGCGTACAGCCAATGACCCGATTTACGCCGGCTACTTTGGCGGTAAGAATACTCATATGCGCCGACGCCACCATCGGATATCGTCCGCCCGGAATGTAACAACCTACGCTATTAACCGGAATATTGCGATGTCCCAGAACGACTCCGGGCAACGTCTCTATCTCCAGATCGCGAATCGTAGCTCGTTGCTTTTCCGCAAAATTGCGTACTTGTTCCTGGGCGAAGCGAATGTCCGTCTTGGTTTGCTCGGGTACTCTGGCGATAATTTCGTCAATTTGCCGTCGGCTCAGTCTGAACTGCTCCGGAGACCAATTGTCGTATTGCCGGGATAGCTCGCGTACCGCTTGATCTCCGTTCTTCTTCACCTGTTTCAGAATGCCTCGTACCGTTTCGTAAACCTTAAGCTCCTGCTCTTCCGCTTCCGTTTGGCTTTTCCCCATCTTAAGAACCTTTGCCACTGAAATGATCCCCTTCTTTCTGAGCTGTATCAACCCGCGCTTCCCGATGCGACCCTTCTGTGTCCGCCGACCACCGCTAACCGAATTTTTTGGCCCGTCTCGATACATCCATTCCATGCCATAAAGCTAATCAGCGAGAGGTTAAACTGTGCGGTCCCTTCACCCAGTCATTCCGATCGGGCGTAAGAAAGTAACGATCAAGAAATTCGTCCAAATCTTCCTCGAGCACCCCGAGAACGGTTTGAATCGGTTCTGTCGATCGTTGGTTTTGTTGATCCTCTTTCAATAACGCCGTCAGTTCGGCAAGAAGCCGCTCCGGCACATCCCGATGGTCTTCGCGATAAGAGCGGATGATGCGAACCAGATTCGTTTCCCGCAAATGATACGCATAGGACATAGCCCGCCTCTGGAAACCGTCCAACTCGTCCAAGTTTTTCTCGAATATGTCTCGAAGCGACGCAGAAACCCGTTCAAGAGCATTCCGTCCTGTTTGAATGGCCGCTGCCGCCCGCTCCGCGCTCAATTCGCATCGAAGCTGAATATCCTCGATCATCCAAGGGTCCGGCTCAAGATCGTCGGTTTTCATGAAGATTGCCCGGCGCGTGGAATCCCATGAGGGAGTGTGGCATTGCTGCCCCCGGATGAACGCGGCAGTCATGGAATGCGACACGTCGCAAAGACCGATCTTGCGGGCAAACCAGGAGACATCCCACGGAAACAGCTCGAACGATTCCGAGCTCAACCGCCAGAATGCCTTCATTTCTTCGGCTGCCGTCCCATAAGGTTCGGCGAGCTCCCCCAGCGCTTCGTCGTCCCCAATGCCGGGATTCCGAAAGAACAGCTCCGTAACCCGTAAATTCGGGTCGGGCTTGGTCATATCTATACCGAAGTATTCCTTGACACCCGCAGCGCCGGGAATACCGGCTATCGCCCTGAGCTGGCGCAAGGTGACGAGCGGGTAAGCGATATGTTCGTAAGGCTCGACTTCCTCCGTTGCGGAAGTAAAGAAACCTTCAACCACAAACGGGATATTCCGTTTGACCGCAAGATTGGCGGCATTTTTCAAGAAACGATCTACCGGAAGCGTAGCGGTAACTTCGGCAATATTCGAATGCAGCGCCAGACTGACGCAATCCGCGTCAAGCTTCTCGATCGCTTTCAACACCTGACCCGCGGACAATTCCCATGGCTCCCACCAAAGACGTCCGCCGGTCAGCCGCTTCCACGTTCGGGCGAGCAGATTAACGAAAGGGACGACGCGCTCGTCCAGAGGAATTCCCCGGCACGACTCGCAGGTTCCAAACTCGTTGCACAGCCAGGCATCCTGATCGTAGGTATAGAGCAACAGATCGTCAACCCCGGGAAACTCCTCGTTAAACCGTTCGAGCAGTGCTACGTATCGGTCGGGCGTTACTCCGTCCAGCAAGCAATTATCGAGGGGCAGATCTCGATAACCATCCTTTCCGTTGTAAGGAGCGCCGAAATGGAAAATGGAGCGCAGGCCCGCCTGCTTGCACAACCGTATACGCTCTTTGAGATCGTTTCTTCGCCGCTCCCATGCGCCCGAAGAGGAATCGCCGCCTATCGGGATCTCCTGCTCGTATTTAAGCGAAGCTTCGCCGGATAACGCTACGACGTCCTCCAAATTTAACGGTTCGTCGTGAGGACGCCCGCCCCAGGCGATATTCAGCTGCAGGGCGTTAAATCCGATTTGTTTCATGGATCTTACCGTCTCCTCCGTCCATGAGACAAACTTGACGGGACTTCCGATCAATCCGATTTTGTATTTCAAATTGGCCATTGAGCAGCGTTCTCCTCTCTTCTCTGTAGCGGGTTCAAGATTTAAGCGCTCCCGACGTAATGCCTTGCACGAAATATTTCATACCGAACATAATGACCAGAATCATCGGCAAGCTGCCGATGATATAGGCGGCGAAGGATAATCCGAGATCCGGCCTGCCGTTGGTCGTCATATTAACCGCCTGGATCGTAAAAGTAAGATGAGGCTCTTTCAATATAATCAGCGGCCATAGGTAATCGCTGTAAACACTAATAAAGGTAATGATCCCCAAGGTCGCAATAACTGGCATACTTAAGGGAAGCGCGATGCGCAAGTACAAATAAGCTTCTCCGGCGCCGTCCATTCGCGCAGCTTCGAACAGCTCTTCCGGAATTCCTTGAAAGAAGGTCCGGCAAAGAATGATTCCGACCAATTGCGTTCCCGATATATAGGGTAAAATCAAGCCCCAGAAAGAGTCCGTCAAATTCAACTGGGAAATAATTGCGTATAGCGGAACGATATTCAACATGGACGGAATGAGCATTACGCTGATAATAAGCATAAAGAGGATTTCTTTGCCCGGGAAACGGTTGCGGGCGAAAGAGTAACCGGCCATCGAACTAATGAGGACTGCCCCGGCTACCGTAACGCAGCAAACGAACAGAGAGTTGCCGATGCTCCCGGACACGGCGCTCCAAGCCGTAGAATAGTTCTCCCATTTGAGCCCTTCCGGAATTCCCCAGAAGTCGACCACAATATCGAGATGATCCTTGAACGAAAGGAACAATAGCATGGCAAACGGAACAAGGGTAAGGAGCAGTAGAACCGACAGGCTGAGAACGACACCGACTTCTGCAACTCTGTAATTTCTCATAGCCCGGATTCACTCTCTTTCAGACTTGAAAATTTTTGAGACCAACAGCGTCAGGAGGAGAATGCTCACAAACAGAAAAATGCCGACCGCGCTGCCGTATCCGTAATTGGAGTTTTTGAAGGCCGAGTTGTACATGATGAGCGACGGCACCGTGGTCGATACTCCCGGTCCTCCTCCGGTCAGCACGATAATTCGCACAAAGTCCTGCAAGCTGCCGATGATCGTCAGCAGAAGCACGACTTTGAACTGCGGCGCGAGCAGCGGCAGATGAATTTTAAGAAAAATATTCCGGAACTTGGCGCCGTCCATTCTGGCCGATTCGATAATTTCCTTGTTGAAGCCCGCGATCGCGGCGAGAAAGATAAGAAACGGCAAACCCGTGATATAAGGAAATCCCATGAGGATAACTGCCCATATCGCGGTATCGCTCTCTCCGAGCCAAGGCCTTGCCAGAGAATTCAGACCTGCAAAAGACAAGAAATGATTCAGCAATCCGTTGGAAGGGTTGTAAACGGACAGCCAAATCAGAACGAAAACAATTCCGGGGATAAGCATCGGAATCACAAAGCCCGTACGAAACAAGTATTGAAGCTTCGTTCCTCGCAAGGACAAAATCAACTCCGCCGCCAATAAGGGGAATACGATGCTTTTGACAATATCCGTGACGGTAAATAGAAGTTGATTGGATAGCGCGATTCGAAACGTATTGTCGTTAAACATGCGAATATAGTTGTCCAAACCGATCCATTTCGCTTGAGCCAAGTTCCAGTCCGTAAAGGAATGATAGATGGAAGTCAGCATCGGATAATAGAGAAAGATCAAGACGAACAGGAGCGAAGGAACGATAAAAATATAAGCTTTTAACCAATATCGGATTCTGTCGGGACGAAGAGGCTTGTCGCTCATAATCTCACTCCATGTAAGCAAGCCGTCGAGGGAGAACCGCGCTCTCCCTCGGCCTGTATGATGAATTCCGTGTGCAGCTTATGGATTGGTCTTCGGATCCAGATCGTATTGTTGAGCCTTGATATAGATATCCATATCCCGGTTCAAAATGTTGTCCTGCTCGGCCAAAAATTCATCCAGCGACAGTTTGCCTTCATAGTATTTCAATTGCGCGGATTGCTTGGCTTGATTCGTGTCCGAGGAAGGAACCGCATTGGCGATCGCGTATCCCATGCTGCCATCGACTTTGAAACCTGTAAGATAGGCGTTGACTTCGTCGGGCAGCTTCACCCCAAGCACTAGGCTCGGACCTTGAACGAACTGTCCTGCCGCAAGCGTCGTCTCGAACACTTTCTGAGCGACTTCCGGCGAATAAAGGTACATCATGAAATCCTTCGTACGGCTCTCTTGCTCCGGGTCCTTCTTATCCGCGATTCCGAGCAGATGGCCCGGCACGAGAATGCCTCGCGGTTTTCCCGGAAATAGCGGGTCGGCCTCGGCGAACTCGGGGAATTTGAACGTTCCCCATGCGAAGGCTTTATCGCCCAGCTTCTTCATATCGTCGAGCAGCGTTCCCACCTGCCAACTGCCGTTCCAATAAATCGCCGCTTTCTGCGCAATGAACAGTTGGTAGACGTCCGGATCCTGCATCGTTGCGTAGCCGGGCTGGTAATACGCGGACAATTCCTTCATGACCGTCCAGATTTTGCGTTGGGCAGCTCCTTGCATATCGTATTGCTTGTTTTTGAGAGCAAGCAATTGCTTTTCCGGATCGTAACTTGCGCCGAAATCGAAGTTTCCGTTGTCAGGAGAGTAGGCAATACTCGTATTCAATTTATGGATCTTCTCGTCGTAGCGGGCATCCCCCGGCTGAATTAACAACTCCGGGTAAAGACTTTTGGCGCTCCAGTCGAGAAACGCCTGCGTGATCGTCGATTCGAAGCCGAAAGGCATCGTAATCGGAATATATCCGGCATCTTGCAGCTGCTTGCATGCAGCGAGCAATTCCTCCCACGTTTGCGGCTCGGAAATTCCCAGCTTCGCGAAAATATCCTTGTTGTAGTAGAATCCTGTGCCCACCAGATCGAATGGAAGATAGGCAACGTCCCCGTCCCGGCTATACGTGTTCTGGTGGTATTCGGGATCGATTCCCTCGAATACGGTTTTGTCGCCGTTGTAGGGATTCGGTTGGTTCACGTAATCGTTCAGC
Organism: Cohnella sp. LGH; assembly: GCF_017671885.1. Taxonomy (NCBI): domain Bacteria; kingdom Bacillati; phylum Bacillota; class Bacilli; order Caryophanales; family Paenibacillaceae; genus Cohnella; species Cohnella sp. LGH. The sequence continues at coordinate 5,605,295 of NZ_CP072117.1, forward strand.
TTCAGCAGCCAGCCTTTGTCGATCGCATCTGCCGAGCTCGTTTCCCCGATCAAATTAATGTGAACGATATCGGGAGCATCCTTCCCTCCCGCCGCCATCTTGGCTTTGAAGTTCGCTTGATACGTATCGTTATCCTTAATGACATCGATGACGACTTCGGTTTCCGGATTCAGCTTCGTGTACTCTTGGGCTGCCTCCTTCAATCCATCCGTGTAATATCCGGCGATCGTGGAGAATGTGACCGTACGCTTTTCTTTGCTTTCGGCGGAGCTTTGCGGTTCATTCGATTGCGACGCATTCGTGCCGGAATTCGAACCTGAACAGCCTGCCGCCATCACCAGGACGAGCGAGAGTAGAATGGACCCGATCAGCTTCTTTCTCATTTCTGTATTGCCCCCTATATTCGTATTGAGTTAACCTACTACAATCGTAATTTTGAATCGCTTTCATTTATATACAGAAAATCATCGTTTTCTTTAACAGAATCACTTTCCTTATACTTCGGTATGTTTGAACTCGCCTGGCGTAAGACCTTCTATTTTTTTGAACACCCTGCTGAAATACGACACGCTTTCGAATCCGGCCATATCGGAAATTTCGGAGACGGTTTTAATGCCCTCCCGAATTAATTTTTTCGCATATTGAATACGAACTCTGGCGACATATTCTCCGGGCGTAAAACCCGTGCATTTCTTGAAATTGGAGATAAAATAATTCAAGCTCAGGTTGGCTTTCGCGGCAAGTCCCTCCACTGTCAGCTTGGAGGCAAACGAGCTATGAATATGTTCAATAATGACCGCGATATGGGGGTCGGCAATTCCGGTACCTTTCCGTTCTTCCTCTACCGTCACTTCTCTGTACAGGTGCATGATCATCGATTGAAAATAAGACCGCGAAGCCAGCAGCCATCCGGTTTTCTCGGCCCACACCTCCTCCAAGATCGACTTCATCAGACTTTTGATCGTGTAGTAATTGCGGGGCTTCATCAGGATCGGCAGCTCGGGAAGCGCCTCTTTGAACGATGCCGCGCCTTTGAAAACGGAGATTTCGTCTCCGGGCGACAGAGGCATGATCGGGATCGACTGCTCCGGCACCAGCAGTTGATAATGAATCCAAATATATCTAAGCGGCACGCCGGTCGCGGAGATATGATGGGGCGTATGCGCAGGAATATGAATCACCCTATTTTCTTCCGCGAGATAAGAGTCGCCGCCGATATGATACGTTACGCTGCCCTTGAGGACCATCACGATAAGATGAAAGGGAAGCGAACGCACATAGTGATTGCGGGAAAAGTCGTATTGCACGTTAAGTACCTTCCCTTGGTGAACGGCCTCCGGGTACTCCCACTCCTCCTCCCGATCCTCGTAACCGACGTGATAGATGATAGGCAACATTAAACTATGATGTTGAACATGCAGCTTCTCCAACTTCGTTCATCTCCCGCCCTAACAAAAGCGGCGGTGCAGACGATCATCTGCACCACCATTTTGTTTTCGTTCTTCACGGATTGTCGCCGACTTTCGGTTTATGGCCGAATCACGACGGGGAACCGGAAATCTTCTTGTCCTCCGCCCAAAGCTCGCTCAGTTGAAACACGTAATTGTTATTGTCGTCTTGGCCGAGCTGTGTTGCGTAAATACGCACATGCTTAGCCGTCACGGGCGAGCTGAACGCGAACGTCTCCAAGCTGCCGCCCGGGTTCGAATAACCGGTATAGACTTGACCCGGAACGTCCGTCCAGGTTGCGCCGTCCATGCTCGTTTGAATTTTGAAATCCACCGGAAATCCGCTGCCGCCCGGCCGCGGCTTCAACCGCACTCGCTCGATCGTATGGGCTTTGCCCAGATCAAGCTGAATCCACTCGGTCGCATTCACGGTATGCGCAGTACTGGACCATACCGTTGCTATATCGTCGTCGATCGCTTGACTGGCTTCCCATCCGCTGCTGTACGTGGAAGACGCCGAGATTCCGGCGCGATCGGCCACGTCGAAGTCGCCGTCCAGCGCCTTCAGTTCGATCCAATCGATGCTGGTCGTCCCCGTCGCGTTCGTCGCCGGGTCGAACCGTAAAGCCGTAATCGTGCCGCTCCATTCGGGATGGCCGGTCAGATCGACCTCGTACGTCGTATAATTCGGATCATTGGCAACGATCGTAAAATCGACGCGCTTGCTCTCGTCCATGCCGGATAGTGCGGTCGCCCAATACAGTTGCGCGGTCGTACTGGCCGTACCGTTCTTCATGCGCACGACGAACCGCTTCTTTTTGGCCGCATCGACGTTGATCGATTGGGTCATGCTCGGATCGTTGCCGCTAATCTCCGCGTTAAACGTACCTCCGGCCACCTCCCGGTCAAGGAGGTGCGTGAATCCCCCCCATTCCTGTTCGTCGCCGTCATAGTTAAAGCTCCAGTACTCATCCCAGTTGAACGTCTTGCGAAGCAGCAGCCACGGAACTTGTCCGGTGCTATCCCATATCCAATGAGCATCCGATCCGCCCGGGAAGTTGACGACGGGTCCGCGTGTCGACGAACTATACGCCCCTTGGCTGGTCGCTTGCGTCCAATTGCCGTCCGCCAAGGCCAGACCTTCGTAACGATCCTCTCGTTCACTCCTGATTTTCCAGCTTGCGTCGGATACAATCTTGCGTCCGTCCGGCAACGTGAAGTCGGCAAGGAATCCGCCGGTCGATCCGGGAGCGTTCACCGCTTTGACGGTAATGACGTTCTTGCCCTTCAGAAGAGGCCATTTATACCGGACGGAATCGTCGTCACCGTTGTGCCCCCCGATACCGCGTCCATTAATACTTACCGGGTAATAATCCCCCGAAGCCCAGCCCACCATCGTGTCATACTCGATGGTATCGAGATTAACGCCCAATCCCGCTTCGCGAGTCAACGTCACGCTGCCTCCGGGACTGAGGCTAACGGTGATGTCGAACAACCCGCTTACCGCCGTTCCGTTAACTTCCCAGTCCGTATACGGGCTTACGTTCTCTAACGCCTGAAGACGCACCGACGAATTGGAAACCGTAAGCTTCAGGTTTATATCCCAATAACGGAAATTCGTTACGCCGGCTTGCGTTAATCCGGTCGACGGCATATTGGGCTTAATCTGCAAGCCGTCCTTGTCCATCTTGATACCCATGAATCCGCGAAGAAGCGCAACGGGGACTAGGGCGCTTTCCGGGAATTCTCCCCAAGTGCCCACGCTGCCGGCATAAGTGTGCTGCACCGTTTCGCCGTTATACAGCGTTTTGCCGCCACTGAGATGATCCAGCGCATAACGGTCGATGATATCGGAGAAACGGCCGTAGGCGTTGTTGGCGCCCAAATATTGCGCACGGCTGGCGATTTCGTAGAACGTGGTGTACATCGCCGCGCCGCCGTCCTGAATTTGGTCGCCGTAGGCTCCGTAATTATCCCACGCCGATACCCACCACCCGCCTTGCGCTTTGCTCGGATTGGACGTAACGGTCGCGCGGGGAGCGAATACGAACTTAGTGAACACGTCCGCCTCTCCGGAGGAGGTCGTCACCGTCTCCGCCCAATTGAAGAAGGTCGTTGCTTTGGCGCTGTCTCCCAACCCGTAATAGAACGCGGCTATGTTCAGATAGATTGGGCCGTAATCATGTTCGACTCCGTTCACGTCGATCGTCTGAATGTAGTGGTTCGTCCTCCAGAAGGTGGTGTCGTACGCCGCCTTCAAGTCGTTCGCATAGCCGTTCAGCTCTGCAGCCCTTGCGGTATTTCCGACCAGTTGTTCCAGTTCGGCCATAGCCGTCAAGGCCGCATAGCCATGCATGTTGCTGTAAGCGTCGATATGTCCGTGCGGCAGGATATCCCAATAATCGCTCCCGTTCTCCGTTACGCTAATGCCTTCATGATCGGACTGGGTAATGATGAAAAGTTTTTTCGTAGGGTTGTAATAGTCCAACATGTAAGTCAGAGCCGCGCGCATCCGGTCGATCTGGGTGGATAGCAGCTCCCGATCCCCTGTCGCGACATAGTAACGGTAACCGCCTAGAATAAAGTTGGCGGGCGTATCGATATGATGCAGCGTGTCGCTGCCGTCGCCCGGAAACGGCCACCCCTTGGAGTTGTCCCAAGTCCAGGGATAACCGTCCGGGTCTTGCCGCTGGACGAGCATCGAGTACTTCTCGCCCGTTCGCCATGCTTCGTCTTGCAGCCAACCGCGAATCGTGCCCATCCACTCCCGCCAGGTAGGGCCGCTGCCGATATGCCGCTCGTAATTGCGTTCGTAGAACATCTCGGTGAGCGCGCTCGTCATTGTGGCGTCCGTGCCTTCGAACACAGGAAAGCCTTCGGGAAGCCAATCGCTGCTTGGCTCGACCGTGAAGTTCAACTCGCGAACCAAGGTTTCGCCCGTATTCAGCACGTACGGTTTGAAATACGGAGAGCCTGTCCCTTCCGCCGCAAAAAACGGGAAAGTCATCGAATCGATGCCGACGGCCACTTCCACGGTCGGCTGATTGTATTCGATACGCAAATCGTAATCATGGCCGTTCGCGCCGTGAATATAAAGCGGACTTTGCCGCAGCTCGAATGCAGGGCTGTACGTTCTCTCCGCGCCGCGCTTGTAGACATAGCTGGAATGGTACTGGTTGTCGCCCCCGATCATGTACTCGAACGGCACGCGGTTGCGCACCGACACGTCAAAACCCGGATCGTACCATTGCATCGGCATAATATATCCGATATTGTGAAGCGGAATATTGTTCGCATTGGACGTAATCGTGAACGTATTGCTCCACTTGTTGCCGTCCAATTCGATCACCCAGTTGCCGGTTACGTTCAATGTGCCGTATGCTCCGAACGTAATATTGCTCAGCGTCAGCGTGTTTCCGGATAACGTGGAGGTAACCGCGGTCCCCAACCCCGGCAGGGTGTTCGTCCCGCTGCTCGCCGTCAAATACAAGTTGCCCGCAAGCAGGTTCTCGCCGTAGCTCCCCGAACCGGTCGGGTCGAACTGAACGAGATCGATTACTCCATAAATTCCGGAAAGCTTTACATAACCGTTGGCCAGATCGTACCGGTCCTCCGTCGTATTTAGAATTCGCATATAATCGATTTCGAACGTGCCGCTGCTTCCCTGGCTCGGATCGAAGCGGAGTTCGGTAACCGTTCCCGTCCACGACGCAGGAAGCTGCACGCGAAGCTCATGCCACTCGTTGTCCGTCTGCACGGCGATCGGCAGGCTATAGGCTTCCGAATACCCGTGCCCGGTCGTTTTCCAATACAGCTGCGCCGTTCCGTTTCCCGTGCCATTTCGGTATTGCAGCACAAACAGCTTGTTATCGGCCGCGTTTATGGACACCGCAGGACTTGTTAGCTGCGAATCCCCACCGCCGAGCGTTACCTGCAGCATCCCGTCGGTGACGGAAGAGCTCGCGATATCGTTGCCGGGCGTCCACCCTTCGTAATTGCCGTTCGTCTGCCAGTTCCACTCCGCGGTCGCCTGCGCCGCTCCATACTCGGGACGGACGAGAGCGGCGACCGCAAAAATCGCGGCCGACAGAATGAATGTTCGAATCGCCTGTTTCATTATACCCCTCCTAAATGAGTTGCATCGAAATATAAAACGCTTTCATCTCTCATTATAGGAGGTCGTTATCGTCCAATCTTCTCGTATTCTCGTTATTGTTTGCACAATTCTACGCTATTCGGCCAGGTATCGACCAACCGATTTCGTCACTCCGAATGATGAACATGGGTCCGCAATTTATACGACTTATACTCGCTGGGAGGAATGCCCTCCAGTTGGCGAAACATTCGGCTGAAGTAAGAGAGGCTCTCAAAACCGACGCGCGCGGCGATTTCGGTCAGCCTCATGTCCGTGTCGCGCAGCAGCATCTTCGCATGCCGGATACGGAAGCGGAGGATATATTCGTTCGGACTGATCCCGACGATTTTGCCGAATCGCGAGATGAAGTAATTCTGGCTTAGGTTCACGAGGGCCGCGAGACTCGATATGGCCAACTTGGTATCGTAATGCTGATGAATGTGATCCAGGGCTCTTTGGATCGCAGGGTCGGACACGATCGCAGGACTGCTCCGGTCCGTCGCTTCGCGGAACAGCGCGGTCAGCAGGCATTGGAAGTTGGCTTTGGAGGACAGCATAAATCCGGGAGGCTCGAGCATGAATTCCTCGACTGTTGTCGTGAACAGTTTACGAACCAAATTAGGATTTTTGGGTACGATTACGGTCGGAAGATCGACTACGGCCTCCTGAAAAACCGTTTCTCTGCCGTATCGCGCTTCTTGCTCGGCTGGATACAACGGCAGCAACGGCTCCTCCTGCGAGGGGAGCAGCATTTTGTAATGAATCCAAATGTAGTTGGCGGGCAGATTAGCGCTAATATGATGCGGCTGATGGGGCTGGAAGTGAACGACCTCATTCTCTCCGATCGTCGTTCGAAATTCGCGGCAGGTGACGACGACTTCGCCTTGAAGGACCATCATCAGCCAATGATAAGGAAGCGTACGGACGTAGCATCCGAGCTCGGAGGCGTACCGGGCCTGGACTAATCCGCCTCTCATTTCACGTTGCGGATAACTCCAATGCCCGTCCCGAATCTCCCAACCCGCGTGATAGAGCATCGGGAGAAGTAAGTTGGCGGTGAGAAAGCGTTCCTTCGTAAAGATTAACCGATTGTTGGCGCTCATGTTCTGACTGCTCCCCGTGTTAAGATGATGTGGTCGATGCTAATTTTCGATAGACAACAAACGAGGGGTTCCATTTAAATATAACATGCCGCCTGCAAATGCTTCAGCATAAAATGATCGATAATCAAAGAAGGTGTATATACCTCCCGGAGACTGCCTCATACGCTCCTGAAATTACCTTATCACGGGTTTCTCAATTCCCATTTCAGGAGCGTATAGCATCGGAGGGAGGTATATACACCTTCATCTTGTTCATCGATTATCTTTCAGAGCAACTTGGTTGGCTTATAGGACAGCCCCATGTGCAGGCAATCGAATCCGAACCGTCGTACCTTCGCCATAGACGCTGCGATATTCCAGCCCATACTCGCTTCCGTAGTACAGCTTGATTCTTTCGTTCACGTTTTTGATGCCGTACCCGCTGTTTCTGGACCTTTTATCCGAGTTCAGGATGTTCTTCAGCACCTCCTCCTCGATACCCGGCCCGTCATCGGTTACGGACAGTTCAAGCTCCTCCCCCTGGCATTCCGCCTTCACTTGAATGCGGCCCGTTCCGTTCTCCTTTTCCAGAATCCCGTGTAAAATCGAATTTTCGACGATCGGCTGCAGCACCAGTTTAATCAGATTGAGCTCCAGCAGTTCTTCCGGAACGTCAATTTCAAGCTGTATGGAGTCGTCGAAGCGGATATTTTGAATTTCGACGTAGGCTTTAATATGTTCAAGCTCATCCCTCAGCGAGATAACCTCCTCGCCTTTGCTCAGGCTAAGCCTGTAGAATTTGGCCAGCAAATACAGCAGCCGGTTGATCTCCTCGCTCTTGTTCTCCTTCGTCATCCAGCGTATGCATTCCAGCGTATTGTACAGAAAATGCGGATTGATCTGCGCCTGAAGCGCTTTGAGCTCCGCACCTTTGACGGATTTCCCCAGATTGTACTTTTCCTCGATCAGATCGGAAATTTTACCTAGCATATGGTTGAACTTCATGCCGAGCTGCCCGATCTCGTCATGACCGCCCCGAAAAACGACAGGCTGCTTAAAGTCCCCTCGCTCCGTCTGCTTCAACTGCACGACAAGCTTCTTGATGCGGCTTGTGATTGTGCTCGATATAAAAATGGCAAAGCCATACGCAAGCACGCACAAAACAAGCACGAACACGGCCGTCTCCTTCTTGACCGACTCCGTCGTTCTAAGCATGTCTTCATCGGGAATGAACGACAGCAGCTTCCAATCCGTCCCTTTAACGTCCTTGTACAGCAGCACGCCATGCCGATTTTCGATTTTAATTTTGGCGCTTACCTGCGCCTCTCCCGGCTCCTGTAAAATATCGCTGATTTCCTGCTGCTCCAAGCCGGCCGCCAATAGCTGAGGATCGCCGACGCTGGTAATGGTTTGCCCGTTTTCGTTAACGAGCGCCACAAGCGACGAGGGAGTCGCTCTCGCTCTTGCGATAATATCGTGAACATCGCTTTCCAATAGATCGATCCGACAAGCGCCCAATGTCTGATGATAGTTTCCGAGATTGCGAATGCGACATAGCGCGGAGATCAAGTTGGTCTGCCCGCCGTGTCCCGGGTCCAAAATCCCGCTTGGCAGCCAGATGAGCTTCCCTCCATTCTCCTCCATCCGCTCGACGATTCCGCTCTCCGCCAGGCTGCTCCAATTAAAGAAGTGATCCCGCTCGTTCGCGAACACCAGCTCGCTCGGAACGTATAAGCCGATTCGGTAGATGTCCTTGCTTCTCTCCAAGCTATATAGGAAATTAAGATTATCCCGATAATATTCGTCCTGGATAATGCTTTCATTGTATTTGTCGGAAGGCGTATACTTGAACAGCTCCTGAATTTTGCTCTCCATCATTACGATGTTGGCAATGCTGTTCACATTAAAAATTTTATACTCCAAATACCCCGCGGTCTGCTCGAACGCTTGGCCGGCCGTATATTCGAACTGGTCGATCAGCCTGGCGGAAAATTTATCGTAGAGGTAATAGCCGAATACGAGCAATGGGATAAAAATAAAAACCAACAGAGAAGTATAGAGCTTTTTCCGCAGCCCAATGTTATTTACCGCTCCCACAATCCCCTTGATCACCGCGTTTCTCATAGGAAAAACCTTTCTCTGAACTCGGACGGGGAAGCGTTTTCATATTTCCTAAACACTTTCGCGAAATAGTTCTCGTTATCGTAGCCCACTTTTTTGGCGATTTCATAGATTTTAAGATTTCTATCCTTCAGCAATTCCTTCGACTTTTCGATCCGCACTTCCGTAATATAGTCGTTCAGGGTCTTTCCCGTTATTTTCTTGAAAAAGGTGCACAAATAGCTCTCCGAGAAATTCTGACTTTCGGCGATCAATCTAACCGACAGCTTCTGATTAGGATACTGGTGTTGGATAAACTTCATAATCTCGTAGACGTTTCTCCCGTAAGCCTCCTTATCCTCTACAAGCTTAAAGAAGACCTCCACTTGGTCAACCAGATACAGATGAATCTTCTCTAGCGTATCCATACCGGATATGGACCTCCACAAATACCCGTACAAGTCCTCCTCGTCGGTTAATCTGATCCCTCTCTTCTTGGCCATAGAATGCAGATCGAACAGGAGCTTTAAATATCGATTGCGGATCATACCGTTATCGGAAACCTTCGAGGCCGCGAGCCCGGAATAGTAATCGTTAAGCAGCAGCAGTGCTTCTTTTCTCTTGTCGCCTCCCAGATACTCGCCAAAAGCCGCCAGAAACGCATCGTCCGGAAGCGGATTTCCGCTCTCCCGAGCGCTCAAGCCGTTGGAGAAGATAATCGTATTTACGCCCTCGTAAAATTGCATATCAATCGCCTTCATGGCCCGGTTAAAAGAGTTCTTCAGCCCAGCCAGCCCGTATACGGGCAAACCTACGCCAATCGTCGCCGCATAGTTCCCTTCGCTTTCCGCCATAATTTTCTCCCGCAGGACATTAAGCTTGCCCTCCCAATGCTGAACGGCTTGGATTCTTTCTTTGAAATGAACGAGGTACAGCTCGCTATCCAAAAAGCCGGCTACGAACCAATCCGCCAGCTCGCCGAGGAGGCTGTAAATTTTCGAAGAGAGGAGGCTTCGGCAGCTTTCCTTTTCATTGTGCGTCAGCGCTCTGTTCCAGTTGAATTTCACGACCGCCGTCGTATAATAGCGATCCGCTCGATACTCGACTCCGGCGTCCTCGAACGTCCCTCTTAGCTCGGCAGGATCGACATCCGATTTAATCAATTCCACGGCCAGCTTTTGCCGAACGAGGTCCGTATTTCTTCTAACCTGGTCTTGCATCCTTTCGTCCTTGGCCTTCTGATCGCGCTCGGACTTGTATTGGACGACCGCCTTGGAGAGCGTGACGATCAGTTCGTCCTCGTCAATCGGTTTCTCGATGTAGTTGAGCGCGTTCAGCTTAATCGCCGACTTCAAATACTCCTTATCGCTATAACCGCTCAAGAAAATGATTTTGCACTGCGGGTACTTCTCGCGCAGACGGGTGGCCAACTGGATGCCGTCCATTCTTGGCATGGACACGTCGGTCAAGATAATGTCCGGCTCCAGCCATTCGGCCTTCTCCAGCGCTTCGACTCCGTTTCTGGCGTCTTCTACGCGATCTATTCCAATCTGATTCCAGGGGGTATGCTTCAGTAACCCTTCTCTTGTAGCTCTCTCGTCCTCGACCAGGATCAGCTTGATCACGAAACTTCCTTCCTCCCTGCTTGGAGTGGCGCTCAGAAGCTGGATATCGATGATAAAGGCTAAGAGGCTGTCCCATAAGCCAACCAAGTTGCTCTGAAAGATAATCGATGAACAAGGTGAAGGTGTATATACCTCCCTCCGATGCTATACGCTCCTAAAATTTGAATGAGTAAACCCGTTACGCGGTGATTTCAGGAGCGTATGAGGCAGTCTCCAGGAGGTATATACACCTTCTTTGATTATCGCTCATCATGCAACTCTGCTTATGGGACAGCCTCTACTTGTCTATCGATTATTTCCAGCAGCTCTGCTAATGAGATAGCCCCAACTATGCAACGCCTAGTTCTTCGCCAACCATTCCTGCATCTGCTTTTTATATTCTGCCATTACCTTATCGGCACCTGCCGCCTTCATTTCCTTGTCGTAATCGGCCAATACCTTGTCCACGTCGGATACAAGCCCCAGGCTTAAGGAAGGGTTATACTTCTCTTTAACGGCGCTGATTGCCGCATATTCGTTTTTCACCGGCTCGGAATTGAAAACGAAGGAACCGAGTTTAGGGAAATGCGCGATTTTCGCATATTCTTCCTTTAATGCAGCGTTTGGACTCGAAGGATCGTCCTTGAACGGATTTACCAGCTTATACCTCATGCCGCTGAAATACGTGCCCTCGTAATCCGTACTCTTGGCGCCTTCGGGCAGCGTTTTTGCGCCATTAGCGTCAATATCGTAATTTCTGCCCTGGATCCCGTACATACAGAGCGTCCATAATTCCGGATCGGAATAGATCGCGTCGATCGTCATTAACGCTCTTTCGGCGTTTTTGGACGAATTCAGAATAGCGACGCCGTTTTTGATGCTTGGCGGCTTCGGGAAGTATTTGCCGCCGACTTTGGCGGCGTACGATCCGATCTCCCAATCCGGATGCGCTTTCATAATTTCCTTGTAGTTCAGCTCGATTGCCCAGTAGCCGCCCTGGCAGGCCGCAGCCTTGCCTTCCTTAAAGGCGCTGCAGGATTCCGTCTTGTTGGCCAGCGAGTCCTTGGGCCAGTAGCCTTTGTCCGCCCATGACTTTATCGTTTTGAAGGCTTCGGCATAGATCGGGCTTTGGCTCAAAAAGGCTAACGTAGAGCCGTCCTGATCGTCTACCTGCATCGATAGAATGCCCGGCGGCGTAACATCGGGTTGGTCCCCCTTCTCTTGGACATAAGGAGCAAGCACGGTCCAGGATTCGTCCGTTGCCGGCTTATAGGGAACCATCTCTTTTTCGTTCTGCTTGATCGCCTCGAAGTACGCCCCCATATCCGCCATCGTCTTGATCTCCGGAACGTTGTACTTCTTTCTCAAGTCTTCCCGATATAAGAAGCCGTTCCAGTTATACTCGTCCGAAAAAGAAGGAATCATAAAGACTCTGCCATCGATTTTGCTCTCGTTCCACGTATCCTCGGTCCAGTTTTGGGAGATGGTCGGAGCATTCTGTTCCAGCATTCCCGTAAGATCCTTGAATGCGCCTTTGCGGGTTTGCACCGCGACGTCCGTCCATGAAGCCGCATAGATGACGTCGTAATCCTCGCCCGAGGAAAGCACCAGGTTGTATTTATTATACCAGTCGGCCCAATCGATGGAATCCAGCTCCAGCGTTACGTTAACTTTTTCTTTCAGCCTCTTGTTGATTTCGGTCAGAACCGCATCCTTGTCCTTTTGGTTGCCGCCGACCCCTAGCCATTTGATTTTGACCTCTTTGGAAACATCCACGCCATTATAAGTTTTCTCCGCGGATACGGCGCTGCCGCCGCTCGAACCTGCGCTTGCCGCGCCGGGCTCCTCCGACTTCGCGCATCCGCTGACGATCACGGACGCCGTTAACCCCAACGCCATCGTTACACTGATCCATTTGACGCCTTTCTTCATCTGTGTGTCCTCCCTTGAAACCCATTATATGATAAACCGAGTGGTATCGGCGTTATCCTTTGACCGCGCCTATCGTCAGTCCGGTTACGAAGTACTTCTGCACGAACGGATAGACAAAAACGATCGGACCGATGGAAATGATCGTCATCGCCAGCTTCAGGCTTTCGCTCGGCAGACTTTCGCGCGCCCCGGCAACCGTCGCGGAGCTTATGCTCGACTTGGCCAGAAAATCCGCTTTGTTAATGACCGAGGTTAACAAATACTGCAAGGAATACTTTTTAATATCCGTGATGTACAGCATCGCATTATACCAATCGTTCCAGTAGCCGATCGCATAGAACAAACCGATACAGGCCAGCGCCGGCTTCACAAGCGGGAGCACGATTCCCATGAAAATGCGGAATTCCCCCGCCCCGTCGATTTTGGCTGCTTCGATCAGCGAAGCCGGGATCATGCTTCTAATGAAGCTGCGCATGATCAGAATGTAAAACACGGGAAGCAGCCCCGGCAGAATCAACGAAAGCAGATTGTTCTTGAGCTTTAAATATTGGATGAACAAAATGTAGGTCGACACCAGTCCGCCGTTAAAAAGCGTCGTGAAGTAAAAGAAGAAGGAGAACCGGTTGCGATATTTGAAGTCTTGTCTGGATAGCACGAACGCCGTCATCGCGCAGAAGTACAGGCCGGCCGCCGTTCCGGCCAGAGTGACGACGATGCTGACTCCGTAGGAGCGCAAGATTTGGCCGTAGTCGCTTAGAATGTACGAGTAGGCGTCTAAGCTGAACGGAACCGGCAGGAAGCCGTAGCCTTTGGAGACGATCGCACCTTCATCGGTGAGGGAACCGGACAGCACCAACAGAAAAGGGATTACGCTTAAAATCGTAAAGATCGACACGATGAAGTAAGAGCCTATCGAAAACAACAATTCGTCGGTTTTGGCCGCTGGTTTCATGGAGCTTTCAATCCTTTTGCATGGAATGGGTCAAGCAAAAACGCCTTGCGAATCGTTAAAACAACGCATAATCCTTGTCCGCTTTCTTCACGATGAAGTTGGTGACGTAGATGATCACGAAGCACATGACCGATTGGTAAAAGGTAGCCGCCGACGTCAGCCCCAGATCGGCTCCCCCGGTAAGCGATCTGAACACATAGGTATCGATAACGTCCGTGCCGCTGAACAGCATCCCGTTGTTGCCGATCAGCTGGTAGAACATATCCATGTTTCCTCTTAGAATCTGTCCGACCGAAAGCAAAACCAGCACGATAACAGTCGGCTTAAGAAACGGCAGCGTAATATTCCATATGCGCTGGAACGTATTCGCCCCGTCCACCCTCGCGGCTTCGTAATACTCCGTATTGATCCCGGCAATGGAAGCAAAGTAGATCGCGCTGGAATAACCGACATTTTTCCAAATGTGAAGCGCCGGCAGCAGAACGTACCAGTAGGAGGTTTTGCTGTAGATGTTAATGGGCTCAAGCCCCAGCGACCTCAAAATTTCGTTGAATACGCCGTAGTCGTAGCTGAATACGTTATACACAAAGGCGGCAACGACGACCCAGGAAATAAAGTAAGGAAAAATCAGAAACGATTGGGACACTTTCTTGAAATATTTGTTTTTCATTTCGGAGAGAAACACGGCGATGGCCACGCTGGCAATGACGCTGGTGACAATAAAAATGAGGTTAAAAACGATCGTGTTCCGGGTCACTTGGAAGGCTACGCCGGAATTAAAGAAATAGCCGAAGTTGTCGAACCCGCTCCACGGGCTGAAGAAAATGCCTTGCGAATAGTTGTAGCTCTTGAAGGCTACGATCAGGCCGGCCATCGGAAGATAAGCAAAGACGATGAAATAGAGGACGGTTGGCGCGAGCATCAAAAACAGGACTTTGTTTTTACCGAATTCTTTCATGAAACCGCTTTTCGTTGTGAGCATGAGCCGACATCCCTTTACATGAATTCCAACGCCTTGAACTTGGATTCAGTATAGCAAGCCGATTTCCACGGTTTAATAGACCTAAATTTCGATAATAGGTAATTTCTTTTTCCCTTGTTGGGGGAGGAACGCTGATCTCTGCCTCATGTAACGGTCTGCCAGACCGTTCGGAGCGGTCATCCGCTCGGTTTTGCTCGCGTAACGGTCTGTCAGACCGTTCGGGGCGGTCATCCGCTCGGTTTTGCTCGCGTAACGGTCTGCCAGACCGTTCGGGGCGGTCATCCGCTCGGTTTTGCTCGCGTAACGGTCTGCCAGACCGTTCGGAGCGGTCATCCGCTCGGTTTTGCTCGCGTAACGGTCTGTCAGACCGTTCGGGGCGGTCATCCGCTCGGTTTTGCTCGCGTAACGGTCTGTCAGACCGTTCGGGGCGGTCATCCGCTCGGTTTTGCTCGCGTAACGGTCTGCCAGACCGTTCGGGGCGGTCATCCGCTCGGTTTTGCTCGCGTAACGGTCTGCCAGACCGTACGGAGAGGTCATCCGCTCGGTTTTGCTCGCGTAACGGTCTGTCAGACCGTTCGGGGCGGACAAGCGCTCCATTGGGTCTGTGCTCATGAAAGCGAATTGTCCAGTCCTAGCAAAAAGGTGCATCTATCTCCTGTAGACGAAAGAGATAGATGCACCTAGCATTCGTTTTACTGCATACCGGCAGGAAGCACGTTAACCACTTCGAAGAGATGGCCTGAACTGTTCGGGTTCGTTTCCGGCTTGATTTTGATATGAAGCTTGTGCGGCCCTTTCGTAAGGCCGGACTGTACGACGGCGTATTTTATCGTCTCCCACGGCTCGGGGGTATACGAATCGAATACGGTGCGAGGGCCGTCGTCGACCCAAGCTTCGACCATGCCGGCGTCCGGTCCGTTGCGGGTGTAAAATCCAAAAGCGATCGTAGAGCCGCTAACGTCGAACACCAGCTCGTTGCCGACCGTGCTCGATTGCCACCCATAGCCCGTGCCTATGTTATGCGATCCCTGCGTCCAGCTTCCCACCGTTTCCGACGACGGAGTCAGATTGCCGCGGTGATACAGGGCGGCGAATTCGTACGTATCGTCGGTCATGGCCGATGGGATTACAGGAACTCCCGGAATTTGCACGTCGGGCTTCAGCGTGTTGTATACGTTCTCCAGCTTCTCGATGATATAAAGGCCTGCTCTAGCCTGAGCCGTATCATTCGGGTGCGTCCCGTCGCCGGCCGGGTAAGATCCGGATTTATATTGCGGAACATAGGTCGTTCCGTAGAAATCCAGCCAAGTGTTCGTCCCGTTGGCGACTAAATTCTGAATGCGATCCTTGTAGTGAACCTGCGGCAGCCGGTAATAATCGGCTACGGGGATATGCGCCTCCTGCCTGTTCGCTCCGGCTTGATCGCCGATGTACAGACTCATCACGGCAGGATGGTTAGGCGACTTAAGAATTTGGCGGATAAGCCCCTCATATGCCCGCGTGTACAAGCTATCCGCGCCGTCGTTGACGGCAAATTCGACCACAACGAAATCCGGATTGCTTTGCAGCAAATTCATATAGGCTCTGTGCGCTCCCAGCACGGAAGGCGTCCCGCCGATCCCTGCGTTGACATAGGTGATTTTGCCGGGGTATTTGCTCTCCCACCATTGCTTAACCTTAGCCGTCCAACTGGTCGAATCCCAATTGCTGGAGTTAAAGCCTTGGGTGATCGAGCCGCCGATAAAGCCTATCGTAATGTTTTGTCCGCTTCGCGCTTTGGCCATCACTCTCTCCAGTCTGGAGTAATCCGCAAAATCGGCCAACGGCGCCGGTCCACCGCCGTAATCCAGCGTTACCCGACCGATCTGCGGATTCCAGGCGTTCGTCGATGAGGCTCCGAATTCGATCTTCAAATATCTCGTACCTGCCGGGAGCGCGGTTGCCCTATAGAGAACCCTGTCCCAGTTGCCCGGCTGTACGATTTTTTCCATAAGACTGCTATTGTACAACGTATACGTGGAGCCGTTCGGCGAAGTATAGAATTTGAAATCCTCCACCGTTTCGCCGCCCAAGGCGTAAGTGTCTACGTCAAAGCTATCCAGATCGGCCGGCACCTCGTAGACCAGATTGGCGGCGATCTGTTTGTTCCGATACACTCGGCCGATTTCTCCGCCAATATTCTCTGACGGATTCAGAGCAATCGCCAAGTCGGCGGCACTGTACGAATGCACCTTCGCAAAGTTGGTCAATTCGTCGACGATTCGGCCTCCTGCGTCAGGCAAATCGCCGAATAGCTGCACGCGGCCGATCTGCGGCGTAAAGATCAGCGGATCGTTCCGCAGCTCGATTTTCAAATACTGTGTCCCCGAAGGAATAGCGGCCGATGGCTTAAAATAAGTTCTGTACCAGCCGCCGCCCGTTCCGACCAGCGCGTCGTGCGCGGTCGCTACTTCCGAGTAGGCGCGATTGTCCGGGGAGGCGTAAAACTTCACCTTGCCCGCAAGATCCGAGCCAAAGCTGTTGATCCTGACCGAAAAGTCGTAAATGTTGTTCAGCTTGTAGACGATGTTCAGACTATCGTCTCCGATCCTGCCTACCCTGGACGTATCGCCCTCCATAAATTCGGAGTGAGTGCTATCGAACTCCCAGCCGTTCGTATGGGAATAGACCTTGCTGAAGTCGACCATCTCGTCTACCAACGAAATTTTGTCGGCCGGCTTACCGTAAACCTCCAATTCATAGATTCTGGCCATATCGTCTCCCGACACGCTGGTAGACTTGGTGATATACATGGAAACGTACCGAACGTTCTCGGTTCCCGCCATCCCTTGTATCGTGCGATTTGAAATATTGCCGGTGTTATTCCAGACATATTCCACATAGTTCCAATTCACGCCGTCCGAGCTCGTCTTAATATGCCAGTCTCTCGTATTGTAATCGGAGGTCTGCGTATCCTTGTTCGGCCAGCCTTCCTTCCCCGCTCCGGCATGCTTGACCCTGTACCCGGTAAGATCGTAATAGCCGCCTAAATCAACCTGCATCCAATGCTCGGACCCCGGCTTTGAATTCCATTTCGTGCTCGAATTTCCGTCCAGCGCATGGCTAGGGTCGGAATTAGGCGCATCTAAATAGGAATCTACGAAATAAGGCTTTCCTCTTGAGAGAATATTGACGCTGTTGGCTTTAATATAGGCATAGCCTACGGAGGTCGGATCGGCTGTGCTGATCGCCTTCACCGCTACAATATCGCTGACATCGTAGGGAGGCGCGGTATAAAGCCCTGTCGGCGATACGGTTCCGTTGGCGCTTCCCCCATATACGCTCCATGTGACGCTGTCGGCGGCTCCGGCCACATTGGCCGCAAGCTGAATCGACTGCCCCGGAGTGACCCAGTAATAATCCTTATAGGTAGAATCGCCGACTTTCCTGACCGTAACTTGCCCCATGTCGGTCAGAGTAACGATCCCTTGGGCGGGAACTTTAACCGTGATTTGGCCATTGACGACCGGCTGGTCTCCCAAATCCTTATTCAGTGCGTTTTTGGAGGTGGAAATGACCGTCATACCGGAAGAAGTTAAGTTCGAAAGCTGAACGGTAACGGTTCTGTCCGCGGAGCCGTTCTTGTTCAACAAAACGACGGTCGACTTCCCTTCATTCTTGTAAGCGCTGCCAATGATATCGTTATGATTGCTGCTGGCGCTTATCCTAATTGAACCCGGTTTAATGTACTTATAAAAGTTGTACATCGTATTATAGAACGGTCTTGCCTCGTAATTTTCAGTTGGGCTCTTTCTCGAGCCGAAATTCGAGGTTTTCCCCATCAACGCGCCGCCGCTGATATAGGAGTAGGAGTCCCATATGAACATGGACTGCAGAGGCGCATTCGCCGTCAGCCACTCATGCGTGGCCAGTGCCGTATAGAACCCGTAATCGTAGCTGTCGGTATTTCCCGCAACTCCCGGCTCGACCCACACATTTTCGCCGCCGTATACCGAGGTGCCCATCTCCGTCACGTAAAATGGAATATGACCGTATCCCTTGCTGCTCGCCGTCTGGGCGGCTGTCTCCAGATAAGGAATCATCTGATGAGGATCGAAAGGTGGATTGGCTGTCCGATTGTCCCAGCCATGGGTATCGAACGCCGCCATGTAAGACATCGCGACGGCATCGCTCGTCAATGCGTCCACATAAGTGTTCAAGTTTACGGAGTTATACGTGCCGGGACCGATAATCTTGATTCCGCTTAAGCCTACGGAATCCAGCTTCTGGCCGGCCGTCTTCACCGTTCTCACATATTGAGCGGGCGTCATATAGGTGTCCCAGTCTCCGTCGGGTTCGTTAAAGAAAATAATTTTGCCGACGTCGACGCCTTTGATCTGAATAGCGACATAGCAAAGCGCAGCATAGAAGTCTGCCAGTTCGTCGTAGTTGTCATCCGTTTCAAGGAAGTGCTTGTAGCTGTCCAGCATTCTTCGAGGTGCGGAAAACCTGGAAAAGATAGGCTCCGCGTTATGCCTTTCCAGATCCTGAAGAAACGACCATAGATGGTCGAATTCCGGCTGCTGGAAGGCTTGGACGTACCAGGCGTAGTCTCTCGGCGTATTGACCGAGTCCGCCGGCGTTCTAATATTCGTACGGAAAAACTTCATCCCCGTCTCGGCGGTGACGGCGCTGCCCAAATACTCCCGATGCACATGGTTCTCCGGCGGAATATCGTCGGCAGTCCAAGGCAGCCATTGCCCTCCAAAACCGTCGATTGTCTGATACTCTACGCTGCCGTCCACCGTGACGGTCGCATCGGCCGCGTAGGCTCGGGGAGAATCGGAAAACGAAAAAAAGGAGATTGCAAAAGCAAAGACCAGTAAAACGGATAGCCCTCGTTTCATTACAGATCCCATCCTCTCATCATTAAGCGAGTAGAAGCACGTTCATTATAGCGAGGCTTGTCGGAATAAGGAATACAACAGAATTTCGATTTCGGGTAATTTGTTTAGGCCTGGGAGGATTCTGGGAGGATTCCATCTTGCTCGTCCAACTGGTCGAGGCCTATAATTGAAGCGACTTGCAACGAGATTGGCCGGACAGGCTTCGGAATCGCCCGTTGCGCATAACCGCTGAACCTCACTAGGCAAGGAGAAGATCGGGATGACCACACGCAAAACTCCGCTTCCCGCCTCGCGCAGCCGCTACAAGGGCTCTTCGGAGCTGCGGGAGGAGCTTCCTTTTCAACACGATTTCGACAATCTCTCGTACATCGGCATCCAGATGCTAAGCACCTGGCAGGTGGACAGGCATACGCACGAGCATTTCGAGCTGTGCTATGTCGATGAAGGACAGGGCTGGTTCTCGATCGATGGGGATTTATATCGCGTGCGTCAAGGGGATCTGTTCCTGACGAAGCCGGGAGAGGGTCATCAGGGGGCATCCTTGGGAGAATCTTACCGCCTGTATTATACCGGTTTTCAACTGACGAACCGGCAGAAGCTTGAAGCGGATTTTTACCGGCTTGGGCGCGCTCGCACGGTACGAGATACGAGCGGCGATGTGAAGCGGCTGTTCGATGCCGTCTTCGCCGAGATCGAGGACCCCGGCCCGCATTCGGCCCTGATGGCCGAAAGCCTGTTCCAGCAATTGCTGGTTCGCGTCATCCGCCTCTATCGCGATGCCGCCCTGCCGGACGGCGGTCCGGAAGAAGGTCCGCTCGCGCCGGCGATGAAGGAGCTGCTGCAATACCTTCACGAGCATGCGAGCATCGGCATCAACGCCTTGGATTTGGCGAAGAGGCAGCATCTCAGCCGGACGCATCTGGAGCGGGAATTTAAGCGCTCGTTCGGCATTCCGCTCGGAAAATACATCCGCATGCTGTGCACCGATCGCGCCAAATATTGGTTGGCGGAAACGGGCGAGACGATCACGTCGGTCGCGGAGAGACTAGGCTTCTCGTCGCTTCATGCCTTCAGCGTGTTCTTCAAGCGACAGACGGGAATCTCGCCTTACGCCTATCGACGACCGTTCTCGCCAAATGACGAAAAACGTTAACTTCCGGTTGAAGCCGAACAAAGCCGACAACCGACAGCTCGCGTTATGATGAAGCCAACGCATGAGGAAATCGTGCGGCCATCATCGAACCGGGAGGAATCGGAAATGTCGGATCGGAACAACTTGCTGCCAACGGAGGCAGATATCGCTTTTTTCAAACAGAATGGGTACTGGGTAGCGCCGCAGCTCCTTGACGAGGCTCGGTTGGAACGACTTTGCGAACATATGGAACGGGTTTATGCCGGTCAATTCGAAACGGGTCGCGCGCCTTACAACGGATATTGGACGCCTGAGCAAGGCAACGGGCTGCGCAAAACCGACAATTCCCACTGGGCCGATCTGGAGCTTCGCTCGCTGGCTACCGATCCCGTCATCGGCGAGATCGCTTCCCTGCTGATGGGGGCCGACTCCATTCGCCTGTGGCACGACCAGCTGCTGTTCAAGCCGGGCAATCCCGATCGAAGATCGGGCGGCAACGTCGGCTGGCATCAGGATTACGCCTATTGGCAGTGCGCGGCCGAGCCGACGCTCGTCACCGCCTGGGTCGCCTTCGACGACGTCAATCTGGACAACGGCTGCATGCAGGTCGTTCCCCGAAGCCACCAATGGGGCTTACTTAACGTGAATGATTTCTTCGAGCAGGATATGGAGAAGCAGCGCAAGGGCATGGACCTCCCCGAGGATGCTTCGTTCGAGCCCGTGCCGATGATCATGAAGGCCGGCCAGGTGAGCTTCCATCACGCGCTCGCCATTCACGGCAGCGGTCCGAATACGACCTCGCGGCCGCGTCGCTCGCTGGCCGTCCATCTGATGACGGGAGATACGCGCTACAAGGCCGGTACGCGCGGCGACGGCCACATGAACGTGGGATTGCTGAATGGCCGCGACGGCGATCTGTTCGCGGGAGAGGCTTTTCCGGAGCTGTTCCGGAAGAACTAAGCGGCTTAACATCAAAAACACCTTATTCCGGCGGCTTGGCGCTGCGCGGAATAAGGTGTTTTGATGTTCTAACTTTTCTCAACGAACCACTCGAAGGCAGCGGCGCAATGGTTATTTCAACATCGTTTCGCTGCCATAAAGTTTTTCCCATGCCGCTTTACGCTCGTCGATGATGGCCTGACCGCCCGAGCTGAGGTAATCCTTCATACCCGCGTCATATGCAGCGTCAAACTTGTCAACCGATGCTACGACAGCCTGATCCAAGAAGGCATCGCGTTTCTTGCTAAGCGCTTCGCCTTGACCTTCTTCGGACTTAATTTCACCCGCTTTGGCATTTTTGCCTACGCGTCCGTCATTCGTCGTAATCTTGTTTGCAATTTCAATGAGTCTTGCGTCAACCCCTGCATACCCGTTGGCAAGTGACTTGGCAGTCAAATCCGGATCCCCGGTGTCAAGACCGTTGCTTGTGATCGTATAGTCGATATTGGCCGGCGAGTTCATGATATATTCGTCCGTAGCGGCAATCGTCTTGAAGGAACCGTCCGGCATCTTTTCATGCGTCTTGCCTTCTTCGCCGAATTGCAGGTATACCCGATTCTCAAGCTTGGAGATCCAATCCAGATAGAACATTGAAGCCAAAGGTTCTTTGTTGGTAGACGGGAAGAATAGCTTGCGGTCAACGGGCGCCGACAAGAACTTCCGATAAACCCCGGCATCGTTCGGGAAGGGCTCAACAGCAATATAATTTGCGTCCGGACCGACAAGCTTATGAAGGTTTGCGGTAATGCCGTCTTCACCGTCGCGATAGGGATAATCCCAGTTGTGGATAAACGCGCCGACAAAGCCTGTTTTCATGAGATTATCTTCTGTTTTATCTCCGGCGGGATAGAGCGGGAAGTCTTTCCAGACCAGACCTTCGTTATACCATTTGTTCAACGTTCTGATGCCTTCTTTGTAATTCGGGTAAAGAAGCTTGCGATCGTCAAATCCGTTAACGTAGATGTCCTTGTCCGTAATATTGTCCGGCACAAAGGACGTTGTCAAATGGTCCGTACGCCACCCTACGTCGAAGCTCGTGGAGAAAGGAATGATCTTGTCCGCATCTTTGCCCAAGAGCGTGGAAGCGTTGTCCTTAAATGCTTTGAGCATGCTTTCGAACTCTTGCAGACTCGTCGGCGCCTGGAGATCGAGCTTCTTTAACCAATCCTCGCGCACGAAAGTATTGATGCGGTTCAGGACATTCAGGCGAGCTTCCAATGCCCACAGCTTTCCTGTGCTCGGATCTCTGTCCCAATTGATGTTCGAGTCGGTGAGATATCCCCACAAGTTCGGCAGCAGATCTTTGTATTCGTCGACAAACGGCGCCAGATCCGTGATACCGCCCATGTTGGCATAGGTCTGGATAGTCGGATACGAGTAGGTCACGCTGATATCCGGAGCTTGCCCCGCGGCCAGAAGATTGTTAAGAACTTCGCCTTCCGTCCAGCGCGGAACCGGTACGAAAGTCACTTCTACGTTATGATCGCGCAGCATTCCGTCTTTGATGTACTTCGTATAGACATTGTCTTCAGGCTTGGATCCTCCAGTATTGCCCCGATCGTAAATCTCTACCGTGATTTTGCGAGTCTCCTTGAATTTGAAATTGGAATCAAGGCCCAGCTTTTCGAGCTTTGCAGCGGCTTCGTCGGCGGAAGGAGATGCGGACGATTGTTCGGATGCCGGTGGAGCCGATGAGCTGGACGGGCTTGCCGAATCCTTGTTGTTGCTCTTGGTACATCCCGCAAACGCCAAAGCGAAGACGGAACCAAGCGCCAAGATGGTCAAAAACCTGGTTAAACGCATGTAAGATCCTCCTTTTTTTTGCTTGTGCCTGTTGCTCGATTTATAAAAATCGACTTTGTCGACTTTTACCGCAGGTAAGCCGTTAACCTTTTACGGCTCCGATCGTAACGCCGGAAATAAAGTATCGCTGCAGCCAAGGGTAAATGAGCAAAATCGGCAGGGTTGCAAACACGACGGTTGCAGACTTAATGGATTCGGACAAGCCCGGGCTGGTAAAGCCCTCCTGCGTGGCCACCTCAACGCTGGTAATGCTATTGAGAATGTTAAAGAGCAGCAATTGGATGGGATAGTAGGTTCTGTCGCTCATGAACATCAACGCATCCGAGAACCCGTTCCAGCGGCCAACCGCATAGAAGAGCGACAGCGTTGCCAGCACAGGCATGGAAAGCGGCAAATAGACATTAACCAGGACTTTGAAGGGTCCCGCTCCGTCCAGCTCGGCGGATTCTTTGAGGCTCTCGGGAATGCCGAAGAAGAAGCTGCGCATGATGATGACGTTGAATACGCTGATGCTGCCCGGCAAAATCAGAACCAAAGGATTATTCAGCAAGTGCAGCCCTTTCAAAAGCAAATAGGTTGGGATGATGCCTGCATTGAAATACATCGTAAAAAGAATGAGCGCCAGAATAAATTTCTTGCCCTTCAGGTTGTCATAGATAAGCGGGTATGCGCACAGAATCGTCATGAACATACACCAAATCGTCGTGACAACCGTCAGGATCGCTGTCCATACTAACGCCCATGTGACTTTGGAATCTCCGAGTACGGCCGTGTAAGCTTTAAAATTCAGATCCACCGGCAAAAGCAAAACTTGATTCTTCACCATAGCTTCCGCAGAGCTTAAGGATCGCGCCACAATGTTCAAAAACGGCAGGAGACAGGCCAGAATCACCAACACGCAAATGAAAACGATGATCCAATCCCCTAATTTGGTGCTTTTTGATTTAATCATAGATTCCCCTCCCTACCAGATGCCGCGTTCGCCGAATTTTTTGGCCAAGGCGTTTGCTCCGAACAGGAAAATGACGCCAACGACGGATTGGAACAAACCGACAGCAGTCGATAGTGAGAATTGCAAACCGCGAATCCCATAGTTGTAAACGAATATGGAGATCACGTTCGAAACATCCGTCACCAGCTTGTTGGCAAGCGCAAACGGTCTGTCGAATTCGCTGCCGAGAATATGACCAAGGTTTAGAATGAGCAATACGATGATGGTAGAACGCAATCCCGGCAGCGTAATATGCCAAATATTTCGCATGCGTCCCGCCCCGTCCACGGAAGCAGCCTCGTAAAGCTCCGGGTTAATCCCTGCAATCGCTGCCAAATAGAGAATGGTGCCCCAACCGACGCTCTTCCATATGCCCAGCGCAACGTAGGTGATCACCCAATTCATGGAGTCGTTCAGGAACGGAATGGATTCAACCCCCAGCTTGTTCAGCATGATATTGACGAGACCCGAGCTAGGCGCAAAAAGTTGAAGCGCCATGCCTGCAACGATGATCCATGACAAAAAGTGCGGCATATAGGCAACCGTCTGGGTAAACTTCTTAAACCGCTTGAAGGCCAGTTCATTAAAGATGATGGCCAATATAATCGGCGCTGGGAAGCCGAATACCAAGTCCAGAAAGTTAAGAAGAAGAGTGTTTCTCAGAGCGAAAAGGAAATCGCGATTGGAAAAAGCCTTGATAAAATATTCGAACCCGTGATTTGCCGCCCATTCCATTTCCATCGGACTCTTGACAATGCTGTAATCCTTGAAAGCGATTTGAATGTAATTCATCGGGATGTAACGGAAAATGATAAAAAAGGATACCGGCAGGAGCAACATCGCATAGAGAACCCAGTATCGTTTCAAATATCCGAGCGATTTGCTTCTCACTGCAGCAGTCAAATCCTCACCGCCCTACACGCATTCTTTTCCATATCCTTTGTTCTCCCCCCGTCTAGTAGATTGTTCTGCCTTGCTCGTCGTCAATACCCGACTTGCGCAAGAAATAGCTGTTTACAACGTCCCGCCATTCCTTGGCATGCTTCGATTGCTCTTGCAAACGACTCAGCGCGCTCTCATAACGAGCTTCATCTATTTTGCCTTGTAAGCCGCGCCAGGCGTCCACCAGTTTGTCCGCCTGCTCGGCGCCTTCAAAATGCGTGTCGTATATGTGCTGTATGACGGTCTTGCCGGATTTCAACACATGCGTATAGGGCACGTGGTGGAAGAAAAGCAGCAGTTCGTCCGGACAGCTCTCGATCGCTTCGAAGCGCGCGGCAACCTCGTCGTGATACTGTCCCGTATAACCGGTGCCCGTCTTAACGGTCCGATCTACTCCTACCCCGCGACAGTCGGCATAATGGTAAGTCCCCCACTTCGAATATTCATATCCGTCGACATTCGGGCCGTAATGATGGCCGGGATTGACCATCCAGCCGACTCCGAGCGGCGACGTGTATTTCTCGTAGATGATCCAGGAATCGAGCAGCATGCGGCATATCGTCGCGACGACGACCGGATCGAGTCCGAACGTGATCCGCACCCATTCATCGGCAATCTGCTCCGCCGTCAGCTCCGGGCGCCATATCAACCGGCCGTATCCATAGTAATTGGCTTGCGCCAGCAGATGACCGGTCCAATTGGAGTCGTCCCCGATATTGGATACGCCGGCGATTCCGCCAAGCGGCCGATCGAACAATTCGCCCGTCGCCGCTTTCGCTACTGTCGAACCTTCGCCTGACGCATAAATGTCGAAATCAAGGACCTCCTTCCATTGCGGGACCAGGAAGCAAAGATGCTTCTGCTGCCCTGTATACTCTTGAGTGATTTGCAGCTCCAATATCTGGTTCGTCTGCCGTAGTCCCCCGAAAAGCGGAGAAGCGGGCTCCCTTACCTGGAAGTCCATCGGACCGTTCTTGATTTGCAGCACGACGTTGTCGGCGAACTTGCCGTCCAGCGGACGGAAATGATCGTAGGCGGCCCGGGCGCGGTCGGTCTTCCGGTCTCGCCAGTCTTGCAGGCAGTCGTACACGAAGCAGCGCCAGATTACGATACCGCCGTAGAGACGCAGCGCCTCGGCGAGCATATTCGCCCCGTCCGCATGGTCGCGTCCGTAAGTAAACGGTCCCGGCTGAAATTCCGAATCGGCTTTGACCAGGAAGCCGCCGAAATCGGGAATGTGGCGGTACACGTCGGCAGCCCGTTCCGCCCAGAATCGCCTCACCCCCGAATCGAGCGGATCGGCCGTCGTCAGCCCGCCGCACGGGATCGGACTGGCGAAGTTCACGCTTAGGAAAAGCCTGACTCCATACTCCCTGAATATATCGGCCGCGGCCGCCACCGAAGGCAGCAGCTCGGGGTTAATGAGGTTTGTCTCCGTCTCGTGCACGTTCACGTTATTGATGGAGATCGCGTTCAATCCGACGGCCGCCATCATGCGAGCATAATCACGAATGCGCTTACGATCCATGATGAACTTCCCATTGCGGTAAAAAATCGATTGGCCCGCGTACCCCCGCTCGATGCTGCCGTCCATGTTGTCCCAATGATCGATCATCCGGAGTTTGGCGGCCGGCTTCTCAATCACGCTGAGATCATTCACGCTTTGGCCGGTCTGCATCAGGCGAAGGAAATGGAACGCCCCGTACAGCGCGCCCCGATCCGTCCGCCCGGCAATCGCGATGTATTCCCGTTCAGGTTCCCGAACGGTCTTCAGCACGTAACCTTCTTCTCCCAACTCCTCAAGTTCAGCCGTCTCCATCGCTCCCTGCAATTCAGCGAGATCGCCCGTCGTAATTCGGAGAAAGCGCGGGAGCTTCCCGCTTCCGCCGATCCGGGGCGCTGTGCCCAGCATCGATCCGATGCCGTTCACGAGCTCCTCGCAGGCATTCTTCAGCACAGCCGACGGCTCCGAAGCGGCAATGACGATTTCGCCGCACCATGAAGCATACTCTTTCGCTTGATTCAGATTCAGCGGCGGATAGCGCAGCCATGCTTTGTACCCTTCCCCCACGCCCTTCCCGTTTCGGCTTGTCGACTCCAGAACGATCTTGTTGTCATTTTCCAATTCATTTTCCTCCAAATCAAACTTGCAACAATTCAATCACTAAACAAAAAGACATTCACGGAAAATTCTTGGATTCCCAAGTGGAATAAGGTATCTTGGTCGAGGGAAAAATCATTCATTTGCTCAAATTATAGATTTAAGCGTTTTCACTATCCATAGAGCAACTAGATATTTTTTGTAATTATTAAACATCCTGATTCAATTCTTGGGACTCCGGTGGTAAGATGAATCCAGTTGCACCCCCGTAGTGCCTTCGGGACTTCAAGGACAAGGAAGGTGATCCCCCCCCCTTGGAAACGGAATTCGAACGGTTGCAGGATATGATCCCGGACGTCGTGTTTTTCGTGGACAGGCGATGCTTTCCCAACTGGGAAATCATCAAGCAAACGATCGACTTTCACGATCTGACCTTCGTCGTGGAAGGCAAGTCCAATTATTACGTCAATGGCGTCAAGCACACCGTCGAAGCCGGAGACGTCGTTTACATTCCCGTAGGGAGCGTGCGCGAAGCGCATACGTTCAAGGAAAATCCGGCGCACTCCTACGCCTTCAATTTCAAATGGCTCCCGAACGAGAACACGGAACCGCTCCCGCTCCAGACCGTGACGAAAAACGTCATCACGAACGAACTGGTCGGTTACTTCAAGCAATTCACTCACGTCTGGATGAGTAGACAGCCCGGATACCTCATGCAGGCCCGTGCGTTGTTCATGCTGATTCTCCATCGGTTGCTGTCGAACATCAGCCGCGATTCCGCGAGAGCCGACCAACGGGTGAATCAAGTACTCGTGTACGTCGCCGAACACTATGCGGAAGAGTTGGATTTGGCCGGAATGGCCGAGATTGTGGGCCTCCATCCGGTATACCTGGGGAAATTATTCAAAAAAAACATGGGCTATTCCTTCAAGGAGCATTTGAATATGATCCGGATCAACCATGGGGAAATGCTGTTGTCCACCGGCGGGTTCTCCGTCACGCAGGTTGCCGAACGATGCGGATTTCGCGACATTTCGTATTTCAGCAATGTGTTCAAATCGGTCAAAGGCTACCCCCCTTCGACCGTGTTCAAGTGCCAGAGCGGCTGAGTTCTCCCGCCCAACGAGATAGAGTTCGGATCTTCCTGAATCATTGGCTTTTGCTTTCTCAAGCGCTGATCTGTATCGCGCTTCTGAAAACGCCTGGAACCTCCACCCGATATAGATGGCCTCCAGACCGAGATAGAAATGTAAAAATCCCCCTACTCGAGTAGGAGGAAGGTAATCACTGTGTTATAAGCTCTAAATAGATTTAACGATATCCACTAAGCTTTGTGACATGACGCTTATTTCTTCCATAGATGCATTCAATTGCTCAGTTACCGCTGCCTGCGATTGCGTCATCGTCGTCATATTGCTAATATGCTGCTGAATTTGGCCAATAAGTACGGTCATCTCACCCAAGCTATTTTCAATATTTTCTGTGGCTTCTGCGCTGTTGAAGGCCAGCTTTCTAACTTCGTCAGCAACGACGCCAAAACCGCGCCCGAACTCCCCGGCACGGGCTGCCTCAATTGCGGCGTTTAGCCCCAGTAAACTGGTTTGTGCTGCAATTTCGCGTATGAATAACGAAATGTTCTTCGTTTCTTCCGTACCGGCCTTGGCTTGATTAGCCGCTTGCATGGATTGTTCCTGTGCTGTGGCCATTTCTTGAGCTTGAATCGTTACCGCTTCTATTGCTTTTACCATTTCATTAATGGAATCGGAAAGCTGTATCATGCTATGATTCATGTCTTTAATGGCGCGTTCCTTATTTTTTTCCAGCGTAATATCGCGTATGGTTCCGGCGAATCGAAGGGGAACTCCGTTGCTGCTGCGAAGCGTTGTGCCTGTCGCTTGAAACCAACGATATTCGCCGGTCTTCAGACATAATCGATACTGTGTATCAAAGGGCGTATTGCCTGAATAATCGTTTAAGCTCTCGGCAAACAAGTGGAGCACACGATCCAAATCCTCCGGATGCAGTCGGCTGCTAAAGCTCTCAAATTTATCAGGAAAATCATGTTCGTCCTTAAAGCCGAGCGCTTTTCTGAATTGAGACGACATCCACATTTGATTATTGTGAACGTCACCATCAATAATTGTGATGTCCCAAGGCGCTTCTACCAAAGCCTGATGAATCAAATCGTACTTTGTTAGGATCGCGACTATTTCTTGTTCCTTCATTTTCTTCTCTTGATTATCAAAAAGCGCACCCACTACCCGAAGGGGAACCCCATTATTATCTCTAAGAGTCGTCCCCGTAGCTCGGAACCAACGGGTTTCGCCGTTTTTCTTATGTAAGCGGTATTCAATATCATAGGGAGTTTTACCGGAATGGTCATTTAAATGATCGGCGAAAGCCTTCATCACCCACGCCTGATCCTCCGAATGGATTCTCGATGCCCAACTGTTCAAAATGTTAGGGAAATCGTTCTCGTCGTTATAGCCAAGCAAGCTTCGAATCTCGTCAGACCAGATGAACTCGTTATTAGGATTAACAGGATCTCCAGCAATAACCTTCATATCCCATAAACCTACCTGGATAGCTTTCGTCACTAACTCCAAGCGAACTTCCGTGTCCCGGGCCGATTCCCTTAGCTTATTTAAAGCGAAGTTTACATGTTCACCGATTTCCTTCGCTATCGATGAATCCAGAGACGATAATTGTAGATCGGCAGAAAGATCATTATTCCCCATTTTCTCAAATAAATTCCGACTCTCTTTCACTAACACTTGATCAGAACTGGTCGTTTTAAAGAAATTCATTCCCTTATGCTCCCTCATTGATGTTTTTGTGTAAATAAAACGCTCAAGCTGCTGCCTTACTGTCCCATTGTCTTCTTCATTCTCTTGAGAGTGTGCTGCTGGGAAGGGAGGATGAATCAAATTTTCAAGTATGAGTGGAAAAAGCTTCCTCTCTCAAAGATCAATTTTACAAAAAAATCTTCTCCATGTACAGCAGAGAAAGGATCACGCTCCCTTACTTTTACAGAGAAGAATAGCGGGTTGATCCTATTTATTTTGAGTACACATCGCCAGTTCGAGTGCATGCCGATGGTTAGGTGAGCTTCCATCACGCGCTCGCCATCCACGGCAACGGTCCAAATACGATCTCGCGGCCGCGACGGCGATCTGTTCGCGGGAGAGGCTTTTCCGGAGCTGTTCCGGAAGAACTAAGCGGCTTAACGCCAAAAACACCTTATTCCGGCGGCTTGGCTCAGCGCGGAATAAGGTGTTTTTACTGCTCTGTTTCTAGGGCGTGTCAGCAAACCCGCTCAGGGGCAGCTTTTCTCGTTATATTCCCTGGTCGCCGTATCCAGCATCGCTTTCCAATTCGCAAAATCCGTTTCCCTTGCGATATGGCGATCCAACAGCTCCTCAAGAATATTGTCTATGTCTTCCCAAGTCTTTGCTTGGAAGTTGCCCTTCTCCAGAAGCTCGTCAAAGGTTGCAGAGTTGGAATGCCTGCTTATAAACGCTTCATTAAACAGCTTGCCCAACGAGATATGGTTCGGATCTTCCTGAATCGTCTTCTGGCCTTGCAAATCCTTCAACAGTTCATCGAACGACATTGGCTTTTGCTTTCTCAAATCCCCACTCCTTGAATGTAGTATCACCCCTTAATTCTGCACGAAGATTTTTATTTTACAAGCTTTTTATTATGAGTTACTCAAAATAGGGCCATATCCCGGATCTGCATCTCGCTTCTGAAGACGCCGGGAACTTCCCAGCCGATATAGATCGCTTCCAATCCGAGATCGGAATAGGAGACCCCGTCGAAATAACCGTTTTGCTTGGCGATCTCCAGCGCCTGCTCGATGTGCGGCTGCAGTTCGACGTCGACGCGATGCCATTGTCCGTCTCCGGTCGGCGAATCGTACAGGCCGCCGCCGTCAAGCGTATAGATGAGCTTGTGCGTGTCTCCCGCCGGGTTGAAGCCGCTATCGATGTGCCATTCTCCCGGCGGAACGTCGTGGCGGTTGTCATAGATCGGCACGCAGAAATTGAGGAAGTCCCCGCTGCCGGACAGATCCCCGACGATAAGATAAAATACGGCAATCGAGGCGTGAAGACCCGGATCGTACTGTTCCGGCGACATCAGGGATTCGGACTCCGTAATCCGCGCTTCGAAACGCAGACGCAGATCGTCCCGGTCCGCGAGCCGATACGGGCTGCCGTACCGCTGCTCAAGGTACAGATGCACCCAGGGGTCGGTCGGCCTGACGCGAGGCGTGTCGTACTCCTCTCCCGTATCGACGCGGAGCGTCACGGTTCCGTCGTCCGCTACGGCCAGCGTTTTGGACGCGTTCTCGTACGTATACATTTTGCTGTCGCGCTTTCCAGTAATTTTGGAGATATCGCTCTTGGAATTCCATTGCGACACGATCCATTCCGACTTCAGCCCTTCCAGATCGCGGCCGAAATCCAGCTTTCCGCTTACACGGGCCGCGCCGGGAATCGGATGGAACACCATCGCTCCGCGCTCGAAGCCCGTATCGAGAATCCAATTGCCCGCCGATTCGTTGTCCGCTCCGGACGGCGAACGCGTGCAACCGGTCTGAGCGAGCGGGATAGAGATAGCCAGCAGCCAGCAACCCAAAGATCGAAGAATGCGGTTCATTCATTCGCCCTCCCAGCTATATCCGTCAGCCCGACGCTGACGATATAACCTCTCGCGTCTATGGCGTTCGCGTAGTAGGCTTTCGTCTTGGCGGGCAACGCGGCTTCGATCCGCGGCTTCAGACCTTCGTCCGTAGGCACATTCACGACCCGCTTGCTCCATACCGGACTGAGTCGATCGGATACGTTCAGCGTATAGTAGAACTCCGCGCGGACAATCGGCTCGGGACTATCCAGCTCGATCGAGACGCCGACGCCGTCGGCCCCGTCCCGCCATTCGTGCCGGACGATGCGCGCCAGCGGCGCTGCCCCGGATACGACGCTGTCCGCAAAGGCGTAAATTTCCGGCGGACGGATGGCTTCCTCCTGATTGTGCGGCATGCCGGGATGAATGCTCAGAACGGCGTTATCCTTCACGACCTCGTAGGACTTGGTAAATACGGTCAGCGGAAAATGCGCGTCGTTATCCCCGTTCACCCACAGCATTGGCAGCTTGGCGCGCTGCAAATAGATGGAAGGCTCCCATAGACGCTCGAACCTCGCCCGGGTTTCCTCCGGCCAGCTCCGATAAGCGTCGCCGAAATAGCTTTCCGACTCCGCTACGAATCCGCTGCCGTAGACCGGAATCGCGAAGCGGTATCGCTCGTCGGTGCCGACCGCAATTTCCGTCAATACTGCGCCCCACGACACCCCGACGATTCCAGTACGCTGCGGATCGACTCCCGGCAGCGAACGCAGAAGCGAATGCGCGAGGGCGATGTCCGCAACGGCATGGTAAGTCCATTGCTCCCGCTCCGGCCTGTCGATGTCCTTCCATACCGGCTGATTGGCCGGTCCTCCCCATTCGTGAGGCTTGTATCCGCCTGCCTGCTCATCCCACTCTGGCAGATGACCTTCCAGATCCATCGCGATGGCGGCATAGCCGCGGCGGTTCCATTCCCTTACCCAATCGACATAGGCGGTACCGGCGCCGCCGTGCACAAGCACGACGGCCGGAGCCCCATCGCGACCGACGGCTGTTCCCGATTCCGGCATGCCGACGTAAGCGAATACTTTCGTCGGTTTATCTTCATACGGCAGACCTTCATAGAATAGCGCCCTGACGCCGTCTGCGGCATCATGCTCCGGCGCATAGGCGAAAGCGGGGATTTCCATCAGCCTCTTCCTTTCCCATGGTCCCGAATCCGGCGCTGTCCCGCATCCCGGAAGTCCGAGGATCAGGAGCGCAGCGGCGATAAGTGCGGCGACCGCGCTGACGGCGACCTTGGAGAACATCGCATTTCCCCCTTAACCGGAGCTGCCCGGCATGCGGCAGGCGAACTCGGCGCCATCCTTCCCTTCGACGCGCCGAACCGTTCCGTCCGGCAGCCGAACGTCCGCCGACCTCCCGCGCAGCCCGGCTACCTCTAGCCGGAACTCTCCTTCGGAAATGCGCCAAGCGACCTCCACCGGTCCGTGCGGGGTTACGGCTTGGCCTTGCGCCCATTGCAGCGGACCCGGCCTCGGCTCGATCCGGATGCGTTCGTATCCGATGCCGTCCGGCTTTACGCCGAGAATTTCGGACGTGAACTCGTACAAAGTCACGGCTCCCCAGGCGTGGCAATCGCTGCGTTGGGATACCGGGTCCTCCAGCCATGTCGTCAAATGAAGACCAATCTGATCCCGCCACCGATCCCACAGCGCGAAGCTAAGGTCGTATCGCCCGGCCGAGGACAAAGCGCGGAACAGAAAGAAAGCCATCGAGTAAGACACCTGTGGCAGCGAGGAATCCTCCATCAGCCGTTTCGCCAGCTCAGACGCTTCCTGCCCGTGTACCGCTCCCGAGAGAATCGCCCAGATTTGCGCATGCTGACTGTACGACTCCAGCTCGGGTCCGTCCCGGTACAAGCCCCGCTCGGCCGAGCGGCAGCGGGCGTTGACCGCCGCGAGAATTTCCTTCGCGCGGCCCCTGTACTCGCGGGCTATCTCCGGCCTGCCGGTTGCCTCGTTGATGAAGGCGGCCTTCTCCAACGCGTCCGCATACATCAGGTTATACACGGTCAACGGACCTTCCGAAGACGGAACGCCGCGCGTCCGTTCCCACTCCTTCACCCAATCGACATAGGACCAATACCCTCGCGGTGCGGCTCCGACGAGACCGTCGCCGCCGATCCGGCGCGCGAACCAGTCCAGCACGGCGTCCACGGTCGGACGATAGCGCGCCGCATGCTCAGCGTCTCCGTAATACAGCAGATGGTCGTATAACATCATGATCCAATACAACGCGAAGCCGGGAATGACCTGCGGCTGAATCGACGGATAGCGGCTCAGCAGCATGCCGCCGGGCAGCAGCGAGCTATGGAATTCATAGATCGCCTTGCGCGCCAATCGGTCGTCCCCGCTAATCGCATACGTGAACATCGCCTGCAGACGGGTATCCATGCTGTACTGCAGCTGCTCGTAGAACGGGCAGTCATAGTAGCCCTCGTGCATGCAGCGTTGCAGCGTGCGCACGCTAACGTCCCACAACGGCCCCAGACTGGAATCGGAGGCTTCGAAGGAAGCTCGAACTTCAAGCGGGTAGCCGGTTTCGCGGTAGTACGCGCGATGAATGACGAGCGGCTCGCCGCCCGCCTCGATTTCGAACCGGACAAAGCGGAACGTGCGGAACAGAAACGTTTCATACGACTCGTCTCCTGCCGCCGTTTGCCCCGATAC
This sequence comes from Cohnella sp. LGH, assembly GCF_017671885.1. Lineage (NCBI taxonomy): Bacteria > Bacillati > Bacillota > Bacilli > Caryophanales > Paenibacillaceae > Cohnella > Cohnella sp. LGH. The sequence goes on from NZ_CP072117.1 coordinate 5,639,742, forward strand.
CGCATAACGTTCGAGATACCCGCGCAGGACGTTGCCTTCCGCCTTATCGCGGACGCCTTTGACGCCATCTTCCGATTCATAGCCCTCCGAGCACAGAAAGCGGATCTCGCTTCCCCGTCCGCCGGCCATCTCCATTCGCAAATACCCCGTCGTCAGCTCCCCGGCGTCCAGCTCTACGACCGCCTTGCCGTGCGCGGGCAGCCGAAGCCACTCCCGCTCGAACGAAGCCTCCCGCATTACTGCTCCCGGAGACATCTCCGCGCGGGTGACGCTCACGAAAGCTCTGTCCCGCTCGAACATCGGCGGAATCGTCCGCGCCGTGAGCTGCCAGGGCGTCAGGAAACCGTCGTGCTCCAGGTGGGTCTGTGCTATGACAACGGCCCGCTTCCAGTCCCGATCGTCGAACTCCGTTTCCTGCCAGCCGTGCGGAAGCCGGTCTCCCTCGACCGACTCCCCGCCGCCGACGCAGGTATAGCTTTCCGGAAGGAACGCGATCGCATCGTCCACCCGGCACAGCCACGACTCGTCCGTGTCAAGACGCAGCAGCTCCTGACCATGCGGATCCGTTACCCTGCCTTGAAAAAGCAAAGCTCCGGTATGCGCGCTCGGAATCGCGGAAGGACGAGGCTCCCCTTCCTTATAATGCAGCACCTTCACGGCCAGCGTGTTAAGACCGTCTCTTAAAAACGCGGACAAATCTATCGTTTCGTAATAGTGGGTCCGCAGATCGCCCCGGGCCGGCCCCGTAGACGCCGAAACGCCGTTCACGTATAGACGATAGCGGCTGTCGGCCGACACTTCCGCGACCAAGCGGACCGCAGAGGCGTCCGCGAGCTGAAACGTTTTGCGGAAATAGACCAGCTCGTTGCCGTCCGCCCGCTCCCCGCGATTGCGCTCCGTCCAGATCCACGAGGCTTCCCACGCTTTATTTTCCTCCATTGCCGCTTCTTCGCCTCCTTTTCCATTCCCCGCTCACGGCACGAAGCAAATCTTGATCGCCTCTTGATCGCGCAGCAGCCGAACGGCCTCCCCGTAAGCCTCCAACGGAAGCTCCTTGGAAATCAAGGGCCGCATCTCCAGCTTGCCTGCCACGATAAGCTCCAGCGCATACTCTGCGGATTCCCGAAAATGACCCGGGTAGCCGATGACGCTCAGCCCCGAATGGTTCAGGACATAATCCTCTCGCTGGACGGCGAACAGCGCGACCGCTTCCTTCGTATGGTCCATCATGTAACTAACCGCAGCCGGGTATCCGACACAATCGACGGCGATATCCGGCGCCCCCGCCTCCGTCCGAGCGGCAAGCTCGTCCGATCCGGCTTCGTACGTCCGGTCTGCGCCTAACGACTTCGCCAGCTCCCGTCGCGATGCGAGAGGATCGATGCCGACGACCTCCGAGGCCCCTTCGGCCTTCAGCATCTGCAAGGCGATCAGGCCGGCCGGACCTAGCCCGTTGACCGCACACCGTTTGCCTTCTATGCCCAGAGTGCGCTTGAGCCGAATAATCGTTCCGGCAATGCACATCGCCAGCTCCAGCGATACGACCTGCGTGTAATGCAGCTCCTGCGGCACCTCGATCACGTCGGCCTCGTCCATGACCACGTATTCGGCGTAGCATCCGGGACGAAGCTGTCCCGGATCGCGCCATGCGCATACGGTTTGACCGACCGCGAGCCTCGCTCCTTCGCCCGCGGACGCGATCGTCCCGGTCATTTCATGTCCGGGCTGCCCCGGAATATAGGGAAAGGGGACTGGCCCCTGATGGGCAAACATGGGTTTTCCATGATAAATGTGCAGATCCCATTGCGGACACGTCGTCACCGCCTTCACCTGGACCAGCACCTGTCCCGGACCCGGCTCGGGAATCGGCACGCGGACGACCTCCGCCTGTTCCTTCCCGCAAATCACAAGCGTTCTCATTGTTTCCATGCCATATGGCTCCTCTCAATCTCTCTCTCAAGCTGCCGCTCGTTCCGGCAATTCGTTACGCTTCCGATACGCCCTCCCAATCCAGCAGGACGCCCAGACAAGCTTCGCTGCCTCCGCGGATCAGCTCCCACGCCTTCTCCGCCTCGTCCGCCGGATAACGGTGCGTGATGAGCGGCACCGTCTTCAGCCAGCCTTCGCGAATCGCCTGTATCGTCGCCTCCATCCTCGGTCCCGTCCAGCCCGAGGGAGTATGCAGCGTAATCTCCTGCTCCCTCAGCTTCTGAATATCGACGACGCCTTCCGTGCCGAGATAACCCGCGGACACGAGATGGCTGTCGCGCTTCATCAGCGGCTGCAGCTCGCGCACCGTATCCATCGCGCCGACCGTATCAACGACGATCGCCACGGCCTCGCCTCGCAGCGCCAAGCCTGCCGACTCCCGCCGCAGATTCACCTTGCGAACCGACGCCTCCACCAGCCCAAGCCTGCCGTCATGCCGGCCGAGCATCGCAACCTCCGCGCCGCGATGGGCCAGCGTCTGGGCGGCCCAATGCCCGACAAGCCCGTCGCCGATCACGACGGCCAGCTCGCCCGGCGCAACCGCGGGACGCATCCCGCAGTTGTAGCCGACTTGCGCCAGCACCAGTCCGGCATAGGCGGACATGGATTTATCGTCCGTCTCGTCGGGCAGCTTCCACACCTGATCGGCGCCGGAGACGGAGGGCTGAATGTGGCCGGCTTCGGCAAAATACAGCCCGGAAACGCGGCTCATCGCCACGAACACCCGGTCTCCCTCCCTTAGCCCTTGCACGGCACGCCCAACCGAGCGCACGATGCCGACCTTCTGATACCCGGCCGCATGCGGGAAGGGCCAAGGATCGCCCTCCGCATACGGCCGTTCTCCGGCAATCCGCTCGCCGCGCAGGAACGAGCCTTCCGTTCCCGCGCTGATCCACGAATGCCGCACCTCTACGACGATGTCGTCGTCTCCCGACTCCGGAATATCGACCGTTTGGAACGATACGCGATTCCGATCCGGGAAGACGACCGCTTTCCCTTTCAATGCGCATTCCCCTCATCCGGTTTATTTTTTGGCGTCGTACGCCTTCTGATAAAGCTCCAAATAGCGGGCCAAGTTCATATCGTTCAGACTACTGACGTAGGCATCCCATTCCTTGTCGATGTCGACATCGCCTGTAATGGAGCGGACAAGCATCTCATTCGCCCGGTTGTGCAGCGTCAGCTGCAAATCTGCGATTTCCGAAGAATCCTCGTCGGACAGATAGAGCGGCGGCACGATTTGATCCAAGCCTGCTTTATAGGGATCGTATTTCTCTTTGGTTTCGGTATACAGCATTTTCTCCAGCGGATTGGTCGGATCGTCGACTTGGCTCAGACGAAGCGTCGACGGATTAAAGATCGGACCGGACAAGCTCCAGTGTACGTTCTGCACGTTGCCCCAAGATTTCAGCGCCTTCCACACCGCTTGTTCGCCGCTGATGCCAATCTCCCCGTCCTTCGCCCACTCCCACTCCGAGCCCGGCTCGCCGTAGGAACTGCGCAGCGTCGTTTCGGTGTTGTACATAAAGTCGAGCAAGCGGAATGCGGCTTCCGGATTTTTCGCATCCTTCGTTATGACATAGGCCCCCGTATTCAGAACTCCGTATGGGTCGTATGGGGTTACCTGTACGCCAGCCGGTCCTTTCAATGGAGGCACCGCCACGTATTCCAGCCAACGTCCGCTCTCTCCGAAAAATTGGGTAAACTCGCCCATGTGCAAAGTCGAGACGGCGCCTAGAATCGGCACGTCCGGATTTTCGCCCAGCTGCTTCAGTTGGTTTCCGTCCTGCGTCAATGCCTGGGCATCCATCAGCCCATCCGCGTACAGGCGACGCAAATATTTGAGTCCTTCCTTCCACTCCGGCTTGTTGTAAGGAACCTCGATCTTGCCGTTATTGGCCGTCAGCCAGGACATCGGGGAATAGGTAAATGAATTGAGCAGGAAGTTATGGACCTGTGTCAAATAACCAGTCGGCGAGCCGGAAAACGGAATTTCGTCGGCTTTGCCGTTGCCGTTCGGATCCTTTGTCTTGAATGCCTGCAGCACATTGTAGAACTCCTCGGTCGTCGTTGGCATGGCCAAACCCAGCTTGTCGAGCCATGGCTTGTAAATCCACATTTTCTGCATGAACATCGCATGGAAGCCTTCATTCGGAGCCGGCATCGCATAGATATTGCCGTCCGGAGCAGTAATCGTATCCTTCACGTAAGGCATCGCCTCGAACATCTTGTTCGTTTCCGTGCCGTATTGCTCGATCAGATCGTTAAGCGGCCGGAACAGGCCCTGGCCGCCGAAGATCATCTGCTGCGCCGGAGAAATCCCCATCGTCATAATGACGTCGGGGAGATCCTCCCCGCTGGCCAGAACCAGATTCAACTTCTCCGAAGCCGATTTCTCCGGCAGGATGTCCCATTCGATATGGATATTGGTCTTCTCCTCCAAATACTTCGTGAACGCATTGGTGGCGAAATCCTCGACGAGCGAGTTGGCGTGAGTCATAATCTTGATCGTTGTTTTCTCTTTCGTGATCGGAAGCTCCCCCGGCCCCGTAACGGAATCCGCATTGCCGGACGAAGAGGACTCCGGACTGGCGGCGCTTCCGCTCGGAGGCAGCGAGCTGCCGTTATTGCCGTTATTCCCGGTGCAAGCGCTCAAAACCAACGTCATTACAAGCATTAAAACGACCGTAATGCCTAAACCTTTCCTCAAAATAAAACACCCCTTATTTGAATTGTTTTGTGATACCGTCTTCAGCCTTTCAAGGAACCGATCATAACGCCTTTAACGAAATGCTTTTGTACGAAAGGATAGATGATCATCAGCGGCAAAGTCGCCACCACGATCAACGAGTATTTAAGCAGATTGCTGAGGCCCTCCCGCTTCGCCGCGCTCTGCACGTCCACGACTGCGGAAAGCATGTTCATATTGATGTTGTTCTGGATCAGAATTTCCCTGAGCACGATCTGCAGCGGGTACAGCCCCTGACTCTTCAGGAAAATAAACGCGCTGAAATACTGGTTCCAATGACCAACTGCATAAAACAGCGTAATAACGGCGATGATCGGCATGGATAGCGGCAGCACGATCTTGCGAACGAAGGTGAAGTCGCTGCAGCCGTCCAGCTGCGCGGCTTCCAGCATTTCCTCCGGAATCGAGGTTTGAAAATAAGTCCGAGTTATGACCACGTTCCACACGCCCAAGGCGCCCGGCAACAGCATCGCCCAGACCGTGTCGAGCATGCCGAGATCTTTCACCAGAATATAGAAAGGGATAAGCCCTCCCGAGAACATCGTCGTGAAGACGAAAAGAAACATGAAATAGTGGCGCCCGTACAAGTCCCTTCTCGACAGTGGATACGCTGCCAACACCGTCATCGTCACATTGATGGCCGTGCCGACCGCCATGTAGAACAGGGAGTTGCGAAAGCCGGACCAGATCAGCTTGTGGTGGAACACCGCCTTGTAGCCGTCTAGCGTAAAATCGACCGGCCATAGCCAGACGCGGCCCGACACGATGGCTTCCGAGCTGCTGAACGAAGCGCTTACAATGTAAAGAAGCGGATATAAGACTGACAGCAGAAACAGCGATAAAATCGAATAATTGATCACGGTAAACCAGCGGTCGCCGCCAGAATCCCGAATCGCACGGTTGTCCAAGCGAAACTCTCCTTTCCCGTTACCAGAGGCTCGTCTGTCTCGTCTTGCGCGCGATCTGGTTCACGGCAATGAGCAGCGACAGATTAATGACGGATTTAAACAATCCGATAAGCGTGGAATACGAATAGTTCATGCCCGGCGAATTCAGCGCCACCTTGTACACATAAGTATCGATAACCTCGGAAGTTCTCATGTTTAGCGAATTCTGCATCAACAATATTTTCTCGTAGCCGACATCCAGCATATGACCCATATTGATAATCAACAGAATGATCGCAATCGGCAAAATGCCCGGTAGATCGACATGCCACATCCGCCTCACCTTACTTGCCCCGTCGATGACGGCCGACTCATGAAGCGCCGGATCGATGCCAGCGAGCGCCGCCAGATAGATAATGCAGCTGAAGCCGACCATCTGCCATACGCCGGACCATACATAGATCGATTGAAACCATTCGGCTTTGGCCATGAACTGAACCGGTTCGAAGCCCAGCCCTTGGATGACGTGGTTGACCATCCCTTTGCGCGGATCAAGAAGCTCGAAGATGATGCCGACCATGACGACTACCGAGATAAAATACGGCGCATAGGTGATCATCTGAACGCTTTTCTTGAAGAACACGCTGCGAACATAGTTCAGGCTCAAAGCCAAAATAATCGGGAACGGAAATCCGGCAATCAGGCTGTAGAAGCTGATCGTTAACGTATTTCGCAGCAGTCTCCAGAAATCGTAGGAATGGATGAATCGGTCCAGATGCTTGAGTCCGACCCATTCGCTGCCCCAAATTCCTTTGGTCACCACATAGTTTTTGAACGCAATTTGCGCCCCGTACATCGGAATGTAGCTGAACACGATAATGAAGAGAACGGGAAGCGCCAGCATGAGATAGAGCTGCCAGCCTTTGCGGATTTTGCTCCATGCGGACTGGCCGTTCTTACCGGCAGGGGATCTATGGATGGTCTGTTCGTTTTGCACGGTTTTCTCACCCCCCTTCGTTGTCCGGACGACCGGCGTTTAATGTAAGCCTTTACAACCCTGCCATCCTATTATAAACTCGTACTGTCATTATGTATTTGCATTACATGTTCTTGTTTCGCTCGAAACCCTATTTATTTTGTTTACAAGCACACAAAATCCATTATTTTATTTGTACTAAATTGACTTTAGCTGTTTTCCTCAATTTAAGGGAGGCTGTTTATGCCATGCATATCCGCAAATACGGCAACATTACCCTCACCTCTCCCCAGCGCTACGAGAGCGGCGGCATTCACCCCTATCATCATGAGATTCTGTACATATCCTCAGGCGAGATCCAATTGAGTTGGCTGAACGAGGTTTATGAGACGAGGGGGCCGGCGCTTTTTTTCCTGACGCCGAACACTCCGCACCAACTTACGAAGATTTCCACCCAATACAGCTTTCTGTTCATGGAAGCCGACATTCAGCACGATCCTTTCCTCAACCTGTCGGAGATGATGCGTTGGAACACGCTGCAGTGCGGGATGCAGGCTCCTTCCTATGCGTTGTCGGCGATTATCCAGACGATGAACCTGATCCGCAACCATTTCGAATCCGAGCTCTCGACGCATACCGGCCTGATCAACCAGTTGGTGACGGCGGAAATGCAAAAGGTGGTGCTGTTGGTTCGGCATATCGTCACCCAGTCTCTGCATACGGCCAAACCCGACAAGAAGCTGCGGGCGGAGTCGGACGACGGTGTCAAGACCGAGACGGAGGAGGCGGTCGACATGCTGATGCATTTCATGGAATCCTACTACCGGGAGAACATCACCCTGAAGGATCTAACCGACCGGATCCACCTTAATCCGTCCTATCTGATCCGGGTGTTCAAACAGATGAAGGGCATGACGCCGTTCCAGTATTTAAACAACCTGCGGATGAACGCAGCCATCAGCCACCTGGAAAACAGCGAGCTGTCCGTACAGGATATCGTCAAGCTGACGGGGTATCAGAGCATTCATTATTTCAGCCGAGTGTTCAAGAATACGTACGGAGTCAGCCCGACGATGTGGCGGCAGAACCATCGGACCGTCCCGTAACTTCATGCAGCGGTCATCGTTCAGGGGACAAGTAACCCCGTTATAAATTGGGCATACCAGCGAATCAGAAAATCGTTCGGATGATTGATGTTGTTGCCCGTCATATCCGCAAAGGGCTTGTGTTTCAGCAGCTCCTGATGCACGCCGGTCAGATCGGCCACCACGATTCCTTCCCCCTCGAGTCGATCGATCGCCGTCTTGTAATTGGGCTGCTGCTTGAGAAATTCCGTTTCCGGATTAGGAAGGCTTGTGCTTACGACAATGAATTCGATGTCGGGATTGGCGCTGCGGATCTGATCGACGATGTCTTGAATATTGCTGCGAAATTGTTCCGGCGGAACGTCTAAGGTTCCATCGTTCATACCGAATGCGAGGATGACCAAGTCCGGACGGCGCTCCGCAACGAGCGCCCTCGCTTCCGCTTTGCCCCAGGCGGAATCCTTGCCTCCGACGGAAGGATTCTCGAAGATAAGCTCGGAAGCGTAATTCCGCTTGAGCGCCTCAACCAGCAGCTCGCCCCAGCTCGGCAAATAGGGTGCCGCTCCCGTTATTCCGCTTGCATTCTGCCCTTCCGCGATGCTGTCCCCGTATAGGATCAGTTTTAAAGGCTCCCCTGCCCGCAGCCTGCTGAGGGTTCTCTTCAAGGCTCGTTCCGCAAGGGACGGAACCGGTCCTTTCCATTCGTTCGCCCTGTGCGTATAGGTCACGCTGACCTGCTGCTCATGAAAAAATGATCCTTCTCTGTAAAGAACGTACCCGCCTCCTTTTTTGGCGAAGTCCATTCCTGGGATGTGCGTGCGAGGGTATAGCCGGGACTTTTTCATCACGGGAATGCGGGAGCCTTCCGGCAGCTTGAGCTTTCCATTCTCGAATATCCAATCCACGCCCGGATCATAGACGATATCTTGACCCGCATTCGTAACGGAGACGATTTCCAGAGGGGTAAACAGCAAGCTCGCTTCCGGAGGTTTTTCGCCATCCGCCACCATGAGAAGCGATTCCCCGTACATCGTGGTCCCTTTCCAGAAAGGGACCAGTGCCCTTTCAACCGGATCGCGGATATCGGAATAAGTAGCCCCGGTCCTCTCCTTCTTTAGCTGCAGATACAGACCAACGGTCGCCGCCAGCAGCAAAAGCGCAAGCATGCCAGCAACGGCCATCCGCCGATTGATTCCTCTCCGTTCCTTGCTGCCGGATAGCTTGTAATCCCGTTTCATTCGCCCGGTCGCTCCTTTCTTTCCCGTCTAAAGCAATCATAGATGAAACGAACGGCCGCGTATTTACCTCACATGTTGCAATTAGGAGAATCCGGAAATTCATAACCCGTGCCAGGCTTCATCTGACAGTTAAGCGCTTGCATTATTTTGACCTTGCCTTTTCCCGCAGGAGAGGTTTCCGAAAAAGCAGATTCTTTTGCCAAACCTAGCGGAAGTCGATGGAGTGCAAATCCTCCTTCTTCTGATGATCTTATTAAGGAGAAAATTCTCTTTCAGGAATTAGCCAACAACAATATGTCGTGTAAATACTTTCGAATTCGACACGTCTATAATAAAGCTCAACATCATGTAAAGGCTTACATCAATCGTTATACAGCAATCCGAACAACGACTTAAGGAGGAACATGATGAGAAAAAGTTTAAGCATGGGTCTTACCTTGCTGTTGAGTATGATGCTGTTGGGGAATCGCGAGGTCTACTCCCAGAGCTCGGAATCCGTATTAAGCGCGCGGTCCGGTCCAACCGGCTTCGAGCCGCGGATCGGACTGCTCGCCGCCATTCCGGACATGTGGAGCTTCCCGGATTCGGCCATCCAGGACGTAGCCGACGCGGGCGTTGACGTCGTGGAGCTGAAAGCGGTGGCCAACGACCCGCTGGCGCATCCGAATCCCGGAGGCGACGGCGTCATGAGCGCCAAAGGCACGTACGACTTCTCCCTGCTCGACGCGCAGATCGACCGCTGGGAGGCGAACGGCATCCGGGTCGTGCTCGAGGTGACGTTGAACGGCTCGTTCCGGCAGGATTGGTGGCCGGAGTATTATGCCGATTACGTGGCGGAGGACGGCTCGATTCTCCCGAATCGCTTCAACGTCTATGTTCCCGCGCTGCAAAACGGCTACGACAGCTTTATCGAAGCGGTGGTCGACCATTACGACGGGGACGACGGCGTCTACGGATTCTACATCGACGGGCCCGGCTACTACGGAGAAGTGGAAATGCTGACCGACAATTACGCGAGCCCGAAGTTTTACAGCTACGACCCGCATGCCAAAGCGGCCTTCCGCTCCTATCTTCAAACCGTCTATCCGAGCGTCGCCGCGCTGAATACGGCCTGGGGCTCCTCGTATACCGGCTGGGGCGACGTTCAATCTCCATTGCCGGACTACTCTCTCGGGGAGGGCGAGGTGGATCTGCGGCAGAGTTGGTCGGACTTTGTGACCTGGCGTCATACGTTCCTCTACGACGTCATGGAGAGATGGCTCTCAACGGCCAAGAGCGCGACGTCCAAGCCGCTCGGCATTAAGATCGGCGGCGCCAAGATGGGCTCCAATCCGAACTCCGCCGCTTTCTCGGCGTCCACGGCCGATTTGCTGAAGCTGCTGGCCAGCGGCGGGCATCCCGCCTTTTTCGACGACACGAACAATGAGAACTTGAGCTCGATGCGCCACAGCACAACGATCGGCAGCCATTACGGCGTCAAAATCTGGGGAGAAGGCGACGGAGGCATCCCGGCCGTCTCGTACAATCAGCAGCGACAGAACGCGGCCAACCTGTTGATGTCGGGCGCCGATACGATGCACTACGCCTACGTGGAGTGGCTGTTTAAGGGCTTCGATTGGGGCACCGCCTCCTGGACGGGCGGCTTCGAGAAGACGAAGGACTATTATTACTGGAAAAGCCTGAACGAAACGGTTAAGCAATATCGGCCGGACTACGAGCCGAGCGAGGTCGCCTTCTTCCAATCGCACCATTCTTCCTGGTATCGGGGCGGCGACAAGACGAACCGCGACGTCAGCCTCGTCTACGATGCCGAGATGACGCACGGCGCCTACGGCGCGTACGCTTCGTGGGCCCGCTATCTGACGACGCCGGATGTCGTGGACGAGCAGCTTATTCTGGATGATATTTTGAGCCGCTACAAGGTGCTGATCGTGCCGAATACGTCGAGCACCGTCACGCTGCAATCGGTCGGCGACAAAATCAAAGCATGGGTGCAGGGCGGAGGTAAGCTGGTTACGTTCGGGGAAGGCGCGCTCACGTATCAGATCGACGAAGATCGTCGGCTCGTCTCTCCGAGTCCGTCAGATCCCTCCGGTTGGAGCCTCGGCCTTAGCGGAGGCACGGCGGCAGCGGCGACGTCCAGCCGAGAATGGCGCGTTGCCGATAGCAAACCGGCTTGGCTCGCCTCGCTGACGACGGCGGACGCAGGCGAGCTGCCCGCGATCGACAAGGCCTTCGTCTCGCTGGCGGCGGGAGCCGTTCCGGTCGTAGAGGACGGAGACGGCAACGCGCTCGTCGTCGAGTATCCGTACGGCTCGGGCAGCGTGCTGTTCACGACGACTCGCGTACAGAACAACGCCTTCTTTAACGAGATCATGCCGAACATCTTGTCCGACTTCGCAGATTCGTCCGGCGTCGCGCGGCCTATCCGGTTCGAACCGACCGTTGCGGCTGCCTATACGGGCACCGACGCGGCCAGCGGCAGCAAGCTCGTCGTTTCCTACAGCGGCAAAAACCTGATGGATTCCCAATACGACGAGGCAGGCGGAGTTCAGCAGCGGATCGAGTTCTCCCCCTCGCTGACCGGCAGCGCCGAGGTGCTGCAGTTCACCAAGTATTACGGAAATCCGTCCGTCGACTCTCTCGGCGCGCGCGACACGATGACCGACGCGATCGCGACGACGGTCACTCTTCCGGCGGACGTCACGCACTACCGGTCGGCAAGTCCGATCTCCATCTACGATGTGCAGACGACGAACCAGCACGGAGATTACCCGCGCGAGAACATGATCGACGGCATGATCGGCGGCGAAGACCATGGCTTCTGGGCCGGCACGCCGACCGCCGTTCAGACGATCATCGCCAATGTCGGCAAGGAACGGGTCGTTCAAGCCGTCGTCATCGAGCCGCGCCAAGGCTTCGGACCGAAGAACGCGACGGTCTCGGTGTCGAGCGACGGCACAAGCTATACGGACGTATGGAACGGAACGCTGCCCAACGAACGCAAGGTCGTCTATTTCGAGCGGTCGATGAGGGCGCAGTTCGTTAAGCTGTACGTTACTTCCTCGTACGCTCCGGACGGAACCGTGCAGATTCGGGAGCTGCAGCTGTACGGACCGGAAACTGAGGACGATTCCAAGCGGATCGCTCCGGTAAGCGCGACCGCCTCCTCGCAGGGGGTTGGCTCCTCCGTCTCGAACATCCACGATTTGCGTGAGGATACGTCCTGGCGCAGTGGAGCTTATCCGACCGAGCCTGCGCCTCAGTCGATCGTCTACGATTTGGGCGCGAGCCATCGCGTCAACCGGGTCGAAATTCAGCCCGTACCGAATGAAGGGCCGAAGGATATCGACATTCTGCTGTCCACGGACGGCAGCAGCTACAGCTTCGCGTATACGGCGACAAGCGCGAACGGCGGACAGCTGCATACGTTCAAGCCGACCGAGGTGCGTTACGTCAAGCTGAACATCCGCTCTTCCTACGGCTGGAGCGACGCGGGCATTGCCGAGATGGCCGTCTATGCGACCGCGGCCAAGGAGGACGGCTACAAGGAGATTGCGGCGGCAACGGTGCAGGCTTCCAGTACGCTAAGCTACTACGCCTACAATCCGGCCAAGACGCTGGACGGGGTGAAGGATTTGCCGGAGGAGGGCTTCTGGGTAAGCGGCAAGCCGGCTGCCTCCGCCAATCCCCAATGGCTCGTCTACGATCTGGGCAGTCTTCGCACACTCGGCATGGTCCGCATTTTGCCGCGGGAGAATTATGGGAATAAGGACACGGAAATTCTGGTGTCCGCAGACGGAATCCGTTATACGAAGGTGGCCGACTACACTGCGGCCAACGCCGCTCAGAGCCGGTCCTTCGGCCAGACGGACGCGCGATTCGTGAAGCTGCTGTTCAAGTCCGGCTACGATGCGGGCAGCGTGCAGATTCGGGAGACGGAGTTTTTCGGACCGATCGTCCCGGGCAGCGACAATCGTCTGCCAATCGCGTCGGTCGCCGCCTCGTCCGAGGTCGCGCCCTATGCGCCGAGCCGCGTCGACGACGGCGTGTACGATAACGGCTCCGGCTTCTATGTCGGCGCGGAGCCTTCCGAAAGCCAGCCTCAGACGATGACGGCCGATCTGGGCGCAGTGCGGAACGTGAGAGCGATCGCGGTCGATTCGCGGATGGGCGCTTATCCGCTCGGTCCCGCCGAAGTCATCGTGCTGGGCTCGAACGACGGCGTCGATTACGACCGGCTGTCTGCCGGCTACTTGACGCAGGGCCGAACTGTCCTCGGCGTTGGGCAGGCGACGGCGCGTTATATTCGGCTCTACATGAAATCGTCCTACAGCGGCGACGGCACGAACCAGCTCAATGAACTCGCCGTGTACGGCGATCCGGAAGATCCTGCGCCGGGCTCGGCCTACTATTCGAGCTTCAGCCCGGGCAACGCGCAAGGTTGGACGCTGATGCAAAGCCTGACCGGCTACATCTATTCCGATACGTATTACTTAACGGTGACCGGAGCGGACCCGTACTTGCACTCTCCGGACAACCTCGCCATCGATGCTTCCCGGTACGCTTACGTCAAAATCAGCATGAAAAACAACACGGCGGACGACTCCGCCGAGCTGTATTGGCTGAGGGACGACGACACTACGTGGGATCTGGTCAAATACAAATCGTTCGACATCCGTCCGAACGACGACGGCTATACCGAGTATATCGTCGATCTGTCCGCAGAGCCGGAATGGAAGGGCGTCATCCGGCAATTGCGGCTAGCCCCGGCGAACACCGCCTCCAGCGGCACGATCGAGCTCGACTACGTCAAGGTCGACGACGACAGCAGCGCCCGGACCGGGTACGACGAGAGCGAAGCGTTGACGCCGCTCTGGTCCTCGAACACTATCTATAATGAATCGGTTATGTTCGTCTCGCACGACGGCGGTCAGCCGGAAACGAAGCTGCACTATACGCCGCTCGATATCGTATCGATCAAAGACGCGTCGCTCGGAACGGAGTATATCGAAGGAATCGATTGGACGTACGATTCGACGTCCGGTAAGCTGAAGCTGCTTCCCGGTACGAAAGCCGGCTTCTTGACGACAAGCGAGCTGTATCCGACAGCCTATCAATCCGGCTGGGCGATGTATCGACAGGGCTCCGGCTACATTCTGTACCGGGAGGGTACGGACATTACACGCAGGCAGTTGGCCGTCACGTACACGAAGTCCGAGCCTTGGGACGGCGTCGTTCCGCAATATGCGGGAGCCGACCTGCCGAATACGTCCGCCAAGCTGACCGCAGGTTCACCGCTAAAGGTCGCCTTGCTCGGGGACAGCATCTCCGTAGGCAGCAACGCTTCAGGCTATTCGGGCGGCGCGCCTTACATGCCGAGCTGGGGCCGCTTGTTCGTCCGGCAGCTAAGCGAGGCGTTCGGCAGCGACGTCACGCTGGCGAACAAGTCTGTCGGCGGCCAGGTGTCCGCCTGGGGGGCGGCGAATTCCAGCTTGATCGCGGCGGATCATCCCGATCTCGTCATAATCGCCTTCGGCATGAACGACGGCACTTATCAAGTATCTCCGGCCGCTTTCGAGAGCAACGTCAAGTCGATCATGGACGACGTGCTCGCCGTCAACGCCGACGCGGAATTCATCCTCGTCGCCACGACGCTGGCGCGGGAAGGCGTCTGTTCGGACGCGGCTTGCTCCATCGTATTGGCGGGTAACCAGGCGGACTATAAAGCGGCGCTGGACAATCTCGCAAGCACATACGACGGCACCGTGATCATGGACATGACCGGCGTTCATCGGGAATTGCTGCAGCATAAAGACTTTCTCGACATGACCGCCAACAACGTCAACCACCCCAACGACTACCTCGTTCGTTGGTACGCACAATATGCGTCAGCTCTGTTGATTCCTTGAAACCATTCCGGATAAAAAAAACCGCTCCGCAAGGTCTATGTCGACCTTCGGAGCGGCCCGGAATTGATAAAACTATAACGTGCCAATTCACATTCAGGAACACACACCCTGCGGACCGCCTCTTACGGTCTGACAGACCGCTACGCGGGCGAATCCGCGCTTTTGACCGCCTCTTACGGTCTGACAGACCGTTATGTAGGCGAATTCGCGCTTTTGACCGCCTCTTACGGTCTGACAGACCGCTACGCGGGCGAATCCGCGCTTTTGACCGCCTCTTACGGTCTGACAGACCGTTATGTAGGCGAATTCGCGCTTTTGACCGCCTCTTACGGTCTGACAGACCGCTACGCGGGCGAATCCGCGCGTTCAACCGCCTCTTACGGTCTGGTAGACCGTTACGTGGGCGAATCCGCGCTTTTGACCGCCTCTTACGGTCTGACAGACCGTTACGTGGGCGAATCCGCGCTTTTGACCTCCTCTTACGGTCTGACAGACCGTTACGTGGGCGAATCCGCGCGTTCGACTGCCTCTTACGGTCTGGCAGACCGTTACGTAGGCGAATCCGCGCTTTTGACCTCCTCTTACGGTCTGACAGACCGTTACGTGGGCGAATCCGCGCGTTCGACTGCCTCTTACGGTCTGACAGACCGTCCAACGCAAGCGAATCCGCGCGTTTGACCGCCTCTTACGGTCTGGCAGACCGTTACGTAGGCGAATCCGCGCTTTTAACCGCCTCTTACGGTCTGCGGGACCCTTACACTCGCCCATTCGAACGTCCGACCCTTGCCTACAGCCTGCAAAACCGTCCCTTTTAAATTGTTTGGGCTGATCTTCATTATTCAACTTATATAGTCAGCTATTCGTAAATCAATTGGTCAGCCGTAGAAAAAAGAGACCGTATATTGATAGCAGCCTAAGTGTGCTTCCTTTTCCAATATACATTCTCCCTCTTATGCTTAATGCCATTTATCCAAACCGTCGCTTTTCCTTCGTCGACCTCAAACACAAAAATAACTTGATAGAGCCCCAATCTTACCCATTGTCCTTTCAATTTGCCTGTCAATATGGGTTTGGCGGTAAGTGTGGGTTTGGCGGTAAGTGTGGGTTTGGCGGTAAGTGTGGGGGTAACATCAATCGGGCAAACGAATCCAGATAGACTCTTTCCTTCACATCCGGCGGGTTAGCGAGAATGCGGCTGAGTTCATCCAGTGAGGTTTGCGTCCAAAAAACTCTATATGTCTTGTCCATCTTCGAATTCCTTAACCTTGCTGCGAAGATAGTCTAGTCCGGCTTCTCTGCCAAATATGCGTTGATTTTCATGATCCTTGCGACTTTGCTCAACTTGCCGAATGAGATCGGCATCCTCCCCAAGCGCTGCGATATCCAATTGCTGCAATTCAGCGCGTTCTCGCTTCATATTTAAATATCCAACAAAGTCGTACACTTCGAGCGCATCTTGTTCAGGAATTTGATCGATCATTTGCTTCAATTCTTCCCGGTTTACGCTCATCATGTTCACCGCCTCTTCATTCAAAATCGCCAACACTTTAATCCCATTAATACCACAAATAGTGAATATCTAAGTCCGACGTGCGGTTCGGGGGAGTTCGTTAATCAAGCCCCCCAACGTCCTTACTCCCATGAAACGCAAAAGCGATAAGTTCTTCAGTCCTGCACCGAACGCCAAATCGTCGATACCGCTTCCGCGCGAGTCGAGTGAAGGCGAGGCCTCATCGTATTGTCCGGATAACCGGTAAGAAATCCGCTTTCCGTCGCCGAAAGAACCGCATCCTTCGCCCATGGAGAGATTTCGCTTTGATCCGCAAATTTTTTACGCGCCGGCACGCTCTCCGATTGCAGGGCGTTCACGATCATTACCGCCATTTGTTCGCGCGTAATAAACTCGTCGGGAGCAAATGTCCGGTCATCGTACCCGGTAATGATTCCGTGTGCGTAAGCCGTCGAGACAGCCTGTTCGGACCAATGGTTTACCGTGTCGGCAAATGTCTTGCCCTTCTTGTCGCTTAAACCTAGCACCCGAACCCATATCGCGGCGAATTCCGCCCGGGTAATCGGACGATCAGGCCGGAAGCTGCCGTCCGCATAACCGCCGACCGCATCAGTCTCCACCAGTTTCATAATGAACGTTTCCGCCCAATGACCTTGTATGTCCGTGAAACGGACCGCGGGCTCCTCTTTCCCGACAGGGATCGCAAGGACGGCAAATTTCGCGAAATGGTTAATCGTCCCGCTAATCTCGCCCTTCTCCCAGTCCGCTTTCCTATTGTCCAACGGCAACCACCGGCCGAGCTCTTCGTCAAGCCAGCAGAGACTGACCTCCGCATCTTCTCTCCGTATCGATTCGGCATTGAATCGCAGGCTGACGGTCACGTCCCGATCGAACTTTCCGGCTTGATCTTTGGTAAATTCGATCACCTTGCTCGCCAATCGTTGTCCGTCGGCAAACGGAAGGCGACTCGTATCGCGAATCTCGTTAATCGATAGTCGGAACAGACGATTCATTGCCCCGGCGGGAATTACGATTCGGCCTCCCTCAAACCGCACCTCCCTGCCGTTCACGCCTATAGAGTAGACGTTGTCCGGCAACGCTGCTTCTTCATATCCCCCCGTTCCGGGGCTTGTTCCGCTCTCCGTCCGATGCTGGATCAATCGGAACCGGCCCGCCACCGCGAACGCCTCGTTGCCCGCCATGTCCGCTGCCCGAATATGCAGATACCAATCTCCATCCGCTCCGCTTTTCGTCAAAGCGGCTTCGTTCGCGAACGATATCCAGCCTGCGGCCGGCGGCGATATGTCGGTTGTCCATGCATATTTCAAAGACGAGGCGTCCACGCGGCTTCCGCTGTCGCTTACCGTTGTCTGGACTGCCGCCGATGCGGAGGCGGTTTCGTTGCCGGTCGGGTCGAAGTCGACCGCAGGCGCCGTCATGTCGATCTTAACCGTGAGCCGGTCGGATATCGTATTTCCCGCTCTATCCGCTGCTTGGAAGGAGATCGTATGTATACCTTCCTCCGAGAGCTCGATCGGCGTCCCGTTCGTATAGGCTTGCTCCGGACCTCCATCCAACGTATAGACAAGCGCTGCAATCTCACTGTCTCCCGCATCGGCATACACGCTCACGGTTACGCTTGCGTTCGTCCACTCATCGCTTCCATAGGCGCTTCCGTCCGCCTTCTTCATCTCGATTTCGAGCGACGGCGACTTATACACGGTCAGATTCGCCAAACCGTGCATCGAGTTGCCCGCCAAATCGACGATACTGCCCAATTGAGCGTTGTAGGACAGAGTAACCGCTGCCCCTTGCTCGAACGCATCCGCAACGATAAAGGTAAGCGTCTTCGTACCGTCGCCTTCTACATTCACAATGGTCTGGCCGATTTCATCGGATTCGATCAAGACTCCGGAGGCGTCCGCAATGCGCACTTCTTCATCGAACGTCACAAGGATGCGATCTCCATATTCGCGCTTGATTGCCGCGCTCGCAACCGTCGGCGGAGCAACATCCACTCCGACAGATAGGGCAGCCCCCCGCAAAGTCGGATAGGTCCTGCCTTCTTCGATGGTCCAAATCGTGACGAAATCCCAATTGGATTCGAAAGTGGCTCTCTGCTTCATCTCCGCAGTCATCGTGGGAGTGCCTTTATCGGCATCGCCGTGACCGGACGTCTGGCTATCGTATGCGCTGGCAATGACCGGTTCGAAATTCCTCCCTACCAATCCGCCCACACTGCCGCCATTCGCCGTGACCCTGCCTACGGCGTAAGCGCGATTGATGCTGCCGACATTGCGTCCCACCAGTCCCCCGACTTCCGAGCTGCCGTTGACGGAACCGGTACTATACGCGTCGTTAATCGTGCCTTTCTCATTGCGTCCCGTCAACCCGCCAACGGCAAATTGACCGGTAATAGGGCCGGTCGCGAAGGACTGCCTGACGATGCCGCCAATATTGTTCTGTCCGACTACTCCCCCTACATTGGAATCTCCACTGACGTCGACCGACGAATAGGCTTGTACAATTGTACCCCCATAGCTCTCGCCGACCAGAGCTCCCGTGGAGTATCTCCCGCTGACGAAGCCGCCCTCAAGCCCCACGTTTCGCACGACGCCGCCGGATCCCAGGTAGCCGAACAGGCCGACGAAGTCGGCATCCGGACGGTTAATCCTAAGATTTTTAATCGCTTGATTCGCACCATCGAACTTGCCGGTGAAGGGCTCATGGTAATCGCTGCCGACGGGAGCAAAACCTGCACCGATTCCAGAACCGGTCGCCCACATGTCGGAACGGCTGTCATCCGTCAACACGGCCCCGAAATCGATATCCCGGGCCAGCGTATAATCCGCGCTTACATTCATCGCCATCAACTGCAGTTGATGGGCGTTGCCGATCGTGCGCGACCATTCCGACCGCAGGAAGGGACGAGTGGCGCCGTCGATCATGAACCAGACATTCGTGAAATCCCAGGCGGAATAGCTGCTTTGCGTCAGAGCTTCCGCCACGGCGAGGGCGGTCGCCGTGCATGTCGTCCCCGGGTAGCCTTCATTATTGTATCCGCAGGCGCTGCTCTGTAAGGTTGTCTCCCGATCCCAGAAGCTATCGGTCAGCTCGCCGCCGTTGTTTTGCCCGATCAGCCCGCCGGCACGGACCTGACCGTTAACTGAGCCGGTGGCGTAAGACTCGCTTATTCCGCCGAAGTCGGTGTTGCCCGCCAATCCTCCGACATTGATTTGCCCGTTGACGTCGCCGATCGCATAAGAGCGGTTAACGATGCCGGATAGATTATAGCCTACTAGCCCCCCGGCATTATTGCCGCTCCCGTTCACCGTGCCGGCGGCATAGGACTGACTGATTTGCCCGCCCTCGTTGCCCCCTGCAAGCCCGCCGACAATGTCGATGCCGCTGACGGTTCCTGAAGCATGGGATTCCCTTATCGCACCGTCGTTGCGCCCAACCAGCCCTCCGACGTAGACGGGGCCGTCGACAGCACCGGAGGCGTAGGAAGCGTTCACCGTACTGCCGATTCCGCTGTAACCCACCAGCCCTCCGACGACTCCCTCGCTGCTGCTGACAGAGCCGGTAACGAAGGATGAAGCCACCTCGCCTAAATTGCGTCCTGCAAGGCCGCCGGTGTTGAGCTTGCCGGTAACGGAGCCTCCGTCGAGACCGACGTCTCTCACGATTCCGCCGGGGCCGACGATTCCGAACAATCCGACTAAATCGGTCGCGGGCCGATTGACGGTCAGATTACGAATGATATGCCCGGCTCCGTCGAACACCCCCGTGAACTGGCTGGCGCTGTCCCCATTTCCGCCGATGGGCTCAAACCCGTTGCCGCCGTTCCAGTCGATCGTCTCCGAAGCGTCGATATCCGCCCCAAGTCTATATTGCGCAGTCAAATCGTTTCGTACGGAATTCAACTGCTCCAGGGTCATGACGATATAGGGATAACTTGCCGAACCGTCCCCTTGCACCGCGGCATCCGTGTCTGCCAAAGCTTGCAACGGGAAGGTTCCTATCATTAGAATAATGGTCGTTAGAATAGAGAGTACGCGTTTCATCCGATCCGTTCCTTCCTTGAATGAGCTCAATAGCGTCGATACAGAGCCCATTATATCGGAACGATCCGAACGTCGAATCTAACCACGGTTATAGAGCCGGTTATAGACGAACGTTACCCTTGCAATTCTTTGCCTCTTTTGATCGCTTCCAAGCGGCTCTTCACCTGGAGTTTGCTGTAAATGCGATTGATGTGCGCTTTCAGGGTGCCCATGCCGATGCCAAGCGCTTTGATAATCGCCGCATTGTCCAACCCTTCCTCCATATAACGGAATATCGCGTACTCCTTCGGGGTGAGAAGCGTCTCCAATGCCGCCGATTCGTTCGGCGAGACCGCCGCTCCTCCGCAGCCTGAAATAATTTTGCGTACATAGGGGAGCGAGGGTGCGTCCCTGTCCCGGATATTTCCTTTTTGCCGTTGTCGGACGTATTCCGAGAGCAGTTCGGCGACTCGCTTGCCCTTGTCGACGAACACGCGGACATAGTCGTCGGGATTCGCGTATTTGAGCGCCTCTTCCAACGTAAGCAGCGCCTCCTCCGGCTTCTCCGCCTGCGAGAGCATAATCGCCTGGAGCACTTGAATTTCCAGCGCGTCCATCGGTCGGTGGCCTTTCACCGCAATCAGCAGCAGCTTCTCCGACAACGGCCACGCCTCCTGCCGGCGGCCGGTTTCCATCAACACTCGGACAAGAAAAATGTATACGAACAGCTGATAGACGGACACCGGATCGTCCGCCGTCAGCTTGTAACGCTCGATCCACCGAATTGCTGCCGACGAGTCTCCCCCGTCCAACCGATGAGCGGCCATCTCCGCTTCGATCAGAATCGGCGCTGCTTCGGCGCCGTCCTCCCAAGCTCTCCTGACGGCCTCCTCCAACCATTTCTCGGCTTGCGACAAGTCCTGCTTGGCTCTGCTGATCCGCGACAGGAACAAGCTGGCGGGCACATAGACTTTCTCCTCCTGATAACGCGCCTGGCTGTTGCCCGCGAGCGCCAGCTTCAAATAATGTTCTGCCTGGTCCAACTCCCCCCGTTCGTACAGCAATTCGGCATAGCAGACCAGGATCGAATCCTGCAGGCCCATCAACGCCATAAAGTCGATCATGCTCAGAAAGAAGTTGTCTGAGAGTCCCCGGGGCAAATGTTTGCCGCGTTTGCCGTTATAGGAGCGATAAATGGAAGGAGCGAGCGGCATGTAGGGAGATGCGAAAATCAAATCGGTTCCTTGGGGGCTATGTTGAAGCGAGAGACGGATATATTCCAGTCCCCGAATCATATCCATGTCGTACTGGGTCGCTTTGAAATTTCTGACGAAATACAAGTAACCCAAATAACGATTCTTCTCTGCCTCGCTCCAGCTTGCCGAAGCGGTCTCGTAATTCTGTTCGGCAAGCCGTAAATGCCGCTCCGCCAGATCCAGGTCCTGAACCCATAGCAACGAGAAAATATAGGAAAAAAAGAGGTAGGGATGCTGCATCAGAAGCTCCTCGGGTATAACCGATAGCCACGCTCTCAACGACTGGAACTCTCTGCGGATCATAATGCTCCGCATCTGTTCGAGCAAGCGTACGGCTTCCCCGTACTCCTGCCCGGCCAAGTAGTAATCCACCGCCTCCTCCAGCAGCTCCTCCGACTCGCACCCTTGCGCAGCCGCGCGGAAGAGAGCTTTCGTTCTCCCGGGGTCGCGCCGTCGCTGCTCTGTCCTCAGAAACTCTCCGAACAGGTGGTGAAACCGGAACCAGACTTTGTCATCATCCAGCGGAATGACAAACAGGTTGCTATCCGCCAGTTCAGCCAGCTTGACCGATCCGTTCTCCCCGCCTGCCACCGCTTCGCACAGCGGCCCGCTCATCCGCTGAAGAACCGATATGTCCATGAGAAATTGCCGCGTTCTCTCGTCCAGTCCCTCGAAAACTTCCTCGAACAAAAACCTCTCGACGCTCTCGCCGTCCCGTCCGGCCAAGTCGCGCTCAAGCGATGACGTCCGCTTGCCGGATCGCAGAGACAGCGAAATCAGCTTCAGCCCCGTCACCCAGCCTTCGGTGGTAGCCAAATATCGTTCGATCTGCTCTCTTCGAGGCTCCCGCGTCAAGAAAATCCGGAAAAAATCCACCGTCTCCCGCAGGTCGAAGCGCAGCTGTTCGACATTCATCTCCTGAATCCAGCCCCGGCTGATCCATCTTGCTTTCGAAAATCCGGCTAAAGTACGACCGATGATGACAAGATGGATCGAAGGAGGCAAATATTCGAGAAAATAAGAGAAGGAGGCGACGATATCCTTATCGACGATAACGTGCCAGTCGTCCAGAACGAGGATCAGAGGCTCCCTTACATCGTTCAGTTCGTTCAGCAGAGCTACGAGAAACGGCTCATGTCCGCCAGGACTTAAGGCAGCTGCCGCCTCCCGGGTTGAAGCGCGCAATCCGCCGAGTGCCCTCTCAAACGCCGCCATCACGTAGTTCCAGAATCTGGCCAGATCGTTATCTTTGTCGTCTAACGACAGCCACCCGACAGCGACGCCAAGCTGCCGGGCCCACTCGGCGATCAGGGTCGTTTTGCCGTAGCCTGCAGGAGCGACAAGAAAGGTGGCTCTGCGGGATAATCCTTCATTTAATAGTTCGAACAAGTGCGGACGCGAAACAGAAGCGGAGAGAGGCTGCGGGATCTGCAGTTTGGATAAGAGCACCATAGAGTTGTCGTTCCTTACAGAGGTCATCAGTGCCCTCCTTCCTCATAGCGTTCTATCTTTATTTTTTATTTTACCATGACAGACGATGGAGAAAAGACAGAGTTGCTTGAAATACATTGAGGCTCAATCTCAATATCAGTGCTTGACCTGTATGTTTTTTCACACAATTTGCCCCCAAAACTGTTCGTCAAAGCCTGTTGTATGAAAAACCACACAAAATCGTGCAGAGATATCTAAATAAGCGGAAATTTGTACGACATTTCATATAAAGTACCTGTCATCGTCTGAAAAAGACCGATCCGTGTGCGAAAAATCATACAAAACAGAGCATCTCAGGAGCGTATAGCAGCGGAAGGACGTGCATTCCCCTTGCAGCTTTATCCTGTCGTATACAATGACCATCCTGTCCCACCTGAACCCCCAGATTTTAAAATAAAGGTATCCTTCCGCCATTCCCATGGCTTGGGGATACCCTCATATTAGATCGTTATTCCACACCGCTCATTGATGGAGGCCCCTACCTTCCTACCGAATTCGCATGGTGCAACAGCCCGTCCAGCATCTCGTCGGTGAACGCCCCTTTGCTGAAAGCGACCAACGACCGCAGCGGCATTTCCCGGATAAACACGGCCATCATCTCCGAGCTATGCTTGTCTTGGGAATCGGACAGTCCTTGCGTAAATTGGCGGATGATCGGCTCGACCCGGGGATCGGCGATTAAATCCGCCAAGGACGACTGACGGTCGTATGGCCTTCGGATCGAGGTCGTCGAACGAAGGTTTACCGTCTCTTCCAGCAAAATATGCCGCGAGGACTGACCGATCAGAATATCGAACTCTCCCGTCTCCGCGTGCCAATCTTGAAGCTCCGGATCATAATAAGCGAAAGCCCTCTTATCCAGCGTAAAGACGATTTCTTTGGCTTCCCCGGCATGAAGCTCGACTTTGGCGAATGCCTTCAGCTCCTTCTCCGGCCGAACCAAACGGCTCACCTTGTCCCTTACATACAATTGAACCGTTTCCTTGCCTGTGCGATCGCCGATATTCCGAACACTAAGACGCACGGCAAGCGTTTCTTGATCGCTGATCTCTTTCTTATCGAGATGCAAATCGCTGTATTCGAACGACGTATAGCTTAAGCCGAAGCCGAACGGGTAGAGCGGTTCGATCTTGCGGCTGTCATAATAACGGTAGCCGATGAAGAGTCCTTCGCGATATTCGCAGCGGTCGCCCTCGCCCGGAAAAGCAAGGTAAGCCGGAGTGCTTGGCAGATCGACGGGGAACGTTTCCGCAAGCTTGCCGCTCGGATTGACATCTCCGAACAGAATGTCCGCAAGCGCACCTCCGAAGGCTTGGCCGCCCAAGTAAGCTTCCACGATTCCGCCCGCATGCTTCTCCCAAGGCATATCTACCGGGGCGCCATTGCATAAGACGACAATGACCCGCTCCTGAACCTGCGCTATGGCGCGGATAATCTCGGCTTGGTTAAAGGGAATTCGCAGATGCTGCCGATCATACGCCTCCGATTCAGTGCGCTCCGGCAGTCCGACAATAAGGATAGCCGCCTCGGCATCCGCCGCTGTCGTTCTCGCCTCCTCTTCCCACGTTTTGTTGACTGCTTCGCTTTCCAGATCGTAGCCTTGTACGTAGACAAGCTCGCTGCCTTCGCCCAGCTTGGCGGCAATCGCGGCTTCAACCTCGTCCACCTGCGTCGGCTTCATATGCGAGCTTCCGCCGCCTTGAATTTTCGGCGAACGCGCCATTGCTCCTATAAGCGCGATTTTACACTGCCCCTTGGACAATGGAAGCAGGCTCGCCTCGTTCTTAAGGAGCACCATGCTTTCCGCTGCGGCCTTCCGGGCAAGTCGATGATGACTTTCATAATCGCAATCGACCGGCTGCCCGGAACGCTTCGAGGAGAGAACGGCCAATTGCAGCACCCGCTCGACGGCGCGATCAAGCGCTTCTTCGGTCAATGCCCCGCTCTGCACCGCTTTGATTATGCTTGCTGGACCGTAGCCTTCGCTCGACGGCATCTCCAAATCAAGCCCGGTCCGAATGCCTTCCGACAGCACGTTCACCGCTCCCCAGTCGGAGACGACCGCGCCTTCAAATCCCCATTCTCGCTTCAGGACTTGATTCAACAAATGCGGATGCTCCGAGCAATAAGCTCCGTTGACCCGATTGTAGGCGCTCATGATCGTCCAAGGCCGACTGCCCTTGACGGCAATCTCGAAGGCGTTCAAGTACAGCTCCCGTAATGCCCTCTCCTCAACGACGGCATCGGTCGTCATCCGCCGCGACTCCCTGTTGTTGCAAGCGTAGTGCTTCAACGAGGTGCCGACATTCTGGCTCTGAACGCCGTTAATATAAGCTTTGGCCATCTCTCCCGACAGATAGGGGTCCTCCGAGAAATATTCGAAGTTTCTCCCGTTCAGAGGAGAGCGCTTCAGGTTCACGCCGGGCCCGAGCAAAATATCCACTCCCGCCGCGTGGCATTCCTTCCCAAGCGCAACGCCGATTTCCGTCAGCAGTTCCCGATCCCAGGAGGACGCCAGCGCGGACGCCGATGGGAAGCAAGTGGCCGGAGCGCTGTCGCTCACATCGAAATTGACTTCATATTCGTCAAGCTTCCTTAACCCGTGGGGACCGTTCATCATGACGACGGACGGTATGCCGAGTCTTTCCAGCGCGTTCGTTCGCCAATAGTCCTTGCCCGAGCACATGCTTGCTTTCTCCTCCAGAGTCATGAGGGAAAGCCATTCCTTTACTTTCGTAAGCTCCATCCGTCGGTTCCTCCTCGCTTCGATCTATCCTTTTACAGCGCCGATCGCTATGCCTTTAATGAGATATTTTTGAAAGAAAGGATACATCGCGATAATCGGCAGAACGCCGACGACGGCGATCGCCATCTTCACGGTCGTGCTGGGCAAATTCGCCCCGGCCTCGCCTAATTGCGCGCTGAACTTGCTTTCCGACAGAAACTGAATGTCCGTCAGCATTCGATTCAGAATGTTCTGAATACTGAACAGCCTGGAATCCGTCACGTAGATCATGCCGTTAAACCAGTCGTTCCAGTAGATGATCGTCTGAATCAGGCCTACGGTGGCCACGATCGGCAGCGACAGCGGCATAATGATTCTCCAGAAGATTTTGAATTCCCCGGCTCCGTCTATTTGCGCAGCTTCGATTAAGGCCGGAGGGATCGTGGTCATAAAAAAGGTCCGCATCAGCAGTACGTTAAAGCCGTTCATCAACAAGCCGGGCACGATAAGCGCCAGAATCGTATTTTTAATATCGAAATATTGCACATAGATCAAATAAGTCGGGGTCAGCCCGCCATTGAACAGCAAGGTGAAAAAAACGAAAAATGCAACTCCCCCGCGCCATGGCACGCCTTGTCTGGACATCGGGTAAGCGAGCATCGCGGTCATAAGCAAACTCGCCGTCGTGCCGAAAATCGTGATAAACACCGTTACGCCATAAGCCCGCACGAGTTGATCGGAATGATTCCATAAGTAACGGTAAGCCTCCGACCCCAGTCGATCGGGGAAAAAGGTGTAGCCCTGCCGCAGGATCGAGCCTTCATCCGATACGGACGAGATGACGAGCAGCAGGAAGGGCAGCACGCAGGCCGCCGCTAGGGCAAGCATCGGAAGATGAAGCCAAATCTGCTTTCCCCTATTGATCGTATTCATGCTTCTCCACTCCAGTCCCAGACCTTAGAACAATGCGCTGTCCTTGTTGAATTTGCGCACCGCGTAATTTGATAGCAGCACCAGCACGAAGCCGACGATGGACTGGTACAGCCCTGCGGCGGAAGACATCCCGATATCACCAAGATTCATCAGAGCCCGGTACACATAGGTGTCGATGACCTGAGTCGTATCGTTAAGCGCTCCCGAGCCTAGCGGAACTTGATAGAATAAGCCAAAATCCGAATAGAAGATTTTGCCGATCGCGAGCAAGGTCATCATAATGATGATCGGGGACAGCAGGGGCAGCGTAATGCTGCGGATTTGCTGCCATTTCGTGGCACCATCCAGCGTGGCCGCCTCATAATATTCCGGGTCGATGCCGACAATCGCCGCCAAGTAAATGACGCACAGAAAGCCGGCCCCCTTCCACAAGCTGATGATCGTCAGGATGAACGGCCAATACCGCGACTCGCTGTACCAAGAAATTTCCTCTATCCCAAGAAGCGGAAGCACGGTCTTGTTTATAAAGCCGGTTTCCATGCTCAGCAGGGAGTAAGCCAAGTAGCTGACGATAACCATCGAGATGAGATGAGGCAGCAGCAGCACGCTCTGATAAAACCTCGACAGGAATCGGCTGCGGATTTCATTCAGCGCAATCGCGATTCCGACGGCAAAGACCGTATTCAAAAGGATGAACGCAAAATTATAGAGAATCGTGTTTCTAGTGATGATGTAAGCGTCCTGCGTCTTGAACAAATATTCAAAGTTTCTAAGGCCGACCCAATCGCTGCCGAGCAGCCCCTTCGCAAAATTGTAGTCCTTGAAGGCGATAATCAGCCCGAACATCGGCATATAGTTGTTGATTAGAAGATAGGCCAAGCCCGGCACCATCATGAGCAGCAAAACACCGTATTTGCGCAAGCCGTTTTTTCGGCGGAGTGGATAGGTTTGTTCCATTCTAGTTCCCGCTTTCCGCGCTTATCGCTGATTGCCTAAGGAGTCTGACCGGACCGAGCAAGCCGGAGGGTTCCTGCTGAACGAACTTCGAAAACCAATCCTGCTGATCCTTGGCCAACGTATTCGTCACCTCGACGGTTAACTCGTTCGTCCCCTGCCGCCATAACTCCGAAATATCCCACACATAGGGAGCGCACAATCGGACACCGGCTCCCCGTCCGTTCACCCAAACCTGCGCAGTCTCGTACGCCCGACCCAAATCAAGCCAGACGGAGTCGGCAGCTTCTTCGTCCTGCACTTGGCATTCGTACTTCATCGTGCCGGAAAATCTCGGCAGCAACTCGCGAGAGCCCAGGTTTCGTAAGCTCGTCAAAGTGCCCCAAAGCTTGAACTCAGGATAGTCCTGCGCCGTGGCCAATGAAACACGCCACTCCGTCGGCTCGATCAGACGGCTTGTCGCTTCCAACGTTGGCGCCGTCTTCCCTTTACGTACCGGATACATCTCCTCGTCGTCGGGCGGAATGCGCAGCAAGACGGCCGATTCATAGGCGCTGAGCGTGAGATCGTAAGCATAATGTCGTCCTTCTCCGACCCGACCCAACGTATTGCCGAAAGCGTCGTAGCGCAGCCATGCTCCCTCGCCCGGTAGAATGACGCGAGTGTTTAACGTCTCTTCGGGATGCTCGTTGAATAGCATTACGACCTCCAGGCGGTCATGACGATATTGATAAGTTCGCAGATAAGGCTGTCGGTCGCTTGTTTCCAGCTCGTACATGCCCCAATCCCGCAACGCATCGGCTAGATGAAGTAGAGGTACAACCGAGATCTTGGCCTGATCCTCCAATCTCCTCAACGGTTCCGCATACGGCACGGCTTGGCTCGCACGCTTCGGCAGCGAGTCGACAAAGACGACCCGCAAGCCTGATTCCGCTAGCTCCGACAGCTTCGCGATCAATTCAATCGGCAACGCTTCCGCATAGGGAACGATTAAGCAGCGATACCGTTCTTCGTGAACGGCAAGCTCCCCTTCCATAACGCTTGAGCGAAGCAAGACGTCCGCGGGAAGTACGTCGCAGTCGATTTGGTTCTGCATCAGCTGTTTGACGGGCTCCTGGAACAGCATCGCTTCACCGGACCATTCCGCCTCCGCGTGATACAGTACTCCCGCAGTGGCCACGTGCTGTCCGTCGTTTAATAAATGGCAAAGCCGGTTGGTGTAGGCATTGAGCAGTCCGTAATGTCTGAACTGCGGATTGTATCCCCTCGCATAGAAATGCGGCGGACAGTCCCAATCGGGAAATTCCTTCTGGGAAAAGGCGTGGGGAACGAAATGGTTGACGCCTCTGACCAGCATATGGTCGGTCAGCCACTTCATTAGCTTCAAGCCTTCCGCCCAGCCGTAAGCTCCGAAAATCTCGCAAAACGTCCGCCCCCGCTTCCGGGGATCGAGATGTCCGAGCGATGCCGCCAGCTTGGTCATGCCATAGTGGAAAAAGACGCTGTCCGTCTCGCCGCCCATCCAGGAAAAGGACATTTCATCGAAGCCGGGCACGATCTGCCACAGCACCACGTCAAGGCCCGACATATCCTGGCCCTCCAGCGCTCGGAAGAAATGACCGGCTCCGCAGCCGAGTCTGGCGTGGACGTTGTTGTCCTCCATAAGGTGACCGATGTAAGCAACGCCGCGCTCCTGGCACCAACGTCCGATTCGGCCGCTAAAATGTTCCGCATACAGCTTGCTGACGACATTCATGTAGGCATATCGGACAGCGAACGTATGCGGGCCGCCTTCATGCCACAGCAGGGGCAGATGTTGGCGAACAGTCGGACCGTATTCCGCCTCAAGCAGCTCGAGGAGATCGTCTCTCCACGGCAAAGCCATCTTGGCGTTGCCCAGACCCGATGCGTAATCATAGGAAGCTTTGCTATTGTAGAAGCCCGGCTCGTCGGAGAAAAAGCCCGCGAACGTTGCGCCAAAATCGTCCTTATAGCGTGCGTAATAGGCTTCATAGATCGTATCGATCAAGATTTGCGTCGATTCCGGAACGATCGGGTTTAAATAATCCTTCCTGCGGTCGTCTCCCCCTTCGCGGGTAACGACGAACAGGCAAATCGTCCAATACCCTTCGGGCACGGGCCAATACAGAACGCCATCCTGTACGGAGGTTTCAAGGTCGATGGGAAGGAATTCGCCGTCCAGCTTGCCCGTGGCCGGATCGCGTCTGGCGGCAGCGGCGCCTACGGGTCTTGCCCCATCCAGAACGGACCAGGGCCGCAGCAGGAAGGAGGCTTCGGGATCCGGCCCCCTCGCATCGATTCGCCGCTCCGATAGAAACTGCCGCTGATGCTCCAGCGGCGCTTCCTTCACCTTGCCCGCGGCATGGCCGGTCGGAAAGTGATCGTCGTCGAACACCCAAATCTGCATGCCGTGGGTTCGAGCTTCGTCCATAATGATGTCCATGTCCCTCCACCACTTCGGACCCAGCATATCGGGATGGGGTCTGGACTCGACGCATACCGCCCTTATTCCCGCTTCCCTTATGCGCGCAAGCTCCTCGCGGATGACCGCTTCCTCTTCTCCGCGCTGCCAGAGGAACGGGAGAATATAGTTCCGTTCCTCGCCGCGCAGCAACTCCTGCAATTGGATATTCCCGCTCATCGCCCGCCCTCGGCTTTAGCCCATGCGTCCAGCTGACGCTGCTTCTCCGCGATCACTTTATCCAGACCGGCGGTTTTCAGCTTTTGATTGAATTGAGGAAGCACTTTGTCCGGGTCTGCGGAGCCGGTCTCCAGCACGAGGTAGTATTGGGCGATGACGTTGGAAACCGCGGCGATTTCCGTCTTCACGGACTCGGGGTCCATCGTAAAGCCCATCGCTTTCGACTTGACCGCTTGCTCGTTGAACTCCTTCATCTTTTGCCAAATATCGGGGTCTTCCCCCTCAAACACATAAGCGAGAAATTGATTGCCGAACAGCCAGCTCATATTCAGGTTATAGCCGTTCGTCATGATCGTTACGCCTTCCGGGTACTTGATCACATTGTCGGACACTTTGACATAATGCTTGCCTTCAATGCCCCAGTCCAACAAATTGACGAGCTCCGCATCCCCGTACATCAAGTCCAGAAACTTCATCGAAGCTTCCGGATTGTCCGCTTGCCTCGGGATGCCCCACATAATGTTCAATACATGATCCGTCATCGATACCGGAGCCGATAGCTCGGCGCTAACCATCTCTTTGCCGATCGAGCGGGATTCCTGCGCATCGAAGCCGGGCTTCAGCTTCGAGAGGTAGCCGAAGGCCCGATCCGCCTTAATGAGTTCGATCTGGCTCGACTTGTTCGTAGAAGCGTCCTTCAGTAAGTAACCCGCCTCATACCAGCTTCTCATCCTTTGCAAGAGCTCGGCATACTCGGGCGATTCAAAGCTGTTGACCAGTTGCAAGCCGTTGTCATAGCCCGGGAGAACGCCCATCCCGTTGCCTAACCCGTCGTTCCAGCTATAGCTCGTTAAGAAGGAAAACCCCGCACCGCTTGGAATTAACGGCGTGATCCCCGGCTCTTTATCTTTAATGATTTTAAGCGCGGCTTCTACGTCGTCCAACGATTTGATCTTCCCCGCATCGATGCCGTGCTTGTCTGCAAGGTCTTTGCGCATCGTGAAACCGTTGGCGGTCGCCAAATCCCTTACCGGCGTTACGCCGTAGATTTGTCCGTCCACCTTGCTTGCATCCAAATAGACGGGATCAAGCGCCTTGCGAATGTTGCTCCCATGCTTGTCGAGCAGTTCGTCCAACGGAAGCAATTGCCCTCGGGACACTTGGGAGCTAAATCCGAACGGCGAGCCAACAACGATGAGATCCAGCTTCTCGTTGCTCGTCAGCATCAGATTGACCTGCTGGGCGTAAGCTCCGTAATTGATTGGCATCAAATTGACGGATACATTGATTTTGGCTGTCGTGATTTTGTTGATTTCGGCTTCTACGGCCTTCAGATCGGGCGGCGTTCCCGTTACGCTTAGAAAGGCGACGTTCAGCTCGTCGGTTTTTTGCGGCTTGTCGCTGCTTGACGGAGCGTCCGTCCCGGTAGCGTTCCCCGGCTTCGACGATTCGCCCGAGCCTCCATTGGAACCGCATGCCGACAACAATAACATTACGATTACTAGACTTGCGGACAACCATGCCTTCTTACTCATTGTATTTCCCCCTGGCCTCGTCATTTGGCTTTCTCTTGCCATTGTAGCCGGAGACCGCCGCCTGCTTCTGCTTCGGCTTCGACTTTAGCCTGACGCGATTTCGACTTTGCCATTGGCGCCTCCGCGCTCGCTTTGGCGAAAATCTACCGGGGTCAAGCCCGTCTGCTGCTTAAACAGTTTGGCGAAATGGGAGAAATTCGCATAACCGCTGGCCATCGACACGGCGCTTACGGGAAGCTCCGAATGGGCAAGCAGCTGCCTGGCCAGCTTCATTCTTTCGCGCATGATAAACTCCGGAATCGTGCAGCCGAGCTCCTTCTTGAATAAGCGGGTCAAATAATCCGGATGCAAATAAACGTGGCTGGCTGCCGCCTCCCTGGACAGGTTCTGATCCAGATTGGATAAAATGAAACGGGTTGCCTTTTCGACGACATCTCCAACGGAAGACGCTTGAGCGTACCCCGCCGCCTTCGCAACGACATGCGCAAGCCAGCGCTCCAGATCGGCCAAGGATCGCGACGCCGCTTCCGACAACCGCAAGCTCCCCTCGTCGCAAAACATAAGATGCGCTTGGACGTCCTGCTGCTGCAGCACCGCGTGCGTCATTTGCAGGAAATTCTCTTTTAATGCGAGCAAATAGCGGTTATCAATGTCCAACCTTTGCCTCAGACTGCCAATAAACGCTGTCGCTTCCTCCAGCAGCCTCTCTTTGACGCCCTGCCGAAGCAGCGCCGCCCACCCGCTCATATCTGGCAAGGCAGCCGAAGCGTCGACGGAACGTTTCTCCGCTTCAAGGCTGACATAACCGACTCCGTTCACATTGTTCCGATCCAACTTCAGCAATCTATGCAGCATCGATGAAACCTCGAATCCGGGTATCGCTTGCCCCCCGTAACAGGTTAACTCGCAATAGAGGTTTGTTCTGCAAAATTCAACCCATCGACGGCACATCATAGCGAGCCCGCTCTCTCCTATACGCCGATCCGGAGCGACAGGTATAATAAGAAGCCATGCCTCGCTGCCAACCGGCACGAATACGTTGCCCGGACTTAGCTTTCCGATCAGTTCTTTGCCCGCATTTTTTAGCGCGTACTCCAACAGCTTTCTGTCTCTGACCCGAAAATCCCGATGCCAATGCCGAACGACCAGCAGGATCGGGAGCACTTCGGCATCCCCGCACAATGAAATTTGCCGGGCGGCCGCTTCGCGAAGAAAATCTCCGCGATTAGCCGGAATCGTCTCGCTCAACAGATCCGTCCAAAATCTCTCCTGGTTCATGTCCTGCTGGTGCGACCACCACAGCTTATTTCGCTGCGCCTCCATCCGCTCTTGCTCCCGATTCGCGATTAGCGCCGCTTTGCGGATAGCCGTTTCCAGCTCCTCCTTGGATAGCGGCTTGAGCAAATAATCGGAGCAGCCGAGACGTACGGCTTCCTGCGCGAATCGAAAATCGGCGTGACAGGTCATCAGAATCGGCACCGTCCGCAGCTCCTTTTGCCTCATCCACTCCAGCAGCTCCAATCCGGTCCTCTGCGGCATTTCAATATCGCAAAGAAGCACATGAATGTCATGCGCCTGAAAAATCTGCTCTGCGGAGGAAGAACTGTAGGCCGTATAGACGTTGGCAACGCCTAGCCCCGCCCAGTCCACCATACGCTTAACCGCTTCCACAAAATGAATCTCGTCATCGACGATTAACACGTTCAGCATCGTTGTCGTCCTCTCCCTTAGGGAACGGCTTCATCGGCAGACGAATCTCAACCCTTGCTCCTCCTGAATCCCGGTTCGCTAACTTCAAGTCGGCGCGTCCTTCATACAGCAGCTCCAGCCTGCGCCGCGCATTCCACAAGCCATGCCTACTTCCGTCCTTGCGCTCCAAGCTCCTTCCCTCCGCCAAGCTTTCCAGCACCTCTTGAGGGAAGCCGTTCCCCGTGTCCTCTATAACGAGAAGCAAGCGGGGCTCGCTTCCGTCCGATTCCAACTTTCCTCTAAGGGTCAGACGGAACGGCTTTTCCAACG
Organism: Cohnella sp. LGH; assembly: GCF_017671885.1. Lineage (NCBI taxonomy): Bacteria > Bacillati > Bacillota > Bacilli > Caryophanales > Paenibacillaceae > Cohnella > Cohnella sp. LGH. Next base: position 5,673,709 of record NZ_CP072117.1, read on the forward strand.
AAAAGGCGTGCTTAACGGCATTCTCCACGAACGTTTGAATAACGAGCGAGGGAACGGCCAGCTCCAACAAATAAGAAGGAACCTCGATCTCGCCGCTCAGTTGGCCCGGAAACCGCAGCTCTTGAATCCGAATGTAATTCCGCGTATGCATAAGCTCATCTCCAAGGGAGACGAATGAAGCGCCGCTGCGGAAAATATAGCGGAAATAGTCCGCCAGACAGCGGGACATTTCCTGAATCAATTGATAATCGCCAACGGCGGCAAGGCTGTGCATAATGTTTAAGGAGTTCAAATAAAAGTGAGGGTTAATCGTCGTTTGAAGCTGTCTCAGCTCCGCTTGCTGCTTGCTTAATTGTTCTTCGTACACATGGATTTTCAGCTCTCTAATCTGGGTGAGCATATAGTTAAAGTTGTCGTTAACCACGCGGAACTCTTCCGTCGCGAAGGCAGCTTTGGGAATTCCTTGCATATGGCCTTCCCCAATTCGCTTCATCGCGGCGAGAAGCCTCCGAATCGGCAGCAAAACCGTTCGGCGAAGCAGAAGCAGGCTTAGCGGAAGCAGCACAATCGAGCCAACCGACACCGCCGTGTTCCATTCCCGGAGATTAAACAGGCTCTTTAAGATTTTTTGTTCCGGTATAATCGCTGCGAGGCGAAAGTCTCCCTGCTTCGATAACGCCCCTACGGTTAAATACCGCTCCGGTTTCCCGGATAGGCTGGAGCCTCCCTCGGCGAAGCTAAGGTCGATTTCATTGTCGCGAACAAACTCGGCCTGCATCATCGGCTTCCCATCTGTCGTAGCGAACAAGGAAAGTCCATTATCCCCCAAGTCGATCATCTTAAGCGGAACAAGCAGACTGTCCGCCTTCACCCAAGCTCCGACATAGGTGTTTCGTTCGGCTTGAAGCAGCCGCAAAATATAGTAGTCGCCATTAATCTCGCGAACGATCCAATTTCTTGCCTCTCGCGAAGACTTCATGGAAGTTAAGCTTAGCAACCGGGCGATTTCTTCTCCTACCGCAACCCGCTCGGAGTAGGTCGGCCGCGAGCTAAACGATTCAATGAGACTGTTGTCGAAATCCGAATAAATAAAAAATTCGTCCATCGTTCCGTAACGGGCGATTTCGTTCGTCAGCTGCTTGGAGAGCTGCACCTTTAACAGCGCCGCCTGCTCCTCGGACTGCCGCTTATCCAGCAACGGCAAATTCGGGTCGGAAACGATCATGCCGATCAGGAAGCTATCGATCTCTTCCAAGATGCCGTCTATTTGGTTCATATAAAGCGAGATATAGCTTTGATTGCTCTCGGCTACCTGCGTTCGGACGACTTGCGCGGCATAATATTGGTTGAAATTCAGCAGGACGATAAGCGGCACGAGAATCGCGGCTACGCCTGCCACCAGTTTGAAACGCATCGTGTGCCTAAGCCCGCGACGTCGGCTCTCCATCATTGCCCTTCCCATAAATTGAGCAGAAATTCCTTATAACGAATGTTCTGCTCGATTTCCTCCGCTTTCGTCGCATCTTGATTTTGCCGAGAAATTAACACGGACTTCTGCAAATAAATGAAGTAAAGATGCGTCACCATTCGCGTGCGCTCGATCCATACGAGCTTTTGCCCCGTTTCCTCCGTTTGCAAATCCAGCGAAAACGCGCTCATGGATAGATGGGTTTCCTCGTTGATCAATTCCTTGAACGCCGGCAGCTCCGCCGGATTTTTGCCCATGCTGGCAAAATACACGTTGAAGAGCGAATCGTAATACAGCAAATCCGGATGGTGCTCCCTCAGATACAAATATCTATTTAGAATGGCCTCTATCGAGGCGCGCGGCGATTGGAAATCGAATTCTAGAAGCAGTCTTCCGAACATTCTCTTGAGATTGTCCACGTATACCTCGGTCGCGAGCTGCTCCTTGTCTTTGAAGTGATGGTACAACGTTCGTCTGGACGTGCCCGAACGGGCTGCGACGAGGACGAGGTCCGAGCCTTCAATCCCCTTCTCGCAAAACGTTTCCAACGCAGCCTCCTTGATCATTTCTCTCGTTAGCTGAAGCTGCTTCTCTCTAAGCTTCATTGTGCGATCCCCCTACCTGCATTCTGGCTTTCTCGGCGTTCGCCGTCTCGGTTCCCTCGGGATACAGAAAACGGGCGCCCCGCGAGACCCTCTCGTTTTTGTGAATAATCCCATCGAGCCACGTTATTAATTTCGTGCCTTCTTCCTCCGCCTCGTAGAAGGCTTTCATTGGCAGCAAAGTGTGCGGTGTCGTATGAGTTTCCGAATCGTATTCATGGTTGGTGAGAAAATAATAAAAATTAGGCAGTTGCTCGTCAAGCTGACGGGTGGACGAGCGGAATTGACGGCTCCATTCCTCTGTAATTTGCCTATTGATCTCGTCCCCTTTGCCGTTCAGCCTATTCTGAAACGAGGCCAGCACTTTATCGTGGATAGTACAGGCATGAAGCAGAACCGCATGGGCCGGCATGGCCGTGCCGTTGTGGCGGAATGCGGCTCCTATCATATCCGCTTCCATCGGATATGAGAACGTCCGCTTAAACTCTGCCTTCCAATTGTCTTCCACAAGGGTCGGCCACCGATCGGAAAGCAAAAAGGAGCTGTCCGAGAGATGATAGATTTCGGCATCGGCATAGTGATTGGCAATTTTGCTTCCCCAGAGGGCGGAACCGAAGCCCCCGGCACTTGAACCTGCGATGAGCAGCTTATCCGGCGTATCGAAATTCCGGTAAATCCACTGTAACGCTTCCTCTACGTTATTTCTACCGTTATGCCTGACCGTTCGGGATTTGGAGCTCTTTTTGCTCGCGTAGCTTACCGTCGTATGGCCAACATGAAAATCGCCGGAAGCATAAGGGATAAACACGACGTTCCATTCGGAGAACGGATTGTCGGGACGTTGGTCGAAAATCCCCCGATGCATGCTAAGAATATAAAAAGGGATTCGCGCGAAGTAATAGCCGAATTGGCCATGCTTAAGATAAGAGCGCAGAGACAAGGGAATATGGGCCATCTCGCTTTCCCAACAGCCGCCTCCTCCGCAGAAATAGATCATCAAATTGCGGCCTCCGCCTTTGCGCGTATATAAGAAAAACTTCGATCCGTCGGCTGCCATGGCTTTTGGGCCCAGCTTCACTTTATTCCATTTGCCGCGCTTCGTTAGTTCGAAGCGGGTTTGGCTGCTCGGTCTGTTGAGAACTTTGCGGTTAAAGTACACGATGGAAAGCACAACAACGACAATGGAATAAAATAGAACGCGCTTAATCTTTTTCATAGAGCGATTCCCTCTTCCCGTCTTTAATATACGTTCTAAAGATTTTGGGTGCGGACATGCTTCCAGCCTTTATTGCGATGCAGCTCGGGGCGTTGGCCTGCAAAGACGGCAGCGGCTTGCCCATCCGCCTCCAACCGATAACGCAGCCACGCGGTCAGATAGCCCCTATGCATGCCTCCGTTCCCCATGCTTGCCACATGGTCAGCGCATTTCGTCATAGCCATGGCTGCCGATTGCCTCGGACGAACCGCATGATAGGCTTTCGAATTGGAAGCGGTCGGTGAAATGATGAAATCGTGCGTACCCGCCATGAAAAACAAGTCGGAATACTGGCTCTCGATTTCATATACGTCCTTGGCATCGCACCATTTCAGAGCCGGGAGAGCGATCGTCACAACAGTCTGAAACGGCTTCTCCAAATATCGACTCGCGTTCAACACCCCGGTCGCCCCTTGAGAATGACCAACCGCGCCCATTCGATTCGTCTTCAGCTTCCCGTAGAACGGACTCGTTGGCTTGTCATTCTCGCGCCATACATAATTGACGGTGTCGGCAATTTCCTTGCCGGTTCCCGTATTGCGGCAATAATTGCCGACAACCGCGAATCCCCAAGTGGCCAAATGAGCCAGCAATTCCCCATAGTTCTCCGGCTGGGCATCCGAGCCGTTGCCCCATAGGACAACCGGGCAGGCATCCATCCGGTCTTCCGGGTAATCGATCCGATATAGCGGGCGTCCTTGTTCGTCATGGATGACAACGCTAACGCTTCGATAGGGCCCCGCTTCGCCGTAAAGCCGCTCCAGCGGCTCCGGTCGGTAGCGGTATAGCCGCTCGCGTAATTTAAGCACGTACATAAGAAGCACAAATACAGGCATGACCACCCACTTTATCCATGGGCGTGCTGTCGGCTGCTCCGAGGTCGTCATACGGCTTTGCACCTTTCGCATTTATTTTATGTTACATCAAGATAATTAATTACACACCATGTGTAACAAATTATAGATTTGGGCCTCCATTCTGTCAATGAAATCCGAAAATCCGTAAGTCACCCGCATGGACAGATCATACAACGCCCGGTACTCGTTGGAGCAAACGGCGGGCAAGTAAAGCCGTTCGCCGCTTCACCAGTGACGTTCAAAACGGCAAGTGGTACCGAAAACTGTATTGCTCCTTGAATATTTGCGACTACCGCTTCTACAAAACAAAGCAGCAAGCCATACAAGAATGGGAAACATCTCGATGGTTAAGGGACCGACTGCTGACACAGGCAGATGTGCTTAACGATTGGGAAAGGTCCTATAGAAGAAAATAAACACAAGCGCCGGTCAGGGAAGCCCGGCGCTTGTGTTTATTAGATTACGGATATCGGGATTGCAATTCTTCGACCTTATTAAATCTCGAAAAACTCCGTCGCGGTTTCCGTCGTCGCCTTAGCGACCTCATCTGCAGGTCTACCTACGCATCGTGCTACCGCCTGCAGGATGTGCGGGAGGAAAGCAGGTTCGTTCCGTCCATCCGCTGGCTTTTCCTTTAAGTCCCTTGGAGTCAAGAACGGTGCGTCCGTCTCGATCATTAACCGGTTGAGCGGAATCATGCGAACTAGGTCCCTCAGGTGCTTCCCCCGTCGTTCATCGCAGATCCAGCCGGTAATTCCGATATAGTAACCCATTTGTAGATATACCTTTAGCTCAGAATACGTCCCTGTAAAACAATGGACCACCGCTTTCTGAACCGAATGCTCCTTAAGAATCGCAATAAAATCCGCAAATGCCTCCCGCTCATGCAGAAACAACGGCATGTTCAGCTCAATCGCCAAACGAACTTGCTCGGCAAACCATTTCCGCTGCACGTCCCGTGGCGAAAAGTCCCGGTTATAATCAAGCCCGCATTCCCCGATGGCTACCACCTGCGGCAATGCCGCCAATTCTTTTAGCTTCGCGATCGTCTCCGGGGTACAGCTCTTCGCATCATGTGGATGTACTCCCGCAGTCGCATACAGCTTTCCGGGGTAACGTCCGGCATAACGCGCGGTTTCCATGCTGTTTCTTAAGCTCGTCCCTGTCAGAATAAGAGGTGTAACCTCGTTTGCTATCGCTTTCTCGACCACCTGCTCGCGATCTTGATTGAACGAACGATGCATCAAATTAACGCCGATATCTACGAGTGGTTTATTCATAATTGATGTACTCCTTTCCAAAAAACCGTTCTTACAATTCTATTCCTTTCATTATACCTTCTTCGAATGCTTGAGGGATGGGAATTGTTAGTTATAAGAATTTATTAGGACTGCAGAACGGTGTGAAAATATTACTTAAATATGTAGATAGGCGCACCAAGCAAAAACGCCTTCGGCTCCCTCTTGGCGCCGGAGCTGCTTTGCCGAGACGATTCAGGCAAAAGGATACCGGACGAGGTTGAGTTCGATTGGATTGGATTGGCCCGTTGTCGTTTGAAGTCGCACGCCAAATTTAGATAAAATCTCATACAATTTCATTCCCCTTCGTCCATTTGAGGTCAACTTGTACGATTTGTCATACAAATCTGGCGCCCCGACGGCTCCAACACCTTATTTTGTACGACCAACCACACAAAGTGGCTACATCCCCCTGAAAAATAGAAGTGTTTATACGATATATCGTCCAAATGGTGAATGAAAATCATTTACCCCCAACGTCATGCAGAAAAGTTAGCGAATTTTATACTATCCGATAGGTCAAAAAAGAGAGACCTTTTTTTTGCTCTTTAAACAAAATGTGGTGTGATTGGAAGTACAACAGTATAGGCTTTGAGGGCGGTCGGCTAGTCTCCCGGGAGGGAGGTGATGCCATGGAGGTTAAGGACGCTTTGGCGCTTATGATTTCATTTGCGACTTTGATTGTACTTATACTCTCATTCTTTAAAAAGAAATAGACCGCCCTCACCCAAGGACAACGGTCTATTTCTAATCGCTTATCCGAAAGCCTACCGCCCTTAAAAGCGGCTGTTGTGGGGAGTCGTGTTAGCGCACGGCTCCTCTAACTTTACATCTCTCTAAATTATACCACGATGATTTATTCTGTAAACAAGTAAGTTCCTACCTAACTCCTCGCTACACCTTATTCCAAGCCTACCAGCCCTGCTCACTAAACGCCGACGTCCACCACGACAGACGACTGAGCCTCTTGCTCCTTGGCCGGTCGCTTAAGCGTGAGCGCCAGCAGCAATCCGGCAGCCGCGAGGATAGCGATCAACAGATACACATTATGAAACGCGTGCGACATCGCATCCGGAATAGGCGCCTCGCCTTTGCCCGCATAATAGCTGGTTCGGTTAACAAGCAGCGTTGTTAATCCCGCGATGGCAAACGATCCGAAGACCTGCTGCGCGGCGCTTGTCAACGAAGTCACCTTGCCGACCAATTCCTTGGGCGCCGTCTGGATCAGGTGTGTGTTCAAGGCAATGAAAGACAGCCCCGTTCCGAACCCGATTAACATACGAGGAGTCAAGAACAACCATGGACTATCGCTCGGATCGATAAACGAGAGCAGATAAGCGCCAACGGTGACCAATACCAGCCCTCCGACGACTAGCGGACGCGCGCCGATCCGGTCGAACAGCCGTCCGCTGAACGGCATCATAATGGCCGAGGCTAATGCCTGCGGCAACGTCCATAATCCCGCCTCGAACGCACTCATTCCCATCAGACGCTGCATGAAGTAAGGAATGGCGAAGATCAGTCCGAACATGGAGAACTGCATCACCCACTGTACCACGATCCCGCGAGTAAATTGTACAGAACGGAAAACCCGCAGCTCCAGCAAAGGCTCCTTCTTGCGCCGAAGCTCGATGACGGCGAATAGAATCATCGCCACGGCGCCTACGGCCAGACCGGCGATCGTCTTTGCGGAAGACCACCCTTCCCCTGCTTCGCTCAATCCGTATGACAGCCCGCCGAAAGCAAGCGGCGCAATCGCGATTCCCGCGTAATCAAGCGGAGCCGAAGCCTTTTTCGGGAGTTTTGGCAAATACAGAACGCTCAACAGCACCCCGACGATCCCAACCGGAATATTGATCAGGAATATCCATTTCCAATTGACGTAATCTACTAGATACCCGGATACAACCGGCCCAAGCGCCGGGGCCAGCAGTACCGGTACTCCCATCATCCCCATAATCTTCCCCACCGATTCGGGAGGACTGATCCGGTAGGTCATCGCGAAGGCGATTGGCATGACCATTCCACCGCCAAGCCCTTGCACGATACGGAAGGCGATCAACTGCTCCGCCGTGCCGGCGAATGCGCAAAGAATCGAACCCACGGTGAATAAAATAATCGATACGATAAAAGTCTGCTTCGCCCCGAAGCGATCGGAGAACCAACCCGCCATCGGAATTACGATGGCCTGAGCCAGCGAATAACCGGTGATCGTCCATTGAATGAGGCTTAATGAGCTATGCAGATCATCGGCCAGCACCGGAATGGCGACATTGACTGCCGTTGTATCCAAGATGACCATAAACAACCCGACGACAATCGCGATCAACGGTGCAAGGAGCGAACGAACTGAGAATGACTCACCTGCATTGGCTTCTGCTGACATGTACATCTCCTCCAAAGATAATCATTTGCTTGCAACTAAAATAGCACATCTCATTATACGAAGTAAACTAAATAAATAAAAAAAGTTCAATTAGTAAACGATGTTTATAATCCTGGAGAGATGCTCTATACTAGGGCGTGTATACATACTCCGAAGATAGCAGATTTGGCCGAATTTTCGTTCCATGCAAGGAACTTTTGTGAAGGCGTACCGGGGGTACGTCAAGCAAAAGTGACGCAGCAGGGGGCGAAAAGGAGGTGGAAGATGCCCCTGAGCGGGTTTGCATACACGCCCTAAAGTTGGTCAGTCAGGAGGTGTTGCGAAATGTCAGAACCCCAATGCGACCCGTTTTTCGATAAACGGGAGAAGCTTGTCATGCGCTTGATACCCTATGTTCAAAAGCACGGCTTCAGTCCGTTAAAAATGGACGATGCCGCCAAATATATGGATATTAGCAAAGCGACGATGTATAAATATTTTGCTTCGAAGGACGAAATCGCGGAATGTATCATCGATAAATTCGCGCTGTTCGTATCGAATCAGATGCTGTCGGAGGCTCCCCCGACGTTATCCTCGGAGCCGCTCTCGCAGCCGTCCGCCGAAGAACGGAAATTCTACAATGAATCTTTCACACAGGCGTTTAAGCTCACGATTAAACTGTCCTTCTATTTGACAGATGTACTGCTTCAGGATCTGAACACAACCTACCCTAACTTGTCGTCCAAGCTGGGGCAAGCCGTAGAGCTATGCAAAAACAAGCTGGCCGACTACTTCGATAGCGGCATTCAGCTTGGCGTATTTTATCCGATCCATACGCGCATTTATCTCACCCAGGTCGATCTTGTTTTCCGAAAGCTGTTGGACCCCAAGTGGTTGATGCTGCAAAACATCACGATGAAGCAGGCGCTGATGGATTTCTACAAGATGGTGAAGCACCAGGTTTTCTACGAGAAATGGATCGACGAAGACGACTCCGCAATCGACCTCTACTTCGACAAAATGATTGCGAGTATGCGTGCGTACGATTGATGCAAACGTCGAAAGCCTCCTTCGTTGTGAAGGAGGCTCCGCGTATCATCCGCTACAAGTCCATTCGATCCGTCCTAAAGCTTCCCCGCCCAATCCTTCCTCTCAAGTTGATAGTAGCTATATTTCTCGTCATCCAGCTTGATCGTCCCCTGAAAATGAAAACCGCATTTTTGTATGACCTTATTCGATGGAACATTCATGACTAGAGCAATAGCGCTAAGCGCCTCAACGTTCGCATTCGTAAACAAATAATGAATCATGCCTTGTGCAGCTTGAGTCGTATAACCTTTACCTCGTAAGCGCCTGCGTCGGGATAACCGAGGCTTCTCTCTTCCGCTGTACCGGCCCGCCCCATTCGAGCCACGATTCCCTTCGTCGACTCTGCGCCTTGGACAGCCGCTGCCGCGCCTTTCTCGAAAGCAGTCTTGAAATGATCGCCCGCCTTCTCGCTTGCCGTCCACGACTGAACGCAGGGCACTAGTGCATCTACAAGCGTTTTATCGCCAACTGCCGCGCCCCTTCAGAAAGAACGTTCCCCGGTAGCCTGTATTCCTTTAACGTCAGCTTGCATCATGTCGGCGAACTCTCCCGATATTTAATTGAGGATGGCTCAGAATTTCGCGCCACTCCCGCTTCAATTGCTTAAATCCTTTGGCAAGACTCATGCCGAAATCCCTGTCGCCCGCATGCGAATCCAGTTCACAGAACGGCACCTCGTTCCGGATAATGACTTCGCTAGCTTTTAGTTCATCTCGTTTGGACTGAAGTAAAAAGAAGTTCAGCATTGCTCTAGGAATATTATTTTCAAAATTAAAATATACCATGTTGATTTATTCTGTAAACAGATAATTTCTATAATATCATATACGTTGGACATGCTTCTCTCAATTCGCTCCATATTTATATTTAATTTTCGGCCATTTACAATCGGAAAAGGGATACCCTCCATCCTCGAAGGGTATCCCTAATGCATTAGATCAGCTCGGATACTTGCAGCAATCTTTGAATCATCAGGGCAACTTCAGCCCGGGTAACGGTTGCTTTCGGAGCAAGTTCATGATTGCTCCGACCGTTCACAATACCGGCTTGCAAGCAGTCTGCAGCACTTCTCCTGGCCCATTCAGCCACCATGCCTGCATCCTGATACACATTTAAAATATCATCCGCCTCTGCGGCTTTCAGCCTCGTCTTCAATCCAGTTACGCTCATCGCTTTGGCTATAATGACCATCGCTTGCTCGCGTGTAATGTTGTCGGCAGGTGCGAATTGCCCGTCTTCAAATCCATTGATTAATCCATGCGAATAAGCAGTATGCACCGCCGTATGGAACCAGCGCTCAGGCGGCACATCGGAGAATGGCGCCTCTCCGGATTCCAGCTTCATCCCCAAGCCTCTGACGATAATGGCCGCAAACTCCGCACGGGTTATCGCTTGATCTGGATAAAACCGCTCTGCTTCAACTCCGCTGACAATCATCCGCGAGCCCATATCGTTAACCGCATCCTGCGCCCAATGACCCGCGACGTCCTTGAATTCTCTCGGGTGGTAAACTACTGAGTAGGCGCTGTTCGTTAAGCTGTTAATTTTCGCATAATATTTGCCATCCACGGTCACAATCTTCGTAGGTACATGGCGGACGGTTCCATCCGGCTCGTTCACAACTCCTGTCGTGATCCGGCTCAGATCCACGCCTTTCGGAATGGCAATTTCACGTTCTACATAAGATTTGAACTCCGACACTTCAACGGTTCGATCCCCGTAAGTCACTTCCACCTTAAATTGCACAGGCGCCGCAACCAGTTGGAAGTTTTCTCCCACAGCGGAGCGTTCAATGTATTCTAATTGTTCCTCCGTTGGCTCGGCAATGACAATTCTCACCTTGATCTCCTGCAGCTCCACGCTCCTCCCTAATCGTTGCGAGATGGCGCTGATGTTAATTTGCTGCGCAGGCAGCGTATACGTGGCGCGTTCAGTTTTAACTGCGACGACCGCCTGCTTGCCCTCCATATTTTTCACCATCTGCCCGTTCAGCTCGCCGACGACGACATCGGATCCCGTGTTGACCAGAATCGTAATGACTGCGCCTTGGCCTTCCGCCGCAAGACGACCCTCCAGCTTCATCTGATCGACCGCTACTGTAGTAACGGTTTGGTTACTAACGGTCGTCGTGACAGCAGTTCCCGCCTGCTCCACTTTGCCATTCACCAGCACTTCGACTCCCGCCGGCGCATTTGCCGCCGAGGCGGATGGACTGCTGCTCGACGACCGGCTTGGCAATACAATTGTTACTTTGCCGGATGACACCATCTTTGTCATTTCAACGATTGCCGTATCACTGAAGGTAAACGACTGTATATCGTTTTCATCGCTGACGTTCAAAGCTGTCTCACCCGGCGCCGCATTCACTTTGATCCGGAATTGTACCGTGAACATCGCGCTGCCCGCGGCAAGCGCATGATCGCCGCCCGAAGCATCGGCCCACGCTGCCTTCAGCCAGCCGTCAGCGTTATCGAACATTGACGCGAAATGATCCCCGGACTGTCCCGTGATCGAGCTTACTTCCAGAATCGTCTTGTCAAAGCTGATTTTTATTCCATAAGCGCCAACGCTGCCCGAGGCTGCAGCTACAGTAACCGGCACACTTACTGTGCTCCCCGCCGTACCGGTCACCCTGCCGATATCGACCGTCACCGTTTGCGGCACAGCCGCATCGGTCGTGAACATCCAATCCGTTGTACCGGCAAAGCCGGCAAACGCATTGTTGGAGGCATCGACAAACGCCCCTTCGTCGATCAGCACATAGTAATCCGTTCCGTGGCTTAATACCCCAGCCGGTTTGATAGACACCATCGCTCCTGCGATACTCACCTGCGTCGTATCATCCGCCTTGATCGTGACGATATTGCTGTTGTCCGAGACTTTGCGAATTACAATTTTTTTGTGCACTGCCGCCGTTACTTGCTCACTGAACGTCAGTTGGAGCTCGGGCGTTCGCGCCGAAATGTTCGTATAGGTTGCCTGAATGACAGTAGGAGCCGCCGTATCTGACATTCCCGTTCCCGTTACCGTTACCGTACCGGAGGTAATGTTGGTATCCAGGATGGTCTCCGGCGGAGCTCCCATGACCGTATAGGTTGCCGTTCCGGAAGCAACTGAAATGGAAGTGCTGCTTCCTGCTACAGCCGAGTTTTTGATCTTGAACTGAATGGAAAATACCTTTTCCTTATCAAAGGCAATAGGGCTAGCATCCTGGAGCGCGATCAAACCTGTCGTCCCAATTTTGTCCAGCGATACATTGGGATTGGCACTGACCATAGAGGTAAAGCCTACATCGCCAGTCTGAACTTCCTCAAACACGTCCAAATCATAATTGAGAGTCATCGAGAAGTCATAAAATGAAGTATCTCCCGGAGCCATATACACCGCCACGGTCACGGTATCCCCAGGTGCGCCCGATGCGCTTTCGATTTCAATTGACACCGGAACCACGCTTGCGCTTGCCAACGTTCCGAAGGAGAAGATCATGCAAATGATTAGAAGGATTGATACTGCTCTTCGCTCAGATTGCCAAGTGCGGCCAAGTAAACGCTCACTCACGCCAACCCACCTCCCATGTAAATTTGCAAAATCATTTTGGCGTCCTCAGCCGTCACCAAGCCGTCTCCGTTCATATCAAGAATGTTCTTCTGCGTTTCCGTTAATTGGATGATTCCCTTAACATATTGAGTCACGTAAAGTGCATCCGCCGGGGTCACTTTACCGTCTCCGTCGACATCGCCCTTAATGACTTCCCACTTTGCATACAGCGTTACATCATCGGCAGCCATGTTAAAGCTCGCCCCTGCGGAGTAGTCCGTACCGCTTCCGTCCGCCTTCGTGTTCCAGCCCGCAAACGTATGGCTAGCTCTAAGCAAGTTGCCCGTATTCCCCTTCACCGTAACCGTCGCCCCCTCCACGTACGCGCTGCTGTCTACCGGAACGGAGCCGCCTGTGTTGCCATTTCCGTTATAGGTAACTGTGGATGCGCTCTTCCACTTCGCATACAGCGTGACATTGTCCGCAGCAACGTTAAAGCTCGCCCATGGCGCGTAATCCGTACCGCTTCCGTCCGCCTTGGTATTCCAGCCAGCAAACGTAAGGTCTCCATTGACCAGAGCTCCGGTGTTTCCCAGAACAGATACAGAATCGCCGTCCAAGTAAGGCTTGCTCATGCTTGGCAGACTGCCTCCGGTGCTCCCGTTGCCGTTATAAGTTACACTGTAAAGGGAAAAGGCATTGGATTGAAGGATAAGTCCCTTATCGCCAACCGCCACAAATTGATTATTTGCGAACTGAATGCTGTTCAATGTGCTCGTTGCCCCGGAATTTCCCTTCTTCCAGGAAACGCCGTCAAAGGAATACCAGACTGAACCGCCATTCAACAACGCAGTAAAAAAGCCGTTGCCGAAAGCCAGACCATACACATTAGAGTTGGCTAATTTCTGTTGAATCGTCCAATGCTCGCCGTCAACAGATGTCAGAATAGCGCCGCTCTGTCCTCCTACAACAAACGTGCCGTTGCCGTAGCTGATACTGTAGAGAGTAGTGCTGTCGGAATTCTGGCTATTCCAATTCACCCCATGAGAGGAAGTTAGAATTTCACCGGCGGAGCCGACGGCAACAAACATGTTGTTGGCGTAAGTAATACCGCTCAAAAAGCTTGAAGTCGTTGACACCCGGCTTGTCCATGTAACCCCGTCAGGAGAGGTAATAATTGTGCCGTTTTGTCCGACAGCAACAAACAGTCCGCTGCCGTAAGCGATACTCGTTAATAAATTTGAAGTTGTAGAGCTGGCCTTATGGTCATCCCAGCTCACTCCGCCATCCGTGGATTTGATGACGGTGCCGCCGCCTCCCACCGCCACAAAACGATTGTTGCCGAACGCGACGCTTTTTAATGGAGCCGAGTAGTTCACGATCAAGTTCCGAGCTGTCCAGAATATGCCGTCGCCGGAGGTTGCAATATCATTGGAGTTCCCTACCGCAACAAACCCGTTGTTGCCGTAACCGAGCCCGCTAAAATGGTCGCTGCTGCCGTTGTCAGAGCCCGAATTGCGAATGATCCACGCTTCGCCGTCAGCGGAAGTCACAATTCGGCCATTGGCTCCTACGGCGACGTATGTGGCATTGCCGTAGGCGATACTACTAAGCGGGCCGGTCGCTCCCGAATCCTTCGGCGTCCAGACCGCTCCATTGCGGGAAGTCCATATGGTTTCCGTACTGGCTCCGGAAGTATATGAAATAGCAAAAAAAGTGTCATTGGCATAACCAACGCCCTGGAATTGATACGATGTTCCGGAGGTTTGAGCCGTCCATGTCAATCCATTGGCAGAAGTTGAAATTTTGCCACCCGCACCTACCAGCACGAAGCTGCTACCGCCATAGCTGACGTCATCTATCGAACCGATTAATTTGCCATCTTGAGGCGACCAGTTCACGCCATCCCCGGAGGACAGCACGGTGCCTTGCCCGACCGCAACAAACACATTATTGCCGAAGCTGACAGAATTAAGGCCTTTATCCGTGCCGGAATCCTGCAACATCCAGCTTGTCCCGTCACTGGAGGTCACAATCGTGCCGGAGGCCCCAACCGCAACGAACTTGCCGTTGCCGTAGCCGACACCGCTCAAGGTTGATGTTGTTCCTACTGATTGGCTTGGCGTCCAAATGCTCCCGTCCGCGGAAGTGAGAATGGTACCGTCCACTCCGACAGCGACATAGATACCGTTGTCGTATATGACTTCAGAAAGAGTTTTTGTCGTGCCGGATGTTTGCTCCGTCCAGTCGATCCCGTTGGCGGAAGCCAGAATCGTGCCGTTGCCTCCCACTGCCGTGAATTTGTTGTTGGCGAAAATTACGCTGAGCAAATACTCTCCTGTTGGCAGCGGCGCCCGTTTCGTCCACACATCTGTCGAGCTGTCAGCAGAAGCCTGCAGCGGAAGCGACCCTAAAGTCATTAAAACAGATGTCATGAAAATAATGAAAATACGTTTCAACATTGTGCGCATCACCTGTCCCTCTCTCTGATCCTCTTATTCATATCACGTTTTTCCGACATAATTCTGCATAAACATATCCTTTGCCAATCGGATTTCAGTATAATAGAACTACATTTCGCGATTCAATGACGTTTAGTCACTACTTTTTTCCTGGAAGGGGCAGACAACAGAAATGGCGAAACCTCTAAAGGTCTTGATCGTCGAGGACGACGCTTTGTTAAGAAGCGGACTGGAGCTGATTATTGCCTCCGAAGAGGATATGGAAGTTAGCGGAGCAGCACAAAACGGACTGGAAGCACTTCATTTCATAGAAGCTTCCAGCCCCGATATCGTACTGATGGATGTGCAGATGCCCGAAATGAACGGGCTCGCCTGTATTAGAGAAATCCGGAAGCTGAACACCGAGCTGCCGATTCTGATTCTGACGACGTTTAATGAAGAAGAGTATATTTTTCAAGGGCTTGCAGACGGAGCCAACGGCTACATCATCAAAGGCATGGATTTCGAACAACTGGTTCAAGCGATTCGCGATACCGTGAATCGTCAGTTTGTTCTGCCGGCTCAAGTTGCCGCCAAGGTTGCCCGATACGCTATGGAAAACAGCCATTTTATAAAAGAAAAGCGGTTGAAGCATTTTTTCCAAACTGACGAACAGTTCTCAAAAACCGAACACCAGATCATTGCCATGCTGCTTAAACGATGCTCCAACAAGGAAATGGCGGACAGCTTGTTTTTCACCGAAGGCACGATCAAAAACAAGCTGTCCGCCATTTACGACAAGCTGGGAGTTCAAAATCGACAGGAAGCCATTCATAGCTTGGAAAGGAGACTCCTTGGATAAGCTTACATTTCATCAGAGATAACCGGCAAAATGAAATAAAACACACTCCCTGCCCCCCGTTTACTCCTTACACCAACCTTGCCCTGATGCTGCTCAACGATTTCTCTTACAATCGCCAGCCCGAGCCCGCTGCCCGATTCGTTGTTTTCGCGATTGGTATAGAAACGGTTGAATACTTGAGCTTGTTCGGCTTCCGTTAAACCCTTTCCATAATCGGCCACCTCCACAACGAGCTCATTTCCGAATCCGCTTCCACTTAATCGGATAGTGCCGCTAAGCTTTATCTCGCGGCTCATGCCCTTGCTGAATTTCACTGCATTGTCCATGAGGTTTTGGAGAACCTGAAGCATCCGGTATTTGTCTATTCGGATCAGGCAAGCTCTTGCCCCTGCGACTAAATCCGCGATTTCTTTATGCAAAATCATCCCCTCATTGCCTAAGTCTGTTTCGAACTTGCCGTACAGCTCCTCGATCCACGAACGAACCTTGACATGCTCGTATTTAAAAGCGATATTCCGCGACTCCAGCTTGGATAATTCAAACAAGTCATCGACTAAACGCTTCACATAGACTGCTTTGTCCAGAAATTGACCGGTCATTTTATTGTTGTCGGCCGACAGTTTGCCCTTGACCATTAGCTGCAAATAAGTCTGAATGCCAACCAAGGGCGTGCCCAGATCATGGGCGATATTCGCCAGCATTTTCGTTCGCTGTTCATTGGCCTCCCGCAAGCTTTTTGTCCGATCTGCCACTTTCTGCTCCAGCGACGCATTTACAGCCCCGAGTTCCTCCAGCAGCGCATCATTCCGGCGAGAAAGCCGAACATACCGATAGGATACAATGATAGCCTGAGTCATAATAAATGGAACGATGCTGTAGCTGAGCAGTTCCACCGTATCAGCTATTCGCAAGTAATACATCGTATCGTTTACCACGGCGCAGACAATCAGAATCATAGCAGCTAAGTGAATAAGCGCGCCTTCCCTCTTGCGCAAGTATGCCTTGATACCGACGTAAACAATAAAATACAGCAGAATGGCCACCTTTAGCATCGATTGAGCCAGCATCGATTCTGTAAAAATACGGGCAGGCGTCAGTAAAACAAACAAAAACAATCCGGCTGAAACGATCACGGAAAACCGCATCATCAGCCTGTGAACCTCCCGGGGATATAAGCTTTTCATGAGAAACACAAACGAGATAAATTCGAAAATTTCACTTGAATACTCCAGCTTGGTCAACAATTCCCAGCTCTCGATCCCGAGCAGCTGCTCCGATAAATAACCGTTGATCAGTAAGGTCCGCATGGAAATGCCCAATGACACCAACCCGACATAGAGCGCAGGGAGATCCCTTTTTCTCATCCCGAATACAATCATGTGGTAGAGACCGATCATAAGAAAACCGCCGATGACAAAGATGTCGTAAAGCAGTTCAATTAATATGCTGGGAATAAGCGCATCCGTATCGCCATAAACGATTTCTCTGTTAATTCCGCCTTCACGAAACGAGTAGTTGGATACCTGGATGACGATCTCCAGCGTCTGTTTCTTCGGTTGAAAAAAAACTAAACTGATATGAGCTCTCGGCCGCTCCTCCTCCAAACTGCTTCCGACTGTGCCCAGCCCCGGCTTCTCTTCGCCGTCAATCCAGAGTCGGTAGGAGCTTCCTATCGCCCGGATAAACAAGGACTTGTTATTCCCCAGGTCGGAGGCCGGTACGTGCAGCAGCAGCCGATATGTGCCGAAGCCGTGGCTATCTTTAGCCGTCTCGCCAGAGGCGTCATCTCCCCACGAAGAAGGCACCGTTATATAGGCAGGCGTCAAGCTGCGGTTAATAAAATCTTTGGGCTCCAGTCGCTGATTCCAATAAAACTCCCATTCCCCGTGCAAAGAGACGGCTTTCGGTTCCACGGAACCGTTGTCGCGAATTTCAATCACGCCCTTACTCGGCTGAAACGCCCCTGGCTCCATGTTAGATGCCAAGGTAGCCGATGCTCCTAAGCCAGACGCTGCCAGCATGATCGCACACACGATTGTTGTAATAATCCAATTCTCCCTCTTCCGATGTGACTTTTGTTACGTTTATCGAACCGTTGCTTATTTGATTGAAATCCACCCTACATAAGCTCGTTCTCTTGCCGCCTCTGTCGAGAATGCGATAAATATCCGTTTCGACGAAGGGCTCCAAACATAATCCCTATCCATTCGCACGTAATCGTCCAATACCAAAGCAGGATCTGTCCCGTCGGTATTGCTGATAACCAATTTTACGCCGGATACCTTGTCATCGATGCTTTCCCCTATCGCACCGAGTAAGTAGGAAAGGTGCTTTCCGTTTGGCGAAAACTGCAAGCCATGAGGGCCCACACGTCCGCCATTCACGCCGCTTTCGTAAAAGGGTTGTTCATATGGGTTTCCGCCCTCCACGTAATTGGGGTTCTTTCGCGTGGATTCATCCAGTTCAACAGGCCATTCCAGTTGATTGGCAATGTCTCCTTTGCGGTCATACCAAGCAAACTTCCCGTAGTCCGTTATGAGCAATTGGCCCGCTTCTTTATGAATCGCATAATCCAAATAGTCTAAATTTGAAGTATCTACAATCTGCTTTTCTGTGCCATCCGGTAAATGAATAATCTTCAATCCAATGACATCGTCAAATCCGTTCGAAGCAACAATGCTTTCATCGGGAACCAGCCACCTGAGTCCTCCCCAAAACCCCTTTTCGTAAGAAAGAACCGTGCTTTTCCTTGTTGCAATGTCATAATGGGCGAGCGTAGCTTCAAATCCGGCTCCATCCCCCAAATTGACACCCGTTGAATGCAAATAGTAAAAGCCGCTCCCATCGCTTAGCCAGAGTGGATTTCTGTCTCCGTCGCTGTCCGTCCATTGCGTCTTGTCTCCCGTATCCGTAGCTATGCCCCAGATGCCCGGAGTATTCATATCCCACTCCGCTATCCACTTTCCAGTTGGGCTTTCCACTTCCCAATTTCCTGGAGGCATTTCCTCTACTATATCGTCCGTTTTTGTGATAGTTTTAGTGTTCATATCGATCAGGGCCCAATAGGAACGATTCGTTTCTATATCTGTCTGCATATCCGTTAATTTCACTCGCAGTTCACTGTCGCTAAGCGCTTCTATTGCCTCAACATAATGCTTCGCCGGCAGCTCCACATATTCTTTAAGCGGCAAAACGGGGACATCTGCTTCCGGTTCTGCGGGCGCAGGCGAATTCTCTCGAGTCGCATCCATATGAAGCTGATCTATCCTTGCAGGTTTGTCCTTGTCGGTATCGCACCCAAACATAGCCAAGATAAGCAAAAGCATCAACACCGCACGAATCGACTTCCTCAACTGGTCCCGCTCCCTTCATTTAACCCTACAACAACAAAACGTTTTCGGGTTTGGAAAGTTGCGGTATTCTGTCCTCAATTTAATAAAAACGTCAGCCGACGAGAAGGTCGGACTGACGTTTGACTTATTTGAGTTCGATGTTCATCCAATCGGGTTCGATTCCTACCGCAAGCTGCTTACAAAATCAATGCCTACAGCAGCCAGCGCTCCCGCAGCGATCGTCCATACCAGAATCCCAATCGTCATCCACAAAGTGACATAACGCTTGGATGACCCCGACACGAGCGAGATGAACGCCCCAATATGATGACCGAAAATTAAAGGCCCGATCAACGCGACGCCGGGCACGCCGTATTTATTGAATAAATTGCGGGCGCGTTCCATTCGCTTGCCGGAATGACCGCCGCTCTGTTTGGCTTTTCGACGGCGGCTCAGCTTCTCATACAATACAATAATCGCCATGACGGAAATCCAATTTCCAAAGCAGGCGGCGATAATCGTCGGAATAGCGGGGAATCCTATCACAATACCGACTGAAGCCGCAACATATCCTTCTAAAAAAGGAACAAGCGAAACTATAAACACGGTTCCCAATTGAATAAAAATATTAGCTTCTTTTACATTCTCCAATATACTCCCGATATCCATCTTTAACCTCCGGACGCTGCCTGCATGATGTGACTTACCGCCCTTGTTTTCTCCAGACTAATCCGTAACCGGCCCCCCCGACGACAACCGTCCACAAGCAAGCTTTCAAGGCCAGCGCCGCCAGTATTCCAAAGCTCCCTTCCTCTGCAACAACGTTCATTGCCGCCGACAGAATGCCTGTTGGATAGTGTTTATACCAGGCAAGGAGCCGGATGTTGTTCTGTAACGGAATGAGTACCGGCAAAATAACGAGGACCATTATTAATAATATAGGCAGCAATTTCGTTAATACAATTTCCTCCATCGAATTGTAAGTCAATCCGACAATGACGCCCACAGATATAAAGGCTCCTAAAACAGGCAATAGAACAATCATCAGCTGCACAACCTGCAAGAAGTCATACCCGGTAATCATACTGCAAGTCAATACGGTAAGTAAGGAGATCGTCACTGTTACTACGGTTTTGCATCCGAGCAGCGTCATCAAAGAGACTCCTGCGCGATTAAGTGTTCGCCATTCGTTGGTTTCTTTCTCCGCAACAATCAGCAACGCCTCAACAAAGACGCCGCAAATCGAAAGAGCCATGCTTATACACACTTGTACTGCGGTAAACATTTGCTGGCCGATTATGTTGTAGATGACAGCATATAAAATCGGCAGCATGATAAACATTAACACTTGCGGGCTGCGCATCACGATTCTCGTTTCCCGATACAGCAGCGCACGCCATACGGCGCTCTTTTGCTTCAATTACAACCTCCTCCCTGCCGACTTGCTATCAGTTTACAGCGCTCAATGTCCGATAACCGTAAAAATGCCGCGAAAAGCGTTAAATCGAGGGTGAAAAGCGGCTGCAGGCAATGAAAGGCGAGGATCAAATATCCAGCTGCTCCTTCAATTCCAGATATTTGGACTTGGATAGAGGGACAGTTATCCCTTGTACGCCATCCAGCTTAAGAATGTAGCTATCCTTTGTCCAAGCTTCGAGCTCGCGAACCTGCTGCAGGTTGACGAGGTAGGAGCGATGACTGCGGAAAAAGCCAAATGGGGTCAGTCGGGCTTCCAGTTGATTTAATGTCATGGCGCAATTGTAGGATAGACCGTCTACGTAAACAACAGTGCTGCCGTCGCGCCCTTCAATGTAATTGATCTCAAACGGATTAAGCAGCATAATCTTGTCGTCGAGCTTGACGGGGACTTTACTGATTTCGATCATTCGCCGGGGGGAGTCGTAGCTTGCCTTGTCCGTATCCTGCTGCAGCGTTAGAAGCTCCCCTTTAAACAACCGATACGTCTGGTCGCCAAGCTCGGCCGCCTGCTCGGCGGAGGCAACCATTACGAGAACGGCTTTATTTTCCTGCTTCAAAAAGGCGATCGCCGCCTGCAAGACGGCTAACGATTCGTGATCCATGATCTGCTTCGATTGATCAATAAAAACGGCAAGCGCCCGATCTTGAAGAATACATCTCGCCCACTGTAAGCGGATTTGCTCGGAAGCGCTTAGTTTGGCAATTAGCGAATCGGCTCCGCCCGTCAATCCGACCAACGAAGCGACTTGTTCAATCCCTATGCTCGAACCGAACAAACGGCTCCAAAACTTTAAATATTCGCTTACCTTCAAGCGTTGATTTACTTTCTCTTCATTTAGCGCGAAAACAAATCGCTCCATGATCCCCTTATCGGCAGCTTGGCCATCGAATCGAATATCTCCGCCGGATGCATTGTACAGGCCTTGCAGAAGGCCCATGAGCATTTCGGCCGTTTCATAAGCGGAATAGATTGCAACGGACTGTCCCGGAGCAACATTCAGATTCATCTTCGATAGGAGGTCTTGGTTTCCAATCGTTTTATGTAGATTGATTAGTTCAAGCAAATGCAGTCCCTCCAACCGTTCTGCGTTTCCCTATAATAGCACAAAAGAGGGGATCGCCGCCCCTCTTCGCCGCTTCCGTACGTATTGAGATTTAATTCAACCGATGCACCAGTTCATATTTATTTCCGCAAGGATCTTCAAAATAGACGGCGTAATACGTGGGGCTAATCGGGAACAACCGGGGGCCGTCATTAATCGTACCGCCATTTTCCTGGACCAGCTTCGCAATATAATCGACTTCCTCCCGGTCGTTCGCCCAGAAACCAATCAGATTGGAATTGGGCTTATGTTCCCGGTCCTCTGTAATCGCAAAATAAGCTGCGCTAGGCAATTCCCCTTCGGCCGCAAACACCTTCCAATTCAAGCTGTGATACGTTCTCGTAAACCCCAACTCAGGAAGCAGCTTCTCATAAAAAGGCATGACACTCTCTAAATCGTTCACTCTAAGATCGATATGACTAAATTTATTCATCCTTCCCCATCTCCTCTTCATCATTTACCGTGCTTGTATTCTGCCAGATGGCACTCAGAACGCTTTCCCAATGCAGCTTCATTTGTTCCCGCGTATTCGGGTGATCCAGATTCTCTTGATGGAAGCTGATCGTTGTTCGATCGGGATGGCTGGATAGCAGCCGGATTTGCAGCGTGGACGGCTTCATCCAATTTTCCTTGCCCCACTTTAAGCGGAGCTGCTTTAGAGGCTTTACGACCCTGAGCTGGCCCGAAATCCCTTCTTCGGATGCAAAAATCTCTCCCTCGTTAAATGCAAGAGAAGGTACGGTTCCAAGCCACAATTGTGTCCCTTCGGGCGAAGTTAGAAACGACCACACCTTTTCAGGCGAGAGGGGAAACGTCCTCCTAACCCCGATTTGGAACCCTGTAGCTGCCGTTTGACCCACAAGCTTGTGCGATTCTCTATTTGAATGTTTCATTCCTAAACCTCCTCAAATGTTTGTTAGCGCTCACTATCTTTTGTTCAAAAAAAAATTAAGGGCTTAAAGCCCTAACGAACAACTCGACACTTGAGCTCATAAAATCTTGTTTGGATTTTGCCGTAAGCTCAGACTTGACGAACAATTGCGAAATAAAAGCCCCGTAATTCATCCACATGAAAGTGATCGCCTGCATCTCCGCATCGGTTGTAACCATTTTGCTCTTTTTCTGCATGTCTATAAAATAATTCGTCAATAGCTCCAATAGCTTCCGAGGATGCTTTTGTGCCTTTTCGCGGATTTCAGCCAATTCTTGATCGCTCAAGACAATGAGGAACAACTTGCGATTACGCTCCATCATTTCATGATACATCCGGCTAATCATGAGCAAGTCGGCTCTCAAGTCCCCTATCACTTGCTCGTCGAAAATTTGGGTCATTTCAATCGAATAATGATAATGGTCCACCGCTTTGTCCAGCAGGTTGATCTTGCTGCCGAAATTACGGAACAACGTCATCTCGCTGACGCCTGCCGCCGCTGCAATTTCCTTCGTGGATACGCCCTTGTAGCCCTTCTCAGCCATGAGGTCTATTGCCGCGCGCATCAGCTTGGCTTTGTTGTCCAAGATCATCGTGTTCTCCATAATTATCTTCCCAGCTCGATTCCACTCATTATAGTTAGTACTCACTAACATCATGTTATAATAATAAAGCGAAGCTGCTGTATTGTCAATATCTCACACAGGCTCGATCACTTCAAATAGAAAAGACCTGTCCGCCAGAAATTCTCTTACCCGAACATATTCCGGCTCTAACTTTCTAACGCTTTCGTAACCTTGAATAAGCATCCACCGATGCTTAGGCCATAATTCCAACAGGGTCCCTGCCATATCGTAGAGATAGTATCCGTAACCGCACCTGCCGAAATCAATTGGATACGGTTGATCCTCCTTAAAAACCATATTCCCGGAATGTAAATCGGCATGTATGAGCCCATAGTTGTGTTCGTTGGGATGCATCGTCGTAAGTCGGGAGACCACTTTCTCAGCCGCAGCTTGATACAGCGTCCATCCTTCTTCGGATAGGAAACGTTCATAATAGCGCTCCAGCTTGGCCATATCACGTCTAAAGCTTTCAATTCCCCAAGTCGGTCTGACAAAATCGGAAGGCGAAACAAAATTCCCGGCCGCGACATGGAGTCTGCCGATCAATACCCCCATCTGATAAACACGGCTATCCGTAAAATCTCCTACTGCATGCTCTCCCTCTACCCATCGCATCATCGTTACATAGGGCCGTCTATATCCTGATTCCGTTTGGATTTCCATTACATAATCGCCCTTAGCATTTGCAATCCCTTCCGGTACGATTAAATCATGCGATTCGTTCAGCGCTTGCAGCCATAGGAGCTCCGAACGAATTTCCTCTCTGCTCAATCTGCCCGAATGAATGCGCAGCAAATAGTGGCCGGCTGTGTTGGTTTCGATTTTATATGTGATCGTGTCAGATAGCTGAATAAATTCAATACGCTCCCACTCCAAGTCATACTGTTGGATAGCGGATAACGCGACCTTCCTTGCTCTGACTAATAGCGCCCGTCGTTCTTCATCGGTATCGAATCTAAAAAAATCTAACATCGGTTATCGTCCCCGCGTCGTTTATGAATTAATCCAACTACTTCCTTCTATATGTTATTGTAACGATCGCGAAGGGACGGATATAGGTAATAAACAACTTAAACTAATTTTACATAAACAAAAGCCACATTAGAATTTCATCCAAAGTGACTTTTGATCAAACATTTTATCTATTCTATACTCCTAGAAACCCAAGTTGGTAATATACCACTTGCCCTCGCTCTTGATCAGATTAAACGAATCTTGAATGGTTTCAGCTTTCTTGCCGTTCCTTTTCATTTCAATCATGTAGTAAACGGTGGCTTGGTCAAAGCTTTACTGGCATCCGCGGAATTCGCCGCGAACCGAATCTCGAAAAGTCGCGCCTGATAAGGCATGGGCATTCGAACGGTCAACTGCCCCGTCTGCGGGCTATAATGGCAATCCACCGCATAACCTTCGAAAGGATACAGCTGCACGATCTCCGCCTGAAGTCCGTCTATTCCGCTCCGGCCGTTGGACCTGGCCAGCGGAATCGTCCGATATTCGTCCCCGTCCCCGAGTCTCCAGACAGACAGCAGCAGCCGCGAACGGTCGCGCGACGCCAGTCCGACGGCAGCCCAATTCAGCCCGTCGTTGATCCTCGTGAAGCCGAGCGGCCAGAAGGGATAGGCTTGCGAGATGAACGAGCGCTCCTGCTTGTAAAGCCCGACTGCCTCCGCGATCAGCGCGCGGTTCTTCTCGTCGGCAAGATGAAGGTGGCCGGACAAATACAGACTGCCGCACATGCCGTTCACCATATTAAAGATCGTCTGCTCCCCATCGGCCATCTCCGCCAGTCGGCCCGATTTCTTGATGCTCTCCGGATTCGGCAGGTCTGTATAAAGCAGCGGATACGGATAAGCCCAAATGCCGAGCTGCTCCGGCAGAACCGCAGCCAGACTCCCCCCGATGATGGAAGGATATTTGCGGTAATCCTCTTGATCGCTGGAGCTTTGCAGATGAAAATGAGCCAGCGCCTCGTAGTCCGCCCTCATGCCGCCGGAGCCGCAATTTTCCAACCTCACCTGCGGGTGGCGCGCCCTCACCTCGTCGATGAATCGGTAGAAATCCGCTAGCGCCCGTCGCAAGCCCTCCGCGGCCGCTTGACCCCCGGTGTCGTCGCCCGGCCCAATGCACAGATTGTAATCGTTCTTGAAGTAACGGACACCCATTCCCACAAGGCGGTCAATTACGCCATGCATGTAAGATCGCACGTCCGGATGGCCAAAATGGAGAAAAGAGCGAAGCCCGCCTCCCACTCGGATACCGTAACGGCGGATAAACCAGTCGTCCGGCTTCGAGGCCAGCACCGCGTCGTCTCCGCACACTTCCATCTCCAGCCACAGGCCGGGCTTCATGCCTTTGTCCGCGATATAGGCGAGGAAAGACACCAGTCCTTCCTCGCCGAACCGGTTGCGGCTCGGTTGCCAATCGCCGAGACCGCTGCCCCAGGACAAGCCGATCTCGCCGAACCATCCGGCGTCGATGCAGAAATATTCGCAGCCCGAAGCCGCCGCGGCATCGACAAGCGGCGTCAGCTTCTCTTTAGTCGGATCTCCCCACAGCGCATTCATATAATCGTTGTAGACGACAGGCGCAGAAGGAATGTCCCTGTACAGCCCCTTCGTCAAGAAGCGGCGGTGCGCCGTCAGTTCCCTTATCGCGTCGGAAAAATCGCCGTCGCAGCAGCCGAATGAGGCCGGAATCGATTCGTAGCTTTCTCCCGGTAGCAGTTGCTTGCTCCAACCGCCGAACCGCTCGTCGGCTCCGTCCGCGTGAATGAACAAGCCGCCGCTATCGTCGCTCCAAGAACCGCGATGGCCGATCTCGAGATGCCAGTTCGCGGACGTCTCCAACTGACAATACCATGACTTACCCGTCTCCAAGTCCTCCAGCACGATCAACGGCAGCAGCTTGCCCGTGCTCCAGCTGCCGACGGAAGAGAAGTGGACAGCCGACGTGCTCGGGTGGACCGATGTCGGATACAGGCCCAGCTCCTCCAGATCTCCGACACGCCATTGGCCTTCCCCGTTCCAAGTCTGACGGCAGTAATGAACGCGGATTTTGCGTTTGTCGTACCAAGGCAGAAGTCCGTCCGTGGCGACGCCCTGTATGCACATCGAGGACAGATGGGTCAGCACGACCGGCGAATTCCCTTCATTGGTGACGGTCGTTGTCTGGCGGATCGCAGCCGCCCCGAGCGTAAACCGCATATGGACCTGTACCTTCAGTTGCAGCTGTTCGTGCCGATACAGAAGCTGCAGCCCTTCAGCGTCGGCGGAATGGGACGCCAATCTCATCTCAGAAGACAGGGCGGTCAGACCGCTGATCAGCGCTGGGTTGATCCCGTAATGACGGCCCGCGACGGCCAACTCGAAATTCGGAAAAGGAATGCCGGAAACCCGTTCCTGCATTTCCTTGGAAGAGTTAAAATCCACTTGCATCCATCCATTCTCCGTATGCGCAAAGCCGATATACATGCCTTCATGTTCGATCGTCATCCTGTTAGCGTGCTCTTTCATTCGTTTTCTCTCTCCTGTAAACCAGCTCGGCTGGCCGAACGCCAGCGGCTTCATAGCGCTTAGCGGGACGATTCGGAATTGTAATATTTCATCCTATTTCTCTCTTTTCTTCTCTACCAGACTTGCATAAAATAGAGTTAAGCATCATTCTTACTTTGTATTATTTAAACCGTAATAAGGAGAGCATTTTATGGAACGCGGGTCGATGCTATACATGATTGCTCCTCCTATGCCATTTTACGTAATAGGCGGAGTGAATCAGTATAATCCGGGAGACGAGCACCCCGATCGCTACGCGATCGGCGTTTTCGATATGCTGCTCGTGATGAAAGGCGCACTCCACATCGCGGAAGAGCAACGAAGCTGGCGGGTCGGCCCCGGACAGATGCTGATTCTGCGCCCGGATCTGCACCATTACTCCGCCGGACCTTGTGAAGAGGAAACCCACCACTATTGGCTGCACTTCATGCCTGCCGGCGAATGGTGGGAAATTCCCGACGACCAGCGGCCGCCTGATAAAGACAGACTTGTCCAACTCCAATCGGCTCGAACAAAGTTTCCCCTTCATCGCGTGTACACCATTGCGGTGCCTAAATACGGTATGATCCCTTCTCCGGGAAAAACATTCGATGCCCTCAAGCATCTGATTCAATCGGAACTGGAGCCTCCATCTCTGGTCTTGTGGAAGCATCAATCCATTCTAGACGAGTTGATCCGGGATTTGCACCGCGATCAGAAGTCCGTGAACGATACGCAGGCCGTCCGGCTGGCCGAACAAGCGGAAGCGTTTCTGAAGCAGAACTACAAGCATCCGTTAACGAATGCCTTACTTGGAGAGGCGCTGAACTTCCACCCCAATTACATTGCACGCAGTATGCGGAAAGTGCTCGGCTTGACTCCGGTCGAATATTTGATGCAATATCGCTTGGAACAGGCGAAGCTTCTGTTGATGAAGACGGAGCTTTCCGTCATGCAAATCGCCGAAGAAGTCGGGTTTCAGCAAACCGCCTACTTTTCCCGTTGTTTCTCAAGCAAAGAAGGGGTCTCGCCCTTGCAATTCCGTAAAAAGTTTAAGAAGAGGGGCTGAATTAAACAGCCCCGATTGCCGTCAATACCCTTCAGGCAGAGCGAACAGCTTTCCTTCCCCTGGCGCAAAGGAGGCGGTCAATTGCCCGGTCACGCTGTTGTAGTCGGCGGCGACTTCTCCCCCAGTCGCCTTGGAGATTTCGCTGACGGTTAACGGCTTGGGCGTCAGGGAGAACGTCAGCGTATGGGAATTCGCCGTGTCCCTGTTCACGACCATGATGTATTTGCGCCCGCTTCCATTCGTAAAATACCCGATCACGGCCGGCTGCGTACTGTCCGTCGGTTGCCAGAAGAAATTCGCGGGAAGCGCGGCGGATCCATTCGGGATCGTCCCCGTATGATAGACCGCCTGCGAAGTCAACGAAGTTAAGGAAGGCCCCAGCTTCAGCACCTCGCCATTGATTTCCCGAGCCCATGGGTAGGAGCTGTTTTTCGTGCCGTCCGGCAAAATGATGCCATTATGAAAAGGTTCGTTCCATACAGCGTTTTGCGGCGTCCAATACGTAAAATAAATATATCCTTTGGCGCCGTAGACAAGGTTGGTATAAATCTGATAGCGCATTTCTTCCTTGCTCGGTACGCGATACGTGCCTGTAATGCCGACCGACTGAATATACGACCAGAAATCGATCTGGCCAAGCTGCGCTTGCCGACGGATAATTTCAAGATTTTCAAAATAATCGCTCCGGTTTGCCCCGGACTCCAGAAACGGATAATGATCGAACACGAGCACATCCGGATGCTTGCTTACCCACCTGTATACGTAATCCTCGTAAGATTGCGGCGTAATATTCTGATTAATCGTGAACCAGAAATCCGCGTCGATCGGGGTGCCCCCTACATAAGCGGTACCGTCCATCTCCCACTTCTCCCCCGCATTGGTGCGAATGACCCAGCCTACGGATTGATCACCCGCTCCATTATGCGTCAGCTCCATATAGTAAGAGGTATTCGGGCTAACCGCAGCGTTTAGTGAAAATTGCGGCCAATTGGTCGTGGGGGAAGAAACCGTCGATTCGGCGATTTTGACCGTTTTGGCCAGTGAATCCCACAAGGTCAACTTAAGCGCTTCTCCGCTTGCCATTTGAGATCTGTCAAAATACATTTGAATCGTGTTAATGGAAGAGACATTCGGTCCGGTACGGAAAGTTTGTCCGAGCGGCTGCAGAGGCGTGACATATTCGCCGGCCATCGGTCGAAAACCGAAAAGCCCCTCCGCGGAGCTCGGAAGCAAATTCGCGTAAACCATATGCGCAGGATCTTTCGCTTTCAGCCGTTCCTGGGCCTCCTGCAAGCGCACCATCAGATCGACCGTCGGTTCGTCCTTCAGGTTGTAGCCGAGCAACGCGGGGTGAGATTGATAAAAACCGACAAGCGTATCGAGATAAGCGTCGGGCGTTCTGCCCCCCTGGCCGTATGCGGAAGCCAACTGCGAATAACGAATTTCGAAATAAAGGTCTTTAGCCTGCGGCACACCGTTCAAATAAGCTTGACCGCCCGGATAAGAATCGTTCGGACTGGCGGCGATGAGTGCGCCTTCCTTGGAAGTGTTCGTTTGCAGTTCCATGTAATAGGTTTTATTCGCGTCAATATTCGTATACGACGCATACGTCGGATTCAAGTTCGGCGCGATCTGGAATTCTATGAGATCGTTGTCGAGCGGTCCCGTTACCGCGTCGCAGCCGACCGTATTTACTTTACTCGGACTATCGTATACGCAAAGCTTCAATTTAACGTTGCTCGGCAACGTCGATTGATCTACCTTAAGCGCGACATGTTCCAGATACCATCCCGTTCCCGACGCGGGCGACGCGAAGGTCTGCCCGATGGTGCGATCGGATCGTGCCCTCCACCCGTCGCCGGCGATCGTTTGCACGGCCAGCTCGCTCTTCAGCTCCAAGCCAAAGTCGTGAACGAGAAGCTTCAGCCCGTGAGCCGCGGCATACTGTAACGCCCGCTCGTTCGAGGCATGCGATACGACGTTGTTGGTGCCGACGATGAACGTCGCGTTCAGGTTTGCGATGTCGGCGTACGCGGCATCGTTGGTTTCTGCCGGCTCCGGCGGGTAAAAAATGCCGATCGGAAACGGGGAAACCGTTGCAGAGTTGGCTGAAGCCTTGTTCAAGCCGACACCAATAGAGCAGGAAAGGGCTAACGTACAGATAATCGACATTGCGGCCATCTTGAACTTTTTCACAAGAATCATCTCCTTATTAATAGACACGATAATCTACGGATGAATCTTTACCCTTTCAAGCCGCCGGTCGTAAAGCCGGAAACGAGCTTATTCTGGAACAGAATGAAAACAAGCAGAATCGGGATGACGGAAAGCGTCAGCGCCGCGAACAGCGTCGTCCAATCCGCCGCATACTGCTGCTTCACCGTCATGTCGTACAAACCAACGGAAATCGTGTACAGCTTGGCATCTTGCAGAAACATGAACGGGAGAAAATAATCATTCCAGATGGACACCATCGTCACCAAGCTGACGGCGGCAATGCTAGGCCCGCTCAACGGCAGCATGATGCGAAAGAAAATTTGCCAATGGCTCGCTCCGTCGATGAAAGCGGCTTCCGCATATTCCCAAGAGATCCCCCTATAAAAACCGTATAAAATGATGAAGTTCATACTCAGGCCGCCCGAATACAAGATCAGCAGCCCGATATGGCTATTGAACAGATGCAGATCGATCATCAGCTTATATAGCGCGGCGAGCGATCCGATCTGCGGGATGAGAAACGAGCTGACGGCGAAGAAGAAGATAGCGCCTCTTCCGGTAAACTTGTATTTGGCCACCGTGTAGGAGGACATCGCCGAGAACATGACGGCCAAAAACGTGCCTCCGGCCGTAATGAACAAGCTGTTAAAAAAATAAGTGCCGAGACCGCTTTCCTGCCATGCCTTGGCGTAATTGGACCAGAGCAGCTTTTCCGGCCAGGACCATACGTTCGCGTAAAACTCCGGGTTCGATTTGAAGGCGTTGATCGCCATCCACAAAAACGGGTACAGAATGGTCGCGGCATAGGTGAAAAGCACGATTTGAAGCAGCAGAGCGTTGCCTTTTTGCGGGAATGTTTTCATGATGATCGCCTCCTGGTTCAGTATTCGACGACTTCTTTGCGATCAAGCGCATACTTGACTGCATAGGTAATCCCGAAGCCGACGAGGATTAACACGATGCCAAGGGCCGAGGCAAGCCCGTAATCGCTCTTCTGAATCAGAACCGTAATTTGCAGCGCCACTGTATTGGTCGTCGAATTCGGTCCGCCGCCGGTCAACAGCTTGGATTGCAGGAAGATCGTAAAAGCGGAGCTTGTACCGATTAAGATGAGCGCCGAAATGTTCGGCCAGATCATAGGAACGATCACTTGAACGAGCTCCTTTCTTTTCGAGAGCCCCTCCAGTTTTCCCACCTCGAAAATATCCTGCGGAATCCGCGCAATCGCTCCCATGATCATCGTGGCGTAGAACCCGATTCCCGCCCACACGCAGTAGAAAAAAACGGTTGGAAGCGCCGTTCCTGTCTCCCCTAACCAGGAGCGTTGCCAGTTCTCCAAGCCGATCCATCCAAGCAGCGGATTGACGATTCCGATGATGGGATTCGTCGCGAATGAAAACACCATGGTCATGATAACGATCGAGATGATCGTCGGCAAGAAAAACACGGCGCGGTAAAACGAATGAAATCGTACTTTTTGCGATAACACGTAACCGACAGCTACGGATAAAGGCAATAGAACGAGAACGTTCAGCGGAATCCACAGCAGCGTATTTTGAACCGCATATCGGTAAACCGGATCCTCGCCGATCAGGTTGAATATTTTTTCGTAATTGGCGAAATTGACCCAGTCGATTTTCCCGGTATAGACGTTCCAGCGTTGAAAGGAATAAACGATCGTTTGATAATTGACGTATACGGTAAAGACAAGGAAATGCAATACCGGATAGGCCAGCATCGTAAAGATGAACAGCTTCTGTTTCCGCTTCATGCAGTCGTTCCTCCAAATAAGGCTGCTTCCAGTCCCTGCTTCGGAACTGGAGGCAGCATTTGCTTCGGGATGTCGGTTAGCTGGCTAAGCTCACTTCATTCCCAACTCTTCGGCGTATTCGTTCCATTTTTCTTTGGCGAATGCATAATCGTCATTAAACTGTTGTTCCGCGGTTTTGGTTCCGGTCGAAATGTTGCCGTTGAACTCGCCGGAAGGGTAAATCCCCCCAAACTTCGCGTACATCGGGCTATCGGAGTTGAACGTAAACGGCGTCGAGCTTTGCATGATATCCACGACGCTTTGGGTGAATTCGCTTACCTCTACTCCGTCCATGTCGTACTTGAACGGACGAAGGGCGCCGGTCAACTCGGTAAATTTCTTGTTCATTTGCTTCGTCGCGGCAAACCGGACGAATTCTTTAGCCAGATCCATTTCCTTCGCTTTAGCCGGGATGACGGTAATGTCGCCGCCTACCATACTGAAAGCGATATTCGTTTCTTTGGCGTTGTCGACAAGCGGAACCGGCATCATTTTCATGCGGAATCCGCTCGGAATCGATGATTTCATTTCGTTTTCGAGCCAATGGCCGTTCGGAATCATGGCAGCCTTGCCGGACAGGAACAGCATTTGCGCTTCCGTATGATTGACCGCCTCGGAGCCTTTCAGCACCCAACCGTTTTTGAACAGCGCTTCGTATTGCTCGAGCGCCTGCTTCTTCGCCGGATTGTTAAGCGGCTCGGGCGACTCCATCTTCAGAAGCTCGTTCAAGTAATCAAAGCCCCCGGCCTGCAGAATCATCGGCGTCACCATGAAGGTCATATAGCCTCCGGGAATTTTACCGGGGTAAACGATCGGCGCGATGCCTTTTTCCTTCATTTTATCCGCAAGCTGGGCGAAATCCTTCCATGTCTTCGGTACCTCCCATCCGTTCTCTTCGAACATGCCCGCGTTGTACACCATGCCAAGAAGGCCGTCCGACCACGGAAACGCGTATATTTTATCTTTGCCCTCCGCGAATTTTTGAGCTTCCACGTTCATCGAATCCTTGAACTTGCCTCCGTCAAGGCTGTCCCCATTGTAGATGTCGGACAAATCGGCCAACATACCTTTGCCCGCCCAAATCTGCCATTTGTCCGAGTGAATGAGGAAGGCCACGTCCGGCAGATTGTTGCTCGATTCGAAGCGCGGATCAAGCTTGTCCATGATGGCCGCATCGCCTTCCAGTTCAACGGTGACATCTGGGTGCACCTTCTCGAACTCTTTCTTTAATTCCAGGAACCAGGCGTCTCCGTACCCGCCCTTGAAGAAAGCCACTTTCAGCGTTCTAGGAGCGGAACCGGACGATTGCTGCGGTTTTCCCGACTCGCTACTCGAAGCGGTTCCGCCGGCTTCGCCCGCATTCCCGCCGCCGCATCCGGCTAGCAACGAGATAAGCATGACCGCAATAAGGAATCGAAAAGCGTAATTCGGTTTTTTGTTTTTTGAGTTCATCTTTGGTTGGCACCTCACTGTTGATTTTTGAAGCGGTTACATGAGTGACTGTAAACCTTCTCTGTTTTCCCCCTTGGGTTACAATTATGAATTCAGATACCAGATGAAATTTGCAATATTCCATTCCATCTGTCACTCATTATAGGCTATAAAATGAAGAAAAAAATACGAGGAATAAACCTTATTTTTGCATTATTTAAACTTATAATTATTTGTTCTTCGCGCAAATTGATCGACTTCCATTAACAAGAAAGAGGATGTCCCGATAGTCATAAAAGATGACTAGAGACATCCCCTGATCTTATGTTCACGACTTCCTATCCCAGCAAATGATCGATAATATAGCGATCCAGTTCCTCGTAATCGCCGTCCTCTTGCCTTGCCGCAATTTCCGCTGTATTTAACGAGCGCACTTTGTCCGCCAGCCGTTCGGCGACGAACAGGGAGTTCGCCAGATGCTTGCACGCCTTCTCGTCGGATTGCGTCCGCAAAGCCTTGACGTCGAGGCCGACGTATTCGCCGCCGCTGCCGTATCCGCTTTCCATCAACACGCGCACTTGATTAAACGCCTGCCGCAGGTTCACCGAACCGAAAGGACGATCCTGGTCAAACTTCAAGCCGTTCTGATCGTTCAGATGAACGCCCCACAGCTTCCGATGCGCGAGAGCAAACGCCATGTCGTCCGCCGGATCGAGTCCGGCCAGCAAGGAATGCGCCGATTCGATCAGCACTCCGACGCGGCTCGGATCGGCTGTCGCGTACCCTAAAGCAAGCGCATGGCCCACGGTCGGCACGAACGACTTGTCGACGGGTTCATTCGGCTTCGGCTCGATCATGATGCGGATTTGTTTGTCCGCCTCCAACATCCGGTTGATCGCTTCGGTCAAATAGTGAAGAGATCGGGTGGTCGATTTGTTCTCGGGAACAAAGTTGCCTTCCCGCGCAAGCCACAATACGATGTTGTTCGTGCCCAATTCGTTGGCCACTTCAATCGCCTTTTTGCTTCTCTCATCCGCATAATCGCGCAGCTGCTTCAGATTAGCCGTATACGCGCCGTCCCTTGTTCGCGCATCCTCCCACAACCTCGGCGCGACAAATTCCGGCACCAGCCCGGCGTCGTCCAACTGACGCTTAAGCTCCTTCGCTTTCGTCCGCAGGCTGCGGCTGTCGCACTCGTTCAAGTCGGGCACAGCGTCATCGTCATGCAGTTGGATCGCGTCGAACCCGATCTCTTTCATCAATTCCAGCTTGCGGGCAAACGGAACCTCGGCGCGAACGGGCGGGCCGAACGTATCTGCGCCGGTATGAATATTCCAAGGCCCTACCGAATAACGAAAAGTTGCTGTCATGTTCCATCAATTCCTTCCCATGGCTTTGTGGATCGCCTTAATGGCGTCGTCGCAATCTTCATCTGTCAAGCTTTGGTGCAAGCTGATCGATACCGCCCGGCTCAGCCAATCGAGCGTATTAGGACACATATCCGGCGAATACTCGACATTGCCCGTATAACTGGCGCAATTCCATGGCGTATCGCGTTCCGATGCTCCTTGCTTTTCCATAATATAAGTCCAGTTCTTGTAAATATGCCGATCGGCAAAACCATTATTGTGGATGGTCCCGTTCGGTATTCCTTCCTCGGCAAGGCGTTTCGAGAAGCGCTCCGCCGTCGCCGCATCCGGCAAAAAGAAATTCAGGCTGTACGATACGTCTCCGTCCGGATCGGGAATGCGCTGCAATTGAAGCTCCGGAATATCGGCGATGCCGGCGGCGATCCTCTTCTTCACGCGCTGCAGCCTAGAGACGAGAGAATCGATCCGCTCCGATTGCGCCAGGCCAAGCGCCGCATTGATTTCGCTCATCCGATAATTTTCTCCGGGGAACAGCTTCACATCGGGATATTGATTCAGCCCCCAGAATCCGTAAGCAGAGTCGTGATAAATGCTGGCTCTGGCGTAAATGATATCGTGATTCGTGGCGATCATTCCGCCTTCGCCGGCCGTAACCAGCTTATACTGCTGAAAGCTGAAGCATCCCGCATCGCCGATCGAGCCAAGCGCTCTTCCCTTATATGTGCCTCCGTTCGCCTGGGCAACGTCTTCGATGACGAGCAAGCGATGTCGGCGCGCAACTTCCATGATTTCATCCATTTGGCAGGGGATGCCCTTCATGTGGACCGGTATGATCGCCTTCGTATGAGGCGTAATCGCCGCCTCCAGCGCTTGCGGGTCCATCGTTAACGTGTCGTCCACCTCGACGATGACCGGTACGGCCCGTGCAATCAAAACTGCGGACGCAGTGGCAATGTACGTATAGGCGGGTACGATCACTTCATCGCCCGGGCCGATTCCCGCGCCGATCATGGCGGCAATTAAAGCGGAAGTACCCGCATTCACCGCCAAGCAATGACTGACGTTCAGCCGGTCGCGATACAGCTTCTCCAGCCTGGCCGCATCCGACTCCTCCTGACTGCCGTGAAACCGGAAGCTCCGCTTCTTGTCGATCACCCGCAGCACGTATTCCCTTTCCCGGTCGTCGAATTCCTCCGAGCTTACGAAGACCGGCACCCAAGGCTTCGTTCGCACAGGTGACGATTGATGATTCGTTGTCATGGTTGTAATCCTCCTCGTTCCATTTGTTCGTCAATCCCGAATCGGGATGCCCAGCTTGCTTTCCACAAAATCGCGGCAAATTTCCAGACTGCGGTACGGCGTGCTGGTCGATTGGTCGATTTCCACCGTTACCCACCCGGTGTAGCCGATCTCGGTTAACGCCTCGATCACCGAATGGAAGTCGATCTGACCCAGCCCCAACTCGCAAAATACCGGCAGCGCCTCGTTGCCCATCAGCATCGGGAAATCCTCGCGCGTCGCCCCCTCCGGCGTCAAATCCTTCAGATGGACATAGGCGACCCGCTCCCTGTAGCGCCGGATGACCGCTGCCGGATCGATTCCCGCCCCGGTCAAGTGCGCCGTATCGGGAGCCAGGAACACCGCTTCAGGATCGCACAGCTCCATAAGCGCATCCAGCTCATCCCCGTCCTGCAGCTCCGTCCACAGATGCGGATGAAGGCAGGATTTAACCCCCAACTCCAGCGTACGTTTGGCCGCTTCGTTAATCGTATCGGCCGCGATCTTCAACTCCTCCCGCGTTGCCTTGCCCAACCGGGGGGCTCCAGGACCGAATACGAGATGCCCTGCCCCGCAACCTGCGATTACCCGGGCCAATCGAACGTTGTAATCGATAATGCTTTGTCGCTGGGCGGCATCGGTGAACCTGCGGCCGTTAATACCGGAAGCTCCGCCGTACAAGGCGCTCATGACAAGTCCGTAACGCTGCAAAATCTCCCGCAGTTCGTCGGTACGATCTTCATACTCCAGCGCGAACGACGGCCAAGGTTCGATCGCCCGATAGCCTAATTGCGCCGCCTCTTCCATAGCCTGCAGATGACGGTCGCCCCACGTAATCGCATGAACCGCAATTTTTCCTTGAAAGTTAATCTGATTCATTTTCATTTCCTCCTCTATTTCGCTAGCGCTTTCAGCAGATCGTTGCATGCCGCCGCGAATGGCCCGCAAGCCTGATCGCTGTAAGGCGTAGTGGATATTTCGTAACCGCCAAGTCCGTCATGAAACGCTTCATAAGTCGGCAAATAGCCGGTGTAGCCGTTAGCCACGCAGGAAAGCAGCGTAGTCTGAAACGGAGAGCTTTGCCGAATCGGGCCGACGTAACCGTTAAAAATTTCGCCGGATACCGCCAGCAGCGCCAGGTCTCCGATCCGTACGCCGAGCAGCGCGACATCCATCTCGGTACGATGGTACTCATGCGCGGCCGGCAGCGAAACATTCGTCTGCAGCGTCTGTACAATTTTCACCGGAACGAGAGCTTGCGAAAGTTCGTCGATTTTGTCATAGATGCGCGACGTATATTTCTCTCCGAAATGGACCGGCGCGCTATGCGTATGCGTGGCATGTACCGTGACGCACGATTCCGCCGTTTAGGCCGCTTCCGCCCATGATCGTCTCGTACCTGCCGGCAGCGTATTGGCAAACCCTCTGTAAATCAACCGCCGGCATACAGATCGTCCAAAATATCCGTTGCCGGGTCGGCGACATAGAGCTCCGGGTCGTAGCCTTGCAAAGGAACCGTCTCTTCCGGGGTAATCTTAACCTTGCCGAATGATGCCCTCAGCGTATCGTCCAACGCATCCACTCTCCAGATTTTCGTAATAAGTTAATTTATATTATGAATTATATCATGTGATTTGGTATTTGAAAATTCATTTTTTAAATAATTTATCATAAAAAAGCGAGAGAGAACTGCTTTTCAGACGCAATCCCCTCTCAAATAATTAAATTAATAAATTAATACGTTCAAAAAAGTGTATAATAGAAGGTATCGCTAGGGTTTCGGAAAGGATTTTAAACTATGACACTGAATTCTTCAGAAAAACAAATACTAGAGTTGATCAGCTTCGGACAAGGACGATCTCGTAAAAAAATCGCCGAAACGTTGAATCTAACGCAAGGAACGATTACAAACGTAACTAAAAACTTTTTGGAACAGGGCTTAATCGTGGAAGGCGAACGGGTTAGCAGCGGAATGGGGAGAAAAGAAGTGCTTTTATATGCCCATCCGCACAAATTTACTTATATGGGGATCGATATCGGCGGACATTCCGTTCGTTTCTCCTTGGGCAATAACGGATTGGAGCTGCTGCATACGCACGAATGTCTGATGGTGGATTTGACTCCCGAGGAAGAGCGCGGAGAGGCGCTGCTGCGCAAAATAGATGAGTTTCTAGCCTTATGCGGAACGGACGCAGCCGCCATCGATGCCATCGGCATCGGCATTACGGGCATCGTTGACGCCGCGCAGCAGACTGTGTTGAATATGCCGAACGCCGAACATTGGGACAATCTCAACCTCGTTTCCCTGCTGAACGAACGGTACCGTTGCCCCGTATTTCTCGATGAGAGCGGACGTACGATGGCGCTAGCCGAACAAATGTCGGGCGAGGCCCGCGACATCGGCGATTTCATCGTTGTTCAGGTGGGCTACGGCATCGCTGCAGGCATCATGATCGATGGCCGGCCGCTTCGGGGCGTCAACAATGCGGCCGGACTGCTCGGTCACATTACAGCCGACCCGAACGGGCCGCGCTGCTCATGCGGCAACTATGGCTGTCTGGAAAATATTTTGACGTTCCCCATGCTGAGAAACGAATTTATCCTAAGAGGCGGCTCCGGCACCCTTGCAGACGCTTATCGGCTCAACGACAAAGTCGCCCTCGATGTGTGCCTTGAAGCCGGCCAAGCCTTGGGCATTGCCTTAAGCAATGTCGTTAATCTGTTCAATCCGGAAACGATCTATATCGGCGGACCGATGTTCGATGTCATGCCGCTGCTGCTGGACGAGACGAAGCGGACCATTACGCTTCGAGCCAACCGCTTCTCGACCTTGACGCTCAAGCTGGAACGAACGTCTTTCGGTTCCCGGCAAGGTCTCATCGGGGCGCTGGCTTTAGCGAAAATTCGCCTGATTCAAGGCTTGTAGCGGGCACCTCAGCAAAAACAGCCCCGGCCATAAATTGACCGGGGTTCGCGCTCAATTAGAAACGCCTTGCTGTCTGATGAGCTGACAGGGACAAGGTGAGCTATACTGCCCCAGCTCGATCATCCCTATTCATTCATACTCTGCCGAAATCGTCCCGCATCCGTTGAATAATGCAAAACGTTGAAAACAATAGTTTAAGGCTGCTCGCATTGGCTTTGTCGGCTTTATGCCTTTCTCGTACCAGATGTTTTTCACGATAAGCGTCCCGGTTTTTCGCTCTGCCGTGACCTCGGCTCGTCCGATAAAGCTCTCTCCGTACAATAGAGGCAGCACGTAATAGCCGAATTTCCGTTTCAATGCGGGCGTGTAAATCTCCCAGGTGTAATCGAAGCCAAACAGTTCGTTGATCAGCTTTCTGTCCCATATCAAGTTATCTAGCGGGGCAATCAGCTGGCAGCGCAATTTCGGCGCCGGATTTTGCAGGACGGCTTCAACAAGGGGCAGATCCTCTGCTCGGCAATAAAGCCTATCCTTCATTTGCTCTACGGCAACAGCAACAATGCGGCCCTCGTGCAGCAGCTGGCGGAAAACCTCGTTGCGCTGCCCCGATTTCAATCCCCATATGTTCAACCACGCATCGGATGCGCGATTCCACAACAAGCCAACAGCGCCGATGCGACGCAGTACCCGCCACTTATGATGCTCAAGCTCATCCGTCAGCGGCTCCGGCGCATTCAGTAGATTAGGCTGTATGTATTTCCCGGCGATATCGTAATATTTGCGCGTTCCTTTTTTGCGCTGGATGATTAACTCGCCCGTCGAGTACATCTGCTCCAGCACCGACCTCGTTGAATTGTTTCCGCTGCTCCAATGAATCGCCGATTGCCAAGCGAAATTCCCCTCTAATTTGAGATCGTCCGAGCTTAGCGCGCCATGATTTTGAATGTGAGCTCGCACTTGCTCCGTCAAATCTTCCATTTCGGGATAGCGCTCGGCATGTCGCCTTGCGGCCTGCCTGTACCGTTCAAAATACGGCCATTCCTCGACAGGGATAATAGCCAGATTCTTGTCGGGATAATCGACCAGCAATCGATCTGTATATAGCAACTCGTCGAGCATGCTCTTGGTAAATCCTTTGATTCGCGACTGCAGCACCAGCTCGGCGTTTTTTCCGCAAACATCGATGGGATCGAATTGAATACAGCCGACTTGCCGTATATAATCCAATACTCCCTGCTTTCCGGTAAATCGATACTCACCCAACAGCCCGTGCTTCAATAGCAGAAATTGCCGCGCCTGGCGGTTCGTCAATTGAATCATGTACGCATCGGCTCCTTAACGAGATACACAAAAAACAAACGTATGTTCCTGTATTATTTTACCATTGATTGGAGTATAAAAACAAGAGTTAATGTACCTACGTCTAACGTTCCTTGAAACACCCAATTTCAGGATGCTACAGTTAGATAGTGCATGATCTAATTAGGGAAGGAAGGCAGATAAGATGGCAATAAGAGGGTATTACTTTGCATTGGAGGACAAGCTTGTGCAGCAGATCGCTGCAGGCGACATCGCCTTGAAGAGCTTGAAAATAGACAACTATCCGGGACTGAGCATTGATAGAACTTGGGAAGCGATCCACTACTTGCTCTGTGGAGATATTGCCGATGGAGAGCCTCCTCTTGGCTATGTCGTTCCGCTGTCGTCGGACAAAAGCGTCGATTTCGGCTCATTCGGAGCGTTTCCCTTGCGCGCCGATCAAGTTGCTGCAGCGCATCAGGCCATAGCTGAGCTGGATGAAGCGCAGCTCCGTTTGCGGTATGATTTCAAAACCATGGTCAAGGAAGAGGTTTATCCGCTTGAAGATGGCATGGTTTCGGATGAGGACGAGGAGCCGTTCTTTGCTTTTATGCTCCAGTATTTTAATGAAATCCGGCGCTTCTACAGCCAAACCGCAGCCGAGGGCAAAGGGCTCGTCTTCTATATTTACTAAAAGATCTTTTATTTTAGTCAACCGTCGATCGACAAAAAGCCGCTCCTCCATCCATGGGAAGAGCGGCTTTTTATTAGAACTTCTACCTGATCCCGCGCGTAGGAATCGCCGACCTGACAGGCGTAGCGAGACTCTCGTTGCCTTTGTTATCCACTGCCGTAACCTTATAGTAGTGCGTCTGGCCGATAGCGGCAGTCGTATCCGTGAACGCCGTGCCGCCGACCTTGGCGCCAATCGTCACGAATGTGCCGTTCGCAGCGTCCGAGCGCCACACATTGTAGCCTGCCGCGCTGCTGACCGCGCTCCAGCTCAGCACCACCCTCCCGCTGCTCGGCTCGGTATCCGCCTGGAAATTTCCCGGTGCGGCAAGAAGTACCAGATTCGGGTTGATCGGAATGACGACATTCGGGTTGATCGGCGTAATGATATCGCGAATTCCGGTCTTCTCCAGTTTAGCCGCCTGCACCCGGGAATCCTTACTTTCAAAATCCAGGTTATTCACCGCTGTCACCTTGTAGTAGTACGTTCTGCCATTTTCAACCGCTGTGTCTGTGAACGTCGTACCGCTAACTACAGAACCTATCGTTTCATAAACCCCGTCTGATGCATTTGCACGCTTTACATAATAACCTGTCGCGCCCTGCACCTGGCTCCAACTTAGGACAACTTTCCCGCTGTATGGCTCCGCGATGAAGTTGTCGGGAGCAGGAGGTTTAATCAGTTGGATGGACTCCGGTATTTCCCTAATGAGGATATCCGGGTTGATTCGCAAGTCAAGATCCGTCAGCTTACCTTTATCCACCCAGGCCCAGTTGCTCAGACCGCTCTCCCCATTAGAATCTACAGCCGTGACAACGTAGAGATAGCTCTCATTCCATTGGGCGTTCGTATCCGTGAACTTGGCATCCGTCAGGTTCTTAGCAAGTATCATCAAACCGCCATTTACCTTATCGCTTCGCCTCACGTTATACGTAATCCCGTTGTGTTCCATCTGAAGTCCCAGCGGGCCGCCGCTATTGTCCGCAAAACGCATTCCATCCAGACGATCCCATTGGAGCGCAACCCCCGACCCGTCTCTTTTTGCCTTCAGACCGGTAGGCCGCGGCGGCGGTAGATCGACGATCTTAACCGGCAACACCTGGGTTGCTCCCTCGCCATGTTGATTCACAGCAACAACTTGATAATAGTACGTTTTGCCCCTTGCAGTTGAGGTGTCCGTATAAGTGACAGTCTTAACGTTGGAACGCACAGTCTTGAACGGACCTCCCGGAGCGTCCGCACGCTTCACCATGTAGCTCGTTGCATCCTTGGCGGCACTCCAATTTAGCTGAACGTTGATGCGATCGGTGATCGTTATGGCCAACTGCGGCGGATAAAAGATTTCACGTATGAGCTGAGCCTTCAAATTCCCTGGCGCCGGCGGCGGAGGACAGAGCAGCTCATGTTCAAATAACGGATAGTTTAAGTTGATCAATGTTTTACTGAGTTTCCCTTTGGCTACCCACACATCATAACCTGCGATCACATCCAGCTTGAGAAAGGCGTCCACCCGAATTTCATCGCATCGCCCTTGTTCATAATAGCGATAGAAGCCTGCCTTGATTCCCGGATACAGCTCGAGACCGGCATAAGCAATATCTAATAGGGTCAGCGTCAATTGCACATCCGGACCTGCGGCAAGACTGGCATTCAACTTGGAATTCACATCAAGCGTTGCCGTGTTCGTCGTCTTGTTGATCGGTTGGAAGCCTTTGCTCGACGATAAGGAGAAGCCTTGCTCCAGATGAAAGCGATCTTCGAATTTGATTTCGAGCGAAGCTTTGAAGTCAGGCTCAATCTTCAAAAAGAGCTGCCCTTTAATAAACACGCCCGTAAAGACAGGTACATAGTACGGAGTCGTCAAAGGAATGTACACGGGCTTGGTTATCGCTTTGTTCGCTCTTACATTCACGTTCGTTGTAACGTCCCCGGTTAATACCAATTTTGCATAGAAATCCAGATCCACATCAAACCAATCTACATCCACATCAAGTCCGATATCCGCATCGACGCCCAAGTTGCAAAAGTTCATCCGCGCATCCATGGCAAATCCATCGTATTTCACATTATCCATCTTGATCATGAAGCAGGGCAGCTTCAGCGCCACATCCTGTGCGGAAGCAAGCTTCGCGGTTGAATCCGGTACGTTCGTAATAATTTGAATCGAAGGATCAGCCGGGGTAAGCAGCTTCGGATCAATCGCCTCGGTCGTATGCACATCCAGCTTGGAGAAAACCTCTCGAACTTTGGGCACGGACGTTGTCACGACTAGCTCGCCATCCTCCTTGCGAACGGACACGACCTTCTTCGCAATACCGCCGAAAAATTCATCATTCGGAGGCAGGACGAACACATCGCCAACGTTCAATATCAAATCCGGATCGTGGATGACCCATGTATTGTCATCTTTTCTCGCATACTTTTTGCTTTTGCTCATCTTCACTTCCGGCAAGTATTCGACGATTTTACGCGTATCTCCCGAGTTCGACGATGACGATGACGCTGACGGTTGCTCCGGTGAATAATGAAGCGCGCGCACAGCCATAGTCGCCGCTTCCGCCCGCGTAGATTTGTTACCGCCTTTGAACGTGCCATCCGGGTAGCCTCTAATAATTCCCGTTCGCAGCGCGGCTTCGATCAGGTCGCGATGGCTCTTGAGCTCTCCCTGATCCTTCAATTCGCCGAGCATCTTCTCTTCCGTCTGCGGCGCAAGCTGGAGCGCTCTCACAATCCAGATCGCCATCTCGCGACGCGTAATCGGCAGGCTCGGCTTGAAGCCGTCCGAGTATTCCTCGACAATCAGAATGCCCTGCTTTACCCCCGCAGCAATGTAAGGGGCAGACCAACGTTTCTGCTCCACATCGCGAAACGGAACCTCCCTGGGACCCGTCGGAAGCTTTCTTAAATCAACGAGTATTTTCAGAAACTGTTCCCGCGTTACATCGCCATTCGGCCGAAAGGTTCCATCCTCGAAGCCCGAAACCATGCTTTGTGCCGCAAGCTCCATAATATCTTTGTACGCCCAATGAGACTGAATGTCCTTGAACGTAACGGTTTGAACTTTACCCTGGCTGTCGTTTACCGCAGCTTCGGCAACATATGGTGGGAACATGCTGAACAGCATCAGGAAAATAGACGCCCAGAGGATAACTTTATTGAATCTCACTCTCCGCAAGTCTCTCACCCTTCCCGGTCATGATCAATATTAAGATATCATTGTCGGGAAGGGTGACGATACTATCCGAAAGTCGTAATTCAGTAGTAGTGTTGGACTCCGTGATTCCGATTATTGCTCGAAATATCGTACAAAACCGGCGACTTCTCCCCCCGAACGCTGCTTCCTGTACGATTTATTGTACAAAAAAGCTCAAGACACTCGCTTTATCCGATCTTTTGTACGACATTCAGTACAAAATCAATCACGCTACCCTAAACCAAGTCCGGACTCTGTGTTGAACCCAAATATTCGTACCGATAGATTTTACCTGAGGTTCCTGACGGTATCGCCCGAAACTTCCCTTTATCTACAAGACTGCGGCAATACTTGATGACGGTTTCCTTAGTTAATTCGAGCTCTCGCGCAGCTTTCGAAGGAAGAACCGCTCGCTGGTGACGAATAGCTAGGCGCATCAGTTGTCGCTCTATTTTGCCGTAATTATTCGTATCTCTTCCCTGCACAGTAGCTGCCGCTAAATAAGGCGCCAATATACTTCGTAGCATGGCCAATACAAATTTCGGATTCTCCTTCAATTCATCCAAAGAAATCTCGACATAATGGAATCCTTGCGATTGCAAAAACAGAGCGCGATTCAAGTCCATACGATACTTGGTCCGATCT
Organism: Cohnella sp. LGH; assembly: GCF_017671885.1. Classification (NCBI taxonomy): domain Bacteria; kingdom Bacillati; phylum Bacillota; class Bacilli; order Caryophanales; family Paenibacillaceae; genus Cohnella; species Cohnella sp. LGH. The sequence goes on from NZ_CP072117.1 coordinate 5,718,458, forward strand.
GTGCCATGCGTGCCATAATCCATAATCTCGAAAACAAAATATTGTCCGCCTACGACCCACATTAAATCTACAAAGTAAGATCTCCCTCGCCAATCTCCAACCTCGTATTCCGGATGCAAACCATTAAAATGTCCCATAAGCAACCACCAGATTTTTTCCACAAACAACTGGTTTCCAAATCCGTGTCCTCTTCTAAGCGCATCTTTCCGCTCGCCATGGCGCTTGGACAAATGCTTCTGTAACCACTTTTCATGCTCAACTTCAAAACTCAACATTACTCCCCCCCTTATCGGTCGATTAAAATAGAAAAGCCCCGTTTTCCCTCCATAACGGAAGGAATAACGGGGCGTGCTTCGCCACTATGCATTACCTGTGACGTTATTGTATGCCAGACCTGGACAATTTGGCAACCTTAACTTTTCCAATTGCAGGATTTGTACGGTTTTTCGTACAACGGTAAAGACTTTTGGCCTCGAATTCCGATTATTGCTCGAAATATCGTACAAAACCGGCGACTTCTCCCCCCGAACGCTGCTTCCTGTACGATTTATTGTACAAAAGGTCTATTCCACTCGCTTCATTACGCAGTTCAAACCGGCGTTTCCTGATGCGTTGTCACTGCTTTCATCCAATGCAGAGGTTCCCTCATCCAGCATAGCACTAAGGTATCGGGACATATGCTACTTGGAGCTCGAGCCCTCTCCCGGAAGCTGTGCCGCTTCCTTTTCTGATACTTCACTGTTGCTTTGATCAACTTCAAAAATATCAAGCAGGAACATAAAGATCGGAATCCCGATAATAAGTCCCCAGATCCCCATGAAATGCTGGGAGAAGATAAGAATAATAAAGGTGTAGAACATCGGCAGCTTTGTTTTATGAGCGTACAACTTAGGATTTAAGAAGTAGGTCTCCACTGCATGAATAAGCAAAATCATGACAATCGCCCAAATAACCGTTGAGGTACCGCCTATTTGGTAACCGATAATACTGATCGGAATGAAGGAAATAATCACACCGACTACCGGCACAAGGCTCAGTAAAAATACCATAATCATTAGAGCGAACAAATACGGGTAGCCCATAATCCACAGCCCGACAATCGTTAGAACCGTGTTGAATACGGCAATCATCAGTTGAACCTCAATCACTTTGCCGAAGGAAGAGGTGAATTTTTGGCCAAAGTATTTAAACTCATTGTAGGCCCAACTGATTTTGCTTTTGCTCAACTTTTCCGTAAAATTATTGACGGTATGCTTCTGGATTAAATAGAAGTAGCTCAATACGATAACAAATACAATAACCTCTGCCCATTTGCCAATCTTCAAAATATAGTTTAAGGCATGGCCCCCGTATTGCTCTAATTCCAGCTTGCCAAGCGTGGTGGAGACCAGCTCAGCCATTTCATCCGATTGAGGTGTATTTATGAATTTAATAATGGAAAAATATAAATCGGAAATTTGACTAATAAGCTTTGGAATATAATTTACAATTCCATATACGAGTCCAAATATTAATGCGGCATATAATATCGTATTAACGACATTAGGCGATATAGGAAACAACTTGGATATTTTCTTCGTAATGAAGCCCTCCAGGCGTCCCATGACGAAGGTAACAAGAAACAGCAGCAACAGTAAATTGAGCATGTCTCTTAAGCTGTACAGCAACAAAACGACAAGTAAAAGAAACAGGATTCTTCGTACTATACTGTTGGCAAAAAACTCCCGCAAAAAATTCATACGCTTCCCTCAATTAATTATATTTTTAGTAGCCATTGGCAGCCTAACAAAACTTCGGTTCAAGTTATTATATATGAAAAATTTCCGTATTCAAAACTGTCCGCACTAAACTGCATTCCAATTGTTAGACATTGGCTAACAGCTGGAGGGGCGTTTTTTTTTCCTCTTTCGTCCCCTTTCACTTCCTGCAATTGAATAAAGCCGCTCCCGACAACGTCTGCCAACGTCGTCGATAGCGGCTATTCTCAAATCCGATGCTAGCTGGATCAGGTCCGATTCCTTCAATCCTTATGCGAAATCCGTACTAGTCGGCTATACGAGCTACTAACCGTTCTACTATTGCCGCAGCCTCTGCACGGGTAACAACTCCTGAAGCAGCGAAGCGATTGTCGCCGCGACCTTGCAGTAGGCCCCCCTCGACTGCCGCCGAGATATAGCTCTTGGCCCATGGCGGTATGCTGTCATCATCCGCAAATCCGGTATTTTCGCGACCTCCGACAGACAATTTTGCCGCTTTCGCTAACACGGCTGCCATCTCGGCACGCGAGATTCCTGCAGTCGGACGGAAGCTGCCATCCGCATAGCCCGTGAGCCACCCGGCTTGAACGGCTTTGACTATACTGGACTTCGCCCATACTCCAATGCTCGCTTGATCGATAAAGCTGATCGCCTCCCCATGGCCTTGCGGCTGCAGCGCTCTATCCAGCATCGCAATAAGCTCTTGGCGACTGACCGATTGATCGGGTCGGAAGGTCTGATCGGAATATCCTTGTATAATTCCGAGCTGTACGGCCCGTTTGATCTCAGCCTGCGCCCAGTGCCCCTGTACATCGGCAAACTCCGGCATTATCGGCTGATTCGGCTCAGTCCCTTCCCTTTCTCCGTCGACAGCCAATACAGCGTATAGGCCAAGCTGCTCCAGTTCAGTTGAAATGAGGCCGTCCTTTACTGTGCCGCCTACCTGTATCCACTGCTTTTTCTCGTTATCCAAGCGCCAAATTGCCGCAGTCTGGCCCTTACCCAGCTTCTCCGAATCAAAGGCGAAGCTGACGACCCCCGGCTTCTGCAGTTGAACGAGCGGCTTGCTGCTTAATTCAAAAACGGGACTCAACGACTTCAGCGTCGCATCGGCCTTCCCTTCGGTTATCGTCAGCTGCGTTCCTGTTTTCGTTGAACCTGAGGGAAGTACAAGCTGAATCCGATTTCCCAAGCTAATCTTACCCGACTCGCCTGCAGGCAAATACAGTTCGCCTGTCGTGGAAATGTAGGCGCCCGCCGCAGAACCTCCAGTTGATGCAGGCGGATTATTAGTTGCCTTAGCTTCAATGGAAATCGTCACTACAGCTGTATGGGAATATTCATAACCGTCGTTGACGCGGAAGGTGAACGTATCCTCCCCGGATGCCGAAGCATTCGGCCTGTATTCGAATTCGCCCGTCAGGCTATCTATCATCGTCACGCTTCCTTGCGCGGCAGCATCTATGATCTCATAACGAAGAGTCGTGCCTTCATCATGCTCCGCTTGTAGGAATCCTTGAAGAACAGTACCTGCTACAGTTTGATAGGACGCCGATTGGGCAATCGGAGCCGTCCACGTCGCTTCATCGGCCATCCACTGCATCGTTCTGTACAAGCTTGGTTTTTTCTCAAGCCCGATGCCGGATGCCCACTCGATCCAGCCTTTTCTGCCGCTGCCGTCATTGTCATTAACCAGCAAAGAAAAATGGATACCGTCAGGCTGTTTATACTGAATTGGAGCAAGCTCGGACCATGGCAGCGCCAGTTCATACACCGTCAGCTTCTGCTCCTCCTCGCGCGTAATCTGTAATTGCCCGTTGGATACCGGCCCTCTCACTACCCCTGTCGGAGCATTCCAGCGATAGATTTGCGGCCCATTCGCCGTATCGGATACGCCGTACTCATACCATTCCGAAGCGCTTCCCGGTACGCCTTGTGCAATAGCAAATTGAATGCTGTCGTTTTTCCAAATATCCGCCCCTGCTGCCTGATAAGCATGCACATCATCCGTCACTTTTGCAGTTAAATAGAGATGATCCCGATCGAAATGAAACCAGAATTGCCCATCCAGATCCGTCGATCCCTTATAATCCGTCATTTTGACTGTGCCATTAGACAAATGAATAGTTGGCACGCCAGCCACTATACCTTCATCCGGTTTGCCGTCGACTTCAACGGTGCGTATGTGGATAGGGTTGAAATCAAAATTGCCTTGATATTCATAAGGCTCCGCCTCTTCGAAAATAACCTTCATCTGGACAGGGTAGCTTACCTCCCTATTCAGATTCTCTAACTCAATTTCTACGACAGCGGTGCTGTCCGGCGGGATCTGAACCCTGTCGCCCTGCAATCCTTGCTGGCTCCCGAGCTTCCATTCAACCCCGTTAATAACTAACGGCTTCTGCTTGGAGAAATTTTTAATTTGCAGCGCGACCGCTTTATTCTCCAAGTTAGCGGCCTTCAAAACGGGATAAACCTTTACCTCATAGGGGTGAAGAGATTGCGCGACATATTGCAGCTTGCCTATTCTTTGGCCCCCGTCCAGCAGGAAGCCCGTCAGAATCCGAGAACCGCTCTTCATAATTGCCGATTGCTGCAGCAGCATTACCTTAGACTGGCCGCTTGCCGCCTCCAACTCATAGCGATTCCCTTCAAATTCAAAGCCGACTTTAGCGGGAGCTGCGCCCGCATTGTTCATCTGCAGCGTTAAGGCAACCGGTTCCCCGGCAACTACAGAATCGCCATAGATAGAAAACATAGACGATTCGGCAATCCCCCGAATCGAGCCTTTAATATAATGAGGCTCGCCGGACAACGTTAAAAACACTTTTCCCTGGTAAGGCGAATAGGTCTCGGTATTGCCCATCATATCCGTAATTTGAATGGGAACGTCCGTATCGATTGCTGCCTGAAGCGGTTCATTGGACCAGACGACGCGCAGCTCTTCTCCGGACTTATTGAATTTATAGCTGAAAATATCGGTTCCGGCATATTCCTGTTCTACAAAATCCGCACCGATTAATTGTCTTGTCATCGTCGCATAGGAGGCATAAGACGGCTTTGGCGTAAATGCCCCTTTCTCATCCGCCCGATTGCGAAGCAGGCCAAGGTGATGCTCATAATAGTCCTCTTGCATGCCGTCATTCATGAGATCGTACCAGAATACCTTTTCTACGCCTTCCGCAAGAGCTTGCACATAAGTGCGGACGACATAATTCGCTTGCGAATTTTCCGGAATGCCTATGCTTGCTTTGGTCGGCCAGCCAATCTCCGTATACCATATGGGAATTTCCCGACCATTATTGTATTGGCGCATAAGCTCCTGCGTGCTGCGCACAGCTTGAACCATTCCATCCGGCGGACGTTGACTCTGATAAGGATGGATCGACATCGCATCCATATAGTTCAAGCCGCCCAGCTTAAACACTTCTTCAATCCAATCTAGAGGCGTTCCCGCTGTCGCCATACCGACTACCGTCACATCCGGATTGGCCGCCTTTATTTTCTCGTAAGTCGTTTTAAGCAGTTCATAATAGCTATCCGGTCTTGAGCCGGCAATGCCGTTGCCTCTGGAGCCAAAGCTGCCGTTAAATTCATTGTACACTTCGATAGATTTAATCCGATCGCCGTACAAATCCAAGAGAGCAACGCCGTAGTCGGCAAAGCCTTCGCGGCCTTCAGCCGTGTATGGCGTACTGTTCTGATCATAGAAAGGATTCGTATAATTCAATATAATAAACGGATTCAAATCATCCTCTTGCGTTCGCTTCATAAATGCATCCCGATTGGCCGGCTTGCGATATTTTCCCTGCTCGTACTCGAGCGACTCCCACGTGATCTCATCTCGGAAGCTTTTCGCCCCTGCGCGCCGAATCAGCTTGCTTAGCTCCGTGCTCCAGCCTTCCTTCGCCCATGCCAGATGCGTGGAAATGCCAAAAGGCGAATCCTCCGCCAACGTCGGGTCCTCCGCGGACAAACGCGCCAGAGACAGTTCCGTCTCGGCAATCGTTTGTCCATCCTTCTCCGCGTCGATCGTGACGGTATAATAGCCATAGCTCTGAAGCGGAATCGTCAAATCCAGCAAATGATTAGCAACGGTCTCGCTGCCGTCCAGCACCTTCTGCTCCAGATGATCGTATACGCTCCACTGAACGGTCGTCCCCTGTGTCGCGATCTGCAAGGCTACCGGCTCATAATCCAGATAAATATTGCCCAACTGCTTCTGTTGGACAGTCAGCTCTGGAAATTCAGAAGTCATCTCGACTTGATCCAGCCAAATATCCCCGCTCAACTTGCCGCCTATTAAGCTGGGCTGATCCATTAGCACCTCGACGCGCTGCACCGGATCATGCCACTTCTGATCGTTCGCGCCGCCGAAGGAGAAGTAATCCTTGCCTCCGTTGAATTTCAATAGTTCCACCTTGGACCATTGTCCGTTTGGCGTAAGGGGGACCTTCTGTTGATGCACCTGGCCTGAGCCGTCCTTAATACGCAGCGTTACCCACTGTGCATCCGACGTTTTAGCCCAAAACTCCAGCTTCTTCATAGAAACCGGCGGCAGGTCTCTCCCGAGCGAAAGGTATTTGCCTCCATTGCTGAAATTGCCGGAAAGCTTGCCGGAATAGGCGCCGGACTTGACCTCCGCAGTATCGCGAATGAAATCGCCGCTCGCCCCCGGAAACTCCATGCCAAAGGCAAGCTCCCATAAATCGATTGCCTGCTCGAAGCTTCCGATCTCGGTCTTCCATAGCTCCTGTTGCGGAACGGCCATAGCCTTAATCTCATCGATCCACACGGTGCCGCTCGTTTTCCCTCCCGTTAAACGAGATTTCTCCAAAAGAAACTCGATCCGGTCCGCAGGACCGTTCCAGACGCCCGGGGTTCCCGAGCCGAAGGACAGATAGCCTAAGCCGCGATCAAATGCCGTTACTTCGACCTTCTGCCAATCTTCCGTAGCTTGCAGTTCGATCGTCTGCTGATGGACTTGCCCCTTAGCGTCCCTTAAGCGGATCGTTATTTTATTAATATCCGAAGTTTTGATTTGAAAGGAAAAGCTCTTCATGTCTATGGGGATAAAGCTTCTCCCAAGAACGACAAATTTGCCTCCCGTGTCGAAATTGCCGATTAGCCGACCGGAGAAAGTACCTGTAAACGAAGCCGTCTCGTCCCTGGAATAGCCCCCTTGTGCGCCTACCCCATCGCCTAGTCCGAATTGCCATACCTCCTCCTCGCTCTCAAAATCGCTAATCAAGGTCTCTTCGAGCTGCTCGGACGCATATGCGGTCGCTCCCGATACGAATAGAAGTTTTGGCGTTGGAAACGCACATAGCAGAAATACGATCAGAGTGCTTGCTATCCACCTGTTTGCCATCATTTCATTCACACCCTCTCGTTTATTTTACCCCCCTTATTGTAAGCGCTAACTTTTTTCCTACCGATGATGACTTCTCCGCATTCTATGATCTATTCTCCGAACCTTCTGGGCAATCTTATGAGCGCCCTTAATCCGCCTTCCTCTCGCAGCTCATAGGATAAACCGTACGATAAGCCGAATCTCAATTGAATTCGCTTATTCACATTGCGAATGCCAAAGCCTTGGTCCGGATCGGCCTTGCCGGTTAGAATATCGCTCAGCTTCGACAAGTTCACAGATCGAAAGCCATTGTCCTCCACCGTAATTCGCACCTCGTCGGCAGCCTCTTTAATCCGAATGCAGACTTCCCCTTCTCCATCCATTTTGCCAATGCCGTGCAAGATGCTGTTTTCCACCAGCGGCTGAATTATTACTTTGGGCAGCAAACAATTTTCGACAGCGGGATCGACCTCCAGTCGAAACTGAAAGGAATGCTCGTATCTCTTTTCCTGCAAATGCAAGTATGCCTCTACATGCTCCCGCTCCTCGCGAATATGAATCAATTCCTTGCCGCGGCTTAACCCAATCCGCAGGACGGTAGACAAATCCCTTACCATCTCGGCTACCTCCGGCACTCCGCCTCGAATGCCGTACCAATATACGGAGTCCAACGTGTTGTACAGCAAATGCGGGGTTATTTGCGAATGAAGCAGAATCAGCTCCGATTCTTTTTGTTTGATCTCCATCACATATTTTTCTTTCACCAATTGATTCAAGCGTTCTGTCATGGCAAAGAAGGAGCTGTAGAACAAACCGATTTCATCCTTGCGCTCCCCCTCCTTGAATCTGGCCATCTTTTTGCCCGGCTCATACATGCGAGTGAAGGCGGCAAGCCGAGCCATTGGACGAACAATCGATTTACTGAAATAAAAAATAAACAGCAAAATGACCGCGAAATAGCACAGCGCCGTAATTTTAATAATGTCCTGCACAGCTGTATGCGAACCCAGTACCGATTTTAACGGAATTTCGTACACGAGTCGGTTCATGTACATTGGACTATCATGATAAACGTACATCGAGTCGTTCGTCATCCATACATTGGGCCGAAGTTCCTCTCCTTGCTCGGGAAAAGCAAAGCTGCGAAATTCGGAGTTCCCCCCTGCCAGCACCACTCCGTCTTGATCGACCAGGAACTTCCGCGACTGCTCGGGAAGATTGATCGCGTTAAGCGCTTCTTGAATAACCGTCTCAATTCCTGTGGCCACAAGGACATTCCGGGTTCTCTTGCCAGTGGTCAAGTCCGATACCGCCCTTAAATAAGCAAAGGTCTGCTTGGGAGAGATAGCAAAACCAAGCTGATTAATCGGCTGAACAATTCCCGCCCCGCCGGCGTTCAGGGCATTATCCAGCCACTTTCCGCCTTCCCGATCTAAAAAGAACACGCCTGAATCCGAAATATCGGGAGGCGGAACAAAATAATAATCCGCCGCGTCATGCTCCAATAGAAATAAAGAATACTTTTCTTTGACCGAATAATTCGCCAGCAAGTTCTCCGTAGCTACATATTGCTTAACGCGCTGCCTTTCCGAAATTGGACGAGGCGTATTCCATTGTTGAATCAGGCTTGAGCTCATCATGTTTACGATGTTCTGATCTATGGCATCCATCACCCGATCGATGGTCGCGTGATTCTGGATATTCAGTTCCACCAGCGCATTGCTTACCTGCTGTTTAATCGCTAGAGTAGCCTGATTGGAGGCCACCCAAAAAATAAGGAGCGCGGGGAGCAAAATAAATACGAGAACGAATAGAATCCCCTTCCCCGTCAGGGTCATCGATTTAGATTTTAATTTGCCCAACACATCCAACACCCCATTATCCGCGGACCGCATTCGGACTTTCTCCGTAATAACGTTTGAAGACTCTGCTGAAATGCTCGGGGGATTCGTACCCGACCTCGTCTGCGATTTCGTATCTTTTCTTCGATGTATTCAGCAGCAAATGTTTGGCCTCTTCCATTCGCAAGCGGGTGACGTATTCCCACACGGTCTCGTTGGCAATGCGTTTAAACAAAAAGCTCAAATAGTTCGGGCTTAGATAGACATGATCTGCAATATCCTGGATCTTCAATTCTTGATTCCGGAATTCCGCTCTTATATAAGCAATGGTTTGCTGTACGATCGCACGGTCATGATCGATCATCGAGGGGGACCATTTCGTCGCTTCGGAGGCCTTGCGATAGCTATCCGGAAGAGCCTGCAGCCCCATTTGAATCGGACTGATCCCCACAATGGCTTCCATATTCAAGTACTGCCCGATATTTTGAACGATGGTTTTGCCAACCATGTTCAGCTTTGAAATATTGTCCGCTTTGTTGGTCTCATAGTCATCCCATTCCAGCTGCAGAATCGTTACCACTTTATTGCCATAACTGTAAAATGAAATCGCATCCCAATTCGTTAGCGTTTCTTCAATGATATTGACTGCCGCATACTTCAATAAATTGCGATCGCGCAGCAGCATAATCGCTTCTCCTTCGATGCCCGCTCTTTCCCATTGCAGCTCTGTTACGAATACGGAGTAATACGGCCCGCTTAACGTAACGTCAATCTGCTCGCAAATAAATCGATAATCATCCGCATGCGCGAGCGAGCCCGAGATCATCTCATTCAAAAAATAAGTACGCAGGGAAGACACGCCGGTCATCGAAAACTTCAGCTTAAGCGAGTCCTCCGCTCGCAGCTTGTATTTTTCCGATCGTCTCGTTAGCTCCTTATTCACAACTTCTATCAGTTGACTCAGCAATACCGGTTTAATCAAATAATCGCGCGCTCCAAGACGAATACATTTCTGCGCGTAATCAAACTCGTCATGCGCGGAGATAACGACGACGGGCACATCCGGATTTTCCGATAAAATAGATTCCATCAGCACAATTCCGTTCATCCCGTCCATCTGAATATCGGTTAGCACTAAATCCACATTTTCCATCCGCAAATAATCAAGCGCTTCATAGCCGTTGGATGCCGTTAACACTTGCTCAATAGGCAGGTCGGACTTCTCTAGAAATTCTCTGATACCCTGACAAACGATCGCTTCATCGTCTACAACCAGGATCGTATGCATGCTGTTCCTCCCTATGTGATGGAGCTAGCTCCATAATTCCGACACGTAAATCACGGTGTTCATCTGCGAAGGTAAAGACGATTTTACGACTGTCGGGACTGAAGGACGGATGCGGATGGCCCGGATGGCGGTTCCAGCGGTTGACGCGGCAGAGCAGCCGCGACTTGCGCGTTGCAAGATCGACAAGCACAATCTCGCTGCCCTCCCCCTCATCAAGCAGCGTATCCGCGACCACGTAACGACCGTCCGGGCTCGGACAAGCATGCCAATAGCGATGTTCCCCGTTAATGAATTCAACCGAACGGCCGTCGCGACTTACGCGGCAAATGCCTACGGGCGCCGTTGGGCTATGCGAATATTTCACAAAATAAAGCCACTCGCCGTCATAGGACCACATCTCATGTCCGACATATTCGCCGTTCTCTCCTCCAGGCAGCCTCCGCTGCTCATAGAGATTGCAAGCTTCGCCGGTCTCTGTAGCAACAGACCAAATACGGTCGACAATGTGCTCGGTATTGCCCTCGTGGGCATAAAACAGCTGCTCCGGATAAACAGGGTTAATCATCGCATGATTAGCGATAGTATAAGGCTTTGCAAAATCCGGGCATATAACGGTTTGAACCTCCCCCGTCGCCGTATCTACCGTACCGATCGCATACCTCCCCGCTTCTTCCCAATAAACCCCGAGGCGTTTACCCTCGTTCGTAATCGATAGCGGCTCAAGAAAGGGGCACCCCTTCGGTTGCTTCGCGATAAGCTGTCGCACACCCGTCCTCAAATCCAGCGCCATAAGCTCTGCACCTGTACTGTAGCAGAAAACGTCGTTAGCCGACACTAATCCGTTATAGCATAGCATGTCTTCCTGGATCACTCTTGCAGAGCCGGTCGCGGAATCGATTTCCATTATCTTACCGGCCATAGTCGCAGGATCCACATCCGCTCCGATCAGGATAAAGCGGCTATCTGCACGCCAGGACATCACGGTAAAATAGGAATGAACCGTGTTGCTGCCCTTCCGTCCAAACCCGGTATAGACAAGTCCCGTTTCCAAGTCCGTTACTTCGCGTATTTCCAGCATACCTTTCCGCCCTCCGCAACAAATAGCAAAGCTATCTCCCTGCAGAACGTTCCTGCAAGAGAGATAGCTGCTGTTGCTTATTTTTGAATGGTCACCTTGGAAAGCACTTCATTATCGAAGTTTGCGGCGGCCTCGTCCAGCAAAGCTTTTACATCCGCCTTCTCATTCGTGAACACTTCTTGCATCACGTTCGTAATCGCTCCGTAAAACTCCTGCCCGTTATACGCCGGCTCGGGAATGCCGACCATGGCTTCAATGACCTTAGGGTCGAGCTTGTATACGTTGTCCGGATACTCGTTAAGCAGAGCTTCAAACTTTTGGCCGAATTCGGAATCGGCTTTGTAGTAGTAAGCGGCACTGCCGTACGCTTTAATCTGGCCTTTGGCTTTGCGGTCCTCCAGCACTGTTTTTAACACATCGATTTCGCTGTCCTTGAACATATCGAAGGTGATGAAGTCAAAAGCGGCCTGCTGCACTTCTAACGATTCTTGCGGATTTACGATCATATAATTGCCGCCCAGCACCCCAACATGCGGGCCGCCTTGTTCCATCGACGGCATAGGAAGAATCATCAGATCCTCTTTGTTCATGCCGCCGTTATTGACGGCATCCTCGATTTGCCCGCTTTCGCCAAGCACGATTGCCGCGCGTCCTTGCTTGAACAAGTTGTATACATCGCCATAATTTAACGCCCAGTTTTGCGGCAATGCATTGCCTTCCCATCTCAGCTTTTTCATAAACGTCATCGCTTTCACGCCTGCGTCGGAGTTAAACGTGGACACAACCTTATCGGCTTGCACCTCCTGCGCAGCGCCGCCCGCTTGATACAGAAAGTTCGTCCAGTTCCATCCGCCCTCGTTCCCTTTGGCCATGATCGCGAAGCCGGCAATTCCTTTGGCCGGATCGGCGGTCGCTTTCGCCGCCTCATAGAACTCGTCCCATGTCCAATCCAAGGAAGGAATAGGCACATTCTTCTCTTCAAACAGCTTCTTGTTAATGATGATGGAGGAAATGTAGGCATTTTTAGGAACTGCATATAACTTGCCGTCCACCGTAAACTGCGAGGTCAGCTTTTCATTAAAGTCATTGGCAAACTCGTATTTCTCCAGGAACGGATTCAAATCTGCCGCCCACCCATGACCAACTAGCGTACCGCCTTCCGTAGCCGGGACATAGAAGCCGGATGGTGCTTGGTGAGCCGCCATTTTGATGCCGATCTCGTCGGACTTGTACCACCAGTCGTTTTTAACCATTTTGACATGGGGATATTTCTCGCCAAAGCGTTTCATTTTATCCTCGTAGATCGGAATTTCCACTACATTATCGGACTTCGGAAATTGAACCGTCAGCGTAATCTCGTCTTTCTCCTTCTCGACAACCGGCGACGGGCTCGCGCTCGCGGAAGATTGCGTGGGTTGCCCCTCATTGCCATTCGTTCCTTTGTCGTTATTGCCGCCGCAAGCAGAGATCACTGTCATCATAGCGGCAATAGCCAGTATGCCCATTGCCTTTGCATTCTTTCTCACTTTCCTTGCCCCTTCCTCTATGCTTTAGTATTTACTGCAAACCAAGCATATCCTCATCGGCTTTGACGAACGATGATTTATTCAATGATTGTGATGATCAATTCTCCGTGCTTAACCTTTTATACCCGATAGATTCAAGCCGTGCATAATGTTTTTTTGGAAGATCAAAAAGAACAGAAGCGGCGGAATCATAATGATCGTCAACACGCTGAACTTAATATTCCAAGGAATAATGCTAGACTCGATGATGTTGCGGTAAACCATGGAAGCAATCGGATATTTCGCTTGTGTAGTCAGCACTAACGAAGGCCAATACCAATCATTCCAGGTCGATGTAAAAGCAAAAATAAGCAGCGTCGAGAACACGGGAATGGACAACGGAACGGCCATTTGGAAAAAGCAACGCACCTCCGAAGCTCCGTCGATTCGTGCCGCATCGAACAGCTCTTTGTGAATTCCGTCAAAAAAGCTCTTGAGCAGCATAATATGAAAAGCATTCGCGGCGGCCGGCAGCCAAAACGCCCAATAGGAATCGATCAGCCCCAAGCTTTTCAGGTTCAAAAAATTCGGGATTAAATAGGTAGCGCTTGGAATCATCAGAGTGCTCATAAAAAACAAAATAAGGCCTTTGCGAAACGGCAGCTTCATCTGGGAGAGGCTGAAGGAAGCCAGTCCGATCACAATTAGCGAAAAGATCGCATTCCCTGCAAATAACAGCAGCGTATTCGCAAAGCCCCGGGTTAAATTTACAAATTGCAGCCCTTCCTTATAATTGCTCCATTCCAACTGCTGCGGCAAGAAGCTAGGCGGAAAGGTGAAGATTTCCGCTCTGGTTTTAAAGGAGGAGAAAATGGTCGTGCCAAAGGGGTACAGCATCATAACCGCTAGAACAGCAAGTGCAAGCAGCATAATCGCGTAGCCGATCCGCACGCTTTTTTTGGTGTAATCAAAGGAGGACAGAATGCTCCGTTCTTCGCCTCTCATGCTTGCTTGCTCCTTCCTTGAATGGAATACATCACAATCGATAAAGTCGCCAATACAATGAACATCAGGACGCCCATCGCGGAAGCTCTGCCATAGTTGAGATTCGTGAACGCTTCATTAATAATCTGATACATATAGGTCAGCGTCGTATTGTTCGGTCCGCCTCCGGTTAAAGCCATATGCGTCAGGAAACCTTGCGAAGTCCCGATAAGCTGCAAAATAAACAATAAAACATAAAGATGGCGAATGCTTGGAATCGTAATGTAGCGAATGCGCTGCATGACGCCGGCGCCATCCATTTCGGCCGCTTCGTACAGGTCTTTCGGAATGCTCACAATCCCGGCCAAATAGATGAGCGCGGCTGTTCCAAAAGACTGCCACGTCTCCGCAATGACAATCGAAATTATAGCCATGCTTTTGTCCGTAAGCCACATGATCTGGTGCCCGCCAAACCATGACACGATCTGATTAGCCGGTCCTAGTGGATCATACAGCCATTGCCACATTCCGTATAAAACAACGGCAGGCACAATATTGGGCAAGTAGACCACTAAGCGCATAGTCCCTTTAAACCATCGCAGCTCCGAGATCGCAATAGATACGATGCTCGGCACCCAGAAGCCTATCAGCACGCACAACAGCATGTAGTAAAGCGTATTAAGAACCGACTTGGTCAGCACGCTGCTCGCAAAAATTTCACGGTAATTGGCCAAACCGACAAAGCTGTTGCCTCTAACAAAGTCGACATTCATAAAGCTGTAAAAAATCCCTTTAGCGATCGGCGTCCACAAAAACACGCAAAATACGGCAATCGCCGGAAGTAAGAAGACAAGCCCCCATCCGTATTCCTGCAGCGCTCTGCGCCATGAGCTAACGGTTGACCGGGAAGTTCGGGCATTATTCTGCTGTCGCATCGCAGCCGCCCCCTTCGTACATGGCCGCCGCCATTGTCAGTAAAATTAAGGTCAAACCTTGACCGTATTGCGATGGATAGCACGGAACGCTATTATAGGCAGCTATACTCTCCAGTACAGGCGTACCTCCGGATACCTGCAATACGGTCCCGTCAGCGGCAATATGGCTTATTATGCCTTGCAAAGCCTGTTCGACAGCTTGAAGATACTCATCCTTCAGCCATCCCAGTTGTATACCCGACAGCAATCCCGCTGCTATGCCGGCACTGCCCGAGGTTTCGCTATAGTAGTCAGGGCGATCCAATACCGTCGGCCATAGACCGTCCGCTCCTTGGTTTTCGACCAAGCCCTGGGCAAGTTTGGTGTATCTCTCCGTTATTGAGGCAGGTAGAGCGATGAGTTCGTCGATTTCCTTAGCGATCCATGGCGTAGCCAGCACAACCCATGCATTCGCTCTGGCCCAACGGGCGGCGGACATATGATGGCCTTCACCGCAATTCCAGCCGTGGAATAACAAGCCCGTAGCCTCATCCTGAAGCAGGCGCAAATGAAGCTCCAATTGCTTCGCCGCTTCTTCGGCATATTTCACCTGCCCAGTCACTCTAGCGAGCTTAGCCATAAACAGTACCGACATAAAGAGGGTATCAGCCCATACTTGCTCTGGAAACGCGGCGGCTTCCGTCACCGTATGCTCCAAGGCGCCTTCTCTCGTTCTTGGCGCTTCCCGCAACAGCCAATCTCCTACCGCGGCGGCCTTGTCCAAGTACCGCTTCTCTCCGGTAAGCTCATACAATGCTGGCAAAACGGTATAGGGTGCGACGGCGTTAATAACAAGCTCTCCTCCGGCCAAGCGCTCATTGCGTTCCATCCAATGGTGAACATACTGTACTGCTTCCGTTTGCTCCAACTGCTCTCCATAGTACATAATCGCGATCAAACCGACCCCCGGCACCCAATCCCAGCAGTCGATCGCCATTCCCCAATCCCCGGATCCATCCGTAGTCATCCTATTGTAAACAGATGCGGCGGCAGCTCGAATTTCTTCGTATTGTTGCTGATCTCTCATCGTCATCACTCCTTCTCTCAGTATAGAAGGACGGGGCATCGTTCCCCATGACGGCTCCTCCGCATTTTGTGATCAATCCTCTGGTTTAATGCTAACATGCACACATAATAGAAAAGCCCCGTTTTTCCCTCCATACCGGAAGGAATAACGGGGCGTGTTTTGCCACTTATGACGTTATTGTAATAAGGGAACATGATTCTCAAAAATATCCTGATTGCGAAACAGTTCAGCCGGGGTCCTATTGGCATACTTGCGGAACTCCCGGTTCATATGGGATTGATCATAATATCCGCTAGAGAGAGCCAGATCAACACTCGGGTTTACCCGCTCTTGCCTGATCATTCGAAATGCAAGCTGGAATCGCACAATGCTTCCATAATTTTTAGGCGTCAGTCCTACCTCTTCCTTAAAAACACGAATAAATCGTTCCGTACTCAGATTAGCCATGTCGGCGATCTCGGCAATAGAAGGCGCAGTCGCGGGGGAACGCTCGAACATTTGCAGCGCATAAGCTACGGCTGGATGTCCTTTCGGATCCCTCATTTTCTTCTCCAGACGTCGCAGCAAGTATTGCTCAACGATTTGAAACCTTTCCTCCGCAATTAAAGTCTCCTGCAGCTTTTCCCGTAAATCCGCCACTCGGGAAGATCGGCCCAAACCATACTCAAGAGGCATGTCGACATCCTTAAGCGAGCCTACCAAATCACCGAGAAAAGGCAGCGCTCCTCCCGGTTTGAATTGAATGCCCATACAGGATTCTTGACATACCGTGTCCAGGTAGTAGTAGGATGAGCGCGGACCGGCGATAATACTGCCGGGCAGAAGCATAGGACGCCCCATCCGATTCCCCCCATACACTCGGATCCGATCCTCTTTGAGATTAATAATCCATGCCAAAGAGGCATCGGGAAGTTTTAATTCAAACCGATGGCTGGGGTGGTAGCCTTCGCATATCCACAAATTATCAATCCATCGCTCTAAAATAGGTCCGGGTTTGCGAGCATAAAATTTCAAGCAATCCCCTCCTAGACTTAAAAGAATATCGATGCCAAGATTATACCAGCTAATCCTACGAAATGAAGATCAACTTTGTACAATACGTTCCGATTTGATAGGGCTATACTGATTAGGAAAAGATAAATCCACTAAAATTGAGGAGGACAGGCAATGACAACAAGCTATAGACCGCAAGGATATTCCACTGTTACACCGTATTTCATCGTTGCAGGAGCAGATCGATTTATTGAATTTCTTAAAAATTGCTTTGATGCCGAGGAGCTTGAGAAGCATACCCGGCCCGACGGAAGCATCCAACATGCCGCGCTTCGCATCGGAGACTCCATCGTAGAGATCGGCGGAGGAACGAATAAGGATTTTCCGCCGATGAAAAGTGCGACCCATCTCTTTGTGGAAGACGCGGACGAAGTGTACAACCGTGCTATGCAAGCAGGAGCGCGTTCCTTATACGAACCGCAAGATCACGATTATGGGGAACGCTCGGGAGGCGTGGAGGACCCTTTCGGAAACCATTGGTATATCGCCACGAATATTAGCAGGTAACGATAAAAATCCCTTCCTAACATCGAAGCTCTTGTTAGGAAGGGATCTTAAATTTTTTAAATCAAATCCGATGTTTGCAAAAGTCTTTGAATAATAGTTGCAACTTCAGCACGGGTGATGTGCGCTTTCGGCGCAAGCTTGGCTGCGCTTCGTCCAGATACAAGGCCGGCCTGCACGCTGTCTGCAACGCTGCTGAGTGCCCAGGCGGATACGTTGGACGCATCTTCAAACGGGCGAAGCGTTGCGTCTTCGGATTGAGCGGACAGCTTGGCCTTCAGTCCGGTAATCGTCATCGCTCTAGCGAGAATCGTCATGGCCTGTTCTCGAGTGAGCTTGTCGTTCGGTCGGAACGTGCCGTCCTCAAACCCTCCAATCAGCTGATACGCATAGGCCGTGTTAATCGCGCTGCTGAACCAATCCGACGTTTTCACGTCAGAGAACGCCGTTGCCCCCTTTTCCAGCTTCAATCCCAATCCGCGTACAACGATGGCTGCAAACTCGGCTCGGGTGATATCCCGATCGGGACTGAACAGATTGCCGCCCGTACCGTCAATGACCATCCGCGATCCCATATCGTTAACGGCAGCTTTCGCCCAGTGATTGGCGACATCCAGGAACTCGAGCGGATGCCACACGACGGAATAAGTGCTGTTGGTCAAGCTGTTGATCTGCGCGTAATACTGGCCATCGATGACCGTAATCTTGGTCGGTACGTGGCGAACCGTTCCATCCGGATCGACAACGACGCCTGTCGTAATCTTGTTCGGGTCGACTCCGGCCGGGATGGCGATCGTTCTCTCCACATAGGCGTTAAACTTCGATACTTCAACGCTCGTATTTCCGTATATGGCTCTAATCGTAAAATCCAGCGGCGGAACCATAATCGCGAACGTGCCTTTAACTGCCGCATTCTCCACAATCTTCGATGTTTCCGCGGTAGGCGCGGCGATTTCGATCTGTACCTTGATGTCTTGCAGGTCGATCGATTTGCCCAGTTTATCCGCGATATCGCCGATCTGGATTTGTTGTGCCGGAATCGTATAGGTCGCCTGATCCGTTTTGATCGCAACAACGGCTTGCTTGTTTTCCATGCTTTTAACCATCTGACCGTTGAGCTCGCCAATCACGACATCCGACTTCGTATGGACCGGAATCGTCACAACGGCTCCTTGCCCTTCCGCCGCAAGTTTATCCTCCAGTTTCTTCTGGTCGACGAGAATCGTCGTGACGCTCTGATCGTTTCGTTTGCTTGTTGCGGCGGTTCCGGCATTTTCTACTTTACCGTTTACCAGTATGTCTACACCCTTATGGGTTGTCTCCGGTGTCGCGGAAGCAGGGGGAGAAGAAGTACCGCTCTCTCCGCTTGATGACGACCTCGGTACGACGGAATTCGATTCTACAGAGGAGGAGCTTTTACCTGCTGCCGTAATCGCCTTTACCGTGAAGGTGTAGCTCGTCCCGTTGCTTAAACCCGTTACGACAATCGGACTTGACGAACCGTATACGACCACATTTCCCGGAGCTGCCGTCACCTCGTATCCCGTAATCGGATTTCCGCCGTCGTCAGTCGGAGGCGTAAACGTAACGGTAGCTCGTCCGTCCCCCGCAACTGCCGTCACATTCGTCGGCGCTTGCGGAACTTTGGCCGGAGTCGCGCTTGCCTCATTCGACATTGCGCTCAAGCCGCCTGCGTTGCCGGCCTTCACCGTAAAGTAATAGGTCGTACCGTTAATCAAGTTCTGAACGCTGTAGGTAGCAGACGTGACCGTCACCGCTTCGCTCTCGTTATATTGACCTGATGCCGTCGCAATATAGAGATTGTAATACGTCGCACCCGTTACCGTATTCCAATTGAGATTAACCTGACGATCGGCTCCGACAGCAACCAGGTTTTGCGGATTGGCAGGAGCGTTCGGCAAGTTGACGGATTGCATGACGGTAAAGGTGACAGGCGTCATCTGATCCGCCGCTACCGTAACCGTTGCCGTGTAGGTTCCTGCCGGCAAGCCGTCTCTTGCATGGATATCAAAGCTTGTCGATGCGCCACTTGTTAAAGAATTAGAGTCTAACTGGGTCATCATGAAATCATTGGCATTCGTACCGCTCACCATTACGGACAGGTTGTTCAAGCCGACGTTACCTGTATTCAAAATCGTGATAGATTTACTATCCTGCGTGCCTGAAACGTAACCTTGAGTAAGCGCCGTTAACGTCTGATTCCCGATTGCAGCGATGGAATAGACAGGAGCTTCGGTAACCGTAATGACGGCTTCTCCCTTCTTGCTGCTATCAAAATTCGAAGTAGCGGTAATCGTATAATTGTTCGGCGGTGCGTCCGCTGCAACCGTTACCTCGCCCGTGCTGCTCACTGCAACTTTTGCAGAGTTGCTGCTTGTCCACGTGACCGTCTCATCCGCATCTCCGGCCGCATCAACCGTGACATTTAATTGCTTGCTTGTTCCTTGCATTACAGTTTCCGTACTTGGGCTGACTGTAACACTCCTAATTTCCGGAGCGTGGGTCACCGTAATGACGGCTTCTCCCGTCTTGCTGCCATCAAAATTCGAAGTAGCGGTAATCGTATAATTGTTCGGCGTTGCATCCGCGGCAACCGTCACCTTGCCCGTGTTGTCTACCGCAACATTTACAGGGTCGCTGCTTGTCCACGTGACCGTCTCATCCGCGCCGCCAACGGCAGCTACCGTGACTCCCAGTTGTACGCTGTTTCCTTGTACCACATTCTCCGTGCTTGGATTGACGGTTACGCTGTTAATTGCCGGCGTTTCGACGACCGTGATCGTAGCTGTTCCTGTCTTGGTCCCATCAAAGTTCGAAGTGGCCGTAATCGTATAGTTGCCCAAATCCGTATCCGCCGCAACGGTTACTTTCCCTGTGCCGTCCACCGCCACATCCTCGTCGCTCGTTGACCATGTGACAGTCTTATCCGCTCCGCCCACGGCATTTACCTGGACTTCGAGTTGCTTCTCTCCTCCTCTAACCAGGTTCACACTGGCTGGAGTGACGGTTACGCCGTTAACTCTTGGCGGCACCGCAGTAACCGTAATGGCGGCCGTTCCATATTTGCTCCTGTCTACCGTCGAAGTTGCCGTAATCGTATACGATCCCGGAACAGCATCCTCTGCCACAGTTACTTCCCCTGTCTGGCTCACCGTCACCTTGCTGTCACTGCTTGTCCATTCGACCGTCTTTTCCGCTCCCCCAACCGCAGCTACTGTCGCCGTAAATTGTTCGCTTCCTCCTTGCTCCACGCTTGCCGTAGGCGGGTTGACGGTTACGCTGTTAATGGCAGGCGGCGCTGCCGTAACCGTAATCGTAGAGGTACCCCTTTTACTATTATCATACGTTGACGTTGCCGTGATCGTATAGGGTCCCGGAGCGGCATCCCCAGCAACGACAACTTTTCCTGTGGAGTCTACCGTTACCTTGTTGTTAACATCGCTGCTCTTCCATGTTACCGTCTTTGGTGCGCCCCCATTTTCACTGACGAAGAAACTAAGCTGTCTTTCTCCTCCTTGAACTATG
This sequence comes from Cohnella sp. LGH, assembly GCF_017671885.1. Taxonomy (NCBI): domain Bacteria; kingdom Bacillati; phylum Bacillota; class Bacilli; order Caryophanales; family Paenibacillaceae; genus Cohnella; species Cohnella sp. LGH. Next base: position 5,739,368 of record NZ_CP072117.1, read on the forward strand.
CTTGCTGCATTTGGGCTCACCAGTACGCTATTAATGGAAGGGGCAACAACCCTAACCGTGGCAGTTGCAAACTTACTGCTATCTACCGTCGAAGTTGCCCTGACCTCATATTGTCCCGGCGTGGCATCCACCGCAGCGGTTATCTTCCCTGTCTGGTCCACCTGCACTTTATTGTTAACGTCGCTGCTCGTCCACGTTACCGTATTCGCTGCGCCGCCTTCGGTCAGCACAGTTGCACTAAGCTGATCGTATTTCCCTTGGAAAATGCCTACGGAAGTCGCACTGAGGGTTACGCTAATAATGGCAGGCGGCAACTGCTTCGCCACTCGAATTTGATTGACATTTCCGCTTTTCTCTTGCCATGCAACGAACAGTTGGTTGTTTAGCACGGCTACAGTTGGATATAGTGCAGCAACTTCAGGATTTTTGTTCAAGCCGTTAGGACCGTCTCCATCAGCGCTTGTCCACTTTGTACCGTCATATTTTTTAACTCGAATATGTTGGACTACTGTCGATGCTTTAACTTCGTGCCATATCGCAAATAAATGATTGTCGAATACAACTAATTCTACTTCAGCCGCTCTCAGTCCGACATCTCTGTTTAATCCATAAGGACCGCCGCCGTCAATGCTTGTCCAACCGGGATCGTCATACCTCTTCACTCGGATTTGGTAATCCAAGTAACCAATATTCTCTTCCCATCCCACATATAGTTTGCCGTTATAGATGGCTAATGAAGGTACAACTGCCTTTTTCAAAGGATTGATATTCAAACCGCCCGGGACTCCATTGTCCAGGCTCGTCCAACTTTCTCCGTCATACTTCTTGCCTCGAATGTTAAGAGCATCTGGATCTGAACTCGATTCAGCCCACATCACATACAAAGCGTCATTAGAGGCAACCATGCCAGGATAAGCAGCTGTACCAATGGTGTTCAATCCTGCTTTCCCTTCCTCCTCAGCACTCTCCCACTTTTCCCCATCATACTTCTTAATGCGAATTTTCCCATTTTCAGACCATGACGCATATAGAGCATCGCCAAAAACCGCTAGACTGGGGGCAAAAGCCCATTCTGCGGGATCTACGTTTAGTCCGTTCACATTTTCAGCGACATCCTCCCATAATATTCCTGAGTTGGTATATCTACTGATGCGAATTTTATCCGTGCCTTTATTTTCATAGGTACTCAGTTCTAACCAAGCCGCATAGACAGACCCGTTGAATACGGCAAGAGTAGGATGACCTGCCATTTTCGAGGGATCTATGTTAATGCCGTTCGGTCCGCTGATAGTCGTCCAAATAGAGCCATTATACTTCTTCGCGTGAATTTGATTAACCGCTACGCCATTGACTGTATTCGTTTCCTGCCAAGCTGCATAGATTTCATTATTAAATGCGACTATGGCAGGATCATTGGCTGCTCTAGTGGGATTCACATTCACCCCGGTTGCTTGGCCGCCATCTACAAAAGTAAAACCTCCAACCGACGCCGTCGCCGAAGCCATACTGCCTCCTTGGAATAATAAAGGCATCGTTAGCGCAATGGCGAGCAATAGATGAATGGTTTTTCGGATGCTATCGTGAGTTTTTCTTCTTCTCATTCCCGGGATCAATTGTCATCTTCCTTCCATGGTCGTAGTCGTATTTCCTATGTCCCGCATCTTCCGCCCATCATATCCGATCGCACCTTAAAAAAACCTTAAAAACCGACACGTTTCGCCACATAAGCAAAAGAGACTGTCCCATAAGCCAAGCAGCTTAAGATGATCGATAAAAAAAGAAGGGGTATGTACCTCCTGTAGATGCCTCATACGCTCCTGAAATCACCTTGTCACGGGTTTCCCCATTCAGATTTCGGGAGCGTATAGCATCGGAAGGAGGTACATACCCCTTTTTACATTTCGTATCGATTATCTTTCACAGCAACTTGTAGCGCTTATGGGACAGACAGCCCCTTCGTGAGGCAAGATGCGTCAGAGCCGGGAGACCGGAATGCGAATGGAGACTTCGGTCCCGCAGCCCGGCTCGCTCGCAATCTCCAGCGAAGTTCCGTATTCGTATTTCAATCGTTTGTTGATATTCTGCAAGCCGACGCCTTGCTGTTCCGCTCCGTCGGTTCGTTCAAGCAGCGTCCTCAAGCGCTCGGGCGAAATCCCGACGCCGTCGTCGGATACGACGAATTTCCACTGTCCGTCCGACTTCGCCACCGTCATCCTCACAGTTCCGCCCTCGATGCGATCGCCGACGCCATGACGAATGGCGTTTTCCACAAGCGGCTGCAGCAGCAGCGGCGGGATTCGCAGGCTATAAGCCGTCTCTTCGATCTCGTATTCGAAACGAATGCGATCCCTGAATCGGGCCCGTTCAATCTCCACATACGTTCGGATCAGACTGAACTCCTCCGCGAACCCGACACGATCCTCCGCGTTGCTGAAGCGGAAGCTTCCCCGCAAGTAATCCGCGAGCGCCGTAATCATCTTCCGCGCGCGCTCTGCGTCCGTATAGCTGGATGCAACAATGCTGTTTAACACATTGTACAAAAAATGAGGCTTGATCTGCGATTGCAGGAACGCCACCTCCATATGAACGGCTCGGGCCAACGACTCCTTCATGGCGAGCAAGCTGCCGATTCTGGCCTTCAGCTCCTCCAGGTCAAAAGGTTTCGGCAAATAATCGTTGGCGCCCGCCTGGAATGCCGCTACCTTATCCTGAGGTTGAATAGCTGCCGTGACCATCAGAACGGGAAGCTCCAGCAGCGAATAGCGTCTGCGGATCTCCTGGCACACCTCGTATCCCGACATTCCCGGCATCATCAAATCCAGAATGACGAGATCGATTCTGCCCGATTGGTCGATCTGCTCTAACGCCTCATATCCGTTTTTAACCGCGATGACGCGATAATCCAGCTTCTGCAGCGCATCCAATAAAACCTTCAGATTTACATACTGGTCGTCGACGATCAACACCGTACGTTTGCCATCGGCATTCGTCACATATGGCGTTGCAAAGGAATATTCATTTTTCTTGGACACGGCTGAAGACGCCGTCGAATAGGACAAGGACAGAGACGCTTCTCGCCGTTCTTCGGCAACGGGAAGCGTGAACGTAAAGCAGGTACCGGACCCAGGTGTGGAACTTACCGATAGCGTACCTCCTTGCAGTTCAACCAGTTGCTTCGCAATCGACAGCCCCAGTCCGAAGCTTCCCTGCCGCGCTCCCTCCGTCGATTTGAACGGCTCAAAAATATGCGACAAATCCTCCGGTTCGATTCCCACACCGGTGTCCCGCACCTTGATTTCGAGCATGCCTCCGCGTTCTTTCCCGTCAATGGCAATCGTGCCGTTATCCGTATGCTTGATGGCATTGTCCAGCAAATTCCCGATGATCTGACCCAGCCGAATTTCATCGGCATACGCATAAGACAGCCCCGCAGGCACCTCGTTGATCAGTCGAATTTCTTTTTCTGTACACAGGTAAGAATAGAAGCGCACTTGAATCTCCGCAACCGCGCGAACGTCGATCGGCGCCGGCTCGACTCTGAGCTCGCCCTGCTTCAGCTTGGACAAGTCCAGAATGTCGTAGACCAGCTGCGACAGCTTCCTCATAATGTCGGTCACGAGCTGCAGCTTCTCCCGTTGCCCGGCCGTTGGCGGATTCGCGACATCGTCCAGCAGGGACTGGGAGATATTCATTACGCCGTGCAGGGGCGTCTTGAATTCATGAGAGGTGCGGGCCAGAAAGTCGTCCTTCAGCTTGTCCGCTTGTAGCAATTTCCCGGATAGCTCCTCGATTTTCTTGAATGCGTTCGAAAACCGGAGGGACATCAGAAGCGCCAGCATCAGCAATACGAGAAAAGGCTCGACCGGCGCCAGCGAATAGATCGGCACGCCGAAATACACGTTCATATTCTGGTTCAGCACCAGTGCATTCAATGCCAGAGCCGCCACGGCCAAATACCAGCTGCCGGTCACTTTGTGCAACACCGCGTAGACAAACACGTACGTAGCGTACAGAAGCGCAAACGTCACATATAGCGATGTCAGCAGACGAAACGGTCCCGTCGTGATCTGGGAGGCGAAACCGAAATGCAGCAAGATCAAGACAGAACCCGCGATCAGGCCGCCTTGCGTGAGCCATTTGAAGGTATATGGCCGGAAAGCGGTATATACGTACAGGAAGAATCCCGCGCCTACGCCAACCGTCAATATCATCTGAATGCGAAAATAAAGCCAGAACGGAAACGCGCCGAACGCATCGAACAGTACTCTCTCGCCGCTGACGCTTGTAAACGCCGCGATAAATACGCAGACAAAGCCGAAGACAACCAGAGAGTGGTCATTTCTGCGTTGGGAGAACAACCCAAGGAAATACAGCCCCATAATTAGAAAAGCGGTTAAAGCGACCCAGTCATGGGCTGTCGCCCGGTCGCGCAGCTTGGCGATTTGCTCGGCCTTGCCGAAGTGAAGCGATTCGCCGATTCCGCTGTTCACCCGAAGTTCATAGTTGGCCACTTCGATAAGAATTTCGTTCCGGCCCGGCTTCAGTGTGAAGTAGCTGACGTATGGCTTGTTAAGGGCTTGATAATGCTCCTTCTCGTCCGGATTGCCGCTGGAGCCCACGACCTGGCCATTCACGATAAGCCGGTTGGAGATGAGAATCGCAGCCGTCTTTAAGCCGTACACTTCGCTTGCATCGTCGATCAGGAGTTCCAGTCTGTAGGTCGCCATGCCCAGCGTCTCCATTTGTTTGGACCACGACCCGGGAACCTGAATCATCTCGGGAGCCGCTTTCTCTACGGTGCCGGTTGCCGAGGAATTCTGTCGGGAGAGCAGCCGCTGGGGATAAAACTCCCATTGCCCGTCCAGCCGAACAACGCCTTCTTCATGGAATTTCCACCCGGTCAAATCGATAACTCCGTTGTCGGCAACAGGCATAGGTTTCTTGAGATGAGAGGAGTAAGTCAACAGCAGCCCGTAGGTTGCGAACAACAAAGCTATCGTGATAAACACCGCCGCTATTTTCCGACTCATAGGGAGGATCGCTCCGTCTTCTCCCTCGTTTGCCGGAACAGCCGCTGCGTTTCTTCCTCCAGCTCCGCGCCTAATTGAACGCGAACCGCGTGTTCTAGCTGCAGACAGACGCGATAAGCTTCATTGCGATTCCCCAGCTCCAGATGGAGTCGGATCAACTCGCGCCCGTCAAGCTCGGAATCCGGCGCTAGCGATATCAGCTTCTGCAAACTGTCGATAGCAAGCGCCGTCCGGCTCCGGCCTCGAAAATACGCATACCCTTGGCGTAGCGCCCGAATATACAAAGATTTGAGTTCCAGTTGTCTGGAGGTAGCCCAGCCGAAATCGCACCCTTCCATATATTCCCCCTTGTACAATCCTTTCAACTGATCGTAAAGAGAGTCGTCCATCCTGCCTTCAACCAGAACCTTGCCCAGCAGCCGCTCGAATTCGGATATGTCAACCGCAAGCCCGTCCAATTCTAAGGCAAAGCCTTGATCCGCTTTCCGAATTCGGATCGGGATCGCTCCTTCTACCAAGCTTTTTCGCAGATAGGAAAGGCAAGTATACAAATACGTCTTGGCCTTATTCACATCGTGACCCGGCCACAGCGCCTCGATAATCGTTGCGGCATTTACCGGCCTGCCTTCGTAATGAATCAGGAGCGCGCACAGCTCCCTTTCCTTTTTCGTTTTCCATGTCAGCGTTTGGCTCATTACGCCGGGCCATTTAATATGGAAGCCCCCCAAACAAAGAACGGTCGGGACAAAGCTTGCGCTCGGAGATAATGGGGCCGCAGGCTTGGGCAATGAATTTGGAATGCGCGCCATCGTGTTCTGCAGCCGCTCCTTCGTAAACGGCTTCAACAGGTAGTCGGTCGATTGAATTTCGAACGCTTCGACCGCATATTCCACATAAGCCGTTGTAAAGATAATCGGCATCAGAGGAAAGATCTTTCTTATTTGCCGAGCCGCCTCCGTCCCCTTCAGCCCCGGCATCTCGATATCCAGGAACACCGCGTCTGGCGCTGTACGGCCCAGCTCTTCTAACGCTTGAATCGGATTAATATACCTTCCCGCTATCTCAACGTTCCCGATTTGACCAAGCAAAATTTCCAACAAATCCAGCGCATCTTCTTCATCGTCGATCAGCATGACACGAATCATCGGCTTTTGTCTCCTTTACGTTTCATGCCATTGATAGATTGAATAAGTAGCTTCAATATATCTTCCTCCTGATACTATACTACAATCGAGATATCGAAGGTGGTAGGTTAAATTCGCTTGCATCTACAGTTACTGGAGGTTTTATAATGGTGACAAGAGGAGGTGCTTCAGATGGACGGAGCAACCTATACCATCGGTAAATTTGCAGAACTGAGCGGCATTCCCATACGAACGCTTCATTATTATGAGGAGGTTGGGCTATTGCGCCCGCGTCGCCTGCCAAGCGGACATCGGATTTATGGTACTACCGATCTGATCGACTTGCAGAAAATTATGGGATTGAAGTCGCTCGGGTTTTCTTTAGAGCGTATTCGCAGGTTTATCCATCATCCCGAATCGGAGATGAATTTGGCGGAATCACTGAAAATGCAGCAGCAAGCCCTGAAGTCTGCCCGTGCTGAACTGGACAAATCGTTGGAGATTGTAGGCAGAATGCTGACCCTCTTGCAGCGTGAAGGGGAACTGGAGGATGATATGATATTCCTCCTGCTTCGCAATATGTTAAGAGAGGACAAGCAGCGCGGATGGGTTGCCGAGCACTTGTCAGAAGAAACAGCGACGGCCTTGTTCGATATCTCTCAAGATGCCGCAGCCGAATTGGATCGCGAGACGCTCGCCTTTGCCCATGCGGTTAAGCGTTTGGCGGCAGGAGAGCCGGATACTGCTGAAGCCGAGGATATGTTAGGCTTCTATATCCAAAGGCTGCTGCGCGTCCTTGACGACAAGGCGATAACGAACTTTGCCCTTATTCCGGAGGAGGAGCATAAGCATTTGAACCAGTTGGTGGATATGCCGTTTGACGAACGGGAAATCGCCTGGCTGGATGCAGCCTTGGCTCACTATGCAAGCAAATACGGACTGCATGGGATAGATAGGGAGTGATGGTATGTATTCTACTTTGATTTTAGCATTGATCCTTGTCGCAATTTGCATGCCCGGCGTATGGCTAATGAGCAAACATGCAGCTACTAATCTTGTTGATAAACCCGATAACCGATTACCTAAACAATCTCTCTTTATCGTTATGTTCCTGCAAACCATAATCATCGTCAATTTGGCGGTATCGGCAGGGATTTATTTTGGCCGTAAGGCGGGACTAACAGATCCTTTTCTCGAAGGGCTCGGCAGTGGAAAACTGAACGTGACAAATTTGATTCAACAAGCGGGGATTGGCATAGTCGCCGGAATCATATGTGCTGTGGTATGGGTTGTGAGCTATTATGCCTTCATTCGACCTAGATTAGATACTGCTACCGTACTAGCCTCCGAGCAAGCCCGACAACAGCTCGGACTTGCGGCGCGAGTTGCTTCCGGCGGAATAACCGAAGAAATTATTTTCCGCTGGGGCTTGCTGAGCCTAACGATGTGGGCGGTTCTATGGATAACGACTTCTCAGACGATTGCATTCTGGATTTCCATTGTCATAACCGGCGTAATATTCGGCCTGGCTCACTTGCCTGGACATATTGCCCAAGGTTGTGTTCGTTCACCTTTGTTAATTGCCTCCACAGTACTCGGCAATCTATGGGTTTCGATAATATGCGGCTATCTCTTCTGGCAGTTCGGGATTATTGCGGCTATTATCGTCCACATGCTATTCCACATCATATGGTATCCATGGGAGCTTAGGTATAGAAACCGTTAGTCTATATTTATTTCGATGTACTTGAAAAACATCATTAGCCGGAGAGTGCATTTTCAATGGAACTGTTTGAAAACATCCTGCTCATTGTCTCTGTTTATATCTGGCTCTATCTGATATGGTCAAATTCTATATATCGTCCTCTAATCGGTTTAATTATCATGGGTTCTTTGCTTGGAGTACTGATTCTTCATTTGTTGTTCGAACAGTCGCGTTGGCTCATGCTGCCTGTATACGGGATAGTAGTTATGGTGATTATGCTTTACATTTCCAGAATTTGCAGCAGTGCCTCGCATCCCCCAAGACGACTAAGATCTATCCTATTTAGTCTACTTGCGTTGCTTGCGGGTATACTTTCTTGGTTATTTGCAGGTCTGCTGCCGCTATTTCAATTCTCCAAACCAAGCGGCCCCTACAATGTCGGCGTTGTCGATTACACTTGGACCGACCCCGATCGAACGTTCGCAAATAGAGCCAGCCGGCAACTGAATGTGCGCATTTGGTATCCAGCCGACGATCAGCCAACGAAGCCAGCTTCCTATATTCCTCAAGCTGAATTATTTATAAAAGCGGTAAAGAAGCAATATGGCATGTGGTCGCAGCTGTTTCGCAGCCATCGACGGCTCGAGATTCCCGCCCAGTATGCTGCCCCTTTTTATCCGAATGCCGACACAGTCCCTGTTGTTGTCTATTTGCACGGCAATCAGCTGGGCACCCGCTTTACAGGCACTTTCCAAGCGACTGAATTAGCGAGCCACGGCTACATCGTCATCGCGCTAGAACATCCGGGCACAGCATTCTTAAGCGTATTCGATGACGACAACTACATCGCATTTACTGATTTCTCCAAAAATTTACCCGACACCTTCAGCGCTCATAATACAGCTTCTATTCCGATTATTCGAGAGGTTCAGGCTGATGTTCAATTTGTCCTTCATTATCTTGACCATATTGCCCGCCACGAACCGGATTCGCTACTCGCCAATCGGATGGATCATAGCCGGATCGCTTTAGTTGGGCACTCTTTCGGCGGCGCCGCTGCAGCGCATATCCTGGCCAACACAACAATAGCCAAAGTCGCAGTCAATCTCGACGGCTATCTTTATGGCGAATATCCGGACGAGCCTCCGGAAAAGCCGCTGCTCATTTTAAATGGCGGCCTTCCGATCAAAGGCTTGGAGGAAACGATGACCGGACTGGAGGATGAACGCGCTTTACGCAACCGCCTGCTGGGCAAGAAGGGGCTTGAAGTAACTCTGCCGCAAGCAGGGCACTTGAGCTTCACGGATCTGCCCCTCTACTCGCCGCTATTGAAGCCGCTTGCTCCTGATGTTAAGGAGCAGCACCGCTTGATCAACGAGCAGACCTTGCGTTTTCTGCAGGAGCATCTATAGAACCGAATGAGGAGGAACGGGAATGGAAGCAGATAGGAAGGAACGGGCAGCGCGATTGTCTGCACTCATGGAGCATATTAAAGAGCAGGAAGCTTTTAATGGAGTAATATTAGTGGCCGATCAGGGCATTCCTCTTCTATGCGAAGCGATGGGGAACGCAGAATTTGGCAAGGATGGCTTGCGTCCGCTTACCACGGATTCGATGTTCGAGCTAGCTTCGGTCTCCAAACCGATTACGGCATTGGGCATCATACGCTTACAGCAGCTTGGCCAATTGGACTGGGACGAACCCGTGTCCAGATGGCTGCCCGAATTGCCCTATCCGGGTATTACAGTGCGCCACTTGTTGTCCCATACATCAGGGCTGCCGGATTATATAGAATTGTTCTCCAAAAAGTGGAATCCTGCACATTGTGCTGTCAATAGCGATGTTGTGGACATGCTCGTCGTTCATACCCCCGCCTCGCTGTTTGCGCCAAATGACAGTTGGATGTACAGCAATACAGGCTACATTATACTGGCTATCCTGATCGAACGGATCAGCGGTCAGTCCTATGCAAGCTTTTTGTCCGAGCAGATCTTTCAGCCTCTCGGCATGACGCGGACGCGAGTATACAATCGCCGGCTTGATCCGGGGCCGGTCCCTAAGGATTACGCCTGGGGCTACGTCTATCGACTGGAACGCGGCGGCTATGTGCTGCCGGATGATGTGCCGGAATTGAGTTATGTACACTATTTGGACGGTTTGCAGGGCGACGGAATGGTGAACAGTACGGTCGAGGATCTGTTGCGTCTGGATCGCGCGCTTTATGATGACAATTTTATAAATCCGCAGCTGCGAGAGGTCATGTTCGCACCCGTGCAGCTAAATAACGGAGAATACTTTGACTACGGATTTGGATGGCTGATCGAGCAACATCTTCAGCTCGGTAAAGTCATGTGGCACAACGGCGGCTGGCCGGGATACGCAGCCCTGTTTAAACGTTATGTTGATCATGATGCCACACTGATCCTCCTGCAAAATGGGGAACGGGAAATAGGGTATACAGAGCATTTGGTCCAGAGTATTGAACAAATCCTTGCCGGCGAGCCTGTTGAAGCGCCTCAACCGGCGGTTCTTCGCAAGATTGTCCCGCACTCGGCAGAAGAATTCGAACCGTATCCGGGCAGATACCGATTTTCCGACGAACCGGGCAAGTCGCTGATTGTGGAGGTTTACGTCAAGCACAGCCAACTTTATGTTCGACTGGATAACGGAATGATATTGTTGTTGCTGCCAATCGGCAATGGACGATTCTACGAACAGCAAACCGCGACCGAACTGGAATTCGTCGGAATCGAATCGGGTAAGAGCTCCCAATTGATCTGGTACGATCGCGAGAGCCGCAACGTAGCAGATCGAATACAAGAATACCCCGTGTAGTCTTGCCATCGGATAAGCTCAAGCACCGGTCGATAAAGCCCGGCGCTTGAGCGGTTTTATGCATGTAAATCGATGTGGCAATGTGAATGCCCGGCATTACAGATCGGATTTCTTCAGCTCCGCATATTTTTCACCCATTAATTTTGTTGCCCAATCATAGAATTCTGCCGTTGCATATTGTCGATAAACATGTTCTTGAGCAACGATCATTAACAAATAAAGATCATACCACAGAATTCTTCTTTTCTCCCTCTCTGTCAGTTGTTTAACTCCATAACCTCTTAGAAAGTCCGGCGATTGGGAATAGGATCTAAATCCAACCTCCATTAGCGGATCGCCCCACAGGCAACGTTCCCAATCGATTAATCCCGTTACCTTCCCATCATCTACAAAAACGTTGCCGTCCCATAGATCCCAGTGAACTAAACGAGGAGTTACGACGTCGAGAAATAGAGCTCTATCCTTCTCCAAATTTTCCAACAGCTCCTGCGAGGGGACCGAAAGATCGATATTTTCTTTAGCGGCATCCTCAATAACAGCCTTCAGCATATTACTGAATACGTCATGCCAGACTTCGCCCTGATATTTTTTTTGGCTAGGATAACCGAAGAAAGCGTTCTCCACCCCGTTGATTTCTTTCGTTAAGGATCCTACAGTAAAGAAAATATCGCTTAACTCTTGCGGCGTTACATTCGGGCGTTGAGAAGCCAGGCTTTTACCGGTCAGCTTTTCCATAAAAAAGAATGGAGCGCTGCACAACTTACACGACGGATCATAATATTCCACTTTCGGCAACGGAACGGTTGTTTTATGTGCCACTAATTGCATGCAACGAACTTCTGCGTCCATAATATTCTGCTCATGCGCCATCAATGTCACCGAAGGATGAGGCGCTATCTTTAGAATACTCTTTGTTCCATCCTGAAAGGAAACCTCATAGGCTATATTAAAATACCCTTCTGTCAGTTCTTTCAGATATTCAAGTTTCCTTTCTGGGAATGCATCCTGAACCATCTGCGAGAGTGTTGATTCGCTTTGCTTATTTTTTGTTAAGTTCGCCATATTTCCCACCCTTTATAGATATGAATCATCCCATTTTTTACTATTTAATATAGTATAATTTCAAAGCAGGAAAAAAGCTATTCAACCTTTCAAAATCTGTACATACATCTGTTATCAACCCAGGAAAGCCCTTTTATATCATTACCGTAAATGGGTTGGGGTACAAGTGTAATCCCTGTGGCGCAGTACAGTAACATCATTCTTTTTTATCCTTATCCTGTCTATCTTTCCTATCTATTTTATCTTTCTTATCTTTCTTATCTTTCTTATCTTTCTTATCTTTCTTATCCGTCTTATCCTTTTTATCTTTCTTATCCTTATCTTTTTTCCCCTTATCCCCTTTCATATTTTCTTTAGGACCGTTCCCTTTGCTTATTTGCCCAGTCGCAGGACGATTAAACTCGGAGATTGGAACACCCTCTAAAGCCAACGACATCATCTCTTTGAAAATTAAAGCCGGATATTGTCCACCTGATGTGGTCAAATAATGCTTGCTATCCGTATTGTCATAACCAAGCCAGACCGCCCCAACCAATTCCGGCGTATACCCGACAAACCAAGCATCTTTAGAGCCTCCGGTAATCCCTGCGAACGTTTTTTTTGCGGAAGCTGTGTCGTTCCCGTCTTTCCTGCCACCGGACGATTCATAGCCGCGTTCTTTCCTGTTCCTTCTCGCACAACATCGACCAAAAGCTCAGTCATGGCATGAGCATGTTCCGGCAACATCACCGCTACCGATTCAGGCTTGGCTTCAGCTAAAACTCGCCCATCCGTCGTAGTGATTTTGGTTATGGTATGGGCCGTAACCTTGGTCCCGAGATTCGGAAAAACACTGTAAGCTTGCGCCATTTGAAGCGGAGATAGCCCTTGCGAAAGACCTCCCAGCGCCAAACTTAAGTTATTATCTTCTTCGCTCAGTGGGATATCGAGCTTCTCAACAAACGTTTTTCCGGTTTGCAGACCGATCTCATTCAGTAACCAAACTGCCGGAATATTCCTCGAATGAATAACAGCATCCCGAAGCGATACCTGCCCTAAAGTTCGATGATCTGAATTATTCGGTTTATAACCGTTAATATCTAACGGACCATCGTACAGCATCGACTTCGCCTCATAGCCGTTTTCCAAAGCAGGCCCGTAGACCATCAGCGGTTTGAATGCCGAGCCTGGTTGTCTTACAAGCTGCGTCGCACGATTGAAGCCGCGAAATACATGCTCTCCCCGTTGCCCCACGATTCCACGAACTCCACCCGTAGAAGGGTCCATGATCACCGCTCCGCTCTGCACGAGTTGATCGGAGGCGCTTTCGGGAAACAGGGAATCGTTACGATACGTATCCTCCATCGCACGCTGAACGACCGGATCCAATTCTGTGTATATGAGAAGATTTCCGGCCAACAACTGGCGCTCGGTAAATCCGTACAATTCAATGGCTTCATCCATCACTTCATCTGTATATGAAGCGTATTGACCCAGTAAGCTATTTTGCTGATCCGAAGGAACTTCCTTAAGTACATGAACAGGCTCAACGATCGCTTGGTTAAACTCCTCATCCGAAATGAACCCTTCATCCCGCATTAAGCGTAGTACAAGGTCTCTTCGCTCCAATGCGAGTTCCTTATTCTTAAGCGGAGAATAACGACTGGGAGCTTTCGGTAATGCGGCTAATAAGGCGGATTCGGATAACGTCAAGTCCTTCGTCTCTTTGCCGAAATACCGCTTAGCGGCTCTCTGTATTCCCCATTGGCCTTCTCCAAAGTAAATTTGATTCAAGTACATTTCGAGAATCTGGTCTTTGTTATAAGTAGATTCGATCTTGAGGGCATAGGCCGCTTCAGTCAGCTTTCGCGAGAACGTTTTTTCCCCTGTTAGAAAAACGTTCTTGGCGAGCTGCTGAGTAATCGTGCTTCCCCCTTGTGCTGCGCCGCCTTCCTTCACGTTGCGGAATGCAGCTCGAATGATGCCGAAAGCGTCCACTCCAGTATGATCGTAATATCGCTTATCCTCTACGGCGACGATGGCTTGCTGCATATGTAGCGGAATTTGGTCGATCGATACGGACTCGATTTTGACGGAAACCATCTGGGAGCTCGGCTCGCCATTCTTATCTAGTAATTGAGTCGGTGCAAATACTGGAATGACAAGCTTCTCAATATCAAGAGAGCTGACCCAGTAGGCTGCGAAAGCCACAAGCGATATAAGTCCAAGATGGATTACAAGTATCCAAATCCGGAATCTCACAAGAAATTTAAAGAAACCAGAGAACGCCGCTACTTTGGACGCTCCGCGATTATTGCCTTGTTCCTTAGATAATGTTGTTTGTTCTGTCATAGATGTCTTCTCCAACTGTGGTAATAAGTATCATTAACCAGAAAAGATGGTTTCAAGTCTAAAATAATAATGAAAAAAACTCGCCTTATAGTCAAATGAAGATTTTCTCAAGAACACTGGAGCGGTCTGAAGCGCATGGACATGATAAGCTCCGGGAACCCCGATTAAAAAGCCGCTTCCGCCAACGTCTTCAAACGTCGGCCGGAAGCGGCTTTTCTCATATCCGATATTAGATTAGACCCGATTCCTTCAACAGGCGGCTGACGATGGCTGCGACCTCTGCCCGGGTCATATAGGCCTTCGGAGCAAGCGTCGTGCCGTTTCTTCCCGTCACGATGCCGGCCTGCACACTGTCGGCCACTCCGCTTCGCGCCCAACCGGACACGGACGAGTTGTCGGCGTAGTCTTTCAACAGGGTATCTACGGACTTCGCGGGAAGCTTCTCCTTCAATCCGGTTATCGCCATCGCTTTCGCAATGATCAGTAGGGCTTGTTCCCGCGTAATTTTGTCATTCGGACGGAACCTGCCGTCCTCGAAACCGTCGATCAGGCCGTATTCGTGAGCCGCTTTTACCGCGCCTGCATACCAGTCGGATGCCGCTACGTCGGCGAATGGCGTCGTGACTTTGTCCAGATTGAGCCCCAGTCCGCGAACGACAATCGCCGCAAACTCGGCTCTGGTGATGTCGCGGTCCGGGCTGAACGTGCCGCTGCCCGTCCCCTCGATCACCATACGCGAGCCCATATCGTTCACGATTTCTTGCGCCCAATGACCTTCCATATCGTGATAGGCAAGCGGATGCCATACGACCGAATACGAGCTGTTGGTCAAGCTGTTAATTCGAGCATAATACTTGCCGTTCTCGACGATGATCTTAGTTGGCACGTGGCGCACCGTACCGTTGGGTTCAATGACGACTCCCGTCGTAATCCGGTTCGGATCTCCCCCCTCTGGAATCGCGATCGTCCGTTCCACATAAGCGTTAAACTTCGCAATCTCGATGGTCTTATCGCCGTACGAGATTGTGATCTTAAAATCTACAGGCGGAGCAACCAGCGTGAAATCCCCTTTGGTACCGGCGCCTTCCGCCAGTTGTACCGTGCTTGCCGCGGATGCGGCAATTTCGACCCGTACCTTGATGTCCTTCAACGCCACAGAAGCGCCGATTTGTTTGGATATGGCCTCGATGTCGATTTGCAGCGCAGGTACGGTATAGGTCGCGCGATCCGTTCGGATTTCCAGGATCGCCTGCCGGTCCTCCATATTCTTGATCATTTGGCCGTTCAATTCCCCGATGACGACATCGGAATCGCCGCCGACCGGAATGGTTACGATCGCACGGTCTCCTACCGCGGCTAGACGCTTGTCCAGCTTGTCCGCGTCAATCGCAATCGTCGTCACTTTCCGATTGTTTATCGTAGTCGTCGTTGCCTTGCCTGCGCTCTCTGCTTTACCGTTGACGAGAATATCCGCATTGCTGTCCCCGGTTTCTGCGACTGGCCCCGTCGACGGTGCGGTTCCCGGTGATATCGATCCGCCTCCCGGTGAAGCGGAGTTCACAGTAACGTTCACCGTGCTCGTCGACGTCGAGCCAACGATGTCCACCCATTCCGAGCCGTTCCATCTTTGCTTCTGGAACGTTGCCGTGACAACGAAGCTTCCTGTCCCTGCAGTCAAGTACGACGAGACGTAGCCGTTGACGTCGTCGTTCCATTCGAACGCGCCGGACTTGGAATCTTCCGTGGACGTCCACGTCGTCGGAACGTATCGTTCGTCCCCGTTCACGGTTCCATCCGCCGCTTGCCGATCGCCTGTCGCGCTCAATGTAATGGTTGCTCCCGCCTTGACCGTCAAGGTATTCGCGGTTACGCTGTTGCTCGAAGGATTCGCCGCCGCGCCGTCTACGGTCAGCGTCGCCTCGGACGACGTTACTAACTCCCCGCTGCCGCTGACAACGACCCGATACCGTGCCCCGCTATTTGACGCCGACAGTTGGACGAGCGTCAACGTCGAATTCGTCGCGCCCGGCACATTCATAAAGCTGTCCAACAAAGCCGAATACACTTGCCACTGATAGGTCAGTCCCGTTCCCGTCGCCGAGACGCTGAAACTCGCGCTGCCATTGACTGCCGTCGTATCCGAAGGCTGAGCGGCAATCGACGGCAGGATCGGACCTTTGCGCAAAATCTGAATACGGCTGTTGTCCGTATCCGCAACATAGACATTGCCATAATTGTCTACCGCTATGCCGCGCGGATAATCAAATTGTCCTTCGTCGTCTCCCGACCTCCCCCACAACATCTGGAAATTCCCTTCGGAATCAAACTTCTGAACCCGACTGTTAAATGTATCGGCGACGAAGACATTCCCATCTCCATCCACGGCAACCCCGCCCGGTCTAAAGAATTGACCATCCATAAGGCCCATGCTTCCCCATTTTTTAACGAACTGACCGTTCGAGTCCCACTTTTGAATTTGATGATTTCCGGTGTCGGCGACATAGACATTGCCGGCGCTGTCTACGGCTATGCCAGAAGGATCACTGAATTGGCCGGCTCCGTTGCCCGGAACGTCGCCCCATGTTTCTTCAAGGCTGCCGTTTGCGTCATACACTTTGATTTGGGACAGATCTGAATCTGCGACATAGACTTTGCCGCTGACCTTGTCCAGAGCTACGCCGCTCGGACCGGTCAACTCGCCGTTCTCGCCCAGCATCCCCAGCAAACTGCCGCTATCGTTGAAAGAATACACCCGAGCATTCGTGCTGTCCGCCACATAGACGCTTCCGGTCACGCTTACGGCAACGCCGGCGGGCGCGCCGAAATCAACTTCCGAATTTGGGTCGGCTTGCTTCCACTCCGCCAGGAGCAAACCGTTCGTATCGTATTTGAGAACCTGACCTTCTCCAGAATCCGCAACATAGATATTCCCATCGTCATCGACAGCCACGTCCGCTGGTTCATCCATTCCGCCGGACACGAAGATTTTAAAGCCTACCTTCGGCGTTACGCTGCTGGAAGGAGCCGATGCCTCCGAGGTTCCCAATGCGTTCTTCGCCGTCACGGTGAAGGTGTAGCTCTGTCCGTTCGTCAAGCCCGTCACTTTGATCGGACTGGCGCTGCCCGTCTGTGTGCCTCCTGCAGGCTCCGACGTTACGGTGTATTCCGTAATCGGGCTGCCCCCATTACTTGCCGGCGGATAGAAGAAAACCGTCGCTTCGCCGTCCCCCGCGAAAGCCGTTACATATCCCGGGGCATCGGGAGCTTGAAGCACAGGCATTCTAGCGACTCGAACCTGGTTCTTGCCATCGTACTTCTCCGTCCATGCCGCGAACAATTTGCCGCCATATACGGCGAGCGAAGGATGATTGACTGTTGAGCCAATCCGGGCGTTGAGCCCGTGGTCGCTGTCTGCGGTCGTCCAACTGATGCCGTCGTACTTTTTCGCTCTGACGGTATTCGACTCGACCCAAGCAGCGTACAATTGGCCGTCGTATGCGATTAATTTCGGAACGGAAACGTTGCTTCCGGCGGTGTAATTCAACCCGGCATTGTCGTCCGCCCATTGCCACCCGTTCTCTTCGTCGTAAGACTTGACCCGAATAGCCTTACCGTTATCCGACCAAGCGACGTACATTTTGTCTCCGAATACGGCCACGTTCGGATGGTTGATATACGTGCCCTCATCGGAACCAAAGCCTCCGCCGTCTATCGACTCCCAATCTGTTCCTCCGACATAGCGGCTCACCTTGATCTTCTGCACGCCCTGTATACCCGATTCTTCGCGCCACACGGCATACAAAGAACCGTCATATACGGCCAATTGAGGGCTTCCTGCCCCGCTTCCGCTCAGACTTGGCGTCGGAGATACAACTTGCCATTCCGCTCCCGTATCGTCATATTTTTTAACTTGAATTTGATCATGTTCTTGCCATATCGCATACAGTTCATCGTTAAAAACCGTCAATTTCGGATCCCACGACGTTACATCCGTCAGATTCAACGTACCGCCGTCTACCGTCGTCCAATTCGTCCCGTCGAACTGTCTGACTCTGGTTTGATAGTTGGAGCCCATATCTCCTTCGTACCAAGAGGCATACATTTTGTCCTTAAATACGGCAAGCGAAGGAGAACCCGCCTTATTCCCGAAGTTTTCACCCGCGTTCGCATTTAGGCATCCGGTTGGCATGCACCCTGATGGACGCTCGTCCACGGCAATCCAATCCGTACCGTCATATTTCATCGCATGCATTAACGTATTGGAGACGCCGGCATTTTCCGACCATAGGACATACAGTTCTCCGTTATACTCGATGAGGTCAGTTTTATTAGTATCTTTTGTCCTGTCTTTGATAAGTCCACCATCGTCTACGAGCGTCCAACTGCTCGTATCGGACGCCGCTTGGGCGATATTCCCGCCCGTCAGCGCCGGCAGCGCCAGCAAAAATGCAAAAACAAGAAAAATCGCCTTTCTACTTCTATGACCGAACCTCTTGCCGGTCTCTTTCTTTTTACTTGTCGACATCTTGTCGCCTCCCATTCTATTCTTTGCTGTTTTTCGTCAATTTCCATTATAGTAGAGCACCCTAAACACAGACTAAACAGAGAAAGCCACGGAATCTGTCGACTCCGTAGCTCTCTTATGGCCATTTATGGCCATTTATGTCATGTCTTTCAGCCGTTTACAATTGGGAGAGAAACAGAGGAGCAACACTGTTTAGTACTTCCTTGTCAGTGAGCCCCGCTTGGCTTCGATCTGGGGGTTATGTATTCCTGCCAGCGCCCACTCGTATAGCCATAATTCTCTTAAAAAGAAGCGGAATGTAGAGTATCGATAGTTCACAGATCGACAGTGTCAAAATATAGGCTGCCACATCAAATTCTTTATTGATCGTTCCAAATCCATAAACGATAGCCGCAATCGGGGAAGCAACCATCAGAAGGACGATAATTACTGTTAAGCTTAGCTTTTTATCCGGCGTTAATCGTTGCTTATTTATCCATATATATAATAGTAAAACTACAATAATAATGACCAACACCAATAGCGACCACAAAGCGAAAGTATCGAACTTCGATAAAGCCCATTGGATAAATCGTTCCTCATCGTTAAATCGAATACGGGAGCGATCCAAGGACTTCACTAACGCATCACGAACCAGAAACGAGCCGACTATACCGGTAATCGCCACAATTGAACCCATACCCCTATACAAGCGTTCGATCTCTCTCTTTTTCCAGAAAGAAAGGAGCATCGTCACCACAATACCTATCCCTAAAACTTGTATAAAGAT
Source organism: Cohnella sp. LGH (assembly GCF_017671885.1). Taxonomy (NCBI): domain Bacteria; kingdom Bacillati; phylum Bacillota; class Bacilli; order Caryophanales; family Paenibacillaceae; genus Cohnella; species Cohnella sp. LGH. Next base: position 5,758,749 of record NZ_CP072117.1, read on the forward strand.
ACCTATATTCAGATAAATCGTAATGCACCTCACTGGTTCCTAATAGTGATTGCTCGTCACTCTTACTCTACCAAACGAAGCGGTGTTTTTCTATGGGATCATAGACGCCCCGATCGGGCGCCCTTCACAGATTCTGGCTAAGGAAATCCAATAACTTGTTTAGCTGTGGGCCAATCTCCCGCCATAGTTTCATCACCATAATTTACGAGGGGCGTATCCATCTGATCTCAGTGAGGCATACTTGCTCGATCGCACGAACTCGCGATGGGCTTCCTGAATCGCGTTCGTGCGCATCAGCAGTTCCTCGGAACCGCCATGCTTCAGTTGCCCGGCAATCTGCATCAGCTTGAACGTGTTATAATAGTTCGCATCCGCTTTGCTGCGGCTATGCTGCAATTCGTCCTCATGCGCTTGGCGCTCCATCGAGAGGCGCATTGCCTGATCATGTAGATTGGGATCATGTCGCTGTAAGTAGTTCATTTCGTCGGTGCGCAGCTTCTTGCCCAGCATGAGGATATTTCGAATTGATCCCAAACGCGACTGATCCTTCGTCTCGCGCGCGTCCTTGTTTTGCTGCATCGCTTTGAAATAATTACTGACCGGCTGCACGGATTTTACATTCACGCCATTCCCTCCTTATTACAATCGTCACATGCAACGATGCCTTGGTCCAAGTATCTGGTTACAGAAGCTTAACGAAAACTTTAAGTTCATACTTACACCGAACCTCTGGCAACCAGCATATATCCCGTCCCCCGGATCGTCACGATTCTCTCAGGATTGGCAGGGTCGGCCTCGATTTTTTTTCGTAAATTGCTGACGTGTACAGCGACCGTTCTCGTATCCTCTAGGCTCTCCGTTCCCCAGATGAGCTGAAACAACGCATCGACACTGACGACACGATTCACGTTTTGCGCCATATAGGACAGCAGACCGAACTCTTTTTTCGATAAAAAGACGGTTTCACTCCCCATGATGACGGACTGTGCGTAGTAATCCAGCGTTAATCCCGGCAACTCCAGCAGCTGTTCCCTTCTGCCCGTCGACACTCTGCGAAGATGCGCCTTGATCTTGGCCATGAGGACTCCCGGACTGAACGGCTTGGTCACATAATCGTCTCCGCCATCGGATAATGCGCTGATTTTTACCTCGTCTTCCTCACGGCTGCTCAGAAACACGATCGGTGCATTCGTATAGCTACGTGCGTTCTTGCACCAATCAATGCCGTTTTCATTAGCCAGCATGACATCCAGTACAATCAAATCCGGCTCGAACGATACAAGCAGCTTCATGGCTTCTGTCCCGCTGTGGCAATAGGAAGATATGAAGCCCTCCCGCTCGCAATATACCTGAACAATCTCGCATATATGGGAATCATCATCGACGATCATGATTTTATGAGCGTCCACCACATCGTCACCTTCCTTCCACCGATGGGGGCGCCATAGCCTCGTTTTCCCCCTGAAGTATGTTAAATTATAGCGATTTTCCTCCTTGTATCTTATCATGGCAGATCAGCCCATGGGCGAATCTCAAAGAAAACTTTGAGTTCGCGCTCAAGATAAATACAACGCCACATCCAAGATGATGAACTTAGTTGGGCCTATCCGGATTCTAGAAAAATAGCGACGTAAGGGAGATGATCCCTTAGCTCGCCAATCCAGATTTTTAATCCGTCAAAATCACCCCATTAAACACCAAACCATCGGGGAGCAAAGTTTATCCATACTAGATCTCCTCGGTCTGCACTCATCTAGCAACCTCAGATCCTTGGCTGACCGCAATACGCTCGGCGATCTGGCTGGGAATGCGAGTGCCTAGACTGTATTTAGTGTTGCTACTGAGCTTGCCCCCGGCTATCGTACGGACCCAGCGGCTTTTCGAGCTCTGCAGCGAGAATTCAAACAAAAAATTCCCTATCACGTTAGGGTTCACTCAAATAATGACAGATGCGAATTTATCAATTCGATATTATTGATATAATTCGAACTAAATTCAAGAGCGCATGACGAAGCCCTTGCATGTTCCTCGAAATCCATGTTTACATATCGTTGGAGGCTTAGGGCAAAATCTTCCGGCTTATCCAAAGAGATCACCATTCCCCCTCCGCAGCGGGCTACCTCTCCCCAAGGTGTACGATCCGAGATCACAACGGGACATCCCGCCTGCAAAGCTTCAAATATCGCGTGACCGAACCCTTCCCCGAGCGTAGGAAGAAAAAATAAATCATAACTCCCTAAAATCTTTTTGACTTTAGCTGACGTTACCGCCCCTAGATAATTAACCTTAATGTTATCGGAAAGCTCCCGGATCAAGGTAAGACATTCTTCCCAGTAGGGCCCATCCTCAATTGGCCCGTATATGTCGAATTGCACCTCTCCCTTAACATTTCGAAGAGATGAGATGGCGAATTTCAAATTTTTCATTCTGCATATGCGCGATAGAAATACGAGTCTTAAAGAACCGCGTTGTTTGGGCATTTTCTCGAAAATGGGTTCCTCTCCGAGCTTAGTTGCAGATGGGAAATCCGGAGCTACGATCACCAGAGCTTTGGGTCCGAACACCTTGACGATCTCTGCTTCTTCTTTAATGCTTGAAGCCTGCCAGATTACATCCGAGTAAATGCCAAACCATTTCGCTAACGCTATGAATACCTTTTTCTTTAAGGGCTTTATAGATAATGCGCCCTCGGAAAACTCTCCTCTTGGAGCCAATACGGTTCTCTTTAAGTGCACTTTAAAGCATTTATTCCAAGTAACGGGCAGTATGGAGTATTGGAACGAAAAAAAACTGTTTAAGTATAAAACATCGAAATCCGTTTCGCGCATGATTCGTATGAGTTTTGTTCCGTTCCGTCCCGATAAGTAATAGATGTCGGGGACTCCCGGGATCCAGCGATTTAGCGGAAGCGGATAAGGATGTTTATCGCCCAAGTCTCTGTCGGAAGTTACGATCTTAAACTTTACTTTATCGAATAAATGATCGACGGAATTACGGATCGTCGTGGTCGGGCCTCCCGCCTTAAATCCCGGTTCGAAATACGGAACAAGCGTGAGTACCTTCTTTGGAGCGGCTTTTCCCCCTTCCGTCACGCTTATGATTTCCTCCAGATCGTTCGATTTACAATCGGAGTAAAGCTCTGGATGAGCTTGATCACTTTGCTCGCTACGTTCGAATCCGCATAATCGCCGACTAGGGAATAGGCTTCATCGTTATCCCACATTTGCCTGCACAGTTCAACCGATTGCATAATTTCGTTTGTCGTAATTCCGCCGATCAGAATGACGCCCTTATCGAACGTTTCCTGCCGCTCGGTAGAAGTTCTTATCGATACTGCCGGGAAGCCAAGTATGGAGGCTTCTTCCGGAAGTGTCCCACTGTCTGACAATACGCAGTACGCGTTTAATTGGAGCTTATTGTAATCAAAAAATCCGAGGGGCTTTGTTGTTCTAACCAGAGGGTCGAAATTATAATTTCTCTTTTCGATCATCTTCTGGCTTCTGGGATGCGTCGAATAGAAAATTGGGATTTGATATCTACGAGCGATTTCGTTAAGCGCGTTCATTAAGGAGAGAAAGTTATCCTCGTTATCGATGTTCTCTTCCCGATGAGCCGATACGAGAAAATAGCCGCGTTCCTTAAGCCCAAGGCGCTCGAGAACATTGCTATTCTCAATATTGTCCCGATGATGGAGTATGACTTCGGTCAGAGGAGACCCCGTGACGAAAATATGCTCGCTTCTGCACCCTTCCGCGATCAAATTTCTTCTGGCATTCTCGGTATAGGGCATATGAATATCCGAAATATGATCCACGATTCTTCGGTTAATCTCTTCGGGGAGATTCTCATCGAAACATCGATTGCCCGCTTCCATATGAAATACGGGAATCTTTAAGCGCTTGGCGGCGATCGCGGATAACGCCGAATTCGTATCCCCAAGAATCAGCAGCGCTTCCGGCTTAATCTCCGACATGAGCGCATAGGATTTCGAAATCACATTCCCCATCGTCTCGCCCAAATGATCTCCAATACACTCCAAGCAATAATCCGGAGGCCTGATGCCCAACTCCTCGAAAAACACTTGGTTCAGCGTATAGTCCCAATTTTGTCCGGTATGAACGAGTACGTGATCGAAGTAACGATCCATTTTCTTGATCGTTTCACTCAATCGGATCACTTCGGGTCTTGTCCCTACAATAGTCATGACTTTGAGTCGATCCATCGCCCATTTCCTTTCAATCTTTATCGTAATGCGGATACAACTCTTTATGCTGTTCCATCCAATCCTTCATGTCGGCGACCATGGTTTCGTATGACGGTACGACAAATTCAAAGTCCGACCTGTTGTTAATTAGTGATTTGTCCACAACGAGACTTTCGTTGGGATGAATGATCCTTGTGTTATCGGTGAAATGTTTATTAAACAGTTGTAACAAATCGAACTTACTAATAGACGTTTGATTAACAAGATGATAGATCCCGCTTAGCTTAACGATAGACGCCTTTTCTATCGCTTTCGCTAGCGTTAAAGTCGTAACTCCTGTCCATATTGCTTTGACGAATCCGGCCATTTCCTTCTTCTGTTTCATATACCAGTTCAATAATCCGATACCGTCGGGGTTTAAGTCCGGTCCGACCACAGAAGTACGAAAGGTAAGATCTTTAGGGTTGTCGATTTCACCAAGCGCTTTAGATCGACCGTATAAAGAAATTTCGTCCCGGTACACTTGTTCCGAATATCCCCCCTGAAGGCCTGAAAAGACGCAATCCGTGCTAATGTGAATAACTTGCGTATTCGTGTCCCTCGTCATATCACTTAAGTGATGGGGCAGAAAACTATTCACGAACACGGCTTCAGATGGCCGGGAATCGGCTTCGCGGTTAAGAATTCCGGAGCAATTGACGATTGTATCGTATGGTTCAGCTATAATCATTTCATTCAATCTTTTCAATTCTCTCACATCGCAAACCGTATGGGGAGTAAACGACAGTGGACGTCTGGCAACCGCGGTAACGGAATGACCTTGCTCGCTTAAGTAAAGGGTAACCGTGTGGCCGACCATACCTCCAGCGCCGATAATTAAGTATTTAATAAAACTTCCTCCCCCCGTTGCCCGATTGCTTCTTGTATACAATCCAATGTCAGTAATTTATTTTTAATCTCGCTTAATTGCAGCCGTCTGGCGCTGCTTGAAGAATATTCCCTATCAAGATAAGGAAGACTGTGCCTGCTCACGTAATCATTGCAATAATTCAACTCCCGATGATCGGCCGGAATTCTATAGAAGCTATTCAATTCTTCCGCGATCATGGATTCCTCATTCGTAAGTAACTTTTCATGCCACTTTTCTCCGTGCCGTACTCCTGTAACGACAATGTCATTGCTCGCTTTCAATAATTCTTTTATCGCCGTCGCCAAGTCTCCAACCGTACATGCTGGAGATTTATTGATCAAGATATCCCCGGTTCGGGCATGCATAAATGCAAATAGAACCAAGTCGACCGCATCCTCCAAACTCATCATAAACCTGGTCATATCGGGATGAGTCACCGTTATCGCACGTCCGGCTTTAATTTGCTCGATGAACAAGGGGATAACAGAGCCGCGTGACGCCATTACATTGCCGAAACGGGTACACCCGATCACCATATCTTTCGAGGATGTATGCCTTGATTTGGCAACTGCCAGCTTCTCCGTCATCGCTTTAGAAATTCCCATCGCGTTGATGGGATACGTGGCTTTATCCGTAGATAGACAAATCACTTTCTTAACCTTGTTCTCGATTGCTGCGTTCAATACATTTTCCGTTCCGATAATGTTGGTTTTAACGGCTTCCATCGGGAAAATTTCGCAGGAAGGAACTTGCTTTAAAGCCGCCGCATGAAAAACGTAATCCACATCGTAGAAAGCTTCTTTCAGACTGTGCGAATCTCTGACGTCGCCAATGAAAAATTTTAGCTTTCGATCTCCGAAATGCTTCCTCATATCGTCTTGCTTCTTTTCATCACGGGAAAAAATCCGTATTTCTTTGATATTCGACTGTAGTAACCTTTTCGCTACCGCATGTCCGAAAGATCCCGTCCCTCCGGTAATGGCAATCGTTCTGTCTGCTAACATTCCCGTCTCCACCTTAACCATATTTTTGCATCACTTTATTCAGCCTCTTGATAAACAACGTTTTTGAAAAGTGGTTATCATAATAGCTCCTAGCGCGTTGTCGAAAATGTTCATGTCTATTATTTTCGGATGCAAACTTGCGGATAATCGACGCTAGTCCCTTGTAGTCCTCCGCCGCTGTACAATATCCACATCCCGATTCTTCAATGACTCTTCTAGTCTCGCCATTGATAGCGCCTAATATCGGCTTGCTTGCAGCCATGTATGATTGAACTTTGTTCGGAAGCGTGTAGGATAGCGAATGGTTTGCTTTAAGAGTGACGATCATGGCATCCGCCATTTTATAGAAGAATGGGAGCTCATCCAAGGAAAGATGTCCATAGAAAGTCACATTAACTACGCCCAAATCCTCGGCCAGTTGTTGGCATTTCTTTCGGGATGTACCGCTTCCGACAATATGAAAGTGAATGCGATTCTCATCGATTAACTCTTTAGCCGCATACAGGATGGTTTCGACGCTTTGCATCTCTCCAATGTTTCCCGCGAAGACGAAATGGGTTTCCTCACAATTTCCCTTATCTAAATTGATTTCTTCGAAGATCGATTCGGCAAAAACCGGTAGATAGGCGAGCTTTCGCTCTATTCCCAATACATGGCGGAAATAATGCTCAAATTGTTTCGAACTGATGATAATTTCATCAGATTTTCGGTATAACCATCTGCTCATGGTCAACAGGAACCGGTAGAGAATGCCCCCTTCCTCGATTCCTCCCGCGGAAGCACTGGCCGGCCATAAATCATGGCAGTAGAGGATGAGGGGCTTTCCTGTTAGCCGCTTAAGAATAATTCCGGGTAATGCCATAGTGACCGGCGACAACTGATAAACGATGATTACATCGAATTTTTTTCTTAGAAATAAGGATTGAATGGAAGCCGAAATTGCAAAACTCAAGTAATTGAGCGATAAAGTAATCCGATTACGCCCTCGTCCCAAGATCGGCACGCGTTTTACAGTAACCCCGTGTATTTTTTCATTTCGTCTTTTGAACCGCCTGTATTCTGAATGGATGATTCCCCCAGGATAATTGGGGAGGCCGGTCAATACGGTTACTTCTGTTCCGGAACGAGCCATCTCGAAGCACATCTCGTTCACTCGGAACTGTTCTGGATAAAAATACTGGCAAACGACCAATACTTTCACAACAATTCCCCCTTTCCCCGATCAGCGCCTGCGCCCTCTCCCACTCTCTCTCTGTTTACCACTTTCATCATTGTCAAGAAAATAATCTTCAAATCGAGCAAAGTGCTCCTATTTACAAGGTACTCGCCGTCAAAACCAACTTTGGCATCGATCGAAAGAGTGTCCCTGCCATTAATTTGAGCCCATCCCGTCAAGCCTGGAATGATAACATTCACGCCGTAGCGCTCCCTTTCGAGAATCAAATCGTATTGATTCCACAGCGCCGGCCGAGGACCTACCAAACTCATTTCGCCCTTTAGAATATTAATGAATTGCGGCCATTCATCCAGGCTAGTTTTCCGCAAAAAAACCCCGATTCTGGTTGTATGCTTGTGAATATCGTCAAGCAGCAAGTGAGTAGGTACATCGCAAGGAGAATCTTCTTTCATCGTTCTGAATTTCAGAATCGTAAATGGTTGCTTGTTCTTGCCGATACGTTGTTGCTTAAATAACGCCGGCCCCTTCGATTCCGATTTTATCAAGATAACGATGATTAGCGACGCTGGCAAAAAACAGACAAGAGCGATTATCGAAACCAGGACGTCAATAAACCTTTTAATACAAGCATATCTCTTCATCGTCGTTTACTCTCCGTGGACAACCGTTCGCGTTCCGCTTTTTGCAATGCTTCCATTACATCCAGCATTAGAAACTGAGCTTGAAGGTTGTCATTAACATCGAAGACTCCTCGGCTCATTAAACGCTCGGTTTCAGGCAATTTATCTATCATTCCGATTCTTCTCTCGATCTCGTCAACCAGTAGACGAGCCTCATTTGAATACTCCCTGCGCTTATCTGCCAAGAGAGAAGCATCGGATCCGAGCCTGAGATTAAGCTCTATGGCGTTCTCGTAGAATCCGATTGACCAAGGAAAGAGTGCGACGGCTCTTCTTGCAACCTCATGAGCTCGATCGAAGTTCATCCTATCCATATCCAAATCGTAATTTATCTCTACTGCTTCGATGTTATACGGATCAATGGCTTTCAACCTGTTCAAAGCGTACTCCGCGGTCTTCGAGAAGCTTTCGTTCTTCGTTTCGCGATACATAAGTTGATTTAATTGAGCCATGGATAAAAGATATTGGGAATGTCCAGGCATCAAGTTCTCCGCTTGCTCTATTGCGGATTGAAAAGCATCGTATTTCCCCGCTGCGGCGAGCACGTTCATTGAGGATCTATAATATTCATCCGCTCGTAATGCTACAATACACTTGTAAATCATGAATATCGCTACCAGGAACAAGCCTGAGGCAAAAACCTTCGTTACTTTTCCTTTGCGCCAGATAGCTGCTATCGGTCTATTCGAGATTGCCGCCGTAGCTCCCAAAGTTAGAAAAACAAGGGAAGACATATAAAAGAAGCTCATGTCAAAATCGACGAGGCTGTGGCCTAGAATAACGATAGAAAAAACGGGAAATATCAACCACCGAATATCATCATTGGTTTCTCTGATCTTCTTCTTTATTTGACCGATTAATAAGACAAACACGTAACATAGGATAACCATAAGAACGATCAAGCCGAACAATCCCGATTCTAAATAAGTTTCTATATAAAAATTATGAACTTTGGAACTCGAATAAGGATAACTTTTGAACGACTCGGACAATACCGACCACGCGCCGCCTCCGGCGCCGAATACCGGATAATCCGCTCCTGCCCTTATTGCGTCTTCGTACAATGTATTTCTTAAGAAAACGCTAGTAGATTGAAGATTGACCCCCTCCAGCCTGGCGGCAATTCCAGTAGGCAGGACTTTGCTGAATGGAAAGTTGGATAGGATCAGAACATATAACGCCAGACCTAACGAGACAAGAACGAACGGTAACGCCAAACATTTAGGGCTCCATAGCTTGTCTGCTTTATTATTATCTAACCTGCCGAACCGCAGCCTTACGCCAAGAACAATCAAGCTTGCAATCGCGGCTATTCCTAGCACGAGCAACCATCCGAGTAATGATATCCCTTTCGAGTAATTTTCGAACAACTGCCCCCTTGTCTTGACTGCAAAACCATATATGGAAAATGCAGCTATCCCGACAATCCCTAGTTCCACCACGCTTATGAGTTGTCGTTTCCAAGGGAGCAAGGACAAATAGAGAATCAGAACGACAAATAGAACAAGCAGCGCCCCTCTGGAAAGGGTAAGCAGTAAGGACAAGAACACAGGTACCAGCATAAAAGCATGAAAAGCAACATATCTTTTCTTCCGAGAGGATTGAACCATGATCAAGGCGCATATCGCTATCGCGATTAAGTAGGCCGCATAAGCGTTCGGGTACTGAAAGACGCTAGATAATCGATCTGCTAGAACCGCATCTTGATAATGAGCGTTGCCGAACCAGTTCAGTAAACCAAACATAACGACCACATAACCTGAACCGATTAAAGCAAACAGTAATATCTTATAACCAGCGGAATGACGGGTTACATAGTAGCCAAGAACAAAAAATACGCCCCAACCCAATCTGACGAGAGCTTCGATGAAAGCCCATTGTCTCGTTATCGCCTCTAACGTCGCAATGAAATAGGATATCGGTATGATCCATATCAGAGCAACAAGAATGTCCCCGTGAGAAGTCATTTGCCAATCTCGATAAAGATAGACGCAAATGAATGTTAGACATACCAAGCTACAAACAAGAGCGACATACAAAGGTCTTTCGAAAGTGACTTCGTACCCCACGAACAACCCCTTTTGAAATGGCGCGAGGAACAAAAACATAACGGCGAAAACGGACGTTGCAGCGAAGATCCAACGAGTCGTCTTCCGATTAAGGTCGTCTTTCATCCCTTCCCTCCCTCGGTGCCAATGACCAATAAGTCCCTGGCTCGTTCCAGCCTGATCTTGTCCTTGGGCGAATAGTCCCTACTCGAAAGAACCCCCCCTACCCCGTTGGCCATTCCGACAATTTGAGTGGGTTGTAGAATGCGATCAACGATAATATCACCCCGGTTGCCTATGATGCCACCGGCTATTAAGCGAATGTTATCGTTAAAGCGCTCTCCCCTTACATTCATGTAGAAATTCGATACGTCCGGGCTGGACGACAGCAACGAGTACACAAAGCCTAGTCTGACATCCATGCGATTGCAAATGACGCCGTTCTCCCTGCTTGCCTTCAGAAATCCCGGAGAAAAATTATTAATGCCCCCGTCAATCGCGATCCCGCCTCTCTTCACGAGATAAGCCATTTCCTCTTGAACTACACCGTCAGCGGCAACGAAGGAAACCAATCCGTCAAATACAGAATCATTCGGCAAACTCTCAATCCCCTCAATAGAAGATCGAGAATATTTGGGCAGAATGGCATTCAATCCATCGGCAACCGTCCTCGCTTTGCTATAATCTCTGGATAGCATTTTAATGCTGGCATTCCTTTCGCATAATCGCAGAGCCAGCTTCGCCGATATATTCCCCGCTCCCAAAATCAATATCGTTTTCCCGCTTAATTGATCTTGGAAATGTTGCCTGACTAGCAGATCGGCAGCCTCAACACTGGCATCGTTGGGTTTATAAGCTACGATAGAAGAATGCTGGATATGCTTGGTGGCAATCTCCATCAGATCCAAGCTCTGTTTCGCCTCTACGTCCACAAGCACGATATCCACGATGCCATCCAGACGCTCAAAACAAAAACTCGCATCTTCCGGCCTAGAAACTAGAAAGTTAATACACTCAAAATGCTCATAAGATCTCCTTGGCAGTACCAGAAACTCGGCAAGTAGACGTGAGGTCGATCCGACGGAAGCGACTTTTAGTTTTGACGATCTGCGGATATTATCGACCTCGCATAAGACCTGATCGAAAATTCTAGAATCCATCTTAGATGTTCCCTTCTGAACGCTAATGAATAATTAATCCAAGCTTTCTAAGTAAGCGTCGCACACTGAAGCGGCATCGCCGAAATGAATCAGTTCTCCTTTGTGCAACCATGCCGCTTTCGTGCACAATTTTTTTACGGATTCCACGGAATGAGATACATAAATTACGCTCGCGCCGTTGTTCACGATCTCTGCGATTCGGGATTCGCACTTTTTCTGAAACTTCATATCGCCGACGCTCAAGATTTCATCCGCGATCAGAATATCCGGTCTGCTGATCGTAGCGATCGCAAAACCAAGCCGAGCCACCATTCCGGAAGAAAAATTCTTTATCGGAATGTCAATGAAATTCTCCAACTCGGAAAACGATATAATTTCATCGAAATTCTCGTTCACCTTCGCTCGGCTATGTCCGAGAATTGCACCGTTCAAGTAAATATTTTCCCGTGCGGTGAGGTCAAAATCGAAACCGGCGCCCAATTCGATTAGAGGGGCGATAGACCCTCGAACCTTTACCCTTCCCTTAGCCGGCTGCAACACTCCCGCAATCAACTTAAGCAACGTGCTTTTACCGCTTCCGTTCAAGCCGATGATCCCCAACGATTCCCCTCTCATCATCCGCAGAGAGACGTTTCGAAGAGCCCAGAACTCATCGATCGCCAGTCCCCCTTTTAGGCCGCGGATCAAATATTCCTTCAGGTTATCGGCTTTCTCGCGACTGATATTATATAGCATCGAAACCTCGTCGACTTCTACAAGGGTATCGGACATAAACACCTCTCCGTTCCATGTCTTACATGTATAAAACAAACCGATTTTGCGTCCGGTTGAAAATAAGCCAGCCTATGCCGAGCGAGACGATCCCGCATATCAAACAGATAAGATTAGGAACCATTCCGGGCATAACCCCTTCGAGAATCAATGATCTTAAGTAATCTATGTAGTAGTACATTGGATTCCATTCGTAGATCCAGGAGTACTTATCCTGGATAATGGAAATCGGATAGAAGATCGGGGTCATATACGTCCATAAAAGTGCAAGTACGCCGTACAAACTGTTAACGTCGCGGAAATAAACCGTCAGCGCGGATAAGAGCAAGGATAGCCCAGTCGTAAAAATAATCAGATAGAGGATCGGGATGAAGCTCAATAACAAGGTCGGTTTAAAGGGCGCGCCCGTTACCAACATCACGAGCAGCAATGCCACGAAAGCAAATGCTAAATTGACTAGCGAAGACAACACTCTGGAGAGAGGGAACAAATACTTAGGAATATATATTTTTTTCAACAACCCGGCGTTACCCACGATAGACATTGCCGCGGAAGTCGTCGCCTCGGTGTTAAACGAGAATAAAATGCTTCCAGTCAAAAAATAGACCGCATAGTTGGGCAACGTATTAAATAGTGAAGAAAATACAATCGTCGTGATAATCATAGTCAACAACGGATAGAGCAACGTCCAAAGCAATCCAAGCACCGATTTTCGGTATCTTACCTTAATGTCTCGAATGACTAATTCCTTAATTAAATTAGTATATTTCCAAACAACAGGAAGCCTGCTGTAGAGCTTTCGCACGGCCAAACCTCTCCTCGATGATCAATTCATTGTCTAGCTTTATCTCTATTTACCGAAACGCTTATGCCAAAGCCCCTTCAGTTTAGACGTCGCCTTGCCTATCGTGGCGCGCATCCCGTAATCCCTAAAGTGGTTTACGAGTTTCACGGCAATCGTCTCGATTTCGTCCAGTTGCATGCGTGTCGTGCGGACTTTAGGCACGGAGGAAACCAAAACCGCCGTCCGTTCGTATTCTTGGACGATCGTTCCGCAGAACGCCTTCTTGTTAACGACCTCGCCCATAAATCGTTCGGCCAAAATCCGGTTGACATCCGCTTGATCCGAATGGGATAACACGACTCGGATCAGTTCTTCCCAGCGAGGTCCGACTTGTTCAATGGAATATCTTCCAACCATTTCGCGCGCATTCGTTGACATTCTCTTCAATAATTCCGAATCGTCGAACAACGCCGATATTTTCGCAGCCATTGCCCGCATATCGTCTTGCGGAACGATATAGCCGTTCTCTCCATCCGCAATGATATCCTCAAGTCCGGGTATATCCACAATTACGGCAGGCAGCCCGTAACTTCCGGCTTCATTAAGAACTAACGGAAATCCTTCGCTATCCGATGTTAGTACGAATACGTCGCCTTGGTTATAGAAATCTTGCGTTCTCTCTTGTTCTCCGACGAATCGTACTTGTGAGTCGGTTACTCCCGTTCGTCTAAGCAACTCGCCTATCGTTTCCTTGGCATTTCGGGGAATTCTCCCTTCCAAATCATAAGAGCCTACGATCAATAGCCGCGCATCGGGATGACTTTCGAGCAGGTGGCGAAATGCGGTTAACACGCGATCCAACCTCTTTATCGGATCTGAAAACCTTCCAACGGCAATAACCGTTTTACCGTTTCGTTTATCGGAATCATAATCCGGAACGGAGAACGAGGTGAGCCCTTGCATGACTGCGGCGTTAGGATAAGCCATTCCGTAAGCGTTGGCGCTGAATCGGGTAAGAAAACACGACGCGTTCGCCTGAGCCAGCGCCTCGCTTCTGGCAATTACCGTGGAAGCCAATTCCGGAATTCTGTGTGGGAAAAAATAATATTCCAACGTATAAGCAATCGTTCGGATTCCGGATTGCCTGAATACGGGGTAAACGGCGGCTAGCTCGGGGATGCTGTTATTGTGGCCGATAAACAAATCGGGCGACAGCAGTCCGACTAGCTGGATAAGTCTCTCGATCCTTCGATCGTTCTCCAAAATAGGCACAAAAGCGATTGAAGGGTCCAATTGGAAGCCATTACTCCGGACCGGCTCAAAAACGGATATGATGATCCGGTATTTTTTGCGTGTCAAGTAATTGGTTAACCCTGCAATAAGCCGCTCCGCTCCGCCGAATTGCCACCCGTATGCGTGAAACAGCAGTACCGGCTCGCACCTCTCTTCGTTCAACAGGGGTTGAATGAGTTGCATTAACAATTCCGATACTTCGCTGAGCTTGGAGGTCCGAAAGATCGTTTCATCTAACAGCCGTGCCGCTTCATGAATCTCATCGGTCGTTCTGGCAAGTCGGCATGCGGCGATCAAGTTATTCATTCCGCGTTAACCTCTCACCCTGGTCTTAATTTTTTGCCCTGCTTTTCGCATAGCAACGCGAATTCCGTCATTTCTGGCGGAAACATAAAAACGCTTGCACCAACGTAGCGGTCTCGTCACTTTCCAGGAAATCGTATTGGAAAATTCCTGCGCTGCTTGTTGATAAGCCTCCGCATGAATGCTTGCCCGGAAATTCTTTTCGATCTCTGCCGCGATTTCCGAATGACTATCCGATTCCGTCTCAAGTTGCGGCTGAGGCACATTGTGCGCCCCTTTGTTTTCAATTACCAAAGAGATGTTTCTTTCGTACTCGCGAATGACTTTTCTCGAGAAGCTATCGTAATGCGCAGGAGGCTCCATAAATCGGTCGTTCAATATCGAATTCAGTTCGTCTTGGCCTTTGACCGACAGCACGGTGTCCACCAGCCTCTCCCATCTCTCGCAAATCCGTTGCCGTGCGAAACGTTCGACCAGCTCGTACGCCCGATTGCCCATTCGATCGCGCAGAACGAAGTCGGATAACAGTGCCGAGACTTTGCTGGCCATCAGATCCAAATCTTCTTGAGGAACGATATAGCCGCTTTCTCCGTCCGTAATCATGTCTTCCAATCCGGAAATATCGCTAATAACGCAAGGCAACCCGAATGTGCCCGCTTCGTTAAGAACCATCGGAATTCCTTCGCTCTCCGAGGTTAACAGGAGAACGGAAGCCTTCATATAGTACGGTTCGACGTTCTCTTGTTCTCCGACGAATAACATTTTATCTCTCGGTATTTGCAAGCGCGCAATCAGTTCCCCTATCGTTTCTTTGGAACGATTATCGGTTCGCGCGTTTAATTTGTAAGGTCCGACCAGATGCAATTCGGCATCGGGATGGCTCGCCATTACTTTGGCAAACACCTTCAGAATCCTATCCAATCGCTTAATCGGGTCATTGAACCTGCCAACGGCGAGCACGACTTTTTTATCCTTGGGTGCCTTTATCGGAGATTTCGGAAAAGTATTAGGCGTCGGCAGCAAAGCGCTGTTGTCGTTAAGCTGGGCATAAACGTTCGCGCTGTAAGAAGTAAGCCACGTGACGGCGTTCGCTTGATTGAAAGCCTCCGTTCGGCGTTCGATGATGGGATACAAATCTTCGATAACGTAAGGAAGGAAATAATGGCCGAAATTGCATGCGATGCTTCGAATTTCCATCCCTCTTAATTTCTCGTAGACGGAAAGCAGATTGATGTCGAAGTTCGGGCTGGCCAAGAACAAATCCGCGTCGAGCAAGGAGCAAACGACCGTCAGCTGAGTGGATAGATTCTCCATCGTCCCGACTTTTAATCGAATATGCGTAATCTCTTTAGCAATAGGGAAACCTTCTTTATTCAGAAGATCGTTGGAAACGATAAACCAATCGTACTTGTCTTTTAACGTCTCGGTTATCGCGGAGAATACTCTTTCGCCACCGCCTCGAATCCATACCCCGCTATAGACGACAATACGAGGTTTGCTTTTCTTCCTAGCCAATAGGGGAGATAAATTCCGTTCCCAGTTAATCGGGGATTGATCGATTTCCTTAATCCCGACGTCCGCCTGGATAAGAGCCGAGACCCTCTCTTGTTCTTTGGGATCTAGCGTAGACGAGCACAAATGTTTAAAGAGACGGTAGGCGCACATCTCGAATCCCATTTTTTTGAAAGAGTGATACCTGTGTTCGAGAATCTTATACGAATGCCCGTTGTATAGACCGACTTCCTCCCTGGATAAATCCCGAATCATTCGGCTCATGACGCGGTCGGCTTCGCGCGCGAGCCCGTCATGATACCTCTGGCTGTCTTGTTCTTCGTGCTGACGGGAACGGACAAGAACCTCTTTGACGTGCAGGAATGGAACGTTGCCGGCCATGCGGAACCACATATCGGCATCTTGGGTATATCGAAGCGCCGGATCGAACAATCCGAACCTATCGAAATATTGACGAGGAATCAGAAAAGCGCAGCCATGAAAGCCGACTTCATGCGAGATGGCTAGCAAAGCGCGAGTATTGTATGTTCCATGGGGGGAGACCAGATAAGTATGAAGCAATTTTCCCGCGGGGGAGATATGGCAATAATCGCTGAATACGACCGCCTGATCGCCGAATTGGCGCAAAGCATTCATTTGCTTTTCGATTTTATCGGGAGTGTACATATCATCATGGCTTAACCAAGAGAAGTAGTCTCCGGTCATTTTTTCGAGACCGAAATTCAGCGCCGTAGCCACTCCTCCGTTCTCTTTGGAGAAGTAACGGATTCTGTCGTCGTACGAGAGAGCGATTCGTTCCGTCTCTCCATCGTCGTTCGAGCCGTCGTTAACGACGACGACTTCAACGTTCAAATACGTTTGCGCCAAAGCGCAGTTTATGGCTTCATGCAAATAGTTCGCCCCGTTATACACGGGAATGACAATGGATACTTTAGCTTCCGCCGACACCAAATCATACACCTCTATATGTAAGTTTGCTCACAGAGTACATCATCCGAATTTCTAGATCCGCTCATTATTTTCGCAACTCGATTCCTTGAAACAACTCTTTCCAAACATGATCGCTATCGTTCCATAATTTATCGACGTGCGGAACATTCACCGAGCAAACTCGCTCCAAAGGCCAGTCATTTTCCTCGATTCCGTCCGCTTGGCCAGGGTCGAGAAACAGCAAAACATAATCGTTGCGCACGAGATCGTCCAGAACCTCTTGCAATTCTTTCGCTTCCTCGTACGTCCCGCCGCTACGGACAAAGAGAAGCCTTTCGGCCGTGGCTGCCTTCTCTAAAAAACGAGCTACCCGGCGGTCGTATTTGGTCTTGACGCTCGGATATGCCTCCAACAGCTTAGGATCGTTCTGCGCGATAAAAAAGTCATGATTGGAGTAAATGTCGTACAATTTGTCCTGCACGAGATAAAGTTTATCTCCCGCGGTTCCAATACACTCCATCTGATGGCGATCCATGAAGCCCTCGAACCGGTTCCGCAATAATCTATTAACGCTGCTTAAATTGGGAGATCCTACCCAGTCCAGCACGCCCGAATAGGGTCTAAGTCCGTTTTTTTCCAATTGTATGGAAATATAGCACAGTTGCCCTAAGCTAAAAATGTCGTCGTATTTACCTTTAATGTCGGCGATTCTCAATGAGCCTGCACTTCCTATCGTTATTTAGATAAAACGGTTCCTTTAAGAAGATAAGGACCAATGATTCTAGCCCTCGTACCGAGCGATTTGACCGTCAAAACATAGTTCTGAAAAGACGACTCTTCCCCCGTACTTACATCTATCTTGGTTAAAGCGCTATTAAAGCAATTTTCTTGAGTCCATTCGACAATTTCGCCGTTCAAGTCTTTTTTTCGAATCATGATTTCCAATTCGCCCAGATCGGAGGTGATCGGTTTATCCCATCCGATTTCTATTTCAAGCACGATTCGACAGGAGGGATCTAGTTTATCTAGCCATAGGCCCGTAAGCACGACCTCTTCGTCTCCGATTTCAATAGGCTCGAAAGTTCCAAGCTGAGCCCCCGAAGAAGCCAAATGTATAATCATGTTTAACTTATTCCTCCAATATTTGAATGTGGGAAATGGCGGAAATGCTTCGTTTATCCCGTCCCCCGAATCGTAATGATTCTCTCCGGACGGGCAGGGTCAACCTCGATTTTCTTGCGTAAATTACTGATGTGTACAGCGACCGTTCTGACATCGTCGCCGCCATAGGATAATGCGCTAATTTCACCTCGTCTTCCTCACGGCTGCTCAGAAACACGATAAGGATGCGATATAAACAGCATCCCCGCAACCTCTCAGATGAGCTTTCACCCAAGCCAATAGCCCGCCACGCAATGTGACAGGATATTTAAATTTTACAATTATGTATTTATATCGCTCCCGGTTTGCGCACACCGATTAGCTTGCGATCACTGCAGCATTTGAATAAAGTTGTATAACAAAGTCACTGCTGCACCCTGCTGCCCACAGCTACTGTCACCGTATCTGGAATCATATATATTTTATCATGGTAGATCGGCCCATTTGTGAAATGTAAAGAAAACTTTAAGATTGCGCTTGCAACGCACTTCTGGCAATCAGCATATATCCGGCCCCAAGAGATGTCCGAGCACATCGGACGATCCGAGGGTGATTATGGGGTATTGGATAGCTCGGTGCAAAGTCGAGGCGGAGAGCGTATTGGGTCACATCAAGGGCAACCGCTCGTTACGTCGCTTCTTGTGGCTTTAGCCCCCAACCTTCTGAAGGTGGTGGACATACGCCTCTCCACTTTTCTAAGAAAACAGCTACACAAAAAGGTTGGACAGAAAACTGTACGTTTTCTAGCCCAACCTTTTTATTTTGGGGACTTATTAGACAGCACATTCAAGATGATCTGCAACGTGGATCATATAGATTGGGATCCTGTCGCTGTAAATAGTCCATTTCGTCAGTGCGTAGCTTCTTGCCCAGCATGAGTATATTTCGAATAGATGCCAAACGCGATTGATCCTTCGTCTCACGCGCGTCCTTGTACTGCTGCATTGCTTTGAAATAATCACTGACCGGCTGCACGGATTTTACATTCACGCCATTCCCTCCGTCCATAACTTACAAATATTACTTCTAATTTATCATAGCTGATCCGTTCATTTGTGAATTGTAAAGGAAACTTTAAGTTCGTACCTACACACCTTGAGGGTGAACGTTTTGACAACTACCAAACCCGAGCCGAGCAGAATAAACCCCATTATTTTCGATATTTCGCCCTGCTTAAGCTACCGATCTTAACGCTAAGTTCGCGCTTACACCGAACCTCTGGCAACCAGCATATATCCCGTCCCCCGGATCGTCACAATTCTCGGGATTGGCAGGGTCGGACTCGATTCTTAGAACTACTGAATAATTGACCGGTACAAGGAAGCGATACAGAGAAGATCGACCCCGTCTTGCCGTCGCTCTCCGCTCGAACCGTTCCTCCATGCGCTTGTACGATTTCCCTGCATATCGCCAGCCCGAGCCCGCTTCCCTCTACCCCCATCTCCGCGCCCGGTTGATCAACCCTGTAATTGCGATCGAAGATTTGCTCGAGCTGCTCCGGCGGAATCCCCATACCTGAGTCTTGCACGCTAATGATCGCATAGCGGGTAAGATTCACCGCATCCACAGCTAGCGCAATACGCACCGCCCCACCCCCTGGGGTAAACTTCATTGCGTTCGACACCAGATTGAACAACGCCTGCTCCAGTCTTTGCCCATCCATCACGACAACAAGCGAATCAGATCCTTGATCTTCCTCATCTCCGCAATCCAGCCTGAAATCCAGACCTGCGTCACGCACAACCAGCTCATATTGTTCATAGAACCGGCGCAAGAAGTGAACCACATGAACCGGCTCCATGCGGTACGAGACTTGCCCCGTCTCCAAATGCGACAAGAAGCTCAACTCCTCGATCATCCGGTTAATCCTTATCGTGTTATCCCGGATATATTTCAGGTACTGATCATTGCGTTCCGGCTTGACTCTGTCCTGCACAGCCTCGACATAACCCAGCATGCTGGACAACGGCATGCGCAGATCATGCGTAATATAGGCAAGGAGCTTCTTCCTCCCTTGCTCGGATTGAAGCAACTGGTCATACGATAAGCGGAGATCGTCATGAGCTGCGGATAAGGCCTGTGTGCGTTCCTGCACGGTCCGCTCCAAATTCATATTCATTTCGGTCAGCTTGTTGTTAGCGCCCTGCAGCTCGCGCGCAATCCTCTCCTCGTTCGCTGCCGCCCTCGTAAATCTTGAAGAAAGCAGCAGCATCTGCGCGATTGTAAACACCAACAGACCAAGCGGAGAGGTATTTCCGATTAGAGACCATTCGTTGTAATATAGAAAATCGTTGATGACCGTCACTAAAGCAACCACCGACACCAGCAGGAAGACCAGCGCTCCCTCCGTACGCCGCAAAGCCGCTTGGACCAGCCCAACCATCAGATAAACCATTTGCAGAACAACCATCACACCGATCAGCGGTAACATTTTGGTATAGATAATAGCTGGGGCCGCTACTACAACGATACAGAATGCGCCGGTTAAGATCCGCGTGCCATGCCGGAACCACCGCGATATGTAATTTGGAAAGATGCATTCCGAGTACATCGTGATGATGTACCCACCGCTGCACAGAATCAGGTACTCGATCTTGAACTGCAATTCCCACGGAAAAGTCGGCCACAATTGTGTGAGCAAGAGCTCGCCGACCAGCAACGAGCGGATGCCAAACATTAGGGTGAACAGCCCAAAGAACAAGGGTGCCCTGTCTTTGCGTCGCAGGGCGAACAACAGCAAATGATACACGCCAATGACCAGCAGGCTTGCGATGATGAACACTTCAGCGGCGATGTTCAGATGGGTCCTGACCGTTAACGCATCACTACCGCCCAACTCGATAGGCTTAGTGATGCCGCCTCGATGATGATGGAAATTGGCAACTTGCATAACCAACTCCACCCTGTCATTCTCGGGCTGGAAGAACACCAGCTTCGTTGTCAGATGCGGAATCGCCATACTCTTGTCCCGACCAACCGTGCCGACTTCGGCCAGCAGCTCGCCATTTGCCCATAATTTATAGGCGTGAAAAATCGTAGGCAGCCGCAGAGCAAGCCGCTCGTTCCGATCCTGCTCGCTAAGGTTTATAACAACCCGAAAGGTTGCATAACCTGTACCGCTCAGCCGCTGGCCGTCTAACCGATAGCCTAGCCAGGAGCTCGGGATGCTGATCCAGCGAACATGATCGCCGTCCCTTGCCAGGCGATTCTGTATCTCCTCGGGCGACAGCAGCTCTTGCCAGTAGAACTCCCACTCCCCTGCTAACTTTAGCTGATTCTCACTGACATGAACCTGCGTTAAATCCAGAATGCCTTCTTTGCTTTCGAGCTTGGGGGAGTCCGGTGCAGGCATGACGACATAACTTGCAACCAAACCGACAGCAACGGCAGCAGCGATATAAAGCAGGATCTTACGAGAACCGAAGCGGAGAATTTCCCGCATGATGAAATCGACCCCAATCTACAGGATGCGAGTAAGATGATTCTCTTAATGATAACATCATTAAAGGAAATTGTGCCCTGCAAATCTGTGCGGAGCGTAGAATACAATTATCATGATGCGATCCTTTTTCTCCCGGCACAAGCTATGGTCCATGCCGGGCTCAAAGCAGAACAGCCCGCTCCGATGGGAGCAGGCTGTTCTGCCGTTCTGTGCCGGCGAAGATGACTGAAGATTACGGAGAGACGGACTGCCCCTGCGGATCATACTTCAATACGGTCACTGCGCTTGGGGCGGTTTCGCCGTTTTGGTTGTGCGTATAGATGACATACATATTGTCGTTGTTGTCGATCGCAAGCTGTGCGTCCCGGAGATTACTCACAGAGAAGCCACTATTGCCTACATAGCTCCACTCTTCCTCGTCGTATTTAACTACGCTCAACTTGCCGCCCGTGAGCGCATCCTGATACAGAACATAAGGGGCGCCCAATCCGTCGAAGGCGATATTGATCCTGGTTGTGAAGAACCCTAGGCCAGATGTCGTCCAACCGATCTTGAATGCGCCGGGATCACCGACAAGCTGCCAGGTTTCGTTAACAGAATCATATCTCTTCACAATAAATTCAGACGTTGGATCTCCTGCAGCGCTCTGATCTCTGTAAACGACATAAGGTGTGCCGTCCGGAGCAAGCGCAAACGATGCTATGTCCGTATTGTCTGTGCCGAGCGTCCTCCACCCGTTTGCTTCGTAC
Organism: Cohnella sp. LGH; assembly: GCF_017671885.1. Classification (NCBI taxonomy): domain Bacteria; kingdom Bacillati; phylum Bacillota; class Bacilli; order Caryophanales; family Paenibacillaceae; genus Cohnella; species Cohnella sp. LGH. Next base: position 5,780,877 of record NZ_CP072117.1, read on the forward strand.
TTCATCACAATCCACTGCATACCTTCTCTGGAGTCGTTAGGGTTTTTATCGTATAGATGGAATAGATAGGGCGTATCGTTCCGATCGAACGCGATGGTCGGGCGCTTGCTAGCCAGCTTTAACGTTTCGCCGCCGCTTACATCTCGCCAATCCCCTTGCTCTCCCCCATTGCCTTCCTCATACTTCACTACAATTAATGGATCCGCGTTCATCACCCAGCCGCTATGAGCCAAATAAGGAGTGTTCCCGTTGTCTAACGCAATGGTTGCATAGGTGAAAGGAAACGCCCTGCTGCCTACACGTTCCCATTTGCTGCCTTTATATTTATCCACCACTAACGCATCTTCACCGCTTGAATTTTTTCCCTGTGAAACAAGATAAGGAACATCGGCGCGATCCAGCGCGAACGCGTAATTAGAAGAGGTCCTGTCGAGAGGAGTACCCTCGGCGTTCCTCCACGCGCCTTGCTCGTATTTCTTCACGACAATTTGTGTCGGTCGGCCAGGTGCGCCATATGGGTCAGTCACATAAGTGACATAAGGAGTGCCCCGACTGTCGAATACGAGTCTTGATACATAACCTGATCCAACTATGTCACCTACTTGCTGCCACGCGGACTGCGTCCACTTCGCGTACAGCGTAATATCCGTCGTCACCGCAGTCGCGAAGTCATAGGCAGTCGTCCCGGCGAGATCGATGTACCAGCCCTCAAAAGTATGACCGGCCCGAACCGGCGCATTAGGAGCCGTCGCCGTGCCGCCAACACTCACCGTCTGGCTCGTCACCGCCGTCCCGCCGTTGCTGTTGAAGCTTACCGTGTAGCTATTCAATGTCCACTTCGCGTACAACCTGACATACCCCGTCACCGGCGCTGTGAAGCTGTAGCCATCCGTCAAACCGCTGTTGCTGAACCAACCGCCGAACGTATAGCCGCTCTTCGTCGGTGTGGCAGGCATCGTTGCCGTGCCGCCATATTCTACCTGCTGGTCAGCCACACTCGACCCGCCGTCACTGTTGAAGCTGACGGTATAAACTGCAGTCCACTTGGCAAATAGCGTACGGTTTGCCGTCACCACTGTCGCAAAATCGTAGGCTGTGTTCAGAGCGGCAGTTGTGTACCAGCCTTTGAACGCATAGCCTGCGCGCGTCGGAGCGACTGGCGCTACAGCCGTATATCCATGATTTACTTGTTGGGAATCCACGCTCGATCCGCCATTGCTAACGAAGCTCACCCAGTAACTATTTATCGTCCACTTCGCGTACAGCATGAGGTCGCCCGTCACCGCTGCGGTGAAGCCGTAAGCGTCGGTCAAGCCGCTATTGCTATACCAGCCGTCGAATGTATAACCGACTCTCGTCGGCGCGGTAGGCGCCACAGCCACTGCGCCTTCTTCCACCGTCTGGTCAGCCACCGCCGTGCCGCCTTTACTGTCGAAGCTCAAAGTGTAGCGGTTTTTCTGAACAATCGACCACTTCGCATATAGTGTGAGGTTAGCCGTCACCACCGCTGTCGTGAAGTCATAAGCGTTCATCAAGGCGCTTTCTCTGTACCAGCCGCTGAATACATAACCTTCCAGCGTTGGCGCGACTGGCGCCGTAGCTTGGGCGCCCTCGTTCACTGTCTGGCTTGTCACAGCCGACCCGCCCTTGCTATCGAAGCTTACCGTGTAGCGATGCAGCCACTTCGCGTACAACGTCACGTCCGCCGTCACTACCGCTGACGTGAAGTCGTAAGCCGTTGTCAGGCTCCTGTCGCTGTACCAACCGGCGAATGCCATGCCGTCCTGCGTCGGCGCATCCGGCAAGCTTGCCTTGAAGCCATATCCGATCGTCTGAGCATTCACCGTCGACCCGCCGCCACTATCGAAGCTCACCGTGTAGCTGTTCAGCGTCCACTGAGCGGTGAGCGTAACATTGTCCGAAGGCATTGTTGCCGGAGGGGCAGGCGACCATCCCGCGAACGTATGCCCCTGCCAGGCCGGATCGCCCAAATGTAACGATGTCGTTGCCCCATACGGCACGTTAACAGTTTGTGTCGCGATACCGGCTCCATTGTAATCCAGCGTCATCGCGTAATTATTGCGCTTATAGTACACCTTCAGAACCGTCGTGCCATCGCCCTTGATTACGGCCGCCTGTAACGTTCCCGGCACGCTGTGGTCGATCGTAAAGCCCGCATAGGATTTGAGCGTTACAGTTGTCGTATCGGCCATCGCACCAGTCGTCCCGCGATACGATTCCGTATCCGCAACCGTATACGTGTCGCTTCCGATATTTTGCAGCAAATAGACGACTTGGTAAGGCGTGTCCGCTCTCGCTGTCCACTTCGCGGTATAGGCGGTGTCCGCATTCGGCATCGTGCCCGGAACTTCCGGCGACCAGCCGGAGAACGTATACCCTTGCCTTGTCGGCTGCGGAATCCGTGCGGCGATGTTCTTGCCGACCAGTTCTGTGAACGTACTGCCAGGAGCGCCCGCATAGCCCAGATCGAACGTCATCTTGCGATTCGCCGGGTAGTAATACAGCTTGGCAACCGTCGAGCCGTCACCCTTGATTAACACACCGCTTAATGTGCTGCTCATATAGCCCTGACCCTCGTACTTGTTCGAGTTGATCCGGATCTCCGTATCGGTTGTTCCGGTCTTCGATTCCGTATATTCGGGAGTTGTCGCTGTTCGGGTGTTCGCGTCGATCAAATAATGTTGAACCGTATACGGCGTATCCGTGTTCGCCGTCCAATGCGCGTACAGCGTGACATCCTCCGCCGGCATGCGGCTCGGAATTGTCACCTGCGCGCCGCCGGAAGCAGCCGTATACCAGCCGTCAAACGTGTATCCCGCATATATCGGGGTTGCCGCGTTAACCACCGCGTTGTACGCGGCAGTGACCACCTGCGTCGCTTTGCCATTCTGTGGATGCAATTGCAGCGTATAGTCGCCCTTCCTGGCGAGATAGGTGAGCGGAATTACGCGCTGGAGCGGCTCGGACGTGAAGGACAGCGGCGCCCCCTTCCAGGTGATCACCAGATTGCCCTCGCTCACCGGATTGTTCTTGTTCACCACTTCGATCTTCTGGGTATACCTGTCATATCTGAAACTCGGATTATCGACCTGAATATCGAATCTTGAAGGGTCATACGTCTGGGTATCCGTCTCACCCGTCTTCAAATCGAATATGCTCATCGTGAGCCATGACTTGGGCACAAACGTATAGGTGGCGGAGCCTGACAAAGTGACTCCGAGTTTATCATCCTGCGGATAGGCGAAATCATCGACGTTCAGTTGCTCCCCTACCGAGTACAGCGGCCATGTGTTGTTGTAGATCGGCACGCTGGTCGAGAGCAATCCATCGCCCAGTGAGGCGCCTATTGCACTTTCCAGATAGATACCCATCTCCACAAACAGGGCGCCCAAAGATTTAGTGGATCGCACGCCATCCACATTTTTTAGTTGATAGTAAAAATATCCCCATAAGTTCACATAGGCTCCAGGTTCAACCGAAATCCCGATGCTATTGAGCTTAACGCTGCCAATTCCCGCTTTCAGCTCCAGTTGAATGCCCGCCCGCAATCCGATCGTCCCCATGACATAGAACGTAAACTGGTAATTGCCGTCGCCTGGCAAGCTTACGGTACTGCTCGTGGCTGTGAAACTAAGCACGCGCACGGTAGCGGAGAAGCGCTTGGCCGTCGTGTAGTTGAAATCAGCCCCGATCGTCAGGTTCACTTTGGCGCTGACCACGAACTCTGCTGAGAAGTTGACTTCAATGAGGCCAAAAACCACACGCACGCTCTGCTCAAAGAGCTTCTTCTTGATTAACGGCACCCACTCGGTGTCGTCCTCCAACATCTCTTTATATTGTTCCTTCAGTGCCGCTATGTCTACGGACGCATCTTGCACGCCGTCGAGCAGCGCTTGAATCTCTGTCGCAATGTCGCGCATCTTGCCTAGCTTGCCGTCGTAAAGTGCTTTATCCCAGTCGTCCAGCACATCCTGTAGCTTATCATGTTCGACGGTAGCGATCTTAGCCGTAATGTTGAGCCCTGTATAGCTATAGGCATCCAGATTGGCGGTGATCCGATAATCGCGCGGGTAAGGCACGCAGAGAATCCACACGCAGGCCTCTCCCCATTCCGTCCCCCCATTGACGCCGAGATTCAAACTGATCTCCTGAAGAAACGTGCCGGTCATATGAATGACGAGGTCGCTCTCTTCGTGGATCCGAATGACAATATCGGCTCCGACTTGAAGCGAAGCGCTGACTCCGGAAGTTTGTCCGGAAATATTCTTCACTTTCGTACTAAGTGAAGCGACGACGGTCAGATTCTCTACTTTTACTTTACCCACGGCTTTGGCCGATAGCATATTCACTTCCATCAGCGTCTTGAAGGCATCTGTCTCCGTGGCCAGAGTAGAGAGATAGTCCGCGGCTTGATCGACGAATCCGCTAGCGAGCGCTTGCTGCTCAATTTGATCCTCAAGCTGGGCGATCTCCTCATCCGACAGCAGCGTATCGCCATCAATCGCTTGCTGCTGATAGATGTCGAAAGTATGCTTGATCTCTTCTTCCGTGGCATAGTCATATGTAATAACGTCCATCTCCGCTGCGGGCGTAATCGACGTAATACGTCCATAACCGATTACTCTGGAGGCATCTTCGACTTTTGCACCCTCATAGAAAGCGATAAAATCCCCCACATCAACGGTAGTAAGCTCGCTCAAGCCGAGTGGCGCATACCCACTGTCGCTGTAGTTCATCGCGGTGTGCGCTACCGTGATGGAACGGTTGTTCGGATCTCCGTCCGTGTCCGCTTCTACGCTCACAGGAAGCACATCCGGCTTGAACAACACTTGCTTGACATCCGCGTGATCATAGGTGTAGGTCGTACCGTTCACCGCTGTAATCTGGACGTAGGCGACAGCGCCGTCGGCGGCGCCGGTTGTGCCTACCGTGCGCAAGTCGGGACGAACCCCTTCATAGATGGCAACGGTATCGCCAACTTGAATCGTCACAGCGCTTCCGGTATACGTGAACGTTCCGCTGCCCGCATTCGCTGCGGCCAGACCGCTTTCGCTGCCGCCCACCGTTGTCGTGACTACCGGAATGGCGGGCGAACCGACTTCCGCGCCATCGAGCATCATATTCGTGACATCTGCGAAGGGCAGATAGATCAAATTCGGATTGAGCGGAATTTTCATGACTGCTTGTTTGGCAACGCTGAACACATAGATGCTCGTCGTCGCATCTTGACCTTGGAAAGACAGATTGTCGTCCGTCAACGTCAGTTGATAGGTATTGCCTTCTGTGAACAGACTGTCTTCGGCTGCGGACGCTACCGTGAAGAGACCGTTCCCGCCGGTGACGGTAATCCCCGCGAAATCAGGGTCAGAGGTATCCTCGAACGTTATACGCTCTTGCACATCGAGTGCCGTCAGGCTGCCGCTCGCATCGTTGACAGCGATCGTGAAGCTCGGCGCCACATTCAGCACCGAGTAGCTGGGAATGCTCTGTATGGCTTTACTCACACTATCGATATACTTCGCATACAACTTCGTATCCTCGGTAACGCTACTTCCCTCCGCGAAGATCAGCGACAAATCGCTGTCCCTGAACCATCCTTGGAAGATATACCCCTCTTTCGCCGGGGCAGGCAGTTTACTCAGCGCTTCCCCTTCTCGTACCGTTTGGGCAGCTACCGCCGAGCCTCCTTTACTGTCAAAGCTCACTGTGTAGTGGGCAAGCCACTTGGCATACAACGTAATGTTGCCCGTAACCGCTGCCGTAAAACCGTAGTAGCTTGTCAAGTTGCTATCGCTGTACCAGCCGCCGAACGTATAACCTGCCCGCGTTGGGGCGTCGGGTGCCGCAGCCACGGCGCCTTCTTCCACCGACTGGTCAACCACTCCCGTACCACCGTTGCTGATGAACTTTACCGTATAGCTATTTTTTTTGTCAATCGACCATTTGGCATACAAAGTGATATTACCCTTCACCACAGCTGTGGTGAAGTCGTATGCGATCGTCAAGTCGCTATCACTGTACCAGCCGCTGAACACATAACCGTTCTTCGTCGGTGCGCTAGGTGCCGCAACCTTAGCGCCTTCGTTCACCGTCTGATCAGCTACCGCCGACCCGCCGTTACTATCGAAGCTCATCGTGTAGCGGGCAAGCCACTTCGCGTACAACGTAATGTTATCCGTCACCGTTGTAGTGAAGCTATAGGCATTTCTCAATATGCTGTCGCTGTACCACCCGCCGAACGTGTAACCTGTCTTTGTCGGTACTTCAGGTTCCACAGCCTTGGAGCCATATTTCACCGTCTGGCTAGTAACCGCAGTACCTCCGTTGCTCTCGAACGTAATTAAATGCTGAGAGTTATTGATATTGCCGCCACTTCCGCCGCTGCCTGAGCCACCACCGCCCCCGCCGGGTCCGGATGTCGGCATCGGTGTCGGTGTCGGTGTCGGCATCGGTGTCGGCGTCGGCGTCGGTGCTGTTGGATTCTGATTTTTCCACACCTCCACAATCGCGTTGTTGCGCATGAAGAAAACAGCCGCTTCCGCACGAGTCGCCTGTTGATGTGGATTGAAATTGCCATTGCTATCCCCGTCGAACACCCCCGCTTGCCACAGCTTCACAACTGCATCCGCCGCCCAAGAAGACACGTTCGCGAGATCGCCTGGCTGCGTAGTTACGGGATTGCCAGTTAGATAGGGAATCCGATAGCTTTCAAAGTAGCGCAAAGTCAGCGCCGCCATCTGCTCCCGGGACACGGTTGCATCCGGAGAGAAATTGCGAGCTCCCGTGCCGGAAGTAATCCCCTTCTTAACCGCCCACGCGACATAGGGCGCATACCAAATGCCCTCCGGCACGTCGGCAAAGCTCGTGGTGGAATACTCGCTTACATCCACGCCGGCCATTCGTCCAAGCGCCGTCACATACATGGCGCGCGTCATCGTTCCCTTGGGCGAGAAGAGACCGCCGCCCGTTCCGCTGAATATACCATTCTTCCGGACATAGGCGGCCGCTTCGTAGAACCAGTCCGTTGGTCTCACATCCTGGAATCCGCTTGGTTCTACCGCTGCCACCTGCTGCATCAGCAGCTCGGGCTCTATCGCCCGCTGTACTGGGAGTTCGGCCCCTGCCGCCTGCTGTACAGGCAGTACGGTCACGATCATGCTGACGATCAGCATCCACGCCAGAAGCCGTGATTTCGACGTCCATCCCCATTTTTTTGCCTTCTTCACACTTGTTCATCCCTTCTCATAGCTGGATATAGGAAAAATGATGTCGATTTTTCTCCTCTATTCTAGCAGGGCAGTTGGGACAACTTGTGAATTACAAAGAAAACTTTAAACTCGCTCTTGCAGTACAGGTAATGCGGCTCTTAAAGTTTTTACGAGTTATTGACGATACTATTGAGAGATAGCCCATACCGCAGTACCCCTATTGAAAGGAATTGGCTGTGTGAAAAATAGAAAGTTTCTCTCTCTAATTCTAATCGCTATCACTCTCTTGACGACGTACTTTGTTCTTCATTCCTTTCGCATATTCGAATCCAATAATACATTCACGGCGAACAACGGCGTTCTTTCGTTGGAGCATTGGGATCGTCAGAATGAACTTGAGCTTGATGGAGAATGGGACTTCTATCCGGAACAATTAATCGCCCCAAACCCGGACGAGGATGTTTTTGATCGTTATAAGACTCAACGCCAATCCATACCCGTACCCGCAGCATGGAATCGCTATAAATCCGAGAAGGCAGCTCCATACGGGACAGGCACGTATCGCTTGCTTATCCATGTTCCGGAAGATGACCTGTATGGCGTCAAGCTGAATACGATTCGCAATGCTAATAGAGTGTTTATAAACGGGCAGGAGCTTGGCTCGGCAGGCGTTCCTTCCCAAAGAGCCGAAGAATATCGCTTCGATTACAAAAAGTATGTCGTGCTGGGAAACAGTAAAAACAAACAAATAGAGCTTGTTATCCTCGTTGCCAATTATGACTATGCTGTTGGCGGGATTGTCAGTTCGATCGATTTCGGTCTAGCCGATCAAATATTAACCAAACAAGGACGCGTAAAATTCACGGAAGCCTTTCTCATTTCCGGTTATCTGCTGTTTTCGTTTATATACTTTACGGCCTATTTACAACACAAACGGAGATTTCGGTATGAGCTCTATTTCAGTCTATTCTGTTTAGCGCAGGCTTTACACATATCGACGATAAATGAAAGGTGGATCTACTTACTGTTTCCGGAGTTAGGCCCCTCTTCTCAACTAGTAATACAAGCCATCTCACTCACGCTTTTCGTATTGTTTTTCCTATTGTTTGTGTATCATTTCTTCAACAGGACCGCCAGCAGAAGGATCGTCGCCGCATTAAGCGCAATGCTTGGAATTCAGGCCTTGGCTGTATTTACGTTAAGCATGACGATCGATCTAATGGTAAACGTTTCATTTACGCTCATTCAACTCATTGTTTCAGGGACTACCGCTATCGGTTACGTGTATATTTTTATCATGCTGCTGAAAGCCTACAGGCAAAAAACGGATGAGTCCAACTATGTGCTGATCGTTGTTTATACTTTTGGTCTTTATGGTATCCTGCTTCTCATTGTCCTGCTATTTGAGGTGGATATCGAAATACCGTCATTTCTTTTATTCTTAATTATGGTGATGAGTTTGGCGCTATTACTGAGTCACCGTTCTCAGCAGGCGTATAATAAAGTAGAGGAAATGTCGAACGAATTGCTTGAATTCGACCGCATGAAGGATGAATTTCTGGTCAAAACCTCACATGAGCTTGGCACTCCGCTCCATGGGATTATGAATCTTTCACAATCGCTGCTGGAGGGGGTAGAGGGACCTTTGAAAAGGAAACAGCAAGAAAGCGCAATATTAATACACTCGGTTAGCAGAAGATTGGCAGGGTTGGTTAAGGATCTTTCATTCATTTCTAAAATAAAGCGAGGCGAGGTTTCTTTTACAGCCAAACCGATCGATATCCGAATGGTTGAAGAAGTGCTCGCTGAGATTGCCTATGTCATGCCCCCCTCTCCGTCTGTTCAAATCATCAATAAGATCCCGGCAAATTTGCCGCTTGTTTACACGGATGAGCAGAAGCTAAAGCAAGTTTTCTTTAATCTGATCTACAATGCGTTTAAATTCACCAAACAGGGAACGATCGCGATCTCAGCTCGAATCCTGGAGGAAGAGGCGCACATATCGGTTGAGGATACGGGTCCGGGCATTGCTGCAGAGCACCACGACCTCATCTTTACAACCTTCTATCAAGTTGATAGCAGCCGTGCCAGGGAATCGGAAGGACTGGGTCTGGGATTAAGCATTACCAAGAAAATTGTGGAGAGTGCAGGCGGGCGTATTTGGGTAACTTCCGAAATAGGTAAGGGCTCTTGCTTCACCTTCACAGTCCCGCTGGCTACTAACGAGCAACTAATGGGACATAAGGAAATAAGCAACTTCGTAGCGAACGAACAAGCTGCGACTGCCCAAGGGTTAGATCGTGAGTTGAAGCTGTCGCAGCCTGCCCTGTCTACAAGAGTGGAAGGATCAAAACCGTATACCCTATTAGTTGTAGATGACGAGCCTGCCAACCTGAAGGCGCTTATTAATATGCTTCATTCGCTTCATTATAGTGTAATTGCAGTAGGCAGCGGGCAGGAAGCACTCGACATCATTGAATCGGAACAGGTGGATCTATTGGTTTTAGATTTGATGATGCCCCATATGACGGGATATGAGGTCTGCCAAACGATAAGACAGAAGCTGGACTTGGTGGATTTGCCTATTATCATATTAACAGCAGCCGGACAGTTGTCCGACTTAGTGATATCCTTCCAATTAGGGGCCAACGATTACTTGCAAAAGCCTGTTAATTTGAAGGAATTAGAGATGCGAATCGAGTCGTTGCTATTAATGAAAAAATCAGCGCACGATGCTGTAGAGCATGAACTCAGCTACTTTTACGCTCAGATTACACCGCATTTCTTGTACAACACACTCAATTCGATTATTGCGCTAAGCTGGTCTGACCAGGAAAAAACCCAAACGGCATTAGAGCATCTCTCTACCTATTTCCGGGGAAAGCTGGATTACCAAAAGCAGCGCTCGCTTGTCCCTTTGGAGGAAGAAATACAATTAGTGAAAGCTTACTTGGCGATCGAACAAATGCGCTTTGAAGAAAGACTTCGAATCGAATATAACATTGATGAAACCATTCACACCTTTATCCCGGCACTGACCCTTCAGCCGCTAGTGGAAAACGCTGTGCGTCACGGGATAACCAAAAGAAACGATGGCGGAACGCTGCGTCTTACGATCGAGCGGGAGCAGCAGCAAATCAGAATCACGATAGAAGATGACGGGATCGGAATTCCACCGGAAAAGCAGCAAGAGCTATTGCGTGGGCGTAACGAGCGATTAGGCTTTACTAATCCATTTAGAAAGCTTGCGCTAGTTAAAGGAACTCGATTTCAATTGAATAGCGAGATGGGCAAAGGGACAACCATCATTATTCATATGCATGAGATCAAAGACAATTGAATGAGCGATCGCTAAAATTGGGGGCCCCCAAGATTAAAATATCATCAATTCATAATCTGTCGACCTTCCGCCGTGTTCATTCCGGCTTCCAGCAGCTTGACAATCCGATCTACGTCATAGACGCATCCCCGCCAAGTGCCGCCGCTCGCTGCTTGCAGCGCTGCCCACAGTCGCGTATCGTCGGGAAGTTCAGGGTCTTTCGCAAGATCGGGATGAGGCATTCTGGAAGCTAATATTTTCGTTCCGGCTTGCGAATCCTCCGGTTCCTCGCCGCAGCCCATCATCTCGATATGCCCCTCTAAGCGATGCAAATCGATACGAATATCGATCCAATCGCCGTTGCGAAGCTTGCCGACAGGTCCGCCAGCCAAGGCTTCGGGCCCAATATGACCAATACAAGCGCCGGTTGATACTCCCGAGAAGCGAGCGTCCGTAAGCAGCGATACATCCTTGCCAAAGGGCAGATGCTTAAGCGCTGAAGTCAGCTGATAGGTTTCTTCCATCCCGGTACCCGATGGGCCGCGTCCAATGAGTACCATAATATCTCCGGCAACGATGCCTTTGTTCTTAATCGCATGAATTGCCGCGCGTTCGGTCGTGAACACCTTCGCCCTGCCAACGTGGCGATAGACGCCATCGCCGTCAACCCTTGACGGATCAATAGCGGTCGATTTAATGACAGAGCCCTCGGGACTAATATTTCCGGTCGGGAAGGTCACTGTAGAGCTCAATCCCGCTTGTTGGGCACGTTCCGGACTGAAGATCACGCGATCGGGGTCAATTCCTTCGTTCTCGTGCAAGTGCCGGCGCATACGGTAACGTCGTTCCGACGATTCCCACCAATCCAGCGTCTCGCCGATCGTATTGCCCGTTACCGTAAGCGATTTCTCATCCAATACGCCAAGCTTACGCATATGCAGCATAACCTCGGGCACGCCGCCGGCAAGGAAAGCTCTTACGGTCGGGTGGTGCTCGGGTCCATTAGGAAGAACGCTAACCAATCGCGGTACAGAGCGGTTCATGGCCGCCCAATCCGCGACCGTAGGGATGGAAAGCCCGGCCGCATGGGCGATCGCAGGAACATGGAGGAGCAGATTGGTAGAGCCGCCGAAGGCCGCGTGAACGGCCATCGCATTACGAATGGCGCGATCCGTGACGATCATGCCTGACGTCAGTCCGATTTCCGCCATTTTGAGCGCAGCTCTCGCCGATTGTCTTGCCATCTCCTCCCACACCGGCTGTCCTGACGGCGCCAGTGCCGCATGAGGTACGGTCATTCCGAGAGCCTCCGCAATAACCTGTGCCGTCCCCGCCGTCCCCAGAAACTGACAGCCTCCGCCTGGCGTTGCGCAAGCGCGGCAGCCAAGTTCAGCCGCTTCCTCCAGAGATAGTTCACCGTTCGTATATCTCGCGCCAATCGTTTGAATCTTGCCGGCATCCTCGCCATGGGTCGGCGGAAGGGTAACGCCGCCTGGAACGATTACGCCTGGAAGCTTGCTCATCCCTGCCAGAGCCAGCATCATGGACGGCAATCCCTTGTCGCAGGTTCCTACACCCAGAACAGCCGAACGTTGCGGCAGGGAACGAATAAGACGCCTTAATACCATTGCGGCATCATTCCGGAACGGCAATGAATCGAACATACCTGTCGTCCCTTGAGAACGACCATCGCAAGGATCGCTTACGAAGCCCGCGAAGGGCACTCCGCCGCGGGTCGCGATTTCTTCGGCCGCGGCTTTCATCAAGATTCCAACTTCCCAATGGCCCGTATGATACCCGAGCGCGACGGGGCGACCGTCTTCCTCTCGAATTCCGCCCTGAGTTCCAAGGATGAGGATTTGCTTCCCTAGAAGCTTCGCGGGATTCCATCCCATGCCGACATTCTGCGTCAAACCGAATAGATCCCCGCTAGGCGAATGGCGCAGCATATCCGGGGTAAGCGGCAATGAGCCGCCTGGCCCCGGAGCGTGTGTATTGATATCAAAGTAAGAATCGATGTCCATCCCCATAATCGTTTCGAAACCCGAATTTGTGCTTCCCCCATCCATTCCCTATGTCGTCCTTTCGTTACGGCTTAATGAATACGGTTTTAATCGAAGTATAGAATTCAATGGCTGCCTGGCCTTGCTCTCTCGAATGCGAGCTGGACTGCTTCATGCCGCCGAACGGCGCTTGAAGTTCAACACCGGCTGTTTCTGCGTTAACACGGACAAGACCTGCTTCCACTTCTTGAACGAACTGCAAAGCGTTGCCGATATTGCGAGTATAAATTGATGCGCTAAGACCGTATTTGGTATCGTTCGCCAGTTCTATCGCTTCTTGCATATCGTTCACTTCGATTAAGGTAAGCACAGGTCCGAATATCTCTTCCTGAGCAATCGACATTGTCGAAGTCACTTTATCAAATATCGCAGGAGTCACATAGAAGCCATCGGATAAATCGCTATCCGTAGGACGTGTGCCCCCGTACAGCAATACCGCCCCTTCTTCTACACCTTTGCGGATATAAGAGAGCACCGTTTCCATTTGCTTTTCATTCGCGCACGGACCCAGCCACGTTTGTCCATTCAATCCATTCCCAACCTTTAGTTCGGCAACCTTCTGAACCAGCTTCGACTTGAACTCCTCGTATACGTCCTTCACCACGATGACTCGGCTGGTCGCCGTACATTTCTGCCCCGTAGAACGAAGACCTCCGCTAATCGTCGCTTCAACCGCCAGGTCGACGTCCGCATCCGCCGCAATAATGATCGGATTTTTCCCGCCCATCTCAAGCTGATACTTAGCTCCGCGCGACAGCGCCGCTTGCCCTACCGCTTGGCCAACCGCATTGGAGCCGGTAAAGGTAACCCCGTTAATATCTGCATGTTCAGCAATCCCTTGCCCAATGACGCTGCCGCTCCCAACGACCATATTCAGCACGCCTGCGGGGAATCCGGCATCGTGGAAGCATTGCATCACTTTTGCGGCCGTGACCGCTGTTTCCGTTGCCGGCTTCCATACGACCGAGTTGCCATAGATGAGCGCAGGGGCCAGCTTCCAGACGGGAATGGCCACCGGGAAATTCCAAGGAGAGATTACCCCTACCGTTCCGAGCGGCGATCTGGTCGTATACAGGAAAGCAGCCGCATCGGAAGAAGGGATAACATCGCCTATTTTACGCATCCCTTCGCCTGCATAATAACGCAAAATGGCTACGCCGCGTGCGGTTTCTCCCTTCGCCTCGGGTAATGTCTTCCCCATTTCCAAGGTCATCGCTTCACCGATCTCATTCGTTCTGCTTTCCATAATATCAGCGGCTTTGAATAACAGATTTCCCCGATCTGTTCCAGCAAGCTTACGCCATGCGAGCCTGACCGCCTTCGCAGCTGCAACGGCATCCTCTAAATCCTGTTTAGACGAATCCGGGATGATCCCTACGATTTCATTCTTATTTGCCGGATTGATACTCTTCTGTGTTCTGCCGCTCTCGGAGTTCCTCCATTCTCCATTAATATAGTTGTCATATACCGGGGGGGGGATATTAGTCATGATAATCGTCCTCTCTTTTATTCATTGCTAATCAGGTCATTACAGCAGTGTTCACTAGAGTTCCAAGGCTAGTGATTTCAATTTCAATCCTATCTCCAGGCGCAAGCGTGAATTGATTCGGCGGAACGATGCATGTTCCCGTAAGAAGAACGGTGCCGTCGAATACGACATTATCCCTGCGCAGGAAGGAAACCAGTTCCTCCAGCTTGCGCTTAAGTTGTCCGGTGCTTGCCGATTCGTCGACGACTTTCTTTCCATCTCTATAGATCCGCAGAGTAATCTGCAACCGATAGGGATCCTGAACCGTTTCGGCCAATCGGATGGTCGGTCCGATCGAGCAGGATTGCTTCCAGACCTTGGCTTGCGGAAGATATAACGGATTCTCCCCTTCAATATCCCGGCAGCTCATATCGTTGCCGATGATGTACCCTACAATATCGCCGCGCTTATTTAATACCAACCCTAGCTCCGGCTCGGGAACTTGCCAGTTCGAGTCGCTTCTTAAGCAAACCGGATCAAGAGGGCCGACCGTTCGCGCCGCCGTAGATTTCAAGAACAATTCCGGCCTCTCCGCATCGTACACTTTGTCGTAGAAGGTCGTTGCATCCATCCGGCCGTCCGTCGCCTCGTAATTTCTTGCTTCCTTGCTGCGCTCATACGTCACTCCGGCCGCCCATACCTCCGGGGCATCCACAGGCGTAAGCAGTTCAAGGCTATCCAACTCCCTGTCCAGCTGACGAGTTGAACGGATTTGATCGTCCACGTCTTCAAGCGGTGTCTTCCCGGCCTTCTCGATTCTTTCAAGGAAGGATAGGAAGTCCGAATCCGCCAACGGGTATACTTTGCCTGCGTCGGTTACGGCTGCCATACAAGATTCCTTGCCATTTCGATATCGTATAATTCTCAATTTTATCACCATTTGTTTTATAATATAAAACTACGTTCTGATTTCAAGAGACAGATCGAACCGCATGAACTCCCATTCGATCTGTCCTGAGCTAGATTAAATAACCCAGTTGCCGGGAAATGCGACTCTTCTCCTCCTGCAGCATTGCGATTAGTCGCTCGAGTTCAAGATCGTCCACATGAGCCACCATCGTGGATACGCTTAACGCCGCGATCACTTTCCCGTTATGGTTATAGATCGGAGCGGCGGCACAGCGAACCCCTGGTTCATTCTCCTCATTGTCAATCGCATAGCCCTGCTTCTTGACTTCCTCCAGCTCTTTCATGAAAGCTTCGATGTTATCGATCGTCTTATCCGTATGCTTGACAAACGTATACCCTGCCATCATCTGCATCTGTTCTTCAATAGGCCGGAAAGCCGCCAATACCTTCCCCACCGCGCTGCTATGCAAGGATACTCTGCGACCAATCCGGGAATAGCGGATGGCAGCCTTCTGCCCCTCTACCTTGTCAATATATATGCCTTCTTTACCGTCCATAATAACCAAATGCGTCGTCTGGCCGGTCTCGGCAGACAAAGCTCTTAGATGAGGTCTCGCGATTTCCCGTATATCAAAATGATTGAGAAGCAATTGCCCTTTCTCTACAAACCTCATCCCAAGGCGGTACTTCCCCGACTCCTCGTCTTGTACGATGTATTGGTGGGCTTGAAGCGTTTTCAACAAAGCATGAACCGTACTCTTATGCAAGTTCATGGCCGAGCTTATTTCAGTCAGCTTATATTCCATACAATGCTCATCGAATAATTCGATAATCTTCATCGCTCTATCCAGTGCTTGAATGATGGGCATATCTTTTCTCTGTCTCCCCTCCTCATTAATGGTTTTATATTATAAAACCATGTTTTGTAATTGTATGCGTCTATGATAGCAGACAATAAATTCGATGTCCATCTCCTTCCTTAGACATCGGACCGGGTTCGAGCGATATTCCCCTCATGGACAATTTGATTCTTATGATGAATGTCATGTTCTATAAATTCGTAGATGATGTAGAGCAAGGAGTAGGGAGTGCCAGTACGCGGGCAATTCTCTACGCCGTTAGCGGTCACATGTTTAGCGGCAACGTCCGGCTCTGTAAGCAGGATCTCTATCAGCTTAAGACGGGTTTGCTTGAATTCGTCGAGCAAACTGTTTTTAGAAATGCCCGAACGGGCATACTCATAAGCCTTTTGGTTGAACGAATCAAAATTCGGAAAGACCATTCCTTCGCCATTTCTAATAGCTGGAATAATCCTATTGATGAGATAGTTATCCCAATTTAGAAGATGCGAGACGATCCCCGCGACGGTTGCTTTCCCTTCTGCGATTGGAGTTAACCAAATGTTATCGTCCAAATCACGTAATGTATCCGTCCACTCTATAAATTCTTTATACCGATGAAGCGTTTCATTGCCTAAGATAATCATATCGTTAGCCTCCCGAATATCAAATCAAAAAGAGAACTTACGTTCTTATATTATTCTATATTCTCCCAAAAATCAAGGAAGATATGGTTTCTTCAAACCTGAAGCGAGCAGCAACGCGATAAATCCGCCGCCTATCAGCCCTAACACAGCCGCATTGGAGCTAACCGCATCCAGTCCTCCGAAGTACATGACTTCGCGAAGGCCGGACGCCGCAAAGCGAAGCGGAGTCCAGGAATAGAGCCAAAAACGGGAACCTTGCGACAACATTTCTGGTGCCATATTCAAAATCGGCATGGAGAAGAACATAAGCATAACAAGAATGCCCAATGCACGAAATCCAATCCAATTGAGCAGCGAGGACTGCAGCGAGAAGAACGTCGAACCCGCGAGCCACAGAAATAGCCATGTTGATCCTTGCAAGGATCATGGTTTGATGAAGTATATGGATCAGGCTCTGTTATACGCTAGCAGCCCATATTTCGATTTCGATTTTAATCTCAGGCAAGCCCAATGCACTTATATAGCCAACTGTCATCGCAGGATATTTATTCCTGAATAAGCTATCCCACTCTGCGTCAAAGAAATCCCAATCGATCTGTTCAGTGGCCCAGATATTCACTTTGATAATATGTTCGCTATTCAAGCTTTCTGATGGAACCATTTGGACACACTTCCCCGTAAAGCATGGCCCCTAGAAAAAAACAGCAATAGAGTATCCGTAACCAGATGATAAGCTTTTACGCGATCTCTTTTTCATCTGCGGACACTCCCCCTCTCTCAAAATGATGAAATTTTCTAGGTCGTTGGGTGTAGTCAAAACGCAAGTGTTTCTATAGGGTTTTCGACACCCGTAGCAGCTTCCGTTTTGTCACTTAGATGTTGTTTAATATATTGATAAAGCTTTTGACTAGCAGATTGCAATGGGTAGACAGATGCTTTGCACAGAACCCCCAAAGTCATATTGATAAGGCTTCCGCTAGTCGTCCTTATTGTTGTTCCACTAGCAGCGGGTACTGCTATAATCTTCGGGATAAATGCGATACCTAACCCGCTCTCCACGAAAAATTTCAAGGCGGTTATACTCCCTACCTCCATTGTATCGATCATCAGGCTTCCCGTTTCCTGCATAACCCTCTCTAGCTTTCTACGATACGGACAGCTCGCTGATGTAAAGAGCAAGCGGAACTCTCCAATATCCTCCGGTGCGAGTACCTCCTTGAGCGCTAACGGGTGGTTTTCAGGCATTATAGCCACGAACTCTTCCTTGAATAAAGATTCAAAATACAGGTCGGTCATTAAATCCGGTGGTGAGCACAGCGCAAAATCAAGATCTCCTCTACGGATTCGCTCGCTCAGTATCGGAGTGCTTGCAATTTCGACGGATATGCGTATGTTCGGATACATCGACATAAATCCCTTTAGAATATTAGGCAAGCGATAACTTGCAGTTGGCTCCGTGACTCCAATGCGAATATCTCCTGCTTCACCCATTTTTATATTCAGCAAGCTCGCTTGTATTTGTTCCATATTCTTCACAATTTGCAAGCTTTGGTCGTGAAATAATTTTCCTGCTTCTGTCAACCGGAACTCTTTCCCATTTCCACGATCGATCAACTGAACGCCCAATTCGGATTCAAGCTTTTGCATCTGCATCGTGACGGTGGATTGCACATAGTTTAATTCTTTGGCCGCACGGACAAAGCTATTATATTTCACTATCAGTTGGAACGTATATAATATTTTTAGATCCACTGCGAACCCCATCTATATTCAAGATATTTGAATATAACATTCATTTCCTTCAATTATACAAAACAAATAGGATAACTTACAATGAAAATGATCCAATTACGGTAAGGAGCGAGTCCGACATGGAAATGAAGAACAAGGTAGTTCTTGTTACGGGCGGCGGCACGGGGATTGGCAAAGCAACAAGTCTCATGTTAGGTAAGCGGGGTGCCATCGTTGCCGTGAATTATTCACGCTCCCGAACCGATGCCGAAGAAACCGTTCGATTGATCAACCATCAAGATGGGCGGGCTATAGCCGTCCAAGCAGATGTATCGCAGGACGAAGAAGTTCGGAACATGACCGACACTATCGTTCAGCAATTCGGAACAATAGATTTACTTGTTAATAATGCCAGTATCACCAGGCATATTCCTATGGACAATCTGGAGGCAGCAACCGGGGAAGTATGGGATGAGTTGTTTGATGTCAATGTGAAAGGCATGTTTTACTGCGCGAGAGCTGTTGCCCCCTTCATGAAGAAACAGAATGGTGCGATCGTCAATCTTGGTAGCATAGCTGGACAAACAGGATTAGGCTCCTCGCTTCCCTATGCCGTGTCCAAAGCAGCCGTTCATGGACTTACGAAATCGTTAGCACGTGCGCTCGCCCCTGATATAAGAGTTAACTGCATCGTACCCGGCGCCGTCGCGACAAGGTGGTGGACTGGGAGGGAAGCGCAAATGAACCGTCTCGCGCCTAATCTTCCTTTACAGCGCATTTCGACACCTGAAGACATCGCTGCAATGATCTGCACGGCCTTGGAACAGGAGGCAATGACCGGTCAGATCATAACAGTGGATAGCGGTCAAACCTTGTAAATCTGGCCTCTCGCCCCAAAGTGTATTCGGCCATAGCAGCCCGTTAGCTACGGCCGACCTTCGGAAACAAAGTCGATAAGCGCGTCTACGGCCTTTTTGCCGCTTTTTGCACGTTGCAAGGCTGTTAACTCCTTGCTCATCGTACTGTCCTTGTTGGAGAGCGTGCCATCGGAGTGTTGAAGAAAGGCCCCCTGCCAACCGGCTTTTACATAATAAGTATCCGGCTCCCCGTCTTCTTGTTTCCCCAGAAACAAAACATAGATTTGTCCGAATTCCAGCACATCTCCGACCGATTTCATCTCTTCGTCGACTCTTCCAATTTGATAGAGCCTGATCTTTTCGAATGATTGTCCTTTTAAAGTTTCTTCCACTTCAACATTCGAGATGACTCCGTATTCCCGTTGCTCGAACACCGATACGGGCTTACCTATTAAAATGACATCGGCGTTTTTCCTCATTTCTTCCAGGCTGTCCGAGTAGTCGCCGTAAGTGGCGTCAATGGCTTGGAAGGAAGGAGCTGATGAAGCCGTTGCCGAATCATTATGAACTGGAAGAGCTGGATTCTGCCATGGTTTCGACCCCTTGTTAGCGAATAAAACAAAGCATCCGATCACAAGAACGGAAAGGGCGATAACGACTGTTTTCTTGGTCATCGTCATTCCTCCTTAAGAGTAAAATTTATGATAAGAGTTTCGGATATGCGTAAAATCCCTGGTTGTCGGAGCCGTCAATTGCCAACTATCATAGAAGGTTCCGACGGCGGAACTCATAATAGCTTTGTTGTTGATGCTCGAGGTTGAATCATGCCCGATATACCCAAGAGCATGACCATATTCATGGGCAATGATGGACTTCCATTTGTTTGTCGAATAGAACATGGTTGTGCCGTTCCAAATCAGATACACCTTTGATTTCGCGAGTCGGGCTACGTACTTCGTCACATTGGTGTTTGTCTTTGCGTAATACAAGACTTCCGACGTTTCCCATGGAGAGTAACCGACCGTATTGGAAGGTAAGCCCAATTCCGTTGCCTCTAGCCCACTTATGCAAGTAGTAAAAATATGATAATCGCTGGACGTTGTCGACGTTCTGCTAAGCGAAAGCGAAGAGCCCCACTGATCAAAGCCGTAAGTGGATAACGTGGACAACGTAGACGCATCCATCAGACATGCTGAAGAGGCTTGTGTTTTGATTTTCAACTGCGTCGTTCCGCTTTGGCTGTGAGGAAAATAGCCGATGGAGCCGTAATCGGAATACCAGTTGTTCGGAAAAGTTCCCGCGTCTGTCGGTTGCGCGGCAAAAACATGCGAGCCGAATAAACTAAATAACAAAGTCGTTAAAACAACTATTTTCGCCCTCATCATCAAACCAACTCCTTTAATGTAATATTTTAACTATAAATCCAGTATGCCATCAGATTTGTTTTTTGGAAAGAAAACGTTTTCTTCATCTTTATTTCCGGAAAATCGTCGGCGATGTAGAAACCGATTGCGCTTGCAAGACACAAGAGGCCACTCCTGCATCCGTCCGGATGAAGGAGTGGCCTTGTTTGTTTGATTGATCCGCCCAATATCGTTTAGTCCTTTAAGCAGGTCGGCAACTTTTCGGGAGGGGGAGCACTAATCCATGCAGGTGTCTTTGACTTTCCCATAATAATCGACGAATTTCACTGGCGAACCGCCACCAGAAACCGACTGCAACGACAGCGCGAACAGCGAGCTCCAAGTCACCGCGTCGTAGACGTCGACCGCAGGCTTCCTGTCCTCCTGTATGGCAGAGACGAATTCCCGGATCACAAAGAAATCGCCTCCGCCGTGGCCGGTATGGAGAGCTTCTTTCTCCCACGCTCGCCAATCCGGATGATCCCATTTGGCCTTATGATTCCACAGCGAATCCCATTGCGGATCGGTTCCGGGATTGCCGGAAGCCTCGTTGTGCAGCCAAATGAGCGGGTCTTCTCCTTCGAAGCGCGGCCCGAGATACGCGCCTTCCGTCCCTTGCAGCCCATAGTGCACCATATTGTGCGGACGGGAGGACTGGATATCGACGCGGAGCGACACGACAACGCCCTTCTTAGTGCGGATAAGCGTCGTGGAGCTATCCCCCTGCCGCCAGAAATCGGGCTGTGCGCCCGGGTGATCCGGTCCGAACCGTTCCCGAAAATAGTTGGCCGTCGAGCGGCTTTTGGTATTGAAGGTGACCAATTCCTCGAAGCGATCACCGCCAGATTGATCAATGCCGAGCCACTTGGCGATCGGACCGAGCGAATGAGTCGGGTAAGTACAAGCATTAAAATCGTGTACACATTGTCCGCGCCAGGTCAAGCTCCCGTCCGCGCCATGCAGCAAATTCCGGACATCGTGAATGTATCCGCATTCCGCATAGGTAATCTCGCCGAAGGCGCCTGCGTCAGCCATCTGCTGAACCATTTTATTCTCGCGCGTATAGCAGTAATTTTCCGCCATCATGTACTTCAAGCCGCTCACTTCTACTGCTTCGATCAGCTTCCATCCGTCTTCAATCGTATGCGCGGCAATCACTTCGCTCAGAACGTGTTTCCCCGCGCGGAGCGCCTGAATCGCTTGATCGGCATGAAGCAACATCGGGGTCGCCAGGAAAATGGCATCGATCAACGGACTTTCCAATAGCTGATCATAGCTGGAAAACGTAATAATTTCGGGGTACTTTATCTTCCAGTCCTGAAGAACCTTTTCGTTCAGATCGCAGACAGCCGTCAGCTCCAAGCGATCTGCGAGTATCGAAAGCGCATTGTCGAATGCCCCGCCGCGCGAGCCGCCGATAACGGCTAATCTCACTTTTTTTGCCAATGTCATTCCTCCGGTTAATCATCGTATTTCTATTCTATTTGCGAATATTCATCCATACATCGGGATCGCCCAAATCATTGTGCACCTGAAGTCCGTTTACGCCAACGTTCGCGAAGATCGCCGCATCCTCAGCGCCTAGCGAAATGTACACCTGGTCGCTGACTTGCGGGAATACGGAGCTGTCCAGCCACAGCTTTCCGCTAATGTGTCTGATCCGATAGGGATTTCCGGAATAAGTGTCATGGTACTGCTGCAAAGTTACGCTGCCCGGACCGTTGAATTGCGATCCGTTCTGTGCGGCCCAAGCAATTGTGTTGAAAAACTTGACATCCCCTGTAAATGTATGTGCAGTGTTGATGTATCTTTTATTGCCTCCTCCGATTGCCGTAAGCTGGGTGTTAATAAAGTTAATATTCGTGCCCGAGCCGCTCAGCTCAACCCCGTGCTCCGCATTGTCCGCTCCGAAGCCGTACACCTGGATATCGGACGAGTTTCCGCTGATGCCTATTCCATAACCGACTCCATAAGAAAAGCTTTGGAAAACATTCACATGCGACGCGTTATGAATCCGGATGCCAGTTGCCATCGTCGACGGGGTGTTCATCCACCAATTGATACGCGGAGCATTGTCTTCGCGTCCTGCATCCTGCCAGTCCCCAACCGTATTCATCAGATTGCGGATATATCCCGGGTCGCCGTTCACGCCGTCGAGATCGATAAACGTTTTGAGCGCAACGCCCCTGACATAGTCGATCAAATAGTCGCCTTCGTTCATTTTGATTCCCGTATAGGAATCCGGAAGCGTTACATCCTTCACATAAGCCCCGGCTCCATTTCCTTGAATCGTTGCGGGATAGGCAATAGGTGCGCTGAAGTTTTGAATCGGATAAAACACGCTGAGACCGCGAACGCCGGCATCCTGACCCAACGCGAGGAAGGGATCGCCGCTTTCGTCGCCTTGATTTTCCGATGCCAGCAGCACCGTGCCTTTCCGTTTCGAACCGTAATGGTAAGGTCCGTCGCTGACGCCTCTCAATTCCACGTTGCCAGGTACCGACAGATGTCCGGCTAGGTTATAACGACCAGCCGGCAAGTAGACGGTTCCCCCGCCTGCTGTCCCGGCGTCGTCCAGGGCGTCCTGAATCGCTCCGGTATCGTCGGTCGTTCCATCGGCCTCGGCATTGTATGGCGCTTTCTTCACGTTGAAGAAATTCGACGTCGACGGCTTGCGATTGGCCGGGATGGGCGGATCGCCCGCAGGCAGCTGCGGAGAGAAGGCCGTTCCCGCGTCGTTGTTAAACTTGATGTCTCCCGAGCTGAGGCTATGGACATCGGGCGAGTTGCCGGCAAATTCGTTGCCGACCATCGTCAAGGAGCTGACTCCGGAACCAAGCCAAACTTCAGGCTGGTCCACGCCGAATACGGAAGACGTAATAATCAGCGTTCCGTCCGACGCTTCGACAGCCCTCCCTGATCCCCAATCCGAAAAAGTCGCATGAGCGAAGCTAAGCGTCCCCGCGCCATCCATCTTGACCGGAATACCGTCCGGCGAACCGAAAGTCGTCGAGTTGAAAAAGACGACCGCTTCCTCATCGAAGGTTGAAGGCGCTTCCACAGAAATTCCATCGCTGCCCGTCGTGTTGATAGTGCTATTGCTAATGGTTATTCCGGCACCGCTCGGATCGGCGAGCTTGATCCCGATCTTGCCGTTTTCGGTGCGAAGCTTCTGAATCTGTCCGTTGTATTTGCCGTATATGCCTTCTTCGACTAGCAGTCCTATCCCGTAGCCTTCAAGAAACACATCGTACATGTAACCCCAGTCGTTCTTCTTCTGCACGACTCCGGTTCCGTTCGCTCTCTGGTAAGCCATAATGGAAGATTCGGTCGGCGGCGTTCCCAAACCGCTGTCCGCCCAATATTTGGGTCGCAAATGGACGGTTTCCATACGGAGAATATCGCCGATCTTATCGATCTCGAAGCCTTGCTTCAAGACTGTGCCATATATGTTTTTTGAGTAGCTGCACGCCGCAAGAAATAAATTGAAGCCTTTGTACGAATTGATGAGCGTGATATTTTTTAGCGTCGGTCCGATTCGCGTTGTCAAGTCGGCTGCAATCGTCCAAGGGTAGGCTTGGATATTGCCGATATCGTCCTGTTCCGGATACCAGATCGTGACGTCGCGCACGGTCGATGACTGCTTCGTGGAAATGAACGCAGCGCCATTCTCGTTCCCTTTGTTCTCGTAAGACATCAGAATGGTTCCTGTTCCAAGCCCGCCCTGTTCAGGGTTCTGCCATTCCCCTCTTAGCGTGACCAGCTCCGGAACGGAAAGATGG
The DNA here is from genome assembly GCF_017671885.1 of Cohnella sp. LGH. Lineage (NCBI taxonomy): Bacteria > Bacillati > Bacillota > Bacilli > Caryophanales > Paenibacillaceae > Cohnella > Cohnella sp. LGH. The sequence continues at coordinate 5,805,124 of NZ_CP072117.1, forward strand.
CCTTCAAAGACGTAGCGCCCCGCTGGCGCGAAAACAACTCCGCCACCGTAGAATGCTGCGGCGTCCAGCGCTTGCTGAAAAGCAGCCGTATCGTCGATCAGATCATTCGCGACCGCGCCGAAATCGGTTACACTGTACATCGCCACAGGCACGTCCTCGGACGGAAGCGTCAGGGGCATCACGCGCGGATCTGGTGCGGGCGGAACCACACCTCCCGTCGGTCCGGGAAGCAAGGTCATCGCCAGAATGTGCATGTTCCATTCATTGGGCAGCACGATGCCGGATACCGATTTGGCTGTGTCGACTGCCAATTCGTACACAAAGATGTAGTTGGTCACGGATTCGTCCGAACCGCTGCCTCTTGGGCCGGTATGTCTGTGATTCAGGGTTTGCAGGATATGTTGTCCGGATGGGTTGGCGGTGGCCCAATCCTTCATCGTCACGGACATGTCGTCATACGTTCCATCCGTATAGAGGATGCGAAACGTTCCGGTTTTATCCCCTGCGGTAGCGGACCCTGCCACTTGAACGGAAGAATAGTTGTCCGGACGAAGCGGAATGGTTTGACCGACGGCAGCGACTGCATTGTCGTAAGAGTCCTCGAACAGGCCTAGCGAATAAGAAACGCCATCGAGCGCATTAATTCGATGTACGAGATTGGCCGAGTACGTTTTCCCGCTCCCCGCAAGAGAATCGTAAGCGCCATCCCCGATTTTCCGATTTCTCCAAGGATGTGTATCCGTATCGTAGCTGAAACCGTCATGGTTATATTCGCTGAACAAGTCGACCGAAATTCCTACAAACAGCGTCATCGCAAAAATGTTCAACTGCGCATTGTTGGGTAGAATCAGCTTATCCAGCTTCTTGCCCGGTTCCGGCGACAGATTGTATTGGTACAATCTCGCGTTCTCCATTATATCTGCTGTTTTGCTGTGATGATGAGTCATCGTCTGCACCGTTTGTTGGTTTTCGAGGTCGAAGGCGCTCTGGCTTCGATAATCCAGCATTAACAGCGTTTCCTCGGATGTCGTCCCGTCGGCATAGACAAAAGTAAATTTGCCGGAAGAATAGCCCGTTTCATCCGTACCCGAGGCCGCTCCCAATACCCGAATCGAGTTGTACGGCTCATCGTCCAGTTCCATAATCTGGCCGCCCGGTTTAATGTTATTTTGGCTGCCGTCACTCAAGGGGCCCAGCGTGAATGGCGCGCCCGCATAAATCGGATTGACTTGAACAAGATCTGCGGAAATCGTATTCCCATTCCCATCCAGATCGCCGTTGCTGCGGTTCGCGTCGTAGCTGAACGCATCATTGTTAAAATAAGGCGACAAGTCCAATTGAACCGGTGACGTACCGGACGCATAAGCTTTCGAATACGAACCGAAATCTTCTCCGGCGCCTCCCCATACAGAAAACAAAAGTGCGATGACAAGCGTGACTCGCGCTAGCTTGATAAACATACGTCTTCCTCCCCGCGCATGATTGCACTCCCGAATTTATTAAAAGCGATTTTCGGCAGATCGACCTCGGCGCCGGCACCCGGCGCATCCATCTCCAAAAAGCCGCCTCCAGCCTTTCGCATGCAGACAATGTTGAATACTCGTTTTTCTCCCGGCATGAGCGTAATATACGCCCGCTCTGCAACCATCCAAAATGCGTTTGTCGTCTCTTCCGGATATACGTGAAGCGCCATGTCACCTCCCGTATTGGTTACTTCAAAGCTTCGCATCCACCTCCCTTCGGTTCCAGTCAGGCCGCACTGCCAATCATTCATTGCGCGTATAGACAAATCGGCACCCGACAAGCTTAGCGCGGATTCGTAATACAGCTTTCGCTCCGAGGAAAAATAATACATATTCTCGGCCGTTTCGCCATTTGCGTACAAACGCAATCGAATGACGAACATAGCGGGACAGGGATTGGGAAGAATGAAGGAAAAAGCGCCTGCATTCAGGCATCTATCCCCGGACAGCGTTCCCGAGTACTCCCGCTTTATCAGGATGTTCCCCTGCCTATCAAGCGCCTCGGCGGCAATCCTGAATTCCCCTGGCTGCTCCCCATCCGCATAAATATCGCATGCAAACCTTTCGTTCGCGCTGAAATTCAATTTGCTGTAATTCAGGGAGACATGAAGCTTCCCGTAAGCGTTCAGCACCCAGTAATAGGCCATTTTCGCTTCACCGTAATATTCCGTTAAGGAGGTGCTTGATACATTGGGCCAAGGCTCGTTTAATTGCCAGACGATGCTGCCGCTGTTCGCGAATTTACGTCGGCGATTCGCTTCTACGATATAGCGCAGGCCTTCGGCCTGCAGCCATTGGCTGCATTGTACAAATTGCTCCAATCCGGCCAGCGGTCCGAAAAAAGTTTCATCCCGGTCCAGCGTATCCCACCATTCGCCATGATGCCGCCATACCTCGCTTTGCTTCATGGAAACCGGAAGCCGATGGCCGGGTCCGAGAAATTTTACGAGACTTTTGACCGAGCTGGCGCCATCCACGCCGAATTCACTGTGAAATAAATTATCCGAATTGCCATACAATTCGTAGTGTTCCGGGTTCCCAGCATACTTCCATTGACCGTGAACGTCATGAGAGACGCCTTTGTCTCTCGTAATAAATTCCACGGGACCGGATGCCGATGTCGGATAGAACAGCCGCTGCGGATCCAGACGAGCAACGATTTGCTGCAGCATGGCCAGGTTCTCATCCTCGTAGGTGGACGGTATATTGAACTCGCTCGTCAGTTCATTGCCGCCGCTCCAAACGGACAGGGAAACATGATTTCGCCGTTTCCGGACAGCCGATTCGGCGCTGCGTGCCAACAGGTTCAAGTAATCCGGATGCTTGGGCGGCGTATTGTCGATGCCCGAGCTCGATTGAATGAATTCCTGCCAAATCATGATGCCGTACCGGTCGCACAGCGCATAAAAAATTTCCTTCTCGATGATGCCCCCGCCCCATACTCTGACCAGGTTCACATTGGCATTTTTCATCAGCAGCACAAGCCATTCATAATGAGCCGACGATACGTTGCCGTACAACATATCAAGCGGCGTCATATTGACCCCTTTCACATAAACGGGGGTGTCGTTAATGACGAATGTATAAGGAAGCGCATCGTCGGTACTTCTCTCGTTCCGGGCATACGCAAGCTTTCGAATTCCGGTTTTCATTCGGCGCGTCTCATAGGCGTTCCCTTGTTCCATTAGCGTCAAACGAATTTCGTACAGCGGCTGTTCGCCGTATCCGTTCGGATACCATAGCTTGGGGTTAGCGATCTTCAACCTGTTTCTGATGTACAATCGTTCCTCGGAAAAAGGCTCTTCCGCGGAATAAACGACTTCGCCGTCCGGGCTCACACATTGGATTTGCAGCGTTTGCGTTCCCGGCACGAGCGTTTCCGGACCATGCAGTCGAATTTCAGTCTCCAGCTTGATCAAGCCGTCTCCGTCCTCCGTGTCGGAAAGCACGTACACTTCCCCCAAAGAACAAGCCTCGTGAACAACAAGCTTGCACGTATCCCATATTCCGATATTGACCATGCGAGCCGAGAAATCCCACTTGTAATTAAAGCGGCTTTTCTGCGTATGCGTCTCTGAAGTTAAGCCGATTTGAGACATTTCATCCGTAGCGTGCTCGAGCAATACGTCAATCGTCAGCGACCCGTGCTGCTTGACTTCGTCCGTTACATCGAAAATCGCCGGATGGAACATGCCTTCATGAACGCCGAGCAGCGACCCGTTCAGGAAAATGCGGGCTTTATAATCCAGACCTTCGAATACTAGCTCGACTTTATGGCCTGTTCTCTCCGGACGGGGAACGACTGTCCTGTACATCCACCAGCGATTCTCAACCCATTCGCACTTCAGGCTGTTCAAATCCGTGTGCGGATGATCGATATACCCGGCTCTAAACAGATCGTAATGTACGCCGCCCGGGACGGAAGCCGGAATCCAATCCGTGACCCCCAACAATTCGCGCCCCGTTTCCGTTCCGAACTTAAGCAGCGGAACCCATGGATAAAAACCTTTAACAGACCACTTGTGCGCCGACAATAAAAATTCCAACTAAGACGTCCTCCCAAATTTCCATTATCCTTTAACCGCACCGCTGGTCACGCCTGCAATAATATACTTTTGCAAAAACACGTATGCCGTCATTAACGGGGCCGCGACAACGATAATCCCTGCGGCCAGTATCGTCCAGTTCGTAGAAAATTGGCCGAAGAACATGTACAGACCGGCCGTAAGCGGCCGCATGCTTTTATCCGTCATAAACAGGAGCGGATTAATAAAATCGTTCCAAGCGTTCATGGCCGTCAACATCGCCACCGTAAAAAACGCCGGTTTGATCAAAGGAAATACAATGGTAAAAATAAATCTCAAGTAGCCGCATCCATCCATCGCGGCAGCTTCGTCCAGTTCCCGCGGCAACGATTTGACGAAGGCGACAAGGATAAACACGGCAATTGCAAGGCTGCCCCCGGTCTTGAATAAAATGAAGCCGATGTATGAATTCATGAACCCCAGGTTATCCATGATGACGACAAGCGGAACTAAACCAACCGGCAAAAACAACGCGGACATGAACAGCATGTGAACAAACCGGGAGCCTCGATAATGCTCTCTGGCAATCGGATAAGCCGCCATCGTTGCCACGATGCATGTGCATGCGGATACGAAAAAAGTGATAATGACACTGTTTTTGAAATAGAGCCCCATCTCCGCTTGCAGCCAGGCTTCTGTAAAATTGCTCCATTCCAACTCCTTCACGAAGGAAAGCGGCGAGTTCAGAAATTCCACATTGCTTTTCAAGGCCACGTTAACGAGCAGCAGAACGGGCGCGAGGATCAGCAGACAGAAAACCAACAACACCAGATGCGCCAATCCGTATTTCCCTTTATCGCGCGCAGCCATTACTGATCAACCTCCCTGCGCCGCAGATAATACTGCACAATGACCACAACGAACAAAATGAGCGCAAACTGAAGGATGGAGAGCGCAGCCAGGTAGCCCTTGGACAGCCCCGGCAAATACAGATTTTTAAAAATATAGAGCCCCAGCGTCGTAGAGGCCATTCCCGGACCGCCATTCGTCAGCACGACGATAATGTCGTAGGCGCCAAGTGTGCCGATAATGCTAAGCAGAACGTTAAGTGTGATCGCAGGTTGCAGCAGAGGCAGCGTGATGTGTCTGAAGTTTTGCCAATCCGAGCTTCCGTCGATGCGAGAGGCTTCGTAAAGCTCTTCCGGAATATTTTGCAGACCGGCCAAGTAGATGATCATCGAGTACCCGGCATAAGACCAAATCATGACAAAAACAACCAAATATAAGGCGGCATTCGGACTGCCCAACAGCGGCGAGTCGTAGCCCATCGACTGCAGCAGCGCATGCACCGGACCCGAGAACGGGTCGAACATCAGCGTCCAGATCAATCCGATCACCACGACGCCCAGTACGCTAGGCATAAATAGAACCGAACGGTAAATATTACGCCCGCGGAGCTTTATGTTCACAAGAACCGCGAGAAGAACGGCCAGCGCGTTCTGTCCCAGGGTGACCAGAATGGAGAAGATGAACGTATTTTGTACGGCTTCTCCAATATTGCGAAAATCGGACGATAGAGCCTGCATGTAGTTTTGCAAGCCAACCCAACGATGCGGCACATGAATATTTCCGTTAAAATCGGTAAACGAAAAATAAAAATTTCCAAGTGCGGGCAGCAAAACAAAAACTCCAAACAACAGTAAAGCAGGCAGCGTGACAACAATAGGCCATAGCTTTGCGTGTCGACTTTGAAACGGCGCCATTTGATCTCCCCATCAGGCAAGGCTGCAAATTCAAGGCAGCCTTGCCGCATGAATTCATTCCGGTTTTATTGCCAGTTGCTTTTACTTCCGAGGAGCGCTTGTTGAGACTGTTCGGCAGCCTCCGCAGCCGTCAGCCTGTTCATAATGATCTCTACGCCGATTCTTTCGAATTCGTATTTGGCGCCTGGAATCCGGTAAAGCTCCCAAATCGGCATCTGCTTCTTCAAAAGGGCGGAAACTTCATTTGCAACCGGAGAAGTCACCTGAATGCCGTCAATGACCGGCAGCATTCTGACCATATCCATGTACTTCTGATAATTGGCCGGTTCCATAATGAACTCCAAATACTTAACCGCAGCTTCTTTATTTTTCGAACCGCTGTAAATATTCCATCCGAAGCCGAATTTCGTGGTCGCAATACCGTTTGCTTCCTCATCGTTGCTGCCAGGCAGCAGGAATGCGCCTACCTCGAAATTAGGCTTGGCGTCTTCAATCTGCGACAAACTCCAGGAGCCGTCAATCATCATCGCCGCTTTGCCTTGGGCAAACAATCCTGGCGCCTGGCCGTAATCGAGGCCAAGTGAGTTCTTGATCATATACTTGCTAATAACGCCCAGCTTCTCGAACACTTCAACCCAGGCAGGGTCGGTAAATTTGGTTTCTTCCGTTTTCATTTTGTCGTAGAAAGCCGGATCTTGGCTTCTTACGATACCGGCTTCCAGAGCGCCGATAACCATATTGATCGGCCATTGGTCTTTCCCCCCGTACATGATCGGTTCAATCCCGCCCGACTTCAGCTTTTCGCTTACGCTTACGAACTCATCCCATGTTCGAGGCACGCTCAGCCCCAGATCGGCAAAGATCTTCTTGTTATAGAAGGTCACAAGCGCGATCGAGCTCATCGGCAGGAAGTATTGTTTGCCGTCCAACTGACCAGCCTTTAATGCATCCGGATAAAATTGATCGAAGAACGGATGCTGGCCGATATCCGCCATTTGCTGCCTCAGGGCCGGATTGTAAATATCCGCCTCGCCTCCGCTCCCCATGATGTCTACGTCTCCAGTCGTAATACGCGCTTCCTTAAAAGCAGCCCAATCCTTTGTCGGAACCGCATCATACTTAATCTTGATGTGCGGGTATTTTGCTTCAAACGCCTGATTGACTTCATCGAAGAAGGCTTTGTCCTCGACGCGGAAGTTAATGACCTTCAGTTCCACATTTTCCTGCTTCTCCGGTTCCGGGCTGCCGCTTGCTGACGGACTGGCGTTCGCCGAGCTCGGCGTCGTCGTACCGTTCGTTTGATTGTTGGGATTTCCACACGCGGTTAACAGCAGCATAGTTGCCATTATGGCTGCAAGCATCGTTTTCGTCGAAAATAATTTCAAAACAATCTCCCCCATTAGCTCATGTTTGAATTGAAACTTGTTGAATTAAATTTAAATAAACTTCAAACAAAAAGATAATCCCCCGAGCCAATCCACTCCTCTTCCCAGAATTAATGCGCTTTCAAATGGTTCATACACTCAATTATACATAGGCAAGGGCAAATTTCAATAAAAAAATTGATATTTGTTGAATTAAATACTTCAACAAATATCAACTTTAACATTATCTATTTGCAACGGAATCCCGTTCCACAATTTGCGTCATCACATTGATTTGCTCCGGTCGTAGCTCAGGGTCTTCCCATCTTCGCATCAACATCTCTACCGCCCGTCTGCCCATCAGCTCTTTACAAGCGTCTACAGACGTCAAGGGCGGAATAAACAAATTGCATTTATTCACGTTGTCGAATCCAATCAAAGAAATATCGCCGGGGCATGAAAGATTGAACTTCCCAAGCAGCTGCAGTAAATTAAAAGCAACGGGATCGTTCGCGCAGACGATTGCGGTCGGTCTCTCCTCTTGTACAATCATCGCTTCAAACTCAGGAACGGAGAACGGAATCACTTTCCCCGCCCGAGATCCCGTACATTCAAACATCCGAATATCTTCATCCGGTCGATCGCGGCGATAATCTTGGGCTGCTGCGGTAAAGCCGCGGTAACGCTCTTTGAAACTCGCCGCATAAGACAGATCGCCCACAAACCCGATTTTCCGATGGCCTCGATCCAGCAAGTACCATGTCGCCTCGTACGCCCCGCCATAATTTTCAGCCATAACCAAATCCAGTTTAATTCGACCTGGGGAGGAATCTACCAACACTGCGGTAATGTCGGCAGCATGAATGGCCTGAACGTAAGTATACGGAATCTGTCCCAGAATGATGACTCCGTCCACTTTTCTTTCCGAAATGCAATGCGGCATTCCATCCTCAATGGCGATCGAGGTGTCAATCCCGGCAACAATCATGCTGAATTGCAGCCTGCTTAGCTCCTCCTCGATGCCGTGAATGATCTTCCCCCAGTAATCGGAATCCTTCAAGTCATCGCGCGGAAGCAGCACCGCGACGTTCCCCGTTTTACCTATTCTGTTCGTCTTCAGAACCGGAACAGCGCGATAGCCCATCCGGATCGCTGTCCTTCTTACAAGCTCTTTCGTCTCATCGCTAACGCCTTGCAGGTTGGCCAGCGCCTTGGATACGAGAGACTTCGAAATATCCAGCTCATCCGCTATCGCTTGCATGGTCACCTTTTTTTTCATTACAAAACCTCTGATTCAATTATTTTTCTTTTCAACTCATCATACGCTTGTTTCGTTATTTATTCAACATTTTTCACCTTTAGGAAGCATCACTATTTCCCGTCTTTCCGATAAGCCATCGGGGACTTGCCCATTCGCTCGGAAAAAACACGGGCAAAAGTCGGATAGGATGAAAACCCAGCCTCATAGCAGACGTCCGTCACTTTCATCCCGGTGCCAATCAGCAAGCTGCACGCGTGAGCCAACCGGATGCGTTCCAGAAATCGCGAGTAGTTTCCCCCTGTCAGCTTCTTGAATTCCGCGCTAATATGCGCTTCAGTGTATCCGTAGGTCGCCGCCAAGCTGCTCAGCGAAATCGGATCGCGAAAATTCTGGTACACATGCCGAATGACCGTCCACATGCCTCCTCTGGCGTCGTTCCTGCCCCCGGCTCCTGCACTGCCGCCGAGACGCCGGCGAAATCGATCCACAAGAATGAACAGCTCGAACAGCTTGGACACAAACATCGCCTCACGCCACGTCCGATCGCTGCGAATTTCCTCATGCATTTGAACAAGCAGCCTGTACACCGAATCCGCATAGGGTTCATCAAGCGCATAGGAGGTGTGCCAATCCGACTCCGCCTCCTTAAGCAGTCCCTGCAAGGACATCAGAGGATGCGATCGATTAAAAAAAGCCTGAAGTCCAATCGCTCCATTGTACATGAACAGCTCCTGCCCCGGCGCGATTCGCAGCTCGTGAACTTGATGAGGGAACAGCAGCGTGAACGCTCCCGGCGCGATCCGCCGCTCGATTCCGTTGATTATCTCGATGGCTTCGCCTTGGAAGACGTAGGTATACTCGAGAAAATAATGCACGTGTGACGGAACATTGCCGGTCAGATGATGGATTTTCAACGTGTAGGGAAACTCTCCATGAATCTCGATATCTCCGCTGTAGTGATGGGGAATCATCTCACACCAGGCTTTCATCATAAAAAATGAGAGGTTTTGTTTAATTTTAACACGTATTTCAAAAAACAAGCACCTACAATGGGGAATATTCAAATTGAAAAAGAGGTGCGCGAAAGATGGAACGATTGTCCTATGTCAATCCGCTGCAAGGAACCGCTTCCGTATATGAATATTCATACGGCAACACGCTGCCGCTTGTTTCCCGTCCGTTCGGCATGGCTTCCTGGAGTCTGCAGACAAGGGAAGTGAAGGATGGCTGGTTTTTTCATCCGTCAGACCGCCGCTTGAACGGGGTTCGACTGACCCGTCAGCCGAGTCCTTGGATCGGCGATTACGGCCAGCTGCTGCTGCTGCCGCAAACCGGACCGTCCTGCCTGGCGCCGGAGCTTCGCCCCAGCTCTTATGAGCCGGAGAAATCGACACTGCGGCCGGATTACTTGTCGGTGCGCTTCTCACGCTATCGGGCCTCGCTGGAACTTACACCCGCAGAACGGAGCGCCGCGATCAGGCTAGCGTATGAAGATCCGCGAAATGCCAGACTGCTGCTGGCGACCTACGAAGGCGAATCAAGCTTTCAGTTCGACTACGCCGCTCGAACCTTATCCGGCTTCACGCGAACGAGCAGAGGCGGAACCCCCGACAACTTCGCCTTGTATTTCGTAATTGCGTTCGATTGCGAACTGGAGGAAACGGCGTGCGACATCTACAACGCCGAGTTCGCGCCGGTCGGTGCGCTCAGCCATGCAGGTGAGCAGCTTAGCGCTAGCGTCGGCTTGAAGCTGCCGACCGATGGAACGACTCAGGCAAAGATTGGCCTGTCGTTCATTAGCCTCGAGCAGGCGGCGCTGAACATGGAACGCGAGCTTGGGGACGCCGATTTTGACGAGCTGCGCAGTCAGGCCGCCGCTGAATGGGAGGAGCGGCTTGGCACAATCGAAATAAAGAGCGATGAAGCCGTGGATCAGCTGCGCACATTTTATACGTGTCTGTACCGGACATTTCTGTTTCCCCGGAAATCGTACGAGTTGGACGCCTCAGGCAGGACCGTTCACTATAGCCCATTCAACGGCAAGCTTTGCGAGGGGCCGATGTATTCGGACGTCGGTTTTTGGGATGTGTACCGGACGACAGTCCCCCTGTTCAGTCTGCTCTGTCCCCGCGAGCTGGGCGAGATGCTGCAATCCTGGGTGATCGCCTACAAAGAAAGCGGCTGGATGCCCAAGTGGGTGTCGCCGGGAGAACGCGGCGCTATGCCGGGAACGCTCATTGACGCTGTATTCGCGGACGCCATTGCCAAGGAAATCGACGGCTTCGACGCTCAAACCGCATACCAGGGACTGCTGAAGCATGCCACCCTGCCGCCTGATCGCGACATGGTCGGACGGGAAGGTCTTGATCATTATATTCGACTGGGCTACTTGCCGGACGAGCTTGTCCACCATAGCGTAAGCCACTCGCTTGACTACGCCTATGGAGATTTCTGCCTATCCGTCATTGCCCGGGCGCTGGGAGACGGCGAGTCGCAGCTTGCCCTGTCGGAACGCGCCCGCAACTATCGCCTGCTGTTCGACGCCGAGGTTTGTTTTATGCGCGGGCGGCAAGAAAGCGGAGCATGGAGACCGGACTTCAATCCGCTGGATTGGGGCGGCCCTTATTGCGAGGGCGGGGCCTGGCAGTGCAGTTGGGCTGTTCAGCACGATATTCGCGGCTATGCGGAGCTGTTCGGAGGCTCTGAGCAGATGGTTCGCAAGCTCGACGAGTTGTTCGCGGCGAAACCGCATTTTAATGTAGGTTCATATGGAATGGAAATTCACGAGATGTCGGAGATGGCCGCGGCCGATCTGGGGCAGTTCGCCATCAGCAACCAGCCCAGCTTCCATTTCCCCTACTTGTTTACGGCGCTTGGGGCTCCCTCGCGCACGCAATATTGGGCAAGAAAGACGATGGAGGAGCATTTCAGCGCGGAACCGAACGGACTTCCCGGAGACGAGGATAACGGAAGCCTGTCCGCCTGGTATATTTTTGGAGCGATGGGCATGTATCCGCTCTGCCCCGGCGTGCCTGAGTATACGCTCGGAAGCCCGCTCTTCGGCAGCATGAGCGTCAAGCTCCAGAATGGACGTAGGCTGGACATACAGTCCGTAAACAACAGCTCTGATCATAAGTATGTAAAATCGGTTGCCCTTAACGGTGAAACGCATGAGAAGTTGTTCTTTACTCATGCTCAATTAACGGAAGGCGCTAAAATCGTTTTCCAAATGACGGACGAGGCGATTCTCCAATCCTATTCGCCGCAGCAGCTGCCATTCTCGCAATCGGATGTCTCTGATCGCGGATAGAGAATGTTTGCAAACCTAATGTCACCAGCTCCAGAAGACGCCGGCCAAGTCTCGCCAAAGAGATTCATCTTAACGTTTTTATGAGTTATTGACGATACTATTTAGAGATGGCCAAAAACCGTGCCCTTCATCGACTATCACTCTCTTGACAGCTGCTGTATGATTACAAAATTATGCGATTACCTGCTTAGCGGGATAGGGGGATTTACCGGCCCACGTCTCGCTCTTATTTATTTCTGACCGGCACACCCAAAAAACAGGGGGAGCAAATAATGCTTGATTCTAATCCCGATTGGCTTGCACATTGCACGGAAATAAAAGATTTAGCCAAATCGTTATCTAAACAATCGAGTATGCACCTTGACCAAGCTTCTCTCTTTTTTAGTTACGGATGGCCAAGCAACGCTATCGATAAATGGGCATGAAGAGCATATTATATTTGGTCATTTAATTGCCATTGCAAGTGGTTCCGTCATCCAACTGACAAAAACCAATCACCTCGATTTTTCGGGCTATATCATTAGCTTCAATACGTATGACATGAAAATGAAATCGCTCTGCGATTGGGATGTAAATACGACGACGGGCTATTATGTTCAAAGAGTGCCTGAAACGGTCGTAGCAGATATTCGAATATCGCTCGCTGAAACCACGGATCATCTCAATACAACCATTAAGCAATACGTTTTATACCATTTATTAAAAGAATTAGATCCAGAACAACAAACCGATGAATACACGCTTGAACAAAGAATTGAGCGCACAGTAACGTATATGCAACAAAAATATAATCAAATGATGACAAGAAACGAGTTAGCGGCGATCGCCGGATACAGCCCATTGCGCTAAATGAAACAAGACATTTATGATGTCATTATTATCGGCGGCGGTCCCGCGGGAATGTATGCTGCTTTCTATAGCGGCATGCGTGAAATGAAAACAAAAATAATCGAAGCGAAACAGGAATTAGGCGGGTTTATGCGTACATACCCTGAAAAGTTAGTGTGGGATGTTGGTGGCATTGAGCCTGTCCGCTGTGAAGATATTATTCATTCTTTAATCAATCAAGCCATGACATTTATGCCGACAATCGTATTCGGTCAAGAAATTGTTGGCATGGACAAACGCGCCGACGGCATCTTTATGTTAACAGCTAGAACAGGCGAGACGCATTATACGAGAACGATTATTTTAGCTACAGGACGCGGTATTACAAGTATTCAGAAATTAACGGTTGAAGGGGCTGACCGTTATGAACTAACCAACCTTCACTATACAGTAACGAACATAAACAAGTTTAAAGATAAACGGGTGCTCATTTCCGGTGGAGGCGACTCCGCTGTAGATTGGGCTATTGAAATGGCTCCTATCGCCAAAAAAGTGTATGTCGTTCATAGACGAGACGACTTTAGCGCTTTTGAATCGTCTGTAACGCGTATGAAGTCTCTCGCAACAACCTTTGTTCCTTATACCGTTTCTCGTTTACATGGCAATAGCAACGGCAAAAAAATAGAACATGTCACATTACAGCGTGTTGATTCCAATGAGACGACAGAAATTGAAGTAGACGAAGTGCTTGTTAATCATGGGTTTGATCGAAACTTTGGCGGCGCGATTTTGGATTGGGGCTTAGCCTCGGAAGAATGGGGCATTTCCGTTACGCCAAAAATGTGCACGAGTATGCCAGGCATATTTGGCGCAGGCGATATTATAACGAATGAAGGGAAAGTAAGACTTATTGCAGGCGCATTTAATGATGCCGTCCTCGCTGTAAATAGCGCCAAACTCTATATCGATCCTACAGTATTAAAAATGGCGGGCGTTTCTTCTCACAATGACCGTTTCGCTGAAAAAAACGATGAGCTGCTGCAGAAGAACAAAGTCAGTAACTAGGCAGCTGTTAGCGAAGAAAACATTTCCTTTACAAACGTCGCTTTTTCTTAGAAATAACCGCGAAAGTTAACCGCGCGAACTTCGAGTCTTGCATTATCCGATTGCATAAAACAGTTAAAATCCGCCGGGGGCCGCCTTGCCCCCACTGCTGTCTGGTTAAGCGGACAATTCGTATTCCCAACCTGTGTCCCTTCAGGGCACTTTTTTGGCCTCCACGTCCTCGCCAGTGTCCCGTCAGGGGCAATTTTTTGGCCTCTACGTCCTGGCTAGTGTCCCGTCAGGGCACTTTTTTGGCCTTGCCCCTCCTCATCCTAATGCTCGGATTTTGATCTGGCCTAATTCGCGTCTCCCTCCTGCTCCGCAAATGGATCGGACATCAGCGCAATCGCCAGTTTCGATCCATCGCGCATCCCCTGCAAATATAACCGTTCATTTTCCAGGCCTCTGTAGTGATGGTGTTTGTCTTCCCATTCCGAATACTCCGGACATTGCGTCATATTTACACAGGAGAACAACGCCTCGAAAGCGCCCTTTTCCTCTAAGCGGTACTTTCTCAAATCCGGATGGAACTGAATTCGTGCGGATACATCATCCAGCCGTTCCTGTATTGCGCTATGGAACCATGACGGAAATTCCATGGCTTCCCTCCTCCCCACAAACATGTTTTATCGATTCCCTTGCTCCCTTTCAACCGTTTTTTGAACATAAAATCGGGCAACTAGCTCATCGACCTTTCGGCTCTGGGCCAGTACTGTTTCATTCGCTGCAAGCGGAATCCCCTGAGCCAGTGACTCCTGGCCAAGTTCGTTTAGCTTCGTCTTTTCTTTCTCGTATTTGTGCATCAGCTCTTTCATCGGTTTGCCCCGCTTTCCTTCCTGAGCTCCTTCTGACTGTACCTGATGCACATTCATTTTTTAATGCGAATATCGGTTTATTTTATTTTAATGCGAATATCGAATTAAAACAACTATATCCTCACATACTATTTAAGTAACATGTGAGGTGGCAGAAATGAAGCACCGAAAAGATCCGCCGGGCGATAAAAATATTATCGGCACTCAAGTTGTCGCAATTCGAAAAGCTAAAAGAATGAAACAAAAAGATTTTCTTGCCCGGCTACAAACATTCGGTCTTGATATCAGTCCAACCAGCCTGTCCAGATTGGAGGGGCAATACCGACTTGTCCAGGATTATGAAGTCGTTGCAATTGCCAAAGCTCTCGATGTTTCCTTTGAGGATCTATTAGGAGGAGAAACAGAGTCTTAATTTGGACTGTTTGGGTTAACCACAACAAGGACAATTCTGCCGAAACACGATGACCGAGGAAAAAAGGCAATTTATTTCTGGCTCAACCTCAAAATCAGTGCTTGATTAATAGCTTAACATCCGATGGCGGTTACATTCGATCAGAATGCCCGCTTTATAGCGACTGCGATTCCTTGTGAAATAATGGCGGCGTTGAAAGGCTTTAATACGATTATGGCGGCCTTCTACGGTTGCGTTTGTCCATCGGCATTGATGGTAATTCACGATTTCTTCCTGCCAATTGCGCATGGTCTTTAGCGCACTTTGGACGGCAGCGTGGTCGATCTGATCGCCTTGCGTACACCAACGCTCAAATCCCAGCTTGGCAACAGTATAGTTTGGCGAGCAGTCATACCAAGTCGTGAACGCTTCTTTCCATTCCCACATGCTGCGTAGCAGCGGGGAGTAATTCAGCATCGTGTCCAACTTCTTTGCACTTTCTTCACTCAGTGATTCGGCAGGCGGATTTAGCAGACGGTGGTTTGCTTTTAGATAAGTTTTGGCTCGCGGAGATAACGTTGGCTGAACAGTTTTACGAACTTCCTGTACGCTTTCAATCACATAACCGTGAACATGGAAACGGTCTGCGATGCGAATCGCTTTCGGGAAACACTCGCTGATCCAGGTGTGATACGCCTGAGCCAAATCCATGACCACTGCCTTCGGATCAAGCCGAAGGAACTCAGGGTGCGCCTGAGCGTACGCACGCAGCGCTTCCAGCTTTCGGCCCGGCAACAGGTCCAGCATCGTCTCGCCTTTGAGGTTGTGAATGCCGGTGTTATACGTATGACCCTTCTTGATCGCGAAGTCATCGACACCCAGAACCAGTTCAGCTGTTTCTTTTGCTTCTTCCCACACTTGTTTGTAAAGCGCATCGCAAAGAGCAGGGACCGCCTCGTTATGCATACGTTGTACGGTACTCGCCGGCGCTTGCTGTATCCGAGCGCCATGCGCGGCCGTGGACCCAAGCGCCTGTTCGACCGTATGGGAGCGGAAAAGCCTGCTGTAGCGCTGTTTGGGACCGACGAAATCGTATGCCCATACAAATCCGGCTTCACAGTTACTGCAAAACATACGAATGGTCGGCACGTGCAGATAGGTTTTCTTCTCAAAAACGGATAGATGTCGGACGGTTCGCATCCCATTGCTTCCCTTCCGAATCACTGCTTGATCTGAATCGCAGCATGGGCAGATTTGCTTGTCGTCTAGCGGCAAGGCTTCTATGTGAACTTCATCGTCATGAATGGATAACAGTTGATGAATCTTTAGCTCTGGTATGTCGAGCCATTCATTGATATACTGAGTTTGCATCTGTCTATTCCTTTTTGTTGTTGGGTAGGACTTACAACAATACAGGAGTAGCAGATGTTTTTCCATTTCTATCCTCAATTCATTTCGTCAAGCACTCATTTCGGTTTTGATCCTTATTTCTTATATCGAAAAAATGTAATCATTTTTTTTAAAAGGACCTCAATTATTCTATAAACGAAAGTTGTCGGAGTCGGAAAGCGATTTACTATGGACTCAACTAAATAACAAGTGGGACATTGAAAAGAGAGAACAATGGATACCGCTTAATGGGTATTGAAAACAACAAATTCCAGATTTTATGGATGACTACTTTGAGTTAAAAAGAGGATTATAACCTTCATCAAAAAAAACCTCGACATGAGGGGGCTAGACACCGATGTATCTTTAAAGCGCAAGCGACTTGCGGTATTTCACAAATTCGCTGTCCAACACGCTCTGCACCTGATCGATTTTCCATCGCAAATGCGCGACGTCCGTCATATACTCCATGCTCGGTTCCCAGCCGAGCCGTGAATCTGCTTCCACTAGCGGGATTGTCGCTTCGGCGTTGGCAATTTCGCGTCGGGCCAGATCTTCCATGCGCTCAAGCAAGGCCAACGCTTTGTCGGTATCCCCTCCACTCAGCAACTCCCTCTTCAGCTTCCACCACATCTTCACATGGATCGTCGTCTGAAGAGATCTGGCGATAAAGTGCCCAATCCCGAGCATGAACGCGCCGTCCTCCCGTTTGCGGTCCGGGGTCAACTGCAGTGCCTTTCCCAGCGACGAATTGCCGTCTTCCATCCGTTCCAGCATCCTTTCAAGGCTACGAATCTCCACATCGATGCGGGATGCCCCAACCGATTGCCGCGGATCTTCGAGCGGCTCGTAGTTCGTAAAGATGATTTCATTGCCGAACATCGCATGTTTAACTGCCGGCATCTGCACATGCCTGCGGAAAATAAGCGGATAAGACGGCCCAACGCGAAACGGTCCGTATTAGTCTCCGTTCGTCGGAATGTAGTGGCCCATCGCTTCGCTCCATGGCGCGAAGGAGCTTGAGCCGATCCTCCTTCGGCGCATATCCCCAATTGTACGTCCAGAACACGATGTCCGCATCCGGGTTGTGCGCACGAATCGTGCCTGACAGCAACTCCAGCCAATGCGGAAAATCCTCGCAAGGCCACCAGCCCGGGCTTGGCTTCGTTTGCGGCTGATCGGCCGGCCATTCGAGCCGCAGCTTAATGTACAGCGGACTTGGTGAAATGCATATCGAGAGCACAGAAGGGTCTGGGACAATCGTGATGATTTTTCTTCCCGCTCAGGAGAGCATCTTGGGAACGAAATTTTCTACCTGCTCATGCATCGCTTTCCGATACAACCGATACGAGTTAATGCTAATTAATGCCATGATCAGAGACACGATTAAACAAATAATGACCGACAGCCTCAGCGCGAAGGGCCAATTCCTGAACTTCCAATGGATATAGGTCACACGGCTTTGCAATCAAGTCCCCCCCCCCCCTTGCTGCCAGATGAGCGACAATGACAATAATCTATCAGCAGAGCTCCTAAACTGCAAGAAGCAGCGCCCAATTCGCCTGATTACGCGGACGCTGCTTCTCTTTTGGATAATACCCATGCCTTTATATCAACTTTTCTACCTATTTTCGATTTGGCTATTGATCAACCCTAAGGGCAGCGAATTTTATATTTGCCGATTTACCACAAAGAAGACCGATGATCACTCATCGGCCTTTACCTTCTCTGTAATTTTTCAGGGCTCTCCCCCAAGGGTGAACCGTCTTCCGGTAATCTTCATTATTCCGAATACCCCATCATCCCGATGTAAGCCAGATTCGGCTGAGCGATATCCATTCTCCCGTACTGAATGATGACATTCTTGTCGCTGCGGAACCGCAAGGAGTATTGGAGCTGCCGATCCAGGGCGATTCCGCCGATGTCCTCCGGACGATCCATACGGATGCATTTGACCCTCTCCGCCTGGACGGGAATGAGAATGTCCCGGTCGGGTTCGCGATCCTCGTAGAAGATGTCCATACGCACCTCGGCGTCTTCCTCCTGGCAGTTCAGAATCATGATCGCCTCGTGGCCTTCGAAAATTTCTCCTTCAACCTTGCCCTTATAAGGTAAGTATCCATCGATGATGTACCAGTTTTTCGCGCCCTGTCCGCTCATGCCGCGCCTCCGTCCTCGGGAGCCAACGCCACGACGCCGCGCTCCTTCCACGTCCGGCTAAGCTGGCGGACGAGCGCAGACATCGATTCGTAGCCGTCCTCCCTCACGACAAGGCTTTCTTCCACCCGGTTCGACCCGTGAGGATGTCCGAACAGGCTGATGTCGGTGTTCACCGTCATGCCGACTTCAAACCGGGCCGCGCTGTTCTCATCGGGATACGGCGATTCCGCTTCGGCAAGTCCGCAACCGTGCAGGGGGGGATACAGATCGTAAGCGGTAACGCCCTTGTCGGCAAAATAGGCTTTGACGGCGGCAACGAGTCCGCTCATGTCGTTGCCGGGAGCAAGCCGGGACAGAGCGATATCTTCCGCCTCGACGAGAAGCGATATGAACGCCCGCTGCTCCTCGCTCATCTGTCCGGCGACGAACGGAAATCCGACGGTTGCTACGTAGCCCTCGTATTGAACCGCGATCGCCGTCATGATCATTTCACCGTCCTGTATCACCTTCCGGGTCGGCCTGCCGATGATCGTGTTCACCCGCTCGCCGCTCGCCATAACGATGAACGGCACGAACTCCGCGCCCGCCTTCGTGCATTCCATGTAGGCATACGCGGACAACTCCAGCTCGGTCATGCCCGGTCGGACGTTGCGGATCATCGCCTTGTAGCCCTCATCCGCGATGCGCGCCGCTTCCTTCAGACAGGCGATTTCATGCTCCGTCTTCGTCATCCTGAGCCGGAACAGCAGCTCTCCCGCATCGATCCATTCCACGCCTTCCGCGCTGCCTTCGATCGTCGCCAGCAGCGAGGCGGACATCGCGTCGAGACCGGCAATGCCGATCGCATGAAGCGGATTCGCCTCATTCAGTTCGGCAAGAATCGCTTTCAAGCTCGTATAATTCGCCTGCGGATACTCGATCTCATCCGGCACCGTGACGCAGGTGAACTGGGGCAGCAGCCGCACATCGGACCACGCCGTCATTTCGCGGCACATAAGCTCCCCCTCCGGAGCGGCGATTACGATCGGTTCTCCAACGAGCGGTACCAGCACCGCGCCTCGTTCGAACAGCGGCCAATAATTGCTCATGTAGCGCAGGTTTTCTTTGCGATACTCATCCCCATAGATAAGGCAGGCTTGCAGCCCCTTCTCTCTCATCAACGCGCGCAGTCTGTCGGCTCTGGCGCAATATTCTTCGACCGGTATCGAGGCCATTTCCATCCCGCTCCTCTCTGATGCTTCCTACAAATACGTGACTTTGCGAATTCCCATAAAGTCGGCGACATACGACAGTTCTTCCGTCAGATCCCCGTATCCGATAATGCAGTGGTGGGCGAAGCCTTCCTTGATCAATTCCGCGAGAAAAGCTTTGATCGGCACCGGGAATTTCACGACGGCCGTAATCTCCTCGCACGGAATGTTGTCCGCGATATCCAGCGCTTCGCCGCGAACGATCAGCATCTTGTACCCTTCGGCATCGACGATCAGATGGCTGATCGTCACGACACCCGGCTTCAGTGTGTATTCAAAGCCGAAGCCGGCGCCCTGCAGTCCCCACTGCTCGGGAGAACGATTCACCTTCACCGAGCTGCGGTCTCGCGCATATGCCGGATTAGCGTACCCGTGGTGGACCATCAATAACGCGTTCAGCCGCTCGTCGTATTCGCCCCATTCCGCGAATGCCGGCACTTCCCCGCCCAGCTGCCGCATCAGCGTCATCATGATCAAGCCGTGTACGTCGCCCTCGGTGTTGACGACATAGCGGCCTTCCTCGTGAAGCAGCGTGTTTGCCAAATAAGGCGTCGTTCCCGTCTTCTGCTCCACATAATGCTGCCCGAGCAGCGTAAGAGCGTCCAGCCGGAACCGCTCCAACGTACCCCGAAGGGCTGCGTAAAGGCGGGAGGCTTTGCGGATGTCGTCCTCTTCCAAACCGACTATATTGAAGCTCTTCCGGGCCAAAGCGACACCGTCCGCAACCTCTTCCTCCGAAACAGCCTCAAAGCGGCTCAGCAGATGATCGAGCTGAATGGAAATGAGGTTCGGACCGAGCGTGCCCTTGATCGTCGTCTTGTCGAACTCGAAATCGTACATCCCCCTGAACACATGGCCGATGACGCCGATATTGACGCTGCGAAGTCGGACATACGCCCGGTAAGCCCGGACGTACCGGCCCATCTCCGCATAGGCATCCTCATCGCCGATTGCTCCGACAACGACTTTAAGTCCGCCAAACCAGCCCATTTTACGGAACGTCGCGGCAAGCTGGAGATTGGCGATTAAGGCGCTGTTGCGCAGGATGTTTTCGTAGTCTGTCTTCAGATTGATCTCGCCTTCGCCCTGCGTATTGAACATCAGCAGCGGCAGATGGCGAAAGTTCTCCAGCGCCTGGATCGCCATGTAATCGGGACAATAGGTCCCGGCGACGTAGACGATCAGGTCGACGGCTTCTTCCTTCAGCTTCCGCCCGGCCGCATCCGCCGCGTCCAACGTATCGACCAACCCCGGCCAGACGACCTGGTCATCCGGCAGCGCCGCCTTCAGCCGTTCGTATACGGCGGTCAAATCCGACGTGACGTTCGCGTGCAGACTGCCCGGGAACATCCGCCAATATTCGAAAAATCCGAGCGTCAGCAAGCCGACCTTGAGCGGTCGATGCTCCGCCCGATTCGTCAGCAAGTCGCCGAACACGTTTCCCTTGGCGGTTTCAAACGATTCAATGATTTCATTCATGATGAGTTCTGCTCCTTTTCATATGCGATGTTGCTCCTGCTTCGTTCCGTAAGCGCTTGACTACGATCCGGTCTCCGTCCGGCAGCCTTTCACCGTCCGCCCCGGTTGCCGGATACGAGCCGCACGGCGTTGTTCCGGATAATGTTGACGATGTCGTCGTCGCCGATGCCGGAGAACAGCACGCTTCCCAGCATATAATTCGGGTCGTACCAGGGGAAATCAGTGCCAAACAGCACTTTCTCCGAACCGGCCTCGCGCACCATTTTACCGATCATTCCGTTCAGACGTCCCGTATCGCAAAGCTCCAGATAGACGTTGGGCAGCTCCTTCGCCAGCTTGATGGCGACATCCGTTTCCCCCGGCGCGGAGTGCCCGAGCAGGAACGTTATATTCGGATATTCGCGCGCCAATTGTCCAATCATCTGCGGCGGATTGTACGAGCTGTGTCCCCATGTATGCGACAGCAGCAGAAGTCCGCGCTCGTTCGCGAATTCATACATCTTTCGGTACTTCTCGCCGGTCAGCGGGTACTTGTGATAGTCCGGGAGCACCTTGAATCCGACATAGCCCTCGACTTCGTCATAGTCGGCCAGCTCCTCGTCCAGATTGTCGACGTAATGCGGATTGACGACAAAATAGCCTTTGATCCGGTCGGGGTGCTTCGCCATCGCCGCGCGAATTTCCGAATTGCGCCCGATCGGATCGAACAATGCGCTGTGGGGAGCGGAGATGATCCATTCGATGTTCTCCCTGTCCATCGTCGCAATCATCGTCTCCAGATCGGCCTCCGGCAAATACGTCCCGTAGAACGGTCCCATATGCGTATGCATGTCGATGTAGGACAGGCTCGACAGCCTGCCGGTTTCCGCGAATTCGCGCGCCAGCAGCGACGGGTTGGTCATCGGCACTCTGCTCATAAGCTCACCTCGCCCAGCAGTCTTTCCGCGTTTTTGAACGCGATATTCTCCAGTTCTTCTTGCTTGATGCCCGAACCAAGCAGACAAGCCAGCGGTCCGCCGATCGCGTTGCTCGGAAACTCGGAGCCGAACAGCAGCCGTTCCGAGCCGAATTTGCCGCAGATTTCCTTGATTTCCCCTGCCGCCTGCATGTCCCCGGTCTCGATGTAAAAGTTCTTGTAGCTGCGCAGCAGCGGGAACGTCAGCCGGGCATGGCTCCACAACCCGTAGTTGCACAAAATGACGGTAAGCTCCGGGAACTCCTGCAGCACGTCGTAGACGGGCTCCCAACCTTCGCTCGGGGAGAGAAACAGCGGAATGCGAGCGTCGGAGACGGCCGACAGCAGCTCGCCCATCGCCACCCGGTTCAGCATGTAACGGTTACGCTGCGGGTAGGCTCTCAGCAGCTTTACGCCGTTCTTTTTCATCGCCGGGAACAGCGCTTCGGGCGCATACTGCCGTTCCGTGACAGGGGGCAAGATCGTCCAGCTCGGCAGCAGCCGATCCGGCGCCTTCGCGGTTTCCTCTACCACAAGCCGATTCCCGTAATCGGGATCGACGTCCGCCATCGCGTTGTGGCTGACGACCGCTTGGGCGATGCCGCAGAAATCGAGCTCGGCCAGCAATTCCTCCGCATCGCGGGCCTGCTTCACCTTCTCCCGGACTAGCAAATGTTCGTGGTTTACGACTTCGTAATTCAACGTCTTGTACCCGATCGCACAGCTGCAATCGATCATTTTCATGTTCATCCCTCCCGATCTGTCTTTCGCGCCGCTTATTATCCTAAGTCACTGTCCAGAAAGCGCGCCGGATTGTCGCACATGAGCTCCCGGATCTGCTCCGGCGAGATTCCTTCGTCCTCCATCATCGGGACGATGTTCGTCAGAATATGGTCGTAGCCCCAGCCGCCGTAGCGATGCAAGCCGATCTTCAGGCAGACGTCGTTGGAGACGAGAATTTGCCGCAGATAGCCGCAGTCGATGAGCTCCTTGATCGTACGCACCCTATCGATATCCCGTGCGAACACCCCCTTCAGGACGCTCTTGTGCCGCCTGTCGGCATAGAACTCCTTGCCGAAGTTGTCGAACTCGATGTACGCTCCCCGGTCGAGCAGCGCCTCCAAGTAATCCGGCACGATATCGACGTCCACATGGTTGATGCAGATTTTGTCCGCAGCGGCTCCGTGGGCCGTCAGAATATCGATGACCTCAAGACCGCGCCTCGCCCACAGATCCGTGTGTACATGAAGGCCCAACCCGGTCTCGCTTTGCACCATCGCCGCCGCGATCAACGTTTTCTTCTCATTCGGGTGGATGACCGCGCTCGTCCCGATCTCCCCGATGACGCCGGCGCGAATGTTCGTCCCGTCCATCCCGACGGTCACTTCCCGATGAATTTCCTCGGCGATGGATTCAACCGTCTTGTCATCCATATCCAGCGGGTGGGAAGCGTGGATGTAATATCCGCAGCCTGCGACGATCGGAATTCCGACTTCGCGCGACACGCCCGCCAGCAGAACCGGATCGCGTCCGATATCCCGCAGCGTCAGGTCGACGAACGCGCCGCCTCCGGCCCGTTTGAACGCCATGAGCTCGGCCTTAACGATCTCCTCTTCGTCGATCACGGCGTTGTCCAGAACCGCATACGGATTGCGGGTCAATACCCCGAAATTGGCGAGACTCACCTTCTCCGCAGCCAACGACTTCGCCCCGATCGCCTGGGGTTCAGGCACCAGTGGGCGCAGATCGATGAACGCATGCTCATGCGGCAGAATCCAGCCCAGGTTTTCCGTTTCCATCTTGCCTGTTACCGTTATGACGGACATATGACGCCCTCCTCCCCTGTCCCGTTCGACTTGCAATCAGCTTCCATCCTTAAGCCGTCAGATCAAGAAATCGAAACAACGTTTCCGCCATCAGGTCGTGACCGTATTCATTCGGATGGATGCAATCGTTCATCAACGTCCATTGACTGTTCGGCTCCTTCTCTCTTCGCTCCTCGAAAGCCTGATAGACATCGCATAACGGCACCTGTTCCGCGCCAGAGAGCTCTCTCATGGCTTGAATATAGAGAGGGTAGCTGTCTCGAATGAAATTTTCCTCCAAGCTGGTATTGATCGTATTGGGCGTCAACAAAATAAGCTTGCTGCCTGCGGATCTGACTTTTTCCGCAATGGAGGACAGATTGGACTTAAACTGCTGCACTTCACCGGCTCCCCGAAGGGAGTCGTTCATGCCGATCATCAAAGCTACGACATGCGGCTGAAACCTTAACGCATCCCGATCCAACCGTTCCAAAATCTCCCGCGTCGTATCGTCGCTTACACCGGCATTCAACACCAATTGCCGCCGGCCGAACCTTTTGAGCAGTTTTTCTTGAAGCTGGCCCACGTAGTTCAGCTTTCCATGCGTATGCTCGTTTTGCTCCGTGATTGAATCTCCCAAGCAGACAATAAATGCCTGATCGGCACCTCCAAGCATTTCACTCAAACATTGCATTCTCTATACCTCCTGATGCGCACTGCGGGCCTGCTTTACCTTCTCCCGGACAAGAGAAGGTTGAAAATCAGCTTCATTATACTAAGCGGGATATGGACCCACTACTTTCCGATTTCCACTTTCGCTATCTTTTGTCCACGACTACTTGCAAAGGAGCTGTTAAAAACGTAAACAGCCGACGGCAGCAACGACCATCGGCAGTGTTTTACGGCTCTTTATTCCATTCTTCGGAGCAAGTCGCTAGACCACATAGGGGTCTCCAACTTAACGATTCAGCTTGTTCATTTGCACTTCGACAATGACGATCCCGCGACCGGGAACGTACAGGCTGAACTCCGAACCTTTGGGGAAAATCGGAATGCCCGGAAAGTCGGTCAGCACTTTAAGGTTCGCAATGGAGCGGCCGAGATCCAGATGCGCCGACTTATAATTGATGTGCAGGTTTCGAATCAGCAGCCGCCACCGACCGGGTTGGATTTCCAATACGGCTGTGCGAATGTATGGCGAGTTGCTAACTGTCCTTGGCGCACCTGTACAATCCGTCAGCACCTGAACGCAGCGATTCAAAAATTCAGCGGATACCTCGCGGTAAAATAACGGCTCCAGCCAGCTCTTGATGTCGTTCAAAGCGGATAGATCGCTCTGCTCGCCGAACGCGCGACGATCCGCCTCGTCCCCGACAAACACTGCGATTATTGCACCGTTCTCATCGCAAGCGACGCCAAACAGCTGATTCAGCTCGCAGCCTACCTGCAAGCCCCTGCTATCAAATGCTTGAGAAATCCGCTTCGTCATCGTGCCGACAAGGACCGACGGCCCGCTCCGGTAAGACAGAACCCGATCCAATTCCTCATCGTTCAATAGCTGCACATCTACTGTGCATATCGCACCGCTCGTCTGCGGCAAATTTTTCACGTTCACTACGGAGTGAAGCGGCGCGCCTGCTTCAATAAGCTCGGTAAGCCATTTATGCGCCGACCAGCCCCGGCTTGCGGGATACGCGTCCAACGAACGTTGCAGCGCTTCGTCGGACCAGACATAACTCGCGCCGATAATCCGCTCCGGCGCACCGTCGAAACCCAGATTCCATTGACGCACAATTTTGTCCCAGCTCATCTTCTCGATCCCGTCGCCCAAACAGGCCACAAACCCCGACGCGCAGCGTCGCAGCCCTTCCCGGTCCTGCAAATAGACATTGGAGAAGGCGTAAATATCTCTTTCAACAATAGTCGGCACGTGGCTGATACCGTCCCACTGCTCGTTCGTGTCCTGGATCGCGTTTAAACAGATGAGCTTCATGTCGGGGGTATAAGCTTTAATCGCCATAATCATCGCCATGAATTCGGAGCCTGGTTCCTTATATTCGCATTCCCCCGCTCCCGCGGAAAGCGAGGCGCCAACGGATTCAATGACAAAGCCGTTAACGCCGGACTCGGCCAGCAGCCGGTAATCGACGCCGTAACGATATAAGGCTTCAAACGGGTCACGCGTCCAGACCGAATTCAGTACGGCTTTTTTACCTGCGTTGCGTATCGCCGGCATTATTTTCTGCCAGAGCTCGCCCCAACGGACGGCATAGAAACGAATCCAGTCCATTCGCTGATGTGTCCAAATCCAATCTGCGCGTTTCTCCAATGCAAGTGGATCACCGTCGCATACCGCCTGCAAACCCGACGCCAGCTCCACACCGCTTATCCGCACGAACTGCTCAACCATATCATCCGAGTAATCGGCTTCAGCCAGACTGAGACGCGGGCTCGTGTAACCGTCGGCGCCGTGGTAGCCGTCGAATTCGTAATCTCGCATAACGGTCATCAGATCGCGGACAAATACATCTTCGTAATACGTCCCGTCCTTGAAACGCTTCAGTGGATTAATGACAGGAAACGCTTCTCCCGTCTTCCGCATTTCATAAAGCTCGGGGTGCGCTGCGCACCACTCGCTGGCCTTCTCTCTACCCTCATCACTGAACAGAAATAAATTAAAAAAGCTGCAATAGACGTTAACGCCATGCTTTTGCAATTCCTTAACCAGCCCGTGCAATTGGTAGTTCGTCCACTGCTGCCGATCGTGTAGCTTGCCGTAAGGACGCGCGGCGTAAGAACACATCTCGATCGGCAGGATGTGCTCCCGCTCCATTCCTTTATGGGCGTGTACAAAGTCCGGCGTAAAAAAAAGCAAGGAAATGCCGTCCGGAACTGTGCCGACCGTGTCCAAATATGCCGCAACGCCGAAATCGCTTGCTCTATTGTCGAAGCCGATTAATTCGATCCACACCCATTTTTCATAACTTGCTGTAGTCATCTTATCTCCTCCGAATTGCTGCTTCTACGAAATTATCCTTTAACGCTGCCCAACACAATGCCTTTAACAAAGAAACGCTGCAGGAACGGATAGACGATCAGCACAGGCAGCGATGCTGCAAAGATTTGCGCCGCTTTTAACGTCTGTTCCGAAATTCGCGACAGAAGGACGGCGTCATGAGGAGACAGTTGCGTCATTTCACGTCCAATGATTACCGTTTGCAAATAGCTGCTAAGCGGATAGTTGGAGGGGCTATTCATCAGAATCAACCCATCGAACCAGGAATTCCAATGCCCCACAATACTGAACAACGTAAGCGTTGCGATCGCGGGCAGCGACATGGGTAAGAACAGCCGAAATAGAACAATTCCATGCCCGGCGCCATCGATAAACGCCGCTTCTTCCAGCTCGCGCGGCAAGCCGCGAAAAAAATTGAGCAGCACGATCGTGTTGAATACCGCAACAGCCCCCGGAAGGACAAGCGCCCAAATCGTATCAATCATGTGAAAGGTTCGTATGGTCATATACGAGGGAACGAGTCCGCCTGAAAATAAGATCGTCGCTACGAAAACCCAGGCGTATGCGGTTCGGAATCGGAATTCGCTCTGCTCTTTGGACAACGGATACGCAGCAAGCACGGTCAATAGCATGCTAATGGTTACACCAAGCGCTACCCGCTCCACAGAGACACCCATCGCTTTAATAAATTGGGCTTTGCCGAATACATAGCGATAAGACTCCCACGTCCAATC
This sequence comes from Cohnella sp. LGH, assembly GCF_017671885.1. Lineage (NCBI taxonomy): Bacteria > Bacillati > Bacillota > Bacilli > Caryophanales > Paenibacillaceae > Cohnella > Cohnella sp. LGH. The sequence goes on from NZ_CP072117.1 coordinate 5,832,796, forward strand.
TATCGGCCAGAAGGTAACCTGACCGGCGGTGGCGGGGGCTGCGCCGGACAAGGAAACCGCCAATACGTGAATCATGGGCAGAATGCATAAGATCGAGAGGACAATAAGAACGAGGTAGATCAGCCAAATGCCGGCTCGTTCCATAGGTCGCTGTGCATACTTCATTGCGATAGCGCTCCTTCTAGAAAATCCGATAGTTTGCTAGCCGATAAGCAAGCCAATAAGATATGGAGATCATGATGAATGAGATGACCGACTTAAAAACGCCTACAGCAGTCGCCAGGCCATACTTGAATTCCACCAAGCCCGTACGATAAATCAGCGTATCGATAATATCTCCTGTCTCGTAGACAGCCGTATTGTACAGGTTAAATACTTGATCAAAGCCAGCGTTGAGCACATTGCCAAGACTTAAAGTCGTCAGCAGCACGATAATCGGGATGATCCCGGGAATCGTCACGTTTAATGTCTTTTTCCAACGGCCAGCGCCGTCTACTGTGGCAGATTCGTAAAGGGCCGGATTGATGCTCGTAATGGCAGCAAGATAGACAATTGTGCTGAATCCGAATTCCTTCCAGGCATCGGAGAGCACAAGTACAATTCGAAACCAGCTATTGTCACCCAGAAAAAAGATCGGTGAAATGTCGAATACGCGGGTCAAAAAGACGTTAACCAAGCCCTTCATGGACAAGAGATCGATTAATATTCCCGCCAGTATGACCCATGATAAAAAGTGGGGCAAATAAATAATGGTCTGAATCCCTGATTTCAACAACTTGTGGCGTACTTCATTAAGCATGATGGAAACGATTAAAGGCAGCAGGATCCCGACAATGATCTTCATCCCTGCAATAACGACGGTATTGATGAGAACTTGATTGAAGTTAGGCAGCAGGAATAAATAGGTGAAGTTATCCCATCCGATCCATTTCGAACGCCATACGCCTAGACCCGGATTAAACTTCTGAAACGCAATGACAATTCCAGCCATCGGCAAGTAGCTGAACATCAACAACAGCACAAGCGAGGGCAGCAGCATGAGATGAAGAGGCCCTTCTTTCCTCCATTTTCGAGCTGGCATATATACAGGCTCCTCCATTGCCAACATGAGTCGGCTTGCTCCATGGAAGCAACCGACTCATGATCAGGCATCTTGATTTACATGGTTTGTTTCCATTCATTTACTTCTTTCGTAACCTGGTCTCCGCCAAGCTTTTTCCAATTTTCCACGAATTTATCAAAGTCGTCGATTGGCGCAGCATTCATAATGATCTTGGAGAACGTCTCCAGCTCAAGCTGGTCAAGCGTCGCTTGTTTATCCGTCATTGTCGGTGTCGGAACGCCGTAGAAACCGTTGTTTACATACAAGCCCTTGTTCATAAGGTCAAAATAGATTTTCCAGGCATCGGAGTATAGCGTCCAACCGTATAAGGAATGCTCGCCCTCTCGCGCTTTCTTCGCGTTGGCGATTACAAGCTGGGCCGTTGCATCCTTCGCAAGAGTCGGATCATTCGCTTCCGTGGCATCGATGATTTGCTGGAATAACGCATCCGTGGAATCATTGGAGAAGACGGGAGCAAAATTCCAGATCTGAATCGTTCCGTCTTTCGGATCGTACATGTATTTATCATAATTTTCTTTCGTCGCTCTCTCGCCAACGGTGATATCGAAAGCCAGGTTCATCATTTTCACGATAACTTCAGGATTGGAATATCCTTTGCGCACAACATATTGTCCCAACGTCGGCGAATTCAGCGAGACCTTCGCCTGGCTTCCGTCCAATCTCATCAGTGGGAATGGTTTCCACTCCACTTCGGGGTGCTGAACCTTCGTTTGATGAATAAATTGTCCGAAGTAATGCGGTCCGAAGGCGATTCCGGCCTTATTGGCTACCAGCGTTTCAATTACTTTTCCAGCGTCCTTGACGATGAATTCCTTATCAAGGAGTCCTTCCTTGTACAGATCTTGTAAAGCCTGCAATGCTGTTTTTACTTCCGGTTGAATGCTGCCATAGACGAGATTTCCGGTGCTATCCGCTATCCAGGATTGCGGGAAAGCGTCGAAAGAGTTAAACAAGCCGCGATTGCCGAGACCGCTGGATAAGAAACCTTTTTCGAATACAATTCCTGTCGTATCTGCTTTACTATTTCCGTCAGGATCGTTCTTGGTGAACGCTCGAGCGATGGCGAACACATCTTCAAGCGATTTTGGCTCCTCCAGGCCGAGCTTCTTCAGCCAATCGGCACGAATCCAAATCAAAGTGCTTGGCGCACCGCCAATAGCCGAGGCCGCATCTGGTAGAGCATACAGCTTATCGCCGATCATTCCTGTTTTCAGCGCAATGCCGTCGCCAATAGCATGCTGCTTTTTCATTTCCTCCGAAGCGTATTTCTCGTACACCTCCGTTAAATCCGCCAAACTGTCCGATTCCAGGAGTTGCTTGAATTGCGCAGAAGAAACCTTCATCAGATCGGGCAAGTCGCCGGAAGCGATGGACATGTTTAGTTTGTTATCATACTGTCCGCCATCGACATTCCACAGTACTTTTGTATCAATTCCGTACTCATCGCGTAATGTACGCGTCCAAACATTGTCTTCATAAGTTTGACCTTCGGGAAGCTTCATATCGGCAGTGATTGCCCTAACCGTTGTTACCGTAACTGGCGGATCATACTTCGCATTCGGATCAGGCGTTGCTTCTCCGCTAGACTCTGAAGATGCGGAAGATGGCTCACTGGAAGCGGTGCTTGACGAAGCGCCCGGTGAAGCGGAATTGTTGGAATCCGAACACGCTGTAAGCAAGAGGGAACCCGCAAATACAAAACACATTAACAGCACTAAACTCTTTTTCATGCTCTTCCTCCTTAGTGGAATACTGAACGATTATGAAGTACGATTTTTATTATAGGTTGACTGCAAATGGGCAACCACTTGCCATATTCCACTTTCTCTATCTTTTCTCCACTATCTTTGTAAGCGCTTTCCATTTAACGCAAGCTCTTATACCCGTCCGCGCCTTGGAAGCCGCCGAAGTCAGGCGACCACGTGCCGATGGCCGCCTTCGCTATCTTCTATCCAACCAACCGCGCTAGACGGTCGCACACGAGCGCGATCTCGCGATCCTGAAGATGCAGCGGGTTAACGAGAATGGCCGCCTTGTCTTCGGACAAACCAACCCAAATCGCGGGTTCCCCGCTCTTCAGCTCAGCTTGCAGGCTTTCCGCCGTATAGCCGCACGACGGGTCGGGATAAAGCGCCGCGCGGGGATAGCTCTGGCCTGTAGGGCCCGGATACAGCCTCTCGGCACGGAGACCGAGCCTGCGGGCATGCGCACAGATCGTCTCGACGGCGAATTCGTACTGCCTGGACAACTCTTCTTGATCCAGGCCCACGTATCGTTCGACAGCCGCCAGCAATCCAACCAGACTCTCTTTGCTTACCTTCATGGGACGGCCCACCGACGAACGCGGGGAGGAGTGGGCGCGGCAGGCGGCGATCAAATCCGCTCTGCCGACGACTAGTCCGGTATTTTGCGGTCCTCTCAGCGTCTTTCCGCCGGAGAAGATGACGAGATCGACGCCCATCTCCGTATAGGCCCACAGGTTGGAGACGGGCGGCAATTGCGCCGCCGCATCCACGATGACGGGCACGCCGCGTTCCCGGCAGATGGAAATCACGTCGCCAAGCGGTGGGGCGTACCTTTCAAACTGTGTGGATACGAAATAGAGAAGACAAGCCGTCCTGGCCGTAATCGCTTCGCGAAGCTGCCGGTCGGAGTCGGGGTTGCGGTCCTCCAGCTCGATGACCTTGGCTCCGGTCAGACGGACGGCCTGGACGAATCCGTTATTTTGACAGCTGTATAGAAGGATTTCATTCCTGCCCGCCTCGGCGCAAGGAAGTTTCCCGGCCAGTTCCCCATCGGCACCTGCCATGCATGCGGCTGCAGCGATCGCCATCGCGGCCGCCGCTCCGCCCGTTACCATCGCCGCTTCGTTGCGCGTAAGCTCCGCCAGCCTTTTCCCCACCGCATCATGCAGCTCTTCGATAGACACGAACGCCCGTGCAGCCTCCGACATCGCTTCTATCACTTCATCCGGCATCAAGGACCCGCCGATAATCGTGTAGGAGTCCGCCGCGTTAATCATTTCCTTCACGCCCAACCGCTTATAGATGTTCATGTGTCCCGCCTCCATGCAGATCCCGATAGTCTTGAGGAGTCATACCCGTCGCTTTGCGGAAAAACCGATAGAAGTAGGGCTCCGACAGAAAGCCGATCGCGGCTGACACCTCATAGATTTTCATATTCGTATCCTTCAGCATCTCTTGAGCCTTCTTCAGCTTCGTACCGCTAATATAGGCGGACAAATCTTCTCCCGTCGCCTTCTTGTACAGCCGCGACAAATACTTCGAATTGTGGCCGATCACATCCCCGATGGCCACGAGAGACAGATCGCCGCCCAGATGCTCCTGAACGTATCGCTGAACCTTGTGCACGACGACATTCTCTTCCCGCTCCATCCCGCCGCGGCTCTCCGCGAACATCGAGGAAGACAACTTCCGCAGGTACTCCATCGCCTCGTTCCACGAGACATGGGCGCCCAGCCCCGTCAGCCTGCCGATGTCGATGAGCCCCCTCTGCTCCTCGCCCGATAACCGATTCAACTGCGAGAGGAACATCGGAACGAGAGAATAATAGATCTCCTGCTGGATCGACGGATCGGCGGTAAAGCGTCCTCCCTCGGCAACGATGTCTGAAAGCACGCCTTCGAAAGCATCCTTCTGCCCATTCTGAAAATAAAGCGTCATCAAATCGATCCGGCTGCGAAGCTGTCCGGAATGAAACGGCGTATGGCGCCCCTCATGAGGCATCGCCGTCGTCTCGTCATAGATCCACAGAAACTCGGAGCCCATCCCCAACCCTCTGGACAGCAGCCGGTTGTACTCCTCATAAAGATCGCCGACTTCCGCCCAAGGAACCGCTATCTCCTTCATGATGAAAGACAGCGGCATGTCCAGCAGTTCCCTGCACGTCTGCTGAATGAGCTCCAGGCAACCCCCGGCGTACGGCAGGGCGTTCACGCTCAAACCGCCTCCCTCTCCATCTGGACACGGCTGCATAAACCACATCATCCGGGAACGATCCAACTCAATGGATACCAGACTGACAGAGTTCGTCAGCACCTCCTGCGCAATGTTCTGAATGCTGTAGGACAGCAGGCTTCGATCGTAAATGCTGTGAAAGCGCCCGAAATGATCGTATCGAACCATCGCCATCATCACAGGCGCGTCCGATGCGAACGGAACGTTGAGCTCTCCGAACAACGAGTCGAGCCGGGTAACGGAATGCAGATCCCCTTGCAGAATATGGCTCAGCAGTTCCTTTTGCAGCGAGGGAATCGCCAGCTTCAGCTGCTTGTCGGCCTGAACAATCAGCTCCTCCTTGCGGATATCCTCCTTGATCTGCTCGATCGCCTTCTCCAGCGCCTGAACGACGGCGTCGTCTCCTTCAGCCTTCAAGACGTAATCTAAGCCTTGATGGCGCATCGCCTCCTGGACATAGTCGAAATCGTTGAACCCGGTCAAAAAAATGATTTTGCATTTCGGCCATCGACGGACGATTCTTTTCTGCAGTTCAAGTCCGTCCATCTCCGGCATGCCGATATCCGAGATGACGATATCCATCCGGTGTCTGTCCAGCATCGCCAAAGCCTCTTCGGCGGATAGGGCGCCGTACACCTCCAGAGGCCAACGTTCCTGCTGCGAAATAAAGTCGACAAGCCCGTGCACGATCAGCGGCTCGTCATCGACGATCAACAAGCGATGCATGTTTAATCCCTCCCCGATCTGAAATTCCGATAACAACCTTCAACCCGCCGAGCCGGCTTCTAGCAAACTTCAACCCGGCCTCGTCGCCGAAATACAGCTGCAATCGGCGGTGCACGTTGAGTAATCCCGTGATCTCCTGCCCCATCTCGCTGTTAAGCAACGAACGGTTCAGTCGGCTTAACGTCTCGTCATCGAGATGATCGCCGTTGTCTTCAATCACGATCCGCACGCTATCCTCGTCTTCTTCCCACGAAATTCGAAGCGAGCCGCCTCGGGTCTTTCTCTCTAACCCGTACTTGTATGCGTTTTCCAAAATCGGTTGAATGATCATGCGCGGAACGCGAAGCTCCTTGTGACGCACTGGAAATTCGGGCCATTCCACTTCGATTCTGTCGGCGAAACGGATTTTCTGGATTTCCGTGTAGATAACCGCGTGGTTTAATTCCTCGGCGAGAGTGACGGCGTCCGCGCCCGTGCGCGTCAGGAACAGAAAGTATTTGCCCAGAAAGTCCGTAAATCTCGTCACATCGGGCAGCCCGTAAGAGGACGCCATCCGATGCAGTACGAAAATCGTGTTATACAGAAAATGGGGATTGATCTGCGACTGGAGCTGTTTGAGCTGCGCCTGCTGGGAATGAATCCGTTCCTCGTACGCTTCGCGAATCAACGCGCGCAGACGGCTGACCATTACGTTGAATTGTCCGAACAGATACTGAAATTCGTCATGCTTGCCGTGGCTTAGGGCGATGTTCAAATCGCCGTCCTCGACCTTTCTCAGCGCGCGCACCATCACCTGCAACGGGCGGTGAATGATCTTGTACATCCGGTAGGAAAACACGATCACAATAACGACCGTGGCGGCCGACAGCAGCCAGAGCAGCGCATTGTACCTGTCCAACATGCCGAAAATCCGGTTCTCCGGAACGGCGACAAGCAGCATCGTATTCAAATACTTGGAGCTTTGATAAGCCCCGAAGAAGGGTTGTCCTTCCAGCTTCCAGCTGCCGAACCCGCTGTCGGATATTCCTGCCGTTTCCTTCAACAAATTCTCCAGGCTCGCCTGAACGTCATCCGCAGCGAACTCCGAATTGGACAGCATCCAGGTTCGGCCCAGATCCGTCATATAAAATTTGCCGTCCTCTTTGGCGGTGACCTGCTGAAGCGTTTGCAGCATCGCGTCCCGGGACAGCACGATTTTCATGTAGAAATTACTCCTTGCGCCGGAAAAGGGAGGATCGAACAGCGCCAGGATGAGCTGGCCGCCCCATGGAATGATTCTCGGACTGCGCAGCGTATTCGAATCCCGGATCATCTTCATTTCCGATTCGCTCATCGGTTCGGAATAGGAGGATACGCGAATCGTTTTCTCCACGTTGGGGATGTAGACTTGAATGTCCTCGATGAGCCGCGCGGATTCCTTGAACGTCAGCAGCTTCTTCTTCAGGCGGTTGATCGCCGTCAATCTTTCGTAGTCGCTCAGTGTGACCGATACCGTGCTCAGTTTCTGCAGGTCTTCGTCGTTCAGAAAATCGGTCTTCAGCCGTTCGATATGGTTGATCTCGGAATCGATCAGGGCCGAATAGGAGCCGATTCTCGACGCCATGGACCCGGCGATTTCCTTGCGCAGAATGCTGCCGCTCGTATGATTAATGACGAACACGAGCAGATAGAGAGGAAGAATGAGTACGAGGAACAGAACAACGATTCTGACGAAAATGTTCGGATGCTTGAATGCCCTCAACTGTGCCCACCCCGCTGCCATCCAAGTCGTTTTACAAGATTATACGAAATTGCACCTTCTGCACGCTACTACTCATTTTCTATTTTAACTCTTTTTTGTCTACCTTTCGGGCCTCGTCCAGGATCGGCATCTAAAGGGGTGGAGAAAGGATAGGGAAAGTGGAATATGGGAAGTAGTCATCTATCGTCCCCCTTTTTATAATTTTCGCAGAAAGGCGTTTTCTTTACCCTTTTCAGTCCGAACGACAATCACCGTCAACGTCAAAGAAAGCACAAGGAGTGAGGCATTATGGAGAAGCTCAAAAACGGAAAGGTTTTTATCTGGATGCAAATGCTCGGCTTCGAACGCAACGATTCCGACCGAGGTGCCGCAAGATTTCTGAATCAGACCGGATTTCTCCCCGACGGGGCTTGCGCGCTGCTGTTCCATCCCGACTTCGTCCACCAGCACAAGGGAATGGACGAGGAGTATGTGCTGCCCGCCGACAACTGCGCCTACTATGGCATTCCGCGCAATTCCGAGCGGGAGCGACAGCCCTGGAGCAATCATGACCTGCGCGATCTCGCGCTCAATCTCGCCGACGCCGGTACCGGACTGTATGCGGGGATCATGGGATCTACGATCGGCGACGGATTCCATCGCGAGTGGATCGCCGACCATCCGGAAATTTACAGCCATCGCCGCAACGGCAAGCGACACGGACACTTTGCGCTCAAACGGTTTGCAGACGGGACCTATTACGAGGACTTCTTCATCGATCAGCTTTGCCGTACGCTGGTCGATTACGGCTTTAAGGGCGTCCATCTGGCGGATGGCTTCTGCCCGAACGGGAACATTTATCACGGCGACTACTCGACCGACCTGGTGACGCAGTTTGTCGACCATACCGGCTTCGTCCTGCCCGAGGACATAACGGCGGGTCTCGGCAACGACGAAGCCGCGACGGAGGATGCCCGCGGGGACTGGATTTGGCGGCACGCTCGCGCCGAATGGATTGAATTCCTGTGCTGGCGCTGGGAACGCTTCTTTGAGAAAATCTGCGCACGAGTGCACGCCGTCGGCCTGGAGGTAATGGTGCTTGGTATGTATTGCACGGATCCGTTCGAGACGAAGTATTGCCTCGGTATGGATATGGCCCGAATCATGCGCGCGGGCGTTGATTACCTGACGGCGAACATTCTGCCGACAAGCTGTTATATCTCTTCTCCTTGGGAGAGCCAGGATTACTTTTTCCACCGGTATATGGCTATCGCCCCGACGACGGCGGCGCATATTCGCGACGGTCATCTGATTTCCATGGCCGGCGTGCAGGATGCGACCGAAGAATGGGACGTGATGAAGCATGCTCCTTGCCTGCATGAACGCGACTTGTATACGATGATGGCCTACCAGCTTGCGGAGAAGGGCGGTTCGCGGCGCGCGTTGGAGGGCTACTTCCTCTGCCTTGGCGACGGTATCCAACGCGAAGACTGGAATTGGGAGCGCGAGCGAATGGAGATCGCCTTCTCCGCCGATGTCGAGCGTACTCTGTCCCCCGTTATGCTCTGGTCAGACTATGCCTACGAAAAGATGCTGATCGAGTATATCAACACCCGCCGCTGGACGCCGTTCAAGCTGTTCTACGAGCTGGCCAAAGCCGGCACGCACTGCGGCGCCTGCGTTCGTTCGGAGGATCTGGACTCTTTTACCGGCACGCTGCTTGTTCCCGATTTCGATATGCTGTCCCCCGAAGAGCAGCGCAGGGTTGCGGCCTATGATCGCGGAACGGTTATTTGCACCGCTCTCGGCGACATAAAGCCCAAGGCTTACGGTATCGAGCCGATCCTACTCATCGCCGACCGCTACAGCAATCGTCCGTTGACCGCTTTCGTCTTCGGAGCTAACGTTTCGGTCTCGGACGAGCTCCGCTCGGCGGTCGAGGCGCTGCTAGCAATCGATGATGGCGCGCCGGATCTGGAAGGCAACCCCGTCGACGCGGAGGATTTCCCTTACACACTTATCGACACGCTTCCCTTCGCCAAGGTGACGACCGGCTTCCGTGACGCGCTCGCGCTATTGTTGAAGGAGTTGTCCGACTGCCCGCTGACCTGCGACATGCCGCATATGGCCTTCCAACTCGCCAACGGCGCTTACCGACTCTATCTGTTCAATAACGTTGACCATCAATACCGCCGCGCCTTCGTCACGATGAAGCCGATCGTTGCGGACACGAGCGTCGTCTCAAGCTTCCCGATTCTGCCTGTCCGCTACAAAGACGATGCAACCGGCGGACTGGTTCACCATTACACAGGCGAGATATCCTCCAAGCAAAGCTTCGAGGTCAAGCTGCAGCCGGGCGGCGTCACGATACTGGATGTGCATCTGGCCGAATCCGATGCAAGCTCGAAGCCCGTTGCAGCGCGGGCCAACGGCTAAGGCTTCGACGCGGATACTCCAAGCGTTGAATCGGAGAATCCGATGAAGGAGGAGAACGAGCCGTATTGGCGACATGCTATTACGAACTCGTCCTCCTCATTGCTTTGTTAAATGCTCAGCGCCGCTCACACGACATCCCTGCCTTTTCCCACTCTTCAAATAGCAAGAATGCCTCCCAGGGAGACCCCCGGAAGGCAAACTGCAGTCATACTCATACGATTTTTGTTAGCTCACTGTTGATTACTCGATGTGCAGCAACATAACGATCTCTCGGACTTATCCCAAACGATGCAAATTGAACCTTCAATTGATTTGTAATAAATTGAACTTCATACTGCTTCGCATTTCCCACGAAAAAGCTATTGTATGTGGACTCATTCGGTTTCACATTAAATGCAACGTTATGAATCAATTTTTTCTTTCCATTTAAGGCATACACTTTGATTCTTACTCGGGCATTCTTATGCTGATGTTGGTTTAGCGAGTTCACAACAATATCTTTAGAGACAGTCTTATCCTTCTCCGTTAGGTTATTTAGCGGTCCAGTCGAATATTTACGAATCATCGCATATTCTCCCTTTTATAAATAAGATTTTGTGAAAAAGTCATGTCGCTGTATGTGAATATCTTATTCATTCAAGGGTTTATCCGACTGGACGAGACAGATGACTATGTCAAATAAATATCTGATCTGCGTCCAACTGGAGACTTGCTTATTTGTGTTGATTTCGACAACCTATTTCCGTCTGGCGAACGTCCTGTTCCGTTCACGGAAAATCTCGTGGTGGGAGGACACTCCAGCCATCTTGTTGGCCGTAGGATCCATATACAACGCGGCGCTATTTACGGCCAGTACTGCATCGTTGAAGGCTCCGGCAATCAGCCGAACCTTGCTGTCATAGGTTACGAAGTCTCCCGCTCCAAAAACACCCGGCAAATGGGTATCCATCTGGCCGTCGACGATAATTCCGTAGTCTGAATGCTCCATTCCCCAATCCAACAGTGCTCCATAATTGCGTTTGTAGCCGTGATTAACGACGACTTCATCGACCTCAAGCCGCTCTATTGCGCCCGTCTCCATATGTGTCAGGTCAACATGACTAATTTGCTCGCCTTGCCCATACAACTTGGAAAGATTTTTTTCATCGATCATAGCACTGAAAACCATTCTCAACAACAGACAGGCTCGTTGCCCGCGGACTCGACGTGATCTCCGGTCGATTGGATAGCATGCAAAAAGAGGGGCTCGTCGCCCCTCTTTGCTATTTCCGCCCGCACATCTCGGATTTAATTTTTCTTTTGCGCTAATTTAACTCATCAATAACATGCCATAATCTTAGCAGCAGCACAGCTGCTTCCGCTCTAGTCGCCGGCTCCAACGGACTAAATCGATTGTTTTCACGCCCATTCAGTAAACCTCTCGCAACAACATCTTGGATATACCCCTTAGCCCAATGCGGAATATCGGCATCATCGCGGAAGGTTGTGTTCCCTGGTAAGTTCCCCCACTTCATCGCTCTCCCTATCATCGTCGCCATCTCTGCTCGACTCACGTTATGCAACGGTCGAAGCGAATGATCCGGATATCCGGATAATAGCCCCTTCTCCACCGCAATATGAACCGTAGATGCCGCCCAATCGGGAATTTGATCCTGATCCACAAAGCGATGCTCGGTCAATGTGGGAGCTGATGAAGCCAGACCCACTGTTCGGAGCAAGATCGCTGCGAACTCGACTCGTGTGATGCCGCTTTGAGGACTAAACCTCGTTTCCGTATGACCGTTTACAATTCCTCGCTCGAAGGCTTCGCATAGGAAGGTCTCTGCCCAGTGACCCGTTATGTCAGAAAATGAGCATACCGGAGGTTCCAACGCTTTCTGTGTTGCTACACGATAAATCGTCAGACGATAGGTCTTGAGCGTCCCGTTCTCTGCCTTCACGATAAGCTCGAACACATTGTCTCCTTCTTCAAGAGCGACCGTTTTCTCTCCATCTATCCTTTCTTTTCCCAAGGAAACCGTAGCTTTTGCATCGGAAGGAGTCACTTTAATCGTTGCCTTACTAGACCTTGTTTCCGCTCGATAACTCGTCTCCTCTAGCGCAAACTCTGGTGATAAGACCAGCTTCTTCCCCTCTAAGATAACGTTCAAGTCGGCAAGATTGGCGTTGTTAGACTGCGACCATCCCGATCCGCCGCCCTGTTGATTCCCCGGTGTTGTTGGAACACCCTTACGATGAATCGTCAGGCTATAGGCTTCTGTCTCACCGTTCTCTGCTGTCACGACAAGCTCAAACCAATTGTCTCCTTCGACAAGAACGACTGTTTTCTCTCCAGCCAGCTCGTCTCCTTCCAAGCTCACTGTAGCTCTTGCATCAGAAGGAGCCGCTATAATCGTTGCTTCCCTTGACGCGGTTTCCACTCGATAACTTTTCTCCTCTACTGCAAATTCTGGAGATAACGCTAACTCTTCACCAGCCGCGATAATCTTAAGATTTGCCAGATTCGCATTGTCCGAACGAATAGGCTGCCAATTGGCATAGAGCAGCAAGCTGCTAGTTAATTGTGTCGTATCACCGATCCCATAGGGTACACCACTGCCATCAGACTCTGTGTTCCACCCTTGGAGGAGATGTCCTGTCCTTGTCCAATCAAGATCCTCTATAGTTACTAAAGAGCCAGTCTTATAGGGCTTACTTACATACCATCCACTATCATCGTTCGAATCATTCCCCATATAAGTTAAGAAAGCTTGCATGCTCTCCATTCCTATTAAATAAGGATATCCGTCATGATGCTGATCTACTTTCCATAAGGTATCGAAGTCCCAGCCCTCGTAGTTGGCCATATCTTTCATTTGTTCAGAAGTTAAGCCCTTACCGATGTTATCTGATTGCCCCGATAACTCCTTATCGTAATAACTGTTCGCGATGTTTCCTTCGATATAGCGGTTGTCACCCACTAAACCACCGGCTCTAGTGATCTGCCCGATTATCGAACCTTTCGCAAAACTATTTTCAATGGTTCCGGAATTATCCCCGACGAGACCTCCAATTGAATCAGAGCTTGGATTGCATATCCCTGTTAAATTAACAGTAGCATAGCTATTGGATATTTTCGCTTGATCATTATCACCCACTAATCCTCCGATATCATCACAACCAGACACATTCCCCGTTGCAAAAGAAAAAGAGATGTCACCCTTCCTATTTCCTCCGACTAAACCGCCGGCGTCTACCTCACCTGCGACATTCCCTGCAGCATAGCTGTAGGTGACAGAGCTATTTACTAACTCACCGATCAACCCGCCCGTGTTTTTATGACCCTTTACTTCGCCTGCAGCATAACTTAAGGTAACGTCGCCCTCTTGGAAGCTGCCCACGAGCCCCCCTTCATTACGGCTACCCGTGACACTCCCCATTGCAGAGCTTTCAGTGATCGTGCCCGTTATATATTCACCAATCAAACCGCCTACACTTCTATCGCCCCGAACATCCCCGAATGCAGAACTATTTGAGGTGTTTCCTTCTATAATTAATCCCGCGAGACCTCCTACATAGTCCTCGCCGGTAACGGTTCCCTCTGCGGAACTGTTGATAATATCGCCCCGGGAGCTGTCGCCGATCAGACCGCCTACGTTCATAACTCCGGACACATATACATCGGCATGGCTGTTGAATACCCTGTGTTGGCGATTAACGATTTGATTATTAAAACCGACCAAACCGCCTGTACTTTTCTGCCCATATACAGCTCCTGTAACACTGACATTTTCGATAGAGCCAAAATTGGTGCCGGCCAGGATACCTACATTATCCATCCCCTGAACTTGAGAGGCATGGACTTCCAAATTATGTACAATCCCATTACTCAAAGCACTCCCAACTTTGGCGAACAGTCCGACGTTGTTTCCTGTACTTTGAATATACAAATTCGTAATACGATGACCTTGGCCGTCCAAGCTGCCTGTAAAGTCAGGGATCGGAACCCAGTCGGAAGATGCGCTAGACGTACTTAAATCGATGTCATTGTTTAGAACAAAATGACTCGATGAATAATTCCTGATCTCATAAAATTGTTCTGCTGTTGCGATCTGAAACGGATCTTCAGATGTTCCGCTACCCTCTGCAAAAGGTCCCGCTGCATGAGCGGTTCCCGTTAACCCTCCTGGGTAAGATCCAACTACCAGCATGCAGATGACTAAAACCAAAACGCCTTGTTTCTTCCACTGATTCATAATTCTCCTCCTAGTGCTATAATGCCACCTGGTTTTCAGCGCCATCATAACATAGAGCAGTGAAAGAATTATGAAAGACTCTCCCCCTTCAGGTTCGGTCCCTGTGTGCTCCCGGCTGTTCAGGACTCGGGCTGCTTCCTCAAGCCAGCCGCATACAACGGACCGTGCATCCCGACCATGATCTCTTCTTCGCATTTGGAATGTGGCCCTAAATCACTGTGTTTTCACTAGCGACACACAGCATTCAACATGCCTTCTATTCCTAAACTGTCATTGGATTGAACTCATTAGCTCGTGAAAGTATTTAGGTTCATGAGTTTTATTAAGACGATACCAAGCGTCTAATGTTTTGGGAGAAAACACATCTAGCGCTTTTAAAACATGAACAGAAAATTCTAATGGAGCTACTCCGGATGCAGTGATCAATCTCTCATCTGTGACAGCCGATTCCATGTTGTAATATTCTTCTCCCGTGTAAGAAGGGCAAACCATTTTAAGGTAGGCCAAATCATTGCTTGTGTGCCCATGTGAATCCAGCAATCCTGCTTGAGCAAGTCCTAAGGTAGCGCCGCAAATTGCTCCAACGACTATCCCTTCCTTTAAACACATCTCGGCTATTTTTAATATAGGTACGTGAATAGCTTCTGTCCATGTATTTCCACCAGGTAAAATCAGTGCATCTACGCTTTTAATGCTGCACTCATCCACTTTGATGTCAGGCATTATTTTCAATCCGCCCATTGTAGTTACTGGAGTCTTTTCTATCCCAACGGTGACGATTCTGGCAGGAGCCAGCCCCTGTCTGAAGTATCTTCCAGAGTTCAGTTCGGCGGCTAAATAACCTATTTCCCAATCGGACATGGTATCAAACACATAAAGATATACGGTATTATTCATTTCTAAGTGCTCCTCATCAAGTTTATTAGGTAACAGCAACCATTCATTTGTAATGAGTGGTTATCCTTATAATAAAACAGCTTCACTGACAACTGCTGTCAGTGAAGCTGTTACACTTGATAATATTCCATTAACTCTGAAGCAACCGCCACAAGTCTATTCTTTAGATTCTGAGGCTCTATAACTCGAATGGATTTCCCATAAGGAAGAATGATTAACGGAACATGTGTATACAGTGCTTCTTCCTCAAGTAAAAAAATGGCTTGCGTCGATGTCCGCTCCTGCAAATGATGCTCCAAAAACCAATGTATGCATAGATCATCCAACGCCTCTGCCTTGCCACTAATAATTAAAGAAATGTATCCAGATTTACCTGCTACATCTGGTAACAGATTATTCATAAAAAAAGTACGCGCTGAAAATTCATTGGGACGCCTAAATGAGAATGGTGTGCGTGTGATGCTCAGAATTCGTTCTACCCGAAAGCTGCGGATCTCATTCCGCAGGTGGCAGAATGCAATGGTGTACCACTTATTGTTCCAATTAACCACGCCATAGGGGTCTATTACCCTATTGGGGGACTGCTCTTCATGACTGTTACGATAAGAAATTTCTACAGACCATTCATTTGCTACAGCGTGCTCCAATTCCTGCAATACCGGCTGTACAGCGGGGTATCCCCTGCGGTTTATGACTTCAAATCCGGCTAAATGATGGCTTAGTAAACTTTCCTGCTCCTGATTCGAATACATTTTCAACTTGGATGTTGCATTTTCTAATGCCTCACTCAAAGGATACCCGGCTTCTTTTGCAAATAGGGCAGCATGAAGCAATGTCTTTTTTTCATCCATACTAAATAACAGAGGAGATTTGATAAAATTGTGCAGCAAGCTATACCCGCCATTGTGCCCGGTGTCGGATATGATAGGGACGCCACTGGCACATAATGCATCCATATACCGATAAACTGTTCTTATATTTATCTCTAACTTTTCCGATATTTGCTTCGCAGTCCATTTCTCTCCCGAATTCAACATCCATAGAATGGTTAGCATATTATCATTTTTTGGCATAACATAACCCTCACCTTTGATTAACACATAATTAAATTCTAACAAACACTTTAAGTGTTTGCTAATCAACTGTATTCCTTCTTACCGGGAAGAAATAGCAAGCAAACTTTGTTGCGTCGATGGCATCAAGACGTTCAAGAAATGCCGAACATTTTAAACTGATTCGTTTAACCCTGTTTCCGGTCCCATTTTTGATGTTATTTTAGAATGTTTTTATCCAAATGTAATTGTCGAAGAAACAAAAACAAGGGAGACCCAGTGAAGGACCTACCAGTAGCGTACCTGCAATCGGCAGCCATAAATATTTGCAAAAGCTCCGATACGCGTACTGGTTATGGCTTCAAATAGGAGAGTCAAATCGAGGCCGTTGCGCACGATCCAAGGGATGAATTGCGAATAGGGCAAGACGAGTCCCAAAAAAGATAATACTCCGTAAAGTACTTCATTTATAACCCTCCATTATTTTGTAATTCCACAAAGCTCGCAAAAGTCCGTTTGCTCTATCTTCGCTTTTTGTAGTCACCTATTATTTCCTCAAAAATTGAGTGGTAGTGAGTGCTGTCTTTAGCCAAGTAGACTTTAATCTCAGACTCCTTATCTGTAATTAGTGTCCGTAAATCTTTTTCGATACCTCTTTTATGGCTCAACCTCAAAATCAGTGCTTGATTAATAGCTTAACATCCGATGGCGGTTACATTCGATCAGAATGCCCGCTTTATAGCGACTGCGATTCCTTGTGAAATAATGGCGGCGTTGAAAGGCTTTAATACGATTATGGCGGCCTTCTACGGTTGCGTTTGTCCATCGGCATTGATGGTAATTCACGATTTCTTCCTGCCAATTGCGCATGGTCTTTAGCGCACTTTGGACGGCAGCGTGGTCGATCTGATCGCCTTGCGTACACCAACGCTCAAATCCCAGCTTGGCAACAGTATAGTTTGGCGAGCAGTCATACCAAGTCGTGAACGCTTCTTTCCATTCCCACATGCTGCGTAGCAGCGGGGAGTAATTCAGCATCGTGTCCAACTTCTTTGCACTTTCTTCACTCAGTGATTCGGCAGGCGGATTTAGCAGACGGTGGTTTGCTTTTAGATAAGTTTTGGCTCGCGGAGATAACGTTGGCTGAACAGTTTTACGAACTTCCTGTACGCTTTCAATCACATAACCGTGAACATGGAAACGGTCTGCGATGCGAATCGCTTTCGGGAAACACTCGCTGATCCAGGTGTGATACGCCTGAGCCAAATCCATGACCACTGCCTTCGGATCAAGCCGAAGGAACTCAGGGTGCGCCTGAGCGTACGCACGCAGCGCTTCCAGCTTTCGGCCCGGCAACAGGTCCAGCATCGTCTCGCCTTTGAGGTTGTGAATGCCGGTGTTATACGTATGACCCTTCTTGATCGCGAAGTCATCGACACCCAGAACCAGTTCAGCTGTTTCTTTTGCTTCTTCCCACACTTGTTTGTAAAGCGCATCGCAAAGAGCAGGGACCGCCTCGTTATGCATACGTTGTACGGTACTCGCCGGCGCTTGCTGTATCCGAGCGCCATGCGCGGCCGTGGACCCAAGCGCCTGTTCGACCGTATGGGAGCGGAAAAGCCTGCTGTAGCGCTGTTTGGGACCGACGAAATCGTATGCCCATACAAATCCGGCTTCACAGTTACTGCAAAACATACGAATGGTCGGCACGTGCAGATAGGTTTTCTTCTCAAAAACGGATAGATGTCGGACGGTTCGCATCCCATTGCTTCCCTTCCGAATCACTGCTTGATCTGAATCGCAGCATGGGCAGATTTGCTTGTCGTCTAGCGGCAAGGCTTCTATGTGAACTTCATCGTCATGAATGGATAACAGTTGATGAATCTTTAGCTCTGGTATGTCGAGCCATTCATTGATATACTGAGTTTGCATCTGTCTATTCCTTTTTGTTGTTGGGTAGGACTTACAACAATACAGGAGTAGCAGATGTTTTTCCATTTCTATCCTCAATTCATTTCGTCAAGCACTCATTTCGGTTTTGATCCTCTTTTATGATTCAAAAGTGTTTGTCCCACTAATGGACGTAGTTGAAAGGAAAAACAAACTGGCAAGATGAGCCGATATTAATGTCCCTCACTCTTTCTCCTCGTCCCCTTACTTTTTATTCGAATCAGGGCGCCGCGGATTAACCGTGCCAAAGCTATGATACGGTGTTATCCCATTTGCAAATAGGCTATCTACCAACTTGACCAATTCTTCCGACGATAGATCTTTGCCGTTGCGTATCCAAAGGCGAAATATAGATATTAGTGTGGATATGTAAAACTCAATTATGTAGGGTGCTAAGACCTCATTTGATGGAAAGTTCACAATCAATTTCTCAAAGGGGATTTCTCTTTTCAGGCGTTCAACAAAATGAACAGCACCATAGTCGCCCAAGAGGGCTTTAAAAACAGAAATTTCCTCTGCATTTTCCAAGCATTGAAGTGCATCTTGGAAAGAATGTGTAGAAAACTCTCTGCTTGCCATTTCCTCGTTAATGGATTTCATGACACGCTCTTCAACGTAGTCCAGCAACTCATAGATATCCGTAAAGTATTGATAAAATGTACTGCGATTATATCCTGATTGGTTGGCAATTTCTTGAATGGATATTTTTTCGATTGGTTTTTGGCTATATAAATCACAGAATACATTTACAAATGTTTGCCTTGTCTTGTCCGTAATTTCAGGTTGCTTTTTCATTTTTGCCTCCATTTCCTGCTCAATCGATTATACGACAGATATTAAAAATCTGATGGTTGATGACCCTATAGTGAATCTATACAATAACATCATACAACACGTTGTTTGATCATCAACAAGGATTATCAACTATTTTAGGGAGGCTAACATGAGAATTTTATTTTTCGGTAGAGGTGTGATATCGACCCAATATGCTTGGGCTTTTGAACAGGCAGGGAATACCGTTGAGTTTTACGTTAGAAAAGGGAGAAAGGAAACCTTCGGAAGCCATATAGAGCTTGAAATGTGGGACGCACGAAGAGGAAAACAGCTAATAAAAGAAAGCTGGAACGTCAAATTGCATGAGGAACTGAGCCCGAATTACGATCTCATTATTGTAAGTGTCAACACGGAACAGCTTCCAGAAGCGGCCCAATTACTATCGACTGCTGCTGGAAACACCCCTGTCCTGATATTCAATAATGTTTGGCAAGATTTGAAATCATCGATCTCGCCATTGTCTATGAATAATGTTGTTTTTGGCTTCCCCGGAGGAGGCGGCGGCATAGCGGACAATAGGCTTAGAGGTGGCTTTTTGAAAATGATATTTCTTGAAAAACCACGAGCAGGCACCGAGCATATTAACCAATTGATCAAGGAATGCTTTGAAAGTGCCCATTTTAAAATTAATTGGGTAAAGGATATGCAAAACTGGCTATGGAATCACTTTGCCATGAATGCGGCTATGGAGACCGAGGTGTTAAGACTGGGAAGTTTTCCAGCGCTCATGAACCATAAGACCTCATTTGCAAATGTTGGGTTAAATATGAGAGAAATGATCCCTGTACTTAAAGCAAGAGGGGCAAAACTTGATGCCATTTCCCTCCTGCTGACTAAAATTCCACCGATACTCCTCGGCACACTTTTTAACAAGGTTATTTTTGCAAAAGGCAGCTTACCGCGACTTTTTGTGGAATACAACAACAGTAAAGCAGGTTTTGCGGTACTTGAAGTTCTGAGAGAAGCAAAGAAGTTAGGCATACCTTTACCGCGTCTTACTATGGCATTTGAAAACACAGAGCATCACAAAGCTATTAAAAATTCCATATCATAGAAATTTTACCCCTAACCAATAACACACAGCACTCCACATGCACCGATTGGCCAGTCGGGTTCCATACTCCATCAAAACTTTATCACCGATGAATTTTCCAATTTTATTCTGTTGGAATTTCGTGATACAACTCGATTAAGTTTCCTGCGGGATCTCTGAAATTAACGCTTCTTATCCCATATTGTCTAGAAATCGGCTCCGACATAAAGTTGACTTTTTCCTTCAGTTCAAGAAATGCCTTGTCTACATCATTCACCTGAAAGACAATTACTGCCCGATCATTAAAATGATCGTGTTGATCGTGTACTGAATAAGAACAGTCGACCGCATCAGCCATGGATTTTCTATCATAAAGAGCGAGTGTGGTATTACCTGTATTGAAATCGGCATATTTGCCCTCTTCTGTTCCCCAAATGGGTTCAAATCCCATCACATCCCGGTAAAAAATAAAACATTCCTTAAAGCAATCTACGAGCAAGCGAGTATGGGTTAACTTCATTTCTAATCTCCCCCTGATCTTAACCATTATTACAATTCAGCACTTAACTCATTCGATGTATATAGGTTTTTCCCTCTTTTTGGTTTTGTTAGAAAGGGCAACAGCAGACTCTCTGGAAAAGAGATACTTTGTGTTACAATAAAGGTACCTCTTCTGAAGGGGCGTGATATTGTGAGCATTAACAGAGAAGAATTGAAGCGCATCATTGACCATATACCTGAGCAGGACGCCATTGAAGTTGCCGTTTTCATTGGATACCTGAACGCAACACGAGAACGTGAAGCATTAAAAAATCTCGAACACGCCAGCCTGACCAGCATGGAATTTTGGAATAATTCAGTGGACGATGAGGTTTGGAACAATGTATAGACAAGGAGATATTGTAAGACATACACGATACAAATAACTGCCTCTGATCTTGATGAAGGGCTATTGCGCGCCACGTCTGCTGTCCGTGCGGATAAAGTATATACGTTCTCGAATCAAATTGTTATTAAAAAATTCGGACACCTAAAACCTTCGCTTTCACATGCAGAAAAGTTGGATCTAAAAACCGTGTCTTGACAATAGGGTCCACCTTATAAATCTATTCGAAGTATTCACTGGGCTACGGTATCCCCATATTCCTGTATAAGGTATAATTATATGTATCCAAAGTTCAAATAGATGACCAAAATACTACAAAGGTGTGATAACAATGCAATGGCAAGAGGTTCGTACGATTTATCCTGATCAGTACGTATTGCTTGAAATTCTTGACTCTCATACCAAGGATAACATTCAGTTTGTTAATGAAGTCGCTCTAGTACGAGCGATTCAAGACCCTGATGAAGCAACGAGAGAACTGTTCAAATGCAGAAATAATAATATTGTTTATCATACCGGTCAGGAAAAAATAACCATCGAACTTAGGAATAATCCGCTATACAGGAGTAGATGAAATGCAGATTGAATATGCCCACAATTTACTTCAAGCTTCCATGACAATTTGCTATAGAGGGCGCTCCTTAACCATTGACAATCTAATCATTGATACTGGGGCGGCGCATTCCTTGTTAGCCTCTGATGTCGTTTCCGAGATAGGCATTAAGTTTGAAAATGGTGATAAGCTTCTACGGAGCTTTGGGATCGGCGGAGACGAATTCTCTTTCCAAAAACGCGTTGATCACATCCAATTAGGTGAATTAATCATAGAAGACATCTCTATTGATTTTGGTGTTTTTCATGAAGATATTAATTACATTAACGGCCTCATTGGTCTGGATATTCTTAAAGGCGGCAATATGATCATTGACCTACATCGAATGGAAATGCACCCAACTAACCTCAAACACGGGTAACATGGAGTGCGAAAATTGCTCGCGTCCCCATGCTGCTCCCATCGCAATCGACGCACCTGCTGAGACCATTCTATTCTGCCCTGCACTGGACATATTTCACAGTCCAAAGAAATAGCGACAGTAGCTGCATTTCAAGGATGCTTCTGCCATTACCGAGTCCATTATTGATGCAGTTGGAGGAGAGACACTAGATTATTCACCCGCTGTTATCGATTTTCAACAAGAGACAGCCGCAGAGAGTAAGCTTTTACTCTTTGCGGCTTCTTTGTTTAATAAAGCGAATCTTGCAGGTTGAGTTGTCCACAAAAGGAGAAATATCGCCTCCTCCTTCGTAAAGCCCTTTACTCCAGCTCTAGCAAACGCAGTATCAGCGTCGCGGCTTCTGCTCGGGTTGTCGTCGCGTCAGGATTGAAGCGATTGCTCGCTTGCCCGCGTATCAGACCCTTGCTCCTCGCTGCTTCCACCGCTGCCTTGCCCCAAACCGGAATATCTTCGGCATCCGCAAAAGAAACCTGCTGTGCATCGCCAGGCTGCAGCTCCAATGCCTTTGCGATAATCATAGCCATCATGGTACGAGTAAGCGGGGCGTTCGGACGTACAGTGCCGTCCGGATAGCCGGTCAGCCAACCCGCTTCCACAGCCTTCAGCAGCGGCGAATGTGCCCAGGCGCCAACCGTTTGCAGATCGGAGAAGCTGCGACTCGACTCGCTTCCCTCCAGCCCCAACGCCCGTTGCAGCATCACAATAAATTGTGCGCGAGTGACGGCTTGTTGCGGACGGAAGGCGCCGTCCTTATAACCAACAATAATTCCCCGGCGGGCGGCTTCCATAATGGAAGCCTTAGCCCAGTGCCCCTGTATGTCGTTAAACTCAATGTTACTGCCCTGCGGCGTTTCTTCTCCGCCGTTTGCCGATGGCTTTGCTTCTCCTCCGTTATCCACCGGCGTCTCTTCCCCACCTTTGCCTGGCGATGTTCCCCCACCGCCGTTCCCTGGCGATGTCCCTCCCCCTCCGTTGCCTGGACCTCCGCCTTGTTGCTCATTCAAAGCAACGGTGACCGTTGCATAGTTGGAGCGATCCTTGCCGTCGATGGCATAGTAAGTAAAGGTATCCGTACCGCTCGCTCCATTTTTCGGCGTATAGATGAACTGATTGGAGTGGCGCTCCACCCGCACCGTACCTTGTGCAGGGTTGTCCAGTATACGGAA
Source organism: Cohnella sp. LGH (assembly GCF_017671885.1). NCBI lineage: Bacteria > Bacillati > Bacillota > Bacilli > Caryophanales > Paenibacillaceae > Cohnella > Cohnella sp. LGH. The sequence continues at coordinate 5,855,847 of NZ_CP072117.1, forward strand.
CGTCAGTGTATCTTCATCCTCATCCGTGGCCGGCAACTCCCCCTGAGTCCCCTGTCCGGCAGAAGCATTCAACGACACATTCTGGGCTACAGGGGCATGATTGGCCGTATAGCGCAACAAGCTGAACGCTTGGATGGTGTTGTCGTTCCCTACTACATATACACCGATATAGCTGCCTTCCCCTAGTGGCAGATCAGCCGCCAAGTCGAGATTGCCGCCCGTGTAAGGGTCAATCACATCGCTGCCGGCAGGCGCAGGGTCGCCCACATGCGGCGTTGCAAACCGTTCGATGCTGCGCTTATACATCTGCTCCTTGCTCGTCTTCAGCACCAAGCGCTCGTTCTGCCCGGCTGAAGCCGCGATGCTGACTTCCCCGTTGTGGATCGCGATATTCGCTCCCCCCGCTACTGCTGGCGCATAGGGAACTATGTTCACGTACACGGTAGCGGTCTCCACATCGGAACCATTCGACACCTGGTAGCGGAATGAATCGCTGCCTTGCGCCCCCTGATCCGGAACATATTCGAAGCTGCCGGTAGAGCTGTCCAGGTAAACAATGCCGTGGGACGGATGTTCTACTGTGGAGTAAACCAGGCCGCTTGCCGGCAAATTCCCCTTATAAGCTTCACCTTGCTTGACGGACACATGATCGTCAGAGGAGGACAAAGCATACGCCATTTCATAGAGCCTGCCCTCTCCGGCAGCTAATGTGGCGCTGAAAGTCCCGCTCGCTTCGTCATAATTTCCCGCAGGCACACGTTCGCCATTGGCCTTCGAGATTTCCATAACTTGAGCCGGAGCGGAAGGGATCGTAAACATGAATTCATGCGCGTTTTCAGTATCTTTGTTAACGACCATCCAGTACCGCTTTCCTTTGTTGTCCGTAAAAGTGCTGATCATCGCTCTCGAAGTATTGGCAGGGAGCTGCACCCAATCGTCCGCTTGCATCCTGCTGACGCCAAGCTCGGGTATGTCATTGGCCGGATAGGCATGATAGACACGATTAAGCTCCAATTGCAGCAATACTTCTCCCAAATGTCCAATTTCACTGTTCAGTTGTTGGGCCCAGCTGTAAGAAGCCGCCTCGCTTCCATCTCTGTTCACTAATGCATTCGTATAACGGTTATCGGAGGCGTATGCGGAATACAGCAATCCTTTGGCGCCGTATGCCAGTGAGGCATAGGCCTGAAAGCGCATTTGACCTTGTGAAGGTACAGGAACAGGGACGGGCTGGAAGGTTTCCGCGGCGGACTGAATCGTTGCCCACAGCGGCACGCCTTTCTTCCTTGCCTCTTGGCTGAACTGGTCGAGCAGCGCGAAGTAATTGTCCAGTTGGACACCGCCATGATGATAGTTATAGGAATCCATGACAAGCAAATCCGGAGCGGCGGCTGCAGCCATCCATGCTTGGATCCGGTTGTCCTGTTCTTCCCCGTTTATGGTGGTAAACAGCCTGCCGCCCTTCAACTGGCCGTCTACCTCCAATGTCCCGTAAGGATCGATTCTCCAGTTGGCCCACACTTGGCCCTCGTAGCCTGGGTCAAGGTCAAACTCAAAAATATATTCCGTATTTTCAGCCACTGCCAATGCAGGACTAAACGTAAATGTAGGTTGGCTGTCGGTCGGCCTGGAGTGAATCTGTTCGGATTGCCCGATCAAGCTCTCCGTTGCGGCATCATAAACCTTCACTCTTGCCGGCGCCCATATATTGGTGCTCAAGCCATTGCTCATTTTAATAGACTGCAGTGTAGTTTGTCCCGGCTTGGTGCGGACCCGTTCGCGAATCAACTGGGAAGGGGTGAGAAATCCTCCATTCCGATCTACGCCCGGCAAGCTTACGTAGGATATCCGGTTCGCATCAATCGACTTCAGATAGGAGGCGGCAGAGGCCAGTTGGTCATAGAGCCCGCTGAATGCCCGCCGTTGCAGGCTATAGCCGAGCAATGCGTCATATGTGCCTAATTCGCCGGACAACCAATCCCAGTATGCGTCGGATGGACGGCGATCCGGTGCAAATGCAGCCTCTTCCGCTTGATCATTCAAGGTTATTTCATAAGCAAGATCCTCATAATTCCGATACTCGCCATGTTGTGAGGCATGACCGCCAAAGTAAGCCCCGCCCTTGTCATAGCCGGAACCGGCCTGATTATAATAACCGATCCCGGTATTGGATACGGTATCTGTCATCAACTGCATGTAATAGACTTTATCCGGCTCTAGAGCTGCATCGCTAAATTCGAACTGGCGCATATGCTCCCCGGATTCACCGGCCGGCAGAACCAGTGAAGCTCTGGCAATTTCGTTGGTGCGATCCGGAGATTCATAGACGACCAGCTCCAAATTGACGGGATTCGTCAACGGCTCTGCAACATTAATTTGCGTGTTGAGAGAAATGGCCTTCAAGCTCCAATTGCTGCCATTGGCCGGCGTCCTAAACAGCTGGCCGTGCCAGTGCCATGGAAGAATACCATAGACCATATTGACTTCAGGCTGGCTGACCGTGACCGGAGGCGGCGCGTATTCATGCCCCGCCAGCACTTTCATCCCGGAATTACCCGCTTCCAGAAGCAGCTGCTGTTGATCGCCGATGCTGTCCACAGCGCCGGAAGTGATCATCAAGTTTGCATTCATCGCCTTGATTTTGTTCACTTGCTCTGTGAAAGCGGCTCCTTCCTGCGACTTAACAATATGATGGACACCCATTGGGAACTGGCCGTTAAAGGCAACGCCGATCTGGGTTTGAAGGTTACTTTGCTTAACAGGCAAGAGACTGAAACCCACGATCTCATTATTGCCGTCCACTTCATAAACCGCAACATATTCGCCTATCGCAGCCGGCACATCGTTTCCATCATAGACAGGGAGTTGCGGCCCCACGCTTCCGACTGCAGGAGCGCTCGCCGGTGTCTGTACGACCTGAACCCGGATCATATTGCCGTTCTCGAGCTGGGCTGCGACGACAGTCGTTCCGGCTGCGCTGCCCGGCGACAGGAAGGCTTCCTTCACCGTCGGCACGCGCGCAAGTCCGGACTGCCCCTGTGCCAGCGCCACTGTAACCGTCGCGGGATTGGAGTTGATCTTGCCATCGCCGACGATATAGGCGAATGAACCGGCCCCATCGAAGCTGCCGTTCGGCGTAAAAGTAAATGCACCGTCGCTGCCCAGCGTAACTTCTCCGCCTACCGGATTGCCGACCAGCGTATACGTCAACTCATCGCCGTCGGGATCGGCCGCATTCAAGCTGCCTTCAACCGCCTGTAAGCCGGCAAGCTCTTTGTAGAGGCTGTAGGCAACGGGCTGGCGATTCAGATCGGCGCGAAGATTCGTTTTGTACAATTTCCCTTCGCCTGGAGCAAACTCTGCCGACAGCACCCCGGTCGAAGCGTTGAACAGAGCCGGTATCTCCTGGCCGCTTTCCTTGGAGATTTCTACAACCTGATTAATCGACGAATCCAGGTTGAACGTAAGCGTTCGGTTGCCGGGCGAAGGCCCGCCTGTCACATTAATGTCGCGATTAACAACCATGACGTAGATCGTGCCTTCTTCATCATGGAAGGTGCTAATCATTTGCGGCGCATTGGCCTGGTTGGGCTGCCAAAAGAAATTCTGGGGGAGAGCCGTCGTTCCTCGCGGCAAATTTCCCGGGCTGTGGTGATACACCTCTTGCGAGGTAAGCCGCTTCAGCGTCGGCCCCAGATGCAACAATTGCTCATTCAGCTTCCGCGCCCATTCATAGGATGGATATCTCGTGCCATCAGGACGAATAATGCCGTCGATAAAATACGGATAGGGCGGCGTCTGATACGCGAAATACATGAGTCCCTTGGCGCCGTACGCCAGATTGGTGAAAATATTGTAGCGCAAATCGTCTTCATTCGGCACGCGCGCACTCAAAGGCTCATTCTGATCGCCAAATCCGATCGATTGCAAAAAGGACCAAAAATCCAGCCCCGACTCCTTCGCATTCCTTCGTATCGTTTCCAGATTGTAATAGTACGCTTCGAACAGCCCATTCACTCTGAACGGATAGGTGTCAAAAACGACATAATCCGGCTCCGCCCTCGTCCATCTGTATACATAATCGTCATAGGTAAAGCCTTCAATAACCCGATCAATGGAGTACCAGAAGTCTGCCTTCACATTGCTGCCTTCAATGTAAGCGTTTCCGTAATTGTACCATTTGTACCCGCTTACCGAACGAGTAACCGCAATGGCATCATTGCCGCCGCCGTTATGGGTCAGTTCCATATAGTACATCGCGCCCGGCTCAACTTCGGCATTCAACGTGAATACCGGCCAATTATCCGTAACCTCTGAACGGTTCAGCGTTTGCCGCGCCACAATCTGTTCCTTGTTCTGCGAATCCCACAGCGTGAGCGTCAGTTCCTCCTCATTGGACCAGGTCGCCTGATCGACAAACCACTGCACCGTATGCAGACCGTCCTGTTCGCTGCCTGTGCGGAAAGTCTGCCCGAGAGGCTTGACCGAGCTTAGCTCCTCCGTTGTTGCATTGGCGTCTATCTTCAATTGATCCCAGCGCAAATCCGGCGCTTGCGCTTCACTGGGGTACAGATTAACAAACGACGAATTGTACGGGTCCGACTCCTTCATCCTATTCATGGTTGCTTCCACACCGGGAAACTCATCGGCGGAAGGCTCGTCGAGCAGCGTGTAGCCCATCATGGCATGATGGTGCTTGAAGTAATCCGCCACGGTGCCCAGCGCTTCCGGTGACGGCATTGCTCGTTCGGTGCCCTTGAAGCCTTCCTGATACAGATGCGCGCCAAAGTCGACTTTGAACCTGAGATCTCCCGCCTGGGCAGCGCCATTCAGATAGGACACGCCTTCCGGATACACATTGGCGGAATTCGCCCTGATCTTGATTCCTTCCGCATGCGTCGTGCTCAATTCAAAATAATACGTTTTGCCCTTGTCGACCGGAAACCCGCCGAACCCGATTTTAGGAATCAGGTAGCCCTCTTTATCCCTGGGGATATAGGACACATTGGCGAGCTCTAACACCTGTTCGCTCGTTCTTGCGCCGCTTACGGAATCAGAACCGTAAACAACGACTTGGAGCAGCGCATCTTCGGGCCAATCCGACACTGTAAAGTTGACATCATAGATGCCCCATCCCTCGCCCTCAAGTGGGACCTGGAAAGATTGCACCCAGGTTTGCCCGGGGGCGATTGTCACTTCTTGATCGCTGTTGAACTGATTAATAAACTCTTCCTTAAAAAGAAAGCTGGTGTGCGCCACCAACAGATCCAGATCGTTCTCAAAGGATAGATCCAGCATCTTTTGATTCGTGTCGATGTAATAGTTGGAATTGCCGCCGACGATAAAATTGACGTTCATATCGGCGATTTCCTTCATGACTGCGCTGTTGCTCTCATGCGGCGCCGGCGGAATATAAATGCCGATCGGAAAAGCATGCCTGTCCAATGGCGGATCGGCAGAAGCTGCTGCAGCTTCTGCTAGATTGGCCGAGATGCTTGCATTTGCAATAAGCGAACTGAATAATGTCAGCATTAGAACCATAACGCTTGATTGTTTGACGAGTTTAGTGATCATGCGCCATCTGCTCCTTTAGATAGTTCGAATATCATCGGCAGATCCGTTATCCTTTGATTGCCCCCAGTGTGGCCCCTTCCCTCACCCGGTTCTGGAACGCCATATACATGGCAATCAGCGGCACCATCGTAATCATCAGCCCGGCGAATAACGTGACCCAATCGGCTCTGTAGTGCATAATTTGATTGGCTTGATACATCGCTACGCCAACCGTATACTTGCCTGGATCGCTGAGATAGATGAACGGCCCCAGAAAGTTATTGTACAAATTCAGAAATTTGAAGATCGCTACCGTTACAATTCCGGCAGTGGACAACGGAAGAATAATTTTAAAGAAAGTCTGAAATATAGAAGCGCCGTCAATGGAAGCGCTCTCCTCCAATTCCTTGGGCAAGGACTGCATAAACCCGCCAAGCATCATTAAGTAAAACGCGCTTTCGCTAAAGCTGTCGAGAATAATGAGACCTGTAAGACTGTTCGTCAGTCCCATATCGCGCATAAGCACATACTGGGGCACAAGCGCATTAATACCTGGCAAAAACAAGGACAGCATAATCAGGCTCCACAATACCGTTCGCCCTTTGAACTTCATACGCGTCAAGACATAGGCGTTAATTGCCGTCAGGAACGTGCCGATAACGAGGCTAACGCCTACATAATACATCGTGTTCAGCATCGCCTGCCCGATCCGATACTCCTTCCAGGCATCGGCATAATTTCCCCAGACGGGAGAATTGGGCAGCTTCCACACATCTTGAAAAAATTCCTGGTTCGTCTTCAGCGATTCGTAAAAAATCCAGGCGAGCGGGAAAACAATGGTTAATGCCCACAGCAACAGCGCAAGACTCCAAAACCAATTCGCTATCGATCCTTTTTCCTTCACTGCAAGTCCTCCTACCAAGCTAATACTCCGCATCCCGGCCAGCCGTAAGCCTGTCAATGATCAGCTTGGCCAATACGAGAATCACGAACAGGAACATCCCGATCGCGGATGCGTAGCCATAATTATGGCTGCCGGTGCCAAATGCGATATTGAACATATACAATCCAATGACATCGGTAGAGCCGGACGGTCCGCCGTTTGTCAAAATCAAAATATTTTCGAAGCCCTTGAACATGCTCAGCATGAGGAAGATGGCCGAAACGCGAATAATCGGCATCAGCAGCGGAAACGTAATTTGCATGAGCCGCTGCCGATGAGAAGCGCCCTCCAAAATAGCTGCCTCGTACAACGACTTCGGTATTCCGGCCATGGCATTCATGAAGATGACAAAATAGAAACCGACGGCCCACCATACCGTAGGCGGGATGATGGCCCACAATGCCGTTTTCTTTTCGCCAAGCCAGTAATAACCTCCGGGGTCAATGCCAATCAGCTTCAGGCCGGCATTAAGGATACCGAATGAGCCATCGTAGACAAATGCCCATAGCAGAGCAACGGCAACCACGGACAAGACATTCGGGAAAAAGAACAGCACTTTATAAACACGATTCATGCGATAGTTCTTATAAACCAACATATAAGCCAGGACGATTGAAATGATAATGACGAGCGGCGGCACGATAGCGCCATACAAGATGTTGTTTTTTAACGCCCGCCATACGAACGGATCTTCGACCATAGCGATAAAGTTGTTAAAGCCAACTAATCTCGGCGCACGGATGCCGTTCCAGTCCAGCAAGGCGTAGTACACAGACAGCAAATTGGGATACAAGGTAAACAGAATATATCCCCCAAACGCCGGAACAGTCGCGATTAAAATAAAAATCCACTTTTGTGTCGCTTCCTTGCTCTTCCAGTTCGTACGGACGCTATAACTTGGCGACATGGCAAGCTCCTGTTTTTGGGCCAATCTACTCTACTCCTTCTAGTTGGCCAGGCGCGGCCTTCCCGGCAAGCGCCTGGCCAATGCCATGCTATTTTTGTGCGGATTCGATCGCTTTTTTCAGCAAATCATCCGCTTCCTGCAAGGTCGTAGACGGATCAAGCCTGCCTTGCGCAACATCGTTGAGCATTTCTGTGACAATCGTGTTCGCCCGATCGGCATTGATGTCCGTAACTACAATATCGCGAGAGCTGCTTGCGCCCTTTACTTTGTTGTTTTTCATATATTCCATAATGGCTTTAGGTGCGTCTTGCAGCTTGTCTACCAACTCGGGGCTGTTCATGAAGTCGTTGCGCACAGGCAGTGAGCCGGCCTTCTCCGCCACGAGAGATTGCACATCGAGATTCCAGAGCCAGATCAGGAATTCTTTGGCCCATTGCTTGTTCAACTCCGGCTTGGCAGACCAGATATAGTGACCGCCTTGCGTGTAGCTCATATGATACTTGGCGTCATCCGGATTTTCTGTCATCGGCGCCAGCATGAAGCCCCATTTAAAGCCATCCGGCGTCGATTCCTTCATTTCGTTCTGTACCCATTCCCCGGTAGAAGCCATCGCAGCCTGCCCCTGCAGTAATTGCATCTGGGATTGCGTATGCGTCAATGCAGCTACACCGTTCGGGAAAGCGCCCTTTTTACCTAACTCATAAATATTTTGATAGAGCTGCTTGGTTTCTTCGCGTGTAAAGTAGGGATGCTTGTAGTTGCGATAGGCATCATTGAAATCGTCCAGTTTGCCATTCGCTTCGGCAAGCGAATATTGCTGAGCCAGGCCAAAGCTGAAGCCCAAATAACCCGGATATTTGCCTGGATAGGTAATTGGCGTCAGCCCGGCGGCTTTGATCTCATCCACTAGCGCCACAAACTCTGTCCATGTTTTGGGATTCTGGTTCCAGCCTTTTTCTTCAAAGCGATTTTTATCGTAAAACAAGCCGGTAATGCTTTGCGTGGTCGGCAAGGAGTACATAACGCCTTCTATTCTGCCCGAACCCTCGTATACGCCCGACTGCAGCTCTCTCAAGGCTTTGTCGCTGTCATAGGCTTTGCGATCCCACAAATCGTCTTGCGGCTCAATTTTCTTGGCTTCGGCAAGACTTTGATGAATGCCTTCCCCGGCAATGGAGGTCGAGAAAATATCATACATGTCTTGGTCGTTATTAGCGGCAATCTTCGTCGCAATAATGGTTTCTATGGTCGGAGAATACGTGACTTCAAAGCTGACATTAGGGAACTTTGCCGTAAAGGTTTGAATCGCGTAGTCGATCCATTCCCGGCCGCCGCCATTTTCCCAAAAAGCAAATTTCAACGTGACTTTCTCCTCTTTGGACAAGCCGTTCTCAGCATACACATTTGCCTCTGGCTCGGCAGAATTGCTTGCGCTGCTCGCGCTGCCGGCAGTTTCCTGCTGGCCCCCTTTATCTCCGTTCCCAGCGTTGTTGCCCCCGGCACAAGCAGATAATAACCCGACAATCAGCAAACAAATCAAAGCAAATTGCCAACTCGTCTTTCTTTTTTTCATGTTGATCCCCTTCCGAGCGAATGTGATTTTTGTTGCCCAGCCAACGTACCACCCGACGCTTGCCGACGTATATAGACGATTTCTTAAGCATAGATGAAATCCGTAATCCGGCCGCATAGCCCCGGATAGACCTTTTATGTACAAGCGCTTTTTTTTGCGCTTTTCCTGATATACTGCGCTTTTTCACAAGAAAAACCGTGTAAAAATGAACAAATGGCGACTCTAGGGAGGTCATCCCTGCGTCGCCATTTTTCGATTTCGGTCTATCTCTTATTCGCTTTCGTTTCTAAGCTTCTTTCGATATTGGCCCGGCGTCTCCCCGGTATGCTTCTTAAACACACGAATAAAAGTCAACGATTGATCATAACCGACATTGCGCCCAATATCCTGGATCGTTTCATCTGTCTCGGCCAGCAATTCCATCGCTTTGTCCATCCGCACCTTGGTGACGAACTCGATAAATTTCATCCCAAAGGCTTCGCGAAACAAGCGGCTCAAATAACTGGTGCTGAAATTGAATACTTCGCTCAGATGGGATAGCGACAATTCGGAATTGTCGTACCGCTCCTCAATGTACTGTTTGATAAGATGCATTTGCTGATGGGCCGATCTGCTCTCGCGCAGCTGGCTGATTTTCTCAAACCCTCTCTGCAGCTGCCGCCGGTAGGCGGTAATCACTTCTCTCTGCGTTTCCTCTTGTAAAATCAGTTGCAGCGACGGATGGACTTCACTCATCCACATCGCATGAATTTCGTCCCCCAGCTCGGCCATGTCTTTCTGCAAGTAACCGACCAGCACTTGCATCAAGCTAATGACATCCTCCCTGGTGTTTAATTGCCCGCTTAAAGCTTGCAGCATCTCTTCGTAGTACGCTTGCCACTTGTCCTCGCCCTGCCGAATCGCCTTGCTGATGGCCCGTACATATTGCAGTTGTTGAAACAGCTCCCCCTTGGGCTGGGCGCTCATATCGCTCGGCACAATGAGTCGGTTCATTCCGAGTGAAAATTTATAGCCCACCGCAGCAAGCGCCCCTTGGAAGGATTCTGCTGTCGACTCCAGCCGCTGCGCCATGCTGCCGATGCCGATCGTGACCGTAAAGTCCAAATTATTCGCAACCCAGTCGCGCAATTCCTCGCAGCGCCCGTATACTTCCTGCACGCTCTCGCCTTCATGAAACAAATAAAGCATGCCCATCTTCGCATTGGAGATCCACTCTGTCCACACCGTATAAGGCTGATTCTCCGTCAACTCCTTGACGGCTGCGCCAAGAATATATTTCAGCAGGTGCTGGTCTCCGCGATACTGGTTGGCAAACTCCTCGTAGCTGTCAATCTCAACGACAGAAACCAACAAGCCGGTAACCGGCTTATCGATTCCGAGCCGCTGCATTTCTTCAGCCAGGTAAGAACCGAAATTGGCTTCTGTATGTACCTCTTCCATCAGACTGAGGAACAGATGGCGCTTATGGTAAATCGATAATTCCTTTTGCTGCTCTTGCAGCGTATTCGATTCATCCAGCAATTCCTCAATGGCCGCACCGATGAGCTTGAATTCATCCTCTTGTGCAGATTCGGCGGCGGCCTGCCTCCCTCCTTGGCGAGCGCGTTCAGCCAGGCTGATTAAGTCCTGAACCGGCTTGTATTGGCGGCGAGATACATAGATGATCCACGAGAAGCCCGCGATGACAATAAATGCAGCCACACCCATCCACAAATAAAATTGCGAGGAGACAAAGGAGAACAAGCCTACGTTGCGGTTACCGCTGGCAATAATCCAGCCTGTCTGCTTGGAGACGGCTGCTGCCAGCACATCGCTAGTATTGGCCGCTGTCCCGGTAACCGCTCCCTCAACTGTGGAGACGATAAGATTGCCTTGTTGATCCATAATGTGGACGAAGGTTAACTGCCTGTCTGCCATGCTTGTCATCCACTCATATAGCAACTCTATGCGAACATTCGCAACCAGGATGCTCAGCTTTTGCAAGTTGGTCGTTTTGGCTAGGCTGATGACCGGCAATCCGGGACTGTCGTCTTCGAGGCTTTGCGGCAGCCAGCGTGCAGTCCACTCATAGGGTTCGCTGCTGTTGACCATAAGTCCAATCTGCTCGCGATCCGGGAACTGCTCCAGCTTCGTGCGCGTATCCGGCGTAAGCACCGTCATATCCGGTGTACGATACAAGTACAACGAATGCAGCATCGGGTTGTTCTGCACGAATTCTTTCAGAAAGGCGGACGCCTGAACATCAATGAACTGTTGCTGCGGGCCCGCTTTATCGGAGAAAAAATCTCGCAGCCTGGCATTGTTGCGTATCTCGTATAGCAGAAGCGCATCCATACTTGCGAGATTACTGTCCAACAGCTTGGCAATATTGCTAGTCAATGCCTGATTGGTACGGATTGCCGACTCTCGCGACATTTCGTTCAAGGTATAATACGTCATAAACAGCAGACTTAAACTGATCATAAAAAACACAGGCAAATACGAAATTAGCAAACGATTAAACCAGTTGCTTCTCACTAGCATCCTCTCTCTTTGCATGCTGCCTAGGCGCGTATTCTACCATCATCCGGGTGGGTTGCGTTGATTTTCCTCTGAAAATCGTTTACTTTAATTAAAGCACTTGGACCTAACAATTATCAATAACGTCTTGAAAGCGGTTCATAGATACGTGGTAAGGAGGACAACATGCGTACGATTCGGCGGTCTTACTTCGTTATGCTTCTGGCAGTCCCGTTTCTGCTGCTTGTTGCCCTGGTTTGGATGATGGGTTCGCGGCAGACGCCCCTGCTGCAATTGTTGGCAGCGGACAGCGAATTTCCCGAGAAGGCAATTACTCTGTTCGTTCCCATCCCTTCGAATGCGAAGCTCCCTGACGGAAACGAGGATTTTGTCCGCCAAGCGATTGAGGAGAAATTCGGCCTTCAGGTTAAGCTCATAAGCGCCCCGCAGGGTCCCGCCTATGCCGCAGAGCTAGAGGCGATGCTGCTCGCCAACAATCCGCCCGACTTATGGATTGAGCAGTCTGAGGATCTCGGCGCTACACTCGCCTTGTACGGCGTCCTTGCCGATCTGGGCCCTTATATTTCCCCTGCTACCATGCCGAACTATTTCAAGTATTGGGTAACCGAGCAGGAGTTGAAGCAGTATCGCATTCATAACCGCTTCTATCGCGCGCCCCTTCCCTATGACAAAAACTCCTATCGCAGTTACTATATTCGCCAAGATTGGCTCGACGCTCTTGGCTTGAAGCTTCCGGCCAATTACGAGGAATACGTCTCTATACTTCATGCCTTTACCTATGATGATCCGGATGGCAACGGGTTGAAGGATACGTATGGATTCTCGGTATCGGGGAACAGCAGCAGCCTGACCACCGATTGGCCGGAATATGGTCACCGCGGCTTGGTATACCCTGCCTATATGAGCCAAAACAAATTAGTCGATATGGAATCGGATCTGCGCATGCAGGATGTCGTGGAGGATATCCTCGCGGTGATTAAGGCTGGCGTGGTTGATCCCGATTGGTTCCTCAATTCGGAGCGTTCGCATCTGGCCAAGGCAGCTCAGGGCAAGGTGGGCGTCGTCTTCGGGCAAACGGCGGACTTCGCGCTGGATGCCAATCCTGCCAGCCTGCAGTCCCTGTCTCGCATCCATAATCCGCAGGCGAATTGGGTGCCGTTCAACCCGCTTGGGACAGAACCGCTAGGAACTGTCCCTTCTCCAGGCGCTCCATTCGTATTCTCCAAGAAGGTGGTAGACAAGCATCCTGAGAAAGCCAAGCAAATCATTGCGATGTTGGATTGGCTGGCCAGCGAAGAAGGCTTCCTGCTCACCCATTACGGGCTTGAAGGAAAGCATTACACGCGAAGCGGCAATACCATTACATTGCTGGCGGATAACAGCGGCACAGGCAGCGGAACGCCAGAGGCGCCGGACTGGCTGTCCACATGGAGCTTCTTCACTCCCGAAGCCCCTATGGCGCTTGGTTTGCAGGTCATCGACCCTAGCTTAACCGAGCGGGATAAGGAGATTCGCGAATTTCTGGCGCAATTGCCGACCAAGCCCAAGCTTGGCGTAACATTGTCCCCGCCGATCGGCATCGATGTCAGCGCATTTCGCTCCAGGCAAAATGAACTGTTGATCACGCTGCTGTTCTCCGATAAGTCGGGTGCGCGCTGGCCGGAGTACTATGCCGATCTGATGGACAACTATTATGGCAAAGAGATTATCGCCAATTTCGAACAGCAGGTTCGGGCGGCGGCTAGTTAGCCGGTTTGGCGGGCTTGTGCGGGGAGGGGCTTCGGAAGACGCATGTTGTCAGGCCATTTCTATCAACATGATTATGCTGGGCATATCTTGCTGGCGTTACTCACTTATCTGCGTAAAAGAAAATAACCCGCCCAGGTTCGTGCCAAGGGTACGGGTTATTTTCGCTCTTATTCTGTTGGAGGTTTCCCACCCAAATATGTTGTGCAGGGAGTCGGATGGCCGTCCGACTCCTTTTTCTATCTTAATCATAACACGGCTATTTCATTCATGCAATTTACCGCTTCTTACACATTCATTCACAAACATTCCGGTCGGTGTTAATCCCAAACCTTTTTTCCTATGTGCTTCCTGTGACTATATCGATTGCTATAACGTTATTGAACCTACAGGTTCCTACAATAACTGCAATCGCTATACATCCCTGAAAGGCTGGGACAATCATCGTTTGACACTTTCTTCCCCCGCTGATACCGGTATCCCTCATCTGTTACGGGTTCCTATGATGCACTATAATGATTCTGAAAGCTTGCAACACGCAAATAGGAATACGCCTAAACTTCTCAACGGGAGGGGCAAAATTCATTGAAAAAGGTTCTTATCACTGGAATTGTAGCCAGCGGTAAAACAACACTCGCCAAGCGGCTATCCGAAACACTAAACATTCCTTGGTATGAGTTAGATCGTATCGTTCATCATCGAACGGAGACCGGAAGGTATAAACGAACCGCAGATGAGCAGATTGAAGTTATTAAGGACATTGACAGCCATGGCGAATGGATAATCGAAGGGACAGACCGACCGTCCTATCGTTGTTTATTTGAAATGGCGGATACCATCCTATTTCTAGATACGCCTTTATGGAAACGTAGAATAAGAATCTTAACCCGGTTTCTCAAACAAAATCTTGGAATTGAAAAGTGTGACTATAAACCTGATATAACGATGTTGAAAATGATGTATAAGTGGACGCGAGACTTCGAAGAATACCGCGCGGACTTCGAATCCCGGTTACAGCTATATGAAGAAAAAGTTATTCGACTTTCTGATAGCAATGACTTGAGCTGCGCAAAGCATTTGCATCACCCAATTGCTTAGAACAGTTTACATCCGACAAAAAAGAGGGGTGCGCCTGCCCCTCTTCATCCTAATGCTCCGATTTTGATTTGGCCGAATTCGCGTCCCCCTCCTGCTCCGCAAACGGATCGGACATCAGCGCAATCGCCAGCTTCGCTCCGTCTCGCATCCCCTGCAAATATAACCGTTCATTCTCCAAGCCTCTGTAGTAATGGAGTTTGTCTTTCCATTCCGTAAACTCTGGACATTGCGTCATATTTACACAGGAGAACAACGCCTCGAAAGCGGCCTTCTCCTCTACGCGGTACTTTCTCAGATCCGGATTGAACTGAATTCGAGCGGACACTTCATCCAGTCGTTCCTGAATCGCTCTCTGGAACCATGACGGAAATTCCATGACCTCACCTCTCCCCACAAACATGCTTTATCGATTCCCTTGTTCCCTCTCAACTATTTTCTGAACATAAAATCGGGTAACTAGCTCGTCGACCTTGCGGCTCTGGGCCAGAACTGTTTCATTTGCTGAAAGCGGAATTCCCTTCGCGAGCGATTCCTGTCCAAGTTCGTTAGCTTCGTCTTTTCTTTCTCGTATTTGTGCATTAGATCATTTGTCAGGCGTCTCGCTTCCCTTCTCAAATGAAAGATCTACACATATCCATAATTACTTTATTTTACTTTTTGTTGAATACTTTATCTGTCATCGATAGTATAACAGATTGATAATGGACAGAAAAGGAGTAACTTTCCTTGAGCGATCCGTCCAATATTATCAAACAAATTATCGGAAAAACCTTCAAAGCGATTCGCCTCAAGCAAGGCTTAAGCCAAGAGGATCTTGCGCATGAATGCGACGTTGACCGATCCTACATTTCGATGATCGAAGTTGGCAGAAACGAGCCTTCCGTCACGAAGATATTCGACCTTTGCAGAGGTCTGAAAATCAAACCTTCCGACTTTTTTAAGCTTGTTGAGGGTGAGTATGAGAAGGCATGGAAAAATGGATGAAACGAAAATGAGGGCGGGACAGGAGGCTTTGAAGGCCAACGTCTCGCTCTTTTCGTTTTTCGGGGGTATAGAAGGCCGAATCATTTGCAAGCGTCTCGAAGCCCGGTAGACTTATCGGAATAAAAACTTACGGTCTGAACGTGAATATGCTCTTTTCGGAAGTTCCCTTAAATTGATTTAATAAAATCATCCAAAGGATATGCAATTAAAATATTAATAATACTCACTAGAATAATTGAAGTAGGAATTGAGTAGTTTTGTATATGCTCTTTTTTTATTTTCATTTTTAATATCAATACATCATTCTTTTTATAAATATATGAATTTATTTCATAAAACACTTCAAAGTAAACGTAAAAAACTGTACATAATACCAAAATAGAACCTTGATCTAGTGAGCTCAATTTAGAGAATGTAATCACCAAAACTATCCATACGGTTAGGAGTAACCTAAACACTGATTTAACAATCAGCATTAAGAATTCCAAGTTCGCATAACAGACTAATGAAGACAGGAGAACTGATAACTGTACAAACTGAGTCAATTCCTTGCCCAACTCTTCAAAACCATTTTCAGATAGCTTGATCGTGATATATAAGTTTGATAGAGAAAGTATGAAAATACTTATTACGTATAGAACAATTAGTATCGGAATTCCCAATATTTTTTTCTTAAAATCTCTCTTAATTCTGTTTATTCTCTCGACTCTTGTTTCCATAAGCTGTTGCTGCTAATGCATAATGTCCGTAGGTTGACGGTGTAAGTTGTCCTGATTGTGACGGATAAGCTGTCCATACAAGGTTAAAAAAACAGGGAGAATCAAGATAACTCTCCCTCGATCACACGCTTAACCATGTGATCGTCAATGATTCGATGTTTGTTCTGCGAACCGTAGATTAAGCAGTGCGTACAAACCTTGTTAATGACTCTAGCTGAGCCACTTGAGAAGCGATAAATCTCATCCATTGCACCGTCGGAGAAGATGTCTCGCTCTGCGCCTGCATAAGTCATGTGCCTTTGAATGTAAGCACCGCTCTGAGACCGATCGTAATGCGGCAGCCTGCACTGCAAATCAATGCGTTGCCTAATCGCTGCATAAGATTGTAGCCCTAACCGATCCCACAATTCACTTTGACCAACAAGGATAAGGGCCATTGGACTCTGTGCATCCATCTTAAAGTTGAGTAAGAAACGAACTTCTATAATGGACCCAAGAAACTAGACACGAAGAAGAGAGGATTTAAGGTAGATGACCAGCCGCAAAAGTTACACCGCAGAATTCAAAGTACGAGTTGTGCTTGAGATTCTAAAAGAAGAAAAAACCTTAGCCGAACTGTCTTCGACTCATGGTGTTCATGTCAATCAGCTGCGGAACTGGAAGAAAGAGTTTCTCGAGCAGATGCCACAAATTTTCTCCAAGTCTGACAAAGCCGAACGTAAATCAGTGGAATACGAAAAGCAGATTGAAGATCTCTACGCCGAGGTCGGGCGCCTGACGACGCAGTTGTCATGGCTCAAAAAAAAATCTGGCCTCTAGCACAGCTCGCGGCAGCCGCCTGGAGATGATCGAATGGCATTCCGATGTGCCTATTAAGATGCAAGCGGATCTCCTTAGTTTGAACCGCTCTAGCCTGTATTACCGGCCTGTAGCGCCTTCTACTGAGGAACTGGCGATTAAGAATCGGATCGATCAGATTTATACGAAATGGCCGTTTTTCGGCTCTCGCCGGATCTCAGCCATCCTTCGTCAGGAAGGTCGTATCGTGAACAGAAAAGCCGTGCAAAGGCAGATGCAAGAGATGGGTATTGCCGGAATCTGCCCAGGTCCAAATCTCAGTAAACGGCATTTAGAGCATCGTGTATTTCCGTATCTGCTTCGCGGATTGCCTATATCGCACGTCAACCACGTCTGGGGAATTGACATCACCTACATCCGCATGCAAAAGAGTTGGATGTATCTTGTGGCCGTGATCGACTGGTATTCCCGATACGTCATCAGTTGGGAGCTTGATCAAACGCTGGAGTTGCCGTTTGTCTTGCAAGCTGTAGAAAAGGCGCTACAGCAGTACAAACCCATCATTCTCAACAGTGATCAAGGGAGCCACTTCACTAGTCAAAAGTATATTGATCTAGTGCAAAGTAAGGAAGTCAAAATCAGTATGGATGGCCGGGGTAGAGCCCTTGACAACATCTTCACAGAGCGTTTGTGGCGTTCATTAAAATACGAAGAAGTCTATCTCTATGATTACCAGACTAGGGCAATCGCTTACGAAAACATCAAAACTTTAAAGGAAAAACCTGAAGCAAGATCGAATAAATAGCTCAACGAAAAGAGAAAGAAGTTGAGCTTAGATGCCAAAATCATTACTGGACCTCTTTAGCGAAATCCCAGAACCCCGGAAAGGGAACGGAATCCGACATAAGCTGGAAGAAGTGCTTGTCATCGCCGTGCTCGCGACTTTATGTGATTGTCAAACTTATGTCGATATGGAGAGCTTCGCAGAAGCCAGAGAAGAATGGCTAAGATCATTCCTTGAGCTACCTGGAGGCTGTCCATCTCACGATACGTTCGGAGATATTTTATCGGCGATCGACCCGAAGTACGTGCAAAAGGCCTTCCAACAGTGGGTAGAAGCTGTTCGCCATCGCATTGCCGGTGAAGTCATCGCCATCGATGGAAAAACGATACGCGGCAGCAAAGATGTTGCTAATGGCAAGCGCCCGCTGCATGTCGTCAGTGCATGGGCAAATGAAAACCAATTGGTGCTCGGACAGCTTGCCGTCGAGGAGAAAAGCAATGAAATCACGGCCATTCCGGAATTGCTGCAGCTGCTGTATCTCAAGGGTTGTATCGTTACGATTGACGCGATGGGTACGCAAAAAGAAATTGCCACAACGATTATCGAACAAGGTGCCGATTACGTGCTGCAGGTAAAGGATAACCAGAAAACGTTGCGAGAAGATGTCGACTTATACCTGGAGCAAGAGGTCATGAAGCAACCCAAATCAGAATTAAAGGCAAACGGGCAGTGGGCACAAACACGAGAAAAAAATCACGGCCGGATTGAAACACGTACGTGCTACGTAACGGAGAACATTGACTGGTTGCCTGCTAAAGCGGACTGGAAAAGCTTGGCCGGGATTGGTGCTATTGTCTCGGAACGTCTGATTGGTGAACAGGAAACGATCGAGACGAGTTATTTTATCTACAGTAAAAAAGGGGCAACAGCTCAAGAGTTGTTGCATGCACGTCGCAGTCACTGGGGCATCGAAAACAAGCTGCATTGGGTGCTGGATACTGTAATGCGTGAAGATGATAACCGTGTTCGAGATAGAAGAGGAGCGGAGAATTTGAGTAAACTCCGTCATCTCGCTCTGAATTTGGTTAAGCAGGATACCTCAAAGAAAGGCAGCATGCGCATCAAACTCAAAATGTGTGCATGGAATCCTGATTATCTGCTTCACATTCTTCAGCTTCCGTTTGCAGACTAATTTCGTAAGCGATTGCCCTGATTACCAGACGCCAAGAGAAGCCCGACAAGGGATAGCTCGATATTTCCAGATGTATAATTTTGAACGTCCTCATCAATCCCTGAAATACAAGACACCGGCTACCGTATTTAACGCTTGAAATTTTCGCCCCCTCGGGGGCACTCCTCCCCTTAGGGGATTAAGATAAATGTACTTATAAAATCTAAAAACCGTGTCTTGACAATAGGGTCCACCTTATTCCTCTAACATTTCACGACTAAGTAAGTGCGCCTCATCTACGACCACTATTGGCTGTAACCGATGAATTCCCCGCATGAGCTCAATCTCACGATGCAATTGACGTTTAGCGTCACCGCGATAGAACTTCGATTCACATCCAAGCTGATCTAGTAATCCTTTGTAGAAGTTTCTAGGTGTCAACTTTGAATCTGCTAGATAAAGAACCTTGAACTTCGCGGTGTCCAGAATCTCAGAAAATCGCCTTATTGTCGTTGTTTTCCCCGTTCCACAGTCACCTGTTACAACTGCAAACCATTGACGCTCAGCCGCATATTCCAATCTACCCACAATTTCTTCCTGAATGATAGATTCATATAGTTCTGTCGTGGGAATATCTCTTGAGAAAGGAGTTCCTTCATCCACGTTACGAGCTTCGTTAGCCCCTCCTGGTCATTATGGAACACGCATTCTTTACCTAGTTCGATCCCGCGAAAATCTACCGCGCGAGCTACGTGCACTTTCTTGGCAATGTCCGCACCGACCACCAGTGTCGATTCGGTAATTCGTGTAATCTGTTGATTCTTCTTCTGCTTCAACTTATACTTCATTGTGAGCGCCTCTTTCGTATGTGGGATTTGTTCTTGGCGGAACGGTTCCCAGTATAACAAGTGGCGCTTTCTGTTTTCAAAGAGCAAATTTCTTCATTACAGGAATGGCTCCTTTAATAGACTTCGATTCGAGTCTACCTCAGGGTCTTCTGGACAAAAATGCAGAACGGGTATGTAGCCAATAATTTGCGTTGACGATGGGGCGGACAATTCTCGCTAGCCAGCCGGGTGCATCGCCAACATAACGTCCGATTCTCTGGTGTGTGGACCGCAAAGATGAGGACGAAGTCTCTGCAGGCTCTTGATGATAACGGATTGAAATGGATGAAAGACATCCAAGGAGGTACGTGGTCTGCTCACGAAACCAGCGCCGCCAGCGGTACAGCGTAGCATTGTCTGCAGCTACATCCGAAGCTTGTTGGGACTCAGAAACCACTTGTTCCACACAAACTGATTCATAGCGCTTGTAAGGGACTATGCAATCCGGAAGCTCATGATGGATCTGTCTGCAGCTCTTGCAACGAAGTCTGCGAATGACAAGCAACTTAGCTTCACCTGTGTTAATAAGTAGCTTACGTTTCCGGCTTCCAATAACACGTAGACACTTCCCACAACAAGGGGAAAGAACTGTCTCCACACACCGAACAAAAAACGCTGGGGAACTTCTCAACCAGCTCATATTTTGATATAATGACCATAGGTGTTTTATTGAGGGATGTCTCCAGTGAACCTGCTACCAACAGGCCACATTAATGGAGGCATCCTTTTCCTTTATAGAGATATGGTCATTATATTCGGCAATCCTCGGACAGGCAATCCCGTCAGCTTTTGGACCTTATGAACTAGCTGCAACACCATAAGCATATCCTTTCAAAAAATAATGCTGGTATCCTTAGCAATGTCTTTTTTGTGAAGTTCGCTAATCACGAGTTCGAATTACTTCAGGGATTAAACCTTAGCCAACGCCAAGCTAACAAGTCCTTTCGTCTCGTCTTCGTCCTACTTGTAAGTCGATTCACCACGCTATCTGTAACAGCAAGTTTTGTAAATCAATAAACGAAGGACAGGTTTTGCTAGCCCTTCGTTTATCTTTGCATTAATATTTATTTAAATGTCCCACTTTGATATTCTGGGTAATCCGAAATCCATTTCAGCTTCACCAACAAGCTTCATAACAAAATTGTGGTAATCAGATAACCAGTTATATTTCTCAAATAATCCTGGTTTTGTTACATCGGCTTTACTCAGAAGTTTTAAAATGACATTCTCATGTTGCTTATACTCTCTACCTTCTAAGTAATTAACAAAACTCCGAGTGTCAGAATCCACAGCCAATAAGATCTGCAGTTTTTCAATTAACTTTTCCTTGGAAATAGCCGTTGCAAGAATCAAATCTATAAGATTATTATCAATAATAATTCTTGGTACTCGGGCATTTTGAGATTCTAGTGTATATGCTTCAATTAAACCCTGGCTGAAAACAATATCACCATTCGAATAATGTCTTCCTATAGCAATGCCTCCACGAACTAAAACGCCATTAGATACCATAAACCATTGAACATTTGAAGCTGCATCAATTATTTTTATGGAGTTTTCAACAGAATAGTCAATTGAAAGAACAATCGAATCAGAAAACTGACGTAGCTGTAACCCCTCTTCTAACAACATAGGTCGTAAGGATGACAGCATAGTTTCTATAATCGGTAGAAAAACTGGGGCTTTTGTTCCTGAATCATTCAAAACCATTTGTTTGAATCCAAGAATATCGATAAAACAAACTATACCAGTAGGTAATCCCATTACTTATCCCCCAGAACCTCTTTAGCCTTTTTAAGACGGGCTTCTAAAGAGCCAAAGCTCTCTCTCCATTCACTCATTCTTCGTTGTGCATCTTCCCATACTGAGCCAGTATATTTATAGCCATTAGAGGAAATAATTGAAGTATCCTCTTGTGAAAACCCAAATATTGGCTTTGATAGTTCATGCATTAAAGTTATTAAACTACTAAAATCAGGGAGTTTAGTGGCTCGGGTATCCCCGAAATCATTACATACCTTAAGCAGTTCAATATTAGAATCTGAATATTTCTTTAAGACAGGCACTAATTCTTGTTCTATCCTTTGAGGTATCCGTTCCATCCACATTTCAAAACCTGTTCTTGCTCTCCCACCTCTTGAAATTTTATAGTTTTGAACGATACTACCTAAGAAAAGAGGCCTTCCTTCTGAAATAGGTAACCCTAGCGATTTATAATCATCTATTATCTCTTTGTGCTCCTTCATCCATTTATCAATAATAACAGAAAGAGAACCTATAGCCTGTGTATTAAAGCGGTCAGGAGCAACTGGTACAAAGAAACTGTCACAAGATAAAAAGAATGTACGTGTCAACGCGCCCGCACTTGGTCCTACATCAATCAAAATATAATCTGCATCTATACTTTCTCCTAACCTTCTGACCATATCTGAAACAGCAACATATAGAAATTTAAAATGCATCATCCCTGAACTTCTTTGAGTATGGGCTTGTGAGAAGTCATCCTCAGCTGTACTTAAGCCTACATCCCCCTTGAATAGCGTTAAATTACTGGTATGAGGAGAGGGAACTAATTCAATTTTCTCAATATCAACACTTGAACTAGCTCCACTTATTCTCGGTTTTAAAGCATCTAATAACGTTGTACCCGGTACTAGTGGTATTTCACCTGTAAATGCATACTCTAAATCCAATCTCTCAAATACTGGGCCCATGAATAATTCTGTTAAGTTACACTGAGGGTCTGCGTCTATAAGCAAAACTTTATATCCAGATTGAGCTAAGGCATGCCCAAGGTTGAATGTTGTTGTAGTTTTTGAGACACCGCCCTTGTGATTGTAAAGAGTACAAATAATCACTTAATCCCCTCACTTTCAACCATGTTATTAACTCAACTTTCGCAGAGCACAAATCATCTTGAGAGCATGTCGTTGTAGTCTTTCAAGGTGATCAGGTATTGGGCTTGTAAATAGAAAAACACCGCTTCGTTTGCTAAAGTGAGAGTGTCGAGCAATCACTTCAACCGAAGAGGTGTCTACCCTAATGATAGCCCAACCATCCGAATTGAATCAACTGCCTAACGAACTAAAACCAGCGTTCCAAGAACTGAAAGTCATGCAGCATCTGCAACAAGCTGGATTTCGTAAACGCTTTGGCTTTAGCTGTGCCCGACTATTCCAACTTGTTTTCGTTTTGTTGTTCCATCAGAAAAACTGGTTTCGCCTGCTTGAGAGCCGCAAGGACGATTCCATGCCTGGCAAAGATGCGGTTTATCGCTTTCTCAATCATGCCGGCTTTGCATGGCGCCGATTTCTGACTTCGCTTAGCGTGGCTACCGTGAAGAAAGTGGATGCGCTGACGTCTGCGGATCGGGATGTCGTCTTCATCGTCGACGATTCGATGTTCGAACGCAATCGCAGTAAAGCCGTTGAGTTGCTCGCCAGGTTCAAAGATCATGCCACGGGTGCGTATTACAAAGGTTTCCGCATGCTGACGATGGGGTGGTCGGATGGTCATACGTTCTTACCCATGGACTTTGCGCTGCTAAGCTCTAGCAAGTCGGCAATCACCGGCATGAGCGAATCCATCGACAAACGAACACATGGTTACAAGCGCCGGAAGGAAGCACTTCTGTCGGCTCCTCAAGTCGTTGCGTCCATGCTGGATCGCGCCTTGGCAGCCGGAGCAACCGCCTCTTATGTCTTGATGGACAGTTGGTTCACGCACGCGCCGCTCATTCGCGAAGTCGTCTCCCGCGGACTCGATGTGATCGGCATGGTCAAGAACGACAATAAACGATTCCTTGTGCAAGGCCAGAAGCTGTCGCTTAAAGAGCTTTACTTAGCAGCCGCACCTGTAGCGAGCCAGAAGCGCAGTATTCTCCGCTCGATCCGAACGGAGCTGGCTTGCGGTACGCCGGTGCATGTGGTGTTTGTTCGCAACCGCTCGAAGAAAAATGATTGGCTCGCCGTTTTGACGACCGATTTGACGCTCTGTGTAGAGGACGTCATCCGAATTTACGCCATTCGCTGGGACATTGAGGTTTTCTTCAAATGCACCAAGTCGCTGCTTCGTTTGCAAAAGGAGTTTCAAGGCCGCTCTTATGATTTGCTGATCAGCCATACGACAATTGTCTTCTCACGCTACCTTCTACTAGCCTGGCAGCATCGGCAAAGCACTGATGCACGTACGTTCGGCGGTTTGTTTTATGTGCTGTGCGACGAAGTCGGCACACTGGATTGGACAGTCGCCTTACAACAACTGCTCGATCTTGTCAGCGAAATCGCCACGAAAGCAGGAAAGAGGCTTTCAGTTTTGATTCAGCGTCAACTTCAGCAATGGATTGCCAGTCTGCCCAGCTACATCAAGGCTTGTTTGCCAATTTCATGCTGCGAAAGTTGAGTTATTAACTTTTATACTACTATATATCCCCTTTCCTTTCCAACTGATTGAAAACTTACCGTTACTTGTGATACAGTTCAGCATATCATCTATAGGGGTGAAAAACTCCAAGCAGAGCATGGACAAAAAGTCACTGCTCATTAATTGCAATAATCAAATATTCGTGCATTTTAAGTCTGTAAAATTAAGATGATCCACTCAGTAAATCCTCATAACAGCAGGAACTCTCCAAGTACCTCCGAAAAAATCTATGAAGATCAATGCAATATTTGCTTTAAAGAAAATCCTTCAATTTCTATTTTCAAATTGTATTCTTCCCATAAAAATATTCCATGCCTCGGGAATTTGAGTACCATTTTATTCATTTGAAAAGCATTAATAATTTCATCACGAAATCGTGTTTCACCGAGACGTAAATAACGTTGAAGCCTAGCAGGAAGTCCATCTATTTGGTAAAACTGCTGTATGAATTCAAACGGTGCAAAATGACAATACTCAATTCCTTTAATGTCAACAACTTCTCCATCTCTTAAAAATGCTACAGCAAGGTTTCTTTCCATAAAATTAAGCGCCATAGTTCCAAAATTATTATGAACAATATAGTCTGATCTACAAAGTTGGGAGATCGATTCTTCGATCTCCCTATGAAACAACCGACAATATGCGGATTTGGCGAAGTCATTCACACGATATTGAATTGCCCTCGCCTCCCTCAAATTATGGTCCTTTAAGTTCCAATGTAACTTTATTCGTTGCCAATGTTTTATATTCCGCAAGACTTTCATCCAAAGCTTTTCGTAATACATTGTCAATGGATGATACTGTAACTTGCTCAGCCATTAGGGCTTTAAAGAGATCCCTATAAAATATCTTCCGTGAATTATTGATTTTCACAGAATGCTTACAGAAATTATCGTAAAGATGACAGAGTACCTTTACATTCAAAAAAACCGCTTGTGTGTCATAACTATCATCAAGATGTTCGTAGAAATGTTCGCTCATGGTCTTAAAGTTATTTTCCCTAAACTGGTTAGAAATAAAGATATGACCACTTAATTGATGGCGATCGCTAAACGCCCTAATATAATCATTCTGATTCAACGTGTTTACATACTGCACTGCTTTTCTTTGTTCACTGATATTAAGGTCATATCCCTTACCGTTTGTATTTAACTTACAATCATATGAGAAAACCTTTTGATACACCTTATTTTCTTTATCATCCCTGTATGAAATGGTAAAGATGCCTTCTGGTACCTCTTGACCAGACATTTCTTTCCCCCACTTTTCTGCATTGGGGAAGATGTCCTTTAATATAGCAAATACATGGTCTTCAAACATCTTATCGGTATACTCTTTTTGACTTAACTTTTCTTCTGAGAGATTTGAAATAGCCTGAAATGCAGCATTTGCCGCTGCAGAAATGTATGTCTTAGTTCGACGTTCTAAGGTTTCGTAAATATCATCCAATAAAGACGAGAACTCACGTTCCCCTTTAGTATATATTTTACCAAAGTTTATAGGTTCCACGCAACTATAATCACTATAGTCAATCATCCGTTCTTGTTGACCAATTAAAATTAATAATGTTGGCTTCATCTGTCTATTTAAATACCTAAGTACACTTTTTTTGATCGACTTATCTGCAAAAACAAGCTGTAATTGCCTTTCTTCGTTTTGTACTGCTGCTAAATGCATGCACCTTAGTTTAGTTGGCCCCAAGTTTAACTCGTTCTCTCTGCTGATGAACCATGCATAACTTTCAACTTTAATACGATCTTTTGTAAATTTGTAAACTTCGTTTATATTGACACTTAAAACAGAACCAACTTTAGTTTTAATTTGTTGCCCATCACAACCATCACATTCGTTTGGAACATCTTCCGGATCCTGATAACTATAATCAATCATACAATTTAAACAATAGAAGTACTTAGTGACATTCTCTTCAAGTATCCTCTGCTCTTTTAATGAAGTTATTATTGATCGTTCGTACGGACTAGGCTTTTCCACACTGGAAGCTGTTAGTAGGTAATCGATTTTATCCGCTTTTCCTTCCTCGAAATGTTCGTTTGAAATTTCTCTATATAAAGGTATTCCAAACTTATCAACAAATTTTTTTTCAATTGCTTTTTTTGCAAATTGATCTAAGTTACTATCGTCCATTGAAAAAATTACATTGCCATTATCCAAAATTGTAGATTTTATCAAACGACTTCCTTCAGAAGATTTAAAATGTAGGCTTTCCAAGTCTTTCAGGCTTTCAATGTTAACCGCCCCTTGGGCATGCGCCTCCTCAACCGAAGGCCAAATATCTAAATCATCTAATTCTAACGTTACTTTAGGAGAGTTTTTTAAAGGACTATTACGAAACCTTACTTTAAAAACAGTAAAATCCTCTATCGGTTGGCCAATGGCTGTTGTAGTTGACCCCTTAATAATTGTATTTATGAAAATTTCTTTGCTGTACTCTGTATATACCTGAGTTTGTACGTGACTCAATGGAGACCCCAGTGTTTGCTCTAAGTATCTCTTAATTGAAATTTCTTCTGTAGTTAACGCTTTAATTTCCACTGTTTTCTTTTCAACATCAATAAGAAACAGAGCTGGGGAGACTTCTCTATTTCTTGGTGCAGTAACAAAATCTGGCCGGGGCGCATCATTTATTAGACGATAAAGAAGAATCAAAACTTTGTTACTAACAGCTGAACTTGAAAAAACTCTATAGTAATTTTTACTACCAGATCCCTGAAACAGGGCATCTCTGAGTTGTATATGAAAATTGTATTCTCTTGCTATGTTATAGGCCACAGAAGAAGATATATTCTTGTCGAAAACGAAAAGCTTACCCGATGCCCTGTTATCCCATAGAAACCACGTGAAAATTTGAATAAGATGAACTGGATTGATCCTATAGAGATGAATAAGCTTTGCTAAAGAAGACTTAGTGTATTGGGTTTCTTCTAGTGATAAACTATCATAATATTTATAGATAGATTTCTTTTTTCTATTAGAAAAATCATGTAAAAACAGGATTAGATGTCTTTGTTCCAGTGGAAGTGAGCGCAGTTGATCTTTTATACTTTCTTCATTATCCATTTTAGCAATATCGTATAATTGACATAACTCTAATAGTGCAGGCATTTTAAATGAGTCCAACATAGCCTTAATTCTAGCACTCAATAAAATTGATTCTGTTTCAGTAATTGCATCACTTTTAACTCCTATTTCCCTCCAAAACCCATTATCAACTTTACTCGCATCCTGATACTGAAAATTTAGAATATGCAAGTTCATCCCCCCGTCTTACATAAATTTATTACAATCTAAATATTTCCACAATTATTCCGTTAATCCTGCACCAAGAGACTAATATTGACAAAGTACAAACACAACGTAACCCTCACGTCCTGTTTTAGGGCAGCTCTTCACCCCTAAAAGCGATTAATGCGAAAAATTTCGCCCTACTTGTGAAATGGTTCACTCTCATTCTCTTAAATAACCCCTCCGCTATCTGATCAGAAAACCAATAATCTTTGATTATTCTAATTCAACTTTCGCAGCAAGAACGGCAAACCAGCCTAGGTAAAGAAGCAATCCCCCAGATGAACTTTGCCCTACACAGTTCTAACAAGTCGTCGATCGATGGTAACGAATGCATGTTTATAAGCATCGCCAGAGAATCGCTTCTGTCGGCCCCACCAGTAATCACAACCATGCTTATTCGTGCGCTCACTGCCAGAGCCACCGCATCTTAGTCTTCATGGACAGTTGAGTCACCAATGCACCACTCATTCGTGAAATAATAAGCACCGATAGCGCGATCTTTGAGCATGGCAAGCAGTTCGACAGCTTTGCTACGATAACATTCGGGCATCGAATCATCGACGATAAGACGGCATCAGGTACTAGATGTAAGAGCGTTTACCTTTTACGTTGCAAAGCTATGCGATATTAAAAATCGACTCCAACTAGGCCGGCATGATTGAGATAACGGTAAACAGCATCCTTGCCGGATATCCTGTCACCCTTGCTGCTCTCCGAGTAGATGGAACTAGTTTTACTGATGAAACAAAAGAACGAAAACGAGTTGAAACATCGCTTACGAAATCCAGCTTACTGTAATGTTTGAACCCGTTCAGTTCTTGAAAAGAAGGCTTTTTTCTTTTGATAGTTGATTCAGCTTGGTCTTTTGGTCGATAACGATGGAAGATTCCTCTTCTGTCTGGTAGTAGAAGCTTGACACCCTCACCTTAACAAACGAAAATGGTGTTTTTCTATTTTGCAAGCCGGGTGTCTGATTACTTGGTGGCCTTATAGCATCAAGCATTCAGGAACATTTTTGCTTTACGAAAGTTGAGGTGCCGACATCAAGAAAAAGCTCACGTTTTCTCAACGTGAACTCTTCAGATTTGATAAAAAAGGTGTTTTTTGAAAATAAGGTTAGGAGTACTCGATTAATTGTCAATCCGATGCAACGACACTACCGCTTCCACATGTGTTGTCTGGTGAATGGGGACATGCATCATTCCTCTCTGCTACTGCCAGCTTTTTTTGGCTTTGCATTCCGCCCTTGCCTTTAATACTGCTCTTAACGCCGGTTTTAAATACAAAGGTTAATTGATACGGCTCTACGCTACCGTCATCCTGTTCTTCACCCATTACAACCTTTTCAATGACACTTTCGAAAACACTTCGATCGAATTCAGAAAGAACGGTATTGCTTTGAAGCACGTTACGAAATTGCTGTAATCTTTTTTCAACGTCAACTTCTTCTTGAGCCGATGCCTCCAGTTGTTCTCTCACTTCAATTAATTCTGTTAAGGTGGACTCCAGTTCATCATATTTACGTTCGTAAGCAGATCGATCAATTTTCTCGTTCAGATGGAGATCTATCAGATTAGAACGCTTTTGTTCAAGAGCCTGGATTTCGTGCTTCACTTTGCTTAACTGCTTGTGATGCTGTTGCTCATTAAGCACAGACTCCATCCTTAACAGAAGCTCATTCAGCACATCCTTATGATTGCCGCATACCCGATTGTACGTTTCAACAAAAGCTCCCTCAATTATTGTCTCCTCAATCCCTTTGCTATGCGGACAATATTTCTTTCCTTTTTTTGAGAAAGAGGTACATTGCCAAATGACTTTTGCGTAGGTGGTTCTGCTATTCCAGCTTCTCCGAGAGTAGCTTTTCCCACAGAATCCGCACTCAAGCTTACAACTGAACGTGAACTTCCGACTGTATTTCTCTCGTTTACCTCCGTTTTCAAGTTTCCCCCGCGGCCTTCCCCGTCTGTACAAAATATCCTGAGCCTTCTCAAAAATTTCATTACTTATGATTGGCTCATGATGATTCTTTATGTAATATTGATCCTCTTCGCCACGATTATCTAATCTGCGTTTAGATATAGGATCTAGAGTAAAGGTTTTCCCTTGAAGAAGGTCCCCCTTGTATTTCTCATTCTTAATAATACCGAGTACCGCAGTATCGCCCCACTCCAAATTCCCACGCTTCGTTTTATGTGGAAGTTTGGTTAACTCCTTGGCGATCACTGAGGCTCCAACTCCAGCAATGTAGCGATCAAAAATATATCGAACAACCTCAGCTTCCTCTTCATTTACTGAAATTCGTTTAGTTTTGAGATCATAGTCGTAGCCGAGACAGCTTTGGAAACCAACAAGCTCGCCGCGTTGCATTTTCATCTTCAAGCCCATTTTTACAATAGATGAGATATTCTCAACTTCTTGCTGGGCTACTGAGCTTAGAATGGTTAGCAACAATTCACCGTCCATAGTTAAGGTATTAATGTTCTCTTTCTCAAAAAACACAGCCACATTTCTTTCCTTGAGCATGCGGACATATTTTAAGGTATCTACCGTATTCCGGGCAAATCTTGAAATGGACTTAGTGATAACCATATCGATCTTCCCATCCAGGCAATCGTTAATTAGTCTCTGAAAATCATCACGCTTTTTTACCTGAGTACCAGTGATGGCTTCATCCGCATAAATATCAGCCAGTAACCAGTCGCTTCGCTGACCAACTAACTCTTTGTAATAGGAAACCTGTGACTTATAGCTGTTGAGTTGCTCCTCAGTGTCCGTGCTTACACGTGCATAAGGAGCCACTCTCAGGATTTCACGTTGCCCTCCGGTACGATCTGACAGTTTACGATTCGCTTTTATAACCTCAACTGAAAATGACATTTCCGTTTCCTCCCCTGAGTTGTTCTCTACGCTATTAGCGTAATAAATTCAGGCGAATTCAACAAAGGTGTAATTTTGAGATTTTTAATATCAGCTAAAAAAGAACGAATGTGCGGGCTTATCCAGAAGTAAGATCTGAATAGATGCCATAATCACGCATGGTTCGTTTTTTGAGCAAATCGAATTCTTGTTCATTTATCAAGGATAGTGTCAGCAATTGCCTGAGCAATGCAATTTGCATACTGTACCTCAATAAATCCGTTTTCAAGCGATCATCCCCTCAAACCGAATTTAGGTAGCGATATGGCCAGTAGAAACGAGGCCTTCTACTAACCCTTTCATTTTGAGGGTCAGATCGGGTACCTGATAACCAATATTATGTTTGTTAAACAAACAGCCCCACAGCACTTCGGCAATATGACCGAAGATTCGCAGGGCATTAATATTTTTCTTGCAGGTCACTACACAAAATTTCACAAAAGAAACCAGACTTATCAACTCTTAAAATACGGTCTCCTATCGTCAATAACCTTGCCGTGATCGGCATAAATGAAGACATGCGTAATGTCCATAAATACCCATTTTCACATAGCTACAGAAGACCAAGTTAATGATCCCCATGACAAACTAAAAAATCTCGGACAACAGCGTAAAACTTTAAAGGCTGGCACAGATGGATTAGATCAAGAGAGCTATGGATAACTTCAACTTTGGAACGCGTTCCTTGCTAGCAAAAATCAAGACCAGAATTGGAAAGAAAGTGGCAAACTCTCTATAATTCAAGATATAAAGCGCATATTCCTGTTAATCGTTTCTGTCGGCCTTTTCGAAAGCCTCTCTGCTTATAAAAAGTGATAGGCCAACTGACACCTATGGTTCTTGTTGCAGGCGCCCCCATATAAATGAAACTAGGAAGCAAGCGATTAAAAAACGAACAGAATGCTTCTGGGTTATCGACCAACATGACTAGCAGCAGCAACAATGGCCTGGACTCTATCAGGATACAAATGCGCAAATTTTTGAATCACAAAACCTCCTCCGGAAAACCCTATACTAACAAATCCGCATAATTTTCCTGCCGACCGTAGAGTTTCCAATTATTTGGGCGATATGAGCCGCAAGCTAGACATCGCAATGAGACTTATCGGAAAACCGAAGATTATCTTCCTTGATGAACCGACCACCGTGCTTGACCCGAACGGCGCATGGAGACGGCCAAAGCGCTTGCCGAAGGCGGCATGAGGGTATTCCTGACCACGCAGTATCTGGAGTTAGCTGAATACCTAGCACACCGAATTTCCATATTGCATGAAGGTAGAATTATCGTAAGTGACACTCTCTCAGATCTGAAACAACCGTTCCCGTCCTTCGAGCGATTCAACTCTATGCCGATTGCTCGTACCACAATCATTCTCGTAGCGATCGTGATAAGCTTTCGCTGGACGGCGGGAATACTGTCATAGGCTGTGGCCGATATACTCGCGCTCTTTTCAATGGCCTTGACATGGATCACGGCGATTGCCGGACTGTCGGCAAAATCAGTGGATGATGCAGGCACTTTTATTTCCCTTCTATTTATTAACTCGGCGTTTGTACCCACCGAATCTATGCCGTCAGTCATCCATGTTTTTACTGAAAACCAGCCCGTGACTTCAATTGTGGAAGCCCTAAGCGCACCTATGTCGGCAACCTTTCGGAAATGTTACTGGGGTTGCGCTCGCGTGGTGCCCAAGGATACTGATTGTCGCATATCTATTTGCCATGCGAGCATACAAAGGAAGAGCGTTTAATGTTTGCAAACTATTCCAACACATTTATAACTACGAGTACACGGCGGTTTATATATGAGATCATAGCTGAATAATCGTCAACCATCCTCACCTTGTAACAAAGTGCGGATGGTTGACGATTAACTTGTTTGGCTCTGGGGCTACGGCGCCTCAATATCTCGTCTTCTGAACCCGACAAAGCCTGCCACAATTAACGCAATAGCGATTGCGCCAAGAACGAATAGCGGCAGGAACGCCACTTCGTCAAGAGGTGCGCGCGGCACATAACCATAGGGAGTAATCCGTTTCGTCCACTCTGGCAGCTGCAACAGTCCTCCCATGTACAAGACAACAAACGAATAAATCAGATACAACCAGTTCAGATTGGTCAACTTCGGGAAACAGCCTGCGAATAAGATCGAGATGCCAATCATGAC
Organism: Cohnella sp. LGH; assembly: GCF_017671885.1. Taxonomy (NCBI): domain Bacteria; kingdom Bacillati; phylum Bacillota; class Bacilli; order Caryophanales; family Paenibacillaceae; genus Cohnella; species Cohnella sp. LGH. The sequence goes on from NZ_CP072117.1 coordinate 5,888,344, forward strand.
AAGCATGGCTGGATAATAGGCCAACGCCGCTCCGTAAATCGTGCTGAAGCTTAAGCCGTTCTCCATCGAAGCGTTCCCGGCTGACCATAGGCCAAGCGCAGAAAGTGAAAACATCATGAAGCCGTTTAGAACCGCAGCGACCAAATAACCTCCAAGCAGTCGGGAACGGGATACCGCTCTGCCGAGCAGCGGTTCGATTAGCCCCTTCTTCTCTTCGCTTCGGAACCTGTGTACAGCTAACATCGGCGGAATCGTTGCTGCAAGCGTCATGACTGTCATGAGCATCGCAATGAATTGATCCGTTAACGTCACACCTTCAATCTCTCCCATTAGTTGACCCAATATTTCGTTGTTTCCAAGGAATGTTTCCAGATCGCCCAGAATCGAACCGTACGATGCACCGAGGACGTAAATTCCGATAGCCCATGAAAACATCGCAGTGCGCTGCAGTCGAAACACAAGACCAATTGGGCTTTGCAGAAAACGAGAGGCGTGAGTTCTGCCCGACCTTGTCGGCATAAAGCCCTTGTCCAGGTCCCGAATGGCATTCAAACCGATGGCCGCGATAAAAAGAAGCAGAGCCAGTGCAGCCATCAGACCGACAGGCCCCCAATGATTAGTCGAATAGACGCCTGTCTTCGTCACCCATCCAAGAGGAGACAGCCATGACAATGTTTCATTGCCGACGTCGCCCAGTGCACGCACCAAGTAGGAGATCATGAGTACGGTAATGGAATAGCCGAATGTCCCGCGGGAGCTGTCCGAAAGCTGGGCAAACAGTACTGCTACGCCCGTGAATACCAGACCGGTCGCGCCAAGGACAACCCCATACAACAACGAACCTTCCAAGTCCATACTTTCGACTCCGAGCATCGACAGACCGAATCCTGTAACCATCGCGAGCAGCGTAAAAACGCCAATTTGTACAATCAGTGTCGCGTTCAGCCAAGAAAGACGGCCAACCGGGAGCGATCGGATCAGCTCCAGACGCCCCTCTTCCTCATCTCCCCTCGTATGACGCGCCACGAGCAGAATAGCCATGAGTCCGACTACAAGAGCTGTCAAAAGCAGCATCTGGTGTGCGGTCATGGCCCCGACTGTATAGTTCTCCAGATCACCGGGCCCAAGCATCGCCAGCATGGCAGGGTTGGCCATTGTCAATGCCATAACATCCCTATCTTGCTGTGAACCGTACATTTCGGACAAGGCTGGCGGTACAATGAAGGTGAAAAACACAATGCCGATCATCCATAACGGAATGCGAATTCGGTCAAGCCTCGCGATAAATCCGATCAATCGGCCCGTTCTTGCCCATAACGGATTGTCCATCACCGAACGCCCCCTCCAGTTCCTTCATAATGCCGAATAAACAAGTCTTCGAGCTTAGCCGGCGAGCATTCCAGCTTCACAATGCCGAACTGGCTAAGATGCCGAATGACGTTGTCCATCTCTTCAGTATCCATTTGGAATGACAACTCTTCGCCTTTCTCTTCCAGCTCATAGATACCCTTAAACCGCTCAATGGAAGGAATAGCCTGCTTTGTCTCCACCTTAACGTGTGTACGGGTTAAGTGACGCAATTCACGCAATGTCCCGCTTTCAATGATTTTCCCCTGCCGGATAATCCCGACCTTATCGCACAGGCGCTCCACTTCAGACAAAATATGGCTGGACAGGAGTACGCTTTTCCCTTGCTCTTTGACTGCCATCACACAATCCTGAAATACATTCTCCATCAAGGGGTCCAGCCCGGAGGTAGGTTCATCCAAAATATACAAATCCGCATCAGCAGAAAATGCAGCGATAAGCGCCACCTTCTGCCGGTTACCTTTGGAATAGGTTCGACACTTTTTTGTCGGGTCCAGGTCGAATCGTTGAATAAGCTCTTCTCGTTTGCTTTTATCGCTCCCTCCGCGCAATTTAACAAACAAATCTATGACCTCGCCACCGGTCAAATTGGGCCATAGATTGACGTCGCCAGGCACGTAAGCGAGACGCTTGTGAATCTCAACCGCATCTTTCCATACATCCTTGCCAAACAATTGAGCCTCTCCGGAGGTGGCTCGCAGTATACCAAGAAGCACACGAATCGTCGTCGATTTACCCGCGCCATTAGGGCCAATGAATCCAAAGATTTCCCCGCTGCTCACTTCCAGATTCACACCGTCCAGCGCTGTCGATGCACCAAACTTCTTGGTTAAGTTCCTGACTCGCAACAAAGACATGGTCTCACCCTTCCGTTAATGTTTTGAAATATAGTTATTCATATATTTCATATTATATGATGGCGATTCATTTTACAACATGTTTTGAACTTGGTTAATTGTTATATTTCATAACTTAAGTTAAACTATTTACAGAGAGGTGGATGAAATGGACGGATACCAGAAACGTAGAGACCAGAAAAAAAAGGACATCTTGCGAAGTGCCGTTGATCTGTTTTTGACCTACGGCATCCAGAAAGTGTCCATTGCAGAAATAGCAAGCAAAGCCAACGTATCGCAAGTGACGATTTACAACTATTTCGGAAGCAAACATAATCTTGTTGAAGAAATGCTCGTATTTTATCTCGATCAGATCTGGTCGGAGTATGAAAAAATGCTGACCAACGACATGCCTTTTATCGAAAAGATCAAAAGCGTGATGTTTGCCAAGATCGATTCCGCCAATAATGTGCACCCCGATACCTTTACCCATTTCATGAAAAAGTACGCGACCGGCGTCCCTTACCTGGAAAAGATGATGCAGGAAAAAATCATGCCGGGGCTGATGACGCTAATTGAAGAGGGAAAACAGCAAGGGTATGTCGATCCCGGCCTATCTAATGAATCAATCCTTGTGTTCATTCAAATGTTCAAGGATTATATGCAAAAAGAAGAGGCCTTTCCGCACCTGCAAAAGATGACGGGGGACCTCAATAAATTGTTCTTTTATGGACTTGTCGGAAGCAAACATAATTGGGAGGAATGACTAGTTACCTTGCCGATCGCTCTCCGGTCTTAAACATTTCCCTGATTTTAATCTTGGTTCAGGATGTTAGAAATAGGAGGCATCTCTAGACAATCAGAACTTTCTCCTCGGGATACCGGAATTTCTCCCGACTGTGTTTTTGCGACAATGCAAATGCAAGTGTTGTTCGGTAAAAATAATGTGTTAGACTGATGTCGTTGATTTAGCGCGTTTTTTGAATTGATGAATCGTCAGCTTTTAAAAAATAAGTTTTAGACTGATCAATTAATGAAAGAGCGGCAGACCAAGATTTGATAAATAATGCCTTAGACTGCCGCTGTTGTCATCCAACTAACGTTCTCCGTTAGGTTAAAGATGTTGAACTGTTTTATTGCCATTATTATCAGCCAATATGAAAGACACCAATTTTGGTTTTCCCATCAACATCATATAGCGGGATATCACGACCACCCGAAGGTCTATTCTTCTGTATGGCAAGTGCTTCCTCAGGTGTCTTAAATCAGGTCCCGTTTCATTGGAAGTGGCGTCTGTGTCAGAACCGTATGTCTGTCCGTTCTCAATGCCGAAGTGACTTCGAAAAGAACCTCTTTAAAATCCTGCAATCACCACACTCACGGAAATAACCATGACTGTCAAGGCGCGCATAACATAGATAATACGACCACTACCAGCTCACTATAAACTATAAGTCATAAATCCAAGACCGCCAATCTGATTCAAGTGGGGCAAATCTGAACTTATGAAAAACATAACGAATGATCCCCTTTCCATTGCCCACTCAAAAGAAATTGAAACGTCTTTGCTCTATCTTCGTATTATTACCTGAAAATACCACTACATTCAACCATAACTATGCAAGCAACCCATGATTGATTTCCCGGATCAGCTGTTTACTTTTGAAATTAACTGCTTTATGATAAGTTACAACAATTGTATATTCATCGCTTAATCCTCTTTTGAGGAGCGGGGGAACCAACGAAGCATAATCGCTTCAGGGGTGAATTCTTTCTTTTGCAGAAAGAACGGGGACTCTCAGACCCGAATCCGACAGCTAACCTCGTAGGCGTCATGAGAGAGATCATGAATGCGTCTTTGGTTTGTCCTGACATAGCAATCCGAAGCTTGGCAGCAGAATTTCTCTGCTCCAAGCTTTTTTGTCGTTTCACAGCAATCATTCTGTTACTTTCAAGTTTCAGCAAAGGAGTATAGCCCATGTTAAGCAGTGAGAAAATTATGGTATGTGTGTACCACGGGCCAAACGGAGAACGGCTGATCCGGCGAGGAGGCCGATTAGCTGCCCTTTATCAATGCCCATTGTTCGTACTGCATGTACAGACTGAACAAGAGAATAACCAGATTAGCCAAGACAAAAGTGAGCGCATTCTCCATTGGAAAACGATATCCGAAGAATGCCATGCCACGTTTATGACCAAAACTCGTGGCAATCACAAGGTCTCCGATGTGATAGTCGATACGGCTGAGCAAATTCAAATCACACAATTAATCATCGGGCACCCCGGTATGACACGATGGCAAGAGATTTGGAATGGCTCCATTGTCAATGAACTATTAAAGAAAATTGGAGAAATCGATATTCATATTATCGCCTTTCAAGAGGGTCGGGATAGATAGACATAAGGAAAGGATGTGCTATGCATGAAAAAACAGTTTATAGTGATTGGCCTGGGCCGATTTGGGTCTAGCTTGGTGCACACTTTGATTCAGAATGGTCACGAAGTACTCGCCGTTGATAAGGATGAGCAGCTCGTACAAGACATATCCGGCGTAGCGACTCATGCTGTGCAAGCAGATTGTACAGATGAAGGAGTACTGAAAGAACTGGGCGCACGAAACTTTACCCATGCGATTGTTGCTATCGGAGAAGATCTGCAGGCGAGCATCTTGGCAACCTTGTTGCTTAAAGAATTGCATATACCGAAAATAACGGCCAAAGCTAAAAACGAAATGCATGGGCAAGTTCTAATCAAAGTAGGGGCAGATCATATTGTGTATCCAGAACGAGACATGGCTGCTCGCCTTGGAAATCAATTAAGCTCCGACAATCTGATTGACTACATTGAGTTGTCTCCCGTTCACAATTTGGTTGAACTGAAGGCCCCACCTGCAATGAATGAACAGACTCTTCAACAATTAAATATTCGGGCCAAATACGGATGTACCATTATGGCGATCAAAAAAGGAGTTCATATCAATATTTCACCAAAGGCAGAGGATGAAATTAACACGGGAGATATTCTGGTGATAATCGGCAGTAACACGGATATTCGAGACTTGGAAGAAGACTATGAACAGAAATGAAGATCGTATGCATAGCCGTTCTCTTTTCACTATGCTTGTCGCCATCGTAAATCGGCTGAAAACACGAACAAGCCCTCCCCAACTCATCTTGATGATCTTTTTTTGCTTGATCTGGGTAGGCGCTTTGCTTCTAATGCTCCCCTATTCATCATCATCCGGCCAATCGATCGGCCTGCTGAATGCCCTCTTTACGGCAACCTCCGCCATTTGTGTCAATGGCCTGGTTGTCGTGGATACGGGAAGTGTGTTCTCTACCTTCGGGCAAATCGTCATTATGATGCTCATTCAGGTCGGCGGCCTTGGCTTTATGACCGTCGGCGTAATGGTGGCTATCATGATCGGCAAAAGGATCGGTCTTCGCCAAAGGCTGATCATTCAGCAGGCCACGCATTCGACATCATCGCAAGGCTTGGTCAAATTGTCGATCTTTATGGTGCTTATCGCATTTGCATTTGAGGCAATGGCGACATTGGTACTCACCTTGCGTTGGCAAGCCGATATGGGTTGGGGTCAAGCTGCTTATTATGCGCTCTTTCATTCCATTTCAGCGTTTAACAATGCGGGCTTCGCTTTATGGTCGGACAGTTTATCTCCATTTGTTGGCGACCCTGTAGTCAACATCACCGTCATCCTGCTGTTTATTATCGGGGGGCTTGGCTATATTGTCGTCGTGGATGTTTTTCGCAAACGTTCATGGCGCAAATTATCCCTGCATGCCAAAGTTGTCTTGCTTGGTTCCGGTATTTTGTTTGCCGCGGGCTTCTGCTTGATCTACCTGTTGGAAAGCTGGAACCCCGCAACCTTCGGCTCCTTGTCTGCCGGGGAGCGGATATGGGCCGCCTTATTCCAGGGGGCTACGCCCAGAAGCTCCGGGTTTAATACTATAGACATTGGCAGTATGTTGGCCGCGTCGCAATTCCTGATCATCATTTTAATGTTCATTGGTGCAGCTTCCGGTGGAACAGGTGGAGGCATTAAAGTCAATACGATGTTTGTGCTCGTACTTGCAACCATTAATACGTTCCGCGGCGGCGGGCAAATTCACGCCTTCGAGCGCAAAATTGCCATCGAGACGGTCATGCGCGCATTGGCTGTTGTGATCAGTTCCCTTGCGGTAGTCCTTTTGGTCTCCCTTCTTCTGACGATTTCAGAAGGAATGCTGGAGGAGCACTTTCTGGAGATACTCTTTGAGGCCACCTCGGCCTTTAGTACAACCGGATTATCCATGGGCCTCACAAGCGATTTGTCTCCGCTTGGCAAAATCATCGTGACCATTACCATGTATGCCGGTCGTTTGGGTCCCCTTACACTGGCCTTTGCTTTAGCCCAAAAAAAACGTTCTTCCAAAATCGGTTATCCCGAGGATCATATTCTGATTGGCTAGACAGGAGCGGACTTCCGCTCCTATTATTTTTAGCTTGCATCATTTTAATGAATGAAATATAATTTTATTCATACATTCACTAAGAGGTGCCTTTATGCCAAGAAAATTTGATGACAATGAAAAGAACAGAATTCATAACAAATTGCTGGATGCCGGATATGAATTGTTTTCACAGTATGGATTTAAAAAAACAAGCGTCAGTGATATTGCTAAAGCTTCCGGCATTGCTTCCGGGACTTTCTATTCCTTCTATGCTAGTAAAGAAGAACTGTTCTTCGCCTTAATGGAGCAAGAAGAGCAGCGCATTCAACACAGCCTGCTTCAGCAGCTCCACAGCGCTCTCGTGAACAAGGAAGCGTTTATCGTTTTTTTAAAGCAATCTCTGGAACTGATCATCGACAATCCAATTTTGAAAGAAGTGCTCTTGCCTGAGCAACTTGAGTCCATCATCCGCAAAGTGCCCGCTTCCCAGTGGGAAGGCAACTACGCTGGAGACGTCGAGAAGCTCGGGCCGCTTATCGTAGAATGGCAATCACGCAACGTTGTGCGCGCCGACCTGGAGCCCGCGCTGATTGTCAATCTCATTCGTTCGCTGGTTCTGCTTTCGCTGCAAAAAAAAGCGATTGGCAATTTTTCGGATACTTTCGAGCATTTAGCAACTTCGGTTGCACAATACTTAACGACCACTGACCATTAATTAACCCTACGAGGTGAACGATATGATCGAGGCGACCCATTTAGCCTATGTCTATCCTGCTGCCAAACGTCCTGTCCTGGATGGACTTCACTTTCACATCCAGAAAGGAGAAATCTTTGGATTTCTTGGACCTTCCGGGGCTGGAAAAAGCACAACGCAGCAAATTCTTATCGGGAAACTAAAGAAATATAGCGGCTCAGCTCGAGTGCTAGGCCAGGAAATTCGCTCAGCGAATGCAGCGTTTTATGAACGCATTGGCGTCGCTTATGAATTCCCTCATTTCTACAATCGCTTTACGGCGCTTGAGAATCTGCAGCACTTCCGTTCTCTTTATCGGAATCAACTGACCAATCCGGTTGCGTTGCTGAAGCAGGTCGGGCTGGAGGATGCCGCCCACAAAAAAGTAGAAAGCTTTTCCAAAGGCATGAAAATGAGGCTTAATTATTGCCGTTCCGTTCTAAACAATCCGGAGCTGTTGTTTCTCGACGAGCCGACTTCTGGTCTCGACCCCGTACATGTCGACAATCTGAAACGCCTAATCGAAGCCAGACGCCAAGCCGGAGCGACAATTGTCATTACGACCCATAACATGCAAGCCGCCGAGCAGCTATGCGACAGGGTGGCTTTTATGATGGACGGGCAAATCCGCTTTATTGACTCGCCCCGAAACTTAAAGTTGCTGAGCGGCGAACGAAAAGTACGTGTGGAATACGAGCTTGGAGAAAAGCGAGCGACGGAGGATTTTCCAATAGAGGGTATCGGGGTAAATGAGCGTTACCTGTCACTCATTCGCTCGCATCGAATCGTAACCATGCATACGTTGGAAGCATCGCTTGAAGACATCTTTATCGCCGCTGCTGGAAGCAAAACGCCATGAGGTTATCGCGACTGGTTTGGTTCGATGTCTGCTATCAATGGCGGCATCGCTATTATCTGGTCTATCTGATCGTCTGCTCCGTGTACGTTGGCATTTTGCACGCGATCCCGGATTCCTACGCTGAGCACGTACTTGTATTGCTCACCTTTTCCGATCCATCAGCGCTCGGGCTATTGCTTGCCGGCAGTATCCTTCTGCTTGAACGGGATCAGGGAATCTGGAATGCACTTTTTTCAACTCCCTTGCGGGCTTGGGAATACCTGACCTCCAAGTGCTTATCTCTTGGCTTTTTGTCTCTGTTGGCTGCATTGGCTATTCATTTACCTGTTAGCGGTTTGCCGAAATCTCCCTTTGCTTTCCTACTTGGCATCACGCTAACATCGTTTTTCTTTACCCTGTTGGGCATGGCTGCTGCCTTGAACAGTCGCTCGATCAACGGCTTTTTGATACGTTCACAGCTTTATGCCCTACCCTTTACACTTCCTATTCTGGGATATTTAAATGTGGTTCAAATTCCATTGGACCGTCTACTACCATCCAATGGCTCTCTTATTCTAATCTCAGGGTCTGCTCGTCCGCCTGCACCAGCCGAGACTGGATATGCGTTTGCTATTCTGACCCTATGGATCATCGGTGCCGGAATCATCACCTTGTCTTTACTAATTGCGAATACCAGACAGCGGGAGGATCGTCATGGCTCCGAACAAATATAGCGCATTGCTGCGCCAGGATTTAAAAAATGGGTTGCGCGACCCCATGCTTATGCTTATTTTCATTGGTTCTTTGTTGATTATTGTTGTATTTCGATACGGTTTGCCTTTACTAAGTAATTGGCTTTTCGCGAAGCTCGGGGTTGACTTGCAGCCTTATCATTCACATATCGCTGCCTTTCTCCTCTCATTAATTCCGCTCCTTATCGGTTCTGCAGCAGGATTGCTCATGCTCGATGAAAAAGACGAACGCATTGTGGACTACTATGCCGCCACTCCCTTGCGCAAACAAGGCTATTTCATTTATCGCCTGCTCTTGCCTGTGACACTCTGCAGTTTGTTCCTGCTGCTATTTAAAGGGGTCAGCGATAATCCTTCAGCACATTCAACATTGCCTTTGCTGTTGCTTGCTCTTGAAGCCCCCCTGTATGCTTTGTTCCTGGCAAGCGTTGCATCCAACAAAGTCGAAGGACTGGCCTTAACCAAATTTATCAGTCTTTCCGTCCTCGGTGCAATATGCTCAAACTTAGCGACTGCTCCCTGGCATTGGTTGGGAAGCTGGCTTCCGGCTTTTTGGCCGTTTCAGCTTTACCTTAGCCTTGGTCATACAGGGTCCATCCAGGCTGCTCATCTGGTTCAGTTCCTGATGGGCCTCGCTTTTCATTACCTTCTTCTATATGCTGGATTAAGATGCTTCTCCCGCCAAATATAAGCTTCTTACCTAACCCTCGATGTACCGAAAAATCGGAACTAAGCAAAGTACGGTCACTCGGAACAATGTTGTTTTGTAAATGGTCGATTTTATGGAACTGGGGATTGATCACTTTACGATAACCTGCTCTTGTTCTAAATTTTTGGCCCTGCGCAAAAAGGATCATCTCATTGCAAGACAGTGAAGGACTTCGGCATATTGCTGACGATGTGCTCTGTGAGGCATTTCAAGAAGAACTGGGACTCACGTCTAACTCAGCCGCTCAGCTCAGTCGTAAACACGATCAAGTGTATCCAGAGCTGCTGCAGCAAATGTTAGAGCGCATTGTCAAACGGATTTTGCCACATACCGAGCCCCAACTCACCGCCATTCGACGTAAACAGACCCTCATGGATGGATTTCCATGGCTCTGTTGTGTTGAACTCCTAAGTCAAAGAAATTCATCTCACGGGTTGTGGCCATTGTTATCTCGATATTGACAACTTCTATTTTAAGGACACTTAACTCAAAAATGATCGGCTTTTTGAGATGTAATAAGTTAATACACCCATGTCCGAGGCAGAGGCCGTTCTACCTGCAGCGTTCTGACAAGCATTCGCTTACGCATCTCCTGCAGCAGCTCTCTATGCTCTGGTTCGTCTGCCAGATTCATATACTGCATGGGATCCATACGAAGATCGAACAGCGACTCCTTCCCGTCAGACTCGCAGACGTAGCGATGATGCTTCGTGCGAATATTCTTCCAGCCGTGGAACTCCATAAGCGCTTCTTCCTTGCCTTCAAACGACTCATTGCGCAGCAGCCTACGGAACGATTCGCCCTGCAATGATTGATGAATCGGAATGCCCGCACATTCAAGCAGGGTCGGCAAAACATCTACGGCTTCAACGAGCCCATCGAACTTGCGGCCAGGCTCTGCTATGCCTCTTGGCCAACGTACGATGCAAGGTACACGACTGATACAGTCCTCGCCTGGATAGCCCTTCTGATAGCGGAGATGATCGCCCAAATATTCTCCGTGATCGGACGTGAAGAGCACAATCGTATTGTCGGAGAGACCCAGCTCCTCTAAGCGATCCAACAGCTTCCCGACATAATAATCCACTTCACTAATCATGGCATAATAGCCCTGTTTGACGGACCGAAGCTCCTTGTCGGAGAAATGGGTATCGCTTCGCATTTGATTGATACGGGGCGGATAATGAGGAAGCGACAGCTTCTCAGGATCATACAAGTCCAAAAATCGCTGCGGCGCTACCCAAGGCGTATGGGGAGAATAGAAGCCGGCAATGCATAACCAGGTATCCTCCCGATGCTGCTCCATAAACGACTCGGTTTGCTCTGCCACAAAGGCGGAATGCGTCAGATGATCCCGCCCCGGGAACGCTGCGGCATGCTTCGGCTCACGCTCAGGATGTGTCACTTCGTCCTTCACACCCATAATACGATAATAATCCTCTGCTGCAGGCGGGAGGCCCAAGCTTAGATGCTCCAGTTGGTCAGGCTCCTTCGCCCTCACCCATGCCCGATAAGCGTCCTCGTAGCAGCCCGGCTCATCCGAAATTTCCAGGTGGTCAAAGTCATAGCTGGGATGAATGTCACGATGATCCCGATTGGAGTGAGGAAGAAAATGAAGCTTGCCGATATTTCCAGTAACATAACCGTAATTTTTCACCAGCTTGGGCAAGGTGACGACATCCTCTGGTACAGGCACCGCCATATGCGTAATGCCAAGCGTTGAAGGGTATTGGCCGCTTAGGAAGCTGATTCGGCTTGGCATGCAAATCGGATTTTGCACAAAATAATGGGATAGATTCACACCTTCTGCTGCCAGCCGATCCAGATTCGGCGTCAATATTTCCGAATTGCCATTGGCCCTGAGCGCATCCCATCGCTGTTGATCTGTATAGATGAGTAATATATTGGGTCTGTTCATGCCAGTCACTCTCCTCCTAACCTTTCACCGATCCGATTAAAGCGCCCTTAACAAAATATTTCTGAAGGAAGGGATAGACGCAAAGAATGGGCAGCGTAGACACCATAATGGTGGCATACTTCAGAGCTTCCTCGGAGATGGAATAGCTTCCTCCTGAATAGCCCTCATTGTTCATCATCTGTCCCGCTAACACGATGTTCCGAAGAATGACTTGAAGCGGATACAGATCTGAATTTCGCAAATAAATGAGAGGCGTCATGTAATTATTCCAGATAAACACGGCATAGAACAAACCTACAGTCGCCAGCACAGGCTTGGATAGCGGCAAGCACATTCTCCAGAAGACGCCAAAATCGTTCAGCCCATCCAGCTTGGCGGATTCTTCAATTTCTGTGGGAAAGCCTTGAAAAAACGTCCGCATAATAATGAGGTTCCACGTAGAGACCGCACCCGGAATAACCATTGCCCAAATCGTGTTGACTAGTCCAAGCTCCTTCACAACAAGGAAGGTTGGAATCATGCCGCCGCTGAAGAACATGGTAAATATGATGAATAGCATTGTTGGCCTATTGAACACCATCGATCGCTTGGATAACGGGTAAGCGCCCACAGCGGTTATGGTCAGCGAAATCATCGTACCTAATGTGACATACAGCAAGGTGTTTCGGTAACCATTCAAGATTCGCCCGTCCTCGAATACATAACTGTACATATCCAGCGTAAAGCCCTTAGGCCACAGATATACTTCTCCCCTTGCGATATAAGAGGGGCTGCTGAATGATACAGCAGTCATATATAAGAAAGGGTATAAGGTTATGACGACGACTACGAACATGAAAAGAAGGATTACGACGTCTGACCATCCGATATTTTTATTCACGCTGTACCGCCTCTCTCTTACCATAAGCTGTTTTCCCCGAACTTTCGACTTACTGCATTCGCGGTATAGACAAAGAAGAAACTGATAAATCCGGTAAACACATCAATAGCTGTGGCATAGCTATAATTGCCCTGTACGAGCCCCACTCGATATACATAGGTACTAATAATGTCAGCCGTGGAATACGTCGAAGGCGTATACAACAAATATACTTTCTCGAAGCCGATCTCCAGAACGTTACCGATATTGAGCAGCAGCATGATGACGATTGCCGGCGCAATGCCAGGCAAGGATATGTGGAACATTTGGCGAAGACGGCTCGCTCCATCCATTCGTGCCGCTTCATACAACCCAGGGTCGACGGCGGTTAATGCCGCAAGATAAATAATCGTCTCCCACCCCATATGCTGCCAAATTTCGGAGGACACATAGATCGTTCGGAACCATTCCGGCATACTGAGAAAGTTAACCTTCTCCAGCCCAATCGCTTCCAGCAGTTGGTTGATCGGCCCTCCACTCGGAGACAAAAACATAACGACCATACCGGCAACAACCACATTGGATATAAAATGCGGCATATAGCTTACAGATTGGACAAATCGTTTAACGACCTGGAATCGCACCTCGTTCAGTAATAGGGCGAACAGGATGGGAATCGGGAATCCGAAGGCCAGCTTGTATATGCCAAGCAGCAGTGTATTGCGAATCAGCTCAAAAAAATCGGGATTGTTCAGAAACATATGAAAATACTTCCACCCAACCCACTTGCTCTCCATGACGCCGCGAAATAAATTGTAATCCTTAAAAGCAATCAGAATGCCTGCGATCGGCAAATATTTAAACAAAATGTAGAACACTACGATGGGCAATAGCATAAGCAACAGCACTCTATCCTGCCTCATCCGTTTCCATATCATCATAGGTGTTATCACTCCCTGGCAGAAAGGGCGGCAAGCATCGTTTCTTTCACTCCTGTCCGCCCCTTGAAGTTATGCTTTATTGCATAGTAAGCGCTCGATCGTGAGCATTCTTGAACACTTCCACAACTTGAGGAACGCCTAGATCATTTGCTTCCTTCACGTATTGGTCCCACTCAGAGAGGCTTCTTGTGCCAATAATGAAACGAGCTATATTCTCTTGATAGTGCTTCTGTATGCCCTGTCCAACCGTTGCCAGCACTTGAAGCTCCTCCTCCGTCATCGCTGGACGCGGCTGTGGAATCGCCTCGTATTGTTCGACCATACCAAATGCATCGTTTAAGGTATCGGATGCCAGCGCCAGATACGCGTCGAAATCCATGGCGGCATAAGAGCCATTGGTTACCATTCCAGTCTGAATACGCAGATCGCCAAAGTCTTTGAAGTCCGTTTTGAACTCTTTCTTCTCATTTACGATCTGGAACGACTCGCCCTCCTTGCCCCAGCTGACAAGCTCGATGCCTTCCGGCGAATACATGAAGTCCATGTACCGGATGACGGCATCCAGCTTCTCTGTAGTCGATGCGATGGCGAAGCCTGATGTCTGGAAGGCAGTAAACGGATTTTGTTGCTTGCCATTTGGCCCGCCAGCTATTGGCGGCATGTAGGCCAGCTGGAATTCCGGCTTATCCGGAATTGCAGCCTTATATTCGTCAATAATGCCGATGAAGTCCGCCGACATGAACCCCTTGTCTTGAGCGAACAAATCCCGGCTTTGATTTCTCTGAAGCGACATGAAGTCTGGCGGGATCAGCCCTGCCTGATAGAACTTGCTCAAATACTCCAACATGGATTTGAAATTGTCCTCAATAGGACCATATTTCCATTGCTTCGAGCCGTGGTCAAAATAAGCAAGCTCCGACGTGCCATTATAAGCGCTTGTGCCAAAATTGGGGGCGATATTCGTCACCGTTGTCAAATTATCAAAAAAATTCAGCGGGTAGCTTTCGGGATACAACGTTTTCAGCTCCAGAGCTACGTCATAAAGTTCATCATAGTTGGTTGGCACATTCAGCCCATGCTTCTCAAATACATCCTCCCGATAAAGCCAGACGCGCCGGAACTGTTCCCCAAGCCCGTAGTTCGGCATGATATAATTTTTCCCGTCTGCGGACGTAACCGACTGCTTGATATCAGGATGCGCTTCCAAGAACGCTTTGTAATTCGGCATCTTATCCAGATGCTCCGTCACATCAACAAAAGCGCCTTGAGCTCCGAATCGATTCGCCTGCTGAGGGTTGTTCAGAAAGAGAAGATCCGGCAGGTCGCCTGAAGCGATAGTTAGATTTAATGCGTTCTCATAATCCGCTCCTGGGACACCTTCAGCATCAAAGCTGATGCCTGTCGCCTCTTTAATGTTCTGGTATACAGGCCAGTTCTCGTTAAAAGGCCATACTGGATGATTGACAACCATCATACGCAGCGACTCAGGTTCCTTGTCTTTAACTGGCTCCTCTGAAGCGGTTGGCTTATTTCCTTCTGATACGGCTTCATTCCCATTCCCATTGGTTCCCCCGCCGCTGCATCCCGCTATAAGGACAGCTCCTAACAGGATCAACGTCAGCAGATAATGAATACCTCTCTTCTTGTTCATGCGCAACTCCCTTTCTCATGTCGTATTTGTCGTTCACAAGGCTAAGCTTAGTCCCCAGGCAGGGCATGTGGATAGACACGCTTCCCCATATGATTGGCAAAGTTCTATAAATCTGTATACATGACAATAATCTTTAAAGGCGTCAATACCGCTGCATTGCGATATTCTTATAAAATAGATATGATGTTATAGCATCGCAGGAAGGAGTTTCCTCCATGATCACAAAAAGGTCAAGTCTCTTCACCAAAATATTTCTTGGATTTCTAACGATCATCATCTTACTATCTATTATTCTGCTCGTATCCTTTGGCATTTTTCGCAACAGCGTAAGACAGGAGATCGTAAGCTTCCACGAGTTAAGCCTGGCGCATACCGTATCCAATTACGAAAATCGACTCAATATAGTAAAAAACTTATTGCTTACCATGTATTACGATGAGGAAGTCAGTCTGCTGTATCAGCAGCTGCAGCGCGGCAACAAACAAAATGTCGACTATTTGCGTCTTAACAACATCTGGTCAGACATTCGAGCCCATGCTGCCAATCCCCTCTTGAATATTGAAAATATCGCTTTATACTTTGCCCCCTTGTCTTTCGTTGTCGAAAAAGATGGTACCCATGGGGCTGATGAGTTTTTCTCCAAGTACCTCTCCAGCCCTGACTATACACTTGATTTCTTCGACCAGCAAATGTCGACAAGTCAGCTGCTGCAGACGTTCCCAGCTGCCTCATTCAAAAATTATTATCAGGCTTCGAAGGAACTCTTACCTGTCGTATTAAGCACGCCGTCCAATCATTATTTGATTGCGGGCTTCTTGGACGCGGATAAAATGTTCAATACCCTGCACCCATCAGCAGATGGAAACTTCTATATATATAACAAGCATGGCGGCTTGCTTTATACATCAGCCGCTGAATACGAAGACGATTCCATCTTTAACGATATCAATGCTAATCAAGGATACCTTACACAAAACCATCATTATTATTTTTATCATAAAGGCGCATCTACGGGACTTATCTACATCCATGAAGTACCGATGAACCGTATCGCAGCCCGAATCAGCTCCCTTAATCAAATTGCTGGAGCCCTTTTTATATTTGCAGTAGCCCTTAGCATTATATTGGCCATATGGATGAGCCGGAGATTCAATCAGCCTTTGCTGCAGCTTATCCAAGCTGTTGTGAATCAGAAGCCCCCTTCATCCATGACGAACAGCCCGGCGGAGTTTCATCTGCTCCTGGACAAGCTCTCGCACATATTTACGGAAATCAAACGCAAGGATGCCGTGCTTACCAACTACAGCTTTATGAATCAAATGAGAAGAATTCACTCCAGCTCACCATTTCCCATACCGCTGGATCATCGCGATGGTTCCTTCATTCTGGTACTTTGCCATATCAATCTAAGAGAGCACGAGGAAGGGCAGCCAGTGGAGAAGGTTTCATATTTCATAAGAGAATTTATCGACCTGTTCATGTCTGATCGATTCTCCAAGTCTCGTACCTTCCAAATGGATGTCAATGAGGTGCTGACGGTTGTCTTCGATGTAGAGGAGCGACAGCTCCTGACCGAAGCAGCTGCACGAATGAAGCAGATATATGATCAGGATGTCGACCATTATCTGATCACCGTGTGCATAAGCGGAGAATACCAACGCACACAGGAATTTGAAGAGGCGTACCGGCAGGTGCAGCAACTGCTGCGGCAACGAATGATGATTCAAGAGACACAAATCATCTCGGAGCTTGCCACTCATATCGACTTTCCGTTATATCGGGAAAGCGATCTAGAGATTCTGTTCAATCATCTTGAGCAAGGGAATGCCTCCGCCGTCATTGAGCTGACAGACACGCTGATTGAACAGCTAAGGAGGAAGAAAGCTCCTGCCTTACAATATAGACAGCTGGCGGAACGAATCGTTATTAAACGTGACGAGTTGGCGTTCCTTATCCAAGGTCAGTATCAATCAGACCGCCTCAAGGATCGAGACGAAATTAATGGATGTCTCTCTGCCGAGGAGCTATCCGCTTATCTCAGAGGTGTCATTTATGATATTTGCGTCAAAATCGAGGAGCGAAAGCTGGCAAAAGACGATGTCATAGATTTTGTGCTTCATTATGTGGAGCATCATTACAATGAAGATTTATCGCTGGACTCTGTTGCGAGCAAAATCAACTTATCTTCGGGTTATTTGTCCAACTATATCAAACAAAAGACCGGTGTAACCTTCAGTGAGCATATTATGGAGGTGCGAATTCGGAAGGCCAAGGAGATGCTGAGGGATTCGTCACTACCTATAGGTGTTATCGCGGAGAAGATCGGCTACTATAGTGCAACATCATTTAATCGATGGTTCAAGAAGGCGACCGGTCTGTCACCAGGAGAATATCGCAGGCAGTCTACGCTAAAGCACTGAATGCAAATGGCACCAGGTATACAACAAAAGCAGCATCTTGAATATATTATAAGTCTGTACTCTTCACCGAGATGCATACTATATAAGACGGTGTTCTGGTCTATTCTTTAAGCTACTTAAGTCGTTGAGTCTAACATACTCAACGACTTAAGGGGAAACCGCACAAATTTTGAAGGTGAAAAGCTTTTTTTCAGTCATCGTACTTGCGATGCTTGACTAGCTGATGACCGTTCATAAATATTAATATATGAATCGCGACCTTCTTCTACTTGTAATTCAATCGGCTTCACGCAAGCGTTGTTCTTGGTCTTGAGTCAGGTGACGAAGAAATACCCCTTTCATGTTATCGATTGAATACAGCATAATTAATGTAGCCACTCTCAATAACAAAAGCGACGACACACATCGAAAAGACCATAAAGGTAGGTTTGGTCATTCTTCACGCGATTCCCAAGATTACTTTGATATTAGCAAATGATCCATTATAAACGAATTCCCGCTTTGTGGAGCATCCTCCCACAGATAGAAGGTAATAGACTTGATTTGAGTAGTTGACAATCCATTCACCGCCCCCCAGTAGCCGTCAGCTCCAGACGTTTGGGCAGGCGAAGCGCCGAAGCTGCCCATCGTAATGGTGCGAGAAGCATTGGCATTTACGGTAAAATAGAACGTTCTCAGCTGTCCATTGTTATCCAGCACATTGCAGCGAATCTGTATCGGCAATGCGGTTGGGTTGGTCACATCTGCCGTGACTGAGGGTGCAGCCCCTAAATTCCACGGCGAAGCAGGCTTGAGCTCTACTCCAGCATATACCGTATCGAGAGTGCCGACATTGACCTTCATGGCGCGAACGCCATCGGTTGCGCCTTCTGACACATACTGGATAGTCGCTTGGTTATAGGCGCTGATCAGGGATAGATTCTCCGCGGCTTCGAAGGATATCTTCGTATTCCCCGTGCTGCCGAATCTCGTCGCGTAGGCTTGAGCGTGAACCGTTTTGGCGGCATTGACCAGAGAAGCGTATGGCACGTCGGCCACATCTACAAATCCAAGATTGTAATTTTCGCCATCCCAATGACGGCCAAGCAGCGGCTCATCTACATATTGGAACCAATGCGCGCCGACAAAATAAGGATTCTGCAAAGCCGCATTCATGTAATTCGTAAATTTGGCCGCTCGTTCCTGCTGGCTTGACGCGGCGGATTCCGAATTCGGACCCGTTCCGAACATCCCTCTGTCATTCGATCCAAAGGCAAACTCGCCTACAATGGCAGGCTTGTTAAGCGCAGCGATATCCATCCAGCTATGCCCGTTCACTGATTCCTTGTAGACGTTGTAGCTCACCACATCCACATATTCGGCGGCGGCCTCCTGAACCTCCTTGCTAATGCCCCATTCCGCAAACCGGGAGCCCAGATACAAAGTGTTGGGCAGCGCTTGCGTCAAGGTGGCATCTACGATGCTGAAATACTTCCGAGCCAGAAGTTTCAGCATCGTTGAATAGTCGGGAATCATGCCGTTCGAGATTTGCGCCGGCTTGAACGGTGCGTCCATCGCGGTGAAGGAAGCGAATGAAGTTCCCCATTGGGCGTTCAGTGTTGCAATGTTGTTGTTGTATTTGGTTTTTAGATGGGCAATCATTGCACGTTTTGCATAACTTTTGCTATCGGCTGCATTCATGGCTAATATGTTGCTGATGAGCAAATATTTGCTCTGTGTAGTAGCGGGACTGCCCCATGGGATTTCATTATCTACATAAATGCCGATGAGCCATGGGTCCTGCGCTACTCCATACGCAACAATCTGATTCTGCACCATATCGCTCACGCTGACCGTGAACTGGGGATCATACGGATCGGCAACCCCTCCCCACTCCCCGCTTGGAATCGTAGTGTGGGTTCCCCAACTCGTCCAGCCATTGGCTACATACGCCAGCTTGTGCTGGGAGCCCTTGCCGAAGAACAGCGTCGGCTCCGACCAATTGCCAAGCGAGTTGAAGCCCCAATTTTTGAAGCGGGCCACGGATACATCCTTCCACTTATTGATATAATCGGTTCCGTATTTGCGTTCCAGGTTCGCGGAATAGTGATTGAACAGCCAGCCCTCGGTTTGTCCCAGCGGCGGGCTGCCTACTGTCGTTGTATAACGGAAGTGCTCGCCGAGTGAGCTGTTTTTGGCCGGAAGGTCCTTGAACATCGCATCCCGTCCTGAGATCCAGGTGTGCATATCGTCCAAGCGAACGACGTCCACACCGGTTGAGAAGAATAAGTATCCTTCAGGATCAACCAATGACCACTTGCCGCCATATTGAGCAACCCTGAATCGACCTGTCGCTTGCAGCTTGGGACCGTTCTTCCACCCTCCGTATTGGCTTGTAGCAATGGGCTGTGAACCGTTAAGCGCAAGCGCCTCCTCTGCTTTATCGTTCAAGAGATCCTGATCACTGTTGATCTTCTCGCTCCAGCTTGCCCCTGAATACTGACCATACTTATCAACAATGCCGTTCAAGTAGCTTAGATTCGAATTGGGGTCCTGGATCACTCTCAAATTGTCAATGACCAAGGCTGTAGCAGTGCTGGGATACATCTGAAAAAATTGCAAGGACACCACATTGGCTGGATCAATGGACTTATCTCCCCATGCATATCCCATCTGTAAGCCGGCAGGATTAGGCGGCAGGAAGCGCATGCCCAAATCCAGCACCGCGGAGTTGAGACTCAGAAAGTATTGGTTAGTCGTCCCGGCCTTCGCTACCGCCTGACTAACGATAGAGTCCTTCACGCCGTCGGCTTGGGCGCTGTCATCCACACGCAGGTAGAACGTAATATCCTTATTACTTGCATTCGTCAGCTCGAAGGCAATCGCATTGCCGGAGCCTACACTCCATGGCGTAGTGGGCGCAAACTTCACGGAGGGGAAGTCTGTAGCCGCGTAGTTGACCTTGAGCGCCTTAGACCCTGTCGTATTCGTTACAATCTGCAGTGCAGCGTTAGAGCCTGTTACATAGGAGGGAATTACGCCATTGTCGAAGTTCAAAGTAGGGAACGGGGTGGCTGCATTGGCTGTGCCAGGCTGTCCCGCCAGCCCGGCAATCATAGCCAAGTTAAGCAGGCTTGCAAATAGTCGCTTCAAATTTTATTACCTCCCAAATTCATGTGATATGGTTTGCCCCTTATCGTATTGCTGTCCTCCTCTCCCCTTTATTCGCAATCCTTGGATGCGCTCTCATTGTAAAGGAATGTAATTTAGGGTAAGTATGAAAATTTCAACTAAGTCCTATAGCTAAACAAAGAAAATGCGTAAGAATAGCAAAGACGCAGAGCTGCATTCAGCCC
Source organism: Cohnella sp. LGH (assembly GCF_017671885.1). Lineage (NCBI taxonomy): Bacteria > Bacillati > Bacillota > Bacilli > Caryophanales > Paenibacillaceae > Cohnella > Cohnella sp. LGH. Next base: position 5,909,155 of record NZ_CP072117.1, read on the forward strand.
TGCGTCTTTACTGTTATCACAATAGATCACTACGTTAGCCCCATACGCTCCAGCAGCTCCGGATAGGCTGAATCATCATCGCCTGCACTCTTCTTTATCGCAAACAACTTTTGTCTCGCTTCTTTAATAAGCTCCTTGTATTCTGGATGTCCATATACATTATTCATCTCGTAAGGATCCTGCCGCAAATCATAAAATTCCCATGATGCAGGCGTCTCCTCATCCAGTGCTCCCGAGGCGTCCAGCGGCAAGCCGTAGAAGAAGATCAGCTTGTATTCTCTCGTCCGCAAGCCGAAGTGCGCCGGGTTATCATGATGCGTTAGATGCATCCAATAACGATAATAGATGGCGTCCTTCCATTCCATCTGTGACCCGTTCAACAGCCCTCTGAAGCTGCTCCCGTCCACTTTGCAAGTATAGTCGGTATCGGCATAATCCAACAATGTCGGTCCGATATCAATATTGCTCACAAGCGACTCCATCACGGTGCCCGGCTCGATCTCCTTCGGATACCGAATGAGGAACGGCATCCGTAGCGCTTCTTCATAAATCCAGCGTTTGTCGATATAATCATGCTCGCCGAGAAACATCCCTTGATCGGAGGTATAGATGACAATCGTATGCTCCAATTGACCGCTTTGCTCCAAATAATCAAGCAATCGGCCTACATTATCGTCTATTCCCTTGACAAGTCGAAGATAATCCTTCAAATATTTCTGATACGCCGCTTTGGTTCTCCCTTCCGCATCCAGACCCGCAAGCTCAAGAGGACCGGTCGGGTAAGACGGATCGCTCTGTCGCAGGACGGCATTCCGCTTCGGATTACGCTCCGACACGGACGTACCGTAGTCTCGAGAGCCTTCCGAACGATGCTCCCGATTCTCCCACAAACTTTCCGGCTCCGGAATTTCTATCCCGTCGAACAGATGCTCATAACGGGGATGATATTCGAAATCGTCATGCGGTGCCTTATGGTGACAATGCAACATAAAGGGCTTGGATGGATCTCGTGCTTCCAGCCACTCCAGACATTTGTCCGTAATAATGTCCGTCACATACCCAGCATGTCTCGTCCCGGTGCTCACATCATGAACATCGGATATGGATGACCAGTCAAAGCCTGACCTTATAAAGCTGGGATTCCAATACGTGCCCTGCCCGGACAGCACATCGTAATGGTCAAATCCCTGCGGCTCGCTGTGCAGATGCCACTTGCCGATAACAGCCGTCTCGTAGCCCGCTTCCCGCATCCTTCGAGGATACGTCTCCAGCTCCGTGCTCAAGCTGTCGCTTAACGTCTTCACACCATTATGGTGGGAATACAAACCGGTCAGAATCGTCGCGCGACTAGGTGTGCATATGGCGTTTGTGCAGAAGAAATTCCGGAATAGCGCCCCTTCCTTGGCCAGCCTGTCGATGTGGGGAGTCGCGCATACCTCAGCCAGCCTGGAGCTATAAGCACTAATGGCATTGGCTGCATGGTCATCTGACATAATAAATAGTAGATTGGGTCGATCATGAGATTGTGTCATATCTGTTGTCCTCCGGTACGTATTGGAATGCTAGACAAGAGAATCGTGCAGCTCCCTATCATTGCCGATCAGACACCGCCGTCGGCTGCATCTCTCCGACCCGTGCCCATTGGAATCAGCTCGGCAGTCCTCAACGCGGACGCAAGCGGTGTCTTACCCGAAGGCACAATGTGAATAGCTAATTCTCCACGCTTGACACCTTCCGCTTCAGCAATCAAACGAATGTCACCACCCGCTCCATTCACTCGCACCAGCACTTGACATAGTCCTTGGAAAGCACTGCGGCAGGGGAGCTTGTCATCCTCATGGCTTTCCGGGTTGCCATTGCCAGTGCCAATTATCTCGCCAGGTCCTTCCACTGAAAACGTCAATGGCGTGTCTGCATTCGGTACGATTCGACCGGCTGCATCGGCAATTGCTGCTTGCACGATACATACATCTTCATTATCGGCTATAAGAGCGGTCCTCTCAGAGCTTAGTAGGATCTGGGCCGGCTCGCCTGTTGTCGCAACAACCTCCGTCAGCACAAGCTCGCCATTGCGGTACCCACACGCCATTAATTCACCCGCTTCGTAGACAACCTGCCATTCGGCATGGCCATGCTCAGGAACAGCTCGCCTCCCTGCACTGTTCCCGTTCAAAAATAATTCCACCTCCTCCATGTTCGAGAATGCCCATACATCGATCAATTCCCCTTCGCTTCCCTGCCAATTCCAATGCGGGAGTAGGTGCAGCACGGGCTGACTCGTCCATCTAGCTTGATAGTAATAATAAATATCCTTGGGGAAGCCGCACAAATCCATAATCCCGTATCGAGAGATGACGCTAGGCCATTCATAAGGGAATGTTTCTCCTCGGTAGTCGAACCCCGTCCATACAAACAATCCCGCTACAAAGTCATGCTCCGCCGCCGCCTTCCAGGCTTCCTCCGGTTGAGCTCCCCACAATGGATACGTTTCACCATAAGCACTAATAAGGCCTTCACGCTCCGGATTCGACCAGATGACTGTTGCTTTGCCATGCTCGGAGATGTTTAACGAGCGATCGGTACATGATTTCCTGTAGACACCGCGGGTGGACAGCGTCGAAGCATTCTCGGTACCGATAAACGGTTTGACCGGATATGCCTTGTGAAACTGATCGTACGCATCCCAATTCCTTCTCATCATATAGTTAAAGCCATGAACGTCGATATGGAAGCCGTTCTCTTCATGATACTGCGTAAGCGGCAGCCAGTCGGCATTCATACCGTACGTGCACTTGCGGCTTGGATCAAGTTTATGCGCAAGTTTTTGCATGGCGTGCAATATACGCACACCTGCGTCCTTCCCTTGAATATTCATTTCCTCATTGCCTAACGACCATAAGATAATGGATGGATGGTTCCGGTCCCTTCGGATGAGACTTCTCAATTGGCTCAGCCCTTCACTTGTTGCATCCGTTTGACGCACCTCATCAATGACGAGCATGCCTAGCCGATCACAAGCCTCAAGGACGGAAGGAGCGGGCGGATTATGCGATGTTCGGTACGCATTGCAGCCCATCTCCTTTAATCGCTGAATACGGAATTCATTAACGGCTGCAGGTACCGCCATTCCGACTCCTGCATGGTCTTCATGGCAGCATACACCCTTAAGCTTCAGCGGCTGACCATTCAGCAGAAATCCTCGCTCGGCATCAAAGGCAATCGTCCGCACTCCGAAGACCGTTTCGTACCTATCAACAACGTCGTCTCCAATGAATAACATACTCTTGAGCGTATATAAATTTGGTGAATCCGTGGACCAGAGACAAGGAGCCTCCAGAGTAACGGACTGCTTGAGCGTTAAACTATCATCCGCGGAGATATTAGTAGATGTAATGGCTTCACCAGCCAGCTCTCCATCTGGCCCCATAATGACAGATTGCAGCTTGAATGCTACGTCTTTCTCGTAATGGCTGTCTACCTCCGTCTCGATGACAACAAGCGCTTTGTTCTCATTTGAATCGAGCTCAGCCTTTACGAACGTTCCCCAATGCGATATTCTCAGCGAGTCCGTCATTACCAGTCTAACATCGCGATATATGCCGCCGCCTTCATACCACCAGCCTTCGAATTCACTTGCATCCACCCGGACCGCTACTACATTCGGCTCTTTGGCATGCACCACCTCTGTAATATCATAAGCAAAGCTGGTATACCCGCTTAAATGACCTCCTACATAATGGCCGTTCACCCATATGGAGCAGTTCCGGAACACCCCGTCAAATTCAATAGTTAATCGTTTCGACGCGATATCCTCGGTCAGCATAAATGCTCTGCGATACCAGCCAACCCCCTTCTTCAGCGAGCCGTGTGACGCAGGCACCAGCATATCATATTCGCCGCGCTCCAGCACAAAGTCATGCGGTATACGAACATCAATCCAGTCCGAATCGTCATAACCCCATTTGGCAATTCCATGATTGCCGGACTTGATCCAATGCGGATTTGAATATCTTTCCTTGTGTACTGCGTCGTAATTCGTATCAACAAGGTCCCCGTAATAAAACTTCCAATCCTCGTTTAAGCTCCATACTTGTCGCATTCTTGTCCCCCATTTCCGATATTAGGCCAAGTAAGCGTATACTATACGATATCGGCCATACCTGAACTCCCTATTTTCTCCTATCATACCGACTTGATATTCGAGTTGTAAGCGTTATACTCGACTTCTTATGATACGATACCGACTAATGCAGATAAGTAAATGTTCATTGACAGAATGGTGAATCGTACCCTATCGTTAAGAGATAGAAAGCTTATGCAGGAGGAACCGCCATGAAGATGCTGGAGTTCATCATACCGCCTTTACCCCAGTTTATAACTGTCGGTCATTCCTGGTGGAAGAAAGGGAAAGCACATTTCCGACGCAACTGGGACATTTACGATCTCATTATCGTAACCAACGGCACTTTGTATATAACGGAAGACGACCAGCCCTATACGATTTCAGCCGGCAGCATGCTGCTGCTGGAGCCGGGTCGCACCCACTTTGGCCATCGTCCCTGCGAACAGAATACGGAAACCTATTACGTACACTTCAGCCATCCTGTTCCTCCTCGCGAGTTGAACAGCGGCGGCTTCGAGTGGTCGCAAACCCTGCAGCCGCCAACGGATGACGATGCCAATCCAAGAGCGCATACGATGTACCTTCCCAAGCATGCTGAGGTTGGCTTGCCCCCTCTACTTCAGATTCTGGATCGGATGGTAGAGATTCGCAATCATATCTTTATACGGAATGCTCTGGAGCTTCATAGCCTGACCTCTCAGTTATTACTGGAGCTGCAGCAGGTCATCCATCAGACGAAACCAATGTCCCGATCACTGGAGCTGTGCACCCGAATGGCGCGATACCTGGAGTCGCATATGCGGGAAACCTATAGCTCGAAGAAGCTGGAAGACGAGTTTCACTTCCACATCGATTATTTGAGCAGATGCCTGAAGAAGCATACTGGCATGACCCCTTTGCAATATCAGCACCATATTCGATTGGAACGAGCCAAACAAATGCTTGCCCATACGATGACCAGCGTTCAGGAAATCGCATACGAACTGGGATACGAGCATAGCAGCTATTTTATCCGCACCTTCCGCAACAAGGAAGGTATCACGCCGGGAGCCTACAGAGACCGCTTTGTTCCTGGAGCGAACTAATCGCCATGCACGGTCCTTGGACAAGCGCATGGCGATTCTCATTGCTCATTTGTATGATTTATGGCTACTTCCCTTTTGTAACTACGATATCCACTTCTGCTGTTTTGTAGTTCCCCGCATGATCGGTTACCGTGTAGACAACCGTGTAAACCCGCTTTTTCGCCTTCGGAGAAAGCTCTGCCCGAAGCTTGAATTCCAAATCATGGGCTCCGAACTCCGCGCCCTGAATATCACCAGGGCTGTCCCCACCGAATAATCCGCTGTCCAATTCGCTGCTAGTTATGGAGGTTAATTGAATATCCCTTATCCCGGACGTTTCGTCCAATGCATGCAACTTGACCTTTATATCGACCAGCTTCTTGTTCGGCGCGCCCAAATCGATATGATAGGGCTGGATGGTCACCTCAGGAGCCGTTTTATCCACTGCAATCGTCCTGCTTTGAACAGGCTCGGCATTACCAGCTTTATCCTTGCTGTAGAACGCTAGCGTGTGGGTGCCTTCGGCGTGAATCTCGAGTTCTTGCTCATATCTGTTCCATTCACCGTCATTCAACCGAAAATAACTGCCCACAACGCCTGAAGGATCGACAGCTTCCAATTGTACGGTTACGTTCGATCGATACCATCCATTCTCATGATCTCCTTCAATATGCGCAACGGTTTCCGGCGGACTCGAATCTGTTGAACTCTCCATCGCATAATGGTTAATGAACGCTACCGTACTAACCGTACCCCCTTGTTGAGGTAGCGAAACGACAACCTGGTTCATCTCCTTGATCTCCCCTGCAGGAATGTCGAAATCGACATACCCGAAGAAACGCCCCGGTTTATTCGTGTAACTGACATCACGTTGATAGTTTTTGCCGTTTACAGTGACGCTCATCGGAACGTTAAAACCATTCTCACGGCCGAATGATACCCGCAAGACAGTGGATTGCAATTGCTCGACAGGAGCAGCAATCTGGAAAGCAGCCGGTTGACCCGTGGCCTTCAGCATCTCATCAGCGTAATACGTTTTTTCCAACAAAATATCTTTCACAACAGGCGATTTGTCCAATGTTATTTTAATGATGGAGGTTTCCTCCACTGCCATAGGCATACTCTTCAGATCAGCCTGTTTCTTCGTCTCATAATGCAGCTTGCCTTGCTCCAGATAGAGCCTTCTCTGCTCAATATCATAAATTTTGGCGCCGCCGAGATCGAGATTCAAATCCAGGTTAACCCGCTGCGGGTTCATATTGTTGACTGCGACATAAATGACATTGTCCGATTGCGTAGCATGAACATAAACCTTGTCATGATTGGCCTCAACCGGGAGCAGGTCTCCTTGGTAATCCTTCCAGAAATCCAGATAATACTTCAGCGGAGTAGGAACTCCCAGGCTGCCGTCTTCCTCATATCGGAAGAGCATATCCGGCGAGCCCTTATCCCACCATTTGATCGGCAACAAAAACGGCACGACCATGTCAAATTCATTTGCACGATTCATATATCGAATCATATAAGCATTAAAGTTTTTCAACTGGATCCAGTAATCAATATCCGTCGCACCCGAATGCAAGGTTCCTGTTTCCGAGATCACCATTGGCTTGATGTTGTTGGTTAACGTCATATGATTTCGGAGCAAATCAAGCACCGCCTCCAGGCGGCCTGTCAAATACCCGCCATAGTTAGCGTCTGTTTCATTCAATATCAAGTCCTTGCCTTCGTAGAAATGATGCGAATAAAAGTCAAGATGTCCTCTCGTCAAATCCATAAATCTCATTTGCTCCCTGGCGCTCGCGAAAGCGCTAGTATCCAGCGTCATATTCGCGCTAGTCGGTCCCCCTACCAGAACCTCGGGACTGCGTTCCTTGATTTTGTCAGCCGTTACATTGTGAAAGTCAGCGAGCAGCCCCCAGGAATCATAGGCGGCATCATTATGATAGATCCACTCCGAACGAATGGTTGATTCGTTTTTCACTTCTATATAGGCAGGTCCTCTGCCATCCAGCTTGCGATTATAGGCTTCCGTATAGAGGGAAGCGAGCTCGGCCGCAGCTTCGAATTTGTCAACTGCCGGCGTCCCCCTTGGATTATTGGGCGTATTGGCAGGCCAATTCCAAGTCGGCCAGTTGTCGTAAGCGATGACATATTTCATGTCCGGCGCATACAGCTTGTCATATTGTTCAATTAATTGTGAATCCTTCTCATAATGCTGATCGAAAAACGACTCATCGGCATATCCGTCCCGGAGAGGGTCCTCAGTCAATAAAGGATCGCCAGGCTTATGACCGATCTCCAGCGCGTCCCGGAATTTGAACATTTGCCTTCCCGGAAGGAATCCTCTCTCGGACAAATAAGGTGCTATTTCATAGGTGACCGGTTCTCCTAACGGATTGGCATACACTCTGCGAAACTTTTCCTCTTCCATGCGGGTAATCCCATCAATGCTGCGTCTCGTGGTTGCGTCCACATGGACCTGTACAGGTAATATCGGTTTGTCCTCTCCCAACACCCCCCACGCTCTTACATCATAAGTAGCCGATAGACCATTCGGCTCATGCAAGACAAGACTCGTTACAGTACCCGTTCCTTTCAACCTGAGCTTAAAACCCTCATATTGCCCTGACTGGACCTTAATGTGAAAGGGGCGTCCCATAATGACAGTCTCTGAGCGGAAATATTCGCTTAACTTCTCCTTGCCTGTCGGACCTTCCCAGTACACTTCCAGGTTCTTAATCTGGCTCCCATTAATATTCAGCTCCCGAAAGAAACCAGCGACTCGCATAATTTCAGGAGGAAGTTCGATAACCTTCTCACCCTGAATCATTCCGGTCTGACTTGCAATCGTAATGAGTTTAACCCGCTTCTCACCGTTATTCACTTGTGTGATATATTCAATTGGATAAGTATCCGCCAGCCCTGCAATAGAATCATAGTTATCTTTCTGAAGCTGCACATCGGAAGGCAGCTCGTATGCCTTTGCAACGCCGCCTGTTTGCGGTAAGAACAATAAGCAGCACATCATCAACATGATCAGATATCTGATCAACCTCATTATCGAATCCCCTCTCCAATGGAAAATGATCGGTCCGCCTGCACGGAACAAAATAACCCCGACGCACTCATCCTTGTTCATGGCAGCAGAACTCTAGATGGTTGTAGGGGTTGGTCATCATTCCTTACTTCTTGTAGCGAATATCGTACGCCTCCTGCATAATTTCCAGATAGCGCTTAATATTCATATTGCTCAGCTCATTCAGGTAGCCGTCCCAGCCAGCTTCCAAATTGGCATCGCCCATGATGAACTGGACAAGCATGTTGTCGACGTAATCATTGATGGTCTTCTGCAAGCCCAGCAACTCCGACGACTGCGCCTCATTGAAGATGAGCGGCGGAACCATAACCGTTTCGTTGCGGAACGGCTCATAGCTTTTGGTCGAGGCATGCAGGATGTACTCTACATTGTTCACCGGATCATTGATGGCTTCGCCAATTCGGAAATCAACGGTCCGATTCGTCGGGTTGGCCTGATTCCAGCTGTGATTGGCAACTTCACTAGTTTTCTTCAAGCGTACGAACGTCGCTGGATTGCCCTCGAGGCCTTTTTCGCCACCCTCAGCTTTTCTCCAGTCCTCGCCTTCAATGCCGAATAACGAAAACATTTGAACCTCTCGATCGTAGAAGGCGTCAGCCAGTCGAACAGCAATTTCAGGATGCTTGCTTGTCGCACTAACTACAAATCGGCCGTTGACATTTCCTTTCCGGTTCTGAGCGTTCACATATTGTGTGCCAGATGGGCCTTTTAGCGGCGGAACAACCACATAATCCTTCCATCTTTCATTATCGGATATCGGGATTGGACTTCCATTTGGAGCTGCGCCCAGAATAACAACATCCCCATTGGCTCCCAGTTGCTTCAACTGATCGCCATCCTGTACGAAAGCCTCTGCATTAATTAATCCTTCGTCGAACAGATTCTTCATATACCGCAGTCCTTCACGGTATTGCTCGGACATAAATGCCGCGTCTACAGCGCCATTATTCAAAAACAATCGCCGTGTCGTATCGCCGTTAATGAAATCATAATAGACGAAAGCGTTCATTAGAAAGCCTTCAACAGAGCTGTTCCACCCTTTGGGTGATCCGGACAGCGGAATTTCATCAGCAATGCCATTACCGTTGGGATCCTGAGTCTTAAATGCCTTCAGTACTTCATAGAATTCATCCGTTGTTGTTGGCATCTCCAGTCCCAGCTTATCCAGCCAAGGCTTGTAAATCCAGAGCTTACCGGAGTAGTAGCAGTGGTAGCATTCATTAATATCCGGCATCGTGTAGATATGCCCATCATTGGAGGTAATCGCCGGTTTTAAGTGCTCCTGCTCAGCAAATATGTTCTGTGTATTCACTGCATGCTCCTCAATTAAATCCTCAAGCGGAAGGAATACTCCCTGGTTGCCATAAATCTCGAGCTGTGCATCTGTAATACCCATATTCATAAAGATGTCAGGATAATCACCGCTCGCCAGCGTCAGATTCAACTTCTCTTTCATGTTGGATTCCGGAACCGTCTCCCACTCCAGATGCACATTGGTCCGCTCTTCCAGCCACTTCGTAAATTCGTTCGTACGGTAATCCTCTACATCCGGCCGTAGTGCCGCAAGCACCTTTAAAGTAACCTTCTCTTCTACAATCGGAAAGGTACCCGGCGCAGAAACAGCGCTCGTATTACCCGCCTTGTCTCCCTCCTTATTGTCCGGCTTCGCATTGGATTCGCTTCCATTGGAGCAAGCGGCTAAAAGCAAACACATAAAGAAAATCGCAAGAGTCCATTTTTGTTTCACTCTGTTTTCCTCCCTTTTAATGAACCTGATTCAAATGGATGACTGATTTGCGGGGCCTCTGACACCTGGTGCCAGGAATATTAGCAAATAAGCATCACCCCTCTCCATAAGCTGTCTTGTTATAAGATGCGCTACTCCTTTAACGATCCGATCATAACACCTTTTACAAAATGCTTCTGCACGAACGGATACAATACGAGAACGGGTCCTGCGGCGACTACGATCAAAGAATATTTGAGAAGCTGCCGCAAGGCATCCTTCTCCGCTATTTCTACGGCATCGGCCACCATGCTCATGTCCACCTTGTTTTGTACCAGAATATCCTTCAATACAATTTGCAAGGGGTAAAGCGATTGATCCTTCAAATAAATAAGCGCGTTGAAATACTGATTCCAGTGGCCGACGGCATAAAATAAACTAATGACTGCGATAATGGGGGCAGACAGCGGAAGCACGATCTTCCACAGGAATCGGAAATCGTTGCAGCCGTCCATCTGTGCCGCCTCCAGCAACTCGCTGGAAATAGTTACGCGGAAGTAGGTACGTGTAATAATGACATTCCACACGCTAAGCGCAGCAGGAATAATAAGCGCCCACCGCGTATCCAGCATACCGAGATCTTTGACAAGCAAATAGCGCGGGATTAATCCACCGTCGAACATCATCGTGAATACAAGCAGAACCATAAACAGCCTGGCGCCATAAAAGTCTCTACGAGAAAGCGGATAAGCCGCCATCAGCGTAAGAACAACATTAAATAGAGTGCCTACAATCATGTAATAGAAGGAATTTATGACAGAGGATACGATCAGCTTGTGTTTGAATATCGCTTCGTAGCCATCAAGCGTTGGTTGAACCGGCCATAGCCATACCTTCCCGGAGACGACAGCTTGGCTATCGCTAAAGGATGCGCTTACAATGTAGATGAGGGGATACAGCGTAATCAGAACCATCGTTAGCAGGATACTATAATTGATCCAGGTGAACGCCGCATCTCCTCTTGATTCTTTAATTCTCTGCTTTGGACTTTTAATGTGATGCACGTGTGCCCCTCCTCACCATAGACTCTCTTTGCCGACCACGCGCGCGATCTGATTGACAGTAATGAGTAATAATAGATTGACGATAGACTTGAACAAACCAATGGCAGAGGCATAAGAGAAATTCAGCCCATCCGAGATTAGTCCGACTTTGTAGACATAAGTATCAATAACTTCAGAGGTTGTAATATTGACGGGGTTCTGCATGAGATAGACCTTCTCAAACCCTGTTTGCATCAAATTGCCCATCGACAAGATTAACAGAATGACCATGACCGGCATTATGCCAGGAAGATCAATATGCCAAATCCGGCGCCACTTGCTTGCACCGTCAACGACAGCAGCCTCATGCAGCGTCGGGCTTACGCCTGCCAGCGCCGCCAAATAGATAATGCATCCCCATCCAGCATTCTGCCAAATATCGGACAGCACGTAGATGGTTTGAAACAATTCAGGCTTCGCCATAAAGTGAACGGGGTCTACACCTATTATCGTTAGAAACTGGTTTACAATTCCTGTTCGCGGATCAAGAAACTGGAGCAGCATACCGACCATTACAACTGTGGATATAAAATGCGGCGCATACGTAATCATTTGCACCGTTTTTTTGAATCTAGCCTGCCTGACGTAGTTCAGGCCAAGTGCCAGGATGATTGGCACCGGAAATCCGACGATTAAATGATAGAAGGCCAGGCCAATCGTATTTTTCAGCACTCTCCAGAAATCGTAAGAACCAAAGAACCTCGTCATGTGCTTCATGCCGACCCATTCACTACCCATAACACCTTTCACGGGAATAAAATCTTTAAATGCGATTTGAGCTCCGTACATCGGCCAATATTGAAAAATAATTAAATAAGCAAACGGCAATGAAAACAATACAAGCAGCTGCCAGCTTCTTTTCGCCTGTTTCAGATGTGCTGCCAGCAGACGCAATCTGACTTTTGGATGGGCTTGTATGGATGTAACCGTTCTCATCGTTTTGTAGTCCCCCTCTTCTATTGTTGAGCCTCTTCGACAATTTGATCTTAGCTGTGAAGGCGTATTTATGCTATCTGCATTTGCCCTTTCTTTATTCAAAAGACCAAAAAAGCTGTCATTCCATTGATTTTTCATTATTCATTTTCATAACAATACAAAAAAAACAGCCGCTGCATGCGGCATACAAGGAAGGATATTCAATTCTTAGATTCACTGACCGGAAAATGCTCGATAATGCGTAGGCGTTACGCCATGCATACGCTTGAACGCTCGGCTGAATGAATTCAGCGACGAATATCCCACATGGTCAGCAATTTGTTCAATGTTGAGCCTGGACTCCGACAATAGCTCTTTGGCAGCATTCATACGCTTGGTGTTCACATATTCCGTGAAAGAGCAGCCTGTATGTTCTTTTACCAGCAACGAAAGATAAGTCTCTGATATTTGGAATTGATCCGACAGCATGGGCAGACATAAGGAAGGGTCTGAATAGTGGAGGTCCAGATAACTGACAATTTCGCGCATCAGCTCTTGATTCCGAATACGCTTCTGGTCAATGGTCTTGCTCGCAATGTGTTGGTACAGCCTTGTGATTTGATAAAAGCAGGCCTCTGCTTCACCTGCTCCATGAGGCAATTGCAGAAAAGACATCATATCTATACTTTCATCCTCGAACATCTGCGTGCCCGACTGATCAATAAACTTGAGAGCCGTACTGACCAATTCGGACAACAAGAGCCGTAGGACAGGTTCGATTAAAGAACGCTCAACAAAATTTTCGACGAACAAGTTGCCAAAGGTGTTGTCAAGCTCCTCCATGTTCCCGCTTCGCAAATAGTTAAGAAGCTTCTGCTCCAGATCAAAAGGGTAATAATACGATTGCGGATGTCTGGGCAACTCATCGTAATAGGGCATGGGACTAGAGGAAGGCATACCGAAGGACAACGCAATGGAGGCCTCTTCGGAGGATGCCGACACATCCATTAATGAGGAATAAGGTCGTCCTATGCCGAACTGCAAGGCATGTTGGAAGCGTGCGAGAAACAGCTCCTGAATGGCACTGAGCTTCATGGTCAGCTCTTCCTTCCAAGCATCCTCACTGACTGTATCAGAGGAATAAATCATTGCCAGCCGGCTCTCGCCAATATCCAGCATACAAGCGTGATTTCCTTCCAGCTCCGCGATACATTCCCTCAGCCCTGCTTTTTCCAGATCCAGCTTCTCCAATGCTCCCATATCAATCGACTCCAAGATATAGGGTAATTGAATAATGATAACGGAATATCTTTCGCCCTGTAAGGGAATATCCAAATATTGCATCACAGACTCCATTTCTTTCTGTCCGGGATACGCACCATCCAGCAGCCGTTGCAGGAATGCCGCCTGCAGCAACGGTTTTTGCTCTTCAATGCTTCGATGCAGCCGCTCATTATGTGACTCTAATTGGAATACAGTCTGAATAAGTACTTTTAATGGTCTGCTGTTGCGATAAGCAAACAGCACAGAAGCCACGCCTCCAATAGCCAGCATGCCGAAGATAATAACCGCAGATATTTTTTTGACATAGTACACCTTTCGCAGCACGATATGCTCAGGCTGTACGGCAACGAGACTCCAGCTGCCGTTGTCGAGCCCAATGGAGGTGACGAATTGACCGGAAGGCTGCTCATGTCCACTATGGCTGGTTCGAGGAAGGAATTCGCCGCTGCCGGCAACACCGGCAATAATGTCACCCTCCTGGTTGGCAAGATATGCATAACCGCCCTCCGAGAGATCAATCGAACGCAACGCATTCCTTATAGAAGAGCTGTCGATGAACATCACAATATGTGACAAATAATAGCTTGGATAACCAATGGTATGAATGTAAGGAATCAGCCGGCGTTCACCATTAGCGTTGCGGAGCTTCAGCTCCGGCATTATCTCCTGATAATAGTACCGATCCTCAAGACCCTCAATAAACTTGTGGACGAAATCCGACTGCGCTTCCGCGCTGGAAGCTCGGGATAATAAGCTTTGTTTATCAGGTGATATTACAAATTGGCTTTTTATATAATGAATGTAGTAATTTTCAATGGATGGTGTAACGGCCGAATAGCTGCCCAGCTGCTTCTGCAATTCCATCAGACGTGTAATGCTGCTTCGCTCATATGGGTTCTCAATTTGCTGCATGGCGAGCACCCTCGGATCCTGACTTAGGCTAATGGCAAGCTGATTGGTCTCTACAATCTGTCGATTCAATTGCTGCTTAGCCAGCTGTAGGACGGCCTGGTTGCGGCTCGACACCTCTTCCTTCACCACACGGCTCGTCTGCTGATACATGATGACAGATACCAAACTGGCAAGTAGCAGCATGCTCAAATAAGGTATAAGAAATTTGAACACCGGCCTCCCGCGACGATTGGACATGTTCTCCCCCCTTGACTCGTTCATTATTCGAGAATAAGAAAGCGTTATCATTTTATTGTCGCAAAACACGAATGCATATAGTGCATTCGCGTTAGATATACGGTGACTACTCCATCCCAATTTTGAAGCCTGTCGGATACGGAGTTAAAGCTAGAGAAGAAACATCGATCCGCAACCCCTCATCGGAAACTGTCCAATCAAGCGACAAGCTGCCATCAAGAGTGTTTACACTTGTAACGACACTGCGGAAATGTCGTGAATTCGTGGACAGGGATCGAATCATAATGGTTCCGCTAGGGGGCAGCTTCATAACGAAAGCATATAACGTCCCATCCTTAAAGGTAAATCGAATATCTTCCTCTGTATAGGCACTCCGTTTGCCTTCCGTATGCATTTCTTCTCCGGATTGGGTCGGTCCTTCACCGTATATTTTCCAATGCGTCGTATCGTAAATGCCTTCCCCGTTCACGGCAAGCCAATCACCTATCGCAAGAAGGATGGACTCGTCTTCCTGAGGAATCGTTCCGTCCGCCTTCGGTCCAACGTTCAACAGCAAACAGCCGTTCTTGCTTACAATATCGATCAAATCGCAAATGATGTCCGCTGGTTCCTTGTATTGATTATTGACACTGTGAGACCAAGAGTTGCGGGCAACAGATGTGTCGGTCTGCCACAGCTCGGGACGAATGCCATTCAATTGGCCGCGTTCAATATCGAACACCGCTGTGCCATGCATATAGGCGTCCAGCTTGTAATTAATCGCGACCTCCGTCCCCCACTCCGCTGCTCGATTATAATAATAGGCTGCGAATTTCTTAAGATATGGCTTGAACCGGACATTCATGATCCACCAGTCGAACCAAACAATCGATGGCTGATATAGGTCAACGAGTTCGCAAGTTCTAAGCAGCCAATCGGTCAAGAACGCTTCGTCCGGTCCATCCCCGTGAATCGTCCATTCCGTGTCCCTTTGCTGAGCTGGACCATACAAGCCGCGGAAGCTGTCATCCTGGACATCGGAATGAAAGGTCATTCCACCGTCGTAGAACCACCAGTGCTCCGCCCGATGTGAAGACACGGCGAATTTCATTCCTTGCTCCTGCACAGCTTCCTTCAGGGCTCCGATGATATCGCGCTGCGGCCCCATCTTCGCTGCATTCCACGGCGACAATTGGCTGTCGTACATTTGGAAGCCATCATGATGCTCAGCGACGGGCATCACATACCTCGCGCCCGCTCTGCTGAATAAGCTCGCCCAGGCCTCCGGATCAAACTTTTCTGCCTTGAACATCGGAATAAAATCCTTATATCCAAACTCATGCTGCGGGCCATAGGTTTGAATATGGTAATCAAACATGCTGACATCCTGCCGATCCCGTCTGGCGCTATCCTTCATGTACATTTCACGAGGATACCACTCATTCCCATAAGCAGGGACCGAGTAGACTCCCCAATGAATGAAGATGCCAAATTTCGCCTTCTTATACCAACTGGGTACGGTATAGCGGCTTAACGATTCCCAGTTGTCCTGAAACGGACCTTTCCCAATCACTTCATTTATTTGATTTATATTTATCATAGTTGTTCATCTTCTCCTTGCTTATGTCTGTCGATTTGCGACCAAAACTGTTGTCCTGCTGGATGCATGCGATCTCCTGAACGATAGCTGTGTTCTATCAATTCTTTCATTAATATTTGCTCCATATGGGAGGAAGCCGGATTACCAATTAGATTGTATCGCTCCAAAGGGTCCTCGCTTAAACGGAACAATTGGGACTTATGGTGATAGACGATGAGCTTGTACTCTCTGCTCTTCACGGCTCGGACAAGGTCGGCATAGGCGAAATACAGCCTATCCCGATCCGGGATTGCTCCGTCGCGAGAGAACAGAGAGGCTAGACATGCTCCTTCGACTGTTGATGGAATCGGAACTTCCGTTAATTCGCATAAGGTAGGGTAGATGTCGGATAAATATACAAATTCATCTCTTCGCTGGCCTTTCGGAATCCCCGGCCCAGAGAAAATGAGCGGAACCCTTACGCTATGCTCATAACAGCTTTGCTTGCCCATTAGTCCATGCTGGCCTACCGCGAGTCCATTGTCTCCTGTAAATACGATAATCGTATTATCGAACAGGTCCGTTTCCTTCAACGCATGGATAATATCGCCGATTCGATCGTCCAGATGTGTAATCATGGCATAATATTCTGCCAGATGCCCCCGAATTTCTTCTTCAGTTCGCGGATATGCCGCCAGCCTCTCATCTCTTATATCACGTATGCCATAATCGAAAGCATGCTCACACGCAACATTATCAGGAAGCGTCAGCGATGCTGGATCATACAGCTTCATATACTTCTCCGGCATGCTTCGAGGATCATGGGGAGCCATGTAGGACACATACAGGAAGAACGGCTCCTCCTCCTTACGCTGATGAATCCATTTTACGGTGGTATCCGAGAACAGGTCAGTTGAATGAACGCCAGCTTGAACCTTGTCAGCAGGCCGATATTCCACTTCGTTTGACAACATACGATCTCTAATT
The DNA here is from genome assembly GCF_017671885.1 of Cohnella sp. LGH. Classification (NCBI taxonomy): domain Bacteria; kingdom Bacillati; phylum Bacillota; class Bacilli; order Caryophanales; family Paenibacillaceae; genus Cohnella; species Cohnella sp. LGH. Next base: position 5,926,164 of record NZ_CP072117.1, read on the forward strand.
ACAGGAATTGTCCCCGAGTAGTTTCCATCCGAATGATAATGGAAAGCGGGTACATTCCAATGATCCTCCATTCCTCCAAAAAAGATATCCTCTCCGTCACTGAAGCTCCGGTTAAAGGAGGCGGCGCCGTTATGCCATTTGCCAATGCCGAAGGTGGCGTAACCCGCTTGCCTGAACGTTTCCCCCATCAATACATGCTCTTCAGGAATGCTTCTTCCGTCGTCATGAATATGGAACAACGTTCTTCCTGTATGCAGCATCGCGCGGCTGGGCATACAGACTGCACCTACCGTGCCGCCTGGAATATGAGCCTGGCGAAAGGCGGTGCCGTGCTCCAGAAGGTCATCCAAATGCGGCGTATGAATGTCGGTATTGCCCAAAGCGCGCAGGGTATCAAATCTTTGGTCGTCTGCGAACAAGAACACTATATTGGGTCTCTGGTCAATCATGCTCACGAACGACCCCCTTCTTCAGAATCAGGTTGCCGTATTGTGCCCGTTCACCAGTTGCAACAATAACATACGCTGAACTGCTCCGTTCATAGAAGCTGAATCTCTCAATCGATTCCAATGAGGATGACAATCCTGTTTTTCTATTCAGTATCGCTTCATAGGAGTCCCAAATCGTTGTCTCTACGGGATCGCCTGGGACAACGGCCATAACCGCCGCAGGCTTCTCCACATAATCGTCCAGTGGAAGCACCTTGACGATCGCTTCCAGCAATTCAACAATGCCAATTCCATCGCATCGCACAAGTCGTTGCGCATGGCTTGCAACTGGAAAATTGGCATCCGCCAGTACCAACTCATCACCATGTCCCATCTCTCTCATCCATTTCAGCAAATCCGGCGGCAATAGTACGGGAATTCCGATCAGCACCTGTGTTCCCCCTCATGCTGTCCTCTTTTGCGAGACGATATTTTTCTTAGCTCGCATGGGTTGAAGGACTATGACATTACTTCTGTAATCAGCATAGTCCTTCAACGCTGTAGAGAGAAGATGCAATCTCGACTTGCAATGTTCAAATATCGACTTCTAACACATACTTAGACAGAAGCCAATGGATCCAGACCGCGCTTTCTTCTCTAGTTAAGTACACAAGCGTTTCATCTTGGGGAGGGGCTTCGAGAGCAGCCAAGCCTGTCAGCTTAATAGCATTGCCCAGCATTTCAAGGCCTTCTTGTATGGTCAAGACTTGCATCGGTCTGAACGTATGATCCCCATAACCTCGAATCAATTGATGCTCATGAGCCGTACTGACGTAAGCGCCATACCAGCTCCTCCGCTCTAGCCAGACAAGCAGGCATCCCCCATTAGCTAAGGAAGAGTACGACAACTATGAGTGAAGCATTGCCCCATTTATTCATATAGGGTTTTCCTTCCACAGTTATTTGTGCCAGGCACGGATATAATCTACCTCGAAGAGGGAATTCAAGCTGTCTCCCGGAAGTCCGTCCCATTCAAATATTTCAGTATCCAAAAAAATGTATTGATTCTCGTACATAAATGTATGAGATTTTGTACGAATCAATTGACCGTCGAAACACCATCGTATCCTTATGAGTGTTCCTCTTCTTGGATTAAATGACCGCAGATGTAATATAATTATCGCTGAGCATCGTTTCTCCAGATGCTGCAATTACCTTTCGGACAACAGATACTTCATCTCCATAGACAATACCGCTTCCTCCGGCGTTATATACGTATACCTCAGCACTGGTATTAGTTGAGCCCGTCGTGAACTCCACAGTACCTGACGTCCAGCTTGAACTGGTTACTTCTTTCAACTTTTCCGTGCTGCCATAATTTTTAACGCCTACATTCACTTTGGTGCCCGATCCTTTTTTAACCAAGCCGAAAGCTTGTAGGTCGTATTGGGCTGCAGACCAGTAATAATCTGCTGAACAGCACCTTGACCATTAATGACCACGCCATATAGGTCGCGATATTGGGCTGAGACGGATGCTGTTTTCATCCCTGAACCCCAAGCAGACCAATTGGACAGATTACCTGTTTCAAAGCTTCCATTCTTTATTAAGTTTTCATTTTTGGTACGAAGCTTTGCCGTACCATTACTTACCCAGACGATCGAAGGATCGAATTGGGAGGGATTGCGTCCACTCCAATACGTATGTTTATTAAACCATTTCCATATTGACTAGCCAGAAGACGATCTTGCCCTTTAGAACCTTTGCCATTGTCATCACTCCATTCATCACAATATATAGAAAGCGCTCACTCGAAAAGAATGACCCCGTTTCTTAGTCCGTGTCATTCTTTGTAAAGGAATTAATGAGCCTCCATAATTAACATTTTCGACTAGTTGTTTCAGAGTAACTACTACTCCATAGACAACACTTTGTAATAAAATCGCTTTTGCACTTTGGTCATCTCACTGGAGATGTCTACTCCGCCCACATACAAGTCTCGAACGTCACTTGCTCACCAGGAGCGATGCCTCTTGCTCCCGTCATCTCCGGGGGATATGGCAGATTGAAGGCGTCAGTCAGACAGGAGTATGGCTCCAGGCAGATCGACTCCGACCAATTGGGACGGAAGATAAGCAGATATGGGAAGGTGTTCCCAATGGAATAGGCGATCGTATAGCCTTCTTCTATCATCTGCAGTCGGCAGATACGCTCCTCCCCCTCCTGAAGCTCCACCATTGCTGAGCCAAGAGGAGCAATACGATCCAGCGGAAGCCCCGCGCGCAGCTCTGCCGCACGTTCGGTATCGGCTGGGGTACCCTCAATGAAGGTGAAGCTTGAGATTGGCCATTCCTTGGCTGCCGGAGCTTGCAACAGTACTTGTCCGCCCCGCAGATTGAAGTAAGGATGTAGGCCGAAGGCGAACGGGGCCTCGTCCACGCCCTCATTGACGATGGCGCCGTCCAGTCGAAGACGTCCACCTAGCAAGGAAATTGTCACGTTGAATACGAGAGGATGCTGGAAGTAAGCCAGCATATCCTCATGATCGGAATAGCGAAACCGAAGCACAACATAGGCCCCTTGTGCTTCCGTTCCTCCCCATTCCACGACCTCCCAGCTTCTTCGCGCCAGCTCGCCATGCAGATGGCGGTCCGGCTGCTCATTGATTGGCAGCTGATAGGGTCTTCCCTTGAATGTAAAGCTTCCGCCTTGCACGCGATTAGGCGGGAATAGAATGGGTGTGCCGTACATCGTTTCACTTGCTCTCAAATCATGAATAGAGCCCGGCGCAGCTAACAGCTCTCGCCCAGACGAATGAAACCGAATCAGATTCCCGCCAACTTCCGGTACAAGCTGCGCAAAATCTCCGCGCTCTGTATCCCGCAGCTCTACAACCGAATATCCATCCTCGACTTTACAAATAACCTCATATTGATTCATGCTTCTTCGCCCTCTCTTCTTAATATGCAAGAGGCCTCCATATAGAGGCCTCTCAAAAAAAGACTTATAGTTCTTGTTCAAAAAGTTCTTTAATGATTAGATTAAATTAGATTGCTCCAGAAGTCTACGAACAACCTCCGCGACTTCTGCTCTTGTGATAGCTGCTTTTGGAGCAAGCACTTGCTCGCTTCTGCCCAGCAAGAGACCTGCCTTGATGCTGGCTGCTATGCCGCTCTTGGCGTAGGCTGCCGCCTCGGAGCCATCCTTGAAGCTGGACAACAGCTCATCCGCATCTATCATCTCTGCTACAGAATCAAGCCCTGTGAGCGCCATAGCTCGTTCCATGATGCTCATGACCTGCTCACGCGTGATGAGATCATGAGGTCTGAATTCACTATTGTCATAGCCGTGAATCAAGCCGTATGCTGTCGCCGTATTGAGATAGGCTTCATACCAGCTACCTTGGGCAACATCGGCGTACACCGACTCTCCTGCCTCTGCCTGAAGTCCCAGAGCTCTTACCAGAATAGCGGTAAACTCGGCACGTGTGATGGAGCGGTCCGGCTCAAAGCGATTGCCGTCAACCCCAGTTATGATCAATCTGGAGCCTAAGTCATTTACAGCATGTTCCGCCCAGTGATCCGATACATCCTGGAAAGCCACTTGATTCCAGATTACCGCGTAGGTGCTGTTCGTCAAGCTATTCATAACCGCATAATAGCTGCCATTCTGTCCAACCAATTTAGTCGGAATCTGTCTAACTGTTCCATCCTCTTCCACCACTACCCCCGTAGTGATTTGATTCGGATCCACACCTTCTGGAATGAGGATAGATCTCTCGACAAAAGAGTCGAATTCATTGACTTCTACTGTCTTACCCTTGTAAGTGTACGTGATATGGAACTCTACAGGAGAGGCCACTACCGTGAATCCGTCTTGCTCAGCCGAATTCTCCAGCACCTGCTCCGCTTGCTCATCGGCTTGACTGATCCTTATATTGATGATTAGATCCTCCAGCAACACATCAGAGCCCAGCTCCTTAATAATATCATCCATTTGAAGCTCCTCAAGAGGGAGCTTATAGGAGGCAGCAGCTGTTCGAAGCTCAAGCGCCACATTTTTCTGCTGCAGATCCTTAACGATCGCGCCATTAAGCTTGCCATTCACAACAGGGGAGCCGCTCGCGTCAGGAATGGTAAGAACAGCGTTATTCGCTATAGTGCTCAGACTATTCTTAAGCAGCTGCTGGTCGACCGTAATCGTTGTCACCTTGCGCCCCGCCTCGGTCGCGGTAACCGCGCTTGCTATTTTGTCCAGCTTCTTGCCATCCACGAGAACCTCAGCGCTGGCTGCTGGCGGAGCTGTTGGCACGGGTACATGAATGATTGGCGGAGGAGGAGTCGCAGCCTGCTCCAGCACAGTTACTGTAATGGCCTTGGTTGCGCTTGCCTCTCCAATAGTGACGGTAGCCGTCAGTGTCACAATCTGATTCCCGCTTCCATGCTGAGGTCGAACAACCGTCCCGTTAGCCGCCACTGTCGATGGATGGCTGGAAGCCCATGCCACGCTTGCTCCATGCAGGCCAGCAGACGGCAATGAAATAGCTCCTGTTACGGCTTGCGCTGTGTCTCCCTCTGCGAATGTTAACGAGGCTGCCGATAACGTATTTGCCGCTTCGGCTGCCAGCTGCTCATCTGTTGGCTGGACCGTCCCGCTGCCTATCATCATGTTATCGAAAGCAAGCTTCGCATGGCCCACGGTTACAGCTGTAGGCTCAAATACATACAAACGAATAGCTTTCAGCTTGGTTGTGTCAATTGCCGCCGTTCTTGCGAAATAGCCGTCTGCCAGCCAGCTAGCCGCAGAGACCCCAAATTCGGATATCGTAAGCGTTCGTGCTTGATTGGGCGCTATGGCAAAATAATAAATGCCTCTATGATCCTGAACGTCGGTAACCTCAACGCGAAGCTGTGCTCCTGTGTTCACGAGATTCGTGACATCCAATTGAAGCGGCTTGCTGTCCAGGCTCCAGCCTTCCTGCGGCGCAGTGAAGTCTATGCTGCCTGAATATCTGCCGCTCGTATCCCAGCTGTATGCGGTGAAGGTAGTAAACTCCGTATTTAATGCTTTGCTGCCATGTGTCGCGCCCTGCTCGGATCGGGAAGCGGTAATCCCTTGGCCGTTGGCCGAATAAACAACCTCTTCCTGGTCCTCGAAGGACAGGAACACACCGTTCGGATTGACAGGACCTGGGTCTGGATTCGCGACAGTGCCGATCACAATATTGTCAATAGCAAGCGCTGCATTCGTAACCGAAGCGGCCGTAGGAGAAAACACATACAATCGAATGGATTTCAGATTATTGCTATCGATAGCTGCGTTTCTCGGGAAATTGCCGTCCGCTAGCCATGTGCCGCCCGCAACGCCGAAATCGGCAATGCTGATGCTCCTCGAAGCATCTGCTCCGAGCGTAAAATAATAAGTGCCTTTTACGTCCGAAGTGTCCGTAATTTCCACTCGCAGCTGCGTGGCGTAGCTTCTTAAATTCTTGACATCGAAGGTGAATGGAGCAGCTCCCAGGCTCCAGCCCTCCTCCGGCGCCGCAAAATCAAGGCTACCTGAGTAGGTGCCTGTTGTATCCCAAGCGTAGGATGTGAAGGTCGTAAACTCCGCTTGAAGCGCCTTGCTGCCGTCCGTTGCGCCTTGCGTGCCTGTCGATGCCGTAACAGCATTTACATTGTGGGTATAAGCTGCCGTTTCTCCGTCCTCGAAGGAGAATTTGGCCCCTCGACTGCCGCTAGGCGACGATTTGGTCTTCGTATATTGATCAAAAATCCCAGCCGCCTTGGCTAGGTCTGCCAAAGCTTCTGTCACTTCAGCATTTGTCGCCAAGGCATCCTGTGCAACAATCTCAGCTTTGGTTACTTCAATATTGAGAGTGTCTCGGTACTGCTTTTTCACCCAGCTCTTGCCTGGCTCAACCTCATTGCCTGTGGACGAAATGATAGTCGACGCAAGCTTCGACTTAGCGTCCGCAATAGGACCAGCAAGCGCACTCGTGGCGACGCCTGTTGGAGCCGACTGCTCGTGATACTCGATGATTTGTACGCTTGTTATATATCCGTCATCGTCCGGAAGCGAGATTTCAATCGAATTGTTCGCCAGAAGCTTGCTGGTATCCAGCTCAAATTCAGTAAAGGTCAACAGGTTGCCAGGCTTATTCGTGTAAGCCAAATCCTTGCTGAAGCTTTGCATATTGGCCGTATCACTAGGATTTACAGCCACTTGCATGTCCTCCGCAAACCCGCTGCCCGTCTTGCCAAAGCCAATACGGAGAGTCGCTTTGGCGAGATTCGCAGGCCTTGCTTGAACCGTAAATGAGGCGGGTGCATTTACGCTCGTCGGCACAAGTTCCTGAGGAGCGTACGCAAATTCTCTCTCCCATGATTTGGTGAACGCCGGATTGGAATCCAGCGTAATCTCGAATACGCTCATTTCCTGCACGCGCATGTACACATTGTCCAGATCTGTGACATTCTCTTCCTCGTAGGTCAGGTCGCCCTTCTCCAGGAAGAAATGCTTGCGCGTTACGCCAGCAATATTGGCGTCTCCCGTGAACACATTCAGATCCAGGTTGACGCGCTGCGAGTTCAGATTGTGAACAGCGACATACACCTTGTTATTGAAGCGAACCGCATTCGTGAAGACACGCTCTTGATCCGCTTCAGCAGGAAGAAACGCACCGCGATAATCCTTCCACATATCCAGATAAGCTTCCATTGGCGTCATTTCTTCCAACAATCCGTTTTGTGCTTCATTATATTTGTAGAACGTACCCGCAGAGTTGGGGCGCCAGTTAATAATAGGATACAAGTAAGGAACCAACATGCCGATTGTATCGGAATAATTGATGAAACGCAGCATGTAGCCGTTGAAGGCAACTAATTTCTGGAAGTAGTCAGCGTCGCTTCCCGCCGTATTGTAAGTGCCTTCTTCCGTAATATAAATCGGCTTCACGTTATTTGAATTCACCATATGTGCATTGAGCAGGTCTAGCACGGCTTCCAATCGTCCGCTCAGGAAGCCATCCGAGTTGTTCTCTCTGTCATGTATGAACAGGTTGGCATTTTCATAGAAGTGATGTGAATACCAATCCAGTGAATCCTTCGTGTCATCCATAAATTTTAACTGGGCGCGCGCTTCATTGAAATCATTTTTCTCCAGATACATGAATGCGCTTGACGGTCCGCCCACCAAAACATCCGGATTCACAGCCTTTACCTCTTCAGCTACCTTATTATGGAACTCGGACAAGTAGCTCCAAGCCTGCTCCGGCTCCGACTGGAAGAACCACCATTCCTGCGGGATCGTTGATTCGTTCTTAACCTCCACATACTTGGGACCCAGTCCGTCAAATCTTGTATCGATGCTCTTGATCAGCTTGGCTGACGCGTCGGCAGCAGCATCAAAGTTGGCGCGGGACGGTGTGCCAAAGTGCTCCGATTGCCCGGAATTAGGGTTCTCCCACATCCACCTTGGCCAGCCATCCAGCGTCAGTACATAGTCCTTGCCGATAGATGGATACAGACCTTCGAATTTGTCGATGGCAGGCTGACTCTTGACATAAACCTCGTTCGTCGCGGTAAAGTCTGCATATCCAGGACGCGTCGAATCCTCCTTGAGACCAGCCCAGCTCGTCATCAGCGTGTAATGAAATGCGCCGCGCCCGGGAATAAACCCATAATCATGAGTCGTTTTGTGATACGCCTCGTCCAGCACCGTAAATTCGCCGCCCGCTTGCTCGATACCGATAGGACCGCTGTTCACATGGTAACGCTTGAACACTTCCTCGGGCAGCTTGTTAACGCCGTCCATGCTTAAGTTGGTAAGCGCATCTACATCGACGGAGACGTCTAGTATATCCTGCTCACCTCCAAGAACGGTCCATGCGGAAGTATCAAACTCCAGAGGAACGCCTTCTTCTTCCCAGTGATAAACGCTGCGCAGCGTTCCGTTTCCGACGATTTTCATTTTGTAGCCTTCATAGATAATATCGCCGTTCGTATCCTTAATCAGCCAAGGATGGGTAATCCCCTCCGTTGGGTTGTCTTCCTGGAAGCCCATCTTCGTATAGTTCGTATATAGACCAGTTATGCGGTCATTCCAGCCACCGTTCTGGAATACGGTCCATTCTGTTTCCACATCATTGGGGTCAATCACGTAAAGCTTCATCGTCTGCGCAACAGAGCCCTCAAAGCGCACATCACTGAACAGACGCCACACTTTCGCATTCATTGCAGGGATATCAATCGTTACTTCGCCACTAATCTGCAAATAATGCCCATCCGGGTATTGCAGAAAGTTAATGCGCTGAATACGGCTTTCGCCGTTAATGCTGTTGAAGTACGCCACCGCATTATTGCCGAACTGATTCCTGTAATGCTCAGCAACGGCTGGAATGGTATCAAAATCTGCCTTGTCGGTTCTAATGTTTACGGGAAGCTCGTCGCTTGCCTCTTCTGCGTAACTGACCCCCCCGACACCAGCAAGACAAGATACGATCAGTACGGCCGCACTCAAAAATACAGTCAACCATTGTTTAATTTTTGAATACGCTTTCAAAATTAATGCACCATCCCTTCTATTCGTGTGGCGAAAGTGGAGAGCTTCCCCCGGGACCAAGGATACCAGGGAAAGCTCTCAGTTGTTTGCGATTATTGTTGGGCACTCTTAAAGCGGTCGTACGCCGTTTGATAAATGTTGATCAACTCGTCAATCTTCATTTTTTCCAGATCGGCCAGATATTTGTCCCATTCGCCGTCTACTCCGCCTTGAAGCAGCCACTTGGCGCTTGTTTGGTTCACGTAGCTGTTAATGTCGGTATCCAGCACTTTAATTTTTTGAGACTCCTCAGCCGTGAACAATACGCCAGGAAACGTCTCCGATGTCATATAAGGCAAATAATTCTCTTTAATGCCATCTGTCTTCACTTTATCCTTGTCAGCCATCGCAAGACGAGTTCCATACGTATTTTCTAAAATAGCATAAGGAGCTTCAACTGGCGCCGTCTTGAATACATATTCGTCCGTTGTCATGCCAGCCGGCGCTTCCTTGAGCGTCAAGGTTCCGCCTTTGTCTTCCAATGTTGTTCCGATTGGTCCCCAGCCTGCTTCGATCGACGTATCCGTTGCGTAGGACAAGTCAATCCACTGCATCGTAAGCTCTGGATGCTTGTTAGCGGCTGTCATCGAGAATGCAAAAGGATTCACGCCTTGATTATTATTCAAAGACTTTCTCCACACTTGATCGCCGTTTGGTCCTTTCAGAGCTGGAACCACCACATACTTCGGATCATTGTCGACACCGACAACCGAGAAGGCATTCCAAGAGAAGAATCCGCCCAGGCGCTGCTCTGTTCCGCTTCCTTTGCCCACTAGCTGATTGCGGTCCTGCGCAAGACTCTCTTTATCAAACAATCCATCCTTGATGTAGGTGTGGAAATATTGAATTGCTTCCTTGTACTCCGGTTCCTTCGCAGAGAAGACCACCTTGCCATCTTCGACGAAGATATGGTTGGCAGAATCCGCTCTGCCGAAGCTGCCGAACAACGAGCCGATGCCCATTACGTTATAATTCGCGAAATCCCACAGGAAGGAGAATGGAATTTCGTCATTTTTGCCATTGCCGTTCGGGTCCTTTGTCTTAAATGCTTCCAGAACGATCCGCAGCTCATCCGTAGTTGTCGGAACGGCAAGTCCCAGCTTGTCCAGCCATTCCTTGTTCAGATACATCATGTCGGGAGAGAGCCACAGCATCAGCTCGCGGATGCTTGGCAGCGAATAGATATGGCCATCCGGCGCTGTCAGCATCGCTTTGTACTTCGGATTCTGTTCAATCAACGCCGTCAGATTAGGCATCGTTTCCTTCGTGATGTATTGCTCCAAAGGAACCAGCATGCCTTGGCCGCCATAGTTAATCACGTCATTGCCTGTCAGTGCAAGTGTGCCGTAGAACGCATCCGGCAGCTCGCCGCTTGCCAGAATCAGATTGCGTTGCTCCTCGCATTGCGCAAATTCGATGTCTGTCCATTCAATCTGCACATTTGTTTTCTCTTCATATTGCTTGAAGAAATCCATTTCCTCGAACGGCCCGTTGTTAGGGTGCTTACAGGTTACCATCTCGAGCGTAACCTTCTCCGCTAACGGGAATACACCTTGCTCAGCCCCTCCGTCCGTTGTTTCAGGCGTCTGCGACGCTTCCGTTTGATTCGGCTCCTTGGATGGCTCCGCATTTTTAGTGTTGTTTCCTGCACAAGCACTTAGAACAGATAAGCTCATAATGACTGAAAGAAAGGATACCAACAGTTTTTTTCTCCGATTGTTCAAATCGATGACCTCCTAATTTTGCATTCGTATGCGCTTACATTAACTACAGCAAACCAACAAAGTTGTCTGGCATGCACCTCCCTTCCGTTATAACGGCTCCATCCATTACCCCTTGATGCTTCCTATCATGACGCCTTTTACAAAATAGTTCTGCAGGAAAGGATACAGAATAAGCAACGGCAGCGCCGCAATAATAATCATGCCGTATTTGATTAGTTCCGCCGCTCGGAGTCGGTCCCCCATGGAGGACAGGTCCGTCATCATGTCGTTGCTAATCTGATTCTCGATAAGAATGGATCGAAGCACGAGCTGCAGGGGGTACAGCTCCTGGTCCCGCAGGTAGATCAATGCGTTGAAGTAGGAATTCCAATGCGCAACGCCGTAGAACAACACCATAATCGCAATAAGCGCCTGAGACAGGGGAAGCACCATTTTCCAAAAAAACTTGGCATCGGAGCAGCCGTCAATCTTCGCCGCCTCCAGAAGCTCATCCGGAATCGTAGACTGGAAAAACGTTCGAGCAATGATGAGATTCCATGCGCCTACCGCATTGGGTATGACCATCGCCCAGACCGAGTCAAGCAGGCCAAGCTCCTTGACCGTTAAGTAGGTAGGAATAAGTCCACCGCTGAAAAACATCGTGAACGTAATAACGAGCATAATCGTACTGCGGCCCTTCATATCCTTCCGCGACAGGGCGTAGGCTGCAGGAAGGGTCAGACATAAATTGATAATCGTTCCTAAGATTGCGTATACAAAAGAATTTTTGTAGCCCACCCACAAGTTATCGCTGTCCAGTATCTTCTTGTAGCCCTCCAGACTGAACTTCTCCGGCCAGAACAGGGTCATCTGAACAGCACCAGGGTCCGTCACTGAGGCCAGCACAACGAAGTAGAGGGGGTAGACAATAATGGCCAATCCGGTCAAAATCAACAGCATATTCACTCGATCGAACCAGATGTCTGCTAGACTCCGTTTAAACATATTGAACCTCCCCGCTTCTTACCATAACGATGTATTGGAAGCTTTTTTGGCAATTTGGTTGACTGTGATGAGAATGATGAAATTGATAATTGAGTTGAACAATCCTACAGCGGTCGAGAAGCTATATTGCGCGCCAACCAGGCCTGTCTTGTACACATAGGTGGAAATAATCTCCGATGAGGGCAGGTTAAGCGGCGTTTGCAGCAGATAGACCTTCTCGAAGCCGAGACTCATAATATTGCCCGTGCTCAGAATTAACAGAATAACGGCCGTCGGCATAATGCCGGGGATATCAATATGCAGAATCCGCTGAAATTTGTTCGCGCCATCCACGACCGCCGATTCATGGAGCTCGGGACTAATCGTCGTAAGCGCTGCCAGATAAATGATCGTGCCCCACCCTGTGTTCTGCCAAATCTCCGACAGCACGTACACGGGCCTGAACCAGTCGGGATCACCCATAAAAAATACCGGCTCGCCGCCAAACAATCCGATGAGCTTGTTGATCATGCCCGTATCCGGCGACAGGAATAAAAACAACATGCCCGCAATAACTACCGTCGAAATAAAGTGAGGCGCATAAATGACGGTCTGCACAAACTTCTTGAGCCTCTTGTGCATGAGCTGATTAAGCATCAGTGCGAGTATGATAGGAGCTGGGAAGCCTACAACGAGCTGCAGGACACTAAGCTTGATCGTGTTCAAAATAATTCTCGTAAATTCGAAGGAACGGAAAAAACGTTCGAAATGCTCCAGACCCACCCATGGACTGCCCGCTATGCCCTTGAAGGCCAGGAAGTTTTTGAAGGCAATCTGAATGCCGTATAACGGCACATAATGGAAGAGCACGTAATACAAGACAGCGGGAAGCACAAACAAATATAGCTGGTAACTCTTCAGCAGCCTTGAGGCTTTTTGCTTCAATGGCGTCCCGCGCTTGATGTCGGGTACGTCCAGCTGCCGGACTTCATTCACATTTTCCACAACAAGCACTCCTTCTTTCTGTATTAGCCGGTGATGGAGACTGCACTTTATGAACACTCACCTAATTACTCAAGCTCACCCCTCCCTTGCAAGCGATTACAAATCACTTATAAAAATGATGAGTTTTCGAAACTACTATTCAATATTATGATTAGCATATAAATAATCGAAACTCGTTTCGTTTTTATTATAGTTCTGCCATCATATTCCGTCAATACCCTATGCAAATGGAACAAAAAGAAAAACTGTCCAGAAAAGTGATGTAACCACTCTTCCAGACAGCCCAGGCCGGCCGCTTATGCTCCTGTTATCCGAAGCGTATCGAAACGGTCGGTACGAATCAGCTCCCGCAGGAGCTGTTCTGTCATCATACAACGAACGTGAGCGTATTCAGAATTATTCCATAGATTGTTTTGCTCACGAGGATCTGCCGCCAGATCGAACAGCAGCCCCTCATCGGAATTTATATACACTGTTAATTTATATTGCTCCGCAACGAGTGTGCGCATTCGGGTCGTCTCGGGCGCATACCAATCCTCATCGTATTCCACAAGCGCCGGACGGGGAGGCAGCTCCTTGCCCTCTTCAACGGCATCGCGCAGACTGCGGCCCGGCAAGCCTAGCGGCGGCGCGCTGTAGATGCCGCGGGTATCCATGACAGCCTGATCTATACCGGCAAAGTCCAGAATCGTCGGCACGAAGTCAAGCAGGCTGACGACGCGCTCACGATAGACGCCCTGTCCGGCAGCGCGTGGAGCTCTCCAGATATAGGGAACATTCAGGAGTTCCTCCCAAGGCCACTCTGCCTTGGTCAGCAGCCGATGGGAGCCCAAATATTCTCCATGATCCGCCATGAAGACAATAATGGTGTTCTCATAGAGTCCACACTCCTTCAGCTTGTCCAGCACGTCCCCTATACAGCTGTCCACATGTGTAATCATGCCATAGGTCTGCGCTAATATGTCACGCAGAGTGGCTTCATCGAACTGCGTGTGCCCAGGATGAACGGCTCTCAAGCCCTTCAGCCAATCGATGGAATCCGCTTCATCATTCCACCCCTCCGGCAGCGTCAGCGACTGCGGATCATACATCTCGCTATAAGGACGACAGGCTGCGAAGGGATGATGCGGATCTGGGAAGGAGCACCAGAGATAGAAGGGCTCCTCCTGCCTAAGCCCTTCCAGGAAAGCCGCTGAGCGGCGAGCGATCCACCGGTTGTAATGCAGCTCTTCAGGCAGATCGATCTTCCAATGCTGCTCGTACAGGCTATTTTTCTCATAGGCTCCCGCCCGCAGCAATCGCTCCCTTCCTCCCGGCAGCTCCTGCTCCAGCCATGTCAAATAATCGCCAAAGCAATCGACATGCCCACCAACATGCTCCGTCGTCTGGTAGCCGTAATAATCGCTTGGCAGCGCTGTAATCTCTCCAGCCTCCCAACGCGCTCTGCTCTCCCATGAGAAAGCCATCTCCTCGCCCATGCTGACAGAGCCGATTGGCTGATGATGAAGCTTGCCTACGGCATGTGTCCGATATCCGTCCTCGGCGAGCACCCTCGGCAGTGTAGGCAGCCCTTCAGGGACAGCGCTGCCATTGGTCAAGCAGCCATGCTGGCGGGGAGTAAGTCCCGTCAACAGGGTCGCGCGCGAAGGCATACATACGGGATTGTTGCAGTAGGCTCTGGAGAAGGACACCCCTTCTAGACCCAGCTGATCTAAATTCGGCGTCCGCACGTCCGGATGGCCATGCAGAGACATCGTGCGAGCTTGCATCTGATCCACAACAAATACAACAAAATTAGGCTTCATCTATTGACCCACCTTCCGTTAGCCTAGCTCTAACAATATTTTGGCTACGGCGCCTGGACCGCTCAGCAGCTTGTCGAAGCATGCCTTACCGTTCTCCAGCGGCTCATGCACGGTCCATGTCTCCAGGCCAGTGCCGCTCTCTTCGATCCACTTGAGCGCGATTTGAAAGTCGATTGGATTATAGCCGAAGGAGCCCAGCATCGTGAGCTCGTTGCGAATAGCGGTATTGACGGGCACAACACTGTCTGCCGTATGAAGACCTGAGAACACCACTCTACCGCCTGGTCTGGCGATACCCATACACTGCTGCCTGGTGGCATCGATGCCGACAGCATCCACGCACTTGTCGAAGCCTCGCGCCGGTGTCACTCTGGCCAGATCCTCATCACAGGAGACGGCAATACCTCCCATTGCCCTGACAATGCCAAGCCTCTCCGCATTTAAATCCATAACCGCTGTATGCTGAACGCCATACCGCTGCGCAGCCCGGAGCACAAACAGGCCAATAGGCCCAGCACCGGCAATGAACAGACTGTCTGATGGCTCCAGCGCGGCCAAGCGGGCAATACGAACCGCACAGGCAAACGGCTCCGCTAGCGCAGCAGCGTCTAATGAAACGGATTCAGGAAGCACGTGAATGTTCCCGGCAGGAACAACGGCATATTCGGCGAACGCCCCTGGCCTGCCTGCTCCGACAAGACTTCGCTTCGGACACAAGTTCGCCCTACCGCTGTAACAATCCATACAGATCCCGCAGGAGATCAGAGGATTAGCTGTCGCCCGATCACCTGACTGAAGTCCCTCCACTCGGGTGCCAGCCTGCTCGATCACTCCCGCAAATTCATGCCCCATCACAAGCGGAGGCTTCCTGAGCGAGTTATGTCCCAGATAGCCGCTCAGCTCTGAGCCGCATATGCCCGCCCAGTGAACACGTACAAGCACCTCGTGTTCCCCGGGCTGGGGAATCTCCATGGTACGAAGCTCCATCTGCCGGGGACCTTCATACACTAACGCTCGCATCGTTTCAGCCATACTTTCTCCCCCTGTCCTTCTTATTTACCATTCCGCGTAGGAGCCGTCTTCGTTGCGCCAGATAGGGGAATGCCAGTTATGCCCCTTTTTGGCCGCTTCTCTGACCGCAGCTTCATTGATTTCAATACCGAGGCCAGGCTTGCCGGACATGCGCACATAACCCGCTTCATATTGGAATACATCCGGGTCCTTTAAGTAGCCGAGAACATCGCTGCCTTGATTATAATGAATGCCTAACCCTTGCTCCTGAATAACGAAATTCGGCGTGCAATTGTCGACCTGGAAGCATGAGGCCAGCGCGATCGGTCCAAGCGGGCAATGCGGCGCCAGACTGACATCGTATGCTTCCGCCATAGCTGCGATCTTCTTTGTCTCCAGAATACCGCCTGCATGGGAGAGGTCTGGTTGGATAATATCTACATATCCATCCTGCAGCAGCTGCTTGAAGCCCCAGCGCGTATACATACGCTCGCCCGTTGCAATCGGCGTATTCGTCATTCTAGCAATGTCCCTCAGCGCTTCGTTATGCTCCGGCAGCACAGGCTCCTCAATAAACATAGGTCTGAACGGCTCCAGCTCCTTTACAAGAATCTTGGCCATCGACTTATGCACCCTGCCATGGAAGTCAACCGCAATGCCGACATCCGGCCCCACCGCAGCCCGCACAGCCTGCATCCGCTCAACGGCCTGGTCGATCTTCCTATAATCGTCTATATAATGAAGTTCTTCCGTTGCGTTCATTTTCAGCGCCTTGAAGCCCAGGGCAACCTGCATCAGGGCATGATTGCTCACATCGCTTGGCCGATCTCCGCCAATCCAGGCGTACACCTTGATCTTGTCGCGTACCGAGCCGCCAAGAAGATCGTAGATCGGCGCGTTGTAGTATTTGCCCTTGATATCCCATAATGCCTGCTCGATACCTGAGATCGCGCTCATGAGGATGGGACCGCCCCGATAGAAGCCGCCGCGGTACATGACCTGGAAGAGATCCTCGATCTTCAGCGGATCCTTCCCTATCAGGTAATCCTTCAGCTCCTCAACCGCCGCCCTGGTGGTGGAGGCCCTGCCTTCCAGAATGGGCTCGCCCCAGCCCTCGAAGCCCGTGTCCGTGCTGATCTTCACAAACAGCCATCTAGGCTCAATCTGGAACAGCTCTATATCCGTTATCTTCATTACTCGAACCTCCCTTGAAATGCGGCCCTTCCCGCATAATGCCTGCCGATATCTTCATGAATTCGGAGCAGCTGATTATATTTGGCGAGCCGCGAGGAACCAGCTACAGAGCCGATCTTAATCTGACCGCCGTTCAGCCCCACTGCAAGGTCCACCAGCGTATAATCCTCAGTCTCGCCGGATCGAGCAGATATAACGGTTAACAAGCCCGAGGATTCGGCGAGCTTGATCGCCTCCACAGTCTCCGATAACGTACCGATTTGATTCATCTTTACAAGAACAGCGTTGCCCGCCTTCTCCAGAATTCCTCTCTGAATTCGCTCCCGGTTGGTAGTAAATAAATCGTCTCCCACTAGTTGGATCTTGTGGCCAAGACGTTTCGTAAGCAGCACCCAGCCGCTCCAGTCCTCTTCAGCTAGTCCATCCTCAATCGAGATGATGGGATACCTGTCTACCCATGACTCCAGCAGCGCTACCATTTCTTCGGACTGCAGCATTCGATGATCCGCTCCCAGCCGGTATATACCCTTATCCTCTTCGTAGAAATGGGAGGCTGCAACATCTAGTGCAATCGCCATATCATCTCGCAGCTTATAGCCGCATGCTTCGATCGCCTCGCACAATATATCCAGCGCCTCTTCATGACTGCCAAGGGCAGGTCCGAATCCCCCTTCATCCGCGAGCAGGCGGGATTGATAGCCCTTGGCTGCTAGTAAGCGCTGCGTACGGAAGTAAACGGCTGATATCATTTCCAGAGCCTCCGGATAGGAGGAAGCTCCTACCGGCATAATGAGAAAATCCTGAATATCAATATTGCCCCCGGCATGCAGACCACCGCTAATGATATTGACCATAGGCAGCGGTAGAGCAGGCGTATCTCCTTCAGCTAGAAACCGGTTGGCGAAATAGCGATACAAGGGCAGGCCTTCGGCTGCCGCTTGGGCATGAGCTGCTGCAAAGGATAAGCCAAGAATCGCATTGGCTCCCACTCTCGACTTGTTAGGCGTGCCGTCAAGTTCTACAAGCAGCTGATCCAGCATATGATGTTCTCCCGCCTCGACACCTGCAACAGCCTTCGACAGCTCATGATTGATATGGTCAACGGCCTTCCGTACTCCCTTGCCCTGGAAGCGTGCAGGCTCGCCGTCCCGAAGTTCCCATGCTTCGAATCTGCCTGTCGATGCACCTGACGGGACCATCATACGCCCGCGATGTCCGCTCTCCAGGACAACATCGACCTCTACGGTTGGGTATCCCCGTGAATCCAGTATTTCTCTCCCGATAACATGTTTAATTTTGGCCATGGCCGACCCTCACTCCCAAACCTTGCGCAATTACTTCTCTTGCCTGCTCCTTGCTCGAACTTAACAACCATTGCTTGCCTAACCAACTTACATGCTCCATCATCGCGGCATTCGTGATGTACTCCACTGGCGATTTGCCATCTATCCTTGCCAACAGCATAAGGCCTAGATGCTTCATGAGTCCTGAAGGGACGGCACCATAACCAGATAATAACGCTTCAATGCTCCGCCTCGCATCCTCCTCACGCCCGTATGCTATTCCCTTCAGTACGAGATGGCCGATACAGAAGGCCAGATCGAACACCGGATTGCCCCAATGTCCGACCTCATAATCAAGTAATATGACCTCATCATATCCCGCAACCAGTATGTTTTTGGGCGAAAAGTCGCCATGCACAAAGCAACGGCCAACCTCCGTCACTTCCCGCTTCAAGTCCTCAATAGGGCCAAGCAGCTCAGGGTATTTCCTGGCTAGTTCATTATGGAACGGATCGATGCGCAACTCATCAAAATACTTCATATCCTGAAGTGAATCGATGCTCTCCATCGGAAGGCTTCGGCTTGCCACATGCATCCTCCGCATCATCCTTCCGACAGCCTCTGCCGTTTCTGTCCGGAAGTGTCCCTCCTGTAACTGCGACTTCCAGGTTACCGCTCCTTCTGGCGCGCAGGTCATCATATATAGATACGCATCCTTATCCTGATAGACGATTGAGGGAACTTGACCAACATCCAGCAGGGGGTACAAGGCGAGCATCGCCTCCTGCTCCCGTTCAATTCTAGCTACATCTGAGAACCATTCCGATTGAACCTTTAACTGAGGAAGAGCTTGCTTTAACACCCATCGCCCCCGGCCTGTTACAATCTTCCATACCTGACAGCTTACGCCTCCGCTAAGTTCGGTAATGACACTCGGCTCGTCAGCGGTCAGCCACTCCACACTCAGCAGGTAAGCTCTCACCTCGTTTGCAGACCCCAGAATCATGGTGCCAACTCCTCTCCATCATGTAGCATGACGATTTTGACTGTTGGCTTCGTCTTGTTCCGCAGCGCTTCAAAAGCCTCCTCGTATTGGTCAATAGAGAAGCGATGCGTAATAAGCACTTCCAGCTCCAGCTTGTGGGCTTCCAACAGCTTCAGCGCTTGATGCCAGGACTTCGTCGTATAGGAGAAGATGCCATGCACAGTCAAATCTCTCAGCATCATATAATCGCTCTCCACGACTAGCTTCTTGCCTGTTCCAGCGACACCAGTCAGCACAATATGGCCTCCGCTGCGCGCCAGCTCCATGCTAAGCCTGACCGCCTCTTCACTGCCAGATGTCTCGACAATGAGGTCAGCGCCTTGCCCTTCTGTCCAGACTTGGATGGCGGCGTGCACGTCCATAATGCGGCTGTTGACGAAATGCGAAGCGCCGATAGTTCGTCCTAGCTCCAACTGCTCATTCCTCCGTCCGATCAGACAGATGCAATCCACGCCGAAAGCTTTCAATAGCTGTACGGTCAACAAACCAAGCGTACCAGGTCCAATAATAACCGCTTTCATTCCAGGCTGAATTGGCGTTCTCGTAATGCCGCGAAGTACCGTCGCAGCCGGTTCGATTAATACAGCAGCTTCATAGGAGACTTCAGCCGGGATAAGATGGACGGCTCGGGCAGGAACAATGACCAACTCCGCCCCGCCGCCAGGGCGGGTGAAGCCAAGCTGATCATATTGATGGCAGAGATTCGTCCGCCCTTCTCGGCAGTAGGCGCAGCTGCCGCATGACAATAAGCCTTCGGCAATGACCCTGTCCCCTGGCCTGACGCTTGTCACCTCGGTGCCGCATTCTACGACTATTCCGCTCCATTCATGTCCAGGTACAACGGGATACTTCACGAAATCGGAGGAAATCTGCCCTTCATAAATTTCGAGATCCGTCCCGCAGATGCCGACGGCCTTGGATCGAACTCGAACATCATGAGGACCTAACGGCTGGGCCTCCATCTCCTCCAGTTGCATATGATGCGGGTTGCGGATAACCAAGGCTTTCATCGATCAGCATCCCTTCATGACATTGGTCAAGGCTCCGAGCTTCTCAATTTTAACGGTGACGACATCCCCGTCCTTCAGCCAAACCTGACGTTCTTCCGGATAACCGGCCACCACGCCCTCAGGCGTCCCGGTAAGAATAAGGTCGCCAGGCTCCAGCGTCATATATTGGGAGATGTATTGAATAATTTCTGGAACGGTGAAAATCATGTCTCTCGTGTTCGAGCTCTGCCGCAGCTCCCCGTTTAGATATAGCTTAATATCCAGCGCGTTGGGATCGCCTACTTCATCCGCTGTGACAAGATAAGGGCCAGCCGGACAGAAGCCGTCTAATATTTTGCCAAGCATCCACTGGCTCGTACGCATCTGAAGATCACGCGCAGACAGGTCATTGACGTTGCAGTAGCCGAATACGACATCCAGCGCTTCTTCTTGTTTGACGTTTCTGGCCGTCTTGCCGATCACGATGCCCAGCTCAGCCTCGTAATCGTATTTGACCGCTTGAGCGGGAAGCCCCACTTCCACTCCATGTCCGACGGGGCCATTGGAGAATTTGTTGAACAGAATAGGCACCTGAGGTACGGGGAGTCCCGCCTCCTCCGCGTGCTTCTTGTAATTAAGACCGACGCAAATAATTTTTTTCCCTGCCGGTATGGAGGGTGCGAACATTACCTCTTGCTCCGGCAGCCACTCACCATGGCTTGCAGCGGCAAGTTCCGTTGCATCAGCCCTTCCGGCAATAACGTCCTCCAGGCTCGCTTCAATCGGCAGAATCCCTTGCTCTCCCGCAACCGCGCAGGTTAACTTGCCCTCTAATTGAATGTGTACCAGCTTCATTCTTGTTGCCTCCTCATGGGATATCGAATTGATAATAGAATCGTATCACGGCTTATCCCGCAATTAAATGAAACAATTCGCCATATTGTTGGATTTTTCCGATTAAAATCGAAACAAGTTTCTATCGACTCACGCGAGGCCTATTCGACGACTTTAACCTTACAGGTATTGGATACGGCTTGGATAGAAGTGCATATCGCCTTTATCGCAAGCTCGCCTGGCTTGGTGCCCTGTACAAGGAGCAGTCCTCTGCCCTGCTCTGTCACAAGGCTTGTGCTCTGATAAGTCTGCACATTGTCAGGGCTGCCATTGTCTACCCCAAGAATGCGGCATTCACCCTCAACCTCGAAGGCAAGCTCCACATTTTGGTTCGTAATGGCATGCCCCTGTTCATCCAATAGCTGAACGGTTACATGAATGACATGATCGGGATGAATCTGGAGGGTGTCCTTGTCCACAAGCAGCTTGATGGTATGAAGGGGGCCTACCGTATAAATACTGGCAGAGGTTGATTCACCGGCTCGCTTGCCGACAGCTCTCATCTCTCCTGCGGCATAAGGCACTGCCCATTTGTAGATATGGTCCTCGAACTGCTCCAGGCGTTTGGCGGCAAGCAAGGTGTCGTTCAAATACAAGGAAACCTCTTCGCAATTGGAATATACCTCCACCACAACCAGCTCTCCATCCCTATAGTTCCAATGGGAATTTACGTCATGCCAGAACCACACTCTCTCCTGCCAGCCGCCAGGCACCTTCTCCACCAGCTCACCGGCCTCATTCAGGCGATACAAGGATTCCTCCAAAGCCTGCGTGACGAGATGGACATTCGGCTCTTCATTCCATAAGCTCTTGAACATATGATAGGAAGGCTTCTGGAACCCGGCGAAATCCAGCAGACCAAGATTGGAGCCCTTCCGCGGCCAAGGCTTCTGAATGGCTTCGCCCATATGATCGATGCCTGTCCAGAGGAAGATGCCCGGAATATGCTCTCTCTCCAGCACCGCCTTCCATTCATGCCACTGGGCTACATTCTCCGTTCCCAGTATCGGCTTGTCGGGATAATGCTGATGTCCGTAATCATAGATCACCCGGCGGTAGCTGTACCCTGCAATATCCAGCTCGTCGATATAGCCCGTTTCGTAGCTTGCGCTGGGCAGAATGCAATTCGCTGTAACGGGTCTCGTTGTATCCAGCTCCTTGGTCCAGCGTGTCAAGAGCCGGGCTGTCTTGTCAATGTCATAGGCGTCTCTTGGCAGCCCCTGAATGATCTCGCGAATTTTATCCTTGCTGTTCGGCGGAAGTGTCCAGAAATAATTTCCAGATGCATTCATGCCGAAGTAGCCGGTCGCCTCATTATATTTCGGATACGTCCATTCAATTTCATTGCCTATGCTCCATTGGAAAATACAAGGATGGTTCCGGTCCCGCAGCACCGTGTCCTGCAGATCCTGCTTGGCATACTCGCGGAAATATTCGGCATGCCCCCGCGTAATATAATCCACCCGCTGCTCCCCGCCGTTGCTGCGCTTATCCTTCGGATTATCCCATTCATCGAAGAACTCCTCCTGCACCAGGAAGCCCATCTCGTCGCATAGATCCAGGAAGTCCTCCGAGGCTGGGTTATGGGCTGTCCGGATGGCATTGCATCCGCATGCCTTCAGCGTCTCCAGCCTGCGTCTCCATACATCCAGAGGCACCGCCGCGCCAACAAGCCCGCCATCATGATGCAGATTGACCCCTTTAATTAACGTGTTCCTTCCATTAAAAAAGAAGCCTTTGTCGGCATCGAATCGGAACTCTCGTATGCCTATACGATCCTCTACCGTCTGGATGGTCCGTCCGTCTCCCACTACCTCAACAATTGCGCGGTACAGCTTGCCATCATGAATTTCCCATCGCTCCGGATTCGGAATCTTCCATTCCATCTGAAGCTCCTCTGATTGATTACCTACCAGAGAGCAGCTCACTCTCTCCTTGGCTACAAGCTGACCATCCGGTCCGAAGAGGCTGCCGATCAGTTCCGCTTGCTGCAGGCCCGCTTCATCATTCCGCAAGGTGATGACCCCACGTACAACAGCAAACGCATCATCGACGACCGGCGTCGTGTAATAGGTGCCCCACACGGGGATATGAAGCTTAGGCATAATATGAAGGGCTGCCTTTCGATAAATGCCGGAGCCCGTATACCATCTGCTGTCCGCGTAGCGGGAATGATCGACCTTCACCGCAATGAGATTGTCCTCGCCCTCAGCATGCAGGCAATCCGTTATATCCACCAGGCATGGCGAATAGCCGTAGGGATGGAACCGTACAAGCTGCCCGTTGCAATAGATGCTTGCCCGATTATAGATGCCGTCGAAGTTGATGATGATCTTGCTTCCGATCATCTCAGGCGTGGACGTGAAGCGCTTGCGATACCAGCCAATTCCCCCGGGCAGATAGCCGGTGCAGGCTTCCCCCTTCTCCTGATCAAACGGGAACTCCACACTCCAATCATGGGGCAGATCCAGTGTTCGCCATGAGGTATCATCCGTTACCAGCAAATGGGGAGACTCCGGCTCCCCCAGCATAAACTTCCAGTCCTGTATAAAAGGAATTCCTCTCATCTCGCTATCTCTCCCTTGGTTCATTCTCATTCATAAATGCGAAGCTCGACACATAGATGAAGCGTTCCCCGCGCGCCAACAGATGACACTTCTGCTCCGGATACTGCTCGTATACATACTGCACGAACGAGCCCGGCTTCTCTGTATTCCAATCGAACGTATCATAATGAAGAGGGATCACGGTGTCCGCGCCAATCTCCCAAGACAGCTCCGCTGCCTCCCGATAATTCATATTGCCGGCAATATTCCGGCTGGCGCGATAATAGTCGCGTCCATTAATAGGCAGACAGGCTACATCTATGCACGCACTCCGCAGCCGTGCGGCCAATCCGTCATAGACCAGCGTATCTCCCGCATGATACAGGGTCACGCCATTCAATCGGATGACGTATCCGACATACCGATGCTCCCCGCCAGCGTCAACTTCGAACTGCTCATGCATGGCCGGTATAGACCATACTTGAAGCCGATCGCCAAGCAGCGACAGAGGCTCCTCTGTATGGGCATTGAAGACACGATGAGGCGCAAAGCCAAGCTCCACAATCGTGCTGGCGCAATATTTGGGAACGACAACAAGGCTGTCCGGGCTGCTATGACAGATAACCTTCATCGTACCGGCATCCAGATGATCCTCATGGTCATGCGTAATGAGACTGACAGCAGCATTCGTAATATCGGCTGGAACAAGCGGCGGCTCATACAATCGCTGGAGACCCAGCTTGCTCCTCACATCATCGGATACGAAGGGATCGAAGTAGAGAAGGATGCCGTCCCCCTTCACCACAATGCTTTCCTGGCCCAGCAGCCAGATCGCAAGGGTGCCGTAAGGCGGAGTTGTTGCATTCATTTCGTCAATCAGCCTCTCATTAGCTCGTATGCGCGAGCCTTGCAGCATTTATCCTTCACCACCTATTCCTAATAAGGAATCAGCCTGCGGTCGGTAGACCGCAGGCCAATCTGACGACAATTACTTATAATTAATGAAAACAGTTCGCTTCTGCATGTACCCCTCAAGCCCATATTCGCCATCCTCACCGCCAAGACCGCTCAGCTTGTGACCGCTGTGGTAGGCTTGCATGCAGCCCGACATACCTTGGTTGACGAATACAGTGCCTGCCTGAATGACGTCAGTACCGTGCATCATCTTTTTGATATCGCTCGTGAACAGATAGGCGGCCAAGCCTAGTTCACTTGCATTTACAATTTTGATAGCCTCTTCGAAGCTTTTAATTTTTACAATCGGCAGCACCGGGCCAAATATCTCCTTCTGCGCAGCTGCCATGTCCGGCTTCACATCAACAAGGACAGTCGGCTCATACCAATAGCCCTTATCGAAGATGCCGCCGCTAGGACGCTTGCCTCCAAAGGCTACCTTGGCGCCTTGGGCTACCGTTTCTTGAACAATGTCGTCAATTTTTTGCAGATCATTGCCATTCGCCTTAGGCCCCATCGTTACAGTGCTGTCGAAAGGATCCCCCACTTTAATAGCCTTCATATGCTCCAGAAGCTTGGCTGTGAAGGCTTCCGCCACCATCTCGTGAACAAGCACCAGCTCATTGCACACACATACCTGCCCGCAGTTCGCGAATCGGGCTGAGACAGCCGCTGCCGCCGCTTGGTCAATATCAGCATCCTCCAATACGATGAACGGGGCTTTGCCGCCCAGCTCCAGAGACAATGCGGTAATGTTGTCGGAAGCCGCCTTGTAGATCTGCTGACCCGCGCGTACGCTGCCGGTTACCGTTACCATCTTCGTAATTGGGCTGCTCACCAGAAGCTGTCCCACCTCCGCGCCTGTGCCTGTCACGAAGTTCGCAACGCCAGGAGGGAAGCCTGCCTCATGAATCAGGTTAAAAAATTCGGCCGAAGCGATTGGCGTAAGCTCATGCGGCTTAATGATCATCGTATTGCCCGTCACAAGCGCCGGTCCAAGCTTCCTGCCGATCAAGGCCAGCGGATAGTTCCATGCGCATAAGCCAATAGTGACGCCATATGGCACCTTGCGAATCTGCAGCATCTCGCCTTCCTTATTGGAAGGAAGAATATCGCCTTTAATTTTGTTGGCGGATTCCACGGCGAACATCATATAAGCCATCGTATCTTCCACTTCTCCGAGCGCCTCACGATACGTCTTGCCCTGTTCCATCACCAGCAGCTTGGCTAGGAACTCGCGCTTCTCCTTCACCTTCTCCACCAATTTGACCAAATAAGACGCACGCTTCACGGCAGGCAGCGCCTGCCACGCCTGCTGCGCCCGCTCGGACGATTCCAGCGCCTTCTGCACATCCTCGGCAGAGGCATCGCTTACCCGTCCAATCACCTCTTCATTCGCCGGGTTCTGCACCTCAATCAGCCGATCCGATGATGCCTCCACCCATTGACCGTCTATATATAAACGATAATAGTCTTGTCCATTGCGATTGCCCTTCATCATTGTGCTCCATCTCCCTTTCGCTTCTATTATTATTGGCCCTTGAATTGCGGAGCTCTCTTCTCCTTAAAGGCTGCCTTGCCCTCCTGCGCGTCCTCTGTCGTGAAGCAGAAGGAGAACAGGCTGTTCTCATATTGCAGGCCTGCGTCAAGCGGCATATTCATGGCCGCTCGAAGTGCAAGCTTCGCGTTCTCAACAGCGATTGGACTATATGCCGCGATGGCGCCTGCCGTCTCGTAGACCAGCTTCTTCAGCTCACCAGGCTCCACGACCTGCTCAACCAATCCGCAACGCAAAGCTTCCTCCGCTGACAACAGCCTCCCCGTCAACACCATCTCCGCAGCCTTGCCTGCACCTACAATTCTCGGAAGCAACTGCGTGCTTCCGCTGCCTCCGATCCAGCCCAGCTTAATTTCAGCTGCGCTGAACCTGGCATTGGATGACGCCATACGAATATCGGCCTGCAGCGCAAGCTCCAGTCCTCCGCCAATGGCATACCCATTAACCATAGCGATGACAGGCTTGCGAATGCTGCGAATCGCCATACAATAATCATCTCGATTACGCAGATCCCATGGACTTCCGTAATCATCCAGCACATCAATGTCGCTGCCGGCGGAGAAGCTCTTCTCGCCTTCGCCGGTGAGAACGACGACTCGTACGCCCTTATCCTTGTTGATCCCCTGACAAAGCTCGCTGAGCCGCTCGCCCATCGCCCGCGTGACGGTATTCAGCTTGCCCGGTCTGGCAAGCGTAATCGTTCCTACATAATTGTCAACCTCATATCGAATATCGTTGTTGTCCATCGACTTACCTCCCTCCATCGTTGTCCACCGAACCCTCAAGACCGAAGTCCCTATTAATTCGTACCGTGTGCTCGCCGACTGGAGGCGCTCCTTTCTCATGCTTGAGCAGCTGTCCGTTCACCCTTGCCGGGTAACGCGTCGTCTTGAACACCTCGCCGCTTGGCCTTACGACCTCCTGGAACATATCCAGCACCTTGATGCCTTCATGCTGAAGAGTCTGCTCCCAATCGAACACCTCAGCGCACCAATAATCGGCCGGCTCGAGAATATCGAGCCACTCCTTTGTCGACCTCGTCTTCAGATGACGATTCAATATTCCCTTAATGGTGTCCCGCTCATCGAACCAAGCTGACCGCTCCGTATAGACGAGCAGCTCTTCGCACTGCAGCAGTTCGCCTAATGTCAGAATGGAGCCCATAGCCAGCGCGATATAGCCATCCTTTGTTTCATAGATGCCATATGGCGCGCCAAGGTAAGCATGGGCATTCCGGAACCTGCTTCGCTTGGGCAGCTCTCTCGGCTCTTTGTTCATATAAGCGCTCAGCACTTCGAATTGGAAATCCAGAGCCGCCTCCATCAGACTGATCTCCACTAGTCCGCCCTGACCGGTCTTCTCTCGCTTGTACAGCAAGCCCAGCAAGGCCTGAACAAATACGGAGCTGGTATGCAAATCAATTGTTGCTAATCCGAAGGGAACAGGCGGCTGCTCGCCGTCGCCGTTCAGCCAGGCTAAGCCGGACATAGATTGAACCAGCAAATCCTGACCCGGCTTGTTCTTCCAAGGGCCTTCCACGCCGTAGCCAGTAATGCTGCCGTATATAATGCCAGGATTCAGCGCCTTGACCGATTCATAGTCAAGACCGAGCTTCTCCATAGCGCCGGGGCGAAAATTTTCAATGATGACATCCGCCTGCTGGATCAACCGTTTTACTTTTGCGAGATCAGAGGGGTCCTTCAGGTTGGCAGCATAGCTTTCCTTGTTCCGATTCATAGACTGGAATACGGTGCTCTCTCCGTCTACCCTTAGATTTGACAATGTCAGCTGGCGGCTTCCATCACCCGCGTTCGGCCTTTCGATCTTGATGACTCGCGCCCCCAAATCGGCTAACCGAAGCGCTGAGACAGGACCTGCCAGATATTGGCTGAAATCCAGTACAACAATATCCTCCAGCAGCTTCATTCTGCTCACATCCCCGTTTCCTGATGCTCTCGTCTAACCTGTATATGCATTTCGTTTAAGGTTTGAATAACCGTTCTCCGCTCCGGCGCCTGATTCATCAGGCGGTACCGAATCAGATTGCCAGCCTGCTCCTGGAAGCTGATATAGCCATGGAAACGCGGTCTCATGGAGCCGTGTGTCAATGTGTCCAGCGTGTTCTTGAAGAAGCCGCCGGAGAGACGATTCACCTCGGGGTCCAGCCATGCCTCCCGATGGCCTGGCTGACCGTCATTCAGGAAAAACGAGGTGCGCTGGAACTCTGGTGAAGCGACCATAACGGCGAAACTGGCAGCGATGTCAGAATGCCGGCATTGCGACGAAATCGCAAGCCCTACACCGCCAATCATGCTGCCGCTTGGCACGCCGCTGTCAGATGGAATGTTGCCGAAGCTCGCCAGGTACGGTCGAAAGCCGACTCTCGCATAATTGGAATACCCGTAGATAAGCGGAATGTACGCTATTTCATTGCTGGTACCCATAAGATTCAGCATTTGAATGGGATCCTGATGCACCGATTCCGAATGTACATACGGCATCAGGCTTTCCATAAGCGCAAGCGCCTGCTCGCCTACCTCCATAGGAAGATCAAGACCTTCACTCCAATAGGCCCGGTTCGACAGCTGCGCGCATAACGTGAAGAAAGTTGAATACGCATGCACTGGCACAAGCGGTAGGCCAATTGACTGCCCTTTGGGCAGTTTCTTGGCGATGGCGAGCACGTCGCTCCAGCTTCGGGCAGGCGATAGACCGACCTGATCCAGCAAATCCTGTCTGTAGGCGCTGACTTGAGCTGCTGCATCCACAGGCAGCGCCCACTGCTTGCCTTCATACGTATAGCTGGCGTAGCTTAATCCTGTCGAATGAAGCTCCTGATCCTTCAGAAAAGCCTCCTCTACCCGATCATTCAAGGGCAACAGCAGTCCCTTCGCAACTGCTGTTCCTATATGGGGGTGATCAATCATAATGAGATCATAGGTATCTGCAAGCAGCTCCAGCGGATACAGCTCGAAATCAGACAGAGAACGCGCGTCCCATTCAATCTCGACGTTAGGCTCCAGCTTGCGGAACGCCTCAGAGGCGGCTGCCAATGGGTTCAAGCCGCGCTCATGAGACCATGTCATTCCTTTTAATTTCAATTTCATCACCATCTCTTCAACGTGTAATGTTCCATTCCGATTCAACAACGGCGTTATGCTCTCCAATACGCGGCGCTCCTCTAGAGGACTGCAGCCGATGGCCGTTCAACCTGATGGGACAGGAGATTGCCGTCATACGGGCTCCGTTGCTTCGATAGATGTCCTGCGTCATACGCAGCTCTCTGAACGCTTCCTCCTGCATAAGCTGCATCCAATCCAGCAGCTCCTCGCAAGGAATGCCGGCCTTTTGCAGTTCAACGCTCCAATAATGAGCAGGACGTGTTGTCAGCAACTCCTCCATGCGGGCAGCCGTAGCTTCGCCGAGCGTATCCAAGGTGAAGTGAGGGGCAATCGCCTGGGCCAATGTGTGAAGAGGCATATCGCCGAGCGCAATATAGCCTGCAGCTGTTGGATACAGCCCCTTCAGCCAGCGGATGGACTCCGATCCTTCTGCTCCTTCGACAGGTAAGCTAGAGCCTCGATCCGGCATCCACTTTTCCTCCCAGATCTCCTGCATGGCATCCAAGGTGGATGCCAGCATATTGACCTCTACAAATGCGCCGCTGCCTTGGATGGATCGACGCACAAGAGCCGCCAGCATGCCTTGCACAAGGTGGGCTCCGGTTATCATATCTGCAATGGCAAGACCAAATGGGATAGGCACCCGTCTCGACTTGTCTCGGTGCAGCCAGGGCAGCCCCGTGAGCGCCTGGAGCAGCAGATCCTGTCCAGGTCTATCACGGAGTGGACTGTTCCCTCCATATCCGCTAATAGAGCCGTAGATGAGACGCGGATTAATGGCTTTCACCTCTTCATAGCCGAAACCAAGCTTCTCAATGACACCCGGCCGAAAATTCTGAACCATCATATCCGCATGGCTCAGCAGCTTCCGCACCTTGCAACGATCAGCCTCGGACTTCAAGTCGACAGCATAGCTTTCCTTATTCCGATTGATGGAGTGAAACAGCGTGCTGTCCCCATCCAGCTCCAAATTCGAAATATACAGCCTTCTGCACAAATCCCCGCAGTCCAGCCGCTCAATCTTTATGACTCGCGCGCCCAAATCCGCTAATCGCAAGCCTGCATAAGGACCAGACAGGAATTGACTGAAGTCAAGCACAAGCAAGCCCTCCAGCGGTCTCGGCATCATGATGTATCACTCTCGCTTCAACTTAATATGCAGCTGCTGCGGCTATAGCAGCTGAAATTCCGCCTCAAGCCTGGCGTTGTCCATGCCCGCCTGCCCAACTCCACGGCGACTTCCCATATAGTTGTTGTCGAATCGAATGGGACAATAAGGCGTAAGGAATAAGCCTCGCTCCTCCGCTTGCACCTGCTGTATATTCCGCAAGGCTAGGAAGCCTTCGTGCTGAAGCAGTTCGTCAACCGTCTGAACCACGGCGCACCAGTAGCCGCCCGCTACCAGGTCCTCCGCCCAGTCCGCAGCCGCTTTGGTTCTGAGATGATCGGCGAGCAGACCTTTAATTTCATCCCGCCTCAAGAACCAGCTGGCAACATCCTCATAGTGGGCCAAAGCTTCGCATTGCAGCAGCGCGCCCAGC
This sequence comes from Cohnella sp. LGH, assembly GCF_017671885.1. Lineage (NCBI taxonomy): Bacteria > Bacillati > Bacillota > Bacilli > Caryophanales > Paenibacillaceae > Cohnella > Cohnella sp. LGH. Next base: position 5,956,827 of record NZ_CP072117.1, read on the forward strand.
TCCAGCACAGAGCCCATAGCCAGAGCCAAATACCCATCAGCCGTCTCATAGATTCCATATGGAGCCGCCAGATAAGCATGGGCATTATTTAACGAGCTTCGCTGCGGCAACTGTCCTCCATCATTAAGATGAGTCGTCAACACCTCGAATTGATAATCAATCGCCGACTCCAGCAGACTAACCTCAACAAGCATTCCCTCCCCCGACTTGGAACGGAGCACAAGAGCGGCCAGAATGCCTTGCACGAGATTTGCGCTTGCGAACATCTCCACCGTGGACAGCGGGAATGGGATTGGGGGATCATTGGCATTTCCGCTCAGCCAAGGCATGCCCGTGAGTGACTGGACGAACAAGTCATCATACGGCTTCGCACTCCAGGCTCCTTTCCGGCCATAACCCGTTATGCTGGCATGGATCAGCTTGGCATTCAGCGCTTGCGTTCTCTCATAGGGGAGCAGCGTTGTCTGCAACCCGCTTGCAGGCGGCCCTTCGATGAGAACATCAGCTTCCGCAATCAGCTTGCTCAGCTTCGCATGCTCTCCTCCAGTGGCGACGCAGAACTGAAATCTCTCCTTGTTGCGGTACAAGCTGATGAGCGGAAGCGGCTCATCCTCCGTCCCCTCGATTCGGATGACACGCGCCCCAAGATCAGCCAGTCTTAACCCCGCGAAGGGACCGGCAAGCTGCGTGCAGTATTCCACAACGAGCAAACCCTCTAATGGAAGCAAGCCATCCCCTCCTGAGCCGTTACAATCTTCCAAGAAACAGGGGAAGGGATGGAACAAACGTAGTCGCATGTTCATCCCTTACTCCCTCAAGAATCGATAATTATTCAACCGCTTGCCGATATTATTCCAGCTCCCAAAGCTCAGGGTTGTAGCGGTAATAGCTGTGGCCATATTCATCGCGCAGCTTGTTGCTTTCGTCCAGATGCTCGATACAAATGCGCTTCGCTTCGGCCTGATCGCCAATAAGCAGCTTGTAGGCATTGCTGGCCAGCACGCTGCCGCCTTGCTTCAACGTCAGCGCAACCGAGAACTCGCCTGCCGCGTCAGCATCCACCTTCCATGCAATGTCGCTGAATTTGGCGGAGCTGTTAGAAGCGACTTGCGCCTCTATCGTTCCGCTCTGTACAACCTCGCCTTTATGATTGCTTAGCGTCCATTCCAGCTCGGTGTCCCCGTAGGCCTCATGGTAGTCATTCACAATCCACAGCTCGCCTTGGAACGTCTCGCCCGGGTTCCATCTTCTCTTCGCGAATGCCAAGCTTGGCAGAAGCGGCTGATAGCTCCTCTTGACATAGTCGAAGCTGATTTTTTTCTGACCATAATAATCGACAAGCCCCCACTTGATGTCAGGCCAGTGCGTAATGAAGTGACAGAGTGACACGCCGCTCATACGAGGCTTCCGTCTGCGGTACAATTCAAGGGCAAACTGCAGAATCGTGCCGTGGGCGATTTGAGTCGATTCCACGAACTGCTCCAGTGAATCCATTCTCTTATCGCCGAACACCTCAATGTTCAGTCCTTGGAGAATGTGGATATCGGCCCAGTGGTAGCCCCAGCTTGGTCCCATCGGCCAAAGCTCGTTCTCCGGAATAAACTTCCTCAGGCTTTCGATAGATGGCGCCGACGCCGCCGTCAATTCCGGAATGATGGAGCAATCCAGAGCCGGGTAATATTCCTCCATGAAGCTTCGGCCGCCGCCGTAATAATGCTCGTTGGCGTGCTGGGACTCCTTGGGCTTGAAGCCCATGCTCTGGCCGAACTCATTGCTAAGCGGCGATGCAAGCCCGTAAGGAACGGAGGTGTATGCCCCAATGGCAACGCCGATCGCTTCCATGAGCTCCTTGTTGCCGCTCTCAATATGAGCATCTGTGAAAAACACCTCTTCGCCGCCCATCCAATAAATATTGGAGGGGTGATTGCGGCGAAGCTTCACAATTTCAATACATTCCTTCGCTACCGAGTCTACAAATGCGGGCTCATTGGAGAAGGCTTGTGTAGAGAACGTGAAGTTCGTCCACACTGTAATGCCGAGCTCATCGCACAGCTTATAGAAGGTCGGAATTTCCGGCGGATGCCAGCCGAAGATACGCAGATTGTTGATATTGCTCTCCTTCACCAGACGAAGCAGATGCTCATATTTCTTCGTGCTGTTCCGTCCATACAGGAAGGACGGCTGGCCGCCCCAGCATGCCGAGCGCAGGAATTGGCGCTTGCCGTTAATAACGAAGGTCCACGGATATTCCGACTCCGCTTCGGTGAAGCCTGGATTCTTCTCCATCTGAATCGTACGGATACCGATTCTGTCCTCAACACGATCCTGCTCCGAACCGTTCTTCCGGACTGTAATTGCCATATCGTACAAATTCGGAGTGCCCATATCCCAAGGCCACCACAGCTTAGCGTCCGCAACGTCTACACTTGCCTTCACAGTATGGCTGCCGGCTTGAACCTCTGCCTCCACCGTACGAGTGATCGTCTCAGATTCGAAATTATGGCCCTTCAACGCGATCTGGAGCTGGACGGTTGCCGACTCTGCAGCCATATTGTCGAGCTCAACCTCCACATGAACGGCAGCGCCCCCATCCTTAAGCTCGGACTCGGTGCGATAATTCACAATGCGCACATCCTCAGTAGCCACGAGGCGTACGGGACGCCAGATGCCGAATGGCACCAGGCCGGTGAAATAATCGCCAGAGAAGTTCACCTTCTTGCCGCCGACATTGCGGAAATTCTTCGGCGGCGGGTCCAGCTTGACCGCCAGCTGATTGGAGCCGCCAGCCCATTCATCAAAGTTGAGGTACTGGCTGACCTCGAAGGAGAAAGGAGAGAACATGCCCTCATGACTGCCCAGCAATTGGCCGTTCAGCCATACGGTGCAGCTGTAGTCAACGCCTTCAAATTCCAGATGCACCTTCTTGCCCTTCATATCCTGCGAGACGTTGAACCTGCGAATGTACCACCACTCATATTCCTGCACCCACTTGGCCTTGTGCATGTTGCGACCGAAGTAAGGATCCTCCAATTCACCAGCGCGCTGCAAATCCGTGTATACATCCCCTGGCACAGAAGCATAATTCCAGCTGAATATAACACCCTGCCGCTCTGCCGGAAGGATATGGAACCCTTCTCGTTCCCCTTCGCCTACTCTCATCTTCTCCATCTGCCAGAGCTTGCCGCTTAAATCTTTCACTACACGTGACATGCCATAACCTCCCATTATAGGTCCACATTTTAATACAGAACAACAATCCGAAAATTTTGTTTTTTTTAATTATTTTCGGAACATTGTTCCGTTTTTAGTTGATTATACAGTTGGATAGGCTAGGCGTCAATACGTTTTTACTCATCTTCCTTAAACACAGGTCTTAAGGTGAATTGGAAATCAAATTGCTTCTCCTTCAGCTGGTACTTATCCATCAGCTTGGGACCACATGAGTGCGAGCCTACCCCGCTCATCTTGTAATCGAGCTGAACGATCGTTTCCTTCCTCTGCTGAAGCTCATACGTATGCTTGGCTGCCGTCAGATCCTGAGGCAAATAACGGGAAGCGTTCAACGAGAAGGGTTCTGTACCGTCCAGCAGCAGCCCCATGCCCAGCTCATTGGATACGACAGCCCAATCCGTGCCCCATCTGGAGCCGTTCTCTTGCGGCATAATATAAGACTCGCCCATTTCCTCAACGCGCTGTACATATCTGCCCTTGCGTACGCTCTGACGCTTGTCCACATAGCTCTCATGCGGTCCATAACCGACATACTCCACCGTATTCATGGCTGCCGGCAATCTTAGCTGCAAGCCGAAGCGAGGCAGGAAGTCTATCTCCTTCTTCACCTCTGCGCTTGCCTTCACCGTTACCGCGCCTTGGGCATCGAACAGCCACTGGGCTGACCCTCGCACAATAGGCTTACGCGTGTAGAGACCCAAGGAAAACTCAACGGTCACGACAACCTCGCCCTCGGCACGCTGCTCCCAATCACAGCGATACACCTTCATGCCGGCATGCTCCAGCCCTTCATATTGCCATCTCGCGACCAGCGGTCTGTCGTTATCTAGAGGCGCTCGCCACATATTGAAGGATAGAGGCTGCTCCAGCAGCGCCACCCCGTGCCTTGTCAGCTGATCCGGCATACCCTTCCGCAGATCGAAGGAATGGCTGAAGTCAAAGCCAGTAATAAGGAGCTTACGCTCCACCTCCAGCACTTGGATGGAGGTATGAGAGGCCTTGTTTTCAAATAGCTTGGAAGCACCGCTGCCAACACTTGCCGTCAGCTCAAATTGCTGGAACATGATTTCATGCCCACGCTCCGCCCACACGTTTTCCTCCTCCAGGCAGCAGGATATGGTCAAGCTAACCGCATCCAGAGTGAACAGCTTCGGTTGCAGCGGAAGCTCCACCACTTCTCCGGTATGCGGAGCCGTTCGCAAGTCCCGAAGCTCGCCTTGCTGGAGGATCACGCCCTCACGCTCCACCTTCCAATAGAAGACCAAATGGGAGAGGTCCACGAAGTCATACAGATTGCGAATCTGCAGCCGGCCCTTCTCCAGCTCAACGGCATCCATCCGAACAGGCGCTATGACCTGCTTCAGCTCCAGCAGGCCGGTATGCGGCGTACGATCGGGAGCTACCAGGCCATCAATGCAGAAATTGCCGTCATGCGGCTTCTCGCCGAAGTCGCCGCCGTACGCATAATACGTTTCGCCATGCTCGGTTTCCCTCTCAATGCCGTGGTCGCACCATTCCCACACACAGCCGCCCATCAGCTTTGGCTCGGCGTAGATGACTTTCCAGTAGTCCAGCAAATCGCCGGGGCCATTGCCCATGGCGTGGCTGTATTCGCACAGGAACAGCGGCTTCAGCTTCGACTCATCCTTGGCATAGGCTTCAATCTCCGGAACAGATGCATACATGCGGCTTTCCATGTCCAACGCGCTTGTATCGGGATGACCCAGGTACAGGGAGGCCCCTCCTTCATAATGAACAGGCCTTGCGCTGTCCCTCTCCCGCGTCCACTTCGCCATGGCAATATGATTAGGACCGTATCCCGACTCGTTGCCCATCGACCAGATCACCACGCAAGGGTTGTTTTTATCGCGCTCCACCATGCGAACCGCCCGATCGACGAAGGCCTCCTCCCAATCAGGATTGTTGGACAGCTCATGGAAGTCCGTATAGGATTGCATCCCAAGCCCTTTGGCCATATTGTCCCAGTTATCGGCGATAGCCAGCCCATGGCACTCCAGGTCCGCTTCGTCCACTACATAGAAGCCGTATTCATTGCAGAGCTCCAGAAATCTGGGATCATTGGGATAATGAGATGCCCGAATGGTATTGATATTGTGCCGCTTCATCACCTGAAGATCCTGAATCATATGCTGCAGAGGAATGGTCTGGCCAAGGCTTGGATGGGAATCGTGGCGATTGACGCCCTTCAGCTTCACGGGAACGCCATTGATCTGGAACACGCCCTCTTGAATCTCCACTCGGCGGAAGCCAACGCTGAAGCGCAGCACCTCTTCACCCGAGGACAAAAGCAGCTCATACAGCACCGGCTGCTCCGCACTCCAGAGCTGCGGGTCCAGCACCTGCATATGAAGCTGTCCCCCTTGTTGCCCTATTTCACCTTGCGCCGCAGCTATTTCAAGGCCGCTTGGATCTCGCAGAACAGCTTGTACAACGGCACCGCCGGCCATCTCCAGCTCGATATTCAGTTGAGCCTCACGGTCGCCGTTCAGCAGCGTTGTACGCACGAACACGTCGCGAATATGCGCCTTATCCCTCGCCAGCATATAGACATCCCGGAATATGCCCGTATATCTCCATAAATCCTGATCCTCGAGGTAAGTGCCATCACAAAATTTCAGCACCATAACCGCCATCCGGTTAACGCCAGAGACAAGGTGCTTGCTGATGTTGAACTCGGCAGGCACCCGGCTTCCTTGGCTATAGCCGACGAAGCTTCCGTTCACCCATAGATAGAAGCACGCATTCACACCCTCGAACACCACATATTTTTCCTTCTCCGTCCAATCCGGTGAGAGGTTGAACTCCCGAATGTACAGCCCTGCGGGATTGTCGTCCGGCACAAAGGGAGGGTCGCATGGAATGGTGTAGTTCAGATTGGAATAATGCATGCCGTCGTAGCCGTTATTCTGCCAGCAGGAGGGGACTAATAGGGAGGACCAGCTTCCTGCATCATAAGCCGCTTCATAGAAGCTGTCGCGAACCTCCTCCACACTGGCGTAGTATTGGAATTTCCAAGCGCCATTTAAGGTCTGATAATAAGGAGAGCGCCCTCTCTTCCGGGAGGCAGCTCCATCGGCATCCGCATGCGGAATATAATAAGCTCTTGGCTTCTCGCGGTTTATGTGCAGTGTACGGGGATCTTCCCAATATTTATCGATTTCCAACAAAGGTATCACTCCTATAATAGTTAGACTATTCCCTTAAGGGAGACGAAGAGCACCCGTTTCCGAAGGACCCGAGTGCTCTATGTGTTATTCAGCCGGGCAAGACATCAATTGCCATCAGCAGCAATCCAGTCTGGATAGCTGGTTCTCACCCGATTGGCGATCCATTCATTCACATCGCATAGATCTGCAACAGGCTGCTTCGTAAAGGCAAGCGTCGGCATATAGGGTACTGGCCCAAATTCAGGCGTCATCGTGCTTACAGCTTCCCCCTGCGACTGGCGACGGCTGAACATCCGCTTCCACCAGCCCTCGAAGCGTTCCCGCTCCATGCTCCATTCCGGTGCTGCAGGATGCGGAACCTGCGGGCCCTGGGAGAAGCCGATTCTGCCATGGATATGATGGGTGTGTGCGATGGCAAGCTCAATCTCCTCCTCCATGTCATGAAGGAGAGATTCACATACATTCGTCCAATGGCTGAAATCTGCCGTAATTCGCAACTCCGGGAACTTATGCAGCAGTCTTGCCGTTGTCCACGGCGAGAACATGGCCCGATGCCTATGTGTCTCGTGTGCAACTATTATACCGTTGTCCCCCTCTATTCGGAGCGCCGCCTCGAAGAACCGATCCTGCTCATCATGGCTCATACGATCCCGGGCGCTGTGCGAAACAATGAGCTGGGGCTCGAAGCCGGCAGCTCTCTCCACCTGCTCCTTGAAGGATTCAATATGATCCTCACCGCCAGTGAAAATCTGGGCGATATAGGCAAGCGAATAGGTCTGAAGCGCTTCGCGGAAGGCCGCCTCCTGCTCTGGCAGAGGCATTGGCGCTTCAATGCCGGTATACCCCGCATCCGCCGCTCGCTTGAACTGCTCGCTATAGGTGCCTTCCATCCCCCAGAGCGCTTTGTATAGATGTAATTTCATGGATTTCACCTTTTCTCAGCTCTGCAGTCGCAGCTTGTATTGATCAGGCTGGAGCGAACCCGCTTCCGTTATAGGATCGTATATGGTCACTATGCGTCCATGGAATTGGTCCGCCAGTCCCTCCGCCAGCTTGTAGGCGCATGCCGGCGCTTCCTGAGGATTCGCTACGCCATTACGTATCCATTCCTCCATATCAGGGAAATACCGTTTCCCTTCCGGCGTTGCTCGCAGAGCTCTTGTCATCTCCGAATCATTCAGTCCTGGATTCAACGCAAACACCTTGATAGAAGCTCCCGTCTCCTCCAGCTCCTCCGCCAAATTTTCTGTAAATCTGGCAACCGCCGTCTTTGCCGTTCCATAAGCGTTGCTGTTCTTCATCGCATGAGTGGTTCCGCCGCCAATTAAGTTGACGATGCGGCCGAAGCCCTGTCTCAGCATCATGGGGACAATCGCATGGACGCCATAGAAGGTTCCTCTAAGATTAATATCCACATCTTCTCCCCACGTCTCAGGGTCCACCTCCCATGTCGGTCCAATCGCTCGATTCACGCCTGCATTATTGATCCAGACATGAACAACCCCAAGCTCCGACTCCAGTCGACGGACAAGATCCTTCATCTCCTCATACCTGCGAACATCCACCTGGAAGACTCTTCCTGGCGTCGGGAAGGCTGCAAGCTCCTCCTGAAGGGCATTCATGCGATTGCGATCCCTGCCCGTGCCAATGACTTGATAGCCTTTATTCCCAAAATAAAGCGCCATGTTGCGGCCAATGCCGCTTGTAGCTCCCGTAATGACAACAGTCTTAGTCTCACGCGTCATGGGATCCCTACTTTCATGTCAGAGTGCTATCTGCCCATCCATCCGCCGTCCACCGTAACAATCGTCCCGGTTACGTAATCGGATGCGGAGGAAGCCAGATAGATAACAGCTCCATTCAGGTCCTCCGGTCTTCCCCAGCGAGCTGCAGGTATCCGGCCCAGAATTGCCTCATAACGGACAGGGTCCCCTCTCAGTTGCTCCGTATTATCCGTCTCGATGTAGCCGGGAGCAATCGCATTCACCTGAATGCCGCGCGAGGACCATTCATTCGCCAGCGCCTTGGTCAGCTGTCCAATGCCGCCCTTGCTCGCTGCATAGCCAGGCACGTTAATGCCGCCCTGATACGTAAGAAGAGACGCGGTGAAAATAATTTTGCCCACTCCACGCTCCAGCATGCCTTGTCCGATCTCCCTGGCCAATATGAATTGGGAGTTGAGATTCACTTCGATAACATGATCCCAATAATCATCGGGATGCTCCGCTGCCGGCTTGCGCATGATGGTGCCGGCATTGTTCACCATAATATCGATATCAGCATGTTCTTCCTTCAGCTTGGTGATAAACGCGTACAACGCGTTGCGGTCGCTGAAGTCGCAGGCATAACCGGCGAAGCTTCGCCCTGCCTGGCGCACCTCCTGCTCCACCTCGCTCCCTGGCTCCAGGGTTGCGCTTACGCCAACAATATCCGCACCAGCCTGCGCCAGCGCAATCGCCATAGATTTGCCGATGCCCCGCTTGCAGCCCGTCACCAATGCTTTTTTGCCCCGCAGTGAAAATAAATCCAATATAGCCATCCCGCTACCTCCCGCTTAATTGCACTGAATAAGAACCTTCATCACGCCGCTGCCGGATTCCATCTGCTGAAAGCCCGCTTGAATCTGCTCGATAGGATAGACCTCGCTGATCAGACGATCAAGCCCAAGCTCGCCGCTTGCCGCAAGCTGAATCGCTTGCTCGAAGTCCTTATGCTCATACACGCGCGCGCCGAACAGCTGAAGCTCTCTCCAGAAGAAGCGATGCAGATCTACCGGGACAGGCTTGCTGAATATGCCAACAATGACAATACGTCCTCTAACCTTCGGCAGCTTGGTCATGACCTCAGCGCCAGCCAGAGAGGAGGTCACCTCGAACACAACATCGGCGCCTTTGCCGCCAGTTGCTTCCTGCACATACTCCGCCAAATCCCGCTCCTTGGAGTTGCATGTTTCGAAGCCAAGCTCCTCCAACAGCTGGAGACGATATGGATTAATCTCCGCTACAACTACCCTTGCTCCAGCAGCACGGGCAACAAGCGCTATCAACGTACCGATGGGCCCTCCGCCGATTACAACGGCATATTCGCCCTGCGCTACTTGACCCAGTCGAACGTCATGACAAGCTACGGCGAGCGGCTCAATCATCGCGCCATGCTGCAGGCTGAGCTCATCTGGCAGCCTATGCAGCGTGCTTGCGGGAACGGTCCAATAGGATTGGAACGCGCCGTCTGTCTCGATGCCCATGAACTGCAAGCGATGGCAGATATGGCTGCAGCCATCCTGACATGCCGGACATTCTCCGCATGGCCCCAGCGGCTTCACCGTAACCTTGTCGCCCGGCTTATAGTCCGCAACCTCGCCGCCAACACGCTCGATGACGCCCGACATCTCGTGCCCCATCACTTGAGGCAGCTTCACACGATGGTCCATGTGGCCGTGATAAATATGCAGGTCCGTTCCGCATATGCCCGCATAAGCGACCTTGATCTCTACCTCGGCAGGCCCTGGCTCTCTGCGCGCGCCTGTACCCACTACAATGCTTTTGTTCCCCTCATAGAATGCAGCTTTCATTGCCATCCACTCCCTATTAGATGTTTAAAATAATTGCTTGTAAGGCTGAAGCAACTCCCACCGGAACACCACTCCTGTGCCCGGCACATCGGGCGCGACGGCTCTTCCATCCTGAATAACAAGCGGCCGCTTCGTATATTGATCAATCGGGAAGCTGTGCACCTCCAGATACGACGCGTTCGGCATCGCCGACATTAAGCTGACGTGCAGCTCCTGCATGCCATGTGTGCACACAGGCAGATTGTAAGCGTAAGCAAGATTCGCAATCTTCAGCCAGCCCGTTACGCCGCCAATATTGGACGCGTCAGGCTGCGGGAAATCAATGTTGCCGCGAGTAATCATGTTCACGAATTCATAGACGGTATGGAAGTTCTCGCCTGCCGCGATAGGCAAGCCGCCCTCCGCGCCGATCCGGCGGTAGCCGTCATAATCGTCTGGAATTGTCGGCTCCTCCAGCCAGAAGATATCATGTGGCGCTAACAGTTTAGCAGCCTTGATGGAGGTCTCCACCGACCATTTCATATTGGCATCCACCATGAAGGTGCGGTCAGGTCCAATCAGTTCTCTAACGGCTGCTACACGCTCGATGTCCTCTGCCAGACGCTCTTGTCCCAGCTTGATCTTCACGGCCTGGAACCCTTTATCCATATACCCTTGAATATTAGCTAACAGCTTCTCCTTGTTGAAATTGAGATCAATAGCTCCCGCATAAGCCTTCGTGGAGGAGGCATGGCCGCCGAGCAGCTTCCACAGCGGCTCGTCGCAGCTCTTCCCGCGTAGATCCCAGAGGGCGATATCAACAGCCGAGATGGCAAATGAAGCAATGCCGCCGCGCCCTACATAATGAATCTTCCAATTCATCTCTTCCCAATGCTTCTCGATGCAGCTGGCGTCCTTGCCCAGCAGGAACGGCTTCAGATCATGTTCGATCATCTGACAGACCGCTCTTCCACCTACGCCGCCCGTGTAGGTATAGCCGACACCTTCACTGCCGTTCTCCAGACCAATCGTGACGGTAATTAATTCGAAATGCGAATGAATGCCGTGCCGCGCATCTCCCAATTGCTCCGAGAGAGGCACGAGGAAATAATCGATTTGAATATGAGTAATTCGTTTTCCATTAGCCATTATGATCACCCTCTATTGTCAATGATCGGAAGTCAAACGTTCCAATTAATTAAATGTTATTACACTAAATATATTAAGTCAACAATAAATCGGAACAATGTATCATTTTTATTTCAAGATTGACTCATTTCAAAACATTATTTAAAATAACGGAATAGAGATGAAGCGAAAGAAGGTGTTTCCTTTGAGCATGGAAACGAATAAAACGAGCTCCACCTTAGAACGCGCGCTATTCCTGCTTGAGCAACTGGCATTAAATAAGGGTGGATCAGGAATCGGAGAATTGTCGGAAGCGACTCGACTTCCCAAGAGTACGACACACCGTATACTGGAGACACTCATGAAGGCGGGTTTTGTTATGCAGGAGCCGTCAACGGAGAAGTATTTTGTAGGACTGAAGGCTATTGAGATCGGGATGGCCGGCCTTCATAACATCGATCTGGTAGAAGCCGCGATTCCTCATCTTCAGGATCTGGCTGCACAGACGGGTCAAACCGCGTTCCTTTCCGTATACAATGAGGGCGAGGTTATCTATATCTATAAGGTAGACGGGAGCGCATCCGTTATTATGAATGCGATTCTCGGCTCTAGAAACCCCGTTCATTGCACGGGTCTAGGGAAAGCCATTATGGCTTACTTCTCACTTGAAGATGTCGACAAAATCATCAGCGAGAAAGGGCTTAAGCAATACACTCCAACTACAATTACAGACCATCAGCAATTTCTTCAAGAGCTGAGCAAGATCAGACAGACGGGCATATCCGTCAATCGCGAGGAATACGACGAAGGCTTAAGCTCTATCGCCGGACCCGTGTTCAACTATACAGGAAAAGTAATCGCGGCCATTAGCGTAGCGGGACCAACCGCTCGCATCTTCGACAAGCAGGATGAACTGGAGGCGCACGTCAAGGAGAAGTCTTCCCTGATCTCCAAGCGATTGGGCTTCGCACCCTCCATGCGCTCTGTCTATCTCTCCTAAATTCTCGTATCGTCGTCAGGAATGGCTTGCCGATATGACAAAAAGCCGAGTGTCTGCAGCAGACAGCTCGGCTTTTACCTCTTAATCCTTTTCTCGCTGCGCTTTCTTGCCTAACCAGAGCACCTCAGGGTTCACCTTATTCGCATAGTGATGCTTGTAATCCTCCACCGTTCTGAATTTTAGAATATGGTTCCACTTGGAATGGACGTTATGGCACAAGCCCCAGCGAATGCCCTCAAGCGGACTGCGTTCTGTATCCTCGGTCCGGAATGGCCCCGCCGCCTCTGGCGGATTTTTAATGACGGCCTCAATCTCAAAGTTAATGCCATCATGTGCATATTGGATCGTATTTTTCTCCGGACCGTCTGTCGAGAGAAGCCCCGCCATGCCCCCACGATAGTGCCAAAGCAGCGTCTCATGACCGCTATTGGTCACCGGATTGTATTCCGATTTCACGTACGGACCCTCCGGATGATCGGAGATCGCAACGCCCCACTTTGTCGTCCTTCCGCCGAAGGTCATCTCTTCGCCCTTCTGCTCGCCCTTATAATAGAGCCAGAACTGGTTATTATAATGGAAGAGAACAGGATCATGCACCTTCAGGCTGTCGAAGTCGCCCTTATGCTTCACGGTCAAACGATTATCGCCATCGCCGAACCATTCGCCGTTCATCGCAGGACGAAGAATCGGCACATCCAGCTTGCGCCAAGGTCCCTCTGGCGACTCAGCGATCGCCATGGCAATATTTTCGTATTTCCTGAGCAGGTATTGGCCTTCAATAACTTGATACACCAGATAAAACTTGCCGTCATGATGCAGTATCTCAGGCGTGAACACACTTCGGTCATCATAAGAGCCCTTGGGACCCCGGCCCACTGCAAGCCCTTGCTCCGTCCAAGTCTTGGAATCCGGAGAGGTTGCATACCACACCTCAGATTGATCCCACGGGAACACCTTAGCTTCCGGGTCGCCTGTATTAAAGCCTACAGCTTCGCCAACGGACTTCGTATACCATACATAATAAAGCTTTCCCACCTTGATCACACTGCTGGGATCACGGCGATGAACGCCCTCTTCATAGCCCAGACCATCAACCGGCTCATACGTAAACTCACAGAACCAGTCGGCATTTTTCGTATATTGTTTGCCTCGAATCGTTGCAGCGCTTTCTTTTTTCATGTTTAAACATTCTCCCTCCTGGATGATATAAGACAACAAACCATTTAATTAATAAATTTCTTTGAAATTCGGAATTCATTTCATTTTTATTGATACTTGAATTATAACCCTCACTTGTATTTTGGTCAACAAGCTAGTTGTCCAAACAAGCGATTTCTCCATACCAAGCCGATAGCAAGGAAGAACCCCCGCCTGCATACAGGTAGGGGCTCGCTATCTTAGAAGCTTATTCGCTCTTCTTATAAATAATCGGGTTCAGCTTGCTTGCCGCAAGATCGCCAGGTACAAGGCTCGGCAGCCATTTCTGCAGATCAGTCTTGCGAGCGTTCGTGTCCGGCTCTATGACCTTCGCGTCATCCGCGTAATAGATGACTGTCATGACCTCGCGCATCGTGTTTGTCGGATTGCCTGGAGCGCTATGCAGCGTCCAGCCATAATGCCAGGTTGCGTCGCCCGCTTCCAGTGCACCGTAATTTTCAACCTCAAGACCTTTGGCTTCAATATATTGACCCAGCGTTTTCTGAGATTCATCGGAGATTGCTAGCTTGCTGATGTAGCCAAACTTGTGGGAGGCGTTCGCAAAGTTCATCGAGCCTACTTCCTCTGATACAGGAACAAGCGGCATCCACATAGTGATGAAGTTATCCGTATCTACAGGCCAGTAGATTTGGTCTTGGTGCCATGGAGTAATTCCACCGCCCGGCTCCTTGAACAGCGCTTGATCGTGGTAGATGCGAACGCCGTCTACACCCAGCAGCTCAGCAGCAATCTTGGCGAATCGGCGTGCAAATACGAAGCGTTGGATTTCCGCGGATTTCTCCCAAATGTTCGAAACCTGAATGAAGGCTTTGCCGTAAGTGTCCCGCTCCTCGATCGGCTTGTTATGATAATTCAGCTCCTTCACCTTCTCACCGATGATGGAACGGTATACACCCACCTCTTCGTTGGATGCGACTTGACTCAGCTTAATATGTCCCTTTTCCTGGAACTGTTGAATTTGCTCCATCGTGAGTCCATAATCACTTGATAGTTCTGGCAGATTATTCAAATCCGACATTCCCATTCACTCCTCATATTGTTGTTCGACTCTTGATATCCCATATGTTATCATGGGTATACTTGTTTGTATTTGAACGATTGAGGTCAATAGTTGCACTTTACCGACTTATGAAACAGGGGGAGTTCAGAGTGCAAGCAACAGCTGAAATCAGACGATTAAATCCGGTTGTCCATTGGGCGCAGCAGCATCGGCAGGCCAAGGAGCGGCTTATTGAGCGGCGTATTCGAGATTTCGAAATTCTGCTGCTGGAGCATGGCGAGGTCGAGGTTCAGATTGAATCGGAGGCGCCCTTCCGCGTTCAGCCTGGCCAGTTCTTTCTGCTGCCCGCGAAGCTCAGGCATCGTGTAGAGGTGCTGTCGCAGCCAGACGCGTTGTTTCTGGGCGTTCACTTTGACTTCTACAATGAGCTCTATATCGCGAAGGACGAAGACATCATTGTCTCTCTCGATCATAACGAGGACGATCATCATTATGGCAGCATGCCTCAGACGCCGGAATTTCTGGAATGGATAAACGCTGGCAGCCTGCATGCGACCTCTGAGGTTTACAGCCTGCTGGAAGCCGTTATACATGAATTCACCCATCGGCCGGCAGGCTATATGATGTGCTGTCAGGGCCTGCTGCTGCAGCTATTCGCTCATCTGTCGAGAGCCATTCATCAGCGTCAGCGGGGGGGCGCAAGCGCGGGCATGCAGCTGGCGATTGCTGAATTAGCCACTGCTATTGAGCAGAACGCAGGGGAACTGTGGTCCAATGAGAGAATGGCAGACATGCTGAATATTAATGTGGATTATATGGGACGTCTGTTCAAAAAAATCATGGGCATCAGTCCCAACAAATTCGTCCAGCAGATCCGTCACACCCAAGCGAAACGACTGCTCCGCGATACCAACGACACGATCGAATGGATCGGACATACGATCGGCTACACGGATGTACATTATTTCGTTCGGATCTTCCACAAGTGGGAGGGCATGCCGCCAGGCGAATATCGCAAGTTTTGCAGGCTGCTGTAGATGGAAGATGCCAATGGAGGAGCAGACAATGCAGCTATCGCTATTATAATAAAGTTCATTTTTGACATCCTCGCATCTTCTCCTTTCCGGTTTTCCCCCTAGTGATTGAACTTATTACTGCACAAATGCTTCGTCGTTTCATCCACCTCGAACTTCTGAATATAATGCCATTGGCTGTTAATCTCATGACTGAGTCCCCAGCGCAGGCCTTCCAGCGGATGAATATCAGGATGCTCCGTACGGAACGGGCCTCCCGCTTCCGGAGGGTGCTCGATAAAGGCTTGAATTTCGAACTGCAGCCCGTCCTGAGCGAATTGGATCGTGTTGCGTTCCGGTCCATCTGTCGTCAACAAAGCCGCCATGCCTCCCCTGTATGGCCAGAGCAATGTCTCATGGCCGCTGTTCGTTATCGGATTGTAGACCGATTTGGTATAAGGCCCCTCCGGTCGGTCCGCTACAGCGACTCCCCATTTGGTTTCCCTGCCCGCGCAGGTTAGCTGCTCACCCATAGGATAACCTTTATAATAAAGCCAGAATTGATTGTTATAAAAGAAAAGACATGGATCATTGGTCTTATGGCTGTCGAAGTCGCCCCTGTGCTTGACTAGGTGGCGGTTGTCCACATCTCCGAACCACTCTCCATTGCTCGCAGGTGACAGGATCGGCTCATCAGCCTTCAACCATGGACCGTCAGGAGAGCTCGATTGAGCCAGTCCGATATATTCCTTGGAGCGTCTCAAATAGGGATGCTTCACGACCTGATAGACAAGGTAATACTTGCCGTTATGGGCCAGCACCTCAGGTGTAAATACGCTTCGATCATCATAAGCGCCGGGCTCTCCTCGACCTACTGCGAGGCCCTGTTCATGCCAGTTCACCCCGTCGTTGGATATTGCATACCAAATCTCGGACCAATCCCATGGCCATACCTTGGCATCCAAATCGCCAGTATCATAGCCGACGCTTGGACCCGAGGATTTGGTATACCAGACATAATAAACCTCTCCGATCTTGATTACACTGCTGGGATCCCGCCGGTGAATGCCTTCCTCATATCCCAACCCCGTTACAGGAGCATATTTGAACTGGCAATACCAAGTGCTGTCCTTCCCATACTCGCGTTCTCTTGCTCTGCGCATAGCCAAGCTTTCTTGTCTCATGATTAACACTCCTCTTATATACTTTAATTTCATCTTATATCACCCTATTTTCATATGACATGCAATAAACTATCATAAAGGATATACTTTATTTCATTGGAGAGGGCCGGCCATGATCGAAATACTTACCGGGGAAATTCAACTGCTTCATTATCATTATTGGGAGAAAAAACAAGTTTTTCGGTTTGAAGAAGACACTTACTCCTATTGGGTAGTTTTCGCTGTTCAAGAAGGACGCTTTCGCTACAAATTAGGCGACAGCGATGATGGGGAAGCCATTAGCGGCGATTGGGTCATTTGTCCGCCGGGGACATCATTTGGTCGCGAAGTTATACACCCGCTCAGCTTTTTTTATTTAGGCTTTAATTGGTCAACGCCGCCATCTAACCTTCCGTTGGGCAAACTTACTTTCACCGACCAAGAACGTCTTGCCTCTGCTTATCGCTACCTGCAACAGTTATACGCTCTCCCACCCGAGCAGGCCATGTTATGGCGGAACCGCTTCGTTCAAGAAATTTGGGATGGTTATGTCCTGCAGCAGCTTCTTCCAGAAACAGCAGATCGAAACGCCAAAGATTCGCTTATGCTCAGCGCACGCCGCAAGCTCCGAGAGCAGGCCTTTCAATGCCTATCATTGAAAGCGATCGCAGATGAATTAAGGTTAAGTCCCGTCCAGTTTACACGACGCTTCAAAGTTGCGTTTGGCTGCTCCCCCTCCGAGTACGTTCGGCAGCTTCGCCTCGACCACGGGAAACGACTCTTGATGGAAAGCACTCTTACCGTGGATCTGATCTCGCAGGAGTGCGGGTATGAGAATGGCTTCTACTTCAGTCGAGTATTTTCCCTTCATATAGGGATGAGCCCCTCGAAATACCGAAGGGCTCATCGATTGTGATCGCTTATCTGATTCAATTCCACCCTCGCTGCCCCTTTTATTAACTCAGCGGCACTTTTTTTACCGCAGCGCTGAGCGAATGGACATGCTGCGCGGCAAGTTGATCTTGCGCATGCCGCATACCGTTCTTTGACTGGTTTGGATGGCTCCAACACTGCATGAGATATATCCGACATTCTAACAGCTCCTATTCCGTGAAAGTTTGGTTTAATTCTCCTTATCATACTTAAATGTATGAATTCTGTATTTGAACAATCAAGCTTAATCGTTGCAGTATTCCGACAAACAACAAGGGCTGGCAGGTTCATCCCACACTTCCCCTTGAACGTTCGAATGAAGTGGCATACTATAGAGTTATGAATCGGTTTAAAATGGAGGCTATCCGCGCTCATGACGAATAAAAAATATAAAGCTCCCGCTGCCGAGAAGGTGCTGGATATTCTGGAGCTAATGGCTAGAGAAAACAAGCCCTTTTCGGTTACGGAGATCAGCAATTCATTATCCATAACGACTAACTCAGTCTTCCGAATCTTGAAGGAGCTTGAGGAAAAAAAGTATATTCAGAAAAAAGAGAGTGAAAGCACCTACCAGTTGACCGGCAAGCTGTATTACCTTGGCAGCTCTATCGCCAACCGGATTACGCTGAAGGAAGTAGCGGAGCCTTCCATGCGGGCTCTTAGAGATGGCACGAGGGAAACGACCTTGCTGACGAAGCCTAGCTCGCTGGGTAGAACACTGGTTGTCGATCAACTGGAGAGTCTGGAACCGATTAAGTTTCTCTCGACTGTCGGCTTGGAGTATCCCTCCCATACCTCCGCCATGGGCAAGGCGATGCTGGCCTACAGCCCGGACCTGCTGGAGCTGTATTTGGCCCATCACGAGCTCGAACCCGCAACTCCGGGCTCTATTGCCGATCCGGCGAAGCTCAGAGAAGAAGCGGAGCAGATTCGCGCGCAAGGCTATGCCCTCGACATGGAGGAATCCTGTGAGGGCCTTCGGTGCATCGGCGTGCCGATTATGAATGCGGCTGGGCAGCTAGAAGGAGCCATTGGTGTATCCGGTCCCATCTTCCGAATGTCCAAGAAGACGATGGACCGATATATTGGGCTCGCTTTGCAGCAATCCAAAGCGATTTCCGAGCAGTTGGGCTACAGGAGTCCTTAGCGGATGAAAGTGACAAGCTACAATTCTGTGATTTCTCCTGATGAGGCCGGAGTTACAGTGTAAACTATGTCCATCAACTCCTCTTTCAACAACCAGAAGAAAAGCCCGGAAGCACAAAGAGGCCACTGAAGAATTTTCGTTACTCTTCGCTGGCAAGTTAGGCAAAAGTAAAAAAAGCATCCCGCCCCATTTTTCGGGGGCGGGATGCTTTTTTCTCTAGCTTCTGTGGGCTTCTTTTTCTGGTATTCTCAGATTATTGGTTTCAGTATACGCTTGAGATTTACGGTAAATTGGTCATTGCACCTTGCGATTCCATGCCATGCAGCCCCGAGGATGTAGCCACATGTTACTTCGCCTGAATGATTTTATCTCCGCGTTCTTTAATGTTGGCGATCGTTGTTTTTAGATCATTCTGTTTAACCAAATACTTTTCAACTTCTTCTGTAATGATCTTCTCATAATTGACGTTGTTAGCGCCCATGATTTTCTCTCCAACAAATATCGCATCCGGGCTGGTAAAAATATATTCAAGCTGCTCAACTTTAATATCGTCACCCGCTAAAGACTCGCCAAACACTTTAAACAATTCATTCTGCTCCACGGTGCGATTCGCCGATTCAGAGGAATCGGCATACTTGGCAGACAGTCTGCTCAGATCAAGACCGATTTCTAATGCAAGCTTGGGGTCTGCCGAAGTCGGCGATATAGCAAGACCATTTACAATTCCCCAAGTTTTCATCTTATCACCGCTATCTACCGGCATTGGGGCAACGCCAATCTTCCAATCTCTAGGGAACTTTTCTTTGTCCGCAGCCCAAGGCAATACCCAACCGCCTTGAATATCCATGCCATATTGGCCGTTCATAAAGGACGTTGCGCCTGTTTTTGAAGTGATTGTATTCGCATGCGTTGGCGTGCTTTCATCGATATGCATCATATTGAACAAGCGTTCCATCGAACGGGCGAATGCCGGATTTTCGATATTGGACAACCCTTGGTCGTTGTAGAAGTTCTCTCCTCCGCCTAATTCCATAATGGCATCTCCATACCAGAACGTGCCCCATGGCAGATAGAATGCACCATAAGTCTTGTCAGCACCAGAACCACTTGTCAGCTTCTTGGCTACATCGCGATACTGATCCCAGGTCATCGGAATTTTGTCATCGGGATAAGGTACACTGGTTTTATCGAAGATGGATTTATTATAATAAAGCGCCCACCTTGTGATATTGTGCGGAACCATGAAGATTTGGCCGTTGTTGCTTGCATTCTCTACATAAGGACCAAACTCTTGATTGAAATCAACTCCTGTCTCTTTGATAAGATCGTCAAGAGGAACAATCGTACCTGCGTCGGCCCACTGTTGTTGAATAATCGGATTAGCAACAATAATGATATCCACTTGCTTACCGCCAGCGATTGAGATCGGAACCGAAGTCAAAAAGTCTGCTTCTCTTCCGTGAAATTCGAAGGCAACATGACTGTACTTATCCAGGGTTTGAATTTCTTCCATAGCTTTTTTCATCTTAATGTCCTCATCAATACCGTTAAGATGAATAATCATTTTAATTGGATCTTTTTTAGCAACACTCTCCGGCGTACTAACACTTTGGTTAGTTGCCGTTGAGTTGCTGTTTTCCGTAGAGTTGCTGCATGCACTAAGCACTACGAATGCCAGAACCGCTACAAGAAGTAAACTAACTGTTCTTTTCATCTAAATTTCCCCTTTAATATTTATTGATCAAGCAGTACAAAAACTGCTTAATTTCGATCTGTTGCAATTACCCTTTGACCCCGGACATGGCAACCCCTTCAATAAATCGTTTCTGAGCAAACAGATAAACCACGATAATCGGAATTAATGCTAATGTTGCTCCAGCCATTTGGACGGCAAAGTTGCCCGAATATTCACCCTTGAAACTGGCAATTCCTACGCTTAATACTTGCTTATTCGTATCGTTGATATAAATTAAAGCGCTGAAGTACTCATTCCAGCCCCAAGTGAATGCAAGGATAAACAAGGCTGAAATTTGCGATTTGGCTAGCGGAAGTACGATTCGGAAGAAAGTCGTATATTCATTGCACCCGTCAATTCTCGCCGCCTCTATGAGATCATTCGGAATTGAAGTAAAGAATTGCCTCATCAGAAAAATCGAGAAGGCATTGAACATCCAAGGAAGAGCAACGCTAAGCACATTGTCGATTAATCCCATGGACTTGAAAATCATAAACTGGGGAATGATACGCACTTCTACCGGAATCATCATCGTTGCGATGAAGATGAGAAATATCGCATCTCTACCTTTAAAATTGAGTTTCGCAAAGGCATAGCCAGCAATCGTGCTTACTGTCAGAACCAACACAACGATATATATCGTCACTAACGCCGTATTGGCATACCAGGTCGCAAACGGGAAGTCGGTAACAGCCATTGCATAATTACTAGGATTAAACTTTTTGGGAATCCATTCAATCGGCATCTTGAATACGTCACTCTCATATTTAAATGACGCCGATAACATCCAAGCAATCGGAAACACCATAACAATACCAACAACGGCTAACAATGCGGTAAGCAGCGTTCTGCCGCCAAGTGTACTCTTAATCATGACTTCGCTGCCCCCTTATACATATTTGACCCATTTCTTCTGACCGATCCATTGAATTAACGTGATGATCACTACCAGCACGAAGAATACCCACGATACGGCTGAAGCGTAACCCATATGATATTGCTTGAACGCCGTATCATAGATATGGTAGACGATTGTCATAGAAGCCGTGCCTGGCCCGCCTTGCGTCATTACCTGTACTTCAGCGAATACTTGAAAGGAAGAAATAACCGACGTAATGATGAGAAAGAATGTCGTAGGCGAGCTGATTGGTACAGTTATATGAAAGAACTGTTGCAGTTTGTTGGCCCCGTCTATCGAAGCTGCTTCATAATAACTTTTGGATATTCCTTGCAAGCTCGCTAGATAAATAACGGTGCAATATCCAACGTTCTTCCACACCCAGAATAATGCGATTGTAGGCAACGCCCACTTCACGCTTGTTGCCCAGCCCGGTGTGGATTCAATGCCTAACGAGCGCAAGAAAGAATTGATAGGACCAAACTCCGGATGGAATAGTGCCGAGAATACCAATGCCGAAGCCGTAATTGTCGTTATATATGGCACAAAATACATAGCCCTCAACAGTCCGCGTCCGAAAATTTTGGCGTTTAACAGGTTGGCGATAACAAGAGCTAACACAATTAAAAGCGGGACCCCCATTATCATTAGCAGCAGATTATGCAGCAGGCCAGATCGGAAGTATTCATTTTGAAATACCTCTTTATAGTTATCTAGTCCGATGAACGTCGATCCTGCGGCTCCTTTGAACATGTTCCAATCCATAAAACTTAGGTACAAGGAATTGAACAAGGGATAAGCCATAAACATTAGGAACCCAATGACGGCAGGTATTATAAACGAATAGCCTACCAAATTTTTTCTGATGCTTCTCTTCCACCTCAGATTCATCCACTCCCCGTAGTCATGCCATGATAGCTTTGTTTTTGATCAAGCTCAACATACTATACTTAAAATCACTATTTATATTTAGATAATATTGAAAGCACTTTCATGTGTCAAGTTAAAATTTTATATATCAATAACAAAATTATATATAGACATATTCAACTTAAGCATGTACTCCTCTTATTTTGTCTATATATAAATATGTTGACTATATTTAAAACAAGCATTACAATTTATTACAGCGTAGCTCGTGAAGACGTTAGACTGTAATCGCTTTCATTTATCGAGAAAGGAGAGTTGAGTCGCCCCCCTTACATGTCAAAATACGAATTCAATTCATTCGGCATTTAAATTTTTTATTCAGGAGGTAATTGAAGATGCTAAACAAAATGTTGTTCAAACAAGTATGCTTGACCATAATTGCTGCATTAGCAATTATGGCTCTTCAAGTTCCACAGTCTGCTAAAGCAGCCGATCCCGTAACTTATCAAGGACTTGGCAAGGCCGTGTACGCGGGTAAGACTTACTTTGAAAATAAAATAACATCAACAACAAAGGTACTCGTAACACCAAGCGATACGTTAAGTTCAATTCAAACAAAGCTTGACGCCGGTGGCATCATTCAATTCGCGGCCGGCACATACAATTTAGGCGTCATGAAAATCAACCAATCCAATACTCGCGTGGAGGTTGATCGCAATGCCATCTTCAACATGAACAGCAACATCTTGTTTGATATTCGCCCGGCAACTGTGACATCACCAAGAATCGAGAATGTAGAAATAGCATCGATTGGCCCAGGCCGCTTTAAAATTAATACAAATGGCAATGTTGGCGGCGATAAGCGCCCTGTTCGATTATCAAATGTGAAGAACTTTGCTGTTTCCGGAATTAATATTTCAGGAAATTACGAGGGACAGCCCTTTATCGTATTAGCACCCTATCAAGACGGTAGCCCTGGGACTATATTGGTAGATGGCCAACAAACCTATAATCCCATTTTCGGACTCGTTCCTACCTACGGCGTGATTCAAAATGTAGGGGCTACCAAGATTCACGGCGGATATGCCACAGTACAAATGTTTGGTGGAAACAACGTCCTTATGCGTAATATTGACGGAGATAATGGAGTAACTGTCCGTTTAGAACCGGGCAGCGGAAAGAATACGGATTATATAAGCATGTCCGGACCAGATCTGGGAGCCTTACACAATATCGCACTGGTAAATATCAGCAACACAAACGGTTTTGCAACGGTCTATTTGAAGCCCCATGCTAAACTTAACCACAATATTACCTTAGCGAATATTTCAGCAGTCAACAGCGCATTCGCCATACATGCAGATGTAGCTAAGTTTAAAGCAGATGACAATGTCACGGTTTCTTATGGAGGTGACACCTATAATGTTCACAGGCAGCGCGGGCGTTTTGAAAATGTAAAGCTCAAGGGGGAAATTTCACTAACACAACAAGGAACAGATAAGCTAGCCTGGTTCGCTATTAGTGATCTTCTGTATATCGAATATAGTAAGCGAGACGGAGCAGGAAATTATTCGGATTACGCTCCAAACATTGAAGGCTCCAAACGTCTAACGACTCCAGTCGTACCCGTGCTTATGATTTCGCAGGAATACCGGTCGGATACCGAGTTCAGTATTGAACGCGGAAATTATACGATGGATTTCACTACTGCCAACATTCAGTCTATTGGATTCACTCATTCCTTAGCTACGAATGGAGGCGTACTTTACAGAGAAGATGGCAGAACGAAAACAAACAAACCATTGACGGCGGAACAAATCATGGATTATTAACTTTTAAGTCGCAATAATACAAGCAATCTGCGAGCAACTGCGCTTGCGACTTGTCGCATTTATTTCCGGTAAACCTGGCTTTCGAGATTCATAATAGCCTAGAACACAGAATGACCGATGAAGCACTTTGCTGTGCTTCATCGGCCTTTGTGTGTCGTTAGTTATTTGTCGTATTTAGCTGAAACAATCGATAGATAAGCATAGCTGCTTCAGCTCTTGTAGCAGACTTGTGTGGCC
The DNA here is from genome assembly GCF_017671885.1 of Cohnella sp. LGH. Lineage (NCBI taxonomy): Bacteria > Bacillati > Bacillota > Bacilli > Caryophanales > Paenibacillaceae > Cohnella > Cohnella sp. LGH. Next base: position 5,980,970 of record NZ_CP072117.1, read on the forward strand.
CGAAACGTCCGTCTTCGAAACCAATCATGATTGCCGACTCCGTTTACGATCCCTCTGACAGCCAACGCTTCAATCCCCTCCCGGGCCCATAGAACAGTGTCAAGATCCTCGAAAGAATGCTTCTGCTACATCAGTGTCCAACTTATCTGGGTCGACAAGTTGGACTGACATCTCGACATGATCTGAGGAAGACCCTATGTACCGTAATCAACCATAGAGGGAACGATGCCGTTGCCAGTCCCATATCCTCCGTCAGGACGGCTAAGTTGAAGGGCTGCTATTCGTCTTCTGTCAGGATCGGTGCGATTCGCAGCTCAAAGGCCATCTCCTTATCGCTCAACTGGTACTGCTCCAGTAGATCGGTTCCGCAGGAGCTGGAGCCGATCCCGTTCATCTTGTAATCCAGATGCACGATCGTCTCCTTGCGCCTACGCAGGGAATGCGTATGCTTCGCCTGGGTCATATCCTCCGGCGTGTAATGGAGCGCCTGGAACGAGAACTCCGAGCCCGGGCTGGTGAACAGGAGACCCATGCCGAGTGCATTGCTGACGGAGGCCCACTCCGTACCGTAACGCGAGCCGTTCTCCTGCGGCACTACATACGAATGGTGCATATCGTCGACGGTCAGCTCATATTTGCCCTTTCTGACGCTTTGGCGCTTGTCAATATAGCTTTCATGAGGTCCGTAGCCGAAATATTCCACCTGCTCATTTCCTGCCGGCATGACGAGTTGCAGTCCGAAGCGAGGCAGGTATGGCAGATCCTCCCGCACCTGAACCGAAGTCTTCATTGTAATGACTCCGGCACCGTCAACCTCCCACACGGCCTTGCCCTTGAGTAGCGGCTGCTTGATGTTGCAGGTCAGTGCGAAGTCCACTTCAATCTGAACCCGCTTCGCCGACACATGGGTGACCTCTGCGCGGTAGACCTTGGTCATGGCGCGCTCATAGCCTTCCTTGCTCCAAAGCACCTTGATCTTGCGGTCATTATCCGCCGGCGCACGCCAAATACTGAACTGCGGCTTGCCTTGAATGAGCGGCACGCCATGCTTGGTCACCTTGGTAAACGCTCCGGCGTGGAGATCGAATACATGAAGGAAATCAAAGCCTTCCACGATCACCTCATCGTCCTTCTGCTCCACGGCGATGTCCGGCCATACCCGCAGCTCCGCAGCCGGTGCAGGCACTGAAGCAGGCACCGGCAGCTCGAACTGCTCATTGGTCAGCTCATGACCTGAAGCTGCCCAAAGCTTGTCTGTACGCTGCGTCACGAACAGGCTGAGGAACCAACGTCCCGCCGCATTCGGAAGCGAATAAGGAATGGTAACGAGCTCCGTTCCGTGAGGAGGCGTCTGCAACGACGGCAACTCGCCCTGCTCCACAGTTTCACCATCACGCTCGACCCGCCAGCTTATCACGACATCCGAGAGGTCGATGAAATCATAGCGGTTCGTCACGCGAACCTTGCCTTCGGCGGCAGCTTCAGCCTCCAACAGCACCGGCGCCATAACTTTCTTCAGCTCCAGCAGGTTGGTATGGGGAATCCGGTCCGGGCTGACCAGCCCGTCAATGCAGAAATTACCGTCGTTCTGCACATCTCCGAAATCACCGCCATAGCCAAAGAACATCTGCCCGTCTAGGGATTGAGTTTTGATGCCGTGGTCGCACCATTCCCAAACGCAGCCGCCCATCAGCTTCGGATACGCATAGATAACGTGCCAGTAATCCTTCAGGTCTCCGCAACTGTTGCCCATGGCATGGCTATACTCGCATAGCAGGAGAGGCTTGGTCTGGCTCTCATCGCTGCCGTAGGCGACCATCTCCTGCACGGTGGCGTACATTCTGCTATTCATATCAAGGCAGCTGGTATCGGGATGGCCGTTATATTTCAGCGCCGCCCCTTCATAATGCACAAGCCGGGTCGTATCGCGTTCTCGGGTCCAACGTGCCATCGCAATATGATTTACGCCATAGCCGGATTCATTCCCCATGGACCAGATCACGACAGACGGATGGTTCTTGTCCCGTTCGACCATACGGACAGCACGGTCCAGAAACGCCGCTTCCCACTCCGGATTCTTGGTGAGCATGTGATAATCCCCAGCATGCAACACCCCGTGCGCCTCCAGATCGGCTTCATCAATTACATAGAAGCCATACTGGTCGCACAAATCCAGGAATCTCGGGTCGTTCGGGTAATGGGAGGTACGGATCGTGTTGATGTTATGCTGCTTCATAAGCTTCAAATCCTGAATCATATGCTTCAGCGGAATCGTCTGTCCCAACTCTGGATGGGAATCATGGCGGTTAACACCCTTCAGCTTGATGTCCTGGCCGTTGATGCGGAAGACCCCGTCCAGCACCTCTACCTTACGGAGCCCGACATGGAAATGCAGCACTTCGCCAGCACCACTCACAAGCAGCGAATACAAATACGGATTTTCTGCACTCCACAGCATAGGGCTTGCAATGTCCAACCGAAGCGTTTCCTTGCCTTTCACCCGGGCAGTGCTTGCGCCGATCACGCGCCCCTCGGCATCCAGCAGCTGAATCTGCACCTCTACGCTGCCCTGGCTCTCGATATCACAGCGCAACAAGGCCGACTTGTAATCCGTAGATAAATCAGCTTGATAGAACACGTCGCGGATCCGCTCATTGCTGCGGGCGAGAAGATATACATCTCTGAAAATGCCGGAGTAGCGCCACGCATCCTGATCCTCCAGATAGGTGCCGTCGCACCATTTGAGCACCATAACAGCCATGCGGTTTCTTCCGCTGCGCACATAGGAGGTCAGATCAAATTCTGCCGGAATGCGGCTGCCCTGGCTATAGCCGACAAAAGTACCGTTAACCCACAAATAGAAACAGGAATTCACGCCTTCAAAGACGATGTGTGTGGCCTGGTCCTTCCAATCGGTGCAAACGTTGAACTCCCGGATATACAAGCCCGCCGGATTCTCGTCCGGAACGAAGGGCGGATCGCACGGAATCGGATAATTCACATTGCAATACTGCATCTGGTCATAGCCGTTTGACTGCCAGCAGGAAGGCACAAGCAGGTCATCCCAGCCGGAGTAATCATAAGCCTCCTCGTAAAAAGCCTCCCGCACCTCTTGCACGCTGCGGTGGTAGCGGAACTTCCATTGTCCGTTGAGTGTTTGGTAATAAGGGGATTTCCCTCGCTTCCCCTTCCTCGCCGATTCTGTATTAGCATACGGTATATAGTAAGCTCTCGGGGCTTCCCGATTGATATGAAGCACGTCAAGATTTTCCCAGACCTTCTTCAGATCCTTCATTTAAATAACCTCCTGAGTACAAAATATGATGTTTCAAAGTTTCGGATGCCCGATATCGGCATCCGAGGCCTTATTCCCATCATATCTGCTGGGCAGAGCCTTTTGCCATGCACATACCCTAACAATAGTAGTACTATTTTTACCTTCTCGCGAGAGTAGTACTATCATTACTTCTTAATACCCTGCCGTACCAGTTGCTTGACGGTTCCACCCGCTCTCATCAAGGTCTGCATTCTGGCCAAATTGTCCCCCTGCATCAAATGGTAGTTGTTCACAGTATTTCGAGCTTGCTGCATATCTTCAAGGTCGGCTAACGGCCCCAGTCCGTCCCGCCACTCTGTAAGCCGCTGAAGCAGCTCCTCCTTGATGTCGGCATAGTCCGGAGTATGGAACAGGTTATGTGATTCTCCGGGGTCCTGCTCCAGCTGATACAGCTCGCCCTCCACGACGTCCTCAAGGAACATATGCGTGAACTTCAAGCAGTGGTCATTCATAAGCCGATCGTGAAGCTCCTCCTGTCCTGGATACCAGGTGAGCTTCCATGGCCCCTTGCGGATCATTAGCGCCGGCTCGCGCTGCAGGCCGCCCGTGAAGATATGCCCGAACACTTCGTTCTTGGCAGCTCCCGGCTCTTTGTTGAGCATCGGCAGGAGTGATTGTCCCTGCACGCAGTCCGGGATGTCGATGCCGGCGGCATCCAGAAGGGTCGGCATGATGTCTACAATTTCTGCGAAGGCCTCATAGGTTCCCTGGAGCATGTTCTTAGGAAACTTGATCAGGAGCGGAATCCGGGACACCTCTTCGTACATAATCCCCCATTTCTCGATAAAGCCATGCTCTCCCATCATCGAGCCGTGATCCGATGTAAATACGATAATGGACTCATCGTACAGGCCAAGCTCCTTCAGCTTCGCCAGAACCTGGCCAACACGGTCATCCACATGCGTGACCAGACCGTAATAGCTGGCCATGCTCTTGCGGTAATCCTCCTCCGTCAAGCGGTTAAACCCGCGCGCCCGGTAGTAATAGCGATGCAGCAACGGCTTGGTGGAGAGGTCCTCCCTCCAGGTATCCGGCAGGGGCATTTCCCGGTAGTCATACATCGACGCATAGGGCTCCACTGGAAAATACGGCGTATGCGGGTCAATGATCGACAGCCGGTGGAACAAGGGCCGCTCACTGTCCTTCAGGTCATTCAGCCGCTTGATATAAGCCTGTGTCAGCAGCGAATCAGCCGTTTCCTCGGGCTTCTGCGGGTTCACTCCGTGAATGACGAGCGAAACCTCGCCTTCATTTTTCTTATATACACTCTTCTTCAACAGCTCGCGGTCCGTGACGCCGAACACGCCGACCTCTCCGCCGGCAAACTGCCCGCGGGGATAGTGCTCCTCAAAGCCGAAGGAGCCCGGCGTATTATAGTGGATTTTTCCGTAGTTGATCGTATGATACCCTTGATGGCTCATCGTGCTGTAGAGTGACATTTCATCCTCCACCGGGGCGAAGGCGTTATCCAGCACGCCGTGGCTGAGGCCGTAGCGTCCGGTAGCCAGGCTTACGCGCGCCGGGGCGCACATTGGGCAGTTCGTATACGCATTCGTAAATACAGCACAGTCCTTCGCAAACGCATCCAGATGGGGCGTCTGCACTGTGCTATGGCCCATATATCCCAGCGTGTCCGCCCGCAACTCATCGGTCATTATAAAAAACACATGCGGCTTCTTGGCCATCCCATTCATGCCTCCTTTTTACTTTGGCTTCTACAGTCTCGTCCTTTGCGCCGCGCGCAGACTTGCGACAGCCCTACTCGTATGCCCGAATCTCGTACACACCTATCCTCTTCGCGCCATTGGTCCGGTGGAAGACGACCTTCAGCTCATCCGTCCAGACCGGATCAAAGCACAGCTTGTTGACGCGCTGGTAATTGTCTGTCACCGAGATCAGCTCGTGGTAATCCCCATTCTGTTTGCAGTAGACGGTATAGTCCTTCACCAGGGTCTGGAATACCGTGAAATCCTGATAGATCTCAAGGTTGTCATAGTGATAGTTCAGATTGGAGTCAAAGACGAGCTGGATCCGGCTGACGTTCCGAGCTTCCTGAAAAGCCACGGTAATGGACTCATCCCCTTTGGTCAGTGCAGACAGCCACATGTTAGGCAGGCCGTGGTTTCTCGACAGTCCGTTGTTCAGGTTGCCCCCGTTATAAATGTCCTGGTCCGTGCCTGTACGGTAGCAAGGAAGCCCCTTCTCCGCTCGCCACATTTCTTTCTTCACCTCCAGGGTATCTATATCGCAGAAGGTCGTGCGACGGTTCATGGCATGCTTTTTCAGGAAAAATACGCCGTTTAGTTCGTCATCGCACATGCCCAACTGAATCGACTCATTCGGCTCAAATTCAATGAACAGCTTGCCGCTCTCGCTCTTGCCGTTCAGCGGCAGGTTCACCCAACGAAGCTCTGACGAGGCCGGTACGGTAATCTCGCCCTCATACAACTTGTGCTGCGGTGAATAGTTCTGCAGCTTCACCGGCGTGTAGACGGTATACCGGAGACGGCTTTCGCTCTGGCTGCTAAAGCGCAGCGCCACCTGTTGAATTGGCTCTTTCACAGGCACAATGAAAGCATACCGCCCATCCAGCGGCAGGCTGAAATCCGCACTTTCAAGGAAGGAAGGCTGCACCGAACTGACCTGAATATCGGCGTGACGGCACAAATCCAGCGGATCATGGCTGCGCTGCCCGATGATGTATTGGTCATTCGCCATCAGAAGCTGCTGCAGTTCCTCCATATGCTGCTCGTAAATGGTTCTTGGCTGCACATTGTATTTCCTGCACAAGTGGGCAGCGGCGGCACAGGATTGCCCCAGCATTGCAAGCGTAGCCATAACGCGGGTAGAACCGAAGGCCACGTGAGTGGTGGACATGCAGCGGCTGGCCACAAACAGATTGTTTACATTTTTGGAGTAGCAGCTGCGGTACGGAATGGAATACACTCCCCGCAACACGAAGTGGCGGGTCGTCATATCCTTCGAGAAAAAACCTTCGACCGCATGCAGGTCAATCGACCAGCCGCCATAACCGATCGTGTCCTCGAAATCCTTCTGCTCAACGACATCTCCTTCGGTCAGGATATAATCCCCCATCAGCCTTCTCGATTCTCTCTTCCCCGGAACGCCGCTCACATACTCAAGATCATATTGGGAAGCATCGTAATTTCTGCTGTTCTTGATATGATTCCAGATTCCGTATACGAGCTCTCTGTGGCTTTGCATAATTTCCTCGTTCTGGCTGATCGGATCCTTCCCGTGGCCAATCTCATAAAACCACTGCATTCGGTATGCCTCATAACGCGAATTGCCCGGAATGCGATCTGGAATCTGCCGATACTGGAGCGCTTCCTCTACCTTCAGGCTTTTGGCGAATTCCGGCATGACGAACCGCGCAGGGCGTCCGGTGTCCTTTGAATACCAGGACAGGGTGCTCAGCAGCATATTCTCGTCCGCTTCATCCGGGGCGATCCGCTCATTGAATTCCGACTTCGCTTCCCTTCCCGTGCGATACTCCGCACCGGCAAGATAGCCGATCGTTCCATCCCCGGTATCATCGAGAAACAGCGGGCTGTAAAAGTCAAAGCGCTTCTCCGCCCCCAGCTGCGATCCTGACACATACAGGATGTTACCGTTTCCATCCGTTTCGACTTTATCAATATTCGTATTCAGAAATAGAGATACATTGGGCTCTCCCAGGACAAAATCCAGCAGAATCGATTCCCACAAATACGCATTGCCCTGCGGATTCCGGTACAGGTTCTCGAGGCGCAGCTCTTCCATAATGCCTGACTCCCGTGCATAGAAGTTAAACTCCTGAGCACCATCGGCACCGACTACATTGATCCGGTTCTCCGGGCTCGCATTACCGCCCAAATACCCCCGGTTGTTGATTAATGACACCTTCATGCCGAGCCTTGCAGCCTGAATTGCAGCACAGATGCCCGGCATTCCGCCCCCGACAATCGTCAGGTCCCGCTCCACCTTGATGGGTGTAAATTCCATCAGACTTCCTCCTTCGCATTTACCATATATCCATATGATAGTGCAGCGTCAGAGCTTTAAAAATACATGGGAATGCAAAATTGATATCTTATTTCAACTTATATACAATGTTTCTAAACGAAAGGCTGAAGGGGGAACCGTGCAAATGGAGCAGCGTGTCATGATAAACCGCAGCGAACTGCCTGCTTTAATTACGATGGGGGTGTTCAAGCCGGCGCAGCCCTGGATTCACGTTGACCGGATCTTGCATATGGATACCCTGCTGTATGTCGTGGACGGAGCCGTTTCCGTGTGCGAGGAGGATACCGACTATACGATCGGCAGCGGACAAGCTTTTTTTCTCAAAAATCAGTGCCGTCACTGGGGAAAAGCCCCCGTCGCGCCCGGCTCGACATGGTACTGGGTCTCCTTCGTACCGTTCCAGCCCCGGGCGGAGCAAGAGCCGCTCTTTCTACCCAAGCAGCTCACCTTATCCTCACCGGAGTCGTTTATCGATATCCTGAACACCATGCTGAGGCTGTACCGTTCTGCTGCCCCATTCAGTACCGAGCGCATGAACGGCTTGCTCTATCAGGCGCTGTATGAGCTACTGCAGCAGGATCTGCGGCGAAGGGACGAGCACCGTGCCTCCGCGCTCTCCTCCAAAATCATGGCCTGCCTGAAGCATCAGATTGAACAGCCCTTTGACAGCCGGAGGATTGCCAACAGTCTAAGCATGAACTACACCTATTTAGGGCGGGTGTTCAAAGCCGATACCGGAAGCACGATCAATGAATACTACCGCAAGCTGAAAATCCAGCGCGCAATTGAGCTGATGCACGCTGAAGCGCTAAACATATCCCAGATCAGCGAGCAGCTGCAGTTTCCGAACCCCTATTATTTCAGCCGGGTGTTCAAGCAGGTCACCGGATTGTCGCCGCGCGATTACCAGCAGCAGCTGTATCGGTAACAAGAGAAAGGGACGATCCGCCGAGCAAGCTTCGGTAGATCGTCCCTTGTTGTTATCTTAAATTGACTAGCATGTGTGCTTTATGGCACCGGCTTAACCTCCAGTAGCAGCACCTGCTCCGAGCCCAGGCTGAAGCTCGCAGGCGAGCTCTTGCCGGTCATCAGGTTTTTGACGGTGACATTTTTGTTGTTCGCCATTTTCAGACTGATATTGGATGTGTTCTTCCCTATGTTAACGATCGTCATCAGGTAGGTGTTCGCGCCATTTGGCACGACCCGCCAGAAGGCTCCCTTGGATGGCAGGCCATTATTCTCCGTCAGGACAACCGGTGGCAGCTGACCTTTGGCCGACAGCTCTATCATTACCTTGGATACGATGCCGGACACCGCATTGTTTGTCATCTTGATCAGCTTGCCAGATCCTGCGGTCAGGGTCTTTGCGCGAGGCCGCTTGTATTCATTGAACTTGAGGCTGACATCATCAATGATTACCGTTCCCCCGTTGTCCAGATAAATTTGCAGCGCGTTAAATTCCGCTTCGGTTACTTCTTCGGTCTTGCGGACTACGATGACATCCCAATCCGTGTTCGGCTGCTTGAAAATAATGTTCTTCGTTGCAAAGCCGAGCGGTACCCCGCTAAAGTACATAGACTCATACAGATCGAATTGATCCTCCATATAATTATAATCATTGATTGCCGCTGCTTCGGAGTAGAACAGGCGAACCGGCTTGCGCTCCCGCTGGAATTTGACGATCTCATTCGAGAAGGCGTTCATGTCCATCATCGTCTTGGTGAGTTCCTGCGCCACTCTCGGCTGCTGTGCCACAGAGGCAGCATACGACTCACCAAGGCCGCCTGTCGCATTTTGCAACCGCTCTTCAATCGAGCCGTCGGCGTTACGACCCCATAACCATGTCAGACCTCCGTTCAAGCCGTGAAGCGTGGTTTGCCAGTATGTGGAGCGAACATACTCGGGCTTCATGTACAGATCTCGGTATTGTGTAGTCGAAAGCAGATGCACCTCGGAGTTAAAGTGTGGCTTGTTCGGGCTGACGGAATCCATAAAGTCATACGACATCGCCATCTCCTCCCAGTAGTAGGCGTACTTGGACTCCCAGCTCTCCGGACCCGTGCTGTTCATGTTACGCTTGCGGATCTTCGCATCGTCGCCGATGATCTCTGTCATCTCTGTCAGCGCCTCAAAGTCGATCCCGTGATCACGAGGGCCCTCGACGAAGAGGTCCGGCATAATCTTCAGCTGTGTCCGGGCCGCTGGATCATATTTCTTGATCTCATCATGCAGGAAGGTCAGCCATTCTGTTCCCCGGTCCATATTGAAGCGTGACCAGTCATACCGGATTGGAGTGTTCTCGTAGGACGCATCCAGTGGAATGGAAAGATTCACCTGGTTGAAGCTGGTGTAGCTCGTCTCCCACAGCCCATTCAGCTTTGCAATGGTGCCGTGCTTGGCCTCAAGCCATGTTCTGAATTTGCTCATCGTGTACGTAGAGACGTTTGAAACGGCGGCCCAATGCCCTTTAGCCGTAAACCAGTGCGGCTCATTGGCGAGAATGTAACCGAGCTTGGTGTAATTTTTGCCGGCCGTCGTCGGGATCGTTCCCTTGAAGACATCCTTCCAGATTTCCCGTACCTGAGGGTGGTCAATGTCATATTTGGTGAAGAAGCTCTGTCCCTTCAATATTTCTGGCCCATACTTGGATGCTGCCCATTGCGGCAGCGGATCATGCCACAGCATGAGGTATCCGGCTGTATTGGTCGGGCGATTCTTTAGATCAGCCAGCTTGGTCTGATCGATTGTCCCGGCCTCGTCCAGGGCGAAGATCGGGCTAATGGCCTTCGGATGATCCAGCTTGCCCAAGTATTCGTTATACAGTGTCGGATCGGAAGTTGTAATATTCAGCGGCTTAGAGAAGTAATCGTACAGGAACACCGGCTTTCCGTTTGACATGAATTGATCGTTCTGCACCGTAATGTTCGACCAGTTCACCTTCGGTACTGCCCGGCGCGTCACAGCTCCGTTGATTACCTGTGTCAGTTCGGATTTGGCCGTATCCAGCATTTGAATGACTTCTCTGCGCTCAAAATTGGGCAGGTCATTCGCAAGCTGCTGCGCGTTATTCTGGAACATTTTTACTCGTTCGAACTGTGCCTTGTTCTTGGCAACGTTGGCAGCGTCCCAGTCTGCGTATTTAATAAACTCACTTGCCATCCATACCGCACTTTCTTCCCGGGTGGTGTCAATTCCACTTCCTTTCGCCTGTGTGATCAACGCGTTCAGCTCGCCCATCTTTCTGACGGCCTCCTGCTTCGGGGTTTCAGCAGCTAATGCGATTGACGAGCGGTCTGCTGCGGTCATACCCATGATCAATCCGACACACAAGGTCAGGCTGATCAGCATCTGTTTTGTTCCCATTCACGCACCTCCGTTTAAATTTAAAATTTAATTTCACATTTATATTATTTTACATGAGTTGTTAAGTAAATACATTTTTTGTATTTTCTAAAATTATTAATGTAGTAACTTTAGGGCATGCAGGAAAAGAAGCACGCTCTGTTCAGGAGCGGCTTCTTTCCTTTCCTTTGATTTGTGTTGGTTCCCTGTGCCTTGCAAATACGGTTTAATGCCTTATTTATTGAAGCTCAAGCAGACGCTCCAGCAGCACAGCTGCCTGGGCCCGCGTCGTGAGATCCTTCGGACCAAATCGTCCGTTGCTCGAGCCCTCCAGCAAGCCGGAGGTCTGCAAAGCCTTTACGCTGGCTGCAGCATAGCCGGATATCAGCTGTTCATCCTTGAAGGCTTGTAAAGAGCCTGTGCCTGCAGGCAGTGAAATACGCTCTGCTTCCAGCAAGCGATGCACCATGACCGCCATTTCCTGTCTCGTTATGGAGTCATGAACACCGAAGTTGCCATCCGGCTTGCCGGAAATGATTCCAAGCGCCTGTGCTGTGCCGAGTGCCCCGCTGTACCATGCTTCCTGTTCCACGTCTTTGAAAGTAGAGACCGCAGGCTCGCCAGAGCCAAGCTCAAAGGCGTTGACGAGCATTTGAACAAACTGGGCGCGGCTCACTTGCTTCACTGGCTGGAAGGCTCCAGCGCCAGTACCCTGCACGATGTCCCGCGCTGCCAGAGACAGAATGCTCTCCTCAGCCCATGGAACAGTCGCCAGGTCCTTGAAGCTGACGCTTGCTGCAGCTACCGTATAGTAGCTGAAATGCTTCACATGGAATATAAGCATTCCTGACTTCTCGTCATAGCGGCTGTTCTTAACCACCTCCAGCTCGCTCTTGTCGTTAATGTAATAGGCAACAATGTACTTCGGCTTAGCGCCAGCCTTCAGCGTATAAGGCAACTGCAACTCCACGGTATGTCTGTTGCCGAAATGGCTGATCGCCGTCCCGTCTACGGACAGTGTGAAGTCATAGACAGGATTGTCTTTTACCACGGCCCGTGTCTTCTCGCTGTCCAGCTTCACGGAGGTCTTCTTCACCGTGATCTCTACATTTTGGGCGTTAGAGCCCAAGTCCTTCTGCAGCATGGACAGCGGGATCGAGACGACAGCGAGGCCGGTATCGATCGTCAGCTTCTTGATCTGCGCCTTACCTGCAGCGCTCACGCTTGAAGCGGGAAGCTGAAGCTGTATTTCATTCACGGCTGCCGGCACCTCTACCTGAATACGCACCGTGCCGTTTACAGCCTGTTCCACTGCACTTTGCAGCAGGCTGCCAGAGAGCTTGGAGCGCGCGACACCGTTCTTAATGGTGTCCGCTGTCACTTTAACTGGAGCGGAAGGCTGTTTTACCGGTCCGCTATTGTCCGGGGCCGGACTTCCGCCTCCTGCTGGTACCGCCTGAAGCTCCAGTAGCATGACTCCTTCCGGCTTCAGTGTCCAGGACGTACCGAGGCTTTGGCCTGTCATCATGTCTCTCACTGTGAATGATTGGTTGTCGGCCATCGCTGCCTTCAGCGAAGCCTCATGCTTGCCAAGGTTCACAATCGTCATCATATATCGGTCGTCGCCATACGGTACTACACGCCACATAGCCCCGCGCTGACTCGATCCGTTGGTCTCCATCAGGTTGACCGGAGAAAGGCTGTCTTTCTGCTCAAGCACGCCAAACGCCTGCTCTGCCATGTTCACAGCTGATTCGTCCACCGGCTTGAGAAGCACACCGCTTCCTTGGGTTAATGCGGCTGTGCGCGGCTTCTTGTACTCGGTCGCCTTCAAGCTGCCGGCATCTGTAATGACCGTTCCTCCCTGATTTAAATAAGACTGCAGCGCGGCAAATTCAGCGTCAGTGACTTCCTCGGTCTTGCGGATCACCACGGCATCCCAGTTGGAATGCGGCTGCTTCTCCAGTATGCTTGCGGTCACAAACCCGACCGGCACACCGCTGAAGTACAAGGCTTCGTACAGCTCAAATTGATCCTCCATATAATGCGTATCATTGATTGCCGCAGTTTCAGAGTAGAAGATACGCACTGGCTTGCGCTGCTCCTGGAACTTCACAATCTCCTCGGAGAAAGCGTTCAGGTCCATCATCGTCTTGCTCAGCTCATTCGCTACCCGTGGCTGCTGAGCAACGGTTCCCGGATATGACTCCAGCAGCCCCTGCACCGAGGTGGTCATCAGACGATTCTCAATCGAGCCATCCGGATTTCGTCCCCAGAACCATGTAAAGCCTGCATCCATACCGAGCAGAGTGGCAAGCCAGTATGTGTTGCGTACATATTCCGGCTTCATATACAGATCCCGGTAAGCGACGGTAGACAGGAAATGCACCTCTGAGTTTATATGGGCCTTCTCCGGGCTGACCGAGGACATAAAGTCGTAGGACATGGCCAGCTCTTTCCACATATAGGAGTAATGCTCCTTCCAATCCTCCGCTTGTCCGGTTGACTTGAAGTTCTCCTTCCGGGTCTTCGCATCGTCGCCGATGATATCGACCATTTCCGTGAGCTTCTCAAAGTCGATGCCATGTGTCCGGTTGTCCTCAACGAACAGGTCCGGCATAATTTTGATATGCGTGTTTGCTTCTGGATCATTTTTCTTCACCTGCTCATGCAGGAAGCGCAGCCATTCCGTTCCCCGCTCCATATTGAACAAGCTGACATCATATCCGATCGGCGTTCCTTTATACTTCTTATCCAGTGGAATGACGCTCCGCGAAGCCACATCAAAGCTTGCATAGCTCGTTCCCCACAGTGCATTCAGGTCACTGATCGTCTGATGGCGCTCCTGCAGCCATGATGCGAATTGCTGCAAGGCAATGTCGGAAATACCCTCTTGGCCATTTACTTTTTTAGGTGTTGCCCAGTGGCCTTTCTCCAGGAACCAGTGCGGCTCGTTCGCCAGCAGATATCCCAGCTCCGTGTAAGGCTTTCCGCTCGTGATTGGTCCGGTCTGCTTCAGCACATTACTCCAGATCGAACGGATCTCCGGGTGATTAATGTCGTATTTCGTAAAGGTTGTAATGCCGTCACGGAGCGTCTCCCCGTGCTTACTGGTGGCCCAAGCGGGAGCGGGATCATGCCACAAGATGGTATAGCCCATGTTGTTGCTCGGACGGTTCTGTAAATCTCCGTACTTGTCTGCAGTCGGCGTACCATTTTCGTCGCTTACAAAGCTCGGATTGATGGATTTGGGCACATCTATTTTGCCGAGATAGTCGTTGTACAGGGTCGCGTTGTCTTTCGACACATCAAGTGGCTTGGAGAAATAGTCGTGCAGGAATACAGGCTTGCCCTCGCTGTAGAAATTACTTCCCTGCAGCTCAATGCCGTCCCAATCCACGAGCCGCACCGGCCTCCGCACGACCGTTCCGTCCAGCACCGCTGTCAGCTCGGCAATTGACGTATCCAGCAGCGCGATGACTTCCGTACGCTGGAACTCCGGCAGTTCCAGCGCGAGCTCCTCCGGTGACCTGCCACCCGGGCTGTAGGATGGAATAACCCCGAACATCTTCTTGTTCACATCAATATTCTTCTCATCCCAGTCGGCATATTTGTCATATTCTTTCGCGAACCAGACCGCCCCCTTCTCCCGCTCTGTATCAAGCTGGCGGGCCTGCGCTTTTAGGATCAGGGCTTCCAGCTCGCTGATTTTGGACTGAATGCGTGCCTTTAGCTCTGCCGCGGACAGTGCGCCGTATTTCAAAATACTCTTCGACACAATGCCCCCGTTCTTCAGATCAGCTTCAATCGTCGCCGTCCGGCCATCCGTTGCCTTCACGGTCACGGTCACCTTCTTCTGCTCCATCGACTTCACCGTCAGATAGATGCGCCCGTCCTGGATATCAGCCGCCAGAGCAGCTTCATCCGAGGATTCAGCCGAGTCGCCAACCATACCAAGCTTGGACTCGGTATTCGTAGTGCTGGCATCAATGTAGGTTCCGCTGGATTGAACGGCAATCTCCTTCGGAATGGAGCCGATCACCGTAAGCTCCGCACCTGACTGTACGCTCAGTTCCGTCGTCAGCGACGTAATGAGCGGCTTCAGGACGGTCGCTTTACCTGTTGTGATCTCCATGCGATTCTTCGCATACATGCTCAGCTTGGAATTTGGCTCTACCCGAAGCATCCCGGTGTCACCGATCGTCTCTCCCTTGCCCTTGATGTACATGGCACTGCCTGGCTCGAACACCGCGGACCCAATACCGCTAGCTCCGACAATGCCATTGCCGATAATGAAGCCTTCATCGCGGAAGTCCTGCAGCTGCCCCTTTACCTGAATGACTGCATGAACCGTCATTTGGGCCGTGAATTTCAGCCGCACATTAGAGGGCACGGTCAGTTTTTTCGTAACAGTAACCGGCTTGAACACTTCCACGACATGGAACGTCTTCTCGCCTACTCTTTCGTCAGCCAAGCGTCTTGCCACAGACTCTGCGCCTCCGTTCAGACCGTTCATTGCCTCCAGCAGCTCATCCGCCGTCGCAATCTCCTCGGCCAGCACCGCACCTGGCTGCTTCGCATCGTTAAAGGCTTGAGCTGCAGCCTCCAGCGCTGCGGCTGCAGTCTGATAGTCGCTCTCCGTAGCCGAGCTGTTGTTCTTCGTCATGACCGCGTCTTCAATATTCTGGGCGAATACATCTTGATGCGCTGCCGTTACCCAGTATTGATCTGACGTAAGTCCGGCACCGTTCACGCTGACCGGCGTGGAGGATATATTAGCCTCAGCCAGCTGGATCAGCTCATTCAGCCTTACAAGGATAGCGCTAACCGGCGTATAGTCAACACCGGCCCCAATATTGGAGGCCGAGGCGTTAAATATGGCCTCTGAGGCTACTGTAATCCGCTGCACCACGGACGTCATAACCGGCTTGGCCAGGGTTACAATGCCGGAAGCGATACGCAGATGGTGATTCCCCCGCATCTCTACACTCGAATCTGCACCCAGCTTGAATATACCGTTCGGACCCACCACCTCGGTGCCTTGCTGATAGTAGCTGCTTCCCGTGCGGAACACCACGGCACCGGAACCGTTGCCAGCAAGCCCTGCTCCTCGCTTGTCCGGTGTGCGGCTGTCCTGAACGGTGCCCGACACGGTCACAGCCGCATTCACGGTCATGTTGGCAAAGCTTTGCAGCTTCACGCCCGCCGGAATGGACAGCGGCTCGGTAATCGCAATTGATTCATAAAGCTCCACAGTATTTCCACTCAACTTCACCAGCGTGTCATTCACGGTCACATTTCTGAGCCAGTCCGTAAGATCCTGTGCGGTCTTAATCTCCGCAGGCAGGCCCGTACGGGTGCCATCCTGCTTAGCAGCATCAAATACCTGGACTGCTGCTGCCAGGGAAGCCTCCGCTTCCGTGACCTGACTCTGGGTGGCCGCGGCATCATCCCTGACCCCGATGGCCGATTGAATGGCTGTTATTAAGGCATCCGCAGCCGATGATGTAACCCATTTTCCGGACGATGGCACATCTGTACCATCCACGCTAACTGCCGTGGCGTCTTTGTTGGCAATCGCTCCGGAGATCGCCTGGACCAGCGCGGCCTTGTCTACCGCTTGATCCGATCCCGTAGGGACAGGCGTTACAACGACAACATCATTATTGATTACTCCTTTGACTTCGAATTTCGCTCCCTCTGCAACTTCAATCCTCTTGAACATATCTGACGTCACCGTCTTGCCGGCCGCCACTGTGACCGTCCCGGAGGTTACGTACAGCTCGCTGTTTGCCAGCAGCCTCACGCTGGAATCGGCCCCTGGCTGCAGAACGCCGGCCGCTCCCACGACCTCAATGCCTTGCTGGTAGTAGCTGCTCCCCGAATTCAGCAGCACCGAGCCGATACCGGTGCCAACAACACCATCCCGGCGAAATTCAAGAGCTCGGCTGTCCTGCAGCTTCCCGTCTACCGTAACTTCTTCCTGAATGCCCAACTTCACGAACAGCTGCAGCTTCACACCGACCGGTACGTTGAACGTCTCGTTAATCGTAACCGGGGTGCTGACCTGTGCTGTCATGTTACCGTCAGCCGTTTTGATCTTGGAAGCATCCCCGCCTACATCCAGCTTCGTGCGGAGGAACTCCACTAACTGCTGCGCATCCGCAATCATGGCGGCTTGCAGCGGAGTAGGAGGAACCACCAGTGCTGCAATGAGACTCAGGCTCATAAATAAGGACAATAATCTTTTCATGTCGGCCTCCTTAGAAAAACGTTTACATTTTGTGAACTTATGGCACTCTATTCCCTGTTCTATCTACAATCAGCGGTTGAGAAAAAGCCGCATCTTTGCATGTAAAGGAGTTTACCCTCTACCCGCCAAAGATATGGCTCCTTGATTCTAAACTAATGCTTATTTCGAGGAATCATAGTATTTCTGATACAGGGCTACATACTCTTCCACTCTCAGCTTCTTCAGTTGGGCCAGGTGATTATCCCAATCTGCATCGGTGAAACCATTCATGACGAATTTGGCAAAGGTGCTGGCATAATAGCCGTTCTTGCCATTCAGGTCCAGGTTGATGCCGGCGAGCGTCTCGCCGTCTTCCAGCGACCACAGCATCTCGTGAATGAGCTCGGTGGATGCAAATGGCATATACATCTTATAATGCTCGCGCTTCTCGTCCGCCTGATCATCAATCAGCCGATCTACCATATTCTTCAGCACCATCACGGTAGCGCCGTTGCCCGGTGCCTCCGAGTGCTTAAAGTCACCAGAGTTCATACCCTCCGGAACCGGCTGCTTGTCAAAAGTACCGTCCGGATTCTCCTTCACGGTCAGGCCAATTGGGCCTACCTCGAACTGGAAGCTCAGCTTTTCTTCATACATTGTATCCATCCACTTCAGCGTCACTTCTGGGTGTTTGTTTTTTGACGTAATTGCGAATGCTCCCTTGCTGAGCGATACCGGCATACGGAGCCAGCCTTGCTCGCCATTAGCTCCCTTCAGCGGCAGCACTGGAACATAATCCTCATTGATCGAACCGAATACCCCTTGGTTGGAGTAGGTGAAGAACGATCCGATCGGCACATCCTCACTGCGCACCTTCGTCAGGTACGTGTTCTGGTCATGAGTAAAGACCTCCGGGTCAATCAGCTTCTCCTTGAACAGCTTGTTCATATACTGCATGTAGTTCTCGTACTCCGGCTGCTCCGGCGCATATTTAACGGTGCCATTGTCCACGTACAGGTTGTTGCGCGGATCATCCAGCTTGATGCCAAAAGAGCCTGCCAGAGAATTAGCCCCGTTCTGAGCATTATTGAAGAGGAAGGAGAATGGAATCTCATCCGGCTTGCCGTTTCCGTTCGGATCCTTCTCTTTAAACGCTTTCAGTACATTGTAGAAATCATCAATCGTTTCAGGAACGGACAGGCCGAGCTGATCCAGCCACTTTTTGTTGATGTACAGTACGGAACCGATTTCGTTGAAATCTCTTTCCACCAAGGTCGGTAGCGTGTAAATATGGCCATCCGGTGCTGTAAGCATCTTCTTGAACTCGGGGCGCTGTTCAAACACCTTCTGAAGGTTCGGTGCATACTGCTCTATCATTCCCTCCAGCGGAATCAATGCACCCTGGCTGCCCAACTTGACGATCTCCTGATCCAGCAGCACAGCCCGTCCGTAAAATACATCCGGCAAGTCGCCGCTCGCGATAATGATGTTCTTCTTCTCGGCCAGATGCTCCCATCCGACCTGAGTCCATTCCACTTCCACGTTGGTCATCTCGTTCAGCTCTTTGAACATCTGCATGTCGTTATAGTCCTTCTTGACCTGCGGCGCCGTATTCGCAAAAATTTTCAGCTTGATCGGTTTCTCCAGTGGGAACTTGAATTTGTCCTCCGTACCTGCGGACGGTGCCTCCGCCGAAGCCTTTGGATTCTCTGAAGCCGTCGGTGTGCCGCCTTCCGAACACCCGCTGATGAATAGCGCCATCGTTGCCATTGCACTTACACAGGGGACCAACCATTTCTTTCTCATGTGTACAACCTCCCAAAAATGTTTTTTTGACTACCATGACCCTCGTCATACATGAAGCGCTTACATCTCGTTGTGTGATTCACAATAGCAGAGAAGGCAGGCTTATTGCAATCAGCCAAAATTGGAGGCATATGCGAAACGGCGAAGTATCAAAAAGCTTGATATACCAAGCCTCTCAAGCTCTAAACCTCCGATAGGTGAGATTCGGCAGAGGGGGATCACGTGCCTTTGATGGGCATTTGCAAGCAGAAAAAAGGCCCGCTCCCCAGATATCAGAATCTTGCGGGAGCAGCCTCGTTACAGGATTAGTATGAAACCATCACGCTCTCGGGAACCAGACGCTCATGTCACTTTCTTCCCGGTTCGCCCAGGAGAAATACGGGATCAGTCTGACCGTCACGGTCTTGTTCTGATCCTGCACTAGCGGATGATACAGCGCATCGCCCTTCGGCCGGATGACCATCTCTGTCTGCAAGCCTACCATATGATAAGGCAGCTCGGCAATCGGCACCTCTTGGAAGGTGGAGTTTATAGGAAGTGCCAGCTCATCCAGTGTTGCTTCGCCAGAGATATCACAGCCCTCCAGGCAATATACTACCGGTCCGCGCTTTACAGCAACCATTCCGTTAGCTTGCTCTACCATCGGATTCGCCTGATACAGTTGTGCCTTCATCGGCAACATAATCGTAATTTCCTCCCCGACCTGAACCGTCACTTCATGAATGCCGCTTTGAATCGGCTGGCCGTTGCAGGTCGCATCCGTGCACCATGCAGGAATTCGGAAGGAGAGCTTCATGCCCTCTGAAGGCGCCTGGTCAATATAAATCTTCACTTCCTGGTCCCATGGATAGTTCGTCTCCATGCGAAGCTTCACCGGCGCTCCGTTTGCCAACTGGGAGTTTAGTTCGCAGCCTGCGAACAGGTTAATCGCTACGCCCTGTTCAGATGTGGAGTAGATCCATTTCGGCATGCCGGTCAGGGTTCTCCACAGCTGCGGTGGACAGCACCAGCATCCGAAGGTGACAAACCGTTCATTAGGCGCATGCGCGTATTGGCGGAAAGTCGGCTTAATGCGCTCGTGAACCCGATGCGCCAGCGGATTCGCGTAGAAGTACCGGGTCATATCCAAGCTTCCTCCGGAGATGCCGGCATTGTACAGAATGCTTTCCATCCAGTCTCCGTAAACAGCTTTATTCGTCACATGCAGCATCCGGTGCGCCCACATGGCGGCAGCGATATTGGCACAGGTTTCGTTATAAGCAATACGGTGCGGCAGGTTATACTCATCACCGAATGCCTCCTGAACCCGGTCCCCCCGTTCTGAAACACCTTCATAGATCGGACATACTCCGCCCGTGATATAAATTCTCCGAGTGATCATGTCATTCCAGATTCTCTCCAGTGCGGTCAACAGAGTCTCGTCCTGAGTATGTGCGTAAACGTCCGCTGCCCCGGCGTAGAGGTAAGAAGCCGTTACAGCATGGCCAACTGGCTTATATTCCTCGCGGAGAGCCAAACGATTCTGATTCTGGTCTCCGTTGCCCAGCTTGGTGCCGCGCATGGTAACAAATATGTCCGCCAGCTCCAGATAACGCTGGGTACCGGTCAGACGGTACAGATCCACGAGCCCCATAATCTGGCTCGGGTTGAAGCAGAAGTCGCCCAGTTCCGCATTCAGTGGCATAAATACCGTGCACAAATAATCTGCGCAACGTACCGCAACCTGAAGCAAACGGTCATCCCCTGCAGCTTCATGCAGCGAACAAGCTGCTGTAAACAAATGGCCGATGTTGTACAGCTCATGGTGCGCCGGGTGCTTCCAACGCTCCTTGTCTGTCAGCAGGATTTGGGTGTTAATATATCCGTCCGGCTCCTGAGAGGCTTCGATCCATGGAATGTATTTGTCCAGAATCTCCAAAATTTGCGGGTCTTTGGACACTGCATACTGATTGGCACAACCTTCAATAAATTTGTAGCAATCTCCATCGGACCAATCATTGTCGTGGAACTTTCCTTCAATCTCCCCCGCAGCAATGCCAAAATTGATCAGGCGTGCAGCATTGTCCGGGTGCATCAGGGAGCTTTCCATGCTCTTGATGACGTGCATATAATCATCCACCCGATTTCCCCAGAAGCCACCAGTTAATTTAGCCTCTCCCAGCCTGACAGGTTGAAACTTTACGATCGTATCCGTACTCATGTCATTTGCCCCTTTCATTACAATACATAATTTAGAAGAAAGCTAGACCTGGATCAGATCCAGGTCCAGCTCGATCAAGAGATTTACTTCCCGTTCGTTGCGTCGTAATATTTTTGGTACAGCGCTACGTATTCGTCCGCCTTCAGCTTCTTCAGCTGTGCCAGGTGATTGTCCCAATCGGCCTGGGTAAAGCCATTCATGACAAACTTGGCGAAGGTGCTTGCGTAGTATCCATTTTTACCATTTAAGTCAAGGTTAATGGCGGCCAACTTCTCGCCATCTTCTGCGGACCACAGCATATCCTGAATGACATCCTTGGATGCAACTGGATCATACATTTCGTAGTATTCACGCTTCTCATCAGCCTGCTCGTCGATGAGGCGGTCTACCACATCCTGCAGTACAATAACGGTTGCGCCGTTACCTGGAGCTTCCGAGTGCTTGAAGTCACCCGAGTTCATACCGTCCGGAATCGGCATTTTGTCGAAAGTACCATCCGGATTTTCCTTCACCGTCAAGCCAACCGGGCCAATCTCGAATTGGAAGCTCAGCATTTCTTCATACATCGCATCCATCCACTTCATCGTCACTTCCGGATGCTCGTTAGAAGCTGTGATGGCAAAAGAGCCCTTGATCACCGCGGCCGGCATCCGCAGCCAACCCTGCTCGCCATCCGGTCCTTTCAGCGAAAGAACAGGCACATAATCCTCGTTCAGGTTGCCGAAGATGCTTCTTTGCGAGTAACCGAAGAACGCGCCGATCGGAACGTCATTGCTTCTAACCTTTGTCAAATATGTGTTCTGGTCATGCGTGAACACTTCCTGATCCACAAGTTTTTCCTTAAAAAGCTTGTTCAAGTATTCCAGATATGCCTTGTAGCCCGGCTGCTCTGGTGCATATTTTACGACTCCGTTATCCAGATACAAGTTGTTTCTCGGATCGTCTTGTTTAATTCCAAAGGATCCCGCAAGAGCGTTCGAGCCGTTCTGTGCATTGTTGAACAGGAAGGAGAATGGAACTTCGTCTGCTTTGCCGTTACCGTTCGGATCCTTCTCCTTGAAAGCCTTTAGTACATCATAAAATTCGTCTATGGTCGTCGGGACAGACAGACCGAGCTGGTCCAGCCACTTCTTGTTAATGAACAGCACCGAAGGGATTTCGTTGAAATCCCGCTCCACAAATGTTGGCAGGGAGTAAATATGGCCATCCGTCGCGGTCAGCATCGTTTTGAAATCAGGACGCTGCTCGAACACCTTCTTCAGGTTAGGCGCATGCTGCTCGATGAGGTCCTCCAGCGGAATAATAGCCCCCTGGCTGCCCAACTTCACGATTTCCTGATCAAGCAGGACTCCACGTCCATAGAATGCATCCGGAAGGTCGCCGCTCGCAATGACGATATTTTTCTTCTCCGCCAACTGCTCCCAGCCGACCTGTGTCCATTCCACTTCAACATTGGTCATCTCGTTCAGTTCTTTGAACATCTGCATTTCGTTGTAGTTCTTCTTAACCTGCGGCGCTGTGCTTGCGAGAATTTCAAGCTTGACCGGCTTCTCCAGGGGAAACTGAATTTCTGTTGTCTCTGTCGACTTACCGATGTCCTTCTTTGAAGCTGATTGAGTGCTGTCGGAGCTTGTACAGGCGCTCAACAACAGCGCTGCAGCCAGTATGGCGCTCAAGCTTGCAGACAATTTCTTGTTTTTCATTTCATGACCTCCCAGGGTATAAGTTCAAATACTGCTTTTATATTCATGAAGCTCTGTTAGCCTTTAACGGAGCCGATCATGACACCTTTGACAAAATAACGCTGCAGGAAAGGATACAATACGAGCACCGGCAGGCTCGCTACTACGACCATGCCGTACTTCACAAGGCCAGCGACCTTTTGCTCCTCCACAGCGTCGTTGGAACTATCGATCATATCCAGCTGTGCTTCGCTGACAATCAGAATTTTGCGGAGAATAATTTGCAGCGGATGCAGGCTTGCATCATTCAGATAAATCAGGGCCTGGAAATAGGAGTTCCACAGCGCCACCGCATTAAACAGCACCATGACCGCAATAATCGGCAGAGACAATGGAATAACCATTCTTATGAAAAACTTGAAGTTGCCGCAGCCGTCCACCATCGCTGCCTCCAGCATTTCTCCAGGAATCGTGTTCTGGAAAAAGGTTCTGACAATAATGAGCTGATACACACTGACCGCACCGGGAACGATCATAGCCCAGACGGTGTTGACCATACCGAGCTCCTTCACCAGCAGGTACGTCGGAATCAGACCTCCGTTGAAGAACATCGTAAACAGGATCAGAACCATCAAGACACCGGAGAACGGAAGGTCCTTACGCGACAAGGCATAACCGCCAGTAATGATCAAGCTGACACGGAACAACGTCCCTAAGAAGGTATAAAATATAGAGTTCGAATACCCCCGCCAGATCTCATCATCGTTGAATATTCGTTCATAACCGATCCAGGTGACATCCTTTGGCAGAAAGCGAATTTGTCCGGAATTGACCAGATCCGGATCGCTGACGGATGCTACGATAATGAAATACAGCGGATAAATAACCACAAACAGGATTCCGCAGAACAGCAGTACATTAAACCAATCAAACAGCTTATCGGACCTGCTTTTGTTTAATACGTCCATCTCTTTTCCCTCCTACCACAGACTCGCTTTGCCGAAGCGTTTGGCGATCAGATTGACAACGACAAGCAGGATACAGTTCACGACAGAGTTAAACATCCCGATCGCTGCCGAGTAGCTGTACTGTGCATTGAGCAAGCCACTCTTGTACACATACGTTTGAATGATTTCGGCAGAGTTGATGTTAAGCGGATTCTGCATCAGATACACCTTCTCGAAGCCGACGGACATAAAGCTGCCGATATTCAGAATAAGCAGGACAATGACCGTAGGCATGATGCCCGGCAAATCAATATGAAGAATGCGCTTTAATTTGCTGGCGCCGTCTACGACAGCAGATTCATGCAGCTCCGGGCTAATGGCGGTTAGGGCTGCTAGGTATATAATTGTGCCCCAGCCTGCGTTCTGCCACACACCGGACCAGACGAAGATGGATGCGAACCATTCAGCCTTTGCCATAAAATATTGGCTTTCAATACCAAGGCCCATCAGCATATGGTTGATGACACCACTAGTAGGCGACAGGAACAAATACAGCATCCCAACAATGACCACAGTGGAGATAAAATGCGGCGCATACGTTACGGTCTGGACCAGCTTCTTGAAGCGCTGGCTCGTCAACTGGTTAATAAGCAGCGCGAGAATGACCGGAATCGGGAATAACGCCAGCTCATATAAGCTGATTGTCAGCGTGTTTAAGAGAATTTCCCAGAACTTGTAATTCTCAAAGAACCGCTGGAAGTTCTCGAATCCGACCCAGGGGCTGTCTGCAATCCCCTTGAAAGGCAGGAAATTCTTAAAGGCAATTTGCAAGCCGTAAATGGGGCCATATTCAAAAATGGCGAAATAAATCAGTGTTGGAAACAGCAGTAAGTATAGTTCATAGTGCCTTTTCCATTGCTTCAGCAAAGCTTTCCCTCCCGTTCTTTCAAAATGTTGATTGTGGTTTCAAGCGCTTTCACCGTAATGCAATTTATATTACCAACCACCTTATAAAGTGCGCAATCAGCCAAATTCAGAGCGGTATGCGAAATATATAAAGCCCGGAAACCCTTATATAGCAAGGGTTTCCGGGCTTACTTAGAGCAACCTGCCTTACTTCTTGTCCTCATTCTGCTGCAGTCGTTTCCGATACTCTCCCGGCGTCAGTTGAACCTCGGCTTTAAATTTGCGGATAAAGCTCGAAGGATCGCTGTAGCCGATTTTTTGCACGATTATAGCGATCGACAAGTCGGTGTCGATCAGCAGCCTTTTTGCTTTGTTGATCCGTATGGCATGAAGATGCTCCGATATCGTCTGGCCGGTCTGCTCTTTGAAATAACGCGACAGTGAGGAGATGGATTGAGAGAAATAGCTGGACATGCTCTGGATGCTGAACTGCGGATCGGCATATTTCTCCTGCAGAAGCTCAATCATCTCCTGCAGCAGAATGCGGTCCTGCTCAACAGGAGCTTCCTTCATCAACAACGGCCGGATTTGTTCAAACGTGTTCCAGACAATCTCATCCATTTGCTGATAGGAGGTGCATGAGGTTAATGCGATGACGTCAGGATACTCTACAGACATGCCTCTCTCCGCACCGGCCTCGGCTGCTGCCTTAACCTGCGTATTAATGAGATCAAAATAAATGTACTTTGCCGACAGCAGCGATGAGCTGCTGCTATGAATGTGTTCCAGCAGCTGCTTGATATGCTGCTTCACCTTGTCAGTATCATGGTCGCGCAGGAGCATGGGCAACGTCTGGAACTGCTGCGCGGAATAAACCGGCAGCTTTTGATGCTCCTGATTCAGTTGGTGCGGCAGAATTACACGATCATTCCCTAGAATAAGCCGATATTGCAGCGCCGTCGTTGCACTGATGTAAGACTTCGGCAACAGCGTCAAATCCTCTACTGCCTCCCCGACCCCGATAGTCCAAGTAAGGCCGGTCGACTCCTTCAACTTCTGATGCCACTCGTTCCAGCTTTCGCCGCCGCCGGATTCCGGCGGACAGGACTGGATCCATATCCACTGCTCGGGCTGAATCGTATCAATGGAATACAGCTCGATGAAGTGCGGCACTACAGACCTCCATAAAGCGGGAAGCTGTTCCCGAATCAAGCTCAATTCTGCGCCTTGATGGGCCTGGAGACAGACCACCCGGTACTGGTCGGTCTGCAGGGTTATGCCGAGGGGGGTCCCCAGCTCCTTGAACTCGGACCACTCCCGGATCTGTCCCGACAGCAGTTGGTTTAGCAGTTGCTGTCGCATCGCTGGGCGTCCGCGCTCTATCTGCGATTCCAGCGTGTGGCTACGGTCGCTCATATAATCGAAGGCAGAGCGAAGCTTCTCCAGGCCTCCGGAAGGGCTTTTAACATTTGCAAGATGAAGCTTGCTGTCCACCACATCAATCAGCTTGCGAAGCGGATGATAGTGAACGTTCATATTGATATAAATGATACTGGAGCCGACAACAAGTATGAGTGCCAGCGCAATTCCAGCCTTCAGTTGCATCTGTTCTATGGGCTTCATCAGCTCGGTTTCCGAAACAACCGTCACATAGGTCCAGCCGGAAGAAGTCGAGATCACCTTAGATACATAGTATTGATCTCCATCTAACTTTCGAATTTCACTGCTTTCCGATTTCACGTCTAAGAGGCCGTACGGTACACTTCCAGTATCGACAAGAGAAGCTACCAACTGTCCCTGGCCATCTATAAGATACACATTACTTTTCCGATAAGGCAAGAAGGACGAGAACATTTGCTTGACCTTCTTCTCCTTGATCAGAAATAACAGCGTTCCCTTGTTCTTGCTGGTGGAACCGAATGCCGGGACAGGAATGGCATAGCTCAAATAACGATCCGAGAGATACGGCTCCAGAGACTGGCTGGCGTTTGCAGCATTTACCGTGGGCACATCCGACTCCAGCAGCCGCAAGTATTGATCATAGGTCAGGTGCTGGCTCAGAAACATGTTATAGAACACGACGGAAAGATACGTACTTTTGGAAGAGATCAGCATGTCCTGATTTCTAGCTTTATACACTACCTCCGAGAAGAAGGCATTGGCTTCCGCATACAAGCTGATTTTGTCCTTTGCCTCATAAATGGAATAATTACTGCTCAGCCTCTCGGGATCAAATTCACGCTGCACGGATAGTTGAATAGCAATATTCCTCATCTCAGCCAATTGGCCATCCATCGTGTCCCTCACCTGCTCAAGCATTGCCCGGTTCGTCTGCTGCACCTGCGTTTGAAGCGTGGAAACAATAAAATGATTCACAAAAAGTCCGATGACGATAACAGGAAGGATCAACAACAAGGCATAGGAAATTAGGTATTTGTAAAATAGTGAAATGTTCTTTAATTTCTTCAGCCTGGCAAATCGCACCTTCCATCTCACCTCTTCTCTGAAGTCATGGCATAAAGACCTCTATCCAGTGCAAAAAAGCCGCACTGGATAGGGTATCTGTGTGTATCTTACTTCTCCTGAATCGTTTTGTCCCCCCGGGACTTGATGTTCTGAATCAGCCTGCTCAACTCTACGGCAATGTCCAGTGCAGGTTCAGGATTTGCCGAGGTCGGCGAGATACCGAAATCGTTTAAACACTGCTCTAGTTCTTGGTCATCTCCCCGCTGTCCACCGGAAACTGTGCTACCCCTAGCTTCCAATCCCGCGGAAACTTCTCCTTTTTTCGCCGCCCAAGGTGGCACCCAGCCTCCCTGGATATTCATGCCGTTTTATCCATTCATAAGGCAAGAGGATTAATCTTGAAGGTGACCTTACTCGCATGGGTCGGCATGCTTTGGTCAACATTCATCATATTATAAATTCGTTCCAGCGATCTTGTAAACACAGGGTCCTCGATATTGAAGTTGTTATATCCGTGAAGATTTGAAAGGTAGAAATGATCCATGTAATGACCAGAAAGAAGGTTGTCTGACTTCATTTCTGGTAAATCTAAATATAAAATAATAATGTATATATATAATAATAAAAGCGTTTTCAAATGTCAACTGATTATACAGAGATTCAAGATTATAATTTATTTATAAATTTGTTGACTATATATAAAAGGTCGAGTATGGTTAATTTATACGTCCGTTATCGTTGAAGATCTATCATGATTAAAGGAGTGATTCCATTGACGACAAATACCAGACCGCATGTATTCTTTCTGATGTGCGATGAGCTCAGGGCTGACAGCCTGGGATTTATGGGGAATTCTGTAGTTCAGACTCCTCATCTTGACGAGCTGGCCCAGGATTCCGTCATATTTGAGAATGCCTATACGAACTGTCCGATGTGTGTGCCTGCGAGAGCTAGCATGATGACAGGACGCAATCCGCTCAGCAACGGTGTGCTGGACAATGCTATGCGGATGGTAGAGGATGAGAAGCCTCTGCCTGACCTGCTTCGCAAGAACGGCTATACCACAACGATGTACGGCAAGCTGCATGTCCACCGGACCCCAGAGGAATGTGGCTTTGATGAATTTAAGTTTGGATATCCGGACCCGTACACCAGCTTCCTCGGCATTCAGGACACAGAGGTCCGCAAGAACGCCACCTTCAAGAAGAATGAGGGTGATATTCCGTTAGTCATTCACGGCGAGAGCCCTACGCACCCGGATCAGACTTCATGCTCTCGCCTGACTGCGGACTATATTCAACGAATGGACCGTATTCAGACCGATGAGAAACCAATCTTCCATTACCTGTCGCTTCTGGATCCGCATACGCCATACATGCCGACGAAGCCTTATTCGGAAATCTACAACCCGGAGGAGCTGCCGCTGCCCCAGAATGCCGGGCGCACGTTGGCTGACAAACCGATTACGCAGCGCTATTTTCACAAGGTGCGTGGCTTTGACAAGCTGAATGAAGAGGATTACCGGAAGAGTCTGGCCAGTTACTACGGTCTTGTAACCCATGTGGATGACCGCATCGGCAAAGTAATTGACCGCCTGAAGGAGCTTGAGTTGTATGACGATGCGCTCATAGTTTTCACCTCCGACCACGGATCGATGATGGGAGAGCACGGCTTTATCGAGAAATGGGGCCATATGTATGAGCCGGTTGTCCGCATCCCGCTGCTGGTCAAGCTGCCGAAGAATTATAATTCCGGCCTTCGCCTGGATACGTTTGCCGAGATCATTGACCTGCTGCCGACCGTACTGGACGCAGCCGACATTGAAATTCCGGAAGAGGTTCAAGGCATGAGCCTCATGCCGGTTTGCCGGGGAGAGCGCACGGTCCACCGGACCGAAGCGCACAGCCAGTACTTCTGTGGATCCATCCACGTAGAGCCTGCACTTATGATTCGAGACCATGACTTCAAGCTGACGGTATATCCGGAGCAGGAATCCATTCACGAGAAACTGTACGGGGACCATTATCTGAAATATTCTGCATTCTTTGATCAGCCGCTCGTGGAAGGAGAGCTCTACGATCTCCGCAACGACCCTTATGAGGAGCGAAACCTGTTCGGAGACCCGGATTACGCACAGCAGCAAGCCCGTCTTCAGTTCAAACTGGCACATTGGAAGGAAGGGCTAGGCCCGCTGGCCGATTACCGTGGGCTGAGGCAGGCGAACATGAAGACCCTGTATAAATTTATTCTGGATCAGGCGAACAACTGGACCAAAGTGTCGGATGCCTTGAAGGCAGACCAGGGACTGACCCAGTGCGACAGACAGAAAACTCAGGAGTCCGTTAAATCGTAAAGCATTCAAATATTTATAGAGTGATTATCTGTTGAGTGAACCATGAACAAGTTTATAATGAAAGGCAGCCATTCCAACAATGGTTTGCCTCCCTTACGTTAGGACAAGTGAAATAATTGCCTGTTGCCGTGATGGGGGGCATGCATGAGTAGAACATACGGTTGCACAAAAGTTCAGCTTCAATTAACAGATTGGGTGCGGACAAGTTGGGGTTAAAGAGGCTACACAAAATTGGGCATGAGCAAATTAAAAAGCCTTAGTTCGATCTCAGAACTAAGGCTTATTCATTTATTTTTTGTGCTGTCTATTTGCGGATACTGCTCCATATCGGGACTGCCTCCCGTTATATTACTGCGATTCCCCCCTGCTTTCAAAAGCTGTGCCTGGTCCATGTGGCGCTAGCGCCGTCATTATATATGGATTGATGCAAGCATCCCCTACCTTGTACGCGAAAGACCAGATCCGCTTAGATAACTCCTTCACTACGAAGCTGAACTCCTTTTTGCCAAACAGATTATTGGTCTCTTGGGGATCATTAATTAAATCGTACAACTCCTCATAATCAAATCCGTTGTAAACAAACTTCCATCTCTTCGTCATGACAGAACGCTGAATTCCATACAACTCGTTTCCGTTGGATTGAGTAAAAACAGCGTCCCTCCACGACCCCGTTTTCTGGTTCTTCAAAAAGGGCATTAGACTTTCACCCGCAAAGCTCCGATCTGCCTGCACACCGGCTAGTTCCAGGATAGTTGGCGCGATGTCGGCCAAAATAACGAAAGCGCTCTCACATCTTCCTGGACTTGAGATGCCGCATGGCCATCGCATGGCAAGCGGGATATGGTATGCCCCTTTGAAGCAGGGTAGACCCTTGCACCACAGTCCATGCTCCGCCATATAATCCCCATGATCGGATAAGTAAACGACCAGCGTATTCTCGGCTTCGCCTGACTTCTCGAGTGCCTCCAGCAACTTCCCAAACAGTGCATCCTCGTATGTACAGAAGGCTAGGTAATGTCTAATCGCCTCCTTGTGCTCCTGTTCGCTCAATTGATCGAACCGCTCCCGGATTTTCCGGTACAATGAGGGTTTATCCTCCATCCTGTCTGCGTAGTTGTCGGGAAGCACAATATCTTCCAGCTGATACATATCCAAATACCTTTGAGGAACAAAATAAGGATCGTGCGGTCCAAGGGTGCCCACATAACGGCACCATGGCTTACCGTTTACATGTTTCTTGATGGCTTCAACAGCTTCATTCACAACATTGTTGTCATTGAAAGGATTATCACTTTCTCCGTAGTGGACGTAACGGGGATAGCCATCTCGAATTATTTCTCCTTCAGTCCGAACTTCAACTTGATTCCTTCTATGGTTGGTATATCTATCCCATTCGGCCGGATCAGGCAGTTTATGTCTGTATATCTTGTCCTCCGACATTGAAAACTCCCCATTGAAGCCCCTATCTGCCGGCTGTTCAAGATCACTTACGTGCCATTTTCCATGAAAGTATAAATCATAGTCCGCATCTCGCAAATCCTCACTCCACAAGCGGACACCTTCATAAAGACCTTTAGAGAGCGCACTGCCAACACTGACATTGTTCCACACACCGTGCTGAGAAGGATACAATCCCGTGAAAAAAGTAGCTCTGGACGGACAACAATGCGGCGATACTGTATAGGCATTCGAAAAGACAAGACCCTGTTTGCAAAATCGGTCAAGGTGAGGAGTCAGCGCCAATCCGTAAGGCGGTATAGTGTCTCCCCGCTGCTGATCAGTCATAAAAATAAGAATGTTCGGCTTGCTTATCAAATTAGACCACTCCCTTCGCAAGAAATGGAAAACAGGTTACAAGAGACTAATTACAGTTTTACCCATATGCAGCAAATTCGAATTGGCATATACGACAATTGATCCTGCTTCGCCGGCTCGCGAGCGCACAATGACCAGGCATTTGCCGGAAAATGTAGAAATGCTCATGGCGCTGAATGAGGTTGTGCTGGTGGGATCGCCATTGTCCACAGCCACAATCTCACCTGGCCCCTCCAAACAGAAGGACACAGGGTGATTTGCACGGGGGCAGAGAATCCCCTGCTCATCGACTATGCTAACCGTTACGAAGGACAAATCCTCTCCATCCGCCCGGATAACGTTCCGGTCCGCCTCCAATTGGACAGAGGCAGGTGCACCCGCTGTACGGACCTCGTGCGTCATGGCCGGTGCCTCGTTCTCATCATAAGCGACTACCCGAAGGCATCCGGGCTCATACGGGACGGCGTTCCAGCGCAGTCGATACCGCTCTGGCTGAGAAGAAGCTGATTTTCGCCGAATACCAAGCGAGGCACCGTTCAGAAACAATTCGGCCGCCTGATAGCTGGTGTAGCAGACGACGGGAATTTCCCGGCACTCGTGTCCTTCCCAGTTCCAATGCGGCAGTAGATGCAGCACCGGCTTGCTTGACCACTGGCTTTGATACAGATAATACCGGTCCTTCGGTAGCCCGCACAGATCCATAATGCCGAAATACGAGCTACGGCTTGGCCATTCCTTCCGATAAGGCGTCGGCTCTCCCAAGTAGTCGAACCCGGTCCAGACGAATTCGCCCAGCATATAAGGTAGATCCTCCTGGGCCATGAACTCCTGATCCGGTGTAGTTCCCCATGGAGGAGCACTCAAATCATAGGAGCTTGCCTGCAGATCTGACTTCGGCTCCACGGGTATGTCCTCTACAGCAGGCAGGTGATATACACCCCGGGAGCTTACCGTCGAGGCGGTTTCGCTGCCGTACATGATCCAGTCCAGATGATGGAGATGATACTCCTCATATCGATGGGGCTTGTAGTTCCAGCCCGGAATATCCACAGCGGCCGCCAGACCGTTCTCTATCGCGTCATCCGACATGCTGAAACCGGCCGTCACCGGACGGGTAGGATCGGCGTCGTGGACAATTCCAGTTAGAAACGCAGTCGTTATGGCTCCACTCTCTAGCCGCTGCTCCCGCATTTCATTGCCGATGCTCCACATGATAATAGACGGATGGTTGCGGTCGCGGGAGATCATGGCCCGCAAATCCTGTTCGGCCCAGTCCTTAAACAGTCGGTGGTATCCGTTCTCCACCTTTCCTACGCCCCACTCGTCGAAGGCCTCGTCGATGACCAGCAGCCCCATGGCATCGCATAAATCCAAGAGCTCGGGCGCGGGAGGGTTGTGGCTCATGCGGATGGCGTTGCAGCCCATCTCCTTCATCAGCTCCAGTTGCCGCTCCATCGCCCGGACGTGAACGGCCGCGCCTAACGGGCCTAGATCATGGTGCAGGCAGACGCCTTTCAGCTTCATGTACTCCCCGTTCAGGCGAAAGCCTTCCTTTGCGTCAAAGGAAATCGTCCTGATGCCAAAGGGCGTTTCGTATTGGTCCACTTCCACCCCGTCCAGCAGCACAGTGGAGACTGCCTTGTACAACCTGGGATGAGCGGTACCCCATAGCGCAGGCCGCTTCACCGTCAGGTGCTGCTCGAATTCCGCATGGGCGCATACCTCCTGCACCGAGGTAGCCTGCGCGCAGAGGATCCCTTCAGGGTTTAGGAGCTGCGTTATCAGTTCCACCTTCGCTGCGGAGTCCGAGCTGCCGGCTACGTTCGTGCGGACCCTGATTGAAGCACACTGCTCCGAGATATCCGATGCCGTAATATACGTGCCCCATGGGGCAACATGAACGGGGCTCTTGACGACAAGCCTCACCTGACGGTAGATGCCTGCTCCGGGGTACCAGCGGGAGGAACTTGGTAGTGAGCAGACCTGCACTGCAAGAACATTCTCCCCGCCAAACGTCACATGCTCGGTCAGATCGAAGGTAAAGGAGGTGTAACCATACGGCCAGGAGCCACACTCTGTTCCGTTCATGTAAACGGTGCTGTTCGACATCACCCCATCGAACTCCACTGTAATGAGCCGGCCTCTCCATGCCTCCGGAATGATAATGTGAAGGCGGTACCAGCCGATTCCGACGATCGGCAAAGCACCCGTCCTGCCGACATGCGTAATGTTGTCATGAATGCCGTCCTCCATAACCGAATTGACATGGACATCATGATCCGGGTGAAACGGGCCGGCAATAGCCCAGTCATGCGGCACTCTCACCGTCTCCCATCCGCTCTCATCCAGATGAACCCGGCTTCCCTGCACGGGTTCGGGCTCCTCCAGCGAATGCCGTGTAAATTTCCAGCCTTCCTTCAGCGGGATGATCTGCCTTCCGTTTTGTTCCTCATTCGTCATCGCTTTCATTGCACTTCCCACCTAGCACTTTATTGTCAGGCTCCATAAATCCGCGGCATCGGCATTGGCTCCTTGCCCAGCTCCGCCCAGGCATAATTGAGCAGCAGCTCGCTCTTCAGCCGCTGGCTGCCGTGATCGTCCCATAAATTGTTCAACTCCTGCGGGTCCTCCTGCAGATCGAACAGCTCGCCGTATGTCTGGTTATAGTACACCGTCAACTTGTAACGGTCGTTCACGTAGGTTTTCTGGTGAATCGTCGAAGGCTCATGGCGGAACTCACACAAAATGTGATCCCGAGCTCGGCTCTTTCGTCCCAGCCATACCTCAGACTGATCGATTCCGGTCATGTGTGGGGGAACCTGCAGTTCAGCAAGGGATAGTAGCGTAGGCGCAAGATCCACAAGCGACACCATCGCATCACTCTTAAGGTCTGCCTCCACCTGGCCCGGATACCGGACGATGAAAGGTACCTTGATCAGATCCTCATACATGAAGCCGCCCTTAGCCTGAAGCCCGTGCTGACCGAAGAAATGCCCGTGGTCCGAGGTAAAGACGACGATGGTGTTGTCCGCCAGTCCCAGCTCATCCAGCCGATCCAGAATGCGGCCAATGTATTTATCCATCATGCTGACCATGCCATAATAGGTCGCTACCAGTTGCTTGCGCTCCTCCTCAGACTTGAGATGGGAATGGTATCCATGAATGGGCTGCCCGCTTTCACGCAAGGAAGAAAAGTCCGGGCGTACCTGCTGGGTTTTGCCAAAATGCGGCGGATTGCGGTCATGCTCACCGGGCACGACAGCCGGGATCGTGAGTTCCTCCGGATCGTACATCGTATCCCACGGCGCCGGCACCAGATATGGCGGATGCGGGTCAAAGAAGCTCGCCCAAAGGAAAAAGCTGTCTTCTTCCTGCTGATATTTGTACAGCTGTGCCTCGGTCCGCTCGGCAATCCAGGTGTTGTAGTGGTATTCCTCCGGAATATCCCAGGTATGCTGTTTGTCCGGATCCATCGTTCCTGTAGGCGACTTGAAATAATCCCTCCAGTTGGTGCAGCCCTTCTCTTCGAGCCAGATCGCATAGTGCTGGCCTACATGAGCTTCGTTGGTATGGTTCCGTGCCAGCTCCACATGGTTAAATCCGTAGAAGTTTTCTTTAAACTGGCGCCAAAACTCCAGGTCCTGCAGAAGCGGATACGACTCCAGTGACGGGTATTCCTCCGTGCTGTGAAGCGGCTGAAAGTGAGCCTTTCCAATGAGAGCCGTTTGATAGCCCGCGGACTGAAAATAGTCACCGACCACCTTGCGGTCTTCCATCAGCTTGGTCCCGAGCGTCCAGGCTCCGTGCTGGCTCGGATACTGGCCGGTAATGATGGATGCGCGGGTGGGTGTGCAGGTCGGATTCGGGCAGTATGCACGCTGAAAGGTCGTCCCCTCCCGCACGAGCCGGTCCAGATTCGGTGTAGACAGCTCCGGCTGAATGGCACCGATCGTATTCCAGTGCTGCTGGTCACTTGTAATTAGCAAAATGTTAGGTTTTTTCATAGCGCTCCCCCTCCCCCAGATTCAATTCTTATATCGAATGTTACTGTCAAATAAGTCCTGAATTCATATCAGAATGTTAGGTCAGGTAGCTGCTCTGACCGTGGGCTACTCCGACCTGTTCATGTTCACGCGCACCTTCACCGCCCAACGGCTGCCCGCTTGTGTATAGGTTCGAATTAGAACTTTAAATGTCCGGGGTACCGATATTCCACGGAATATTCCACTTCGGGATTGCCCGGTACATATGGTTCAGAATGATGCGGGTGCCTTCCAACTTGTGCTGCTGGTAATCCGGATCATCCCACAGATTGTTCGTTTCCTTCGGATCCTGCTTCAGATCGTACAATTCACCATAATCCCGGTCCATATAGTGCACAGTCTTAATTCCGTTATAGATGCAGCCCTTTATCGCACCGGCCTCCATGTACACAACATCTCTGACCTTGACCTCCT
The DNA here is from genome assembly GCF_017671885.1 of Cohnella sp. LGH. Taxonomy (NCBI): domain Bacteria; kingdom Bacillati; phylum Bacillota; class Bacilli; order Caryophanales; family Paenibacillaceae; genus Cohnella; species Cohnella sp. LGH. The sequence goes on from NZ_CP072117.1 coordinate 6,016,539, forward strand.
TATTCCGATCCCAGTAGCCGTTATATGAGAAGCTCGATAGCTTCTCTGGCACCTCTGCTTCCGCGGCCTCCAAGCAGGTGGCAGCAATGTCGATATTCAAGACCTCATCGGCTACCTCTATGCCTTTAAAGCCCTTGACAGGCGGCTTTACGAATAACGGAACCCGCATCAGGCTGTCGGTCAGGCATTGCAACTTCTCCACCATGCCGAAGTCGCCCATAAAGTCTCCGTGGTCGGAGGTGTAAATAATGAGCGTATCCTCATACATATCGCGATCCTTCAACATTTGAATTACTTCGCCGATCTTTTGGTCAATTAAGGAAATGTTCGCATAATAGGAGCGTTTCGTCTTCTTGAACTGCTCCTCGGTGAAATCTTTCAGATATATTTGGGCATAGGAATCCATGCCCTTAAATTGAGGCGGCTTCTGGTCCAACTGCTCATAGGTCGTATCGGGAGACGAGAGCTCATTGAGATCATAAGCCTCGGCGTATTCAGTCCCTTCCAGATCATAAGGGTGGTGCGGACCGGAGAATGAGAGCGTGAAGAACCATGGCTTGGCGTCTTCCTCCTGCTTCTCTTGAGCTTTATTTTCCAGCCAGGTTTTACCCAACTCACCCAGAAAATCATCCAGATGATACTTGGTGTCCACGTTCCAGCGGCCGCCGCTGATGAACTCTTTCGTATATACGGACTTTCGGTCGATGCCGTTTTCCTTGAGGAAATCCAGATAAGGCTGAATATACTGGTTCTCAGCGAAAGCGCCGTGGCCGTCCACGATCATCTCATCATCAAAGCCCCGCTTGATTTCAGAGCCTGCAAAATGCTGCTTGCCGACTACCGCCGTATGATAACCGGCCTCCTGCAGGCGTGTCATGAAGGTCGTTTCATAAGCCGGCAGTTGGGTGATATAAGAAGGGCATTCGCACTCTGACGGAAATTTCCCTGTCATAATTGCAGCCCTGGAAGGCACGCAGGAAGGATTAGCACAGCGGGCGTTCGTAAAGAACACACTATCCTTGATCAGTTCATCAAGGTGAGGGGTTTGAACCTCGGGATTAATACAGGAAAAGGTGTCATATCGCTGCTGGTCGGTCATAAGAAACAATATATTTGGTCTTTTTTTAATAGTCATGTGATGTTGACTCTCCTTCCGTTATATTTGTGGAGCTCCGTAATTCCACGGCATGCATGAGCACTCTCCTAACGCAAGCAACTCATCTATTAGCAACGTCTTTAGTTGCTCCTTGACGCCGGCCGCCGCAGCATCTTCCCACCGGTTATACCGTTCCCAGGGATCCTCCTTGATGTGGTACAGCTCACCGTATGGCCGTCCCCGGTAATAGACCAGCTTCCACTCCTCCGTCCGCACGGCGCGCAAATCTCCGGCCTCCATGTACATGGTCTCCCTGCGCGGTGCCGCAGGCGGCCGCTCCCAGAAGGGATTCAGGTCAACGCTGTCCATGCGTTCCGGCACCTCTGCCCCGGCGGCTCTTAGGCAGGTCGCTGCAATGTCCAGGTTCGAGACGAAAGCTTCCTCCGTCCTCCCGGCAAACCCGGAACCCGGCGGCTTGACGATGAACGGCACACGCATGAGCACCTCGGACAGATACTGGCCCTTGCCCATCATTCCAAAATCACCCATATATTCGCCGTGATCGGACGTAAACAGGATGAGCGTATTATCATACTCGCCGACTGCCTTCAACTCTGCAATAATTTCGCCAATCTTTTGGTCAATTAATGTCATGTTCGCATAATAGGTCAGCCGGGTCTCCTTGAGTTCCTGCTCGGTCATGCCAAAGGCGTTGGCCCCGCCGGGATTGCCCTGCCCGGTCCGGAGCTGCTCCTTGAAGTGAGGCGGCTTGCCATCAAGGTCGCCCTCCGAGGTCAGGGGCAGATCGATCTGCTCCAACCGGTATGCTTCCTCCTGTGGGAGCCCCGCGCCATCAAATGGCATGTGAGGCCCGGGGAAGGAAACACAGCAGTACCAAGGCTTGTCTACCGGCCTTTGGTGCCGGATCCACGACTTGCCCAGCTCTCCGATATAATCGTCGATATGGTACTTGACATCAGCCGTCCATCGTCTGCAGAAACGGTTGACAGGCTCACTAAACTCAGACGTCTTGGTGAAGCCGGACGCTTTCAGAAATTTCATGTACGAGGTTTCCGACTCCCCGCTACGCTCCCACTCGCCCGGCCCGTGCAAATCGATGATGTCTGCATGATCGTAGCCCTGATCAATGAGCGAATCGCCGAAATGCTGCTTCCCCAATACCGCGGTGTGGTAACCCTGCTGCTGCAGCAGGGAGGTAAATGTGACCTCGGAGGAGGGCAGATGGGTAATGTAGGTTGGAGCGCCGCACTTGCTAGGATACCTCCCGGTATTAATGGCAGCTCTCGCCGGCACACAGGACGGGTTCGTTGTATATGCACGCGTGAACAATATTCCTTCCTCTGCCAGCTGGTCCAGTACCGGTGTTCTTACCGCAGGATTTACGACTCCCAAGGTGTCGAACCGCTGCTCATCCGTCATAATGAACAAAATATTTGGCCTCAAAAATGTCCGTCTCCTCTCCCGTTTACGACCGATCCTGTGAATTCGCCGCTTGAAGTGTAATCGTAATAACCCTTTTTCAGAAATGAAGTAGGATTGGTGCCGGTCACCTGCTTGAACACTCTCGTAAAATAGTAAGGGTTGGAGTAGCCCAGCTTCTCGCTAATTTGCGAGATGTTCATAGAACTTTCGCTGAACAAGCGAATCGCTTCCTTGATCTTCTGCTCCATAATGTACCGCTGAATGGACAGGCCAGCCGTCTTGGAAAACACTCGGCTGATGTAGGAGTAATTCATTGCCAACGACCGGGTTAAGTCCGTAGAACGGATTTCCTCGTGAACATGGCTGTGCACGAATTTCTTCACATCGGTCACCAGCTTCTGATTGCCGCTTCTCTTCCGATTTATCTCCCGGTACAGATCCAGCAGCAAATCTAGCGTCCCGACCTTCAACTTGAGCTCATCATAATCGGAGCCGCTGATATAATGGTCTAGCAGCTTGGTCAGCCTGACACAGGTACGCTGGTAATCCTCAACCTCCAGCCATTTCATATCCACCGAGCCGGGTGTGGAGGAAGCCGCGGGCGTAAACGTGATCCAGTTCCACTCCGAACCCGCCTGGGTCTTCTTGTGGCCGTAATGCCGGACCCCGTGCTTCATAAAAAACACCTGTCCGGGGCCGATATAGTACTCCTCGTCCGCTTCAATAATATGGACAAGCCCTTTTCTGACAAAAATCAGCACGTCGCTATCCACTACGCGGTCCATATGTGCCCATACGTCCTGGGTGCGGAACAGCCCCATATTTTGCACGTCGGGAAGAACATCCAGATTGAATTGAACGCCGTTCATCCCTGGCATTCACCTCCTTGCGTATGAAGCTGCACCTTGAATGGCTTAGTCGCCGGAGAGGCTTTGAATCATCCTGGCTGTATTTCGCTCGATCGTCTCGAAATCGCCGGCAAGAATATCCTTCATCGTAACCAGACTGCTGCCTAGACCGACACCGACAGCGCCATTGCGGATATACTCCGCAGCATTCAGTGCGTTCACGCCGCCGACGGCAATAATCTTGGCCTGATTTAATGGAGCCAGAATTTCCTTCACGTATCCGGGTCCGAAGGAGGAGCACGGAAACAGCTTGACATATTTAGAGCCGGCTTCCATCGCACGGACAATTTCTGTCGGCGTCATGGCACCCGGAAGCGGAAGCACATCACGGGCAAGGGCCGTCTCAATGACCGCCTCACTGACGTGGGGGGAGATCAGGAACTCCGCTCCCGCCTCCATGGCCTCCTTCGCATCTTCGCGGTTCATGACCGTCCCCGCTCCAATCAGCATGCGGCCATGAAAGGCTTTCCGCATGGAAGCAATGCCGGACAGCGCGCCTTCCGAATTCAACGTAATTTCGGCAAGGCGCACTCCTCCGGCGTACAACGCGTCCATCACCTTGTTCAAGCGATCCGGGGGAACATTACGCAAAATGGCAATAACTTGATGTTGTTCGATTTTTTCCTGTACGGTACTCAGCATGACGGCATACCTCCAATGTAGTATTGATACAGCCTGGCAGCCCCATACATACTCAGCAAATCGGACTCCTGCTCGGAAACCACTTCAATCTGCAGGCCGGGATAAGCTTCAACGAGGATAGGGGCGACAAGCGACGGAAACAGCGGCTTTCCGTACAGCACAATCCGCTTCACGCCTTCCAGCATGTGCGGAGTCAGCATCGACAGATCCATAGCGATCACCACGCCCAGCAAAAAGCTCGTCACCGCCTGCTTGCTGTGGCCGGACAGCAGCCCTAAAGTCCGAACAGAGAACAGCGCATGGCCCGTGCCATACGTATTGGCTGCTTGGAGCCCCTTCTTCACCCAGGGAAGCTCAGGAACCACCTCGTCCAGTGAAAGAACGCTGTCCTTTAGGATCGTATGCTGGGACACCGCCATCAGCAGCTCACCTGACACCGAGGTCAAGCAGCCCTCAATGGACTGCTCCCGCAGCTTGATCCACTTGTGGTGAGAGCCATAGTGCATGACGAGCTGGCACGCGTTATCCTGGCCCGGTCGTTCTTGACGGCTCAGATACCCGTATATTTCCGTTTCTTCTCCCCGCATCATATCACTTTCTTCTTCCTGCTCCCGAATGAATTTAATCCCGGGTACGAACAGGATCGGATAGGGAATGACTTCTGATAACAACTGCCGTTCCATCCGTGCCGCCACAGACCTTTCATCCACCGGCCCAAGCACATGAGCCACTTCATACAGCCCAGCATTGGACGTAATCATACCGGATGCAATGACCGCTTCCACCTGTGACATGAGCTTCGGGTGGAGGGTGCATAGCTGCATATAGCTTTCCTTCAACGCGGCCTTTAACGGATCGCTGCTGCCAGAGATTGCAACATCCTTAGCTCCTACCGGTTTCTTGATGCTTACAACCAAAGTATGATGATCCAACAACCTCATGCGGCAGTTGGTCGTTCCGCAGTCAATGACTAACAACTTCACGATGCTTCCCCCTAAGTTAATAGCAGGGAGCGGGCAGATGTCGATCAGCCCGCCCCCCGCTTGATGGGATCTCTTATTTTCGAATAGAAATACGCTTGATGTAGTAGTACTCCTCCAGGCTATAGGTTGAGCAGTCCTTGCCTACGCCGCTTTCCTTCATCCCGCCATGCGGAAGGGTCACATTATAGTGCGGGCCGTTGACACATACAGTGCCTGCCTCAAGCGTCTCTGAAATATTCAGAACATGCTGAAGATTCGTGCCGAACACATACGAAGCCAGGCCGAATTCCGTGCTGTTCGCTTCCTTCACCACATCCTCCACCTCACGGAACGTCAGGAGCGACAACACCGGACCAAAAATTTCTTCCTTGAAGATGTCCATATCCGGACGTACACCGCTGATAACGGTTGGCTCCAGGTAGTAGCCCGCCCTCTTGTCTGCAGGTACGTTGCCGCCGATTTCAATCTCAGCCCCTGCCGATACAGCGGAAGCGATCAGCTTCTGCACCCGCAAACGGTGGCCGTCTGTAATCATCGGACCCATACCTGCCCCAGGCTCACGTCCCCAGCCCAGAACGATCTGCTTCGTTTTCTCCACAACCTTCTCTTTAAAAGCCTCCTGCACGGATTCGTGGACAAATACCCGATTCGGCGATACACAGATCTGGCCGGCATTGCCGAACTTCAGGGACACCAGTTGGCTGGCTGCCTGCTCCAGATCTGCATCAGCAAGCACGATGGCCGGCGCATTGCCACCCAACTCTAGCGAGTAGCGCTTGATCGACGTATTCGATTGCCCGATGATGGCCTTGCCGGCTGCAGTCGAGCCGATCAACGTAATCATTCGTGGAATGGTGCTTTGGTTCATGACGGCTGCCAGCTTCAGGGTATCCCCTGTAATTACATTAATGACGCCAGCTGGGAATCCGATTTCCTCGGCAATTGCGCCGATCATCAGCGTAGAGAGTGGCGTCAACGGCGATGGCTTCAGCACGCATGTACATCCCGAGGCTAATACCGGACCGAGCTTGTAGGCGAGGTTCAGCATCGGAAAGTTCCAGGCCAGATAACCGACCACTACGCCTACCGGCTGCCTTTTGATCAAATTCATATATGAATTGTCTTCGTCTTCGATAATTCGCCCATGCAGGCGCTTTGCTTCCTCATAATAGTAACGCAAGCAGCGAGGCAGCATTTCGAAATCCTCTTCCGCCTGGGCCAGCGGCTTGCCGGTCTCGCTCATCAGTACATCCAGGATCAGCTCCCGCTTCTCCTCAATTGCTTGTGCCAGACGCTCCATCCAATCTCCACGCTTCTGTAGCGGAGTGCGCGACCATTCCGGGAATGCCTTCTCGGCGCTCTTTAATGCGGCTTCGGCTTGAACCTCTGTTGCCATGCGCAGTTCTCCGGCCAGCTGCTCTGTCGCAGGATTGTGGACGAGCATCACATCACCCACACCCTCTACGGCAATACCACCAATATAATGACTGTACATTGGCCCCAACTCCATTTTTAAATTTTCATTCTATATTTAAATGATAGCGACAGCATTTTCAGCTGTCAATGCTTAACTTTAAATAAATTTAAATATTAAAAATTATTTTATATATAGTTGGTTAGTTGAATTCGTTTTCTACAAACAAGATTTAAAACTGCTCCCGCAGGCTGGATATTCTAGAGTTTATGGCAAAAGAAAACAAGCATTTTTCAGTCACTGAGTTAAATCAACACCCGTATCCCGCCACTGTCCCTTGTAACCTAAAAGGTAAAAATAGTACTACTTTTGTTCCTTCTACTGCATGGATGAGGGTGTGAAATATGACTACAATGGCTTTAAGAACATCACATTTTCATACAGGAGGACTACCCTTGAAACAAGACATTCGTAAAGTAAAACCTCTTCAAATGACAGCCGCCCGCTGGACGACTGGATTCTGGGCGGACCGCTTTGGACTTTGCCACAACGAGATGATTGATTCCATGGAGAAGGCACTGCAGGTAAAGGAGAACGGTGCATATATGCCGAACTTCGAGGTGGCTGCTGGTCTGAAAACCGACAGGCATTACGGCGAGGACTGGTCTGACGGCGACTGCTACAAGTTTCTGGAAGCGTGTGCGCACGTATATGGCCTGACCAAGGACACTGAGCTGAACCAAAAGATGGACAAGTATATAGGCTTTATCGCGAAGGCTCAGGAAGAAGACGGCTACATCAGCACGAACGTGCAGCTCAGCCACAAGCAGCGCTGGGGACAACGGATTTTCCATGAGGATTATAACTTCGGGCACCTCCTGACGGCGGCGTGCGTGCACCATACAGCGACCGGCAAGGACAATTTCCTCAACGTTGCTATCAAAGCGGCGGACTATCTGAACCATACCTTCAACCCTTGTCCGAAGCACCTGATCCACTATGGCTGGAACCCATCCAACATTATGGGCCTTGTGGAACTATACCGTATAACAGACAATGAGCAGCACCTGAAGCTGGCAGATATTTTTATGACCATGAGAGGAGCAGGCTACGGCGGCGAAGACCAGAACCAGGACCGCACACCGCTTCGTGAGGAGATCGAGGCCACAGGCCATGCGGTTACCGCTGTTTATCTGTATGCTGGTGCTGCGGATGTGTACGCCCACACCCAAGAGAAATCCATTATGAACGCGCTGGAGAAAATATGGGACAATATGTACCTTAAGAAGATGTACATCACCGGAGGAATCGGTTCCATTTACAACGGTCTCTCTCCGAACGGCGACAAAATCTGGGAAGCCTTTGGCACCGACTATCATCTACCGAATCGTTCCGCTTATACCGAAACATGCGCAAACATCGGGAATGCCATGTGGTCCATGCGGATGTTTGACCTGACCCAGAACCCTAAATATATGGATGTTTTTGAAAAAGTCGTCTACAACAATCTGTTGGGCTCCATGTCCCTTGACGGCCAGCATTTCTGCTACACCAACCCACTGGAAACCCGCGGCGGCAAGCTGTTCAACCATTCCTCGCTCCAGACCCAACATTTCCGGACGCAGCGCTGGTTCACGCATACCTGCTACTGCTGCCCGCCGCAGGTGCTGCGTACAGTGGCCAAGCTGAATCAGTGGGCTTACGGACAATCCATTGACGGATTGTACTTCCACCTCTACAGCGGCAATGAGCTGAAGACGGTGCTGGAATCCGGAGAAACGCTGGAGTTGGACGTTCAGACCCGCTTCCCGGCCGAGGAAACCGTCCGCATCACGGTCAAGAGCAGCCTGAAGCAAGAAACCTCCATCTTCCTGCGCATTCCGACTTGGGCGGAGGGAGCTTCCGTGAAGGTGAACGGGCAAGCGCTTGAAGGCGTTACGGCTAGTAACTATTTCGAGACCCGTCAGGCCTGGAAGGCGGGCGATGCTATTGAGCTCGTCTTGCCGATGCAGGTTCGCATGATCGCAGCCAATCCGATGGTGGAGGAAGCGCGCGGACAAGTTACGTTTACGTACGGTCCCTTCGTATACTGCCTGGAGAGCGTCGACCTTCCGGAAGACACTTGCATCGACCAGATCCGTATTCCGCATCAGATCAAGCTTACGGCACAGTACGACAGCGAGTTGCTGGGCGGTGTAACGAGACTGAAGGGAACTGCCGTAAAGCTTCCGCCTGCTGATCATAGCGATGCTCTATACAAGCCGTTCTCGCCTTTGCAGACGGAAGATATCGAGATTAATCTCGTTCCTTACTATGCCTGGAACAACCGCAGCCACAGCGACATGTCGGTCTGGCTGCCATTAATCTAGCATCAGCTTGTGAAAAGCCGGCCAGGCCCTCTGTTATTCGGGAGCGGCTGGCTTTTTATATATAAGCGAGGACTCTGATGAATATACTTATGCACACGCCAAAGAGGCAGCGTAACGGAGCATTCCCGGCCGCTGCCTTTTTACATCATTGCTTGCGAAGTATCGCCACGCCCTTGCTAGTCTCTGTCTACTGCTGTGCGGTTAGCATCACTTCATTTCCTCTTTAAACGGCAAAATCATGCCCTTTAAATCCTTCACCGCATATTTCTCAATAATCTCGCGATTGATCTCCACACCAATACCAGGTCCATCCGGAATCGACACCATACCGTCCTTCATCGTAATGGCATGACCGATCAGATCCGCACGGAATGGATGGGACGATTGATCGTATTCCAGCATAGGCTCCTCAGGGAACAGGCCCAGCGGGGTCGGCGCCAGGGACGCAATGAATTGGAGCGAGGCCGCCAGGCCAACTCCCGAACCCCAAACATGAGGAACCATCATCGTATTCCAGGCTTGTGCGAGCGTTGCAATCTTCTTGCATTCCGTGAAGCCTCCCGAGGAGCAGAGATCAGGCTGCACAATGTCAAGCGCGCCTTGCGCAATCCAGTGACGGTAGCCCATCTTGCCAAACAGATTCTCACCGGATGCAATTAATGTTCCTGTAGCATGACGAATCGCTTTGTAGCCGTCTATATCCTCCGGAGCCAGCAATTCTTCCATAAAATACAGCTTAGACGACTCCGACTCCAGCAGCAGCCTTCTTGCCAGTCCCGTGTTATAGGCGCCATTGGCATCCGCCATGAGCCGCATTTCCGGTCCCACCGCTTCCCGGACGGAGGTGATCAAGGCCAGATCCTCGTCTATGCCGAAGCCGATCTTAAGCTTCATGGCACGAAGACCATTCGCCTTATGCTGCAACGCCTCTGCTACGCCATCCGCGGGGTAGCTGCCCTTCGCCGTCCGGTAGAAGCCGGTCGCATACGGCATAACCTGCGTGCGGAACGTGCCGCCGAGCAGCTTGCTGACGGGAAGGCCGCAGCTTTTGCCCTTAATGTCCCACAATGCGATATCAATGCCGCTTATAGCATTCACCGCCGCGCCGCCTTGGCCGTAAGGACGCGACAGATTGTACATTTCCTCCCAGAGCACATCCGTGTCATGAGGATCTCTTCCTATTAGAAGTGGCGCAAACGCGTGTCTAATAAAGGCGGCGGCAATCTCCGGCGGCTGGAGCCCATGGCACAGGCACTCTCCCCACCCTGTAATGTCGGCATCCGTCTCGATCTCCACCAGCACCGACGAGCGCTGCTTCACCCAGCCTTGAGAGAAATAAAAAGGTTCCTCCAGCAGCGATTTCATGACATGCACTTGAACGTTTGTTATCCGCATCCCGCATTCCCCTTTGCGTTCGATTACTTCAATTATACCCCCTTCATTTTTTATGTCAAACACAATTTTATATATAAACTTAAGTAGGTAAAATAAGACACTCCAGCTTACAGCGCTGAAGCGTCTTGTTCACGCAGTCAATAATCATTATGCAGCCGGATCGAAACCCCGCCGTCAATCACAAGAGAGGAGCCCGTCATATAGGATGCCTTGTCGCTTGCAAGAAAGGCGACCAGCTCGCCAATCTCGTCAGGCTCCGCCATTCTTCCCAGCGGGATATTCCGGGTCAGCTCCGCTTCCCTCGTCTTGCGGTTATCAACGGGAATGGTGCTCAGGTATCGATCCATAGCTATGTTCCGCGTTAATCCTGGCAGAACGGCATTAATCCGGATGCCGAATGGCGCCAGCTCCAACGCAAGACTCCTCGACATGGCCGTTACTCCGCCCTTGATCGCCGCATAGGAGCTGAAGCCCGGAAGCGTAACATGCGCATGTACGGAGGCGATATTAATAATGGAACCTGACTGGTTCCGCTTCATATGAGGCAGCACCTGTTGAATTAGGAGGAACTGCCCCTTCAGGTCCGTCCGCAACACACGATCCAATTCCTCCGAATGAATCTGCTCCACCGGCCTGTAATAATGAGTTCCTACATTATTAACCAGAATGTGAACATCACCGAATTGGGAGACGGTCTGCTCCACAGCCGCCTGCAATTCCTCCTCCTTGGCTACATCCGTACGTATGAACAGCACTTCACCGCCGGTAGCAGTCAGCTCTGACATGGCCGCTTGGCCAGCATCCTCGTTCCAGTCCAGCATAGCGACGCGGCAGCCCTCTCGAAGCAGCACCTCGACGATGCCTCTGCCAATGCCTCCAGCGGCGCCCGTTACAATCGCAACCTTTCCTTTCATATCGCTAATCGGCCTCCTTGTCCTGAAGCTGCTTAACCCTTCACGCCAGAGAACGCAACGCCCTTCTCAATATACTTCTGCGCGAACAGAAAGATCAGCAGCAGTGGAATCATAGATACGAACGCGCTGGCCATCAGCATGTTTTGCAGCACGCTTGGCTGATTTTGCAGATCGTTGAGCGCAACGGTAAAGGTCCAATATTTCGGCGAGCTGTTGACGACAAGCGGCCACAGAAACTCATTCCATACCGGTATGAAGGTCATAACGCCGACCGTAGTGAAGATTGGAATGGACAGTGGCGTCACGATTTGCAGAAAGGTTCTGAGCTCTGATGCGCCATCCACTCTGGCCGCCTGCAGCAGCTCCTTGGACACCTGATCGAAGAAGCCTTTGAACAGGAAGATCACAATCCCCCACGCGGTGTGCGGCAGGATAACCGCAAGCAGAGAGTTGACGAGACCCAAGTCTTTCATTAGAAGGTACAGGGGCAGCAGCAAGGATATATCCGGAATCATAATAGTGGCCAAGAAGAACATCACCCATATAAACTTCCATCTCTTGCTCTCGATCAGATGAGCCAGCGCATAACCGGCAAGCCCGCCCAGCACCATCTGCACAAGCACGCTCGCCACTGTAATAATGGCGCTGTTCAGGAAGTATTGGGCGAAGCCCAGCGCCCCGGCCGTATCCTGCGCCACCTTGTTCAGCGCCGTATAGCTGCTGAATATCCGAATCCAATTGGATGTCTCGCTAATGGCAACTACTTGACCTTTAACCAGCTCATTGGATCCGTAGAAGGCCGAGAAGCGAGTGGACAGATCCGACTCCGCTATAGAAGGCGTTACCGCTATGCTCTTGCCGCCCTCCCCCTCCCAATTGAACTTGGACAGCTTGTTCTCCCGAATAATCGGCAGCTTCTTATCCATCATCTTGTCGTTGAAGATCGTGGTTGGCACAACCTTGGGCTGTCCTACGAAGAACATGGAGGAGACGGTCTCTGCCGTATAGAGCGTTCGCCCGTCCTTCACGCCAGTCACGGTCACATCGCCGATGCTTTCCCGAATATTTTTCATCCACGGGTACCACATGGCTCTCATGGCGTCCTTCTCGTAAAACTCCGGATCGCTTTCATTGATCCCCGTATAATCGATGGTCACTTCAATGGATTGGGGAATCGTCGGCAGCCACTTGGGCGGATAGGAGTTAATATCCTTCTCCGTCTTAAGCGAGGAGGCGAACATCCACAGAATGGGGATCAACGCAAAGATTACGAATGATATCGTCACCACATAGGCCGTAATCCTAAGCGATCTTCCGCCTTTTTCCCTGATGCGTGTACGTTCCATATATGATCAATCCTTTTCTGCGGAAATTTTATTCTGAATGAGGGTCAGCACCGCAATGACGATAAACATAAATACGGATACCGCACCGGATATGCCGAATCGGGATTGCTGGAAGGCCGAGTTGACCACGAGCATGGACACCACGGTTGTGCTTCCGGCCGGTCCGCCTTGCGTCATAATATAGATATGGTCATAAGCCAGCAATACGCCTGACATAAAGGCTACAAATTGAATAACTATAATAAATTTGATGTTGGGCAGAAGCATCGTCCACATTCTTCTCCATGGACCAGCTCCATCCATCTTCGCCGCCTCCAATATTTCCGTTGGAATGGACTTCAGCGCAGAATAATACAGGAGCAGCGATATGCCGTTGCCGGCGAATACAGCGGGCAACACAATCGCAAGCTTCGTCATCGTGGCGTCGTTGAGCCACAGGTATGGACCTAATCCTACAAAATCAAGCCAATAGTTGAGCAGACCAAAATCCGGGTTGTACATCCACTTCCACACGAGCACCCCGCCTACAAGCGGCATGATTGTCGGCATTTGATACATGAATCGAAAAAACGCATTACCCTTCTGAATGTCGTATAGGAACAAAGCCTGAACAATAGGAATCCAGAACGTCAGGCCCAAATAAAGCGCAAAAAATATAAATGTATTCGAAATCGCTTGCCAGAACGTGGTTGAGCTCAGAAATTCTGTATAGTTGGCGAAGCCGATGAATTTGCCAGGCGGATTAACGATGCTATAGTCAAAAAAACTAATATACGCCATATTCAACAACGGATAATATTTGAACAGCAAATAACATACGACGGAAGGCAACAGAAACAGAACAGGCACCCAGCGAATGTTTAATGTACGCAACATATGTCTCCCTCACCCCAGGAACGGCTATCGGGATTCCCCCTGCCGGGAGAATCCCAATGGCTATTATTTTTTAACTTCTTGATTATATTTGTCTACGACTTCACGCTGTGCCAGACCCTGCGCCTTCTGCATAACCGCCATAGGATCCGCTTTCTCATCCAGAAGCACCTCTTGAACAGCTTTGACCACATAAGGGCTCAGACGCGCTTTCAGGAAGTATTCCAGACGCCCTTCGCCGGCAGCCGCTTGCACGTTCTCAATCAGCTCTTGGGGCATACCTTCTACGAATTGGGATGCGTCAACATCAGATCTTACATTCAGCAGATTCGGGAAGATTCCGTTATCCATTTGATATTGCAGCAGGCCATCCTGTACTTCCTTTGACATCAGGTACGTTGCGTATGTGAACGCCGCTTGCTGCTTCTCTGGCGTTGCCTTCGGATTAAAGATCCACACCGCGCCGCCTACCTGTGCTGGGGATGTTCCGCCTGGGCCCGGAGGCAGTGCGGAGAAGCCAATATTTTCAATATCCATGCCCGAGGATACCATACCGCCGAACCAGTTGGATGCCGCAATCATCGAAGCTGCGCGTCCTTGATAGAAGTCATTGGTATTCTCATCCAGGCTTTGTACCACATTTTTTTGTGTCGCTTTATACTTGAATTTCAGATCTTGGTAGTATTGAAGCGCCTTTACGGCAGGCTCAGATGTGAAGGTCAGCTTAGCGCTTCCATCTTCCTGCTGCTCGGTCAGGTCGCCGCCGGCTTGCCATACATAATATTCGAAGAACCAGTCCGCCCAATCCATACCCAGCAGAGCGTAGCCATATTGATTTTTGGAGGCGTCCGTCAGCTTCTGCGCCGCTTCTCCAAAGGACTCCCAGTCCTTCAAGGCTTCTTTTTCATCCAGGCCCGCGTCAGCAAACATTTGTTTGTTGTAAGCCAGTCCCGTTACATACATGAAGTTCGGAATGCCGTAAATTTTGCCGTCTCTTGTAGCTGCCTGTGTAGCGGATGGCAGGAACATATCCTTCTGCGCGTAGTTGTTCCACAGCTCCGTAATATCAGCCGCAATGCCTTGGTCGATGTAGGATTCCATATCCGGGAACGCATTTGCGTACAGATCCGGCTGCTCGCCGCCTACAACGGCTGTCATGAACTGCTCTCTTTCTTTGGTCAGCGTCTGCATGACGTGTTCAACCTTGATATTGGGATACTTCTCGGCGAAATCCTTGAACACCTGCTCCCAATATGGCTTAGCCGGGTCGCCGTCCTGCGGCATGTCCCATGATACAATCTCAACCACTTCATCCGTAGCAGGCGGTGCTGACGCGGCATCATCTCCGTTGCCGCTTCCATTATTGCCGCCGCCGTTGTTGCCGGAGCATGCTGCCATGAACAGCGATACAACAAGAGTCAGGGCCAGAACAGCCATTAGCTTTGCTTTCTTTTTCACTGATAGTTCCCCCATTCGAGTGATGTGCTTAAACTTTGCTTTGCTTTGCTTTACACTTCTTATTGTAGAAGGAATGGGGGCGTGAGCTGTAAGAATATATTAAGCGGTTCATACGAAAATCTTAACCATACATACAGAAACGAGCGGAAGCCTTGGAAGGCTGTCCGCTCGCCTGGATTAGTCGAACTCCATATTATAAGCGTCAATGACCTCGCGCTGAGCTTTCTCCTGCGCTCGGGTGAGGGCATCATATGGCTTTGTGTTTTCATTCAGCAGAACCTCCTGAACCGCAGCAGAGACATAAGGGCTTAGACGGGACTTCAGGAAATATTCAAGCCGACTCCCCTCGGCTGCCCGCTGAATACTGCGGACAAGCTCCTCCGGCATCCCTTCGGCGTAAGAGATAGGATCAACATCCTCCCGCACTGACAATAGATTGGGCAGCATACCGTGCTCCTTCTGGAATCGAAGCATCTCCTCCAACGCGTATTTGGATGTCATGAAGGTCGCGTAGGTGAAGGCTGCCCGCTGCTTCTCTTCCGTTGCGTTCGGGTTCAATATCCAGATGCCCCCGCCCACTTGTGCGAGTGACACGCCGGCGGGACCCTTCGGAAACGTCATCACACCGATATCATCCATGTCAACACCCGATTCCAGCATTTCCCCGAACCAGTTGGAGGCTGTAATCATCGTCGCGGCGCGCCCAGCGTAGAAGTCTTTTTTGTTGTCATCCAGACTTTGCAGCGTGTTGGGCTGCGTCACGCCATAGCGGAACTTCAAATCCTGATAATAGCTCAGCGCCTGAACCGCGGCATTGGAATTAAAGGTCAGCTGCACGGTTCCATCAGGATTCTTGCTGGTAAGATCACCTCCGGCTTGCCACACATAATATTCATAGAACCAATCCGCCCACTCGGTTCCCAGAATGGTATAGCCATATTGATTGCTGGAGCGGTCGGTCACTTGCTCCGCCGCCGCTGCGAAGGAGTCCCAATTCAAGAACGCTTCCTCCGGGTTGATGCCATTCTCCTCAAAAATCCGTTTGTTATACGCCAAGGCTGTCACATACATGAAGTTAGGAATACCATAGATTCGTCCATCCTTCTCCGCTGTCGTCATAGCAATGGAGGAATAGTCGGCGCTGTCCGGATATTGTGTCCACAGCTCTGTAATATCGGCAGGAATGCCCTGATCAATGTACGACTCCATATCGGGAAATGCGGCATTGTACAAATCCGGCTGCTCGCCCCCTGCGACAGCGGTCATAAACTGCTCGCGTTCCTTCTGGAAGGCCGCCTCCATATGAATCACCCGGATATGGGGATAGGCCTGCTCGAATTCCTGAAACATGCGCTCGTAATACGCCTTCTCTGCCGAGCCCGCGAATGGCTTGTCCCAGACAACAATTTCGATAACAGGGTCCGTCAAGCCATCTTCCAGCTTCAGATGGTTATCTCCGGAGCACGCGGTCAAAGACAATAGGAACCATAGGACAGCGCCCGCCGCTAATGTCGCTCTTGTCACAATACCTGCAACCATCCTTCTCCCCTCCTTTCTACGCATGCGGAGCGCTCTTATCCCTATATTGGCCTGGAGTAGCGCCAAAGCGCTTGCGGAATACGCTTCCGAAATAAGCCGCATCGTCGAAACCGACCCTCTCGCTGATATCGCGTATCTTCATATCGGTCTCCACCAGCAGCCGCGCCGCTTCCTTCATCCGAAGCCCATTCAAGAAATCAACAAAGGATTCCCCGTATTTCTCCTTAAAGCGCTTGGAGAAGTAATTGGGATGAATAAAGAACCGTTCCGCAATCATCGCCAGCTGGATAGGCTCTGCGTAATGGCGCTCCAAGTAGAGCCGAACCGCCTCCATAATTTCTTTTCCTTCAATATTATTGGATTTGGACAATAAGCCAATCATATTCGTAACGAGCCGCTTCATCTGCTCGACAATCTCATGCCATGCTGTCGCTTGCTGCAGCTCTCGCTGCAAATCTGTCAGCTCGCCGATCGCCCACTGCGAATCCGTGGCATGGGTGATCCAATATTTGTTGAGGAATAGATACAAATCCACGCAGAACCATTCCACCATCACATAGCTGGAGGCGGGCTCCTGCACAATGGCGCCAAGCCGCCGCTCGATCCACTTGTGAACCTTGTCCTTCTCCCACTTGCCCAGCCAATCCTCCAGAAGCTTGACATCCTCTTGGCCGATAAAGGACTTCCGTTGCGCCTCTTGGCCCCCATTCGCTGCGCCCTGGGCCTGATAGATCCGATTCCCTCCATGAAGGATCGCGTTCCTGGCGATCTGCTTCGCTTCCCGGTAGCTCTCCTGCACCTTCGCCATTTGTGGCTGATAAGGCCCTACGCCTATCGTGACTCCCAGCTTGAGATACTTCCGAATGCCGAACGAAATCGCTTCCAGCGTATAGGTCACTCCCGCGCTGTCCTGCCCCTTCTGAAGTCCAAGCACGTACACCAGCTCGAAGCGCCTCAGCGAATGATGCACAAGGATGCCCCTGATAGCATTGGACAGGAAGCGCTCCGTTACAATATTTTTGATTGCGAACCAGAGCAGCTCCTCCTCACCTGGACCAAAGGAGCCATGAGGCACCTTGAACGGCTCCAATTGGAGGACAACCGCCGTAAAGGCAGCTCCATGCTTCGCAAGCTCATTCAGCTCGCTGCTGGCCTCCGCGAAGTCCTCTTCCTGCAGGAATTGGGTAAGCGCCTGCTGACGGGAAGCCTCCTGGCTTGTTTCAGCCACGCACTTCAGCTCCTGAATCATCTGATCCGTCTGCTGCTCCGCCTCTCTGCGCTCCAACAGCTCCATCAGCGTAGCATACAGCTCATCGTCCTCCAGCGGCTTCACCAGATAATTGCTGACTCCGTATTTGATCGCTTGCCTGGCGTAATCAAATTGATCATAGCCGGTGACAATGATCAGCTTAACCCGGGCATCCAGCTCCAACGCATGTCGGATAAATTCCAGACCGTTCATGCCGGGCATATGAATATCCGTTACAATCAGCTCCGGCTTCGCTGTCTTCATCAGCTCCAGCCCCTTGAGCCCGTCCCCCGCTTCCGCTACGACCTCTACAGGCAGACCGGTTTGACGAATCTTATGGATGATGCCTTGTCGAATAATGGGCTCGTCATCCAACACCATAATTCTCATATCGTTTAAGCCTCCTGGTCGGGCAAATAGGTTTTGATCGTAATTGAAAAGGTTGTCCCATATTGCTCGTCGCTGCTGAACGTAATGCCGCATTCCGAACCATATAACATGCGGATACGGGATTGCACATTGTGAAGGCCAATAGAAGCCTGTTGATGTTCAAGCCCTGCAGGAGCATCCTCCAGTTGCAGCAGCGCCCTCAGCCACTGCTGCCGCTCCTCATCAATGACCAAACCATTATTCCATATTTTCACCTGAAGCTCGTCCTGACTCAGAGAAATCGCTTCAATTCGGACAATCCCGCCATCAATGCTATGGCTGATTCCATGATTGACGCTGTTCTCCACTAGCGGCTGGAACAGAAGCTTTGGGATCGGCACCTGCTCCAGACCCGGCTCCAAATAAATGGTGTAGTCCAGCCTGCTGTCGAACCGGATTTTCTGTATGGACAAATAGAGCCTGATTTGCTGAAATTCCGCATCCAGCTTGGACACATCATTGCCGCTTATATTATAACGGAACATCTTGGCCAGCGAGCGGCTGATCAGAGATACTCGATCGTCCCCGTGCAGCGAGGAGATACTATCGATAATGCCTAAGGTGTTGTACAGGAAATGGGGATTAATCTGCGATTGCAGCGATTTGATTTCCGCATTTTTTTCACTATTTCCGATTCATATACCTTGCTGATCAGACGGTTAATCTCCCTGGTCATACGATTGAAGGATTTGCTCAGATACCCGATCTCATCCTCGGTACGCACGGGAAGCACGACGGAATAATTACCCTTCTCAATCGCTTTCATGCCTTTGCTGAGCAGCTTAAGCGGCGTAATGGTGCGGGACGATATAAATCCCGCCAACAGCATGGAGAACAGCAGGGTGAACACGCCAATCCAGATCGTCCGCTTCGTGAAATTGTCGGCAGACTCCGTCAGCACCCGAGTAGGCACCTCCGTAACGACAAGCCAGCCCGTATGACCCAGACTGTCATAAGCGATCAATTGGTTTTCTCCTAAGCTGGAACGGTAATAGTGGCCTTTGCTCTGGCTGCCCACCATCAGCAGCTCCTCAGCGGTCAAGATGCGCTTGCCCCGCTCAGCGGCATGCCTGGAATACACGATGGTGCCAAGCTCCTTATCCACCAGATAGGTTCTGCCCTCTCGGCTCCCCTCGCTTTCCGCCAGCCACTGCTCCAGCGATTCCGATGACAGCGTAAAATGCATCACACCAATAATGGGACCGGGCGATGTCAAGGTAATTTGTCGAATCGCTTGGACATACGACAGCGTGTAACCGACCTGCTGTCCTGACGCGCTGGGATTGTACATGTCCGTAGGCAGCCACAAGCCTTTGCCATTGGCTCCAATCGCGACTTCCGTCAAGCGCTGCATTTCACTGGGGGCAATCAGGGTGGATACCAGACCGCCTACCCGCATAGCGAAGCCGTCAAGCTGCGAGATCACCACATTCGATACAATGGGATGATTGTATACAAAATTGGATATTTTGCCGCGGTAAGAGCTTTGTCCCTCCGGATCCGTGCCCATACCGCGCACAAACTGATGAAAGTCAAAGTCTCCAAAGTAGTTCCAGGCAAAGCTTTTGACGTTCGTCATATTTGCGTTCAGCGTGGAAGCGGATTGCTGCGTCAGGCGAAGATGACTATCTACTGCCTGTGCCCGCAAGTCATTAGCCGTTCGGAAATAGAAGTCGAACAGGAGCACGAATACAATTAAAGCGATAATAATCAAATAAGACAATAATATTTTGCGATACAGGGACTTGCCGATGTATCGGCTTATAGCATACAAGACTCGCAATGCTCCACCTCTCCTTCCCAGTATCACGTCCTCTTATTGTAAGGGATGAGATACAAAGTGGAAAAGAGCACCCGTTTCCAATTGGAAACAAAGTGCTCAAACCAGCGGGACAGCCTACTTCTGTGACAAACGAAGGTTATCGATCACGAACGAATCTCCGCTCTCCGGCGCATCCTCCCACAGATACAGCTGAATGGAGGCGATTCCCGAAGCGTCGAGCCCCGTCGCTTCCGCTCCCCAGAAGCCCTCTTGCTCCCCCCATACAGGGTCGGAGGCCTTGAACTGGGCTATCGAAATCGTGCGGGATTCCTTGGCCCCAATGGCAAAATAATACGTACGAAGCGCGCCCTTCTTATCCGTTACATTCGCGCGAAGCTGGATCGGCAGCGCATTGGGATTGGTCACATCGGCGACCACGAGCGGCTTGCTTCCCAGGTTCCATGGGGCTGCCGGCTTGATCTCCACTCCGGAGTAATCCGCGTCTAGCGTACCTACGCTAACCTTCATCGCCCGTTTGCCATCCGTTGCGCCAGTGGCTCCATACTGAACAACGGCTGTTTTGTAGGCTGTAACGATGGACAAATCCTCGTTCGACTCAAAGGACATCAGCCACTCCTTGCCTGGCTGGCCGCCTCCTGTACCTGTGCCCTTGCCAAGAAACCGGATGTCATATGCTCTCGCATGCACATCCTTTGCAGCGCTAACCATTTCCTCGTAAGGCACATCGGCTACATCCACAAAACCTAGGTTGTAATTTTCCCCGTCCCATGCGCGTCCAAGCAGCGGCTGATCCACATATTGGAACCAATGCGCACCGACAAAATAAGGATTGTTCAGTACAGTCTCCATATAATGAACATACTTCTCGCCGCGATTCTCTTGATCCACAGCCGACGTATCCGCGTTTGGTCCCGTTCCGAACATGCCTCTGTCATCCGAAGCGAAAGCAAATTCACCGATAATCGCCGGCATATCGAGCTCCTCAAGATGCATCCAGTTTTCGCCTTCCACATCCTCTTTATACACATTGAAGCTGATGACGTCCACATACTTCGCCGCTGCCTTCTGCACCTCTTCGCTTGTGCCCCACTCCGCAAATCTCGAGCCCAGATAAAGGGTATCGGGAAGCTTCGCGCTCACCGCTTTATCCACAATGCGGAAGTACTCATCCGCCAGAAGACTCAGCATGGTCGAATAGTCAGGCAGCATGCCCTCGGACAGCTCTGCCGGCTGATAAGGCTTGCCAAGAGCGTCAAAGGAGGCGAAGCTGGTGCCCCATTGGCTGTTCAGACTTTCAATTTTGTTTTGATAAACAGACTTCAGGTGGGCAATCATTGTGCGTTTGGCATAGCTGCTCTTGGCTGAGCTGTCCATGGCCATAATGTTGCTGATCAGCGCGTACTTGCTTCCCGTATTGGCGGGATTGCCCCAAGCGATCTCGTTGTCGATGTACACCCCAATCATATACTTGTCATCTTCAACGCCATACGCCAATATTTGTTCGTCCAGCATGTCGTCCACGCTTGTCTTGAACGCCGGATCGAATGGATCTGCTACCGGCGCCCAGCCGCCTCCGCTTGGAATGGTGGCATGCTGTCCCCAATGCGTCCAGCCATTGGCAACATAAGCGATACCATGCTCATCGCCCTTCCCGAAGAATAATGCCGGGTCCGACCAGTTACCGATCGAGCTGAAGCCCCAGCTCTTGAAGCGATCCACAGAGATGTCCTTCCATGCCTTCACGTAGTCCTGTCCGTATTTGCGCTCCAGATTGGCCTGGTAATGGTTGAACAGCCAGCCCTCTGTTTGCCCCAGTGGAGGAGCCCCTACTATGGATGTATAAGTGTAATGCTCGCCCAGCTCTCCATCCTTGGAGGGGAGCTCCGTGAACATATTTTCCCGGCCTGAGATCCAGGTATTCATATCATCCAGTCGAACGATATCAAGACCATTGGAGAAGAACAAGTAGCCCTCGGGATCCACCAGCGTCCACTTGCCTTCATGCTTCGCCACACGGAAGTGCCCGGTAGCTTCAAGCTTCGGTCCGTTCAGCCAACCGCCATATTTGCTTGTTTCCAACGGCTTGGCGCTGGCGAGCGCAGCAGCCTCTTCCTTCTTGTCAGCAAGGAAATCCCCATCGGTATGTACCTTGCCCTCCCAGTCCAAGCCCCTGTATTGGCCATAGCCATCCACCAGGTCGTCCATGTAGCTGAGATCCGTATTGGGATCGCCGATTACGGCAATGTTATCGAATAGGAGAGTGGATTCCTGCTTCGTATACATTTGCCACAGCTGGAATTCCACGATATGGCTGCTGTCCAGCCCCTTCTCTCCCCAGCCGTAGCCAAGCTGGCTGCCGGCAGGATTGGGCGGCAGAAACCGCATCCCGAGATCCAGCGCTTCCGAGCCCATGCTGAGAAAATATTTTTGTGTACTGTTTGCTTTCGCAACGGCAGCGCTTACAGTGGAATGCGCCACGCCGTCCGCGCTTTTGTCATCATCCATACGCAGATAGAAGGTAATGTCCTTGTCCGTCGGATTCGTGACCTCGAAGGACAATGCTTTGCCGCTGCCGAATTGCCAAGGCGTAGTCGCCGTGAATTTGACAGTCGGGAAGTCCGCAGCGGCGTACACGACCTTTAGCGCCTTGGAGTCCGTTGCCTCGTTGTGGACAACCTCAATCGTGGAATCTCCTGTCGTTACAAAGTCTGGAATTGCACCATTCTCGAAATCAAGAGAAGGGAATCCATATCGATGCGAGATGACACGGTCAAGCGCTGTCACCAGCTCTGCGAACGTAATTTTCGCTTGAGGGCGCAGCTTGCTCCCGTTGCCTACGAACACTCCAGCACCATATACGGTCTTAAGCGCCGCCTTCCCTTCAGCGCTCATACCGGCAATATCCCGGAAAATCCGGTCCAGCTCAACGCTTCCTGCAGCATCATCGCTTATGAATGCAGAAGCGACAATGACAGCTTCCTCTCGAGTAACTCCTTTATTGGCCTGATCAATAGACTTACCTTGGGACGCTTGAACAGCCCAAGCCGCTGCTCCCGCATTCGACTGTCTCGAAGCATCCATGGCTTCCCAGCCGATGGAGCTCCCAATCAGCTTCGCCGCATCCTCGCGAGAGAGCGCGCGATTCGGATTTTTTACCTCTTCTGATGCCGCCTCAACATATCCCGCCTGCACCCAAGCCTGTATTGTGCCATCCGCCCAGTGCTTGGAGGACATGCCATACGCCTGCGATGAGAACGCTCCCATCATGAGGAGGAAGACCAGAATCATCAAACTGTGTCGCTTCATTCCTTGTTAACCCCTTTCCGATTCATCTGCCCCTTCATTCTATCGAACTATGCTGGGCCAATCGCATAAATATCTTAAGCATTTGCATGGCAATCCTATAAAAATCGTAAGCGTTCTCCCAGCCTGTACAAGAAAGAGCAGCGAGGGCTTAACCTTTCAGCCCCGCTGCTCCTATATGGCTTCTTAACCTCTATTAGGCATAATTCAAGTAAACAGTACGCTTTTGGAGATAGCCCTCAATACCGTATTCGCCATCCTCGCCGCCGATGCCGCTCAGCTTATGGCCGCTGTGATGGCCCTGCATGCAGCCTGACATGCCTTGGTTCAGGAATACCGTTCCCACCTCCAGCACCTGGATTGCCTGCATCAGCTTGCGATAATCATTGGTGTACAGATAAGCCGATAAGCCAAGCTCGCTGGCATTAATGATGCTCACCGCTTCCTCGAAGCTTCCGATCCGAACAATCGGCAGGACCGGTCCAAAGATCTCTTCTCGTGCTGCAGCCATATCAGGCGTAACATTCGTGAGTACCGTCGGCTCGTACCAGTAGCCCTTCTGGAACCCGTCTCCTGTTGGACGTTTGCCGCCGGCAGCCAGAGTAGCGCCTTGTCGGACCGTCTCCTGCACGATAGCATCAATCTTCTCCAGATCCCGCCCGTTCGCCTTCGGCCCCATCGTCACCGACTCGTCGAAGGGATCGCCTAGCTTAATGGACTTCACTCGCTCCAGCAGCTTCTCCGTAAATGCATCGGCAATGCTCTCATGCACAAGCACCATCTCATTGCAGATGCACACCTGCCCGCAGTTCGCGAAGCGCGCGCCAACAGCCGCTTCTACCGCTTGATCCACATCAGCGTCCTCCAGCACAACAAACGGCGCTTTGCCGCCCAGCTCCAGAGATAACGCCGTAATGTTGTCCGACGCCGCCTTGTAGATCGCCTGTCCCGCTCTAACGCTGCCCGTAACAGTGACTAGCTTCGTAATGGGACTGCTGACCAGCGCCCCTCCGACCTCCACGCCTGTGCCCGTAACGAGATTGGCCACTCCAGGCGGGAAGCCAACCTCATCAATGAGACGGAACAGCTCGGCAGACGCAATCGGCGTGAGCTCATGCGGCTTAATGATCATCGTGTTCCCTGTCACCAGCGCCGGGCCCAGCTTGCGGCCAATGAGCGCGAGGGGATAGTTCCAGGCGCACAGCCCTACAGTGACGCCGTACGGCACCTTCTGAATCATAAGCATCTCGCCCTGACGGTTAGCCGGCAGCACATCGCCCTTCAAGCGGGTAGCCGATTCCGCCGCGTACATGAAATAAGCCATCGTATCGTCGACTTCGCCAAGCGCCTCGCGATAGGTCTTGCCTTGCTCAAGCACAAGCAGCCGGGCGAAATGCTCCCGCTCCTCTTGGATGCGGTCCACCAGCTTGACCAAATACCGAGCCCGCTCAACAGCAGGCAGCAGCTTCCACGAGCGCTGAGCTTTCTCCGAGGAGAGCAGCGCCTTCTGCACATCCTCCAGGTCCGCATCGCTGACATATCCAATCACTTCTTCATTGGCCGGGTTCAACACCTCAGTCAAGCGCCCGGAGGCCGAATCCATCCATAGTCCGTCTATATAAAGTCGATAATAGGTCGTATTCCCTTTTGTCCCCGTCATCATAACCTTCACCTCTTAATTGTAGGATTTCATCATTTTAAACTCTTCCCTCTTTTAAGCAGTACGAATATATTAATGAGGCTCTATAAATATATTAGCTTTTTTAAGCTTCATTATTCCGCTCAATACAGCCTGAATATACCCTTATTATGTGATCACGATCGATGTCTCGCGTTTGGTGGATGAGATACCTGAGAGGGTCGATAGCCAGGGAAACTCATCCGATAAATGAGGACTTGGCACCAGGTAAGTCGGGTCCTGCTCCAATTGATTCGGCCAAGCGATCGTAGAGATTTATCACTCTAGAATGCGCATAATGATTGTGCATGGTGCTTTTGTAGTTATTGTATAGTTTCTACCGATTGCCACTTGTGGCCTCACGTAATCCTGCATTTTCGGAGCATTATGGTACATGGGATTCTGGCATATTAAACGAGTCAAAAAACGGTTCGAAAAATTATGTTTTTTATGAAAACCGTACAGATCATCTGTAAAATGACCGAAGGGCTGCAGGGCTGTGATACGTTTACAGGCCACTTCACAAAACCTCGTTTAATAAATTCCGGTTTTCTCCCCCTGAAAATATGGCCTGCCATACATCACTTGAAGTTCGGCGTCGAATACTTTCCGATATACAACCTGCAAGCGACTGGAGGATGCGTCAATGACCATGCCGTTACCGGCATAAATGCCGACATGCGTTATATCCATAAATCGCCCATTTTGCTCGTAGCTCCAGAAAATTAGGTCGCCAGCCATTAGTTCATCAGCAGTTAGTGTCAGTCCGATTTCTACGATAAAACGCGCCTGCTCTGCCGCCGTTCTTGGCAAACCGACTTCCAATTGCTGATACACCCACTGAACGAGATAGCTGCAATCTGTAAAGTTGCCCTGTCCTGCCTTTAGCTGACTGTAAGGATCACCCAGCCGAGTCAACGCCATATCAACAGCCTGGCTTCCAAGCACCCCCGCTGGTAAGTCTGTTCGGACCGCCTCAAGCTCCCCGGATGACAAGCCTACATGCTCGTCCTTGCCAAGTAGCGCAAGCATCATGGGACGAAATTCGGCTGACAACAATTCGTTTATCATATCGGTCTGCTCAGAATTAAAATCATAGAAAGCCGCTTGCTGCTCTGCCGTTCGGGCTGTAATCGATAGACGCAAGACACGTTCATATTGTGTCACCTGTTGTTCCTCTGTACTTCCATCCTCCTGCTCAATGACTACCATTTCCGTAAGCTCCAGCGTCTCCACATGCGAATCGAGCTGATTCATATCCCAATAAACCGTTTGCAACAGTTCTACCCGCTTGCGATCCATCGTTGCCACGTCGATGCCCACCGTGGACATGGACGTTTTGACCGAAAAAACGGCCAATACCTCCGGCCAGTTGTCGATACGGCTGTTGTCCGCGCTGCCAACGTAATGCATTTCTACGCGATCTACATTTCCAGCCGCCTGACGTTCCTGCACCAATCGAGTCTTAAATTGTTCATCCAACTCCTCTACAATCAACGATAGCTTCTGTGTACCGGGTTCTGTATTTTCATCTGCCACGAATATGGCAAACGGGGAGGAGAGAAGCGCCGCGATGATCATAATGATGCATAGCAGGATAATAACGCTACTGCTGACTCCCATTAGAGCAGCCATTCCCTTCACCAATAGTGCTATGGCTCGAACGAGTATTTTCATCAAACGAAGATTCATGTGAGCGACTGCTCGTGCCGCATGAATCGAATGCCGAGCCTGGGTTACAGTCTGTAGCATTCGCTTCTGCTGAACATCATGCTTTGCTTCCTTACGAGCATGACCTGCCTCTGATGCGGAGAGATGAACAGACTTAATCGTGCGATCCACCATCTTAAGCGCTATCCTCTGGCGAATTGTTCCTTTCTGTTTCATCTTCTCCGCTAACGGAGAAGCCGCCGCAGCGGCCATCCGCCGCGGCGCATATCCTTTCACTTTTACGTTGTGGGCCGCTTTGATACTGGCTGTTTCATGTCCAACCCTCTTTTTCCCGGCTGGTTGCCTCTCAGGCAGGTGTTGACCCACCGCCTTTCCAGTTAAGCGCTGCGATTTCCGCCTTGCGTTTCGTGGTTTCATCCCGTTAATTGGCCACCGCATTAATCGGATAGGCATGCTCGCCCGCGAATCTCGGTCGGCTTCTGGATGAGAATGATATGCCTGATCGACAAGGTGCCATCGCTTTCGGATAATGGTTGCAGCTACCATTGATACACGTACGATGCTTCCTATTGCTCGCTGCATATTCGCATCATTGCGGTCCTGTATCTCCTCCGAAGTAGAACGAGGCCGCTCCTGCTCTCTGTAGCGGGCGGTGTTGTTCCTTCGAAGTACCCCTCTCTGGAGTACGCGAGCCTGCTTGTTAATCTGCTTGATCGACTTGACGATACGTTTGGTTTTTAGCTTTTTCACCGCTATTACCCTCCCTACCTACCGGCTGCGTTCTGCTTTGAACTTAACGGGAGGGATTTGAACCTTGCAGTATTCGGGATAGCGAAGACGGATTGCTTCAACAAAGTAAGGAGCAAAACCACAATCGAAAAGCTCGTGCGGAGTGGAATATCGTTCCGCTCCAGCCTGGCTCCAGCCATTCCAGAGATTAAATGCCAAGCGGCAAGTACGGACAGAACTGCCCGTTTGCCATGGGGCGGACAAGCCCTCCGGCTTAATCCCCCCGTTAGAAAAGTCGAATACGTCGTGAATGTTTCCGCGGGTATCCTTGGATATACCCAGCGTGTAAAACAATGCGCGATGATAGCCGTCTACGTTTCGACATTCATCCAGCATCCGATAGTAGAAGGCTTCGTGTTCGGAGTCTAGGAATAAAGTGGGCTTCATGTTTATTCACCTCTCAAAATAATCGATAGAAGCAAGAAGGCCAAAAAAGTCCTTCTACTATCCGTTTCATTTTGGAGCTCGAATCGGGCACTCTACGTTCCATATGTTATGTTTCAAATGATGATCTTTCTACCGATCTCACGGCTCATCTACTCCGATTTTAACAACCGTGCTAGTCGATGAAGTCCCCGTTCAATCGACTTACGAACGGTACTTTCATCAATTTGCTCCGATCGCGCGATCGCTACTTTGCTCATACCCAACATATAATGCGCATAAATGCGTTGCACCCATTTGTCCGGCAATTGACACAGGGCTTTGTACAATTCTTCACGGGAAGCCTTATGTAACAGCAGCTCCTCTGGAGAAGCCGTATTGTACAAGGCTTCTTGCTCAATACCATCCTCCCGATTCAGGGAGAAATAGGCACGATTACGATATCGCTTTAAAATATATGCGTTTTCATCTAATTCAAACTGTCTCAGTTCACGAGCCATCTCTTCTTCTACCTCCACCCAAACATCCGTTTGATAGAAGGGATAGATTTCGCGCAGGTTGACTTTTAGCTTCATTATTACCGCCTCCAGATTGGTTTTTTTGATAAACCAAACCGGAGGCGGAGAACGGCAGCCCTTGCTGCTTGCCCATCGCTTCCTTCGACGTTCTGGCAAACAAAAAGAACCTCCAGCTTGAGAGGTTCCGGCACCAACATATTTCGGCCAACGAATAACCGATTGACTCAAGAAAGCAGACTGCCCACTACCGGCAGCAAGAAATCGGAAAGTAACTAAACGATCGTGCGTTCGAGGAGATCGCATATCTATCAGCTCCTGCCTGCAAGGCAGCACCACTGTGATTGCTTGTCTCGAGTTGTCTTGGCGCTAACCGAGATGCAAATGATGGATGATCGAAACCTCAAGCCTGATACTCCACTTAAATTATTTAGTTCTAAAAGACTATTGGTTGAAGAATCTAAATTAGGTTAATATTCCCTTATATATAATGTCGCTTTATAGTCGCAAAATCACATAAAACGTCAAAAAATTATTGCTCTATGACGAAGGGATTAGGGATTCGACACCATATATCGGGAGTGTCCGCTCGCAGGAGGCACTCCATCTAGGAATGAACAACGCCTTTGGAACCAATTTAGATTACGGAGGGGATTTGCCAGCCGCTCCGTTCCATTAGTCGTTGTCTTTGTACCTGAATTAGAAGGAGGACGCGAATTTGATGAAGCTCAGGAGTAATGAAACGTTTTTCGTGGATGTGTTTCGCAAGTATTTCACCCGAGTTTTGAACTACTGCAAGAGGCTAATGAGGGGACAGGCTATCGAGATGGCCGAGGAATGTGCGCAGAACACCTTTGTACAGGTGCAAGAGAATATCACGGCCTTGCAGGCTCATCCTAATCTAGCGGGATGGTTGTGCAAGACCGCGAGGAATCAAGTGAACGCTTATTACCGGAAGCTCTATCGACGACGAAAGTACGAAATTGCGATCAGCGACAGCATAGCCAATCAACTGACAGCCAATAGTTGTGAATTGTACGAGGTTTTAATCGGCACATTGGACATGAACAAAATGGTTCGTCATGTCTTGCAGCAGCTCAGCCGCACGGAAACGGAATTTTATGTTGATTACTTCAAGGATCACCTTTCCATACACGCGCTCAGCCAAAAATACAACCTCTCGAAAACGGCTGTCACAACGCGAATCTATCGCTTGCGAAAAAAGATCAAGCAAACGGCTCGCCAAACTCTCTTTGGATAGCTGGAATACTTGATTCTATGATAAAATGGGAGGAACCTAGGCCCAGTGCCACAGTTCCTCCCTTTTGAGGTTTCATCATACTTTGAACTGATTGTTACTTAGCGAGCGCATTGGCATGGCGGGCAGCTATCTAGCTCAAGTAGAACGCGGCGAAATCAGGCATGTTTATTCCCCTGGCTTCGTCGTCATCAATTGATACAGCATTGTGTCCCGCGGGAACTGATCGGCGAAGGGTACCAACGAGTTGCCGATCTTCATCAATCCGTTTCCGGCGTCCACATTGGTAATGTAGGAGAGCTGCAAGTCCGAAATGTTCAGCAGCTCAGCGAGCTCCTTCCGATCGGTGCTGGACTGGTTAAGCATCACGATAAATTCGCTATTAGCCAGCATCGTTCGGGCGGTATGGCTTTGCAGCAAATCGTCCACGTTCTGCGTAATGCCCGTACAAAAAGCACCATACTTTCGGACGCGCTTCCACAAGGCGTACAGAAAGTTAGCGCTATATTCGTGCTGGAACAGCAAATAGATTTCATCAATGAAGATATACGTGTTTTTGCCCTTTACCCGGTTTTGCGTGATGCGGTTGATAATGCTATCTAGCACAACCAGCATCCCAATCGGCAGCAATTGTTTGCCCAAATCCAATATGTCGTAGCTGATCAGCCGATTATGAACATTCACGTTGGTCGGTTGGGCAAAGGTGTTCAGGCTACCCGACGTGAACAATTCTATCGCGAGTGCGATGTCCTGTGCCTCCGGCTCCGCTTGCCTAAGCAGCTCCGCATGGAAGTCTCGTAGCGTCGGAGGCTCCCCCTTATACTGGCTCTGCAAAAAACTTCGATAGACACTGGCGGTGCAACGGTCGATCAGCGATTTTTCCTTCGCCCCGAGCGGATACCCGCCCATCAACTGCTCACACAGCGACAACACAAACTCGGACTTCAGAATGATCGGATTGGCTCCGTCGCCATACTGCCGGTTCAAATCCATGGCATTAATGTGGTTCGGCGATGTGGCCGAGATATGAATCGTCTCGCCGCCAAGCGCCTTCACCAAGGCGGAATATTCCCTTTCCGGGTCGATCAGGATCACATCATCGTCGCTTGCCAGCACCTGATTCACGATTTCCCGTTTTGCCGTGAAGCTTTTGCCGGAGCCGGGAACGCCCAAAATAAAGCTGTTTCCGTTAAGCAATTGCTTGCGACTGGCAAAGATCATGTTTTTGCTGATGACGTTCTGCCCTTGGTAAACGCCGCCGGGATGCATGACCTCCTGGGCGCGAAACGGGATGAAGACTGCCGTGCTTTCGGTCGTGAGCGTCCGCAACGCCTGTACCTTGCGCAGCCCATACGGCAACACTGTATTCAGGCCGTCCATCTGCTGGAAGGTCAGCGGAGCAAGCTGGCACAGATGCTTGCGGGCTGTCGTCAGTAAGGCTTCGGTATCCTGGTCAAGCTGCTCCTTGCTCTCTGCAATATGCACCATCGTGAGTAATCCGAACATCATTCGCTGATCCCGGGTGGTCAGGTCGTCCAGAAACTCCTTGCTCTCCTTGCGCTGCTGCTCCATGTTATAAGGGATAACCGCCGAAAAGTTGTTGTTCTTATTTTGCCGCCGCTGCCAGTTCGTAATGTTGGTCTCCACGCCAAGCAGCCGGTTTTCCACCTCCCTCACCGCCTCGTCGGTCGGGATCGGGATGACATCGAGCGACAGCAGCAGGTTTCGATTCAGGTCGCACAGCTCGGCAACCATGCTGTCCTTGATATAGCTGGCGTATTCCCGCAGGAAGATCACGCGGCCGTAGAAACGCCCCATCCGAAAATGATCCCGCTCAAACTCCAGCGTATCTGGACAGATATAGTCCTTGAAATCATGCCCCTTGCGCATCGTTTCCGACAAATCGAAACGAAATCCGCCCTCTTCGCCTATTCGGTAAAAATCATGTAGTCTGCGCAAGCGATCCGTCGCATTCAGCTCCGTACATTTGGAGCCGAGCCGTGTAAAATGCCCGGACAACTCGGCACCGATCCGCGCAAAATATTGCCGCGCTTCCTCAATGTTCTTTTTTGCAATCGAGACGGTGATATATTTTTCCTGATACGTTTCATTGGCACCGGTCGCTTTGTCGAGCAGCATACGATTATATTCTTCCCGGTACGAGTCTAAGCCGTCCTCCCGCAACGGGATCAAAATCGAATCGGCCAGGTCCGTCCGGTTCAGTCGGCGGTTGTTGATTGTAATTTTCGTCGTTGCACCGCTGTCCAACGAATTAAGCAACTCTCCGTATGCGAGGAACATCGCTTCCTTGTCCTCTCGTGAGGCCACAGCATAATTAATATCCTCAAAGCAAAAAGACTTAGAAAATTTGTTGCCAACCAAAAAAATCCCGTCCGGCCACATGGCTCGAATCGGGATCGCTTGCTGAACACCCTTTGGAACGACAAAACGTTCCTTGTCTTGGCTCAGGATGCGCTTGAGCGTTTTAATCATCGTGTCTCCTCCAGACCACGCTGCCGTAGCTTCACCCGCAACGCTTCAACATAATGGTTGGTCGAATGGAAGACGAGCCGCTTCGGCATCAAAAACTCCGACTTTATATACGCCCATAACAATTGCTCTGCGGTCATGCCGTGATACTCAATGAAGCCCAGCGCGGCGTAAGGAGCAGCCCCCAGGATACACATCCAACTCACCGTTTCGATTCCAAAATGGTTGCGTAAGCCAAAGTACAGGCCAATCGCCGCTCCTACAGCCAAAACAGAAAAAAAGAACTGCCGCAAGGACAGTCCAAAGAATAAGCTTTCCGTATACGCCCGGATCTCCCGGTTAATTTTGATCTCCATCTGCATCACTCCCAAGCTAACGATTAATCAGACCACGAGCCCTAAACCTTGTTCATCTTGCTGCTACTCTAAAAAAAACTGACAATGGGGCAGTAACTCAAATGCCCCTGCCCCCTTCCTCCCTTTATCTCACCGTATGACGTCGTTTGGCCTTTCTTTGTTGATATTGAGCAACCAATTCATCTACGATACGGCTTTGCTTCTGAACCTTTGGATTATCTGCCAACGGAATTGATTGTTTTAACGATTCTAATCCAAGTTGGTTCAGCTTTTGCCGTTCCTTTTCCAATATTTTTAGAAAACGGCTCATTCATCCACTCCTCTGTTCGGTTTACATACCCATTCCTTTGTAAATAGTAGACAACGACGGCAGATTTTAATGCGATTATCGGTTTATTTTATTTTAATTCGATATTCGCATTAAAACAACCATGCCATTTCGTACAATGTAAACCATTGTGAGGTGTCCACCATGAAGCATCGAAAAGACCCGCCTGGCGACAAAAATATTATCGGTTCCCGGGTTGTTGTCATTCGCAAAGCAAGGAAGATGAAGCAAAAGGAGTTTCTGGCTCGTCTGCAGACTTTGGGTCTTGATCTCAGTCCGACCAGTCTATCACGTCTAGAAGGCCAAGATCGACTGGTACAAGACTTCGAAGTACTGATTATTGCCAAAGCCTTGGAGATTACTGTCGGCCATTTGCTCGGCGAGGAAACGGAGTAAGAGTTCCGTTCTCTACAAGCCCATCATCTCTCGCACGACTCGATCTGCCATTTTGACAACACCAACCAGAACCAGCATGTTAAAGATCAACTCGCCAATGTAGGTCCAAACCATCGTCACCGCTCCGGCTCCATCTGCAACAGCAGGGGGCGCTTCGGCGAAAGCTGCATAAATGATACAGGCCAGTACAATGATCGCCCCCTCCAGGCATGCCGCCGCATATCCCTTGAGGAAGGAGGTTCCAATGCTTTGGCTCGGCTCACCAGCATATGCTGACAATGGAACAGGCGCTATCGCGGTATACAAATAGATACGGAAAAATCGGCCATAGACAGATAGAATCATAATAAACGACAGCACGGTAATAAACAGGCTGCCAAGCAAGGAGACAATCCACAACGGGATACTCTCCCAAAACCCAACGTCCTCAATCGCCTGTGAAATCGTACCCGGCAGGCTGATCCCTTCCATCGCCCCAAAGCCGGAGTTCCCCATAATGGTCGATATGACGCCTTGTACGATGGTGAACAGCCCCATCATCAACTCCAACCCGTAGGTCACAACCGCCTTGGCGAGAATAAAGCGAATAAACAGTTTGACGGCCAGTTCGGGCCGCTTGATTTCGGCAAAATTGCCCGCTGTTTTCATCACACCTACCACGAAAAACAGCACCAGCAGCGCAAGCCCGGTCGCCTGCAGCGCACCATGGATATCCGTGACGACCTGCCAGATCGCTCCACCTTTAAAATCAGCTGGCGACTGTGTGACTAGCTGCCAAATCTCGTTCATCTTGTCGTTCCAGGTGTTTAACGCGTTCTCCAGATTTTCTTCGACCCAACTGTTTTTCGACATGCTCTCACCCTTTAGTACAGAAGGGGAGTAGCGAGTACTCCCCTTCGGCGTGATCGTTATCCCGCAATTAAAGCTAGAATCTCCTTCGTAAACGTAATAATGATGCCACCTGCCAGGGTTAAAAATCCGTTGGCTCGTTGAGACGGGTCATGCGACTTGAGCGACAAGCCGATCTGAACGATGCCGAAACCCAAGATGATCATCCCTACCGCCCTGATCAGGCCAAAAATGAAATCAGAGAAGTTATTGACCGTCTCCATCGGATCGCCTGCAGCATAGGCCGTCGAAGCCCACAGGGTTCCGAATGCAAGCATCACACCCAACGTTAGCAACCCCTGCATTTTACGCTTCAATGCCGATCATCTCCTTGTAAAATCAACTCTTCTAGTTCTCTCTCTGACAGCAATTCATAGTCGCCTTGCTCATGCAGCATCACCTTCGTCCAGTCCACAGCGTGCTCCGCGTCTCCGTGACGATAGGCTTCTCCATGACCGTCCAGCGTCAATGAAACATTGGGATGCCGAAGCACGTTATACTTCTCATCCAGCACCGGCCGTTCGCCGCGGATAAACAAAATGGCATAACGGTTGTCCAACAGCCGAACCTCGTCCGGCATCAGCAGTTCCCGACCTGTTTGCTGATAATTGATCGAATAACTGCCATTGCGTCCTCTGCTGAGTCCATACGTATTCGTGTCAAGCGTCTCCTTGCCCAGAAGCTCCGACACATACTTATGCGTGGATTGCTCATTGCCCCCGAGATACAGGAACAGGTCGCAGTTGCCGACAATCGATTCCCATTCATCCTTGTACAACGCCTTGAGCTGGGCCAAATTTTGCAGGATGATGGACACCGAAATTTCCCGGCTCCGCATGGTCGAGAGTAGCTTGTCGAACTCTGTTGGCAACGCGACGTTCGCAAACTCGTCCATCACAAAATGGACATGAACGGGCAAGCGCCCCCCATGCCGATAATCGGCTTCATACATCAAGCTCTGGAACAGCTGCGTGTACAGCATGCCGACGATAAAGTTGAAGCTGCTGTCGTTATCGGGAATGACGGCGAAAAGCGCCGTCTTTTTCGTGCCCATAGCGGACAAGTCTAGTTCATCCACCACACTCATGCCTGCAATGGTGGGCAAATTGAACTTTTCCAGCCGTACCCCGAGACCGATGAGAATGGACTTGGCCGTCTTGCCTGCTGCCAGCTTGAAAATGTTGTATTGCTTAACCGCCAAATGCTCTGGCTCTCGCATGGCCAGCCGCTCGAAAAGTTCATCCAGCGGGCTTTGATACGTTTCATCTTCTTCGCGAACCTCCGCTGCTGCGATCATCTCCATCACCATGGGGAAATTTTGCTCCTCGGGCGGCGCTTCGTAGAGCAGGTATAGCACAAGCGCTTCCAGCAGCGCCGTTTCGGAACGCTCCCAAAACGGATCATTCGTATTGCTTCCCTTCGGTGTCGTGTTGCGAATGAGGTTCGTTACCAGCTTTAGTACGTCCTTGTCGTCCCGTAAGTAGGCAAACGCATTGTAGCCGTGCGACAGGTGAGGGTTGATGAGATCCAGCACCTTGATATCGTATCCTTCTGTCTGGAGCAAGCCGCCGGTATCCCGCAAAATTTCTCCCTTGGGATCAAGCACTACAAAAGACGTTGCGGCCTGCATTACGTTCGGCTTTGCATAAAAGCGCGTTTTACCGGCTCCCGAGCCGCCGACCACCAGTACATTCACATTTCGCCGATGCTTGCGGCCGTCAAGGCCGATCCGAACGTGTTGCGTCAGGATTTTGTTTTGCTCCAGCTCTTTACTTCGGTATATGGCATTGAGCTGCTTTGCTTTTCCCCAGCGGGCACTGCCATGCTCCTCACGCCTGCGATAATTACGCAACGAGGACATATACACACCTATACAGACGGCATACGCCAGCGTAAAGAGCAGTAGGCTGCGCGGCGTATCCGCCACCCAACGGATATGGAGGGGATGCTCCATTGCTGCGTTGAGCTGCAACAGCAAGGCAGGCAAGCCTTCCGATAGGGCAGGGGCAGCATGCAGCGCCAGCCAGATGACCGGCAATAAAAATACCGCAACGAGTATAAGCTGACTCGTTGCGGAATTAGCGCGCCGCATGCTCGCTCCGATGCTTCGCTTTTCGATAGGGGGCATCTATCGTTTTCAGCAGCAGGTCATCCACGGCATCTGTCGACCGCCGCTCCCCGATCAAGCCATTACGCAGGGTATTCAGGGCGTTGATGACGATACCATGCTCGTAATGATCCAAGCTAAGAATACGCTCGTCCTCTTTCATTGGCCTTCCTCCCACGTCATCGAAATGTTCATTTGCCAGCCATGGCGTTAACGAACCGTGTCACGGCGACTCGGCTGCTGCCGCAATTGGCCTAGCAGGTGGTACATTCGGCTATTCATCGTATGGGCTGTGTCCCGAATGATAGATAGTTCCGTACGAATCTGTTGAGGCTCCAGCCCTTTCAGCCTTTCTACAACACGGTTTAAGCAAAAGCACGATGTCTCCACGCCAAACTGCTTGCTCAGCATATATGCAACACTGTACGCTTGGGCCTGGTGATCCGAGCGGCTGTAGTCGGCCTTACCCTGATCTAGTTCCGCATGCGCCAGTTCCTGCGCAAGCGAACGAAAAATATCACTTGCCGACAGCCCGCGCCGAATCACAATCTGGCGGACATCCGGCTGATAAAGAGCATGCATGCCCTCTGGCAAGGCGTCGCCCATCTGAATCGGAACGGGAGAGCGATGCATGAGCGCCTTGATCTGGGTTCGTTCATCCGGTGGAGGGGGTAGATCCGGTTTCTCTCCGATAACTTGGGCAACGTCAAACATCTTTTTCGGATTGTAGCTTACTGTTGCGTTGCCATCCTCCCGTTTATAAGTCTCGCCCGGCTCCAAAATATAGAAGCCTGTTTCTTTCCGACGTATGCGAAAACCCATTGCCTTCCAGCCCTCGAAATCGGCAATTCGCGTTGCCTCCGGCCGCTGCGCCATAATAAGTAATGCATTAGAAACACTGTACCGGCCAAAGCGGCTTTGTATATTCAAATACTGTTGAAACTGTTCGCCGGTTTGCACGGCCAAAGCCGTGGTCACGTCAATGGTTTCATAAGTCCATTGGCGCAGCTCCTGTTTCTTCTGCACCCAGGCTTCCTTGTCGAAGGGCTGATCTTGTGCGGTAGCGATCACGGGTGGTGCTTCTTGACGAAACAAATCATCCCATTCGCTCATTTTGATTTCCCCTTTCGCTTGCTACGCTTCGGTGTCTCGATAGGTGCGTTAATGGCAACAGGTGCCATGCCCCGATTCTTCCGTTTGGGCAAGCCGAGCTCCCTCTCCTTCTGCTGTTGCTGCCGCTGTTTCTCCACGGCACGGCTCTCTTCCCGAATCTCGCGCAGCAATTGCCGTACAGACACCTTCGCCTTCGGCTGTTCAAAAATCATTTCGGATGCCTCTCTGTGCGCGGAGATAGGCACGGACGGAGAGAGGCGTTCCACTTGGTTCTGGCTCTCGGATTGGCGAGGCAGAGATAACTGCTCCAACTCCTCCGCTTCGGCCCGCGGCTCTTCCTCGTGCACCTGCTGATCTCTTTCCCGCGCCTCGTTTCCCTGCTCCACCCCTTCCGGCGGTTCCGGCTTTCCCAGAAGTTCGTCCAAAAACTCCTCGCTGATTGCCGCTGCAGGAGCCTCTTGCTCCTCTGCTACCGGCTCTTGATGCTCCGCAGCTTCCATCGCTCGTTCCGCTTCCAGGCTGTCCGGCAGCTTCTCTTGACGGGCTTGTTCAATTTCCTGCCTGATGCTAGCCGTATCCACGGTCGCCAACTGGAAGCGTTCCACGATTCGATTAATTTTGGAGGCATCCTCGGCGCGCACCATCACATCGCACAGACCATCCACGTTCTTTTTGTCCCGCAACGCGCAATACAGGACACCATAGCGCTTCGCTTCCTTGCAAAAGGTGGGCAAGTCCTCATTCCGCACGGCGAATACCTTCAGTTCCTTCCCGCTGCGGAGCAGATTCTCAAGCCGGGTGCGGCCCCTCGTCTGTTTTTGCCCTTGCAGCACGGCGAACAAATAGGCCGCGAGATGCTTTGCACCTTCGCCAGATATTTTCGCCATCACTTCAATACCGCGCAGACTCATGCTGACGACCTGATCGGCCGCCTCGTTTCCGCTCATGGGCTTCTACCTCCTTGTGCCTGGATTTTTCTTCATGCTCTTCATGCTGCCGCAGCTTGTCCTTGATTGTAGCGGAACGCGCCAAAATGCCCGCGCAAAGCCTCACCTCCTTTCGAAGCTGCGCCAGTTGCCAAGAATACTCTGCGATCTGCTCCCGGTGCGCTGCAATCTGCTCGGGTTGTCGGCAACTACGCAAGCGTCTGCGGCAGTTTTGGCGGTCAAGACGCAGTCCCTTCATCTCAGCCTGTCGGGGTTCAACATAGCTGGTCAACTGCACTAGGCTGGCTATCCGATGACGACAGAGCAGCTTGGTTTGTTCAATGATCTGCGACAAGTGACGTAAATCCTCCCTCAACAAAAAAGACGCTCGTCTCCGAGACGAACGGTAGCGAGGCACAATTCCCAGTGCAAACAGATAACGGACATACAAAGCTTGAAGGCCGGTAAGCTTGCGATGCTTGACCAGGCGTTTTCCACGAACCAGAACCACGCGCTTACGATTTGGAAGCGACAGTGCTGATTTTTTCTTGGGCAATGCACTGCCCAAAATTCGTTGCTTGATCGCTTCCTCCCCGTAGGCTTCGCCCAAGATATGTAGGCGAACAAATCTTTCTTTACCTGGTGGACGAACGGCTACATGTTTGACATGTGCCTTGATTTCGTAGCCCGTTGCTTGGAGATATGCATAAAATTGACTCATTGTCCTTGCCCCAGCAATAGCGGCGTCCATGTCCTCCCGAATGACGCCGCGCCATGTCGGCTTGCTTTCCTGATCGGCTCGCCATTCTCCGTACTGCTTGGCTTTCCCGCGCTCCGGCTGCTCAATGACGGATAAGGCATGCTCCCGGCATAGCTGGTCGGAGGTTTTCCGCATTAGCGCATAGGAAGCCTTATTATCGTAGTATCGTTTGCCATCCATGAAGGAGACGGAATTGAGAACAAAGTGATTATGCAAATGATCTTTGTCGAGATGGGTGGCAACTACCACTTCAAAGCGTTCCCCCCATAGCGCTTGCGCCAGCTTCACGCCAATGGCATGCGCCTGCTCCGGTGTCGTTTCCCCCGGCGCAAAGGACTGGTAGCCATGAAATGCGACGATGCCGTCCGTTTTCTGAAACCGCTTCTTGGTTCGCTGCATTTGCTCATGGGCGCTGATGGGATCACAATTGATGCCTCTCACATAAAGCTGCCGCTCTGTTTTCGCATTCGAGCTAGTGTAGGCAAGTGTCTGCTGCAAACCATCCGCTTCCATGCGCCCCTGTTCTGTTTTATCTGGATTGACGGCGTAGTTCAATACACGCTTCAGACGATCGGTCACGTCCCATATCGCGGTCGTAGCCATATTGCTTGTACCCTATGTGGTTCAAGAAAGTGCACTGCGCGACTCCGGCGCAGTCACCGCCTCTTGAATCCGTTGGACAGCTCGACGCAAATCATCCGCTTCACGCTGGAAGGAAGCGTGATCCAGATGACTGGTCGTATGCGCCTTCACCGCAAGCTGGTTCAGGTTATTGCCAATGGCGTGAAGCTCGCGCAGCATAGTGTAATAATCTAGGGGTGGCAACATTTTTGGAACATAGCCGTTAATCAGCGAGCGAAGGTAGGCTTCCCGTGACAGCCCCGACTGTTGCGCTTGCTTTTGAAGCCTTCGAACCTCTTCCTGATTGACCCAAACTTGAATGCGAATGCTTCTTTTTCGCATGTGACGTCTCCTTTCTGAAAATGGAGTTAATCATGAGAACAAGGCATCTTAAGAATGCCCGTTCCAAATACAACCATTTATTCAACAAGCAAACATTTCGATCCGCCAGGCGAGGGTATTAGGGGCGTAGCCCCTAACAAGCGAATTTGGGAGACCAAATTCAGTGCTTGCTGCAACGTTACACGTTGCCCCGAGGCACCTGCCGGGAAAAAGTGGAGCTGCGGGTAAACAAAAAAGACGCCGTGCGGAAACAATGTCATTAAGTTAAGATGCAGGGCCAAAAATCAAAAAAGAGCAGGTTATCGAAAAGATAGCCCGCTCTTTTTTGCATGAAAAAGAAAAAGAACTTGACATGCGGATGGAAGTGTATGGCGTGGCCCCTTGAAAAAAATGAGGAGGTTTCGCCAATGAATGAGTACGCCAATTCGCTTAAAGAAACGCTGACATCTCTCATACGAGGAATGGCAGCTGCACCTTGCACCTTATGTCCAAAACCCTGAAACAGATTTTACTCAAAAAAAGAAGCTACCCTATGAAACGGTCATGGAACTCCTGATCTCCATGGGGGGCAACAGCAACTACAAGGAACTCTTGGAATCACAGGACTAAGACGTAAACACTGCAACCACTTCTGCTTTTGTCCAGCAGAGGAATAAAATTCTGCCGACTGCTGTGGAATTCTTGTTTCACGCATTTACAGAGTCGTATACGGATATCAAGGACTACCGAGGGTATCGGTTACTTGCCATTGACGGTTCCGATTTCCATATCGCAACAGACCCTACGGACACGGCTACCTATTTTCAAAGTCAACCAAACACGAAAGGCTATAACCAGCTGCATTTGAACGCAGCGTATGACCTCTGTAACAGACTTTATGTGGATGCCATTGTTCAGCCACGAAGATTGTGCAACGAAGGAAGGGCGCTCGCTACTATGGTTGACCGTTCCCCCATCAAGGGCAAAACCATTGCGATTGCGGATGTGTTTAATCATTTGAAATTACCCCAAAAAATCTTGGTGCTCTGACGTGGAAAATTTCCAGCACAGTAGACATGGTTTACATGGAGGGGCGGGCATGATAGGCTAGCCTGCCTCTGCGAAGCCCATGGCTTCGCCCTTTCGCAGGGATTCATGCCCGTAGAGGCTCCATGTCAACCGTGTCGTCATTTCCAGCTACAGACGATTTTTATGGGTAACCTAACATGATTTTTCGGGGTAATTTTGCTTGATAAAATACATGCGGATCGTGGTTATGAAAGTTACAACAATTTTGCGCATCTTGAGCGCAAAGGGTGGAACTATGTCATACGAGTAAAGGATTTGAACTCCAGTGGTATTCTTTCGGCTTATGTTTACCCGCTAACGGAGAGTTTGATTTTGAAGTTCATCTGACATTGACAAAAAAACAAACCAAAGAGGTCAAGGCTCATCCCGAGATTTACAGGTTCGTCCCTTCGACGTCTACCTTTGAATTTTTGGATTTGCAAGAGAATTTGTTTTACCCGATTTCCTTTCGGGTTGTTCGTTTCGTCTTGCCGAGTGGCGATTATGAAACCTTCATTACGTTTCCGCCGGTGATTTCCCACCCGATGAACTCCGGGCCATTATCACATGCGATGGGGCATTGAAACCTCTTTCCGGGCCTTAAAATACACCGTCGGTCTAACGAGTTTTCACGCTAAGAAGCAAGCGTTCATTACCCAAGAGATTTTCGCAAGAATGATCATGTACAATTTCGCTGAAATGATGACCTCTCACGTCGTCATTTCCCAAATGGATAAACGGCACCAATATCAAGTCAACTTCACGGTTGCCGTTCATGTTTGTAGACGTTTCCTGCGCTCACGGGACGCCCCGCCCGATGTTAAAGCACTGATTCGCAAAACATTTTGCCGATTCGACCCATTCGACCAGGACAGAAGAATACGCGCAAAATCCGTTGGAAGTCAGCTGTTAGCTTCGTCTAAAGCGTAGCATAATCCCGTTCACATGAACACTTTTTAAAACGGATCTTCCATCCGTTTTATTTGCTGTACGCTTTTTTCATTTCTTGCACCAAAAAAGAAACGGCACAGGACTTTTTCCCATGCCGTTTCGGATCCATTTTTATTGCCGGACTAGACTTTGAGTTTAACTTAATGACATTGACCTTCAGGTGATCCTTTTGATAAATGGATTCTGTAGAGCAAGTGAACTAGGTGGTGCTGAACGTCTCTTTCGGATTTTTTTTTGAAGGCCTCTTAAAAACCAGCTATTTTTCGAGCGAAAATGTATTAACAATTTCCTCGAATTCGTCCTTTGTCAGGGATGGGTTCTGGCTTTGAAATTGATAAATATGTTTATTATCAACATAAATAATGAAGCGCAATTCTGTTATACGCGCATCCACTTTAGATTCAATCGCGTATTTATAAACAGATAAGTTATCTTTTGTTGCCTTTGTAACATCCTCAAGAAGTGTATTATTTGCTTCATTCATTGCTAATGAACTTTGGATCTTTGATTCTAGCCATTTTTCTATACCCTCTTCAGGAATGTCATATGTATCAAATGAAATAAATTTTTCCGTTTCAGTTTCTCTCAAAAGGTCATCACTTTCATAGTCCCACGTCATCGGATATTGAACCGACCAACCGTTACTGCTTTTATATATTTTTTTATCAGAACTTGTTTCAGTTGGCTTATCACTCTCTGTTGGCTGAATCACATTAGCAGGAGTAGATGAACATGCTGAGATTGTAAATAAAATCACGCTAAACAAAATTAAAGTAATCTGTTTTCTCAATTTCATCCCTCCAATTATTGTAGCTGTGTCCCATAACACACCAAGTAAGAAAAAAGGTGTGTTATGAGAATTGATTTTTAAGGTGTAACTATTGCGGTACATGCACTTCCACCCATTGTACATTTGTAATAATCATATTTGTTAGATGTAGAATTAGGACTAGAACTTGGTTGGTCATACTTCGGTATCATAAAAGCAGACTTATAAGTTGCAGCTGTATGGGGGTTGTCAGCTTTTACCATCCAATTAACCACTTCAGATGTAGTGTAAACATTGTTCAAGTCGTAAGAGAAATTATCACCCGATTTTGTCATTT
The DNA here is from genome assembly GCF_017671885.1 of Cohnella sp. LGH. Classification (NCBI taxonomy): domain Bacteria; kingdom Bacillati; phylum Bacillota; class Bacilli; order Caryophanales; family Paenibacillaceae; genus Cohnella; species Cohnella sp. LGH. The sequence goes on from NZ_CP072117.1 coordinate 6,059,409, forward strand.
GTACACTAATCCAATTTGATGTTCCATCTTTTCTATGGTATAAGGTAACCGAATTTGAGTTGAGAGATGATTTAACCCCTGAATCCACTTCATAAGCTACAACCTTAGCGACATTATTAGTCCAAGTCACAAGTGAAATAAAATCTAAATCACGACCATAGTTCCAATTACTAGTCCATCTATAATAGGGCTCAGTTCTCGTCCAAACCATAGTACCTGATCTGCTTGTTCTTGTACCATAATGGAGATGTGCGCCAACTTTACCGCCTTCATTTCCCGACTCAGCAATTTGAGTTCCTTTCGTTACGAGATTGGTGCTAGACGTACCAACAAAACCAACATCATCCAGGTGATCGTAATAAATTTCCAAATTGTCATTATTTAAACCATCACCATTAACATCACATTTCAAAGCTAATTCATAGGCTGTAGTATCATTTTGATATGTAACAAATCCATTACATATTGCATTAACTCGAGTGCCTGAAGTTGCATAAAGATCGACTCCTTGATGTGGGTTAGAACCATCTACTAGACGTGGTTGATTCCATTGAGAATTCACATCAGGATATCCGGTGATTGGAGTGGCTAAATTTAGTGTTCCAGCCCCCGGGCCAACTCCGCCAAACCTAATATTATAAGTAGCCGATACAGAAGTTGTAAATATAGTCGATATTAACGTTATGAAAAGAAACAGCGATAATTTTTTATTCATTAGCCTCACCTCTCAATTCCACAGATATCAACTTCGCATTGCTCTCACCTGATTTTTCAACATTTAATAATAATGTATCGTTATTCACCCAATCAGGTGTTGCGGTATATATTTCGTTATCTGAGGATCCAAATGTCTGCGTACTTCCAACTCCAATATCTGTAACATACACAATTCGTTCTCCCTTCGTACCCGCGTACTCTAAGGCAACTACTTTGTCTCCCTCTGGTGAGAATTTGGCAGTTGGATCGAATTGAATCCCTGTTCCGACTGATAATATTTGATGTTTCTCCTTTGTCTCTATGTCAAAAACCCAAAAATCTTTACTAGGTCTGCTAGGAGAGTAAAGTAATTTCTTTCCATCTCGAGATAGATCTTTGATATCTACATTTTCAAGCAATGCTGGAGAAGTTTCACCCTTGAGTGAAAGTTCCTTAATTGAATATAAAGATCCGTCATGGGAGTCTTCCCATATAATAAGATTTTTTGTACTCGTCCAACCAAATGTACCAACAGGTTGTGTACTACTGTATACTTTCCTTTCTGTTCCATTCAAAAGATCGATAACCCAAATTTCCATACTGGTATTATCAACCGCAGTTCTATTAGATAGATAAGATACTTGAGTACCATCCAGACTCCAAACAGGATTAGTTGCCCAGAATAAAGACTGCTCTTTCTCCTTAAGTTCATTGTGTAACTTGTTTTTGTCATATCCGTCAACATAATCTTGAGTAATTTGTGTAACACTCAAAGATTTAGTATCAATTGTAAATATAGAATTCATATCTTCGAACAAGTATTTTCCACCATCGGGTGATGGGATCAATGCAGGAGTAGCCGTTGTATTATTTGGAACAAGTTCTACTCCATTTTGTGTGACTACTTTATGAAGGTATAAATTTCGGACTGACTCTACTCCAGACGGATTTTTTACTGTATATTGAAGGATTGTTGTTTCATCATTTAGATTGCTCGATTGTTTTGTCGTATCATTAATGGAGAAAATCTTCTGAGCAGGATATGAGGAATCTGGTTTAAGATTAAATGAAGCGGACTCATCAACATGTTCTCCTTTTTCAATGAGTTCTGTTCTTAGTTGACTAGCTATTCTCTGTTCCTCTGATGATGGTGTCGTAGAAATAATATTATTAGAAGTAACAATATATTTACCAACACCTAGTTCTGTCACAGCATTATTTTGCCCGGAGACATAACTATATGAGGCTGCTGTAGCACCAAATAACAATGCAGCAGACACCAGTCCGTAGGCAACCAGCTTTTTCTTTCTCATAATTCTTCGCTCCTCAGAAAAAAATTTGTTTAGAAATTTGAATGAATCTAACAGGAAAGAAACCTATTTATGATTATACAGTGCTCACCTTCGAATCCGGTACGTCGTCAGATTTTAATGTAATTACCAGTATCATTTCTCCCTCCGTTCCCTTATTATTTGAGTAAGATTCATGCACAAAAGATATTTCTGGAATACTTGTTTATTATAGGAAGTTTATCCATTGACGTCTATAGGAGATAAAGGCGAATAATGTCGATAATATAGTCGGTATGAACTCGTCCATACCGAGACATGGTGTTGGCAACGGCATGTGCGCTGCCGCGTCGATGTTTCACTTTTTCCTTTTCCGGCTGCTCCTTATTCACATCACGTAACAAACCAAAAAAAGACAACCTCATTAGGACGTGCGGCCAACGTCTTTGTGAAGCCCTCATCCAGTTCAGGATTCTACAACACCCTTGCGCAACGTTCTTTTTGATTGATCTTGCGACGCGCCTCACGCATGAATTGATGATGATCATGGCGTGTCTTGTCGCTGCCAGCTTGCTCCTCTGCCTCCACCACTGCCGCTTCAATCTTCTCCGTATCCCAACTTGTCTCGCCTTACTCGTTTTCATTTCTCGACTGCATGCTCAGTCCTCCCCTGAAATGGATACTATTTTATTATTGCGAATGATGAGTTGGCATGCCATTGTACAACACACGCTATCTTGATGGATATTCACGTTGTTTCTTGTACGCCATCAAGTCCTCATTTACATCTTTTTGCACGGGTGGTTCATTCTCCAACTGATAGCTCTGAGCCAGTTGCTGTTCGATCATCTCTGCTGCCAAGCGTCCCGGTTCATCATTGTCCAAATGCAGCACCAGTCGCTTTACATCCGCGTGGCGATCAAGATAGGAGAGAAGAGCAGCCGGAAGAATCGACCCTTCCTTATTCTCTGTGGGTCGGTATATCCCCGCAAGCGACAGAAGATGGACTTGCCGCCAGTCCTTTCCCCACTTCAACATGAATGTACAATAGGACAGAAGATCAATGGCACTCTCAAACAAATGCAATTCAGTGCTGTTCTCTGCTGCTGGAAGCGAGAAGGCATAGCGCTTATCGCTGCCCGGTACTTCGCACATATAGCGAGTGCTTGTCGTTCCGCGAATCGCCGCGTATCGAGGCTCGTCATGCTCATCAAAGCCGACAAATACAGCATTGTGATAGTTCCGACTTTCATACAGACGCCCCGTTTCAAGACACACCTCAAGCACCTCGTGGGAAATCCCCCGCCCGTGCAAGTAAGCAACCACTCGGCTTGCATTTTCATAGGCTTCGGGAAGCGCGAATGGCTTAGCCCCATCCTCCCGGAAAACTTGTGCTGCCGGAGAGGACGATGGTGTGTGCTGATCGTTCAGATGCAGCACTGCCTCCGGCAAGGAGATTCCCCGCACCTTAATGAGATAATCCAGCGCCGTGCGCCCCCCAAACCCACGCGACCACCAAAACCACTTGCCGTTGGAAATCTTTAAGCTGTCATGACTGCGGGTCGCATAAGCATTTCGTGAGCACTTCACCAATTCGTAAGGCTCGACATGCTGTAAATACGTTAGCAAGTCCCACTGCTTGGCAAGTTCGATTTGTTCTTTACTTACATAGGCCATCTACTCACTCCTTTCCGGCCTTTCATCCTCCTCAACAACCGGCAACACTTATCCCCAACGTTATTCACAATTTGCACACAACTGAGAAAAACGTTAATAAGCCTGTTACCAGTCGGCAACAGACTTGTCAGGCTCATCACATGTAATCTCTATGGTTAGAGAGCCCCTAATTTTTTCAGGTATGCATAGCAATCTGCATGCCCTTGCCAATAAAGCGCCATTCGTTCCAGGCGTACCGTTTCATCTAACGTCTTTTGAATCTCCAACCATGCTTGATAATCCTGGTCGCTTGGAAAAACACAAGCATCGCCATCCATCACGCTCTTTACAAACGGATGCTGCACTTGAATCTCGACTCTCCGCTGAACCCACATCATATAAGCCTCTTCACCGCGCAAACGCCGGGTGATTTCATTCTCCAAAACGTCAAAGCTTTGCTCCAACTGCTGCCAGCATCCCTTTTCCATGCACGCTCCCTCCCTTAACCAACATACCCGATTCGGGCGTAGCGCGCGAACCTGCCATGATCAAGAGAGGGTATTCTCTTTGTTTCCTTCGCCCACCGAAAGCTCACACGATCCGTTCGCTTAGCGTTCCTGCCGATTCATTCTCCTTCGCTCCAGCAGCCCCGGTTCTTCGTCCACTCCTCCAGCTTCTATCATCTCGTTCTCCCGCTTATCCATATTCAGCAGCACATTCAGCTCCGTCAGCCTCGCTGACTTCTCCTGCAATTCCAACTCCTGCTTGAAGGGAGCTGCAATCTCCGCCTTCGCCGTTTCCATTTGCTTATGGAGTGTGGTCAGTTGATCGCGGCAATAGGCAAGCTTCTCCGGCAATCCAAAAAGCACATTATTCAGCCGAGTCAGATTGCCACTTGCATCGGCTCCAAGCGAAATATGATGCCCCAGTGCGCCGCGCAAGGTTGCTTTGTACTCCTTGTTGAAGCTGTCAAATGAAAGCCATAGGGAGAAGCCCTGGTAATGGCCGATCTCCTGCGGATCAGGAGAAATCATCCCCTTGCAGGCTTCCAGCAATGCAGCGCCTGCCGATGCCCGTTCCTTATACGTGAACTCCTTGATCGTCATTCCGGCAAAGGCGACTTCTTCACCGTCTATCCTTTCGGCATCCTGACGCATATACAAGGCCACATCCTGCTCATACCCAGCGATCCGCTCTTCCGTCGACTTGATCTGCTGCGGCAACAGCTTGAGCAGCCGATCCTCCAGCGCATAACGCTGGCTCAGATGGTTGGCCTTGAGCAGCTTGAGCTTAGACACTTGAATATCTAAGTCCATCTTCTCTTTTATAAACGGATTGCCGGTCGCCAGCGCCTTAACTTCGGCATAGGAGAGCGCCGCTTCATCGATGTCTTCCGCAGAGCGAACCGGCGACTTGCTCGTCATAATTTGCGAAATAAAGCGTTGCTTGTTTTCAAGCGTCTGATACAGGTACGCATCGAACGTATTTTCCGTCACGTATCGGTAGATATAGGCTTCACTATTTTGGTTTCCTTGACGAATCACCCGACCCAAACGCTGTTCCAAATCTCTCGGTCGCCAAGGGCAGTCAAGGTCATGAATGGCCACCAGCTTCGTTTGGACATTCGTGCCGGCTCCCATTTTAAACGTCGATCCCAGCAAAACGCGAACCTGACCCGTCCGTACCTTGCCAAACAGTTCCTTCTTCTGCGCATCCGTATTGGCATCGTGAATGTAGGCGATCTCTGTCACCGGAACACCCTTCTCCAGCAGTTTGCGCTTGATCTCATCATAGACATTAAACGCTCCATCCGCCTTCGGGGTAGACAAATCGCAAAATACCAGTTGCGTGAGCCGCTGCTGATGCCCCTCCTGCCAATGCTGGTAAATGTTATTCACGCATGCGCTAATCTTGCTGCCCTCGTCATCCGGCAACAGTGGATTCGCCAGCCGCTGATCAAGCGCCAGCTTGCGCCCGTCATTCGTAATGAGCAGCATATTATCCTCGTGCGGCTCAACTGCCTTGGCCCGAACCTGTTCCGCGCGGCGGGCAAGATCGGCAACCATATCGCGCTGAAACTCGCTTGGCGGGACAGCCACATTATGAAAATGCGCCTTCGGCACCGGGAGCTGGAGCATATCTGCAGTTTGAATGTCGGCCACTTCTTTTAACATATTCATCAGCTCAGGCAAGTTATAAAAGCGTGCAAAGCGCGTTTTCGCCTGATAGCCTGTTCCTGCTGGAGCCAGTTCAATTGCCGTGACGGTTTCGCCAAACGTGGACGCCCAAGAATCGAAATGCTGCATGCCATGCTTTTGCAGGCTCTTGTATTGCAAATACCGCTGCATCGTGTACATTTCCGTAATGGAGTTAGAGATTGGCGTTCCCGTTGCAAAGATGATGCCACGCCCTCCGGTCAGTTCATCCAGATAACGGCACTTCATGAACATGTCCGATGATTTCTGTGCTTCGGTTTGTGACAGCCCGGCAACATTGCGCATTTTCGTGTATAAGAACAGGTTCTTGTACGAATCCGCCTCGTCCACGAATAGCCGATCCACGCCTAATTCCTCAAACGTCACCACATCGTCCTTACGGCTTGTGTCGTTCAACTTCTCCAGCTTGACCTGTAACGTCTTCTTCGTCTTCTCCATTTGCTTGATCGCATAGCGCTCGCCCTTAGCTTCCTTCAATTCCCGAATACCGCCGGTGATCTCGTAGATCTGCTCCTCCAACTGCTGCCGTTGTCGCTCCATGGAAATCGGAATCTTCTCAAATTGCGAATGACCGATAACGATTGCATCGTAGTCTCCAGTGGCAATGCGGGCACAAAACGTTTTACGGTTTTTCGTCTCAAAATCCTTTTTTGTCGTCACCAACACATTGGCGGAAGGGTAAAGCTGCAAAAACTCCGCCGCCCACTGCTCAATCAAATGGTTCGGGACAACGAACATGCTCTTGTTGCACAAGCCCAAATGCTTACTCTCCATTGCCGCTGCGGCCATCGCGAACGTCTTGCCCGCGCCGACACAATGGGCAAAGAGCGCATTGCCGCCGTAAAGCGCGCGGGCAACGGCATTGACCTGATGCTGCCTGAGCCGAATTTCCGGGTTCATGCCAGTAAAGCGAATATGGCCACCATTATACTCCCGCGGCCGGATTGCATTGAACCGATCATTGTAGAGGCGCGTCAGCCGTTCGCGGCGCTGCGGATCTCGCCACAGCCATTCGCCAAATGCCTCCTTCATTAGCTCCTGCTTTTGCTGGGCAATAGCCGTGTCCTTCCGGTTCAGCACCCGTTTTTCCACGCCATTTTCAATCACCGTATCGAAAATGCGTACATCCCGCAGGTTGAGCGTATCCTCCAGAATTTTGTAGCCGTTGATTCGTTCGGTGCCAAAGGTGACGTTAGCCTTGATGTTGTTGCTACGATCGTCGTTTTTACCCCGTACGTTCCACGCCGCTGTATAATCAGAATAGAACACCTGAATGGTAGGCCGGAACATCGGAGGCGTATCCAGAAGCTCGAACATAAAATCGCGAATGACCTCGGAAGGCAGCCAGGTCGCCCCCAGCCGGACATCGATCTCGGAAGCGGTCAAATCCGGCGGCTGAACCGCTGCCAGCGCCAAGACGTTTTCGGTATACCGTTCCGCGTCATGGGCTGCGAATGACATGGCAATTCTCAGCTTGTCGCGTACATGACCAGATAAATAAGCGTCCGCCGTCTCGTAGACCGGCTCTCCGTCCTCGTCCATCTGCTCGGGATTGGGGAAGATGATACCGCGCAGTTCCTTTACCAGCTTATCTTCAGGGATACCGCTAAGCTCGCTCATATAGGCCAAATCCACCCGCGCCTTGACACCGATGGATACCGCCAATGCTTCGGAGGGGGTATCCACTCGCTCTACCAGCGACCGCTGCCGAATGGTGCGCTTCGTAAACATGTCTGCCTTGCGCAGCATGCGCCCTTCATCGTCAAGGATTTCCAGCGAGCATAGCAGGAAGTAGGCGCTGTCGTCTGAAAAGGCGAGACTGTTGGCGCGGCTATTGATCAGCCCATACTGTGCCGCAAAACGATCATACTGCACCGTCAGATTGCGCTGCTGCTCACGAATGGCTTCCTCACTGTAATCCTCGGTCTGATATTCGATTAGGTCGCGCACCGTGTCACGCAGTTGAATTAGCCCCTTGATGCGTCCCATTGCTGTAGCCGAGGCTTCAACCGGATGCATTTGGCTGTTTTGTCGGAAATAGACCTTTCCTTCCACCAGTGCAAAGCTGAAATTGCGCACATTCGGATCGGCAGGCATGGAGGCCTCCGCTTCCTCCGGCTGCTCTTCGCGTTCCCCCTCTACCCATTCGGCATGAATGTTGGCCAGCGCCTCGCGCAGTAGCTCATCAAGCGGCGCATCCGGGTAAGGGCGGCACGTCGTTTCCTCGCGATTGCCATACATTTTGTCATCAAACGCCATTGTGCCCAGCACCATATCCGGCTGAGCGGCAAAGTAGGCGTTAATCGGGACACCATCCGACGTCTCAGCCAGCGCCAGCCACGGCTCGCTTTGCTCATTGACTGTCACCATGCGATCCCGTTTTTGCAAAAAGAGAATGTCTGCAGTAACCTCCGTTCCGGCATTCGCCAGAAACGCATTGCTCGGCAGACGCACTGCCCCGAGCAAAGCCGCCCGTTCCGCGATGTACCTGCGCACCGCCGGATTTTGCTTGTCCATCGTACCCTTGGAGGTAATGAAGGCCATGATGCCACCTGGCCGCACCTTGTCGAGTGTTTTCGCAAAAAAGTAATCATGAATCAAAAACTTGTGTTTGTCATACTTTTTGTCAGCTACACCGTAGCCGCCAAACGGCACATTGCCGACAGCCAGGTCAAAGAAGCTGTCCGGCAGATTTGTCCGCTCATATCCACTGATCGCAATCGACGCCTGCGGGTACAACTGCTTGGCGATTCGACCGGTCAAGCTATCCAATTCCACGCCAAATAGCCGCGAATCCTGAAACGATTCCGGCACCAGACCAAAGAAATGACCAATCCCACAGGAAGGCTCCAATACATTGCCGCGCCGAAAGCCCATTTGCTCCAGGCATTCATACATCGCCTGAATAACGATAGGGGACGTATAGTGGGCGTTCAAGGTCGAGGCGCGGGCGGACGCAAACTCTTCCGGGGTTAGCAGTGCCAGCAGCTCGGCATATTCCGCAGACCAGTGGCTGTTGGCATCATCGAAGGCCTGCGGAATGCCGCCCCAGCCGACATAATGCGCCAGCGCCGCTTGCTCCTCCGCACTTGCTTGACGGTTTTCCTCCTCCAACTGCTGGAGCAGCTGGATGGCTTCCACGTTACGACGGAACTTCGTTTTTGCACCGCCATGCCCCAAGGAAACGTCCACAATGCGATAATTGCTTGGCGGATGGCGTGGGTGAGAGGGGGCTTCGGAAACAGGCGAAATGGGAATTTCGTTCGATTCAGTTTGTGCGGGTGCAGCCCGCGCTGACATCGCTTGCTCCGGTTCCCCCGAGTGATCATCCATCCCCTCGTTTTCCCATAACGCTACGTCCGCCTCGGACAAGGGTTCATCGGTCATCAAATGATCATTCAGCGGATTGTCGCGCAGCAGACGTTCTAACTCGCTCCGGCTTAGTTCCTTTGAAAACAGCGGGAATTGCTTATCCTGTAACCATACCTTTTCAGGCTCCAACTGAGCGATTTCATATTCATCTGCTCCGATGAAGACGGAGTTGCCTTCGACATACGCATAGCGCAGCTTCATCCGGTCACGCGGTGGGACATCTGGCGGTGGCTCAGGCAATAAGGAGCGCCGTTCCCGCAGCTCGGCCTCGCGCTTCCTGCGCTGCTCCGCCTGTTGCTCGGCATACACAGGCAGTTGCTCTACTTCCCTGCGGTTCAAATATCGTCCAGCCGCCAACAGCTCACTGATCCGCTTCTGCACTTTCATCCAGGGCAGTACCAGCTTCTCTTCCTCAGCCGCTCGAAACCCGCGCTCCAACGCAATGCCCTTGCTGTCATGATGTTCATGAATATTCGTACCGATCAAGGCCGGAACGCGACCGCCTGTCCCATATTCCCGTTTCAAAAACTCAGCATTGTCCTGCGCCGACAGCGATTGCTGAAAATGAAGGGCAATTCGCAGCTTGACATTTTCAATGCCGCTTCCGTTTTGCAGCACGGCATCTATGACTTCCTGCGGCCATACAAAAGCAGACGCATGAGCATCCGCCGCTTCCTCCAGCCACATCATTTGCTGCGCGGCAGACGGTTGCTGCGTCCGATCCCATTCCTTCAGTAGCAGCATGCTATGGATATGACCGGCAATGACGCCCCAATCGTAGAACCCTTGCGCCGTTCGGCTGTCCGACTTGCCCGTCCAGATATGCAGTACATTTTGATAAGGCTCCACACCAAGCCAGTTATCCGGCTCTAGCTCCAGCTCCGTTATTCCTTGCGGAAACAAGCTTCTCACATAAAGCGCACGTTCACGCGCATAATCGCTGCTTTCAAAAAAGACGGCGACCTCCGTCTTGCTCACAAGGAGCGGCGCAGTTCGCAGCATATCGTTGATCTGATTTCCGTCATGAAAAAACGGAAGACGATTGTCCTCCGTTCCCCGGTCATGCCATTTTAGCGATACACTAGTTCGGTCAGAATTAGTTCCTCCGCTTGTTGCTTCAGATTGTTCAGGTGACCCGTCCAGCCCAGCGGATCGGTTGCTTTGTCCGGTGCCGGGTGCTGCATCAACAGTTGTGCCAAGGTCTGCTCGATCTGCTCCCTCGCTGTCCGGTCGATCTCCGCCAGATGCTGGTGTAGCTGTTCCGAGAGCATCAGGTGGGCGTAGGTGCCCTTCCGCTCGGTTTTCAGAAACGTCTTGCGCAGCAGGCCGTATTTCCCGATGCTCATCGACACCGGCTGTACCAGATCCGGCAGCAGGTAATCCCCGTTCTGTGTGTAGTTCAGCTCCATGCTCCATCTCTCCTTCGCGTGATTTAGCTTCATTGTGCAGTAGTGTTTCTGGCCTTGCAACGGTGTGGCTTGGGTCCAGCATCTGATTTCGTATGTTTTCGCGGCGCTGCGCCCGGATGGTGGACTCGATTTCCCGCAGAATCGTTTCCGCCACATCGCTTATCGCAGCGCCCAAATGCGATAGTACGGGCAGGGTATTAAAATAACCGACACCAGACAAGTCATCGGTACTGATATAAGGGGTCGGCTCCTGCCCGCAGCGAACCATTGTCATATAGGTGACGGCATATTGCGCGGCTTCCCGGAACAGCAGTTCCACATGCGCATCATCCAGTTCTTCAAGCAGACTGTTGTCGCGCTCGGAGAGTAGCATCTGGACATAATCGGCGCTGTGGTCCTCCATGGCGTTCCGCGCCGCTGTGAGCAGGGCGCCGGGCAGATCCATACCCTGCTCTTGTTCGTATCCAAAGGCGTTCTCCAGCGTTTCAAGGACAGCCTCCGTATCCGCCTCATCCATTCTCCAAAGCGGTACGGCTTGAGATTGGCGGCTTTGCGTGTCCGTCACGTCAAACACATGGCGCAGTCCCAGGCTACTGCCCCGATCTTCAATCAGCGCAATGCCCTTCGCGCCACGTCTAACCCAGCGGTCCAGCTTTTTATTCCACACTTCAATCGGAGCACAGGCGGTGGCATCGGGACGCTGCGCGTAGATTAGCAATTGATCCTGAAACGGATATTTGTAGTTCCATGCGGCGGTGCGCAAAAAATCGGCCCATTGTCCGGTATCGTTCACCAGCGCCTGCGAGGTACGGGCAGACAGCTCTACCATGCGCTGCAGCTTGGCTGTCATGGGTACACCTCCTTACCGGATCGTAATTTTGTTGGTCAATCGAATGCCTTCCTCCGAATAGCGTGAGGTGAGCAGAATCAATCCGTTTTGTTCCAGACGATGCAGGTTGCGGCGGATAGCAGAGGTCGAAAGACCAACCTCTGCCGCGAGGCGGCGGGAGGACAACCACACCGTGCTGCTTTGTCCACCCGCAAAATCCAGTAAATAGCTGTACATCAGCTTGGCCGCTGGGGAAAGATCGGCCTCCGCCAGCAGCCGATAACGTGTCAAATCATGCATGGCGTCCTCCTACCGTTGTGGCTCCGTCTTTTTCTTCTGCGATGCAGGAGCGGAGGGCGCTTGCCGATGCTGCTCAGTCACGCGCTCCGGGCGGGCGTAGCAATACAGGTAAAAGTTGTAATCTCCGGCAAAGGGAAAGCAGCGCAAATAGTAGCGATGCTCCTTCGTCTCCATGCGAAAGCCGTATACGTCCGTGCTCCTTGCCCCGGCAATGCGCGCCTCCGGGTGCTTGCTGCAAAAGTGAAGCATATGCTGACGGCTTTTCAGCACATCACGATCACCTATCATTTGAAACACCTTGCCCAATTCGTCCTTGAAGGCTGGCGTTTCAAAGGGGGAGTTCCGCGGAAACCAGGACACCCAAAACTCCTCACCCGAGCGCCCGAAATCCCCTCGCAGGTGGCCTATGCAGGAACGCCCCCTCTCAAGCTCAGCCGAACCTGAATAAAAATAGGCCGCTTCCTCAGGAGCGGCGCTTTGCAGCTTCTCAATCATGTTCATCCCTCCCGCTTGGTGAAATCAGTGGGTGCCGCCCGCGCCAAAATCGTCGTAGCTGGACAAATCGGCATGATAAAACGCTACGTCGCCGTCCAGCAAGGAGAACCTGGCACCATAGGGATCAACAAAGCTGCGGCCAAAGCCCTCCATTTGCCACTGGTTGTTCAGCGGTGCACTTTTGTATTGCAAATGCGGCTGACTGGTATTTCGGTTGCGTATGGTCTCGATGTTGAAATTAACGATCAGATAGCCATCACGCAGGAAAATTGGAGACTGGTCATCCAGCTTGTGCTTACGTCCGTATTCGGCCACATTAAAACCCGCAGGCACCGCAAACGGCGCAGCAGGCAAGCTATATTCCCCGCGCCAAAGCTGAACGGCCGCATTCGCCCGCGCCGTATCGACGCCGGTTGGCACCTGCATGCTGCCGATGAAGGTACGAAGCTGTGGCGGCAGCAGCAAGCCGTCATAACCACCAACGTAAATCTTCTTTTGCGCCGCATCCTTTAAAAATTGCTGCACATAAGTGGTCTGATTACCAGTAGCACCACTTAGCCTCCAGAGGGAACCCGCGGTATTCGTTAGTTCTTGCTGCGGGACATTTCGCAGCCGGGTGTCCAGCGTCACCAGCCGCTGCTCCGTGTCCTCCGCAGAGCCGATGTGAATAAAACGCTTGTTGCCCGAGTGATAATACAAGTCCACCGGCTGGCGGTTCTGCCCTCTTTTGTCCACGAAATAGAAGGTTGGCGTAATTAGGATGCCGTCGCCCGCACCAAACATATTGCCGAGCGTCTTCACCTCAAATTTGAAATGATAGCCTGTCTTTATCGCGACATTCTTCTTACCGATCTCCGGATTGCTGCCTGGACGAATTGGCAGCACGTAAGGACTTGTATTGCCACGCGCCGCACCGTCAATCCCCTTCGAGCCCACCCAATAGCTGTTGCCGGTTGGCGTGGCGCTCCCCTTTGCCGTACGGAACACGGTCTCCCACTGGTAGTCCGCAATATCGGTGATACGGAAATCAAACAATCGGCCAATCACCTCGACCGGCACCACCTGCGTGGCGACATGATGGCTCACATCCAGATTGGCATTCGGCTGCGAGGTAAATGATGCCGGGCTGTTTTCGGCAAAGGAGCGGAACAGCACATCATAATTTCCCTCGTCTACCCAAACGGGCAAATAAAACGTTGTCTGTAGCTGGCCGACCGAGATCGACGTCCAGGTATCCTTCGGAATCAACGTGGTTCGGTCGGCCTTGTACACATCGAAGGGGAATCGCACTTGCTTGTCCCGAATATACTTCGCATAATCCCGGTTGCCATAGCCCGTTATGTCTCGGTGCTGTCCGCTGGTCGGAATGGTCACGGTAATGGGTCGATTCAATATTAGCGCCGAACGCCCGGATGTCGGTACTGTCTTCTGATTATGCGCTTGATCATCAGAGATGGTGGCCCGATTCACAACCGGCGTATGCACCGTCACAGGATTAATGCCGGAAATCGGGAAGGTTTGATTGCTACCGCCTCCGATGCCCTTGATCAGCGCGTAGGAGAGCGTCCCGCTGCTTGGTTGCGCAGCCTTGTTGCTTTTGCCCGAATCAATGACAAACCCGCTGCCGTACAACACGTTCTGCCCGATCATGGGCGCAGTTGGAATCACGCCCGGAATCGGGGCTGTTTCTTCAATTATGCGGTTGTCCATGATGGTCTGTCCGTTAAAGACAAGCGAATCGTTTCTCACCTTGATCTTCCCGACCGCCTGCTCCGCCTCCGATTTCCAGTTCTCGGTTGGTACTGACGGGCGGCTGGAGCCGCCGTTCAGTGATTGGATAGGTAAGGTCACATTACGATACACTGGATCCGTCACATGCGCCGAGACGGATGCCTCATGGTTACCTGAGACTGTGGGGGCTGTGTAGCCGCTTGGTTGCAGCGTCACCTTGGCGCTCGGCAAGGCATAGTTGGCTACCTCAGCGCGCTGCAAACTGTATACCTCCAGCCGGTCGATGAGCCAGAAGCTATACTTGCGCTCCACCGTATAGCTTTGGGTAACAGTTTGCGAATCCGAACGCGGTACCGGCACAGTGGTCGGGTTGCCCTTACTGTCCGGAGGGCCGGAGACATACTCGGTCCATGACAACGAGTAGGTGCGGCTGACCGTAATCGGATACGTTTTCGTTCCTTTGATCTCCGTGAACTGGTTCCGGTACAAATAAGCTTTGGCTCTAGCGTTCACGTACAGGCTCTCCGAAGTCGGGATGCCCTTGCTCACATCAAAACGTTCTGCTCCTCGCACATCTGCCTTAATCACCGCCGATGCCGATGCATCCATGTCTTCGCGCTGCTGCTCGGAGCCGTTATGTGGAGGCTCTCCGCCTCGATTGATCAGTACTGTATGATCGGCGGTCGAATCTCCCTTCTGGTTGTCCTTGTCTGTCACCACGACTGTAATTTTAACGGTGACTTGATCGCTGCTGCCAAACGGAATGCGAATCGGCAGCGACTTGCTGGCCGATGTGCCGCTCAGTGTGCCGGTCTGCTGGCTGGCGTTGACCAGTTGGGCGTTTTCGATGCTCGTAATCCGGTACGATGCAAGCTGGCTTGGCGACTTGGCTTCAAACGTAAAATCTCCCGTAACTGTAGTTTCCGTTGAAGCCGCCTGCCCAGGCGCGTCGATGCGGGAGGTCACCGTAACGGGCGAAGGCACCTTGTAGATACCGACAAAGTTGGAGCCGCTCGGGCCGACTAGAATGGATCGCTCGCGCAGCTTGCTGTCGCCCTTTTCCTGAATGAATAGCTTCTCGGATAAATTGCTGTTGCTCGTAATGTAGGAGCGAATAATTTCATACGTTTGCCCGCCCTTAGTGATCGTAGCCTCAAAGGTGTGATTCGACTCTGAGCCTGCCGCGAACTCGCCCTTATCCACCTCCTGCAGCACTGTGCCGTCTTCCTTCTGGTAGATAACCTTTACAGGACTCGCAGCTTCCTCATACTCGGCAATTGCATCCGATCCGCCCAATGCGACCGTAAAGCTTCGAATACGGACTTTATCGTTGGTTTCGGGATTTTCCTGCAACCACTTCTTCTGTGTTGTATCCTGCTTGGGCGACAAGTAGGAGCGGACGATCCGATACGTTTTTCCACCATCGTTTAGTGTCGCTGGAAACTCATGGTCAACCGTTTCCCCGATTTTGTACTTGCCCTTTAAAAACGTTACATCCGGCTTATGAATGATTCGGCCATTCACGGTTTTGGCCACGACATCTACTGGAAACTCCGCACTGCGATAGGGAATGTGAAGACCGAAATAGTCGTCCAAATCGTCAGGAACCCTCCAGCCCTCTGCCTGCTTGATGCCCGACAAGGTATAAAAGGGACCTTTACGGACAGAGCCATCTCCGTTGATCGATACCATGACCGCATAAAAGTACAGATTGTCATTGTCCTGAATACCGTCCATGCCTGCCGCCCAAAGTCTTTGTGTGACGACTGATTCCGGTACTTCATAAAACGCCGTCAGAGGTTGTCCTGGGATTGGCGGGTTTGGGTTTAGTCCTGTCTGCACAATTTCATCGTTGGAAAAAATGGCATGCAGTTTGTTTCTCGGATCAGAGCACTGTTTCCCTGATGCCGTTTGCGAACAGAGTTGTTCCCTACTCACAGCCCAGCCAACGGTCTGATAGCGGATAGAAGTGCTTGCCGCAGTGCTGGTAATCTTAAATTGCACGATCCCATCTCGTATTGTAATGTCAGGTGCTGCATGCGATGGAGCAATCTCGAAAAAAGAAAATAAAAAAATGCACGCCATAAGCGTGCATACCAAACGTGTAAATCTTCTCGTCCTATTCACTTTTTTCAGCCACCTTCACAAACATATAGTTGGAGAAGAGACTTGCGGTTGGAGAAACTTTTAATGTGCTTCCCCAGTCTCCACCAACATTGGTACTCATCTGAATGTCGGTATACCCTTCATACCATGTTCCCTTTTCAAAACGGAGATCGTTCGGAAACCATTGATCATATAACAGACGTTCTGATTTATCATAAGAAACAAAGCGTACCCGGAAATGAGCGCGAATATGATCGGACCCAAAACCATCATAGAAGCTCATGCTCGGTTCAGGATCGAGGTACCCTTCAATACGTATGTGGTTTTCTTTTACCCAACTCACATATTCTCGAATGCGTCGCAACTCTCCATCTGAATTCTGCATCTTGGTCGCGAAAAGCGCCTGTGCCCACGAATCGTCAATTGTCCGATAATCCACATTCAGCCAGATACTCCCGAACATCTTAAGACGGGCCATCCAAATATCCTTGTTTTGCTTGCTATATTCAGCCTGGCCTGCAACGATAGCTGCCACTTTGTTTCTTTCCTCATGATGATAAGGATACGTCATTTCGTACATTGCGTTAGGAACATCTGCCAGAATATACGGATAATTCGCTGCATTTTTCGGGAGATTGGTCGTGCGAATCAACCTGCCCCACGGATCAGTCTTGACATTCAGTTGTTCCGTTGTAGTCAAAAAAACCGTATTCGTTTTACTGTCCCACTCCACCGCCACGCCAAGGATTTCGCTGACAAATCGCAACGGTACAAAGGTGCGTCCGCCTTGCATCACTGCTTGGGTATCAAAGGCCACTTCTTCGTCATTGACCGTTGCGATATTGCTGCCAATGTTCAAGCGGATGCTTTGAGTCTCCTTCTGAATCGGAACCGATCTGTTCTCCGCTTCCCAGCCTACCTTTGCGCCGAGCGCCTCCGCTACAAACCGCACCGGAACCAACGTCCGCTGGTTTTCGTCGATGAACGCTTGTGCATCAGGAAACCACAGCTTCTTGCCGTCCATCACGACCGTGACAAACGTTGGCGGCAGACTCGCTGCACTTACTGTTGTTGTCATGCTACCGAGCATCATCACAACCGTCAACATAAGCAACCACTTCTTCAACACATCCACTCCTTCATTTATTATCATCCTTCAAAAGCAAAACTCGGAGTACCAGTTGGAAGATATTTCTTTTCTTTTATGATAGTAGATTGGCTTCGAAGCTGTCCACCCTACCTGTAAAAGTCCTTTTGATATGCAAGTTTTAAAAGTTTTGTGAGAAAATTTAATATCATGTTAGCATCCGAGATGAGCTCAATTCCAACTGAAAAGGATGTCCTGTATCGTGCTCCCTGCTCACTTTCAGCTCGATAACCACGTTCAGGAAGGTATACTTCCAGGAGGGCTGTATGCTGTGTTCAGTGTCCAGCATACAGCCGAAGCTATTCAGCACGCTTGGCAACAGATTTTTGGTGCTATTCAGCTAAGTGACTACCAGATGGACAACCGCCCTATACTGGAGAAATACAGCGGTGATATGACGATACAAGAAAACTGCGAGATTTGCGTTCCAATTAAACAAGCGTGACTGGAAGCCCTCCATGGTAGCGTGCTAGGTTCATTGGCTTCATTACTTGCTCTTTCTCTTCTGGTATACGGCCAACAAAATGACGATCAACAGGATAACGCCGTAGAAATAAACACGAGATAAAAAGAAGCGTCGTTCTTCATCCATAAACTCACTATCCGCCGTCTGGTGTTGGGATAGGGTGATCGCTTGATTCACTTCAAATAGCAAAACCTTGCGCACTGTATGTCCATTCACGGCGGTTTTTACTTCGGCCAGATAAGCCCCCTGCTGCAACGAATGCTCCAGTTTCATTTGAACCTGTGCCGCAGTTCCGGCATAAATGAAGCCGACGGCACCCTCCCATGCCAGCACCTGTTTGTTACCTTCTTGTTGTGTAATTTCAACTTCCAGATGCGGCATGGACAGACTATCTCCTTCATTAATCAATAGAACGGAAAAAACAGCCTTTCCGTTGTCTATCGCATACGCTGCTGCATGGGGGAAGGCCTCAGGCGGCTTGGCTTCCGCCAGCCGATAATTCAGCACCACTTGCACGCCTGCTTTGTAAACCATCGTTGTATGGGATTGCTCCTCACCCCAAGTTTCATTCTTTAAGGCTCTATTAGGATCCATATAAACCCCGATTACCGACACATATTGACCGGGCTGGACATGCTCCGGTATGCGCATTTTCATGAAGAAACGTTGTGTCTCTCCGGCTCGAAGCGTGATCGTCTGATCCGGTGTCGTGTACCAAGCAGCAGCTCCCAAATCCAGATCGGTCGGCAAGGTAAAATTATTGCCCTCACCAATCGCGGGTATGGCATCTGCAGCGTAAAGAAGCGCCGTTACCTCTTCATCGGTCGGATTGGTTACATCGATCGGATATTCGCGTTCGTCGCCGGGGATTATCTCCTCAACATAGGCATTCAGTTGCGGATGGATACGGCTCGATTCACCGGCTACTGCCAGTGGTTGTTCCTCCGTAATTTCTGAAAATCCCATCAGTCCTATCAATGCCGCTACCATTAGCATCGAACGAAATATCATGCGGCTCCTCTCCATTCTTGCTTATTCAGTTTCAGGGGCAAGACAGCGGCATATAGCCCTTTTGTGCAGCTGCCTGCTCAGTGACAAACACCTCTTCACGCGGGTAGCCATAGCCACAAGAGCTGCGGTAGTACACCTTCATTGCGCCCTTTCTTGCGCCGATAATCGCCTCCTGCTTCAACACCCGACTCCCGCCCAGCGCGTAGCTGTTGTACTGCCGTGCGCCCATCGGAATGCCTTGCAAAAACGCTAGAACGCCTACGTCGTCGATACTGTTGCTCCAGTCCTCATCCGGAATCAACGGCAAGGTGAACACGTAAGAAAATCCATCCCGAGAGACCGTTTCGTTGTATTGGTTGATCCGATAGGCCAGCTCGTCCTGAATCGCCCCGACAATCGTGCTGCGCCTTGTCCGCTCAAATTGTTCGGCATCCTGCAGAAGCGGAATCGACGTTTGCTGCCGAATGTCCTGCCGCAAGCCCTCGTGCCAGCTTCCACTCGCCCCATCGTAGGCCAGTACCTCCTGGTCCAGCGTAAACGACAGGCTGTTGCCCGCCGCATCGGCATAGGCATACGGGTTCTTCGCTCCCCATACCGGCTTCATGATCGTTTTTCCGTCCGTACCCGTCCATTCCTGTTCGCTGTAGACGTAGAAGCCGTCATAACCGACGATCACAATCGCCGGAATGTAGCGGTGCAAAGCGCCTTGTGCCACGGGGTCACTTGCAACACCAAAGCCCGCATCAAGCGTCTGGTAGAACGCAGCAACTGCGTCTTCCTTATTGAGTGCAATCCGCTTGTCCGAGCCATACTGCGCTTCCCGTTGCTGGCTGGCATTGCCGATCAACTGGCTCGCCGCATCGTCCACCGCTGCATCTAGCGCCGCATTGTAACGCAGCTCGGTTAGCAGCGTCCGGCGCAACGCATCCGTCTCGATGCGGTTGATCGTCGCAAACGGGAGGAACAACAGTGCGCCGACGATGGCCCACTCAATCCATCGCATGGCGCACCATCCTCCCGTAAGGAATGACGATCTTTTCATTCGGGCCGATCGTGTTGTTCAGCATGTCAAAGATCAGCGTACCTGCCGTCCGGTTCGTATTGCGCACCGTAACCGAGAAGCTGTCGCCCTCCCGCATGCGGTATCGACGGTCTGGGGCATCCTTGGCCTGCGTATTGTCGGGAAACAGCACCGGCAAAATCTGCGCATTGTAATAAGCATCATAATGAATTTCGTAAGTACCGCGGAACGATTCCGGCCGGTTTGGGTCATCGTAGACCGGCACATAGGTCTTGCTACCATGCTCCATCTCAACGACAAAGCTGTTGCCGGTTGCCGCCAGCGCGGTCATAAAATCGTTGTACATCACAGGCGTAATGCCGCCCTTGTCGCGCACCGCATCCACAAACGAGGTCGTCGCTCGCAGCGCAATCAGCTCGGAAATATCATCCTGCTGGTCAAAGGCGGCGGAGAGGGGATACAGGTAGAGCAGTAGGAGCGCAATCAGCACCGCGAACAGCTTGATCAGCGTATTCATGGCACACGCCTTAACAGCAGTCGCAGCAAATGCCCATCCGCGTCACGTTCACCATCGGGCACATATTTCGCCAGCAAAGGAATTCCCGTTGCGCGAAGCTGCTCCCGTTCTAATGGCGCTGCGTACCGCACACCGTCCACAATCATTTCCGCATCGCCTTCCTCCAGCCGTGCCAGCACATGAAGCACCTCCGCGCCACTCATTGTGCCGTCGCCCGCTAGTAGTGGACTTACAGTTTGATGCAGGCTTCGATCCTGGGCTTGACTCGAGATGTAAGCCAACGTGTTCAGCGAAGCTCCGTTTTGAAACAACAGTAGCCCCGTTCCCGCAGCCAGCAAAAACGCCAAAAATGCAACACTTATCTCCATCATCGTTCTCGGAGCGTTATCCATCCAAGGTTCCTCCCTTCACACGAAAGCGCCCGGGTTGCCCCGGACACTTCCAAGCCTTCCTTCGGTCTTACTGCTGTTGGAACACAATCCCGCGAATGACATTACTGCTGTCCAGCACGAGGCTCGCACGGAACTTTCCACTCGGATTCACGTAGTTGATGTCAGCCTCGTCTACGGTTTGCGCGATCAAGCCCGGAGCCACACCGACGACCGTACCATAGGTCACGTTGTCCATCGGAACGCTCGTATTGATCGTTTTGCCATACCATTGTCCAGCCGGGTTTTTACCGGTGTAAATCTGAATACCAAATTGATCGACATCACGGAATTTGCGCAACGCGTTGACAACCTGGCTGCCCGACAATGTCGTATTGTCGTATACCGTAAAGGCCGTTTGCGAGAGCTCGGTTTGAATATTGCTGAAATTGCTTTGCGCCGCTTTGGTGGAATCCTGGGCTGAAACAAACAAGACCACAGCCAGGGTAATGAGGGCGATGGCGAGGAAAATCCCCGCTGCCATCACAAGTGCTTTTTGTGCATTGGACATTGAATTCGCTCCTTATGATTGGGATCGACAAAAAAACTTCCCCGTGAAGAAAAGGAAGGATCATCGTGCCGCTTACTGAATACGTTGAAGCTGCTCATAGTAGGCGGTCATTTGCTGCAGGCTGACGACGATAAGCGGGATAACCAAATACCCGAAGATCAGCGTCATCAAGGGAGTAAAGCCAATCAAGCGTCCCCAGCCTGCCTTTTGCTCAATCAACTGCTCGTACTCCTGCTTGCGCTGCTCCCGCGCAAAGGCCTGCTCTGCTTCGAGATCATCGAACGCCTGACGAATCGTCAAATGCTGCGAAGCCAGCTCCAGCTTCTCTACCGTCCGTACAAACGGCAGAAACGGCGCATCCTCCTTGAGCTGTGCCAGCGCCTGCTCCTCTCCTTGCTCAAAGTGGAGCAAACACACCTGCAGCGGCTCCTTGAATACACGGGCAAACTGTTCCATCCAAATCAGCAGTTGTTCTACCGACATGCGCTCCATCCCGGCCAGCATGGCGATCACCGCTTGCAGTTGATCGACCTCGTGCTTCATCTCCATCCGCCGCATGCGGCGCTCAAACAACCGAATGCCTACGGGAAGCCCATACCCGCCCCAGCCTGCGGCAAGAGCCAGAAACACCTCCCACCACAGCAGCCACGGCCGCTCCAGTTGCTCAAGCTTCTCCATCACCCGCCGTGCGGTCAGGCGAAGCTGCTCCTCCTGTTCACCGCCAACCGCCTGCTGACGGAGCACGTTCATGACTATGCGTTCGTTGCGCGGCCTCACCTCCTTTACTTGTTCCAAAATCCGACGATCCAGCGCCGCAGCTTCCTGCGCTTTGGCTTCCTCCTCGATCGACAACTGACCGAACAGCATTCCCGGCTTGACTGGCGCATAGAGCAGTTGATGTCGCTCCGCTGCATGCATGGACACGAACAGCCCCAGTACGGCAGCAAAAGCCAACGCGCCCGCGACCAAGCGCTGTACATAGAACCATTCCAGCCGCAGCGGTGAAGCCGTATCCTTGAGTAGCCGAGTTACCCGCTCAGCTTCACGCGAATCAGGAGCCGGCCCCAGCCGCTGCACGATCCAGCGCACCCAAGGCCAACCATACACACGCTTTTCCCAGCGATTGCGGCTCGTATGCCGCGCTCCACCATCCAGTTCCGCTAGCGCTCGGAGCAGCACATAAGACAGCCATACGACCACGAGCAGGGTCAGCTTCGCCAGCCAGCCAAGCGCCCCGGCGTAGAAGGCGTCCATCGACGGAAAGAAGTGGCTTGCCCATGCCTCAATCGGACGGGTAAAGAGCAGCGGTACCAGTGCAATTATGGTCAGCCCTTGCAGCAAATAGCTGAGCTTTTCTCGACGCAGCAGCTCCAGATTCAGCTCACCGGACAGTTTTTCCAGCCCTTTCAGGTAGACCGAGCCGCTATCGGTTTGCCGATCGCCATGTTCTTTAATGAGATAAGACAATCCGGCCAGACCTTGCAAATAACGGTTGGGAGCCAGCTCCACATATTGCGCCAATTTTTCCTCTGCATCGCTGTCCGTCAGCATCTCGTACAGCTCCTGCCCATGTAACGCCATTTCATAAGGCGCACTGTCCGCCGCTTCATAAATCGCTTCCTCCACCATGCCATGCCGGTGGTAGTGATGGCGGATATCTCCGAAGAACGTGCGAAGCTGCCGTAGCAGGCGCAGTTCCAGCCGATGCACGCCAATGTCCGCTAACACGCCATGGCCTACCCATAGACCGAGTAGAAGCATGCCCCAGGTGAACAGATCGCGTACCATGACAGCAAGCGGAATAACGATTAAGAGAAGAAGACTCCATACACTCAAAGCTGACTTCATCGTCTCCAGCCGCAGCTTCCACTCGTCGCCAAGCCGAACGATCAGGAGACGTTTGCGCAGGTGATACAAATAGGCGCGCAGGATTGGCACCTGCTCGCACACGCTGTACAACTGTTGCAGAAAACTGTACATCGCTTGCCTGCGCGATGCTTGTCCCGGCTTACGCAGCGATTCGTAACGCCGTATGGCAGCAATGTCTGAATCACGGCGGGATAGCCACAGGAACGCCGCAACCGCCATCAAGAAAAGAACCGTCGAAATGCCGAGCAGTGGAGAAAGCCATTCTCGAATCATGGTGTTTCCCCCCAATTGCTGTCCAGAAAGGCATCAAAAACCGCTTGATCCGGGCCGCTCAAAAAGGTCGCCATGTCCTGACGGCTTTGCTCGGACAACGGATGAACGGCAACATACCGTCCGTCACGGTACTCGATCAGATTCCGCGCGGTATACAGCGAGCGATCCGTCGAGCGCCGAAAAAACTCCAGCACCGTTTCCATAAAAGCGGCCAGCCGCACATCCTTGGTCATTCTGCCGGTAAAGTCAGCCGGATAATCTGCCACCTGTGGCTCCGGCACACATTCCGTAATACGTTCGATATAACGCCTACCATCCAAGTCACGGCGCAGATGAATATCAAAATTGACCACGCTGACGACCTGCTGCTCCGCAACACGCTCACTGCTGAACACTCCGGTTTTAAGCAGCGAATTACGCAGCGACAGCACCAAATCGCGGAACGTTTTGGCGTGATGGGTGAACAGTGTAAAAAGGGAAGCAACTTGCGCCATCTGCACCATCCAGGCTGCAACCGGGTCGGTCGCTACCTCACCCAAAATGTTCACCGAGCCGTCCGTCTTCTTCTGAATATCCAGCCCTTGCTGGCCAGTAATCGTTTCCGTCTCACGCAGGCTGACAATGTTGCGGTTCGGGTAAATCTTGCGCAGTTGCAGCTCAAAGCTCATTTCCTGTACCCGAATCGGCAGCACCGCTGGGATATGGCGCACCATCGCCATCAGCAGGGTTGTCTTGCCACTGCCTTGTGCGCCGGAGATTGCCGTATTACGGGCGCCTGCCACCAGATAGCGGATGAGTCCGATCGGCAATTCCGCGTTTTCGTCCTGAATCAGTTGCTCTAGCGTGGCGCTCTGCACATCAAATTTGCGCACAAAAAAAGCCCACGATTCTGAAAACCGGGGGCGCAATACGACGACGCGGGACCCATCGCCCATTTCATTGACCTTATAGCCATTTGCTTCGGATAGTTGGCCGGGAAAATTGTGCTTGTAGATGATCTGACAGACGCGGCGCAGCTCCTGCTCTGAGCCAAACGACAGGAAGCTCAAATGAATGGACTTGCCCTTGTAAAACAGCCAGACACTATCGTGCGCACGAGGAAGCGCCTGCCACTGTACCACGTCCTCCAGCGCCCATTCGCCCTCCCACATCAGTGGCGGCAGCCCGGATACGCCCCCGGACACACCGTCGATCCGCATATCGCGCAGCTCGTCGATGACGCTAAAGCCCTTGTAATGCTGATAAATTCGCTGCACGACAATGCGAAGCTTGTCTTCGGTCTGTAAGGAGGGCGATTCCTTCGCGTAGATCTCCCGGATCTCCGCCCTCGAAATCCGGTAAGCCTCAAGCTGCTCGTCCTCATCGAATCGTTGCCGATCTAGCTCATATGCCTGAAGCATCTGCTCCAGCGCCCGCAGCCCGAATTGCTGCTTGTAACGATCCAGCAGGATGTCGAACTGATCCTGGGCGGTGAGCGCGTCGGGTTGATGAAATGGCAGCAGCAGATTCAAGTGCGCATCGTTCAATACGTATTGCTGCATCAGCAAATCGACGATCACTTGCTTCACGTATTCCTTGTCCCGCAAGTCGCCGGAGGTGCAGCCGCGAAGCGCCTTCTTTAACTCTGCCCGCTTGTTCTTGCGGCGGCGATACTCCTCCTCAGACAAGCCAAAATCGCTGAGATGGCTTGTTGTCATTTCGTGCAACGTGTCTTTGACGAACGCCGTCATCGCCTCCAGCGAATAGGCCGTTTCTTCCGTGGTTCCCTCCGGCAGACGTCGGCTCATGCGCAAATAGAGAAAGAAAACGGCCAGGAGCAGCAACGAAATGACAATCAAGGTGTTCAACAGCGTCATCATGGCTTGTCCTCCTTGCCGCTGAACAAAGGCTGATTCATGCCCACGTCTTCGATAAGCGCATGCGCCAGTGCCCGTACCTGACGGACAAAGTGATGGTTCTCATGCTGGCGCATAGTCTTGCGATTACGAAACCAGTACGGAATCGCCTCCCCCTGCTGCACCGCATCGAGCCACCCTGTATTGTGCATGACCGAAAAGGCCCGTTGCTGCCATCGAAATCGGCGTTGGAGGTTATTGATGGTCAGGGACGAGGCCGGATCGAACTGTCCAAACACAAATATTGCTTTCCGAGCGCTGAGTAGCGCACTTTCCGGCGATTGAAAAAAGCGCTCCAGCAGCAAGCGATTCTGCGGCAGGCAAACGACGAGGAGATCCGCCCAATTCCGCAACTCCTCCCGCCAGCCCGGAGCGGTCCCGCTACCGCCGTCTAGCAGCACTACATCGTAGGCGCGCCTGGCGGTGTCCAAAAGCGGCTCCAGCCAGCGTTCTGCCATGCCGGCAAATCCTGCGCTTGGCTTCGCCGAGCCGGGAAGCACATCCAGCCGCTCCCGGAGCAGCGGCTGCGCATAATCTCGCAGCATACTCCCCTCCAGCTTGCGGTTTTGCAGCAGCCGCAATAGCGCATCCATGCCGGTATCCGGCAGTGAGGACGGATTTTTTTCCGGCGTGTAAAAGGCGCGCTGCACCGCTTCATCCTCCTCGCGCAAAAGGCCGAGGAGCAGCATTCGCGACGAATATTCCAGCCCCATACATGTCGCTGACGCAAGCAGGCTGGTCGTCGTTCCGGCCTGGCCGGGGAAGGGACTCCAAAACACAACCATCATTCCCATCGTTCCACTCCTTTCTACCAGGCTCGCCATCGCTTTTGGGCAGTCGCCCAAGCGCGCCGCGCGGTCTTCGCATCGCAATCTCCAAGCTGTTGCAGCATCGTGAGCAGCACCTGCCGAAATGCTCCGCTGACACGGCGAAGGTCAATACGATGCTGATGCTGATTGTGCACATCCGCTATGGCATCGCGTTCATCCAGCGGGAAATGAAAGGAAGGCTCCAGCCACTCCACATGGCGCAGCCGTGTTTCCGCCCGCCAAGCAGGCAAGCTGCCCGGTAACGCCGGAGACAGCCAATCATAAAAAGAGAGCGGCGCTTCCGCTTCGTGCAAGCACAAGCGCAGCAGCAGCTCTTCATTTTTTTGCAGCGACAACCGCTTGCCGTCCCAACACCACACCCGCTTGTCAAAGTCGGGCAAATTGCGTCCCGTTACCATTTGGGTATGATCGGTGTCGAGTAGCAGCACATCGTACGCGCCAAGTGTTCCCGCCTGTTCCAGTGCGTGATCCAGTTGCGCTGCAGTTATGTAGCCGTAGGCTACATCCATGTCCTCAAACTCCTGCACGGCGCTGCCGGTGAAGACGGGCGGCAAATAGCCCTGAACAGCTTGCCCCACTGTGGAATCCACTAGCAGCACTTTCTTCCCCATTGCCGAGAGCAAGCGCCCCAGTGCCAGTAGCACATGGCTCTTGTCTGCTGAACCGAGAAATATCATTTTTTTCATGGCCGTCTCCCTTACTGATTGAGTATGTCCTCCCACCGCTCTTCTCCCGACGGTGTTTCTGTTTCCGTCACCGCTTCCGTTCCGCTTGAAGTTGAAGGAGGAACGGTTGATTCTGCCGGGGCAGAAGGAGTCTGTGGTTCCTGCGTAGGTACTGTAGAAGCAGTGGGTTGCCCCTCTCCTGAAGGTCGGTTATTGGATACCTCCGTCTCCGAAGTCCCACGGTCCGACTGCGGCTGCGCTTCAAACATGGCATTGCCCTGCCGGGTAGTTGCACGTTCATTTTGCAATTGCTGCTGTACTGTAACATTCCCACTGGAGGCCCGCAGTTTGTCCGACTCACTGACCGCATTTAAATTAGTATCCAGCGTTTGGCGCAGGCTTCGAGCCAGTTCCGTTTTTGCCTTTGCAAGCAGATTCGGGTCGATTTCCATCAAATCCAGCACCTCCGGATTGGCTGGATAGTTTACAACAGCCGCCTCCTGCAAGCCAGGCTCGATATAGGGGAGCGCATAAAGCCGTGCCCCTTGCAGATAGGCGTCGATGATCGCACTGGACGTTTGCAGCAAATCCATCTCGTTTAATTCCAGCCAAATCACATTGCCCGACAACTGCCGCACCTGCTTTTTGGACAGCAGAACAAAATCCTCGCCAGTCGGGAAACCGATCCGTACATCGATAAACTGATCAGTCTTCAGATTGGAAGGAAGCTGAATCACCTGAAATTCCTTGAGCCGTACATCCTTTGGAACTGGCTGTCCTTCGAACAACAAAGAAGCGAGTAGCGGCGTACCCGCCTCCAGTTCCACCTTAGCATGTTTTCCGATAATCGCTTCCCGATCCGTAAGAATACCCGCCGGAACAAGTGTTATGGGCATCGGAATCGCCTGTAGATCATTTGCCGTCAATTCATTGCCTGCCCCAACATTTCGGCTTACTATCCACACTTCTCGGCTGTTCAATTCTTTCTCTTGCTTCAATTGCGCGAGCTGACGCTCGTAGCTTTCTTGCATCTGTTGTTGTATTTGCTGTTGCTCGTTATGCTGCATGAGCAAAAAGACCGCCGCCGCCACAAGCAACACCAGGCTTACCGCAATGGCACCGATAACAAGTGCCTTGCGATTGCGATAGTTCCAAGACATCGCGAACGACTCCTTCCTTCATTCAAAATGATTCCCGTTTTGTTTAGCGGGTGTCCCGCGACTTAGGCTTCTGTTGCTTCTCTGCATGATGAAGCGCCAGCTTCTCCTGTGCCCATGCTGGTATATGCTCCGGTTTTAGGAAGCCCAGCAGGTCTTCCCGATTATAGCGGCATTCGTCACCTGAATAGAGCCTCATCGCGAAAACGGCCCTTCCGCGTGAATTACCCGATGCACCCAAGCCCCCCGTCACCCTAATCAATTGGTGATCTGCTGTGCGAAATTCCGGTCGCAGTCTTTCCGGTCGAATTACGACAAGCCTGCTGCCGAGTTCATCCTCGCTTTTGATGGGCAGACAATGGGCAGATTGGATAGGAGGCATTGATTCTGGAATGGCAGAACGCTCGGTTTGAAGCTTCTCAATTTCCCACTGCAATAGCTTGCCAAACTCCTGCATCGCCTCCAGATAGTCCGCGAATCCTTCTCCGCCATAATACTGATCAATGCCAAACAAATTATTCTGATCACAATAGCAGACAAGATAGGGCTTCTCGCTATTCGTCGTGTCGATGCCCAAAATAACCTCGACCCTGCCAATGGGCAACGTCTGATAGACCTCATAGTCGCCAGCCATTCGTTTCTCCTGCTCCATCGTCAGTCCTCCCGACACCGTTTGCGATTAGTCTGCTTCGGCTTGGTTACCGTTCCTGTTGCCTGCTTCCTAATCGGCCGTTCCTCCTTCTTGGACGGACAGCTCTGCGTGAAACCCGGCTTTTCCTTCATTAGTTGCTCATACTGACGCCGTCTTCCTTCGGTAAAATCCATCGGGCTGCTCCTTTCTGCAAAAATGGGCATAAAAAAATCTCTCCATCTGAGAGAGAAGATAGGGTAAATTAACGCTCGTGTTCCCGTTCCCGCTGTTTCCTGCGATACCAGTTTTCCAACAATTGCACAAGCAGGTCTTCCTTTTGCTGCTCGGTAAATTCTTGCGGAAAGAACTTTTCAATACGCTCCTTACGGATCGTCAGCTTTTCCTTTTGGTTCGGTTTTTCCTCTGTCAAAATAGCAAAGATAACATCAACATTCAGCTTGCCATCCTGATTAAGCTTTTTCATACGCTGCGCCTGCGCCAGTGAGGGCGTACAGTCCTCGGCCTGCATCGTTTCCAGCAGGGCTTGCTGCTCTTTCTCGGCCAGGTAAGAGATTTCCACCGCCGGGCCAAATGCCATTTCCTTATCGTCTACCATTTCAAGAATGGGAGGAATGAGTTCGGTCAGGCGGATATATCGTTTAATCTGATTACGACTTTCGCCAACTTGATCCGCCAAAATCTCCACAGAATATTTACCATTTATATCCTGCCCAACTTGGGCAGCATTTTCTTTGCTCGGTCTGCCTGCCTGGCGTTTCATAGCATTCAGCTTCATCCTATAAGCAAATGCCTTTTCACTCGGAGACACATGCTCCCTCTGCAAGTTACTGTCCACCATAATAATGGTCGCCTGATCGTCGTCCAATTCACGAACAATGCACGGAATGGATTCCATTCCCGCCATTTCACTTGCCTTCTTACGCCGATGCCCGGCCACCATTTCAAAGCCGCCATCCGTTTTGGGACGTACCAGCACAGGAACCAGTACCCCGTATTGCTTTACGCTTTCCGCCATCTCCAGCATTGCATCGTCCGCCTTTACTTTAAAGGGGTGATCAAGGAAATCACTGATCTCTGCCAGCGGAATTTCCCTGATCTGTTCCTTCTGTGTCGCACTCCGGGTTTCTTCCGTCGTAAACAAATCATCGACTGTGGTCAGCTTTATGCTGGCGCGCCGGTCTTCTTTCGCTGCCAATATCCTGCACCTCCTTCGTTAATGAAGCGTATGCCTTGGCGACTTGTCCGTTCGGATCGTGTGCATAAATACTTTTGCCGCGTGCGCTGGTTTCCGCCGCGCGGATAGAGAGAGGAATTTCCGTTTGAAACACGCGCAGCTTGTCTCCATAATCGCGGCGAAGGATGAAAGAAATATCCTTAGCAAAATTGGTGCGGCTGTCCACCATTGTGAGCAACACGCCCTCCACCACCAGCTTTTTGTTAATTTGGCGGCGAACGCGGGCAACCGTCTGCAATAACTGTGTCATCCCTTTCGCCGGTAAATAATGCGCCTGAACAGGAATGATGACGCTATCTGCCGCTGCCAAAGCATTAATCGTCATCATGCCCATGCTTGGCATACAGTCGATCAGGATATAATCATAGTTCTCTTTTACCGAATCAACGTACCCGCGCAGTATCGTTTCTCGGCTCATCGTATTGACTAGCGCTACTTCCACGGCAGATAGTTCAATGTTTCCGGGCATCAGGTCAATTCCTTCGTAATGCTGCAAAATACCCTCCTGTGGGTCGAAGGCTTCCTCTGCCATACATTTTTGCAGCATTGTCGCCAGCGATACCGGGAGGTTGTCCGGCTCTTGAAAGCCAAGCGAATCTGTTAAATTCCCTTGTGCGTCAGCATCCAGCAGCAGCACCCGATTGCCTTCCGCCGCCAACCCGATGCCTAGGTTGACCGCTGTCGTTGTTTTGCCCACACCGCCCTTCTGATTGGCGAGAGCAATTACCTTGGCCATGTGGTTCAGTCTCCTTTCAATAGAAAAGGTCGGTTGCTTCAAGGAACCAGAGCACCGGCCTTTCAAAGTTATCTATATAAAAAGAGAGCACCCAAAAAGGATGAACTCTTGGATATTCAACTTCATAGGGTACTATTAAACCGGCAATAGCATGTTGCATTTCCATCAAGCTGCTTACTTTCTGCGCTGCAAAAGAAACTAAAAACAACGAATGCCTGTACCTTTGCAGGCTCTATACCTGCGGGAAAGCTGAAATTTTCATTTAAAAATAATCCACCTGTAACTTATGCAAAAACACATATGGTCGGATGAATGGTAGACATAGAATAATTTATCCAGCGGACAGCGGTTGACTGTCTCCATAAGCGCAGGCTTGCGCTTCCTCCAGGATCGCTGCAGGCCGCCCCCATTGCGATAAGCTGTGGCTGGACGGAAGTATCATGGTCCCTCCACGCAGGTCATCGCCGAAAATGGAACCACCATTTCGTTATGCATCACGGTGTCGCTTTCATCTTGACCTGCGTCTCAGACGGATGGGCAGGAACAAAACGGTCATGGCGCGCTTGCATACTGGCTTTCCTTCGAGGCTGCATGGGGAATGTACCGGAGAAACTTGTATTAAATTATCAAAGAGCGGTGACGAGGAATTTCAGTCCCTCTATAAGCCGTTTCATTTTTTGGGGAAATTCGGGTAGCAAGACGAAAAAAAATGAGGAGAATATACAAATAAAGATTCTTATTTACTTTTGCAGTTGTAGGAGGTAAGAATGCAAGGTGAATTACAGAACTGAAAACACGTTTAAATAGGCCATTCCTAGTGGCACAGGATGAGCAGAATAGTAATGAGCTTCGTAAGCGCACAGAGACGGGAAGTAAATCTAACGGAGCTCTTGAATGCGAATTCATTCAAGATCAAGGAAAATTTTTTTCTGCGAAACTCATTGATGTTACTAATATACGAATGTTGTCGAATTAAAGGACTTTCCCAACTTTTCATAGAAGTATATACCATAAATAGAAGAGGATTGAGGTGTAGGAATGTCCGCTAACGGAAGATACAGGGAACACAGTAGCGTCACTGAGTATTTTTGGAGAGATTTGGAAGTGAGTTTCGATGCTATAAATGAATTGAGCACAGTGCAGCAATCAAGACGCTTTGAGGCTTTTTTAGATGTTATGTCTTTGGAAGAACTTAAGGACCTAGCCGATGTAACTGAAGTAATACTAAAAGACTCGACAAATAAAGAGCAATGTAAGAAAGACATGTCCCTAATCTCTAAGGAAAGGATGTTACTTACCCTCCTTTTGCGCGACTTCCAAAACCGTAAGAAACGTAGTATTCCTACTTTTTATGAAAGTAACTCTAACGAGTTAAGGCATAAAACTCCGTTAGCACAGCTACATCATTTGTTTGAACAATCTCCAGCATTGTTATTTTCTTTGCTGACTTATCATTTATGGACGGTGCGTGGAACAGGTGATTTACTCGCATTGGATAAGAACATAGGTCCTGGGAAAGCCAGACAAGTTCTAACAGAGAAAGGCTTTGAAGATACCCTCTGCAATTTGCTTTATAAAGGGTCGAAAGAGACCAATAAATATCGCATATTTTCATATTCAATTGTTGGAGAAAACCGTTTTATTTGTCTAATGTACAAGCAAGTTAATGATACCTCCATACCTGACTATAACCAAGGAATTAGGCACCAGGAAGTCAATACACTTATGTTTGAGTTGAACTCTGAAAGTGGTACTGTAGAAATAAAGACCAAAGTTCAATTTGAAGGTACAGCTATCAAAAAGTATATTGAAGAAACCTTTGAAGGTGTTCTATCTGCTTATAAAACAGAGGTATTTCAAGAATTCAACAAGACGACATTTATTGAATCAGTCTTGAATGGGAAGACTGCAAGTGGTAAACCAGTTAATGATTTTCTTGTCGAGAAGGTAGTGTTTCGTTCTAGTCCGATAAAAAACTCACCTGAGATTACTCTTCAGTCTAAAAATATGGATGTATGGCCATCTGTCATCGATGCTAGCGATAAGGGATGTGTAAATATTGAGAGTATAAAAGATCTAGCATCAATAGCATTCAAATCGTCAGGGGTTGGACGAACCATTCGTTCAATTGTAAAGGATGATGGGCATGTTGTTTTCACTATGGACGATAGCTTAATTGAGAAAGAAACACTTGAATCTATTAAAACGAAGTTTTTTGAGAAATTCGGAGTTCCAATGTTTCAGGAGATTGCCAACAACAAATTTTCTGATGGACAAGCGGATTTACTTGACTACGTTATGGGACAACGTGATCACAATAAACACAGCCAAGGAGATACAAAAGTACTTTACGAGACACTAATCAAGAAAAAATTTCTTAAAAATATTACAGAAGTGTATGCAGAGTGTACCAACAGTGATTGTCCTCACGAAACGAAGATTGATGATCCTACTGTGGTACTTAGTGAATGTCCTATCTGTGACAGTCCTCTTGGGGTTAGAGATAACATTTCGACTCAAATTGGAGTTAGCGAGGTAAGGGCTGAGGTTAAAAGAAAACTAAGAGTTTGGTGTGCCGATGAGAGTTGGATTATGCTTGGAGACTCCAATTTGACATTTGGTAATAACACGTTAAAGTTAATTAAGTTGGAGCGAGCTATTGATCAACGGCCACTCCAAATTCTTATTACTGAGCACACTCTTGATGGGAGACTCTTGTCCAAGCTTTATAAAATGATGAACCCACTAATTGTAGTTTTCGTAGGGCAACAAGAGAAATTTATTGGGAAGTACACAAGCGAGTGTATTCAAGCCATTAGCTTCGGAAAACTTTATGTTCAAAAGGACGATGACCTCAAACTTTTTTTCGACAGCATTTATTCTAATCTAGAATTAAGGGCAAAAAACTACTTGGCTTCTGCTGCGAACAAATCCTACCAATCATTATGTGGTATTCACTGTCCACCAGATAGTCTTGACAAAGCAAAGTACACCCCCGGCGATCTTGAGGATGATGGATATGCACTATTAAAAGACATGTTCCCCAACTCAGTTAAGTGGGGGAAACAGCAAAGTGGAAAACAACTTCCGGAAGGTGTCTTTTCGTTATCTTATGTCAGGGGTGATAAAGAAAGGTACGCTTTTTCATTTGATTTCAAACTTTCATATAAAAATGAGGGATACCCTTTAGAAATCGGAGAACAAAGGAAGGCTGTACAATATGTCAATGATCTTAACGACTCTGATTTAATTATCAGTTACGCCAAACATAGAAAACTGAGTGGACATATATTCATCTCAAATTGTTTTAATACAGCCCAGGTTGAAACGACTCTCAAGTATTTCGAAGCTCAGATACCTAGTTCAGTTATTACTAAGCCCATCTTTATCACAACAGATGTTCTCACTCATCTCCACTTAAAATATAGAGAAAACTTCGAAGAAGTTGAACTGGCTAAAAATTACTATATGCATTGGCTTTTTGAAGCACTCGTTAATAAGTCACACTACGTAACCCGCGACCACGTGGATACAATCTTCAAAAAGCTGCTCACTAAGCAGTATCGTGAGATTGATGTAATGGATATGACACTCCTTACCGATGAAGTAACAAAAAAAGATGCTATTTAATATGTTTGATTGCAAACGAGCCGTTCCTTTCACTCCCAGCTCGATTCTTCATCCCATTATAGTGTTCGGGTTTTATCACACTTGAATTTCTTCACATTTACTGGTAAAGTAGAATTGTCCGAAAGCATCGGCAGAGTCCTCTGTGGGAAGCACCCACGAGGACTTTTTTTGTGAATTTATTGTGGTTGGATTTGTTTTTTCAATTAAGAAGTGACCATTGTCTAATAAAGTTCGTGTGACCTTGTAGATACACGCTTATCCATGACAGTTATCATCTCTTTTTTACTAATCTAGCCAGTCTCTCCGCTAGAATAACATTGATTGATTGGTCGCAGGGAGTTGCAAGCCATGATCTCTTGCGCCCCTTGCTCCCCGCGCGGCTAGCCCAGCAAGGAATTACTGGGCTTTGTAGTAGCGTATGAACAGGGACATCTGTGATGACTCTCGTTTTTTAGTTTTTGGAGTTAACACGAAGATTTTACAAACTCTTAGTAAACGACTCTCAGGCTTGATAGATTAATGGATCTGTTCAATTTTAACAATCACAGAATAGACACTTTATCTCATCAATTTTGGACTAGGCAGCAAAAAATTATCCTTTTTTTCACTTTCATATATTCCTAGATTGGTTTAATAATATATTCTTCACCTAGATCAACAATATTTACATCTAAACCCTTAGTAACAGCGTTTATTTCGTCTATTGTTAATGATGATGCCACGACACTTTGCCCTTTTAACTCTGTAAGGGAAGAGAACAACTTTTTGGTACTATTAATATTCATTTGTTGCTGCCCTGGTTCGTCCAATAGTATAACTTGTGGATGATTACCACCTAATTGATTTGTAATAAATAGTAAAGTAAGTGTGTATGCCCATTTGAGCCTTATGAAATCACTAGCCGAAGAATCAAACTTAATATCAAAGCCTCTAACAATAGGCGTATATTTATCTTGTGAGAATTCAATATCATCAAATGGTGTGCTACTATAACCAAACTCGTTTAAGTAATACTTAAACTGTTTTTCAAATTGATCAAGTTTTTTCTTATCGAGTTCAGAAAAAAAATCGTCTGGTACATCACTTGATTTTTTTAAATACTGTCCCCATTTGTGCTTTACCAGCTCAATTTTCGAATCCATCTCAATAAATTCAGTGTTGGCTTCTTGAAGTTCTTTAATTTTCCACTTCAAGTTGATTGTCTCATCAACATCAAGATTTGAAATCATACGTGGGTCTTCTCTTAATTCCAGCTTCATATTCCGTAATTTTTTTCTTTCAACTTCCATTGTCTCTGTAATTGCACGCAGTTTCTTATTTTTAGTGTTAAGTAAGATTTGCGATTGGTTTAAAGCAAACTGTATAGTATAGATTTGGTCTTTAATAAACTTTATATTTTCTTCCAATGACATTGGTTGAAATTCAATATCCTGCGGAAGTAGAGTTTCATGGATTTTTTGATTACAAGTAGGACAAATCCCTTTGGCCACATATAAATTTTTATCTGACCCAAGATCAAACAATTTTTTGGCATCTTGATTACTTTTTAGATCATGTTCTAGCTGACTTATATTCTCCTCTAAGGTTTTATTATTTATCATTGCAGAATTAATCTCTTGTCTAATAAAGCTTGCTTCACTCTGAAGAGCTAAGACTTTATTTTCGAGATTTTCAATCCTTTGTTCGTGTTCATCTTCTACATCTTGTATGTTCCTGATGACATTTGCTCTTTCATTAAACTCTCGAATACTTTCATTAATTTTATCTATCAGGTTAACTAAATTTTGATTTTTATCGTACACATAAATAGCATAAGAAAGTAACAGCTCTGGTTTACTAGGCAAACCTTCTACAATAGCACCAATTCCATTAGCTTTTTCCCTAATAGAGTTAGTTAGACTAGACCACTCCTGTGAAAGCAAAATTTTCTCTATGCGTAGCTCTTCTTTTAATTTGTTGTTCTTTAATACGTCAAGCCCTAGAAGAAACTCAATCGCTCGTGTAGAAAGTTCCCTTATGCCGTAATTTGTGGAAGGTTGAGCATAGAAAGAACTCCATCCTTTTAGTTGCTCTACAAAAAATAAAGGGAATAAGGTTTGAATGTAGAGTAAGCGCTCTTTACCGTCAAATGATGGAACAAGGGGAATATTCCAACCTATAAATTGCGCTAAAAAAGAATGAAAGCCAGATTCATTTTGAGCGGAACCCTGATAATGAACATAGTAATCTTGTCTAGCGTATTTATTCTGTGTTGTTAAAGAAGGACCAAATTCAATTTCAACTAATCTTTCTTCCCTTGCTGTACTAATGATCCACCTTCGAATCGTTATAGTCTCATTATTTTCATTTGTAATCTGCAACTCAATGTTGGATTCTAGTACCTTGTGCTTTGCTGTTTGATATCTTAACTCATCTCTAAGGACGGGTTTCATCGTTTTTCCATTTGTACCACCAAGTAGTTCCTCTACCCCCAATGCATATAAAACTGAGTTCATTAATGAGCTTTTGCCTGTCGAATTTTTTGCCCTAACAATATTAAGTCCTGTAGTAAATTTAATAAAACTCTGAAATGGTCCTTGATCTGTAATAACATTGATTTTCAACGCATTGATTATTATTTGCGGCATGTCAGAATGCCCTCTCTTTAAATAGTATTGAGATAACTTTATCAGTTACTCTTTGGCCTAATTTCTTTAAAAGTGCCTTTTCAGATAAAAGTACACTTTTGTCATTTACGATAGCTTCTGCAAATTCTTCACCTTTAGAAGTCAAGGTGAATTTTCCTGTTGAATTATTGAATGACATTAACTTCTCAGCGACCGCAAATTGCAACGCTCTGTTGACACTCGGATCCATACTAATAAGAGGTGTAGTTATTAGTGGATCTATTGTTATATCAACAACTATTTTTTCTCTATCAGAAGATTTAAACGCCCAATTAATTAATTGAAATTTTTGCAAATTAGCACTTTTCCCTCTTGATGACAAAAACAAAACCAATATTAACTGTGCAATTTTAATTACTGGTCTGTATTCAGGTGATACTGAAGTCTTCCTGCGCTTAAATGTAATTTTCTCAGCCAGCTCGTATGGTAATTCCATTAAATCACTTCCTCGAAGTCAAGTGGGCATCGTACTAGCCAATCCGCTTCAGCTTCTCTAATAACATCTTGCTGAAGTGCATATGAAATAATTTGACTAAAGGATTCTGTTCCTAATGCCATTTCATACTTTTCTTGAATTGCTTTATTAAATTGTTTTGGTTTAAGAGTTGATAAAAATATCTCTTGTTCTAGATGAGATTCAATACTATTTTTAATGCGCACAACTTTTTCTAGTAACGTAGGATGGTTCTCTCTTAATTCATTCATTACTTTTTGACCTTTTATCAAATTTCTTATAACGAGATCAACATATTTATTAGTCATTGCATCAGCATTACTGCTTCCACTAAACAACTTAGAAATCTTACAAAACAGAATTTTTACGGATTCAGCTTCACACTCTTTCCAATTAATAATTTCGTCTGCACTAGGAGCGACTATATTAATGTCTATTTTTTCGTTAAGAATAGCTTTAACATAAAGTAATTCTTCTACAAAAAAACCTTCATCTTGTACAAATACATCAAACTCTTGATCCAAAATATCAAATAAATCTGATTTCCCTCTATATTCCGATGCTTTGTCTTGACAATGAGAGATCAACTCTTTATTCTTAATGATTGGTGTGAGAAAAATCCATTTTTTGATTTTCACTCCTCCCAAATATCTAATCAATTCTCTTTTATTTTTTGAAAGTTTGTTTAGGTCTGTTGTTATTTTATCACGTTGAGCTTCATACAGCTTCTTACTTTCAAACTCTTCATCTGGGCAATAGCATTGAAACACTGTACCACTTCTAGTAAATCCCTCTATTCCTAGATCTCCATGAGTATGAGCTGACATCTCTTGATATCCCTCAGCCTCATACTTCCTTTTAAGAAACAATTGGCATGCTTCTTCCCAAGAATCACCGTTATAACTGCCATGTTTAGTTCGAATCAATTTGCAACCCCCTTGCATCCTGCTACTTTAATTAAAGTCATAGTTCTTTGGGTACAAAAAATACAAATCATGATCTACTTCTACATCCATGTGCCTACCACCTTCCAAACATACGTTTCATTTCCTATACTTGGCTGAAAACTCCCGATTACATTCCACACTACAAAGTTTTATTCATCAGGTAGAAATAATAAAAGAGAAGCTATCAAATTAACTGGATAGCCTCTCTTTATGTATTCACTATGTGCAAAATCAATGACTTTTCTCTAGTTCTATTAATAGCGGCACTGTATTTGCTTTACCAGCATTATTGATACCAATCTTGGAAGCCTTTAATACTTTAAATACTTCTTGCTCACTATACCAATAGTTTATATAATACATATTGTTATACGGCTTTTTTAAATACTTGAGTAATGAATCTACTGCGTTCAAATCCATAGAATTAATTATTGTTACATTAGCAAGTTTTTGCCGGAATTTCAATGCATTAGAGCTCTCATATATTTTCCACTCTTGGTCAGGCTTTGTTGTCGAAAGCAACAAGGTCTTATCTTCATCCCAATTAATTTGAAAGTCCTTCTGATCTTTAAACTTAAGAATACCGTATGGCATTATAAAAATAGCTCTAAATCCTTTCTCTAAAATGGTCCTTGCAAATTCATAGTCATTTTTATTTTTCAAGCCTAGTAACAACACCGCACTCTCTACGGGCACCTCATCAATTACTTTTATCAAAGAAGTTACTTCTTTTTCGGATGATCTATTATTTGCTAGAATCGAGAGTTTTTTTTCTTTTAGGAGATTTACATTTCCAATACAGTAAAAGTTTTGACTTGAACGACCTAAGAATTCTTTTGGGTAAGCTTCATCATTGGGAAGAATGGTTATTACATTATGTTTTGCAAGTTGATCCGTCCACTCATTAGTTTCAATCCTTTTTGTTGAACTAGAAGGATTAAACACAAGGATCTTTGCATCTAGGTTGGCCAAGTAAAGAACGATCATTTCCTTAACTTTCGTCCAATCAAGCCCCCCATGACCACAGCCTAAAGCTGGCAATGTAACAACTGCTTCTTTTTTGTCAATTAAATACTCTTGTAACCATACTAACCCTTTTTCAATGTATTCATATTCAGAAGGGTTTCTCCAGTGAATTTTGGTAGGAAAATTTATAATTGTACTAGTTGAGATTAAATTTGATTCTATCCACACGTGTGGTTTACCTGGTGCAACCTCTTTATTCTTACAAGCTTTGAAATAATCTTTGAACATATCAGGATATCTATTTTTAAATGCTAATGCTACTCCAGCACCCATAACGCCTACGCAATTTACAGTATTAATTCGTATGTCCGCTTCAAAATCGAAAAAGTCCCCAGTAACAAATTCAAGCATCAAAGTCCCTCCTTTCTAGTATATTATATGGATTTTGTTTGATATTTAATACCCTTACTTTTCACATTATTGTTCTTGTATAATTTTAGTTAATTGTTCCAGTACGTCTAATACATTACGTTCAAACTTCCAATTTCATGAGCAATTCTACTAATATTAAAGACTGTCTATTAATTGAGGAATACTTTCTTTCACTTTAGAATACCAGTAATTACTTATTGACTTGATATCGGCTAGTGATATTGCGATGAGCATGTTTAGTTCTCTTTTTGTTAATTTCAGATCCCTTAATTCTTTTTCACTTCTCCCTTTTCCAATTATATCGCCTATCAAATCATGATAAGCTACTAACAAACATATTGATTTTATTTCATTCACTAAGAGAGTTTCGAATTCATTTACAAGAATTCTGTGCAACATTTTTAGTGAATCCGCGGGATGATCTGCATATACTGGCTGTATACCATCTCTCCACTTGGACTTTGGTCCTTTTCCAATATCATGAAAGTACGCCGCAAGTTTTACGATTAATTTATCATCTTTAGTTAGTTTATCATAGTGATCAATGGACACTAATTGATTAACTACATCTTTTGTATGTTCACATACCTTATTACTATGAACATCATTCTTCGTTTCAAGATTATTTATTCCTTCTAATTCAGGTATAACACAAAAATTACTTCTTATCTTTTGAAGAGCATCTTTAACAGTTTGAAAGGAGGGATTTGCAATTGTATTTGTTGCTCTATCTTCTATTACAGAATCAATTACTTCATGGTACTCATCTTTTAACATCCTAGGACCTGTTATCAATGATTCATTTTTTCTTCCTTCAAAAAAAACTTTCGTGAAAAATAAATTTATATCATATGGTTCGTATTCAATTTTTGGTTTTTCTAAGTCTCTTTCCTCGAGAAGCTTTTTAATTTTCTTTTTACTTGTTTTATTAAAGACAACAAAAGATTCTATCCAATCTAACGGTACTTCTTTGTGTACCAAAACCTCTGCCATTCTAGCATGCAATTCATCTTTGCTCGGAGTCTTCCATTTCTTGCTATCAATTAAATTCCAGTTTAGTCTATCTAAGTGTTGAGGGTCATTAAAAAAATTGGGTATCACTTTTGTATTAACTGAAGCATCGGTGAAAACTACATTATCATTGCTCAACTTACTTATCTTTAAAACGATGTACACTATATCGATCTGATCTACATTTTTGCTATTTAGCACTGAAAGTAGCATTGGATTGGTCGCAGCAAAATAAAATGGAACATAGTCATGTATATTTCCATGAGGGGCACAAGGAACCTGAGTGCTGCTCCTT
Organism: Cohnella sp. LGH; assembly: GCF_017671885.1. Taxonomy (NCBI): domain Bacteria; kingdom Bacillati; phylum Bacillota; class Bacilli; order Caryophanales; family Paenibacillaceae; genus Cohnella; species Cohnella sp. LGH. Next base: position 6,100,321 of record NZ_CP072117.1, read on the forward strand.
CTTTCTTGAATGCCTTGATTAGCAACATTTACATGATTAATTTCCTTTTTGTATTTTTCATTAGTTGAAATCAAACCATTATCTAGTATCGATTCTATGTTGTCTACATGCGTAAAATGATAGAAATGCCTGTTTTGAAATTTAGCTGGAATCAACTCAAATCCCCCTTAGTTCTTTTGGACTATGGAAGACATTCGACACCAATCAACAATTTCCTTCTTAAGAATATATTATGAAGTATTTCCGAACGAAATTAGTTCTTTAATACTTGGATATTATTCACACAATTCAAGTAAGGCTTATTGAATCATTAAACTAAATCTATAAGTTTAGTCATTGACATCGTTATTGAGTGAGATAACCTGTTGGGGCTAGGTTTTGTGAAGAACCACCTGATGGATGAGTCTAATCTTGCTATCACTCATCCAATTTACATGCGGACCACGAATCTCGTAGTGCTACAGGCTGAGAAAAAAGCTGCCCGAAATATCCGCAGATCTATTTCTTCCAAGACCGAAGAAGAATTGATCAAAATTTACTTTATTAAAAAATCACTGCCTTTTCCTGCTTGAATCCATTTGCTGCTGCCTAAACTTTTGTTCACCAGGCATCTTCGTGGATATTCTGACAAAATTGAGCCGCCACTCCGTTTGCGAGAGCCATCGCTAAATTCTCATAAGAGGCTTTATATGGAGATCGGGCATGATAGGCTGCCTGCCTTGCGATATGCTTATTATAGGATATCGCACTTATCGCAATAAATCATGCCCGAAGAGGCTTCATGTCAAGCCGGAAAAAGCAACCTAGCAAGTGGCTCTCACTTACCGGAATCAGGGTTCAAACGGCTCCGGAATATTCATCTTCGTCGAACAGACTTCTAAAAAAACATCACTATTAATCGGGCAATAAAAAGTCTAGAGCAATTCTACTTTCTTCTTTAAAATCATCCTTTTCATAAAGCATTTGTATTCGTTAATTTCGCATAGTTGACTAATAAATCATACCTAGTTATACTCTCATCAGCAGCTTCGTATATCAAGTAAATGTAAGGTGCGTATTTCTTTTTTTGCGCATAACCTGCAGATGCTTGGTTCGTATATCTAAGCTGAGAAAATTAAAGTTATGCGAAAACAAAGTGACAAAAGCGAAGTCGATAGGGCGGGAAAAGCCATACCCCGAAAGGGATTCAGGCATTTTTGATAATTCAAAAAAAGGTTCGCATAATTAGGTGTTATACGAAAGACCACCTTTGTTTCCTTACAAGGTGGTCTTTCAACGTTTTGACGCTTATTCATTTTCAACGTTCATGTCATAAATAGTATCAGAATACTGATCCTTGTATGTTAAAAATCGCTCGTCATATCTACCCACTTCAAATCCAGCACAACCGAAACTTTAATCGTATCTCTCAACACCTTGTTCTTATAGTCACCGTCATCCTCTACAAAGGAGAAATACTTCGCCGAATGCTGAAAACTATAGACTTCTAGGTATCGACTCGACATATCCCCACCACGCACTCCACATGCCCCGTCATCGGAAACATATCCACCGGCTGAACCTCCACCGTCCTATATCCCCCATCCTCCAGCAATCGCAAATCCCGTGCCAATGTTGAAGGGTTACACGAAACATAGACGATACGAGATGGTTCCAGCTTCAGCATGGTCTCAATCAGCGCTGGGTCGCACCCTTTGCGAGGAGGATCGACGACGATGACGTCCGGTGTAATACCTGCCTTTTGCCATCGGGGCATGACGACTTCGGATGCACCAACCTCAAACTCCACGTTATTCATTCCGTTGATCGTGGCGTTCCTGCGAGCATCTTCGATCGCTTCGGGAACGATCTCCACGCCGAATACGCGATCAGCATGTCTTGCGAGGAACAGAGAGATCGTGCCGATGCCGCAGTAAGCATCGATGACGGTTTCCTTGCCGGTAAGGCCGGCGTATTCCACCGCTTTGCCGTATAGGCGAACCGTCTGTTCGGGATTGACCTGGAAGAACGAACGAGGAGAAATGGCGAATTGAATGCCGTCGATTTCGTCGTAGATGACGTCCTCGCCCCATAGGGTACGGGTTTCGTCTCCGAAGACGACAGGAGTCTCGGACGTCTGGATGTTCTGGCAGATGCTTGCGATGCCGGGAACCCGCTCCCGGATTAACTCGACAAGCTCCTGAGCGTGAGGGATATCGCGGCCGTTCGTGACGAGAACGACCATTCGCTGCCCTGTCGTCCGCGCATGGCGCACAACGACATGCCGCAGCAGACCGCGGCCTATCGCCCGGTTGTACGGGGATATTGCCAGCATTCGAGCAGCTTCCTTAACAGCCCGTACTGTTTCTTCGTTCTCTTCCTGTTGGATAAGGCACGAATCCATCTCGACGATGTCGTGGCTACCCATCTCGTAGAAGCCTCCGATCAAGCCGCCTTCGCCATGACCAATCGGAACCTGAGCTTTATTTCGATAGCGCCAAGGCTCGTCCATCCCAATCGTTGGATGGACGATAACAGCCGAGCGATCGCCTAAAGCCTCTGCACCCGTTCCCGATTGATCCCCAGCCACTTGCAGCTTCCCGATCCGCTGCAAATTATCGACAACATGCTGTCGCTTCCACTTGAGCTGCTCCTGATAGTCTAGATGCTGAAGCTGGCAGCCGCCGCATGTGTCGTGGATTGGACAAGGCGGTTCAACTCGTCGTCCCGTGCCTCGATCTACAATCTCCGTCATCTGAGCTCGGCCGAACGATTTGCCGATGCTCAGCACCTCTGCACGCACCCGTTCTCCAGGCAGCGCACCACGAACAAAAAGGGTATAGCCCTCTACTCGGCCAACCCCTTCTCCGTCATGCGTCAATCCGACGATGTCGCTCTCGATCCGCTGCCCAACCTGAACCGGAACACCAGCAAGCGTCGAAGATGGAGTGCGCGACCCGCTCCCTCTGGTCCCGCTACCTCTACCGCCGCGATCGTCAAAGCGCCTGCCTTTGGCTCCGCCATTACTGCCTCCGTTGCCCTTGCCGCCAAGGCTATGCTTCCCCGACGCTCCGCGCCCCGACTTCATCTCATTCCCTCTTCCCTTACCGCTCCTCATAGCTGAAGCGCCCGCCCTGCGCCATGCTTACTATAAGAGGATTCTCCGGACTCGTCCATGATGACGTTGAGGTGAGAAGGCAGCAGATTAAACGAGCAAGGAAGCGTGCCGCCGAACTCGCCGTCCACGTTCAGCTGTACGCGATCGTCCGAATCGACCTCGACTCGGTTCGTCTGGAAATGGATGATATGCGGGTCTTCCAAAATCTCTTCCCCGCGCAGCACGATCGTCGCAAGGCGAATAAACTCCGGCAGGTTGCATTTGCGCAGAGCGAGCACGTCGAATACGCCGTCGCAGGTGCTTGCGTGCGGAGCCAGACGGTCGAAGCCTGCTACGGAGTTGCTGTTAGCGATCAGGAACAGCATAAATTCCTCGTCGAACTCGCCGATACCCTCGGCCCTGATCTGCATGCGAGTCGGATGGAGACGCGTGATCTTCTCCAATCCCTTCATATAATAGGCCAGCTGTCCGACCATCGTCTTCAGCTTGCTTGGAACCTCGTACGTCAGTTCGGTTAGCGAACCGCCGCCGGCAATGTTAATGAAGTAACGGTCGTTCGCCTGCCCGACGTCGACCGGCTTCGTGTAGCGCCGCGTAATCAGATCGCAAGCATCCTCCCATTTCCGCGGAATGCCGTGCGCACGCGCGAAGTCGTTCGTCGTGCCCAGCGGAAGGATGCCCAGCGACGGCCTGCGCTCGCACATCGACAAGCCGTTCACCACTTCATTGAGCGTTCCGTCGCCGCCAGCGGAAATAACCATGTCAAAACCGCGCTCCGACGCCTCGACGGCAGCCCGAATCGCGTCTCCCTTGCCTTCCGTCGCATGGCAGGACGTCTCCACGCCGCCTTTCTCCAAGCGCTGCAGGATCGCGCCCAGCTTGCGCTTAGCCTCCTCCCGGCCGGAGGTCGGATTATAGATTAATCGTGCCCGAATGATATCCAACAGGATCCCCTCTCATTTTCCCTACCCTATTTTCCCGTATCCGTTTTGCCTTGCCCTTGTACCTATGTATATGTACTTATCTGTACGTCTAGTTGCCGATTTCCCGTTCCAGACCGCGTTCCCGGACTTCCAACCACTCCCGAGCCTGCCGAACGACCCAAGCGGCAACCTGCGGATGCGGCATCAGTGCCGCGCCGTCATAACGGCATACTTCAAGCCCGCCTGAGCTTGCCAGATGGCGGGGGATCACCGTCTTCGTAAAATAACCCTCGCTTAAGAATAACCCGACCGCCAATATTCGGAGGTCGGGCCGATCGCGTCTGATCGTATCGATCCGTTCGGCGACTTGGCTAGGTAGCAGTAACGCTATCGAAGCGGCATGAAATCCCGCTCGCACTCTGACCCGTTCCGCGATCCCGGACAATTCCCGCTCCCAGCTCTCGCGAAAGCCGGCTTCTTCGCTTCCGTGTCCGATCAGCAGCACGTGTTCCTCGGAAGGCTCTTCCGACAGCCTCATTAATCGATCGAGCACGATGCTGTCGATCTCCGCGGCTTCTCCCATCGGTTGCCCGTAATCGATGCGCAGCCCGCCAAGCTCGAACGGCTCCAATTCAGTTGCAGTCCGTGCCTCCGGATATACTCCGAGCGCCCAGCCGATCTCGTCCACATGAGTGCTTCCCGACGACACGAACAACGGAAGGACCAACGCCTCCGTTACGCCTTCCGCGAGCAGCCGGTTAATTCCATCCTGAATAAGCCGTCCATCCACCAGTTCAAGAAACACAGCTTCCACGACCAGCTCCGTTCCCAATTGCGAGCGAACGGCCTCTATCGTCTCATCCACCAGGGCAATCCAGCCGTGTTCTCTGGAGCCGTGACTAATTACCAGTAAGCCTCTCTTCTCCAAGTCTAAGAGCTGCCCCTTTCTCTGCGATGCAATGCCTTTCTATCCATGCTATCTAAACGTTAAGCCAATGTCAACGTAGACGAGAAAGCCGGCCCGTCTGTCGCCGCATTGGCAACGAACGGGCCGGCTTAGCTTGCGGCCGCCTGCTCTTATTCTCCCCGAATGGTGGACAGCGTAATCCATGTCGGGCCTGCGAAAGCCGAAGCTTCCTCCCCTTTCGGATTGCGAAGGCGGAACAGATAGCGATCGCCTTCCTCCGCTTCCCAGACGATATAGTCCCGAATTCCGTCCTCGCCCGTGGACTGAAGATACAGCTCGGCATAGCCTAGCGGATGCTCTACAAGCTCGCCGCTATGCTCGGAGACAGTGCCGAATGCCTTCAGCTCCTCCTCGGCGGACTTGCGAACGGACTCCAAGTCGTCGTTCGCTGACAGCCGCTCGATATCGACGTAATAATCCGTGTTGTCCGTCAGAGTTAGACGACCAGATGCCGCGTCAAAGCTGAATCCCTCGAATACGTACAAGGAGAATCCCTCTCCTTGCTGCAATGTCGCGGATTTCTGCTGATACCCATCCTCCGTCATCAGCTCGAAGCTATCGGTCTGCGGACGTTCCGTCGGGAAGCTCTGCTCCGGAGCCGTGGACGACTCGACTGGCGGTGGGGTCTCGGTGACGCTTCCTCCGCTCCCGGGTGAGCTTATCCCCGACGGCGGAGGCGAAACCGGCGTTTCGTCCCCTCCGGTACAAGCCGCAAGCGCGAATGCCGCGGCGACAGCGGGAATGATTTTAATCGCTTGATTTCGCCGAATCATTACCTTCTCTCCCTTCCTGCCCCGATGCAGTTGTCTCGGTCAGGCCTTAAATCAAACCCTTTCCTAATGTATAAACGATTATTCCACAGAAAGAAACGAATATTTCAAAATTGTAATTATCCTAATCTCCTCCACAGTTAAAAATAAACCGTCAGGGAAGCTCCCTGACGGCTGCATGAAAATTTTATACGAACTTATCTGGAAGCTAAGAAAGCGTCCAACTGCTTCTGTTTCTCGGCGATAACGTCGTCCAGTCCGTTTTGCTTCAATTTGTTGTAGTACTCTTCAACCTTCGCCGGGTCAACTCCTCCCGTCTCAAGACCCGGGGCGTATTGCGACTGCACGTTTTTGAGCGCTGCAACCTGAGTCTTGACCGGCTCCGCGTCGAACGTAAAGCCGAGCGCCGGGGAGTTGATCGAGCCTTCGTTAAACTTCTTGAACTGATCCCATTTGTCTGTCGCTTCCGTATCCCAGATATAGTTCAGGAATTGGTTGCCGAGCATCCATGTCGAGGATCCCGCGATATAGTTCGCCTTGCCCGGAGCGTCGGACATCACTTCGCCGTTCAGCGTGTAGTGCTCGCCTTCGATGCCGAAGTTGATCAGGTTGTTCAGGTACTTATCCGTATAGAGCAGGTCGATGAACATCATCGCGCGCTCCGGATTTTTCGATGTCGAGGAGATTGCGAGCATCGAGCCCGTCGTCTCGCCCGTGGAAGTCGTAATCGATGTGATGCCGACTTGCCCGATTTTGCCTGGCAGGTTGGCCGCAGCGGCCATCTCGGCGTCTTTGCCCGGTTTAAGCGGAGAGACGACCATAAAGACGTTGCCCTTCTTCAAAGCGTCCGTAGGCGACAGCTGCGAAGTTGCGGCATCGGAATTAACCAACTTCTTCGTGAACATTTCGCGAGCGATGTTCAAATAATCCTTATACACCGGATACTCCATCGCCGGCTTGATCGTCGTGTCGGTGCCGTCCTTCAGTACGACGCCTTCCAGCTTCGTGTCGCCGAAGAAGTCGAACTTGTTCATGTAGTGGGAATTCAGATTTTCTCCGTCCTTCACGTACAGCGGCGTCCAGTCCGGCTTCTTCGCCTTCACTTCCTCCAGGATCGGGATGAGATCGGCCGGCGATTTCACCGCCTGAATTTTCTCGGTCAGCCCCAGCTCATCGGCAATATCCGTACGGAACAGAATGCCGCCTTGCTCCGCCATCTCCTTCAGTGCAGGAACGCCGTAGTTTTTGCCGTTAATTTGCGCGCCGTCCAGAATCGCCTGGGAGACGACGCTCTTGATGCCCTTGCCGTATTCGTCCAGCAGCCCTTCGTTCAGCGCCAGATAAGCGCCTTTACCTACGTTGGTCGCGTGACCGTTCCATGCCGCTGTGAAAATGATATCCATCACTTCCCGTCCGGAGACGTACAGGTTCATTTTCTGATCGTATTGTCCCCAGTCGAGCATACGAATGTCCAGCGTGGCGTTGATTTTCGTTTTCAAATATTCGTTGATCTTCTCTTCGACCTTCTTCTCGTCCTTCGGCGGGGTTCCCGGGAAGTACAAGGTCAATTCGACAGGCTCCAGCTTGCTGACATCGATGCCTTCGGACGCAGCCGCAGACTCGGACGGCGCAGCGGATTCCGACGGAGATGCCGATGGAGATGCCGATGGAGAAGCAGAGGAAGCGGACGGCGATGCGCCTTCCTTATTGTTGTTGTCGCCGCCGCAGCCTGCAAGAACGACGGACAACGTCATGACAACCGCGAGCATCAGTGCCCAGGACTTGCTCTTTCTGAACATGGTGGTGCCTCCCTTTTCTTGATTAATAAATTTATGCTCAACCGGCCGGTAAACCGGTAGAAGCCACAGTTACCCATCCCGCCTCTAACCTTTGACGGCGCCCACCGTTAATCCTGCCACAAAATACCGCTGGAAGAACGGATAAGCGAATATAATCGGTCCGATCCCGACAACCGCCATCGCCATCCGGGCCGTTTCTCCCGGCATTGTGAAGTTCGGATCGTTCGCCGCAAGGGCCGAATACGCCGCGGCGTTCGCGCTCAGATACTGGATGTCGAGCAGCGTCTTATACATCCGGAACTGAATGCTGACGACCGATTCGGAGTCGGTAATGAACAGCAAGCTGAGAAACCAGTCGTTCCAGTAGGTCAGCGTCGTGAACAGACCCACTGTGGCGAGCACCGGCAGCGAAAGCGGCAGCACGACCGTGAAGAAGATGCGCCACTCCCCCGCTCCGTCGATCTTAGCCGATTCGTACAGCTCCTTCGGAATCGAATTGGAGAAAAACGTACGAATGAGCAGAACGAAAAATCCGCTTATAAAATAGGGCATCATGAGTACGAGCAGCGTGTTCTGAAGATGAAGCCCCTGCGTATAGACCAGATAGAAGGGGACAAGTCCGCCGTTAAACAAAATCGTAAAGAACATGAAGAAGGAGAAAAAGTTACGATGCGGATAATCCTTGCGGGAGATGGGAAACGCGTACAGCGCCATCATCGCCAGACCGATCACTGTACCGAGCACCGTCAACAGTATCGAAAACCCGTACGACTTCACAATCGCCTGCCAATCCTTGAGCAGGAAGTCGTATGCGCCAAGGCTCCATTTTTCCGGAAGGAGACTGTAGCCGTTAATCAGAATCGTATTCTCGTCCGTGAACGAGGCGATGACGACGACGATCAACGGAAACACGCATAGAAACGTGTAGATCCAGAAGAACGAATTGATCGCGAAGTTCGCGCCTCCCGAGACTTGCTTGGCCAGCTTAAGATCAGACTGTGCGGCCGCTTGTGCCATATGGAATCCTCCTAATGCTTTCTAGAACAGGGCATCGTCCTTGCTGATTTTGCGGATGACTAGGTTGGCCGTAAACACGAGCAAGAATCCAACCACGGCTTGATATAGTCCGGCCGCCGACGACATGCCGATATCCCCTGCGTTGATGAAGCTCTGGTACACATACGTATCGATAACGCGCGTCGTATCGTAGATCGCCCCGGCGTTGCGGGTCACTTGCCAGAACAGACCGAAATCCGCGTTGAAAATTCTCCCCACCTGCAGCAGCACCATAACGATAATAACCGGACGGATCAGCGGGATCGTAATTGCGGTAATCTGCTTCCATTTGGAGGCTCCGTCTATCGTCGCTGCCTCGTAATACTCGTCGTCGATACCGATGATCGCCGCCATGAAGATAATCGCGTAATAGCCGATTCCCTTCCAGGTGTTGACCAGCGGCAGAATGAGCGGCCACCACTTCGGATCGCTATACCATTCGACAGCATTCGCGCCGAACAGCGGGAGGATCACCTTGTTCATCAGCCCCAGCTCGTTGTTCAGGAAGGCATACACCAGATAGCTCACAATGACCATCGACATAAAAAACGGAAGAAACATCGTCGTCTGATGGAACTTGGCGAGCCAGCGATTCCTCATCGAGTTGAACATGATCGCAAACGCGATGCCGATGACCGTATTCAGTACGATAAACACCGCGTTGTACAGCACCGTATTTCTCGTAATGAGCCAGGCGTCAGACGTCTTGAACAGAAATTCGAAGTTGAACAGGCCGACCCAGGGGCTGCGCAGGAAGCTCTCGAACAGCGTTTCTCCGGGTGCGAACTTGATGTTCTTGAAGGCGATTAGAGAGCCCACCATCGGAATATAGTTGTTGATGAGCAGAAACACGATCGTCGGGGCCATCATCACGTAGAAGGCGCCGAATCGGCGAAAATGTCCCCGCCCAAGCCTTGCCGGCTTCTTGCGCAGAGCCGGCCTTGTCGACGGCGTTTGCGCAGCTGCGGAAGCTTGCTCCATCCCTATCACAATCCTTTATGCATATTGGCAATCTTTGTTTGTGTCCTCATTTTAGCGCGCGCCGTCCTCCCCCATCTATCTACTGACATGACCTACATAGCACTTTAGTGACTTTTCGAGGCGGAAAAGCTTCGTAATGGCCCAAAGGGCTGTCTTTTTTTGCGGCGCCCCTATTGCACACGTGAGTTTACGCCCTACGAAGAAACCTCCGCGAGGGAAGTTAGTTGGAAAATCGTACAAAGCAGCTCGGACCGGGCTCAAATGGCGGACATTTGTACGAAAAATCGTACAGAGCAGCTCGGATCAGGCCCAAATGGCGGACGTTTGTATGGAAAATCGTACAAAGTGACTCAATGTGTAAACGACGGACGTTTATACAGAAAGCCGTACAAAGCGCTCAAAACCAAAGGGGTGTATGTCTCTAAAGCGTCTTCGATGAATATATGGGCAGCTACTGGAAATCCGGATGTGTCATGGATCATGATTAGGTCCCCAGGAGCTCCCCCTTCTTTATATCGATCAAGCAATTCTGCTTATAAGCCCCCTCCCTTTGCGGAGACGATAGAGCCAGTTAAAACAAAAATCCCCCGCGCCGTCCGGATTCGCCAGTAACAGCGAGTCGTCGGACAGACGCGGGGGATGCGCTTAACGCATAATCTGGTGCTTCTTGCGATATTCCTGCGGGGACAGCCCCGTCATCTTCTTGAACAGCTTGGCGAAATAGGAGAAGTGCACATAGCTTAAATCCTCGGCGATCCGGCTAATCTTGTCGTTCGTCTCCGCCAGCAGCCGCTTGGCCCGCTCGATCCGGCACTGTGTAATGTAGTCGGTGAGGGACAGTCCGGTTTCCTTGCGGAACAGCCGAGACACGTAGGCCGGATTGCGAAATACCGAACGGGCGATATCGTCGCGATTCAATTCCGCTTGCAGATTGTCCTGAATAAACGACTGCACCTTCGCCACAATAGCCGACGAATCTCTCATCTTGTCCTGGAACGCCTCCGCGCATTTGCGCACGACGCGCACCGACCACGTTTTCAGCGCTAGCGGGGATCGGATCGCCTGGGAATCTCCCAGGTCCGACGGGTCCAGCGCCTCATAGATCGATACCCCGGCTCGGAAAGCGGCTTGATAGAGCAGATGAAGCAGCCCGTAGCGGAACAGCTCCAGCGTCTCCCTCCCCGCGGCCTCCCGCGCGAATTGATCGGCAGTCGCCTCGATCGCCCGGACCAGCTCGTCTTGACGGCCGTTGTCCAGCAATGTGCCCCATTCCAGAAAAGAAGGCAAAGCAATGGCCTGCCCTCCCTGGGCCTCTTCACCACCAACGGCAGCATCGATCACGACCTGCGAAGCGGTGACGTTGGCGCGTTCAAGCTGCAGCAACCTCTCAACGGCGGCCGGCAACTCACCCACGCTAACCACACTTCCGATATAGCAGGACACGCGACAATGAAAATAATCGCGGCACGCCTGCACGAACTGCCGGCATCTTCCCATCAGCGCCTGCCGATCGGGAGTGTCCGATTCGCCCAAGTACAGGAGGCCCAGACTGAACTCCCCGGGGTCCTGCACCACCGTTCCGGCTTTCTCCCCCATGATCGTCTCCGCCGCCGCTTTGCGCAGCGCATACTCCATAATGCTCTCGTCGCGGGAATCCAGCTCGACGTCCCACTGCTCCACGCTAAGCAGAATCGGCAGTACCCGCCCCTTCTCCGCCGTCAGCGGAATGTCGAGCTGAGCAAACTCTCGGTCGAGCCTCTCCTGCGACCGGCCAAATCGCCCCTCCAGCAGCTCGCGCCAGAAGCGGTCGACCAGAATCGGCAGCTGACTGACCCATTGGCGGCGATAGTCGTCCAGCTTCTTCTCGAAGTCGGCCTGCTCTCTGCGGCGCTCTACCTCCTCGATTGCCCGGGCGACGATGCCCTTCAGCACATCGTGATCGATCGGCTTCAGCACGTAATCGAAACAGCCCATATGCAGCGCTTCTTGCGCATATTCGAATCGGGCGTGCCCGGTCAAGAACACCGTCAGCGTCTGCGGGCTCGCTTCGCGAATATAGCGGAGCAGCTCTAGGCCGTTAGCTTCCGGCATCTCAATATCGGAGATCAGCAGGTCGACCGTCTGCCGCTCGATATGGGCCTTCGCCTCGGCAACGCTCTCCGCTTCGAGAATCGTTCCGATCGGCAGATCGCTCCAATCGATCCCTTGGGTAATGCCCTTCAAAGCGTACAGCTCGTCGTCAACGACCAGCATTGTCAGCATCGGACTCCTCCTCCTTCGCCGCGGCGGCGGCACTCTTCTCCTCAAGCTCGAACGAAGTGTCCCGCTCCCTCGGCAGCTTCACCAGCACGCATGCCCCGTTCTTCTCTCCGTTGCCGAATACGATGGCGCCCTTGCCTCCGAACAGCATTTTGAAACGGCGCAGCACGTTCCAGATGCCCAGATGATTGGAGACGGTTTGCGCGACATAGGCCGAACCGTTCAGCTCCGCAAGCATCGTCTCCGGAAAGCCCGGTCCGTTGTCTTCGATCCGCAACAGCGCATACGTCCCCGACTCGTCGTCATCGTCATCATCCTCGCAGCGGATGACAATTCGGAATGGCGTGCCGTCTTGCTTGCGCTTGTTTAACCCGTGAATGACGCTGTTCTCAATGAAGGGCTGCAGCATCAGCGGGGCAATCTCCCAACTCATATACTCCTCGGGTACGTCGATCTCGTATTCCAGCTTAGAGACGTAACGGATTTTCTGGATTTCCAGATAGTGCTCGATGTGGCGAATTTCATCCTCAAGCCGGACGACAGCTCGATGCCCAAGCATCAGAAACCGAAAATAATCGGCCAAATGCAGCGACAGCTTCTGCACCGTCTTGAAATCCTTCAAAGCGGCCAGATTGTAGATAATATTTAGGCTATTCATATAGAAATGAGGATTGATCTGAATTTGCAGATGCTTATACTCCGCCCGTTGCAGCCGCAGCTGCTCCTCATAGACGTCGATCTTAAGACTCTCGATCTGTTCGGCCATCTTGTTGAACGTTCCCGACAAGAAGCTGAACTCGCTGCTGGCGGCGAGCGCCGGCAGACGGGTATCGAACTGTCCCTGGCCCAGCTTGCGCATACCGCGGATCAGGCGCACGAACGGCTGGAACATGACCCGCTGAAGGAACAGCAAATAGATCGACAGAATAATCGCCAGCGCCAGCGGCATCCAGAAGTTGAGCACCTTTTGGAAAAACGGGAGATTTTTCAGAATATAAGATTCATTCATCACCAGCGTATACCGAACGTCGGCGTATTGGGACGGCTGAGACAGAACGATATACGATTGGCCGTTATAGACGAGCCCGGTTTCCACTCCGTTCAGGTCTTTGAGCTTGGCCATAAAGCCGGCGTCCTTAAGCGGCGCATACTCGACCTCCGTAAGAACGTTGCCGCCGGAATCCAGCAAGAAAGCCGAACCGTCCTGACCGACGTCGAAGTTGTTCATGACGCTCTGCAGCGCCTCCGCCTGGACGAGCGCTCCGGAGATTATCTTGAAGCCGAGGTCGTGCGTCTTCATCAGGAATGTCTGCCCGGCGATTCTCATCAGCTCCCACTGGCGCTCTTGATCGGGAACGCCCTTTGGCACGTTCTCCTTCGCCCAGGCCGACAGGAGGTCGAGCTTCTCCAGTGAATTGTATACGTATTGCGTTGCATATACGAGCTCTCCGGCCTTATCCGAGTAGACAAAAAAAGTATCGATCAGCGAGCTGTAAAAAATTGAATCGATCGCCAGCTTCTCGTGCAGCCGGGTTTTGGACAGCGTGTACTCGTCGCTCGATGTCTCCAGCAGCGGCAAAGCTTGAATCTCCTGCTCCCGCTCCAGATTGATCAAGTAGTGGTAGTAGTCGAGCATACTCTTGTCGTTGTTGCGCACATACTCGGTCAGCATAATGTTGTAATGGGACGAGACCTGTTCCTTTACGACGCGTATTGCATACAGATTGTTGTAGATAACGAAGGCGGCAATAGGCAGCAGCACCAGAAAAAAGCCGACGACGATCTTGAAGCGGACAGACTGCCAGAAGCGCATAGATTCTCCCCCGATTGCGCCGACGCTGAATTGGAATAAGCTTCCTCTAGCATAGCTTACTTTTTTTGGTGCTAGCAATATGATTTTTTGGCATCTTTATATGTACGGTGACAGTACGAAGCGTCTATAATTGACGGCAGCGCGAGTGGAACAGAGAGACTCTTAATGGATGTCTCTATCGTGATAAAAGCATATTTGAAGCAAATCGAAGAGGAATTTCCGGGGTGAGAGCGCCCCCAACGCTTTGGGCTTTGCTCCTCCAATCGACGTCCTCATCGCCATGGCCAGTTCTGGCGGACAGTGTTTACGCGCATGCAACGGTAGACGATTCCGGTGCTCCGGGTTGTCTGTCCTGTCTGCAACAAAACGATGAGCCTGTTGCCCGACTTTGTCGAGACGCATCACCAGACGGCTGTGGACATCAAAGAAGAAGTCATCCTCCAAAGCTGCGAGCAGCGAAGCCTAACCGAGATCGCCGAAGAGCCGCTAAGCGCGACCGGAGGCAGCTACGCCGAAAAAAAATTATGGCGCTGGCTTCGTAGATGGGAGAAGCGTCGAATTCGGCAGGAAGCTCAACTTCGGTCTCTGTTACTATGCCAAGGCCAGGCTGAGCCTCTCCCTCGGGTACAAAAGTCCGTTTGGATTGAGTTGTTTGCGATCTGGCACATTGCCGGAGAAGAATCTCTTCTCGCTGCTCTACTTCGTCTTGAACGCTCACTCTCACCAGCATAGATCGACGAAATCGCACAATAGCTGGCTTTAGAGCCTCCTCCTCCCCGCCTTCACAATGGAGCTTGGGCCCCTATATAAGCCCAACGAATTGTAGATGCGCGTGAGCCGTAAGTGAGTAAATCACAGGGAGGAAATCATCATGTCAGAACACCCGATTAAAGACGAACTGTTTCACGTTTACTACAAACGCTGGATTACGGTTTACAAAGAAGGGGCCATACGGTGAGTTACAATGGCTAAATATTTGATGACGCATCAATGGTTGGTCAAATTAGTCCCTCACTTGACTCGCTTATGCGAGAAAGCCAAGTACCCAACATTTCAATCCACGGCTTGCGGCACACACATGTATCGCTTCTATTGTTTGCAGGTGTCTCCATTGCGAGTGTGGCACGACGGCTTGGACATGCGAGCATGACCACGACTCAGAAAACATACCTCCACATCATCCAAAAACTTAAAAATAAAGACATCGATATCGTCATGCGTTCATTATCTGGCTTAAGCTAACCCTCATCATTGGCCTTAACTTACGCTGATGAAGGGTGATGAGGTTGTCGAGTTGGGTGAAGAAAGCTGTAATTTCCTAAAGCCTTACTGTCCAATTCTTCGTTCTAAGTACCATGATGGATGGAAACAGAAAGTATCTGTAACGAATCATTCCCTCGTTTGTTTCTCTCCGTGTATAGCTCCCCCAACCTCCGAGCCTCCCACGCCCCATAAAACCCAGGAAACCTTACCTTAGGAACATTCTCTTTATTTTCGCTCATTTCTGCTCTCCCTGTAGCTTCTTGATTTCTCTATCGAAATCTGAGACTATTTTTTGATGCTTATTGAATTCTTTGTACTCGCCGATTGCCTTTTCCTTAGCTGTGCTCTGTGCAATACGTCCATTCCCGTCCAAGATTTCATAGCGGTTGAATTTCAGGAATTCATCAATACTTGTCGCAAAGTCCTGCATGCCCAATAAAACTTCATCTTCGAGCAGACGCTCTACATAGTCAAAATAAGCGGAGACGTTACGCTCCAAGCTGCGAATTTCCTTTGCCGTCAAATAATTTTTCGCAACGACGACGTCGGATTGTAGAATTCGCCCATCTGGAGAGTTCTTCCAAGAAGTAAGCCCCATGTATTCTTTGTCTTTATCGGCACTATCATATACAATTTCCGCAGCAGTTTTGCCAGTAATCGCATAATGAAACTTGTTTTGCACTGTCGCATAAAACTTCTTGGTGATCTCTGCGTTCCGATCATAATCATATGAAATTTCCGCAAAAACATCTGATATTTGTTGCCATATCCGTCGTTCACTTGCTCGAATGGAACGAACCGTTTCAAGCAATTCACGAAAATAATCCTTGCCAAAAGCATTCTCGCCTTGTTTCATACGTTCAACATCAATTTTGAAGCCTTTTAGAATATACTCTTTTAAGACATCCGTTGCCCATATCCGAAACTTCGTTGCCTTTTGCGAATTTACACGATAGCCTGTTGAGATGATGGCATCCAGATTATAATATTTCACTGGTTTTGTTTGGGTTTTCCCTTCAATTGCACCGTGCTGAGTGGTATGTGCAATTTCTGCACTAACCACTTGTTCCTCAAGCTCACCCGTCTCAAAAATATTTTTCAAATGACGAGAAATGGATGTTCTATCGACACCGAACAATTGGGCAATAACCTTCTGAGTCGCCCAAATCGTTTCATCCTGAACAAGAACCTCGACTCTTTCATCGGCATCGTACATTAGAAATTGTATTTCTTTCATCACGACCTCCAATCCGCATCATCTGCTGAAAATCCGCCACCCGTCACCCTCCATATCCGCAATCCGGTTCGTTCTTGAATAGGCTTGAATTAAATTGGCGCATTTCAAGGTTCTATCTAAATAAAGCGTATTGAGACCGGGAGCGTCAAAACCGATTAATAATTGGTCGAAATTCGTGCCTTTCTAAAATTAAATTTCAGTTAAGATACTTGCATCTTATATGATTGTTCTTAAAAATGAAAATACAAAAATTTTAATTTTTCAAAATTACATTTCCACAAAAAAAGCTGCCCGCCCTGTTAAAGAGCAAACAACTTTTTGTTCTCGTATCCCTATTAAACGCAGATCAAATCCTCTATTCCGCCGCCCCGTCATTACCAAAACGCCCGAGACGTTCCAGAGCCAGCTTGTACCCGTCGTTGCCGTAGTTCAGACAACGCTTCACGCGGGAGATCGTCGCCGTGCTCGCCCCCGTCTCCAGCTCGATCTGGTTGTAGGTGTTGCCTTTGCCGAGCATCCGCGCTACCTCAAGTCTCTGAGACAACGATTGAATCTCATTCACCGTGCACAGATCGTCGAAAAAAACATAGCATTCCTCCACGCTCTTCAGCGTCAAAATCGCTTCGAAAAGTTGATCTATAGATTTATCGTTCAGCTTCTTCAGTTGCATACGCTCGCACCCTTTCCTCGATCCGCTGGGCTGGACGACGCGGCCTAAGCGCCTGTCGAGAAGCGCAACGCCTCAATCTTGCTTTGGTTTAATTGTACTGTGTAACGGCCGACAGTTCAAGCGTTAGCGTATTCACGCATCACAGAGGTAAAAGGTTTGAGTTCAACCTGAGCAATTTTCCCCTGGGCGCGGGCATTCGTCCATTCCGAAGGCTCCAGCCCGGCATAGATTAGGGTAGTAGAAAGGGTGTGATCCTATGACCGATCCGCAGCCTCCCTCTCTGCATGGCTGGGGTCCTGATTTCGGACAGAACGTTTTCCCCGGCATTGACGGCGGGTTCTCCGGCCCTCCGGCCGTCATAGATGATGCGGTTGTTCCCGTACAAGCAGCGGCTACCGCAACGAAAAGCGCCCTCCCCTTCAACCTCTCCAATCTTGGCATCTCCAATATTGGAGATCTGAAAGCGATGTTCGAACGTATGGGAGGCATCGAAGGGGTCATCTCGACGATGGGAAAGGTCCAGAAATTTATGTCCACGATGCAGCAGGTCGCTCCTATGCTCAAGCTTTTTATGAGCAAAGGGGGCAAGGCGGCTGCAGCCACCACCGGCAGGACCCCCTCCCGCAGAAGGACGACCAAGCGCTCCACGCCGCGGAGAACGAGCAACAAACGGCGGCCGACCAAACGGCGGCGTTAACGGAAACTTAAAAGAGGCTATTCCCCGGTTTTCCTCAGCTCGGGATTAGCCTCTTCTTCTTTTTAGCTCTCATATTCCAGGAACGGATCCGGGATTCGAATCGCGTGCGCCTCGGCATCGCTGACTCCGGTATACAGGGAGGCGGTTCCATCCTCATGCCGTACAATTCCACCGCTGAAAATGACGTCCTGCAGATCCGGTCGTTTGGCCGGGCCGTCCTGGAACATCGCCCTTGTCGCGATCAGCTTGATCGGCGTATAGCGATAATCTTCCGGATTGAACGCGAAAACCATCGGGTAATAGTGCCGGATATTGAATTCCTCCATCCAGGCAATATGGCCCAGCACGCCGATCAGTCCGCCCTTGAGAAGATGCGCTTCATTCGCACCGCCCCACTCGTCGGGCAGAAACTGCTGGCGCAGCAGATGGGCCTCGTTGATCGCCTCTTCCGTCAAGCCGTCCAACGAATCGATTTCCGCATAGCCGATCAACGCGCGAGCGCCGTCGACCATCATCGGCCTAGTGAATACGCCGATACGTCCGTTTTCCCGTTGGATCAGACGAATGTCCTTCATCGTTAGCGGCCCTTTAGCAAAAGGGACAAGATCGTCAATGGAATAGCCGCGATAAAACACGGTGCGCCAGGAAGTCACATAATGCGGATCATCCCCGTCGAAATACACCTCAACCCCGCCGAACACCAATTCTTCGCCAATAAAGGTGAAAAACGGATCCTGAAGCGCGAACACCGGAGCCCCGTTCCGCGGAACCCACTTGCCTTGACGTTCGACGAAGAACATCACCTCGGAGGACTCCTTATCGCGGTCCTCTACGCGTCCGGCGATAACTCGCTCCCCCCGATCAAGGAACGGAGCGCTAATATTATACACATCGCGATGACCGACGCCGGAGAAAATCAGCTTCTCTCCTGCATACGCCGGATTGCCTGCGAGAAATTCCTTCAGCAGCTCGACAGTCGGTTTCGCTTGTTCCGTATACGCAAGCATAGAAGGTCCTCCTGACTGGACAAAGATTACAGCTTCTTTATTCCATTGTAGCAATCTCGAACGTTCAGGTTCGGGTTATCGGATTTAATGCATGAATAGTGCCAACACATAATAGATAAGCGCCGCCACGACGGAGACGATCGGAATCGTAATCAGCCAGGTCAGTACGATCCGGCCGGCCATGCTCCATTTGACGCTGGAAAACTTCTTCGCCGAGCCGACGCCCAGAATCGACGATGTGATCGCATGGGTCGTACTTACCGGGAAATGAGTCAACGTTGCGCCGAGAATAACCGAGGCGGAAGCCAAGTCGGCGGAAAAGCCGTTGATCGGTCCGATCTTGAAGATTTTCGTCCCCATCGTCTTAATGATCTTCCAGCCGCCCAACGAGGTTCCGAGCGCCATCGCCAATGCTGCGGACA
This sequence comes from Cohnella sp. LGH, assembly GCF_017671885.1. Lineage (NCBI taxonomy): Bacteria > Bacillati > Bacillota > Bacilli > Caryophanales > Paenibacillaceae > Cohnella > Cohnella sp. LGH. The sequence continues at coordinate 6,119,282 of NZ_CP072117.1, forward strand.
GCTTAACCCACAGCGCGATTTCCAGATCCGACTGGATGTTCGCGGCCACTAGCGCCATCGTGATAATACCCATCGCCTTCTGCGCATCGTTCGTGCCGTGCGTGAACGATTGGAACGCCGCAGTAACCACCTGACCGCCGCGGAAAAGCTTGTTCACGCGATGAGGACTGGAATTGGCGAAAAGATGCTTCAACACGAACATAATAATGAAACCAAGGCCAAAAGCGATGAATGGAGACAGGATAAGCCCCTGCAAAATGGACGAAAAGCCCGAGTAGTTAATCCCGCTCCAGCCTTCCGATGCGATCGCCGCTCCAGCCAGCGCTCCGATCAGCGCATGGGAAGAGGACGAGGGAATGCCCACCCACCATGTGATCAGATTCCAGACTATGGCCGCAATCAAAGTCGCGATAACGACCGTTAGCCCGTGCTCCAGCTTAAACGGATCGGTAATCTTGCCTCCGATCGTCTTCGCAACTCCCGTAAAGCTTAAGGCTCCAACCAGGTTCATCGTAGATGCGAGGATAATCGCCCTCCGCGGCGTCAAGGCGCGCGTCGATACGGACGTCGCAATCGCGTTGGCCGTATCGTGAAACCCGTTGATGAAGTCAAAGCCCAAGGCCAGCACAACGATAATGACAACTATCAGTAAGGTATAATCCATGATATTCTATTCCGTCCCCGCTTGCGCCGATCAAGAATTGCGCATAATGATGGATTGCAGCGTATTCGCGACATCCTCGCACGAATCGGTCGTCTGTTCCAGCCGCTCGTAAATTTCCTTGTGCTTGATGAGCTCGATCGGATCGGAAACGTTCACGAACAGATTCTTGATCCCCTGACGCATCAGGTCGTCGCCTTCGTTCTCCAGCTCGTTGATGTTGACGCAATGCGGCTGCATCGCGAGCAGCTTCTTCTGACTGAGCAGATAGATCGCCGATTTAATTTCCTGCGCGCTCCGTTTCAGGCAATCGCCGAATTTGCGGATGTACGGGTCGGCTTTCGTAATCTGGTACATCTCGAAGCGAGAAGCGCAAGCCTCGATGCCGTCCAGCACGTCGTCCAGCTTCTTGATCAGCTCCATAATATCTTCGCGCTCGATCGGCGTAATGAACGTTTTGTTAAGCTCGGTGAGAATAATGTGCGTACACTTGTCCCCACGATGCTCAAATTCCTTCATCTCGCGAGCGAATGCAGCGACGTCCGGGAAGTCTCCATTCACGGCATTGACGAAATGTTCGACCGTCTCCACGATAATGTCCGACATTTCCTCCAATGTCTTAAAAAAAATGTCCTTTTTCCGAAACACGGACAGCCCTTCTTTCCCATATATGTACCTGGCTAAATTTTACACACCGTTAATCCAGCGATAACGGTGCGTTAACTTAATTATTTTATCACATGCCGGACAGGCTGGGTACAGCTTACTTTCGACACTTTTCAATTTTTTATGGCAAAATGCCACAAAAACCGGACTCCCGGATCCTTATCATTCGTTTGATTTCGACGTAATATTCCCTTGACCGCTGTCGAAAACACTAATGTCGAGCGAGCCCGACCGAGCTACAATTGCTTACATGATGCTCATTACCCCATTTATCTATCAGGTCACCGCAAATCTTAGTATTTACCAAATTTCTCTTCACAAGCACAAAATAAGCTCATTGCCGATACTTTGGAAAAAGGGGCCGCCCCGGGTCGCAACGACCGGAACAGCCCCTTCGCATTATTGATATGTAACCAGCTTGTCCAACGGATTGGAAGTCGGTACGACATGATAATAAGTCGTCCCAGGCAAGAACGGCAGCTCCTGTCCGTCCTTCATCAACCGGATGATGTCGCCCTCCTTGCGCTCCCACTTGCATACAATCGCTTTGCCTTGCTGGAACAAAATCGCTTCCCCGCCTTTGTTCAGATCGACGACCAATCGACCTACGTCGTCCTTAATATCGTGCTTGGCGGACAGCACGACCAGATTGGACGCCGACAGCTGCTCGTTGTTGTTCTTGTCGATGTGCGGCTCGTTGTTGATCGAACGATAGTACAGCCCTTTGGTGCTGTCGTAGGCATAGGAGACCTTGTAGCTAGATAGCATAAACTTGATGTCGATGTTCGCGGCGCTCGTCGCGGTCGCCAGAGCCGGAGGCGTGTCATTGAATGTAAATACGGGCACGTTAGCCGTAGTTCCGTATTTCCGCTTCTCCGCACCCTCGCGCAGCTTTTCGAGCGTGGAATAAACGTTGTGCGGCGCTTTGCGAGACTTGTCCCGGTAAAAGTAAGCTCCGGCATTCGTAATCTCGTCCAGATGCTCCTTCTTCTGCTTCTGCAAAATCGCAAAGCCGTCGTTGCTCGCTCCCGCGTGAACAAGCACGCCGCCATAGAATTCTCCGACCTGGATGTAGTAAGGACGAATACTGCGGATCGGTCCGATCGGCTCGACAAACTCCTTGCTCTGAAACACAGCGACAAACCGCGTAATTCCGCCTTCGGCCAGCAGCTCCCACACCACATCCGCCTGCGTCATCCCCGATTGAGGCCTTGCCGGCGCAAGATTGTTGATCATGACCGCGAACGGTCGATTCGTCACTTCCTTCTCCGCCGGCAGCCCCGTTAACGGCGCCAGGAAAGCTGCAGCAGGCGGCGAAGGGGATTCGCTCGAAGTCGCGGAAGCGCTTGCGGTAGGCGGCTGAGTCTCAGCCGGGGGCGTTGTTTCCGCCTCCTTATTCCCGCCGCCGCAGGCAGTCAACCCCACGATCGCGGCAGCCAGCGTCAGCTGCAACGCGATTCGCATTCGTTGCGTCATGCTCATTCTCCTTTTCCCATGTATGTACCCTATAATTAAACCATATAGAGCGCGTGGGGAAAAAGGGTGAAATTTCTTTTATTGCGTCCGATTAGGTCGATCCGTATGACTTATTGAAAACGATAGACTTTCCATAGCCCGTCCACTTTAACGAAAATGTAATCTCCGGTACCTACGGTTTCCTTTAAGCTGCTATCCAATGTTTTAGTTGAAATTTTAACGATAGTTACTTCTTCTGCTGCCTGCTTTAGATCGTATTCATCGGTCACAGCCTTGACCCTTGAATTATCTTGCTCGATTTTTGTGACAGCTAAGATATATGGCTCTGCTGCTGAAAATTCGTCAAAGGAAGGATCATAAGTAAGATTCAATCTAGCATCTTTATCCTTATTTTTAACAGCATGAAGAAGAGACATAACGGACTCCAACAGATCGCCTTTCACGTTTACATTTTCAATATGGTCAAGATCCAATTCTCCTTTGCGTTTCTGCTTTTCGCGATTCTCCCCTTCAATTGGTTCCGCTGTCTCCAACTTGTGTTGGGATATTGACGTATTGGGCGACTCGCTTTCAGCAACAGGAGCTTTCGGCTGCTGTTCTTCGTTTTTTTCTGAAGTCGAACATGCGGATACTACCAAGCACAAACTTAATATAACCATTAATTTTTTTCATAAATTTTACACCTCTCTCCAATAATTAGACGCAATGAGGCTGCCGGAAGTTTCAAAAGATATCCCTACTTCCACAAATCATTTGTTGAACTGATGACTTTGACTGTAAATTTCCCCATCATTATTATCACCCCGATTACTTCTAGATAGAGGAATTTATAGGATATTTTATTTTTTTTGGTTGTAAAATTTTGTTTTATTCTCCCTATATGTAGACACTTTTTTTGTAGTATGTAGTTTAATGGGAGGGAATTGACATGAACCAACAAACGATGTATGAGCGTTATAAGAGAGAAATTTATCGGATTGGCTGGAGATTGCAATATCGAACCAAAAAGATAAAAAAACGAGAGCGGCCTATATCTGAGTATGAATTTGCCAGCACTGCATTTACAAACTCGTCGGATGATAAAATATTAATAGAACAATATATGAATAAACTGCCCAATAACGGAAAATTAATTTTGCAAAAAATTTACATAGAAGGCCACACAGAAGTCGAGGTCGCTCGTCAACTAAATATGAGTCAGCAGGCGGTGAACAAATGGAAACTCAAAATGATACAGCAGTTATCAAAGATAGTGAATTCATAGTTATTGTTAACGCCGCGAAGGATAATGATTCCAAAGCAATACTTCAGCTTATAGAGTTATTTAAAACAGATATACTTTATCTTAGCAAATATATTTGTTTGCCAGTTGAGGAAGTCATATCCGAAATTATTGTTGAATTTCTCGAGTTTGTTCACAAAGATATTCAATAACTTGAAATTCAAGTTGTAGAATACAAAAAAAAACTCCCTTATTTATGAGAAGAAAAACACGGCCAACTTCTCCGTCTGATCAGACAAAAAAATAATAATGGGAGTGATTCTAAATGTGGCAACATTTTAAGAGAACAATTAATGGGGTCTCTACAGAAGTTTACACACTTATTAGACATGTCGACGAATTTAAGGTGGGCTCGCTGGGCAACTCTAGTGTCTATAACTCTTCCATACAAGGTGTAAACGGGACGTTTTATGGAGCAAATGTTTTGGGTATCGCTGTACAAGATGGGGCTGCTGTCCGTCCTAGTTCCTCGTACCCTCAAAATTGCCTAAAAAACGGAAGCTCTACTGTTGACCGAAATAGAGGTACCATGTACCGAACAACTAACGGAATTGTTTCTTTCAAAAAACAGTTCTTGCGAAAGATCTGACAGGTTCCCTTAGTAACCTTAAGTGGGCAATTGGAGGTATTAGCCTACATCTTGATCAAACACTATCAAAATCTGCTTATGATACTTTAATTGCTTCAGAAGCAGAAGGTGTCGGTGGTACTGCGGATAAGCGTCCTCGTACAATGATGGGCTATATTCCAAGTACCGAGCAAGTAGTCCTTGCTATTGCTGTTGATAATGCAAATCGTAACAATGCAAACTATGGAATAACCTTTTATGATGCCCGCACAATTATGAAGGATTTGGGATGTACAATGGCGATTCATCTAGATGGCGGAAGTTCAACATCTATTCGTTTAAGAGATCAACCACAGGACGGCCCGGAAGTAGTTATTCGTCATAAAGTAACAGATAATGCACAGCAGGTAACCGCCTATTTTGATACTATCTGGTTCCAACAGTATTCGCCTAGTCAATGGACTGACCTGTAAATTTCAGTTACAAAGCCCAGCATCTAAATGATGCTGGGCTTTGTAACTCACCATGAAGGGAAGATTTTAATATGGATAGTGTAGTTCTCGAAAATATAGGAAAGCTAGTCGGAACAATAGGGTTCCCTGGGCTTATTGCCATTATACTACTCAGAACTATTCTGGGAAGTTTTAATCAGCGCCTGGAGACACTTGATAGAAGATTGAACCAGTTAAACAACTCAATTGTGTTGGTGACAAAAACTTTAACTCAGTTATCAAAAGAGGATTCCACTAAACTTAATACCATATTCACTCCTGTTGTTGAACACTCAAATAACCAAACAAGCAATTAATTTCTTTCAATGTTAATTCCTACGATTCTTCTGCTTGCAAACTTACAATTGAACAAAAAGGTTAAGTCTAATGAATTGTTTATGTTTTTACCACTTGTTACGCAAATCATCCCTACTCTGAGAGTGGGATGATTTTGTTTATTTTTGATTTAGATCTACTACTAATACGAAAAAATATCCTTGTTTTGTCCGACAATTTTCTGAATGATCGGTAATATCGACTTTATAATCGGGCAACTTTACAATTCTGTCCATATGGAATTTTTCTGCTAGTCTGGTAAGCAAACAATACTCGCTCTGGGAAAAGGGGTAAAATCCCCTCTTCATGAGATTTCCTCATTTGTCAGATCTAAAGCCGATCCATTCCCCCGAATAACGACAGCCTCAAGCTTCGTCCCACAGCCTGAGAACGTTGTCCAAGCCGATGGCGGTTCCTTCCCGGCTTTCCTCCATGCCTTCGAATTCCAAAGTCAGATAGCCGTCGTAGCCCGAGCCTTTGATGAGCTTGAGCAGACTTCTTACCGGCAGGTCTCCCTGACCGAATATCGAGCCCCTTAAGAAGTTGCCGTTCGCGGTGCGGAACCATTTGCCGTCTCCGGGATTCTGATCGGCCCCGCGATAATAGAAGTCTTTCAGGTGGACGATCGAAGCCAAAGGCAGATTTTTGGCGACCCCGATCAATGGCGGTTCGTCGACGCACAGGAAATTGCCGATGTCCAGCACCGTCCGGAAATTCGGGCGATTCACCTCGGCGATTACCCGTTGGACGCGATCGCTGTGCTGCACGCCCCAGCCATGGTTTTCGATGTTCGTCGCGATGCCGCGCTCGGCGGCGTAGTCCGCGATAAGCCGACTGCCCTCGGCGATTCGCGGCAGATTCTTCTCGAAATGCGCGATGTCGGCTTCCTCTTGCGGAATCGTAAACGCCACCACGTCGTGACGCATAGAGCGAATTCCCATTGCCGCTAGCAAATCGACATGCCCCTTCAAGCGCTCCACTTCGGCAAGGAAGTCTTCCTCCGATTCGTGCGCGAAGTTGGCCGGAAGCGCATAGTTGGACAGCTCAAGACCGAGCTGTTCCGCTTTGCGCCGGACCCGCTCCGCGAGGTCTCCGTCGTCGACCAGCGAATAACCGTAGGGCACGAGCTCCACATGCTCGCAACGCTGCTCCTTCGCCCATTCCAAAACATCGAGGACGGTCATCTCCCCGCCGCGCAGCTTATCGACCAGACAATACGTGCTTATTCCGAGCTTCATCTCCCGTACTCCCTTCCGTTGGCGCCGATCGGATTCGGAGCGATCAGCCTTTGACCGCCCCGCCGACCAGTCCCTTAATAATAAATCTTTGTACGAACATGAACAGCAGAGTAATCGGCATAGCGACCAGCGCCGAAGCGGCGAACAGCTGCGGCCAATTGGCCGAGTACTGCGTTTTGAAGAACATAAGCCCGATCGGCAGCGTCCGGCTGTTCGGAGACGACAGGTAGACGAGCGGACCGAAAAAATCGTTCCACGAATTGATCGCAATTACGATAATGCAAGTCGAGGTTACCGGCAGCGTCAGCGGAACGACAACCTGCCAGAAAATCCGTATCGGCGAGCAGCCGTCGATCATCGCCGCTTCCTCGATTTCCAGCGGAACGGTTTTGAAAAACTGAAAGTACAGGAAGATCGGCAGAGCCATCCCCCCGGCCACTTGAATGATCGAGAGGCCCAGATGGGTGTTGAGCAGCGATAGCTCCCGGAGCAGCAGGAAGGACTGGATCGTTCCGGCGAAGCCGGGCAGGATCATGCCGAGAAGAAAATAAGAGAACAGCCAATCGGCCCTCCACGCTCTACCGTGTCGCAGCGCGTACCCGGCCAGAATGGCGCATACGAGCGTCACCGATAAGGAAACGGCCAGCACGGTCACGCTGTTCGTGAAGTACAGGACGAGACGCCCGACTTCGATCGCCTTCGGATAGTTGCTCCAGTAGTACGTCTCCGGCAAACCCAGCGGATTCAGCGTTCCAGACGAATTTTGCAGCGATACGGTCGCCAGCACAAACAACGGAACGAGAATGACGGCCAAGCAGACCGCGACGATTCCGTATGAAGAAATTTTGGCCGCCCTCATTGCTTAACCTCCCATCTGTTCAGCACCCGGATGATCGTGACCGTCACCAGCATGATGAGAATGGACAGCAGAATAGCCATCGCCGTTCCATAGCCCGGCTGCGACGTCTTGAACGCGAATTGATAGATCAGCGTCCCGAACACTTGCGTCGAGTTGGCCGGCCCTCCCTGCGTCATGACCCAAATATGCTCGAACTGCTTCATGTTCCCGATGACCGACAGCACTGTATTGACGGTGATGGCCGGCACGAGGAGCGGCAGCGTAATCTTGAAAAATTTCTGCCGGGCATTGGCGCCGTCAATGCTGGCCGATTCGTAGATGTCCGACGAGATCCCTTGCAACCCGGCCATGTAGATCATCATCGAGTACCCGGTGTACTGCCAGATAATGACGAACGAGATGGCGTAGATCGCCGTATCCGTACGTCCCAGCCAATCGATGCCCGCCAGCGTGTCCAGGCCGAGCGCCTCGAAAAACTTGGGCAGAAAGCCGACGAACGGCGAGTACATATAGCTCCAGATATAGCCGATGACGACCGTATTCAGAATGGCCGGGTAAAAAATGACCGCGCGCATCCAGACGACGCCCCGCAGCTTCTGGTCGAGCAGGACGGCCAGGAAAATGGAGATCGCGTGCTGAATGGCGATAACGACGATGGACAGAATCAACATGTTGCGCAGCGCGGTGGCGAACAGCGGATCGGAGAAGACGTTCTTGAAATTGTCCAGACCGATCCAGTTCGCGCTGAAGGAAACGCCTTTCCAGTCGGTGAAGCCGTAATATAGTCCGCTGACGATCGGACCCGCGTAGAATAGCGAATAAAGCAGCAGCGCGGGGGCCAGGAACAGAAGAAAGGTTTTCAGATTCAGTATTCTCATAAGGTCCCTCCCGTGTGTGCGAGGCAAGCCTGCGAAGAAGCAAAGACCCGGGCTTCTATCCCCGGGTCGGAGCTGTCCGTTCGCGCCTTGCGCGGCGAATTACTTGTAGTCCTTCTCCTGCGCCTTCTGCATCTCTTCCATCAGCTTCGCCAAATCCGGCTTCTGTTTAAGCAGAATCTGCTGCAGCATCGGGAAATACGCCGGCTCCATGGAAGGCGTCAAGCTCGGGAAGATCGTCGAGATATTCGACTCGATGCTCTTCGTCAGCTCTTCCGCGATCGGATGGTAGGTCGGGGAAGTGCCGCCAACGACAGTTACTGCCGATTTCGTATCGTCGGACCACAGCTTGGCCGTCTCCGGCCGGGCGATGAAGTCCATGAACAGCTTTACTTCCTCGGGATGCTTGCTCCAAGAGATGCCGGTGAAAATATTGTCCGAGATCAGGTTGACGACGAGCGGCTCGCCGGCCTTGTTAAGCGGGATCGGGAACGCGCCCACCTCGAACTCCTTGAAGTCCGCGGGGAATTCGTCGAGCGCCCAGCTTCCCATCGGATACATCGCGGCCTTCCCTTCCTTGAACACCTGCACGACTTGGGCGTTGCCCAGCCCGACCGAATTTTCGAGGAAATACCCCTTGTCCGCCAATTCGCTCAGAGGGCCGAAGAAGTCCGCGAATTCCGGATCGGTCCACTTTTTCTCCCCGGAAGCCAGCTTCTCGAACACGAGAGGATCCTTGTGCTGATAAGCGCCGAATTGGCCGCTGGACATGAACTGGGTCGCCCAGGCGTCCTTGCCACCCGTCACGAACGGCGCGAGTCCGCTAGCCTTGATTTTCTCGCTGACGTCCAGCAGCTCTTCCCAGGTCGTCGGAACGTTTAAGCCGAGATTCTTGAATACGTCTCGATTGTAGAAAACGACAACGGCGTAATAGTTGTACGGCACTCCGTAGGTTTTGCCGTCCACCGTGCCTAGTTGAACGGCGGATTCCAGATAATTGTCCTTCCAGGCTTCCCCGGACATGTCCATCAAGACGTTCTGGTCGACATACTCGCGCATCTGATTCGGGAACATCCACGCGATGTCCATGTCGGCCTTCGAGACGATTCTCGTCCGGATGACTTCCCGGTACTGGTCGGCGATCTGATCCGGCTCCACAGTAATGTACGGATATTGCTCCTCGAACTTCTCGATTACCTTCTGGCTCAGCGGATTCCAGCTGGAAATTTTCAGGGTAACCGGTTCTTTGTCCTCTCCCGAAGGCGCCGAACCGGATTCGGAAGCCGAAGGACTCGCGCCGGAGCCGCTTGACGCGGGAGCTCCCGAATTCTTGTTGCCCCCGCATGCGGAGACGATAAGCGATACGGCCAATACGAGAAGCAGCAATGCGGATAAGCGAGAACGCTTCATGTTAAAACCTCCCTTTGATCTATAAAACGCTTACAAGGTTCATTATAGGAGTCGTCCTGTCCCCTCGCCATGAACGGTTTATGAGATATTGTCTCTTTGTTTTGCCCACTTTCGGGCGCGTCCACAAAAAAATGTACGATTCTTATGAAATCGTACATCTTTTTGATCGGCCGCCTCAGGAACCGTTTCGGTACTCGATCGGAGATTGCCCGACACATTCCTTGAACAGCTTGCTGAAATAGTGCGAATGCGCGTAGCCGACCTTCTCCGCCACCTCGTAAATTCTTAGATTCGTTCTGCGAAGAAGCTCCTTGGCTCGCTCCATCTTTTTGCGTATGACGTAATCGCTAAAATTGACCCCGGTCTCCTTGAGAAAGATCCGGCTGAGATGAGCGGGACTAACGTGGGCGAACTCAGCGCAAGAAGACAGGGACACGTCCTCGCAGAAGTGCAGATCGACATAGTCCATCGCCATGCGAACGGCCTGTCCGACAGCCCCTTCGGCCTCCCCGAGTTCCCGCTGCAGCTCCCCGTACGCCGTTCTCAGACCGGGAACATCGCTTGCAAGCGCGCCTCCGGAGAAGACCAGCGCGACGTTAAGCAGATTGGCCAAATTTTTCTTCAGCTCCGCCAGATACTCGTTCCAGATCCGTTCTCCGCTGCGGGCTTGCGCCGGCGCCAGCCACAGCAGCTCGTCCCGCTCTCCGTTCGCCACCGCGCCTCCCCAATCGTGCGACACATACTTCTCGATGAAGTACCTGGCCGCCGCGAAGCGCGAGCCGCTCTTCTCCGGCTCCTCTTCCCTTCCTCCCGACGCCGGACGGATGCCGACCAGCCGAACCCCGTCCGCCAGCGCGGGCAAACCGAGAGCGCCATACTGCTTCTCCAGCCGCCCCTCTTCGTCCGTTCCCGAGAGCAAAGCTTTCAGAAATTCGTCTCTCTCCTTCTCCGTCGTTCCCGCCGGAGTCAAGGAAGGTCCGTACGTTCGTTCCAGATTGTCCAGCACCTTCTTCAGCATATCTACGATCTCTTCCTTCGCCATCGTAGGCTTGTGCAAATAATCCGTAACGCCCAGACGCAGCGCCTCCTGAACGTAAGGAAAATCGTCGTAGCTGCTGATTACGATGACCTGGATTCCTCCGCCGCGTTCTTTAATTTTCTTCGTTAACTGAATTCCGTCCATCACCGGCATGCGGATGTCGGTCATGACGATATGAATTTCCTCTTCCTCGATGATATTCCAAGCTTCCTCGCCATTGGAGGCCTCCGCCTTCCAGACGACGCCGTAGCTCTCCCAATCGACCAGGTAACGCAATCCGATCCGGACGATCGACTCGTCCTCAACGACCAGCATGTTCCACATCGGCGTTCTCCCCTCTCGGTTGATACGGAAGCAGCAGAATCGCTTTCGTCCCCTCGCCCGGCGCGCTGTCGATCGTCAGACCGTAGGCCGCTCCGTATCTAAGCCTTATGCGTTCCCGAACGTTCCGGACCCCGATGCTTTCTTCCCCGTCCGCGGCCGGATCGTTCAACTCCTTGACCTTGGCGGCGTCGATTCCTTTGCCGTCGTCCGCGACGACAATACGCAGCGTTCGCCCTTCATCCGCGATCTCCGCCGACACCTCGATGCGAAGCTGCCGTTCCATGCTGCTCGGCCCGTGAAAAATCGCGTTTTCCAGCAGCGGCTGCAGCAGCATAACCGGCATTTGGGCTTTCAACGCAGCGTCGGACACCTTCCATCTGACAACGAAGCGGTTCGTATAGCGAAGCTCCATCAGCAGCGTATATTCCTTGAGCAGCTCCAGTTCTTCCCCCAAGCTGACAAGGTCCTTGACCATCTTCATATTGGAGTGCAGCAGCTTGCTGAGCGATTGCAGCAATTTGGCGATATGCTCGGATTGTTGAATGAGCGCCAGCATGCGAATCGAATTAATCGTATTGTACAGAAAATGGGGATTGATGCGGGCGCGAAGCGCGTACAGCTCCGCGTTTCTCTTCTGCTTCTCCGACTCCTCGATCGAATTGACCAGCTCGTCCAGATGCGTCACCATCCGGTTGTACCGGAATTGCAGCTGGCCGATCTCGTCCCTTCTCTCGTAGGGTAGCGACAAGGTCGATTCGAAGTTGCCCATCTCCACCTTGCTCATCGACCGCATCAGGCTGCGAATCGGCTTGGACAGGCCTTTGGCCAGCAGCCAGGACACGACCGCCGCTCCGATAAAAATAAACAAAACGACAAGCAGAGTCAATTTTTTAATCGCCGCGCTCTCCTGAAGCAGCTCCTCCCGGTCGACCAGCAAATAAGTCGTCCAGCCGGTGTATTCGTTGAATTTCTCCACGCCGTTCCAGGAGCGATGGTTGCCGTCCACCGTCGACTGCAGACGGAAGGCGTTCGCGGATTCCGAACCTCCCGCGGCGACGCTTCGCACTTTGGCATATTTGGACACTCCGCCGGCCTTCTCGCCTGTCTCAGCCTGCGAAGAGCGGAACTCCAGCAGCTTCTCGGTAATTTCCGGCTCCGAGGAATAGACATAACCGTCGGGAGCGGCTACGGTGACGTGAACGTTCTTAAAGCTGAGCGAACGGACCGTCTTCTGGATGAACGCCGGCTTAATGTCGACGGCCACGACGGCGGCGGGCTTGAAATCCCGGTCGATCAGCTGCCGCGCGATCGTAATCGTCTTGAACGTGGTTCCGTTGAATTGAGCTTCGTCGCGCAAGCCGGAGATGACCAACCCGCCTTCCCTGTCGATCGCCTGCTTGTACCACGCCTCTTCGTATGGCTTGTAATCCGGGTTGATGGATTTGTCCCCGCTCGTCCGATAACCGTAGATGCTCCCATTCGTTCCGTAGAACAGCATGCCTTCGATCATCGAGTTAACGGAGGGATAGGTCGTAATGAGCTGGATAAGCCGCTGTTGGTTGATTAACTCCCGATAGCCCCATTGGTCTCTAGGCGAGAACGGCGAAGCGATAATTTCAAAAATTTCTTCCGTGGAATAGGGGAGCATGCTATAGCGTTCGAAATCCTGTACCTGCTTCTCCAGCGTATTGTTGAACTGTCCGATGATGACCTGCAGATCCTCGTTAACCCTTTTCTCCAATGAATCCGCCGACTGGCGATACGCAATAAGCCCCACGCTGGCCGTGGGGATGACGCATAGCATATAGATCGCGCATAAGAGCTTCGTCTGGAAGCTCAGACCGTTCCACCATCTCAGAAGCATCGCTGTCTCTCTCCATCCCGTCTCATACTCCTAGTTTAGCGATGTTGGGACGGATGCGACAGATAGGAAGCTATCTTTTTTGGGGAGAAGATTAACTTGATCGACAAGAACATACATACAAAGCCCGCGCAAACCGGCCCAAGTCAACGCTTCTTCAGCCAGAACGAACCGCCTCGGGCCGGGACGCCCTGCGGACCGATCGCTCCGAGAACCGTCTGCGCGAGACCGGCCAATTCCGCGTCTTGCGAGACATAGTGGCTCGGAAACGCCACCTCGTATGCGGGCTCCTGCGGATTTTGCGCCAGTAAATAAGCCGCCAGCATATACTGCTCGTTGTAGTAGCGGCGAGACCAGCTCTCCGGATAGTCGTCCGGCAGAAAAATATCGTGAAAATGAACGAGAACGCCGGACTTCAGCCGCGGCATAACCTCCAGAAATACGATGTTGGCATCCGAATTCTGGAACACATAGTGGCTGCTGTCCACGAACAGAATGTCCCCGGCCTCCAGCTCCTCGAACAACGACAAATCGGTCTCCTCAAGCGGCTTGCGCACGATACGACTGCAAATCTCGTCGATCTCCTCGCGGGGGAACGGATCGATCGAGACGATCTCCGTCGTCAGCCCGTGGTCCGCAGCGGCGCTCTTGGCGAACATCGTGGAGTTGCCCGAGCCGATCTCGCAGTAGCGTTTCGGACGCCGCTCCGCCACGATGCCGTACAGCGCCAGCGCATCTAATCCGCTGAACCAGTCATTGTTCCAGGAGGGCTGCGCAGGAGCGGCATCGTCATGCTCGTACGCTATGGCGACCAACTGTTCGGCGTAACGCGCAAAAGCCCGCAATTCGGCCTCGTAGCGAGACCGATTGCCGGCAATGATCGCATGCAGCGGGCCATGCGTCGGCCTATTGCCGCCGAACCGCGGCCTCGGGCTTATCGGATAATTGACGTAGATCGGATAGAGTGCCATTCCATCGACTCCTCTCATCCTACCACCGTATTCCGTTTGGCTTTCGATGGTGTCCGCCGTCTAGCTTAAATGCTCCAATGCTGCCAATCCTGCTGACGCTTCTCGTGGGTCGCCAGCCAATCCAAGGTGGATTGGTACAGCTCGTTTTTGTGAACTCCTTGGGAGTACGTGTGGTCCGCTTGGAAAAGAATGTTCTTATCGCAGCGCCCTTCGCCGCGAAGCCAGAATGTCTTCTCCAGCAGAAAGCTGTAATCGGCCGGAATGACGTCATCCGACGTTCCGTGCGCGATGAAGACGTCGCCCGAGAACTTGGACGCTTCCTGGAACGGCTGATGCTGCTGCAGCGACTCGAAAAACTCGGGCTTCAGCTTGTAGCCCTGATAGTCCGCCTGACCTTTCTTGACCGTTTCGTCGTACACGCCGCGCCCGACGATTTTCACAATGTCGCTGAATGGATAGGAGACGGGAGACCACAGCGCCAGCGATTTCACGCGGCGATCTCTCGTTCCCGTCAGCAGAGCGACGGCTCCCCCGAGACTGTGTCCGAGCAGCGTCACTCTGAGCGGGTCCACGCAATCGAGGCTTAAGCCGTAGTCCAGCACGGATCGCGTCTGCGCAATCATCGAATCGAGACCGTGCTCGCCGTACACGCCTTCGCTCTCACCGCAGCCGGCAAAGTCAAAACGAATGACGAGGAAGCCCCGTTGCGCCAGCAATCGGCTTGCCAGCAGGAACAGCCGATCCACGCCAATCCGGTTGCCGATAAAGCCGTGGCAGATAACGACTAGCGGCATTTTCTTCTCCGGGCAGGCTCCGTCCCGAACCGGATAATGTATCGTAGCCGTTAAGGCAAGATTATCATGCTGAATCGTAATTGGTTTTTCCATCGTCGAAAACCCCTTATCCTTATATTCCGATTAAAATAGTATGAATTAAAGTTATCATCTCCCTCGCCTTCTGTCAACCCCAAAAAAAAGGGCTGTCCCATAAGCACTCCAAGTTGCTCTGACAGATGATCGATACTAAAGGTTAACGGGGTATATACCTCCTTCCGCTGCTATACGCTCCTGAAATCTGAATGGGGAAACTCGTGAAAAGGGGATTTCAGGAGCGTATGAGGCAGTCTACAGGAGGTATATACCCCTATCTTTGTTTTTCGATCATTTCAAGCAACTCTGCTTATGGGACAGGCCCTTTCAAAATATGCCGTTGACTCAGTTACTTCACATAGAACGTTGCGTCGGCTTGGTCGAGGGCGTTCGTAATCGACGAGATTTCCAGTACACCGCTCCGGTGTCTCAGGTAGATGCCCGAGAAACTGTACGTTTCGAACGAAGCCGCCCATCCGCTGGAGAAGCCGGTGCGCAAACGCCAGGTGGCGTCGTTCTTGTATAGCGTCGTATTGGCATACGGGTCAAGCCACACCTTGCCGTCGCGGTGACGCAAATAGTAGCCCGGATACGTTGCCGATTCGATCGACACCGCCGACGGATCGGCCAGTCCCGGCACGAGCTTCCACTGCGATTCCGGCGCGTACTGGCTTCCGTCCATTTTGCCCCGGCCCGCGTCGACGCGGACGTAGTTGCCGATGTTGTAGCTCTCCAGCTGATTGACGGGGATTTCGACGTCGACCCGCTGCAGCTTCCAGTTCTGCGTATCCAGCCCGTTGGCCGTCCATTGGATGACCTTCGTTCCGGCCGGAGAGCCCCCGCCCGCATTGTCCAGCATCAGGCTGCTATGCTCGTTCATGCTCGTATAATAGCCGCTCCCCTTATAGGAGAACTTCCATCGCTGCGTATCCAAGTAATTGTCGGTCCACAGCACGACCTTCGTCCCCGGAGTCGTCACGCCGTTCGGATCGTCCAACACCAAGCCCGTATTCACGTTCATCACCCGGAAAAATCCGTTGCTCCGATAATCCGGCACCCACCACTGGGTGTCTAAGCCGAGATCGTTCCATTGGATCACTTCCGTGCCGGCCGGCGATCCGCCCCCTGCATTATCCAGCAGCAGACTATTATTCTGGTTGATCAGCTTGTAGATGCCCCCGGAGACGATAGAGGACTCCCCGTTCATCTGCACGACGTTCGCCCGAATTTCGTTGCGGCTGCCGACTTTGACCGTGTTGACCTCCAGCAGCAGCGAATGATCGAGCGGCAGCAGCGTTCCGCTCCATGCGGCGGGGGTATTCTGGTTGCTTCCCTTGACGGTCAGCGGCGCGTCCACCAGAGACCACGTTGCTCCGTAATTGGAGCTGGTGAACATTTTATTGGCCGTGGGCACGACGTCGGTCATCCCGCGCACGTAAAATCTGCCGTTCGGGCTGCCGTCGTCCACATACGCGATTTCGGGAGTTTGCGAAGCGCGATAGATGCCTGTGCCGACTACAGTGCCGAGATCGGTCGGGCTTCCCCAATTGATGCCGTCGGTCGAGGTCTTGAACCGGACGGCGAAGTTCGGAGCGGCTCCCAGCATCTCGAAAAACATAAAATACGTTCCGTTCTTCGCCCGAACGACCCGAGGCATGCCCGGACGCCAGTCCCAGTTCGTCGAGCTTCCGACGGTCAGGCTATAACTGCCCCAAGTCAACCCTCCGTCGCTCGAAATCTCCTGAGCGAGCGCCTGATTGTAGCCCGGCTGCCGCTCATCGGAGTAGTAGCAGATCAGCCGGCCGTCGGCGGTGACGGCGAACTCGGGCTCCCAGGTGCGCTTCGTGCCCGCCGTTCCGCGCGCTGCCAGATGGCTATGAAGCTGCCAGGTCGCTCCGTTGTCCGTGCTCCGCCAAATATGAATCGTATAAGCGGACGTATTGTCCCAATCCGTCGAGGCGAACAGCAGCGTGCCCGCCGGATAAGCTCCGACCTGCTGCGGCAGCACGTAGAGCGTCGTCATTCCCTGCTGGTCCCGGTTCAAGCCGTAATTGTTCGGGTCGATCTCGCTGAGCAGCGACCAGCTTTTCCCGTTGTCGGAGCTGCGGTAGATCGGGAATGGCTTCATCCCGACCCAACCGGTATTTCCGGGAAACCTGCGTGTGAACGTGGTCAGCACATCCCCGTTGCCCAGCTTAACCGCTCTGGCGTAATACGGCTCGGTTTCCGTTCCGCTGCTGGAGACGACCGATCCGGTCGTCGCCGCTTGAACGGAAGCTCCGCCCAGCAACGACATCAGCATAACTAAAGACAGTACAAGCAGCCATCCTTTTCGAACGCTTCTTCCCATCTTCATTCCCCCGCGACAGATGATTATTTTTTCTCCCCGGAAGGTCGTTGGATCTCATGCTCGTCGCTTAGCGGCACGCCGAAATCCGGCGTCCCGTCCGGATTCCAGCCGAAACGCTGAATGCGCGTGCTGCGCAGCCCCGTATCGGCTCCCGGCTCCGGCAGCGCGTGAAAGACGATCCAATCCTCCGTCCCGTCCGGCGACATCGTAAAGCTGTTATGCCCAGTGGCGTACACGCGATTTTCGACGCTTTTGCGAAATACCGGCTCCGCCGACTTGCGCCAGGAGGCCGCATCCATCGGATCGTCCCCCTCCTTCATCGTCAACATGCCTAAAGCGTAATCCTCGGACCAGGTCGTACTTGCCGAATAGACGAGAAAAATAAAGCCGTTTCTGCGCAAAATGACAGGTCCCTCGTTGATCGCCATTCCGCCCTGTTTTTCCCACTCCAGCGTAGGGGCCGTAAGCAGCACGTGACCTCCGTCAAGCGCCAGCGTCCATGGGTTGTCCATCCGGACAATGAAAATCGCCGAGCCGTAATCGGGATACCGCCCATAGCCGGCATACATAAAATACAAGCTTCCTCCCAGCTCCATCACCGTCCCGTCCAGCCCGGGCAGCGGCGTATCGAGAGCCCCTTTCCAGATCCACTCTCCTTCCGTCGGATCGGCTTCGCCGTTTTCCAGCACGCAAATTTTGCGGGATTCATCACCTCCTCCATCGTTGGCGGTGTAGTAGATGTACCACATGCCTTCCAGCCAGTGCAGCTCGGGCGCCCAGAGATTGTGACTGTACGGACCGTTCTCCTCCGGAATCCATACTTTTTTCTTGGCGCCTGTTGCGATCCCGGTCATTGAAGCGGATTTCGTAATTTCCAGACAGCCGAACTGCGTGGACATAAAATAGTAGAAGCCGTCGCTATGCTTCAGCAGCCAAGGATCGGCGGCGTTTCGGACGATCGGATTGCGAAAAGTTGCAGTCATGGGTGCGTTCTCTCCTTTTTTACCCCTTCATTCCGGTCAAGGTAATGCCCTCGACGAAGTATCTTTGCGCGAAAAAGAACAGCAGCAGCGTCGGAATCAGCGCCAGCACCGAACCGGCCATAATATACGTCCATTGAGACGTGTAGAAGCCTTGGAACGACGCCAGCACGAGCTGAAGCGTGAACTTCTCCGGAGTGTTGATGTAAATCAGCGGTCCCAGAAAATCGTTGTACCCGGCGAGAAAGCCGAACAGACCTTGCGTAATAAGAGCGGGCTTGGACAGCGGAACCATAATCCGGATGAAAATCTGAAACGGATTCATCCCGTCTACCTTCGCCGCCTCCTCCAGCTCTCTCGGAATGGTCATAAAAAACTGCCGCAGCAAAAACACGCCCGCCGCCGCCCCGAACATCCCCGGTACCATTAACGGCAGCCAGCTGTCGATCCAGCCAATTTCCTTAAACAGAATAAACGTCGGAATCATCGTCACAACGCCCGGAATCATCATCGTTGCCAGCAGCAGCGTGAACAGCACATTTTTCGCCGGAAAATCCATCCTTGCGAACGCATTGGCCGCCAGCGCGCTCGTGAACAAGCCGACGATGCAGGGCAGGGAGATGAGGAGCAGCGTGTTGAAAAAACCTTTAAGCAGGTTCGCTTCCGTCAATACGAAGACGTAGTTGCTCCATTCGAACGCTTCGGGAATCCAGCGCGGCGGCATTTCGAACTCGCGGCCTTGCTGCTTGAGCGAGGTGGACAGCATCCAGAGAAAGGGGATCGCCATCACGAGCGCTCCCGCAGTCAGGAACGCATAGGCGACGGTCTGACGGACCATCTCCCCCGCTTTCTTCCTCCTCTGGCGGACGCTCCTTCCGACTAACGTACTCGACATGCTTTTTTCCCCCTATTCGTAGTGCACCCAGCGTTTGGACAGCCAGAAATTCAGCAGCGTAATCGCCAGAATCAGCAGCCCGAGCACCCAGGCCATTGCCGATGCATATCCCATGCTCATATACCGGAACGCGTTCTGGAACAAGTAATAAACAATCGTTGTCGTCGAGTAGTTCGGACCGCCCTCGGTCATGATCTGGAAGCGCGGAAAATCCTGCAAAGCCCCGATAATCGACGTAATCAAAATGTACAGCGTCGTCGGCGAAATGCACGGAATCGTAATCCGCACGAACCTCTGCCAGCGGCTGGCCCCGTCGATCTCCGCCGCTTCGTGGAAGCTCTTCGGAACGCCTTGCAGCGCGGCCAGATAGAGCACCATGTTGATTCCCAGTCCCGCCCACACGCCTTGAATGATCATCGCCGGCATTGCCCATTTCTCGCTGCTCAACCAGGCAGGCCCTTGAATGCCGATCAGCTCCAGCAAGTAGTTCAGCAAGCCGTAGCTATCGTTGAAAATCCATTTCCACAGCAGCGTCAGCGCGATAACCGAGCTGATTGTCGGCAGAAAAAACATCGTCCGGAAAAACCGGATGCCGCGCACCTTCTGATTCAGCGCCGTGGCGATGAACAGCGCCAGCGCCATGCCGATCGGGATGCTTAGCGCCGCGTAGAACGTATTGAACATCGTCTTCCAGAACAGCTCGTCGTTCAGCGCAAGCTTGGCGTAATTCGCAGTTCCCGTGAATACGGGAGGCTGGTAGCCGCTATACTCCGTAAAGCTGACATAGACGGAATAGCTGAGCGGCACGAACGCGAACAGCAGAAACCCCAAAATGGGGGCGGAGACGAATAAGTAGGCCCAGGCGTATTCCTTGCGTTTCATTCGTTCACCTCCGTCTTTACTTGCAGAGGGGGGCTGTAAGCAATTCAAGTCGCTCTGAGGAATGATCGATGATAAAGGCTTGCAAGGTGTATGTATCTCCCTCCGATGCTATACGCTCCTGAAATCTGAATAGGTAAACTCGTTACAGGGTGATTTCAGGAGCGTATGAGGCATTCTCCGGGAGGTACATACACCTCTTTTTTTTATCGATCATCTCAAGCAACCATACTTATAGACAGCCCCTACTGCCGATAATTCTCTTACTTGAATACCGCCGGGTTGCCTTCCTTGATCGCCGCGTCGATCTTCGGCTTCAGATCGTTTAACACGTCCGCGGCCGATTTCTTGCCTTCCCACATCGGGGCGAGTCCTTGGGACAGCATATCGAACCATTTGGCGTTCGGCAGATTCGTCCACGGACCGGGCACCTCGTTCTCGGCAGCCTTGATGAACACTTCTGCATGCTCGGGCTTCTGCCCCGGCTGCAGGAAGACGTCGGTGGCGGCCATCGACTTGAAGCTCGGAATGGCGAAGCCCATCAGCGATTGCTCCTTCTGTCCTTCCGGTCCTCCCAAGTACTCAACAAGCTTGTAAGCAGCCTCGATATGCTTCGACTTACTGTAGATGCCGAGTCCGACCGAGCCGCTCCAGCCCGCCCACTTGTTCACCGGCAGCGGAGCAACGTCCCAATCGAAGGCCAGCTTGCGGAACTCCGGCACCATCCAGCGCCCGGTAATCATCATCGCCAGTCTGCCCGTCTGGAACATCTGGCTATCGTTCATATCCTTCAGCGCCGCTGCGTTCGGAACGACCTTGTGCTGGTTGGACAGATCCGCGGCAAACTGCAGCGCCTCCACCGCAGCCGTTCCGTTGCCTAGAAACTCGCGGCGATCGTCGCTCAGGAACGCGCCGCCGTTGCCGAGCACGAAGCCTTCCCACCAGATCGGTCCCATGCCGTATTGCTTGACCTTTCCGTTTTCCTCTATCGTCAGCTTTTTCGCCGTGTCCAGCAGCTGCTCGAACGTCATCGGCGTGTCCGCGCTCGGGAACGGTACGTTCATTTTGGTGAACAGGTCCTTGTTGTAGTAAAGGACGGTCGGGCCGATGTCCTTAGGCAGCGCGTATAGCGGTCCCTGCCCGTTCACCGCTCCGTCGTAACGATATCTGATCAAGCCGGATTCCCACATGTCCCCCGTATCGATCGAACTGCCGTTGACGAGATCCTCGATGGGATGCAGCAGCCCTTGGCTCACCCAACGTCCGAAGTCCCCATCCGGTACGTAGAATACGTCAGGCGCGTCTCCGCCCGCTAGAATTGTGTTCATTTTACCGACGTAGTCGGCCGGGATGTGCAAGTACTCCACCTTGATCGTCGGGTACTTCTCCTCGAAGCCTTTGAGCAGTTTCGTAAATACCTCTTTCTCCGATGGATCTCCCCAGCCGGCGAACTTGATTTTGACCGGGTCTCCTCCCGACTCCGCGCTCTGAGAGGAGCTGCCCGTCGCCGAGGCGCCAGGGCTTGCAGCAGGCTCCTTCCCTCCGCTGTTTCCTCCGCCGCACCCGGTCGTCAACCCCGCAAGCAGCGCGATCGATGCCGTGAACACCAGCAATCTTTGGCTTTTACCGAGATTCATCTTATAGACACTCCCTTTTTGTATTGGATCTGCCTTCACCTTTAATTATAGAGGGACAGCGTGGGCGAACAATTGTGAAAACGCTTTATTAAATTCACAAAAAGAATCGTAACCTCGGCGATTTCGACGGTCGAAAACGATAATGTGTGGCGGTCGTGGCGGGAGGTGGCGAGTTTGTGGGGATCTAACGGTTCGGGAGGCCGTTAGAAGCATCGAGTGGCGAGTTTGCGGCGGTCTAACGGTCCGGGAGGCCGTTAGAGGCAGCGAGGGCGGGTCTGCGGCGGTCTAACGGTCCGGGAGGCCGTTAGAGGCAGCGAGTGGCGAGTTTGCGACGGTCTAACGGTCCGGGAGACCGTTAGAGGCATCGAGTGGTGAGTTTGCGACGGTCTAACGGTCCGGGAGGCCGTTAGAGGCATCGAGTGGTGAGTTTGCGACGGTCTAACGGTCCAGGAGGCCGTTAGAAGCATCGAGTGGCGAGTTTGCGACGGTCTAACGGTCCGGGAGACCGTTAGAGGCATCGAGTGGCGAGTTTGCGGCGATCTAACGGTCCGGGAGGCCGTTAGAGGCATCGAGTGGCGAGTTTGTGGGGATCTAACGGTTCGGGAGGCCGTTAGAAGCATCGAGTGGCGAGTTTGCGGCGGTCTAGCGTTCCGAACAGAGAATTAGCCATACAGCGCAGCAAGTTTGCAACAATCTAACCCCCGGTAGAACGCCAAAGAGGCCCTTTCAGACCGCCCCCGGTCTGAAAGAGCCCCTCCGCTCCACTACTTCTGCTGATGCTGCTTGCGCCACTCAAGCGGAGTGACTCCGACGGATTTGACGAACTGCTCGTAAAATCGGCTGGAGCTCGTAAAACCCACCTCGGAGGAAATAAACTCGATCGCCTTGCCCGTCTGTCGCAGCAGCCTTTTGGCTTCCTCAATCCGCAAGTTGATAACGTATTGCTTGGGAGATACGCCGACCGCTTCCGAAAACTTCTTGCGAAGCATGCTCTCCGACAAATAATGGCGAGAGGCGATCTCGTGAATCGTAATCGGCGTATTGTAGTTTCTGTGGATTTCCTTCAGCACCTCTTGCACGATTCGCTTGTCGCTGCTCAGCTCCGCGTCTTGAGCGACGACTACGTTGCGGTGAAACAGCAGCAGCACCGTCTCGAAGGCGATTCGCATCAAATCGTAGGAATTGTCGCTGGTCTCCTCGGAATGCCATCCCCGCTCCAGACGCGACAGGCTCATCTCCGCCCAGCTTCTGTCGTCCGCGTCCAGTCGCGCGCTCCATAGCCGATGCGGCTTTTGATAGGCGTTGAGAAACAGATACTGGCAGTACGCCGGAACCTTCGCATAGAGAAAATGCACCGACAACCCCGTCCACGGCTCGGTACAGACAAAGCCATGATGAAGGCCGGAAGGAATCAGAATCAGATCTCCCTCCGATACTTTGATGTTCTGATCGTGAGCGCTGTAGTAGCCCTCTCCGCCCAATATCAAAGTCAGCTCGTCATGCTCATGCGAATGGGACATGAACAAGCCTTCTCCTTGCTCCGCCTGAAAAGTGTGCGGCTTGAAACGCTCAATGCTCGTAATAAAGCCTCTGGCCATATCGGACATGCGCCCTTCCCTTATCCGTCTTGGCGACCTGCGGAAAACCGTCCGTCAGACTCGTGATGCTCTTATATTACCATGCACTCGGAGGAAGGAGCCATAGTCCGAGCCCTTCCGCAGCAGTCTCATTTTTCCGCGCAAACGGGGAATGCTACCGAGTAACCTTGCTCGTTCCCAACCGGATCAGCGGACAAGCAACATTTTTCCTCATGAGGAGATGAGGCCATGGAAGCCTTCGTCAAATGGGTATCGTCCCACGCCTTGACCGTTCTGATTATTCTTGGCGTCATTTATGCGATCGCCTTTGTGCTGACCAACCGCAAGTCGCTGTTTTATAAAGAATAAGCCCCCGGCGGGCAAGCCCGCTAAAAAAGCAGGCTGTCCCCTACCGGAGGCTCAGTTAGCGAGCAAGATCTTTACACAAGCGCCTTGGCCGCAATGTCCGTGCGATTTTGTTTGCCTTCGAATGTGATGCCGGCTGCAGCCGCATACGCATTGGCCCGCGCCTCTGCGATACCCGCGCCGCGTCCGACAACGCCCAATACTCGGCCGCCGTTCGTCACGATTTGACCGTCCTTCAGCGCAGTTCCCGCATGGAACACAAGCGCTCCGGGTACGGTTACGCTGTCCAAACCGTCGATCGGGAATCCTTTGGGATAAGACCCCGGATAGCCGCCGGAAGCGAGCACGACGCAGACCGCCGCCTCGTCGCTCCAGCGAATGTCGATAGCCGCCAATGTGCCGTCAATCGAAGCCAGGAAAATTTCCAGCAAATCCGTCTCCAACCGAGGCAGAACAACCTGCGTCTCGGGATCGCCGAAACGGGCGTTGAATTCGATCGTTTTCGGACCGTCCTTCGTAATCATCAAGCCAGCGAACAGAACGCCGCGGAACGGACGGCCTTCCGATACCATCGCGCGAGCCGTCGGTTTAATGATGTTCTCGATCGCGTCCTCGATAATCGCCGAATCGATATGCGGAAGCGGAGAATACGTGCCCATGCCGCCGGTATTCGGTCCTTTGTCGTTGTCGAACACCTGCTTATGGTCTTGCGCAGGCGACATTGCCCGCACCGTCTCTCCGTCCACAAACGCGAGAATCGACATTTCCTGGCCTTCAAGGAACTCCTCGATAACAACCTTGTCGCCGGCCGAGCCGAACGACTTGCTCACCATCGTCTCCTCCAGCGCCTTGTCCGCTTCCTCGCGCGTGAAGCATACCGTTACGCCCTTTCCTGCCGCCAGCCCGTCCGCTTTGATGACGATCGGAACCGACTGCTGAGCCAAATACGCCTTAGCCGACTCGTAGTCGGTGAACGTCTCGTATTTCGCGGTCGGAATGCTGTACTTGCGCAGCAGGTCTTTCATGAAAATTTTGCTACCTTCGATTTCGGCCGCGTTTTTGCGCGGACCGTACACCGGAATCGCCGCCGCCTCAAACTCATCCACGATGCCCGCTGCCAGCGGATCGTCCGGACCGACGACGACCAGATCGATCGCCTGCTCTTTGGCAAAACCGACAAGACGGGCAAATTCCATCTCCCCAATCTCGACGTTCTCCGCCAATTGGGCGATTCCGGCGTTGCCTGGAGCGCAGAAAATTTTCTCGACTTTGGGACTCTTCTTGAGCGCCCAGACGATCGCGTGCTCGCGTCCGCCGCGTCCGATCACCAGAATGCGCACCTTAAGCCCCTCCTTCGGAATCCTTGTTGACGACCTTCAGAGTCACTTCGCCGTCGGAGATACGGATCGTTTTCACGAGCAAGGAAATTTTGTTGTCCTCGTTCAGCAGGTTCCAGTAAAATTGCGCCGTCTCCTGCTCGTCGTCGAACAGCGGAGCAAGCTGCGGCTCTCCAGCGAAGGAAGGCAGCGGATTGCCGTCCCCGACATACGTCGAGATGAAATGTCCGTATCCTGCGAGCGCCTTTTCATAGTGGAAGAATTGGCGTTTCGTCTGGGACTCGTCGTTCTCGTTCGTCTTGAGGATCGATAGCTTGTAGGCGTTCAGCTTGTCGTTCAAGTCGACGATGCCCGAGATACGAGGCGTAAAATTCGGCGGGTCCGGCTCGTACGTACGCTGCGACAATGCATCCTCGAAGCGACCTCCATTGCGAAGCGCCTCCCAGATCGTGTCCGTCTGGTCGCCGTTGGTGACGATATGTGCGCCGCCCTCATGACGAAGCGGATAGTAAATAATAAGCGACGGATCGGACAGCTTGGCCGGATCGCGCGCTTCCGTACGCAGAAACCCGTTCTCCTCCGGCACGAAAATCCGATTGCGGCTGTTCTCGCTTCTGCCCATGATCCAGTACACCTGTACAAACCGCGATGCGTCAGGCGTCAATCCGATAATGATTCCGCGGCCCGGATAAGCGTTCGTCTTCAACTGCTGCACGGTGCGATCCGCCAGCTCTTGCCATTTTGCAGACATTGTCGTCGTCCCTTCCTCTTCAAATAAAGGTTCAAAAAGTCCGATTTTCAGCACCTCTTCGTGATCAAAATTGGACTTTTTGAACTACCTCTTTTAGTGATGGAATAGGCGTACGCCCGAATATACCATTACCATATTATAGTCGTTCGCAGCTTGCACCACTTCTTCGTCGCGCAGCGACTTGCCGGCTTGGATGACGTATTTGACGCCGCTCCGGCTGGCCCGGTCGAGATTGTCGCGGAAAGGAAGGAAAGCGTCGGAGCCGTAAGAAACGCCTTGCAGACCGTTCAACCATTCGCGCTTCTCTTCGCGCGTCAGTCGGGTTGGTACAACCTCGAAGCAGCTTTCCCATGCCGCTTGCTCGATTGGCGTGACTTCGTCCTCCAGCCACAGGTCGATCGCATTGTTCTGTTCGGCGCGAGCCAGACCTTCGCGGAACTTCATGTTCAGTGCGGCCGGATGCTGACGAAGATACCAGCGGTCTGCCTTGTCCCCGGCAAGACGGGTACAGTGAATACGGGATTGCTGGCCTGCGCCGATGCCGATCGTCTGGCCGTCCAGCGTGTAGCAGATGGAGTTGGATTGCGTGTATTTGAGCGTAATGAGCGCCACAAGCATGTCGCGCTTGGCGCTGTCCGGAATTTCCTTATTCGCGGTAATGACGTTCGCGAGGTCAAACACGGAAGCATCCGGCACGGCGCTGTTGCGCTCCTGTTGAAACTTCATGCCGAATAGCGTACGAGTCTCGATCGCTTCCGGCACATATTCCGGATCGATCTGGAGAATCAGATACTTGCCGCCCTTCTTCTGCTTCAGAATATCGAGCGCTTCAGGCGTGTAGCCGGGAGCTACGACCAGGTCGGACACTTCGCGCTTGAGCAGCGTCGCCGTAGATGCATCCACGACATCGCTCAATGCGGCCGCGTCTCCGAAGGAGGACATGCGATCGGCTCCGCGCGCGCGGGCGTAAGCGATTGCGAGCTCCGACAGCCCTTCCGCCTCGACAAAATAAGCTTTAGCCAGTTCAGGCGACAGCGGCGCATAGACGGCCGCGCCCGCAGGGCTGACGTGCTTGAAGGATGCGGCTGCCGGAAGTCCGGTCGCCTGACGAAGCTCGCGCACGAGTTGGAACGCGTTCAGCGCGTCCAGCAGATTGATGAAGCCCGGGTCCCCGTTCAGTACGGTCAGCGGCAGCGGTTGGCCGTCGGCGCTGAATAGCTTCGCTTCTTTCTGATGCGGGTTCATGCCATAGCGTAAAGCAATTTCGTGATTCTCGCTCATGGATTGTTTTCGTCCTCTCGTGTTTTGCTTCGTTGCCTATATAAGTGTTGAACCAATGAAGGTGAAGTCCATATCATTCCGAAAAGAATGGCTTTGCCGACTTCAAACTGCCTGAGTTAACCGAGACGAATACTCACTTTCCGATCGTTTAACGTCACGCGGCCCTCCGCAATCCAGCGAACCGTCTGCGGCAGCAGTTCATGCTCGATCGCATGCACGCGCTCCCCCAACGAATCCTCCGTATCTTCGTCCCGCACCTCGACCGCTTTTTGCGCGATAATCGGGCCTGTATCCATCCCACCGTCGACAAAATGCACCGTAACGCCGGTCAGCTTAACGCCGTATTCCAAAGCCTGACGAACCGACCGCACTCCTGGAAAAGAGGGCAGAAGCGCCGGGTGAATATTGATCATCCGTCCGTAAAAAGGCTCCACCAGCGTCGCAGTGACCAACCTCATATAACCCGCCAGCACGATCAATTCGACGCCTTCGGCGCGAAGACGGTCGATGATCTCCGCTTCATAGGCTTCCCTTGTCTCATACGACTTCGGGTTGAACAGATGAGTCGGCACGCCAAGCGACTCCGCCCGCTGTACGACTCTCGCCCCCGGCTTATCGCAGACGAGGAGCGATACGGTCGCAGGAATGCCCTGTCCCCGTATCGCTTCGACGAGTGCCTGAAAATTGCTTCCGCTTCCGGAAGCGAACACGGCTATTTTTAACGGCTGCTGCGCTTTCGCTTGGTCAACCGAGGTCATGGCAGCTCAACGCCGTCGAAGGTTACGATTTTGGAGCCTTCCGTCACCGTTCCGATGCGGTAAGCTTGCTCGCCCTGCTCCTTCGCGATCGCCAGCGCCTGCTCGGCTTGCTCCGCAGGCACGACCAGCACCATGCCGACGCCCATGTTAAACGTCGTAAACATGTCGCGGTCGGTAATGTTGCCCACACGCTGCATCAGTTGGAAGATCGGAAGCACCGGCCAAGAACCCTGATTAATGTCCACGTTAACGCCTTCCGGCAGCACGCGCGGAATATTTTCGATGAAGCCGCCGCCCGTGATGTGGGCCATTCCTTTAATTTTAACGGATTCGAGCAATTTAAGAATTTGCTTCACGTAAATGCGCGTCGGCTCGATCAGCACATCGCCCAGCGTAGAGCCGCCCAGCTCTTCCGGCTTGTCCGTCAGCGCATAGCCCTGCTGCTCCAGCAGCAGACGGCGAACGAGCGAAAAGCCGTTCGAGTGAATGCCGCTCGACGCCAATCCGATGACTGCGTCTCCCGCTTGAATCGTGGAGCCGTCGATTGCCTTCGGACGATCTACGATACCCACTGTGAAGCCAGCGATATCGTATTCGCCGTCGGAGTACATGCCTGGCATCTCAGCCGTCTCGCCGCCGATCAGCGCGCAGCCGGCTTGCTCGCAACCGTCGGCTACGCCTTTAACGATGGCCTCGATTTTCTCGGGAACGACTTTGTCGCAAGCGAGATAATCGAGGAAAAAAAGCGGCTCCGCACCGGTAACGATAACGTCGTTAACGCACATGGCCACCGCGTCGATGCCGATCGTATCGTGCTTGTCCATCGCGAACGCCAGCTTCAGCTTCGTGCCGACGCCGTCCGTACCGCTAACGAGCACCGGCTCCTCATACTTCTCTTTGTTCAGGCTGAACAATCCGCCGAACCCGCCAAGACCGGTCAGCACTTCCGGACGGAACGTTTTCTTAACGTGCTTCTTCATCCGCTCGACCGCTTCGTTGCCTGCCGCAATATCGACCCCGGCCTGTTTGTACGCCTCCGACAATGATTTCAGCTCCCTTAATCGTTGTAAACTCTCACACGTACACCTATACGCATACACGAATACGCGCCTCTGTACCTGACTCGCTCATAAAACACACTAACTCTTTATAATTTCGGAGCGAATAAGCCCGCGAGACGGCCTTATTCCCGCTTCCCCAACCGTCGGAGAACCGAATAAGTCCCTGCCGCACCCTTATTCCCGCTTCCCCGACACCGGTGGAGCGAATAAGTCCCTGCCGCACCCTTATTCCGCCCAGCCGCCTCCCCCCGCCGCAAATCAATCGCAGCTGCAAGAAGTCAGCTTAGCATCCTCGAACCTGACCGGAGTCGGGTAATCGTTATTGAAGCAAGCCATGCACAAGCCGTTGGCGTATTCGTCCGGGTAGATGCCGACGGCGTCGCGCAGCCCTCTTTCCGTCAGGAAGTAGAGCGAGTCCGCGTTGATCGCCTGGCGAATCTCCTCGACCGACTTGCTGGAGGCGATCAGATCCGCCGGATTCGGCGTATCGATGCCGTAGTAGCAAGGGTTCATAAACGGCGGAGAAGTAATCCGCACATGTACCTCAAGCGCCCCGGCTTCGCGAAGCATGTTGACGATCCGCAGCGAGGTCGTGCCCCGCACGATCGAATCGTCGATCATGACGACGCGTTTGCCTTCCACGACTTTGCGGACGGCGGACAGCTTCATCTTAACGCCCTTTTCGCGCAGCTCCTGCGAAGGCTGGATAAACGTCCGTCCGGTATATTTGTTTTTGATCAAGCCCAGCTCGTAAGGAATGCCCGTCTGCTCCGCATAACCGATCGCCGCCGAAATACTCGAATCCGGCACCCCGGTCACAATGTCAGCATCGACAAAAGACTCCTGAGCCAAAATCTGCCCCATCCGCTTCCGCGTCGAGTGCAGGTTAGCCCCGTAGATGTCGCTGTCCGGACGAGCGAAGTAAATGTACTCCATCGAGCACATCGCCCGCCGCTCCATCGGAGCAAAACGATCCTCCCGAAGCCCGTCCTTATCCAGAACAAGCAGTTCCCCCGGCTGAACGTCGCGGACGAACTCGGCTCCGATCGTCTCCAGCGCGCACGACTCGGAGGAGAAAATATAAGCTTCCCCTAGCCGCCCCATCACCATCGGACGAAGCCCTTGCGGATCGCACGCCGCGATCAGGTAGTCCTTCGTTTGAATCAGGAATGCGAAGCCCCCGATCAACCGCAGGAACGCATCCTTAACCGCTTCAACCAAATCCTTGGAGGACCGCGCAATCAAATGCGCAATAACCTCCGTATCGCTCGTCGTCTGAAAAATCGATCCCGATTCCTCAAGCTCCTTGCGAATAATCGGCTCGTTGACCAAATTTCCGTTCGTACAGACCGCCAGATCGCCGCCGCGATATTTGAACACAAGCGGTTGAGCGTTCCCCAGGTGGCTGGAACCGGAGGTGGAATAACGAACGTGACCGATTGCCTGTTTGCCCTTCAGAGATTCGAGACGGTCGCGGTCAAACACTTCCTTGACCAGTCCCATCCCCCGATGATAGTGGAACGTGCCGTCATCCGACGTGCAGATGCCGCAGCTCTCTTCGCCTCGGTGCTGCAGCGCATGCAGACCGTAATAGGAAAGGTTGGCCGCGTCGGGATGACCGAACACCCCGAACACGCCGCACTCTTCCTTCACTTTGTCGAAAATGGATTCCTTGCTGCCGTTGCCCTCGTTGTAATAATCCCCGGTCCAGAGCCGCGTCACTTCTGTTCCCCCGTTCGCAACGCTAGATGTCATGCGTTCTTACCGCTCATATGGTTTGGAATCGCCTGCGACCATGCCGCGCGCAGTTCCGCAACAGCAGCGTCGATGGCGACATGCCCGCCAACGCTCACCTTCAACCGATCGCCGCCAACTGTACCCAGACGCTGAACCGGCACGCCAGCAGCCTTCAAGAATGCCGCCAGACCTTCCGCCTTCTCGGCGCCCGCCGTCAGCAAAATCCGCGACTGCGATTCGCTGAACAAAGCCAAGTCCGGACGCAAATTCGTCTCGAACGTTACATCCGCGCCCAAGCCGCGGCCGAAGCCCGCTTCCGCCAGCGCAGCCGCGAGACCGCCTTCGGACAAGTCGTGCGCCGAAGCGACCAGACCGTCGCGAATGGCGCCAAGCACCGTTTGCTGCAGCTTCTTCTCCGTCGCCAGATCCAGCTCCGGTGGACGGCCTTCCGTTACGCCGTGAACCGCGTATTGGAACTCGCTGCCGCCGATTTCCGCCTTCGTCTCGCCAAGCAAGAAGATAACGTCGCCATCCGCTTTAAACTCTTGCGTCGTAATATGATCAACATCGTGTACGAGACCAACCATGCCGACAACCGGCGTTGGGTAGATCGCTCCGCGCGTATTTTCGTTGTACAACGATACGTTACCGCCGATAACCGGCGTGTCCAGGAAGCGGCAAGCTTCCGCCATGCCGTCGACCGCCTTCTCCATCTGCCAGAACACTTCCGGCTTCTCCGGACTGCCGAAGTTCAGGTTATCCGTAATCGCCAGCGGCTCAGCGCCGGAGCAGACGATATTCCGTCCCGCTTCCGCAACCGCGATGCGTCCGCCGACTTCCGGATCGAGATACACATAACGTCCGTTACAGTCCGTCGTCATCGCCAAGCCTTTGCGCGTGCCGCGAATTGTCACGACAGCCGCATCCGAACCTGGACGAACCGCCGTTTCCGTACGCACCATGTAGTCGTATTGGTTGTAGACCCACTCTTTGCTCGCCAACGACGGCGAACCGAGCACCTTCAGCAAAGCATCGTTCAAATCCAGCACTTGCTCGTAACGATTCGTGTCTACCGAACCATTTTTCAAATAGTATTCTGGAACCGCAGACGGCTTCTCATACACCGGGCAGTCGTCAACGAGCGCCTTAACCGGCATATCGCCAACCAGTTCGCCTTTGTGGAACAGCTTCAGACGGCCGTCGTCGGACACTTTGCCGACCTTCGCGCAATGCAGTCCCCAACGAGCAAAAATCCCCTTAGCCTGCTCCTCATGCTGAGGCTCGCAAACAAACAGCATCCGCTCCTGCGACTCGGACAGCATCATTTCATAAGCTGTCATGCCTTCCTCACGCTGCGGCACTTCATCCAAGTACAGCTCCATGCCGTTGCCCGCTTTGCTCGCCATCTCCGCGCTGGAGCAAGTGAGTCCCGCCGCGCCCATATCTTGAATGCCAAGCACGATGCCGGAATCGATCAGCTCCAAAGTCGCTTCCATAACAAGCTTCTCCATGAACGGATCGCCGACTTGAACCGCCGAACGCTTCGCTTCCGACTCCGCCGTCAAATCCTCGGACGCGAAAGTCGCGCCATGGATACCGTCGCGGCCCGTAGCCGGTCCGACGTAGAACACCGGGTTGCCGATGCCTTTGGCGACGCCGCGTTGAATTTTATCGTGATCGATCAGCCCGACGCACATGGCGTTAACGAGCGGATTGCCTTCATATGCTTCGTCGAACATGATCTCGCCCGCAACCGTCGGAATGCCGATACAGTTGCCGTAGCCCGCGATGCCGCTGACAACGTGCTCGAACAGGTAGCGCACGCGCTCATTTTCCAGACGGCCGAACCGCAACGAGTTCAACAGCGCAACCGGACGCGCCCCCATCGAGAAAATATCGCGAATAATGCCGCCCACGCCCGTCGCCGCGCCTTGGTACGGCTCTACTGCGGACGGGTGGTTGTGCGATTCGATTTTGAACACGACTGCTTGGTTGTCTCCGATGTCGACGATACCCGCGCCTTCGCCCGGTCCCATCAGAACGCGCGGCCCCGAAGTCGGGAATCTGCGCAGCAGCGGCTTGGAGTTTTTGTACGCGCAGTGCTCGGACCACATAACGCTAAAAACACCAATCTCCGTATAGTTAGGCTGACGCCCCATAAATTCGCAGATCAGCTCGTATTCTTTTTCCGACACGCCGAATTGCTTGTAGATTTTCTGCTCCGCGATCTGCAGGGCTGTTGGTTCCTTAGCGGATACTTGCTGCGCCATGACGTTCCCTCCAAGCGTTTAATACTGACTTAAACATCCGCGCGCCGTCGGCGGACCCGAGAATTTCCTTAACCGCCCGCTCCGGGTGCGGCATCATGCCCACAATATTGCCCGCTTCGTTGCACACGCCAGCGATATCGTCCACCGAGCCGTTCGGGTTGTCGCCCGCATAGCGGAAAACGATCTGATCGTTCGCCTTCAACTGCGCCAACGCCGCATCGTCCACATAATAGCTGCCTTCGCCGTGAGCGATCGGAATCTGGATAACCTCGCCCTGCGCGTAGTCGTTCGTAAAGCCGGTTTTGTTGTTCTCGACAACGAGACCGACCTGATGACAGCGGAATTTCAACGAATTGTTGCGAATGAGCGCTCCCGGCAGGAGGCCCGCTTCGGTCAGAATCTGGAACCCGTTGCAGATACCGAGAATAAACTTGCCTTGCTCGGCCGCCTTCTTCACTTCGGCCATGACCGGAGCGAATTGTGCGATGGCGCCGCAACGCAGATAGTCCCCGTAGGAGAAACCGCCCGGCACGAGAATCGCATCATAGTCCGACAGATCGGTCGCTGTGTGGAACACGTAATCGACTTGCTCGCCTACCGTATCCTCTACCGCCTTGTAGCAGTCAATGTCACAGTTGGAACCCGGAAATACCAGTACCGCGAATTTCATGAGCGCCTCAGCCCTCCAATTCGAAACGATAGTCTTCGACAACCGTGTTCGCCAGCAGCTTTTCGCACATCACCTTAAGCTTTTCTTCCGCTTGCGCGCGATCGTTCGTATCCAGCTCAAGCTCCAAATACTTGCCAATTCTCACCTTGCCTACTTCGCCGAATCCGAGCGTATGCAGCGCGCCTTGCACCGCGTTCCCTTGCGGGTCGAGCACGTTTTCCTTAATCGTCACGTATACCTTTGCTTTCATGGGGAGGTTCCTCCTGATTTGTAGGTTGGTGGATGGTTTCATCTATAAGAACGTCTAGCGTGTGAAAAAGTAAATCCTCGTGCAGATATGACCAGCTAGATCCATTTGGGTGATACGTTACTCGTGGCGAGACTTTAGCGCCGACCCTTCCGGTCTGACAGACCGTTACACGCTCCCGCCAGCTACTTTCGCCGACCCTTCCGGTCTGACAGACCGTTACGCGCTCCCGCCAGCCACTTTCGCCGACTCTTACGGTCTGACAGACCGTTACACACTCCCGCCGACCACTTTTGTCGACTCTTACGGTCTGACAGACCGCTACATGCTTCCGCCAACCACTTTGGCCGGCTCTTACGGTCTGACAGACCGTTACACGCTTCCGCCGACCACTTTCGCCGACTCTAACGGTCCCACAGACCGTTACACGCTCTCGCCGACCACTTTGGCCGTCTCTAACGGTCTGACAGACCGTTACGCGCTCCCGCCGACCACTTTTGTCGGCTCTAACGGTCCCACAGACCGTTACGAGCTCCCGAGCCTGCGCCGATGCGAGCTACTACTACTCCGTCAGCCTGCGAGCGATGTCGCGGTAACGATCCGTCGTCGCCGCGACGACTTCGGCAGGCAGCGCTGGAGGCGGGCTGTTCTTGTCCCAATCCGATCCGGCCAAGTAGGCGCGAACCGGCTCCTTGTCCATGCTGTCGATCTCGACGTCCAGCTTGTAGTTCTCCTCCGCCCAGAAGCGCGAGGAGTCCGGCGTAAACAGCTCATCGATGAGGAT
Source organism: Cohnella sp. LGH (assembly GCF_017671885.1). Lineage (NCBI taxonomy): Bacteria > Bacillati > Bacillota > Bacilli > Caryophanales > Paenibacillaceae > Cohnella > Cohnella sp. LGH. The sequence goes on from NZ_CP072117.1 coordinate 6,153,788, forward strand.
GATCTCCCCGTCGATCAGGCCGAACTCAAACTTGCAGTCGGCGAGGATAATTCCCCGCTTGGCGCAATAGTCGCGGCCGAACTCGTACAGCTTCAGGCTGCGCTCACGCAAAGCCTCCGCCAGCTCCGCACCGACGCGGCGAGCCATCTCCTCGAACGGGATGTCCTCGTCGTGGCCGACGTCGTTTTTGCCGGCGGGCGTGAAGATCGGCTGCTCCAGCTTCGAGTTCTTGTGCAGCCCTTCCGGCAGCTTAATTCCGTTGACCTCGCCGGAAGATTGATACTGTCGCCAGCCGCCGCCCGTAATGTAGCCGCGAACGACGCACTCGATGTCGACGCGCTGCGCCTTGCGGCTAACCATGATCCGTCCGGCCAACTTGTCCGGCTCGGTCACGATGTCGCCCAGCAGCGCTACGTCCGTATGCACGACATGGTTCGGCTGAAAACCAGCCGTTTGCTCGAACCAGTGCGCGCTCAGCCCGTTCAGGACACTGCCTTTTCCGGGAACCGGAGGGTCCAGCACATAGTCGAACGCCGAGATGCGGTCCGTTACTACAATTAATAAGTGCTCGCCGAGATCGTACAGCTCCCGGACCTTGCCTTTGTGAATCAGCGGGGCGTTCACGAGCCCTTCGGCCGTCGCCAAAGCTTGGGTAGTCATTGCTGCCTCCTAGCGGCGCATGCTAGCGCGCGTATTATTTCAACCCTAACCGGTCGAAAATCGTATCCACATGCTTCAGATGCCAAGTCGGATCGAAGCAATCGGCAATTTCCTCAGCAGACAGAACGTCGGTAATTTCCTTCGTCGACTGCACGATATCGCGGAAATCGCGCTGTTCCTCCCAAGCCTGCATCGCGCGCGGCTGCACCGTGTCGTACGCCTGCTCGCGGGCGAAGCCTTTGTCGATCAGCTTCGTCATGACGCGGCCGGAGAACGGCACGTTGTACGTGCGGGTCATGTTGCGCTTCATGTTTTCCGGGAACACCGTCAAGTTCTTCACGATGTTGCCAAAACGGTTCAGCATGTAGTTCAGCAGCATCGTCGCATCCGGCAGGATAACGCGCTCGGCCGAGGAGTGCGAAATGTCGCGTTCATGCCACAGCGGCACGTTCTCGTAGGCGGTCAGCATGTGGCCGCGAATGACGCGGGACAAGCCGCTCATGTTCTCGCAGCCGATCGGGTTGCGCTTGTGCGGCATCGCCGACGAGCCTTTTTGCCCTTTGCCGAACGGCTCTTCGACTTCGCGGAACTCGCTCTTCTGCAAGCCGCGGATTTCCGTCGCGAACTTGTCGATCGACGTGGCGATCAGCGCCAACGTCGCCATATATTCCGCATGACGGTCGCGCTGCAGCGTCTGCGTCGAGATCGGCGCAGCTTGGATACCGAGCTTCTTGCATACGAACCCTTCCACCGCAGGATCGATGTTGGCGTACGTGCCGACCGCGCCGGACATTTTGCCAAACTCGACGCCCGCGGCCGCATGCTCAAACCGCTCCAGGTTGCGCTTCATTTCCTCGTGCCACAGCGCCAGCTTCAAGCCGAAAGTCGTCGGCTCGGCATGAACGCCGTGCGTACGGCCCATCATCGGAGTGTTCTTATATTGAATAGCCTGATCGCGAAGGATGGCGATAAAGTTCTGAATATCTTTGCGCAAAATTTCATTCGCCTGACGAAGCAGGTAGCCCATCGCCGTATCGACGACGTCCGTCGAAGTGAGGCCGTAGTGCACCCATTTGCGTTCCGCTCCGAGACTTTCGGATACGGCGCGCGTAAAGGCGATCACGTCATGGCGGGTTTCCAGCTCGATCTGGTAAATGCGGTCGATGTCGAACTTGGCGTTTTTGCGCAGCTCGACCGTGTCTTCATGAGGAATGTGTCCCAGTTCGGCCCATGCCTCGCAGGCGCACAGCTCGACTTCCAACCACGCTTGGAACTTGTTTTGTTCCGTCCAGATCGCCCGCATCTCGGGCCGGCTATAACGTTCTAACATGTGTAATTAAACCCTCCATATTTTCGATTGAGCAATCCATTCCAGCGCCGCGTCCACATTCGGAGCAAGCACGTTCAGATGGCCCATCTTGCGCTTATGTTTGGCTTCCGCCTTGCCGTACAGGTGAACCTTGACCTCGACGCCCAGCTTCTCGGCCGCCGCATCCTTCTCGCCCATCCATTCCAGTAACGGCTCCATATGCTCGCCGAGAATGTTCGCCATGACGACCGGCGTCAGCAGCGACGGATCGCCGAGCGGCAGATCGCAGATCGCCCGAACATGCTGTTCGAACTGCGACGTGCGGCAGGCTTCCATCGTATAGTGACCGGAGTTGTGCGGTCTTGGCGCCAGTTCGTTGACGTACAATTCGCCGTCCGCCGTAAGGAACATTTCAACGGCGATCAGACCAACCGCACCCAGCGTCTCCGCGATCGAAACCGCGAGCTTCTCGGCCTCCGCACGAACCTTGTCCGAAATGCGCGCCGGAACGATGGATAGATGCAATATATTATGAACGTGGATATTTTCCGCAGGCGGGAACGTCTTCACTTCTCCCGAAGGGCTTCTCGCCGCGATCACGGAAATTTCCTTATCGAAAACAATAAACTTCTCCAGCACGAGCTGCGTACCGGCCCGACTCGCCTCTTCCCAAGCCGTCGCCAGCTCGTCCTCGCTGCGCAGCACCCACTGGCCTTTGCCGTCGTAGCCGCCGGTCGCGGTTTTCAGCACCGCCGGGAGTCCCAGCCGAGCCGCCGCTTCCTGCAACCCGGCCAGGCTCTCGATCTCGGCATAAGGCGCAACCTGCGCCCCCGCCGCTTCGACCGCATGTTTCTCGCGCAGCCGATGCTGCGTCGTGTACAGCAGCTTGCTGCCTTGCGGCACGTACGATTCGCGCTCCAGCATTTCCGCTACGCCGGCGTCGACGTTCTCGAACTCGTACGTGATCACGTCGGAGCGCTGCGCCAATTCCCGCGCCGCCTCCCGATCGTCGTACGCCGCCACGATCTGCGCCGCCGTCTGTCCGCACGGGCTGTCCGGCGTCGGGTCGAGCGTCACGAAGCGGTAGCCGAGCCGATTGCCCGCATGAGCGAGCATCCGTCCAAGCTGTCCGCCGCCGAGCACGCCGACCGTTGCACCGGGCAGAATCGCACGCCGCGCCGATACTGTCTCAGCCTTCGGCCCCGCTTCCGCACCAGCCTTCACGTCAGCCTCCGAACCTGCCGACACTGACGCCCCCTGCTCGCTCGCCTCGGCCATCTCCGCCGATGCAGCCTGGCCGTCCGTTCCCGCATCCCCGGCACCTGGAATCGCACAGCCAAACTCATCGCAAGCCGCGCCTTCGCCCTCGAACAGGTTGACAAGCTTGTTCACGTTATCCCCTCCGCTCATGAAGGCAGCTCCGCATTGTCCAGCACGTCCTGCGTAATGCGCTCGCGCCTTGCGGCGACACGCGCCTGAACCTCTGGATCGAACGAGCCGATGAATTGCGCCGCGAGCAAGCCCGCGTTCGTCGCGCCGGCCGCGCCGATCGCCACCGTCGCGACTGGAATGCCCCCCGGCATCTGCACGATCGAAAGCAACGAATCCAGCCCGTTCAATGCTTTCGATTGAACGGGCACTCCGATAACGGGCAGGACGGTTTTGGCCGCGACCATACCCGGCAGATGAGCGGCGCCGCCGGCGCCGGCAATAATAACCTTCAGACCGCGTTCCACCGCGGTTTCCGCATATTCGAACATCAAATCCGGCGTCCGATGCGCGGAGACGACTTTTTTCTCGTACGGAATGTTTAACTCCTCAAGTATCTCGCACGCCTTCTTCATCGTTTCCCAATCCGACGTACTTCCCATGATGACGCCGACAAGTGACGACATGATTCCACCCTTCCCCGGTTGCGTTCTGTTCTTTTCCGCCATAAATGAAAAAAAGACCGATGGGAACATCAACAGTATTCCCCAATCGACCTACGTTCTCCACTTTCGACACGATCACCCGTAGCGACAAGACAAAGCCCGAACCTTGATGGGGTTCGCGCTTCTATTTTATGCCACCTGCGACTGCCGCGTAGTCCGAAAATTAGGGTTTTCGGGTAGAGACGTTCGGGCCGATTCCCGACATATACGCGCTTGGCGCCTTGCCTGTCGAAAGGCAAGCCATTTTGCTTATTTACGCTTCTAAGTTTACCTTAGAGCACGGGGGACTGTCAAACAAAGACGAACGCTTTCATTGATAAAGATTATTAATGTTCGGTTTTTCACGCAATCGATTTCGATATAGCCGCGGCGCTGAAGCAACTTTTTCTGGACGGTGCAGGCAAGGATTAGCGTAAACGACTTGTTAGTCTAAGGCGGAAAAGCCGCTTTAAAAGTTCTGCCGCACTATTTCGAGGGCGAATAGAGCGGGTTTCCCGCTTTAATTCCGCAAAATGACTCATTTTGAAAAGATAAGTCTGATTTTCCTGCTTAAATCGATCATTTTCACCCTTTTTGTCGGATTAAGATGGGCTTTCCGTTTTAAATTTTCAATGGATTTTATCCTTTCTGAATTTCCGAGAAAAGGTCCCCCGCATCCCGGCGGAGCGTGAAGACCTTCCTCCCTGAAGTCAATCGATTCGAATTAACGCGACGATTCGCGGGCGCTATCCAAGTACCGATGCCAGATTGAAGACTCTTCGTCGGTCATTTTGCCGTTCATTGTCGAAAAGTCGATATAACGCTCCGAATGCTTTGTCAGCAGAGCGAATTGCGGGAAGGAAACCGACGCCCGCTTCAGCGAGGCCGACTTCGCCACCTTCTCCAAACCGCCGATTTCGGGGCCGCCTTGCAGCTCCAAACTATGCAGGTTTGGCAACTCGCCGAGAGCCGATGCGTCCTGTACCGACGAATCCGCGATCGTGACCTTCCGGAGCTTGCGGCAATTGCGCAAGAAATCAAGACTCTTTAAGCTGACCTCGTCCAAGTGAAGAGCTTCCAGCTTACTCAGCTGTCCTAATGCCTCCAGCTCGCTTTCGGCTCCGGCACCCAGTCGAGTGATCGTCAGCTCCTTAAGCTGCCTAAGCTCGGCCAGCTCGCGGACCTGCTCCGCATCCGGGTCGCTGACTTTCAAAGCGCGCAGACTTGCGAGCTGCCGCAGCGGAGAGTAATCGCGAACCGGCGTTAGCTGAACATCTAGCGACTGCAGGCCGGTCATCGCGCTTAACGGGGATAGATCGGCAACGGCGGACTCGAGCAGAATCAGCTCCTTCAAGTGCGCAAGACCTTGCAAGGGACGGAGATCCGTAACGGGATTGCCGCCCAGATACAGAGTCTTCAGCTGCGTACAGCCGCTTAATGGCGCAATGGAGCTAATTTCGTTCCTGCTTAGAACGAGCTCTCTTACTTCCTTGCAGCGGCCTAGAGGAGAAATATCGGTCAGCCCCTCGCGGATAAACATCAGCCTTTTTGCCCCGAAAAATTTTTCCGGCGTACCTCCATTGTTCGCGACCCGGGTTTGCCACTCCGAATCGAGCCCGCTCATCCATTCCGCGGCGTCCGTTTCCGATGTCTTGGAATGGACCGGTTCGAGCACTGGGAGCTCCTGCGAGCGAATCGTGTCGAACAGATGCGTGCCGCTATCGCGTCCCAATGTCCAATGACGGTATTCGTCCTCTTCATGTACAGTATAATTGCCTGCTTTGGCCGTATCGTGAATAAATTGCAGCCAGTGCGAGAGATTACGGGCAATGACGTATTTGATTTCTTCGTCGCGGCCGAAATTGATGATCTGCCCCGCTGTTCCTTCCCGGTCCGGGTCTATGTCGACACCTAAATTGTTGCCGCCCCAATCTTTGCTGATCGGCAGCCACCCGCGATTGATATACTGCTCTTTAATCCAGCCTGCGGGAACGGAGTAATGCTCCGATTCCAGCCCCTCCATCTGTTCCTCTAAATCCGCCCAGATTCTCCACTCCGCCATCATTCCATCTAGTGGAAGAAACGGCAGGCCGAAAAACAGACCGGGGCCATCTTCTTTTTCTCCATTATGAGTCAGATAGAGCTCCCACAGCTCCGTAGGCAAGGAAAATCCGAGCTCTTCCTCAGCCTTGTGAAGCTCATCTTCGGAAGCCGGCGGATTCAGCGAATGGCCCAGCTCGGGAAGCTCGTCCCGCAGCAGCTCGGCGATCTCTTGCAATGTTTGCTTTATTTTCATCCTCTCATCTCCCGTCTAATCTACGCATATCCATAGTAAAACCCCGCCCCACCTCCGTCAATTCGGAAGTGAAGCGGGGTTGATTTATGCCATGAGCCCGCGAAGGCTCATAAACGCGATTATTCTCCGCCTACGAATACGTAGCGCGCGATAACGATGAAGAACAGCACCCACATGAGCCAGTGGATTTTGTGCTTTTTGTCGCCGGCCAGATTGGCAACGAACGCCAGCAGCACGTAAGAAACGATACCGAACGAAATCCCGTTAGCGATATTGTACGTGAACGGCATGATCGTAACCGTCAAGAACGCCGGAATACCGATGACAAGATCCGTAAAGTCGATTTCTTTAACCGATTGCACCATGAGCACGCCAACGATGATCAGAGCCGCGCTTGTAGCCGGTCCCGGAATTAGCAGCGCCAGCGGCAAAAGGAACAGTGCAAGCAGGAAGCATGCGCCCGTCGTAACTGCTGTCAGACCGGAGCGTCCGCCTTCGGCGATCCCCGCAGAGCTTTCTACGTAAGCCGTTACCGTACTTGTGCCGAGCATCGCACCGCCGCTGACTGCAAGAGAGTCCACGAACATCGCTTTGCCGACTTTTTTGTTGCCTTCTTCTTTATTTTTGAAAAATCCGGCTCTGTTGGCCGTACCGACCAAGGTTCCGAATGTATCAAACAATTCTACGAACGTGAAGGTAGCGATCGCCGTCAGCAAGCCCGTCGTAAACAGATCGGCGAAATCCATATGCCAGAAGTTCAGCTCGCCGAAGTTCGGAGTCCAGCTTGCTTCCTTCAATGTATTAAAGTGAACAAGGTCAACGCCCGGAAGAGCGCCAAGCAACGTAATAACCAACATACCGATCAGAATCGCGCCTTTAACGCGCAGTACCATCAGCAGGGCGATAATGCCCAGGCCCACGATGGTCAGCCACACCGTAGGATCCTTCAGATGTCCCATCGTCAACAGCGTTCCGCCATCTTCGAACGTAATGATCGACATCAGGCCGCTGTTTTTCATGCCTACGATCGCGATAAACAAACCGATACCAACCGTAATCGCATGCTTCAGCGCATCCGGAATGGCCACGACCAGAATCTGTCGAACCTGCGTTACCGTTAGGATGAAGAAAATAATCCCCGAAATAAATACGGCCGCCAAGCCCATCTCCGCCGTAATCTCGTGACCGGTCGCCTTGGAGGTGATGACCGTTGTCGCGAAGAAGGCGTTCAGGCCCATCCCCGGAGCGAGCGCAACCGGAAAGTTAACGAACAAGCCCATTGCGATCGTAAAAATACCAGCCGCCAACGCGGTTGCCAGGAATACGGACTCGAAAGACAGTCCCGCTCCCGATAAAATGCCTGGGTTAACGACTAGAATGTAAGCCATCGTCATGAAGGTCGTAATCCCTGCCATGATCTCCGTGCGTACGTTCGTTCCCAGTTCCTTCAGCTTAAAGAAACTTTCCATGTTCCCATAAACTCTCCCTTCAAAATTTGAATGAATTGGAACTAAACCAAACATAAAAAACCCAGAAGACTTCTCCTCTAGGTTCCGCACAACCGGGAAAATCATTCCGATAGGCGCAATCGCCCCTCGGTCTGCTTCCCTTTTCGTAGACAGATCATTTGCGGTGACCTCGTAGAGACTCCCGGGCCGATTCCCGGGATTATACGAAAAGATTATTCAGTTGTTGCTTGTCCATCACATATTCTAGGTCGAAAGCCCTTCGATGTCAACGATTATTTACGTATATTCAGTGCTAGTAAGCGGATGTAATGTTCGGAAATTGCTTTCTTGTCTAGTGGGAACCTTGTCGAAACATCTATTGAAAGCGAAAACAAAGCATATGGTGGATGGAAAATACAACAATCGCCCCGGGCTGCGGCCCGAAGCGACTGCGATCTATCGATTGTGCGAGGGGGTTTCGATTGTGATTGTGACTGCGATTGCGGTTACGGTCGCGATTCGAGCAGCGCCACGATCAGCTTCGCCGACTCCGCGCGGGTTCCGCCTGCCAGCGGGCGAAACTTGCCGTTCCCGCTGCCGTTCACCAGCCCCAGCTCGTGCGCTTTGGCTACCGCTTCCTTCGCCCACGCTTGAGCTCCGCTCATGTCGGAGAACGTATTGCCTCCGCTTGCTTTCTGCACAGTCGTGCCATGCAGAATCTCATACGCTCTGACGATCATAGCCGCCATTTCCTGACGGGAAATGCCCGCATTCGGCCGGAAGGCGCTGCCTGAAGAGCCGTTCACCAATCCCGCTTCCTTCGCGGCGGCTATCGCTTCCGCATACCAAGTCCTTTGAGCCACGTCCGCGAAGCCAGCCGGGCTCGAAGCTTGCAGCCCCAGCTCGCGGACAAGCATCGCGGTGAATTCGGCGCGCGTCACTTCGCGATTCGGCGCGAATCGCTCTCCGTCGATTCCGTTGACGCTGCGACTGGCTGCCAGCTGCGCGACATACTCGTATGCCCAGTGACCGGACGGCAGATCCGCATAGCTCATTTTGTAGTCAAGCAGCATATAGGTGCGACCTGGGACGAGATCGACTTCCGTTCCGTTAGCCGTTCTCTTGCCCTTCACGTACGTCGCCGTTCCATCGGCGGCAATCTCGTACACGCCTGTCAGCTTGTTCTTCGTTCCCGCGGGAATCGTCAGCGTCGCATTCGCAGCTCCGTTCTTATGCGCCCGCTTACCGTCTGTATCAACCGAGGACAGGCTGATCCGGAAGGCTCCGCCGACCCGCTCCAACGCCGCTTTCTCCTTCTGCTGCGCCTGACGTACGCGCTCGGCCGACTTCGTCGCATCGTCCACGACGACTTCAAGCGCCAGCAGATCGCCATTCCCAAGTCCCGCAGCCGCCGACCGCAATTGCGCCGGGGACAGCTTCAGAACCAGGGAGCCTCCCAACGTCAGCTCCAGCCCTCCGGTTTTAAGCGCGTCTCCCGCATTCGCCGGAAGCCGTACCTCTCCGCCCGCTCCGGTTAGGTCAACAGTCAGCTTGCCTGCAGATTGCGTTTGAGCCCATTCGGCCTCGGTCACAGAACGAATCGGCAAGCCCGACTCGTTGACGGACGTTTCCGGCTGCGGATTCGGTTTCGCGCCGCCGGATGGACCTCCCGTAAACGGGGTGCCCGGGGAAGGAGTGCTTGGGGACGAGTCCTTCTTCACGATCGTATGGTCGTCCACGAGATCCCCATTATCCGTACGGGCTTGAATCTGTATCCGATCTTGACCGATCTCGATGGCGGAGTATACCGCAACGTTGTCGTCGAATACAAAATCGAGATAATCGTATTTCGTTCCGTCGTAGAACTTCCAGCCCGACGCTCCGCCGTCCAAGTAAAGCGTGCCTCTTTCTCCGTTTTTAAGCGGCTGGCCCTGCTTCATCGGATACGTGCGAGCATAGACGTGATCGTGCCCGACGAGCACAAGGTCGACTCCCTGCTTTTCAAGAATCGGAGCGAAATAGGTTTGCGTGTATTCGATCAGCTTGTCCCGTCCCGCCTCGGTATGGTAAGCAGGCCGATGGAACATCGCGACCTTCCACTTTTTCTTGCTCTTGGCCAGATCCGCTTCCAGCCATTCCGCCTGCTTGATCATATTTTCCTCGGTCGCCTCGGAATTGAGCACGACAAAGTGCGCGTTCCCCGTATCGAACGAATAAGCGTATTTCTTCTGCGTGTCCGGACCGTTGTCCGGGAAGCCGGTTCCTCTGGTGAAAACGTCCTTGCCTTCGCTCTTCACGTCATGATTGCCGATCGCCTGGGCCGAAGGTACGGAAGTGGCGTAGATCGAGGAAGCCTCCCAGAATCGGTTCCATTCGTTCAACGCGCCGCCATTGTCCACGATGTCGCCGCCGTGCATGACGAATCGGGTATTCGGATAATTTTCGAAAACGTTGCCCATCAGCCTCTGATAGATTTCAAGACCGTTGTCTTCCTTCGTATGCGAATCGGTGACGAACACGAACGACACAGGCGTATTCTGGCCGGACGGAGCCGTACTGTAGCCGTACCAATCGCTCCAATGTCCTTCATAGCCGACGCGATAGTAATACTTCGTATTCGGCTGCAGACCGGAGACGAGCGCTTGGTGGAAACGAATCTCTCCTTTAGGCCCATTTTCCGTTTGGCTGAGCAATTGGAGCACGGAATTCGCTGCGGCCGCAGTAGCATGGCCCTCAGCCAATTCCGGATTGCCTTGCGGAAGCTCGCTTTCCTTCACGTACTGAATATAATTTTGCGGAACGGAAGGAGCCGTCTGCCAGGCAACGCTAAGCTTCGTCGCCATGTCCTCGCTCACATAGGTCTGGACGTATAGCGGTCGTTCCGGCCCGAATTGAGGGACGACGGCAAATGTTAGGCGCTCGCTTAATCCGTTGTCTTTGACCGCCTGAAGGAACCATACGCCCTTAGCCAGCGTCGCCAGTTTCGTACGAACTTGGCCTAGCGCGTCTGTCAACCCGATTCCTTGTGCAAGATCTTCTTGCTGAACGTCGCCAGACGGAATCCAGCCCATTCCGCTGCCGTCGGGCAGGAACGCTTGGACGAACCCGGATGTTGCGCCTACAGTAGCGAGCAGTTGACGGCCTTGTCCCAGCTCCAGCTTAACCGCCGAAGACGAGTCTGCGTTTGTGTACACCTTCGATTGAGGAGCGGTTACGGCGACGTAGGTTTGCGGACCGTTCGGGTCCGTGAACTCAATCCGCGCACCTTGAACTGGCGCGCCGTTGCCGTCCTTCACCGTAAAGACGCTTTCCGTCCCGAGCGACGTTCCGTTTGCTTCCAATTGGTAAGCGAAGCCGAGGCCGTAGCGGATCGGAGCGGCGAAGGAAGGAATAGAAACGTCGCCCGCATAGCCTAAGCCGCCTTCGATCATTCGCACGCTCTTATACGTTTCTCCGCGTTCCATCTTGGCGTTCCGGTTCACTTCGAATTCGATGTTGGCCAGCGGTGCGGCGGAAACTCCGTTCAGCCCTGCGGCGCTGAATTTTACGCTGCCTCCCACATTATCGATGTCGGTGTGCACGCCGATCAGATCTGCGAGTTCTGCGACATTGCGCGCTTGCAACGTCGCGGGATCGAACTGGATCGTCGCATAAACGCTTTCCGCTACGCTGATGTCCTGAGCCTGCAACAGGACATGAAACGGCACTCCGCTCTTCGCTTCCGCGGGAGCCGTCATGGCCAGGCGCTCGCCGTGCTCGACTCGGAACGTATATTCGATTCGCGCAGGGTTGCCCGCCAAGTCGCGCGCCTCGGCAACGGCTTCATGGTAACCCCCGCTCATCGCCGCGCCTGGCGAGAACACGGCAACGCCGTTCTCGAAAGCGGACGGCGCAAAAGGTCGGCCGTCAATCGTCAGACGCAAAGACGCCGGATCGATACCGGTTCCGAAGTCGGACGCGGCCAGCGAAATTTCCGATATCGGCGCGTTCACCGTCTGATCGGGAGTTGGATAAACGGCGGCAAGAGTCGGCACCGTCGTATCCTCGTCCACAGGATCGTAGATCAGCCGAATATCGTCGACCCAGATCGAGCCTTTATTTTTCTTGTTAATGTCTCTCTGCTTCATCTGTAGAAACAGCTCCAGCACGATCGGGGCCGGCTTTCCCTGCTCGATGTCGACTTCGAGATAACGCCACCCCGTCCAGTCGATGCCAACGCTCTCGTCGGCGTAATGTTCCATTTCGAATGAACTGCTGTTTCCGTCGCGGAACTTGGTCGTAAGCAGATGGCCGTCCTTGTTGGCGTATACCCACATGCCGATTTTTTGCGGATAGCCTTGAATCGGCATCGTGTAAGGGACGGCGCCAATCGAGATTTGCGACGGGTTGTCCTCGATCCCGATCATGTCATAATCAATTCGCGCGGAATAAGCGCCGTTGCGCACGTATTTCGGGTTCGATTCGAGCGACAGACTGCCGTCGAACACCCGTTTTTTCTCCAACCGGACATTACCCAAACCGTTCTCGAAATCCTCCAGCATAACGACACCCGACGGGGCCGCATAAGCCGTATCCGCTCCGATAACGGCTTGCGGCACATACGGCGCAAGCACCGTCAGCGACAGCATAACGGCGAATAATTTGTTTATTAGGCGACGACCTTGAGACTTCACGTACCTTCACGCTCCTCTGATTATCCAAAGCTGATGATTACAGTGGACAAACCACCATTTACCATAGTAGCGCCGCTTTGTCACCGCCGAATCACCCCCATGTAAAGCGCACGTTTATTTCGTTACCGCCCATAGGGCGTGTATGCATACACCGAGGATAGTAGATTTGGCCGAATTTTCGTTCCATGCAAGGAACTTTTGTGAAGGCGTAACGGGGTGGACGTCAAGCAAAAGTGACGAAGCAGGGGGTGAAAGGCCCTAGCTTTCAGAGCACAAAAAAACCTCCAGCGGCTGGAGGCAGTACGACAAAATCCGATCTCAACAAAAAAATATAAGAGCCTCGCGGCTCTCTTCAATTAGAGGTTATTCAATCTCTACTAATTTCCACTTTTTAGTTTTAACGTCCGAATCATTTTTTAGCTTGTTCATTTCATTGAACAGTCGTTCAAAGTTCGTATTGATTGCCTCGAATTTCGCATCCATCGCCTGAAATCCTGATCTCATTTCCTGCCGCAATTCCTTAACTTCTACCCTTACTTCCTCGATTGCAGAAATTGCTTTACCGTTCTTTTGAAGAAGTTGCGTTGTCATTTCTCCTGCTTGCTCTGTTGTCCGCTTCAATTCATCAATTTGCGCTTGAATCGAACCCATTTTCTCCCCCCTTTAATTGTCCATTAAATTATTAGGCTGATTTCAGTATTCAGCAAAATCATCCTAATTGCAAGGTCTCTTTTACTCCAATCCGATTGACTTCGCCGTTCACGAACCATCTTCGCGATCCGTCGGAATCCGTCTTGGAATCGATGTGCAGATACACCGCGCTGCCGTCAAATTTCTCCCAAAACAAAATTACACGATCTTCGTTCGGACTGATCAAAGCGCCGGGATAGAGATCGCCTTTCTGCAACTCGGACTTCCTTTGATCGCTGAAAAGCGCTTCGTTAAAGGTCGACACTTCTTGATCCGGCAATCCGTTCGTCAGCTCCAGGTCAAGATCTCCGCTGCTGACCAACTTCCAATCCTTTACGGATATAATACTGTTCAGCTTATCGGCAACCCCGTTCCAACTGGTGAGCAGCTTCTCAGCCACCTCAGGCTGCATCTTCTGCTCATCCGCAAAGGAAGGATGAACATTGTAATAGAGCTTGCCTTCTTTCACCCGTTCCGGATAAGAATCGCGATCCGTTCCTGCGTAACCGATTTGGGTCAACACGATCAAGATAATTAGACTCCCCTATGCGAGCACGAACCATTTCACCCATTGGTCTTTAGAAAATATCATTTTGTAAAAAACCTCCGGAAATCAATCTGATATTATTCAGACGATTTACAGAGGAGAAATGTTCTCTATTTTGGAAGAATTTCCACAGAAGACCGTCCGCTTATAAGCGATCAGCTGCTAAACTTATGGAGTGTAATATAATTATCATGGCTATTGATAATTTGCTTAATGACCGGAAACTCTTCTTTCATCTTCCTTGTATCTGATTTTACATCTTCAACATCGCTTTTAACGTTCGCTACTTTGGCAATTAATTGCGTACCGATTTCATTGCCTTGCCTGGTCAAGCCTTCGAGACGATCAAAACGATCATCCATTTTTCCGAACTCTTTGTGGAATCCGTCAAGACGTTCGCTCATCTTTCCAAATTTCCCCGGCAGCCCCTCGAGATGATCAAGACGCTTGTCCATCTTTTCAACTTTCTCGTCCAGCCCATCAAGACGCTTGTCCATCTTTTCAACTTTCCCGTCCAACCCGTCAAGACGCTTGTCCATCTTTTTAAATTTCCCGTCCAGCCCATCAAGGCGTTTATTCACCTTATCAAATTCTGTAGGCAGTCCCTCAAGGCGATCAAGGCGTTCGTTCATCTTTCCAAACTCCGCGCTCAGCTCTCCAAATTTCCCGTCCAACACCTCAAGCCGCTCACTCACCTTGCTAAACTCTGCATGCATCCCTTGAAGCAACGCTTTTAACTCTTCCATTATTCTTCCCCTCCAATCCGTTTTTTTTCAATTCCTTTGATGTATGTCCGAATCTCTTGATATAACCTCATCATATCGTATAGCAGTAGCCCGGAGCAACAATTCGGCCTTGTTTTTAATATTAAAAAACTCCCTCCCATTTGCTGAACTACGCAAACAGAAGAGAGTTATTTTTTTAACGCCTATAGCTGCACATCCAGCTTATTCCCACTCAATCGTAGCCGGAGGCTTGGACGTAATGTCGTACACGACGCGGTTGACGTTCTGTACTTCGTTGACGATGCGCACGGAGATTTTCTCCAGTACGTCCCACGGAATGCGCGCCCAGTCGGCGGTCATGCCGTCGATGGACGTCACCGCGCGAATGCCCACAGTATAGGAATACGTGCGTCCGTCGCCCATTACGCCAACGCTCTTCATGCCCGGCAACGCCGTAAAATACTGCCAAATCTCGCGGTCAAGCCCCGCTTTGGCAATCTCGTCGCGCAGAATCGCGTCGGATTCGCGCACGATTTCCAGCTTGTCCTCGGTCACTTCGCCCAGCACGCGGATCGCCAGTCCCGGTCCCGGGAACGGCTGACGCATCACGATCGCTTCCGGCAAACCGCATTCCGCGCCGACCTTGCGCACCTCGTCCTTGAACAGCGTCTTAAGCGGCTCGATCAGCTTGAACTTCATGTCCTCCGGCAAGCCGCCTACATTATGGTGGGACTTGATCGTCTGGGCCGTCGCCGTGCCGCTCTCGACGATGTCGGTGTACAGCGTGCCTTGAGCGAGGAAGGTAAAGTCGTCAAACTTCGCCGACTCCTCCTCGAACACGCGGATGAAGTCGTTGCCGATCAGCTTGCGTTTTTTCTCCGGATCGTCTACGCCCTTCAAGTTGCCGAGGAACCGCTCGCTTGCATCGATCTTCACGACATTCATGCCGAATTTGCCAACGAACGTCTCCATGACGCTCTCGGCTTCGCCTTTGCGCAGCAGGCCGTGATCGATGAACATACAGGTCAGTTGATCTCCGATCGCCTTGTGAATCAGAATGGCGACGACGGAAGAATCCACACCGCCGGACAAGGCGCACAGCACCTTCTTGTCTCCGACTTCCTGACGAATCTCCGCAATCATATCGTCGATAAACGAGCCCATCGTCCAGTCGCCTTTACAGCCGCACACTTTGAACAGGAAGTTGCCGATCATTTCATTGCCGTGCACGGAGTGTCGTACTTCCGGGTGGAACTGTACCGCGAAAATTCGGCGGTCCGGGTTGCTCATTGCCGCAACCGGAGCATGTTCCGTGCTCGCATCGACGCGGAAGCCGGTCGGCAGCTCCGTAACATGATCGCCGTGGCTCATCCATACCGTCTGACGGCTATCCAGTCCTTGCGCAAGCGCCGAGCCTTCCGCGAAATCGATGTCCGATTTTCCGTACTCGCGTTTGTGCGCCGGTTCGACTTTGCCGCCCTGCTGATGCGTGATCAATTGCATGCCGTAGCAAATGCCGAAGATCGGCACGCCAAGCTCGTAAATCGCCGGATCGACCGTAGGCGCTCCTTCCGCATAGACGCTAGCCGGTCCGCCCGAGAAAACAATCCCCTTAGGAGCCATCTCGCGAAGCTTGTCCGCCGACGTATTAAATGGAAGCAACTCGCTATATACGCCCAAATCGCGAATGCGTCTGGCGATCAGCTGGTTGTACTGTCCGCCGAAATCGAGTACGACGATCATTTCATACTGGTTGTTAGTCACTGTTTAAACCGAGCCCCTCTCAATCAATTGAAGCTATTATAGCTTTGCGGCTTAGACAGCGTCAAGGAGAAGGGCGTACGCATCCGCAGCCGCCGATTGATCGGATGACCGTTCATTAATCAAGCTCTTGATATTGCTCATGCCCCGTCCATGTCAGAATCGCCCGGTCGTTATGCCAATGCACGGAAATGCCGGTTTCGAAAAACTCGGTCAAAGTCGATTCCGTCAGCACTTCCTTCGTTTTGCCCGTTTGGAATACTTCCCCTCTGCGCATGAGCAGACAGTGGCCGAAAATCGGCACAATCTCCTCCGTATGATGCGTAACGTAAATAAGAGTAGGCGCGTCGGGCCGCTGCGCTAGCCGCTCGATACTGGAAAGCAGCTGCTCCCGGGATATGAAATCGAGCCCGTTGCAGGGTTCGTCGAGAATAAGCAGTTTCGGAGACGCCATAAGCGCTCTGGCAATGAGCAGCTTCTGCTTCTCCCCTTGCGAGCAGGTCTGGTACCTCCGATCGATCAGATGAGAGCAGCGCAGCTGTCCCATAAGCTCGATCGCGTATTCCTCGTCTTCCTTCGTCGGCTCGTCGTACAAGCCGATTGAAGCGAACTTGCCGCTCATCACGACAGACTGCGCCTTGTCTCCGGCAGACAGCCTTTCCTGTAAAGAGGAGCTGACCCAGCCGATCGATTTGCGCAGCTCGCGCAGGTCGATCGTACCGAATTGCTCTTCGAAGACGCTGACCGTTCCCGTCGTTGGCCATAGATAACCGTTGATCATGTTGAGCAGCGTCGTTTTACCGGAGCCGTTCAGCCCCAAAATCGCCCAATGCTCCCCCTTGTTCACCGTCCAGTTGACATTGTGCAGAAGCGTCTTCTGCTCCCTGCGCCAAGATAGGTTATCGACTTCGATGATAGCCTTCTTCAATGTTCGTTCACCCCTTCTATAGCTCCGCTCTCGGCAACGGCTGGCACAAGCCTGATGCTTTATGCTTTGGCAATTACCGGCGACGACCCGGCTCCGGCAGACAGCGCATGCAGCTTGCGATCCGTCGGCAGGAAGGCGGCCAGTAAACCGAGCAGCGGCAAATAAGCGCACACTTGAATGACCAGATCGATGCCGGACACGTCCGCCACTTTCCCGAGTACGGCCGAGCCGACTCCGCCAAGTCCGAACGACACTCCGAACACAAGTCCGGAGACCGTGCCGACTTTATTCGGCAGCAGCTCCTGCGCATAGACGACGATAACCGAGAAGCCCGACATTAAAATAAATCCGATAAAGATACACAATACGACCGCCCAGAACACGCTATGAACAAAGGGAAGCAACAGAGAAAACGGAGCCGTGCCCAATATCGAGAACCAGATCATGTTGCGCCGTCCTAACCGATCCGCCAGCGGTCCGCCAAAAAACGTTCCCGCCATGCCGGCAAACAGCAGAGCGAACAATATCAACTGCGCCTGGTCGACCGAAATGCCGAAACGATCGATCGCGTAGAACGAGTAGAAGCCCGTCATGCTGGAGAGATATACGAATTTGGAGAACAGCAGCATCAGCAGAATAACCAACGAGACGCCGACGATCGCCCCCCTTGCTCCGACAGGACCGGAAACCGCCTCCTTCTTGGCTGGCTTCGGACTAGCAATGAGATTGGCTTTATACCAATGAGCGACCTTCGTCTGAATGATCAAAGCGACGATGGCGGCGATCGCGAACCAAGCGACTCCTTTTTGCCCCAGCGGAACGAAAATCAATGCGGTCATGACCGGCGCAAGCGCCTGGCCCATATTGCCGCCGACCTGAAAAATCGACTGCGCCAGCCCGCGCCGAGGGCCCGCAGCCAAGTAAGCAACCCGCGACGACTCCGGATGGAGCACCGACGAGCCGATCCCGATCAGAATAACGGCAAGCATAATATAGAGGAAGGACGGCGCGAACGCAAGCCCGACCACCCCCGCGAGTGTGAACAAAATGCCGATAGGCAGCAAATACGGCTTCGGTTTCGTATCGGTATACAGGCCGATCAGCGGCTGCAAAATCGAAGCGGTCACGTTCAGCGCAAAACCGATCAAGCCGATCTGCGAGAACGACAGGTTAAGCGACTCGTGTAAAATCGGAAACATGGCAGGGACGACGGACTGAATCGCATCATTCAATAAGTGCACGGAGCTGATCATGAACAAAACGGAAAAGACGGTCATATGCCGGGCCTGCTGCCCGATACTTGCTGTTGTGGAGCTCATGTATGCATCATCCTTACGTGGTAAAATAGATTAAACATCTTATCATCTGATGTTTAATGGCAAACCTCGAGACGGGTTAATTCGTCTCGCCAAACAATTCATGCAGCGTTCCCTTCAAGTAGCGGGACGCGCTTGCTACGGCCGCCTCCGCATTGCCGTCGCGAATGCTTTCATACAGCTGGATGTGCGCCTCCGTCTGCGGATTGTGCCCTTCGGGGTTGGCGAAGATGGTGGCCAGCGTCTCGCGTATGAATACAGAAAACGTTTTGTACAGATCGATGACTACCGCATTTTTGCTGGCGATGGCTACCGCGATATGAAACTGGATATCAGCCTCGATGTACGTCTTGATGTCGTCGTTGGCCAAAGCCAGATTTCGCGTGTCCAGGTACTCCTTGATCGCGGCGAGATCGTCCTCGTCCCGGCGCTCCGCGGCAAGCCTGGCAATCTCCAGCTCCATCATCTTCCGAACCTCGTACACTTCCATGATCTCCGCTCTGCGCAGCCTGCTATCCAGCGGCTCTTGAATAACGGCGGTACGCTTCAGATAAGTGCCGAAGCCTTGCTTCTTCTCCAGCAGCCCAGCGTGCACGAGCACGCGCACTGCTTCGCGAATCGTGGATCGGCCCACTCCGAATTGCTCCATCAGCTCCGGCTCGGTCGGGATTTTATCCCCTTCCTTCAGCTCTCCCCCGGAAATTTTCTTCTGAAGCTGCGCGACGACGTCATCCACGAGCTTCGTGCGGTTTAAGGTTCGGAAAGAAACCTTCGGCCTCGAATTCATCTGATCATCTCCTGTTTAAAGGATTCTATCACATTCCAACTTCTGCGGCTACCGTTAATTTTCGAAAGCTTCATTCTCCCGCAAGAGCCTGCTTCACATTGTCTACATGTCCTTTGACCCGGATATTGCGCCATTCCTGCGCCAGTCTCCCCTGTTCATCGATCAGAAACGTAGACCTCACGATACCCATGTAAGTTCGGCCATATAGCTGTTTATCCTGCCATACGCCGTACAGCTCGCAGACGCGATGCTCCGGGTCCGACAGCAGCAGGAAGGGCAGCTCGTACTTCTCCGTAAACTTGTAGTGCCTTTTGAGCTCATCCGTGCTGATGCCGAGAACGACGGCGCCCAGACCTTCATATTCGGAGCTGGCGTCCCGGAAATCGCAGGCTTGCTGCGTACAGGCCTGAGTCATATCCTTCGGATAAAAATAGAGCACCACTTTGCGGCCGCGATAATCGCTCAGCTTAACCGTTCCGCCGTTCGTGGCGGGAAGCTCGAAGTCCGGGGCGGGTTGCCCCAGATGCAGCTGCGCGTATTTCGGTTCTTGCTGAGGCTGCTGCCGTTCTTGCTGCTGCAGTGACTGCTGCTTTTGTTTCGCCATGCTTCAGGCTCCCTTATCGACAATGTTATCCTTCCTATTATAGTATAGCCCGCCTGCTCATCCAACGCCGAAGAGCCCGAAGCGATTGCGCCAAGTCCCAACGGGGACCGGGCTTGCTTCGGGCCATGGCAGCGGCTCCGCAGCTTACTCCGCGAATAACGGAGCGACGGCGGGATACATCCGCTTGTATTTCTCGTATTGGCGGTCGTAATGCGCCCGCAATTTCTCGTCGGGCTCGTAGACCGTCGCGTTCTTCAGTTCCTTGAACGCCCGGCCTGCCGACGAATAGTCCTCGCTCCAGCCCGCATGGCGGAATCCGAGCGCGGCTGCGCCGAGGGACGGCAAGTATTGCGAATCCTTCGGAACGACAAGCTCGCAGCCTAGTACGTCCGCCATAATCTGGCACCAGATCTTGCTTTTCGCTCCGCCGCCGATTAGGGTAACCCGCAGGCTTCCGTCCTCCTGCCGCTTGGCGACCAGTTCAAGCACTTGGCGCATCGAATAGGCTACGCCTTCCAGCACGGCCGTCCCCATCCGCTCCCGGGTCGTAGTCGGCTTAAGGCCGATAAAGCAGCCGCTCGCTTCCGCGTCCTGAACCGGACAGCGTTCACCGTTCAGATAGGGCAGGAACAGCACTTCGTCAACGCCCCGTTCGGTCTGTTCCACTGCCCGGTCGAACAGCTTGTACGACATCGTGTCGCCTACTTTGCTGCCGGACCCGAATGCGCCGACCGCCCACTGATGGGCGCTTCCCGCATTGGACAGCGGAGCGATGGAGATCTGCCGTCCGTCTTCCACGTAGGAAAGGTTAAAAGCGCCGCTCTGTACGTCGAGGAAGCCCGAAGAAGCGCCCGCGACCCAGCCCGTCGTCCCGATATAGGAGTAAACCTCGCCTTCCTCGTATACGCCCGCTCCGAGCGTCGCCGCCCCGGCGTCGCCTATTCCGCACAGCACTGGGGTTCCTGCGGCGAAGCCCGTTGCGACGGCCGCTTCCGCAGTCACCTTCCCGACGATGCTGTCCGCAGCGGCGATTTTCGGCATTTTGGCCGCATCCACGCCGTAGCGCTCCAGCCAGGAACCGATCCATTCGCGGGTACGGACGTCCATGCAGCCGGTCGTGGCCGCGGAAGTCGGATCGGTCACGCATTCCCCCGTTAACCGGGCGATCACGTAATCCTTGGAGCTGACAAGGAAGCTGCGCGTTTGGCGATACGTTTGTTCCTCCCGCTCCTTCAGCCACATGATTTTCGGAAAAGTAAGCGATCCGTCGAACGGATTCATCGTCCGATCCTGAATGCCGCTCTCGCCAAGCTCCTCCAGCATTCGCCGCGCCTGCTCGGACGCGCGTCCGTCGGAATACAGAATGGCCGGACGCAAAGGTTGGAGGTCTTCGCCTACCGGAATGCAATCCTGCATCTGTCCGCTGAACGTCAGCAAACCAATGTCCGCCGCCTTGATGCCGACCTTGAACCACGAAGCCGCAATCTTCTTCACCGCGTCGTACCATTCGATCGGCTCTTGCTCCACCGCGTCTTCATGACGGATAACGCGAAGCTCCACGTTGTTTTCCAGGAAAATGCCCGCATCGCTCGTGACTAATATTCCCTTGACATTCGTGGTGCCGATGTCAAACGAAGCCATATATCTCATCTGCTCATCCCCTTGTCGAGGAGCCCAACGTCTCCAGTTTCATCTCCGCCACCAGCCGGTACAAATAATCCTTCTCCCGGTTCTCGCAGCGGCTTACGAGCACGGAGCCTACGACGGCGCCGTCGAAGCCTCCGCGGATCGCTTGACCGACCAGCGCCGGAGAACGCAGACCGAAGCCGGCGACGACCAGACCGTCCGGCAGATGCGGACGAATTCGCTCGCATAGCGCCGACAGACCGTTCACGCTGGCCATCGGATCGCCCGTCGTGCCGGAATACGATTGGGCATAGATCACCGTCGCCCCGTCGCACACTTGCCGGATCGTCTCTTCATCCATGCCGCTGTTAATAAAGCGGATCACATCGACGCCCGCCGGGCCGACTTCCTCCTGAATCCGAATTTGCTCTTCGAGAGAGCAATCGGGAAGCACCAGTGCGTCGATCAGCTTCTCCTGCGTCAGCGTCCGGTACAGCCCCGCTTCCACAAGCTCGTTCCGGTAGCCCATCGCCCAGATCGGACGGGGCACTTCACGCCGGACTTTGCGCCACAGCGCCATCAAGCCCTCCGATATTCCGGCACCGGCGTCCAGCGCGCGCTTGTGCGCGCGTTTGATAACGTCGCCGTCAATGAACGGGTCCGGACCGGGCACGCCCAGTTCAATAATATCAATGCCCGCCAATGCGCTGGCTTGGATCATTTCGAAGGACTCGTCGATTGCCGGATCGCCCGCTACCAAGTAGCCGAGGAGCAGCGCCTCCTCTCTCTCCTTGGCTGCGCGATAAGCTTCTATGTTGTATTGGCTGTGCATTTTCAGAGTCCGCATCATGAATTGCCACGTCCCAGCTTCTGCATCAGAACGGCCGCGATGACGATACATCCGGTAATGACGTCCTGCATAAACGTAGGAACGTTAAGAATCGTCAGACCGTTGGCCAGAATGCCGATAATGGCCGCGCCGACAAAGGTCCCCCATATATTCGGCACGCCTTCCTTAAACGAGGTCATCCCCAGAAAAGCTGCGGCATAAGCCGACAGGAACAGTCCGTCTCCTCCGGTCGGATGGGCCGACCCGAGACGAGACGCCATCAGAATTCCGGTCAGGGCGGCCAGCATGCCGCACAGCGCGAACGCCATGTTTTTGTTTAGCGCGACTTTGACGCCCGCGACGCGGGAAGCCGATTCGTTGCCGCCGATCGCGTACAGCTTCCGTCCGAAGGACATGTGCGTCATCACATACCAGAACAGCACCGTCATCAGCAGCATAATGAAGGATAAGACCGGAATACCCGCCCACTCCGTCTGGCCGAGATAACGGAAGCTTTCCGGAATGTTCTCGAATACGGTCGCTCCGCCGGTCAGCTTGAAGTTCAAGCCGCCAAGAATCGTCCCCATTGCCAGCGTCGTAATAAAGGAGAGCACGCGGAATCTCGTTACGATCCAGCCGTTGATAAAACCGATGATGAACGCTGCGGCGAGCGGCGCCAGGAAGGCAACCCAGATGGGATAGCCGGCAACGGCCATCTTGGCCGCGAATACGCCGCCGAAGCTGGCCAGCGCCCCCACCGACAAGTCGAACTCGCTGACGGCCATAACCAGAGTCGCTCCAAGAGCGATAATGACGAGGAAAGAAATTTGCCGGCTTATATTAATGGCGTTATCGATCGTCATGAACGAATTCGGACTTAACGCGGAGAATGCAAGAATGATCAAAATTCCGGCGGCAACCGTTCCATAACTGCGCAGCAGCCGGACGTAAGAAATGCCCGAACGCGTCTCAACCATGTTGTTCACTTCCTTTTCCGTGACTATAGCAATATCCGAGCACTTGCTCCGGCGTAACGCCGTCGTTGTCCAGCTCGGCGACGATGCGGCTGTCGTGGAGAACGTACAGCCGATCCGCGATGTCCAGCACCTCCTGCAGATCCGAGGAGACGAACAGGACGCCGCAGCCTTTGTCGGCCTGCGCTTTAAGCAGCCGGTGAATTTCTTCGCGCGTCATGACGTCTACCGCCTGAGTCGGCTCGTCGCAGAGGAACAGGACGGGATCCGACAGCAGCGCTTTGGCGAATACAACCTTCTGCTGGTTGCCTCCGCTGAGCTGGCCAATCGCTTGCTCGGAGCCGGCCGCCTTGACGTTCATTTCCTTCATCCACGCATTTACCTCGTCGCGTTCGAGGCGAGCGCGAAGCTTGAGCATGCCGGAAAATCGTTTCAGTACGGGCAGCGTCATATTTTCCCTGATCGTCATACCGAGCACCAGCGCGTCGCGCTTGCGCTCTTCCGGAATCAGGACGACGCCGTTCTCGATCGAGCTTCTCGGCGCTGGCGCCTTCACGGCACGACCCGACACGGCAATGCTTCCGCCCGACGGGCTTCGAAGTCCGTAGATCGTCTCCAGCAGCTCCGTCCGTCCGGCTCCGGCAAGTCCGAAAATGCCGACGATTTCGCCTTTGCGCACGTTCAGACTCGCATCCCGGACTTTGCCGTCCTTCGTGGACAGCCTGTCGATTTCGAGCACCTTGTCCGCCGCAGATTTAACCGTCGCCCGCTTCTGGCTTTTCTTCACTTCCGCATTGCTCATCAGCCGGATCAGCTGCTCCTTGTCCGTCTCCGCGGTGTTGACCGTATCGACTCGCTGTCCGTTGCGGAATACGGTAATCCGGTCGGACAACCGGAAAATCTCGTCCATCCGGTGAGAGACATACAGAATCGCCGTTCCCTGCGCCGTTAATCGACCGATCAACGCGAACAGCTTCTCCGCCTCCTGATCGGTCAGCGAAGCGGTCGGCTCGTCGAGAATCAACAGCTGGCATTCGAGCATCATGGCGCGCAAAATCTCCAGCATCGTCTTCTCGGGCGGCGACATCCGGTCGGCCGTCTTGTTCAAATCGATCTCGACGCCGAAGTCGCTGCTAAGCTGCTCCGCCCGCCGCTTCATCGCTTTCCAGTTAACGCCGACTCCGCGGGTCGGGTAGTCCAATCCGACGAACAGGTTCTCATAGCCGGTAAAAGACGGAACGAGGTGACGATCCTGATGCACCACGTTGATGCCGATTTTGCGGGACGCTCCCGGATTCGGGATATCCACCTTTTGTCCCTTCCATTCGATCGTCCCTGCATCAAGGGAATAGACTCCGGTCATAATTTTAATGAATGTCGACTTGCCCGCTCCGTTCTCGCCGACGAGCGCATGCACTTCGCCCGCCGCGATCTCGAAGCTCACGTCGGATAGCGCATAATGCTGCCCGAACACTTTGTTCAGTCCTGCGACCTTCAGTAGGGTCAATGGAAACCCTCCTTGCTTCCGAATTGGGCAAAGCGACCTTGGGCCGCTTTGCCGCTATGCGTTCGTAGTTGCTCTAGCGGGATTACCCGTTGTCTTTTGTAATCAGGCTGGCCGGAGCGTACAGCTCCGTGCCTTCCGCAGGCTGGCCCGCGAATACGAGCTCGATTTGTTTAACGACGATTTCCGTCATGCCTGTGAAGTTCTGCTTCACTGTGGCAACCAGCGGAGAACCTTTCTTGATCATTTCCACCGCCTGGCTGTTGCCGTCGATGCCGGTTACGACGATGTCCTTGCGTCCCGCCGCTTCGATCGCCTGAGCGGCGCCAATCGCCGCCTCGTCCCAGCCGGCCCATACTGCCGTAATGGAGCCTGCCTCCTTGTTGGACAGCAGCAAGCTTTCCATCTGCTTGCGCGCGTTCTCGATCGGTCCCGGGACTTCGACTTGCTGCTCGGTTACGACGGAGATATTCGGTTTATTTTTCAACAGTTCATCCAGCTGCACCGTACGAGCCAGTACGCCTGGATGCGGACGGTGAGTCAGGATCACGATTTTGCCTTGATCGCCAACCGCCTGGAACAGATGCTCGGAAATCATCTTGGACATTTCCTTGTTGTCGCTCGTTGCGTTCATGACCATGCCTTCGATGTAACCGGAGTCGGCGCCGAATACCGGAATGCTTTTATCCTTGGCGCGTTGGATCTGGCTTTTCAGCTGATTAGGATCGGTGCTGACGAGCACGATCGCATCGGTCTTGGAGGAAATAACGTCCTCCATCCGGCTAGCCAGCTGCCCCATATCGCCTTTCGTATCGACGACGTTCGCCTTCCAGCCTTTGTCCGCCGCTTGATTCTTCAGAGATTCGACCATTTCGTTGGTCGTGACGGAAGACAGATAAGGCGTCAAAATCGAGATCGTCTTGGAACCGTCCTTGCCGCCGGAATTTCCTCCGCAAGCCGTCAAACCAATTGTCAATAGAAGCGCTGCCATAACTAGAATTGCTTTTTTCATCTGTTATTGCCCCCTTGATAGTAGGTGAAAAGAACGTTTAGTCGCGCAGACCCCGCCCGATTAACGGGCAGGATGGTTGCGCTGCCACTCCAGAAGTCCTTTGGCCGTCTCCATGTCCGTAACGAGCACGTCCATGAACTTGCCTCTAAGCGCTGCGACGATCGCCTCTACTTTATCATTCCCCGTCGCAACGGCAATGACATTCGGGATGGCTCGAATTTCGTCGATGGACAAGCCGATCATTCGCGATTCTCCATCATAGTGAACCCGCGCTCCCTCGGCGCTCAGGAAAGAGGTCGAGATGTTGCAGACCGCTCCTTGATTGCGTACGCCGTTCATCTCTTCCTCGCTGAAGTATCCGGACTTGACGATTGTCGCTTCCTCCGAAACTTGGCCGATTCCGATCAGAGCCAGCGAAACCTTCTTGGCGGCTTCCAGCACTTTGGAGATTTCCGCCTCGTTCTGGAACATCTCCCGCGCTTGCGCAGAAGCGACGACTGCCGGGGCGTTCAACAGAAAATGCCGGCCCCTGAAATTCTCGGCGAACACTCTGGCATTCGTATTCGCATGCCACGCGCCGCCGTCTGCACCGAACCCGCCGATCATGGGCACGAATTTGACTTCCTTGCGACCGACGTGCTGAATTTCCCGACCGACGGAAGCGATCGTCCGTCCGGCCATTATCCCGACAACGTCGCGGTCCTTGATCGCGCTTTCCAACAGAGCCGACGCCGCGCGAGCGACGTGCAGCTCCATCGTCTGGCGATCCGCTTCCGGGACGTGAACGACAATCACATCGTGGATTCCGAAGGTTTCCGCAACCGCCCGCTCATACATCTGCTCTTCCGAGTACGGATTGCGTATGCTGATCTGAACAATGCCTTCGGATTTGGCGGCGGCAAGCATTCTGCTGACCTGCGGACGCGAGATGCCGAGCCGCTCGGAGATTTCCTGCTGGTTCAGTCCGTCCATATAGTACAACGTGCTTACTTTGACTAGCAGCCTTCTCTTTTCTTGACTTACCTCATTCACAATACTCCGTGCCCCCTCCCTCTATGAACAAATGTTCATTTCAGAATTTTTGTTCTGAAGCTATCATACTCCGATTTGAAAGGGTTTGCAAGAACAAATTTTCGGTAGTGATCATATGTTCGACAAAAAGGGCATGTATCTCCCTCCGCCTTCGCGGTTCGCCTTTCGGGAGATACATGCCCTATATAGATTAGCCCTGACTATCGTTACTAGTTGATCAAATACGACTTCTGCAGCAGTCTCTGCATCATCGTCGCCGCTTCGGCCCGCGTGATGTACGCTTTCGGCGCAAGCAGGTTATCCGCTCTGCCCGAGACCAAACCCGCGCTTACGCTGTCAGCGGCGCCGCTGACGGCCCATTCGGAAATCCGGTCGGCGTCCTTGAACGCTTGCAGCAATTGCTCTGTGCCATGAACGGAAGTCCCCGTTGGCAGACCGGTCAGTTCGATTGCCTTAGACAGCATCCGCATCGCTTGCTCCCGCGTGATCGCTTCGTTCGGACGGAATGTGCCGTCCTCGTACCCGTTCAGCAAGCCGTATGCATAAGCCGTACCGATCGCGCCGCTGTACCAGTCCGAAGCCCTCACGTCGCTGAACTTTCCTGCGGCGCTGCTCGGCTTCAAACCCAGCCCTCGAATCAGAATCGTCGCGAACTCCGCACGGGTAATGTTGCGGTCCGGACTGAACACATCGTCGCCGGTCCCGTTCACGACCATTCGCGAGCCCATATCATTGATCGCATCCTTGGCCCAATGCTTGGCTGCATCCTTGAACTCCAGCGGATGCCAGACGATGGAGTAAGCACTGTTCGTTAAGCTGTTGATGACCGCATAATAAGCGCCGTCGATTTGGGTCACCTTCGTCGGAACGTGTCTTACCGTACCGTCCGGATCGATCACCACTCCGGTCGTAATCCGGTTCGGGTCAACGCCATCCGGAATCGCAATGGTTCGCTGAACGTAGGCGTTAAACGTCGCGACCTCCTCCTTCTTGCCGCCGTAAACCGCTTTGACGCTGAAATCCAGCGGTGGTGCGACAATCGTCAGCCCTTGCGCGAAAGCCGCGTTGTCGATCACCTTGGCCATCGCCGCCGAAGGAGCGGCTATCTCAATACGAATTTTGATCTCTTGAAGTGCCGGATTCGCGCCAAAACGCTTCGCCAATTCGTCCATATTGATCTGCAAAGCCGGAAGCGTATAGGAGGCTTGCTCCGTGCGAATCTCGATGATAGCTTGCCGAGCTTCCATATTTTTGACCATGCGCCCGTTTAACTCGCCCACGACCGTCTCGCTGCCTGATTGGATCGGGACGGTGATAACGGCTTTGTCGCCCGCTGCCTCCAGATGCTGCTTCAGCTTATCTTCATCGACGGAGACCGTCGTCACACGGCGCCCTCCGCGCTCTTCGGTGACGGCTGTTCCTGCATTTTCCGGCTTGCCGTTCACGAGCACCTCTACGCCTTCAGCCTTTGCGGGCGAGGTTGGCGAAGGAGTGCTTGGCTGAGACGGCGAGCCGCTTCCGTTGTCGCTGCCGCCGTTATTGCCGCTCGGCGGTGCGGTCGGCGTCACCGCGTTGGATACGGCCGAAGATTCGCTCTTATCCACTGCATTGATCGCCTTCACCGTAAATGTGTAGCTTGTTCCGTTCGTCAAACCCGTCACCGTAATCGGGCTGCTTAAGCCGGTCGCCTTCACGTTGCCCGGCATCGCCGTCACTTCGTAGCCGGTAATCGGGCTGCCGCCGTTATCCGTCGGCGCTGTAAAAGTCACCGTTGCGCTGCCGTTGCCAGCCGTTGCCGTAACTCCTGTCGGCGCGCCGGACGCGGCTGCAGGCGTTACTTGAATCTCTCCGGATTCCTCCAGAAGGCCGCTTGCGTCTCTCGCTTTAACTTTGAAGTAGTAAGGGATACCGTTGGTCAGCCCGCTAACCGTATAGGTGCTCGACGTTACGGTCGCCTCGGGATGCGCCTCATATTGTCCGGAGACGGATGCCATATACACGTCGTATTCGGTTGCACCCGGTACGCTTGGCCAATTAAGCTCTACCTTTCCGTTGCCGGGAGCGGCCTGCGGCTTCCAGATGCCCAGCTGTGCGGTCACCGTCAAAGTCGCCACGTTAGATGTCACCGAACCGCCGTCGCCTGTCACAACTACCTGATATCGCTGACCGTTCTGCTGCTCCGTAAGGTTGATAAGCGTCAGAGAAGAGCTTGTGGACATCGGCAAATTGAAGAACGAGCCGTTGCCAAGCGCATCGAACTGCCACTGATAGGACAAATTAACCCCTGTCGCCTGGACCGAGAAGGTTGCGCTTCCTCCCGCTGCAGCCGTTGCGTCGGAAGGATGACTCGTAATCGCCAGCGTCAGCGAGTTCAGCTGACCTGTCATCTGCGACGGCAGCAGCGACACAGTCGCAGCTATGCGTACGCGCAAGTCCGCGCCCATCGAGCTGGCGTCGAGCGTATCCGTACCTGCGGCAAGCCCGCTCGTCACAGTCGTCCAGTTCGCTCCGCCGTCCAGACTATACTCCATCGCCGTCGTTGCTCCCGACAGCTTCACCGCCGTCAGACCTCCGCTCAGATCCGCGCTAACGCTTGGAGCAGAAGCAGGGGCGGGAATGCTGCCGACCTTGCGTACGTTGGACGGATTCGTCCCCTCCCTCACGTACACATCCTGATTTGGTCCGAAGGCGACAGACGTGCTGTCCGCCGATGCCGATTGCCATGTCCCGTCCGTCCCGTCCGTGGAGTCCAGACTGTATTCCATCTGCGCACTCGTTCCCGTCAACAAGCCGGACGCCGCATCGATGCCGACCGTGCTTAGATCGACTGGCAAAGCAGCGCGCGAAGATTGAATAATCGCTCCGTACCTGCCCACGGCTACAAACCCGCTGTCGCCATGGACAACTCTTAACAGCTCCTTGTCGATGCCTGCAGAGCGAATCGTCCAGTGGACGCCGTCGGGAGAGGTTGCAACCTGCCCCCTGTACCCGACGACCTGATTTCCTACAACATCATACTCCGATCCAACGGCAAGGAACGTGTTGTCCGCATAGACGACGCCGCCCCTGAAATAGACCGAACCGGACTGAGGATGCAATTCCCAGGATAAACCGTCCGTCGAAGTGGCGATCTTCCCTTGACCGCCGACAGCGACAAAGACGCCGTTCGCATAAGCGACATCGTAATAATCCTTCATCGAATCGAGCTTCGTCCAGGTGCTTCCTCCATCTTTGGAAACGCCCATGGCAAGAGTGCCGACGACAATAAACGTATCGTTCCCGAAGGCCGCGCCGCGATTGTAGTTTGCCGTTCCCAACGAATGCTGCGTCCAATTCGCCCCTTTGTCATCGGAGACCAGGATCATGTCGGTGCCGTTGAGTACGCCTCCAGCTGCGACAAAAGTTCCGTCTCCGTAGGTTACATCCAGGACGCTCGCGTTGTTGATATTGGCAATACCCGGCAACTGCATCGTTTGGACATCGAAGTTCTCCCCGTCCGAGGATATGACCTGAGTCCCCCTGTAGCCGACCGCCATAAAAATGCCGTCTCCGAAAACAACCCCGTTAAGGGTCTGCCCTAAATCCGAAGAGCGAAAGGTCCACTCCTTCCCATCCGAGGAAATGAGAATAACGCCGTTCTCCCCTACAGTCACGTAGGTTCCGTCGTGATAAGCCACATCATTAAGACCATAGCCCGTTCCCTTGTTTCTTTGTATCCAGTTCACAGCGTCCGCAGAGGTCATGATCGTGCCCCAGTCCCCCACCGATACGTAAATGCCGTTGCCGAATGCGGCGGCTTGCAGGCTGATTTGACTTTTATACGGAATGTCCAGAATCTGACCGATCCAGTCTTCTCCGTCGTCCGACGCAACAAGAGAGACATTCCCTCCCGTTATCAAACGCTTGCCGTTGACGTCGTTCACGCTGTAAAAATGACGAACAAGAGAAGGCGTCTTGCTTGTCCAGCTTGCCCCGTCATCAGAGGCCAGTATCGTGCCGCTTAAACCGACCGCTGTAAAGCCGGAATCTCCATAGACGACATCCGTAATGCTGAGACTGGAAGCCACTCCGGAATTCTGAATCGTCCAATCGATTCCGTTGCTCGAGGCGATTACCGTTCCCTGATATCCGACCGCGACAAATCCGCCGTTCGGATGATAAGTCACTCCCATAAGATGGCTTGTTGTAGGCAAGCTCTGAACCTTCGTCCAGACTTTTCCGTCCGGGGATGTGACAATGACGCCGCTCTCGCCAACTGCAACAAATAGGCTGCCCCCATACGCAACATCGCGCAAATGGCTGGCTACGCCAGAGACCCGGCTTGTCCAAACGCTGCTGTCTTCCGAGGTAAGAATCGCGCCCCCCTCTCCTACGGCCACCAGAATATTGTCCGAATTTGCGATAGCTGCAAGAAATTTCGAGATGCCCGAGCTTCGGGTTTGCCACTCGATCCCGTCACTCGATGCGAGGATTGTACCGCCAGTTCCTACCGCTATGAAATTTCCATTCGTAAAAACGACATCCATCAAACTGCTGGAGCCAGGCAATGGACTCCTGACGCTCCACGTATACGGCGAGTCTGATGAATCCGCCGATACGGATATTGGCGCAATCAGTCCCACAAATAGCAATAACAAGGCCAGTATTCCGGATGACAAACGTTTAATCGAGCGCATCATGCGACATTCTCCTTCCGAAATCAAAAAAATATGGAATCCATTCGACAAACTTCACCTTAATTATACAAATCCGCAATAAACAAATAATAAACAAATCAAACAAAGGACACGGAGCAGGCTCAATCGACACAGAAAATAGAGGCAATCTCATGGTCATCTACAAGACGACTTAAGAGACAGCCTCTTCGAATTTTATGCTTAACTTTAGCTCCCCGCCCCGCGATACCGCTTCACGCCGTAGTTCCAGAACGAAATGCCAATCGTCAGGAAGACGAGGCCGACGATCGGCGTCAGCCACGGCATCCACCATTCCTCCAATCGCCCGAGGAAAAAT
This sequence comes from Cohnella sp. LGH, assembly GCF_017671885.1. Taxonomy (NCBI): domain Bacteria; kingdom Bacillati; phylum Bacillota; class Bacilli; order Caryophanales; family Paenibacillaceae; genus Cohnella; species Cohnella sp. LGH. The sequence goes on from NZ_CP072117.1 coordinate 6,185,435, forward strand.
GAAGCCGGGTACACGCCCACGAATGCGAACGGGAGCAGCCACGTCAGCAGAAACTTGATCGCTTTATTGTAGATTTCAACCGGATAACGCCCGTAGTTCTGGATGTTGTAGATGAGCGGCCCAATGCCGGTCGGCGCGTCCGAGTAGAACGAGATCGCCGCCATCGCCGTATAGATGCCCATATAGATGAAGCAAGAGCCGAGCACCATGACGATCAGCACGAGCGGATCGTACCAATGCAGCGGCAAGCCTAGCGTCGTCCACGACGAAATCAGAATCGCGAGGCCGACGAGCCCGCCGAACAGTGCGGGCGGGTCCATATTTTCCAGCATGACCTGCACCAGAGAATGCGCCGGACGGGTGAGCACCCGATCCATCTCCCCTTTGACGATGTACCGCTCGCTAAAATTCCAAGCGCTGAAGAACGTCGAGAAGAGGCCCGAAGCGAGCATGAAGTAGCCGTAGACGAACACGACCTCCGCCTCGCTCCAGCCGCCAAGGGACGGCGTATGCATGAACACGATGAAGATGAAGACGAGATTCAACCCGTTAAACAGCAGGTCCGACAGCACCTCGATCCAGAAATCGGCGCGATAGCTCAGCTTCGTCTTCAAATAATTGGCCAGATAATCCCGATACAAGCCCAATGTAAACGCGAATCGGTTCATTTTCTCAACCCCCTTGCACGAACAGACGACGCCGCGCCGCGCGCCATACGAGCATAATCGGTACGATCAGCACGACCGTCCAAGCGACCTGCACAAGCAGCGCATTCCACACGTCCGCCCCCTGAATACGCCCGGTAAACACCGAGCCCGGCAAATACGTAATCGCCTGAAACGGCAACCAGTTCATAATCGAAATCGCCCAGCCCGGGAAAAAAGCGATCGGAACGACGACGCCGGACAGCAGATCGACCATAATTCTTTTCATCGACATAATCCCTTGATTGTTCTCGAAGAAGAACGCGCCCAGCCCCGTCAGCAGGTTCAACTGCGTATTGATCAGAAAGCTGAACCAGATCATGACGAAGAAAACGATCCACTGCACCGGATCGGTCGGCAGCTCCAGCGGAAAAATAAACGAAACGACGATCATCCCCGGGATCATGAACAGCAGCAAGCGGAACAGCCCTTCGCCGAAGCCCTGCATCATTTTCACGAGCAAATAAGAATATGGCCGAATAATCTGGATCGCCACGCTGCCGTCGACGATCTCATTCGAAATTTCCCGGTCCAGGTTGTTAAAATAAAACGCCCGCGCCATCCACGACACAGCCACATAAGTGGACATCTGGATAACCGTGAACCCCTGCAGCGTCTCCGCCTCGCCAAAAATCGCCTTCCACAAAAAATAATACGCCCCGATGTTGATCGCGTAGATCACGATGCCGCTGTAATAGTTGACCCGGTAAGCGAGCATCATCAGAAACCGGATGCGGACGAAGTCCAAGTACATACTCATCATCGCGCCGCTCCCGCCTCCGTCTTCTCGTTCTCGCGGTCCCCGGCTCCCGTCTCCCCTTCGCTCAGGGCGGACAAATCGCGCGGCGCTTCGGCGCTGCCCGACTGATAAATCTCGCGCACAATCTCATCCGTATTCGTCTCGAAAATTTTGATGTCGCTAATATCGAGCCGACCCACGACGCGCGACAGCACCTCGGACACGTTCATCTCGCGCGGAATCCACACCTTGGCCGTCAGGTCGTTGTCCAGCGACCAGCGCACGTCCAGCTCTCCCGTCAAGGCCGACACTCTCGCCAGCGTTACCGGATCGGTGAACTGGAACTGCACCTCGCGCCCTTTGCCCCAGCGCGTTTTCAGCTCCTCCAGCCCGCCGTCGTAGATGATGCGCCCGTCGTCCAGCATAATGACGCGCGAGCACAGCGCCTCGATGTCCTGCAGATCATGCGTCGTCAGCAGAATCGTCGTCCCCTGCTCGCGGTTCAGCCGCTTCAGAAACTCGCGAATTTCCGTCTTCACCACAATATCCAAGCCGATCGTCGGCTCGTCCAAAAACAAAATCGAAGGATTGTGCAGCAGCGCCGCCACCAGCTCGCAGCGCATCCGCTGCCCCAGGCTCAGCTTGCGCACCGGGCGGTTTAGCAGCTCCTGCAATTGCAGGGTTTCCACCAGCTCGTCCAGCCTTTTGCGAAAATCCGTCTCGTCCACCCGGTATACTTTTCTCAGGAGCCGAAAAGATTCGATGACTCCGATGTCCCACCACAGCTGGCTGCGCTGCCCGAACACGACGCCGATGCCCTGCACGAACTTCTCGCGCTCCTTATGAGGAACGAATCCGTTGACGAGCAGCTTGCCGGAGGTCGGCACGAGAATGCCGGTCAGCATTTTGATCGTGGTCGACTTGCCTGCGCCGTTCTCCCCTATGTAGCCGCATATTTCGCCTTGAGGAATTTGAAAGCTGATATCCTTGACCGCGGCTACCTCAGTATGCTCCCGTTTGAACAAATCCTGGAGCGCTCCCTTGAGACCTTCGCGGTTTTTCTGAACCTTGAACTGCTTGCGCAGCTGATGCACGTCTATGGCTAACATGATGAACCTCCTAGGGTCAAGTCGAGTTCATTAAAGGTTTTTTACATGAACTTGCGTATTCTGGGGCCGAAACTTTATAATTTTAACATACTGTCAACTGAGAGGACTATCGGAATGAAGAAAAAGTGGAAGATCACCTTGTTCTCGATATTGGGATTGGCTTTTATTTTTTTGTGTGCGGTAGGCTGGTGGGCATGGGCAAGCGTTAAAGAAATCGATAAGGCACAGAAGCCGAAAGAGGAATCGCGGTTTCGCCAGTTTGAGGAGAAGCCGGAGTACAAGCCGCCGGAGTGGGAAGGCTCGGAACGGGTCAACGTGCTGCTCATGGGCGGCGACGACAGAGGGCTGAGAGAAGGGGAAGTGCCCCGGTCGGACACGATGCTGGTCGCCTCCTTCGATCCCGTATCGAAGAAAATACACCTATTCTCGGTGCTGCGCGACACCCGCGTGGAAATTCCCGGTTATAAAGACAACCGCGCCAACACGGCCCTTTCCCTCGGTGGCCCGGAGCTGGCGATGAAGACAATCGGCAACCTGATGGGACTGGATGTTCAGTATTATGTTTATGCCGATTTTCAAGGATTCATCAAGCTGGTGGATGCGCTTGGCGGCGTCGACTTCTATGTGGAAAAGGATATGAAATGGACCGACAATGCGGACGGCAACCGGTACGACATCAACCTGAAGAAGGGGCAGCAGCATCTCGACGGCGATAAGGCGCTGCAATATGTGCGTTTCCGGCACGACAAGTTATCCGACTTCAGCCGCACCGAGCGCCAGCGTCAGTTCCTGAAAGCCGTAGCGCTCAAGCTGATGGACGGCTGGAACTTGATCAAGCTCCCGGATATTTTGAGCGAGGTCGTTCCGTACATCGAGACGAACATGACCTCGAACGATATGCTGAAGCTGGGCACGCTGGGCTACAATTCGCATCAGGCCGGCTCCGCGCAAATTCCTCCGATGGACCTTGTCTTCGACGAAAACGTGAACGGTTCGGCGATGCTGGGCGTACGGAATCGCGACAAACTGAAGGAATACGTACAGGAAGTGCTGAGCACGGACGATACGGCAGTCGAGGAAACTCCGGGAGCCAGCCCTTCCGCGAGTTCGGCAGCCGCACAAAATTAAGTACTATACCGCCGTCCCTCGGGATGGCGGTATGATGTTTATCTTCGTCTTGCAGGCCAGAAAGCAACAACACGGATAAGCGGAGGTTAGGAGAAAATGAATCAGAGAGTACGTTCGGAGCAGCTGTACGAGGAAGCTCAGCGCCACATTGTCGGAGGAGTGAACAGCCCCTCCCGTTCCTTCAAGGCGGTCGGCGGCGGTGCGCCGGTGTTTATGGAACGCGCGGAGGGCGCTTATTTCTGGGATGTCGACGGTAACCGGTACATCGACTATTTGGCTGCATTCGGGCCGATCATTACGGGACATGCGCATCCGAGGGTTACCGAGGCGATCGTCCGGGCGGCGCAGAACGGCACGCTGTACGGCACGGCGACGGAGCATGAAATTCGGCTCGCGGCGGCGCTGAAGGAAGCGATCCCTTCGATGGACAAGGTGCGCTTCGTCAACTCCGGCACGGAGGCGGTCATGACGACGATTCGCGTCGCCCGGGCGTTCACCGGCCGCAACAAAATCATCAAGTTCGCCGGCTGCTACCATGGCCATGCCGACCTGGTGCTCGTCGCCGCGGGCTCCGGCCCGTCGACGCTCGGCATTCCCGACAGCGCGGGCATCCCGCCCAGCATCGCCAGCGAGGTCATTACCGTGCCGTTTAACGAGCTGGACGGACTGCGCACGGCGCTGGAGCATTGGGGCGACCAGGTTGCTGCGGTCATGGTCGAGCCGATCGTCGGCAATTTCGGCATGGTGATGCCGAAGCCCGGCTTCCTGGAAGGGCTGTGCAAGCTGGCGCGGGACGCGGGCGCCCTCGTCATCTACGACGAGGTGATCAGCGCGTTCCGCTTCCACTACGGCTCGGCCCAGACATTCTCGGCGTTCGCGGATCAGGAAGCGATCCGGCCGGATCTAACCGCCCTCGGCAAAATCATCGGCGGCGGCCTTCCTATCGGAGCTTACGGCGGCCGAGCCGACTTGATGGCGATGATCGCGCCGCTCGGCCCCGCTTATCAGGCGGGCACAATGGCCGGCAACCCGGCGTCGGTGCTCGCCGGACTGGCTTGCCTGGAGGTGCTGCGCGAGCCGGGCGTTTACGCTCGCATGGAAGCGCAGGCCGCACGGTTGTGCGACGGGCTGCAAGCCTCTGCGGACCGGCATGGCGTGCCGCTGACGATCAACCGGATCGCCGGCGCGTTCTCCACTCACTTCTGCGCCGGACCGGTCGCCAACTACGAAGACGCGCAGCTCTCCGACGGCGAGCTGTTCGGCCGCTTCTTCCGCCTCATGCTGGAGCGCGGCGTCTACCTCGCCCCGTCCAAATACGAGGCCTGGTTCCTTACGACGGCCCACACCGATGCCGACATTGACGCGACCTTGTCTGCGGCGGAGGAGTCTTTCGCTGAGATGGGGCGCGATTCGATCTGAGTCCAAGCTTACAGAAGCCTTCCTTCAAATCGGGAACGGCTTCTTTTTTCTGTACGGTCACAAAATCCCCCCCTCCGTCAATACCGCAACATTTACCGCTCGCGTGCGTCACTTATACATACCTTCCCATTTCGATGGAATAGGCTATCGGAATATTCCTATACGGCGGGCAGGCGATATTCTAGAATCGGACAAGCTAAGGAGAACTTATTACAATGAAAATGCAAATCAAAAAGCAATTGACGAAGATCACTCTCGGTTCCATGCTGCTGTCGATCCCTTTTTCCGCCGCATCCGTGTATGGGCAAGATGTCGTTGCGGAACGGAACACCGTCCTGTTGAAGTCCGGTAGCGCAAGCATCCAATTCAACGGTCAGCTCGCGACGGCCGTTCGGCCGGTTACCTACAAACAAGGCTCGAACTTTATCCCACTGAGAACCTTTGCCAAACTGTATGACTACACGATCTCTTACGACGCAGCAACCCGGCAGACGGTCATCTCGAAGGCGGGCAAGGAGATCCGTTTTACAGTGGGCACCGACCGTTATACCTGGAATGGAGAAGAGCGGTTTGCGGCCGGCAAGCTGTTCGAGCTGAAAGGCAACATCATGGTGCCGATTCGTACCTGGTCGGAAATTACCGGAAGCCGTTTTGAAGCGAATGGAGACTCGTACTCTCTTTCCTGGGAAGGAGAAGTAAAAGATGTGCCTCCGGTCGCGAAATTTTCCACGAACAAAACCGTCTACAAAATGGGAGAGCCGATCGAATATTCCGATGAAAGCTACGATGAGCACGGCAAAATCGTCAAGACGGAATGGGAGGGAATGAACCGCGCCTTTTTCCGTCCCGGCGTTGTGGAGGTGACTTTGAAGGTAACCAACAGTTACGGCTTGAGCAACTCCTTTACGCAGGAGATCCGGATTACGGAGGAATCCATGTATACCGAGGAGGAATTCAATCGTCTGTTCACATCCCCGGGCGACAAAATTTCAATTGCCGGCCCTTCCGTTCTCCATATGGCGAAAGTGCCGTATACGATCGAATCCAAGCCGATGCAGTTAATTCGCAGCAATAGCCCGGAATATTTCCTTGAGGAAGGAATCGCTTACCAGGACAGCATCTCGGGCAAGTTCCGAATCAATATCCATAACGGCAACCGCTCGGGCAAAACGTTGACGATCTACCTGATCGCCACCAATCGCCAGAGCTATCCGGTTACCTATAACATCGAAGCATTCGGCAAGGCCGGGCCGGCCGACTACGTCTCCACAAGCGGCAAAAACGCCGTCGCCCGCTTCCTTGAAGATACGGCTCACGGCAAACCGCGCGCTAAAGTCGTATTGCAGCCCGGCGAATCCGTCATCGTATTGCCCGATGTCAGCGATACGCCGCTAAAGCCGAACCTGATTATGACCTCCTACACGGAAATCCAGACCAGCGACGAGCTTCAATTCACCGTTGCCGCGGTGGATGCGGAGGCGCATCCGGGGCAAAACATCTTCGAGATTCTCCCTGAGCTGAAGCAGCTTGACCGCGACGGTCGCCATGTCCGGGGAACGTTTCAGGACGCCGATCGTTCGCTGATTATTAACGAGGCGCTCGGCTACAAGGAGCAGCGGATTTCGATCGGCGACCTCGACGACAGCTTCCTTCAGGGTGAGGATAAGGTGCTGGGCATCCCCGAAACGAATAAAGGCAATACCGGCGTGCGCTACAATGTACGGGTAAAGGTGGCGCCTCATACGCTGATCGGGCTCAATGCGCGGGGCGGTCACTATGCGGGGGCGCTGCTCGTCAATGACCGGGTGGTGCAAGCGGTTGAGAAGAGCATTTTGAAGAACCCGGACGAACTGGGCATCCTGTATCGTACCGGCGATAAGGAAGAGACGGTCGAGCTGACGCTGGTCGTGGCATCCGGCAGCAATCTTCCGATTAACCTGGTGTTTATTCCAATGCCTAAAACCGCTCAATAAGTTGTTGCGTTGCTCAAGGGCCTCCGACGATTCGGGGGCCCTTAAGCGTCTTTCCCTTCCCCCCCCTCCCTCTGTTCCCGACTTCAAGGATTTCCTCAATTAAGATTTATTTAAGAACCTGTAAGATTCCTTTAATAACCTGTCCACCATTTTTTAAGCAGTCGTACGCCAATCCATTAAGATGTCATCTATATAATCCTCCTCATATAGTAAGGAGGAGATTCGTAATATGTTTTTACGCAAAAGATCTTGGGCATCCGTAGTTTCATTGGTAATACTGGTTTCTATCATCCTCGTTGCCTGCAACAAGGAAGTACCCACACAGGCAGTAGGAACGTCGGCTAAGCCAAAAACTGAAGCGGTAACGGAAAAAAAGACGGAGACGGTAGCGGAAAAAGGGAAGGTTTACTATAAGGATCGGGTCGCCGTATTGATGTATCACGATCTCACCGAAGGCAAGACGACGAAAAAGGCGTTATCGGCGGACGTTTTTAAGAAACAGATGGAGCTATTGAAGACGAACGGCTTCCGGGTCATCGGCATGAAGGAGTATTCGGACTTCATTCTTAATGGGGGAAAAGTGCCTGACAATGCGGTACTGATTACCTTTGACGACGGATATGAAAGCTTCTACAAGCTGGCGTATCCGGTACTGAAGGAATACGGTTATCCGGCGACCGCCTTCCCTATCATCAGGTTTATCGACGAGAGGATCGGAGCGCCCAAGATGACCTGGGATCAAATGCGCGAGATGCAGAAGAACGGCATGACCTTCTACTCTCATACTTATGATTCGCATGTGTATATCGACATAGACGAAAGAGGCAAATCGAAGCCCGCACTAACGGCACGAAAGTATCTGATCGATAAAAAACGTCAGGAGACGAAGGAGGAGGCCAGGCGACGGATTATCGACGATCTGAAAAAAGCGGAGGAACGCTTGAAGGAAGAACTCGGCAACACCGACAGCATCCTCTGTTTCCCTTATGGCGCTCATAACGACTTGGTAATGGATGCATTGAAGTCGCTTGACATCCAAATTTCCTTCACGGTCAAGAAGGGAGTCAATTCCCGCTCCGATGCCAAAGGCTTCAGAATCAATGCTGCCAAAGTAGGAATGGATCCGGAGACGACGATCGGACAACTGAAGAAGATTAAAGCTTATACGGGATGAGTTACCCCAGGGAGAGAAGCCTACATAACGGAAGAGGATGCCCCTGGATAAGGACATCCTCTTCCGTTTGGCATTCCCTTACGCCTGGAACTGCTCCTCCATCTGTTCCGCCGACCCATTCGGAAAACCGTCCCGGAAAGTCGACCAATTCATCGCCAGCTCCTCATCCGTCAGCAGGCATTCGTCCAACTCGGCCGTAAGCTGTACCCGGTTCATCTCAATGCCGATAAACACGAGCTTATTGATCCGATCCCCGTACAACGGATGCCAGTGCTCGGTCACCTTAGGCTCGTCTCGTAGAATCGCGTCCCGCTCAGCGTCCGGTAATGCCGCCACCCAGTAGCCCGCTGGACCGAATTGAATCGAAGGCCCGGCTTGGCTGAAGCTTTGCGCCATTTGACTGCGCGTAGCCAACCAGACGATTCCCTTGGCGCGGACGACCTCGGACGGCCAATCGCTCATCCAGGCCATGAGACGCTCCGGATGGAAGGGACGCGCTCTCTCGTACACGAATGAAGCGATGCCGTACTCCTCCGTTTCCGGGACATGGTGATCCTTCTCCATTTCCTGAATCCATCCCGCCGACCGGCTGGCCGTCTCAAAATCGAACAGCCCTGTATTCAAAATAGCCGACGGCTCAATCCGCCCATACTCGGACCGAATCAGCTTGGCTCGCGGCTGCAAAGCTTTGAGCACCTTTTCCAGCTCGTCAAGCTCCTGCGCCTCCACTCTGTCGCATTTGTTCAAGATCAGCACGTCGCAGAACTCGATCTGGTCGATGAGCAGGTCGACAACCTCGCGCGTATCGTTTTCCCCGACCTCCTGCTTGCGATCCATCAACGAATCCCCTGAGCCAAAATCCTTCCAGAACCGATAAGCGTCCACCACCGTTACCATGCAATCGAGCCGGCAAAACTTCGTCAAGTCGATGCCAAGCTCCTCGTCGATATACGAGAAGGTCTGAGCGACAGGGACCGGCTCGCCGATTCCCGTCGATTCGATCAGAATGTAGTCGAAACGATCTTCTTTCGCCAGCCGCTCCACCTCTTGCAGCAAATCCTCGCGCAGCGTACAGCAGATGCAGCCGTTGGACATTTCCACCAGCTTCTCCTCCGTACTCGACAATCCGCCTCCATCCTTGATCAGGTCGGCGTCGATGTTCACTTCCCCCAGATCGTTCACGATGACGGCAACCCTTAAGCCATCCCGATTGTTCAGCACATGATTCAGAATCGTCGTTTTCCCCGCACCTAAATACCCACTCAGCACTGTTACCGGCAATTTGTCTTTGCTCATTGTCGCATCTCCTTGTCCGTTCAATTGGATTCCGTACAATATTTTAATTCTTCAACGACTTGGCCAGCGCAGTAAGGTTGTTGGACATAATCCCGAGATAGTCCAGTCCGGCTGCAATATCCTCCTCGGTCAAGCCTTCGAGCGGATTCAGCACATCCGTCGCTGCGCCGATCTCGTCCGCAATCGCTTGAGCGACCTTCGGATCGACTAACGTCTCGAAGAAAATCGTCTTCACCCCATGCTCTTTCGCCAGCTCCACCACCTTCGCCATCTGCTCGGGAGAAGGCTCCTGCTCCGGCGACAGTCCCGAGATCGGAATCTGCGTCAGCCCGTACGCCTTCGCCAAATACCCGAATGCCGCGTGCTGCGTTACAAACTCCTTCCTTGTCGCGCCGCTCAGCTCATCCTTGAATTTCCGGTCGAGCTCTTGAAGCTTGGCTATGTAAGCCTCCGCGTTCTCCCGGTATTTGTCCTTATGCTCAGGGTCGGCCTGCTCCAGCGCCGCCTGGATGTTGCGCACCTGCTGCTGGGCAAGAGTCGGATCCAGCCATACGTGAGGGTCCAATTCATGGCTGTGCTCATGTTCCTCGTGCTCGGCAGTTTCCGACTCGCCTTCGTGTGCGTGCTCATCTTCGTGCTCGTGTTCCTCGGCCTGGACAGCCTCGCCTTCGTGTGTGTGTTCATCCTCATGAGCATGCTCGTCCTCGTGAGCGACTTCATCCCCGTGCTCATGGTCGTGTTCATCCTCTTCGTGACCATGCTCGTGCCCATGATCGTGCGATCCTTCGATCAAATCGATTCCTTCGATCGCCTTCACGTCGATTCGCTTGTCGTTCTTGACGCTCTCGAGCGTCTTCTCCGCCCAGCCCTCCACGATACCGTTGTAGACGAAGACGTCCGCCTCTTGAATCGACGCCGCATCCTTAGGAGTCGGCTCCCAATCGTGCGGCTCGGTTCCGGACGGGATCAAGCTAACGACATCCGCATACTCCCCGGCCACTTGTCTGGCAAACTCGGCCATCGGATAGAAAGAAGCGACGATTTGCAATTTATTTGGGTTCGACGAACCGCTGTTTGCCGTCGCTTCACTGGCCGTCGTTCCGCCCGCTTGGCTCCCGCTCGCCGAGTTATTTTCCTTCGATTGTCCACATCCCGCGACCAACAGTGCAGCGATCGCGATTCCAGCCATACCTTTATACCAACTTTTCATTCCGTGAAATCCTCCTTGATTTTCCTCGTAAAACTGATATTTTAATCGCAGCCTTCTTTAGCGCAATTCCGGCGCCCAGAATAACAAGCAGCGTCAACGCTATCGTTCCTCCCGGGGGCGTGCTCAGCTCGTAAGAAGCGGATAACCCCGTGAATACTCCGCCTACGCCGACCAGCATCGCCAGCCCAACTGCCGCGTTAAAGCTCGGCGCAACTCGAATCGCCAGAGCGGCGGGAAGCACAATCAGCGACGATACGAGCAGCACGCCAACGATCGGCATCGCCGCGGCGACGATCATTCCGGTCATCGTACTGAACAGGAGCGATACGAGACGGACCGGAATGCCTCTCACCTGCGCCGTCTCTTCATCGAAGGCCATTAAGTAGAGCGCCTTCCGGCAAAGGTAGAAAAATGCGCTCGTGGCCGTCCGACAGACGGAGATCGGCTTAATTGCGGCGGTTGCGGTCGTGGGCGGGTACGGTTCGAAGTTCCTTCCGGATAGTGCCATAAATATAACCTACGCGGTCATGGCTTTGGTCGCTGCAGTGATGATGTTTTTGCCGAAGAAAGGTGTCGAGAACGGAGATTACGCTAGGCTTTCGTTCAATCGAGGGCTGGCCTCCGTCTCTGCCGCGGCGGTCGGTATCTTGTCCGGGATCGTGGGTGCGGCAGGCGCCTTCATCACCGTCCCGATTATGCTTGTTTTGCTCCAAATCCCGACTCGGGTTGCGATTGCGTCTTCATTGGCGATTACGTTTATCTCCTCCATCGGGACGACGGCCGGCAAAGTCATGGGAGGGCATATGCTTTGGCTCCCTGCGGCCGTCATGGTCATCGCCAGCATTATCGCTTCTCCGATTGGCGCGAAAGCCGGAAAGAAGATGAACGTAAAGGTGCTCCAATGGATCCTCGCCGCCCTGATAACGGCAACCGTGATAAAAATTTGGTTCGATATTTTAACCTAACTAAGGGAGTGTATGCGAAATGGCGGGAAAATACACGAAAAACATGCTGCCGCAGGAAGTGAAAGATCGGTTTGCAAAGGGAGAAAAGCTAAACATAATCGATGTGCGCGAGCCGGAAGAATGGGAATCGGGTCACATCCCGAACGCGAAGCATCTCCCACTCGGTTCGATCGGGGAGCGACAGGGCGAGCTGGATCGTTCGCAGCCTTACGTCGTTGTATGTCGCAGCGGAAATCGCAGCGGATTGGCTTGCGAACTGCTGGAAGAACTGGGTTACGATGTTACGAATATGCCCGGGGGCATGTCCCAATGGGGGGGCGAAGTCGCCTATGGGGTCTAAAACGCAGGAGAGGGGGGACGAGAGATGACGTCGATGATTCAGACGAATCGAACGTTAGACTGCGAAGGCTTGGCTTGTCCGATGCCGGTTGTGAGGACGAAGAAGGCCATCGATGAAATGAATGCCGGCGAAGTGCTAGAAGTACGAGCGACGGATAAAGGGTCGGTGGCCGATTTGCAAAGCTGGGCGAACCGGATAGGTCACCAATATATCGGGTTGAAGGAAGAGGGCGGCATCTTCCACCACTTCCTGCGGAAGTCCGCGGAAAATGAGATAAAACTCGAAACGAGACATCCGAACATCATCAGCAACGAAGAACTGAACCGGAAACTGGCGGTCGGCGGGAATTTTAAAGTACTGGACGTCCGGGAACCGGCAGAGTATAGCTTTAACCGTATTCCAGGAGCAATGTCGATTCCTATGGGCGAACTGGAGGGAAAGCTCGATTTGCTTTCGAAAGATGAGGAGTATTTGGTGGTTTGCAGAACGGGCACCCGGAGCGATGTTGCCTGCCAACTGCTTTCCGCACGGGGGTACTCTAAAGTAACGAATGTAGTACCGGGCATGTCCGTGTGGGAGGGACCCGTGGAGCGCGACGAACAACCAACAGGAAGATGACGGTCGAACATGACCTATAAGGGAGGATAAATAAGATGGCAGATATCGTGATCGACGCAAAAGGGTTGGCGTGCCCGATGCCGATCGTCAAAGCAAAGAAGGGGATCGATTCGATCCTAAGTGGGCAAACGATGGAGCTTTATACGACGGATAAAGGGGCCATGAACGACTTCAAAGTCTGGGTGAACCAGTCGAACCATGAATTATTGGAAGCCAATGAAGAAAACGGAGTTTTCAAGTTCGTCGTGAAGAAGAGGTAAGGAGGATATGGGAGTGGCTGAGAAGGAAAAATCGACAATCGTTTTATTCAGCGGAGAATTGGACAAAGCCATAGCGGCATTCATCATCGCGAATGGTGCGGCGGCTTACGACCACGAGGTGACGATCTTCTTTACGTTCTGGGGATTGAACACGCTCCGGAAGGACCAGCAGGTACCCGTGAAGAAAGGCTTCCTTGAGAAGATGTTCGGTAGGATAATGCCCCGAGGCGCAGATAAGCTGGGGCTGTCTAAGATGAATTTTGCCGGGATGGGTCCGAAGATGATCAAGCAAGTAATGAAAAAACATAACGCGTTAACTCTACCGCAGTTGATCGAGCTCGCGCAGGAGCAAGGCGTTAAGTTGGTAGCATGCACGATGACGATGGACTTGTTAGGACTTCAGAAGGAAGAGTTGCTCGACGAGATTGAGTATGCCGGCGTTGCGGCTTATTTAGGGGATGCGGCAGAAGCGAAAGTGAACTTATTCATTTGATAACTGTCTCCCCGATGTGGTAATAATATACCTATACAGGTACCGGGGGGATGTAACGTGAAGTACGATGACGATATGAAGCGACGCTTACGTCGTGCAGAGGGACAAGTTCGAGGCGTTCTGAAGATGATGGAGGAGCAGAAGAACTGCAAAGACGTCGTAAGCCAGCTTTCCGCAATACGCAGTGCCGTTGACAAAACGATTGCGCTTGTGGTCGCAGTGAATTTGGAACAATGTATACTTGACGAGCAGGAGCAGGGCGGAGACACCAACAAGGTTGTCCAGGAAGCCGTACAATTGTTAATGAAAAGCAGGTAGGTGAAAGAACGTGGATTCCGCACTATATATTCTACTATCGTTAATTGTTCTATGGCTGTTTTACAGAAAGTTCACTCCGGTAAAAGGGTTGCGTACCTTAACTCCGGAGCAGTTTCAAAGCGAGTCCAAGGGGAACAGAGTGATTGATGTTCGGGAGATCCATGAATATAAGCGCGGCCACATCAAGGGAGCTGAGAATGTCCCTTTGAGCCAGTTGCAGCAGCGCTTGGGGGACATCCCTAAGGAGAGTACGGTATTTCTATACTGTCAAAGCGGGATGCGGAGCAAGCAAGCCGCAAAGCTGCTGGGACGTAACGGTTATACCGGTACGGTACATCTTCGAGGCGGTATGATGTCTTGGAGCGGTCCGACCGAAAAATAAGCAGGGGCATCTATTATGAGCGGCATACTACCCGTGAGTCAAATTACGGGGAGGGCCGCTCATGTTTCATTTTATGGTTCAGATGCTGGAGCACGGCCATAACGTAGCAGCCAGCGGAGCGCATGCCGCCGCGCTCGCGTTAAATGCGGGCCCGGCGCGGTCTCGCAAGGGCTTCCCGGTGCGTTCGATATAGAAGCAAAAATAGGCTTGTCAAAAGCGAAGACATCCACTATGATATGGATAAACCGATTTAGTAAATCGGTTTATGAAACTGGTTTTACAGAATTAAAGCGTTTCTTCATAAGCGAAAAACAAGGGGGACAGACTAGGAATTGATTGTAAACGCTTGCTGCTTTATCTACTTAAGGGAGGCATAATCAACATGAAATCATGGAAATTGCTAATTGTGGCTTTGGTCGTTGCCGTGGTTACGGCTTGCGGGAACGGCAATAACAAGGAAAGCGGTCAACCGGCCAGCAATGGCAACAATACAGAAAACGCCGGCAAAGCCGTCGAAATCGTTATGCTCAATTCCAAAGGCCAGATTCACGAAGCTCTTGAGAATGCCGCACAGGCCTTCATGAATGAAAACTCTAATATCAAGGTGAATATTCTGACCGTGCCAAGCGGACAGTCTCCGTTCGAGAGAGCTTCCGTCCTGTATTCGTCCGGAACGCCAGCTACTCTGAATATGCTGGATGCCGGAGACATCGCAAAATTCAAGGACAAGGCGTTGGATCTATCGGGCGAAAAATGGGTGAAGGATTTGGCCGCGCCTAACGAGCTTGACGGCGCTACCCTTGCATTCCCGTTCGCGGTGGAAGGATACGGTCTCGTTTACAATAAAGCCGTCGTAGAGAAAGCGTTCGGAGGAGCTTTCGATCCGGCATCGGTCAAAACCTTAGCCGATCTGGAGTCGCTGTTCCAAACGATCGAAAAGTCGGGAATCTCGCCTATTCTGGTCGGCGGCATGCCATGGTCGTTAGGGAACCACTTCCTTCCGTTATCCTATGCCGCGCAAGAGGGCGGAGACGTAGCCGCATTCCTCGCCTCTCTGAAGGCAGGGGAAGCGAATCTCGCAGACAACGCAAGCTTCAACGGTTTGATGGATACCTTCGATCTGATGAAGGCTTATAACTCCGGCAAAAAGGATCCGCTCTCGGTCACGGCTGAAAATATCGCTGCCGCTGTAGCGAACGGCACCTCGGCGTTCACATTCAACGGAAACTGGATGATCAGCCAGCTTCTCGAAGTCAATCCCGATGGGGAATATGCGTTCCTGCCTGTTCCCATCGATAATGCAATCAATGCTAAATCCGCAGGAGCTATCGCCGTAGGCGCAACCAAGCAAATCTTCATCGACAAGAGCGAGAGCACGCCGGAGCAGCAAGCGGCTGCCAAGCAATTCCTGGAGTGGTTTGTCTACAATGAGACCGGACAGGATTTCCTGGTGAACAAGATGGGGATTATCCCTGCCACTTCGAATAACCCGCTTGAGCCGTCCGACTCGCTTGGGAAGTCGATCAAGTCTTATATGGACAGCGGCTTGACAGTATCGTTCGGAGCCAACTATGTGCCGGGCGATCACTCGAAGGTTATTGGGGCTTCGATGCAAAAGTATCTGGCGAACAGCACGGATCGCGCAGGCCTGGCTAAAGAAATCGAGGCGTTCTGGAAGGGCAAGGAGTAACGCCGGACCAAAGAATGTGGCGGAGGCGGAGTCACCTCCGCCACATTCTTTATTAACTATCAGAAAGTATAAGATGCAGACCTCCTTTATACTCATCTGATAGCGCGATACAAAACGTCTGTCGCCTTACTAAAGGCCGGCGAAGCCGTTTTTACTTGATGAGGAAGAACTGGAGTGATCGTGTTGAATGCGAAGAAGAATTTGATCAGAAATACGGGGAGGCAACTCTTTTATACCGGCCCGGCGATTAGTATATTTGCGGCTGTCATGATTGTTCCTTTTGTATACGGGATTTATCTCACGTTCTTCAAGTGGGACGGCATTGCGTCGGAGATGCCCTTCGTCGGTATGGCTAATTACCTGGATGTATTTCGCGACGAGGCCTTCTGGAAGTCCATGGCGCTAACCCTTAGATATGTAGTGGTATCGGTTCTCCTTATTAATGGAATCGGATTTATGCTCTCCTATTTGTTGGTCACATGGATGAAGCGGCAAAATTTCCTTCGGGCCTCCTTTTTTGCTCCGAGCTTGATCGGCGGGCTGGTGCTCGGTTTCTTATGGCAGTTTATTTTTCACAATTTCTTCGTGAAGATTGGGGATCAATTCGGCTGGGAGCTGTTCAGCAAATCCTGGCTAGGCAATGAAAAAATGGCTTTCTGGGCTCTTGTTGTGGTTACGGTATGGCACTATGCGGGTTACATGATGGTCATCTTCATTGCCGGATTAATGAATGTGCCTAAAGATATTATGGAAGCGGCGACCATCGATGGGGCTGGAAAGTGGAAGCAATTGCTGCGCATGATTCTGCCGCTGATGGTACCTTCCTTTATCGTGACGATCTTCTTGTCGCTGCAGCGCAGCTTTATGGTCTACGATCTCAACTTTGCGTTAACCGAAGGCGGACCTTACGGAAGCACGGTCATGACCTCGATGCATGTGTTTGACAAGGCGTTCCGCAGCTATAACTACGGGCTGGGCCAGGCAGAGGCGTTCGTCCTGTTCCTGATCGTCGCGATCATTACGATTACGCAGGTGTATTTCAGCAAGAAAATGGAGGTCGAACACTAGTGCCTATCACGTTATGGATTCGGAAGCTCCCGGTATATGTGATCGTACTGCTGGCCTTTCTTCTGTTTGTGTTTCCTTTTGCGCTGCTGCTGTTGAATGCGTTCAAGTCCAATGCGGAGATTATCGAATCGCCCATGAGCTTCCCGACGACATTCCATTTCGAAAATTTCAAACTGGCCATTGATCAGATGAATTACTTCGGCAGTTTATTAAATACAGTGTTCATTACGTTGACCAGCGTGCTCATCATTTTACTGTTCTCGTCTATGACGGCCCATTATTTTGTGCGCAACCGCACCAGGTTCAACAACGGCATGTTTTTGTTGATGGTGTCGTCCATGATCATTCCCTTTCAGGCGATCATGATCCCGCTCGTCAGCGTGTACGGGAAGATGCTGGGCTGGATTAGCGGAGCGCCGCATCCAACGCTGATCTTTATGTATATCGGGTTCGGCACGCCGCTGGCCGTGTTTATTTATCATGGCTTTATCAAAAGCGTTCCGCTGGAGCTGGAGCAAGCTTCGCTTATCGATGGCTGCAACGGCAGGCAGACCTTCTTCAAAATCGTCCTTCCGATCGTGCTGCCAACGTCGGTGACCATTGGCATTCTGCATGTCCTATGGATCTGGAACGACTTCCTGCTGCCGTTGATCGTGCTGCAGAATGCGGGCAAGGCCTATCTGACCCTGCCGCTTGCCATTCAGGTGTTCAAAGATATCTACTCCACGGATTATTCCAAGTTCCTGCCCGGCATCCTGCTGACCATAATGCCGGTGCTTATCATTTATCTATTCGTACAGCGGTTCATTATCCAGGGAGTAACGCAAGGAGCGGTTAAATAGCAACGGTGACTATACCTACAGAAAAGAGAGATTGCCTTGAAGAAGGATTTGGATGTCATTACGATAGGTGACGGAATGGTAACCATGAATCCCCGCAGCAAGGGACCGTTGCGTCATGTCAACGAATTCGAGCGCAAGGTGGGAGGGGCGGAGCTGAATCTGGCGATCGGCTGCGCCAGATTGGGGCTCAGAACCGGCTGGATCAGCCGTCTTGGCAATGATGAGTTTGGCAAATACGTCTACCATTATGCCCGGGGAGAAGGCATTGATGTCACCCAGGTTGAATTGCTGGAGTCCTACGCCACATCCGTCAATTTCAAGGAAATTCGTGAAGACGGAAGCGGTCGGACCTTCTATTATAGAGCCGATTCGCCGACGTTAACGATGTCGGAGTCGGACATTCACGCCGAATATATTAAACGCTCTCGGGTATTGCATATTACGGGGGTGTTCTCCGCGATTCGCAAGGACGATATGTCCGTCATCAGGAGAGCTATTCACTTAGCCAAAGAGCATGATGTTCTGGTGTCCTTCGATCCGAACATTCGCTTGAGGCTATGGTCGAAGGAGGAGGCCAGGGCGGCGCTCACTGCTCTGCTGCCCGATGTCGACATCCTGCTGACCGGAGAAGAAGAAGCGGCCCTGCTGCTGGGAACCGGCGATCTCGACGAAATGCTGGTTGAATTCAGGAAGTACGGCATTTCCCGCATCGCGATCAAGCAGGGAGAAAGAGGATGCACGGTAGCTTCACGGCAGGAGGTCATCCGCATGCCGGCTGTGCAAGTTCCTCAAGTTGTGGATACGGTCGGGGCCGGGGATGGCTTTAATGCCGGATTTCTGCTGGGCCACTTGAGGGATTGGCCGTTAGAGCGAATAGCCGCATTCGCCAATAAAGTCGGGTCCATGGTTGTGAGCGTGTCCGGAGACAACGAAGGCCTTCCTTATTATGAGGAAGTGGAAGCAAGCGAAATATTGGAACGATAGGCGGTGATGCTCCGTGAAGCTGCAGGTGGCGTTGGATCGATTGACGGAGGAAGAATGTCTGCTGGTATTGAACGAGATTGGCGATCTGGCAGAGTGGATTGAAGTTGGAACGGGCGTCATCAAGCAATACGGCATGGCTATTGTAACGAGGATAAAGAAGGATTGGCCCGATGCGGTTCTTGTGGCCGATATGAAAACCTGCGACGCCGGGAAAAGCGAATCCAGCCAGGCTTTTTTGGCAGGAGCGGATGTGACGACGGTCATGGCC
The DNA here is from genome assembly GCF_017671885.1 of Cohnella sp. LGH. Taxonomy (NCBI): domain Bacteria; kingdom Bacillati; phylum Bacillota; class Bacilli; order Caryophanales; family Paenibacillaceae; genus Cohnella; species Cohnella sp. LGH. The sequence continues at coordinate 6,204,415 of NZ_CP072117.1, forward strand.
TTCGCGGACGACAGGACCATCACAGAGGCGTTGCGCATAGCCGGGCAGCAAGGCAAGCAAGTTATGATTGATTTATTGGGAGTGGTCGACGTCCAACGAATCGACCGTCTCTATGAGCTTGGGGCAAGGCTGTTCTCGGTGCACCGCGGCAAGGACATGCAGGAGCAATCCGGGCAGGCTGCTGCGGATGTTCCTTTTATGGAGCATCTTCGTGCGCTGCCCGATGCCCGCTTCTCCTATGCGGGAGGCGTCAACGAGCACACGATAGCGCGGCTTCTTCCCTATCGGCCCGATGTGCTGATTGTGGGCGGCGCCATCACGGGCGCAACGGATCGAAGAGCGGCCGCGCAACGGATACGGGGGGAAATGACAGGATGAAAGCATTGTTTACGGGCATTCTGGAGGAAATTACGGGCGTATTGCGTAACGTCGACGAAGAGAAGTGTCTGGCCTTCGCGGAGAGAATTCGCCATGCCAAGCGGATCTTCATAGCGGGAGAAGGCCGATCGGGCTTAATGGGCAAGGCGTTCGCCATGCGGCTAATGCATGCCGATTATCCGGCTTTTGTCGTTGGCGAGACGATTACCCCCAATGTCGAACAGGGAGATATGCTGCTTGCGATCTCGGGCTCGGGCACGACGGGCAGCATACAGCTGTATGTCGGCCAGGCCAAGCGGGCAGGGGCTGACGTTGTGCTGATCACCACGAATGAGGCCTCGCAGCTGGCCGAAAGCAGCGACTTTGTGCTGCGCCTGCCCGCGGCGACGAAACGGCGTCTGGCAGACGAACCGGAGACCATTCAGCCGCTCGGCAATCAGTTCGACCAAAGCCTGCATCTGCTGCTTGATGCGGTAATGATTCATATCGTGCGGGCGTCGGCCTTGGACCCGCAGGAGCTGATGGCCAGACGGCATACGAACTTGCAATAGAAGGAGCGTGACGCAGAATGAAGCTATACAATCATGTGGAGCTGCCTCCGCAATGGCCGCCGCGCATCGCCGAGACGACACTGGATCAGCCCCCTTCCAAGGAGCACCGAAAGCAATGGCCGGATGTCGTGAATATCGCCCTGGGCAGGCAGCTGTTCGTAGACGATTTTCTTATTGAGACGACTGATTTGAACCGGGTCTTCCATCAGCCGACGCTTGCGGAGCAGCCGGTCTTCGTTCCGCAAACCCCGTTGGAAATGGATGGCGGGAATATTCCCTGCGCCTGTCCGTTCAATGACGGCATCTTCTATGATGACGAGGACGGCAAGTTCAAGATGTGGTATCAGGCAGGCTGGTTTGACGGCGTGGCGTATGCGGAAAGCGATGACGGGATTCATTGGACAAGACTGACGGAGATCGATGCGACTCGCGCGAACGATCGGGTCATTCCGAAGGAGCCAGGCGCGCTGCGCGACGGAGCGGCGGTGTGGATTGATTATCACGCTGCCGAGCCGGACGAGAGGTACAAAATGATGGTCTTCTTCCGCAAGTTCGGCGAGGACCCAGTAACGTATCTGACCATGCCCAAGCACTTCCATGATGTCCCCGGCTCCATCCCCCCGAAGGAGATGATCAAGCTGTACAAGTCGGCTAATGGCATCGATTGGGCGGAGGCCGGCGAGACGGGAATGGCCGGGGATAATTCGACCTTCTTCTACAATCCGTTTACGCGGAAGTGGGTGTTCAGCTTAAGAACGTTCTCGGCCTTGGACAGCCGCGTTCGAACCCGAGGATATTACGAGACGGACGATTTCTTCCACGGGACGCAGTGGAAGGCCGAGGATATTCGTTACTGGGCCCGGACGGATATCTACGACAGACCCGATCCCGAGCTTGGCTATTATACGCAGCTGTACAATTTGGACGCTACGCCGTATGAGAGCCTTATGCTTGGCGTGTACACCGTCTTCCTCGGCCCGCCGAACACGGTCTGCGAACGAACCGGAAGCCCGAAGATCACGGATCTCAAGCTTGCTTTCAGCCGCGACGGGTTTCACTGGGAGCGTCCGACCTATGAGCCTTTTATCGCCTCCTCCAAGGCGGCGGGACGCTGGGACAATGGCTATGCGCATTCCCCCAACGGGGTATGTCTGGTCGTGGGGGACGAGCTGTATATGTATGTTTCCATGTTCTCCGGAGTTTCCCCCAAGCTGGGCGTCCATGAATATGCGGGAGGCTCTCTGGGCCTTGCGAAGCTGCGGAGAGACGGCTTCTCCTCCTTGACGGATGACGGTCAAGGCGGAAGCGTGACGACGAAGAAGCTGATTTTCTCGGGCGATCGTCTGTTCGTCAATGCGGATGCCGCGCAAGGAACGCTTTACGCCGAGGTGCTGGACGAAGCGGGAGAGGTTATTCCCGGCTTCTCCAAGGATCAATGCGAGCCGATCGGAGTGGACAGCACCTGCGTACAGATCCGCTGGATTGAAGGAAATCTGGAAGCGGTGGCGAATCGTACAATAAAGCTGCGTTTCTATCTGGAGCGGGCATCCTTATATGCGTTCTGGATAACGGCTGACGAGGAAGGGCGCAGCGGCGGCTATATGGCGGCGGGCGGCCCGGGCTTTCATAAAGGCCAGGATGTCCGAAGGAACGGTTAGTTCGACATTTTTGATGCAAGCATGAAATATCGGTTTAGGTGGGGAAGTCATGGCAAAAGGGAAAAGAGCGACTTTGTCTGATGTGGCCAAGTCTTCGAACGTCTCCAAAAGCACCGTGTCGCAGTACTTGAATCATCGCTACGAGTATATGTCTGCCGAGACCAAGGCCAGAATTGAAGCTGCGATTGACGAGCTGGGCTATCAGCCCAATATTCTGGCCAGAAGTCTCAAGCAAAAAACAACGGCAACGATCGGCGTGATCGTGGCCAATCTTCTCCATCGTTTCTCGACGGAAGTGACCCGCGCTATCGAGGATTACTGCCACAACCATGACTATCACGTAATTATTTGCAATACGGACGAGGATCCGTCCAAGGAAAAGAAGTACGTGGAGATGCTCATCGCCAAGCAGGTCGACGGCCTGATCATCGTTCCGACATGCAATAACATGGAGCTGTATCAGCGGTTCGTAGACGATCATTATCCGGTTGTTTTTCTCGATCGCAAAATGAAAGGACTTCCTCTCCCTACCGTCGTCATGGATAACATCGGTTCCTCCTATATCTGTACGTCGCATCTGATTGCCCACGGTCATGAAAGGATTGCCATCATGACGCCGCCTCGCCATATCAGCTCGCGCGCAGAGCGTATCGAGGGCTACGAGGCCGCGCTGCGCGATCACGGCATTCCGATTCGCCCGGAGTACATCAAGAGCACGCGTATCGACGAAGCGATACCGGAGCTGGCGCGGATGCTGACCCTGGAGAATCGTCCGACTGCATTGCTCGCGGGCAACGACTTGATTCTGATGGAAGTCCTGAGCTATATGATGGAGAATGGGATTCGGTTTCCCGAGGATATTGCGCTGGTGCTGATCGATGATGTCAATTTCACCGATTTTCTTCCTTCGCCGTTAACCACGTTCGAGCATCCTGTCGGGCGCATGGGCCGGAAAGCGGCGGAAATGCTGCTTGACCAAATCAAATCGGGGCAGACGACGGCTTCGCCCGATTCTCAGCTTGTTGTTTTCAAGGGAAGTCTGCATGTGCGGAAGTCGTGCGGCGGGCCGTTGCCGGAGCCTCTGGCATTGGACATGCGGGGGGGGAGAAGAGAATGGAACGGACCCGAATGAACGGCAGGCGGACGAGATCCAATTGTAAGGCAAGGTGAAAATTTCACGCTTCGAGTGGAAGGGTATTAAAAAAGAGCTACAGCTTCCAACTATCGGGAGACGATAGTATAAAGACACCAGGCTACCGACAACTGATCGGTAGCTTGTAGTTTTTAAACTAACAACCAATCCCTCTTCGAGAAATGATTCGGATAGTAACCATTTTGAAGGGGGGAAACAGATGAGGAATTTCGTTCGGGGTAAGTGGTCGATGGTGGCGGTTCTAACCGGGCAATCTTCCAGGGCGCACGCCGAAACCTATTCGGGTCAAACTTGGAAAATGGTCGAGATTCCGCTGACCAGCTCCAAAAGCTATACGAACTCCTATACGAACTTTGATGTAAACGCTACCTTTAGCGGTCTTGAAGGCGTTACAATGACGATGCCCGGCTTTTGGGACGGCGGTAGCACTTGGCTAAGCCTGATAGTAAGATCTCGTTTTATTTTCATGTGTCGGAAAAGCTTACTCAAAATGAGGCCGCTGTCGCCCGTGCTGCTCATGCGCTTGATCATTTGGACGAGTTGGTGAACAAAGCTTGGGTACATCTATAAGATATTATTCAAGGAGGAGTGGAGCCAATGACCGATTTTACAGCCATCCGCAGCCTATTTCATATCACGGAACCTTGCGGTCTCGAAGAGAAGGAACTGCAACCGTGGATCAACCGATATGGAAGTATACCTGAAGTGCTGAAGGATTATTATCTGGAATTGGGCGCTCATCCGCAACTGAATGGTTCCCAGGATTTTTTGATTCAGCCCAAGGATTTTCATAAATATGTGCATAACGATTATTTGATTTTTTATACCGAGAATCAGGGTGCTTGCCTTTGGGGCATACGCCGGGAGGATGCGGCCTCGCCCAATCCCCCTGTGTACGAGAACTATGGAGAAGAAGAGTGGTACCCGACGAGCAAGTCCTTGATGGAATTTTTGCTTGCGATGGCCCATTTGCAAGCCGTGTTTTCGATGGAGCTCAGCAATGAGGAATACTGGCCAATCGATGAACAGGTTGTTGAAGAAATTAAGAGGATGTATCCATCCAAGCAAGCGGATTCGGACTTGTATACGGGCGTTCAGTTTTTTGGCCAAGCGGGCGAAGTGATTGTGGTCATGAACAATAGTGAAGGATATCTACTGATGTTCTCGGCGGAAGATGAACAGCGATTTGATGCGTTGCATGAGACCTTGCTGCGGTTGGCGGATGATCTTTGAATGGTTCAGGACTCAAGCTTGCCTAAAGGCGCACCTCTTAGAATGGACATCGGAACCCCTCCCAGGGCAATCCGATGAATTCTAAAGGGTGCGCCTCTATTGCGTTGACAGACCGATTCTGGAGCGGGAGACAACAAATCTGACGATTATGAACTAAATCCTTGGTACAAAGAAACAGGTATGACGCGTTGTTCGACGGAACTGAAGAAGATGAGGTATTTCTAAATTATGCCTTGCCGGCAGCGACAGTAAACGTTAAAGGGGAGCATTTTCATGCATTGAGCCTTTCCCATAACCGTGATAATGTTGTAGGCACAATTGTAAAAGAAGGAGCCGTGGGCTTATGGAATGGATGTTGGCGCGAATTAATACTTACTCCAAGCTCGTGTTGGCGTTTCTGTTCGTCGTTGTGCCGTTTTTCGTGCTGAGCCTGAAAATCAACGAATTTGGCTCCAACAATGTGAACAGGGAAATTACGCTGTCGATGCAATCCAAAATTCGCTTCTACAACGAGCTAATGGCGGACGACTTCGGTAGAATCATCAACTGGATGAAAGCGTTCTCCAGCCATAACGAGCTAGACTTGCTGAGCAACCAAAGCGAAATTCTCAGCGCGAACGAAAAACGCGAGACGATTCTGAAAGTGCAGAAAGAGCTTGAGATCCTACAAAGCACAAGCCAATTCGTTAAAAATGTAAGCGTGCACATCCCCTCTCTCGAACGTACGATCTCCTCTATTAACTTATTCGGCGACATTCCCGAGGACGAATTTCATGTACTGAACACGCCGACCAACTTGTTCGAAGCGCCTTTCGTCTACTGGAACGGCCGACTGTTCATCAGCCTGTCCTTTCCGATTATGGTCAATAATACATCGCCGGAATTCGTGCTTGGCGTCGAAATTTCGATCGACAAATTGACGAGCATGTTCGACCAATTTGCGATCAACCCTCACGGAGGTACTCTGCTGGTCGATAACAAGCGGCAGTGGACGATCGCCAACAAGCCGAACATCGACGTGCTGGAGCCGATGATCCGGGACATCGTGGAGAAAGAAGGCGAGACGAACGGCATTCGGCAGATGAACTGGAACGGCCAATCGTATATGGTCTCTTTTGCGGTATCTCAAGCTCTCGGCACGACATTGGTCACGTACGAACCGGAAGAAGAAGTGTTCGGCTCCGTTCACCGGTTTCGCGAATGGCTGTGGGTGCTCATCGGCCTGGCGGTTATCGTCATAGCGCTCGTATCGTTTTTTCTTTACCGGGTCATCCACAAGCCGATGAATCAGCTCGTCCGGGCATTTCGCCGCGTGGAGCGCGGCGATATGAATATCTCGGCGGTTTACAACCGTCATGATGAATTTCACTATCTGTTCGCCCAATTCAACAATATGGTCAGACGGCTGCGGGAAATGATCGTCGAAGTGTACGAGCAGAAATACCGGGCACAGCATGCCGAGATCAAACAGCTTCAGTCGCAAATCAACCCGCACTTCTTTTACAACAGCCTGTTCATTCTGTACCGGCTCTCGAAAAAGACGGGCGACGAGGTGCTTATCCGCTTCTCGAAATATTTGGGCGATTATTTCGAATTCGTCACCCGCAACACGCGGACTGAAGTCAGTCTGCGGGAAGAAGTGCAGCATGCGCTCAACTATGTAGAAATCCAGTCTATCCGCTTCGCGCACCAAATCAAAGCCGTTTTTGACGAACTTCCGGTCGACTATCAGGCGATTCAAGTACCGCGGATCGTTCTGCAGCCGATTATCGAGAATGCGTATAAGTACGCGCTCGAAGAAAAAGAAGACGAAGGCCGGCTGGCCGTTCGGTTCGACGAGGAGCCCGACGGGCTGATGATTTCGGTCGAAGACAACGGCGAAGCTATGGACGAGGCGCGAGCGCAGGAACTGAATAGACTGCTAGATTCGCCGGATCCTATGGAGGAAACTACCGGTATGATCAACGTTCATCGCCGGCTGAAGTACCGATACGGGGAAAAGTACGGCTTGTCGCTGTCCGTCGGCGAGCTTGGAGGGTTAAAGGTATCGATTCAAATTCCGAGGGGGGACGACCATGTATCGGATTCTTATCGTGGACAATGAGCCGATCATTGTGAATGGTCTATATCACTTGTTTCTGGAAGTCGGGCATCTGGAGCTAGATGTACACCGCGCATACTCTTCGGCGCAAGCATTGAAATTGCTGGAGAAGCACAAGATCGATATCGCTTTCCTCGATATCCATATGCCCGGGATGAACGGATTGGATTTGCAAAAAAAGATGCAGGAACGCTGGCGCAAATGCAAAGTGGTCTTCCTGACCGGATTCAACGACTTCTCTTATGTGCAATCCGCGCTCAGACATGGCGTCGTCGACTTCGTACTGAAAACGGAAGGCGACGAGAAAATATTGGAATCGCTGGACAAAGCCGTCGAACAGCTCATTCACGAGTCGACCGATCGACGGCATATCGAGCAGGCGAAGCGAATGACGGAACAAGCGAGGCCGATGCTGCAAAAAGAATTTGTGCTCGATTTGCTATATGGGGAAAGGGCATTCAGCGAAACGCTCCAATCGCGCTTTCTGGAGTTGGACTTTCCGCTGTCGATTCGCCATCCCGTCAATTTGACGCTCGGGAGAGTAGACGAATGGCCGGAAGACATGAGCGGCTCCGACAAAACGCTGCTGCTGTATTCGATTCAGAACATCGCGCAGGAGCACCTGCACGAGATGCACTTATTTTATCTGGCATACAGCCACACGCATTTCATTTGGCTGATGCAGCCTAAGGCGGTTCGGGATGGGGCAGAACCGAATGCGGAGGCCTGGCGTTCCGCGATCGCGATGGCAAGCGGCATGCTGGATTCGATTCAAGCGACGTGCAAGCAGTTGTTGAAGCTTCCGATTTCGTTGGCAACGCTTGGCACGACGACCCTATGGAATTCGGTCGCGTATGACTTTGGCGTCTTGCGCCAGGAGATGGGAAGCGGACTCGGTCTCGGACAGGAAGTCATTTTGTCGGAGGCGGCGTTCCATCCGGGAGCGGAAGCGGAGCCGAGTCAGCCGGATACTAGAATTTACGGAAAAAACATGCGTCTGCTGGAGTCTTATTTGGAGTCGGGCAACGCCGCGGAATTTGCCGTTCTAAGCGCGGAGATGCTGGAGAACGCGTCCGGATCGGTTGTCCGTTACCCTCACTACTTGGAGACCTATCTTAGTATCGCCGCGTTGCTGCTGCAGCAATGGAACAAGCGCGGTATTACTGGCGCGCTGCCGGACAAGCGAATGCTGGACAAGCTGGCTCATATTAGCGAGCATGCGACCTGGAGGGCCGCCGCAGAGCACTTTGCCGCGTTGGCGGGGCTGATGTCCCAAAGCATGCGCGAGGATCAAAGGGGCCGTTCGGATGCGGTGGTCGACAAACTGCATCGCTATATATCGGAGCATCTTCATTCGGATCTGTCCCTGAACAAGCTGTCTGAGGTCGTCTATTTGAATCCGGCCTATCTGTCCAGGCTGTATAAGCAGACGCAGGGACTCGGTTTGGCTGATTACATCTCGGATCGTCGAATCGAGAAAGCGCTGGAGCTGCTGCGAGGTACTTCGCTGCTGGTTCAGCAGATCGCCGAACAAGTGGGGCTGGAGCCCGGTTATTTTATCAAGATGTTCAAAAAAACAATGAAAATGACCCCGCAAGAGTTTCGCGAATCGCTCCTAAGATGACGTTTCGTATCTTCGGCGCCAAAATAGTAGATAGAAGACGGTCGAAGTAGAAAGCGTACCATTTATCCTCCTAAAATGCGATTTTATAATGAAATAGCAAGGCAGGCCTGCTGATGAATGAGGGGGAGGACTTCAGAATGGACGGAAAGATTAGGAAAAGGGCGATCATGCTGCTGCTCATCGCGATGACAGTGTTGGCGGCGGCATGCTCCAAAAAAGAGGCGGCGGACCCGTCGCCTTCGGCTTCGGAAAGCGTGGCTCCGTCGGCATCGTCAGTCGCGGAAAGCCCAACGGCGGGAGAAGAGGCCGACCCGTTCGGCAAATACGATCCGCCGATTACGCTGTCTACGGTCAAAATTTTGTGCGATTGCAGCAAGTTCGCTCCCGGCGAAACAGCGGACAAAAACATCTGGATCGACGGGTACTTGAAAGATCTAGGGATCGACATGAAAGTCAAATGGAGCGTCGTGGGCAACCAGCCGGGAGGAGCGGGCGAGCAGAAGCTGAACGTCTCTATCGCGTCCGGCGATCTTCCGGATATTATTCCCGTCGGCGCCAAGCAGTTGAAGCAGCTTGTAGACGCGGGACTGGCTGAAGATTTAAGCGGTCTGCTCGAGAAGTACGGGTCTCCGCAGCTGAAAAAGTTCATGAACGACAACGGCGGACTGGCGCTCAAGACGGCCACGTTCGACGGCAAGCTGCTGGCGCTGCCCGATCCGGCGGCGAGTATCGACGTCGCCGCGTTAATCTGGGTGCGCAAAGATTGGCTGGATAAGCTCGGCTTGCCCGAGCCGAAGACGATGGCCGACGTGCTGTCGATTGCCGACGCATTCACGAACAAGGACCCTGACGGCAACGGAAAAAAGGATACGTTCGGACTCGGCCTTACGAAGGATTTGTACGGAACGGGACTCTACGATTTGACCGGCTTCTTCGAGGGATATCACGCGTACAACACCTGGATTAAAGACGAATCCGGCAAGCTGGTGTACGGCGCCACGCAGCCTAACATGAAGACGGCTCTAGGCAAGCTGCAGGAGATGTTCAAAGCCGGACAGATCGACCCGGAGTTCGGCGTCAAAGACAACACGAAAGTGAATGAGTCGGTCGTCTCCGGCAAAATCGGCATGGAGTTTGGCGCGCATTGGAACGCTTTCTATCCATTCCCGGACGCTTACAAACAAGATCCGACAGCCGATTGGCGGCCTTATCCGATCGTATCGGCGGACGCGAATCCGGCGGTGCCTTCGGTTGGACTCGGCATCAACAAGGAACAAATCGACCAAGCCTACTTCGTGTTTAAGAAAGGTTCTCCGCATCCTGAAGCGCTGATTAAGCTGGCGAATTATTATGTCGACAAGGAATACGGATTCGAGACGGGCGGGTACGACACGCAATTCCATCAGCCCATCGACAAGGACGGCAACAATCCCGACGGCTATTCCAGATGGCCGCTTGCAGCCGTCATTGTGGCCGATCCGAACCAGAACATCAATATTTACCGCGGCGTAAAAGCGATCATGGAGAACAATGACCAGAGCGCGATGAAGAACGACAGCGCGGCGGGGAACTACAAGCTGGTGGCCGACTTTATGGCCACCAAGAATCCGGCCTCTTACGCGAATGCGCTGTGGGCTGCTCCGGATAATTCCGGGCTGAGCATCCTCCAATACTATTTGGACAACAACCTGACGACAAGCAACCAGTTCTACGGGTCGGATACGCCGACGATGGTTCAGAAAAAAGCGACGCTCGAGAAGCTGCAACTGGAACGATTTACAAAAATCATTATGGGCGGCTCGCTCGATATGTTCGACCAGTTCGTCAGCGATTGGAAGAAGCTCGGCGGAGACGCGATTACGCAGGAAGTAAACGACTGGCTTGCGGCGCAACACTGAACTGAAATCGCATAACGGCGAACGGGGAGGCGCGACTTCCCCGTTCGTCCGACAGGAAGAAGGTTAACCCATGTTTCGCAGAATAAATAGGACGCTGCCGCTGCACCTGATGCTGCTTCCCGGCCTCGCGCTTATTCTCGTTTACAGCTACGGTCCGATGACAGGGTTGTGGATTGCTTTCGAAAATTATGTGCCGAGCAAGGGCATTTTTCATTCCCCGTTCGTCGGATTGGACAATTTCAAGTACGTCTGGGATATGCCCGATACCGCGCAGGTATTGATCAATACGGTCGTGATCGCCTTGTTCAAAATCGTGCTCAGCCTCGTGTTTCCGATTTTGCTGGCGCTGCTGCTGAACGAAGTGCGAATTAAGTTCGTTAAGCGCGGCGTACAGACATTGATTTATGTACCTTACTTTTTCTCCTGGGTGCTGCTTAGCGGCATTCTGATCGACATTCTTTCTCCGTCGGAAGGCATCGTCAACAAGCTGATCCAGTCGGTTGGGATGAAACCAGTCTTTTTCCTCGGCGACCCGGCCTGGTTCCGCTTTACGATCGTCGTATCGGATTTGTGGAAAGAGAGCGGTTTTCATACGATCGTGTTTTTGGCCGCGATTACTAGCGTGGACCCGACATTGTACGAGGCGTCCATCATCGACGGGGCAAACCGGTGGAAGCAGACGCGCCACGTCACGCTTCCGGCGATGATGCCGATCATCGTGCTGGTGGCGACGCTTAGCTTGGGCAATGTGCTGAACGCGGGTTTTGACCAAATTTTTAATCTGTACAGCCCTCAGGTCTATTCAACGGGCGACATTATCGATACGATGGTTTACCGAATTGGGATGATCGACACGCAATACGGGGTGGCGACGGCGGTCGGGCTTTTCAAGTCGCTCGTGTCCTGCCTGTTTATCGGCATTTCCTATTTCCTGGCCTACCGGCTTGTCAACTATCGAATTTTCTAGAACAGAGGGGGCAAGAGGATGCCCGGAGATAAATCGCTTGGCCGCTATACGTTTAACGCCTTCAATTATGCATTTCTGCTCGGGTTCGCGTTACTGTGCATTTTTCCCGTCATTAACACATGGGCGATGTCGCTCAGCAACAAGTCGGCGGCGGCTGCCGGGGTGGTAGGCTTCTGGCCGGTCGACTTCACGTTCGACTCCTACCGGTTCGTGTTCATTCGGCGACAGTTTTTCGAAGCGTTCTTCATTTCGGTGGAACGGGTGGCGCTGGGGGCTGCGGTGAACTTGCTGCTGACCGTTCTTATCGCATATCCACTGTCCAAGGGAACGTCCGAGTTTAAAAGCCGTACGCTTTACGCCTGGATTTTCGTAACGACGATTTTGCTGAACGGCGGTCTTATCCCGTGGTACATGACGATCAAGGAGACGGGCTTGCTCGATTCCATTTGGGCGCTCATTCTCCCGGGGGCCGTACCGGTATTTAACTGCATTCTGCTGCTGAACTTTTTTCGCGGCTTGCCCAAAGCTCTGGAAGAGGCGGCTTTTATCGACGGAGCGAACCATTGGACGACGATGTGGCGCATTTTCGTGCCGCTGTCCAAGCCCGCATTGGCCACGATTGCCCTGTTCACGATTGTCGGCCATTGGAACTCGTGGTTCGACGGCCTCATTCTGATGAACTCGCCCAATCATTATCCGCTGCAGAGCTATTTGCAGACCGTCGTCGTAAACCCGACTTCCGCGTTTTCCACGATCGATCCGGCGCAGGTGAAATTTTTGTCGGAAATTTCCGACCGGACGGTCAAAGCGGCGCAAATTTTTATGGCTTCGGTGCCGATGCTGCTGCTATATCCGTTTCTGCAAAAATATTTTATGGCCGGCATTGTGCTCGGCAGCGTCAAGGAATAAGCGGCTGCGATCCGCGGGAATGAGAGGAATGTTGCTTGCCGAGAAGAAATGCCGCGAAGGGTTGAACATTGTGACGATCAACGCATGGAACGAATGGACGGAGGGCAGTTATTTGGAGCCGGATACCCATTACGGCTTCGGTTATTTGGAGGCCATCCGGAACGTATTCGGCAAGTCGTGAATGTCGCCGTGCCTCCCGCATTATTTACGATTACGAGAGTAAATTCAGTGGGGGGCGCGGTTCAAAGACAAGCAAATTTGGAAGCGTTTGCAGAAATTTATTCAACTAACGGAGGTGTATTTTATGTTAAAAATCGGAAAGGAAGACCGGATCGTTTCGTTTGTAATCGGGGTTTGTGTTGTGTTGGGAAGTTTATTTGTTATTCCCGGGGGGCTATTTCATCCTGTTAAAGCGTATGCTGCGGGTCAGGGATGGGAATTTACCGATCATACTCAGGGGTGGGGGAGCGCGGGAAATATATCCGATTTCGGGTGGCAGACAGGCGGGTATATCGGGGGGACGATCTCAGGATCCGACGCTCAGTTTTACTCGGCTGATCATCTCGGCTTGGATGCATCGACAAACAGTCTGATCCGAATCAGAATGAAAAACAGCACGTCCGCAACATCGGCCAGAATATTCTTCACTACAAGCGACAATACCAGTTGGGGATCGAACAACAAGGCATTTACTCTGGTTGCCAATGATACCGGCTACAGAGAATATACCATTGACTTATCGGACGTATCAGGCTGGAAGGGGTGGATCAAGCAGCTCAGGATTGACCCCGTAGACGATGAAACAACAAGCACAGGCTCTTTTAGTATAGATTATATAAGAACGGGCGATGGATGGGATTTCGCCAATGATGCGGAAAGCTGGGGAGACGCAGGTAATATTACCGACTTTGGCTGGCAACCGGGCGGTTACTTAGACGGCACGATCTCGGGACCCGACCCGCAATTTTATTCTCCCGACAATCTGGGCTTAAGCGCAAGTTCGAAGCCTGTCTTAAAAATCAGAATGAAAAACAGCTCAAGCAGCAATATCGCAAGAGTATTCTTCACGACAGTAGCCGATCCCGATTGGGGATCCAATAATCTGTCTTTTACTACGCTTCCGAATGATACCGGCTATACAGAGTATACAATAGATTTTTCAAGCCTTGCCGGATGGACCGGCACAATCAAGCAATTGAGGATTGACCCTGTAGACGACGGTACGACAAGCACAGGTTCGTTCAGCATAGACTATATAAAAATAGCGGCAAAAGACAGGGTATCATGGGGTTCGTTGGCAGGAACCGACGATCTTGGGCGTAAGCTTCCGCAAATAGGCGATGCAGGGATCGTACAACCAAGAGAAAACAGGGTTGTAGGTATGTTTTATACGTTATGGCATGGTGAAGAACAGATTGACGAATACAATAATGTTTTTAATATGCAAAGGATACTGAATAATAATCCGAACATTTTTCAGCCGAATGCTTCGGGAGAATATAATAACCCTTTAATGCCGAGACCAAACGGCGATTTTATTTATTGGAATAAACCTTTGTTCGGATATTATTCATCCAGCGACATATGGGTTTTACGAAAGCATCTACAAATGTTGGCTCTGGCAGGGGTTGATTTTTTAGCCATAGATTTGACGAATAATCAAGTGTTTCAGCCGCAAGTCAATTTACTCATGAGTACTATAGAAGATTTGCAGAGAACAGGTGCCAAAGTACCCAAGATTGCACTAATTACGCATACGAATTCAGTAAGTTTAATGGATGAGATCTACGAATCCTTCTATGCTCCCGATGCCCCGTACTATCATCCGACTACATGGTTTTACTGGAAAGGGAAGCCGCTGATTGTTGGAGACCAACATGCAAGTACTACCGTAAAAGACTTTTTTACGCTTAGGATAGTTCAATGGCCGGGTGAATATTATACCAATGGATTTGAGATCGGAGCGGATTATGCGCTTCCGCAACATATCAGCTACAATGACTTGGGCGAAAAGGAGAATATGTCGGTAAATACGGCACAGAGTTTTGGGAAAAATAATATTTTCTCGTTATCCATACCCTATATTTATAATCAAATGCCATTAAGTAAGAGTAGAGCTTATCATAATGGAGCAGATGATCTTTCAACGGGTTCTCAAGATTACGGATATTTTAATCAAGAACAGTTTGACTATGCAATAGCGCAGGACCCTTTATTAGTCACGGTAATGACTTGGAATGAATGGATAGCGGGAAATTGGCAGAAGACGACGCAAACGGATAAATACATTATTTATGATCAATTTGATGACAGATACAGCAAAGATTTGGAGCCGATGGATGGCGGATTTAACGATAACTATTATATGCAACTGGCTCAGAATATAAGAAGATACAAGGGTGCGGAAGCGCCTGCCGAACCGAGTGAGGCCAAGACCATCGCCATAAACGCGGATTTTAGCCAATGGACGGACGTTAACCCTGCTTTCAAGGATTTCACAGGCGACACGATGGCGAGGGATTACCCAGGCGTGGACAATCAAGTATACAGGGATACTACCGGAAGAAACGACTTCGATATAACCAAGATCGCAAGGGATGCAGACAACGTATATTTCTATGTAAAAACAGTTAATGATATAACGCCGTATACGGATGCTCATTGGATGACCCTGTATCTGAATGTAGACGGAGACGGTACAAACGGTTGGAAGGGCTATGATTATGCGATTAACCGTACCACTCCAGGTTCAAGCACAGAATGTACCCTTGAAAGAAGTACGGACGGCTGGAACTGGACAACCGTTGCAACCGATATCAGCTATAGCATTTCAGGCAATCAAATCATGCTTAAAATACCCAGAAGTTCACTCGGCAATCTTGCGGATCCTCTTAACATAGAGTTTAAATGGGTTGACAACTGGCAGAACGATGACAATTTAATGGATTTCTACAAATACGGCGATGCTGCGCCGGATGCAAGATTTAACTACTTATACAGTACGGAGACATATGCCGGACGTATCGATCAGACGACGCAATTGGCAACATTACCTGCTCCCGCTCCAGTCCCAAGCGGGTTTTATAAAATGGAAGATCATTTGCCGGTATGGGATAAATTTAACACGTTTCCAAATGAAAACTGGTGGACCGAATCTGATGCCGGCTTTTCGGGGGGATCGCAAACGACGACAACCAATTATTTTACCGATCAATCGGAATTCAAATTCGGCACCAGCACGCGTTCGGTAGGCTTCTTCGGCAACGGTGTGAGGTGGATCACAACGAAAACGCCGGATGCCACCCGTGCGGAAATATTCATTGACGGTTTGTCTCAGGGCATCGTAGATTTAAGCAGCGCAGAGGTTCAAAAACAGGCTGTCGTCTTTGAGAAATACGGTCTGTCGGATGGATATCATACGATGCGAATACAATGGAAATTCGAAAGCGGATCTCTGTACAATGATGCAATGGAATATCGGGTTGGAGACGCTGCAATCCCGACTCCCGCACCTGGAGAGAATCTGGCTTTAAAGGCAAGTGCTTATGCGGACAATTTTGATGCTGTCAAATTTTATCCCGTAAATCCAGGACAGGTAAACGATAACGATAACAGCTCCTACTGGCAAGGAACGGGTACGGGAAGCATATGGCTGGACTTTGGCAGGCCGATAACGATAGACAAAATCGAAACGTTACAGAACACCGCCAACTCCAGAATAGGCAGCTACACTCTATCCTATTGGAATGAATCTACACAGTCCTGGAGCAACGCAAAGACGGGGTCATCCATGGCAGATATTCAGGCGGATACTTTTACGGCTGTGAATACCCATCTGATCAAGCTTACCGTAAATTCTATGCAAACAGGCACAAAGCCTGCAATCTATGAAATCAAGGCGTATAACACCGCCAATCCGGGTTTGCCTTCCACCTTAGCGAAGAGTGGCTGGGACTTTACGAACGATGCCGAAGGTTGGGGGAATGCGGTGAATACAACCGGCTTTGGATGGCAGAGCGGAGGTTTTGTAGGCGCGACAGTGAATACCGATGATTCGCAGTTCTACTCTGCCGAGGATCTGAATCTGACGGCATCAAGCTATAAGACGCTCAGAATCAGGATGAAAAACGGTACAGCAGGGACAAAAGCTAAGTTCTTGTTTACTACAACTGCCGACTCTGAGTGGAATGACGCAAAGAGCAAGTCCTTCACTATAATACCAAATGATGAAGCCTATACAGAATACACCGTAGATTTGTCGTCGCTTTCGAGTTGGTCAGGCACAATCGAACAGCTCAGGCTGGACCCTGTTGACGATGCAACGAACAGCGGTACCTTCAGTGTGGATTATATCCGATTACAGACCGTGCCTTTGGTTTTGAAAAAATGGGCTTTTTCGACGGATACGGAGGGTTGGACGGCTTCTTCAGCTACGGGGATTTCCAATTTTGGATGGCGGATAGGGGGAACGATGGGCGGGGACATCGCCATTAATAACGGCAGTTATATTCTATCGCCAAGTCAGTTGAACATCGATATTTCCAGATCGCCGACTTTCAAAGTCAGATTGAAAAATAGCACGTCTTCCAGTCGCGCACTTGTCATATTCAGGCAAGCTGACGATGCGGAATGGTATTACGGTCAATCTATGTATTTTACAATTACACCGAATGATACGGGGTATACGGATTATTACTTTAAAGCACCGGCGTATGCCGGATTACTGTCTCAGTTGATGATATTTCCGGCATGGGATGCAGGAAGCGGTTCGTTCTCCATTGAGGGTATAAGCATGGGCTATTCTCAAAATATCAGTGAAATTGCGACAGCTTCCGCAAGCTCGTCTATAGATGCGAGTCATGGCCCCGAAAAAGCGCTTGACCATCGCAACACAAGCTACTGGAGCGCATCTACGGGCAGTTTTCCGCAGACACTGACCTATGATATGGGAAGCTCTTACCAAGTATCATCGGTTAAAAGCGGCTTCTATTTAAAAGATGCGTGGAAGAGCAAAATTGAAGCTTCGAACGACGGTGCAAACTGGACCGCTTTATTGGATACGAACAACTTAAAACATCATTTTGTCAGCAACGCTGAAGGCTGGACTGGCTCTGGCTCCAATATGAGCGGCTTTGGTTGGCAGAGCGGAGGATATATAGGAGGCACAATAACAGGAGCCGATCCGCAAGTCTACTCGCCGGACAATCTGAATGTGCTGCTCAGCGGTGTGGGGGATAAGCACATTGTCATTCGGATGAAAAATGGCACTTCGGAAACGATGGGGACTTTATATTACACAACAAATGCCGATCCCACTTTTAATGAAACGAAGAGCATACCGATTTATCTGGTTGCAAACGATGCAGGCTATACCGACTATGAACTCGACCTAAACTATGCGCCCTATGCTTCCGGTACGCTCAAACGGATTCGTATAGACCCTGTCAATAGTGCGACAAGCGGTACATTCAGTATCGACAGTGTAAAGCTGGTAAGCTCGGAGCTGTCAGTCGATGTTTCCGGTAGTTACCGCTACTTTAGGGAAACCGTACTTGATTCGGATGTTAATAAAGCCATGATATACAATATGGAGGTGAACGGAACAAGCTGGAGTTCGGAAGGAGAAGCTTCCAGCACAGTCGTAAACGACACCGATTCGGGTATCGTGTATTCCGGCAGTTGGTCCAACAGTACTTATGCCGGGTATTATAATAGTGATTACCATGTGTCCAATACGGCAAATGATTATGCAGAGTTTACTTTCACAGGGACAAGTATAAGCTGGATGGGTCCTAAAGGAATCAACGAAGGGAAAGCGGATGTGTATATGGATGGGGTTCTGGCTGCATCGGCAATTGATTTATATGCCTCGAGCGAACAATTGCAGCAGGTATTGTATTCCAAAACAGGATTATCCCCTGGCTCGCACACCATTAAATTGGTCGTACGGTCGGATAAGAATCCATCATCTATTGGCTATTACGTCCTCGTGGATGCATTTCAGTATCAGTAGATCCAAGTATCCACGAACAGCGTGAACTGGACGACGGTCATTACGAGAACTAAGCGGCAATTAACCAAGGTCGAAGAATGGCGACGCAGGGATAACCTTCCGATGAGGCAGAACGTTTATCCTTTAATGCCGGTTCCATACCCTTCAGCGGGAAATCCATAGGTGTTAGAATAGAAAGGATAACTCCCCAAGATCCATCGGAATCAGGTTTTGCCCGGAAATACTTATACTAAATAATATTCTAAGTCGACCGATTTTCAGGTATCACTCCTGATTTTCGCTCGGCTTTTTCTTTAGAACAGAGGGACAGCGATTCATCCTTGTGGAAAACCTTGAATGCCGGAGAGACGAGGGAGAAGTCCATATACAACTCAGATTGCTTGAATCAGGAAAGGGAAGTCTGATTATAAATATTTTCTCGCTAAATGTACTGCTAAATCTGTGATATTGTGAAACTATGCTTTATATAGGCTATGCGCTGTGGCGAATTTTGAGCACGACATACCCAACACCCTGCAGTCCTTACCGCTTGTTCTGGCATGAACATCCGTATCCATATACCTGATCTCAAGGAGGGCCAAAATGAAAGAATATGAGCATAAGGATTGGAAGCGGCTGTCAAGGAGTATGATTCCGTCACGGATAGGCCATCCTGTGGATTTCTACCCGCAGAATCCGACTTTAGTTTCAACTCTATTATCCAGAACCTTTTCGATCAAGGCGACAGCGAAAGTGCGGCCAAAGTATTGAGACTTGGAATAAGGCTTGATCCCAATTCGGAGTCACTAAGAGCGATGCTAGAGAAAATGGCGTAATACAAAGAAAAAGCGCACAGAAGATACTATTCGGGGCCGCCTGCGGGCGGCTCTATTTGCGTTGCCAGATCAAAAAAATGAATTGACAAGTACATCGATGTCCATTAAATTTTAATTAGTTGCTTTCCGAAAGAAACTAAGATAAACAGGATGGAGCCGTATCGATTATGAATGTTGGGCGTGAGCTTGCCATTGGCGTAGATATTGGCGGAACGAACTTGAAGCTTGGAGCGGTCCGGCCTAACGGAGAGGTTCTTGCGCACGAATCCGTTCCTCTGCAGAAGAACCCGGACGGGCGAGCCGACATCCGCGCTTTGTCCGTTCACGTTGATCGCTTTATCCAACGGTTGCCGCATGGCGGCCGCATCGCCGGAATTGGCGTGTCGTGCCCAGGCCTATTGGATACTGGCAATCGCAAGATTTTGCAAGCGGTGAATTTGAAATGGGAGAATGTCGCGCTCGACAGCTTCGTGAAACCGCCCGAAGGTATTCCCGTTTACCTGGAATACGATGCGCTCGCGGGAGCGCTTGGCGAGAAGCACTACGGTGCGGCCCAAGGTTTGTCGAATTTTCTATATGTGTGCATAGGAACGGGGATTGGAGCCAGCTTGTTCGTGAATGGCGAGCCGTATCGCGCCGGCATTGTATCCTCCTTGAATTTGGGCCATATGAGCATCGCATTCGACGGCCTCTCCTGCACGTGCGGTAACAAAGGCTGTCTGGAAAAGTACGTTTCGGCTCCCGCCATGCGCATGCGACTGAACGGAGATACCCAAAGCCCAAGCGATGGTCCGGACTCGGACCTCCTTCAATTGGCCGCACAGGCAGCCGCATCGGGAGACCTCCAAGCCGCCGAATTATTTCGCGACGCAGGGCAGAAGCTGGCAATCGGTCTCGTAAACTGCTTGCAACTGTTCGGTGGGACGACGGTCGTAATTGGAGGTGGCGTCAGCCAGGCGGGAAGCCTGCTGCTCGATCCCGCTCGCGACGAGCTCGCGGCGCGTTATCGATATGCGGCCAGCCCCGTCGAGCTTGTCCAGGCGAAGTTCCCGACGCTGGCCGGCGTCATGGGCGCGGCTGCGACCGTCTTCGCGGAAGAGAAACTCATTTAAATCTATTGCGGGAGGATACCCATGACTTTAATGGAACGTTATTTTGACCGAATGGTCGAGCTTATTGCAAGCATTCGAACGACACAGCGCGATCGGATTGAAGAGGCTGCCGAACGCGTTGCCGATTCGATCGCTGGCGGCGGCGTGCTTCATGTCTTCGGCAGCGGCCATTCCCACATGATTGCTGAAGACGCGTTCAATCGCGCAGGCGGTCTGGCTTGCGTCAACGCCATGCTCGAAGATTCGTTGATGGAGCTGAACGTCGGCCGAGCGACATTGCTCGAGCGGCTGCCGGGGTACGCGGAAGTTCTGCTGACCGGCTACGATCTGAAGCCGGGCGAAACGATCGTTGTCGTGTCTAATTCCGGTATCAACGCGGTGCCGGTCGAGGTCGCCGAGGCCTGCAAGAAGAAAGGTCTCCATGTCGTCGCCATCACTTCGATGCGCCATTCGACGACGACCGCTTCACGCTCGCCGAGCGCGAAGAAGCTTTACGAAATCGCCGATATCGTACTTGATAACGGCGGAGAGCCGGGAGACGCGTTGCTCGAATACGACGGCTCCGGGCGAAAAACCGGTCCTTCGTCAACAATCGGTGGCATATTGCTCATTCAGGCTCTTATCGTATCGGTGATCGACAAGCTCGTAGCTCGGGGCATTGAGCCGCCGGTGCTTGTCAGCGCGAATCGGGATGGCGGCGACCGGCATAACGAAGCGTTGCTCGCTCGCTACCGATCGCGCATTCGCTACTCCTGAATACTGGCCGACAGCGTCGTCAAAAGTTAACTTCATTAAAGATGAGGGAGCAGATTACGATGGAACTGCGGAAGTTGGCGGACGAAGTGATTCCGGATTTGCACACGCGTCTACCGCGCTTCGCGCGACGCATCGCGACTTGTGGATGGGCACGTGCAAGCCGTTCGGCTGGGAAGTGCTCGACATCCGTTACGGCGGCGCGCTGGCGAGATTGGATACGGCGATCGAACGGCTGGCCGGCTATTTGAGCGGGAGGGTCGAACGCCTGGAAGAGCTGGAGGAATGCCGGCTTTATTTCGACGGTCCGAGGACGAACGAGTGGCATTCGATCGGCAGCATTAACGCCTACAGCCGGTCGCGACGGCAGGAAACCTGTAATCCTGCAGTTGAGGAAAAAGATGATCTGCGGCGTTCCATCGCGCTCAATTACGCTCCGTTTGGCTTGAACAGCCGGGACAGCATCAGGGAAGCCGAGCCTATGGCAATACTTTGGTCTCCGAACCGTGCCGGCTGGATACTTGGAATATCGTCGGCATAATTCGGCTGCATGGACTGGTACGCGGAACATACAAGGTCCAGAAACTCGCTGCTGGAAGCCAGGACGTTTCCACCGATTACGATCGCTTGGGGATCGTATACTCGAACCAGATCGCAAAGAGTCCTTCCGATATAATTCGCGGCTTCCTTGATCATTGCGGTGATATCGGGATGCCCTTGGCGAAACGTCTCATAAATGAAGCGAATATTCAGCTCTTCCATCGTCATCTTAATGTTGCCGGCCGATGACAGCGAATGCTGTTGGACGTAGCGGCGAACGTTGTTATGGATGGCTTTTTCGCTTGCGACGGCTTCCAGGCAACCTTGTCTGCCGCAGCTGCAAAGGGGACCGTCAGGGTCGACAACCACATGGCCAACATCTCCCGCAAGCTGATGGGCCCCCCGATACAGCTCCCCGTTAAGAACAAGTCCGAGACCGATGCCGCTTCGAAAGCCAAGGCACAGCATATGATCGTATTCGTTGCCAAACCACATTTCTCCGAACGCCATGGCACGCATATCATGCTCGACATATACCGGCAATTGAAAAGCTTGCTCCAACTGCTCGCCGATCGGCACATTAAACCAATCCCGAAAATTAATCGCTATGACGGACGTACCTGTAACGCTGTCTACTTTTCCCGGAACGGACACTCCGATACCTATAATTCTATCGGCGGACACGACAAGTTGGGCAAGGAGCGCTTGGATCGATTGTTTAACCGTATCCATGACAGGATTTGGTCCAGACTCCGAGGGACAGTCTGTCCGAACCTCGGCAACAATAACGCCGCTCAGGTCGAGAAGCACGGCAATGACTTCGTCGGCATTCAGATCGACGCCGATGGCGTATGCGCCGTCCTTGTTCAGTTCCAATAAAGTTGCCTTTCGGCCTCCTTTGGAAGTTGTCTGGCCCTGACCGACAGATACGATCAGTCGTTCTTCCAATAACTCGGTCATGATCCGCATAATCGTCGAGGGTTGGAGCGCCAATATTTTTGCAATATCCGCTTGCGAGATTGGCCCCGTCCTCCGCATGACATCGAGCACGCTGGTACGGTTAATATCGCGAATCAGCGACGGGTTGGCGGAGCTGGCTTTCTTCATCCGGAACGTTCGCCTCCCAATAAATTGTGTATGTATGTGACATGCGCAGAGAACAGCTCTGCGTTCAAATGAGTACGTTTGTATCGGAAAGCAACTAACCGATAGAAGAATTATAGGTTCTGCTCGAATCGTTGTCAAGGAAGCCGCGACAGGAAGCCGCAACAGGCTTGTCGTTGTGCGACAGCTGTTGCGGCATGGTGCGATACGATGGCAGCCGTGCAGCCTCGATCCGGGACATAGCCGGGGATCGAGGCTGCTTGGTTTTATGGCGCGATGGTTGAGCTGGCCGCTTGAATATCGCCGAACGCCCAATGCGTCCGAGGCACATCCGACCATCGCGGCGTCTGATCGCTCTGCGCGGAACGTTCGAGCAGACGATTGATCAGAACGACCGCCTCTGCCCGGCTCAGCTCCCGATCGGGAGCAAAGCTGCCGTCCTTATAGCCGCTCACTAGCTTTGCCTGAGCGGAAGCGGCAATGGATGCGGAACCCCAGTGTCCGCGCGTATCCGTAAAGCCGGCTGCTTCGCCGGAGAGGTCCAGCTTGGCCAATCTGGCGATCATCGTAGCAGCTTCGGCGCGCGTGACGGCATGGTTGGCTCGGAACGTGCCGTCGTTATAGCCTTGCATCAAGCCAAGCGCCGATACCCGGCGGATGTCGGCGACCGCCCAAGACGGAAATTGCGCTTCGTCTTTGTACAAAGCAGTTGGATTAGACGAACTTGCGGTCGTGCTGCCGTATATTCTGGACAGAATGGCGGCGAATTGACCGCGCGTCACCTGTTGTTCGGGACGGAAGCTGCCGTCTTTATATCCGAAGATGTACGATTGCGGAAGCTCCGTGGATTCGACAGAGCCCGTGTCCAAGACCACGAACGTACTGAACTTCGTTACCTTGAAACGAATGGCGCTGCCGCCCGAGAGCCCCTCGGCCAACTCCCCCTTAAGCCATTCGGTCGTTCCGTCGCCGTGTTCGATGTAAATCCGCAGGCGGTCGATCTGACCGGTAGGGAAGTTGTTTATCGGCAGCGCAAGCTCAACCGGATGCGATTGCAGGTTGGTCTCGATCGACATCGGACGCCCCACGATGACCGCATTCGGCGAGGCTGCCGAGGAACCGTTCAATTTGGCGCGTTCCGCTGCTTTCTGCTGCTCGGCCGTATCTTTGACCGGAACGACGCGGAAATAGAGGTCGCCCTTGGACGCTTTCAGCGATGCAGCCGGGATTTGGATAGAT
The DNA here is from genome assembly GCF_017671885.1 of Cohnella sp. LGH. Lineage (NCBI taxonomy): Bacteria > Bacillati > Bacillota > Bacilli > Caryophanales > Paenibacillaceae > Cohnella > Cohnella sp. LGH. Next base: position 6,228,463 of record NZ_CP072117.1, read on the forward strand.
ACCCCACGCGTCTCTATTCTTAAACCGATTCCGGAGGCGGTCAAATGATTCAGCGCCTCCCGCGGAAGAGATATCTGAAGCTCGGCTACCTCGTCTTTGGCATCGGGAATCACGATGACCGCCTGCGACGCGCCTGCGGACTTCAGCGCTTCCACCGCTTTAGCGGCCAGATCGGACGTGAAACCGACTTTGTCGCTTTTGCGGCCTTGATTATCCGTCGTACGTACGATTTCGACCTGAGATACGACGGTTCCTTCACGCGAGCCCCCGAACACGTCGGCCTTCCAAATCTCTTGACCTTGGCCTCCCGAGCTGGACGACGAGGAAGAGCCCGAGGGCCGATTATTCGGAAGCGTGACGATTTGCGTGACGGAAGCGTCGGGATAGCCGGCCGCTTGGATCACAATCTCCGCATTGCCGACTGGGAGCGTACCGGCCGGGAAAGCCAGCTTGCCTTCGGACAGCGCGTACGTCCCCGGATCGGCCGTGCTGCCGTTAATGGCAACGCCGGTTACGGCGCTGCGCCATGCCGCATTGTCCGCAAACGTAACGGTAATCTCGTTGGCCGTATCGTTGTTCGTCGTGTCCGCAACGAGTACCGGAGCGGTAATCCGTACCTGCTGCTGTACGATTGCTTTCTTGTATCCGTCGGCCTCAATCTCGATCAGATACGTCCCCGCGGACAAGGCTTGCGGGAACCTCAGCACGCCGGGGGCAAATTCATAAGTTGCAGAAATCGTCGCGTTGTCCTTCTTGATCGTGACGTTCGTGATCTTCGAGCGCCAATCGGAGTTATCAGCAAACGTTAATTCAAGCGGATGAACGTCGTCGTTATCCGTTAAATCCGGGGACAGGACCGGAGGCGTCTGCCCCGTTGAGAAATTCGGATGGGTCGTGCGAATCGTCTTCCCGTCGGCATCCAAAATATAGTAATAGCCGTTGCCATAAGCAATGCCGTAACGCGCCTGTGCCAAGCCGTCCAACGTCGCCTCTGCGGTGAAGCCTTGATTGTCAACGCGGTAGACATACGCGTTCGGCGTCTCGCCGTTCATCACTTGCCCCGTAGCGGCGTGCATACCGCTATCGGAATCGGTATAAAGCTGCATGAACGCGCTGGGACTATCGGCGATTTCCACCCATTGCGAGGTGCTTTCGTTATATTTGTACAGCTTGGCCGAGTGGTTTAGCGGCTGCAGCGGACTATATTTACGAATATTGGCGTACAGCTCGTTCGAAGCATTCACGGCCACACCTGTATAGGCAAAGCTGAACCCGCCCGCATCGGGAAGCACCGGAATCGGGGACCAGGCGCGGTTCTCGTCCAGCTTATAAATCGACTTCCCGTCGTTCAGGTACACGGCCCCTGTGGAGCTGACGACTATCGGATTAAGTGCGCCGGATACCGTATAGCCCGAGGGCAAGGAATACGTGTCCCATGTCGCGCCCTGATCGGAGCTAATGCGCACATTGATCGTCATCGGAGACATCATGCCGGTTGATGTGGCATCCGCCGCGTACCACTTGCCGCTTCTGGCGATGAAGGAGAACATCGTTCCGAAATTCCCGGAGGACAGGGCGGCGGATTGCCATTCCGTATCGGCAGGGTTCCGGAAGTACACGGCGGGCGTTCCGATCTGCGCTGCATACACGGCCTGATCCACCGACAACATCGGCGCGATCAGGGCGAGATTTCCCGTAATATCGTACCAAACGGAAGGCGGCAGGGCGACATCCATAATGGCCGAACGCCACTCCTCATCGTCTTCGAAGGTCAATTCTATCGTGTGGTCCGTATCGTTATCGCTCGAATCGACGGTAAGCGTCGTCGACGTTTCCTCGGGCAGGCCGAAGGCCGGATTCGTCGTTCTAATCTTATCGACGCCTGCTATGTAATAATCGTCTTCCAGGGCGATACTCGTTGCGCCGCTTGGGGCATTGTCGGTGATGTCCCGCCATTGCGTCCCCGCAGCTTCGGCTTGAACCTGACCCGCGATAAGCACGGGGAGCGCGATTATTAAGGCTAGCAGCAAGTGCATCGCTTTCCTTGTGACTGAATGTGTTTTCATGAGGGCGATTTTCCTCCTGTCGATTCTTGTCGGAAAGTTTCTCTTCCATTATAGCAAGCGGCTCTAAACGTATTCTCAACAAAATGGAGAGAAAGTTGTTCTAGTAGACAACGGCCAACGATTGGACTTATGAGCAATTTCACGAGAGCCGTGCACAATCGCAACAAGTCCACAACATCGTGCTGTTACGATGGAGCATAAGCTGCTGATCGTGGTTCTAGCCGTTATTAAAACTTTAGGATGTGAAATATCAAGTTGTACAGAGGAATGTCGAGTTATCAACAAGGTTATGCACATCTTAACGGTATCAAGATGAGGTTATACCGACCTCCAATAGCAATCGTCCACATATCCACAGCTTTTGTTATCCACACGTTAACAAATAAGCGATAAAGCAGGTCCAGGGATAGTTATCCTCAGGCCTGCTTTATTATTTTAACTTATCGTTTTCTCGCCCCCATCATCGATTTCCCCAAACCTCACCAGAACGTGCCACATGAATTTCAATTCCTGAAGCACCTCTTCGTAACTTCCTCTGTCGCGCCAACGTTCCGGATTGCGTCTCAAATCATTGACCGCGATTCCGATCGCACTCGCGTCAATCCAATTATTGATGGCTATTCGTCTGGCGAGAGTGGGCATGGATGGCCCCCGAAAATCAGAGGGTACATTATCGGCCCTGATCGAATATCCCTTATGCCAATGCAATTCTATTGCATAGGTTGTACACAGCTTTTCCAGAGTTCTCCCTATGTCTTTTCCTTGAAAAGAAGGGTCGGCCACCAAAATATCCACATCGTCTTGAAGAGAAAGATCACCGTGGACCTGAGCCTCAATAAAGTGGTTAAGATTTCGACTTGGACTCTGTTTCAAACGTTCAGTCATAGGCAGATCTAAGCGAAACAACAGCCGATCGATGACTTGTCGGGGCGACAGATCCTTTTCTCCAAGGGCATACTCTCGGAAGAAGGCATCGCTAAGAATGGCGGCTAAAATATCATCGAATTCCTCGTAGGTGCCTTTTTCCGCAGGATCATCCTGAGAACCGCCGTAAGTATAGGTACTGCGATAGGAGGACTGCGGAGCGAGCAGGAAATAGCACGAGCCGAACCTTGGAGACGGACCGTCGGAATGCAGCATCAAATCCAACGCCCCGTATTTGGGCCTGTCGCTATTGGAGCTTCCCTCCGATTGATAGGCGCCTCCAAACAGCTTCATCTCCCACAGATCCCGAGCACCGCCGGGGTACGCGGATACGCTGCCATTAGAGATTTGCGTCTCAAACTGGCTCTTATAAGTCCCTTGCTCCAGCAAGGCTTGAGCCACGCTTCTCTTGTCCGCTAGCGGGCGATCGGGATGAAAATGCAACGCTACTCGGGCATGCGTTCGGAGCTTTGAGACCGCCTCTTCCCAACGGCTACAAGGGATATTCGACATCTGAAGAATTTCTCGGATGGTAGCCTGCGCAGCTTCCCTTCTCGAAGCGGCGATCTGTCTGATATGCTGAATGGCTGCGCTCTGAGAGCTTGTAAGGCGAAAGTTATGGGACATCGACCTGACACCTGCCTTAAACTCATTTCTTAATAGACTCCCGATACTCGGAAGGACTCATCCCGGTCATATTCTTAAATACGCGGGAAAAGTATTGCTGCTCGGAATAGCCGATAATTTCGGCAATGTCTTTGAAGTCCAGCTCGGCCTGTCTCTCGATCAATCGCTTAGCCTCGTTGATTCTTAACGAGGTTAGGTATTTCATCGGCGGCTCTCCGCAGCATTTCTTAAATACCCGGATGATATAAGAAGGGTTGAAATTGAATTTCTCGGCCAGCGAGGAAACCGTGATTTGCTCGGACATATTCATCCGAATGTATTCCTCCAGCTTATTGTACAGCTCTTCCGACGTATCGCTGCCCTTCTTGCGCGAATGACTATACGGGCCCATATAGCTGTTCAAGATTTGCAAAGCATCGTTAAACAGACTTTTGCTGTCGGTGGAGATCGCAACGAGGTCGTACAGCTCTTTTTCGATGAATCCCATCATATCGTCGTCTTCATGCCCGATCAGCGTCATAAGCTCATCAGCAAGTTGGGTGAGCAGCTTTTCCAACTGCCGCTGGGTCATGTCGCTTTTCTCCCATTGAGAGAATAGATGCAGCAGCTCGTTTTGCAACGAATCGAACTGCTGCTGCTTAACGAATAATTTTATCGAATTCATGTGATTCGAATCCTGATGAGACGGTCTATCCGGCACTTTGCGATCCTTCGTCGTAATAAGCGAGGACCGACAGCACAGCAAATTTCGTTCAAGATAAGTTCTCATCCTGCGCGCGGTATCTCGAATCTGCTCTAAGCTTACCGACTCTTCTTCAGTACAGACTGTAACAGGAACGGAGTGGAGAAGCGAGGACGAGATCGCATTCATCAGTTTTTCCGCATGACAAGCTTGCTCGCTGCCGTTCAGGATAAGGAATTTTTGATTAAAAAACTTATCGTCAATTAAATGCCATGACACGGCTTCATTCGTGCAGTTAGCTGTTATTTTGGACCAATCGATCATCGACCAAAGACGGTCAAAATAATCGGTATCCAGCACATCGGCGCTGTAAGTATACTGATTTCCCAGACAGATTAAATACATATGGCGTTGTGTTGCTTTGATCGATTCGGTTAATGCGGGCGGGGACTTGACCCCGTGCACCATTTTATCAATCAGATCGCTTTCGAGCTTGCGGGTCTGGAGATCAAGTCGAGCTTTAATTACCGCAATCGTCTGCCTAAGCAAATCTTTCTTAACGGGCTTAAGAATGTAATCGGTCACGCCTAAGCGGATCGCTTGCTGCGCGTAAGAGAAGTCATTATAGCCGCTAATAATCACGATTTCCAGGTCGGGTCTTATCGCTTTGGCGCGCTTGATCAGCTCCAGACCGTCCATAGCGGGCATATGAATGTCCGTAAATAAGACATCGGGCTTCATCTGCTCGACCAGCAATAGAGCATCCTCTCCGTCTGCCGCCGAAGCGATCACCTTGAAATTCAGATCGGCTTGATCGATTTTTTGAATGATGTTGTCCAAAATAATTTGCTCGTCCTCGGCCACGATAACGGTGTAGCTTTGTCTGGATGTCATTTCATCATTCCTTCGTCTAATCGTTTTCCGCCAATGATAATCATCGCGCCGTTGCCTGGAGCGTTGGAAACTTCAAATACGACATGATGATCGTAGAGCAGCTTAAGCCTGTAATAAATGTTGCTTAATCCGATATTGTTCAATAGCTCCGAATCATCGCCGTATTTGACGGATTGGCCGTTCACGTTACTCATGATCCGGTTAATCGTATGCGGATCGAACCCGACGCCGTTATCGCGAATGGTTACTTTCCAAGACTGCTCGGAATATTCGCCCTTTACGGAGATGGACCAAGGCGGTTTCTGGGTGAAGCCGTGCTTAAAGCAATTTTCGACGATCGGCTGAATAAGCAGCCGAGGGACCGGAATCTCGTTCATTTCCGCAGGGATATCAATGTCGTAATCAAAATGGTTCATATAGCGTATTTTCATCAATTCCAAATATTTTAACGTATAATCGATTTCTCGTTCTATCGTTACGGGTTTAGAGCCTTCTACGGCAATGTAACGCAGCATTTCGGATAGATTGTGGCACATCTCGACGATATCGTCCTGATTTTGGTTCTCCGCTTTAATGCTGATAATGGCCAATGTGTTATACAAAAAGTGCGGATTCATCTGCGCTTGCAGCGCGAACAGCCTGGCCTGGATTTCGTGCGATTTGGCGGATACGACTTCTTCGAGTGAAATTTTTAAGCGGTTACACATGTCCAGGAAGGATTGATTAAGCTCTTCCAATTCATTTAAAGAGACATTCTGGCTTAGCTTAGGTTCCAACGTTTCCAGGCTGAGCGCTTTAATCGATTTTCGGATCCGTTTAATCGGCAGGGTGAGGCCCTTGGAGACGAAGAACGTAACGATCATCGTAATCAATAAAATCATGACTCCAAGAAAAAGCATTTTACTGCGGAAATTAACAACGGGCTGAAGCAGGCTGGCTTCAGATTGCACCAACGTAACGGTCCATCCCGAAAATTCGGATTTCGTGAAGGACACGCTATCGGTTTCGTGATTATAGCGGTTTTTGACGGAAAAGGTTTGCTCAGCATCGGATCGCAATTGAATGCTATCCCAGTAAAAAGCGGATAACTCTACCAATTTCTCATCCTCAGGTTGATAAGGATATACGAGAAAGCCATCGGAATTGTATATATATACGTTCGTGTTCAGCGATGACTGGGAACGGTCTTGATTCACGGCTCGTTCGATAAGATTCGCAAATTCCTTATATTCTTGCTGGATTTCCACGATACTGTCAACCTTGGCACCAAATACCTCGGAGAATGCTCGGGAAAGCGATATAATGAGCGTGCCGGAGGCATCCCAATCGTTAGGGCGAGGGATAGAGATACTCCGTCTGCCGTCCAGCTGCAATACGGGATCGATCCATGTTTTACTTTGTATGATAGCAGGGTCGAGATCCTGAACGTCGTATTCTTTTCCGAACTTAACGAAGTGGCCGTCCTGGGCAAACAGATTCATTTGAAAGAATTGTAAAGGGATGCCCGTTATTGAAAATAGCATGCTCGTAATATCCCATTTATTGTGAAGAACGGTAATATCCCGGTCGGCGCTTTTGGAGAAAAACAATTGTTTGACCGGCTCTGCGCTAATCACTCTTTCCGCAATCGAGTCCATATACTTGAATTGAGAGTCAAGCGTATCGGACAGATTTAACGAAAGCTGCTGATGGGATTCAGCAGCTTGTTTTTTTAATGTATTTGCCGTGAAAACGTAGAAGGAGATCCCGAGTCCGATCAAAATAATCACGATCAGACTGGAATAACTGATAAATAATTTGGCTTGTATGCTCTTGAATTTAAACACTTTAACCTCCGGCAGCCCGTAATCACGTTGATTATAACACAATCTTTTTATTTGTCTTTTTGAAAGTGAAAATGCAAGAGGTCAATAATGTCCACGGTTTTAGGTCAGTAATCGATATTCAACCTCAAATTGAAAGGGGTTACAATTTAGATGCAGCAACGAGATCAGCTATTAAAGGGAGGATCAGAAGTGAAAGGAATGGGATCGAAAGGATGGATGTCCAGTCTGCTTATGCTCTGCGCCATGGTTATTCTGACGGCATGCGGATCGACGGCAGGCAATTCGGCTTCATCGGGTCATACAGAAACGTCCGCGACGAGTAGCGGCGAAGAGAAGAAAGATGTCACGCTGACCTTTGTCGCCTCGCAAAACTGGGTGAATAAAGGCTCTAAAGTAGACGCGGAATTAATAGAAGCCTTTACCGAGGAAACCGGCATTCAAATAGATTTGCAAGTCGTACCGGACGACCAGTACGCCAACGTTCTGAAAACAAAATTGTCTTCAGGCGAAGTGCCGGACATCTTCATGGTCGGTGCGGGCTCGGGAGCGTACAAGTTTTTGCCGGAAAAATACTTTGCGGATTTGTCCAATGAAGAATGGGTGTCGCGCTATGCGCCTTACGCCAAAGCAGGCACGACCATAAACGATAAAATCAGCGGCTTTATGACGTGGAACGTAGACGGCTGGGGCATTTTGTACAACAAAGAGCTGTTCGCGCAGCATAACCTTCAAGTTCCGAAAACGATGGAAGGGCTGATGGAGGTTATCGATACGCTGAAAGCGGTCGGTTTGGATACGCCGCTCTACATGGTCGGCAAGGAAGCCTGGTATTGGGCCATCTGGTTCTCGCAATTCGGTTCCAAGGCGGCGCAAGCGAATCCGGGCTTGTATGACAAGCTGAACAATCAAGAAATGAAATTTGCCGACGTTAAGGAATTCGAGACGTTCCTGGCAGAGTTCAAAACCTTGTACGACAAAGGCTACTTCGGTAAAAACTCGTTGTCCAACGCTTGGGATTCCAGCTATGAGGCGATGGGGACAGGGAAATCGGCGATGATTATGATGTATCAATCCTACCAAGGCGAGGTTGCCGAGAAGTATGCGGATTCGAAAGCAAGCGAATGGGAGATGTTCCCGATTCCGCTCGCCGGCAATGATATGTTCTCGCACTCGGCAGGCGGCATTATGCGGGTGGCGTACAAGGATTCCAAAAACCTGGAAAGCGTGAAACAGTTTTTCGAATTCCTGGCCAAGCCGGAAAACTTGAATGCCTTCTACGACGGTCGTTCCGATCTGCAAGCGAATCCGTCGTTCGCGGATGTGGCGGGCAAGCCGTCGCAGGCCGGCAAAACGATCCTGGCCAACGCGCCGGGCGGCCAAGGGCTGGATATGGAATACGGCCTGCTTCACTGGGATAACACCATCATCGGCAAGTACATTCAAGAGCTGATGCTCGGCAGCAAAACGCCGATCCAAGTACTTGAGGCGATCGACAAGGACCGCCAAAAGCTGTTTGACGCACAAATCCGGTAAGTATTCTAAATTGTGGAGGCTCGACATGTCTATGAAAAGAAGTTTGGCTGTAATAACAATGCTTTGCCTTGTATTTACCCTTGTGCTGAGTCCGCTTGCGACTGAGAAGGCTCTGGCGGCGGAAGCGGGTTCTACTAATCTGGTTTTGAATCCGAGCTTTGAGGATGGTGAGGCTCACTGGAGCTTCGTACCCGATAAAACGGGCATTGCCGAGAATAAACCGCGTACCGGAAGCAAGCATACTTGGTTCGATCCGGGGACAGATCATACGATTTCGCAAAAGGTGGCGATCCCCGAGTCCGGCTTGTATAGGCTGTCGGCCTATGCGGCGAACTGGGCTGCGGGCGGTTCAATGACCATCAAGGACAAATCGTTTGCCTTTAAAGCATACAGCAATACGTATAATTTAGCTGAGCTGACCGACGTGGCTTTGGTCAAAGGGGAAGAGGCCGAGATTGTGATTCAGAGCGGGCCAGACGGTTGGCTGAATGTCGACGATGTCGAACTGGCGAGCACATCGTTGAATCAGTTGTCCGAAGTGCAGCTGGACGGCCAGGCTGCGGCTGCCTACAATCCGTTCCAAACTTCCAATCAGATCATTCTGGCTAGCGGAACCGCGACAGCGCCGGCAGTATCGGCTACTTTGGCGGATTGGGCTGTGGATAAGGGAGCCGCAATTACTTACGAACAGGCTGCAACGCTTCCGGGAGAAGCGAAAATTCATGTTACGCTTGACGGCGTGACGACAACTCATAAGATTTCTTTTATCGCGAAGAGCGACAATCCGCTAGCTTCTATCGCCTTGTCGGCAACGGAGCAAGTGCTGCCTCTCGACGGCGAGACTCAGCTTGTCGTCACAGGCACGCTGGAAGACGGCGGTACGATCGATTTGTTGTCCGATGCTTTGTCTACCGTGAAATTCGAAGCGCCAAGCAAGCTTTTCGTTATCGGAGAGAACGGTCGGGCGAGAGCCGGAACCTACGATATCGGGGACGTCGAGGTTAAAGTTACTGTATCGCGTGACGGCGAAACCTTCACGGACAAGATGAATTTTACGATTAAGCCCGAGCCGGCAAGGCCGTATATGAGAGACTATACGCAAACCTTAACGATGAAGCTGTTTTTGGGCAAAAACGGACAGGTTGATCTCAATTTGGAAGAGGCGCTAGAGGCCATTAAAAAGATGGACGGCATGACGCGCAACATTCCGAAAATCGTCTATTTGGTCGGATGGCAGCATGACGGACACGATTCCAAATATCCGGATTGGAATGTCGTTAACCCGAAGCTCAAACGGGCAAAGGACACAACGGCGCTGGACAGTCTGAAATGGTTAATGGACGAAGCTCTGAAGTACAACACAACGGTGAGCCTCCACATTAATATGACGGATGCCTATGAGAACAGCCCGCAATGGAACGAGTTCGTCGAGAAGGATCTTATTCGCAGGGAAGCGAACGGCGATCTGATCAAAGGCGGGCTATGGGTAAGCGGTCAAAGCTACCGCATTAATCTTACGCGCGCATGGGAAGCGGGCGTCTTGCAAAGAAACATTGACAATTTGCTGGAGAAGCTGCCGCAGCTCCAACGCGGGGGCACGATTCATATCGACGCATTCGTAACTAATTATGTGCCTAGCGAACCGAATCCGGAAGACTATTCTTCTCCGTATCATCAAACAACCTTCCGTCAAGACACGGAAACGCAGAAAAAGATCATTCGATATTGGCGCGATCAAGGAGTAGATTTCACTAGCGAATACTTCCAGCTGTATCGTGAGGATCCGCTGTACGGCATACAGCCGATGGCCTGGTGGGCCGACTGGCGTTCGCTGCAAAGCCAGATTGAACTGCCTGCGCAGGTTGCGGTCGGAGGCAGGGGCGGCAATGATCTGTTAGGGATTAGTATGCATGGCGAAGATATCGTGATGAAAGACAAAGTCCATTTGCCCGGCTTCCTGCAGGAATTCAGCCTTACGACGTTGCCATGGCAATATTTGAATCAATTGGACCGCCTTTCTTATGACAACACAACGAACACCGTTACGTTTTCAGGCGGTGTGACCAGTTCTAAAACGGGCAGTAAAGCTGTCATTAAACAGGGCGAAGCGTTCCTGGTCGATGGCACGGACGTATTCGTTCCGGCCATGTGGAAGAAGGATACTCGCGAAATTATCGCATTTAGTCAAGCGGGCTATACGGCGAGAAGCTGGAAGCTGCCGACGGAATGGGCGGACGTCGAGAAGGTGCATATCTTTGAGATCGGCATGGGTCTGCCCCGACTGCTTCAGCAGGATGCAGCTATTGTTAACGGCGAGATTAGCCTATCGTTGCTGCCAGGTCAGGCGATCTATTTGACGCCGGCCGATGCGCCGGTAGCTCTCGATCCGCTGCAAGAGCTTGCGGCCAGTATCACTTCTGTCCCAACGATTGAGAGAGATATGCAGAAGCTGAAATGGCCGAAGGTTCCGGAAGGGTATAAAGCTGAGGTGGCCAAGTCCGATTTGCCGAAAGTCATTGATTTGAATGGAAGAATTAATCCTCCAGCGGCGGATACAGCGGTCACGATTGTGCTTCAGATAAAACGCCTCTCGGACGGAACAGTAGCTTACACGGCGCCAATTACCGTGATCGTACCCGAAGGAAGCATAAAAAATATCGAGCAGGTGTATAGTCCGCAAGATGCCGTTCTGTCCGGGCAAGCCAATCTTAAAGCCGATAACTACTATATGACCGGATATGCTCTCGGATATGTAGGCGGCAATCCAGGAAATAACAACACTGCCGCTTTCACGAACGTTACGCTGCCGGGCGACAGCTTGTATGAGCTTACGTTGGAATACGCGACTGCCGTACCAAGAACCGTATTCGTTCGAGCCAATGAGGAAGAAGGCATAGCGGTTCCGTTAACGGGCGCCAGCTGGCAGGATGTCCAGAAGAAGACGATTAGAGTGCCGCTCAAGGAGGGCGTGAATCGAGTCGAGCTCTATAATCCGGATGGCTACGCTCCGGATATGGGAGCGATTATCGTGAAATCCATCACCCCTTATACGATTGCGGACGAAGTGGAGACGATTCAGGCGCCTGCCAAAGACGACAAAGCGCTGACGCTTCCCGACATGCCGTTTGGGTTTACAGTTGGCGTGAAATCCTCCGATCATGAAGAGATTATTCGGCAGGATGGATCGATTGTAACTCCTAAATGGGATACGCTTGTGAAAGTCGTGCTGGAGGTCACTCGTGTCTATGATAACAGCAAAGCGGAAACCGTTGAATTCGAAGTGCTGGTGCCGGGCGTGGCCCAGATTGAAAATATCGCGGCCGTAAACGTCGAAACGACGAAAGGAACCGCACCGGTTCTGCCGTCCAGCGTCGTTGTCACTTATTCGGATGAAAGTACGGCGAATGCGGCCGTCGTATGGGAAGCGATCTTGCCTAGCGCCTATGCCAAAGAAGGGATTTTCACCGTAAACGGAACCGTTGAAGGAACGGCCATTAAAGCTGTAGCCAAGGTCACCGTAAAATCGAATGGCGGAGGCGGCAATAAGGGATCCGGTCCGTCAACGCCGTCGGTGAACCCGGAACCTAAACCGGAACCGAAGCCCGAGCCGAAGCCCGAGCCTAAGCCGGACACGAAAGCGGGAACTGTGGAGCTTACCTTCAAGCCGACGGCTGAACAGCTTAAAGTCCCAGGTTTCGTATCGGTTGTAAAAGTGGGCAAGGATGGAACGAGAACGCCTGTTGTGTTCAGCCAATACGATCCTAAGACGGGAACGGTAACAGTACAAGGTTCTGCCGAAGATAAATATGAAGTCGTATATTCGACGAAGAAATTTAAGGATCTATCGAAACATGGATGGGCGGAGGAAGCGATAGAGGCTCTTGCTGCCCGAGGCGTGCTGAACGGAGTAGGGGCTGAACAATTCGCGCCTGAGAAGGGTCTGAAGCGTGCCGATCTTGTCCTTATGCTCGTGCGGATGTTCCAATTGACGGCAGAGACGGATTCCAACTTCTCCGATGTCAGCAGCTCGGCTTACTACTATAATGAAGTTGCGATCGCCAAACAATTGGGGCTTGTCCAAGGAGCATCGGCAACAGAGTTCAAGCCAGATGCGCAAGTGACGCGCGAAGAGTTGTTCGTGATCTTGGATCGCGTGCTGCGCCATACGAAGTTGATTGAGGAGACTGCGAACCAGACTTCGTTAGATCCATTCAAGGATGGAGAGCGGGTTGCCGGTTATGCGAAATCGAGTATAGCGGCGTTGGTTAAATTGAACCTCGTTACAGGCAGCGACAAGCAATTGTTGCCGAAGCAAACGGCATCGCGCGCCGAGACGGCCGTTATCCTCTATCGCGTCATTGCCTTGGCATTCACCAAATAAGCGAAATAAAAATAGGGCTGTCCCATGGGCAGCCCTTGATTTATTTACTCGATTAAGTTATTAGCGGGGATGTATCCCCTTCCGGTCTAATCATGACCCACAACGTTTCCAATTTATTGGATATTAAATTTTTACCACGGATCTATTTGCACACATGAGCTTACGCAGGGAAGTTAGTCGAAAATTCGTACAACGCAGCTCGAACGAGGCTTAAATGGCGGACATTTGTAGGAAAAACCGCACAAAGTAACTCGGCTCAGACTCAAACGACGAACGTTTGTAGGAAAAATCGTATAAAAAACCAAGATAAGGGGTTATATGTCGCTAAAGCGTCATCGATAATTATACGAATAATTCCTGGCAATTATCTGGAAGTGTTGTGGGTCATGATTAGCCTTCCGGTTGCTGCTCCACCCCGCAAAGTGAAGAGACGCTATCGACGCCGATTCCAAAGGCAAACGCTCCGCTCCTCCAGGAGATACATCCCCTCTTTTTCCATCGAGTTTTACCAATGGACTTACAAGAAGACATCCCTCAAAACCACCTACAGAAGTATCAACATCACCAAGAAATCCTTAGCTAAACCGCCACTTTTCAACTATAGATCATTTTTTCTGTTTTATGAAAGAAGAAATGCAAGAGGTCAATAATATCCACGGTTTTAGGTCAGTAATCGATATTCATCCCCCATTTGAAAGGGATTACAATTTAAGAGAAAGAGCTCAGATCAGCGATTAATGGGAGGATCAGAAATGAAGAAAACGGGATCGAAAAGATGGGCGACCAGCCTGCTTATGCTCTGCTCCCTGCTTGTTACGGCAGCGTGCGGATCAACGACAGATAACAAGCCAAGCCCATCCGGCAATGCGGAATCTCCAGCGGCGACGAGTAGCGGCGAAGTGAAAAAAGAAGAGAAGAAAGATGTCGCGTTGACCTTTGTTGCCTCGCAAAACTGGGTAAACAAAGGCTCCAAAGTGGACTCGGATTTGATTGAGGCATTTACCAAAGAAACCGGCATTAAAGTCGATTTGCAAGTCGTACCGGACGATCAGTATGCCAACGTGCTGAAGACGAAAATGACCTCGGGCGAAGTGCCGGACATCTTCATGGTCGGCGCGGGTTCGGGAGCGTACAAATATTTGCCGGAAAAATATTTTGCCGATCTATCGAATGAAGAGTGGGTGTCGCGCTATGCGCCATACGCTAAAACAGGCACGACCATTAACGATAAGATCAGCGGCTTCATGACGTGGAACGTAGACGGCTGGGGCATCTTGTACAACAAAGAGCTGTTCGCGCAGCATAATGTCCAGGTTCCGAAAACGATGGAAGAGCTGATGCAGGTTGCCGACACGTTGAAAACAGCAGGTATCGAAACGCCGCTCTATATGGTCGGGAAAGAAGCTTGGTATTGGGCGATCTGGTTCTCGCAGTTCGGTCCGAAAGCGGCGCAAGCGAATCCGGGCTTGTACGACAAGCTGAACAATCAAGAAATGAAATTTGCCGATGTCAAAGAGTTCGAGACTTTCCTGGCAGAATTCAAAACGCTGTACGACAAAGGCTACTTCGGTAAAAATTCGTTGTCCAACGCTTGGGATTCCAGCTACGAGGCAATGGGCACAGGCAAATCGGCGATGATTCTGATGTACCAGTCGTACCAAGGCGAGGTTGCCGAGAAGTATGCGGATTCGAAAGCAAGCGAATGGGAGATGTTCCCGATCCCGCTGGCCGGCAACGATATGTATTCGCACTCCGCGGGCGGCAATATGCGGGTCGCGTACAAGGATTCCAAAAACCTGGATAGCGTAAAGCAGTTCTTCGACTTCATGGCCAAGCCGGAAAACTTGAATACCTTCTATGAAGGCCGTCCCGACCTGCAATCGAATCCGTCGTTCACGGATGTGGCAGGCAAGCCGTCGCAAGCAGGCAAGACGATCCTCGAGAACGCGCCGGGCGGTCAAGGCTTGGATATGGAATACGGCTTGCTCTACTGGGATAACACCATTGTCGGCAAGTACATTCAAGAGCTGATGCTCGGCAGCAAGACGCCGATCCAAGTGCTTGAGGCGATCGACAAGGACCGCGAAAAGCTGTTTGCTGCTCAGAATCAGTAGCGGCATGAAGGACCGGCGAGACGATTAATTCAGGGTTATTCGTCTGCCGGTCTTTTCTCCAATTGCCGCAAGATCCGTACGAGAAATCCACAAATGAGGTAACGGCTATGTACGTAAATAAAATCTACTCAAAGAAATTTATTTTGCCCGCGCTTATTCTATTTTTCTTGTTGTTTTTGCTTCCGAGCTTTATGGGCTTCTATTATTCCTTAACCAACTGGAATTCCATGAGCGAAAAGATCAAGTTTATCGGTTTGGACAACTTTAAAGAGATTTTTAACGATAGCGGCAGCTTTATGTTTATTAAGAACACGCTTATGTACGCCTTTTTTACAACGGTACTGAAGGTTGCTATCGGTTTGGGATTAGCTTTGATGCTCAACGAGGGGATTAAAACCAAAGGGCTTCTGCGCACGATTTATTTTCTGCCGATTATTATCTCGAATTTGATTGTGGGTCTAATGTTTCAGCAAGTGCTCCATCCCTCTAACGGGATTTTGAATCATGCTCTTGAATTCATCGGATTAAGCTTCTTGACGCAGGCTTGGTTGGAGGATCCGCAATGGGTCATGTGGTCGACGATCGGCGTTGAAGTATGGAAGGCGGCCGGTTTTGTGATGATTATTTTCTTGGCCGGGCTGCAAACGGTGTCGAAGGAAACAATCGAAGCGAGCGATATGGACGGGGCCAATTATTGGAACAAGCTTACCAAAATCATTATTCCTTCCATCGCTCCTTCTATTTTAATTAATACATTGTTAAGCGTCATTTCGGGGTTGAAGGTGTTTGACGTTATTTTCGCATTGACCAACGGGGGGCCGGGAAGATCCTCCGAAGTCATTAATATTACGATATTTAATCAATTTTCGATGGGGAATTACGGCTACAGCACGGCGCTAGGGGTTCTTATGTTTATTTTCCTGGCCGTCATTTCAATCGGGATTATCATGATCTTCACAAGAAAGGAAACGAACGGATAATGGTTAAGCACAGACGATTGGTCAACCTCTCTAAGGAAGTATTCGCATGGCTGCTGAGCCTGGTCATCCTCGTTCCTTTTTTAATGGTGCTGCTTAATTCGGTTAAGTCCGTTACGGAAGCGGCAACGATGAGCCTGTCGCTTCCGTCCGAATTTTTGTTCAGCAATTACCTGGAAGTGTTAAAGGACAAACGGATTTACTCGTCCTTCTTTAACAGCTTGTTTTTATCGACGGCCGCTTCCCTGATTACGCTGGTCGTCTCGGCCATGGCTGCGTTCGTCATTTCCCGGAACCGAACGCGTCTTAACATGGTGGTGTATTCGATCTTCCTGCTCGGACTTGTCGCTCCGATGAACTACGTGACGACCATGAAGGTCATGCAAATGCTGAATATTATTAACACGTATACGGGCGCTTACTTGCTCTATTCCGCCATCTTTATCCCGTTTACCGTATTTTTGTACTTCGGTTTTATCGGCAGTATCCCGAAGGAACTGGACGAGTCCGCGGTGATTGATGGCTGCGGAGGCGGAAGACTGTTTTTTCAAGTCATTTTTCCGCTGCTTAAACCCGTAACGGTCACGGCGATTATTATTAACTTCTTAAACTGCTGGAACGATTTCATCATCCCACTTTATTTCCTGAATTCCTCGGACAAATGGGGAATGATTATGGTGATGTACAACTATTTCAGCACCTATATCAGCTCCTGGAATTTGGTGTCCGCGGCTATGATTCTAAATCTGCTCCCGATCATTGTCGTGTATGCGATTGGGCAGAAGTATATTATTTCGGGCATGACGGCGGGGGCTGTTAAGGGCTAGCGCGATGAGCAACGGATAATCAGATGTGAATTCGCTTGGCTTCTTTTTTCCTTACTGAGTAAGGATTGATTTCCACTTTGATTTATGCTACTATTTCCTTACTGAGTAAGGAGATATCGAGAGAACTTCAATAATCCCCCCTGTAGATGAGTAGAATACCTGTAGATTACTTGTAGATTACCTGTAGATTACCTGTAGATTACCTGTAGGAAGTTAACTTTAAGCCCGCGGCTGATAATAATGAGTGAGTAATTGGAACATAATGATTTCTATAACGGGTACGATTAGAAAAGGTGAATAATTAATTATGATGAATAAGCTAACGGGGGTTATCGAATTCCGGGATATCAAGATTACCAGTAAACGACAGCTCACAATTCCGAAAAGCTATTTTGATGCCTTAAACATGGAAGACGAGGTCCAAGCATACTTGATGGATGATGGGATTTTCCTGAAGCCGGTGCGAATCAAGCAGACTTTGCAAGAGAACGATATTCAGCTAATTGTTCGCAAGACTCTCGCAGAGGGTCTGTCTGAGGAAGAACTGGCAAGGGAATTGTCGCATCGCATAACTGCATATCACCGCTTACTGGCCGAACGAGTTCATGAGTTTATGGAGGATATGGCTGATTCGGGATCGGACGACGAAAAAGGGGATCTCGATTTTAATGGTCTGGACGTATTCTTCAACGAAGAAGATGGAGAAACTTCTGCAAGCAATCGCTAAGAAAGCTCCCGCTCTTCATGCCGAGTTACTGAATCATCAAGCAATTATTGTGGAAAATCCACAAAAAGGGTATCAATTAAGCGGAGATTTACGAGAGTATATGTCGTACGATTTTACGTTTAAAGGGGTTTCGGTACGTATTTGTTATGCGATTCACGAAGCGGATAATCACATTGTGTTTATTTATTGCGGAACCCGTGAAAATTTCTACAAGGAACTCAAAATTTATTTGTTTGGATGAGCGACAAGCGCGATCCCGCTGGCCATGTTTGCGGCCAGATGGGATCGCGCTTTTTTACTGTTGCTGGGCAGCATCAGGCTTTGCGAGTCGGTACCGTTCGAAGTATGGAAATTTTCTCGACACCTGCGGCGCCGTATCGTTAGAATAGGGAGGAAGTTAACCAGGGGATAAGCAGCGATCGACGGCTGCTGCGGCGGGAGAAGTATAATGACGAAATACTACTGGCTTAAGCTTCTAGGGAGCATTGTTTTGCTCACTCTGCTGCCTTTGTGCTGGATTGGGGCCGAGCTCCGCAGTGAAGGAGACCGATCGGTGCCGGCTGAGAACGGGATTGTTAATCTTCATGATCGGGATATGACGACAAGCGGCGCGGTGCGATTGAATGGAGAATGGCTGCTGTATCCGGGGCTGCCGCTGACGGAAGCCGATTTCTCGAAAGCCGACAATTCTCCACCGAGGCAAGGAGTTTATGCTTCCGGGGGAATCGTTTATCCGATCTGGTTCGGGACGCAGGAGGCGATCGTGAGCAGTCGCGAGCTGGGGCTATTTGAATATTGGCTGACGGTCGGCGGGTTCCGTCCGAACGCGACTCTTACGCGGGAACAGGCCATGAAGATGCTTGCCGGCGCGATGGAGCTTACGGGCCTGCAAAGCAAGCTTTCGGGTACTGCGGCAGAGCAACGGCTATCGGTCTTCGAAGATGCGGATCGGCTGTCGCCATGGGCGAGAAACAGCGCAGCGTTTGCTCTGGAGGCGGGGATCGTCAACGGACGCGGCAACCGGCTTGCCGCGAAGGAGAATATGACCCGCGCCGAAGTGATGGTCATGATCAGACGGCTGCTGAAAGCGTCGGACCTGATCTGATACAGCAAGGATAAGCAATAAAATAGGAATGCAAACAAAACTGGCTGCAGCGGATGCAGCCAGTTTTGCTTGCAGATTACTGGAGAGCTGCCGGAAGCTTCACGCCTAGCAGTCGGCCTTCCGCCTGAATGATGATCATATTGCCTGTTTTTAGCGTTGTGCCGTGCAGATCCGCTCCGGTTTCTACTTTAAATAATACATTGGTCGTCAGCATATTGATGCCAAGAAACGTGCCATTGCGCTGCGACCGATACATGCCTTTGCCATAGACGTCAATCTGCGAGACAGGCGCATCTCCTCTCCATCCGACATCCTGTCCGTTTGCCAGCTTGATGCCCGCCAGCTCCCCGGTCGTCGTATCCCGATAGAACAGCCGGTCCTGAGTGATTTGGAGCATCGTCCAGTCGTCTCCGTAAGGCCGCTGAAAGGTTCGTAAAGGCGCCGCCCCAGCCTTGTAGGCGTCGAAATCGTATTCCGCTATTTTGTCGGCTTGTTCAACGTACAGCTTGTCGTCGCTCATAAGCGCGCCATAGCTGCCCGATTCGTAGGGCGGCTCGCCAGTCAGCGTCCAGCTGTATTCGCGGCTGCCCTTTTTCTCGCCGGTTCTGAGATTATAAGCATTTATCGTCAATTTGCGTGCAGGTTCGGACTGATAGTCGCCAAGCCGCGGAGAATAGTAGTCAATGGAATACACGAGTCCGTCTTTAACGCGAACC
This sequence comes from Cohnella sp. LGH, assembly GCF_017671885.1. Taxonomy (NCBI): domain Bacteria; kingdom Bacillati; phylum Bacillota; class Bacilli; order Caryophanales; family Paenibacillaceae; genus Cohnella; species Cohnella sp. LGH. The sequence continues at coordinate 6,247,862 of NZ_CP072117.1, forward strand.
GCCTCCCCTTGACCGAATACTCCCCACAGCTTTTTGCCCGTCTTTTTGTCGTAGGCATTCAACTGAATGGACGAAAGCGCCCCCTGGACGGAAAAGGTTCGGAGAATAACGCCGCTTGCTTCTTCAAAATAATCGCTGCCTTGTCCTTCAGCCGCCGGCTCGTCTGCCTTCCAGCGCAGCTTGCCTGTTGCTTTGTCTAAGGCAAAGGTAATGCTTCCCTTGATCACATAAAGCGTATCGGCCGTCGGCACAAGTACCTCTGTCCTCAACCGGGTATCGATCCATGTGGACGTGTTCGACTGCCATTTTACTTTTCCTGTTTTCGCGTCCACAGCGAAGGGTTTTTGGTCGCCCATCCCCGTCATTCCGTAAATGATCCCATCACGATAAACAACATAAGGCGTCAAGTCCTTGCCATAAGTCCACAGCTTCTTACCCGTCTTCGCATCGAGCGCGACCAGCTTTGAATCGGCGAAGGTGAACACCTTCCCATCTTCTGCGACCGCCTGAGTCCAGACATAAGGATCATTCATTTCAAGATAGTTATCTACCTGCGCGGTCCAAGCCGGCTTCAGCTCAGGCACTTGGATACTGGAGCCGGGGTACCAATTGGGCACAGATATATCGGCCTTTTCGGCATACGAGGGCTGCGGCAGGGCGACGACAGCACCCTGAATCACCAGCAATGCAGAAGCTATGCTTGCAACGAGCCGGCGGCGGAACAAGCGGCCTTTGTGTGATTTGTTCAACGATTTATCCTCTATCAATTCCATAGAGAGACCTCCATAAGCAAATATTTCCTTACAGAACTTAGACGCGCTGAGAAGGGCATTTGTTTCGAGGTACGCAAATCTTCTCGACACCTGCGGAGCCGCATGAATCCGGGAAAGCTTGATCGAGCTTGGAAGCGTTGGGGCGGCTGCTGTGCGGTCTGGCGCCGTGGCTGGAGAGCGGAAGCGACGAGGGGGAAGAGGGGCGATATCGCAGGGAGTACGCAGAGCTTGCTCGCCATGCGATCGATGCCGGCACCGATCCGAGTTCTCCGCTTCGGGGCGTTCCAGCATCTTGCGCAGATGGCGCTGCAGCGCCGATTGGAAGCGGCCATAGAGCCCGCCCAAGTGCGCTGACCGTTCTGGCAGGGAGAAGCCGCATGGACGCAGGTGAAGGCTTGGAGCGGACGCGACTTCCCGATGGATAAAGTGTTGGAGCTGCCATTTTCTAGGTAGAGTCGTAAAGGTTAACAACCCTTGATCTTGGTCGACTTGTATGGTTTTTCCTACAAACCTCCGTCGTTTGAGCCTGAATCGAGTTGCTTTGTACGATTTTTCGAACAGCGTACGTCGTTTCCTTCTTATTTGAGTTGCTTTATATGATTTTTCGACTAACTTTCCAATCAATTGGAGTATGAGACAGTCCCTTCAGTACGAATATACTTGCTAATCGTATCGATGAGCTTGTCCCGTTCGGACGGCTTGGTCAGAAACTCGGAGACGCCCAAGGCGTAGCCGCGCTGTCTGTCGCTGAGCATCGTCCAGACGATGACCGGAATGTCGGCGGTGTCCGGGTCGTCCTTCAGAGCGGCGAGCACTTCCCAGCCGTCGGTATCGGGCATCAGAATGTCGAGGCAGATGACGTCCGGACGTCGTTTCTTCGCCAATCGGATACCCTGCGGCCCGGTGCCAGCGTAGGCCATGCTCCAGCCGGTTTTGGCGATATACCGCTGCATCAGTTCGCGGTTGGAGGCTTCGTCGTCAATAAGCAGAATATTGATGGACGACGACGCTTCTTCCGCATTGCCCGGATCGGCTTCCACACTTGACTGCTGAGCCTCCCTTGGCTTTTCCTCCATAATCGGGAGCCAGCAGATGAAGCTGGTGCCGACGTCCGGCTCGCTTTCCACGCGGATATCGCCGCCTAGCATCTGGCTGATTCGCTGGCTGATTGCCAGCCCGAGACCGGTGCCGCCGTATTTGCGCGTCGTCGATGCGTCGGCCTGCGTAAACGGAAAGAACAGCTTTTCCATCTGCTCCGGCGTCATGCCGATTCCCGTATCCTGTACGTGAAAGCTGTATCCGTCCGAGCCATCGCGCGCTTCTCGGAAGATGCGCAAGGTGATCGTTCCCGCATCGGTGAATTTATTCGCATTGCTCAGCAGGTTGATCAGAATTTGCCGCACCTTGAGCACATCGGTCGTAATGATGTCCTGCGCTATACATTCATAGTTAAGACGGTTTCCTTTTTCCTCCGCCAAAGGCCGGATCGTAGTGGTCACGTCCTGAATCAGATCGGGCAAGCTGCACGTTTCCAGATGAAGCTCCATTTTGCCTGCCTCGATTTTGGAAATATCGAGAATATCGTTGATCAGAGCGAGCAGATGGTTGCCCGCCTTGCTGATTTTTCCCAAGTCTTCGACGAATACCGTCTCTCCGAGCTCTTCGGCCTCTTCCCGCAGCATTTCGCTATAGCCGATAATCGCATTAAGCGGCGTGCGCAGCTCATGGCTCATATTGGCGAGAAACTGGCTTTTGATCATATTGGCCTTGACCGCTTCGTCCCGCGTTCTGGCTAACTGCTCGGTGCGCTCGGCCAACGCTTCCTCGGCCTTCACCCGATCGGTAATATCGGACCGGATCGAGATAAACTGACGAGGCTGGCGATTGTCGTCGAGGAAGGGAACGATCGTCGTATTCATCCAGTATTCCGTGCCGTCCTTCGCCCGGTTTTTGACCTCGCCCCTCCACACTTGTCCGCTCTTGATCGTGCCCCACATCTCTTTGAAAAAAGTTTTCGGATGATAGTTGGAGTTGATGACCCGGTGCGTTTTGCCCAATAGCTCGTGCTTCTCGTATTTGGAAATCTCGCAAAACTTCTCGTTAACGTAGGTAATAACCCCTGCACGATCGGTAATGGCGACGATCGACGATTCGTCCAGTGCTTTCTCGATGTCGCGCAAATTTTCCATCGTCTGCATAAGCTTAAGCTTATTTTCTTTGCGCTCCGAGATGTCCGTGCCGATCGAGACCGATTGCTGCACCTCTCCGTGCTCATTGACAAGGGGAATGATGGTCTGCGCAAGCCAGGCGCCGCCGCCGTCCTTGGACGCAATTCGGATTTCGCCCTTCCATACCTTCCCTTGCTCTATCGTCCGCTTCATTTCTCCCAAAGTTTTATCGGAATTAAAGTCGGCGGCAGTCAGCGATTCGTAGGTCCGTCCGATCAACTCTTCGGGAGCGTACTTCGATATGCCGCAAAATTGCGGATTGACATATGAAAAAGCACTATTGCGATCCAAGATTGCTACGATAGAGGATTCCTCAAGAGCAGATACCGGGAACATGACATCCTTGATTTCCGAAAACATGGTTGTCCACTTCGCTTTCAGGCGTTATGTCAATAATAGATTCCATTCTTTGGAGAGACTTAACGCTTCCATTGTAGCATACGACAAATTTCTGCAAAAGACGGCAGAAAGGCTTGGCCACGCGTATTGCACCTGTACAAAACGAGGCAGCTTCATGCAGGACGGCCGGACAGGGTTACCTCAGCAGCTTGAGTTCCTTGGCCTGCTCTATTGCCTTAATGCGTCGATTGACCTTAAGCTTGGCGAAAATATTTTTGACGTGCACCTTTACCGTGCCGACGGCGATGATCAGACGATCGGCGATCTCCTTGTTGGAGAGTCCGGCCGCAAGCAAGGCGAGTACCTCCAGCTCCCGTTCGGTAAGCGGCTCGTCCATTAGACCGGGGGCGGGGACGTCATCCTCCGCTTCCGACTCCGCATAGACCGGACTCGGCGAGCTTTGCAGCACGCACAGCATCAAGCCCTGCGAAGCCATAGCGAGCAGGACGGCGAGACGATCCGCGGCGAATAAGCCGCCGGCCAATCTGTTTTCCAAATACAGCACGCCCAGCATAATGCCGTGTACGACAACAGGGGCGCATAGCACCGATTGAGGCCGGCGATTGTCGATATACGGATTATGAATCAACCAGCTCTCTTCGTCGGCAGAGTATCGGACGCTCTCTCGCGTCCGCGCGACATAGCGTATGAGACCCTCCGGCACCAGGGAACTGTCCAGCACCTCTAGCGGCAGAGAAGAAACTCTGCCCGTGTCCTCGGCGTCGGACTCGGAATCCGAGTATGCCTGAATATACAGAGCCTCCTGACCGCCCGTGATCAGAGCGCCTTTGCTGGCGCCTGCATGCTTCAAAATCGTACTCAATATTTCGGCGAGCACAGCATCCATGTCCATGCGATTGGCCATCGTTTGGCTGGCTTTCACAATTGCGGTAAGATCGGCGCCGTCGAGCGTATAAGATTCGCCTGGCTCGCTTGTCGCCGCGACGATGTTGGCGACATCGACAGGAAGACCTGTCGGATCCGCCTCGTATTCCGCCGCGGGAGCCGCCGCTTGCTCTTGCCGCCGCAACGCTTGCAGCCGCTCCTCCGCAAGCCGCAGCTTCAAGGGAAGCTCCCACTGTTCGTACCCGTCGACGGCCACTTGCCAATAATAGAGAGCCGTCGTTCTTTTGCCGCAGCTGTCGTAATGAACGGCGGCCAGCTCACCCGCCAGTCCGATGATTCGGAAGTCGTCTTGCTCTCTGGCCTCCCGGATTGCTTTATCGTAGATTTCCTCGGCCAGCGAGAATTTCCCTTCAGCCCGCGCATACTCGGCATCCAGAAGCAGCTGTTTAGAACGAAAGTTGTCGGAGCTCCACCCCGTCCATCTTCTGAACCGCCGAAGAGCCCGAACGAGCCGTTTTCTCGTTAACGAGCTTCGTCGGGATCGGGCATGGATTTCCGCCAAGGCAAGCGCCTCGTAGAACTGACATTCCGGCAGATGGGGCAGGTGAGTGGCATAATCCTCGTAGGCTTCCGCATGGCGGGCCCAGCGGGCGGCCTCCTCGCTATTGCCCAGCAAATAGTAGAGCTGCGTCTTATACGTACCATATTGGAATAAGGTAGTGGCCGATGTCTCCTCCTGGCGAATCCGCTCCAGGAACGCCTCCTCGTCAAAGTCGGGACTGCTGAACGAATCCGGCGCAGCCGTTTTTCCTTGAAGGGCGAGAATGACCTGCTGATACAGATAAAAATTTTGCCTGACGAATTCGTCCTTTGTCGTATCCAGCACGGCCATGTAGTCGGCGATCGTTCTCGCCAGTTCGTTTAAGGACGCTCGCGTGTACAAGGAATTGACGTGAGCGCCCATGGCATAGCTTGCGAAGACGTAATCGCCCGAATCCAAGCTGTAGCGCAGCGCCTTGACCAAATAAGCGTCGCCTTCGCGGGCGTTCCCGGCAAACTGGCATAGCACTCCGCCGAATACAGTGTAGGTTTTGCTCGTCACCGAGGGGACGTTGTATCGTTCGGACAGCTCGACGCCGACTTTGCCGATGGTGTAGCCTTTGCCGAATTTGCCCATTCCGCTCCCGAGAAGCATGCCGTAGGCGGAATAGACGGCGGCGGATACGGGCGTGTTGCCGTAGCGAAGCGACAGTTGAATGGCGCGGCACATAAGCAGAAAAAAGATATCCTTATTCGTAAAAAACGTGGATGGAATGATGGCGAAGATCAGATTCATCGCGGCGATCCGGACTTTATCCGACATTTCCTCCATCTGGGCAAGCCGGTCGAAACGGCCGCGAAGAAGCGCCTCGATCCGAATTCCTTCCATTAGAAGCGTTAATTTTCCCGGATTGTAAGAGACTTTAATTTGCAGCTCGTTTAGACTTTGCAGGCCAAGAGCGGTTCCTTCCACATATTTGCCTTGATTAATCAGCTGCATAATTCTAATCATCTGCGCCCGGCTTCGTTCGACCGGGTTGCGCGCCCGATCCAGCACGAGCTGAATATCCCGTTCATATTGCCGATGATTGCCGCACAGAAACTCGCACTCCGCTTTCCGAGCGTGCAGCTCGAAGCAGAGCTCGAACTCCTCGTTCCAATCTTCCGCGGATAGCAGCTCGACGCCCTTGCTGAAATACTCCAATGCGACGTCATAGGCGGAAGTCTCCAGCGCACGGTTGCCCGCATCGCAATTTTTTACGGCAAGCAGTCTTAACTCCCTCTTGTCGGTCATTTGCGCCGAGCCCAGATTCAGATGGTTAATCCCGTCAAATAGGCTTCCTTCGGCTCCGGAACCCTCGGAATTCGCCGCGATCAGACTGCGGCCGATTAACAGATGGATATTCTGTTTAGTTCGCTCGTCGAGCTTCCGGTAGATCAGCTTCTGAATGCTGTCGTGCGCAAAGCGGAGCTTGCCGTTCTCTCCTTGAACAAGCATGCCCTCGGCCTCCATCGCCGACCATTCCGATATAGCCTCTTCCGACGTCAAGTTCGCAACGGGCGCGACTAAACAGGGATCGAAGACGCTTCCCGCGCAAGCGGCGGCCTGGAGCAGCTTCAGTGCGGCGGTAGACAAGCGGCTCAGCCTATGCTCTATCAAATCGTGAATGGCGTACCCGGGCAGGCGCTCGATAATTTCTCCCAGACTCCATTGCCAGCTATGCTTTTCGCGGTTGTAGAGCAAACAGCGGTCGTCCTGCAGGCGAAGCAGAATCTGCTTGAAATGAAACGGATTTCCGCCGGATTGCGAATACAGCAATTCCGTCAGAGGCATCGCCACGTCTGCAGGGCTGCCCAGCGTCTCCATCACTATCCGATTGATTTGCTCCGGGCCAAGAGGAGATAGAGGGATGTGGCGGATGGCCGCCTGAACGGCAATACTCCCGTCCGACTCGTAACCGGGAAGCTTGCTGCGATCCGTCTCCGAAGGACGGTAAGCGCAGACGAACAGGAAATACTGGCTTTCCGGATCGGAGAGCAGAGCGCGAATCAATTCGAGAGATGAAGCATCGGCCCATTGCAAGTCGTCGATAAACAGGACGATGGGATGATCCTTGGATGCCAGCGCCTGCGCGAATTTACGAAAAGCATAAACGAATCTTGTCCCCGATTCATGATTGGATAGCTCCGACTCGCTCTCGGAGGAGGTAACGTCCAGAAGCAGATCGGCTTCCGGAATCATCGCCGTAATGAGGCCGGCGTTAGCCCCCAGCGCGGTTCGCAGCTTGTGCTTCCAGACCTCGGACCGCTGCTTCCTTTCGCCCAGCAGATGGCGGACAAGTCCGCGAAAGGCTTGTATGATCGGAGGATAAGGGCTTTGCTTGGGGATTTGCTCGAACTTTCCGGTAATGTAGTAGAAGTCCCGGGTCTGCGGCTGCTTTCGAAACATTTCGTCCAGTAAGCTCGATTTTCCGATTCCGGCTTCTCCCGACACGTAGACGACCTCTGCCGATCCGAGACAGGCGGAATAGAAGGCTTCGGTCATGACCGCCATTTCGGCCTCTCTGCCGTAAAAGCCGGGCATGGTGAAGAAGGTATCGTCGGAGCGTCCGATCTTGTCCAGGTCGGCAATGAGAAGTCCGGCGTTCTGGTAGCGGCGATCCGGGTTTTTGTCCAAAAGCTTCATCACGATCGCTTCCAGGCCGTCCGGAAGCTGCAAATCAGCGCTGGTTATCGGGGCGGGGCTTTGCGCAAGATGCATATAAATCCATTCCAGCGGATGATCGGTATCCGCCAGAAAGGGCAAACGTCCGGTCAGCATTTCATAGAAAATAACGCCCAAGGAGTACAAATCGCTGCGTTCATCTATTTTTCTTTGCATTCTGCCGGTGTTCTCCGGGGAGCAATAGGGCAAGCTTGCATGAAAGCTGCCATTATAGGCCGGGCGCGCATAACCATCGGGCGAGCCGCTCGCCTCGTAACCTGTGTCGATGAGCGCCGCCTCTGTACCGTTCTGCAGGATTTCGATCCTCTCGGGCCGCAAATCCAGATGAAGCTTATGCATGCGATGAAGATTTTCAACTCCGGCCGCAACTCCCCTAGCCAGAGGGAGAAACCGTTCCGCGGTCATCGCGCCTTGCTCTTGTATCGCGTCTCTTAATGTCAGCCTTTTTCCCTGCATTTCCGCACACCTCTAAACTCGATTAATGCCACTAAATGTATTGTACTAGAAACAGCGGCGCGCGATATAGAGAAATCGTCTGCGGCCTCCGATTACAGTAAAAATATCACTTCGGAGGTATAGAGAAATCCGAGCGGCTGATTTATGCTGATTTTGCGAAATGTAAGCTCATTAAATAATCATTTTCGGGAAGCGCAGGTGGGGTTAGTGTTTAATGCTTTTATTGCTTTTATTTCCGTTATGCTGCTGGGGGCAGTCATCTACGGTACAGTTTGGTGGCAAGGCTCGAATATGAGCTGGAAATTCACGAAGTGGTTTTTCATTGTTTTTTTCATCGCGGCGTTGATTACGGGGGTGCTTGCTTTAGCGGGGGTTATCCAATTTTAGCGTCATATTCGCAGGCCGCCAGCGGGTTGTCAAGCGATTTGAATTCGTCTCCCATCGAGTTTAAAATAGAGTAGAAACCATTTGGGGAGGCTTAATCATGTATCGTAAAGCGGAGGATTTTCTGGCGGATTGGGCGGCATCGTCGGCGGGAACGCTGGCTGTGATGAAGGCGATCACCGACGACAAGATGAATGTGGCGATCGTTGAGGGACATAGCTCGCTGGGTTGGTTGGCGTGGCATCTGGTCGGCTCGGGCGGAGGGTTCGGCCACTTCGCAGGCCTGAATATTCCTATGATCCCACGCGACTTAGAAGTGCCGTCGACGATGGCGGAGATCGTCGCTAAGTATGAAGAGGTTATCGCCGCTTATAACAACGAAGCAAAGAATCTGTCGGACGAGCAGTTGGCCGAGGAAATCAAAGGCTTCATGGGTCCGACGAAACGCGGCCAGTTTCTGCGCCATTTCATCGATCATCAGACGCATCACCGCGGCCAAATGACGGTGCTGCTCCGTCAAGCGGGGCTGCCCGTTCCTCCTGTAGCGGGACCGACGAAGGAAATGAAATAAAGGCAAGGCAGAACAGGCGAGCTTTCCCATAACGGGGGCTCGCCTGTTTGGTGTTTTCTGGCGGCATAGCCTTACGAAGCCCCATGCCCCCCTTAATATTCGTCGTTTTGTACGGTTTTTCGTACAAATGTCTGTGGTTGAGCCTGATTTGAGTTCCTTTGTACGGTTTTTCGTACAAACACCCGCCGTTTGGACCTAATCCGTGTAGCTTTGTATGGTTTTTCGACTAATTTCCCTCACGAAGGTTCTTGTTTTGCAGATCTAAAAGCGACCATTGGCCCTATGAAAACATATGAAAGCCCGAGGCGGATTTATCATCCTGGCCATTCAGGAATCGACGAGAGCCGAAGCGGCTGTGTTGATCTACAATCGGATCATCGGATAAAAAAACAAGGCGATCGGGCATGTTACCGGTGAACGAAAAGAGGTAGGGTGGAGGAAACGGTTACGATGGAGGTCGGTGACATGTCAGATCAAGCCAAATTTCAAGCGGCTCAGAAGACGATTGTACGCAACGAACAGTTCATTCGGATGGCCGATGAGCTCAAGCCTGAATTATTTAACGAGGAGGTCGAGCCGACGCAGCTCGTGAGGGTCGAAGCCGACGAAACGGCCATGCACGGGTGGAGGGCGGTACGCGATGCGGAGATCGACGCGCTCGAAAACCGGGAGCTCGGGAAGGGACAGTCGGCGATCGCGGATTTCGGCGATCATCGCGTCGGATACGTATCGTTCGAGGTCCGGCCGGTTGGCAGTCCCCCCGATGCGCCGCTGAAGCTAAGGCTGACCTTCGGAGAAATGCCGGTGGAAATGGCGGTGCCGTTCGCAAGCTACAAAGGATGGATCAGCAGCTCATGGCTGCAGGAGGAGACGCTTTACGTGGACGTGCTTCCGGGAAAGGTGATCCTGCCGCGGCGCTACAGCTTCCGGTATATGAAAATCGAAGTGCTGGACACATCCCCCAAGTATCGCGTAAGCTTCTTCAATCTGAAGTGCGCGACTGTCACCTCGGCCTACAGAGCGAACGTTATCCCGCTCGATCATGCCGATCCGCTGCTGTCAGACATCGACAGGGTCAGCGTCAAAACGCTGGAGGACTGCATGCAGGACGTATTCGAAGACGGACCAAAGCGGGACCGCCGGCTGTGGCTGGGCGACTTGCGCCTGCAGGCGCTCGCGAATTACGCGACGTTCCGCAACGACGTGCTCGTCAAGCGCTGCCTGTACCTGTTCGCCGGAGTGCCCGACGAACGCGGGCGAGTGTCCGCCAATCTGTTCATTGCGCCGGAGCTGATCGCGGACGATACGTACCTGTTCGATTACTCGTTATTCTTTACCGTAACCTTGTACGATTATTATGAAGCGACCGGGGACGCGGTCACGTTAAAAGACTTATGGCCGATCGCACGCCGTCAAGTCGAGCTGGCATTGGAGCGGCTGGACGATCGAGGCGTCGTGCGGGATGAAGAAACATGGTGGTCTTTCATCGACTGGCATGAATCGTTAAACAAGCAGGCCCCTTCGCATGCCGTTCTTATTTACGCGTTAAGGCGCGCCAGTCGTTTGGCCGAAGCGGTCGGATGCGCAAGCGAGGGCGAATTCGAACGCAGGCTCACTGATGCCGAGCGAGCGGCGATGGAAGCCCTCTGGGATGCGGATCAAGGATTTTTCGTCAGCGGAGAGGAACGTCAGGTGTCGTGGGCCGCGCAAATCTGGATGGCGCTGGCGGAGGTGCTGCCTCGCGAGGAGAACAAGGCACTGATGAAGCGTCTACTTACCCAGAGACCGGAGATCTCTCCTACGACGCCGTACATGTACCATCATCTTGCGGAGGCGCTCCTTGCCGTCGGACTGAAGGATGAGGCGGTGGAGTTCATCAAATCATACTGGGGAGGCATGCTGAAGAACGGCGCCGATACGTTCTGGGAGCTGTACGATCCGGGCAACCCGGACTTTTCCCCGTACGGCAGCCCCCTGATAAACAGCTACTGTCATGCTTGGAGCTGTACGCCGACTTATTTGATCCGCCATTACAGATTATAAAGGAGGCGATAGCGGAGCGCTGCGGAAGTCATGGGGCGTGCGGCCGAAACGAGCCTTGAACTTCCGGTAGAAAAATCCGAGGCTTTCGTACCCGCACTGCCTGGCGACCTCTTCGACGTTTGCGTCGGTTTCCATGAGCAGCCGCGCCGCCCGGTTCAGCCGATGCCGCTGCACCCATTCGGTGTAGGTAAGGCCCGTTCGGCTCTTCAGTAAGCTTCCCAAGTATTTAGGACTGAAGTGGAAGAGTTCGGCCAATTCGGCCAGCGTGCAGTTTCCCGGGTTCTCTTCCATATAGAGCAGAACGTCGCCGATTATTCCTGGCGGCAACGGCGGTTCCGGCTCGTAGTTGAGATCAAGGTCGTAAACGCGCATCAGCTCGATCAGCAAAATAGGCACATAATGACGAAGCTGGTCCGATGAATGGTCGTCTGGATCGAAAAATTCGCACATCATGTCCCGCATCAGCTCGTGCAGCTTCGCATGTTCCCCGGGCCGAAATACGATGTATCTCCCGTGTCGAAGCCGCTCGGACAAGGCATGGGAGATAAAGCTCGCAACCGCTCCGCCTTTGGGCGCACGATCCGGAAAAGCGGACGCGAGCGCCTCCTTGCGCAGCAGCAGATTCACGAGAATATCGTTCTCTTCGAGCGGCGCGATGCCGTGAGGCACGTTGCGATCCATTAAACAGGCGTCGCCTTGACGCAGAACCACCCGCTGGCCGTCGATCCATTGCTCGCAAGAGCCGGAATACATATAGTTCAATTCGATAAAATCGTGCTTATGGACGGGCATGGCGGCGAACCTGTGATGCTTCCGTACGGATACCGAGTCGTTGCCAAAAAAATATTTGCCCTGCATGCGGGGAATCCCGTCCGGTTCGTCCGTAAGCTCTCCTCCGTCGAAGTCGTTGACGTTTTCTCTCGTGCGGATCTGTATGCGTTCGACGGCATCCAGGCCTCGAAGCAGCTCGTCCAATTGAAGGCGGTTCATTCGCACCCCTACTTTTTCCTGATTCTGATCAAAATATAACATACAAGAGAAGGGATTGCTTCCCGTCTTTTATCTAAAGATTGTGCACTTTAAGTACTAAAGTAAATACACCGACAGAGAAGGTAACATGAACGTAGCTCGAAAAACAGATTATGATCAGGGGGACTGATAACCGTGTTTCAAGGAAAGAAAAAGATGAAGACGATTCTGGCCGGCGTAACCGCGCTGACGGCAACCGTAGCTCTGCTTAGCGGCTGCGGCAGCTCCGACAAAGGCGACGAGAGCAGCGGGGGAAGCAAGACCGTTACGCTGACGATGATCGTATCCGGCAACAAAGCGGCGGACGGCCAGGACTTCGAGCTAGACGTATTGCCAAAAATGGTGAACGAGAAGTATCCCAACATCAAGCTCGAAGTTCAGAAGCTTCCGGACGACCAGTACAACACTTCGATCAAGACGAAGCTGGCAGCCGGCGAAGCGCCGGACATCTTCCGCGTATGGCCGAGAATGGGCTCCGCAGCGAGCATCATCGACCTGTCGAAAGCCGGCTATCTGGCCGACTTGACGGACCTGCCGTTTATGGGCAACATCAGCGAAGGCGCCCGCAGCGACATGTCGAACGACGGCAAAGTATACGGCATTACGAAAGGCATCGACATGCTCGGCACTTACTATAACAAGGATTTGTTCGCGCAAGTCGGCATTACGGAAGTGCCGCAGGATTGGCAAGCGTTCTTGGAAGCGTGCCAGAAGCTGCTGGATTCCGGCGTTACGCCGATCGTCATGGGCGACAAAGACCCGTGGTGGATTCAATTCGGCGCGTACCAACTCGCGGCGAACACGGTGTACTCGGCCGACAAGGATTTCGACCTTAAATTGCAATCCGGCGAGAAGAAATTCACCGACGCAACTTGGGTGAAGGCTCTCTCGATGTATAAGGAGCTGTACGAAAAAGGCTACATCGCCAAAAACACACTCGGACTGGGCGGTCCGCAAGCGACGCAAATGTTCATCGACGGTAAAGCGGCGATGGTGTTCGACGGCACATGGGACTTCCCGACGCTCACGGCGCAAGGCGCGGCCACGTTCGAACGCGGATTTTTCCCGCTGCCGGGCAACGAGCCGGGACAGCCGGTATGGCAAGCCGTCTCGACGGCGGCCGGATGGGCGGTCAACGCGAAATCCAAGCATCTGGAAGAAGTCAAGCAGGTGCTTAACTACTGGTTCGACAGCAGCTCCGATCTGTTCGCGGAATGGGTGAAGCTGAATCCTTCGATCAGCGCGTTTAACGGCGTTCCGCTGAATAACGACCTTTACAAGTACTCTTACGACCTGTATCAATCGGGCGGCAATTCGATCTACTTCGCCAACCAAATGTGGCCGAACGGCGTAGCCGACACGCTGCAAGTGAAATTCGGCGAAATCATCGGCGGCCGCAACACGACGCCGGAAGACGTGGCCAGCGCCATGCAAGCGAAGTTCGACGAGCTCTGGAAGAAATAATCCGGTCCGTCGCCAAGAATCGAATGAAGGGGACCTCTTGGGTCCCCTTCCCATTCCATTCGGAAAGGAACTCCCAGCATGAATTCAGCAGTATTGAAAAAAACGATGTACTGGTTCGTCGTGCCCGCATTGACGATGTATCTTGTATTCTGGATCTATCCGATCCTGCGGCTGTTCCAATACAGCTTTTCCGACTATAACGGCTTCATTCAAAACTTCAATTACATCGGCTTCGATAACTTCTCGCAGATTTTCAAGGACGGCGTAGCCGGCACTTCCTTGTCCAACACGCTGATCTATACTCTCGTATTCGTCGTGTTCAGCAACTTGATCGCATTGGGTTTGGCTTTTCTTCTGAATATGAAAATAAGAGCCACGGGCCTTTATCGTACAGCCGCCTACGTGCCGACCTTGTTCAGCGCGATCGTCGTCGGATTCATTTGGAGCTACGTCTATATGCCCGACAGCGGCCTTATCGCTACCGTATTAAGCTGGTTCGGCTTCGACGGCGCGAGCCTCAACCTTCTCGGAAACTACAGCTCCGCGTTGTACGCGATCACCGCGGTCGACGTCTGGAAGCATATCGGGACGAGCACGGTTATTTTCCTGGCGGGTTTGCAGACGGTTCCGGTCGATCTGGAGGAAGCGGGCCGCATAGACGGAGCCAGCTCCTGGCAAGTGACGCGGTTTATTCGTCTGCCGCTGCTGGCTACCTCCATGACAATTAACGTGACGCTCAGCTTGATCAACGGCCTGAAGGCGTTCGACTACTCCTTCATCATGACCAACGGCGGACCGGGAAGGGCAACGAGCACCTTGCTGTTCGAAATTTTTCGCATGGCGTTCCGCGAGATGCAGTACGGTAAAGCTTCCGCGCTCGCCGTCGTATCGTTCATCGTCATTATCGCCATTACGATTTTCTTCGTGCTTAGGCTGAACAAAAGGGAGGTGTCGGCATGAACGGCGGCATCGCCAAAAAGACGCTTACGCATATCGGGATTTCCTTTGTCCTGCTATTGAACATTCTGCCTCTGCTGATCGCGCTATCGAGTTCGTTCCGTTCGGTATCGAACATGACCAATCCGCTGCAGCTGTTCAGCGAATTCTCGCTGGAGAGCTACCGGGTCGCCTTCGACAAAATGCATTTCATGCAGGCGCTCGGCAACAGCTTGCTGCTGACGGTCATCTCTGTCGTCGTCGTCGTGCTGTTCACGTCGATGGCCGCTTATCCGATCGCGCGGATCAATAACCGGCTGAGCAAGGCGCTTTATCTGTTTTTCCTGTGCGGCCTCGTCGTGCCGAGCCAGATGGTCATTATCCCGATCGTTCAGACGATCCAGGGGCTTCATATTCCGAGCTCGCAATTTACGCCGATCTTGATGTTCATTACGTGCAGCATCCCGTTCTCCTCTTTCCTTTATACCGGGTTTATCAAGAGCAGCATTCCGATTGAGGTAGAGGAGTCGGCGCTGATCGACGGAGCGGGCCTGATGCGTCGCTTTTGGCAGATCGTGTTCCCGCTGCTGCTGCCGGTCACGGTATCGGTCGTCATTACGCAGGGCGTCTGGATCTGGAACGACTACTTCTTTAACATGATCTTTATTTCCCGCGCCGCCGAGTCTCCGCTGCCGCTGGCCATGCTCGGCTTCATGGGCGACCAGACGAACCCGACCGCGTGGAACGTTCTGTTCGCGGCGTGTTTCCTCTGCGCGCTGCCGCTGCTTGTCATGTTCGCGTTCCTGCAGAAGTATTTCATCGGCGGTCTGACCGTCGGTTCGGTTAAAGGATAATCGAACCTGATCTTATTCCGACAAGGGACCCTTCCAAGTCAGCTTGCTGACATGGAAGGGTCCCTTGTTCGTGAGCAGTGAGCAGCCGCCAAGCCCAAAAAGCGCCTTGGGGCACGGAGCCGAACAGAAATTCAGTCGGCTGAAGGAGCGCCGGCCCGGTATTCCTCCGGCGTTAGCCCGGTCAGCTTCTTAAATACGCGGAAAAAATATTTCGTATTGTCGTAACCGAGCGACTTCGCGATTTTGTACACCTTGTCATTGGTGCTCTCGAGCAAATCCTTGGCTTTGCCGATGCGAACCTGGTTGACATAATCGATAAAGTTAATGCCGGTTTTCTCCTTGAACAGGAAGCTGCAGTAGCTGGGGTTCAGGAAAAACATCGACGAGATTTTGTCTAGCGTAAGCACTTTGTTAAAGTTGTTGTGGATATAGGTTTTAATATTGTCGACGATCTGCTCGGACGAGTACAGATTCTGTCCGCTCATCATGTCCGCGACGCTCGGAAGCACGTTCAGCAAATAGTCGCGGATGGCCTCCGCATCGAAGAAGCCGGTTAAAGCTGCCTCGAAGCTGGACGATGGCGAATGGCCTCCGTCGATCTGAAAATTGCGGTGCAGCACGTCGCGAACCTCCTGCACGAGTAGCCGGCATTCGCTCTTGACCTCGCCCAGCGTCAATTCCGGCATCGAAGAATAATGCTCGAACAGCTTGGCGATCCATTCGGTCGTCTTGGCCTTGTTGCCCGACTCGATGAAAAACAGCAGCTCGTCCGACCGTTCCCAAGGCTCCGGGCCGGGAGCCGGCTTCCCGGAACTCCCGCGAAAGACCGATACGACCGCCCCCACAGTACCGATGAGAATACCGTTCAGCGTATCGATCGCCTCCTCGTACGCGTCGAACAGTTCGCTAATCGAGCCCTTCTCCCCGCTGATTCCGAACCTCGGACTCCCGGAGGCCTGCTCGCCGATGCTCCGGGCGACTGCCTCCGCGGCACTAGCAAGATTCCTCTTATCATCCTCCGACGTCTTATAGAACAAGTAAAAAGCCATATGGTCCTGTTGAACATGGGGGACATAGATGTAAGGCGCCTCGGACTCCCTCGCAAAAACCTCAAGCTCTCCCGAGGAATAGGCCGCCAACAGGACGTAACGTTTCGCCGAGGCGACCTCCTGCAGCCGAGCGGAACGGAACGCCGGAGCTTTCTCCTTTCGGTGCAATCCCACAATGAGATGGCCGAGTGACTGCAGGTCCGCGTCGTAGCTGATCTCTTGCTTCTCGTTCTCCTGATGCTCCAGTTGCTTCAACGCCGAGCGCTCCTCCTCCAGCAAGGAGATCGCTTTGGTCAACGTTTCCTTAATCTCTTCCCTGCTGAAAGGCTTGAGCAAGTAGCCGACTACTTTGGCGGAGATGGCCTCCTTCATGTACTCGTAATCCGAGTAGCCGCTGACGACAATGATTTTCTTGTTCGGATATTTTTGCTGAAGCGTCTGAAGCAGCAGCTTGCCGTCCATCTCCGGCATCCTCATGTCGGTGATAATAATGTCAGGGTCGGCGCTTTCGAGCAAAGCCAGCGCGTCTTCGCCGTTATTCGCCTCGCCGACGAACTGAAGCAGATCGCCGAAATCGGCGGCGCGAATCTTCTTCAGCATTCCGCGCCGGATCAGGACTTCGTCATCCACAACGATATATCTATACATAGCGCGACACCTCTAATCCAGAATAGGAACATTGAGAACGACCCTCGTTCCTTTGTCCTGCTCGCTCTCCAGCGATAAGCCGTACTCGGTACCGTAGTAGAGGGAGATTCTCGAATGCACGTTTTTTAACCCGATGCTTCGTTTATCGCGGTGGCCGAGCTCGCTAAAAGCGGGAGGCTCGCTCAACAGAGCCCTCAGCTCCTGAAGCTGTTGGGCAGACATGCCGACGCCGTCGTCGGCGATTTCGAAGACGACGAGCTCCTCCCGGCGGAATACCTTCACGACGACAGTCCCTTTTTTTCGGGTACTCTCCAAGCCGTGGTACAGCGCGTTTTCGATGATTGGCTGTACGATGAGCTTCAGCACTTTACAGGACGACAAGCCCTCCTCAATCTCGAGTCGGAAGTCGATTTTGTCCTCGTAACGGATTTTCTGTATCGTCATGTAATTGCTAACGTGCGCGAGCTCGTCCTCGATCGGGACCAGCTCGCTTTCCGTCTTGATGCTGTAGCGGAACATGTCTCCGAGCGCCTTCGTCATGACGGCGATGCTCTCGACTTCCTCGATCTCGGCGATGCTGTTGATCGACTCCAGCGTGTTGTACAGAAAATGCGAATTGATCTGCGCCTCTAGTGCCTTCATCTGCGAATCGAGCGTAATGAGCCGGTTCTGATAGCTTTCCTTGATAAATCTGTCGATGTCCTGAATCATTTTGTTGTATTCCGTGTACAGCACGCCGATTTCGTCCGTCCGCTCCAGATTCTTTTTCACCGTAACGAGGCTGAGCAATTTATTTTTTCGCATCGTTTTGCTGAGATCGATGATCGGCTTCGTAATCAGGCTAGAGAGCAGAATGGAAAGGAGCACGAAGATCACCGCGCACGTTGCCGCGATATAGATCAGAAGCCGCTCGGATACGCCGTACTGCTTGTACAGTTCCGACAGCCGAATCGAGGCGACGATCTTCCAATCGTTGTCGGGGAACGGCTTCACAACGGCCAGCGTCCCGTCCGTTTCTTCCGCGGCTTCTCCGGGTTGAACGGTCACCCAGCCGTTTAGCGGTTCGGGCAGGCGCTCGCCGATTCGCGGCGCTGCGGAGTTCTCGTACAGAATCTTGCCGTTGCCGTTAACGAGAAACATGCTCGTAATATCGGGGACGATATCTTTGTCGATGCCTTTGAAAATATCGAGTCCGCAGTCGAGCATCAGCACGCCGAGCAACTGCCGGGTATCGGGATCGTACAGCGCGCGGGAGAACGTAACGGATGGCTTGGCGTTAATGATGAAGTTCTTCGTATTCGCGTCGCTGATATACAGGCCGCCATTTTTCACCAGCGTTCGCTCGTACCAGTCGTCGCCGAGCGGGCTGTAATCGACTTGGAGGTCGGTGCTGATACCGTAGCTGATCGACCGTCCATCCGGGAGGAAGATGTAGATGCCGTTTAAATACGGGTTGCCGAGCATGAGATTGTTGAAAAAAAACAGCATATTGGTACGCGCCAAGAAAAAGTCGTACTGATCGGCGTTCGGATTGCTGATCAGCTTGTTCAATTCCTGCGAGACCGTCACGGCCCCGGGGCGGGTGGAGAATTGCTGGAACGACAGCGTAATGTGGTCGATGTTCTGAAAAATATGGTCGATCCGCTCGACGGCGTTGTCGATCGTGCCGGTCGAAACGAGCGATACCTGCTTGGCGACAAGACTTGTGTAAGCGTTATAGGAGATGAGCGTCACGATAAAAATGGGAACGATCGAAATGCCCAAAAACACGAAAAATAGCTTGTTGCGAATGTTGCGATTGATCATGACGAGTCCTCCGAAGGGTGGGCATATCTAAAAATAGCATACCATGTTTACAGGAGGCCATACAAAAGGCAGGCTGGATTCTCCTAAAAATAGTGCACCCCATTCGCTAAAGTTAATGTACCTCCAGGAGAGGTATGATAGCATCGAACAATCGTCCGCGACGGGGCGATCGATGTCTATGCGATGGAGGAATACGTTATGGCGATGCCCAAGGCGCTCGTGCTGAAGTCGCTGCCTGAAGAAGCGAAGCGAATGATACGGGAACGCTGCGAGCTGATCGAGCCGCACGGCCTTCCCTTAAGCCGAGAGCGGCTGTTGGAAGAAATTGCGGATGTAGAAGGTTTGCTTACGAACGACGTGCTAATCGACTCCGAGCTGCTGAACGCGGCGAAAAATCTGAGAGTCGTGAGCAACCAGTCGGTTGGCTATGAAAATTACGATCTTAAGGCGATGACGGCACGCGGAGTGATCGGTACGCATACGCCTTACGTTCTTGACGATACGGTCGCCGATCTCGTATTCGCTCTGATGCTGGCGGCAGCGAGGCGCGTTCCAGAGTTGGACGCCCAAGTCAAGCAAGGCAGATGGGGGGAGCCCGGCTGCGGAGGAGAAGCCCATTACGGGATCGACGTGCACCATGCCACGCTAGGAATCGTCGGCATGGGCAGAATCGGAGAAGCGGTGGCGCGCAGGGCGTCCCTCGGCTTCGGCATGAACGTGCTGTACAGCGGCCGCTCGCGCAAGCCGGCCGTCGAGCGAGCTTACGGAGCGCAGTACCGTACGCTGAACGAACTGCTGGAGCAGGCCGATTTCGTCGTCGTGCTCGCGCCGTTCACGCCGGAGACGGCCCGGATGATCCGCGCCGAGCATTTCGCGCGGATGAAGCCGACGGCGGTGTTCGTCAACGCGTCCAGAGGACAACTGGTGGACGAGGCGGCGTTGGCCGAGGCTTTGCGCAGCCGGCGCATTTTCGCGGCGGGGCTGGACGTCTACGAGACGGAGCCGGTGAAGGCGGGCCATCCGCTGCTGGCGCTTCCGAACGTCGTCACGCTGCCCCATATCGGTTCGGCAACGGCGAAAACTCGCTACGACATGGCGATGACGGCGGCGAACAATCTAGTCGGCGGTCTGCTCAACGATCGCCCGATTCACATCGTGTCCGAATTGCAGCATCTGAGAAAAGGGTGATTTATATGACTATTCCCGCAACGATGAAGGCGGCCGTCATGACGGAGCCGCGCCGGATCGTGACTGAAGAGAGGCCGATTCCCGAGCTTGCACGGGACGAAGCGCTCGTCAAGGTGATGGCGGTCGGCGTATGCGGCTCCGACGTCCATTATTTCGAGCATGGCCGAATCGGCGGAGCGATCGTACGCTATCCGATGGTTCTCGGCCATGAATGCGCCGGCGAGGTCGTTGCCGTAGGCGAAGGGGTTACCCGGCTTAAATCGGGAGACCGGGTCGCCATCGAGCCGCAGACGACGTGCGGACGATGTCCGGCCTGCAAATCGGGCAGATATAACCTGTGTCCGGAGGTGGAGTTTTATGCCACACCGCCGATCGACGGCTCGTTCGCCCAATACGTGAAGATGCGGGAGGACTTCCTGTTCCCGATTCCGGACAGTCTGAGCTACGAGGAAGCGGCGCTGATCGAGCCGTTCTCGGTCGGCATTCATGCGGCGAACCGGACGGGGCTTAAGCCGGGAGATTCCGTGGCGATTATGGGGATGGGGCCCGTCGGTCTGCTCGCCGTCGTCGCGGCAAAGGCTTACGGAGCCAGCCGGATTTACGTCACCGATCTGGAGCCGGTCCGGCTGGAGGCGGCCAAGAAGCTGGGCGCCACGCACGCGATTAACGTTCGCGAGCAGGAGGCCGTCGAGACGATCAAGGCGCTAAGCGGCGGCTCGGGCGTCGACGTCGCTTGGGAGACGGCCGGCAATCCGAAGGCGCTGCAATCGGCGCTGCTGTCGCTGAAGCGGGGAGGCAAGCTGGCGATCGTCGGACTTCCGGTGCAGGCGGATGTCCCGTTGGATATTCATTTTATCAGCGACCATGAGGTCGATCTTTACGGCGTGTTCCGCTATGCCGGTACGTATGCCGCGGGAATTGAAATTCTGGCGTCCGGCATCGCGGACGTTTCCGTGCTCATAACCGACCGTTATCCGCTCGACCGGACGCAGGAAGCGATGGAACGAGCCATGAACAATAAGAGCGAGAGCCTGAAGGTGATCGTCTATCCGAACGAATAAGGGAAGGGAGAGGAGAAAGCATGACGGAATTCAGCGTTCGCTCGTTGACTTGCGAATATCGGGAAGCTTTGCTCGGAACCGACGTGCGGGTGCCGCGCTTCGGCTGGAAGCTCGAATCGGACCGAAGGGGGACGATCCAGACCGCTTATCGGGTTCAGGTCGCGGAGTCCGAGGACAGTTTTGACGCGCCGACGTGGGACTCCGGACGGATCGACGGAGATCAATCCGTATTTCTGGAATACGGCGGCCCGGCCGTTCGTTCGCGGACCCGGTACTATTATCGGGTGAAGGCTTGGGACAATCACGGCCGGGAGACGGAGTGGAGCCGTCCCTGCTGGTGGGAGACCGGGCTGCTGTCGCCCGAAGAGTGGAAGGCGGAGTGGATTACTCCCGATCCGGAGGCGATCGATCCGCACGCGATTGAAGCGTTTCTGCTGCGGACGGAGTTTTGCGCAAAGCCGGGGATTCGGAGCGCCAGAATCTACGCGACGGCGGCCGGCGTGTACGAGCTGTACGCGAACGGCGCGCGCGTGGGCGAAGACGTGCTGGCTCCGGGCTGGACAAGCTATCGCGAGCGCCATCAGTATCAGACGTACGACGTCACAGACCTGCTGCGCGGAGGAGAGAACGTCATCGGAATCACGCTTGGCGACGGCTGGTATAAGGGCGAGCTAACGTGGCTGAGCAAGCGGAATATCTACGGAGACAGAAGAGCGGCCCTGCTCCAGCTCTGCATCGGCTATGAGGACGGGAGCGAAGAGTGGGTCGTCACCGACCGCGCTTGGGAAGCGGCAACCGGAGCGATTCGGATGTCCGAGCTGTACGCCGGGGAGCTGTACGATGCCCGCATGGCTCGCAAGGACTGGAGCGAGGCGGGAGAGCCGGACGGAGAGTGGCACGGCACGGTCGAGGTTCCGCTCGGCTACGGGCAGCTCGTAGCGCAGGAGAACGATCCGACTCGCGTCACGGAGAAGTTGGCCCCGCAGGCCGTGCTTCGCACGCCTCAAGGAGATAGAGTGCTGGACATGGGGCAGAACCTGGTCGGACGGATGCGCTTCTCGCTCGATTTGTCGGAGGGCGCGCACGTTCGGCTGCGTCACGCGGAGGTGCTCGACAAGGACGGCAACTTCTATACCGGTAACCTTCGCAAGGCGAAGCAAACCGTCGAATATATCGCCGGAGAAACCGGAAGGGTCTCATACGCGCCTCATTTTACGTTTCAAGGCTTCCGGTACGTGCTCGTGGAAGGGCTGGAGCTTCTGTCCGACGAAAGCTTAAAGGACGGATTTGTCGCCGAGGTGCTGCACACGGACATGGAGCCGACGGGCCTCTTCGAAAGCTCCAATGCGAGAGTCAACCGGCTGCAGCAGAACATCGTCTGGGGGCAAAGGGGCAACTTCCTCGAAGTGCCGACCGACTGCCCGCAGCGCGACGAACGGCTCGGCTGGACCGGGGACGCGCAGGTGTTCATTCGGACGGCGGCGTTTAATTACCATGTCGGCCCGTTCTTCACGAAATGGCTGCGCGATCTGAAGGCGGATCAGCGCGATACCGGCAGCGTGCCTTACGTTGTGCCTAACGCCTTGGAGGACTACACATCCACGATGTGGGGGGATAAGACGTACACTTCGTCGGCATGGGGTGACGCCGCCACCGTCTGCCCTTGGACGGTGTATCAAGTCTACGGCGATCGTCGCCTGCTGGAGGAGCAATACGGCAGCATGAAGGCGTGGGTAGAATTCATTCGCGCGCAGGGAGACGAAGAAAGCCTGTGGAACACGGGCTTCCACTTCGGCGATTGGCTGGCGCTGGATGCCCACGAGGGTAGTTATTTCGGCGCGACGCCGGTGGAATTGGTTGCTACGGCGTACTATGCGCTGTCGACGCGCATTTTGCGCGATGCGGCGGCCGTGCTCGGCAAGGACGAGGAGGCCGGGGAGTACGGCAGGCTGCTGGAAGACATCGTCGCCAAATTCCGCGAGACGTTCCATACGTCCGAGGGCAGGATGGCCGCATTGACGCAGACGGCCAACATTTTGCCGCTCGTATTCGGTCTGGTGGACGGCGAGGATCGTAAGCGAATTGCCGCCGATCTGAACGAGCTTGTGCGGAAGAACGGCTATCATCTGGATACCGGCTTCGTCGGCACGCCGTATCTGTGTCTGGCGCTGTCTGAGAACGGCTACCACGACACGGCCGTTAAGCTGCTGCTTCAGGACACCTATCCGTCGTGGCTGTACTCGATTACGAAAGGTGCGACGACGATCTGGGAGCACTGGGACGGCATCAAGCCGGACGGCACGTTCTGGAGCGACGACATGAACTCCTACAACCACTACGCGTACGGCGCAATCGGCGACTGGATGTACCGGTACGTGGCCGGGCTTGATCTGGACGACAGCGCTCCGGCCTATAAGCTGGCGAGGATTCGCCCCGGCTGTTCGAACGAAGAGCTGACGTTCGCCCGCGCAAGCTTCGAATCCGCCTACGGACGAGTCGCGTCCGGATGGCGCGTGGAAGGCGGCGAGGTCTTCGTCGACGTCGACGTTCCGGCCAACGCCGGCGCGGACATATTGCTGCCGGGCGCGCAGCTGGCGAGCGCGACAGAGAGCGGATCCCCGCTGCAGAACGCCGAAGGCGTCCGATCGCTCGCTCAAACGGAAGAGGGAGTACGGCTCACGGTGGGCTCAGGCTCGTATCGCTTCCGCTTCCCGACGGTAGACGCGAATTAAACGAAGAAGTAGCTACCTCCTCGCCATTGCAAAGGAAAAGAACGGTGCGCCAACACCGTTCTCCTGTACAATGCTTGAGTGGGAATCCTCCAAGAAAAGATTAGAGCATTTATTAAAAATAACCTGATCCCCTGGCGCTAACCTTGGGGCAGGTTATTTTTGTTTTAGGTCATCGCAACTGCGTGTAAAGAAGACTTGCCGCCAGTCGCATCGCTAGCCGACGAGAGAATCATGCGAGCAGTATGCTTCTCCTTAACACGCAGAAACAACAAAGACGGGGCTGTCCCATAAAGAGGGGGATGTACCTTCGGCCATTTTGTACGGTTTTCCCGACAAACGTCAGTCGTTTGAGCCTGATTTGAGTTCCTTTGTACGGTTTTTCGTACAAACACCCGCCGTTTGGACCTAATCCGTGTAGCTTTGTATGGTTTTTCGACTAACTTCCCTTACGGAAGTCTTGGGACAGCCTCTGCCCGATTGTAGATTATTGAAACTTTTTGTAGCTGAGCAGCCTGCCCAGAGTGTCGCGCAGAAGGCTACAATATTGATTATTGAGTTTCATTGTCGAATGATGCAGAATAATGTAAGCGCAAACATAATAGATCGACTACAAGTATGGGGCTGTTGATATGAAGCGTATAAGGGATGCCTTTTTGGAGCTGAGTTTGGGCAAGAAGCTCGTCGTCTATCTGCTCGTATTTATTATGATCCCTCTAGGTATCGTGGCTTTTATTATTCAGCTGAAAGCTTCCAACGTCGTCTATGACAAGACCCGGGACAACCTGCTTCAGGTGCTCAAGCAAACCCGGTTCGGCATCGAGAATATCGTTCGAGAGGCGGATTATCTGTCGCTTACGATTTTGTCGGACGATTATCTGCAAGAGCTTATTCATTTCCATACGGAGAAAAACTATCTGGACGCAGAGCGAAACAAGGCTAAGCTGTTCGTGTCTTTCGATTCCCTGCTTCACAGCAAGCCTTATATAAATTCGATTGCCGTTAGCCGGGGGCGAGAAATCATCTTCCAGTACGGCGATTCCGTTCAGGTGGAGGATACCCGTTTTCACGGGACTGCGGAGCAGCTAGGCGGCAAGGTGTTCTGGACCCCGCCGTATCTATTGAACCAACGGTACAAGCAGACTTCTCCCAAACCGGTTATTTCGCTTGTGCGAGCCGTCAACGACTTGAATGCGCCGCGGCAGATCGCTGTGGAGCGAGTAAGCGTGGATGAGAGTTATTTATCGAATATGTATGCCGGCATCCACTCGTGGAACGGCGGGGGCATCTCTATCGTCGACCGGGCCGGCAAAGTCGTTTCTTCCCCGAATAAGGATCTGCTGGATGCCGATCTGAGCGATCAAGAGTATGTTCGATACCTTCTTCAATTCGAAGAGGGTTATTTCGACGCGCGAATTAACGGCGCCGACAGCGCGGTCTTTCATTACCGGATCGAGGATACGGGCTGGCATGTCGTCGAGATCGTTCCGAAGAGGGAACTGCTGTCGCAGCTTGAGGTCGTCAAGTTGTTCATCCTGATCGGCATGTCCTTGTGCGCGTTGTTCGGTATTCTGTTCTTCATCGTCCAGAGCAAGAGCGTAGTCAAGCCGCTTAAGCGGCTGACCAAGGAGATGGCCAAAGTGAAGAGCGGCAATCTTAATGTACATTTAGAAATTCGATCTAAGGATGAGATCGGAAGAGTGTCTTATATTTTCATCGATATGGTAGGGCAGATTCAGAACTTGATCGAGAAAGTATATAAAGGGCAAATTCGCGAGAAAGAAGCGGAGCTGAAGGCGCTGCAAGCGCAGATAAACCCTCATTTCCTGTACAATACGCTGGACTCGATTCGCTGGATGGCCGTTAAACGCAAGGCTTACGATATCGGAGAGCAGATCGAGGCGCTGTCGGATCTTTTTCGCCATACGCTGAATCAAGGCAGGGAAACGACGACGATCGGCCGTGAGATCGACCATCTCAAAAACTACCTGCTCATTCAACAGAATCGCTTCGCCGACAAGCTGAGCTGGGATATTGAGGTCGATCCGACGCTCATGGAGGAACCCGTGCCGACTCTGCTTCTACAGCCGCTCGTCGAGAATGCCATTATTCATGGAATTGAGCCCAAAATCGGCAGCGGGACGCTTCGCGTATCGGTATTCGAGCGCTTTGCGGGCGAAATCGTTCTGAGGGTTGAGGATGACGGCGTCGGGATAGGCGCAGGGCTGATCGACGAGATTCTCAAGGTGGAACCGGAGGGGCACAAAGGGTTTGCGCTGCGTAATATCGCGGATCGGCTGCGGCTGCGATACGGATCGTCCTCCAAGCTTGAGGTGAGGAGCGAACCTGGACAAGGAGCCTGCGTAGAGCTAACGATACCGAGACATCGGGAAACGGGGGAATCGGAATGAAACTGTTGATTGCCGACGATGAGGTGCAAATCCGTACCGGCCTGGCGGAAGGGATCGACTGGTCGATGTTCGATATCGATCAGGTGTATTCCGCGGCCAACGGAACGGAAGCCTGGGAGCTGTATAACCGGCATCTGCCGGATATTGTCATCACGGACATCCGGATGCCGGGGATGGACGGCCTGGAGCTGAGCAGGGCGATCAAGCGGAAGACGCCTTCAGCGGCGGTCATTCTCCTGAGCGGTTACGCGGATTTTCAATACGCCAAGGAAGCGATCCAGATCGGGGTTGCCGATTACGAGTTAAAGCCGGTCAAGCTGCGCAGTCTGATCGAGATGGTCAAAGCCGCGCAGCATAAGCTGTTGGCGCATCGGCAGGAGGAGCGGGAGCGCAGGACGCTCCAGGCGGCCCGCTGTCTGGAGAAGCTTGCCCTCGGGGAGCAGAGCAATTTGTCCATGGGCGCATGCGAGATTGTCCGTTATTTGACGAACACGGACGGAAATTTTGTCTGCATGGCGCTGGAATGGGACGGCTACGCTGTCCGACTGTCCGCTTTAAGTCCGGAACGGAGGGAGCAGATGTATGCCGAGGTCGGAAAGCAGCTGCTCTCTCGGTTTGCGAGCGAAGAGTATGTCGCGACAGATATGAGGGAGCGAAGATTCTATGTCTTGTGCAGATTGGCGCAAGTCTATTCGGCGGATAGTTGGGAGGCGTCGGTCCGTCAGTGGCACTGGGATCTCAACGGCACCCTGACGGACAAGTTCGGCATTACCGTAAGCTTGGGTTTGAGCGCTCCGGGGCCTGTAGAGGCGCTGCTTCGATTAATGGGCGAAGCATGTGGCGCGCTTAACGGCAAATTGGTGCATGGGGGCGGAGTTGTATTCAGAGCTGTGCCTGGCTTCGTTCCCGTGCGCCATTATCCGCTGCCGTTAATCGTGGAACAGAAGCTTGCGGAGGCTGTGCTCCATCTGGACGTCGCTGCCGTTAATGCGCTGATCGACCGACAATTTGAAGAAGCCGGGCAGATTGCCGGTTTGTCCAGGGAAGGGGTGGAGGAGCTATGCGTGGAGCTGCTGCGAATACTGTACGGCGTTTGGCCCGAAGAGCGGAAGGAAGAGCGCCGATCGGATCGGCCGGAATGGAGCAGGGCGACCTTCCTTCATTATGAGATCATGCAAACGCATAAAGAGGAGGTGCTGCGCCGTTACATGATGACGCTGGAAAGGCAGCGGAACGGGAGCGGCGGCAAGCATACGTACCTGATCGCGCAAGCGACCGACTATATACGGAGCCATTATAAATCCGAATTGACAGTGGAAACTTTGGCGGAGGTGACGGGGATTACGCCGAATTATTTCAGCCATCTGTTTAACAAAGAGGTCGGCGTCCCATTCCGCGAATATTTGAATCGACATCGCATCGATGAAGCCAAACAATTGCTGAGAAGCACGAATCTGCTGGCCTATGAAGTTATGGATCGCGTCGGTTTTCAGAATTACAAGTATTTCTGCCAGGTGTTCAAGAAGAGCGAAGGATGCTCCCCGTCCGATTATCGTAAACATGCCGTCCCGGGCAAATTGTAGATTTGCGGGAACAGTTTGTAGATTCGTTGCCTGTGGGAGCGGGATGTTGCTCTCTATAATGAAAGCGTAGCCAAAATAAGCGAACGAGCGAAGGCTGCAAAACAACCCGGGAGGATGGAAAGAACAATGAGGAGCGTTAAGAAAACAGGGGTGCTCGGCAGTATGTTGTTGGCTGCAATTTTGCTTGTAACCGCTTGCGGCGGAAAGGGCGGCAATGCAGGAAGCGCCATTCCGAGCGCGGAGTCGTCCGCTGAGGCGTCTTCCTCGACGCCGGCCGCGAATACTCCGGCTGCGAAGAAGAATATCAAGTTCTACGGAAAAATCGTGGAATATACGTCCGGCGAGAAAATGGTAAGCGAACTTCAGGAGCAGTTGAAGGACAAGTACAATATCGAGGGCATTCAGGTCGATTGGGCGAACCTGGAGAAAATCATCAAGACGGGCATCGCCTCTAATACGCCTGCGGACATCTATCAATTCTGGCCGCAAAACATGAAGACGTTCGCGGACGCCAATCAGGCGCTCGATTTGACGCCATATCTGGAGGCGGACAACGGCGCATGGAAACAATCCTTCAACCCGACGTTGCTGGAGTTGGGCAAATTCGACGGGAAATATATTGCGGTTCCGCTGGGCTCCAATTTCTCCGTCATCTACGTAAACAATGCCATTTTCGAGAAAGCCGGCATTCCCGTACCGACGAAATGGACCTGGGAGGAATTTATCGCCGCGAGCAAGACGATCAAGGAGAAGACGGACGCGTACCCGTTCGCGATCGGCAAGGAGAAGGACATTCAGCCTTGGCTCGCGCGCAACGGCATATTGAGCCTTGGGAAGAGCGAGGGGAAACTCGAAGACCTGGCGGCCGGCAAAGTGCCCGGTACGGATCCGATTTTCTCGAAGGTGTTAAGCAATATTAAAGCGCTGTATGACAACCAATACTGGTATCCGGGCAAGGGAGCTTTAACCGTGAGCCGCGACGAAGCGAAATCCGCATTCTATCAAGGCAAGGTAGCAATGCTTGCCGAGGTATCGGCCAATGCGGGAGGAATTATCGCGGATGCCAAGGATTTTGAGGTGTCTGTCGCAAGCTGGCCTTCCATGGGGGCAGAGAATGCCGTCCTTGGCGGTGCGGACGGATTATTCATTCCTGCGAATGTCGCGGATAAAGATGCGGCGGTCGAGGTGCTGAAGACGTATTTGAACGAATCGATCCAGAAGATCCATGCAGACGAAGGCTACGCGGCCGCGAACGTGAACGTAAAGGTCAGCGATCCGGTCATCCAGCGCATAATGGAGCTTAGCGCGGACGTGCAGGCCAAGGAATTTTACAATTTCGGGCCGAAGATCGCCGCATTCTTCGAGCAGGAGTTTATCCCCAACCATGTATTGGTAGGGCAGAGCGAAGCAAGCGTATTGGACAAGCTGGAGAAGGTTCGTCTGGATACGCTAAATAAATAAAGCGCAGCGAACCGGAACGAACGGATGGTTTGTTCCGGTTCGATTGTCGAAGAGGCAATGTTTTTCAGGGGAAGGAGAGAGACATACAGACATGGCGGCTCTGAGCAGTCAACGCAAAAAAATGACAGGAACGGGCATTTTGTTTATGCTTCCGGCCCTTGCTTTTATCGCTTTTGCCATCTTCATTCCGACGATCTGGAACGTGGTGCTTTCCTTTCAGGAATGGGACGGATTTCTGCATCGAGAATGGGTGGGTTTTCACAATTACAAGGAAGCTCTTCTTGAAGAGAATGTGCGCAAGAGCTTGTTTAATTCCATCTATCTGGCAGTCGCAATGACGTTTGCCGCTCTTGTGATCGGAACCGGGCTGGCAGGATTTATTTACCGGCTTGGCCGACGCGAAGGCGCCATATACCGCTTGATTCTGTTTATGCCGGTGATGCTGCCAGTGGCCATTATCGGGCTGCTGTTCACCTTCATGTACAATCCGGAGATGGGCTTGATCAACCAGCTGCTCCGTACGATCGGACTCGGGTCCTGGGCGCAAGCTTGGCTGGAAAATCCGGATACGGTGCTTCTAAGCATTATTATTGTAGGCATCTGGCGCTTAACGGGACTAACGATGATGCTGGTCTTCGCCGCGATGCAGAATATCCCGGTATCCTTGTTCGAATCCAGCAAGCTGGAGGGGGCGAGCTACGCCCGTCAATTTTTCTCCATCGTGCTTCCGTTGATTAAACCGATCGTGCAGTTGTCGGCCATCTTTACGTTGGTGCTGGCGTTCAAGTCCTACGACCTCGTATTCGTCATGACCGAAGGCGGACCCGGCATTCTGTCCCGTACGATTCCGCTGCAGATGATCGATACGGCGTTCACCTACAGCGAGTTCGGATATTCCGCCGCAATGGGTTTCCTGCTGACGATTGCCGTTATGCTCATTATTCTGATTACGAGTCGGATTTTACGGGGGACGTCTTATGAATATTAGACCCGGTCTGACCGCTAATCTCGCCGCGCATCCGATCAGCAGAACGGTCGTGGTTCTGTTTATCGTGCTTACTATCTATCCGGTGCTGTTCGTATTGAATACTTCCTTCAAGTCGACGGCGGAGTTTTTCGTTAACGTATGGGGCCTGCCGAAAAATGTACACGCCATTAATTATCCGAAAGCCTGGCTGGATGCTCATATCGGGGAGTATTTCTTGAATTCCAGCATCGTCGTAGGGATTTCCGTGTTGTTCATCGTCATCTTCGGAGCGATGGCCGGCTATGCGCTTGCGCGGCTGCACGTGCCCTTCGCAAGCGGAATCATGTTCCTGATTCTATCCACGACAATGCTGCCTTCGGAGTCGGCGATTATGCCGCTGTATATCATGATGAGCAGGCTTCATATGATCGGCGAGCTTCACTCGCTTATCATTCCCTATATCGGTTGGGGCTTGCCGATGACCGTCTTCATCTTCCGCAGCTTCTTCCGCACGCTGCCCGAAGAGTTGCTGGAAGCGGCCCGAGTGGACGGGTGCAACGAAACGAAGACATTTTACCGCATTACCGTACCTCTGATGCTGCCGGCGATTGCCACTTGCGCCATTTTCAACTTTGTCAGCTTCTGGGGCGAATTGCTCTGGGGTTCGATTGCGCTCTCTACCTCGCCTCTAAAGACGATTCCGATGGGCGTTATCGCGTTCAAGTCGCAATTCGCGACGGACTGGGGGCCTTTGTCGGCGGCGATCTGTCTGGTGCTGATTCCGCTGGTAGCGATGTTTCTGTTCGTGCAGAAGTATTTCGTGCAGGGCCTTACCGGCGGAGCGGTCAAGGGTTGACGGAGCGCGGCGCGGCAAAGCGTCAGAGCGGCAAGAAGCAGTCGCAGGACATGCATACTGACACTTGGGGAGGTTGTTCGCATGATTAGCCGATTAAAAAGAATGGTGCTCGCATTTGCGATTCTGGCGCTTATCGCGCCGCCTGTCATGACCGGGGGACCGTCGATCGCGCAGGCGGCGGAAGGGCAAGTCGAGGGGGGGAATCTGGATTTCTTCTCGAACGCGAAAATGGGTCTCTTCGTTCACTACACGTATTCGTATCCCGGCTATGAGTATGGTCACACTTACGACAGCCCGGGGGGAAATCCCGTCGCCGACGTGAACGCGCTGGCGGATGGCTTCGACGAGGAGCGGTTCGCGGACGTGGCGCAGAGCATGGGCGCCGAATACGTTACGTTTACTGTATTTCATGCGGGGATGAGCGCGTTGTACCCTAGTGAAACAATGAATGCCATCATGCCCGGCAAAGCTTCGAACAGAGATGTGATCGGGGATTTGCTCGCCGCGCTGACGGCTCGGAATATCAAGCTGGTTCTGTACTTCCACCCCGTTGACGGCCACGATCTGACGACGGAGCAGCAGGCGTTGACCGGCTGGGGAAACTATGAGTTATGGAATAAGTTCATTAACGATTTAATCGTTGAAATTGGGGAGCGCTACGACGGGCAAATCGCGGGCTTCTGGTTCGACGGCGCCCCCGGCTCCGACCGCATTGACGGCGCGAGGCTTAAAGCTTCCGTCCGTCAATATAACCCGGAAGCAGCCGTATGGGTGAATTACGGCATCCGCTATAACGACAGCCTCGTATTTCCGCATCTTTCCGATTTTGTCGCTTCCGAAACGATGGGCGGCATCGACGCGAATACGGACAATTGGCTTACCTCGTCCGGCCAAGAGAATAATAGAGTGACCCAGGAATGGTGGGCCCGGTACAACACTCCTATTCTTTACAACGCGGAATCCATGCTGAGATATACGGTTCGCTTGGCCGCGACGCTTGGTCAACGCAACGGCGGCATACAGTGGGCGACGGGACCGTACGCCAACAATGAGTGGGAGCCCGGCGTCGAAGCCGAGTTTGCAAGATTGGGCGAGAAGATCGCCGAGATCGGTCCGTCCTTGTACGGTACGCGGCCCAGCACCTCCTATATCACTTATCCGCACACGACGCAGAACGATACGTGGGGAGTGGCGACGGATTCCGCGGACGGGCAGTACGTATACCTTCATGTACTGAACTCTCCCGTTGGACAGACGCTGCAGATCGATCGCGCTTTCGACGGCAGAGAGTTTCATGAAGCCCGTTTGCTGACGGGCGATGTCCCTCTGTCTCTGGTTCCGAATGCCGGGGGTTATGCCCTCACCCTTCCGGAGGGAGAAACCTGGAACGAGACGGATACCGTCATTCGCCTCGGCGTAAGCAAATCTTCCGATTCCGAGCAATGGAAGCAGATTGAGCATGTTCGTTCCATCGGTATTGCCGAGATGGCGCCGACGTCTGCGCCTAAGCAGTTCAAACCCGTTTATCGCGGATATATGGCGGACGGACAGAGCATCGTGCTGGACAATCGGTTCGTTAAATTATCCGTAGAACCTTCCAGCGCCATTACGGTCGCGCCGGACGGAACGTTAACCGGGGTGAAGCCGGGGGTGACGAGCATGACGTTATCTCTGGATCAGGCAGTCGTATCCGCGCTCGTTCCGGGCATCTCGGTTCCGCAGCTTGCCGAGGAATATCATCTGATTTTTAACGGAAGAGCGTTCGAATGGATCCCCGTCGATTTCAGGGATTCGGGCGCTTTCTTTACCAAGGCGGACGTAACGACAGGTCCCAACAATGAATTGTTTAACCACGTAACGGTTCCGCAGGGGTTGGGCTTCGCCTTCAGAACCGGGGCAAGCCCGATCACGGTCAGCCAATTGGGGAGGTATTACACGGCGGGGAGCAATCGCATTCATACGTTGTTTATTTACGATCATGCAATGAACAAAGTGGCCGAGACGGATATCGACATGGCGAAAGGCCGGCCGGACGAAGCGGGCTTCAAGTATAGTCCTCTTTCCGAAGCCGTTGTATTGCAGCCCAACCAGGACTACTATATGACTTCATCGGAAGAGGCGGGCGGCGATTATTTCCATAACAGCGGCGTAGCGCTGACGTACGATTCCTCGCAAGGCACGGTTCTCGGACCGTATCATGCCGGGGACCGGATGTTGACGGGCTCCGGAGCGCGAAGCTACGGTCCGGTTAACTTCAAGATGGCGGAGATCAACCTAGGGGACAGAGTTGCACTAAGCGTTGAAAATATGCAGCTGTCGTCCGCCGAAGTCGGATATGTCGAGGTGCACGGTTTAAGGGCGGACGAGCAGCGGGAAATCGTAAGCAATCGGATGCTGACGTTCATCGTGGAGGATCCGTCTGTTGCTGTCGTTAGGAATAACGGGACGGTTCGGCCCTTGAAACCAGGCACGACTATGGTAACAGTGCATGTTGCCGAGAGGCCGGAGCTGACGGCACAATTCCGGATTACGGTGACCGATGGGGAAGCGGGCGTGGAGCTTGGCGCGCTTGACGGCAATCTGGCTCTGTCCGCCTCCGTTACGACTTCCAGCACGGTTGAGGCCGAGGTATGGGGCAAGTCGTTCGCCGTGGACGGCCTTCGGGGATTGGACGGACAGCCTCCGTACGGCTGGACAAGTGCCGACCAGCTTGGCGTAGACCACACGGAGTGGATCAAGCTGGATCTGGGACGCATCGTGCCGATGAACCGAATCGATCTATATCCGCGCAACGATGCGGATCGTGAAGGCTACGGTTTTCCGATCGACTTTACGGTTCAAGTGTCCAATGACGATGCGCATTGGGAGACCGTAGTCAGCGAAACGGATTATGCGCTGCCTGCGCCAGGGGAGGTGCAGTCGTTTGCGCTTGACGGTATCGCAGCGGCGAGATTCGTCAAGATTGTCGGCACGAAGCTGCGTTCGGCTCCGTTCGATGCCGATCAATACCGCATGCAGTTGGCCGAAGTCGAGATATTCGCGCCTTCCGCGACGGAGGTTGCCGCCGGTATTCGGAGCTTGACAACGCCAACGGCGCAAGATACGCTGCTTAAACTGCCGGGCGTGCCGAAGGGGTATGGAATTGAGATCGCGAGCTCAAGCCGGGAGGAAGTCATCGCGTTCGACGGTCGAATTGCGATTCCCGAAGCCGATGCCGCGGTCGAACTGGTGCTGAAGGTGACCCGGAATTCCGATCAGCAGACCGGGCTGACCCTTCCGATTATCGTTACAGTAGCAGGTAGCGCAACGAACGGACCGCCTGCCGCACCTGCGATCGTAACGGCGGCCGCGGCAGGAACATCCGCTATCAACCTGAATTGGGCGGAGTCAGTTGGGGCAACCGGGTATCGGATCTATCGGGCGGTCGCGGCGGACTGGGAATATGGCTTCGTCGGCACCAGCGCGACGGACAAATATGCCGATATGGGACTTGCATCCGGCAAATCTTACTTTTATAAGGTCAGCGCCGTTAACGATCATGGGGAATCCGGGTTGTCGCATGCGGTATCTGCAACCACTTCCAGTTCAGGCGGAACGGGAGGGACCGGGAATACAGGGGGCTCTTATGGCGGCCCAGTTGCGTCGCCTGGGCAGACTTCGACAGAAGTTAAGGGCAGCACAATAAAGCCGGATTCCGTTCTCGCTGCGTCATCCGGCAACTCCATCTCGACGGTCGATCAAGAAAGTATCGAGCAAGCATGGGCGAATGCGATGGCCAGCGGTGCGGGGGCGATTTCCATCGAGGTTCCTCATAAGGCGGGGGCGGCAAGCTATGTCGTTTCGCTTCCGAAGACTGCCCTTGATCGGAAGGAGGGGGCGCAGCGGATTCATGTTCTCAGCTCTGCCGGCGATTTGAATGTTCCCGTCACCCTGCTGGGTACGATGAATACCTCAGGCAAGCAAACGGTAAGCCTACAGATCGGATCAGCGGATAAATCCGCATGGAGCGAGGCGGTTAGAAAAGCTGTCGGAGATAGGCCGGCCATCGATTTAAGCGTGCGGTTGGATGATTCAGCGGTCGCTTGGCGGAACTCTAACACTCCAATCCGCGTATCGATGCCCTATGTTCCCACAGCGGAAGAACGGCTGAATCCCGAGCATATTATCGTATGGTTTGTCGACGAGGCGGGCAATGTCTCGCCGGTACCAAGCGGTAAATACGATGCGGCAACGGGCCGAGTGACGTTTAATGCCGTGCAAGCGGGCAAGTATGTCGTTACTTATGTAGAGAAGTCTTTCGCGGATTTAGACCGATATCCATGGGCCAGGAAGCAGATTGAAGCGATGAGCGCCAGAGGGATTATTAACGGAAGAACGGAGGCAACCTTCGATCCAGGCGCTTCCATTAGCAGAGCGGAGTTTATGAAGCTGCTCGTTACGGCGCTGGAACTTCACGCGGTGGCAAACCAGTCGTTCGACGATGTCTCCCCCGCCAAATATTATTACAATGAGGTTGGCATTGCGAGAACATTGGGCATTGCCGGCGGGATTGGAGGCAACCGCTTTGAACCTGACGCCGACATTACCCGGCAGGATATGATAGTACTGGCCGAGAAGGCAATGCGAATCGTCAACAAGCAATTGGCCGTGGGACGGGCGTCGGATTTGCGGCAGTACGCGGACAGCGCGCAAATCGCCGCTTACGCGGCGGACAGTATCGCAGCGTTGACGGCTGCTGGAATCGTAACGGGAAGCGACGGTTCCGTTAAACCGCAAGCTTCTTCGACGAGAGCCGAAGCGGCCG
Source organism: Cohnella sp. LGH (assembly GCF_017671885.1). NCBI lineage: Bacteria > Bacillati > Bacillota > Bacilli > Caryophanales > Paenibacillaceae > Cohnella > Cohnella sp. LGH. The sequence goes on from NZ_CP072117.1 coordinate 6,283,673, forward strand.
TGTTGATCTACAAAATGATGAACAGCTTGTACGGCTCGAAAGCGATGTGATGAATGGGAAATAGATCGATTCCTTTGCCTTTGGCGAGGGCGGTCTATTTTCTTTTTATATCGGATGAAAAAACAAGATGATTGGGTTTGGTTAGGTGTGGCAGTTATGTTGCAAAAATGCGACCGGTGATTTACACTTATAACATAAAGAGAAGAACGGTGCGCCAACACCGTTCTCCCGTACAACGCTTGAGTGGGAAGCCTCCAAGTAAAAAATAGAGTATTATAGAAAATAGCCTGTCCCCCTGGCGCTAACCTTAGGGCAGGTTATTTTCGTTTTAGATAAGTTAGAAGGGCTAAGAGGAACATTCCTAGTCCGATAACTTCTAAAAGCGAAAACGACATATACATCACCTCCTACTGGAGGTGTGTATTCCCCACCCAAGGCGGGTGTACATGGAAAATTATATCATAAAAACATCCTCGCAAAGAAATGTCTATCTACTTCTTCATGCTCCATGCCAAACAAAGTTACTCCTCAAACTTAATTTATCTACCTGCGTAGAATGGGTGCGAATCTCTGGTGCGAATGTGAGGCTCACATGATTTTCCCGGGGGATTCGCACCAAAACAACAGTTAATTTATTGGAATTTAATTGAATTTTCTGAGTGATTATCTGTGAATTAAGTTGATTTACGTGATTTGAAGCAAGAAAATAGGCTGTTTTCGCCTTTTTGTGCTCAAAATCGCTGTCGCATCCCACGCGGATGCGTGGATTGAAATCTCGTCCTCCGCCCAGGCGGCCCGTATGAGTTCGGTCGCATCCCTCGCGGATGCGTGGAAAAGGAAGGCGATACGGATGGCAATGGATGATCGGCTTTTTAAACAGCGTTCTGAAATAATTAATGGCGAAATCATTATGATGTCACCTCGTCAAGTCGTTAACCATAATAAGATCATCGTAAACTTGTCTATATTATTTGGCGTTTATTTGAAAGGGAAAAGGTGCATCAATCTTTCTGACGGTGTGGATGTTCATTTGGATGAACAAAATAGGGTCGTACCTGATAGCATGATTATCTGTAACCGAGATATCATCAAACGAGATGGCGTATATGGCGCACCTGATTTAATCGTTGAAGTACTTTCACCGTCTACAGCACGCAGGGATAGAGGGGACAAAAAGACGCTGTATGAACAGCATGGCGTACAAGAATACTGGATTATCAGTCCGGATGAAAAGTCTATTGAAGTTTATCTATTGAAAGACGGCAAATATGAATTAGATGATGTTTATACCGTTATTCCCGATGGAGATTGGGAGGCGATGACTGAAGAAGAACAATCAGAAGTTGCCCTCAATCTCAAAGTGTCGCTTTATGATGATTTCATTATCAACGTTAAAGACGTATTCGAGAACGTTATTACTTACTAAAACAAGCCTCATAATGACGGCAAAATGGCTTAGTCGGAGAGGAGGAAAATGGGGTGGAGAATATACGCGAGAATGCGTTAACTTGTGAGTGGTTTCACTCGACAAGAAAAGGGGGGCATTAAGCTGCGTAAGTTCGGCTACATCGACACATCTGGCACGTTGCAAATTCCTCTCAATTTCCATGAAGCATATTCTTTCAATAACGGAGAAGCTTCTTGCAGAGATGATGATGGAGTATGCCTTATCAATAAAACAGGAAAAACTATCCAAAGATATCCTTTTACATTCCTGAGTCCGTTTTATGAAGGAGTAGCCTATTTTTCAAATAGCACGGACATCTGCTCCAGAAAGTTTGGTTACGTTAAAAGGGACGGAACTGTTATTCTTGAACCTATATATGATGAAGTTTTTGATTTCCATGAAGGGGTTGGCCGTGTAAAAAGAGAAAATCGTATGATTTACGTCGACATAGCAGGCAATCCTCTAATGAATCAAGTATTTGAAGACGCTGGTCCGTTTAATGAGGGATTGGCATATGTTAGTCAGAATGATAAATATGGAGCGATCAATCGTTCAGGCGACTTCATTGTTCCATGTGATTATGATGCTCCGCTTTTCTTTCAAAACGGGAGAGCGGTAATCCAAATGAATAAAAAGTACGGGATGATTAATGAACTGGGGGAGTTTGTCATTAAGCCCCAACTAAATTACCTTGGACCACTATGCGCAAACCGCATATTATTTAAGAAAAGCGGGAAGTTTGGCTTCATGGATGAAGCCGGAAACGTGGCCATCGAACCTATATTTACAGATGCAGATGATTTCTGTGACAACATTGCTTGCGTAAAGGTTGGGAGTAAGTGGGGAGTGATTAATACGGATGGAGAGTTCATTTACGAGCCTGTATTTAATTACGCAGGGCCTTACCATGAGGGCATATTGCATGTAACCTTTAACAACCGGCACGGGATCCAAAGTATAGGCGGTGAATTTATATCCCTTCAGGAGTATGATTTTGTAACGACTTTTATTGAAGGTCTAGCGGTTGTCAGCAAGAATGTATAAGAGTAAATAGTAGAATCATGATGAAACCCTGGCGTTCTTGGTCGCCAGGGTTCTTGTTTTGCGCGCGAGACCCATGCAATTTCGCGAGCTTATTTGTTTGCTCACACTAGAACAACTTCTTAATAGAGCCGAGCATGTCGCCGGCCTTATCGGCGGTCAGTTTCGCTTTAACGCCGTCGATGAGCGCATTGATCTGGGCGTCCGGAAGGTCGATTCCGATCACGGATTCAACGGCTTTTACGGGATCGCTCATGAACTTGGAAGAGAAATCCTTGTCGGCTTTGATGCGCTCTACGATCTCTTCGATTTTCCCCTTGATATCCATCGGGTATCCTCCTAATATCTTATTCTCTAACGCCTCTATTATAAGCCTATAGAATGCAAGCCGGAATGGAGCAACATTCCAAATACGAGATGAAAATACTCCTTACGAGGTATAGAGAAAATCAAGAAGTTGCTTTATGTTGTTTATGCAGCAACTCAGCAACTAATCGCGGTACGTCGCGTAGTGTATTTATTCGAGAGAGGCTTAGGTGGGCATCATGTTCAATGCTTTTATCGTGTTTCTCAGTGTCATGATTCTTGGGGCGATTATTTTCGGAACGGCCTTCACAGCTACGTCGGGGTTCAGTACGAGGTTTATCAAATGGTTTTTCGGTATCTTTTTTATATTGGGCATCGTCGCTGCGATTCTTACTTTAGTCGGAGTTATTCAACTCTAAGGTATCGATCGGCAGATAAAACTTCCAAAATAAACTCTAGAAAGAGCCGATCCGCAGCCATTGCAACGGATCGGCTCATCTTCTTATCGTATTAAGCCAGCACGACTTCCGTCCTTTACAGATCAGCCAGCTTAACCGCCATTCCGTCGTTCAGTCGCGAATGCTCGGAGGCGAAAGCCATCAGGTGGCTTTGCAGGGAGGCGGTCGCCGATGTCAGGCCCTGCGTCGGATTGCTGTCGAAGCCGCGCACGCCGCGCAGGAACGAGGCGACCATGCGTTCGTCGCCGCCACCGTGTCCGTCGCCTTCCACATTGCACCGAATCTCGACCTGCTCGCCGGTCACATATCGGTACAACGTAAAAGCACCCTTGTCCATGTCGCCGATAATCTCGCCCTGCGTGCCCATAATCTGAACCCGGCGCGTACCGCTCTGCGTCAAGCCGGACATAATGAACGAGGCGTTCGCTCCGTTCTCAAAGGCCAGGTTAACGACCTGATGGTCGACGACGTTGTTATCGCAGCGATACACGCACCGGCCGAACGGTCCTTCCCGCAGCGCGGCCAGGATGCCTTCCTGCGACAGATCGTTCGTCATATAGCGCGCCCACGGATGATGCGGCGGCTGGATGTACATTTTCAACGCGGAGAAGGCGCACTCTCGCTCCACCTCGCAGCCGTCGATGCAGCGCGCGGTCGAGCCTGCCGGAGCATTCTCCTCGCGGAAATGCAGCAGCGAGCCGAACGAGCTGACGCTGGTGCAGGGCTGATCCATTAGCCAGGAGATGATGTCCAGATCGTGGCAGGACTTGGCCAGAATCATCGGGCTCGTCTCCTCGGAGTTGCGCCAATTGCCGCGCACGTAGCTATGCGTCATGTGCGGATAGCCGACGTTCTCGGTCAACTGAATGGTGCCGATCGTGCCCAGCTCTCCGTCCGTAATGCATTTCTTGATGCCTGACCAGAACGGAGAATAACGCAGCACATGCGTCACGGCGAGCAGCCGCCTATACTTATGAGATGCGCGCTCCAGCCGAATGCATTCCTCCAGCGAAGGCGACATCGGCTTCTCCAGCAGAACGTGATAGCCCAGTTCCATCGCCGTCATCGCGGGCACATAGTGCATTCTGTCCAAGGTGCAAATGATCATTATCTCGGCCATGCGGCCTTGCTCGAACGCCTTCTCCCAAGAGTCGTACACCCGGTCCGGGGCGATGCCGTGAATACCTGCAAACTTCGTTCTGCGTTCCTCGTCCGGCTCGGCTACGGCCACGAATTTTAACTCGTTCGGAAATTTTTCCGCATACGGTCCGTAAATATACCTTCCTCTACTCCCTGCGCCGAGCAGTACCGCCGTCAATTGTCTCATACCCATCCTCCTCGTACGCTTTACGTACTCCAATTGTAAGGGGGACGCACGGGAGGCAAAAGAGATCGTTGCTTACATTCCATATACATTTATTGACCTTGCTCGGTCGGTTGGGAACGCATGGAACGAAAATCCTGCGGCGTCATATCGTTCTGCTTCTTGAAGAAGCGGATAAATGCCAGCGCCGAATTGTAGCCGAGCGCCGCAGCCACCTCGTTTACCTTCATCGCCGTGTTCAGCAGCATTTCCTTCGCCTTCAGATTCCGGTAATCGTTCACGTATTTCGACAGCCCGATTCCCGTAATTTGCTTATAAAGTCTGGACAGATAGGAGGGATTCAGGCTTACGTAATCCGCCAGCGCCGTTAAGGAAATGTCGGTGGCGATATTCTCTTCGATAAAGCTGTGTACCTTGTTCACGACTTCGGCCGGCAGCTCCGTGCAGCGTTGGGCGTTCCATTCGAAGAAGCAATCGGCCATCTGCCGATAGTACTGAACGAGCTCCGACCAGGAGATCGACTCGTCGTATCGGAACAGCTTGTCGAGATCAAGCAGCGTATTGACGTATTCGCCGACATCCCGATTCTGGTGAATGAAGAACAGGAAAACCGCCGAGAGGGAGTGGTACAGTTCGATTTTCCGCTCTTGCGGCGCCGTCTGATCGTTCCACACTTCCGTAAGCTCGATGAAGAGCTGATCGAATGGCTCGCGATGGTTGTTCTCCAGACAGCTCATCAGCAGTTGAACCCGGGCGTGGTAGAAGCTGTCGCGCGGCACTCCGGCGGACTCGGCGGACGGGCTCCGCGGCACATCCTTATCGGTAAGAATAACTTCGTTAAACAAGCCGTGACCGAGACTCAAAGCGTATTTATTCGTGTGAAAATGATCCGACAGTGACGACCAGTCCGTCGTCTCGCTCGCCAGCAGGAAGGAGACCGACAGTCCGAGCAGCTTCCGGCAGTTGGCCTGCACCGATTCCAGAATGCCGCTCACATAACGGTGGGCTTTAAGCCATTCCGCGCTGCCCGGATCGCAAGAGAGCTCAACGGGCCTGCTTGAGGCTTTCGGCTGGATCAGCCAGACGACCTTGGACAGCTCGAAGACGACGGAGAAGCATCTGACCTGCGCCGACAGCATCTCATCTCCGATGTTCTGCATGGCGTAGCAGAGCAGCGCTTTGTCCGGGGCCGTAAACGTTTCTTTCCACGCATCCAGCCTTCCGATAAGAAGGTAGGCGGGCAAGGAAGCGTCAAGCGGGATGTCCAGCTCCCGAAACATTCGATCGAGCTGGCTTTCCGTGGCATGCTTGCCCAGAAACAATCCCCACATGTACTCCTTCTGAAGAGAAGGCAGCGCCTGCCTCATCTTGGACTGCGCCCGGACGATCATGTTTGCCTGATCCTGTTCCTCTTCGATTTTGGCGACAGCCCGCTGTACCGCCTGCACGATTTTGTCGTCGCTCTCGACCTTCAGAATATAATCGAAGCCGCCGTACGTCAGCGCGCTCTTGGCATATTCGAAGTCGTTATAGCCGGTTAGAAAAATCACTTTGCAGGCCGGCCACTGGGACTTGATCTCCCGCAGCAGCTCAATGCCTTCTATGCCCGGCATCTTGATATCGGACAGCACGATATCGATGCGCTGGCTGGAGAGCACCTCCAGCGCTTCTTCTCCCGAGTAAGCGGTCACCGTCTCGAGCGCCAGATGCTCGTTCTGCTCGAACAGCTCCACAAGGCCGTCTACGATAAGCGGTAGATCGTCAACGATCAGCAGTCTGTACATGCTCGTTCCCCCTCTGGCTCGCGCATAGTTGAATTCCGACCCGCAGCCCGCCAAGCTCCGAGCGCGCTACGGACAGGCCGTACTTTTCTCCGTATCTCAATTGAATCCGGCGATGGACGTTCAGCAGGCCGGTCGTCTCCTCGATCCGGCTCGTGGAATGCCGCAGCTTCTTGCGCAGCCGCTCGATTTCTTCGTCCGTGATATTTTGTCCGTTGTCCTCTACATAGATCGTAAATTCGTCGCCTCTAAGCTCGGTATGCACCCACAGCTCTCCCGGATGGAGCATATTGCCGAGCGCATGCTTGTAAGCATTCTCGATAATCGGCTGCAAAATCAGTCTCGGGACGGAAATAGGAGGGACGTCGCCGTCAAAACCGACCTCGATGCGGTCGCCGTAGCAGATCGTCTGCATTTTGACGTAAGTCCGGGAATGCTCCATCTCCTGCTCCAGCGGGATCTCGTCTTCGTCGTTGCGCGTGATGAATTGGAAGTATTGTCCGATATACAGGCAAAACTGATACGCCTTCTCCTTATGCTTGTCGGACTTGATCAGCCGGCACAGCACGAAGAAGCAGTTGTACAGAAAATGAGGATTGATCTGCGACTGCAGCCGCTTCAGCTCGGAGCGCTGGTTGCGGATTTGCTGCTCGTAGTTTTCCTCGATTAGCTTTTTCAGCGAACTGATCGTGTCGTTGAAGGCTTGGTACAAATAGCCGAATTCGTCGGCTCCGCGATTGATCTGGATCGGCTCCAGTCGATTCTGCTGCACGCGACGGAACGAGTGGACCAGCTTCATCAACGGCCGATAAATCAGTCGCAGCAGGAAATAGGTAAAGAACAGCACGATGGCGGCCGCAAGCGCGCAGGCCCACCAGAACAATGTCCGGTACATCTGCAAGGAACCGAGAATCATCTCCTCCGGAATGCAGGTGACCGAATAGGCGTTCCATAGGGCGGAATATTTGTAGACGGCGAGCAGCCGCTCGCCCTGATGGACGATCGTGTCATAGCCTTCTTTGGAAAGCGTTTCCTGCTGAGCCGACACGAAGGCTGCGACCTGATCCAGCAGCTCGTCGTCCATGCCGGTGTCGATATGCCATCCGCGATTCAGGTTCAGCAGGACGCTATGTCCTCCGCGGTTGCCGCCGATTTGCGCCAGCGTGTCTCTGATTTTGGTAGCGGACAGCTCGACTCCGACGACATACAGCGGGCTTCGCGACGTGTTGACGGGATACTGCATCGTGATAAAAAAGCGATTGTTCCAGTAGATAAACGCTTCGTCATAAGATTTGGCGCTAGTCTGCATCGAGGCGTACTCCTGTTCATCCAGATGGGTTTCGAAGTTATTGCTTAGCACGGTGCGGTTAATGAGCGGGATGTAGGCCTTGGCCTCCCGAATGTACGGGCTGGAGTTCTTCATCAGCTCAAGCCTGCTCTGGATGTCCAGAATTTTGCTTGAACGCTCGTAAGAGCTCATCTCTTTCCCTGTCGTCGCAACCTCCATCAAATCCTGATCCATTACGTAGTTGGGCAGATAGCGGCTGATCCGATCGGCTTCCTGGTCCAGGGAATCCATATAGAAGCGGGTCGTATTCAGCACCGACCCGGAAATTTCGCTGCGGATGTTGGCCGATCCCCGTTCGTTGATCATCCAGGTAATCGCCAGCATAGGCAATAAGGCTGCCAGGAAGGCAGCCATAATTTTCTTGAATATGGAGGATTCATGCATAGAGAATAAGGTTTTCATCGCTCGAGCTCCCGGTTTTGCTGTCGCCAAGTTGTGAGTCACTCCGATCTTATTCTTTTACGCTTCCCATGACAATGCCTTTAATGAAAAAGCGCTGAAGGAAAGGATAAACGATCAGAATGGGGAACGCCGCCACGAAGATTTGCGCCGCTCGGCTTGTACGGTCGGACAGCTTGACCATCAACTCGGCTTGCTCCGCCTTGATAAAGCGAAAATCCATCTTGATGATGACCGTCTGAAGGAACGTCTGCAGCGGGTAATTCTCGGTATGGTTCATGTATAGCATACCGTCAAACCAACTGTTCCAATGTCCGACGACCGTGAACAATCCCGTTGTGGCCAGAGCCGGCAAGGAGAGGGGGACGTAAATTTTCCACAGCGTCTTAAAATGTCCCGCGCCGTCGATTCGCGACGATTCCTCCAGCTCCTTGGGCAGATTGCGATAGAAGTTCAGCAGCAGGATGACGTTAAACACCGGGATCGCCGTCGGCAGCACGAGCGCCCAGAGCGTGTCGATCATTCCGAGGTTTTTGACGGTCAAATAGGTCGGAATCAGTCCGCCGCTGAACAAAATGGTAAACACGAACACCCATGCGTAAAACGTTCTGAGCCGGAACTGGCGGGGGTCCTTGGACAGCGGATAAGCGGTGACGATCATAAGCGCCATGCTTAGGGCAGTTCCGAGCAGCACGCGCTGGATCGATACCCAGAAGGCGCGGAGGTATTCGGGCTTGCCGAACACGTTGTCGTAAGCGGCGGTCGTGAAGTCGACCGGCCACAGGGACACTTTGCCGGCCGCCGCCGCGGCTCCGGAGCTGAACGAAATGGCCAGAATATGCATAATAGGCATCAGGCAGAGGAAGGAGATCAGCAGCAGGAACGTGAAGTTTCCCGCAATAAAAACTCTTCTGCCGAGCGAACGGTCAGTAATCATGGTAAGTCTCCCTTCTGAACGGCGGGCGGATCATTAGAAAATACGGTAATTCGCCAGTCGGTAGGCTAGGACGTAGGACAGCGACACGAACAGAAACGAGACGATCGATTTCAGCAGGCCTACGGCTGTAGCAAAGCCGAACTGCGCTTGCTGCACGCCCATACGGTAGACGAAGGTGTCGATGATGTCCGCGCTTTCGTAGACGGGAGGGCTGTACAGGTTAAAAATTTGTTCAAAGCCGGCGTTAAGCACGTTGCCGATGTTGAGCGTCAGCATCAGTACGATAATCGGCATCATGCCGGGGAGCGTGACATAGAATGTCTGCTTGATCCGCCCGGCGCCGTCCATGGCCGCCGCTTCGTATAGAGAAGGGTTAATGCTGGTTAACGCGGCTAAGTAAACGATCGTGCCGAAGCCGAATTCCTTCCATACATCCGATGCAACCATGACGTACGGGAACCAGTCGTTGCTTCCCAGGAAGAAGATCGGTTTGACTCCGAACCATCCGAGCACTTGATTGAAAATGCCGGAGGAGGGGGACAGGATGTCGACGAGTATTCCGCTCAGCAAAACCCAAGACATAAAATGAGGCAAGTAGACGAGCGTCTGGAACGTCCGTTTGATCCATTCCCGGCGCAGTTCGTTGAGTAGAATCGCTATCGTAATCGGCACGAACAGTCCGGCCGCTATTTTCATGACTGCAATAAACATCGTATTGAAGAAAATGCGCCCGATATCCGGGTAATCGATCAGCAGTTGGAAGTTTTTCATGCCGATGAAAGGGGAACCGAACAAGCCTTTGTTAGGCACGTATTTCTGAAAAGCCATGATGATGCCCGCCATCGGGACGTAGCTGAACAGCAGCACCAGGAAAAGGCCCGGAATCAGCATAAAATGCAGCGGCCATTCCCTCTTCCATATCCTTGTTAGTCCATTCATGCCATTCACCTCGATGTTAAGCTGGAGCCGGGCAGTCAACGGGAAGGTCTGTTCCGAAAGCGGTTGAAAGATCTCGATATCTGAATAGTAAACACGCATGTATCCCCATCTGAGTCTATACGCTCCTGAAATCCGGAATGGTAAACCCGTTGCAAGGTTATTTCAGGACCGTATGAGGCCTTCTCCAGGAGACACATGCGCACTTTTTCCTAACGATAATCTAGATCGGCTTTACTTTCGGGACGCTCTTCCGCGCGCGTCCGGGGTTATTTATTAGCGGCGTACCATTCATTAACTTCTTTCGTAATCTCGTCTCCGCCAAGCTTTTTCCACTCTTCCACGAACTTGTCGAATTCGTCGACGGACACTTGGTTCATCATAATCTTGAAGTACACTTCGTCGCGCTTCTTGGTCAGAATTTCCTGTCTGTCGACCATCGTAGGCGTCGGAGCGCCGTAGAATTTGTTCTGCATGTATTGCTTGTTGTTCTGAATTTCCGGGTTGAGGGACAGGGCGCCCTTCGGACCGGAAATCAAGTATTCCCACCACATGCTCGTATCGCCGTCGACAAATTTCATTGCGCGCTCGTAACGAGTTTTTTGGTCTTGCGTTTGCAGGATGCTCTCGTCTTTGGTTTCGATGGCTTTAGGCAGAATCTCTCCGTTGTTGTCGAGCTGCTTGCCGACGCGAAGCGGATTGAGCAGCCAGTAGTTGCTGCCTTTCTCGACCAAGTCCTTGCCTAACGTATACACTTTTTGCTCCGGAGTCGGATGGTTGTCGATAACGATCCATTGATTCATCAGCTTGATAACGCCTTCCGGATGCTTCGCTTTTTTGGAAATGACGAAGTATTCGTCTACGCCGATGCCGATTTGCGGACGAGCCGGGCTGCCATCCACCGACGGAATCGGGAAGACGCCCCACTCTTGCACGACTTTGTTGTCTTTGACCGCGCCCTTAACGAGCTGCGCAGGAGTCCAGGATGCGCCGAACACCATGCCGATGCCATCGTCGTAGAGTAGCTCAGCCGCTTTTTCCGTGTCCTTGACGGCGAATTCCGGATCGATCAAGCCTTTCTTGAACATATCCTGAAGCCCCGCGAGCGCTTGCTTCACTTCCGGTTGAATATCGCTGTTGACCAATCCACCGTTGCCGTCGTCGATCCAGATATTCTCATACGCATGATAGCCGTTGAGGAAGGCGCGCAATCCGGTTACGCCGGTTTCGATGTTGAACGGATTTTTGCTGACTGCAAGTCCGTAGGTCGTGCTTTTGCCGCCCGGGTTTTTCGCTTTGAACGCTTCGGAGATGGTCACCAAGTCGGCCATCGTTTTCGGCTCGGGAAGGTTTAGTTCCTTTAGCCAGTCCGTGCGGACGTAAAGGTATTGGTACTGGTACGGGTTATAGGAGCTTGGAATGCCCATAAGTTTGCCGTCGAACGTGGCCGTCTTCAGCTGCAGGCCGCCGTCCATCGTCAGAAACTTTTTCGTTTCTTCCGTCGCGTATTGATCGTACACATCCGTCAAATCCATAATCATGTCGGCTTCAGTCAGCTCTTTGAGCTGAGTCGCGTTAACGAGCAGGAAATCCGGCAGATCGTCCGAGGCAATCGTAATTTTTACTTTTTCTTTGAATTGAGTGACGTCGGCAATCCATTTGTTCGTGATTTTGACGCCGATATCTTTCTCATAAGCATCGTATACGGAGTTCTTTTCCCAGCTCTCGCCCTCGTCGAACTTAAGGTAAGGATCGCTTTGGGAAACCGTCGATACTTCAATCACTTCGCCGCCTTCAGCGCCGCTTGAGCTTGTCGCGCTCGCTGAAGCCGATGGAGATGCGCTTGGAGACGCCTTCTCGGATTCCTTCGCCGTGTTGCCGTTGCCGCACGCGGTCATCGCCACGCTGACAATCAAGGTTGTGATCAAGAGGAACTTTCTTCCCAGCTTCATACTACCCCTCCGCCATGTCTAGTTATGGTCAGCCCTGCTGCTCGGGGCAGCTTCGCTTCCTAAGTTCAAGTATAGGAGGGGGGAGGGGCTGACACCATATACTAGTCTTTACCTTTCGTATACACCTTTTGACCCGTCGGAAAGAGTTAGCTTCCCCAAACGATTGAAGAATACAGCGAAAAATGATAAATAAATAGGTAGAGAAAAATCGAGAGGGACTGGAGCGGCGATCGTGGAAATCAAAGAGGACGATTTGTCTGGAGCGGAGGTTCGGGAGCTTATCCGGCAGCATCTATCGGCGATGGCCGAGGATTCTCCTCCGGAGAGCGTACATGCTCTGGATATTAACGGGCTGAGAAGTCCGGACGTGACGTTCTGGAGCGTATGGGAACAGGGAGAGCTGCTGGGATGCGGCGCGTTGAAAGAGCTGGACGAGCGGCACGGAGAGATCAAATCGATGCGTACGGCGACGAAGCATTTGAGGAAAGGAGTGGCCAGGCGGATGCTGCAGTGCATAGTGGACGAGGCTGTAAGTCGGGGCTATCGGCGGCTAAGCCTGGAGACGGGATCGCCGGAGTCGTTCGCCCCGGCCAGAGCGCTGTACGAGAGCTTCGGCTTCCGCTACTGCGAGCCCTTCGCGGATTATTCGGAGGATCCGTACAGTGCTTATATGACCAAAGAGCTGGAAGTAAAGAGATGAGGTCGCATGGCGTCTAAGGCCAAAACGAATGCGGATCGGAGCTGCTTGTCGGACTGCACCCCCGATGCCGGAACGACACTTGCGGCGGCGATTCTGAAGCATACTCGGCCGCCACGCCGTTAGTCCGTAATATTTCGCGTGTAGTATTCAATAATGTCCTTGCGCCTGACGATCCCCAGAAACACGCGATCGTCGTCGACGACCGGAACGAAGTTCTGATCGGCGGCCAGAGTCAGCATGTCTTCCATATGGGCGTTAATAGCGACGCATTCGTTGTAAATTCTTTTCTTGATGCCGGAGACGGGGATTTCGCCCATATTGTCAAAATTCAAACCGGAAGTGCATTTCAGCTTCCAGAGCAGATCGCCTTCGGATAAAGTACCGATATATTTTCCATCCGTATCGATGACGGGCACGGCGGAATACTGAGAGGCCTCCAGCAGCTCCAGCGCCTCTGTCATGGATTGCGCGGTCGTCAAGTAAGCGACTTTGTCCTTCGGCAGCAAGAATGATCTGATTTCCATCTTGTTATTCCTCCTTGTCGGGTCGGTTGGATTTGCATGAGTTGAACTGCACACTTCTTAATTAAAACATATTTAGGCGCGCAGGTCTCCCCTGCGTGAAAATCTGGCAGCCTAATCGGCCCGATAAGGCGATACAAAGCATTGACAGTCACAAATGACAATGATAATCTTTATCAATAGAAGAATCAGGTTGTTACATAGGCTCGTGCAATCATGCAAATCTATTAGACTGGAGACCTCATCGTGGCACTTAGAAGGAAAGAATCCAATGAGTCTAGTTTGCCTTCCGGCGCTTCTACGGCACCGGAGGCTGTCGGCGAAGCCGGGGCGGCCGATGTATTCAAGCGAATTCATTCCCGTCCCCATGTAGCTCTGCTGATCATTCTAGGCGGAATCATAGCGTTGGTCTTGGGAATAGGCGTGTCGGTAACGTTCGGCGCGAGAGATATTCGTTTCGAGGATGTGTGGTTGGCGGTATTCCAGTACAATTCGAATTTGACCGATCATCAGGTCATTCAGGAGCTGCGCTTGCCGAGGGTGCTCGGATGCGTGCTCGTCGGAAGCAGCTTCGCAGTAGCGGGAGCGATCCTGCAAGGAATGATGCGCAACCCGTTGGCCGATTCGGGGCTGCTGGGACTGAACTCGGGAGCGGGCTTCGCTCTCGCGATTTGCTTTGCCTTTTTCCCGGGGATGTCTTATTCGTCCCTCGTTCTGGTCTGCTTTATCGGCGCGGCGCTAAGCGCCCTGTTCGTATTTGCGCTGGGCTCGATCGCGAAGGGCGGACTGACGCCGGTTCGTCTCGTGCTCGCGGGCGCGGCGTTATCCGCTTTGCTGACCGCGTTAAGCGAAGGCGTAGCTCTTTATTTCCGCATCGGTCAGGATTTGGCTTTCTGGTACGCCGGAGGCGTGGCCGGGACGAGATGGATTCACTTGAAGGTCATGTCGCCGTGGATTATTGTGGCGATCGCCGGCGCAATCGTCATCTCCAGATCGATTACGCTGCTCAGCCTCGGAGATGACGTGGCCAAAGGGCTGGGTCTCCGCTCGGGCTTTACCAAGTTTATGGGGACGGTAATCGTTATCGTACTTGCGGGTTCGGCCGTATCGGCCGTTGGAGCGGTCTCGTTCGTCGGTCTGCTCGTGCCTCACTTTGCGCGCAAACTGGTCGGCGTCGATTACCGTTGGATCATTCCGACATCCGCAGTGCTCGGCGCGGTGCTAGTCGTGCTTGCGGACTTGGCCGCGAGAACGGTTCGTCCGGGCTTCGAGACGCCGATCGGCGCGCTGATCGCGCTCATCGGGGTGCCCTTCTTCCTCTATCTGGCTAACAAGGAAAGGAGGGAACTGTAGAGATGGGCGAATACGTCAGATTAAAATCTCCCGAAGAGCTTGCCAAGCGCAAGCGTAATATCATCGTACTTATCGTTCTGTTCGTGGCCATCATTCTAGCGTTCATGGCCAGCATGAATACCGGATTTATCCGTTTGTCGCCCTCCGATCTGGTGAATACGCTGTTCGGAAACGGGACGGCGCAGCAAAACTTGATTCTGTACGAGTTCCGGCTGCCTCGGATCGTGATCTCGGTTTTGATCGGAGCGGGGCTGGCGTTGTCCGGTTGTGTTCTGCAGTCGGTCTCTCGCAACGCTCTGGCGGATGCGGGCATTATCGGCATCAACTCGGGAGCCGGCTTCATGATTCTTATGTATGTCGCCTTTTTCCCGACGATTACCGCAGTCTCCGCATTCGTGCTGCCGTTGCTGGCGTGGGTTGGGGGCGGAATAGCGGCGCTGCTCGTCTTTGTCATGTCGTATCGCAAGCATAGAGGGCTGTCGTCGAACCGGCTTATCTTGAACGGGATCGCGCTCAATTCGGGCATTTCCGCCGCTACGATCGTAATCACACTGAGAATCAGCCCGGAGCAGTATCAATTCGTGGCGACCTGGATGGCGGGAAGCATCTGGGGCAAGGACTGGAAGTTCGTTATGGCGCTGCTGCCTTTCATTTGCGTTCTGCTGCCCTATGTGTATTTCAAGTCCCAGACCGTGAACGTACTGGCTCTGGGTAATCAACTAGCGACCAATCTCGGCGCCGCGGTGAGCCGGGAGCAGCTTATGCTGTTGGGCGCAGCCGTCGGCTTGGCCGGCTCGTGCGTGGCGGTCAGCGGAAGCATTGGCTTCGTCGGGCTAATCGCGCCTCATCTCGCGAAGCGGCTAGTCGGGCAGAGGTATCAGATTTTGCTGCCGACGACCGTGCTGGCCGGCTCGCTGCTCGTTCTTGTGGCGGATACGCTCGGCAGGTGGGTATTTCAGCCGTCGGAAATTCCGACCGGCATCGTCGTCGCCGTCATCGGCGCTCCGTATTTCCTTTACTTGCTCGTTCGTTCCAAAGGGTAAGAGAGCTTCAATCGTAGAAAAAAACGGCCTATTACGGCCGTTTTTTCGCGAAAAAGCCCTTTTGTGTGAAAAAGTTAATCTTTTGCGCTCCCGGTATTGTGATATATTTTTCAGTAGCAAGAAAACGCTATCGATACATTTTGTACCTTCGGGAGGTTCTCATGCTCCATAGAAGTAAGCAAATTCGCGCGATTTTGCTTCTGTCGCTCGCCGTCCTGCTCTTGCTCGGCGTCGGGCTGACTTCGGCTGCGGCCGAGAGCGAGGAAAACATTACTCTTAAAGTGAGCGGGAAAACAGTAAAGCTGGCAGAGCCGGCACAAATTCTCGGAGGCAGACTGTTCCTGCCGATCGCCAGCCTAACCGGCCATCTGAACGCTAAAGCCGATTGGGACTCCGAGAACGAAGCGGTAACGATCCATACTGCGCATAAAGATACAATCATCCTGACGAACGGAGTGCCCGTCGTCTACTTTAACGACTCGCGCTATGTGATGGAGAGCGCGCCCTTCTTCGCGGACGGCAGAATCTACATTCCGGTTCGCTACGTTGCCGAGCTGCTTCATGCGAAGATCAAGTGGAGCCCGGAGGAGCGGCTCGTCGAGATCGAGCCGGTCGCCCAGGCGGTCGTGGCGGAGGAGTACGGCTTGAAGGAGATTGCCGAGGAGAACGACGTCAGCAGAGGCGCGCTGTTGAAGCGCAACGGACTAAAGGCCGATGACGTTGGGATCGGTACAAAGTTGCGGGTTGTCATTCCCTCGGTTTTCGAGAACGAAGCTAAACCGTACTCCGAGGAGGATTATCGACTGTTGGCTAAGCTCGTGCAGGTCGAAGTCGGGTACGAGTCGTACGAGGCGCATCTCGCCGTGGCGAACGTCGTGCTCAATCGCGTGGCAGACTCGCGGTTTCCGGACACGATTCGCGACGTCATCTATTCGGGCAAGCAATTTCCGCCGGCTCACAACGGACTGCTCGACAAGAGCAAGCCGAACGCCACCGTCCTGCGCGCCACCAAGGACGCGCTGAACGGGAAGAACAACGTGAAGGACGCGGTTTACTTCTATGACCCGCGAGTCACCAAAGGCTCTTTCTGGTCCGATCTCTCCACGATCGCCACGATCGGCAGCCACCGGTACGCGAAATAGCTATTCGATACCGAGCTCGCGGGCTCGCGCATTCACTTCCTCGATCATTCGATCGAGGCCTTTTTCTTTATAGCCGTCGATAATTTCCTGCCAGGCGGCTTCGACCGGCAAATCGCTGATCATGACGCGAATCATATCGTCGTTGTCGAAGATGGTGAAGCCGTCCTTGGTCGGGGTGGACAATTGCGTCAGCCGCGGCTCGTAATCTTGCTTGCGGGTCTCGCGCATCGAATAGTCGACCAGCTCTCGCTGCGCCGTCCGCGCTTTCGGCGAAATTCCCACGTAGTCCATGTTCAGCTTAAACATGCCGTCCCAATCGAGCAGGTTGGCGAACGTAGAGAACGCTTTGTATTTGGTCATGACGCTGACGTCCGGATCAAGCGGTTTAACGCGTCCGTCCTCAATAACGAAGTCCGTGTTTTCCAGGCCGAAACGTCGCATCTCCTTGAACTCGTCCGTATTCATATAATCGAACAGCTCCAAAATGCGAGCCAGCTTCCGGTCGTCTACCTTGGCGGAAATATAGCTTTCGGACCAGAACGTTTTGAATACGGAATGATATCTATTGCCGTCCATAGCCGGCAGCGGCTTAAGCAGCTTGACTCGATCGTAGAAGCTGTCGTCCCCGGGATGAAGCTTCAGCCATCTCTCCTTATAGATGTGAACGTCCAAGTTTTGCACTCCGCCCGCGATGATCAGCGCCGCTATTTTGCCTTCGGCGAACTTGTCTCTGGCCATATCCCCCCGGGTGACGGGGAGATCGGAATCGATCAGGCCGGCTGTGTAGAAGTCTCGGAGCAGCGTCAACGATTCGATGGACTGCTTCGAGAATACGGCGGGAATGTAGCGTCCGTCCTCCTTGATCCACTTGAAATCGCTGCCGCTGCCGTCGCTGGTGGCAGCGGGAGAGCTGTACAGCCAGAACAACCCGCCAAGCAGCAGATTGCCGACAGTGGTCAGTCCCCGCACGCTCTTCTTCTCCGGATCATGATCGACGATCGTCTTCAGCATATCGCGGAACTCCTCCCAGGTCTGGGGTTCCCGAGTAATGCCGGCTTGCTGGGCAAGGTCCCACCTATAGGCGACGATCCGGTCCAGAACGTTGTAGTCGGTGCTGTCGTACGTCTGGCGCGGGATGAAATACAGCTTGCCGTCGTCCTTCAGGTCGTCGGTCCCAGGCAAGCTCAAATAGGCCTGCAAATTCGGATAGGCAGATAGATCGCCGGGAATCGGCTTGATAACGCCGCGGTCCCGCCAGCTCCTGTAAGATTGGGTATTCATCGCGTCGACGGAGAAGATATCCGGCAACTGGCCTGCCGACGCCCACATTTGAATTTGCTGCATGTAATTTTCAAGCTTGATCGGAATCGGCTTAATCGTAATATTCAGTCTTTGCTCCAGCAGCCGGAGTGCCGGATCGTCCTGCGTCATGTTCTCCGCCAGATCCCAGAAGGCAACGGAAATCTCCATCGGTTCCGAAGGCGCGGGGAGAGCTTTGCCTTTCGAGGACGGGCCGGAGCATCCGGAAAGCAATGCGACCAGCAAAAGGGAGACGAGCGGCCAGACGGCCAAGCGACGGCTCATGCGTTCCCCTCCCGCGGCGACCCGGCTTGCAGACGATACTGCCGAGGCGTTATTTTCTCGTATTTCTTGAACAGCCGAATGAAATAGAAGTAGTCTCGGAACCCGACGCCATCCGCGATTTCGCCGATCGTGAGACCGGTCGTCTCAAGCAGCAGGCGGGCCTGCCGCAGGCGCACCTGAGTCAAATATTCGGTAAACGTAATATTCAACTCGCGCTTGAACAACTGGCTCAAATAATTGGGATTCATATAGAAGCTTCTCGCGATACTCTGAATGGAAATGTCGCTGCGATAGTTTTCGTTAATATGCTTAACGATTTCCTTCAGGTTGGCATGCGCCGTCTTGCGCTCCCCCGAAGTTGATCCCGGCTCACGGAGCTCCTCTCGCAGGTTGTCGATCATCGCGTCGAAGCTGCGATACAAGTGATAAAGCTGGTCTCGGCTGAAAATGTACTCCTCCTCGGGCGGAGCGGACGGATCGGAGGAAGAGTGGAAGTAGACGATATTGTAGACGATAAGCGCGAGTACGATGGTCATGCCTCGTTTGTTGGCAGGCAGCGCCATCTCCTTGAGCAGCTGTCGCATGGCGGCGATATCCTTCTTGGCGGCGCTGCGTTCGAGCTGTCGCACCAGGAGGCCGGCCTCCGTATCGCCGGCAGCCTCTTCGCGAAAATGAACCGCATCCCGTCCATGGACGAAGAAATCCCAAGCGTGCTCGGTCGCCGCATCCAGCGCTTTAATGGCTCCCGACAGCTCCCGTCCCGCGCGTGCGGCTCCAATGCCGAGAATGTCCGCCGGGATCGACTCGCGGATTAAACCGCGCAGCTGCTCCGCTTCCGCGGATTGCACGAAATAGCCGATTCGTGAGGCGCCCAGATGGACAGCGACCGAGTGCACGCCTTCTCTGAAGCTCAATCGGCCCTTGCCAAGCGAGACGAGCGCGTACAGACAGTCCGCATCGAGGCCGTTCGCCCGCAGGCTGCGATCGAACGCCGCATCGGCGCGTTCCGAGGACGGCTCCTCGATCAGCTCCAGCAGCTCGTTCTCGCGCTTCTGTCGGATGTCCTCGATTGCCTTGGCCGCCGTCTTGAGCAGGCCGTCGATCTCATGGTCGTCGAACGGCTTCAGGCAGTAGCCCAGCACGCCATAGCTTAGCGACTTTTGCACGTAAGCGAACTCGGCGTAGCCGCTGATCACGACGATCTGGACGTCGGAGTCCATTTCCTTAATTTGCTTAATCAACTCAAGCCCCGACAGCCCCGGCATCCGAATGTCCGTAAATACGATATGGGGCTTCAGCTCCCGAACCATCTGAAGCGCTTTGGTTCCGTTATTGGCTTTGCCCGCAACGGCAAACCCCGACTTGCGCCAGTCGATTCCGGCCTCGAGACTTTTGAGCACCAGATTTTCGTCGTCGACGAGAACCGCTTTATACATCCGTATCCCCTCCCGGCTGCATAGTATTCAAAGGAATGTGCAGGACGATTCGTGTTCCTTGCCCGGCTTCGCTGTCGAAGGTTAAGCCGCCTTGCTCTCCGTAGGCCAACCTGAGACGGTTATGCACGTTCAGGACGCCGAGGCCTTCCGCCGCAGCGGCCGGCTCCCGACCGTTGCGGCCGAGCGATGACGGCGACGCTAAGCGCCGCCGAATCTCCGCCAGCTCCTGCTCTTCCACGCCGACGCCGTCGTCGACAACGGAGAGAAGCAGTACTCCGTCATCCACTCGGCCAGTGATTAGCAGCCGGCCCGGCGTCGTCTTCGGTTCGAGTCCGTGGAAGACGGCGTTTTCGACAAGCGGCTGCAAAATCATTTTCATCACCGGAGCTCTTAGAGCTTCCTCGGTAAAATCGTAGCCGACTTCAAAACGGTCCTCAAAGCGAATCAGTTGCAGGAAGACGTACGATTGTACGGCGTTCAGCTCGCGGTCGAGCGTCACCCAGCCCGGTCCCTTGATGCTGTAGTGGAACAGCTTGCCGAGCGCCTTGGTCATCTCCACGACGCGGTCCGCACCGAGCTCCAGCGCCACGCCCTTGATCGATTCCAACGTATTGTACAGGAAATGGGGATTGATCTGGCTGCGCAAATAAGCGGAAGCGGCTTTCTCCTTCTCAATCTCGGCTTCCAATAGATGCGTCGTCGTCTCGACGAGCTTGTGTGTCAGGCTGTTCAGCTCGTTCAGCATACCGTTCAGCTTCTCGGCTACGACCTTCATTTCCAGATTGCCTTCCAGCTTCAGATCGTTCCTCGCTTCGCGAATCGCGCCTCCGGATTTAATGCTGTTAATGAACTTCACCAGCACTTGAATCGGATGGACGATGTTGTTGATGATCATCGCGAAGGGCAGAGCCATCAGAAGAAGCGCGAACAGGACGATAAAGACGCTTTGCGTACGCACCTTGTTGAGCTCGGCCAGCAGCGCTTCCTCCGGAATGAAGCTAAGCAGGGAGGCTTGAACGTCCGGGAGCGAGTGAAGCTGCACCGAGCCTTTGATTCCCCCGATGGAATCCTTGCTCGCAGGCTGGTCTTCAGATGCGCCGGCAAGCGCCTTGACGTTGCGGGCGATGTCGGGGACGTTCGTCTCCGGGAACGCGCGGCCGTACCGATCGATCAAATAAAAGCCGGCCCCGGGCTCCGACTGCGGCGTATCGGTATCGAAAAACATCGTCTCCACGTTGGCGATGACCGCAATATAGCCGATTCTTTTATCCGCTGAGCCGTTTGAGCCGTCGGCATAGATGCTTTGGGCGAACACGAGAGCATTCTGCAGCGTGCCGCTGTAGCTGAATTTCTGCAAGCCGCTGACATAGACGCCGTCGGCGGCCAAGATTTCCGGCTCCAGTCCCCGCACGTATTCAATGCCTCCGTTAAGACTGTACTTTGTTCCGCGCGCGCCGATGAGCACGATATCCTCGATGCCCTGCCGTCCCGCCTTCAGGGAGATAATTTTCCGATCCAGCTCTTTGCTCATCTCGTACAGCAGACTAGGGTTAACCTGCGTCAAATATTGCTGAAGGAACGGGTCGAAGCCGAGATTCAGCATCATCTGTCCGACCTCTTCCACCTTCTGGGACATGCCGAGTTTAAACTTGCGGACGAGATCCTCGGTGATCTGGCTGTTGTTGCGGATTACGATTCGCGAGGTTTGCTCGTACAGCGAGTAGATGATCAGCAGCATAACTCCCAGTACGCATGCAACCGCTATCATAAATTGCGTTTTGATTTTCATTTTCTTCAATACGCCCACGAGGTCACCGCTTTCCGCTGCAGGTACACCGATTATATCACTTTCCCTTAGTTTTTAGAGTCGCTGTAAAGGGCACATCTAATTGGAGTCCATGTTTATCTAACGAGAAGACATACTTTGGGTGCGAGAGGAGGCTAATCGTCGTCCATTTTTATCTAAGGCGGCGCTATACTTCGGGATTTGCTGCCGATCTATAATCTTTATTGTAAGCGTTAACAACAAATTTATAGGGGGAATCGAATTTGAATAACAGAAGAAAGCTCGGCACGCTCGCATTGCTTTCGCTTATTTTGACGGTCGTATTGCTGGCAGGCTGCAGTAAATCGGCTGCGCCATCGGCATCGCCAAGCGAGTCTCCGTCCGCTACTGCGACTCCGTCGGCCTCGGAATCGGCGACGGCGTCTGCTTCGGAGAGTCCGTCCGCCTCGGGGCTGGAGGGCAAAGTCGTATTCTGGTCGATGTGGAGCAATACCGAGCCGCAAGCGAAGGTCATTGAGGCAGCGATTGCGGAATTCAAGGCGAACAATCCCGCCGTCGAGGTCGAGCTGAAGTTTAACGGCCGGGACATTAACAAGCTGATCAAGCCGGCGCTGGAGAGCGGACAGCAGATCGACATCTTCGAACAGGACCCGGGCGCGGCGCTGGCCAATCTGAAGGATCACGTGCTGAAGCTGGACGATCTGCTGCAGCAGCCTTCGGTCGGCAGCGACGGCAAGTCGGTGAAGGATTCGCTCATTCCGTCGCTGATCGAGTGGGTCAAGACGCTGTCGACGGAAGCGGGCCTGGAAGAGGGCTACTATGCCATTCCGCAGCAGCCGTACGCGGTGTTGTTCTTTTATAACAAAGCACTGTTCGAGAAGGCCGGAATTACAGCGGTTCCAACGAGCTGGGAGGAGTTCCTGGCGGCGTGCGAAGCGCTCAAGCAGATCGGCGCAGATCCGATTACGTTCGACGACGCTTACCGCGATCTGTTCATCGGCGGCTACTTCGGCAGCGCGATGGGCAGCGATTGGACGGACAGCCTGGTGAAGGACAAAACCGGCGAGATGTGGAAGGACCCGATCGTCAAGCAATTCGCTTCCGATATGCAGCAGCTTCAGGAGAAGGGCTATCTCTCCAAGAAGATCGCAGGCAACAAATATCCTGCCGGACAGCAGGATCTGGCTCTTGGCAAAGCAGGCATGTACTTGAATGGAACATGGCTGCCGAACGAGGTCGCTGCCACGGCCGGACCGGATTTCCGTTGGGGTTCGTTCCAATTCCCGACTGTGTCGAACGGCAACGGCGAGGGCGGACTGCAAGGGCTTACCTTCGGCGCTCAAGGCTTGTTGATGAACAAAAACAGCAAAAACGTCCCTGCCGCGTTCGAGCTCGTCAAATATTTGGTCGGCAAGAAGGCGCAGCAGGAAATGGCCGATCAAGCGCTGGCTATTCCGGCCACGCTCGATACCGAGTGGCCGGCTCCGCTGGCGGAAGCCGCGACCGCATTCGGCAACGCCAAGGTGAATATGCCGTGGGGCAACGGCATCGATAACGGCGGCGACTTCTCTACAGGCACGGTTATCCCCGTGTTCATGGAGCTGGCGACGGGCAAGCTGAGCCCGGATGCTTACGTCGACAAGATGAGCGCGGCGGCGAAGAAGTTCTACGGCGGCTAACTCTCGGTAGAGGGATGGGGCCGGGCGCGGCGGGCGGGTTAGCCGCTTCGCCCGGCTTTGCTGGCATTATAGACTTTATAGATTTGAAGAATTTGTAGGATAAATCGTATAAACACCGCGATTTTGTTGGTAGATGCATGCATTCTGTGTGATTTATCGTACAAAATACAGCGTTAGAAAGATCGGTTTTATAGAATTGTACGACAAATCGTACAATTTGATCTCCGCTATAATGGATGAGTTTGAGGGCTTGCATCCGATTCTCCAACAGCCAATCGCTGCGTGATCTGTAAGCCGACTTGCAAGAGTTTCAAACGGGAGGTGTCTCATGAAGCTGAAGAAATCGGTCATCGCCTTGTTTTTGGGGCCGGCCGTCGCGATCTACCTCGTCATTTTCCTGTATCCGACGCTGCGGACGTTCGCGATGAGCTTTTACGATATTCCTTCGCTGTCCAGCAAGGTGGCGGAGTGGACATTCATTGGCGGGGACAATTATGCGACGCTGTGGCGCAGCCCTTATTTTCTCGATTCGGTGAAAAACGTGTTGGGCATATGGGCGATCGGGGGCGCGCTAATCTTCGCGTTCGCTTTTCTATTCGCGGTGATTCTGACCTCGGATGTGCGCGGGAAGGGCTTCTGGCGTTCGCTGATCTTCCTGCCGAACACGGTTTCGGCCGTCGTTCTGTCCGTCGTCTGGCTGCATTACGTCTTCAATTCCAGCTACGGGTTTCTGACGACGCTGTTCGAGAAGTTGGGGCTGACGAAGCTGGCGGAAATCCAATGGACCGATAACGAGCATATCTACTACTCGATGATCATTGCGTTCAGCTTCGGATCGATCGGCTATTTCATGCTGATATTGAACGCGGGCATCGGAAGAATTCCGACCGATTATTATGAGGCGGCGACTTTGGACGGAGCAAGCGTCTGGACGAAGTTTATCCGAATTACGATGCCGCTGCTGCGCGACGTGTTCCGGACGACGCTTGTCCTGTGGACGATTACGGCGTTCAACTTCTTCGTCTGGTCGGCGACGTTCGGGCTGGACGATCCGCATACGGTGACCCCGGGCTATTACATGTACCAGAAGGTGTTCGGCAAGGGCGGCAGCGTGTATTTGGAGGAGTCGTTCAACGTCGGAGCGGGCGCGGGCGTCGGCATTCTCATTACGGTTGCGACGATCCTCGCCGCTGTACTGATCGGCCGCCTGTTCCCTAAGGAGCGGCTGGAATATTAAGCGAGGAGGCGAATCCATTGCGCAAAAAAGGGCTGCAGCTGCTTCCTGCCTATGTACCGTTGGCGGCTTGGCTGGCGTTTTCCGTCGTGTTGTTCGGCTGGGTGATTCTGGCGTCGCTCAGCACGACGAGGGATATTTTCACCAATACGCTGCTAGGCAGCGGCATTCAATTTTCCAACTACACCGATCTGTTCGAGCAGCAGGAGATGGGTCGCTATTTCTTGAATAGTATCATCTATACCGTCGCCTCATGCGCCGGCATCGTGCTGGTCGCCGCGCCCGCCGCTTATATTTTGGGACGGGTCAAGTTCAAGGGCTCCGGGATGATCCATCTGATGTTCGTGTCCGCAATGTCGATTCCGGGCATTCTGATCTCGATTCCGCTGTTTTCCCTGTTTGTCGGGATGAAGCTGACCGGCTCGATTGCGACGCTGGTATTGATCTATATTTGCACGAACGTGCCTTTCGGCGTGTTTTTCCTCACCGGATTTTTCTCGTCGATTCCGAAGGAGTTCGAGGAGTCGGCGGCGATCGACGGGTGCGGCCCGATCAAGGCGTTCGTGAAGGTCATTTTGCCGGTCGCGCAGCCGGGCATCATTACGTTGACGATCTTCAACTTCCTGGGCGTCTGGAACGAATACTTCTACGCGCTGATCTTCGCCAACGACGAAGGCACGCGGACGCTCGCTCTAGCGCTTCAGTCGATCGTCTACGGCTATTCCAACACGGGGAATTACGGCGGCATTTTCGCGGCGTGTATGGTCGTGTTCCTGCCCAGCTTTATCGTCTACTTGTTCGTGTCCAAAAGAATTATCGCCGGCATTACGATCGGTTCTGTTAAGGGGTAGAACTACAGTCAAAATCGGGTTTGTGAATTACCTATAAGGAGGAGAGATCGCCAGAATGAAGGTTTACACATCCATTGTCGAGCTGGAAGGAGCGCCGCTCGAGGGGGAGAACCCGCTGCCGATGTTCGCGAGTCGCAATCCGCATCGGGAGGTTATCGAGGACGGCAGCTTTACGCCCGAGCTGAAGACCGGCTTCGGCGACGACACCGGCGAGCGCTACTTGCCTTACCGGATGCAGGACCGTTATACGCGTCGGAGAAGACCCATGGCGCTAAAGACGATCGTGCTGGAAAACGAGCTGCTTCGGGCCGTATTTCTGCCGGAATACGGGGGACGGCTGTATGCGCTAAAGGATCGGCGGACAGGCCGGGACGTGCTGTACCGAAACCCGGCGTTCCAGCCGGCCAATCTGGCGATTCTCAACGCCTGGTTTTCGGGCGGCATCGAATGGAATATCGGCCAGGTCGGTCATACGTTCGGGACGTGCTCGCCCATCCATACGGCCAGAATGCGCGATCGCGACGGCCATGAATTCGTGCGGATGTACGACTACGAGCGCTGCCGCAACGTGTTCTGGCAGATCGATTTTCATCTGCCTCCAGGAGCGAAGGAGCTGCAGATCTATGTTCGCATTATCAATGACAACGAGCGTTCCGTGCCGATGTATTGGTGGACGAACATCGCCGTGGAGGAGACGGAGCGTTGCCGGGTGTTCGCGGCGACGGGCAAGGCGATCTACATTTCTCCGGAGCTGAGCGGCCACGGCGTCGGCGAGCTGCCGAGCCTGCCTTCGCTGCCCGGCGGGGACGCATCCTATCCGCTGGAATTTCCGTTTTCCAGCGAATATTTCTTCCTGACGCCGGAGGAATGCCGCTCTCCGTGGGAG
This sequence comes from Cohnella sp. LGH, assembly GCF_017671885.1. NCBI lineage: Bacteria > Bacillati > Bacillota > Bacilli > Caryophanales > Paenibacillaceae > Cohnella > Cohnella sp. LGH. The sequence goes on from NZ_CP072117.1 coordinate 6,309,817, forward strand.
GCGGTCGCTTATGAGGACGGGCGGCTGTTCTACGAGCGCTCTACAGCCCGGCTGCGCTATCGCAAAATGTTCTGCTGGGGCCACCATGCGGGAGGCCAGCGTTGGCGCGACTTTTTGGCGAAGCCGGGAGAGGGCGGCTACGTGGAAGTTCAGGGAGGCTTCGCTCCGACGCAGCTGCACGGTCTGAAAATGCCGGGGAACTCGGTGTGGGATTTCACGCAGTTAATCGGCATGGATCAGGTGGATCCGGAGAAAGCGCAGGCAGCGGATTGGCACGAGGCGCAGGCGACTGTGGAGAGAACGGTGGACGCGCTTCTGAACGAAGAGCAAGTCTATGCGATTCACGAGCGGTTGCGGGGGCATGCGGATCAGGAGGCGGGCGAGCCGCTGCATGCCGGATCGGGCTGGGGCGCGCTGGAGCGGCTTCGCCGTTCCGAGAGAGAAGGTCGCTCCGTACCCGAAGGACTCTCGTTCCCGGACGGCGCGCTTGGCGAGCCGCAGCATGCATGGCTGGCTCTGCTGAGGGAAGGCCGAATGCCGGAGACGGCTGCATGGGACGTTCCTGCGTCCTGGATGGTGCAGGACGAATGGCGCGAGCTGCTGGAGACGAGTCTGCGCACGGAGGACAGCCGGGGACGGAATTGGACGGCCTATCTTCATTATGGCGTGATGCTGCTGGAGGTCGGCAAGGAGGAGGAGGCGAAGGCGGCTTGGGAGACATCTCTTCGTCTTCGTCCTTCCGCATGGGCTTACCGGAACTTGGCCCGGCTTGCCGTGCGTCAGGAGGACGAGGAGCGGGCGGCAGCCTGCTATGAACAAGCCTATCTCGTATCCAACGGCTTTCCGGATCGCGCTTTCGCCGAGGAGTATTTGCAGCTGCTCGTACGGCGCGGGGAGTACGAACGGGCGTGGCGGCTCTACGAATCGCTGCCGGACGAGTTGGCCGGGGGCGATCGGATTCGGATCGTCGTCGGAGCGGCGGCGTTGGAACTGGGCCAGGACGAGTATATGCAGAGGCTGTTCGAAACCGAATTCGCGATCATTCGCGAAGGCGAGGTGTTGATCATCGATCTGTGGTACAAGTATCATGCGACGAAGCTGGCGCAGGAGCGGGGAACGGAGCTGTCGGACGCGCTTCTGACCGAAGCGAAGGTGAAGTTTCCGCCACCGGGTCCGATCGACTTCCGCATGATCGGGGGATAAGAAGCAGGCCGCGAACGAACAGAGGGAACACCTCTGCCGCTCGCGGCCTTTTTTTGTATCGCCACACCATTGGCTAGCGCGATCAGGTTTTTACTAGAGCCTGTTCAACGATTGCATCGGCTGATCAAATCTGAACGTACGGATTCGTCGAGACAATCGCCGCCGTCCGCTCTGCCAGCTCCGAGATCTTCACGAGTCCGAAGCCGTCCACTCCGGATACGATCTTATCGTTTAACGGAGCGATCCATTTTTCCGGTAGCGCCTGCGCTCCGAGAATCATGCCGACGATCGAGCCGACGGTGGCTCCGTTGCAATCCGTATCGAATGCGGCCGTTACCGCGAGTCCGATCGACTTTTGCAAATCCGTATCTCCGTACAGCAGCCCCATAGCGACGATCATTGCATTCGGATTCGTATGGCACCAATGGTGCGACTTATGCTCGTCATATTGAAGATGGATCCGCTCTATTGTTTCTTCCCAGCCAATGCCTTCCCGCCTCCAACTGAGCACTGTGCGGATATCTTCCGCCAATCGGGACTGCTTCGGAATTTCCGCAAGCCCCGCTTGAACGATCCGCTCGATGTCGTCCGTCACGGCTGCAGCCGCCAGCATGGCCGCTACCCACATTTCACCGTAAATCCCATTTTTCACGTGCGAGATTGAGGCGTCCCGCCAAGCCATCTCCGCCGCTTTCTCCGGATGGCCCGGGTTTGCATACCCGAAGAAGTCCGCCCGGATCTGCGCGCCGATCCATTCCCGGTAGACGTTGCGGCAGGAAGCGGACCGAGGAGGCTCGATGCCGTTCACCAAGTTTTTGTACGCGACTCGTTCCGCCGTGCAAGTACGTAAAATCGGCAAGTTCATCAGCCACGAATCCGCCACGTCGTCCGGCGTAAAATCGAATCCGTACTTTTCCAAAATGGACAGTCCGATAATCGTATAGTTCATATCGTCGTCCTCGACCATGTGCCGGACGTTGTTAATCCAATTAATAGAGCTGCTGCCGTACACTTGCCCTTCATTTATAATCTCGTATTTGCCGATCAGCGCTTCTGGAACATCCGAAGACATATAGGATTGCAGCGGATAGTTGCCCGTTTCTTTAAGGAACCCGTGCAGCCGTTCGCGCTTCCAGCCTTCCACCGGCTGGCCGAGCAAACAACCTGCCGAGCGTCCGAGCCAAGCCCCGTAAAGTTTGTCATATAGCTGCCGTCCGGTCGGAGCTTTCATTACGGGAAAGCGGAGATCGGGTCTTTCCAGTTGGATGCCCTCGAGATCGGAAGGCTCGCGATAGGCATATCCGCTTCTTCTTGGCAGCTGAGCCGTACGATCCAGCAATCGGCCTGCTCGTTCCTCGCGCTCCGGTTCCGAAGCTTCAAGTGCCTGAATGGCTGCAATTTCCGCTTCCAACCCTTGGGTATCATATCCTTCCTCGTAAGCTTGCAACTGCTCGACATGCAAATCGTCCGCATACTTCAACCATGGATATCGGCGCAATGTCATTTTTTCTCCCCCAAAGCTCATTTCCTTCATCTTATCTCGACCGGCCCTGTTTTTCTTCTTATTTTCATCTCATTAGTTTCTTAAAAACGGCTATTTCAATCGAAAAAATGTGGATGGCGCTGACGGTAGTGTATTGAGGTGAGGCTGATGAACGGATTCGACAAGCGTTGACAGTATTCTGATAGCAATGGCATAATTGGAAATATAGGAAACGGGGAAGCACCTCGCCAAAGTCGGACACGGGAATGTGTGGCTTTGTCGGGGTGTTTTTTAATTTGAGCGGGGAGATGAAGTAGATGGCGAGGAAAAAAACAAATAAGGATCGGATCATGGAGCATCCGGTGACCTACGAGGCTTATGCGGAAATGCCGGATGACGGACTGCGTTACGAGGTGCTTGACGGGGAACTGGAGCTGATGTCTCCGGGGCCGTCCACCGTTCATCAGGTCATCGGCTCGGCTCTGCATCTTCTTGTGCAGGGCTGCAACTCCGAGTACTTTATTTTGCAGGCTCCATTGGACGTCATTTTGAGCCGAACGAACGTCGTTCAGCCGGACTTAATTATGATTCATCGCAGCCGCGCCGACATCGTGACGATACGCGGAGTGGAGGGGGTGCCCGATCTCGTCGTCGAGGTGCTCTCTCCAGGTTCTCGTAAGAGGGATCGCCAGCGCAAATTCCAGATTTATGCCAGGCACGGCGTACCAGAATACTGGATCATTGATCCTGTGGCGCAGACGTTGGAACGGTTTGAACTGAACAGTGAGCTGCAATATGAGCTGCGCGACTTGTTCGAGAACGACGACCGCGTGTCGTCGGACAAGCTGCCTTGCGTCTCGTTCCCGGTTAGCGACCTATTCAAGGATGAGCTGGTTCGGAGGCTGTTGGCTTTGAACTGAAAGGCATCGGAGGATTGTAAGTCAAAGGAGGCCGAGGGGATGACGGATAAACGGAACGATGGAAGCCAAGCCAGAGATCCTGAAAATTACCTGATTGACGAAAGGTATGAAATGATTGAAGGGGTGCGGTATGATTTCCTTTCGTCTCCGGTATATGCGCATCAGCAGGCGCTAGGGGAGCTGTACGCCGCTTTTCGCACCAACTGCTTGAGGGAGGGGAAAGTGCTGTTCGCACCGCTAGATGTTCATTTTGACAAGGACAACATTTTTCAGCCGGATTTGATCTATATTGCCAACGCGAATCGCGGCATTATCCGGGATGGGTACATCTATGGCGCGCCCGATTTGGTTGTAGAGATTTTATCTGCAAGTACGGGAAGCCGGGATAAAACGATTAAGAAGAACGGCTATGAGAAATTCGGCGTGCGCGAGTATTGGATAGTAGATCTCGTGTATCGGCTCGTGGAACAGTTCGTGCTTGTGGAGGGAAAATACGCGGCGGTGGCGACACTGACGGAGGAGCAGACACTGACCTCGCCGACCGTACCCTGTCTCAACTTGAAGTTGGGCGACATTTTACGGGAGGACGAGGGGAACGACGAGAGCGAAGCCAAGGACAAACAGGGGAAAGTGAAGGAGACTCCGGAAAACTACCTGATCGACGAGAGATACGAGATTATCGAAGGAGTGCGGTATGATTTCCTGACGTCTCCAATATATGCGCATCAACGGATACTAGCGAAACTCTATCTTGCTTTTCATAAAGACTGTGCGGCAGACGGAGAGGTACTGTTCGCTCCTCTCGATGTTCATTTCGACGAGAACAATATTTTTCAGCCGGACTTGATTTATATTGCCAATTGGAATCGCGGAATTATCCGGGACGGATACATCTACGGCGCGCCTGATCTGGTTGTAGAAATTCTATCCTCGAGCACGGGACATCGGGACAAAACGCTTAAGAAGAACGGGTACGAGAAATTCGGCGTGCGCGAATATTGGCTGGTCGATCCCGTTCACCGGTTCGTAGAGCAGTTTGCTCGTCTGGATGGGAAATATGCGGCGGTAGCGACGCTGACGGAGGAGCAAACACTGACCTCGCCAACCGTGGCCTGCCTCAGTTTAACGCTGAACGAAATCTTCCCGCCGGAGAATTAGTAGAGCGATCCCGAAATAACGTAATGTGGCTGCAAGTGTGTTGGCCAAGCTTAGAGCGTCCAAACCGCGATTGTAAAAATGGTGGTTCTCAATCGCCTACAAATTATACGGCCGCTTCGCTACGTTATTTCTAGAGCACGCTGCTAGGTTACCAAATAGAGTTCCATCGCCCCGCCGTTGTCCACTCCAGCCAACACACCGAGTCCCGGATCAGGCCGATACGCCGAATCCCGGATCAGCCAACACGCCGAGCACAGGATCAGCCGTTCGCGAAAGAAATCTTAATTTGCACGATCTCCGAGCGGCTGCCCAAGCGTATCGGCGGTCCCCAGAAGCCGTAGCCGGACGTGACGATGGAATGGAATTCGCCTTTCTGCACATGGCCCCAATCGTTCTCGTATATCGCTCTAGTAATCAGGTGCGCAGGGGCGATCTGACCGCGATGCGTATGTCCGGAGACCATCAGGTCGACTCCGTTCTCGGCGGCAATATCGAGCCCGTAGGGCTGATGATCCAACAGCAAGATCGGATTGTCGCGCGGAAGGTCAGTCATCAGCGAATCAAGCGAGGCCCGGTCGCTTTCCGTCTTGTCCTTGCGACCGACTAACGTCAGCTTGCCGTCCAACGAGATCGATTCGTCGTAAAGCACGTCCATCCCGCTCTGCTCAAGAGCGGAGATCAGCTCCTCCATCCGGCCTTTATATTTGTCGTGATTGCCGAGCGATGCGTAAACACCGTAAGTCGCCTGCACGCCGGAGATAATTTCGCCGATGCCCTTGTCGAGATACACGTCGAGATTGTCGTCGATAATATCTCCCGGATACAGCACGAGATCGGGCTTCAGCGCGTTGATCTCCTCGACCATGCGCTTGGCGTGGGCTTGTCCGGAGAGCAGACCGAAATGCATGTCCGCCGCCATGACGACCTTCAGCTCCCGAAGATCGCCGGCCTGCTTATCGATGCGTATTTCATAAGTGCGGACGACGGGGCTGTATGCGTTAAACTTTCCGTAAGAGAGCAGCGATACGAGAATGAGCAGGGTAAGAGAGCCGGCCCATTTCTGTACGCGATGTCTCGGCAGGCTCGTTAGACGAAACAGCCAAATTCCGAGATGGACGATCGGCAGCAGCATAAGCAGCAGACAGAAAGCGGCCAGCCAGTAAGAGCCGATGATGCCCAGCGCGGGAAAATTGCCGACGAAGCGGCCGAGGATAAACGACGAGGCCAGAAAGACGAGCGCGACGACGTACAGCCATTTAAATCTGGCGGAGACCATCGGCTTCATCCACGTCCAGCCGCTCCAACCGATATAGAAGACGAGAACGCCGTATAATGCTAGAAATAACAGTCCAATTAGGATAAACATAAGCTGCTCCTTCTTGTTGGATTAACCAGAATTTTAACACATTAACGCGCCGATTAAGCAATCGGTTAAAATTTTCCTCCTATTTCCGACTGAATCTATGGTATGATACATCCTAAGAATTGACATTGGGAGCGTATACATGGAGCATCTAATCGGACAAAAAGTGCTAGCGGATGTGATCAACAAATACGGAGTTACGATTATTCCGGCGAAGACTGTGCTGAATGAAGACTCCGTCAAGCTCTTGTATAATCATAGAATCGATGAATCTACGCTCGCGCTAGAGCCGCTCCCCGCACAGCGGGAAGCTAGCTCGCATAACCGTAAGCTGTTGAAGCAAACCGTGACGAGGTCGAAGGAATTGTTCGAGTCTATCTCCGATTCCGGACGCATTCCGCTGACGAACATTCGTCAGGAGATTTTGCCTGCGGTCCGCGATCTGTCCGGCAATCCGGATCTGTTCGAGCTGTTCGAGATCGTTAAGGCCAAGGACGATTATACGTTCGAGCATAACATCGGCGTCGGCATTATCGCGACGCTGATCGGCAGCTGGATGAATTTGAGCGAGGAGGAGTTGTCCACGCTTTCCCTTGCGGCCACGCTGCACGACATCGGCAAGGTGAAAGTGCCCTCGGCGATTCTGAACAAGCCCGGCAAGCTTACCGACGAAGAGTTCGAGATCGTGAAGAAGCATACTGTGTACGGATACGAGCTGCTGAAGGATGCTGCGGGAATCAACCCCCGCGTGGCGCTAGTCGCTCTACAGCACCATGAGCGGGAAGACGGACGGGGATACCCGTACGGTCTGGAGAAGAGCCGGATCGATCTGTTCAGCGCTATCGTGGCGATCGCCGACATTTTCCACGCGATGTCCTCCAAACGGCCCTACCGAGAGGCGACGCCGTTTCACGAAATCGTCGCACAGATGAGGCAGGGCAAGTTCGGCGACCTGAATCCGCAAATCGTATCTCTGTTTCTGGACAATTTGATGAAGAAGCTGCTTGGCAGGCAGGTCGTGCTAACGGACGGCAGAGCCGCCGAAGTCGTCTATCTGAATCCCCACAACATGGAGGCCCCGCTCGTGAAGGCGGGTGAGCAGTTCATCGATTTGTCCAAAATCAGAAACGTGCAAATTCGCGAAATCGCCTTGGTCTAGAAGAAAGTAAAATCAAATCGCATAAGAGATCAAAATACCGTCAAAAGCCGACGGTATTTTTTATTGGAGCGGGCTGCTGCTGACTCCTTCGCGAATCCTCGACGAATTGAATTGTCGACCCGACACTCGCGTTTGTTCCATAAAGATGATTACGGTTTGAAACTCGATCGGTTTCAATCGGATGATCCACAAGCTGGCATGCAGTCAACCTTGTGAAGCCGACAAACGATTTTCATCGGAAAGCAAGAAAACGAAGAAAGAGCCAATTATGCCGAAGATTTGACTAAAACGCAGAAATGGAAGCGATTACAATCAAGGGGGGAATCTAATCCGAAAGGGGAATTCATAATGAGGACACAACTGACGGTACGAGGTAGAGCTTTATGGGGGCTGCTGTTGGCGATGGTCGTCGCATTGAGCGCTACGATGCCGGGAGCAGCCGTTCAGGCGGCCGCGGTCGCGATCGTGAATGCAAATCAGTGGAAGGATATGTCGGGCAACGTCATTCAAGCCCATGCCGGAGGCGCGATCAAGGTTGGCAGCGTGTACTACTGGTATGGAGTCGAACGAAACGAAGACGCAGGGTGGACGTTTAAGCAGATTAATCTTTACAGCTCGACGGATTTGAAAAGCTGGACGTTCGTCCATGCCGTTCTCACGCAGGGCTCTCACCCGGAACTAAACTGGAGCAAGATCGAACGGCCGAAAATCGTCTACAACGCGGCAACGGGCAAATTCGTCATGTGGATGCACTACGAGAACGGAGCCAACTATTCGCTGGCCCACGCCGCCGTTGCGATTAGCGACACAGTGGACGGTGATTACGAATTTCTCGGCCATTTTCGGCCCGAGGCGGGCGGGGTGGAGCACCAATCCCGCGATGCAACGCTGTTCGTCGACGACGATGGGACGGCGTACTTTATCTCCTCGGCCAGAGGCAACGCCGACCTGAACGTCTATCGGCTGAACGCCGACTACACGCAGATTGACGCATTGACCGCGACGCTGTTTCCCGGCAACTACCGTGAAGCTCCCGCGATGGTCAAGCGCAACGGCTACTATTATTTGCTTACCTCCGGCGCAACCGGCTGGTCGTATAACCAGGCGAAGTACGCTTACTCTACGAATATCGCTTCAGTCTGGTCGAGCCTCTACGACATCGGCAGTCCTTCCACGTTCGAAGGCCAAGGCAACTTCATCCTTCCCGTTTCCGGAACGGAAGGCACCGACTACATTTACATGACAGATCGTCATGCGGGAGCGTTCGGGGAGCACTTTAACTACGGAAAATATGTATGGCATAAACTGAATTTCGTCAGCGATACGAATTTGAAGCTCGATTGGTTTCCAAAGCTGTCTATCGACACGGCGGCGGGCAAGGTCGAGAAGGCCGCGCAGAACAACGGAACGGGATTGGGGCTCAAAAAGGACTTCGCGCCGATCGACACTTTCCTGAGCGTGGGCTACGAGGATGAATACTTCTATATGAGCGACAAATTAAGTGCGGAATCCGCCTGGGAGAAAATCGACGTCGACGGCGTGTATTTTATTCTCAAGCATAAGCGGACGGGAAAATATTTGCACAGCGATCCGGCCTTGGGCAATAAGCTGAATTTGGTCGATCCGGTTTGGACGGGGCACAACGTGCAGTGGAGTCAGACCGATGCGGGCGGCGGCTACGTCCGGCTGATTCACAGAAGCTCCGGCAAGGTGCTGACCTCGTACCCATACGGGGCGAATCTGAGTCTGCAGCCGACGACGAACACCTCAAACCAGACGAAATGGCGGTTGGTCGAGTAGCTCTCGCGGCAGCGGGAGGCGATCCGCCGGATTTCGCCCGGGCAAACGGTCTCCCAGACCGTAAAAGGCAGCTAGCCGCTCGATTATGCTTGCGCAACAGTCTCCCAGACCGTTAGAAGCAGCTAGCCGCTCGGTTATGCTTGCGCAACGGTCTCCCAGACCGTTAGAGGCAGTGAGCCGCTCGGTTTTGCTCGTTTAACGGCCTCCCAGACCGTTAGAGGCAGTGAGCCGCTCGGTTTTGCTCGTTTAACGGTCTCTCAGACCGTTAGAGGCAGCTAGCCGCTCGATTTTGCTTGTGCAACGGTCTCTCAGACCGTTAAGAGACAGGTCAGTCGTAGGAAAATAGAGCGTAAGTATCTCTTTCTAGCCAGCGGCTGGAGATACTTACGCTTCGATATTTGTCTCAAGGTTGTCGTCTAAGCGTGCCAGATACGAGGCATCGGCATCGGCTCCTTGCCGAGCTCGGCCCAGATGTATTTGAGGAGCAGCTCCATTTTCAGCGCCAGGTGCGCGGGATCGTCCCACAGGTTGCGAAGCTCGTCGGGGTCCTCCAACAGATCGAACAATTCGCCGTAGGTTTGATTGTAGTAGACCGTAATTTTGTAGCGTTGTTCTACGTACGTTTTCTGATGGATCGTTGTCGCCTCGTGGCGGAACTCGCAGATCGCATGATCTCTACCCGATCCGGAGACGCCCTTCCATACGCCGCTCTGATCGACGCCGGTCATGGCGTGCGGAATGGGCAGCCCGCATAGCGACAGCAGAGTAGGGGCGAGGTCGACCAGCGACTGAATGGCATCGGACGTCGCGCCCGCGGGAACCTGCCCCGGATAGCGAACGATAAACGGCAGCCGGATCAAATCCTCGTAGTGGAAGCCGCCTTTGGCTTGCAGGCCATGCTGACCGAAAAAATGCCCATGGTCGGTCGTGAACACGACAATCGTATTTTCTGCCAGCCCGAGCGCGTCCAGCTTGTCCAAGATTTTACCGATATCGCGATCCATCATGCTGATCATGCCGTAATAGGTGGATACGATTTTTTTACGATCATCGTCCGTCAGCTTGAACTTGTCCCCGTACTCGTAGTACAGATGGGAGCGGTAGCCGTGAATGCCGTACCCGCTTTCGAGCAGGTCGGAGAAGTCCGGATTATCCTCCTGCGTCTTGCCGAAATGCGGCGGGTTGGCGTCATGCTCCCCTGGCGTAAGTCCGGGAATCGTCAACGACTCGGGATCGTACATCGTATCCCAAGGCTCGGGAACGAGATATTCGGGATGCGGATCGAAAAAGCTGGCCCACAGGAAAAACGGGGAGTCTTCGTTCCGATACTGCTCCAGGAGGTTGTTCGTGCGCTCCGCGATCCACGTATTATAATGATACTGTTCGGGTATCGGCCATTTGTAGGTGACGGAGCGGTCCATCGTTCCTGTTGGGGGAAGGAAATAATCGCGCCAGTTGGCGCAGCCCTTCTCCTCCATCCATAGCGCGTAATGCTGTCCGACATGGGCTTCGTTCGTATGGTTGCGCGCAAGCTCGACATGGTCGAAGCCGTAGAAGGGACCCTCGAAGCCTTCCCAGAATTCCAAGTCCTGCAGCACCGGATAGGCTTCAAGCGACGGATATTCCTCGGTCGAGCGCAGCGGCTGGAGGTGGGCTTTGCCGATCAGCGCCGTCCGGTAGCCGGCTTCGCTGAAATCTTCTCCGACGCAGCGGCGGTCCTCCAGCAGCTTCGTGCCCAGCGTCCATGCGCCGTGCTGGCTCGGATATTGTCCCGTTATAATAGATGCGCGGCTTGGCGTGCATGTCGGATTCGGACAATACGCTCGATTGAAAACGGTTCCTTCCCGAACGAGGCGATCCAGATTCGGAGTGCGGATCTCATCGTTAAAGGCGCCGATCGTATTCCAATGCTGCTGGTCGCTCGTGATCAACAAAATGTTTGGCTTTTTACTCATTGCGGCAACGCCTCCTCATCCCTATATTGTATGGAATAGCGGGCATTCGGAGAATGGCGGTATGTCCGATTCGTTTATCATTTTGTAAGGGGGAGCCTCCATGAAGGATTACGGCAACGAAATCGCGGAATTTCTCTACTACGCTCCCGGCAGCGCAGACAAGCGCTGCGCCCTGTGGCCCGTTCGCGCGGGAACAACGGCCACCAAGCCAGGCTATAGCGCCGGTCCGAAAAAAATCGAAAGCTACAGCCTGCATTTCGTCAGCAGAGGACAGGTTCATCTGGAGTACGAGGGAGGAAGCGTCGTGCTGAATGCCGGGAACGCGTTCTGCCTTTATCCGATGCGAACCTATACGTACCGCTCTGTCCCAAGCCCGGAAAATCTGGAAATGTCCTGGCTTGTGCTGGACGGCCCGGGCGCAGAGGGAATGCTGGATATGATCGGCTTTAAGCCGGAGACGCCGTTCGTTACGGGCGGCGCAGGGGCGAGGGCGCAAGGGACGCTGAAGCGAATATTGAGCCTGCTGCGCAATCCGTCCCCAGGGGATCTGTCCGCGGTTCTCCGCTTGCAGAGCCTGTTGTATCGGCTATTCGCGAAGCTGGCGGAAGGACGGTCGGAGCCAGCCGACTCTGAACAAGCCCAGCAAGGCTGGCTCAAGCGCAGTCTGGAATACATCGAGCTTCATGCGGCCGAAGGAATTTCCGTCACTCAGGCGGCGGAAGCGGCCGGAGTGAGCCGGACGCATTTCTCATCGGCGTTCTCGGAGCAGACCGGCATGTCGCCCGCGCTGTACATCGCTCAGGTGCGCTTGGGCAAAGCGAAGCGCATGCTAGCGGACACGGCGGATTCGGTGACTGAAATCGCATATTCGCTCGGATATTCGTCCGTGTATGCTTTTACGCGTGCATTTAAGCACCGTTACGCCTTGACGCCTACCGACTACCGCGCGGCTGCACGGGGACTCGTCGTCGAGCCGTCGCCGCGAACCGAGCCTTAAGGGGAAATGCGCAGATGTGGAAACGATTGTTCAACAAGAAAAGCAGCGTACAGCGCAAAATACTGACTTCCTTTTTATTGCTGATCGTACTTCCTCTTGGACTGTTCAGCTACGTCTCCCTAACGATCTCTAAGAATACGTTAAAGGAGAAGGAGATTACCTCCAACCTGGAGATGCTGAACCAGATTGCCGACAAGCTGAACATTATGGCTTCCGACTTGACCGCAATCTCCAACCTTTATTTCGCCAACAGCGGGCTTTACGAGCTGCTGAAGCCGCCTCAAGGCTTGGGGATATACGAGGAAATCGCCAAACGCGATTTTCTGGCCAAGACGATGATCAATTACAAATATGCTTATACATGGATGGATTACAATACGACGCTGTTCGGAGAGAACGGCTTTGAGCTGCACACCTTGTACGAGGGTCGGAAAATCGGCATCGGCTCGATCAAAAGGGAGCCGTGGTACGAGGATGTGCTGCGGGCGGACGGAAGCATTGTCTGGATCTCCGCTCCGTCGGAGAAGCTGATTCCGACCGTCGACGATAACCATTTTGTCTCGGCGGTTCGCCTGCTGAAAGATTTCGAGACCGGGGCAAGGCTCGGGGTTTTCCTGATCAGCGTCAGCGAAGGCTTCCTCTATCAGCAGTACCGCAGCGCCTTGAGGATTACGAGAATGCGCTGCTGATCGACGACCGGGGCATCGTCATCTCCGCCTTCGACAAGCAATTGATCGGCAGCTCGCTCGGAAGCTTCGGCGAAGGGATGGACGAGCTGGAGGGGGAGAGCGGTCATTTCGTCGCGAAGCTGAACGGCCGCAACCTGCTGATCACCTACGATACGGTGGCGAAGACGGGCTGGCGGATCGTCGCGTATACGCCGCTTACGGAGCTGTACGCCGACATCGGCAAGCTGGAGCGTCTGACCGTGCTGTTGTTTTTGGCCGTGCTGGCCGTCTCTTTCCTGGTCTCCTACTACATCGCACGCCGCCTGTCCATACCGATCCAGCGTTTGTTCATCAGTATGAAGAAGGTCGAGATGGGCAACCTGCAGGAGCGCTCGGCGGTATCCGGCAGCGACGAGATCGGCGAGCTGGCCCGTAAATTCAACAGTATGGTAGGGAGAATCGAGGATTTGCACGACCGCGTGCTGGCCGAGCAGGAGATGAAACGGCGTACGGAAATCCGCGCGCTTCAGTCGCAGATCAATACGCATTTTCTCTACAACACGCTTGCCTCGATCCGCTCGATGCTGCCGACCGAACCTCCGGAAAAGGTGGATTCAATCATTGTGGCGCTCGTTCGGCTGCTTAAGCGAACGCTAACGGAGGAAGGCGAGTTTATCCCGATCTCCGAAGAGCTGGAGAACCTGCGCAATTACGTGCGAATCCAAGAGGCGAGGCAGGGCGAGCATCTGCGGGTGGAATTCGCAGCGGACGAGGGAATGATGCACCTCAAGACGTTAAAGCTGCTGCTGCAGCCGATCGTGGAGAATGCGATCTTCCACGGCATCGAGCCGAAGGCTTCGCCGGGAACGGTGCTTGTGCAGGGCGGTCTAAGCGACGGCAAGGTTTGGTTTCGAATCCGCGACGACGGAGTCGGTTATTCCGAGCTTCCTCGGCCCGAAGTCGATACGGACATTACGGCGCTGGCGATTGAGCAAGGCTCGGGAATGGGCTTACGGAACATCCGCGACCGCCTGAGACTGCACTACGGCGCAAGCGCGGATCTGATCGTCATTGCCCGAGCGGAGGGCGGAACGGACGTGCTGCTATCTTTGCCCGCGATACGGGGACCGGAGGAATTAACGGCATGAATATTTTAATCGTGGATGACGAGGCGCAAATTCGGCGCTGGTTCGAGACGCTGCTGCAGCGGACCGGCCTGGACATCAACGTGGCGGGCGCTTGCGGCAACGGCAAGGAGGCGTTGGAGTTCTGTCGGGAGCATCCCGTGGACTTGGTCATTACCGACATTAAAATGCCGGTGATGGACGGTCTGCAGCTGATTCGTCAACTGGTCGAACGCCAGCCGGGAGTCCGTTCGCTCATTCTTAGCTCTTACGACGAATTCAAATACGCTTCCGAAGCGTTGAAGCTGGGAGCGTCCGAATACATTCTGAAGGCTGAGGTGACGGTGGACGGTCTGCGCGAGGACGAGGTTCATTCGCTGAAGAGCAGGCTGAACGAGAATCGCTATGCGCTGCGGGCGATCTATTTCAAGGAGTTGCTGAAGGGTCAGCCCGCTGCGGTACGCGAGTTTCGCGACAAGATGATTTGGCTGGACGTTCCCTTGTCCGACAAGCATCCGATGCTGATGACCCTTAGTTTGGACGATTACCCGAGCTGCCTGAGCGAGGCAAAAATTCGCACGCCCGAGCTGCTTGAGTCGGCGATACTGAATATTCTGGACGAGACGGTCCGCGGGGAGACGGGGGGGCGGCTGCAGCTTCCTGTACGAGGAAAATCTGTTTGTCGTCGCGTGCAACGCGGACGGCTTCGGCGGCAAATCGATCCGCGACAAGTCGCTGCGCTGCGCGCACCGGCTGTCCAACAATCTGCGGGAATTTCTGCGCGTACCGGCGTCGGTCGGCATTAGCGAGCCGTATCCCGATTTGTCCGCGCTGGGTCGGCAGCTTGGCGAGGGCATGGAAGCGCTGCGACGCCAGCGCTTCTACGGCAAACGGAACATCGTCTGGTTTCCCGATACGAAGCTGACCGGCTTCGGCGAGCCTTCCCAGACGGCCTATGCGATCGTCAGCGACATCGCCTATTATGTCGAGACGGGAAGCTATGACGAGGCGCTTCGAGCGCTCCATGCATGCATGGACAACGATCTGCGCGCAGGGGAGCTATCGGAGAGCGGCTTCAAAGCCTTCGGGTTGGAGCTGCTCTATACGGTGCTGCAGAAGGTGCGGAAGCTCGATCCGCAATCCGAGACGCTCGCGCGTTACCAGTCCTTCTCTCCGGCGGAGGAATTGAACCGGCTTCGCACTTTCGAGGAGGTCAAAGCTTGGCTGACCGGTCAAGTCGCTGAGCTGCTCCGGGAGGCGAAGCGGCTGCGCCCGCCTTACAGCGAGCCGATTCGGCAGGCGTTCCGCTATCTGGCCTCCTGCTATGCCGAGGACATCTCCCTGCAGCAGGTGGCGGATCACGTTCATTTGAACAAGACGTATTTAAGCGAGCTGTTCAAGAAAGAGACCGGCATCAGCTTTAACGATTATTTGACCGACGTTCGCATCGGTAAAGCGAAGGAACTGATCCGCGCTGGGGAAGCGAGGATGGGGGCTCTCGCGGAGCTGGTCGGCTATCCTAATGCGAGCTATTTTACGAAGGTGTTCAAGAAGGCAACCGGGATGACTCCGCTGGAGTATAAAATGAGCGCGAACAGATAGGAGGCGCCGACGGTTTCGCGAGTTTGCGAGCCGGTGGGGCCTTTTCCCATTGACGAAAATAGGACCAAATCACCCGAACATATGGCAAAACGCCAAAAGCGGATGCTTATATACTCATATCAAGGCAGTCGCAGCTGTCAATGATCATTATCACTGAAAAGGGTGGTCGCTGTATGAAACCGTGGAAAAAGCTCGCGCAAGGGATGTTGACGGTCGGACTGGTGTCGATGCTGGCTGCGTGCGGATCGAACGAGAAGCCGGAAGCCGGCTCAAGCTCGTCTTCCTCCGCTTCGGAAGCGCCGAAAGGCGAAGTGACGGAAATTACGTTCGCGAACTGGATTTCGGTCGAGGATGGAACGAAGGAAGCTTATAAACAATTGATTGCCGATTTTGAGTCCAAGCATCCGAACATCAAGGTCAAATCGCTTGGCATTCCGTTCCAGCAGTTCAAGGACCAGGTGCTGGTCAACTCGGCGGGAGGCAATGCCCCCGACGTGTCGATGGCCAATCAGAATTTCACCGCCGCTTTCGTCGGAGCGAAGGTGGCGTCGCCGATCGAGGAGCTGGTGGGCGCGGACCTCGTGAACGACATCGTGGAAGGCAGCCGCTCCGGGGTGACATACGACGGACAGGTGATGGCGATGCCCTGGGCGCCGCATCCGAGCGCTCTGTTCTGGAACAAAACCCTGTTCGCCAAAGCGGGCCTCAACCCCGAGAAGCCGCCGGCGACTTGGGACGAAATGATCGCAGCCGCCAAAGCCGTCGCTGCTCTTGGCAAGGACGAGAACGGCAATCCGATCTACGGCATCGGGGAGACGGCTGCCACGGACTCCTATACGGGCAACATGCTATTGCGGACATCGTTGTCGTATCGCGGCAAGTTCATCGACGAGCAGGGCAAGATCGTCTGGGACGAAGGGACTGCATTGACGGATACGCTCGGCTATATGAAGGAAATTATTGGCGGCGGAATTTCGCCCAAAGGCTCGGATATGAAGTCGCTGCGCGGCATGTTCGCCAACGGCACAATGGGCCTGCTGATCGACGGGGATTTCGGTCGGACGAACTTCCGCAATATGAGCGGCAAAGGCGAGGCCTTCGACAAGGAATGGGGAGTCGTCATCGTTCCTCCGGGCAAGACGGGCAGAAGCGAGACGGTATTCACCGAGCATCAGCTCATTATTCCGGCAGGCGGCAAGCATAAGGAAGCGGCCGCGGAATTCGTAAAGTATCTTGTATCCAAGGACGCGATGCTGATCTACCATCAACTGAACGGCATCATGTCCTCGCTGACGTCGGTCGCTTCGCTGCCGGAGATGAACGAGGACGACTATGCCAGCGTGTTCAACGAGCAGATGAAGACGGCTTCGCCGCTTCCGGCCTCCAATCCGAAGTTCGATAACGCGATGAAGCAGTCGTCCGACATGATCGTGCTTGTGACCGATTCGAACAAGAGTACGGAAGAAGCGATCACGCTCGTCATGCCGAAGATCAAAGCCTTGTACGACCAATAGGCGGAAGTGTCTCATAAGCAGGTCAAGTTGCTTGGAAAGATAATCGATAATATCAGGTGTATATACCTCCCTCCGCTGCTATACGCTCCTGAAATCTGAATAGATAAACCCGTGACAAGGTGATTTCAGGAGCGTATGAGGCAGTCTCCGGGAGGTATATACACCCTCTTTTTTATCGATCATCTGAAGCAGCTTTGCTTATGAGACAGCCTCTCCATTCGACGACAACATGAAAAATGAGGTGAAGCCGATGTTCTTCCGACTAAGCCGGACGCAGAGAAATATCGCGTTCGCAACCGTGCTGCTGCTGCCCGTATTCGTCATTATGATGCTGACGATTATCGCACCGCTGGTGAGCGCCATTGCGTTAAGCTTTTCCGACTATTCCCTGATGGACCCGGATCGTTCCTGGAACCAATTTCGCAACTATACCGAATTGCTCGGCTCGTCCGAGTTCTACCATTCGTTCGGAATTACGCTGACTTACGTCGCGGCCGCGGTCACGATCGATCTGCTGCTCGGTCTGCTTACGGCGGTGCTGCTCAACCGCAACATCCGGATGCGGAGCTTCCTGCGCAGCCTGTTCATGATCCCTTGGGCCATTCCTACGATCGTAACCGCGCTGATCTTCCTGTGGATCTACCAGCCGGATTACGGCGTGTTGAACTATATGATGACTCGCTCCGGGCTGATGAGCGAGAACGTAAGCTGGCTTCAGAGCATGGACTGGGCGCTGGCGGCCATCACGGTCGTGGCCGTGTTCCGGCAGACGCCGCAGGTCAGCGTTATGCTGCTCGCCGGACTGCAGAACATCCCGGCCAGCCTGTACGAGGCGGCCAGAATCGACGGGGCCAGCGGCTGGAAAATGTTCCTGCACGTTACGCTACCGCTGCTAAAGCCCGTCATTACAAGCGTTACGCTGATTATGATCGTCAACAATTTTCAGATGTTCACCTTGTTCTTTACCTTAACGAACGGAGGACCGGCCGGATCGACGACCTCGCTCGCCATTCTCACCTACGAGACGGCATTCTCCAGATATGAGCTCGGCAAAGGCTCGGCCATCGGCGTGATCTGGCTCATTCTGCTGTTCGTCTTCTCGGTGTTGTTCACCCGTTACATGAATCGAAATTCGGAGCATTAGGAGAAGAGCCTATGGATAGAGTCAAATATTTGCTGTTCCGCAAGGAAGGCCTGACGTATGCCGCGCTGCTCGTCATTATGGTCGGATTTCTGTTCCCCGTCTATTGGATGTTCGTCACGTCGCTGCAAAGCAACAGCGAGCTGATGAAGTTGCCGCCGAAGTGGATTCCGTTTAATATCGATTTAAGCAGCTATGTCGATATATTGAAATCTTCCGTATTTCTGACCTTCTATAAAAATACGTTCCTGGTAGCGGCGGGAGCGACGGTTATTGCATTGTAGTATCGATCTTCGCCGGGTACGCGCTGTCCAGATTCCGCTTTAAGGGGAGCAATCTCATTGCGCTGCTATTGCTGTCGGCGCAGATGTTTCCGACCGTTACGCTCGTTATCGGCCTGTATTCCCAGTATCAGAAAATGAACCTGCTGAACACGCTGTTCGTGCTCGTGCTGGCGGCGGCTTCGACGGCGCTGCCGTTCAGCGTCATGCTGATGCGGACGTTCTTCAACAGCATCTCGCGCGAGCTGGAGGAGGCGGCGGAGATCGACGGAGCCTCCCGGTTCCGCGTGCTGTTCACCGTCATCGTGCCGCTCTCCAAGCCGGGCATTATGGCGATCGCCATCTATACTTTTCTGATCGCGTGGGACGACTTCCTGTTCGGCTTGACGCTGGTGAGCGATCTCGACAAGAGAACGCTAAGCCCGGGTCTGTCGCTTACGTTTCTTGGGGAGTACTCGTACAATTGGTCCGGCGCGACGGCCGCGGCCGTGACGGCGACGCTGCCGCTGCTGATCGCGTTTCTGTTTTTGCAGCGCTACATGGTCGAAGGGCTTACCGCCGGCGGAGTCAAAGAGTAGAGAGGATGATAGAGGATGTCCAAGCAACCGAATGTCATTGTGTTTTTCACGGATCAGCAGCGGTGGGATACGTCGGGACTGCACGGCAATCCGATGGGGCTGATGCCGAATTTCGATCGGGAGGCGCTGCTCGGCACGCATCTGACGCATTCCTTCACGTGCCAG
This sequence comes from Cohnella sp. LGH, assembly GCF_017671885.1. Taxonomy (NCBI): domain Bacteria; kingdom Bacillati; phylum Bacillota; class Bacilli; order Caryophanales; family Paenibacillaceae; genus Cohnella; species Cohnella sp. LGH. Next base: position 6,328,928 of record NZ_CP072117.1, read on the forward strand.
CCCGTATGCGGTCCGGCCAGGTCCTGCCTTCAGACCGGGCTCTATGCGACGGAGACCGGGTGTTACGCCAACGGTATTCATCTTCCCGAGGACATGCCGACGCTCGCGCATTCGTTCGGAGCGGCCGGGTACGACACGGGTTATATCGGCAAATGGCATCTAGCGCCGGAGGAGCCGGTAAGCGAGAAGTATCGGGGAGGCTACGACTACTGGCTCGCCTCCAACGTGCTGGAGTTTTCCTCCGACGCCTACAATACGGTCATGTACAATAACGACAACGAGCCGATGAAGCTTCCGGGCTATCGGGTGGACGCGATTACCGACGCGGCGATTCGCTATATCGACGATCATAAGGACAATCCGTTTTATCTGTTTCTCTCTTATTTGGAGCCTCATCATCAGAACCATCTTGACGACTATCCGGCTCCGGACGGGTATCGGGAGCGGTATACGGGAGGCTGGCTGCCGCCCGACCTGGCGGCGCTCGGCGGCACCGCGCACCAGCATCTGCCGGGCTATTACGGCATGGTCAAACGGCTGGACGAGGCGTTCGGTCGCCTGATGGACGCGCTAAAATCGCTGGACCTGCGCGACAATACGATCGTGCTGTTCACTTCGGATCACGGCTGCCACTTCAAGACGCGCAACGGCGAATACAAGCGTTCCCTGCACGACGCCTCGATTCGGGTTCCGACGCTGATTACCGGTCCGGGCTTTACCGGAGGACGTCAAGTTCGCGAACTGGTCAGCCTGGTCGACTTGCCTCCGACGCTGCTCGACGGGGCGGGCATCCCCGTTCCGGAGCGTTTGCAGGGCCGGTCGATCAAGCCGCTTGTTGCGGGCGATGCCGCGTCATGGCCGGAGGAAGTGTTCGTCCAGATCAGCGAAACCGAGGTCGGCCGGGCCGTGCGGACGCGGCGCTGGAAATACGGCGTTACGGCGCCGGACAAGGACGGCTTCGCCGACGGAGGGTCGGATCGCTACGAAGAAACGTCGCTGTACGATCTTCAGGCCGATCCGTACGAGCTGACCAATCTGATCGGCCTGGGCTCCCACGCCGAGGTGGCCGAAGTAATGCGGGGCCGGTTGCTCCGCAGAATGACCGAAGCGGGGGAGAACGCTCCCGTTATCGTCCCGGCGGAGGCTCGCCCAGGAGGCCAGCGCAGGGCGACTCGCGCAGAGACGCTGCAATAGGTTATCTTCCGCCGATACTAATACCCGACCGCCTTGGCGACGTCGTGCGAACGCATCGGTCTCGTTTTCAGAACACAAGGGAAACGACCTACAACGTGCTGTTCTCGGACACGCTCGAGCCGGAACCAAACTTGCCTAAGGTCAACCAGAAGCTGTAGGAGAACAGCCTTGATAAGGCCATCGCCGAAGTCCAGAAGCAGATCGACGATTGGACAGCTATGCAGCGATAAAAACGATAAGGGTCATTTTCCTGCGGTAAAAAGAACACTAAGTTTCAAATAAATTGAATAATATCCGTTAAATGAAAGATGAATATCGTTTCGATATTTCAAAGGATTTTCAAATGGACTTATGTGGTTAATCTAAAAGGTTCTCAGTATGAACCGAGAATGTACTATAAAAAGAAGAAGTGGAGACTTTTGAGTTTCTTTGGGTGGGAACATTAAGTCCTAAGGAGTTTTTTCAGTTTTGTTCAGGGAACCAGTAATGAACTACTTGTTTGAAAATTACCTTGGGGAGTTATGGCGATTATACATGTGGTTTTGCAACATTAAATTCACTATGGTAAAATATGATTGAATTTTCCTAATATCACCTAATGAGGGCGGTGTGGGTAATGGTGAGTGAGAAAAATGTAAAATTAGTAAGTTTTGTCCTTGTTGTTTTAGTTGCTTTGACTATTTCTTCTTGTAGCGAAAAGAGGGTTATTGATGACCACATTAATACAGTAAATTCAAAAAAATATGAACTACAAGCTCCTGAATTAAATTCTGATTTGATTTATGCGGAAGGCATTGATGGAACTCTTGGTTATGTTCGTTCAGAAGATCTTAACCCTGATTATCAAAGTCCAAAAGAGGCAGTTGAACAGGAACTAAGGAAAAAGCCAAGCAATTATAAAAAAATCCCGCTTTACGATAGTGATGGAGTTACAGTGATAGGTGAATTTTTAATTGAATAAATATTAACAAATGATAAATTATTTATTTTTGGATATGGTTACAGGGTTGATTTTGACTTTGGGGAGAGGTTGGCTACTCAAAGATCAATACAGCCGGATAAACATTTTTCACAAATTCCGAGGCATTTATTGAACTAATTCCACACATAAATAGAAACGCTCAGAATTTCCTTCGGGAAATTCTGAGCGTTTTCTCACCTTAGTTTTATAATTTTAGCTCATTTGATTGCGGCGGAATAAGTAACTTCACCTGGTTCCAACTCAAAGCTTCCGATAACTAATTTTCCATTATAGTCGTACAATGGGATGTTTTTTGAAATGGATGACGATTGGTGTCTTAGTGCTTCCTGAGGCGTTGTTGGTTTCCAATTAAGATCTGATGAACGTACATAGCCTAGAGTTCCGTCCTCACCATAAGCAAGAATTAAATCGGGATCAGTGCCTAATACAGCAGATATACCTGCAGCACCGTAAGTTTCCCCATTTTCATTAGTGGCATAACTAGTGATTTCCGGGAATATGATAAAGGGGGTTTTTCCTGCTGCAGAATTGACAAACTGTGAAAGATCTGAATACCACATTTGAATGGCCGCTTGACTGTAGTATCCACCAGTGGGGTTATTATAGTTGGATGTACTTACATGAACAGAACCATTCGTTGCAGTGGGGTTAAAACTAAAACTGCTTGATTTGATTAATGCATTATTACTTTGCTTGAAAATTCTAGCTTGTACTCCCATGTAACCTGCTGGAATGGTGACATCGTAGTACTTACTAGAAATAACACCAGTAGCAGAAAAGTAGCTTTTATTATCTCCTAGTACTTCCCCTCCTATGTGACTTTGAGAAGCATACTGATAATTTCCAACTGTCCAATAATCTACTCCTGATGACTTGTTAAATGGAGTTGCCGAAGCAATAGTCAAGTTAAACGAAGATAAGATTAATGCAATAATTGTTACAGTTAAATACTTTGAGTAGATAGACTTCTTTTTTTCATAATTTATCTCCTTTTATATATAATTTTACGAAATACATCTTTAGTGTATTTCGTGTATAAATATACCATTTAAGGGGGTATTGGGGAATGATACCTTGCTACTAAAATTACAAGTTTATTCGAGCGATTTCGACATTATATTCTAGAAGTTTTATAATATAGCCAAGAACATAATCCTAAAACCTACAAAACTCTATATACTTCTCTCATCGGATGGCCTATCTAAGAAGATGCACGAATACTATCAGGCCGAATTTATGTGGAAACGTGGAGACGTCGCTGTACGATCTTCAGGCCGATCCGTACGAGCTAACCAATCTGATCGGCCTCGATTCCCACGCCGAGGTGGCCGAGGCGATGCGGGGCCGATTGCTCCGCAGAATGACCGAAGCGGGAGAGAACGCCCCCGTTATTGTACCGGCCGAGGCTCGCCCCGGAGGCCAGCGCAGGGCGACTCGCGAAGAGACGCTGCAATAAAGAGCAAGAGGGCCGTCCCGGAGTTTAGAGGGACGGTCCTCTGTCTGTTCCCGGAAGGCTCAACCGCCGGTACGGCTTCCTGAACGTCGGAAAGTTCCGCAATGAGGACCGGAGTTCCGGTATCAATACTTGTAACTTTAATGGGGACAATCTATACTTTTTCGGAGATAACCGAGCTTGGCATCCGATATCCGAGGAGTGGCAGCAATGAAGCGGTTAATTCCGAAGCAGAAATACGTGCGGATTTTCCTGGTGCTTTGCATTCTCTTTTCCGTTGTTTCTATTCCTTTTGTTTATTTGATTTCCCGGCAATTTTCCGCGTATGCGATGAAGCAAATCGATAAAGCCAGTCAGACCGAGGTCGTTCACTCGCAAGAGAACGCCAAGTTTCTGTTCAAGAAAATGATCGCATACGGCCTGAATATGTACCAGAATAAAAGCATTAATCTGTGGCTGACGGACATGACCGAGAATTCCGCGCACCAGGTCGATGCGATCGAATCGGCAACGAACTATATGTCCACGGAACCGTTCATCGCCAATGTTTATTTATTTAATATGCGCACCGAAAATGCGATCAATTTAAAATACGGGATATCCTCGTTCGAGCGGTTCTCCGATCAAGAGATGTTGGCGATCATTCAGCAGCCGAGAAAATCCTATCTGAATTTTATTGTGCACGAAACGATGGGCCGGAAGATGCTAGCGCTGATCATTCCGACCGTGCCGTCCGGACAGCGATCGTTCGGGTACTTGGTTATGCTGATGGATAACAAGCTGCTGGAGCAATATTTGCTCAAGGACGACCAGCAGTTGGGAACGAAATCGTTCGTTCTGGACGGCGACGGGCAAACCGTACTCGGAGCGAACGGTTCCGAGGATTTGTACGCCGAGTTGGCCCAAAAATCCCAACAATTCGCGGCCGGCAGCTTTAAGCACACCTACAAGGGCGAGCTGCTGTCCGTTCAATACGCCCATATCGAGCCGCAAGGCTGGACGCTGTACAATACGGCGAAGTATAAGCAAATCCTTGCCGATTTCAATTCATTTCGGAACAGGATGCTTCTGATCGCGGCTTTATTCGCCGTCCTCTTGCTGGGGATTCTGTTCTGGAACTCGAGACGTACTTATCGTCCATACGCCCAACTAGCCGATCAACTGGAGATGAAATTCGGCTTAAAGCTCAAGAGCGAGACCAATGACGGTCTGCGGGAAGAATACAAGGTCATTCGATATGGCATCGAGCTGCTGACGAATCAAGTGGACCAGTTGGACATCTCTATGCGGGAGCACAAGAGCTTGATCAAGACGGAGTATCTTAGACAATGGATCGTCCAAGGCAAGCTGATCGCGCCGGTCGAGCGCTATCTTCACGAAGAGACGGCGTTGTTCAGAGGAGAGAAGCTGCATCTCAGCGTTCTGCGAATTAATGAATACAGCATATTTCAGGAGCGCTACAATTTCGCCTCCCGCAAGCTGATGAAATACGCAATCGGCAACATTGCCGAGGAAATCCTTAATCGGCACTGGCAGGCGGAATCGGTAGATATGGGCGGCGATCATCTTGCGCTGCTGATATCCGGGTCCGACATTTCGATGAAGGAGCTTGTCGAGGTCATGCAGGAGGTCGGGAAACAGATCGACAAGTGGACAAGGGTTCGCGTAACGGTTGCTTTAAGCGGGGCCAATTCGTTCGGCGACGATCTGCGCGGCATCTACGACTATGTTCACGAGCTGACGATGCTTAAATTCATATCCGGAGAAGATAAGGTCTATCTCGAGCAGGATTTTGAAGCTTATATGCAGCGCGTTCAGCCGCTGCCGGACGATAACATGTTGGAGGAGCTGATCAAGCGAATCCGGATGGGCAAAGCGGACGAGGTGACCAAAAGCCTGGATCAAATCTTCGGACATCTGCAAACGATGCATTATGCCGAAAGCAAGTTTCAGTTGTCATTGATTTTGTATACGCTGTTCAAAACGTTTAATAAGCTGCCATCGGTCGAATCGGTAGAAGGGATCGAGAATATTCTGGAGAGATTCGATACGTTAAGCGGAATCAGGGGCTGGCTTGGACAGGGCTTAAAGGAAATGATGGACGACTTGAGCAATAAGAAGGGTTCAAGCCGCCGCGATGAGATTGTGACGGAAATTGTAGACTATGTGAAGACGCATCTGCATGAGCCGATGCTGACGATCGAAGAGATATCGGAGCACGTATCGCTGTCGACGCGCTATATTAGGCAGCTGTTCAAGGAAGTATTCGAGACCACCCTGTCGGATTATATTATGGAACAACGGATTAGCCGAGTGAAAGGATTGCTGGAGACGACCGATTGGACGGTAACCGATATCGGCGAGCGATCGGGTTTCCAGACGAAGAGCAACTTCTTTACCGCCTTTAAGAAAGCAACCGGGATGACCCCAAGTCAGTATCGCGAAAGACAGTAGTCCAAATCAACGCACCACCCTCAAAAGCGTGTCCGGCCTAGAGCCAGAGCGCTTTTTTGGTTTGCCGTTCAAGGCCGATTTCCGTTCTGACAACCTCGCTTCCGAAATCAGAACCCGTATTTTCGCCGATTTCAGCACCGAATTCCAGGATGAGGACTGTACGCTGCTTTGCATGACGGCCTATGATTAAGCCTGACGAGGGACACACACAACATACTGAAGCAGGTGTGACACGATGAGCTTTTTTAGAGAGATTAGACAAAATAAGTATTTGTATGCATTGGCGCTGCCGGGCTTGATCTTCCTGATCGTATTCGCGTATTTGCCTCTGACGGGGCACTTAATCGCTTTTAAGAAATACAGGCTGGCGGACGGGTTGTGGGGAAGTCAATTTGTCGGGTTGGACAACTTCAAGTTTTTCTTTATGAGCAGCGATTGGTACAAAGTAACGTTAAACACGATCTTCTTGAACGGATTGTTCCTCGTATTCGGTCTGGGGATTGCGCTTGTGCTGGCTTTGTTTCTGAACGAAATTCGCCATCTCCTCTATAAGAAGCTTGCCCAATCGTTTATCTTCATTCCTTATTTTATTTCCTGGCTCGTCGTCAGCATGATGACGTTCGCCTTCCTGAACACGACCGATGGCGTGGTTAACAGAACCCTGGAGACGTACGGCTTAAGCCCTGTGAACTGGTACCTGAAGCCTGTAGTATGGCCGGGAATCTTGACGCTAATCTACGTGTGGAAGTTCGCAGGCTACTATTCGATTATTTTTCTGGCCGCGATAACGGGCATTTCCGGGGAATATTACGAAAGCGCCCGAATAGACGGCGCGACGCGGCTTCAGCAAATTTATCACATTACGCTCCCGTTAATCCGCAATGTTGTCGTTGTGCTCGGGTTGCTTGGCGTGGGCCGCATTTTCTACGGAGATTTCGGGATGATCTACGGCATCATCGGCGACAATAGCGCCTTGTACTCAACGACCGATGTCATTGATACGTACACCTATCGGGCGCTGCGCGTATTGAGCGATTTCAGCAAATCCTCCGCCGTCGTGCTGTATCAGTCGGTGATGGGCCTGATTACAATCGTTATTTTTAATCAAATCGCCAAGAAGATCGACAAGGATTCGAGCTTGTTCTAAGGGGGAGCACCATGAATTTGAATCGCGTGAAAGAAGATCGATCGCTGTGGGAAAGAAGCTTTGTGTACGGCATTTACGTATTCGTGGGCGTATTCGCTCTTCTTTGCTTCATTCCCTTCTGGCTGGTCGTAGTGAACTCGTTTGCAACGGAAAGCAGCATTAAACTGCACGGGATGCAGCTCATCCCCAAAGACTTCTCGTTGTATGCATACCAATACACGATGGCCGGCAAACAGATCGCGAGCAGCTATGCGGTTACAGTCTCGGTGACGTTAATAGGAACTTGCTTGGCCATCCTGATCACATCGATGTACGCCTACGTACTGGCCCACCAGAAAGTGAAATACCGCAATTACTTATCCTTCATGACTTATTTTACGATGGTATTCGGCGCCGGGCTCGTCGGCTTCTATATTCTGGTCGCGAATACGCTCGGATTGAAGGACTCGCTATGGGCGCTCATTCTTCCTTATCTATTGAACCCGTTTTTCGCCTTTATCATGGTGTCGTTCTTCCGCACCCTGCCCTACGAGATCAACGAAGCGGCGACAATCGACGGGGCCAACGACCTGACCATTTTTTTTAGAATCATTATTCCGATATCCAAGCCCGTTATCGCGACAGTGAGCTTATTTTATGCGCTGCAATATTGGAACGATTTCTATCTGGCGTTATTGTTTATCGACAACCATAATCTCCATCCGCTGCAGATTATGATTCGGCAAATCATCTCGAATGTAAATATCAATTCGTACGTCGGAGGAAGTCAGACGACTTACTCCCAGGCCATACCGACATACGGCGTGCAGTTGGCGACCGTGTGCTTGACGATTGGGCCGATTATTTTCCTGTACCCGTTTATTCAACGTTTTTTTGTGAAAGGCATTACGATTGGCGCGCTAAAAGGGTAGGCTTGTACCGAGATCGTTCGGTTGAGCATAGATACAAACTATTATGGGAGGTTGAATACGCAAGATGAAGAAGTCCATTGCGGCAGTACTCATGATGTTGCTGCTTGTCCAGATCGCGCTCGGCTGCAGCTCCAGCTCGAACAACGAAAGCGATGCCGAACAGACGGGAAGCCCGGCTGCCGTCGAAGGCGCGAAGCTCGATCCGGTCACGCTGAAGATCATCATTCCGGGGGATCGCCCGGCGGATATGGATTTGGTCATTGCCGAAGCCGAGAAAAGAATGGCGGACACGATCAACGTGAAGCTGGATATTGTATTCATACCTTGGTCCGATCTTGCTTCGAAAACGCAGGTCATGCTGGCATCCGGCGAGAATGTGGATTTGATCTTCGATGCGCCGTGGCTGCACATGGAACAAATGATTGCCGCGGGCTATTACGAGCCGCTGGAGGAGCTGCTTGAGAAGTACGGACAAGACGCCGTAGCCGTCAGATCGCAGCAAATGTTCGATGCGAACAAATTCCAGGGCAAAGTCTACGCGCTTCCGCTCGGCAACTCGCATCTGAACGGAAGAACCTATCTGGTTCGCAAAGACTTGAGAGAAAAATACGGCGTACCGGAAATTAAAACCTATGAAGAGCTGATCGATTTTGCGTACAAGATCAAACAGAACGAAAAGAATATCATCCCGATTTTGGCCAAAGGTCTTCCCGGACAGAAGGATCAGGCCTGGGGCGCGTACAGATCGTTCATGACCTTCAGTCCCGAGATTTTGCGATCGGACGCTCTGGGACAGAGTATTATTCTGCATTACAAAAACAATGACGGCAAGGTGTACAACCTGTTCGACGAGATGGACCCTATGGTGTGGTCATGGATTGAAGAGGCCCGCAAGCTGTATACGGAAGGGCTGATTCATCCGGACGTGCTGGCGATTAAGGATGCCGATACGATCTTCGAGGCAGGCAATATCGCGATCTATGCCACGAACGACTTCGGCGTGCCTACCAAAATATCGACGGCAATCTCGCAGAATACGCCTGGCGCCGAAGTGGAGGCTGTAACGTTCATGCCGCTGGAAAAGGGCAAAGTAACGACAAACTTTAAGCAGGCGAACTTCCAGGCGATTCCTAAGGTGAGCAAGAACAAGGAACGCGCCATGATGTTCTTGAACTGGACGGCCAAGAAGGAAAATTACGATCTGCTTGCTTATGGGATCGAGGGAAGGAACTACGAAGCGATTGGCGACGACCAATACAAGTCTCTCCCGGATAGCAAATACGGCTTCTTCCCTTATGCATGGGTATGGAACCCGACGTTGGATCGCTTGAATGCGGGCTTCGACCCCGTATCGATTGAGCATTACAAGTTCAACGCCAATGCAGACAACTTGATCGCAAGCGTATTGACCGGCTTTTCCTTCGATCCGGAGCCTGTCGCGAACGAGGTTTCTCTGTACAACGCAATCGAGGACAAGTATTATTCGGCTTTATTTAACGGAGTGATGGACCCGACGGAAACCTGGAACGAGCTGAAATCCGAAGGGGAAGGCTACTTGAAGAAGATCCAGACCGAGCTTCAGAAGCAAATCGACGAGTTTCTGAAGAAATAGAGACGGATCGAGATGGCAGGTTGAGTATTCGGCTTGATCAAGCGAATACTCAACTTCCTATCGGAGGTGTAGAGCAGCCAGCCTTAAGCAATTTGTAAAGCGCTTTCTTATCATTCGTTTTACCCTAATTCTCTTAAACAATGGAGGTAACTCGAGGATGGTTATGAAAAGCAGGAAAATCGTAAGCGCGCTTCTGGCGTTTGTGCTTGCATTCGCCAATATGCCTGCGCTGCAAGCCGCGAAGGGCGAGTCCGAAATATGGGTGAATTTGCTCACTCAAGATATGGATACGCAATTTGCCGGCGGCACGAGTCCTTTTACCTTGGAAAACAGCGCAAACGGCGGTTCTCAGAAAATCGTGCAGATCGATGGCAAAAATGCCGTTGAATTTCGCGATTCGTCGGTGAACAACGAAAACCAGGGCGGCTATTTTTATTACCAATTGGCTAGCGGGGCGCTTGTCTCCCGGATCAACCAAGTTTATGCGCTGCCGGTCGGGTCCGCGCCGGTTGAGTTTGTATTGGAATATAAGCTCAAGCGCACCGCTGCCAGCGATAAACCGATCAACAACGATATTTACGCGCGGGTGCAATTCGGCAATTACGACAATGTGCTGATTCCCCGTTTCCCTGTACCGGACAAGTCGACCATAACAAATACGGCGGCCTACAAGAACGCGGCGCCGAATGAAATGCTGACCGTGAATGATAGCGATATCGCCAGCTACCGGATGACAATCGTGCCGAACGGCGGTCAGAGGTTGATCTCGACCTTCAAGCTGGAATTTTCCGTCCGCGTCAATTCGGGCGGCACGGATGAAGCGATTGCGGTCACCGACCTGGCTGTATATGAAGTCATGCAGGATGCGGCGGAGGTCGATACCGAGCCGCCAACGGCGCCCGCCAACTTGACGGAGTCCGGCAAGACGGATACGAGCGTTAATCTGACCTGGACGGAAGCGACGGACAACGTCGGCGTTACCCGGTACGATATATACCAGAACGGCCAATTGATCGGCTTTGTGGGCGGATTGCTGACCAGCTACACCGCAAGCGGGTTAACTCCGAATACGACCTATCAATATACGGTTAAGGCAAGAGACGCGGTCGCCAACATCTCGGGTGCCAGCAATGAAATCTCGGTGACGACGAATCCTTCCGCTGGCGGATTGCCGGAGCCGTTCGGTAATTTGGACATCGGCAGCGTCAGATTGGCGGGAAGCGCGACTTACGATGAGTCTACAGCAACGTTCACGCTTAAAGCTTCCGGAGCCGACATATGGGGCACTGACGATTCCTTCCATTATATGTACCGACCATGGGTAGGCGACGGACAAATCGTTGCGCGCGTCGCCAATATGGAGAACACGGTTGCATGGACCAAGGCCGGCGTCATGATTCGCGAAAGCATATCGCCTCAATCCCGTCATGCTATGATGGCGGTCTCGCCTTCCAACGGCGTTGTATTCGAGGATCGCTTAACGCCAGGAGGGGCTTCGACTTTAACGACGGGCGCCGCGGCGCCGGCTCCTTATTGGGTGAAGCTGGTTCGTATAGGCAATGTGATCAGCGCGTACGATTCCGCGGACGGAGAGAACTGGACATTGGTTAAGAAAGAAGTCGTCAGTTTGCCTGAAACCGTTTACTTCGGATTGGCTTTGACGAGTCACGACGTTAATCGGCTGAGCGTGACGGAATTCAGCGATGTCAGCATCGAAGACGTACCGCCGCAGGAGAGCAATTATTCCCCTTTTCCGGGAACGATCGAAACCCGCAAGCAATGGCTATGGAACAAAACCAAGGCGATGTCGGAAGTCGGCGGACCCATGAACATTGTTCAGTACGTGGCGCAAATTCTCGATGGCCAGAATGTAGCCGGAAACTTGAAGAAGCTGGACGACATGTACAAAACCCACGATTGGGAGGAGTACAAGACGGTTTCCAAAATGTATGCCTATCTGCTGGTCGGAGACCAGTTCGACAGCACGATGATGCAGCATGTCAAAGATTATTTCGCAGGATATAAGTACGCCAAGCTGAACCAGACTGAGAATCTCAGGATGAGCAACTATGTATCGGGCTATCTCGTAGGCCAGTACCTGCCGGACGTTGTGGATCTCGTAGGCGCCTACCCTCGGACCGTTCCTTATAACGAAGGGGGAGGCAACTCGGGGGCAACGCTGAAAGCGATGAACAGAGCCAATATAGAAGAGATGATAGACGCGGGCGTACATGATGGCTGGGCGGAATACGAGAGTCCGGAATACACGTTTATGACCTATCTTTGCCTGAACGCAATCTACCAATATACGGATGAGCCGGATTTTAAGCAAAAGGTAAAAATGGCCATGGACGTGATGTGGTTTGAGTGGGCGAACGACTGGATCGACGGCCAGTTTATTTCCACGTCAAATCGGGCCAAAGGCGACAGCGTATCCGTAAGCGATCCGTCATGGAGAGGCGTTGACCATACGGCTCTGTCCTGGATGTACTTCGGCGCACACCGCGCGCAGGAAACGATCGGAGAGTCGGATGCGATGGTGCCCTCCGCTTACCGGCCGTATCTCGAGTATCTGGGCATGGTTTATGCGCCAAGCATGACCTATACGCCGCCGGATATGGCGATTCGAATCGGACAGCTGACGGACAAAGATTACACTTACCGCAAGACGAACCTGCAAAACTCGAGCGGTCGCAATCTGAAAACTTACCGCCAAGCGTATGTTAAGCCGACCTGGGGCTTGGCGACGGAAGTGACGTACAACCGGGTGGATAACTGGATCGAAGATATTCCGGTCGCCTTGCGCTGGCATTCCTCATCGCCGGATTCCTTATTCAGAGTTAACGCCGATCAGGGCACCAGCCCGATCGGGAACTACGACCAGCCGGAGAACCACCGAATCATGCAGGATGAAAAAGCGGCTGTGGGCGTGTTCAAATCGTTAAGCGCACCGGGCGCGACGGACAATTTCCTTAACGCCATGTATCCGGATACGGGGTCGATCAAGAAGAAGGAAGAGCAATCCGAATGGGTGTTTAGCGATACGGGGTCGATGTACTTTGCCTTTAAGATGATCAAGCCGTATTCCTGGTATTATCAGACGCCTACCGATCCGTCGAACAAAGTCAAGACGACGGCTCAATTGCATCCGACCGCGCAGCTGTCTTACAGTTACAACATTCTTCGCAGTCAGGCGGACAAGAACGGCTGGGTGCTGGAGACGGCCGATGCCTCGGAATATTCGGACTTGGACAGCTTCAAGAATGCGATTCTTACGAGGACGACGTTGGACAGCTCGCACATCGACGATGCCAACCCGCGGCTCATGTATACGAACTTAAGCGGACATGTCATGGACATTACGTTCGACTTAGCCTCGGGATCTTACAACAATACGCACAAGATCGACGGAACGGCGATCGACTATGCTTCGTTTAAGCTCTTTGACACGCCGTGGCTGCAGCAGGATATCGATTCGGAGATATTTACCGCAAGTCAGGGCGGCGAAGCCTTAACTTATGATTTTGCGAGCTGGACGATCTCCAATAAAGATCCGAATGTCATTGTCGATGCTACCGGCGTTACGCTGAGCCCCTCGACACTTACGTTAGCCGCAGGGAAATCGGCGAGCCTAAAAGCCATTTTCGAGCCGATGGATGCCACGAATAGAAACGTAACCTGGAATTCGAGCAATACGTCTATTGCAACAGTTAGCGCAAGCGGCAAGGTGACGGGGATCGCGCCGGGAATGGCGGTCATTACGGTAACGACGGAAGACGGCTCCTTCACTGCGGATTGTACGGTCACTGTAGTCCTTGAACCGTTTCTGGACGACAGCTTTCAAGAGGGAATCGCCAATTGGGAGTCGTACAGCAGCACAGTATGGCAGATCAAGGGCAGCGGCGCAGCATCTCAGCTAGCGGGTTCGACAACGCTCACGGGGCCTCAGCGCATCATGGTGAAAGCCTCCCTGCTGCCCTACACGACGCAGGATTACAGCATGGCGTTCACTGCAACCGCGGATCGCTTCCGGACGATGTTCCGATATACTTCCGGAACGAACTATTATTTCTTGGAATTCAAGAGAAACGTGAACGTCGATGTTGTAGAAATGTGGAAGTACGCGGATTCCTCCAGCCCGTCTCAGGTGGGGACGACTGTAGATATCCAAGCGCTGATCCCGGATTTTAATCTGACGGAGAGTCATCGATACGAGTTCGAAGTGTACGGGAACGAGTTCAAGCTATTTACTGACGATACTTTGATCGCGACTTTTAACGATGCATCGCTGCAAGCCGGAGGGGTTGGATACGCTCTGAAAAGCGTCGGCCCGGAAGTTAACCTGCTCGTAGACGAGGTTCGCATTATGCCGATTGTCGCAGCTCCGGTGACGGTTGAGGTGACCGGTGTATCGCTGAATCAAAATACATTAGCGCTTAATGTGGGCGATACGGCGACGCTGCTTGCCACAGTCAATCCGGCCGATGCAACGAACAAAGCGGTTACTTGGAAGACAAGCGACCCGTTGATTGCAACCGTGGACAGCAACGGCAAAGTAACTGCCGTTAGTGCGGGTACTGCCGAGATTACGGTAACGACGGTCGACGGCGAATTCGGCGAAACCTGCGTTGTCGCCGTAACGGCTAAAAACGATAGCTCGCCAGGCGGAAACGAAGGCCCGGATGACGGTTCGGGGCAAACTCCTGGAACGGGAGGCGGTCAGACGTCAACGCCTCAGGGGCCTGCGACTGGAACGACTACCGTTCCGTCGGCACCTCCGGCTGCATCCGAAGGAATCGTAACCGTTCCGGCGGATTCGCTCAAGAACGGCTCCAATGGCAGAAGCGTCGTTGAACTGCCGGCGAATACGACGGAGGTTAAGCTTCCCTCGAATGCGGCAGCGCTTCTGGGAGAGAACAAGCTTGAAGTGAAGACGGATGAGCTGGTTCTTGAAATTCCCTCAGGATTGTTCAAGCAGTTGGCAGGGCAAATTTCTGCTGCAGAGCTGCAAGGCAGCGTCATCTCGCTGAAGCTTGAGTCATTGAAGCCTTCCGATGCGCAACAGCTTCTTGCCAAGGGGCAGCCATTCTCTAACGCAGCCATCCAACAAGGCAGCGCTATATACGAGCTGAGCTTGACCCTTACAACGGAAGGCGGCACAACCAAGAAGCTGACGACATTCGATCAGCCGATCGTGATTCGCTTGAAGGTCGAAGCTTCAATGAATCCGAAGCTGACAGGCATTTATTACATCGCCGACGATGGACAGCTTGAATGGATCGGCGGACAATACGCCGATGGCGAGATGACCGCGCTCATTCACCACTTCAGTAAATACGCCGTTCTTGAAGTGAAGAAGAACTTCGCGGATCTGGCGCCCGCGCATTGGGCGTACAAGGTAATTCAGGAACTGGCGGCAAAGCAGCTTATCCTGGGGACGAGCGCG
Source organism: Cohnella sp. LGH (assembly GCF_017671885.1). Lineage (NCBI taxonomy): Bacteria > Bacillati > Bacillota > Bacilli > Caryophanales > Paenibacillaceae > Cohnella > Cohnella sp. LGH. Next base: position 6,344,127 of record NZ_CP072117.1, read on the forward strand.
ACGAAATTCGAGCCTAATCGGACCGTTACGAGAGCGGAATTCGCGGCGATGCTGGTGAAAGCGCTGAAGCTGACGAAGACAGGCGTTATGCCGTTCGGAGATGTGCCCGCAGATAAGTGGTATGCGCAAGCGGTGTCTATCGCCTATGAAGCGGGAATCGTCAACGGCACGGGCGCAGCGACATTCGATCCCAACGGTAATATTACGCGGGAGCAGATGGTTGTAATGACGATGAAGGCGTATCGAATGATCGACGGCCCAGCGGCGGAAGTCGCGGGCGCGGCATTCACAGATGCGGCGCAAATCTCGCGATGGGCGGTTAAGGACGTGAAGGAGGCGGCAGTGCTGGATCTGGTTCGAGGCCGGGCGTCAGGCCGGTTCATGCCGAAGGGCAACTCGACGCGCGCGGAAGCCGCACAAGTGATTTATGGGCTGATCAGCCTGCAATAGGATTAAGACGGATGCCATCCTCGCTAGGGGAGGCATCCGCTCTACAACCATTCAAACGATGCCGGATGAAGCCATGCTGCAATCGGGCTAACTTTCTTATTGTCTAAAACAGGCTGGAGGAACCGCAAGTATGCCAATTTTAAACCATTTAAGACCTGATGCTTATCAACTGACCGGAGGCGGGGGCAATTTTCAGGCAACGGTTAACGTAGAGTCGCCCGAGGATGGCGTCGTTCTTGTTCGTATCCGGGTAACGGCGAGCGAGCCGGAGACGCCGCCCGTTTTCCAATTGATTTGGAAGCATCCGATTGCGGATATTCACGGCGTGTGGCATCCGAACGGTTATCGCAACCGTGGGTTGGCCCCGGATTGGACGGGCGGTTATAAAAGCAATTCAACAAATTCGGCGCCTGTCGTCAGTTTGTTCAGCGGCAATGGACTCAGTCGAATGACCTTTGCTTTCTCGGACACGCTTAACCCGATTGTCTGCAAAGCCGGCATCCATGAGGAATCGGCCGAGTTTCACTGCGCGATCCGTCTGTTCGAAGAGCCGATGCCGCCAATTGATGGCTATGAAGCGACATTGCGAGTCGATTACCGGGATCTGCCCTACTACGATTGCTTGAACGAGGTTCAGCAATGGTGGAGCGGGCTTCCGGGATTGCGGCCGTCGCCCGTACCGCAGATTGCCTATGAACCGATGTATTCAACCTGGTACAGCTTCCATCAAGACGTGGAGCCGGAGTCCATCGAAGAGCAGTGCCGGCTGGCAAAAGATTTGGGCTGCGAAACGGTCATCGTAGACGACGGCTGGCAAACCGCCAACAATGCGCGCGGATATGCCTATTGCGGAGATTGGGAAGTTAACGCGGACAAAATACCCGATATGAAAGCCCATGTCGATCGGGTTCATCGTCTCGGCATGAAATACATGCTGTGGTATTCCGTGCCCTATGTGGGCATGCACAGCAAAGCCTGGGAACGATTCCGCGACAAAATGCTGTACACGGTCGAATCGCGCGGCTGGGGAGTCGTCGATCCGCGTTTCCCGGAGATCAGGTGCTATTTGATAGGAATCTATGAGCAGGCGATGCGGGAATGGGGGCTGGACGGCTTTAAGCTGGACTTTGTCGATAGCTTTAACCTGCCAGAGGGCAAGCAGTGCGAAGTCGGAGGCGGACGGGATTTTGTTTCCGTGCCGGAGGCGGTCGATCGGCTGATGTCCGACGTGATGGAGCGGCTTCGCGCCATTAACCCGGAGGTCATGATCGAGTTTCGTCAGAGCTATATCGGGCCCTATATGCGCAAATACGGCAATATGTTCAGGGCGGCGGACTGTCCGAACGACTCCTTGGAAAATAGAGTGCGCACCCTGGACATCCGTCTGTTGAGCGGAAATACCGCGGTTCACGCCGATATGCTGATGTGGCATCCGGAAGACCCTGTGGAAAGCGCAGCGCTTCAGCTGATCAACGTGTTGTTTGCGGTGCCGCAAATTTCCGTCAAGCTGGATCGCCTGCCGGCGGACCATGTCAAGATGGTCGCCTATTGGATGGGCTTCTGGCGCGAGCATCGATCCGTTCTGCTGAATGGTCGTCTGGAGCCCTATCACCCCGAGCTGCTGTATCCGCTCGTCGTCGCAAGCGACGCGGACAAGTGGATTGCGGCTATCTATCATCGTACGGTTCTTACGATTGACATTGAAGAGTCGCAGACGATGATCATCGTTAACGGAACGAGGAGTAGGGGGGTGTATATCGAGCTTATGGCGGGAATCGAGAGTCGACCGATGGAAATCAAAGATTGTATGGGGAACGTCGTTGAGCGTTCCGAATTGCGGTTGTCCGCAGGCATTCATGCCCTTGAGATTCCTCCCGCAGGGGTCATGATTCTAGCGGCCGGCCGATCCGATAAATAGGATTTTTCACGGGTATTATCGTTCTCCATTCCGGTTTTCCGGCCCTATCTTTTCAGATAAGCTAGCACTGTAAACACTTTCATGACGTCGGAGACGGCTTAAGAGAGAGGATAGGAGGAAAGCAAGATGGAGCGAGTTGCCGCCGGGATATCCAAGAAACAAACGCCGCTGCCGAGGCGGAGGCTCAAGCAGATTTGGAAGTACAAGCTGCTGTATCTATTGCTGCTTCCCGCATTTGCATGGGTGTTCATTTTCGATTACCTCCCGCTTAACGGGATCAGAATCGCGTTTATGGACTACAACATCGTGCAGGGATTTCCGGCGAGCCGTTGGGTCGGATTCCAGCATTTCAATGCGCTCTTCGAGTCCGAAATGTTTCGCAACGCTTTTAAGAATACGTTGATTATCAGCCTGTACAAAATGATCAGCGGGTTTGTGGCCCCGATCGTATTGGCGCTCTCGCTAAACGAAATTCGCAAGCGCTGGTTTAAGAAAACGCTGCAAACGGCCGTTTACTTGCCGAGATTCGTGTCCTGGGTCGTATACGGAGGGATTGTTACCATTCTGCTCTCCCCGGAAACAGGCTTGATTAACAAGGCGGTTGAGTTTTTCGGCGGTACGCCGGCCTACTTGCTCGTTGAGCCTAATTACTTTCGAACGATTCTGGTCGTTACGGATGCGCTTAAGGAGATGGGCTGGGCGGCGATTATCTATATCGCAGCGATCGCGGGACTTAACCCGGAGGTGTACGAGGCGGCGACAGTGGACGGAGCAACGAGGTTTAAGAAGATGCTTCACGTTACTTTGCCGGGAATTACCGGGACGATCATTGTCATCTTCATATTAAGGGTCGGATACGTGATGAGCGCCGGATTGGATCAGATCATCAATTTGTACAATCCGATGGTGTTCGAGGTGGGGGATATTCTCGATACTTACATCTACCGGGTAGGGATCGAGCAGTTCAACCTTAGCCTTGCCGCCGCGGCCGACGTTATCAAAGGCGTCATCGGATTCGTACTGGTGCTCGTCGCCAATCAGATTGCCAAAAAAGTCAATGATTCCGGTATTTTCTGACAAGGAGGGGGAACCCGTGAAGCTAACAAGAGGGGAATCCGCATTCGTCGCCTCCAACTACGTTGTGCTTACACTGTTGACTTTAATTATTGTGATTCCTTTCTGGTATGTCCTAACTGTGTCGATTACGCCGTACTCCCAATTCAGCGAGAAGAACGGCATGATCCTTTTTCCCTCAAGCTTCAGCTTGGAGTATTACAAGTACTTGTTGAAGGAAGGCTCGATGATCTATCAGTCCTACGGGAATACGATCCGGAACACGGTCGGGGGAGTTGCGCTGGCGCTGTTTCTTACCGTGACTTCGGCTTATGCGCTGGCAGAGAAGAAGCTGCCGGGACGAAGGATCATCATGGTGTATTTTGTGCTCACGATGCTCTTCCGGGGCGGAATGATTCCTACCTACATCACGATCAAGCAATTGGGATTGTTGAATACGAATATCGTGCTCATCCTGGTCATGGCCTACAGCGCGTTCAACATGATTATTATGAAAACCTTCTTCGAAGGCATTCCCGAAAGCTTGCGAGAATCGGCTGCCATTGACGGCGCTTCCGAGTTCACCATTTTAAGGCGGATCGTGCTCCCCTTGTCCATGCCGGCTATTGCAACCGTCGGACTTCTCTACCTGGTCGTGTACTGGAACGATTTCTTCAATGCTCTGCTCTACGTATCGGATTGGCACAAAGCGCCCGTTCAGCTTGTCCTGCGAACCATCATCGCCAGCTCCAGCCTTCCGCCGGAACTGCTAGAGGCGGCCGGATCGGCTCCCCCGCCCACAATCGGCATTCAGATGGCCGCAATCGTAATCGTGGCGCTGCCGATGATGGTGATTTATCCGTTCGTCCAGCGTTTTTTCGAACAAGGGATGCTGATCGGGTCTGTAAAAGGTTAATTGTTCGTCCGTACTGCCGTACTTCCGGTTTATCCCCACAAGGGTAAATATAAATCAAGCGGATTTTATATGAGGAGGTCAATTGTTCATGTCTCAGCAAAAGAAAAAATGGTCTTATGGCGTCGTTGCTGCCGCACTGACCGGCGTACTGATGGTGACGGGATGCAGCAACAATAACAGCGGCAACGCTTCGCCGTCCGCGACTCCGTCGCCGTCGGCATCGTCGGTGTCTTCCCCGTCTGCCTCGGCGTCGGAAACGCCCCAAGCGGAGGAGCCTTATGAGCTGAAGTGGCTGAAGGCGCAAGATATTTCCAAGCCTTACGATCCTGCGCAAGATGTCGTTAAGCAAGCGATTGAGGAAAAGCTCAACATTAAAATTATTCCCGAGATGGTAGATGTCCAGCAATATAAAACGAAGCTTAATCTGAAGATGGCAGGCGGCGATATTCCGGATGTCGTCAGAATCGATTTCGCCGACGATTTCCAGAAATATGCGCAGCAGGGCGCTTTCGTCGATCTGACGGATCTGATCAATGAGACGGATACGCCTAACATTATGCGTGAAGTATCGGCGGAAGCGTTCGAGCAGGCGAAGGTAAACGGCAAAATTTACGGTATCCCTTACCAAGGCGGGCCGGGAGCGGGTTACCGTTGGGACCTGGTCATGCGAATGGATTATTTGAAGGAAATCGGCGCCGAGACTCCGAAAACGCTGGATGAATATTACAACGTTCTAAAGCAAATCAAAGCGAAGTATCCGGACGTCATTCCGCTTGGCGGATATACGGCACAGATCGGCGACGTGAAATACGCCAACAACTCTTTTGACAACATCTTCGGCGCGTTCAGCGTCACTCCGGGCTTCTTCACGGAGAAGGACGGCAAGTTCAGCAACTATGACATTGAGCCGCAAATGAGAGAAGCGCTTCTATTCCTGCAGCAAATGTATAAGGAAGGGCTGATCGACAAGGAGTTTGCGACGATCAAGGAGGAGCAGCTGCGGACCAAGCTGTACAGCGGCAAGCTGTTCTCCTGGATGGGCTGGTGGTCTACGCCGGGCGGATACGATACGCAGATTGAGACGAATATGCTGATCAAGAGCGGCGATCTCAAGGCGGACGGCACGCTCCCGGATCAATCCAACGAACCGTACAAATATTTAACGCTGACGGATTCGCTTGTCGGTCCGGACGGGAATGCGGTAGCGCCGGCCGGAGCGCCGTTCTCCCAGATGAACGCGATCAGCGTAAAGACGAAAGATCCCAAGAAAGTGCTGGCGATTATCGAGGAGTCGCTATCCCCTGAAAACCAAATGCTGACCGTATGGGGCATCGAAGGGGAAGATTACAAGGTCGAGAACGGCACGATGAAGGCGGTAACCGATCTGGTCGATCCGACCACGATGAAGGATCCGGACGGACACTTCCGCGGCATCCAGAGCTATCTGTTCGCTCCCGGCCTGAACGGCTGGCCGCGTTATCTGGAGTCGTTGCCGCTGCGATTTGCAGAATCGCTGGGCACGGCGATCAATAACAAGTATCAGATCAGAGACGCCTCCAACTACTTGGAATCTCCGACGAAAATCGCCAAGCTGGTCGAGTTGAACACGATGCGCGATTCCGTATTTACGCAAATCATTATGGGCGGCGATATCAAGAAGTTCGACGACTTCGTGGAAAAGTGGAAATCGCAAGGCGGTTCGCAAATTTTGAGCGAGCTCGAAGCCTCCTTCAAAGTGAAGTCGGGAAAATAACAGCTTGAACGAAGGGGCTGTTCCATAAGCCAACCAAGTTGCTCAGAAAGATAATCGATGAACAAGGTGACAGGGGTATGTACCTCCCTCCGATGCTATACGCTCCTGAAATTTGAATTGGGAAACCCGTGGCAAGGTGATTTCAGGAGCGTATGAGGCAGTCTCCGGGAGGTACATATCCCTTCTTTATCCATCGATCATCTCAAGCAACTCTGCTTATGGGACAGTCCCATTCAAACTATTATTCAAGGGGGTTAACGGATGAGAAGGCTTATACGGAGCCTGTCTATATTGGTCATCGTTGCTATGATTCTGCCGATGCTCCCGGCTGCGACGAAAGCGGCGGATCCGGCCTCGCTGTACGAGGACGATTTTTCCGGAGGGCTGGGCAATTGGGATTTGTTCGGCAGCGCGGCATGGCAGGTTCAAGGAACCGGAACGGAAGCCCAGTTGCAAGGATCGACGTCATTGACGGGACCTCAGCGTGCCGTAGTGAAGCAGACGCAGCTGCCTTACACGATCGCGGATTACAACCTCGAATTTACGGCGCAAGGCGATCGCTTCAGGACGATGTTCCGCTATTCGTCCAGCACAAGCTATTATTTTCTGGAATTCAAAAATGCCAGCTATGTTGAGTTGTGGAAATATCCGAACTCCTCGGCAACAGAAATGGTCGGAGCTCCTGTGAACATTGGCGCTGTCCTGCACGGCTTTAATCTGACGGATTGGCACCAGTACAGAATTGAAGTGAAGGGAGCTGAATTTAAGCTCTATATCGACAATTCTCTTGTAACCGTTTTCTCCGATGCTTCTCTTCTTTCCGGGGGAATCGGCTTTTCATTAAAAAGTCTGACAGCGAGCACAGCTGTCTATCTCAATGTGGAGCAGGTATCGGTTAAGCCGGTTGCCGCAGCGACAGACCCATACTCAATCTCGCACACGCCGTTGATAGAGGTTCCCTACAATGCCGACATGCCTGTAGCTTTTACCGTCGCGAATGCTACAGCCTCTGCGACAGCGTTAATCCACTATGGCTACGGTGACGATTCGCTCGATCTTGTTTTACAGCCTCCTAAGATTGGGGAAGGCGTCTATTCCGGAGTGATCCCGGGTTCGAACCGAACCGATAAAATCCGGTATTTTATTGCCGTTCAGGATGAGGAGGGCAATGCCGCACGCTATCCGGAGTCTGGAGAAGCGGTGGTCGCTGTCGGACAGATTGAGCCGTACTTGAACAATTTCGACGCTGTGCCGCCGAATACGGTTCCTGCGGATTGGACCGTGGGGGGCAATACTAGAGTCGTCGAGATGCCGGATGGCAATAAGGTGCTTAATCTGAACGGATCGGGCAGCGCCAAGCTGAACCTTCCCGTGTACCAGAACGTGGACAATTTTATCGCCAAATTCAAAGTGAAGTATGCCAGAACAAGCGATGCGGTGCAAAATACTTGGCGGTTCCGTTACCGGGCAACGGATGACGCGAACAACAATGCGATGGAATGGGCGACGCATAATTCCAAGTATTTTATCATGCGCAAGACGACGCTGGGCGGCAATTACTACGTGGCGAACTACGTCAAGTCGCTGCTGGACGAGTGGCACGAATACGAGCTTCGAGTAAGCGGAATTACGCACAAGCTGTTCATTGACGGCGTCGAAATCGCCAGCGGTGAGGATTCCGATGCGCTCGCGCCTATCAAGGGCTATTTTCAGTGGAACGTAGTCGGCGGGATTAACCTGATGATCGACGACTTCTCGATCGAGCCGATGCAGTCGCCTTTCGTGGTGGACCTTCAGCCGTCGGGCAATTATGCGGGAATTTACACGCAGGACGAAGTGCCCGGTCTAGCGCTCGCTTTGGATTCCGGATCGCAAGCGCACGATGTGCAGCTGGATTATACGGTGCGCCGTGCGGATGGAGCGCGGGAGATTGTCGCATCCGGTACGAAAGACTATCAGTTGGCTGCATATGCATCCAGCTTTGACGTATTGCCGTTTGACCCGCAGCTGCAAGCCATTGGAACCTATGAGGTCTCGACCGATTTCATGGTGGATGGCGCGATTCGCCCGGACTTGTCAAAACGGATGCGACTTGCAGTTATCAAGAACGCGGCTCCGGTCGGAGAGCTGGATCTGGACAATGAAAGCAAGTTCGGATTAAACACTCATTATGCGCTGAACTGGAAGGACGATATTATCGATGGAGCCCGCAAGATGGGAGCCCGGCACCATCGCTCCGGCATTTCGTGGGAGGATGTGGACAGAAACGTAAAGGATTTATCGGGAGCGCCCATCTACGATTACAGCCGAGTGGAGCCGCAGCTGGACAAGCTGTTCTCCTACGGATTCAATCAGATCACCGTGCTGTCGATCGACAAGAACGCCAACTATCAGTCCGGCACGATCAATAGGACGGACTCCTTGAAAGCGATGGGAGATTTCGTGACGAATGTCGTTGCCAAATACAAGGACAGGATCAGGCAATGGGAAATGCCGAACGAGCCGGAGATTTTCTCCAAGCCGTACATTCCCGCGGAATTCGTCCAACTGCAGAAGATTGCCTATCTCAACATGAAGAAAGCCGATCCGAATGCGATGCTGCTCGCCGGCGATCATACTTCCAGCGTACTGAGCGTCCTGCCCAAAGAGCTTGAACTGGGTTCATACGATTATGCGGATGCTTATTCTTATCATCCCTATGTATACAACTCCATGCCAGACGGCAACTTGCAAAATCTCGTTAACGGCGTGAAAAGCCTGGTAGACGCTTACGGCGGCTGGAAGGATTACTATTTGACCGAGGGCGGCTGGCCGACTGCGAAGAGCGGTTATCCATCCGTATCGGAAGAGGTTCAACGAGACTATATCGTTCGCGCCTTTCTGAATTATATGATCACGGACCAGGTGAAGGCATACGAGTATTACGATTACAAAAACGACGGAACCGACGACCGTTATTACGATATTTTCTGGGGAATTACCGACAATAACGGGCGGCCGAAGCTCGCTTATGCCGCAGTTAACCAATTGATGACCCAATTGGATAAAGCGCGTTACATCGGAAACTGGGATACCGGTAATCCGGATGCTGCCGTTCATCTATTTCTGAATGACGGACAGCCCGTCCTTACAGCCTGGAAGAAGGTGGACCATAAGGACAACCCGGCGGTTAAGCCGCCAACCGCGACACTAACGCTTCCCTTCGGCGCGGCGGGCGTGCAGGTGACGGATATTAACGGCGTTGACGTTCCCGTGTCGGAGGCTGCCGGCCGCGTACAACTGAATGTATCGGGTTCGCCGATCTATGTGACGGGAGCGCCGGCCGAGTTTGTATTCCAGGCTGCGGCTAAGCTGCTGCAAGACAAGAAACAAGAAGCCGTAACCAAGCTGAACCGGGTACAGACTGTGGAAAACGCTGCGCTTATTGCCGACGATGTGGCCGAAATCGAGCGCATTGCTGCTCAAATCGAGGCGGTAGCCGGCAATGGAGATCAGGCTGCGGAATTGGAGCAGGGCATCCGGTCCGTGTATTCGCTTATGTCGCAAATCGCCGGACAGATCGAGAATGGCTCCATCGAAGGCGCTCCCGGTTATGTTGCGCTGGAGGCCCTATATAATTGGGCGGAGAGCGCTTCGGTCGCGTTAGTGTACGCGCTCTCCGGCATAGGCGCGAATAGCTTGGATTACAGTCATGCAGCGGAAGCTGCGGCTGCTGTATTCCATGCCAAGAAAGGCGAATACAACGTCATGCCCGTTTCCGAATCGGCGGTTCTTCGTCTGAACCGATATGGCAGACTGGCGGAAGCGGCTTTCGCGCGAGGCAGCTATGCGGAAAGCTATGCCTATAATTTGCTGGCGCGGGAATTTGCGGGAACGGTTGAGACGATGGTCGCATCCGAACCGGCTAAATTTATTGGAGTGCTGGCCAACGTTACGCCGACCCAGGTGAACGGGGAAGCCGGTTACACGATGGCGTTTAATCTCTCCTTCGTGAACAGTACGAACGCTCCGCAGCCGGTAACGGTTCATATAAAGCTGCCGGATGGATGGGAAACTGCGCAAACCGAGCTTGATAGCCTGGATCTGACGATTCCTGCGCAAAGCGAGCTTGAACGGGTACTGCAAGTGCTTGTGCCGGAAGGAACCGTTAAAGGGCGCTATGAGCTTGAGTTTACGATCGTGCATAACGGATCGGCGTTCGACACGAAGAAAGTGGAGCTAACCGTTGAGGAAGGACTGGCCGCGAAGCTTCTTCCGGTTAAACAGACGATTGAAAATCTGGATGTCGTATCCGTAGTGTTGACCGGCACATCCTCTGCGGAGAAGGCGGGGGAAGTTACCCTGAAAGGGCCGGACGGCACTTTATTAGAACCGGTCGCCTCCTCTACGTTCAGCGGTCTGAAGAAGGGCGATCGCATACAATTGGATTTCCGTTGGACGTATCGTCAGCCTGCGGCTTTTAATGCCTATTTCGTCGATCTGCAGGTGAACGAGTCGGCGAGCGGCAAAGTCATTTTCCACGACGAGGCCATGCCTCTGGACTTTAATTTGATTCAGTCGTCGGGCGATATCACGGTGGATGGAAACTTGCAGGACTGGAGCGATGCCTATCCTGTACACCTGCGCAGGAATGATCAGAATGCGGCAGGGTTCCACGATCCGAACGGCCTTGAGGCGACGGCGTATGCGAAGTGGACAGATGCCGGGATGTATTTCGCTATAGCTGTGCGGGACAATGTACACAAGCAATCCGAGAATGCGGCGAACCTGTGGAAGAACGATTCCATCCAGATCAGTCTGGATCCGTTGAATAGACGGGAATCCCCTTACGGCGCCGCCGATACCGAATGGGGGTTTGCGCTCGGTGATGACGGCAGACATCTGGTGAATATTTTCTATTCGGCCCCGCCCAATCCGAATGGCGACGTAAGCGGACAAGTCCCTTTTGAAGCGATTCGAGACGAAGCGGCTGGCATGACCTATTATGAATTAATGATTCCGAGCGCCTACGTGAAGGATTTGAAACCGTCGCTCGGCCAGACGATCGGATTTAATGTGGCGGTCAACGATGCGGACTACCAGAACGGACGGGACAACTTTATCCAGTGGACGCAGGGAACGGCCGACTCGAAAAGCCCTGCGCTCTACGATCGATTCGAATTCATCGATCACCATCCGTCGACTCCAGGCGGCGGAGAGGGCGAAGGGAATGGCGGCAATGGGGGCGGCAATCCATCCACAACGCCTCCAACATCGGGGGGAAATCAGCCTCCGGCGTCTTCCGGGTCTGCAACGACAACTGAACCGGGGACACCGCTTAAGCCTGACGGTAACGGCACGAATACCACTGAAACGCCAGCTAATCCCGCGAAGGAGTTTGCCGATCTGAAGCCAAGTCACTGGGCTTATGCCATCATACGGGAATTGGCGGAAAAGCAGATCGTTCAAGGAACAAGCGCCGGGAAGTTTGAGCCTAACCGGACGATTACGCGGGCGGAATTCGCGGCGATGATGGTGAAAGCGCTGAAGCTGACGAAGACAGGCGTCATGCCGTTCGGGGATGTGCCCGCGGATAAGTGGTATGCGGAGGCGGTATCCATCGCATACGAAGCGGGAATCGTCAACGGCACGGGCGCAGCTACATTCAATCCCAACGGTAATATTACGCGGGAGCAGATGGTCGTGATGACGATGAAGGCTTATCGAATGATCGGCGGTCGAGCGACGGAGGATACGGGTGCGGCATTTACGGATGTGGCGCAAATCTCGGGCTGGGCGGTTGAAGATGTACAGGAAGCGGCGGCGTTGGGGCTGGTTCGAGGCCGTGCGTCAGGTAGATTCATACCGAAGGGCAATTCAACTCGCGCGGAGGCTGCGCAAGTAATCTACAATTTAATTAACGGATAATGAAGTAGGGAGCCCCTCATCCGGCCGGAGTCGGCTGTGGGGGCTCCTACAATCGCATCTGGCGAAGGAGGCTGGTCAGGATGATCGCACGTCATGCAAAGCTGCTATCGCGGCTCAGTCTTCCTATATTTGCGTTGATCGTTATCATTATCGCTTTTTTCGCTACGGCAGCCAGTTACATTCTTATTCGGGTACAGAATGACCATACGTTAAATATGGCGAATCAGTCGATGAAATTCGTCTACAGAAACATCTGGTATCAGTTCGAAACGATGAATAATGTGGCAGGCTTTATTCTGAGCAATCCTTCTATTGAAGGGTTGCTAGATCGCAGATACGAGGAAGCTTACGATGCGGTCGGGGATTATTTCGCGTTGCGGACGAATCTGGAAAATTTGTCCTTGCTATCTCTTCTGAATGATACCGGTTCGCGCAGTACGGCCCAGAAGTCTTATGCCATCTCGATTGCCTTGGAGCCGGGAAGCGGGTTATACGGCATCGCAACCGATCATTTCGATCCGATACCCGGGATCTATAAATATGAAGATTTGCAAGACCAAATCTGGTATCACAGCTTGAAGAGCGGGACACGGCAGACGGAATGGTGGGGGCAGCGGACGGGACAATCCAATTCTGCGATGATCTATTCCGCGAGAATAAAGACGAGCATTAAAGACGGCCGCAGCGTCGGAGTCGTCATCGTAGGCGCGGATACGGGCAGTATTCGCAGCGTATTCGAGAATGCGCAATTGGAGAAGGGCTATCATCTCCTGCTGGACGAAAACAATCGGGTCATCTACAGCGAGCGGTACGGCTTCCTGGAATCGGTGGGAGAATTGCCGTTTATTCGCGAATTGGAAGGCGCTAAAGGATCGCAGGTGGCGAAGGTGGACGGCGAGCAGCATCGCGTCATGTTCGATACGTTCACGAATGGCTGGAAGCTGCTGACGGTTGTGCCGGAAAGTCATTTTACTCAATACACGTTCGCCATATCGGCGATTGGCGCGGCTACGGCGATTGCCGCTCTGCTCGTCGCAGGCGTTATTCTTCGCAGAATCGTCGTCAAAGTCACCGTTCCGATTACGCGGCTTGTCTCGGCGATGCATCGTCCGGAGGTGCTGGAATTTAAGGAGCCGCTGCCGGAACAAAATTCGGGGATCTACGAAGTGGACGAGCTGGGTCAGAAATTTTCGTCTATGCTCGTTACGCTGCACGCGCTGATCGAGAAGTCCTTCGTCGAGGAAATGGAACGCCGCCAGCTTCAACTGGAGCTGCTGCACGCTCAGATCAACCCTCATTTTCTATACAATACGCTGGATCTGATCAATTGCCGCGCGATTATGGCCGGGGATCGGGAGTCGAGCCAAATTGTGCGTTCGCTGGCCAATGTTTTCCGCCATAGTCTGAACCGGGGAGAGGCTTGGATCTCCTTGAGGGACGAGGTGAACCAGGTAGAGGCTTATCTTCATATTCAGCAGATGATGATGGATAACCTGCAAGTGGATATTCAGGTGCCGGACGAGCTAATGGCGGCCAGTGTCGTTCATTTATCCCTTCAGCCGCTCGTGGAGAACGCGATCAAGCACGGGTTTGCGGGCCAAGTCTCGAATTGCCGCATCGGAATAACGGCCGGCAGGACAAATAAGGGGCTTGTGCTGCGCGTTGAAGATAACGGACAAGGCTGCGACCCCGTCAGGATGAATCGGCTGCTGCGCGATCACCCGGGAATTGCTTCCGGCGGGAAAGCAGGCGGAGTCCGATCCGGCTACGGCACGCTGAATGTGCATCGGAGAATCCAATTGCATTGCGGAGAGGCTTACGGCTTGCGATACATCGCTACAGATACGGGAACCTGCGTCGAGATTGAGATGCCCTTCCGTATAGCAGAGAGAATACCGGGTCAGGAGGAGTTGGCGAATGTATAAGCTGTTTATTGCCGAGGATGTAAAAACCGTACGCGAAACGCTGGTACACGCTATAGACTGGCATAGCTTGGGGATTGTCATGAGCGGTGCGTTCAGCAACGGAGAGGAGGTGCTTGCCCGTCTGGATGCGGAGGAGCCGGACCTAATCTTAACCGATATCGGAATGCCGAAGATGGACGGTCTGGAGCTGATTCAGGCGCTGCAAGCCCGCAAGCCCGATATTCGCTGTATCATCCTATCCGGGCTGAACGAATTCGAGCATGCAAGAACGGCCTTGAAGCTTCAAGTGCTCGACTACGTCTTGAAACCGATCGACCCGGCCGAGATCGAGCAAGTTCTGGCGCGCGCGGTGCGAGCGCTGAAGAAAGAACGGGAGGAACGCCGAGAGTTGGATTTGGCGGAGCGGGTATCCAGGAATAAGCTGCCGAATCTGTCCGAGCTTCTTCATGGCGGGGAATTGTCCGGAAATTTGAAGAAGAAAAAGCTGGTCGAGCAAGCTGTACAGTATGTGAAGGCGCAGTATATGCGCAAGGAGTTGGCCTTATCCGATGTTGCTGCTGCCGTCGGACTAAGCGAGAAATATATGAACCTGCTCGTTAAAGAAGTGACGGGTATGACGATCAACCATCTGATCATTCGACTTCGGATGGAGGAAGCTGCCCGGTTATTAAAAGATCCTGCGAATCGGATTAATGAGATTTGCGGCCGGATCGGCTATACAGATTTGGATCATTTTCGAGAAAGCTTCAAAAAGCATTACGGATTGACGCCCACGGAGTATCGCAACCAACTATTGTAACGGGGATGGGGAGAGAGGAGCTTGGCATGAATAGAGAAACCTTGGAGAAGAAGGCGCGTCAAGTCTATCAATATATGATGTACAGCGAACGGACGCAGTGGGGCAATCATGAATGGATCGACTGGGCGATGAATATCGATCGGTGGGATTGGAATGCCGGGGTCGGCCTTATTGCGGCAGCCGAATACAGGAGAGCGGCGGGAGAGGAGCGTGTCATTGGCGAGGTCGAGGCTTGGGTAACGCGAAATCGAGATCAGTCCGAAGCTGTCAGGGTGATCAATGCAATGGCGCCTTTCGCCGTCTTTCCGCAATTGTACGATAGGCAGAACAATCCGTACTATAGGGAGAAAACAAAAGAGATCGCGGAGTGGATGGCGGCGCAGTCCCCTCGTACGAGAAACGGCGCCTTCGAGCATACCGTGACGGAGAAGGCCTCGTTCCGCGAACAGATATGGGCCGATACTATCTTCATGGCTGTTCTGTTTCTTGCCCGCGCCGCGCGGCTTCTGTCGGATCACCGGATGGCAGACGAGGCGTTGAGACAAGTGCTGCTGCATCTTCGCGCCTTGCAGGATGAGGAGACGGGCTTGCTCTTCCACGGATGGAACTGCGAGGCGGGCGACTGGATGTCGGCTGCGCGCTGGAACAGAGCGAATGCCTGGAACGCTTGCGGGATTCCGATGATTCTGGAGGAGCTGGCAAGCTGCGGCTTCGACGTCGGCGAGAACGAGATGCTGACCGAGATTAAGATAAGGTACCGCCGACTCATCGACGCGCTTGCACTGCGCCAAAATGCAAGCGGATTGTGGCCTACCGTACTGGATCGCCCCGACTTTTATGAGGAAACGTCGGGCTCGGCGGGGATTGCCTGCGGCATTTACAAGGCTGCTCGAATGGGACTTGCCCCGGCCTCCTTGAAAGAGAGCGCAGACCGGACGGTCTTGGCGATGGTTGCGTACATAAGCGACAATGGCGCCGTTCGCGGAGCTTCCGGGGGAACGCCGGTGCTGGAAAGTGTAGCGGCGTACAACAAGGTTCCGATATTTCCTACTGTATACGGTCAAGGATTGACGCTGCTGCTGTTTGCGGAAGCTCTGCGCCGGACGGAAGGGTAGAGTAAACGACACTCGAACGGCGATTCGTTCTCGGCAGACCGAGAGAGCTGTAACATAAGGCGAGCACTGAAAAAGCCATTTTTTTGTTGGCATAAACAACAAAACAATGGCTTTTTTTGGGTGCGCCCGGCATGGGCGATAACTAGGCGGTGAAAGTCCGCTACAGGCTTGGCAGTAGGAACTGTTAGCCGAAGGCAAGGGTGTCCATCGCGAGGTGGAATCTGAAGGAAGCCGGAGGCAAACCGTCGGTCTGACGAACAGGAATCACATAGAAGGCATGGTGAGACGGACGAGCTTGCCTAACAAAGCAAAGTCCAATACTGCCCGAATCTCACCATGTAGATGTGGCAGATAGATGAGGGGAAAGTTATCGCTCTTACCCGGGGAGGTCTCACAGACGTGAAATAGGAAAAAAAAAATCCGAAACACGGAGTAAAGCTTGCTGTGAGAAGTCAGCAGAGGCCATAGTACGCAAGCCGTGTCAGCGGCGAGCGGAAGGGCTGAACAATCGTAAGTCTTGAGTATAAACCGAAAGGAGAATCGATGTGATGAAAGCAGAATACCGAAAGGGCTACCGGCAAAGAGATAGCGTGGAACGCGAAGGGTATGCAGGAGCGCGGAGCATCGAAGCTCGGAAGGTAGGGAAAGAGACGGTGCAGAGGGCCTGATGGAACGTATTCTGAACAGAGACAATCTGAATCGGGCGTACAAACAGGTCAAACGCAACCATGGCGCGCCGGGAATAGACGGAATGACCGTCGAGGCGGCATTACCCTGGTTGCGGGAAAACAGAGACGAACTCTTGCAAAGTATACGAGAAGGAAGCTACAAGCCAAGCCCGGTGCGGCGCAAGGAGATCCCCAAACCAGATGGAAGCGGTATGAGAAAGCTGGGTATCCCAACCGTCATCGATCGGGTGATCCAGCAAGCGATCGCGCAGCAACTGCAACCGCTATTCGAGCCGCTCTTCGCGGACGGGAGCTACGGCTACCGCCCGGGACGAAGTGCACAACAAGCGATTCGAAAAGTGAAAGCATATGCGGAGCAGGGCTACAGACATGCGGTCGAAATCGACCTGTCGAAATACTTCGACACGCTGAACCACGAGCTTCTTTTAAACATGCTTCGCAAGCAAATTCAGGACAAACGCATCATTGATCTGATCAAGAAGTACCTGAGAAGCGGAGTCATGGAGGATGGGGTACGTCGGGCAACGGAGGAAGGATCGCCTCAAGGCGGACCGTTGTCCCCGCTTTTAGCGAACATCTATCTGAACGAATACGATCAGGAGATGGAGAAGCGAGGCGTGACGGTCATTCGCTACGCGGATGACATCGTGGTGCTAGCGAAGAGCAAGCGAGCAGCCATGCGACTGCTAGCATCTAGCCGGAGGTATCTGGAGAAGAAGCTAAAGCTCCAATTGAACACGCAAAAGAGCAAGGTGGTCAGCGTTGTGGCGCAGAAACACTTCAAATTCCTGGGATTCGCGTTGGGGAAGAACGGAAAGGGCGTCTATGTACGCGTACACCGTCAATCCCTGACGAAGGCGAAGAAGAAGTTGAAGGAGCTAACGAGTCGAAGTCAAGGCAGAAATGCCCGGCAAGTCATGGAGAACGTCAAGGTCTACATTCGGGGATGGATCGACTATTTCTATGTAGCGGACATGAAGCGAATCCTGCAAGGCTGGAACGAATGGCTGCGAAGACGAATGCGGATGTACATCTGGAAACAATGGAAGAGGCCTCGAACGAAGGTTCAGAACCTGCGAAAGCTGGGGATACCGGAATGGCAGGCTTACCAATGGGGAAACACGAGGCTAGGCTACTGGCGAATCGCCGGAAGCGCCGTGCTGAATCGCTCTGTAACAAACGAAAGGCTCGCACAGGCAGGGTATTATGACTTCCCTGCGCAATACGAGCGCTTACGTCAAGTGCACTCAAACGGTTGAACCGCCGTATACCGAACGGTACGTACGGTGGTGTGAGAGGTCGTCTACTCAACTAATGAGTAGCCTCCTACTCGATTGATTCAGAGTATATACCTCAATGCCCTTGTAATTGATCAAGGTCTCTTTTCGTACGGACGGGGGGTTACTCGAGCGGAAAGTTAAAGCGGAAAACCCGTCTTAAATCTTCGGAATGAGCAAAAACGGCCGATTTAAGAAGGAAAACCCAGCTTATTTTTTCCGAATAAGCGATTTTGCGGAATTTAAGCGGAAAATCCGCCATATTCGCCCCAAAACTAGTGCGTAAGCACTTTTAACACGGCTTTTCCGCCTTAGACTAACAAGTCGTCCACGCCCTGAGCGGATCGAGCCGAGCAACCCCACCTACAGATTTGAGCAAAGTACTCTTTGCTTCAGCGCCCGCGGTACGCCGAAGGCGTTTTTGCTTGCATGGAGTCAGAGTTCTCTTCCGCTGCCGAGGCTTATTTACCGTCTCGAGCAACCAGCTTCTTCAGCGAAGCCGCCGTAATCTCCAGCTTCTCGCCCGGTGCGAGCACGCGTCCGCGCTGCCCCTGCGATTCCAGACGCCGTACGAAATCATCGGAGTCTTGGCGGATAGCAGGGAACGAGTTGTAGTGTACCGGGATGACAAGCTTCGCGCCGAACCATTCGGCTGCTTGGAGCGCATCGTCCGGGCCCATCGTATAGTGATCGCCGATCGGCAGGAAAGCGATATCGATTGGATGCCTGTCGCCGATCATTTTCATATCCGAAAACAGAGCCGTGTCGCCGGCATGCAGCAGAGTCAAACCTTCTACCTGCACGATAAAGCCGGCCGGCATTCCGCCATAGATGATCTGGCCCTCCTCCAGGAAAATGCCGGAGCTGTGGAACGCCTGAATCATTTTCGCCTTGGCGAATCCTAAATCGACCGTGCCGCCGATATTCATGTCGATCGTTTTCAGCTGCTTACGGGACATGTACATAGCGAGCTCAAAGGTAGCGACGATGGTGGCGTCGTTCGCCTTGGCAATCGGCTCCGCGTCGAGAATATGATCGGTGTGCGCATGGGTGAGCAGAATGTAATCGGTCTTGATGTCTTCCGGTTGTGTTACCGCCAGGGGATTGCCTTTCAGGAACGGGTCGAACAGCAGCGACTTGCCTTCTGTGACGATCTGAATGCAAGAGTGTCCGTGGTAGATGATTTCCAAAGCTCATTCCTCCCGGATTAGTAAGTAACGGCTAGAGCCCGGACGAATAGCGGCTCAGAGCCACAAGATTCAACTTAAGATCCTCCATATACGTCTTGACGCTCGTCTGTAGCTGATTGAGGATGAGGCGCTGCAGATCTTCGATGCGGTCCTCCGTGCAGAAGGCAGAGCAGCACAGCATACCGTTCGCGTATTGTTTCGTTTCGACAACCGTCGTATTGAGCTTTTCTTTGTAAATCCTTTTTACTGCGCCGTTCTCGGGTCTGATCTCGTAGTAGCGTTGAGTTTCCAGAAGCAGTTTCCATGGATCGATCGTGAATTCGCATTTATCCTTGCGCAGTTCTCCCGTAACCTTGAAGAATCGTAACGTATTGTTGATACGGCTCATAATGCAATCCTTTCAATTCGTCATAATCCGTTCCGGCAGATAGTCCATCCAGAAAGTGCCAACCAATATTCTAGCATAATTCGACATTTGTTCAACCGCATCCGTCGGACATTCCGCCCTCGAATGGCGAACGCTACCGAATTGTCACAACTTGTCAGACTCCACGCTTGTATTTTTTCGTTTTACTCGCCACGAATAGTCCCATCAACCCGAATCCACCCAGCGCGCCCCCAAGATGAGCCCAAATGTTGATTTTCGGGAGGATGATCGAATAGATCACGCCGAATGCGATCGAAATAAAGATCGTTTTGCGGGTGGCTTCGTCCAAAGCGAATTTGCGAAAAATCGCAAGAAACAGATAAGCGCCGAACAGGCCGTAGATCGCGCCCGACGCTCCGAGAGAGCCGTATACGGAACCGGCGTTGACGATAGCCGTTAGCGCATTGCCCGCGATTCCGGCCAAGAGATAATAGACGATGTAACGGAAATGGCCCAGCAATCGTTCCAACGGAGGAGCAAAGATCAGAATGGAGAAGCTGTTGAACAGCAGATGCTCCCAATTGGCATGGAGCGCGATGGAGGTGACGTATCTCCAGGGCTCGCCCAGGCCATAGCGACCGTATTGATCGACATCAGGATCTTGATAGAAGATGCCCCACTCCGACAGCATTCTGTCGAGCATCCAATGGTCCAGCAGAAAAACGACCAAATTCATGGCCAAAATGAAGGAAGTTACCGGATAAGCCTTCAAGTAGCCCCTAAACGTTTCGTTTCGTTGAAATATCATGGCGATCCCGTTCCTTTTGAGCTTGATATGTATAATATACCATTTGGAGTCCCGTTTCTCCAAAAAAGCGGCATTGTGAACAGGCGAAGTGCGGACGATTGATGGGATAGGCGGATAACATGTTAAGTATAGTTTCTGTGCATAAACCGAGTGTTAACTGTGTGTAAACTGTGGAAATGTCTGTGGATATGTGGGCTATTTTGTTGATAACTATGTGGACAAACGAAAATTCTAGATATTCCCCCAGTGTAACTGTTAATATCGATTAAGACCGCATTTGCGGCAGGTTGGGACGCGGAGGTTATCCACATGAATGTGCTTTCATGGTTATTAACTGCAATTTTGGTATTGAATATGACTCTTGCGACGGTGATCATCTTTCGCGAGAGAAGAGATATCGGCTCGACGTGGGCTTGGCTGCTCGTGCTTTATTTTATCCCGCTGCTGGGGTTTGTGCTATATTTGTTTTTTGCGCAAAATTATCGAAAAACCCGGCTGTTCGAGTGGAAGGAGATCGACCGAACCGGCCTGAGGGAGGCGGCCATAGAGCAGCTTAACAGCGTCGGCGCGGGGGAATATGAAATACGCAATTCCGCGGCTAACGATTACCGGGACTTAATCGTGATGCATCTTAAAGCAAGGCAAGCGCTATATACCGAAAATAACGAAGTGGAGCTGCTGCTGGACGGTAGGGAGAAATTCGACCGACTGTTTCAGGATATTGCGGAGGCGAGGGACCATATCCACATTCAATATTACATCATTCAGAAGGATGATTTGGGAGGCCGGCTGATCCGAGCGCTAGCGGAGAAGGCGCGGGCCGGGGTAACCGTTCGGCTGCTGTATGACGAGCTAGGCTCAAGAAGGCTAAACCGTCGCAGTCTGCAGGAGTTTCGCGATGCGGGAGGAATTGCTGTGGCGTTTTTCCCGTCCAAGTTCAGGTTGATTAATTTCCGGCTTAATTATCGAAATCATCGCAAGCTGGTGGTGATCGACGGAAAAATCGGATACGTAGGCGGCTTTAATGTAGGAGACGAATATTTGGGCCTGGATCCGAAATTCGGCTATTGGCGGGATACGCATTTGAGAATGCGGGGCGAAGCTGTGCATGCGATGCAGGCGAGGTTCATTCTGGACTGGAATCAAGCCTCGCACGATAAGGTCCATTACCGCACGGAGCTGTTCCCGGAGTCGGAGGCGGAGAGCGGGACGGCGGGAGTGCAGATTGTGGCCAGCGGCCCGGAGTCGAAGCTGGAGTACATCAAGAACGGATATGTGAAAATGATCTCCTCCGCCAAGCATTCCATTCTCATTCAGACGCCCTACTTCGTGCCGGATGCAGGCTTTTTGGACGCGCTTCGCATTGCCGCATTGTCAGGCGTACAGGTCAGTATCATGATTCCGGACAAGCCGGACCATCCGTTTATTTACTGGGCCACTATGTCTTATATCGGGGTGATGCTCAAGGCGGGCGTCTCCGTTTACTTGTACCGCAACGGTTTTATTCATGCTAAGACGATCGTCGTGGACGAGGAGATCGCTTCCGTCGGTACGGCGAACATGGACGTAAGAAGCTTTAAGCTGAATTTCGAAGTGAACGCCTTCCTCTACGACAAGGAGGTTTCCGGCAAGCTGGCGGATGCGTTCAGAGAGGACATCAACGTGTCCGAAGCGCTGACGCTGGAACAGTACGGACAGCGCTCCAGAAGGATTCGGATCAAAGAGTCGGTGTCGCGTCTGCTTTCTCCGATTTTGTAATTGAGCTATCGCTACTGCAGCACATCGCCGAAAAGCCGGCTGACCTCGAAGGAGACGCAAGGAAGCCTATTTGAGACGACCTGCTCGTCATTTTCGTACAGTTGGGTTAGCTCATACTTCCCGCGTTCGTCCAAGTGAAACTGCTCCAACGTCCGGGCTTCGGGATCGATGATCCAATATTCCGGGACGCCGTGTTTCTCGTATACGGCCCTCTTCTTCAGTCTATCCCGCTTTTGCGAGCTTGGAGAGAGAACCTCTACGGCCAGATCCGGCGGACCCTCTATCCCTCGGGAAGTGACAATGTGTTTTCGGCTGCGGTGGATCATGATCGCGTCGGGCTGCACGACGTTCGTGTTGCTCAAGATAACATCTAGCGGCGCAACGTAGATCAGGTAATCCGATTTGCAGCTTTGTTTTAACTCAAAGCAAAGATCCGACGCAATAGACTGATGGGAGGCCGTCGGACTGGGAGACATCAGCTCCAGCACTCCGTCGATGACCTCGTAACGGTTCCCGTCGTCGGGCAATGCCGCATAAGTCTCGTAAGTTGCCGGCTGCTCCTTCACTTTGTCTGTCGCTTTTTTGTTTTTTTCCATTTGAATCCTTCCTTTCTTACTTGGGAAACTCGGAGTCGGCGTTGCCAGTCGGCTATGTCAACTGATCCGGCGGAACGGGCAGATTGCGACGAGGCCGGGAGCGCCTTTAATGCCTCTTTTGCTAATAATGTGCGTACGGCTCAGATGGACCATGACGAGATCGGGCTGCCGAACCTCGGTGTCCGAGAGAATCACATCGAGCGGGGCGGCCAGAATGATAAACTCGTTTTGGCAGCTACCGTCAAGCATGACTTGCATCTTATGGCAGATGAATTGATGAATAAATAGAGGAGAAGGACTCATCAGCTCCAGCACGCCGTCCGAAATCTCGTAACGATTGCCGTCGTCCTCCATATTCGCGTACATCTCGTAGGTAACGGGCGACTCCTTCACCAATTCCTCGTACGTTTTCTTCTTCATTTTCCCGCCTCCGTCTCCTAATCAAAAAGCACCCCGCAAAGAAACACGTGAACGTGTCCGGCTTTGGGAGGTGCTTCCTCGACTTTATTTCCTTTATTATGCCGAATTCATCAAGGGCTGTCAATCTTTGAAGAAGTCCTTCCGGATCGAGGAAGGCTGAAAATCGGTGTATTCTATAGGGTAATCGGTTGAAATGCTAGGTTGATAGGCAGATCGAAGGGTGTTACATTTCTTCAGAAGCAGGGGAAGAGATTCATCGGTTCGGAAAACACGGGCCGCTCAAGGAGGAGAAGCGACGAATGTATACGGAAATCAAAAGACTCGGCGGCGTTCCGACGTTGTTTGTGAACGGAGAGCCGTTGTACGCCAATGCTTACGTTTCTTACCTGGACGATCGGGCACGTTATGAGGATTTTGCTTCGGCGGGTATCCGCATCTATTCCGTTCCAGTGTATCTCGCAGGCAGAGGAATCAATACGGATTCCGGTATCGGCCCGTTTCGCACGGGGCTATGGGACTGCGAGGAGGAATTGAATTTCTGGCCATTGGAGGACGATCTTAGGCAGGTACTGGCAGCGAATCCGGAGGCGCTTATCTTTCCGCGAATCGATCTGGACATGCCCGAATGGTGGGACGAAAAGTACCCCGATGAACTAAACCGGTTAGCGAACGGCGTTAAGCGAAGGCAATCGTTCGTTTCCGAACGGTGGAGGGAGGACACAGGCGCCGCCTTGACGAAAATCATCCGTTATCTCGAGCAGAGCGAGTATCATCGGCACATTATCGGGTACCAGATCGCGGCGGGAGGAACCGAGGAATGGGCGTATCACGGCTGGCCGAACGCGGATTTCAGTTCACATGCGCTTGAGGCTTTCCGAGCGTGGAGACGCGAGCGGCATGGGGAAAGGACTGTGCATACCGATGAAGAACTTATCGCGGCATTGACCCTTCCGGACGCTGACGAACAAAGCGCCCTGCTAAGTCCGGCTGAGGAGGTTCTGCTCATCGATCACCGGCTGTTTCTCGGCGAAGTGGTCGCGGACGCGATCGCTTATTTCGCCCGGCTGGTCAAGCGTCAACTGAACGATCGGCTGATCGTAGGCGTCTTCTACGGCTATTCGCTGGAGATCACCGATCCGCGCGCGGGCCATCACGATCTGCGGAGCTTGCTGCGCGAGCCGTCCATCGATTTCTTCAGCAGCCCGAACAGCTATCTCGGAGTCAGGCGGCCCGGTATCGATTGGCCGTTTATGTCCGTCGCCGAATCTATCGCTTTGCATGGTAAAATGTTATGGGTGGAATGCGATACGCGCACGTTCCTCACGCGTCCGCTGCGCGAGGCCCGGCCCTCGATCTGCCCGCCGGGGAAATACGAGGGAGGCGTATGGGAAGGGCCTGCGACGCTCCAAGCCTCTCTCGATCTGCTGCTTAAGAATTTCGGAAAATGCTTAACGGCCGGAGTAGGACAGTGGTGGTTCGACATGTGGGGCGGTTGGTTCGCCGATCCGGCGATCATGGCGATGATGGCGCGGTTTCAGCGCATCGGGGAAAGCTCTTTGATCCTTCCGGATCGAAAGTTTCGCGCGGAAATCGCCGTAATTTTGGACGAGAAAGCCTATGCCTATCTTCGGCCGGGTACGGGCCTGGCGAACGCTTGGACTTACCTGCAGCGCCAGGGTCTTGGGTTGATGGGGGCACCCTATCATATTTACGATATTTCGGACTTAGCCGCGGCTAGTGAACAGAACTATAAAATCTATCTATTTCTGAATACGATGCTCGTTTCCCCGGAATTCGAGCAAGCGGCTGAGAGCATTGCCCAACAAGGAAAGTGTATCATTTGGACGTATGCAACCGCATTCGTTGCGAAAGACATCCAAGCTTGCGAGGAAGACAAGATAAACCGTTGGACCGGATTTCGACTGAAGCGGCTTGCCTCCACGAACCATCCGCATGCCGTCGTTGAGAGCCATCCCGAGGCAGATCGCTTTTTCCCAAATCTGCCGTCGGAATTCAACGATTACGGGCTGCGTACGCCGATTGATCCGATCTGGGCCGTCGACGATCCGGAAGCGGTAGCTCTAGGCCGAATTCGGGGAACGGACGACTGCGGCCTTGCCGCCAAAACGACCGGCGGAGCCACCCGTTATTTCTCGTCCGCCCCGGATCTGCCCTCATCGTTGTTGCGTGCGATCGCCTTTCGAGAGGGCGTTCACCTTTATTCGCATACGGACGACGTCATATATGCAAGCGCTTCCTATCTCTGTATCCACGCCTCGACGCCGGGCTTCAAAACCTTGTACCTGACCGAGCCGCACGAAGTGCGCGACGCGATGAACGGAGAGCTAATTAGAAGCGATACAGCGGAATTTACTATCCGCATGAAGCTGCACGAAACCCGGCTATTTGAAATCATCCCGAAATAGAATCGATTGGAGCGACAAATATGGCACCCTATAAGCTTCTTTTGGTCGACGATTTTTTCGTGGAACGGGAGAATGTGAAGGAAATGGTGGGGGAATCCGATCTCGACCTCGTCATCGTCGGCGAAGCCGGCGACGGGCTGGAGGCGCTTGAAGCTATTGAGGCCCAGCGCCCGGACTTCGTACTTACGGATATCGAGATGCCGCTTATGGACGGGCTGGAGCTGGCAGAGCGCATCCGGCTGCAGTATCCCGATATTCACGTCATCTTTTTCACCTTTTACGAGAAATTCGAATATGCAAGACGCGCCGTGCAGCTCGGCGCCGCTTCTTTTATCCTGAAGCCCGTCTTTAAGGAAGAACTGCTCGCGGAGCTTAATTCGATCATCGCTAAGAAACGGAAAGAAAGCGAAGCCGCCGAACAGGAAATGCGGCTTAAGGAGCGGCTGCGCGAAAGCCTGCCGCTGCTGACGGACAAGTTCAAGAGGGAGCTGTTCTCGGGAGCTTGCCGGGATTGGGACGAAGCGCGGATTCGGGACAGCTTAAGCTTCTACTCCTTGCCGTTTCCGGAAGGATCTTATTTGATTATGGCGGTTGAAATCGATCGCCCGCATTCGGAAACGGCCGAAGCGCCGGACGCCCGCGAATTGCGAACGCTGCGCCTTGGGGAGCTCGTTGCCTCAAGCGTTGCGGATTGCCCAAGCTTATGGTCGGGTTATGGAGACGATCGCTGGATCGTTCTGCTGGCATTCTCTCGCGAGACGACTCCGGAAATGGCCTTGGAAGAGGGATACGGCCGGGCCGAGAAGTTGATCGCCCGTATGGAAGCCGAGAATGCTCCCGTGTCCGTCGCCATCGGCGAACCGTTCGAACGGCTGGCGCAGACTGGAGATGCGGCAGGCCAGGCGATCCGGGCTCTGTCGCACAAATTTTATCGCGGATACGGGCAAATGATTCGAGTATGCGATATCGAAGAGAGGTCGGTCGGACCGGAAGCCGGCTGGCCGGTCAATTTGCGGGAGCAAATGCTTCGCGTCTTGAACGAAGGCGATGCGGAGGAGGTCGAGCGGTTTGTCGGCCGGCTCTTCGCGCAAGCGGATCGCCATTCGCCAGCGGAAATCCGCGGCGTTTGTTTTGCTGCGATCGCGTATTGCGGTCAATGGCTCGGGGAGCGCAGGGTCGACCCGTTCGCGGGAAGGGACGACGCATCGCTTTCCTGGGAAAGCCTTGTTCGCGCGGGAACGCTTCAGGAGACAAGGGAATGGCTGACGGAATTTCTGACTTCCGTGCTTCGTTCGATCGGCAGCGACAGCGGTGGGCCGAGCGGGATCGCGGAAGGTGCCAAAGCGTATATCGAACAGCATTATCAAGAAGCGATCACAATCAAAAAAATTTCCGATCACCTCCACTATAGCCCCAATTACTTGAACCAAGTGTTTAAGCAGGAGACGGGAGAGACGCTTCTGGAATATATGACGAAGGTTCGGGTCGAGAAGGCGAAAGCGCTGCTGACGGACACGGACAGGAAGGTGCTCGACATTACGACGGCGGTCGGATACAACCATGAGACGTATTTCCGCAACGTTTTCAAGCATTATACGGGATTGACTCCCAAGGAATATCGCGAGAAGTCCAAGCGTTAGCATCTAGAACGAACAGGAGTGGCTGATATGAGCGATAGATTGCTGCGGCAGTTTCGAAATTGGGGGTTAAAGCACAAGTTAATCCTCGCCTTCGCTTTGCTCATCGGATTCGTCGTGGTCGCATCCGGTCTGATCATCTACACGATTTCCAAGAACCGATTGGAGCAAACCAATAGGCAGCTTCTGCTGCAAAACTTGAAGCAAACGGGAGCGCTGATCGACTCCAAGCTCGACTCCTACTTCCTCAAATCGGAAATCATCTTTTCCAACACCCATCTGCAAAATTTCCTGAGAACCCAATACGGCGATCTGTACAGCGTGTACGACGCCTATCAGAACCAGCTGTCCAAGGTGCTCGAGCCGGTGCTAATGGATATGACCTACGCTTCTACGAAAGGCAGCGAGCTGATCAACGTCACGATCTATACCCCGAACGAGACGCTGCCGAAGGACAGCGGAATTCTTAAAGATATTAAGGAAATCGAAGGAAAAACGTGGGTACAGGAACTCAGGCAGTCCAAGGAAAAGCACCAGTGGCAATGGGTTCACGAAGAGAGCGGCCGCAAATACATTTCCATCCATCGTCTGCTGACCTCCTTCATCGATCTTAAAGAGCTGGGCGTACTATCGATTCATATTCCGGAAGAAGTGTTCGTCAAGCTGCTTCAGCAAAATAACGAGGGTTCCCGCTCGGTGCTGTTTCTGCTGGGCGACTCGGGCGACGAGATTCGCAGCCGATCCGGCGCTATGCTGCCGGAGAAGGATGTCGCGCTGCTTCGCGCCAGCGAAAGTCGCGAGCAAGTCGAGAAAAGAACGATCGAAGGGCAGGAGTTCTTGTTCGCGTCGATCGAATCGACGGCAACCGGCTGGCATCTGGCGGCGCTGATGCCTTATTCGGACGTGACCCAGCCGCTGAAGCCGATCGGTTACGCCGTCGCCTTTATTCTTGTCGTCAGTCTCTTGCTGGGGCTCGTGCTGATCGTATTTATCGCCCACCTGACGACAAGGAGGCTGCAGCTGGTCATCCGCAAGATGAACCGTGTGAAATCGAACTGGAACGAACCGCTGCAGCTCATTGCCGGGCGCGATGAGATCGGGCAGTTGGACGCTACGTTTAACGAATTGATTCAGGCTTTGAAAATCACGACGGAAGAACGGGTGCGCTTGCAGGTGCAGAAGTCGTCGCTGCAAGTAGAGCTGCTGCAAGCACAGATCAATCCGCATTTGCTCTACAACACCTTGGCGACGATCCAGTGGAAAGCCAAGAAAGCGGACGCCTTGGAAATCAGCGACGTAAGCGAGGCGCTCGTTCGCTTTTTCAGGCATTTTCTGAATCATGGAGACAGTCGTTCAACATTCGGGCAGGAGCTGCGTTTGATTGGCGAATATACGAAGATTCTCCGGTTTACGTACAATATGGCATTCGAAGAGACAATCGAGTTCGAGGAGGACATCATGGCGATGGGAATTCCTCATCTGCTGCTGCAGCCCATCGTGGAGAATGCGGTTGTTCACGGCCTACGGCCGAAAAAGGCACAGGGAAGTCTCTTGATCCGCGGAACGAAGGAAGGCGGGAGAATCATCGTCGAGATTATAGACGACGGCGTCGGCATGGCTCCGGAGCAGACGGACCGTATCAATCGTTCGGAACAGGCCAGGCCAAGCTATCGGGGCTACGGTTTCCTGAACGTGCGCAAGCGGATTCTCCTCGGCCTCGGCGAAGAGTACGGAATTCAGGTGGAGAGCCGTCCGGGAGCGGGAACGAGGGTAACGCTGCGGCTGCCTGCCGAGTACGAGTCGTCACTTGAATAATGCGCTTTCATAGCGTTGAAATGTGACTGCCGATCGGTGAATCGTGATCTGTTTCCGCCCTCCCTCCGCCTCTATACTTACGGTATGACAACAAGTCGTACTGGAGGAGGAGAAGCTTGGAGCTTTGGAGGATGTTGTGGAAGCAGCGGGTTCTATATTTGTTTCTGCTTCCCGGAGCGGTTGCCGTTCTGTTGTTCTCCTATGCGCCGATGGTCGGATTGATCATCGCGTTTCAGGATTACAAGGTGACGGGAGGTTTTCTGGGCGGAGAGTTCGTGGGGTTGGAGCACTTTCGGAATTTTCTGTCCGACCCCGAGTTTTACAACGCGCTTCGCAACACTCTTGCGATTGGAGGCCTGATGATCTTATTCGGGTTCCCCGCGCCGATTATTCTTGCTTTGATGATCGATGCGGTGCGAAGCACGAGGGTTAAGAAGCTGGTGCAGTCGATTACGTATTTGCCGCACTTCATAACATGGGTTTTTATTTCCAGCTTGGTTTATCGCTTGCTGGAGTCGGAAAGCGGCATCGTCAATTTGCTGCTCGTTAAGCTGGGGCTGGCGCCGATCAACTTTATGCAGGACCCAGATTACTTTTGGGGGATTTTGATCGTCACTTCGATCTGGCAGAGCGTCGGATGGAATACAATCATTTACCTGGCGGCGATTACGGGCATCGATCCCGAAATTCACAGCGCGGCCATGGTCGACGGAGCCGGAAGGTTCCAAAGGATGATCTCGATAACGCTACCCTGCATCCTGCCGACGATAGCGATTTTGTTCGTCCTTTCGCTCGGCTCGTTGTTCACCGTGAACTTCGAGGCGGTATTTAACCTCATGAACGGCTTCGTACAGTCGAAGGCGGACGTGATCGATACGTATATTTATCGGACAGGCGTGCAGATGGCTCATTTCTCGTACGCTACGGCAATCGGTTTTGCCCGTTCGCTGATCGCGGCGGCTTTGGTCGTCATCGGATATCTCTTTTCCAACAAAATGAATGAGACCAAACTGCTGTAGAACGAGGTGAAACAGATGGAAACGTATTCTCGCGGAGATAGATGGTTCGCTATCTTCAACTATGCGGCGCTTGCCGTCTTATGCCTGTTGATGCTGTATCCGTTCCTTTACGTGTTCTTGTATTCGATCAGCGACAGCGTGGCCGCTTCGGCCCGAACGCTGACTTTCTACCCGGTCAAGCCGACGTTGTACAATTATCAGGTCGTGTTGACGAACAGCGGCATCCTGAACGCCTTCGGCATCTCCGTGGCCCGGACAGTCATCGGTACGCTGGCTCATATCATCGTTACCACGATGGTCGCCTACGCACTGTCGAAGCGGTATTTGAAAGGAAGGAAGGGCTGGCTCGTCTACTTCATGATTCCGATGTTCTTTAGCGGCGGTTTGCTGCCTTACTATGTGGTTATCGTGAAGTTGGGCTTGTCCAATTCGTTCTGGGTGTATATTTTGCCGGCGCTGTTCAGCACGTTTAATATGCTTCTGGCCAAGGTGTTCTTCGACCAGATTCCGAAGTCGCTGGAGGAGTCGGCCGCCATGGATGGCGCAGGAGAAGCGAGGATCTTCTTCAGGATCGTACTTCCGTCCAGCTTGCCGATTCTGGCCACGCTGGCGATCTTCGCCGGAGTGGCGCAGTGGAACTCGTGGTTCGACGCGCTGCTGTTCGTGACGAAGCAGAACCTGCTGCCCGTTCAGACGCTGTTGTACAAAATCATCCTCGAGTCGCAGGCGACGACGGTCGAGCAAATTATGAGAATGTCGCAAAACAAAACGACGATTTCGTCGGAGGCGATCAAGATGACGACGCTGATGGTCTCCACGCTTCCGATTCTGTTTATATATCCGTTCATGCAGCGTTATTTCATTAAAGGGATGATGCTGGGCGCAGTGAAGGGATAAAGGACTTTACGGGTTTTAACTTCCGCCGGCGGAAGAGGAATAGATAGACATACACAGGAGGTCATCTACAATGTCAAACACGAAGCATCGTTTTACCAGATTTGCTCTAGCATCCGCTTTGTCTCTTTCTCTTCTATCGGCATGTTCGAACGGAGGAAGCAACGGAGCCGCGTCTTTGGAAGCAAGTCCAAGTCCGATCGCTTCTACCGACTCGTCGCCTTCCGCAGCTGCGGAGACGCCGGTGAAGGAAGAGCTTCTCGAATACACCTTCCTGGACACGGTCCATCCGACGGCGCCGTTCGGATACAACAATCCGAACGACGTGGTCACTCCTTACGTGGAAGATAAGTTCAACATCAAGGTCAAAGATATTATTTTTTCCGCGGGAACGAGTCCAGTCGAACGAATCAACATGCTGATCGCGGCAGGGAATCTGCCTGACGTCGTCCTGGCCGACAATCCGAACCTTTCGGTGCTGTACGCAACGGGAGCATTCGAGGATCTGACGCCGTACAAGGACTTGCTGGTCAATACGGACAAGTTTGTGTCCGATACCGGCTGGAATATGCTGATGCAGGACGGCAAGCTGATCGCGCTGCCGACAAACGCGACGCCGGATCAGTCCAACCCGGATGTGAAAGCCCTTACCGATGCCGACATCCACTATCGCCCTCATTACGCGCAGAACTTGTTCGTACGCGAGGATATTTTGGAGAAGCTGGGCTATAAGTTCAAGAAGGTGAAGGAGCTGCAGGCCGAGCTGGATGCGAACCCTCGGCGATTGACGGAGGCGGATTTGGCCGTAGAGCCGGCGATCGATACGCCCGAGAAGTTCGAAAAGCTGCTCTACGACATTAAAGCGCTCGATCTGAAAGAAAACGGGAAGTCGGTTATTCCGCTAGAGCTGCCCGATTGGGGGGCTTACCATCTGAGCCAGATTTATGCGCCGTCGGGCGGTTATTATGCGAATCCGACGACCCAAGAGGTGACAGGGTGGATCAACAATCCGTTCATGAAGGAGTATTATTCGCATCTGTACAAATGGTTCAGCGACGGAATTCTGGATAAGGACTATCTGATCCAGAAGCCGGAGCAATTACAGGAGAAAACGGCGTCCGGCAGGGTGGCCGTCACGTTCTTCGCTCCTGACTTCAATGCCGTCCGCCAAAACCTGGCGCAGCTGAATCCGGATTACGACATGCGTCCGATCGCTTGGCCGAAGTCGCAATACGAGCTGGAGACAGGCAACCCTTCCTATATCGACGCGGATTATCCGGCAGGCTTCACCAACATTTTAGTTAAAAAAGGCTTTAAGGATATCCCTCGGCTGTTGAAATATTTCGACTGGTTCCAGTCGGAGGAAGCGATGGAGATTACGGCGTGGGGACCCGAGAGCGCAGGCTTGTATGAAAAAGTCGACGGTCGTCGGGTGTTCAAGGACAAGGAGTTGATGGCTTCCCTGGACGGTACGGAGACGGGGGTCGGCGGCAAGACGGCGGAGTATTACGGCATCAACAATACGAGCAAAGCCTTCCTGACCGCTCCGGCCACCTTCTATAACAATAAGACCTATCATACGGAGCCTACGAAATTCGACGCTTGGGGAGATTTGCGCGTCGTAGCGGGCGCCTCGAAGCTAAGTCTAGACGGAACGGTGCTTCCGGCTAGCGGGCTGAAATCGAACGAAACCTCGCAATACTACTGGAATACTTTCCGTACGACGAAGACGGCTCAACTGATAATGTCGAAGAACGAGGATGAATTTAACCAGGCTTGGGATAAGCTTGTGGCCGAGTTTAACGACAAAGGCGGATACGAGGCGGGCATCGAGGAGATGAAGCCGAAGTTCCAGGTGTCGCTGGGCGTCAAGTAACCGAGGAGCGGCAATACAGCGGCGCGATTAGAGAACGGAGCTGTCCCCTGTAATGGGGACAGCCCTGAACGCATTGGAGGAGCATCATGAATCGAACTCAAGACATTCGCAAAATCAAGCTCGGCATCGTCGGCGTCGGAAGCCGGGGAACGGGACTACTACAGGAACTGCTGGCCATGGAGGATGTGGAAATCGCGGCCGTCTCCGATCTGTACGAGGACCGGATGCGCGAGGCGGCGGCCTTAATCGAAGAAACGGGGAGATCGGCTCCCGGCCTTAACTTGCGCTATCAAGACCTGTTGAATGAGAGCGACGCGGAAGGCGTCATTATCGCCTCCTCTTGGACCAGTCATGCGGAGATTGCCGTGGCAGCGATGAAGGCGGGCAAATATGCCGGCATGGAAGCTGGGGGAGCATCCTCTCTCGAAGAATGCTGGCAGTTGGTCCGAACCTTCGAGGAGACCGGAACGCCTTGTATGCTGCTGGAAAATTGCTGCTACGGCCGCGAGGAAATGGCGCTTCTAAATATGGCCAAGCAAGGCCTTTTCGGAGAGCTAATTCACTGCCAAGGCGGCTACGAGCACGATCTGAGGGACGAGGTTGCCAGCGGCGAAGAGAAACGGCATTATCGTCTCCGCAATTATTTGCGGCGGAACGGGGAGATCTACCCGACGCACGGAATCGGCCCGATCGCGAAATATTTGGATATCCACCGGGGCAATCGCTTTATGACTCTATCATCGATGTCCTCCAAGGCTCGCGGAATTAATTTGTGGGCGCGGGAAAATCTCGGACCGGATCATCCGGCGGCAAAGGCCGACTTCGCTCAAGGAGACGTTGTGACGACGATGATTCGCTGCGCTCGCGGGGAGACGATTCTGCTCACCCATGACACGACACTACCCCGTCCATATTCCAGAGCGGGCAGAGTGCAGGGCACTCGCGGAATCTGGATGGAGGATAACGGATCGATCCATATCGAAGGGCGCAGCCGACCTCACGAATGGGAAGCCTTTGGGAAGTACATGGAGGAATACGATCATCCACTGTGGCAGTGGTATCGGCAGGAAGGCGTGCGCGGCGGTCACGGGGGAATGGACTATCTCTGCCTGCGCGCCTTTATTGAAAGCGTAGCTAGCCGCGGACCGACGCCGATCGACGTTTACGATACGGCGGCATGGATGGCCGTGACCTGTTTGTCGGAGCAATCGGTGGCGCTTGGAGGGAATGCGGTCAGCTTCCCCGATTTTACGAACGGCGGCTGGATCGGCGGTTCTTCCGGTACATCTTCAGACTACGACGGCAAGTATTCTTTAGAGATTCATTCGAACGCTTAACTTCATAACGGGTGGGGGATGGGCATGCATGGGAATTAAGCTTAGGGGATTTAGACGACTTGCGGTTATATCGCTCGTGGCAGTGATTGCAGCAGGAATGTTGGGGGACGTTCGGGCATCGGCCGCGGACGTTCCTCCTCAACTCGGGATCTGGTATAGCACGTGGTATGCCAAGGAAGGCGCATACGTATGGGCGGAAAATTTGGGGACGGCATCTACAAACCAACTGCTCGGCGACGCGAATGGAGACGGCAAAGCGGATGCCGTCCTGTATGACAGCTCGAACGGGAAGTGGACGGTGGCGCTCTCGAACGGCAACGGGTTTTCCGCCGCGAGTATGTGGGTAACGGGGCACGGCTATGGCTCGGCGGATCAATTTCTTGCAGATGTCAATGGGGACGGCAAGGCGGATGCAGTCGTCTATTTCGAGCAGGACGGAAGCTGGTGGGTATCGTTGTCTACCGGCTCCGGCTTTGGGAGCTACTCCAAATGGAAGCAAAGCTTCGGAATCGGGGCTAACAAACGTATGCTGTCCGATGTGAACGGAGACGGGAAAGCGGATGCCATCGCGTATTACGGGAATGCGGGAGACTGGTGGGTCGCTCCGTCGACGGGCAACGCTTTCGGCGCAGAAAGCCGCTGGATCTCCGGGCATGGCGTCGGCTCCGGCAATCAAATGCTGGCGGACGTTAATGGAGACGGCAAGGCCGATTCCATCGTCTTTTTCGATCAGGACGGAAGCTGGTGGACGGCGTTATCGAACGGCGCGAATGCCTTTCAGGGCTATACCCGCTGGAAGAACGGATTTGGAAGCGGTTCATCCGCCCAGTTCGTCGGGGACACGGATGGCGACGGGAAAGCGGATGCCGTTGTCTATAAATCCGACAGCAACCCGAATGGCAACTGGTACCGGGCATTATCAAGCGGAGCCTCGTTTGGCAGCGCTCAGGATTGGAAGATACGGCATGGCAACGGATCAGGCAAGCAATGGCTAGCCGACGTGTTCGGCGACGGAATGGAAGCTCCGGTTGCCTTCTTTCCGGCATCGGGACAATGGAAAGCGCTTCCCGCCGATCTCTATTATTTCAAACCGAACCTATGGAATACATGGGAAGGGGGGCTTCTGCCGAACAGCCGACCGATCAAGTACGTTCCCAGAACGAATGGGGTTTTCTCGACTTACGATAGCGGGGACCCTGCGGTGATCGATGAGCACCTGGCTATGCTCGCTGACGCCAAAATCGACTTCGTGATCCTGGATGAGACGAACGGAATC
Organism: Cohnella sp. LGH; assembly: GCF_017671885.1. Lineage (NCBI taxonomy): Bacteria > Bacillati > Bacillota > Bacilli > Caryophanales > Paenibacillaceae > Cohnella > Cohnella sp. LGH. Next base: position 6,379,348 of record NZ_CP072117.1, read on the forward strand.
AACGTAGATAACGGCTATATTAAGCAACGGGCCGCTGCGCTGGCAGGCAGAATCGCTATCTGGAACGCGAATCCGTCCCACCGGCCGATCAAATACGCGATTGCAGTAGGAGCGATGCAGAGCACGCATCTTCCGCAAACAATGGAGGACGAGAGCGAGATCGTATGGGACGAGTTCGCCAATCACCCCATATATGGCGGTTCCGACAACTACTATTATTTAAACGGAAAGCCGTTGATCGTATCCTATGCGGAATATGCCGACCGACTCCAGTGGGAGGGGTGGAGCGGAGACAAAACGGAATCCAATCGCTTTACCGTACGCTGGATACAGGGCAAGGTACCATGGGAGCCCGGGTCGGTTTTCGGAGGAACTCCGCCGGTCTCTGATTACGGCTTGTACTTCGGATGGAGCTATCCGCTGGGAGCACAGGCCAATGCCGATACGATGGTGGTCATGCCCGGTCATAACAATAACGTGGGCGATTGGATATCGCGAACCTACAATGGAGTTCGAGGCGGCTTTTATACCGAATTGGGCTGGAATCGGGTACTCATCCAAGATCCTAAAATAGTCGTCATCAACTCGTTTAATGAATTTGCCGAGGAAACCGCCGTTCAACCAGCCGACACGAGCATGCTCGAAGCTCCGAGCGAGAAATGGCTGAACGGCGCAGGGCAGCAGGATCCGGATATGTATTGGAATATGACAAAGCAGGCGATCGAGGATTTGCTGGCCCAGTAGAAAGGAATAAACCGATGCGAAGGGGACGAATAGGATGAGAAGAAAATTTGGAGGCGTATTACTGTTGCTAAGCATCCTTGTATCTATTGGCGCAGGTGCGGCCAATGCGAAGCCGATTAAGGAAACGGATAAGTTTCCGAAGAAGTTGACGAATGCCGGTTTTCATCCGCAGATTGGAATCTGGTATACCGTTTGGTGGGACGACGAGAAGCCTTATTCGGATCATTGGCAGGATTGGACGCGTTATCGTCCGGTTCTGGGCGATTATGCGTCCGACGATCCGGACATTATCCGCACGCATATGCAGTGGATCAAGCAAGCCGGCATCGACTATGTCATTCTGGACGATACGAACAGCCACTTTGCCGACGGAGGGAACATCGCGAACAACATCGAGGCTATTTTTGACGTGGTCGAGAGCATGCCGGAGGGGACTGCGCCTAAGCTTGCTTTTGCGATTGGAGCAGGGCAATACGCCGGCAATAGCGTCGAAGCTCACATGAAGGAAGTCGATTTGATTTACGAGCAGTACGCGAACCGGCCTTCCTATTATTACTGGAAAGGCAAGCCGCTGCTTGTCGATTACACGACCCCGGACTGGTTCTATAAATGGGATGACGAACGATTTACCGTCCGCTGGGCGACCGGATCGACGGGGGATGCGGCCAGCGTCGCTCCGGATACGGGATTATGGGGTTGGGTGTTCAACGAATACGTTCCGAACAAGGAAGTGTTCGGGGTCATGCCGGGCTGGGGAACGGCGCATCAAGGAAGGCCGACGACTCCGATCGACCGCCAAGACGGCAAGCTTTATACCGATCTATGGACGGAGGCAATTAAGCGCAATCCGGAAATGATCGTGATCGCGTCCTTTAACGACCATGCGGAAGAGATCGGCATCGAAGCGATTACTCCCCGCAGTACGGACGTGAAGCCATGGGTAGACGCTTACGGGACGCCAACGCCCGATTGGTACGAGCAAATAACGAAAGGCTACGCCAGCTTGAGACAGGGCTTCCTGGAAGATTACTATTACAAGCCGGAGAACGGCAAGCAAATCTATAAGCACGAGAATGGGAGGATGATCGAGCAATCCGCGGCTCCTCGCGGCAAACCCGTAATCGTTGTCCCCAAAGCTTATTTCACAGGGAAGTTTTTGAAGGACGAGGCGAAGAAGCCCGATAAAAACGTCGCAGTAGATGTCTTTCAAACTTGGGTAGACGACTTCAAAGGAATCCGGAAAAGCTGGAGCTACGAGACGTTATTGGAGAACGGAAACACGGTGCAAGGCCTATCCAACGGGGCGGAATTTTTCGACATTAAGAAATCGGGACTTGATCCGATGTTCGCCCAGATCGCCGATCCGAAGGAGCGCATTGCGCGTAAAGGGTTCAAGGCTCACCCGGCATGGCTGGATTCGAAAGGCTGGAGCTTGGGGAAGGTTGCAGTGAAGCTTCCGAAAGCGAAGAAGCTGATCTTGACCTATTATCCCGGCAAAGTGAATACCCTTAGCGACGGAATGACTTCGTCGGTGCTGGTGAACGGCACGTTGGTGGCTACCTGTTGGGTAACCGGAGATGCCGGGTGGAAGGACAGAGTCGCCGTCGATTTGTCCCAATACGCCGGGCAGTCGGTCGAGTTAACTTTTAAGGTAGGTTGGGGGCAAGAGGAACTGGGCGACGAGGCTACGACGGCCTACGACGCTTTCTTGATCGGCGACCCTCTAATCGTAACGAAGCTGTAAACTGAAGCAAGCCGGTTCGGGTCTGTTCACGACGAACCGGCTTGGTTTTGTTGTACGGGCGCAGGCTTCTCGAGTTCATTGCAGCAAATCCTCGAAAAGCCGGCTGACCGCGAAGGAGACGCAAGGGAGCTTGCTTGAGACGACCTGCTCGTCATTTTCGTACAGCTGGGTTAGCTCATACTTCCCGCGTTCGTCCAAGTGAAGCTGTTCCAGCGTCCATGCTTCGGGATCGACGATCCAGTATTCCGGAACGCCATGTTTCTCGTAGACCGCCCTCTTTTTCATCCTGTCCCGTTTTCGCGAGCTTGAGGAGAGAACCTCTACGGCCAGATCCGGCGGGCCTTCTATTCCTCGGGAAGTGACAATATGCTTTCGGCTGCGGTGGATTATGATCGCGTCGGGCTGTACGATGTTCGTATCGCTCAGGATGACGTCCAGGGGAGCGAAGTAGATCAAGTAATCCGATTTGCAGCTTTGTCGCAACGCATCGACCAATTCCAATAAGATGGACTGATGCGATGCTGTAGGACTCGAAGACATTAGCTCCAGCACCCCGTCGATGACCTCATAGCGGCTCCCATCGTCGGGCATTTCCGCATAAATCTCGTAGGTTACCGGCTGCTCCTTTACTTTGTCTGCAGCTTTTTTGTTTTTGTCCATCCGGAACATTCCCTTCTAGTAGAAATCGGAGTCAACGCAGCCAGCAGTTATCTCAACTGATCTAGCGGAACGGGAAGGCTGCTTACAAGCTCGTCCATACTGAAAGAAACGCAAGGGGCCGTTCGTGATCGAATCGTTTCCTCTCCGGAATAGACATCGACCAGTTCATAATAGTCATCGAGTAATTCATACTGCTCCAAAGTAAAGTTGGATGGATCAACGATCCAGTATTCGCGAACTCCGTACTTGGCATAGACGTTGCGCTTCGTCAGCTTGTCCCGCTTAAGAGAGTGCTTGGACGTAATCTCGACGACGAGATCGGGAGCGCCGTTAATGCCTCGGTTACTTATAATATGCGTCCGGCTGAGGTGGGTCATCATGAGATCGGGCTGCCGGACCTCAGTATCCGAGAGGATCACATCGAGCGGTGCGGTCACAATGATAAACTCGTTCCGGCAGCTCGCATTCAGCTTGAGCATGATCTGGCCACTCAACAGCTGATGAAGCGGCGTGGGAGAAGGACTCATCAACTCCAGCACCCCGTCCGAAATCTCGTAACGGTTGCCGTCATCCTCCATGTTCGCGTACATCTCGTAGGTCACGGGCGACTCCTTCACCAATTCCTCGTAAGTTTTCTTCTTCATTTTCCCCGCCTCCGTCTCCTAATCAAAAAGCACCCCGCAAAGAAACACGTGAACGTGTCCGGCTTTGGGAGGTGCTTCCTCGACTTATTTCCTTTATTATGCCGAATTCGTCAAGGGCTGTCAAACTTTGATTTCTAGCCCGCCTAGTCTTCCGATTTGCGACAGAGAGACCGAGAAGGTAGGATAAAGATAAAGCAAGAGGAAGGATGGAGCGCCATGAAGCTTTCATTTCGGCAAGTAGAAACAAGAGAGAATATTGAGACTGCAGCGGAGCTAGCCTCCGAAATTTGGCACGAGTACTTCATTAGCATCATTACAGTTGAGCAGATCGAATATATGCTGGACAAGTTTCAATCCGTTCATGCTATGACAGACCAAATCGAGCGCCAAGGCTATGAGTATTACTTCGTGCAGGCAGACGGACGCAACGTCGGGTATATAGGGATCAAGCCGGAGGGGACGAAGCTGCTGCTGAGCAAGTTTTACCTTCTCAAGGCGCACAGGGGCCAAGGGTATGCGAGCCAAGCGATGAGCTTCATGGAGGAGCTGTGTAAGCAGCGCAAGCTGGGTGCGATCTGGCTTACCGTTAATCGGCACAACGCCTCCACCATTGCCGTCTACGAGAAAAAAGGCTTTCGAACCGTTCGCGAGCAAGTGGCGGATATTGGCGGAGGCTACGTTATGGACGATTATATTATGGAGAAAGAAATTGCGCTTGATGAACCGGGACGGTAGATAGTGCTCCTGCAGCTATCTATTATGGAAGGCGCAACGCTGAGAGCGGTCAAAGGTTAAAACGCGATTGCAAGGTTGGAGCGGGAAGCCGATAGACATAGTTGTAACAACGATAAAGCCTGACCCGTTAGCGGTAGACCGCGAACGGATCATTGCTTCGGCATTCAGTCCGAAGACGCCGGCCCGACAAGCGGAGAAGACGATGCGGAATCAGGAAGGGCTACACTTCGGGCTTTAATTGTTCGCGCATACTCCGACGGGGACATGCCGACCGTGCTTTTGAACTGGCGCGAGAAATAATGGACGCTGCTGTAGCCGAGCAGGTTGGAGATTTCCGTCAGGTTATAAACGTCCTCGCGAATGTACGTTTTGGCGCGGTCGATCTTCGTCTTGTTCAGGTAGCCGATGATGCCGACGCCGACGGTTCGCTTGAACAGGATGTTCATCTGCGTCCGGCTTATGCTGAATTGCGCGCACAGATCGTCCAACGTGATCTTGTCGGATAGGTTGCGTTCGAGATAGTCGACGATGAGCCGGCTAAGGCGTTCGCCTTGGTTTTCCTTCGTTGTCGAGAGGAGCGAAGCTCGCGAAGGAGCCGAGCCTTCGTTGCGGACGATCCGGATCAGCAATTCCTCCAGATAGAGCTTGAACAGCTGCTCCGCTCCGAACGGCGCGTCCGGCCGGGGCGATATCGGATATTCGTTCAGGCCGAAGGCGTTGCCGCTCTCCTTCATCAATCTGGCCAATACCGCGTGCTCGGCTTGTCCGATGCGGAACAGCTTGTTACGGTCGAAAAAGGCCATCGATTCGTTGCTGCAGCTGAACGTAACGATAAACAGGTTGGGAGCTTTGCTGCCGGTGCTTTCCAATCGGTGATATTCGTTCGGGCTGTGCACGAGAATATTGCCTTGATTCAGGCGATAGTAGCCCGACCCGGTGTTCGCGTTGACCTCGCCTTTGTCCACGTAGACAATCTCCCAGAAATCGTGGCTTTCCCCGTTATACCTCTCACGATTGGACAACTCGAAATAATAGCAGGTATAAATCTCCGTAACGACAATTCGCTCGTCCAGCCTGTAAGGCACGAACTCCATCTCGCCGCCCCCCTTTGAATTAAAGTATAAAATAACCGTTCGATTCTGCAAATAGACGTGCAAATAAAACGACGGATTTTCTAAATCAATTCGGTTGTCGAAAAGTTATGATGGGGCTGTCGAAGCGGAATTTCGATTAGGAGGGGATAGGGCGATGATCAAGGTCGGCTTGGTAGGCTTAGGTTCGATGGGGCGCGTACATCTGGACATCTACAGGAAGCTGGAGGAAGAGGGCTTCCCGATCCGTTTGGTTGCTGTATTGGACGCAGACGGGCGAAAATTCGAGACGACGGAACGAGAGAGCAATCTCGTCGATGTGGGCGGAGCTAGCGATCTGTCCAACGTCAACGCGTATACGGATGCGGAGCTCTTTTTCCAGGAACAACTGGACATGGTGGATATTACGCTGCCCACGTATTTGCATGAAGAGTACACGGTCCGGTCGTTGAACAAGGGGCTGCCGGTTTTGTGCGAGAAACCGATCGCGTTGGATTCGGGTAGCGGGGCGGTTATGCTCGAAGCGGCGGAGAAAACAGGGAAAAACTTGATGATCGGACACTGCCTTCGTTTCTGGCCGGAATACGAGCAATTAAAGAGCATCGTGGACGGCGGAAAATACGGCAAAGTCAAGACGGCTACCTTCTACAGGGGCGGCGGCGCACCGGAGTGGTCCTACGAGAATTGGATGCTCCAAGTGGAGAAGAGCGGCGGCGCGCTTGTCGACCTGCACATTCACGACGTAGACATGATCAACTGGCTGTTCGGGAAGCCCGAGGCGGTGTCGGCGCTGTGCAGCGAGCACTATGACATCGTCTCCGCGCATTTCCGGTATTCGGACGGTAAAATTATCCACGCGCAAGCGGATCTGTCGCTGCCGGGAGAGGTCGGGTTCGAGATGACTTTCAAGGTTCATCTGGAGCAAGCGACCCTCGTGTATCGGGATTTTCAGTTAACCGTCTATCCGGCGGACGGGCCTTCCTGGGTCTACGAGCACGACGGGAACCTCGGTCATTACCAGGAAATCAAATACTTCGCCGAGCGACTGCTCTCCGGCGGAGCCGTGGAAACGTCGCCCCCGGAGCAATCGCTGTTGGCGCTCCGCATCGTCGAAGCCGAGCGAGTCTCGTCGGGCCAAGGCGGGCAATTCGTGAAGATAGGCGAATAAGAGAGGAGAATCAGAATGGATATCGGCGTCATTCATATGCTCGACAACAGTTCGAAGGAAAATATGTTTCAGGCAGTAAGCGACTACGGTTTTCCCGTCTGCCAGCTTAGCTGCTGGAATATGGAGCTTTGTACGCCCGAAGTCGCCCGACGGGTCGTTCGGGAAGCGAGCGAGGCGAACGTTCGCGTCTGCGCGGTGTGGGCCGGCGTACCGGGACCGGCGGTGTGGAACTTCACGGAAGGGCCGGTCACTCTCGGCCTTGTCCCCGAAGCGTACCGCGCGGAGCGGGTCGAGGCGCTGAAGAGGTGGGCGGATTTCGGGGAATGGATCGGAGCGCCCGCAATCATTACCCACTGCGGATTCATTCCCGAGAATTTGACGGACCCGGAATATCCGGCCGTCGTCGCCGCGATCCGCGAGGTCGCGGAGTATTGCGAAAGCAGGGGATTAGGGTTCTGGTTTGAGACCGGGCAGGAGACGCCGATCGTTCTGCTTCGCACGATCCAACGAATCGGCACGTCGAATTTGGGCATTAACCTCGATCCCGCGAACCTGATCCTGTACGGGAAAGGCAACCCGATCGACGCGCTCGATACGATCGGCTCCTATGTGCGCAATATTCACGTCAAAGACGGATTGTATCCGACAGACGGCGAACGGCTGGGAGAAGAGGTGAAGGCGGGCACGGGCAAAGTCGATTTCCCGGCGTTCGTGCGCAAGCTGGGCGATATCGGATTTAAGGGCGAATATATTATCGAACGGGAAATCTCGGGCGAAGAGCAGCGGCAGGACATTCTAAGCACTACCGCCGATCTGAAGCTGTGGCTGCAAGGAGTTTAATAGTCGAGTCGCAATGTCTCCAATTTTATGGAAATTGAACTTTGACTGCGGATCTATCTATAAAAGTCTACGGAGGGAAGTTAGTCGGAAAATCGTACAAAGTAGTTCGAATTGGGGTTGAAATGGGAACATTTGTTCGAAAAATCGTACAAAGCAACTCGAATTGGGCTCAAACGATGGAAGTTTGTATGAAAAACCGTACAAGTCGACCAAAATCAAGGGTTGTATGTTGCATAAGCGTCGTCGATGATTATACGGATAACTACTGGTAATGCGACTCCGCATAGGAGAAAGCCCCCCTTCAGCTTTGCGCAGTTTAAAATTGTTGACGAATATTTACCAGATGGTATAGTTCAAATAAACAAAGCGTAGCGGGGGTTATGGGCATGCCAATAGCAGAAGAGCTTACTGCAAGTTTTGAAAAATTAAAAGGAACTATGCCAAAGGTAAAATCGATAGCTGATTATCATCCCGACGGTGAATTCAGTGGAATTGAAGCCATTACGTACGAAGGCGTTCCTTATAACGACGGCAGGCGTACAAAAGTCTTTGCTTATTTAAGCGTTCCAGAGGTTAAAACCGGAGAAAAGCTTCCGGCGGTTGTGTTAATACACGGTGGCGGCGGCCATGCTTTTGCCTGTTGGGTTAAAATGTGGAATGATCGCGGCTATGCTGCGATTGCAATGGATACAACCGGATATATGCCCGGCAAGAAGAATGCCGGCAGCCGCGAGGTATCGGAAGAAAACGAATGGGTACACGAACTAACGGGCGTCTTCGAAGAAGAAGGATATGTGCCCTCGCCTTTGAACGACGGAATGAGCACCTCGGATCAGCCTATGGAAAACCAGTGGATGTATCATGCTATATCGAGCGCGATTCTGGCAGGCAATATTTTGCGTAACCATCCATGCATAGACAGCGATAAGATCGGGGTCACGGGAATATCCTGGGGAGGCGTCATCTGTTCGCTGCTGCTCGGGTACGATCAGAGATTTGCATTTGCGGTGCCCGTGTACAGCAGCGGCTTTCTCGGAGAGGGATTAAGCGATCTGAATCAGATCTTCACAAGACCCGAAGTTAAGATGAACTGGTTGGCGGAGAGAAATTTCGACAACGTGAAGCTTCCCGTTCTGTGGCTTGCGTGGAATGATGACAGCGCTTTTTCCATACAGCCCAATTCCCTTTCCTATTCAGTAACCGCGCTAAACCATGCCAATACGCGTCTAAGTATTAAAAACTTGATGTACCACAGCCATGAGCATGGCTGGAAGCCGGAGGAAATCTATGCGTTTGCAGACGCCCAGATTAACGGCGGCGATCAGTTTCCCCAAATAACGGTTCAGCCTAACGGGAGAAAATTCAGCTTTCCGGTTGAATGCGGCAAAGACGTGCGGATTACGGGAGCTACCGGTTATTACATCTGTGAACCAATGGCGTATTCGAACTTTGACAAATTCGGTTATGGCGAATATTCCTTTATGAAGCAAAGCTGGCAGACCATTGACTGCGACGTACAGGATAATCGCCTGATTTCCGGCGTTTTTCCGGACACCTGCGTTTCATATTATATCGAGATTGCCTTTACGCTCAATAAGCAAGAGCTTGTCATCTCAACGGTATTTGTTGATCTGCAGTAGGCTCAAATGCGAGAGAACTTCGGAAACTATCTGGCCAACATCCAAACGTCCATATTTACGGTTTCCTACCGGCATGTCGGTACGAACTGGTCTTACTCGAATGTAAATTACGAATATAATCTTCTCTACTATATCACGGACGGCAGCTGCACAATTCGCAACAATGAGGAAGAGCTTCGCCCTTCGGCAGGCCAGCTTGTGCTGCTGCCTGAAGGAACGCAGATTACGACTTCCTCGAACGACGAACGTTTCGCCAAGTATTATTGCCATTTTACGGCTTCGCTTGGAGAAACTCGGCTTTTCGACTTAATCAAGCTGTCCGCCATGATCGATGCCAAAGATCGCTCGGCGATTGAGAAGCAGTTTCGCGAGCTTCTTCATTACGCGTCAGGACATCATATGACGTCGGCCTTGCGCTGCAAAACGATTTTGCTCCAGCTTCTGTGCACCTACATTGAGAGCAGTCCGCTTTGCAAATTTACCGATACCGGACATTCTCCGCTGGAAGCGATTAACGTGGTGCTGCAGCATATCGAAAGCCATTTGTCGGAGAAGCTGTCGGTGGAGAGGCTGGCCGGGCTCGTTCATTTTCATCCGCACTATTTCATTCAGGTGTTCAAAACAATGGTCGGTTGCCCGCCAATTCAGTACATCACGAAGTTAAGGTTTGAGCATACGTGCATTTTCCTATCTTCGACAGGGATGAGCGTGAACGAGATTGCCGAGCGAGTCGGCATCGAGCCCGATTATTTCGCGAAATTTTTCAAGCATCACTCCGGCATGACGCCTACGGAATATCGGAATCGTTCCAGGGCGCGGCCGCAATGACCTGATTATTTTCAGGATACGCCTTACTTATTTCAATACCTCTCCGAGCCCGTTCAAGACTATAGTAAAAATGTAGTTTTGAACAAGTTGGCGTATACGCCTAAGGAGAGAATGCAGCAATGGGAGCAAATGGACCGGTACGATTGGCCGTCGTGGGCGGAGTTCGCGGCGGCTGTTACAGCAAATCCGTATCAATGATGCCTGATAAAGTCCAACTGGAAGCCGTATGCGATCTGAATGAAGCCGTTTTGAACAATTGGCGGACGAATCATCCCGGAATCAAGACGTATACGAGCTTCGAGGCGCTGCTGGACGATTCTTCGATCGATGCCGTGCTGTTGGCAACGCCAATGATGCTGCATGCCAAGCAGGCCGTGCAAGCGATGAAAGCTGGAAAGCATGTGCTAAGCGAAGTCGCCGCCGCCAATACGATTGAAGATTGCTGGCAACTCGTCGAGACGGCCGAGCAGACAGCCATGATTTACATGATGGCCGAGAACTTCAATTACTTCCGCTTGAACATGATGGTCAAGAACATGGCGGATCAAGGCGCGTTCGGAGAGCTCACCCACGCCGAGTGCGGTTATATACACGACTTGCGGGCAATTTCCCATAATGAGGCGGGCGGCTTGACGTGGCGGGGCGAGATGCTGAGAGACTATAACGGCAACAACTACCCGACCCATTCGCTCGGTCCGGTATCCCAGTGGCTGGGCATCCACCGCGGAGACGAGTTCGACTATATGACGACGATCGTCTCGAAGCCTTCTTCCCAAAGCTGTTATTTTGCTGAAATGTTCGGGACCGATCATCCCGGAGCGTCTCCGGAATATTGGAAGCAAGGCGATTCATCCTTAACCCTGATTCGAACGAAACAGGGAGCCGTCATTTATTTGCGGAACGATTTCTCCTCCGCTCGTCCGTTCAATTACGCGCACTTCGGATTGCAAGGGACGAAAGGCGCTTTCCTGTCGGCCCGGCGCGATGGGGAAGATCCGCTCGTATGGCTGGATAGCCAATCGCCCGACAGGTCGTATCAGGGGACCGTGCAGTGGCAGTCGATCTGGGATCTCGCCTCCGAATATGAGCATCCGTCCTGGAAGAAGGATCGGGCCAAGGCGGAAGAGGCCGGGTTCGGCGGAGACTATTTTGTGATGGGGGAATTCGCCTCGGCCGTTCAAGAAGGACGCCGTCCGGCGGTTGACGTCTACGATTCCGTCGCCATCAGCTGCGTATTCCCGCTGTCGGTCCAGTCTGTGGCGACGAACGGCAAGCCGGTTGCATTCCCAGATTTTACGAAGAACCGATCCCGCTATAAGTATTTATAGTAAAATGCTCTTACTCTAGCATATCCGGATGTACAGGCAGGCTTTGCACAATCTCGTTCATGCTGAACGAGGCGCACGGAACCGTCTTCGAACTGATCGTGTCGTCTTCGGCGTAAACCTCGATCAGTTCGTAGCGATCTCCGTCCAGAGTGTATTGCTCCAGCGTAAAGTTGGAAAGATCAACGATCCAATATTCAGGGACGCCGTATTTCGCATACACGGTGCGCTTCTTTACCTTGTCCCGCTTGCGCGAATGCACAGATGTAATTTCCACGACAAGATCGGGAGCGCCGTTAACGCCTCTGTTGCTGATGATCGATATTCTGCTGCGATGGATCATGACGATATCCGGCTGCCGAACTTCCGTGTTGGACAGGATGACATCGATCGGCGACGGAACAATGATGAACTCGTTTTCGCAACTGGTTTCTAAACGGAATAGCATCTTGTAACATATCATCTGATGCGTAGTCGTCGGGGAAGGGCTCATTAGTTCCAGTACACCATCGGAAATCTCGTAGCGGTTGCCGTCGTCGATCATGTTGGCGTACAACTCGTAAGTAACGGGCGACTCCTTGATGACCTCTTCGTACGTTTTCTTTTTCTCTCTCATGACAGTTCTCCTCCTTATCGGAAAAAAGAAGCACCTCAGCAAAGAAACACATCGTGTGTTTATCTTTGCGAGGTGCTTCCCCGACAATTATTTACTCCATTATGCATGAGTCTCCATGAACTGTCAATTTGAGGGGCAGAACCGTGCGTAAATAACTCCGATTGCGTCCGGTTATGCTTCGTCCCACATGCGCTTCGCATTCTCCAGACCCGTTTGGGCCCCGAATCGGCAATCTTCCAATCCCTCGAACTCGATGGAGATATATCCGTCGTAACCGGAAGCTTTAATGAGGCGCAGCACCTCCCGGATGTCGATATCGCCCTGCCCGACGATCGCGCCCCGAAGGTAATCGCCGCCGGCAGTCTGAAACCACCCGTTGCCGGGATTGAGATGCTTGGAACGCAGGTAGAAATCCTTCAGATGAATCATCGAGGCCAGACCGACATTATTTCTTACGCCTCTGACCGGACTTTCGTCGACGCACATGAAGTTGCCGATGTCCAGCGTCGTCTTGAAATTCGGCCGTCCGACCGCGGCGATCAGGCTTTCTACCCGTTCGCTGGCCTGCATGTAAAACCCGTGATTTTCTACGCTTGTCGTAATTCCGAAGTCGGCCGCATATTCGGCAATTTGTCTGCACGCCTCGGCAAGCTTTGGCAAATCGTTCTGGAAATAAACGATCGACGATTGTTCCGTCGGTCTCGATGCGACGTCGTGACGGAACAGCTTCACGCCCAGGGCAACCGAGATATCGACTTCCCGTTTGACTCGTTCGATCTCTTCCCGATAGGCAGATTCATCCTCGCATACGAAGTTGGCCGCGACCGTGTAATTCGAGATGTCGATGCCGACTTGCTCGGCTTTGCGGCGTATTGCCGGAACAAGCTCCGGCTGCTGCGTCAGATCGTAGCCGATCGGTACGATTTCAACATGCTCGCCGCCGATTTCCTTCGTCCATTCGATCACGTCCGGCACAGTCATTTCCTGCGCTATAATCGCTCTGCTTAAGCTGTAAGTGCTCATTCCCCATTTCATTTTCTGCACCGCCTGTCATTGTTTACAAGACTCCCCTCACTATAGCCATTGCACGCCGGGAGAGAAATTGAATTTAGTCAGCTTTACCCGGAAATAATTCAGAACCCTAAGGAAAACGTGTCGTTTTGTTGTTATATTAGGGTTGTAACTTCCGACATCATGGAGGGGGACCGGATATGTATCGGGTATTGATTGCCGAGGACGAGATGCTCGTGAGAATGGGGCTTAAGCATTCGATCGACTGGAGCGAATATCATATGACCGTGATCGCGGATGTCGCGAACGGTCAGGAAGCGCTGGAAATCTATCGACGGGAAATGCCGGAACTGCTCATTACGGACATTAAGATGCCGATCATGGACGGCATGGAGCTGATTGCCCAAGTACGCGAAATGAATTCGGATGCGCAGATTGTCATTCTGACTTGCGTGGAAGATTTCGAGACGGTACGCAAGGCGTTGGCCCACAATGTGCAGGACTATATGTTGAAGCTGGAAATGACCACAGAAGATATGGGAACGGTATTGGCCAAAATCAGGGACAGGCTCGATCGGCTGCACAAATCGGCGCATACCCGCAGCGATGTGGATATCCATATTCTGAAAGACAATCTCATGAAGGAATACTTGCTGGGAACGCGATATAGCGAAGCTGAGTTTACGGCCAAAGCGGCAAACCTGAACATGCGGCTGCACCCGCATCGAATAGTCGTGACGCTTATGGAAATCGACAGGTTCGACCTGTTATGTAAGCGGTTTAAAGACCAGAAAGGACAACTCGTCCGCATGTCGCTATTAAACGTGCTAAGCGAAGTGTTGACGAACTACGGCTGCGGAGAAGCGTTCGCCGATGCGGACAGCCGCTATTTGCTCGTATTCGGCTTCGACGAATGCAGCGGCGAACAATCGATAACCGATAGGGTGAACACGATCGTCGAGCACATTCGCAGTGTCCTAAACATGTATTTCAACATTTCCGTTTCATTCGTCATCAATCGTCCGCAGATCGGCTACCCATCGATGAAAGAGCAGTATAGCGAGTGCCTGGCCAAGCTGGAAGATCGATTTTTTCTCGGCGTCGGCTCAAACACTTATGTAGGCGGACAGCAGCCTATGCGTATCCCGGAACAGATCGGCAGCGATCTTCTTCGGCTTGTGCAGGATTGGCAAACGAACGATGCCGCGAAAAAAACGCTCGAACGCACGATGCGTACGTTTCTGACCCAGGACGATGCTGTGAATGCGGCGGATATCAAGCGTACATTCAAGGTCTGGGTGCTCATGGCTGCGCTCACCGTCCGGCTGTCCCAAGCGAATATGCCGGAGCTCGTTGCGGATTATAGCGATCGTATGGCTGGGGCGCGGACTCTGCAGGAGCTGGCGGATATTTTTCGTACCTATCTGCATACGATCGGGGATTTCTTGTCCAATAAAACAACGTTAAGCAAAGAGGTATCCGATGTCATTCGTTATATCGATGAAAACTATAAAAGGGAGCTTACGCTGGCGGAGTTGGCGGAGGTCGTTCATGTCAGTCCGAATTACTTAAGCAGCTTGTTCAAGAAAGAAGCAGGCATTAATTACGCCGATTATTTGCTGCAATATCGGATTGACAGGGCGAAAGAGCTGCTGCTCGGCACCTTCAGTAAAACTTACGTGATTGCGGAACAGACCGGATTCGCCAATCAGAGCTATTTTAGCCGGGCGTTCAAGAAGTTGACAGGAATGGGGCCGAAGGAATATCGCAGAGAATGGACGATGCACCGGGATGCGGAAGGGGAGCCGAACGATGAAGGGCATTAGCCGGACCGTCATCCGCAGATTGTGGCAGAGTATTCGCGCCCAGCTTGTGCTTACGTTCATGATCATGAGCATCATCGTCCTTGTATTAAGCTCGATACTGATCTACTACGGCGTACTGGACATTCTGAAAACGCGCAGCGAGGACTCGACGTTAAGACTATTCCAGCAGACGGAACAACGTATTCAAGGGTTTCGCGCCGAGATGGACAAAGTATCGAAGCTGCTGCTGCTTAATCCGGAAATCGAAAGCTATATGAACAAGGAAAAGGACGGGAAGAATTACGACGCGGAGGATGTCATCCAGATCAACGGGCTCCTCAACCAATTATCGCTGATTCTCAAAAATTACGATTTTATTTCGTCGATTTATTTTTTCTCGTCCGACGGCTCGATTATCGGGTTGCGCGATGACGAACCGATCGCGGTGAGCGACGAGGATCAGAAGCATTGGCAGGAAATCGCCGCGACATACGGAGACGCCGGCCGAACGTTGGGCGACATCCTATGGGTGAGACCCGAGGTGTCGCAGCGGCTGCTTCGCGACTTGAGCTACAGACCGCTGAACGAACCGATGATTTCAGTTGTCCGCGGGTTCAGCACGATCTACAGCAAAAGATGGAATGCGTTCGTGATTAGCGTTAATGAAAGCCGCTTGGAAGATTTGTACGGCAACTTGTCCAAATTCAGCGAGGACGAGACCTTTCTTTATGATGGAAGCGGCAATATTGTGTCCAGCTCCAATAAATCGGCGATCGGCTCGATGGCTTCCCTGCAATTGTTGGAGCGGGGCGCTAGCGAGTACGGCAGCTTTATCGAGCAAAATAAACAAATTATCTACTACCGTATGGCGGACACGGATTGGACATTAGTCCGATATGTGCAAATCAGCGATTTGGTCAGGGACATCTGGTCGCTGCGGAGCAAGATGATGTGGATTGTCCTTGGCAATGTCGTTATCGCCTTGATTTTATCCTTTTATTTCATTCGCAAAATCACGATGCCGCTCAAGCGTCTGACGAAGGGGATGGGGGAGGTGGAAAAAGGCCGGTTAGGCGTCACCTTGGAGAATGTCGATAATGAAATCGGGATGCTGACCCGGGGATTTAACCGGATGTCGCAAAGCATCTACGAGCTGGTAGAACGGAACAAAGGAGCGGAGCAGGAGAAGCGGCAGATTGAAATCAGTTTGCTGCAATCGCAATTGCAGCCGCATTTCTTATACAACACGTTAAATACGATCAAGTGGATGGCGATTGCGGCTCAAGCGAAAAACGTCGCCGACAGCATCACATTTCTATCGAATCTGCTTAAGCCGATCTATAACAATCCAGCGCTCGTGTGGACTTTACGGGAGGAAATCCAATATTTGAACAGCTATATTAAAGTCATGAATATTCGCTACGGCGAGCATATCGTCATGGAATATCGCTTGCCGGAAAGGCTGCTCAACGCTAACGTACTACGTTTTACGCTTCAACCGATCGTCGAGAACGCGATCGTACATGGCATGGAAGCCAATCAAGTCATCGGCACTATTGCATTGGAGGGCAGAGAAGAGGAGGACAAGCTCGTTCTCGAGATCGAGGATCGGGGCAGAGGCATTTCGAGCAGCGAGCTTGCCGATCTTCAGGCTTATCTTGCAAGCGGCGATCAGTTAACAGGGGAAGTTCCGCAATTTGGCATCGGCTTATTAAACGTCCAGAAGCGAATACGGCTTCATTTTGGAGAAAACTACGGTCTCTCGATCCATAGCGTTGTCGGGGAGGAAACCCGGGTGACGTTGGCCCTTCCGCATAAAATCGTAATCTAGTGCATAATTGCGCTCGCTTTCTGTCCAAACAAGTAGGCGGACAGGAAGCGAGTGCCTATAATCGTAATTCCGTTTATTTAACCTTCGGCTGCAGCTCTCTATAATTCATCTTAACGGATCTTTCGCCAAGACGACTAGAGAGGAGCAGCCTATGCAAGCCCCGATTACAATCTCCCCCATCCCGAAGCCGAAACCGAAAATTACATGGCGGCGATTGTCGTTGTTTCTGATGATATTGCCGCTTCTGGTGCTCGTCATCGCATTCAGCTATGTGCCGTTATTCGGATGGGCGTATGCGTTCTTCAAGTATAAGCCCGGCATTCCGCTGTCGGAGACGCCATTTGCCGGATTGGAATACTTCCGCTTGTTATTTGGCGCAAATAGCGAAATCGGGAAAGTGTTGATCAATACGCTCGTTATGAGTTTTTTGAATATTCTGACCTCTCCATTGCCGCTTGTTTTTGCCATTCTGCTATCCGAGCTTCGCGGCCGCAGGTTAAAGAAGTTTGTTCAAACGGTAACGACAGTGCCTTATTTCATTAGCTGGATCATCGTGTTCTCTCTCGTTTTTTCCATCTTTTCGTTCGAGGGTATTTTCAATACGCTGCTGACGCAATTCGGCTGGATTAAAAATCCGGTTAACGTGCTGGGCAATCCGGATACCGCTTGGTACGTGCAGACGGCGATCGTCATCTGGAAAAACACGGGCTGGTCCGCGATCATCTATTTTGCGGCGATTGCCGGTCTGGATTCGCAACTGTTCGACGCCGCCAAAATAGACGGGGCGGGGCGGTTCAGGTGCATATGGCACGTCACGCTGCCCGGATTGATGCCGACGTTTATCGTCCTTCTGCTGTTAAATGTAAGCAATATGCTGAGCAACGGCTTCGACCAATTTTTCGTCTTTTATAATCCGCTCGTTGCAGACAAGTTAGAGGTGCTCGATTACTACATCTATCGCGTAGCCTTCCATGGCAACGATTATCCGTTCGCCACCGCAGTGGGCATGTGGAAAACGTTAATCAGTATCGTGCTCTTGTTTGCCGTAAATCAGTTGGCCAAGAAAATCCGCGGCCAATCGATCATCTAATTGCGCTGTAAGGAGGTGCCCGCTTGAATACGAAACGTACAAACTTCATGGAAACTTTATTTCATAGCTGCAATCTCGCATTTTTCCTGATCGTTGCATTTGCCTGCACCTATCCTTTCTATTATATATTGATCTATACGATCAGCGATCCCGTGAAAGCGGCAGGCGGACTGCTGCTGCTGCCCAAAGGGCTCAATTTCGTCAATTACGAGAAATTGCTGCAAACGCCGGCGTTATATTCGACGGCAGTCATCTCGATTTTTCGTACGGTCATCGGAACGATCATAACGGTAGCGTGCTGTACTTTTTTCTCCTATATCGTAACCAAGCAGGAATTGTACTTCCGCAAATTCATTTATCGGTTTGTTGTCATTACGCTTTATTTCAACGCCGGTCTCATTCCGTGGTACTTGACGATGAGATTCATGCATCTCGACAACAACTTCCTGCTGTATGTGCTGCCATCGGCGATCAGCGGTTTCTATATTGTCCTGATCAAGACGTATATCGAACAATTGCCGGCGGCTTTGGAAGAGTCGGCGATGATGGACGGCGCAGGCTATTGGACGGTTTTTAACAAAATTATCGTGCCGCTCTCGCTGCCGATTATCGCCACGATCGTCGTCTTTGCCGCTGTAGGGCAGTGGAACGCCTGGCAAGACAATTACTTTCTCGTCTCGAAGCCAAGTCTGCAGACGTTGCAAGTCATGCTGTATAACTACTTGAACTCCGCGGCCGCGATGGCGAATATGAATCCGTCGGACCTCCTGGATAAGAGCGCCGCGCACAAACTTACGCCGGAGTCGATCAAGATGACGATGACGATGATTGTCACGTTGCCGATTCTGTTCGTTTACCCGTTCATGCAGCGTTATTTTGTCAAAGGAATTATGTTAGGGGCCGTAAAAGGCTAATGCAACGATTGAACGGTCTTGGCTGCTCACCGCAGACAGGCTTTCAATATAGATGATTACGTCACTATGGGAGGATTAGGAATGATCAGAAAAAAAGCAACATGGCTATTCGTTTCCTTGATCATGGTACTCGTAGTTGCAGGATGCAGCGGCAGTAACGGCAACAAGGGGGGCAACAATGCATCGCCAAGCGCCTCCGCCGGGAGCAGCGCATCACAAGGGACGCCGGAAGCAAGCCAGAACACAGAACCTGTGAAGCTTACTTTTTATTACGGGAATGTTCCTTTGAAGAACGAGGGGCGTCAGACAGACGAAGTCATGCAAGAGTTGGAGAAGCGGTTGGGCGTCGAAATCGAGTTTATTAATCAGAATGCGGACAGATTCAAGCTGATGATGGCGAGCCGCGAACTGCCGGACATTATTTTCTCCTTCGAAGAAGATTACAAGCAATTGATTGAAGGCGATCTCATTCTTCCGCTTGACGATCTGGTTCAGAGCAAGGGACCGGATATCGCAAAAAATACGGAAGCGCTGGATTATTATCGTAAGTACGTAAGCGCTGACACCGGAAAGCTGTACCTGCTTCCGATGCAGGTAGGCGCAACGAAGGAAATGGTTGCCAAGGTGCCTTTCACCGATTACGGCGCCGGTTATCTGACGAGGTGGGATTATTACAAAGAGCTAGGCTTCCCACCGATTACAAGCCCTGACGATTTTCTCGATGTATTGAAAGCGATGCAGGAGAAGCATCCAACGACGGCAGACGGTAAAAAAGTATACGGCTTGTCTTCATTCGTAGAAAAAGCGGGTTGGGGCTTATATCCGTTCTACGTTCAAATGGCTCTCTCTCAAGGTTACATGGATGGTCCGGGCAACTACATGATTGATGCCGATAGCAACTTCTATAACTTCCTGGCTCAAGAGGACGGCGCTTTCTGGGATAGCATGAAGTTTTTCTTCAAGGCGAATCAGATGGGGCTGCTGGATCCGGAATCGTTTATTCAGAATTTGGACCAATACCAGAACAAGCAGACGAATCTGCAAGTACTATCGGGGATTGGAGCTTGGTGGCAAGCAGGCGCGAACGAAGCGCTCGCGACTATACCTGATGCCGGATTTGTCACGATTCCGATGGAGAATCACTCTATTTACAAAACAAACGTATCGGTCATCGGGAAGGCCGGCAGAGCGTTCGCGATTGCCAAAAACTCCAAAAACCCGGAGAAAGCAATGGAGGTATTGAATTATCTTTACAGCAATGAGGGGATGAACTTACTAACCAGAGGCATCCAAGGGAAGCAGTGGGATAAGGTAGACAATAAACCGGTATTTCTGGAAAGCTTCATCAAAGCTCGCGAAAATATCGAAGAGGCGGAAAAAATCGGCGTTACAAAGTATGCGTATATTTACGGTTTAAGCGATTATACCGTCAATTCCGACGAGGGAGTGGCATTTGATTTAAACTCTGAATCTCTCATTAAGAGTATTGAGTGGAAAGAATATCAGTTGGATTATGCCAAGCATTACGGCGGCGATTATCCGGGAGATGCCATCGAGAAAATGGCAGCGCAAGGCAAAGTCGACTTGATGGTGTTCGATACGTCGGGCAGTGTGGCTTTAGGTACGCCGCCGGATGATATTAAGCGGATCGACGATTCGATTAAAGATTATATGTGGAAAGCGATGCCGAAAGTCATTCTGGCCAAATCCGAAGCGGATTACGAGACGCAGAAGAAGAACGTCATCGACGAGCTTTACAAGATGGGACTCGACAAGTCCAAAGCCTATTGGGATGAGATGTGGCCGCAATCGATCGCTCGCGTTAAGAAATAGAGAAGTATCAGGGGAAGCTCGGAGTAGGGGATAAGGAGATTTAGCGTCTTATCCCTTCTTTCGAATGCGCAGTAAACCGGTTGCATGATTCAGTGATCCTGAAGAGGAGGCATGGATGATGACAATAAAATCATTCGGTCGGGCATGTACGATAGTTCTCTTGATCGCAAGTTTAATCGGATTGGGCTATGGCAATGCGTTCGGAGCTGCTGCCGGCGAGGGGAACGCTACTCCGGGCAATGATGCTGTATCTCCTTCGTTACAGGCTGCAATTTCGGATATAAGCGGTCATTGGGCGGAAAAACAGCTGCTCGAATGGCAAAGCATGGAACTTATTAAAGGTTACTCCGACGGGAGTCTGAAGCCGAATCAGCCGATTACAAGAGGCGAGTTGATCGCGCTGACGAACCGGGCTTTAGGTTTCACGGAGGAGGCGCCGATCCGCTTCACGGATTTGCGTTCGTCCGATTGGGCTTATAAGGAGGTTGCCATAGCGGTTAAAGCCGGATACGTCCAAGGCAATGCCGATGGCACGATCGGAGCGAACCGACAGATCAGCCGGCAAGAAGCCGCGGTCATGCTGAGCCGTTTGCTGAAGCTGGCCGATGACAGCGATACCGCGAATACCTTCAGCGATGCCGAGCGAATCGCGAAATGGGCCAAAGCTGCCGTCGGAGCCGTTGCTGCCGGGCAGATTATGATCGGGGACGGCAAACGAAGCTTCCGGCCGGAAGCTTCCATGACGCGCGCCGAAGCGGTCGTTGTGCTGGATCGCAGCATCGTGTCGCTTGGCGGACAGCGGATGACTTACGACCAAGCCGGCGTCTATGGCCCCGACGACAATGTGCAAACGGTCAAAAAAGACGTTATCGTCAACGTTCCCGGAGTCACGCTGCGCAATATGAAAATCGAGGGGGATTTGCTGCTCGCCGCAGGGATCGGCGAGGGCGATGTAACCTTGAACAATGTTACGGTGATCGGCAAGACGACAGTGAACGGCGGCGGCTCGAATAGCATCCATTTCCTGAACTCGACGCTTGCGACCGTTATCGTCGACAAAAGGAGCGGCAACGTTCGCGTTCTGCTGGAAGGGTCGACGACTGTCGCCTCGCTGACGATATTGACGCCGGCAATCCTAAGCTTGGCTGATGAAGCTGTAATCGAATCGCTAGTTTTGGAGGCCGTTACACAAGCGCTCGGTCAAGGAACAATAAAACTTGCAGTCCTTCATGAAGGCGCCAAATCATCGACATTCGCAAGACAGCCATTGAAGAAGGAAGGCGCAGGAGCCAGTGTCGGATCGACGACGGGGATGACGGGTTCATCCGGTGCGCCTGGTACGCCCGGGCCGGCAACCTCACCGGAGCCGACACAGGAATACGGCACAGTAAGCGGGCATGTGTTCGGTCCCGACCCTATCGGTATCGAAGGCGCCGAAGTCACGCTGGTCGGCCCTGTAACGAAGACCGCCGAATCGGATCCAAGCGGGGCTTTCGCCTTTAGCAATGTGCCCATAGGCACCTACAAAATCATCGTATCGAAGGATCATTATTCCGACGGCATTTCGAGCGCATTTAACGTGACTATCGGCGCAACTTCCGTCATTGACGTCACGATCGAACCCGGAGCGGATTTGAGCGTTGTGGCGAACGGGCAGGCGCAGGCGGTAATCGTCGTTGACGATGCAAGCTTAAGCTCTTTCGCCAATACGTTAGCCGAATATGTTCAGAAATCTACGGGCGCGGTTTTGCCGATTATGACTACGGCACAGCTGACCGCTTCGGGAAATACGTACGACGATGACGTCCGCATTTATATCGGCAAGAGCGTACCTGGGGCAGAAGCCGCCGTCGCCGTCAAAATGGAAAACCTGAACGATGACGGATTTGTCATTATGCCTTACGGGAAAGACCTTTCGATTAGCGGACCGACAGGATCGGGAACGGAGTTCGGCGTTTATGAGTTCCTTGAACGTTATGTCGGCGTACGCTGGCTAATGCCGGGACCCGATGGAGAAGACGTGCCGCAGCAGGACGATGTGGTTGTTGCGTTTACGTTGGTCATCGATGAACCCGCTGCGATATCCCGCCATTTCTTCGGCACGGAAGCCTGGTACACCTTACAGACGACCGCGGATTGGGCCGAGCGTAATCGCATGCACGACGCAATCAAGTTCCATCATTATTTGAATGTGCTGTTCGACCCGCAAGTGTTTGCAACCCATCCCGAGTACTATCCGGGAGGCGTCGTGCCTTCGCATCCGTACGCATGGCAGCCATGCCTTAACGATGACACTGCCGCTGCGGCCATTTGGCGGATCAAGGACTACTTCCATAACTTCCCGAACGAAAAGTCTTTCTCGCTAGGGATCAATGACAGCGATAACTATTGTGCGGCCGACGTGGCGCTTGCGAATGGCAAGATTAACTCTATTGGCGTCGTAGACATGTCCGATGTGTACTATGCCTGGGTTAACCAAGTCGTGGAAGGCGTGCTGGAAGATTATCCTGATAAAAAATTCGGATTGCTGGCCTATTGGAACGTATACGATCCGCCTTCGACAGTTAAGCTCAATTCCCACGTCATTCCTTATATTACGGATGATCGCTTGACCTGGATCGACCCGGATATGGCGGCAATCGGCAACGATATTACCGAGCAATGGCAATTGAAAGCGGACAATTTAGGATTTTATGAATATTTGTTCGGAACGCCGTACAATCTGCCGCGCGTGTATATGAATCAAATGGCAGACAACTACGAGTATGCCAAGGAACACAATGTAGTCGCGCATGTGGCGGAGCTCTATCCGAATTTCGGCGAAGGACCGAAGCCGTGGCTGTCGGCCAAGCTTCAATGGGATCCCGATCAAGATGTCGACCTTCTGCTTTACGAATGGTATGAGCGAACGGTCGGCGAGGATGCGGCATCCTATTTGGAGCAGTACTTTGATCTCTGGGAGAACTTCTGGACCGTACGCGTATTGAATACCGACTGGTATCTTGATTGGAAGAACAAGGCCGACAGGGCAAACTTCCTTCCTTTGCAGGACCACAGCTATTTATCCGCGGTAACGAAGGCTGACTTGACGGAGAGTCGCAGCCTGCTGGAGCTGACGGTTGCCAACGCAGCGACAAGCAAGCAAAAAATTCGCGCCGAGAAGCTCCTGCGCGCCTTCGAGCTGTTCGAAGCATCGGCACTCAGTTATCCGCGCGGGGCTGTCGATGCGCCAACGAACAAACAGGATGCTTTGGCGATGCTGGCAGATGTGAAACAAAGCTTCGATATGGCGATGAAACGTCAGGTGCTTACGGAGCAGTTCAAAGGAGATCCGATTCTTAATCTGACGACATATGCCCAATATAGCGGCAAGTGGGATGGGATACAGACAGAATGGATTGCCGCGCTTCAAAGCTATGCGAACACGATTACGGACCCTGACAGTGAATTCCTTGCGGAGTTCCAGCGAGTGCAAGCGTATATCGACAGCATTCATGAGTATTCGGCGACCGCGGTCAAGACGACGGCAAGCAAGGCGACGATTCTGTCCTCGCTTGATTTCAGCCAGGGGCCTTGGACGGATGCCGTGCCGGTTACCGAGTTTCTAAATATGACATCCACGGAAGCCCCGCCGGCAGAGACGAGGATGTATCTGTTGTGGGATACCGACAATTTGTATGTCGGCTATGAGAACTTTGATCCGAATATGTCCGGTATCATCATGAACGACGATGCGCCCGGCGGATGGTGGCGAGTAGCGGACGACTCGGTTGAAACGTATGTGACAGGCGACGTGGCCGGAGGGTATACCGGATACTTCACCAATCCCAAGGCCGTCAAATTCATTTACAACTCAAGTTCGGCCGGCCCGGTGCCAGGCGTAGATAACAATTGGCAAGCAAGCGCGCAGATCGGAACCGATCGTTGGAATGTCATTCAGGTGATTCCGTTCAGCAGCATCGGGGTCAGTCCAAGCACAACAAAGACGCTGATGGGATTTTTCTTCCGAAATTACCACGGTCAATCCGTATATCTGGGCTGGAGAGGCGGGGCGCCTTGGACGGCAAAAGATTTCAGACCCGTACATCTCGTCGAGGGGAATAATTCGGTCACGAATCCGTCCATCGAAGAAGGCCTGGTCTCCGAGCCATGGCTTGCATCCGAATGGTATTCGTACTACACGGACCAGAATTCGACGGTATTGCGGACCAGCGCATTCAAGCGCACGGGCGGTTTCAGCCTGGAGACGAGCGTGACGAATGCTAATAGCAGTCCTTTCAAAGTGATATCGATTACGCCTGGCAAATACAAAGCCGTATTGAATTACTTCGTGCCGATGAACGTCAGCGTTTCAGGCAACATTCAATTGATGGCGACGATCGGCAATGGAAACGGCAGCCTCGACAGTATCGCATCGGTCGAAAGGCCCGTAGCATGGCTGCCGGGTAGATGGGTGCAGTTCGAGTATACGTTCGACGTTGAACCGGATTATAACGGTGAAGTGCCTGACAGCTTGATCCTGAAAATCAACCATTCCGGGTTTTGGTTAGGCGAGAAGCTGTACATTGACGATGTCTCTTTGTATAAGCTGTCAGACTGATCGGTAGAGACGATGAGTCGACAACGGGGCTATCCCCTAAGCCAACCAAGTTGCTCTGAGTGCTGATCGATGAACAAGGTAAAAGGGGGATGTACCTCCCTCCGATGCTATACGCTCCTGAAATGGGAATAGGTAAACCCGTTACAAGGTCATTTCAGGGGCGTATGAGGCAGTCTCCGGGCTAATCATGACCCACAACAATTCCAGATAATTTCCAGGAGTTGTTCGTATAATTATCGAAGACGCTTTAGTGGCATACAATCCCTGATCTTGGTTGATTTATACGGTTTTTCCTACAAAGGTTCGTCGTTTGAGTCTGAGCAGAGGGGCTTTGTACGATTTTTCGAACAAACGTCCGCCGTTTAAGCCTGATTCGAGCTACGTTGTACGATTTTCCGACTAACTTCCCTGAGTAAATTCAAGTGTTGCAATTAAATCCGTCGTAAAAGTTGAATATCCAGTAAATTGGAAACGTTGTGGATCAATCATAGGTCTCCGGGAGGTACACCCCCTTCTTTATACATCGATCCTCTCAAGCAACTCTGCTTGTGAGACATAGATTTAATTGATATTAAAGTTGCTAGGCAACAGGTGTTCAACATGGACTGGAGGCACGATCATGAGATTGATAAAACGGGCTGTTCATCTGGATTTTCATACTTTGCCCGATATCCCCGATTTTGGCGCTAATTTTGACGCGAAGGAATTCGCAAGGACGTTGAAAGACGCCAAGGTAGATTTTATTAATGTGTTTGCGAAGTGCAACATCGGTTTTGCCTACTACCCGACGAAGATCGGTTTGCCGCACCCGCATATGAAATTCGATATGCTCGGACAGATGGTCGAAGAATGCCACAAGCTGGGCATCGGCGTTGTTGCTTATTTTAATGTCGGCCTGGATCACGAGATGGCCCGAAAGCATCGTGAATGGTGTCTGGTCAATAAGGAAGGTCAAATCATTGAAGGAGATCGGACGGCGAACTTTTTCCGGCTCATGTGCTTAAACTCGGGGTATCGCGACTATTTGCTGAGTTTGATCAAGGAAGTCGTTGATCTGTATCCCGTGGACGGCATTTTTCTGGATTGCATCTTGATCAACCCTTGCTATGGGAACGAGTGCAACGAGAGCATGCTGGAGCGGGGCATGGATCCGTTGAATGACCAGGACGCTGCTGCCTTCATGAAACAGACGGCCATCGATTTTTTCTGGGACGTGAAGAAAGCGATCGGGGATGACATCTTCTTCTTTCCGAACGGACTTGGTCACATCAACTGCGACGGACTGGGCACTCACATCGAAATCGAATGCTTGCCGGGCGCGTGGAGCTACGATTACTTTGCCGCCCAGGCGGCCTATGCGCGCAACCTCGGCAAGCAAGTCGTGTATATGACCGGTCGGTTCCATGCCAGCTGGGGAGATTTCGGCGGATTAAAAAGCAAAGCCTCGCTTGAGTACGACTGCTGGGATGCAATCAGCAACGGCATTACGACATCGGTTGGCGACCATATGCATCCCCGCGACGGTTTGGAGCCGGATGTATACCGGATGGTCGGGGAGGTATACGCCGATATCGAGCGCTATGAACCTTGGACGGACAATGCCCGCGCAGTGACGGACATCGCCATCATTATGCCGGAAGGCTGCGATATGGGCGCGAACAATGTGGCGTTTCCGCAAGGTCAGGCGATCTTGAACGCGGCGGCGAGAATGCTCGGAGAGCTGAAATATTCTTTCGACATTATGGACGAGCGAGCGGATATCTCCAAGTATAAAGTGATTATTCTGCCTGACGTCATACCGGTCACGAATCTGCTTCGGGAGAAGCTGGAAGCGCACCTGGCCAAAGGCGGCGGCATTATTAGCACCGGCAGCTCCGGTCTCAATCCGGAGAAAACGACGTTTGCCATGAACGACTGGAACATGAGCTACGACGGTCCCGATCCGTGGAATGCCTCGTACTTCAAAATGCTGGAGGGCGACCGGCAGCTCCTTCCGCACCGCTTGTGCGCGATATATAACCAGGGCATTCAGATGAGCGGAAAACCGGGCTCGCATACGGTTGCCGATTACTATCAGCCGTATTTTAACCGCAAATGGGACGGCTTTCACGGCACCTTCTATACACCGCCGGAAAAATACGCGGGATGGCCGGCTGTACTGCGTTCGGGGAATGTGTTCCAGATTTGCTTCCAGCTCTTCGCCGGATACGGCGAATATGCGATGCCGGAGCACAAATATATGCTGAAACATTGTCTTGAGCAGCTGCTGCCGGATCCGGTCCTCAAGGTTGAGCATATTCCATCGACAGCGCGCGTAACGGTGACGGCCAAGGATCAGATGCAAATGATTCACGTCAAGGTCACTTATCCGGAAATGCGCAACAAATATAACGTCATCGAGGAGCATGCCACTCTGCATGGCGGAGTCGTGAGCATTCGAGGCGAGAGCCCAAAGGCTGTGTACGTCGCGCCAACGAAACAACCTCTCCCTTACGAAGTGGTCGACGGTTATATTCGCATCCCGCTGCCTGAAGTCGTCGGATACACGATGGTTGTCGTGGAGCATTAAGCGTTAAGAGGAGCGGCGCTGGGGAAAAACGTCTATCGGCGATAAATTGTCTATTGCACGTTAACGCGGTTTTCTCCACCTTTCGTCTATGTTGCGCCATATCGTCTATATACCGAATCGGGAAATGTTTGTAGCTTGAAGGTGAAGCTGCGTTAGAGGAGCAAGCGTCAAAGGAGCGGGAGAGATGGAGCGCAATTACGATTTTCGCAAACGGCTCGAAGTCGTTCACAAGCCGAATCGCCGCAATCCGGTTGTCCGTGCCGTTGCGGGCGAACCGGAGATTTCGGAGGACTGGCGCATCGTCATGGATGAGGCGGCCGGGCCGCTGCTAATGAACGCGGCCAAAGATTTGCAGGACTACCTGTTTACGAGCATGAACGTCTCCGTTCGCTTGACCCGGACGGGGAATATCGCGGAAGCAGCGGCTGGCGGAGATCGTGTCCTTGTACTGGCGACGAAGGAACAACTGCCCGCGCTGGGCGGAGCGCTTGAGAAATCGAGAAGCTATCGGATTGTTGTAGATGCGGACCGTATCGTTGTATGCGGGTTCGACGACAGAGGAGCAGCGCAGGGGAGCTATTTTCTCGAAGACAAAATGAATTTACGCGAAGCCCCGGTATTAGAAGTCATGGACGTTACCCGAGAGCCGCTGTTCTCGCCGCGCATGGCGCATTCCGGCTGGGGGTTGGACCGCTATCCGGATGCTCATCTGAACGCGATGGCCCATGCGGGCATCGACGCGATCATGGTGTTCGTGAAGGATGTCGACGAAACTCCGGAAGGCTATCAGGATTTCAACTACCTGGTTGACCGCGCCGAGCTGTATGGGTTGGATGTTTATGTGTACAGCTATTTAACGAGCAGACTTCATCCGGACGACCCGGATGCCCAGGCTTATTACGAGAGTACTTACGGTAAGGTGTTTCGGGCTTGCCCTCGTTTCAAGGGCGTTATTCTGGTAGGAGAATCTTGCGAATTCCCGAGCAAGGATTTGAAGACGACGGGGAAGCTGCGGCTCGAGTGGCCGGCCGACCAGCCGCAAACGAAGCCCAGCCCGGGCTGGTGGCCGTGTCACGACTTCCCGCAGTGGCTTCGTCTGCTGTCGGGTACGATTCGCGCCCATAACCCGGATGCGGACATCGTGTTCTGGACGTACAACTGGGGGTATGCGCCGAAGGAAGACCGCCTCAAGCTCATTCGCGCGCTTCCGGAAAATATTACGCTGCAAGTGACATTCGAAATGTTCGAGCAAATCCTTAACGAGCATGTAACGCATGTGTGCGTCGATTACACGCTGTCGAACGTCGGGCCGGGCGAGTATTTCCGCAGCGAAGCGGAAGTCGCCCGCGAACGCGGCATTAAGCTGCACGCCATGAGCAATACCGGCGGACTCACTTGGGATTTCGGCGTCATTCCTTACGAGCCGTTCCCAGGCCAATGGAATCGCAGGCATTCGGCGCTGTTGAAAGCCCGCGAGGACTGGGGACTGAGCGGCCTGATGGAATCGCATCATTACGGCTGGTGGCCTTCGTTCGTGAGCGAGTTGACCAAATGGGCGTATTGGCGTCCGAGCCCGACTTATGAGGAAGCGTTGGCGATGATCGCCAAACGTGACTTCGGCGAGGAAGCGGCGCCTCTGGCGCAGGAAGCGTGGAGCGCGTGGAGCGAAGCGATTCGGCATTATGTTCCGACGAACGAAGACCAGTACGGTCCGTTCCGCGTCGGGCCGTCTTATCCGCTTGTGTTTCGCAAGCCCATGTTTGGCAAGGCGGTACAAATGCCGGCAGCAAAGCATGCGATGTTCGGGAATGAAATCGTATTAACGGACTATGAACCGTTGGAAGATCCGCGGCAATCGCTTGGCGTATCCCGGATCGACGTGGAGCTGCGCAGTCTGGGCCGTATGCTGGACCGGATGGAGGAAGGCAACGGATTTCTGGAGAGGGCGCTGGCGTTGACGCCGGAGAACAAAAGGGTCGATGGCACGTTTATGCTCGGCGTTGGGCAGTTTATTGCGCGGTCCATTCGTACGACGATCCATGTCAAAGAGTGGTGGAAGCTGAAAAGGCAACTTCTGAGCGAAGGGGATACCGACAAAGCGACGGCTTTGCTGGAGCAAATGGAGGAGTTGGCCTTCAGGGAAATCGCCAACGCAGAAGCGACAATTCCGCTCGTGGAAGCCGATTCCCGGCTTGGCTGGGAGCCGAGCATGGAATATATGACGGACGCCGATCATTTGCGGTGGAAGATCGCTCAAGTGCGAAGCGTGTTGGACAGCGAGTTCGCGCAATATCGCAAATCGCTTGCGCTAACGGATGTCGTAAATTGAGCAAACGTTGTACCGGAAGCCGGAAAGGAGGGGAAAGATGCAGCGAGAGCCAAGAGCAAACGTTGTCCCTGCAATGGAGGACCAGGAACGGGGAGCCGTTCAATTGAAGGATCTCGCCAAGCTATTAAACGTGTCGGTGTCCACGGTGTCCCGAACGGTGAACGGAACCGGGCGTGTCGGGGCCAAGACGCGGGAGAGAGTTTTGGCGGCTATCGAGCGGACGGGATATCGTCCGAACGAGATCGCTCGCAGCCTGAAGCGCCGCAGCGCCCGCACGCTTGGCGTCGTGCTGGCGGACATCTCCAACGGCTTCTGCTCCAAGGTGATCAAGGGCGTGGAGAAGGTAGCCAGCGAGAACGAATACAGCGTGTTCGTGTGCAATACGGACGAGGATGTCGGTAGAGAAGAGGACTACGTTCGGCTGCTGCTGCAAAACCAGGTCGGCGGGCTGGTCATCGCTACCGTCGGCGCGGATGCAAGGCTGTTTCAGCCATATCTCGATGCCGGCATTCCGGTCGTCTTCATCGACAACCTGCCAAGCATGGCGGACAACTATAATCTGGTGGCCATCGACAATGTCAAAGCGAGCCGGGCTATCGCCCAGCATCTGGCGGACCAAGGTCATCGCCAAATCGCGATGCTAACGGGACCGCTGCATCAATCGACGGCTGCCGAGCGAACGCGGGGCTTTCGGGAGGGACTGGCGGATTCCGGCATCGCATTGGAGGACGAATGGATCGGCGTCGGTGAATTTAAGCGCGAGAGCGGCTACCGGATCATGCGGGAGTGGTTGGAGCGGGAAGTATGTCCGACGGCGGTGTTCGCCGCAAGCGACTTTCTGCTCTATGGCGCGATCCAGGCGATCTACGAGAAAGGGCTGACCATTCCCGGCGACATCGCGGTTGCTTGCTTCGACGCGAGCGACGAGACGGGCCTGTTGAGGCCGGGAATCACTTCGGTCGTTCAGCCCGCGTTCGAGATCGGAGCGATAGCCGCGGATCTCATCATGAGAAGAGAGCGGAACAAGGAAGTAAAACGATTCGAGAAAATCGTGCTGGAGCCGACTGTGGTTTTGCGGGAATCGAGTCTTAGACAACTTTGAAGGGAGAGGACGAAATGGGAAAGGGTCAGGGCAAAGCGCAGGGCAACATGCAGTGGATTTTTCCCGATTGTGAACTGCCGCCGGCGGGGGATTCCCTGCTGAAGGGGCATGAATCAGTCATTGTGCTGAACTTGGGGAACGACGAGGCAAACGTGAGGTTTACGTTGTATTTTACAGATCGCGAACCGGTCCGGGAGATCGAGGTGAAGGTCGAGGGGGAGAGAGTACGCTGTCTGCGGCTCGACAACCCGGATGATATGAACGGATACGTCGTTCCGCGAGAGGAACAGTACGCGCTGAAGGTCGAGAGCGACACTCCGGTCGTCGTGCAGTACGGACGGCTCGATACGCGGCAAGACAACATGGCTTTTTATACGACGATGGGATTTAGCGAATAGAAATGGAGCTGGGACAACGATGAAAGATAACGTGCACGTAATTTTTGGTTTCGACATGGAGACGGACGTCGGCAGCTTCACGCCGTATTACGACGGCGTCAAGAACGCGACCGGCCCGCTCGTCGAGCTTTTCGACAAGAAAGGCATTAAAGGAACCTTCTATTATACGGGGGATGCGGCTCGCCGAAATTTGGAGAGCGTCGAGCTCGTCAAGCTGAGCGGCAACGAGGTCGGCTGCCACTCGCTGTTCCACGAGACGGTCGGCGACGAGTTGTTCCCGATCCCGGGCGTCGTGCCGCTGCTGCCGGAGGAAGTGCCGCTGCGCATCGAGAAAGCGACGGAATGGGTGCAGCAGGTGCTCGGGCATCAGCCGGTTTCGTTCCGCGCGCCTCGCCTATGGGGTTCGACAGCGCTTCTGAACTCGCTGGAACGGCTGAACTACGTGTCGGACGCGTCCTACCCGATGTATTTTTACCGGGAGCGTTTCGTGCCGTATCATCCGAGCAGAAGCGATTGGACGAAGGAAGGCGACATGAACATCGTCGAGATTCCGAACTTCGCCGACATGGTGATGAAGAGCAACGATCTGGGGTTGGAAAGGGACCGCGACCAGTGGCCGTTGTTTCGGACGAAGAGCGCGGACGAGCTGATGAAGCGCATCGACGGGTTCGTGAAGTTTTTGCAAGCGCGCAACCTACCCGTCGTCCTCTGCTTCTACTTCCATCCGTGGGAGTTCATTCCGATCCAGGAGAGCTACCACTACGGCGAAGCGACGGTGACGCCGGACCGGTTCCTGACACTCGGGTGCGGAGAGAAGGCAATGAGCGAGTTCTCGATCTTGATTGATAGATTAAAAGATATGGGCTCGACGTTCCATCGGGCGGACGATTTTGCGGGACTCTGGAGCAAACAAAGTGCGGGAAAATAAGCGGGGCACTAGAGGCACCGTAATCTACGAATAGGGGATAGAGACTCATGACAAACCACGTAAAAATACCGGACCATGAATACAAAGAAAGAATTCAGCGAGCGGCCAAGCTCGTAGCAGATAAAGGACTGGACGTCCTCGTCGTCAACTCGAACGAAGCGGACTACGCGAACGTGCGTTACTTCAGCGGGTTCTGGCCGCTGTTCGAACGCGCCGGCGTCGCGATCACGGCGGCGGGAGACGCGGCGCTCATGGTCGGACCGGAAAGCTCGGTGTACGCGAGCGACTTCGGCAAGATCGACAAGCAATTTACGCTGATGGAATATCGCGAATCCGCGAATCCGAGCTATCCCGAGCTTCGGCCGGATACGTACAGAGATGTGTTCAAGGCGCTCGGCCTGACCGGATCGAAGCTGCGCATCGGCGTCGCCAGCCTGCTCGATACGACCGTCGTTATGATGGAAGGGCTGAAGAACAACTTTCCGGAAGCGGACATCGTCGGCGCGGACGAAATCATGGTCGCGCTGCGCAGCATCAAGTCGGAGAACGAGATCGCGTGCATGCGCGAAGGGTTCCGGATCACGGAGCTCGCGACGGAAGAAGTGATTCGCACGATCCGCCCCGGCGTGACGGAAACGCAGATGGTCGGCGTCGCTCAGCGCGTTATTTACGAGAACGGCGCGGAGTACGAAGGGCTGCCGATGTACATTTTCAGCGAGAAGTCGACTCGCCACGCGATCTCCCGCTCGTCGCACCGCGTCATCGGGAAAGGCGACATCGTGCAGCTTAACCTGTCGGCCAAAGTGGACGGCTACTCGCCGGCGATCGGCTTGCCGATCAGCCTCGGCAAGCTGACGCCGGAGCGCCGGGCGGTCATCGAGTTCGGGCTGAAGGCGCACGAGTGGACGCAGGCGAACTTAAAGGCGGGCGTTCTCGCGAGCGACGTGGCAAAGGGATTCTATCAGTTCTTCAAGGATCACGGCTACGAGAAAAACTATCTGTACGGCCCGTGCCACGGCACGGGCATGATCGAGGTCGAAGCGCCGTGGATGGAGACGTCGTCCAACTACCTGTTGCAACCGAACATGACGTTCCAGATCGACACGTTCGTCATGACCGACACGTTCGGCATCCGCTGGGAGAAGGGCGCGGTCATCCGCGAGGACGGCTGCGAGCTGCTGTGCAGTCCGATCGGCACGATTCATGAATTGGAGTTTTAATTCAATCGCAACGTTCAAGAAGTCAGGTCCGCATTCGGTTTATTGCCGAGCGGGCCGATTTTTTAATTCCCTTAATTGATTAAGTATTGCTCGACAATAATGTTCGTTTGTTTTAGTATTATGTTATAAACAAACATACAACGAACAAGGGAGCTAACAAAATGGCGTACAAACCAAGACTTAACCGGATGTTCAGCGAGCAAGGCAAGTGCTTCGACGTTGCGATTGACCACGGCTTTTTTAATGAATATTCCTTCCTTGCCGGCATTGAAAATATGAAGAGCGCCATCGAGACGGTCGTTCAGGCCGGACCGGACTGCATTCAGCTCAGCACCGGGCAGGCGAGATTGCTGCAGCAGATCCCGGGCAAGAAGAAGCCTGGCCTTGTACTGCGTACGGACGCCGCCAACATCTACGGCAGCGTGCTGCCGCGCCATCTGTTCAGCGAACTGGTCGACCGCGCGATCGAGCAGGCGGTGCAATTGGATGCGGTCGCGGTATGCGTCAACCTGCTGCTGCTGCCGAACCAGCCGGAGCTGCATCACCAATGCGTGCGCAACGTTTCTCTGCTTAAGACGGAAAGCGATAAATACGGCATGCCTCTAATGGTCGAGCCGCTGGTCATGCTGCCGAACGAAGAGAAGGGCGGCTATATGGTCGACGGCGACATTCGTAAAATTATGCCTCTCGTTCGTCAAGCGGTCGAACTGGGAGCGGACATTATCAAGGCCGATCCTAGCGACGACGTGACCGAGTATCACCGCGTCATTGAAGTGGCGTCCGGCATTCCGGTGCTCGTTCGCGGCGGAGGACGCGCAAGCGACGAGGAGATCGTGAACCGGACGGTCGAGCTCATGAACCAGGGAGCGGCTGGCATCGTATACGGACGGAACGTCGTGCAGCATCCGACGCCGGGCGCGATGACTTCGGCGCTGATGAGCATCGTTCACGAGGGCGCGGGGGCCGAACAGGCACTAGCGATTCTGAAGGGAGCGCAGCAATAATGGCGAAAACAATCGTATCCTTCGGAGTGATCGGCTGCGGACTGATGGGCAAGGAGTTCGCCAGCGCGGCCGCGCGCTGGTGCCATCTGACCGGCGTCGATTTCGAGCCGCGCATCGTCGCGGTGTGCGACGCCAATCCGGCGGCGACGCAATGGTTCGAGGAAAATGTGCCAAGCGTGGAGCGCGCGTATACAGACTACAAGGAGTTGCTCGCAGATCCTGGCGTCGAGGCCATCTACTGCGCGGTACCGCATAATCTCCATGAACAGATCTATATCGATATTATCCGGGCGGGCAAGCATTTGCTTGGAGAGAAGCCGTTCGGCATCGACCAACAGGCAAATGAAGCGATTATGGCGGCCATCCGGGAAAACCCTCAGGTCGTTGTGCGCAGCTCGTCGGAATTTCCGTTTTTCCCGGGGGCGCAGCAGATCGTTCAGTGGGTCAAGGAAGGCAAGTTCGGACGGATCATCGAGGTCGAAGCCGGGTTCTGGCATTCCAGCGACCTGGATCCGACGAAGGCGATCAACTGGAAGCGCCGGATCGCTACGAACGGAGAATACGGCTGCATGGGCGACCTTGGCCTGCACGTGCTTCATCTACCGATGCGCTTCGGCTGGAAGCCGAACAGCGTGCGCGCGCTGCTCTCCAAAATCGTTGAAGAGCGCCCGGACGGCAAGGGCGGCATGGCTCCTTGCGAAACGTGGGACAATGCGATTCTTGCTTGCGACGTGAAGACGGCCGATCAACAGTTTCCGATGGTGCTGTCGACAAAACGGATTGCGCCGGGACATGCGAATACGTGGTTTATTCGCATCCAGGGCACGGAAATGTCCGCCGAATTTACGACCAAAAATCCGAAGCAAGTGGCGTCCCTTCCTTACACGCCGGGCGGACAGCAGGCTTGGCACGTCGTGGACGCGCCTTACAAGTCGGCCTACGGCACGATTACCGGCGGAATCTTCGAATTCGGCTTCTCCGATTCGATTCTGCAAATGTGGGCGGCGTTCTGCGACGAGATTGTTCACGGCAAGGAAGGTATGCAGCAGCCGTTCACGTGCGCTCTTCCGGAAGAGGCGGCAGGCAGCCACCGCTTGTTCACCGCTGCTCTTGATTCGCACAAGACGGGCGGTACGGCGGTCGTCGATTGGGGGAACGGGGCGTGAGCGAACGCCTGCACTCCGCAGAGGTAAGCGAGGTTGTCGTCGCCGGCCATATTTGTTTGGATATTATTCCGACGATGCGCGGTGCCTCGACGCCCGGTCAGGGCGTAGGGGAACTGCTCGTTCCCGGCAAGCTGATCGACGTCGGCGCGGCTGCCCTATCTACGGGCGGAGCCGTGCCGAATACGGGTATTGCCCTGCACCGTCTCGGTGTGCCGGTCACCTTAATGGGGAAAGTCGGAGACGATCTGATCGGCGAAGCGATTCGGTCTATCGTTCGCAGTCACGACGAACGGCTCGCGAAAGGGATGATAGTCGCTTCCGGAGAGACCAGCTCGTATTCCGTCGTGATTAGCCCTCCAGGGATCGATCGGATTTTTCTCCACTGCACCGGCGCGAACGATACGTTCTCGGCGGACGATGTGACGGCAGAGAAGCTGGAAGGGGCCAGACTATTCCATTTCGGTTACCCGCCGCTGATGAAGCGGATGTACGAGGACGGCGGAGCTGAACTGGTACGACTGCTCTCCTTGGTGAAGTCCAGGGGGCTGACGGTTTCTCTCGATCTGGCGCGGCCTGATCCGGAGTCGCCCGCGGGTCGGTCGGATTGGAAGTCGATTTTGCGAAGCGCGCTGCCTCACGTCGACGTATTTCTGCCGAGCTTTGAAGAGATTTTGTACATGTTGAAGCCGCAGCGGTATCGCGAGCTGTCGGAGCGCCAGGGCTCGGACGAGCTGCTTGGCTACGCGGACGCTTCGCTGCTGTCCGAGCTATCGGAAGAGCTGCTGGATATGGGCGCAGCGATCGTCGCGATCAAGCTGGGCGAGCACGGCTTATACCTGCGCACGACAGGGAGCGCCGAGCGTCTGGCAGGCATAGGAGCGTGCGCGCCGGACGGAAGCTGGAACAATCGCGAGCTGTGCGTGCCTTGCTTCCGGGTGGACGTCGTGGGAACGACGGGAGCCGGAGACTGTACGATCGCCGGTTTTCTGGCCGGTCTGCTCAAAGGGCTGACGGCGGAGAAGACGTTATTGGCGGCTGTGGGTACGGGGGCTTATAATGTAGAACGGACCGATGCGGTGAGCGGTATCCCGGCATGGAACGACCTGCAGATCAGAATTGCCGGCGGTTGGCCGCAACGGGAAACGGGGCTGTCATTGCCGGGCTGGTCGCGTGAGCCAGCCGACGGAATCTGGGCCCCGGATGTCGGTAAATAAGAAGGAGGCTGAACAAATGTCCATACTGCGAAGCGAAGTGAAGAGAGCCCAGAAAAGGGCTGCGGAGCTGCTGGCGGACGCAGGCATTGTGCTGACCGATGCAGAGCGCGAGAATATCGAGGTAGCCGGATTTGGGCTTGGCGATCTGGAGAGTCAGGGCCTTGAATTGATCACTTACGTGAATACGGATCGCTATTGCGCCAAGGATCTGGTTCTATTTCCAAGACAGACTTGTCCAGAGCATATTCATCCTCCGATCAACGGCGAACCGGGCAAAATGGAAACCTTTCGCTGCCGTTGGGGGTATGTGTACTTATACGTAGAGGGGGAAGCGACGACCGCTCTTCAAGCTGTCGTTCCCGCAGGAAGCGAGCCTTATTACACTGTATTTCATGAAATCGTGCTTAAGCCGGGAGAGCAATATACGATTCCGCCGAATACGAAGCATTGGTTCCAGGGCGGTTCGGAAGGGGCGATCGTATCGGAATTTTCCAGTACGAGCCGGGACGAATTCGATATTTTCACCGATCCGCGAATCGAAAGAATGCCTATCGTCATAGAGGACTGACGAAGGGGGAGCGGTTATGCGCTTGTACGGCAAGCAGTGGACGAGAAGGGAAATCGAGGCTCGGGTCGGCAGCGTCGCGCAGATCGGCGGCGTCCGGAGATTGACGCTGACAGAAGGCAAGGAAGCCGGCACGGAAGTAATCGAGGTGCGGACCGGAGCCGGGCTGTCGTTCGAGATTATCCCTTCCAAGGGAATGGACATCTCGCTGGCACAGCTCTGGGGAACGCCGATTTCCTGGCAAGCTTCGAACGGCAATGCGCATCCGGCGTTCTATGAGCCGGAAGGAACAGGCTGGCTGCGTACGGCATCGGGCGGTTTGTTAATGACTTGCGGCTTGGCGCATGCCGGCTCCCCGTCACAGGACGAAACCGGTAGCTACGGCCTGCACGGCAGAGTGCACCATACACCGGCACGCAAGGTGTGCATCCGTGAAGAGTGGATCGGCGACGATCTGGAATGGAGCGTCTCCGGCATCGTGGAGGAGACGGCGATCTTCGGCAGCAAGCTGCGATTGACGCGGGAGCTGTCCGGCAGGCTGGGCGACAATCGCATCGCTATCCGGGACAGAGTGGAGAACTTCGGTTTCCGACCAGCAGAGCATATGATGCTGTACCACTTTAATTTCGGGTTTCCTCTGCTGGGGGAGCGGACCGAAATCCGGCTTCCCGAAGCCGATCGCGAAGTTCGTGCCGACGGGGGCGGAGCCGCGCTGGAAAGCAGCGTTTCCTGGGAAGCGCCGAACCCTGATGCTGAAGAGACCGTATTCTATCACTCGCTTAGGCGCGAGGCGGTTGACGAGAAGGGCATGGCGAAGGCAACCATCGTTCAGCCGGAATTTCCGACGGCCGGGGGAACGAGGGCAACGGAGGTCTCCCTGAGTTGGTCGGCCGATACGCTCCCGCTGCTTGTCCAATGGCGAATGCCTGGGGCGGGAGAGCATGTGCTCGGTCTGGAGCCGTCTAACTGTCGCGTTGAAGGGCGCGAGTCGGAGCGTCTTCGCGGAGGATTGTTCGTCCTCGAACCCGGCCAGTCGGTCAACTATCGATTGGAGTTGAACGTCGATTGACGGCAAGCGATAATAGAGGGATAGCGAATGGACGATCGGGAGGCCGCACGGCAATGAAAGGGACCTATTACAGCTTAAATGCTAGGCAGCAGCAGATGCTTGAACAGATTTCCCGCGAAGGCGAGGTTCGAGTGTCGACCTTAAAGGATACGTACGGCGTAACGGAAATGACGGTTCGCCGCGATCTGGAAAAGCTGGAGGAGACGGGGGAGGTCAAGCGCACGTTCGGCGGCGTCATTTTCGTCGGTCGGGACGTTGCGCTGCAGGAACGCGTCGCACTGCTGACGGACGAGAAGGCGAGAATAGGCCGATGGGCTGCGGCGCTGATCAAGCCGGGGGAGTCGATCTTTATCGACGGCGGGACGACAACCTCGCAGATCGCCCGCTACCTGCCGCACGGAATGAACATTACGGTCGTGACCAATGCGCTTAACGTCGTGACTGAGCTATCCGGCAAACAGATTCCCGTTATGATGACGGGAGGCACGTATAGCGAGTCGACGCATTCCCTCTCCGGGCCGCTTGCGGTGCAAAGCTTGTCCGGAATGGCGTTTCATCGCGCTTTTCTCGGTACGACTGGCATTACTGTAGAGCATGGCTTCAGCAATTCCAACATCTACGAAGCGGAAATCAAGCAGATTGCGATCCGGCAGTCGACCGAAACGACGATTGTCGCCGATCATTCGAAATTCGGAACGAAGATGCTAATCTCGTTTGCGACTCTATCCGGCGTGCAGCGGATCGTAACAAATCGTCAGCCCGACGAGGAGATTGCGCTGGCCTGCCGCGAGTCGGGCGTTTTGCTTGAAACTGCCGATGCGGGCGGGATGGCGGGCGATTCTAGACACCTTTAAAAAGTATCCGGAACAGGAACGCCAGAATAAATAAGCGTCGCATAAGCGCATGCCAGCAATGGCATGTGTTTTTGTTTGGGAAACCCCCAGTATTCCAGAACGCGGAATCTACAGTCCGAAACGAACAATATCGTATACCTATGTCGCATTATTGGATACACATTGGCGATGCGATCTGCTACCCTGATCTTGTCTAATCCGAATCCTGATAGGTGGAGGCTAACGATGAGCAGATTGCGTATCGGCATGATCGGCACGGGTGGAATCGCGGAATGGCACGGAAGGCAGCTATTGGAGCTGCCGGAGGTCGAGATTGTAGCACTCGCGGACACAAGCGAGCGGAGCAGAGACAGGTTTGTCGAGAAATATGATTTGCGCGAGGCGGCGCAGTTCGAGGATTATCGCACGATGTTGGAGGAAGTCGAGCTGGATGCCGTCGTCATCTGCTCCCCGCATACGCTGCATTATGAGCAGGCGACGGATACGCTGAACAAGGGGCTGCACACGTTGATCGAGAAGCCGATGACCTGCAGTTCAGCGGAAGCGGAGCGGCTGATCGAGACGGCGAAGCGGTCGGGGAAAATTTTGCAGGTATCGTACCAGCGCCATTTTCAACCGGAGTTTCTATACATTAAAGAGGCGATAGCACGCGGCGAGATCGGCAAGCTGACTTCGGTCACGGCGACTCTGTACCAGGAGTGGAGACAAGGGACGCCAGGCACCTGGCGGCAGGACCCGGCGTTGTCGGGAGGAGGCTTCCTGATGGATTCGGGCAGCCACATTATCGATGTGCTGTTGTGGACGACGGGGCTAACGCCGGTCGAGGTCAAGACGCAGCTGCACAAGCAGGGCTCACCGGTCGAGATCGACACGTTTACCGCGATCCGCTTTGCGGAAGGCGCGGTAGGCGGGCTAAACCTGATCGGCTATGCGCCGTGCTGGCATGAAACCTACGCCTTCTGCGGCGAAGAGGGCGGCATCTTCTACGACAACGGCCGCATTACGCTGCGCCGCCTGCGCGAGGAGCCCATCGTTCCCGAGCTTCCGCAGCAGACGACGAACCAGGACAAGAGCTTCGTCGATGCGATCCTCGGAAGGCAGGACGTGTCGGTAAGCGGCGAATTCGCCTACCGGGTCGTGAAGTTTTCGGAGATGGTGTACGAAGCGGCGGGTTATTCTCCGATCGAGGATGCGCGCGCGGCGGGAGGTGTTAAGCCATGAGTGTCCGCATCGGAATGAGAATCCCTCCCCGGATCGGGGAGGAAGGAATCGGAGCGGTCGCCGCTTGGGCGGCGCAGGCCGGGCTCGACGCGCTTGACTTACCCGAGCTTACGACGGACGTCAAGACGGCATGCGACCAGGCCGGCATCGGGATCGGCTCAGTGGACGCACAAAGTGTCTCGCAATTGCTGAGCAGGGAGGAAGCCAGGCGCGCGGACGCCGTTGCATCGGTGAAGAAGCAGATGGATGGGATGGCAGCTCTCGGGGGTAAGGTGATGTTTATGTGCCTCGTGCCCGAGGACTTGACGCTTCCTCGCGCTGACGGGTTCGCCATCTGGCGAGAGACTTTCCCGGAGGTGGTCGATCACGCGGAGAAAACGGGAGTCTACATCGCAATTGAGGGCTGGCCCGGACCTGCTCCGTATTATCCGACGCTCGGCTGCACTCCGGAAATGTGGCGGGCGATGTTCGAAGCGATTCCGTCGAAGCATTTCGGCTTGAACTACGATCCGTCCCATCTCGTTCGTCTCGGCATCGATTACTTACGGGCGCTGTCCGAGTTCGGGGAACGGATCAATCACTGCCACGGCAAGGATACGGAAATGTTGCACGACGAGCTGTACGAGTGCGGAACGCTCCCTGCGACTTTCGGAGCGAAGTACGACTTCTCGGAAGGGGCGTGGCGCTACACGATTCCCGGACACGGGGAGGTCGATTGGGGCAAGGTTGCCGTCCGTCTCGATCGGCTGGGCTACGAGGGAGCGATCTGCATCGAGCTGGAGGACCATCGCTATTGGGGAACGGTCGAAGCCGAGCGGAGGGGAATCGAGAAGGCGGCGGCTCATCTGGCGCAATATTTCAGATAGTAGGCCTTACGGCGAAGGGGCTGTCCCACAAGCATAAAAAGAGTCGTACAAAAGGATAATCGATAGAAAGTGTTGTCGTGCATATATCTCCTTACGATGCTATACGATCTCGAAATCTGACTGGGTAAGCCCGTTTAGAGGTGATTTCGGGATCGTATGAGGCAGTCTCCAGAAGATACATGCACTTTTTCTTTACCGATTATCTTGTACGACTCTACTTATGAGACAGTTCCTTCCTTTAATCAATCGCCGAGAAGGCGACCCGGAAGCCCGCGTTGCCGGTCGAGCTGTCCGGCGTATTGGAGCTTCTGGCGGCGACGCGGTACCGGTTGCAGTAGGAGCGGTGGCACAAATACGAGCCGCCTCGCATAGACCGTATGCCGGTAGGCTGCTCAAAGCGCGGATTCGCGTTCGGAGTCGCCCGATGGTAGGCCGGGGTGAACCAGTCCACGCACCATTCCCACACATTGCCCGCCATGTTGTACAGACCGTATCCGTTAGGCTTGTACGCATCGACGGGAGCCGTCCCCTCGTAACCGTCGCTTGCATTGTTTTTGACCGGGAATTTTCCTTGCCAAATGTTGCAGCGATGCTCTCCGTCGGGCTTGAGCAGAT
This sequence comes from Cohnella sp. LGH, assembly GCF_017671885.1. Classification (NCBI taxonomy): domain Bacteria; kingdom Bacillati; phylum Bacillota; class Bacilli; order Caryophanales; family Paenibacillaceae; genus Cohnella; species Cohnella sp. LGH. The sequence goes on from NZ_CP072117.1 coordinate 6,421,587, forward strand.
CTCCCCATGGATACGTTTTGCGCTCCAGGCCGCCTCTGGCGGCGTATTCCCATTCCGCTTCAGTTGGCAGACGCTGGCCCGACCATCTGCAATAGGCTTCCGCATCGTTCCAGGAGACATGTACGACAGGATGGTTCATTCGATCTCCGATGTCCGAGTCCAACCCTTCCGGCTTCGCCCAGTAGGCTCCGTTAACCGCATACCACCAAGGCGTCGCTTGCGGCACGCTGACGACCTGACGCTTCGTTTCCTCCGATACGAACAGGTGAAAAACGTACGTCCAACCGAATTGCTCGGCCTCCGTAACATAACCCGTCTCTTCCACAAATTGCTGAAACTGTGCATTAGTTACGGCATACGGCGCAATATAAAACGGATCGACGCGCACGACGCGCTCCGGGCCTTCCCCGTCCGCCGGGAATCCTTCCCGGGAATCGGTTCCCATGACGAATTCTCCTCCGGATAGCCGCACTAATCCGTCTTTTGGATCGCGGGAGGATTTTGTATTGTTCTGTTGTGCGACTGGCGCGGGTGGCGATGTCGGCTCCCGGCTCAAGCCGGCAGGGCCGTCGTTGCGTCCTGCAGCGCAGCAAGCTTTCTTCAGTTGTTGTTCCAAGTGAGTTGCCCCTTTCGTGAGATCGGGCGGGAATACGGCGGCTTAACCGTATACCGCAATGCCGACGAGCCCGGAGAGCAGCACGACGGAAAAAGGATGCTTATGCAGATAAATCAGAGCAAACAAGGAACCGGCGAAGATCGCAAGCTGGCTCCAGGTCTTCCAATCGAACTCCATCGTTATGCCGGCGTTTTGTGCGAACAGGATGGCGGCGTAGACGATCATTCCGGCCACGGTGGGACGGAGTCCGAAAAAGGACGACTTCACGAGCTGATTGTCGCGGTAACGCATAATGAGCTTGCCTGCGGCTAGAATCAGGACCAGAGACGGCAGGATCATCGCTAGCGAAGCGACGATGGCGCCGATCGTACCGGCCTGATGATAGCCGACGGCCACGGCGATATTAGTCGCGATCGGTCCCGGCGACATGCCGGCGACGGCAACCATATCCGAGAGCTGAGCCGCGTCCATCCATTGGTGGCGAGTCAGCACTTCTTCCTGAATGAGCGGAATCATAGCGTAGCCGCCCCCGAAGGAGACAAGGCCGACCATAAAAAACGTCAAAAACAAATCGATAAGCATAGCCATTCCCCATTATCGTCGAGTTTAGATCATGTAGTCGTATACGGGTTCTTTTTCCTCGAGCTTCGTCTTTTTGCCCAGCAGTACTCTGACTTTGACGACGGCGATTCCTGCGAGCGCACCGAAGACGATGACCCATGCGGGGTGCAGGAAGTTTCGTCCGAACAGCAGCAGGCAGATGGCGATGGCAGCAAGGGCTCCCGAGGCGAAGTCCACGACGGCGGTTTTCCCGATTTTGAAGGCGGCATAGACGATCATAGCTACGACGGTAGCGCGAATAGAGAGGAAGGCGGCTTCGATCTTAGGATTGTCCTTCATCTGAACATACACCAGAGACAGACCGATCATCAAGGCGAATGTAGGAAGGAAAATGCCGAGCAGCGCCGACAGCGCTCCGCCGATGCCGGCGATCCTGTAGCCGATCAGAGTGGCCGAGTTGACGGCAACCGCTCCGGGGACGGAGCCGGACACGGCAACGATATCGGCGACGTCCTCGCTTTGCAGCCATTTGCGCTTCTCCACGATTTCTCTTTCGATTACCGGAATAAGCGCGTAGCCGCCTCCGAATGTGAAAGGGCCCATTTTCAGAAAAGTCGTAAATAACGAGCCTATCATTTTCCATTTAGCGTTCATAGGTATTCCTCCCCTTTCTGTAGGTTGATATAAGTTGAACTCTGTCGGGAGGGCGCCTTCGTTGCAGGTGCTTCAATGTATAGTATACCATCTTTATTTCATTTTGGAATTAAGTTAGCCTATTTTTATTTATTATATCTATTGATGGGTTCTATTGGTTTGACTTAATTTCATTTTGTTATTATGTTGAGGCGACGATAGTTATTTGTAGTCTGGAAAAGTCAAATCGGCTATAATGGGTTTAATATATTTCCAATGCGTTTACTTGGATAAGTGGGGAATAAACGTGAGTCTACAACGAAGCAGTGATATGCCGTCTCCGAAACGGCTGATCTACTCACATATTGCAGAGCGCGGCACCGTCTCCAAGGCGGAGCTGCTGGAACGTTATTCGATGACGAGCAGCACCCTCACCCGTCTGCTGGAAGAGATGGTGTCAGAGAAGCTGATCGAGGCATCGGGATTCGGACCGTCCAGCGGCGGAAGGCGACCGATTCTATATGAGACGAATCCTCATTACGGCTACTTCTTCGGATTGGAGATTTCGCGGTTCTCCTCTACGCTTGGCTTCTTCGACGTGCAGATGAATCCGATGTCGCTCACCCGTTGGCGCATGGACGAGGCGATGACGCCCGAACGCGTCGTCGATCATGCGTCGGCTATGATGAAAGCGATTCTGAACGATCACAGGATCGATCCTAGCCAAGTCGTCGGAGTGGGCATAGGAGCCGTCGGACCGCTTGACAGGGAGCGGGGGATCATTGTGAAGCCGCGTTATTTCTCGTCGCCGGGCTGGGTCAATGTGCCGATCTGCCGGATGATTGAAGAGAAAACCGGCTTCTCCGCAGAGCTGGAAAACGGCGCCAACGCGGCGTTAATGGGCGAGCAATGGGCGATGAGAAGCGCTAAACCTCTTCATATGCTGTATGTGCACGCCGGGGTCGGTTTGCGCTCGGCGATGATGTCCTATGGGCAGATTATTCACGGCTCGCTCGATATGGAGGGCGCGATCGGCCAAATGATCATCCAGACGGACGGCCCGAGGCTGAACGAGGACGGCAACTTCGGCGCGCTTGAAGCGTTCGCCTCCGTTCAGGCGCTAGAAAGATTGGCGCAATCCCGGGTGAAAATAAGCGGAGGAGACTGGGCGGAGCGGCTGCAGGTGCCTCCGGATCGCCTCCGTTACGAGCTGCTTTTGCAGGAGCTGAGGCAGAACAATTCGCACGTGGAGGAGATGTTCAGGCAGGCGGCCTCCTACCTGGGTATCGGGCTGGCCAATATGATCAACATGTTTCATCCAGAGACGGTCGTGCTCGGTGGAGCGCTGATCAATTCGTACGACCGGTTCTACGATACGGCAATCGGCGTGGCTCGTAAGAACGTCTATTATTACCCGGAGTACGAGCCCGTTTTCACCAAAGGGGAGCTGCGCGAGGACGCTGTTGCGACCGGCGCGGCGCTGATGATGTGGAAGAAGATGCCGGTTTGACGGGGCTTCGGGCTTGCTCGAAACCGACGGTTTTACACGTAGGATCCATGTCGCAATTTTTATGTTGAACTAAGACATCGTTGTGGTAACATGTGGAGGAACGGAAGCGCTTTATCATCTTCATTTTCCTCTGAAAGGGATGTTACATTCATGCCGTTAGTCGACATGCCGCTTGAACAACTGAAGGAGTATCAAGGAATCAATCCGCGTCCGGCCGATTTTGACGCGTACTGGGAGAGAGCGCTTGCGGAGATGCGAGCCGTAGACCCTCAAGTTGAGCTGGTGCCGAGCTCCTTCCAGACGCCGCTCGCCGAATGCTTCGATCTGTATTTTACAGGCGTTCGCGGCGCGCGCATCCACGCCAAATATGTGCGTCCGCGCAATGCCGCCGAGCCCCATCCCGCTGTCGTGCAGTTCCACGGATATACGGGCAATGCGGGAGACTGGAACGATAAGCTGGCTTACGCGTCGCTGGGCTTCTCCGTGCTGGCGATGGACTGCCGCGGACAGGGCGGTTCCTCCGAGGATGCCGGCGGAGTTAAGGGAAACACGCACCACGGGCATATTATTCGCGGACTGGACGATCACGAGGACAACCTGCTGTTTCGGCACATTTTTCTCGATACGGCCCAACTTGCGGGGATTGCGATCGGTTTGCCTGAAGTCGATCCAGAGCGCGTGTATGCGGCCGGCGGCTCTCAAGGCGGCGCGCTGACGATCGCTTGTGCGGCGCTTGAACCGAGAGTGAAGAAGCTGGCTCCGGTATTCCCGTTTCTGTGCGATTATAAGCGGACCTGGGAGATGGATTTGGCGAAGGACGCTTACCAGGAGCTGCGGACTTTCTTCCGTCACTTCGATCCGCTGCACGAACGCGAGGACGAGATTTTCACACGGCTCGGCTACATCGATCTGCAATATTTGGCCGGTCGGATTCGCGGCGAGGTGCTTATGTTCGTCGGTCTGATGGACACCATCTGCCCGCCGTCCACGCAATTTGCGGCGTACAACAAGATGACCGCTCCGAAGCAGCTCGTCATCTACCCGGATTTCGGTCATGAGCATCTTCCAGGCTCGGGGGACAAGACGATTCAATTTTTCTTGGCTGAGCGTTAAGGATGAGCTGGAGCGACATCGGCAACGAAAATAAGGGGCTGTCCCAGTCCCATAAGCCGCTCAGGTTGCTTTGGATGATCTAAAGGAAGGGGGATGTACCTTCCTCTGACTCTATACGCTCCTGAAATCTGAAGGGGTAAACCCGTTGCATGGTTTCAGGAGCGTATGAGGCAGTCTCCGTGCCATGATTGATCCACAACGTTTCCGATTAATTGGGAATTGAGCTTTAAAGGCGGATCTATTTGCACACATGAGCTTACGCAGGGAAGTTAGTTGGAATTTCGTACAAAACAACTCGACCGAGGCTCAAACGACGAACGTTTGTAGGAAAAACCGCACAAATCAACTCGGCTCAGGCTCAAACGACGGGCGTTTGTAGGAAAAACCGCACAAATCAACTCGACCCAGGCTTTAACGGCGGCGGACGTTTGTTGGGAAAACAACACAAATCAACTCGGCTCAGGCTCAAACGACGGGCGTTTGTAGGAAAAACCGCACAAATCAACTCGACCCAGGCTTTAACGGCGGCGGACGTTTGTAGGGAAAACCACACAAAGCATCTCGACCCAGGCTTTAACGGCGGCGGACGTTTGTAGGGAAAACCACACAAAGCATCTCGACCCAGGCTCAAACGGCGGACGTTTGTAGGAAAAACCGCACAAATCAGCTCGAACCAGGCTTAAACGGCGGACGTTTGTAGGAAAAACCGCACAAATCATTAAGTCTCCAGGAGGTACATCCTCTTTTCCCCTTTTCTCCTTTTCTCCTTTTCCCCTTGTTCATCGATTATCTTTCGGAGCAACTTGTTTGGCTTATGGGCCAGCCTTCGTCTTATTGAGCAGGAGCCTCGACTGTCAGGCGAACGGATTCGCCTTCGGCTGAGCTAGGCCCGATCCAGACGGTGAAATCGCCCGGCTCGACCGTTACGTTCATATCGGCGTCAAGGATGGCGAGCGCATCCGCGCCTAATGTAAAGGCGACCACTATCGACTCGCCCGCCCCTAGCTTGACCTTCCGGAAGCCGACGAGCTTCTTCAACGGTTGAGTGACGCTGGCCGCTTCGTCCCGGATATAGATTTGGACGACTTCCTCTCCCTCGCGACTCCCGGTATTGGACACCTCCACCGACAGATCGAACGACTCCCCGAGCGCTGCCTGCAGATTCACGCAGCGGATTTCTCCATAGTGAAATGAAGTGTAGCTTAGTCCGAAGCCGAACGGGTACAGCGGGTCGGTGGACGAATCGAGATAATACGACGTATATACGCCTCCGGGAGGTCGTCCCGTTTTCTTCCGATAGTAGTAGATCGGCACTTGTCCGACGTTCAGCGGGAACGTGACGGTAAGCCGTCCGCTCGGATTGTAGTCGCCGAACAGCACGTCGGCGATGCCGTGGCCGCTCTGGACGCCGAGATGCCAAGCTTGGACGATGGCGTCGGCGTAATCCTGAAGCCATGGGATAGCGAGCGGACGTCCGGTCAGAAGCACGGCCACGATTGGTTTACCGAGCTGGGCTACGGCTTCGACGAGCCGTCTCTGGCCTCCCGGCAGATCAAGATTAGTCCGGCTGCGCGCTTCGCCGCTCATCTCGAACGTTTCGCCGAGCGCCAACACGATAACGTCCGCTTTGCCCGCGACCTCCAGCGCCTCGGCAAGCTCGCTTTCCTCCCAACCGGAACCGGAAACGCCGTCGACCTCGCAGCCCTTCGCATACGATACGACTGCGGTCGGAGACGCTGCCTGCCGCACGCCTTCCAGCACGGACACAACATCGTCCGGTCTGCCGTCGAACGCCCAACATCCGAGCGGGTCCTTGAGGCTGTCAGCCAGCGGTCCGATAACGGCGATCGAAGACGTTGCTTTACTCAGCGGCAGAACTTCGCCCTCATTGCGCAGCAGGACGATGGATTCGCGAGCCGCTTGTCTGGCGAGGGCGATATGCTCGGCTGGCAGGCTCGTATCCGTCGCATATTCACTCGGGGAGACATACGGCCGCTCAAACAGGCCAAGCTTCAGCTTCAAGGCCAAAATTCGCAGCACCGCTTCATCCACGAGGCTTTCCGGTACTTTGCCTTCGCGTACGAGTCTCGGAAGGTGGCGAATGTAAATTCCCGACGCCATATCGACGTCGGTCCCCGCACGCAAGGACAACAGGCACGCCTCTTCCTCGTCTGCGGCGACGCCATGCGTGATCAGCTCCTGCAGGGCGTTGTAGTCGCTGGCGACAACTCCTTCGAAGCCCCATTCCTCGCGAAGAATCGTCGTCAGCAAGTAGCGGTTCGCGCAGGCGGGAATCCCATTAACCTCGTTAAACGACGCCATAATTGTCAAGGCTCCGGCTTCGACTGCCTTGCGGAACGGAGGGAGGATCACTTCCCGCAGCACGCGGTCCGACAAGTCGACCGTGTTGTAATCCCGCCCGGCTTCGGCCAATCCGTAACCGGCATAATGCTTCGGACAACTGGCGACTTCCGGGGCCGATCCGTTTCCATCACCGTTATCGCTGCCGATTTGCGAGCCGTTCACCCAAGCTTCCGCATACGCGGACGCAAGCAGCGGATCCTCGCCGATGCTCTCGGCGATTCTTCCCCAGCGCGGATCGCGGCTGACGTCGATCATCGGCGCGAATACCCATGCGACGCCGTCGGCCAGCGCCTCCCGCGAAGCCGCCTCAGCGGTCGCCCCGGCCAGCGCCGGATTCCAAGCGGAAGCTTGAGCGAGCGGAATCGGAAACACTGTCCGATAACCGTGAATAACGTCACGGCCGATCAGCAGCGGCACGCCATGGCCATCGCCGCCGTTGTCGACGGCAAGTTGCTGGAGTCGGTTTGCTTCCTCGGCTCCGGCCAGATTAAACACCGAGCCGACAAGACCTTGAGCGATCTGCTCGGAAATCATATCCCGTTGGGACAGTCCGGTATCGGGATTGATCGGGCTAAAGCCCCAATCGTATTGCGTCATCTGTCCGGCCTTCTGCTCCAGCGATAATCCGCTCAAAATTCGCTGCGCCTTCCTGCGAATTTCAGGCGTAATCCAGGATTTCTTCATGCGGCTATCGTCTCCTTCATTATGGATTGGCGAAAAGCAGCGTCTGAATAGCGTGAGCCGGGATCGACGTCTCGGCCAGTTCATCGTTGCTGCGCAGTGTGAACGGAACGGTCTCGTCGGTCCGGTTCAGCACGACAACGGCGATCGTGCCGTCGGTATTGCGGAAGGCGGTCGTCTCCAGCTTATCGGTATATTTGGTGCAGCCGATGCGCACCGCGCCCGGGCGAATAAATTTGCTGAAATGCCCGATGTAGTAGTAAGAGCTCTGATACGTGAGCGAGTCCGACTTCGTGTCGGCAATGATCGGGGCGTCGCAATAGTTGCCCACATGGTTCGGGCCGCCCTGCTCGTCGAGCACGATGTTCCAATCCGTCCAAGCGGACATCCAGTTGTTCAGATTGCCGATGATGTCATGCGCGTAGCGTTCGCCGCTTTTCCAGGCTCCGAGCTGGACGCCGCCTTCATGGCAGCCTTCGGTAAAGACAAGCTGCTTGTCGGGAAAGCGATCATGCACGGCGGACAGCGACTCGAAATGATCGCCCGAGTACCAATGGAAGCCGGCGCCCCAAATGTATTTCGCAGCCTCCGGGTCCTCGAAGGCGATTTTGGCCCGATCGTAGAGCCGCTCCTTGTTATGATCCCAGATCATCAGCTTGATGCGGGACAGGTCGGCCGCTTCCAGCGCCGGACCCAAATGATTTTTGACGAAGTCCCGTTCCTCTTCGCCTGTATAAATGCACGAGTCCCAGCGCTGCACTGCTTTAGGCTCGTTCTGCACCGTCAATCCCCATACCGGCAAGCCTTCCGCTTCATAGGCTTCGATGAATTTCACATAGTAGCGCGCCCATGCGTCGCGATATTCCGGCTTCAGCTTGCCGCCGTTGTTCATTTCTCCGGTCGTCTTCATCCACTTCGGCGGGCTCCAGGGGGAGGCGTACAGCAGGAAGCGGTCTCCCGCGGTGTCCGCAGCCTGCTTGATGTAAGGGATCAGCGTTTCCTTGTCGCGGCTGATGTCGAAGTTGGCGAGCGTCGGATCTTCCTCTTCTACATAAGCGTAATTGCCAAGGGAGAAATCGCAGCTGTTAATATGCGTGCGGCAGATCGTGTAGCCGATTCCGTCCTGCTCGTCATAATAGGATTTGATGATTTCATTGCGGTTGCTCTCGCCAAGCTTAGCCGCCGTTACGGCGGAAGCTTCGGTAATCGCGCCTCCGAAGCCGATGATTTCTTGATAGGTCAGGTCGTCGTAAATATTGATCAGCGGCATCTCAGTGCCATGCTCGTCCGGTCGGAAGCTCAAGGGGGCCTTTTCCGTCAATCTGTCTTCGGAGCTCTGCCGGGTTTGAATGACTCTAACCTTTCTTTGGATCATGATCCATAACCTCCATTGATATGCATTATAGGATTAATTATAGGAGGAATGGCGGCGCGATTTGTAGAAACAATATGATTGTATACCTATACGATCTGATTGTTCTGATTTGAGGAAGCGAGGCGTCGGAAAATGGGGATCGGCGGGATCAGCGTTCAATTATGCGGCCATTCCAGGCATCAAGAGCCGTTCAGGCACGAGTATCGCAACGGACTGGATACCTATATTATCCGATTGCAGCTTGAAGGAACATGTCAGGCGCTCGTCGACGGGAAAATGACCGATCTGATGCCGGGGGATTTACTGCTGTTCCGGCCGGGAGATATTTACGAGCTGCGGATCGGCGCCCACGGCGAAGCGAAAATGAAGCCCAGCGGCGACTATTTTATTTTGTGTACGGGAGAAGGCATGGACGAGTGGTGGGCGGAAAAAAAGCGACCGACGCTGCGCAAAATTGCCGAGAACGAGCGGATCAAAGCGACCTGGCATCAGCTTTTTCTCGAAAAGAGAAGGCTGGACGGCGGGCATCCCGAGCTCGTTACGCTGATTGTCCGCACGCTGCTGCGGCTTCTGGACCGCGCATTGGAGGAAGCTCCGTCGGCGCAATCCGTCGCGGCTTTTCACGCGATTCGGATGCGTAACTATATCGAGGAGAATGCGTTGCGGCCGCTAAGGCTGGAGGAGATTGCCGATCAGGCCGGGCTGAGCGTATCCCGGGCGGTGCATCTGTTTAAGGAGCATTTCGGCATATCCGCGATGCAGTACGTGCAGCAGCTTAGGCTGGCGCATGCGGTCGGCCTGCTGGAGCACAGCGTTCTGTCGCTTGAGCAGATCGCTTACGAAGCGGGGCTGAGCAGCTACACTTATTTTCATCGGGTGTTCCGTTCCGCATACGGGATCTCGCCGGGGGCCTATCGTAAACGGCAGGCGAGGGACAATTGAGTCGATGAGCGCGGCGGATTGACAGATTCCGGCCGATTTAACATAATAGAAGAAAGAAGCTGAGGAAGCACCTCGCAAAGTCCAACACAATACGTGTGGCTTTGTCGGGTGCTTTTTACGTATACGGGAGGGATGCGGGAATGAAAAAGAAAAGAGAAGATGAGCCGATCATACGCGAGCAGCCGGTTACCTACGACGATTATGCGGCGATGCCGGACGACGGCAACCGATATGAGATTATCGACGGTATGCTGGAGCTGATGTCTCCGGGGCCGATGGCGATTCATCAGACGGTGAGCCGGGAGCTGTTATTTATTTTAATGCAAAGCTGTCGCTCGGACTATATCATTTTTGACGCTCCGTTTGATGTCATTCTAAGCAAGGTTAATGTGGTTCAGCCGGACATTCTCATGATTCACCGCAGCCGTATCGAAATCGTTAAGCCGCATGGCGTTGAAGGTGCGCCCGACCTGGTTGTAGAGATTCTATCCCCAAGCTCGCACAAGCGAGATAAGGTGGTAAAGGCAGCGGTTTACGCCAAGCACCAAGTGCCCGAGTATTGGCTTGTCGATCCCGAGACGCGGACACTGGAGCAATATCGGCTTGATGGCGAGCGTTACGAACTGGCAGAGGTATACGAAGCGGAAGATCGGGTAACCTCGGACAGGCTGCCTTGCGTTTCTTTTGTATTGGGAGAAGCTTTTGACGAGGTAAATCGTTTGAATTTGCATAATTGAAGGGCGCGCGGTACGAATTGGTGCAGTCGTATGAAGCGGATAACCTAGGGCGTGTCTGCAAACCCGCTCAGGGGCATCTTTCACCGCCTGCTGCGTCACTTTTGCTTGACGTACCCCCGGTACGCCTTCACAAAAGTTCCTTGCATGGAACTAAAATTCGGCATAATCTGCTATCCTCGGAGTTTGCATACACGCCCTAGTAAAATGGCCTGCATATTCCTTTAAACTAAGCGATATTTTTGATTCCATTCGCATGATCGGCACATAGCGGAAAAAGAGGTTTAGCATACGGTGAATAGCACAGTGAAAATTAAAATCGGCATTGCAAGCATTGCGGCGCTAGGGCTGGCAGCTGTAATTGCGGCGATTGCGTTCTTGGTCGGCGCGGTCGGAGGGACCCGCGATAGCGACGAGGAGAATATGCCGCGGGCGTACGAGTATGGAACGGCGACAGCGACTAACGGCATGGAGCTGCATTTTTTACGGACGAGGCCGTCCAACATAGAACCGCTCGTCATTCGCAATAACGTTTCGGCGGTGCCTCATTACGGAGTTAACGGCGGTTTTTTCTACGAGGATGCTCTGCTGAGCGTGGCCGTTCTTAACGACGAGCCGGTGCACGGGGAAACGGGCCGGTACGGTTCCGGAGGAGCGAACGTGAAGTATGCCAGGGGGACGTTAGTCTGGGACGGCGCTCTGGATCGGCTGAGCGTGCAGGTTGTCCGCCAGGCGAAAGAGATCGAAGTATCGGATCGCGCGCGCTTCTGGGCGCAAGGCGGCATTAGCATGAGTCTGGTACGCGGCGAAGACTGGGAGCGGCAAACGGCAGAGGAGGCGGCGCCTTTACCGGATCAGACCAGCCTTCGGTCGGGAGCCGTCTATGATAAGGAAGGCAATTTGTACCTTGTCGTCAGCTCGACGAAGGGAACTCTGGCCGCTTTTCGCGAAGCGATCCTCGAGCGAATCGGAGGAGGGAAGCTCGTAGATGGCATTTTTCTCGACGGAGACGGTTCGTCCCAGCTTCGCAGCAGGGAGAAGAAGCTGGCCGGAGACGGCAGGCTGGTCGTGCAAATGCTGCGGCTTATCGAGTAACGGGACGGTTGGATAAACGGTCATTGCCCGACACCGAAACGGCGCGGATTCTCCTATCGTTAAGGAGGCTGCGCCTCTTTCTATTAGGGTGTTTTTGCTTAGCGGCATGCAAAAAAAGGGAGTGGCAAACGAACCGGATATTAGGTAGGATAGTAGCATTCTCTTAAAGGTGGCCGACAATGACTAACAAATGGATCAAAAACTTCGCGGAGTTCGGCCGCGCCTACCACCCTATTGTTCATTCCCTGCTGCTGGGCACGATTTTGGCTCGGCTGGCTTCGTCGATGAGTTTGCCTTTTCTCGCGATTTATTTGGCCAAGCATACGGATGTCGGCGCGGTTATGATCGGGGCGATCATCGGTGCGGGATCGTTGGCCGGAATGGCGGGCGGCTTCATTGGAGGGACGTTGTCCGATTTATTCGGCAGAAGAAAAATATTGCTCGGAGCGTTGATCGGATGGGGAGTTGTGTTTTTGGGGTTTGCGATGTCCGACAGCGTGCTTTTGTTTTTCCTGTTCAGCCTGCTGAACGGTCTGTGCCGCTCGTTCTACGAACCGGTCTCCCAGGCGCTGATGGCCGATCTGACCGACAAGGAGAAGCGGTTCCAGGTATTCTCGCTGCGCTATCTCGCCATCAACGTCGGGGTTGCGGTAGGGCCTTTGCTGGGGGCGCTATTCGCGGCTCTCGACAGCACGCTTCCTTTTTATATTACCAGCGGCATCTATTTGGCCTATGCCTTGTCCTTATATCTGCTGCTGAACAAATTCGGGATTCGCAGGATTGAAGGGGAAAATAAAGCGGTCAACACGTTCGCGTCGGTATGGAACGTTGTGAGGCGGGACGTCGTGCTGCGGTATTATTTGCTCGGAGGCGTCGTTACCGCGATCGGATATTCCCAGATGACGGTCACACTGTCTCAGTATGTTGGGGACAGATTCGCCGACGGGGTCGCCCTGTTCGCGGTCATGATGAGCGTTAACGCGGTGACGGTTGTCGCGCTGCAGGTTCCTTTTACGAAATGGGCGGACGGGCTGAAGCCGTTGACCGTACTAGCGATCGGCGTTGTCTTCTATGCGCTCGGCAACGTCGGTTTCGGATTGTCGGGCAGCTGGATGACGTTTATCCTTTCGATGATCGTGTTCACCTTCGGCGAAATGTTGACCTTCCCCGCAGGAAACATTCTTACGGACCGGATTGCTCCGGACCACATGAGAGGCGCTTATTACGGCGCACAGTCGTTTTCGAATCTGGGTCATTTTCTCGGTCCGTGGATCGGCGGTATGCTGCTGAGCGGCTATAACGGCAAGGTGCTGTTTTTGACTATGGCGGTCGTAGCGGTGAGCGCGATCGTGTTCTATGCGCGGGGAGAGCGGAAGCTTGCTTCCATCCAGACTGCGCAATAGTGGACGAGGTGCAACCTTTTCGCCCTATTTTCCGTTTAGTTGGAAAATAGTCTTCGAGTAGGGAGGTTGCTCAAAGAATGAGAAAGATAGCCCTCATGCTGGTTGCGATTCTGTTAAGCGGCTGCGGAGCCGGAGCCTCGGATCAACCTGCGGCTGCGCCGTCCGATTCGCCGTCTTCCGCTAAGGCATCGTCTTCGACTCCGTCCGATGCCCCGTCGCCATCCGCGGCAGTGCCGTCGGCGATGTCGTCCAACGTTCCGACCCCTTCTCCGAACGGATTGGAGGCGATTCAGAACTTGCTGACCGAGCAGTGGGAGACGCTGCAGGAGAAGCATGCCTTTCAATTGCAGCTCGTCTATTCGACCGAGAAGGCCGTCATAATGACGATCCGTCCTTACGGAGATATCGAACGAGAGCCGACGGAGGAAGAGGTCGAAGCCTTTAAGTCCGATCTGTTCGAATTGGCAGGCAAACCGTTTCCGTTAGAGCTGTCCGTCTGGGAGTGCTGCAAGAACGAACCGCCCGTAACCGGTAAAATCAAATCCGTCGAGAATGGACGGGTGCTGATCGTTAACGACAACAAGAAAAACGGCAACTCGGACGATCCAGAAGCGTTCTGGGTCGGCTTGTCCGCAGACGGGAAAATGATCGATAGAGACGGAGAGGCGATTCTCAGTATCGACGAAACGCTTGTTGGCCGAGAAGCGAAAGCCTGGACGACGGGAATGGTTAACCAATCCTATCCGGGCCAGACGAGCGCCCTTAAAATTGTCATTGAATAGGAAAACGTGCAGTGGGACGATTCGGATGACGCCGAACGATATGGAGCAAGGAAGGCGGTCGTTCAAGGCGACGTTTTGTCGGCATGAAGCATCGTGCTCCCGATATAGAAATCTCCGCGAATCCGGATATGCTCGTAAGGCAGATTAGGGTTCGCTAGTCTCCATAAGAGGCGGTCGGCAGCGCGGTAGCCGCTCTCCTTAATCGGCAGCGGGGGCCGCGTCAGCGCCGGCAGCCGGTCGGTCTGCTCGTTCGCGATGCCGACGAAGGAGCAATCCTGCGGGATCCGTACTCCGGCGTCTCTCAGAGCATAGTAAGCCGGCTCGACTTGTTCGTCGATGGCGCACAGGACGGCGCTGGGACGGAAGCTTCTGAACCGTTCGATGAATCCGCGCACCCATGAAGCGGTATCCCCGTTCATCCGTTCCGTGCAATGCCTCTCTGGATTAACGGTAAGCCCCTCTTCGCCCATCGCCTCCTGAAAAGCCGACCAGCGTAAGCGAAACCCTCGCTGGGAAGCCGCGTCTCCCACGTATAAAATGTCGCGGTGTCCGGCGCGCAATAGATGCCGCACGGATTGATGGACCGCCTCGTGCACGTCCCAGATAACGGAATCCACTTTGGACTCGGGCGGTGGAAAGTTCAACAGAACGCGAGGCATCGCCAGCGCCAGCAGCCGTTCCTCCAGCTCTGCGCCAGCCATCCGGGGGGCGATGAAGACGCCCTCGGCATACGGCAAACCGACTTTGTCCGCCCAGCCGTCGAAAGCCTTGGGCTTCAGTTCCGGAGGAAGCAGCAAAGGCTCGACGGTATGGCCGAACTCCGTGAAACGATCGTGCAGACCGGCCAGCAGCAACCGATTAAAGTTGACGGATTGCTCGTTGTGCAGAAGAACGAAGCGCCGTCGCACGACCGGATAAGGGGAAATTCTCTCGTAGGTCAGCGCGTTTCGCTGATCCTTGGTCCAATACCCGAGCTCCCTCGCGAGCCGACAGACTTCGCTTCTCGTTTCCTCCGACATGCCCGGTTTGCCCGTCAGTGCCTTGGACACGGTCTGCACGGACAAACCGAGCTGTTTCGAGAGATCCGCCAACGTCACCTTTTTGCGTCGCATTAACGATTTCCTCTTTTCTGTAGAGCTGCGTATTCCTATCTTAAACAAAAGTTAAACTAACTTTAAGGCTTTTTCTCCTTCATAATCAAGATGAAATTTTATGGTTCGTTCCGAAGGAGATGACGGCTTGAAAACGATAGAAGCAGACGTAGTGGTGTGCGGCGGAGGTCCGGCGGGCGTAAATGCGGCGATCGCGGCAGGCAGGGGCGGCGCAAGGACGGTTCTGATCGAAAGATACGGATTTATTGGGGGGATGTCGACCGCGGCGCTCGTATATCCCTGGATGACCTTCCATACGCTGCAAGGTAAGCAAGTTATCAAGGGGATCGCGCAGGAGATCGTCGACCGGTTGACGGCGATGAACGGTTCGCCGGGCCATCTCCGGGATACGGTGGGGTTCACGAATACGATTACGCCGTATCATCCGGAGATGTACAAGGTGCTCGCCGTCGATATGCTTAAGGAAGCGGACGTTAAGCTGCTGCTGCACAGCATGATGCACGAGGCTTATACGGAAGGCGGCAGGATTGAATCCGTCCGGCTCGCGACCAAGTCGGGAAAAATCGACGTCAAGGGCAAGGTATTCGTGGACGCGACAGGAGACGCCGATCTGGCCAATCTGGCCGGTGCGCCGTGTCTTCAGGGGCGAGAGGGGGATGGTCTGACCCAGCCGATGACGATGAAGTTTCGGATGCGGGGAGTGGATCTGGCTCGCGTAAAACGGTATATGCTGGAGCATCCCGACGAATTCTACGGGAAAACCCCCTTCGACGAGTTGGAGAGGCTTCCGCTTTCGGGCGTGTTGGGTTTCTTTAAGCATTGGAAGCAGGCGGATTTGCCGATCAACCGCGACCAAGTGCTGTTTTTTACCGGGCCGGAGTCCGATGAGGTACTCGTCAATACGACCCGGGTGCAGGGACTAAACGGCTTGGATGTTGAGGATTTGACGGAAGCCGAGGAGCTGGGGCGGAAACAGGTGTTGATGGTGGCGAACTTCATGACGGCCAACCTGCCTGGTTTCGAAAAAGCGTCGATCTCGAACGTGGGCGCGCAGATCGGAATTCGGGAGACGCGAAGAATCGATGGCCAGTACGCGCTGCAAGCGGAGGATGTCGTTCAAGGACGTAGATTTGCGGACGCGATCGCCCGCAGCGGTTATCCGATCGACATTCACGACCCCTCCGGCAAAGGGGTGAAGGCCGCTTGGGTGCAAGGCGACGGCGCTTACGATATTCCCTATCGCTGCTTGCTGCCCCAAGGCATAGATAATCTGCTGGCCGGCGGCCGGTGCATCTCGACCTCCCACGAAGCGCTTGCAACGACGCGCCTGACGCCGAGCTGCATGGCAACGGGGCAAGCGGCCGGAACGGCTGCGGGTCTGGCCGCAAGGTGGGGCATAAAGCCCGGCGAGCTGGACGTCGACCTTCTTCGGCAGGAGCTTGCAGCCGGCGGTGCCGTCGTAGAATAGAAGGCAAGAAGCCCTCGCGTCGGAATTGTTCGACACGGGGCTCCTTCTTTTTATACGAACGGCGCTACGATTCGCTTGGTCCGTTCCAGACCATCCCACATATCTCCCGGACCGTCGTAGATCAGGACGAATGCTCCATCGTAGCTCGTTCCCCGAACGGCTTCGAGACAACGGATGAGCTCGGCTTCATCCGGTATGCCGTTCTCGTCGTATACGGGCTTGGCGTGCACGGACGAACTACGCGGCGCGGTCATCGCGATCTCGTCGTACTTGGCTTCGCCTTTGTAGTTGCCGAAATCCGTAATCATGCCGACGGTGTCGCCTGCCAGATTCAGCAGCTTGGCGCAACTCTCGCCGGTCGAGGTCAGCGCCTTGAAGTTTTCCGTCACGACGCGCACTCCCCGATCGGACGCATATTCGGCCAGCTCTCGCAGCGTTTGCGCCGATTTGCGGATCGCTTGCGCGTCGGTCGGCTGCGCTTCTCCTGCGACGATCCGAATCCGCTTCGCTCCGCATTGCGAGGCGATGTCGATCCATTCGCGGAACAGCCGGCCGTCGGCGGCCTGCCGAGCTTCGTCCGTCGTCGACGGATCTCCGTAGTCGAGCAGCAGCGTGTCGAAGGAGACGGCCGCGTCGGCGAAAGCTTGTCGCAAACTTTTCAGGTAGGCGCTTCCCTTCGAAGGGAAATGAAAGTGGCAGATCTCGACGGCGGCATATCCCCTGCGCGCGGCTTCGCGGGGCAGCTCCAGAAGCGAAAGGGCTTCCGGCTGAGGCTCTTCGTTCGTGCGGTGCTCCCCGGCCTCGGCGTCCCAGGACGTCCATCGAAGAGGGCCGAGCAGACGGTGCAAGCTCCAGGTACTGACGGACAAATAAGACATAGGGCATTCCTCCATTGCGATTCGGGTGGCTGCTGTTTTTATCGTAGTTCTTTTTTTCGGAACATTCCAATAGGGATTGTGACAATGTTGCCTCGTATTTTGGCATTGGGGAGGATTCGTTTTACAATAAGGAGACAACGATACGTAAAAGGTGAGGATAGGAATTGGCGGACTGCCTTTATGCGATAGCTTCTACCGAGGAGGAACGAGGCTTATGCTTGCTTGAGATGCGCTCTCTGTTGGGATCGGACTGTCGTTTTAACCTGACGAGAAGCTGCGAGGAAGTCGAGCCGGGCCGCAGTCCGTTCATTAAGAGCCGGATTCGTGTCCTGTTCGAGAGCGACGGGCTGGAGGAACTGGCTGAACTGGCGGGGGAGCGCGTGGAACTGGATGGAGCGACGTTCAAGGTGACGGCGGTTGACAACGACGACCCCGAGGAACGAGGGCGCTTCGAATACGCGCGCAAGCGCGAGCTGGAACGAGCGGTCGGCTTCCGTCTGAGGGGGAGGGCGGACATGCGGAACCCGGAGCGGGAATTCGGATTCGCCCGGTTTGGCGGTCGGTGGCTGTTCGGGGAGCTGCATCGCGGGAATGCGGATTGGATGAAGCACCGCGATCAGCCTCGTCAATATTCAACGGCGTTAAGCAATCGAGTTGCTCGCGCGGTCGTCAATATTGCGGTGCCGCGTAAGGCCGGCGTGCGAGCGATCGATCCGTGCTGCGGTATCGGTACGGTGCTTCTGGAAGCGATGTCGCTGGGGATCGACATCGTCGGAAGAGACATTAATCCGCTGGCTGCCATGGGGGCGCGAGAAAATCTGGCTTACTTCGGTTACGGCTCCCCTTCGTCTGTGACGCTTGGCGATATGCGAGAGATCGAAGGGCGATACGATGTTGCGATTATCGATATGCCTTATAACCTGTGTTCCGTCCTTTCCGACGATGTGAAGGCGGCTATGCTGCTCAGCGCCAGACGATTCGCCGCCAGGGCGATCGTCGTCACGATTGAAGAGATGGACCGCTTCATACGGGCCGCCGGCTTCGAGATTTTGGACCGCTGCAGGGTGAACAAGGGCGGCCGATTTTCGCGTCAGGTGCTTGTATGCGAATAACCGCGAACAGCTTATTGAAATTATGGCCGCTTTCGTCCACAATGGATGAAGAATGTTAGACCAGTCCATCTGAGCGTTTAAGGAGAGAGAACCAAAGATGAAGTATATAAGCACGAGAGGGAAAGTCGCGCCGATCGGCTTTATCGATATGTTCCTGATGGGGCTAGGCGAGGATGGGGGACTGATCGTTCCCGAGGCGATTCCGACTGTTTCTGCAGAGCAATTGAAAGCCTGGTCGGGTCTGAGTTTCCAAGAGGTGATGTTTAACGTATTCTCCCTATATACGAACGGGGAAATTCCGGATGACGATCTGCGCAAGCTGATCGCGGACAGCTATGCCGGTTTTACGAGCCCTGACGTACTGCCGTTGACGAAGCTTAGCGACGAGCTGAGCGTGATGGAGCTGTTCCACGGACCGACCTTTGCTTTTAAAGACGTTGCTTTGCAGTTTATGGGCAATTTGTATGCATACGTGGCGCAGAAGCGCGGGGAAGTCATCAACATTCTCGGCGCGACCTCCGGCGATACGGGGGCTTCCGCGATCAGCAGCGTTCGCGGCAAGGAAGGCATCCAAATTTGTATTTTGCACCCGGACGGCAAAGTCAGCCGCGTGCAGGAGCTGCAGATGACGACGGTGCAGGACGACAACGTGCTGAACCTGTCGGTGAACGGCAACTTCGACGACTGCCAGCGCATTATTAAGGATTTATTCGCCGACGTGAAGTTTAAGGCCAAGTATCATCTACGGGCGATTAACTCGATTAACTTCGTGCGTATTTTGGCGCAGGCCGTGTATTATTTCTACGCTTACTTGAAGCTTCCGGAGGCCGTGCGTGCGGGCGGCATCAACGTCAGCGTTCCGACGGGCAACTTCGGTAACATTTTCTCCGGCTATCTGGCCAAGAAAATGGGCGTGCCGATCAATCAACTGGTGCTGGCTACGAACGAAAACAACATTTTGGAGCGCTTCATTCGCGAAGGGATGTACAAGCCGGAAGGATTCAAGAGCACGCACAGCCCGTCGATGGACATTCAGATCGCGAGCAATTTCGAGCGCTATCTGTACTACTTCCTCGGAGAAGATTCGGCGGAAGTGACCGCTCGCATGAATCGCTTCAAAGCGGAAGGTCAGCTTGCGTTCACGGCCGAAGAAGTCGAGCGTATTCAGCGCGACTTGTCGGCTTACAGCGTCTCCAACGAGGAATGTCTGGAAACAATCCGCGGATACGAGGAGAAATACGGGTACTTGCTCGACCCTCATTCGGCTTGCGGCGTGGCGGCGTATGAGCGTGCAGGCGGCAAAGGAGAGGGCGTATTCGTTTCTCTGGCGACGGCTCATCCGGCGAAGTTCGACGAGGCGATCAAGCTGCTTGACATTGAGCAGAAGTTTCCGGAGCGTATCTCCGAGCTGTTCGACAAGCCGCAGCGACAGGTGAGCGTCGACAATTCGGAGGGAGCGGTCGCGGCTCTGTTGGTGGATTTTTACCGGGTAGACAACTAGATCAACATAACTGACTGAAACGGGGGAAAACGGAGTGCTTATCGGTGCGGTAGAAGCTGGCGGAACGAAATTTGTGTGCGGGATCGGCAATGAACAAGGGGAAGTGCTCGACAGGATCAGCTTTCCGACGGAGCAGCCGGAGAAGACGCTTGCGCAGGTGAAGGCGTATTTTCAGGACAAGCAGGTGGAGGCGATCGGCATCGGATCGTTCGGTCCGATTAACATCGATCGTACAAGCCCTCAATACGGCTACGTGACGACGACTCCGAAGCCGGGTTGGTCCAACTACCCGGTGCTGCCGGAGCTCAAGAAAGTGTTCGAGGTCCCGATCGGCTGGGATACGGACGTAAACGCTGCGGCTCTTGGGGAAGCGACTTGGGGCGCGGCCAAAGGCTTGGATAGCTGCCTTTATTACACGATTGGCACCGGCGTCGGCGTCGGCGTCTACGCGGAAGGCAAAATGGTGCACGGACTTGTGCACCCGGAAGGCGGTCACGTGTTGACGCGTCGTCATCCCGACGATACGTACGAAGGCAAATGCCCTTACCATGGCGATTGCTTGGAGGGCATGGCTGCGGGGCCGGCTCTTGAAGCCAGGTGGAAAGTGAAAGGCCATGAGCTTCCGGTCGATCATCCGGCGTGGGAGATGGAGGCGTTCTATATCGGGCAAGCGCTTGTGAGCGCGATTTTGCTGCTGTCTCCTAAGAAAATCATTCTTGGCGGCGGCGTTATGCATCAGAAACAGCTGTTCCCGCTTATTCACGAACAGGTGCGAAGCGGGCTGAAGGGGTATGTCGCTTCGTCCGCGTTGGATGCCGACGGCATCGTGGACTACATTGTGGCTCCGGGCCTTGGCGACAATGCGGGCCTGTGCGGTTCGATCGCCCTCGGGCTTCGCGCTTTTGAAGAATCGAAATAAAGTTAACAGCCCTGAGGGAGAGCTCGGGGCTTTTTTTTATGTAAATGGCTATATAGACTTATTTGATCGAATGCTTTACGACCTCTTTCGCTCCCTCGTTTTGTTTCATCTCGTTTGACCAACTCTCGTACGAGCTTGCGCCTCTATATTTGTGAGAAATCCTGACATCGATAAGCTGTTTTAATCCCTCAGTCTGTTTGTTTAAATAATAATGATATGTTTATGTTATGTAATATTACATTAATGAAATGAAATAGAGAGCTATAAGGCGAGAGTAGGCGTTAAAAGGAGCTATGAAAGGATGAATTCGTTTTATTGGTCGGGTGATGTATTTGTCACATAATATAACATTGATTTAAGATTCGATTAGCTCGGTTTAAAACTTACATGTGGAGGTAATGTTTATGTCTTATTCTCGTGCTTCTCGCAAAATGATGATTCCGATTCTGGCCTTGCTGCTTCTGCTAAACGGCATGAGTGGCGCGTTTGCAGCGGTGAGCTCTTCCGCCTCGATTCCCTCCGTCAAAATTCCGCCGGTTCCCTTCGCATTTAAGTCCTCTCCGCTTCCTAACGTCATGGTCATCGCTACGGGCGGCACAATGGCCGGAAAGGCGGCGGACCAGACGAGCTTTCAAAATTACAAAGCCGGAACCTATCTGATGGAAGATCTGGTGAAGCAACTGCCGGACAAAAATAAAATCGCCGATGTTTCGGTCTACCAATTCGGCAACAAAGGCTCCGGCGGATATACCATCGCCGATTTGTACGATCTGTCGCAGGTCGTCGATGAGGCTCTGAAGCTTTACGACGGAGTGGTCGTGACGACGGGCACCGACACGATGGAGGAGATCGGCTATTTCCTCGATCTGACGGTACAGAGCGAGAAGCCCGTCGTCATTACCGGAGCGATGCGGCCTTGGGACGTTATCGGCACGGATGCTCCGGCCAACCTGTACAATGCGATTAAACTGGCGGGCAGCGGGAAGACGACTTGGTTCGGAACCGTCCTGATGCTCAATGACATGATTCATGCGGTGCGCGATGTAACGAAATCGAATGCTCACCGCATGGACACGTTCGAAACGCCGATTATGGGCGCCCTGGGATACATCGACGAGAGCGAGATCCGCATTTACCGCGCTCCTGCACGGGCATTAAAAGCAGGCACAGAGAATTGGAAGACGCCGTTTGATCTGAAGAAGATCGCCAAGAAGAGCCTGCCGATCGTAGGCATCGCCTATAACGGTCAGGAAATGAGCGGCGGCGCCATTCGGGGCTTCGTGGCCGACGGAGCCAAAGGCATCGTTACCGCCGGAACGGGCGCAGGCGGCATCTCGTCCCAAATGAGTGAAGCGCGCAAAGAGGCGATCGGCAAAGGCGTTATCTTCGTAACGACAACTCGCACAGGCTCGGGCACGATGTATGGCGGCGGCGAAGGAATTATCGCCGGCGACAGCCTGAACGCTCAGCATGCCCGCATCCTGCTCATTCTCGCGCTGGCTTTCTCCAACGATTTTAATACCATTAAAGGATGGTTCGAGGGAGTCGGCACGCAGGAAATCGACGGCTCCAAGCTGGCGTCCTAAGATTCGCGAATATCTATAGGAAGAACCTCGAATTCCGCTGCGAAGCGGAGCTAGAGGTTCTTTCTTGCCAGTGCCGCTCCTGGAGTTTCCTCCAATAAGACCTCCTCACGTGCTTAACCTCGCTGTCATCCCCGTATTCCCGCCAATAAGACCGCCCGGCGAACCTAATCCCGTTACTGTACCCGTATTCCCGCCAGTAAGACCGCCCCACGAACCTAATCCCGTTACTGTTCCCGAATTCCCGTCAATAAGACCGCCCCACGAACCTAATCCCGTTACTGTTCCCGAATTCCCATCAATAAGACCGCCCCACGAACCTAAATTTGTATTATTGTATCTTCAAGCGTCGGAGCTGTCGTACTTTTTGCGAAATAGGCCATGCTAGGGCGTGTATGCAAGCCCGCTCAGGGGCATCTTTCACCGTCTTTTCGCTCCCTGCTGCGTCACTTTTGCTTGACGTACCCCCGGTACGCCTTCACAAAAGTTCCTTGCATGGAACGAAAATTCGGCCAAATCTGCTATCCTCGGAGTATGCATACACGCCCTAGGCGGAGAATGTTATTGACAATTTACATCAAATGCAACAATATAATATATGAGCAAGTATTCATATGTTATGGAACGAGGGATACAAAATGTCCAAACACGTGCAGGACCAGCATAAAGGTAGAAATCACAACCACATTCACGACCATGCTCACAATCACGACCACAATCATGACCACAATCACAATCATGACGATGCTCACAACCACGACCACAGCCACAATCATGATCATGGCCACCATCATCACGGTATCGGGGGGCATCATCACCATTTTGACGGCAATCGAGACGGGAACAAAAAGGGCTTAACGATCGCGCTGATCATCACGGCGGGGATCATGGTGCTGGAGTTTGTCGGGGGTCTCGTTACGAACAGTCTTGCGCTTCTATCGGATTCCGGGCATATGCTGAGCGACGCCAGCGCGTTGGCGCTAAGCTTGGTCGCCTTCTGGTTCGCGGCCAGACCGGCATCGCCGAACAAAACGTACGGCTATTATCGGTTTGAGATTTTGGCTGCTTTGTTCAACGGCGTTACCTTGTTCGTCATTGCCGGATTTATTATGTGGGAGGCTTACCAGCGCTTCTCGGCTCCGCCCGAAGTGTCCAGCCTGTCGATGCTGCTGATCGCCTCTGTCGGGCTTATCGCCAACCTGCTTAGCGCGTTTGCCCTTATGCGCAAAGGAGACGTCAAAAACAACCTGAACTTAAGAAGCGCCTACCTGCACGTGCTCGGAGACGCTCTAGGCTCCGTCGGAGCCATCGTTGCCGGCATCGTTATGCTTGCTTTCGGCTGGTACATCGCGGACCCGATCATCAGCGTGCTCGTCTCGCTGCTTATCCTGCGCAGCGCCTGGAGCGTCATTAAACATACCGTCCACATCTTGATGGAAGGAACTCCGGCAACGATTGATCAAGGCGCGGTCAAGTCGGCGTTGAACGGCATACCCGGCGTTCTCGACGTCCACGATTTGCACATTTGGACGATTACGTCCGGGATGGATTCGCTCAGCTGTCACCTTCTTGTCGAGGACCAAGCAAATCAGCAAACGATTTTGCA
Source organism: Cohnella sp. LGH (assembly GCF_017671885.1). NCBI lineage: Bacteria > Bacillati > Bacillota > Bacilli > Caryophanales > Paenibacillaceae > Cohnella > Cohnella sp. LGH. Next base: position 6,445,575 of record NZ_CP072117.1, read on the forward strand.
GCAGGCGATTCGGACAATCGAAGAGAAATTCAAAATTCAGCACGCGACAATCCAGATCGAAACGTCGGAAACTCGCCATGAGGAACTGACGGTCTAGCGGTCCATCGCTGTATTTTCGGCCGCAGATCGCTGATTCCAAACGTCCTGATTCAGATGGAATGAATTGGGGTATAACCCGCAAATGTTAAAAGCGAATCAACATTAATTTTTTCTAACCGTTTTTTAAGAAAAGCTCAGAATAGCCGCAACGGCGGCGATTGCGTTCTCCTTGGAAAAATCTCGGTAAAAACGGATGTGCTATAGTTAATCCCGGCAACGATGCTGTATGCAATCCCAAGATGCCGGGAGGATTTACTTAGCTTATGAAAAACAAACTTACGATAAAATTGGTGTTGGCGTGCAGCCTGGCGACTACGGGACTGTTCGGAACAATGTTCATAGCTTCGCCTCAAGCCAGCGCGGCGACGGAGGAAGCTTTAAGCCTGATCGACATCGGCAAGGACTATATCGGAACGCCGTACCGCTTCGGAGCGACGGCGGGCAAAACCTCCGCATTCGATTGCTCCTCTTACGTACAGTACGTGTTTGATCAAGCGGGAATTTCTCTGCCTCGAACTTCCTCTAGCCAGGCTTCCAAAGGAGAGAAGGTTGATAAAGCGTTCTTGAGCGTCGGCGATCTTCTGTTCTTCAAAACCGGCGGCAAAGGCATCAGCCACGTCGGCATCTACGCCGGAGACGGCAAAATGCTTCATGCCAGCAGCAGCCAAGGCGTCATGATCTCCGACATCAATTCGAAGTACTGGACGAAAGCTTACGTAACGGCTCGCCGAGTTCTCTAAACTAACTAACAACATACCTAGTTCATATAGCTTTCCCACCAAGAAACCCTGCGTTATTACAACGTTAGGGTTTCTTTCTTTTGCGTACACTTAGAGAATGCCCCATCCTCCCGCCCAATTCCGTTGCCGCTCGCAAAACCCAAATAAATGTGTACCTATCAAAAAAGATCGCGCGTTGTTGCCGGCGGCTGGCGGCTCTATACTTTGAAATGTAGAACGTTCTACTTACTTAAGACTTCTAGGGGGATTCAAATGAAAAGAGCGTTTCGGTCCACTCTGTTATCTACCCTCTTGGTGAGCAGCATGATTGCGCTAAGCGCATGCGGAGGCAACGCGCAGAACAATAGCGCATCCTCGCCGGATTCCGGCTCCGCTTCGCCAAGCGCCGGCGCATCGGCTAGCGCTTCGGAGGGAGGCGCGTCCGACGGCAAACCCGTTGTGATCCGCCATACGATGTACGATACGGAATTCACGAGCGAGATGGTTGCGGAATTCGAGAAAACCCATCCGAACATCAAGGTTGAGCTCGTATCCGCAGATTACAATAAGCTGATGGCGATGATGGCGGCCGGCAACGGACCGGACATTATCCGCACGAACACCAACGAGCTGCCCGGTTATGTATTGAAGGGAATGGCGCTCGATCTGACGGAAAACTTTAATTCGAGCTCTGTATTCCACACGGACGATTTCTATCCGGTCGTTAACAACTTCCGCTATGACGTTACGACAGGGGCTCAAGGCACGGGGCCGCTTTACGGATTCCCGAAGGACTGGTCGCCGGATTTTACGATTTACTACAACAAGAAAATGTTCGAAGCCGCAGGCATTCCGGTACCGAGCGCAACGGACGCGATGACCTGGAAAGAAATCGTCGAGCTGGGCAAGAAGCTGACCGTAGCGAACGGCAAAAAAGTCAGCCAATACGGACTCGTTTACTTTAACGGCAGCACGGCGGCGAACCAGGATCTGATGAATCTTCAACTGCTTCAGCAGGGCGGCAGTATGTTCAGCAGCGATTTCAGCTCGGCGGACCTGACGACGCCGCAGGTTAAGGATTTGCTGAATTTCTGGGTGGATGCGGCCAAGTCCGGCGTAGGTCCGAGCCCGCTGCACCAGGAAACCGATTGGGGCGGCCAACTGTTCGTCGACAATAAAGCGGCGATGATTATCGCGGGGTATTGGTTCTCCGGATTCCTGAAGACGAACGAGTTGACCAAGGACAGGCTGGCCGATTTCGGCGTCGCTCCGGCGCCGATGGCGGAGGGCGGCAAGAGAATCTCCCCGACGGCCTTCGGAACGGGGGCGGTCATCTACAAAAATTCGAAGCATCCGAAGGAAGCTTGGGAAGTGTTCGAATGGTTCTTCGGCGGCAAACCCGCAGAGGATCGGGCGAAGGAAGGCTACGGTCTGCCGGGAACGAAGACGCTTGCGGCGATGCTGCCGCAGACGACCGAGTTCGACAAGTTGAATTACGATTTTATTCAGAACGAGCTGCAATACACGGAAGGAACTTTGCCTTACAGTCCTTTCCTGAACTATCAGGCGGTGAATTCGGTGTTCGAAAAATATTTCACGCCGGTCTACTTCGATAAGGATACGGTAGACGGAGCCGCGCAGAAGATGACGGAAGAGCTGAACACGCTGATCGCGGAAGGCAAGGATCTGATCAGCCCGGAGTAACGATTCATTCAAGGGGGTTACCGGAGACAGTACGCTCCGGTGCCCCTTTTCAAATCCGGCACATCACAAAGGAGGCGAGCCTCGATGATTCGACCTGCCGCATCCGGCACGGCGCCCGCGCTTGGCGCCAAGCCGAAGCGCTTCCGCGGGAAAAGCTTTAAGGAAGCGATGGAATTTTACGTATTTATCTCCCCCTGGTTCGTCGTCTTTGTTTTACTCGGACTGATTCCGCTGCTTTACGGTCTCTATCTGAGCTTTACGAACTATGCGGGGTTTAATATGGACCGCCTGAAATTCGTCGGCTTCGCCAATTACCATAAGGTGTTCACCGACAATGACGCGATGTATTCGCTTGGCCGGACATTGCTGATTACCGGCATTATGGTTCCATTAAGCACCATTCTGGGGTTTTTGCTGGCGGTGCTGCTAAATCAAAACATTAAAAATATCGGCCTTTACCGTACGCTGTTCTTTATTCCTTCGATTATTCCCGTCGTCGCGGTAGGCACGATGTGGAGATCGCTATTCGTGGACGACGGCGTCGTGAACAACGCGCTGGAAAGTTTGGGACTGCAGCCGGTCGATTGGCTCGGCTACGATTATGCGATGGTACCGCTTCTGATCATGCTGTTGTGGGGAGTCGGAGGCGGAATTCTCATCTACTTGGCCGGTTTAAAAGGAGTCTCCAAAGATTTGTACGAGGCTGCGGCGATCGACGGAGCCACTGCGCTGCAGCGCTTCGTCAAAATTACGATTCCGCTCGTGACGCCGGTGCTCTTCTTCCAATTTATTATGAACATTATCGGCTCGCTGCAAATCTTCGTGCAGCCGATTCTGCTTGCGGCCAACTCCAACAGCTTGCTGTCTCTGCCGATTCGACCGAACTACGTGTACTCGGTTCACGCCTTTCAGCAGATATTCGCTTACGGCCGTTTCGGCTACGGACTTGCTCTATTATGGGTTCTGTTTATTATGATCCTGGTGCTGACAGTGATCGTCTTCTCGACAAGCAAACTATGGGTATTTTACGAAGTCGATCAGGAGGGGAGATAAGATGGTGAATGCAGGCGCTCGGAACAAGCCGTTCCGAATTGTCATCTATACGCTGCTTGTTGCGCTGTCCATTCTGTTCGTCGTGCCCCTCTACTGGCTGCTGACCAACTCGGTGCAGACGGTCGGATCGGCTTCGACCTTCTGGCCGACCAGCTTTCGCTTGGAAAATTACAAGTACGCGGTAACGCTGATCGACTACTGGAACTTTGCGAGAAATTCCATCATCATCACGGCGATCTCCGTCCTCATTCCGACGCTGACAAGCGCCTTTGTAGGCTTCGGCTTCGCCCGTTTGAGGGCTCCGGGGAAAAACGTGCTGTTCCTGCTGATGCTCTCGACCATGATGTTGCCGGCAATTGTGACGCAGATTCCGACGTACGTCATCTTCTTTAAGATCGGCTTTATCAACACGTTCTGGCCGTGGTTTTTCTGGGCTCTTGGCGGCAGCGCGTTCAGCATTTTTCTGTACCGGCAGTTTTTCGCGACCTTTCCGAAGGATCTGGAGGAAGCGGCGACGATCGACGGCTGCTCGACGTACCGGATTTTCTGGAACATCTTCCTGCCGATTTCACTGCCCGTCATCGCTACCGTCGCGATTCTCTCCTTCAACGGCTCGTGGGGCAACGACTACATTACGCCGTTTATGTTTCTGCAGAACGACAAGTATCCGCTTGCGACGGCGCTGTTCTCGATCGGTTACGTATTCCCCGGCCAGAAAGACATTACGCTGACGCAGGTGCAAAGCGCCGGGCTCATTTTGTTCGTGCTGCCGATTATCGTCGTCTTCTTCCTCGGACAGCGCTATCTGGTGGAAGGGGTCGTATCTTCCGCGATTAAGGGGTGAACGAGAATGATCAGGAAAACGCTACTGTATGCCGTGCTGCTTCTAGCCTGCGCGCAGATGCTTTACGGCTGTTCGGCTAGCACCGCAACGCCGGAAGTCGAAGAGAAGCCCGTTATTGCGTATCCCGCGCCGGAGGATTTGCCCGTCAATTACCGATCGGAGAATTTCACGGTGAAGGCTGGAGAAACCGCGATCGATCTCTACAACGCCGGCAGCAATAGCTGGAATCAGCCGGTTTCCTACGGATACTTCGATATGCCGGGAGCCAGCACGATTACGATCACGCCGAATTTCGATTATCAGACCTTCGAGCTCGTTCCGCGATCGTTAAGGATACGCGGCGAGCGCAGCGGCAATGCCATTACGTTTAAGCTGAACGGCCCGGCTAACGTTACGCTCGTCTTGGACGGCAACTATCAGGGCAAAGCGCTGCATCTGTTCGCGCAAGCGCCGGAGACGGACATTCCGGATGCGAACGACCCGAACGTGCTTTTCTTCGAGCCGGGTTTCCACGACTTGGGCGAGTACGGCTCGGTTCCGACGAAGATTACTTCCAATCAGACGCTCTATATTAGCGGAGGAGCGGTCGTCCGCGGTCGTTTTCGGGCGGACGACGCAACCAACGTAACCGTAAGGGGCAGAGGCATTCTGCTGAACGATTACAGAAGCAACGACGAATACGACGATATCGCGCTCGCGTTAAGCCGCGTAACGCATTCCACGATTCGGGACATCATCGTCAACCGGGATACGAACAGCTGGACCTCGTCCATGTACGGCAGCAGCGACGTGAACGTTCTGAATTACAAAGCGGTAAGCCCGCGCTTCGCCAGCTCGGACGGCTTCAATATCGTGAGCAGCCATGACATCGTGTTCGACGGGGTCTTTATTCGTTCCGCGGACGACGCTGTCGCGATCAAGGGGATGTCTCAGGAAGAGGACCCGGCGAAGGCGCCTCCCGTCTATAACATCGCATACCGGAACTCCCAGCTATGGGCGGACGCCAACAATGCGATCGGAATCGGGGCGGAGACGGTCGCCGCCTATTTCAAAAATATTAAGTTCGATAACATCGACGTTCTTTACAATTACGACGACCGCGATCATCCGGATGTGCTGCCGGACCGTTCCGCGATCAATATTTTCGCCCTCCACGGCACCGAGTTCAAGGACATCTCATTCGAGAATATCCGGGTAGAGAAAGCGAAACGGCTCATCAATTTGCAGATGGATACCTCGTTCTACTTCGGCGCGATTCAGGGCAACTGGGCATGGCCGGGAGCAATGAGCGGAATCCGCTACAAAAACATTACCTCCTATTCAGACGGTACGAACGAGATCAAGGTTGCAGGCTGGAGCGACGATCGTATTATTTCGGACGTGGTCTTCGACAACATTGTCATCAACGGGGAGAAAGTGAAGTCGACGCAGGACCCGCATTTTACGATCAACGAATACGCCAAGGATTTAATAGTCAAATAATATAAGTTGAACCAAAGATACCTCAAAGAGATAACCCAATGGAATGGAGAAAGGGAATGGTTTTGCCGCGAGTAAGATGCGCAAAAGCGCGACGAGGAGAGGAACGATGATGCAAGATACCAATGTTTACGAAATCGGCTCCGCCCGGATCCGAATTTATCCCGCCCCGGAAGGAATCGGGTACGCGGTCGACGAGCAAAGATTAAGGCGTCAGGGAGAAGATGCGTTCGCCGCCGATCCGGAAGGTCTCGTGCTGTCCCGAGATTGGCGGATTACTGTCGGCGGGCGAGAAATCCCGGTATACGCGGCCCCGGTGACGAGCGGAGGTCCGGCATCGTTTGCCTCCTTCGAGTATATGTCCGGTCCCGGGGAGGTTACGTTGGCAGCGCACTGTTCCGAGGGGGTAAGCAGCGCATCGGTTCATCCGTTATCGCGGGGGATCGTTCCCGAAGTCGCGGAGGATCGGAGCGTGCGGATTCCCATTAACGGACCTTGCAAGTTGATCGTGCAAACGAACGGGAATCTCGAACGACCGTTGTTCCTTACAGTTCATGCGCCGGAGCGGGACATCCCTAAGCCAGGCGATCCGGGCGTGCTCTATTACGGTCCGGGTCTGCACAAGGTCGACAAGCTTAAGCTGACAAAAGGCCAAACTCTCTATATTGCGGGCGGCGCGGTGCTGAGGGCATATGTTCCGGAAGACGAGCCTCCGATCGACCCGAGCGACTGGGCAAAGCAAAAAGTATATGAGGATTTTATCGTTGCGGACGGGGCGGAGGACGTCCGGATTCTCGGACGGGGAATCCTCGATCTGTCCATGCTCGACTGGCACGCCCGCAAAGCGATGCTGATTGCGAATAGCCGCAACGTGCAGGTCGAAGGACTGACGATGGTCGGCACCTCGCATTGGACGGTGCATCTGGCGAAGTCGAGCGACTGCACGATCAAGGATCTGACGCTGTTCGGCTACCGAGAAAATAGCGACGGAATCGATATCGTCAACAGCCGGTGGGTAACGGTGGAGGATTGCTTGATCCGCACCGGTGACGACGCCGTTGTCGTCAAAGCGATGGCCGCCCCTCCGGCGATCGGAGGGCAGGACATTACGGTACGCCGCTGCGTCGTATGGAACGATAAGGTACGCTGCTTCGGCATTACCGGGGAGACGCGCACGGACATCCGGAACATCGTCTTCGAGGATTGCGACATCGTTCGTAGTCTGCCGACCTGGACGGAGGAGCTTGGCTCTCTGTGCATTATTGTCGGAGATTCCGGAACGATCAGCGGCGTACGCTTTGAGAACATGCGCATCGAGGACGAGCGTCAATATGCGATGGCATGTCTGATCTTTAAGGACCGCTGGTCGGTCGATCAAGAGCCGGGGCGAATTCGCGACATCGTCTTTCGCGATATTCGTATTCCCGAAGGCGTGCCTTCTCTGTTCCACGGCTCAGACGCGGAGCATCTTATCGAGAATGTCCGGATCGAAGGACTGTATGCGGGAGGACGGCAGCTCGAAACGATGGAGGAGGCGAACTTCCGGACGAACGATTTCGTTCGCGAGCTGAGCTTGATCGTTCGTCCGTAAGTTCCCTATAATAAAGCCAACATCTAGCGGAGACTGAGGGGATCGCGAATGGCCAACGAGAAATTGAAACTGATGATCGTCGACGACGAATATGAGATCAGGCAGGGGCTGAGGAGCTTCGATTATTCCGCGTTCGGAATCGAAGTGTCCGACGATTGCGAGAACGGGCTGTTCGCTCTGAAGGCGCTCGAGCTCGCTCCGGCGGATATTCTCGTGACGGACATTCGCATGCCCCTCATGGACGGACTCGAATTGGCGGAGAAGGTCGCAGCGCGATACCCGCATATTAAAATCATCGTGTTATCGGGCTACGACGATTTCGAATACGCCAAGAAGTGCATGAAACACGGGGCGCTTGATTATTTGCTCAAGCCGCTCGATTTCGAAGAGTACGAGAAGGCTCTGGCTGAAGCGGCGCGTCTGATCGATCGGGAGAAAGACGTGCAGGAGCGAGCCGCCGTGCTCGAACGCAAAGCGAAGCTGTCTGCGCATCACCTGCGTCGAAAATTTCTTCGCGACCTGCTTCAACGGGCGATGACCGACGAGGCAATCGAGCTGGAGAGCGCCTTTTCCGAAGTGATGCTGGAGGAGAACGGAGAATACGCGGTGTGCCTGCTTCGTCTCGACTCCTATCCCGACCGGCCCAGGGGAGTAGGGGATAAGGAATGGAACCTGATTCTCTTCACGCTCGACAACCTGATGCAGGATCTATGGGACGAACAGGGCATGGGCTATCACGAGGTCGATGACAAGGGGCAAATTTCTTTGATTTTAACGAATCCGGACGAGGTAGCGGAGCTTAAGCGGAGCCCGGAGCATTTGCGAGCGCGAATGGAGCGAATCGTGCTGGGACTGAAGCGGTTCCGGGGGCTGTTGAAATCGCATATGTCTTACGTGATGGGACCAACCGTGGCCGGTCCGGGGCGTATCCGACTTTCTTATCGGGAAGCGGGAGCGTTGTTTCACGCGCCGTCCGCTCGCGAAGAGGAGGAGCAGGCTGCGTCGGAAGCCCGTGAGGAAACGATTGGGGGGGAGCTTGAACGGGAGAACGGGCATCGTCTCATCGAAGAAGCGAAGCGCTTTGTCGAGGAAAATTATGATCGGACCATTACTTTGGACGACGTAGCCCGGCACGTTCATCTGAACGCGAGCTACTTGAGCTTCCTGTTCAAGGAAATGACCGGGCAGAAATATATCGATTATTTGATTTTGTATCGAATTGAGAAAGCCAAGTCGCTGTTAAAGCAGACGAATTACAAAATACACGAAATCGGCGAAAGGGTCGGCTACGAGAACCCCCGCTATTTCACGCTGGTGTTCAAAAAATATGCCAAGCAATCTCCGGTCGAATACCGCAACGCCTTCTATCAGGCGGAGTCCGGGGGGCGGTAGGCCATGAGGTTCCGTTATTATCGCAATCGCCTTGTGCTGATTGCGTTTTTGCTTGCCATGCTGTCCGAAGCGATTCTGATCGGGATCAGCTATTGGAATACGAGAGATGTCGGCACGGAAATCCAGAGCGCCTCCGAGCAGAACCTGTCCCGGCACGTCGAGAGCCGAATCGTCGCCAAGCTGAGCGAGATGAACTCCTTGGCGCTGCAGATCGAATCTTCGGATTTTACGAAATACGCGCGTTCGTTCCTGAATCTGCGTTCGTCTGAGGAAGAAGCGACGGCTCGGAGGGAGCTGGACTCCAGATTGGAACAGCTTCATCTGCCGCAGGGGCTGGTGGATCGGATTTATTTTATCGGGGATAACTTGAACCAGAAGAATTTCGGCAAGTCGTTCGCGACGAACCGTTTGCTCCCCGACGAGCATATCCCATGGATCGACGAGATGCGGAGCGCGGGCTTGCTGGATTCGTTCACCCGGTATTACAGTATGCCGACCTTCATTCCCAAGGGCATGTTCACGGACGTTCTGAAGGATAAGAAAGGGAGTATCCCCGAAGATTCGTGGCAGCGACTTAATCGATTTTTCGCGGGCGTCGAGGGGCATCTGATCATTAACAACGGAGTTAACTACTTAAACGTATTATCCGTGATCGTGCTTGACGAGCGGATATTTGCCGCCGAGCTGCCCTCCTCGGGCATATGGAGCGGATACGTGGGCGTGTTCGATCAGAATCGACAGACGCTCTGGTCCAATCTGCCGAGCGAGGAAGCGCTGGCCGCCGCCGCGCAGCGGATCGAGAACGGCTCGCGGCAATGGGAGCAGCAGATCGACGGGCTGTACCAGGTAAGAACGCAGGCTGTCTCTCCATATGATTTTCACATCGCTTTTTTCGAGCGGGAGAGAAGCAGCACGTTGTGGGGACCAAGCTTCTCCAAAATCTATGTCGGCTTTTTCTTGGGCACGCTGCTCGTTTGTTTCCTGATTTCCCTCAAGTTCTCCAACCTGATCATGTATCCTTTCCGGATGCTTGCCAGGGTCGTCTGGAAGAAGGAAAACGAGCTCGACCTGGAGCGCATTCCCGAGGAGCGTTTTTCCGGAACCCGGTTTTCCAGGCTGTCCATTCGGAGCAAGGTGCTCTTTATGCTGCTGACGTCGGTACTGATCCCGGTGTTGACGGCTGTCGGCATGCATCTCTATCTTATGTACAACTATGTGTTCGATAAAGCCGTGGATTTGTCGGTGGATTCCTCCAACCATCTCGTCGTGGAGCTCAGGGACCGGATGGACGGCTACGAGGGCCTGACGAACCGATTGTCTACGGACAGCCGGTTGACCAATCTGCTTTCACCTTACACGTTTATGGAAAATATCGACGACTTCACCGTGGCCAGCTATCCGGGGCTTGGCGATCTGTCCTATTTCGTTCTGTACGACGCGGGAGGCTCGGCACGCTATTCCTCGGCTTTCTTTAACAATTTAACGCTCTTTAAGCTGAGCTCCATCGATCCCGATCTGTTGTCCGAGCTTCAGCCGGAGCAGACGGTGTGGATTACCGGATTGAAAGACGTATACGGACACCCTTCGCTGATGCTGATCAAGAAGTTGTCGCTGCCTTCGCCTTCCACGGGGAAAACAATCGAAGCCTATCTGCAGGTTGTGCTCAAGGAAGAGGCGTTCTCGTCGGTCGCTTCCGATCGAAAGATGAGCTTCGTTATGCTTGACGGCTCCGGGGATTTCGTCTATTCGAATGCGTCGGCACAAGGGTTCAAGGAAGAAGCTTTCGCTCAATGGCGCGGCGATCAGGGGAAAGCCGGGAGCGCGCTGATCGAGAAGGTCGAAGGAAGCAATCAGGTTATCGTCTCCCGCCCGATCGGGGACGAGGGGTGGACCGCCTATATTTTCAGAACGATTGACGATATGTATTTAATGATCGACGACATGCTGCACCGCTTTATTCTGCTTATCGTTCTGCTCATTCTGATTATTCTCGCGGCCGTGTGGAACGTATCGCTGCTGCTCGTCAAGCCGATCGAAAGATTAACGACGGCGGTGGAGAAAGAGGAAAGCATGCCGGATGCGCAGGAGGATGAGGCTCCCGGGTCGCGAGACGAAATTGGACGGCTCGTGGAGAGCTTTAACCGGATGATCCGGCAGATTCGGCGGCTGATGGAGGATAACGTCAACAAGCAGCTAAGGGAGAAGGATCTGGTTACGTCGAAAATGAAGGCCGAGCTTGGCATGCTGCAGCAGCAGATCAACCCGCATTTTCTGTACAACACGCTGGAGGCGATCAATATGAGAGCGCGGCAGTACGGAGCGGCGGAGGTGGGTACGATGGTCAATTCGCTGGCCAAAATTTTCAGATTCACGATTAATAAAGGCAGCGAAGTCGTTCCCTTGTCCGATGAGATCGAGCACGCCCGAAATTATTTGACGATCCAGGAGCTGCGATTCCAGAACAAATTCACTGTTCTCTGGCAGTTGGACGAATCCGCGATGAAGGAGCCGATTCTGAAGTTCGTGCTGCAGCCGATTATCGAGAACGCGCTCCAGCACGGCATCGAAGAGCTGTACGGAGGCGGAGAGATCGCGATCCGCGCGCAGATGGAAGAGGGGCGAGTCGTGCTGTCGGTGGCCGATAACGGAATCGGAATGAGCAAGGAGGACCTGGCCAAGGTTCGGCAGGCTCTGTCTGGAGAAGTCGCATCGTCTGAGGCTCCGCCATATCCGCCCGAATCCGGCTCATCGGGGCGGTCCAGCGGCGTCGGCTTGGCTAACGTCTATCAGCGCTTGCGGATTTACTACGGCGAGCGGCTTGAGTTCACCATCGACAGCGAGGAGTTTGTCGGGACGACGGTAACGATCTCGATCGCAACGCCAGCCGGGGCGGAAATGTGATGAGAATTTTAAACCAAATGAGTCGTATTTTGAATGGGAATTAGATGTTTGATCGGACATAATACTGTAAACAAGATAGACGCCGCCGCTCTGTTCTCGTGATCGAGCAGAAGCGGCGTCTTTTTTCGTTAACGGGAGGAAAGGAAAAAGGCAAAGATTTTCTCTTCTCCAGCACACCTGCGTGACTTAAAATAAGAGCACTAGCTTTGGGGCAAAGGAGAGCGTGAGGTGAACCGAATAAAGGGGCGGAAGAAAAGACGCTGGAACATTTCAAGCATACTGACAGGATCGTTTATCTTGCTGATCACACTGCCGATTTTTTTGGTGACGACTTATTCCGTCCGTTCTTTCAACTCAATATTGATAGAGAATGCGACGTCGCGAGCGATGCAGACGGTAGAGCAGGTTTCCTACACCGTTGAGGGGCAGCTGAATCTGATGAAAAATACAGTAGCGACGATTGCCAATGACAGCCAAGTGATCGAGTATGCGTCGTTAACCCGACATTCCGACGGAAGTCAGCAGCTGCTCGAAACGCGCCGCCAGCTGGAGTCCAAGCTGTACAGTTATTTTCATTATACGCCGGACTTGGTTTCGGTTATGTTTTTCTATAACGATTCGGGAATGGCAACCTATAAGCAGGAGCTGAACGTCGAAGATTCGGAGCTTCGCAAGATGACTTGGTACCAAGAGGTGCTCTCCGATAAAAATAAAGTATACATTATGGGCGCGGAAGCCAGCGGCGCTGTGTTCCCGGATGGGGGCAACTTCATAACCGCGGCGATCGCGCCAAGCTTCAGTTCGGCCTTCTACAATGTCGAGATGATTTATTTCGTCTTTCATGCCCGCAAAATCGCCGATCTGCTGCATACCAACGCGACCGACGCAGGTCCCAGCTTTGTCGTGGACCCCTACGGGTCGGTCGTCGTATCCAGCGAAACGGAGGTTATGTCCAAGGGCATCGCAGGGATGGGCTATCTGCAGAGGGCGTGGAAGGAAGGGGAAAGCCATTACGTTCAGGAGATTAACGGTCAGGAATCTTTTATCATTCATACGCTTTCCGATTGGGGCCGACATTACATTCAGGTTTACTCCTACGACAGAATGCTCAAGCAGGTCAACGATGTGTATCGCAAGCTGATTTTGGCTTCCGCGCTGGGGCTTGTCGTGTTTCTGCTGGTGTCCTATCTGATTGTTCGCAGCATCGTGAAACCGATCGGCTCGCTGATCAATCAGATGGCCTCCGTTAAAGCGGGCAATCTCAAGGCGAAGATCGAAGCTTCGGGCCCTGTCGAAATTTACGTGCTCGGCACGACGTTTAATGAAATGATCGGACAACTGAAGGATTTGATCAGACAAATCGAGCAGAAGGAAAATCAGAAGAGGCTTGCGGAGATTTCCGCGCTGCAGTCGCAGATCAATCCTCATTTTTTGCTGAATACGTTGAATACGATCAAGCTGATGGCCAGCATATCGAAAGCAAGCAACATCCAGAAGATGACGGAAGCGCTGACGCGGCTGCTCTCCGCCGCATTTAATCGCGGGGGCATGTACAGCACCGTAGCGGAGGAAATGAAGCTGCTGGATTATTATATTCAGATTATGAAAATACGGTATGGAGACCAGTTCGACGTCGAATTCGATATCGATCCGCGAATGGAGAAGCTGCCTATTTTGAAGCTGCTGCTTCAGCCAATTGTAGAGAATGCGATTGTACATGGCGTACACGAGCGTGAAACGAGGGGGCTGATTCAGATTGCCGGACGAATCGAGAACGACAAAAGCTGCCGCTTCACGGTCCGCGACAACGGGCGGGGGATTCAACCGGAGGTGCTGAGCAAGATGCTAGAAGATGGCGCGCAGCAGGGACGCGAGGGCTTCAGCGGCATCGGCTTGCGGAATGTGAACGACAGATTGCGTTTGAATTACGGCCTGTCGTATGGCCTTCATATCGAGAGCAAGCTGGAGGACGGTACAACGATTGCCGTTCTAATGCCGATTTTGCATGAGGAGAGTTGAATATGCTGCGTGTTCTCATTGTAGACGACGAGCCGATCTACAGATTGGCTTTGCGGGAGATGGTGCCGTGGGAGCAATACGGCTGCGAGATCGCGGCGGAATCTTCCAATGGGAAGGATGCTTTGCGCGTGGTTAAGCAGTATCGGATCGATCTGGTGCTGATCGATATTCATATGCCGATCATGTCCGGACTGGAATTTGTGAGACAACTGCGGAGTACAGAGGAAGGGAGCCTCGTCGGGGTTGTCGTGCTGAGCGCGTATTCCAATTACGAATATGTGCGCGAAGCTTTCCTATACGGAGTGTACGACTACATTATCAAAGAAGATATGGAGCCCGAGCATGTAGGCGGCGTTATAAGCAAGGCGGTCGATCGTTTGAACGAGCAGATCGGTCAGCGGGAGCAAAGGGAGAAGGAAAGTCTCGTCAGACTGGATCGCGTAAAGGAAGGGGCGTATCGTTCCGTCCTGTTGAATGCCGATTTGGCCGAAGGGACGGAGCAGGAAGAGGGGCAATGGCTGGAATCGCTGACGGGCCAGCGGCACATCCTGTGCAGTCTGCTGCTCGATCGTTCGTACGCGTCCTCGGCCGACAAGATCGATTCGGAGCAGATGAAGTTTCTCGTGCACGCCTTTAAGCAGGTGCTTGAAGGGTACAAGACGCAAGCGGTGCTGACGGTGCTCCCTCATTGGGAGGTCGCGGCCGTTCTGATCTTCCCCCATTCCATGAGCGAATACCAGATTCGCGCCCTGCTGGCGGAAGTGCTGCAGAAGGCCGTCAGCCATCTGCGCGAATATGTGAATCTGTCCGTTACGATCGGCGTTGCGCCTTCCTGCGAGCATTATGCCGCGTGGACCGGTAGGCATTCGATTGCCCAGAAGCATGCGAGGATGAGGTTTCACGACGGGCTCGGCCGAGTCTTCTTCGAAGAGGACGTAGCGACGGGGAAAACGGAGTGGAAGGATCAACCGTGGAAGCTGCAGGAAATCTTAAAGCTGCTCGAATCCGGCAACAATGGCTGGGCGCCGCTTGTCGAGGACGGGCTGAACCGGATTGCCGATTCCAGACGTCTCCCTCCCGAAGTTTTTCAGCCCTACAAAGCGTTTCTGTGGGAATTGGGTTCCCTGCTGTATGCCAAAGGTCTTTCATGGGACGACATCGGCGAAGGGCTAAGCGTACCGTCCGAAAAGACGGAGATGTTCGAGCAAATCTCGCATCTAAACGTATGGTTCAGATCACTCGTGCAATCGGTGTTCGAGGGTATCGATCCGAAGAGAAGAATCGCGCAGCAATCGCCTCCTCTGGTAGACATCGTGAAGCGGTGGATCGAGCGCCATCTGCAGGAGCCGATTTCGTTGGCCATGGCCAGCGAGGTCGTGGACGTTAGCGAGAGCTATCTGAGCAAAGTTTTCGCAAGGGAAACGGGAGAGACGTTCGTAGAATACATCATGCGCAAAAGGATCGAAAGCGCGATTCAGATGATGGGAAGCGGCATGAAGCTGTACGAGATTGCCGAGAAGGTGGGCTATCCGAATCAAGGTCATTTCAGCAAGGTGTTTAAGAAAGTGACCGGGAAAACGCCTCACGAATATCGAGAGGAACTGCAGGCGAAACGGAGCCATGAGCCGCCTTCGGCGAGAAAAGAATAAAAAGAGAGAAGAAAAGAACAAGTTCGTTCATGTGACAGCGTTCCTAAAATCGATAAGATAAGGATGCAAGCGATTACAGCAAACGATTACAGCGAATGATTACAATTAGGGGGTCACAACGTGAAAAGAAAGACGTATTCCAAACTGATGCTGGTCATTCTTCTCTGTGCATTTACGATTTTGGCGGCATGCGGCAAAAACAACGGAGCGGGAGCGGGGGAAAGCCAGACGAGCGGCGCGAGCCCGAGCCAGACGACCGAGGCTTCGTCGGCTGCTCCGGAAGCCAGTAAAGAGAAAGTAACGCTAAAAATGGCGATGTGGGATTCCAACAACGAGTTCATTTCGTTCCTGCAAGAGAAGGTCAAAGAGTACAGCCAAGTTGCTCCACATGTCACTGTAGAGCTTGAGCCGTTCAAAGGGGACGGCGACTACTTGCAGGCGATGAAGGTCCGATCTGCGGGCAACGAGCTTCCGGACATCTTGGAGCTCAAGCCGAACTGGCTGAACGATTTCAAGGAGCAGCTGATTCCGCTGGACGGCGCGGGATTCCTGGAGAAAAACCAATATGCAAGCAAATACGCCGTAGACGGCAAGATCATTGCGGTTCCGACGGTTTCCTTTCCCGAATTGGTCTACTATCATCCGAGCGTATTCGAAGAACTGGGCTTGAAGGTGCCGACAACCTGGCCGCAATTCATCGAAGTGTTGACCAAAATCAAGGACAACGGAAAGTATATTCCTTACGCGATGGGCGGCAAGGACGCTTGGCCGGACTACCCGTTTAACGAGTTTATTCCCCACATCGTATCCGGGGACGAGAACTACCTGAGCAACATGGCGAAGCAGGACAACCCGTTCGGCGAAGGAACGGCGTTCTATCAAGGGTTTAAGCAGATCGAAGAGCTGTATCAGGCGCAAGTGTTCGGAACGGACCCGCTCGGAATTAGCTGGGATCAGGCGACCGTGCTGTTCTCCTCCAAGAAAGCGGCGGTTGTGGCGGCGGGACTGTGGTTTCTGCCGACCTACGAGCAAAAAACGGGCAGCACGGAAGATATTGCGGCGTTCCCGATGCCTTATCGCGCCAGCGAGTCCGAGCCGCTGAAGCTGATGACGTTCACGGATCATTTCTATGGCATTGCAAGCAGCAGCAAGCACCAGGAGGAAGCAAAGGCATTCATGGAATGGTTCTACTCTCCTGAAGTGTATCAAACCTATATCGATAAAGCGCAGCTTAATTCCACGTTCGAAGGCATTCAGTCCAACGTACAGTTCTTGAAGGATTTCTATGCGCAAAACCAGGCGGAGGCGTTCACGTACATTCCTGGCGATGCAGAATACACGCGCATTTCGAATGCCATTCAGTTGGACGTTAAAGCGTTGGGTCAGGATATGATGTCCGGTAAAAAAGTGGATGATTTCGTTGGCGAGCTTAATAAAAAATGGGCGGCTTCGAAAGCTTCCAAGTAATCGAGAGTAAACAAAATTGGGAGAAAACCTTTAGCGGATTTCTCCCAATTGATTGAGGGGAATGTCGTATGAGCTATACCATCCAGAAGAAAATCGTCGTTTTTTCATTCCTTGCGATTCCGGTTGGGCTTCTTCTGCTGTTTCTGCTGTACCCGACGGTTAAGCTGTTCCAATTCAGCCTCACCGATTGGAACGGAATCGGCAACACTTATAACTATGTCGGTTTCGATCATTACAAGGATGCCTTCCAAAGGCCGGAAGTTTGGAATGCTTTCTCGAACAATTTGCTCTACTTCGGGATTCATGCCGTCTTCATTCCGCTAGAGATTATGGTTGCCGTATTTCTGAATAACAAAATCCGGGCGAGCTCCTTTTTCCGGTCGATCGTGTTTCTTCCTTATATTCTCAACGGAGTAGCGGTCGCTTACCTGTTCAGCTATCTGTACAACCCGATCAACGGTCCCCTCAACGCTTTGCTGGAGGCGGTCGGTCTGGAGAGTTGGATTCAGAGCTGGCTCAGCGACAAAGGGATTGTTAACTATTCGCTCGTGGCCGTGTCGATCTGGCGATTCAGCGGTCTTCATGTCGTGTTATTCCTTGCCGGTCTGCAGTCTATTCCAAGCGATCTGTACGAAGCCGCGAGAATCGACGGGGCCAGCGCGTTCGGCCAATTCCGGCACATTACCGTCCCGGGCATCGCGCGTGTCGTGGAGATTGTGTTGTTCTTGAATGTCCGCGGAGCGCTGCAAGTGTTCGATATCCCGTTCCTGATGACTCAGGGAGGGCCCGGCAATGCCAGCTCCACCTTTACGGTGTACACGATTCAAACGGCGTTCAAATACAACAATTACGGCCTCGCCTCGGCGCTTGCGGTTATTTTGATGATCATCATTATCGTATTCAGCTATATGCAGGGCAGGTTTTTCAAAGGGAAGGGGGATTAACGGCATGCCGGTCATCTTCAGACGCTACGGTCCCCGGTGGTTGATTTATGCGTTGTTTATTGCGATTAGCTCGGTTGTCCTGTTTCCGATAGCGATTAACTTTTTTACGGCTTTCAAAACCTCTGCCGACTTGCTCGATTCCTCGCCGCTTTCCTTGCCGAAGCAGTGGAATTTCGATAATTTGCAAAATGCTTTTCATAACGGCAATATGCTGACCGGATTCAAGAATACGGCGATCCTTGTAGCTGTCAGCGTCGTGTTCAACACCGTGCTGGGCGCAATGACCGCTTATGTGCTTAATCGCTTCGATTTTCGGCTCAAAGCGTTGATTATGGGCATGTTCGTCGTAGCTATGGTTGTCCCGTTCTATACGACGGAGGTTTCCCGGTTTCAGATCATTAAGGAGCTGGGGTTGTACGACTCGCTTGGAGCTCCGCTGCTGATCTATGCAGGCACCGATCTTCTGCAGATTTTTATCTACTTGCAATTCATCGAGAAAATTTCGAGCCAGTTGGACGAAAGCGCCATGATCGACGGAGCCTCCTACATTAAAATTTTTACGAGAATCGTCTTTCCGCTGCTGCTTCCTGCATCCGTGACGCTTGGCATCATTAAAGCGGTCGACATTATGAATGATATGTATATTCCGTATCTGTACATGCCGTCCAGGGACTTACAGACGTTGTCGACGTCACTGATGACGTTTGTCGGGCAACGGGCTTCCGATTACGAGCTGCTTTCAGCAGCCATTCTGATCGTTTTGCTGCCGACAACGTTAATGTACCTGTTTATGCAGCGCTATGTATTTACGGGAATTACGGCAGGCGCGGTCAAGGAATAGGACAATACGCTCGATTAAGGAGGCGCAGGGATGGGGAAAGTTCAGCGGGTCGAGGACGCGCCTGCCATTCGGACAGAATTGCTGGATACAACCGGCAGGAGCGCCTCCGGCTTCGACGAATGGAAAGAGCAGGCGCTCGTCCGCTGCTTAAAGGTGGGGACGCCGGACGAGCTGCGAATCGCGGTAGGCGATATATTCGACAGCTTCGCGGAACCAGCGGCAGCCCGCAAGGAAATGCAAATTTCCTTGCTTATGGTTTTGGCGGCCGTGCTGAAAACGGCCAAAGAAGCTCATGTCAATCTTGACGATTGGTTTGGCGAACTTTCAATTGTTGAAATATTCAGGTTATATGATCTGCCAGCCGTCAAGGGCTGGCTATACGAAGTTTGTCTAGTCGTCCAGCGGCAGATGATAGGCCATCGTCAGCATACATTTAAGGAAATTATCAAGAAGGCAATTTCGTATACGAAGGAACATTACGGCGATCCGAATATTTCGATTCAGCGCGTATGCTCGCAGCTTCACGTCAGCAGCGGGTATTTCAGCAGTCTCTTCAAAAAAGAGGTGAAGATGACCTTTGTTCGCTATGTCATGAAACTTCGAATGGAGAAGGCGATGGAGCTGCTGCGTTCGACTGAACTAAAGGCGTTTGAAATTGCGGAGCGGGTCGGCTTCGCCGATCCGCATTATTTTAGTTTTTGCTTCAAGAAGCGGGTCGGGGTTTCGCCGAGAGAGTACCGTTCCGGGGCCGTCTTTGAAGGCTCATATGTGTGAAGGGGAAGCGCGCAATTAACTGTTTCCGCCCATCCCGGCCTCGCGCGCGAGCATGATCGCATGGGTTCGATCGGCCGCGTGCAGCTTGCTCAGAATGTTGGACACGTGGTTGCGAATGGTCTTGAGCGACAGTCCCATAAGACGGGAGATGTCGGCATTGCTCATATCACGGGCGATCCATTCTAGCACCTCGCGTTCTCGCGTCGCCAACTGAGGGAACAGCACGTTGCCGCTCGTCCTTTTCAACACGGCGTCGAAATAAAACATCATCTTGCGAGCGATAACCGCGCTGAAGATCGCCTCTCCGCTCCCGACTACGTTAATGGCCCGGACGATCTCCTTTTTTTGCGCACCCTTAAGCAGATAACCTCGCGCGCCGGCCCTCATCGCCGAGAAGACGGACGAATCATCCTCGAACATGGTCAGGATCAACACTCCGATATGGGGGGAGGTCAGGATAATGTCCCGGGTCGCTTCGATGCCGTTTTTGCCGGGCATATTCACATCCATCAAGATCACATCCGGCTGCAGCTCCTCCGCCATTCGAACGACCTCGATTCCGTTGGAAGCCTGTCCGATGACCTCGAATGTCTCCTCGGACTGAAGAATCGACACCAGCCCTTCGCAAAACATGGGGTGATCGTCAGCCAGCAAAATCCGTAAACGATCCTTCTCCGTAATTGTCATCTTTTTTTCTCCTCTCCTCTACGGGCAGGCGAACGCGTATGTCCGTGCCCTGACCTGGCGTCGAATGCAGAGCCATCGTGCCTCCAAGCTCCTCGGCGCGTTCCCGGATCGAACGGACGCCTACGCCGGGCGTCAAGTCGGCGGGCATTCCGCGGCCATTGTCGGCAATTTGAATGTTCAGATGCCCCTCTTCCTTCCAAAGCCGGATCAGGCAGCGGCTTGCCTGAGCATGCCGGGCAACGTTCGTAAGCGACTCTTGTACGATCCGATAAACCGCGACCTCGGCCGCCGCCGATAAATCCATTTCCCTCTCCGCCCCTTCCAGCACAATTTGAAGAGACGAAGTCTCGTACTGCAGGATCAGCTCCTTCAAAGCAAACGCAAATCCGAACTCATCCAGAGCGGGAGGGCGGAGCGAGTAGACAAGCCGCCGAATATCGGCGATCGATTCCCGCATTTGCAATTGAATGGTCTCCAGCGCCTTGCGCGAACGCTCCGGAAGCTCTTCCTGGCTCTGAACCGTATCCTCCAGCCGAAGCGCCATGGTGGCGAGCGAGGAGCCGAGGCCGTCGTGCAGGTCCCGCCGCAGTCGTCGGCGTTCTTCTTCCCGCGCGGTGATCAGACGCTCCCTCGAACGCTGAAGATCGCCGGTCAAGCGAACCGTCTGTACCGCAATGCTTACTTGCCGGACCAGATCGTCGGCCAAAAAGCGCTTGTCGGGCGGAATCGCATTCTGAAGCCGCTCCACGCCAAGCACAAGCCGGCCGACCGGCACTCCCCTTACCTCCAGTTCGAGGGTGCTGGTATGCGGTCCAGGTTCGCCATAGGCGGCAAGCCGCTCAATGCTTTCCGAACCGTATACGTCGATGGCGACGAAAGGGAGTCGCAGGGCGGAAGCGATTTTGGCGACGACGGCTGGCAGCAGGGAACGATGCGTAAGCGAAGTCTCCAATTGCTCCGTCAGCTTGGACAGCACCGCATACGGATCTTCCCGTTCCCCGTAGACGAGGCGGTTCGCCTCCCTCTGCACCAGCTCCCGGAGCGGATGGAACATGACGGCGATCAGCCCGGTTGCGAGCAGCGCGACGAACGTTTGAGTCTCGCCTTGTACGAGAACCCCCAACGTCCCGACGATGAGGACATAGGCCATGACTCCAAAAACGCTCAGCACGAGGTACACCATCGTCCGGTTGAAGGCGGCGGACATATGGCGTATCCGGGCTTCCAGCACGATAACGCCTACGGAGAAGGGAAGAATCAGCAGGCTTGCGTACATGATGTTTTGGACGATTAATCGCCATATGCCGTGCTCGTTAAACAGCGGGAGAGGAATCAGCAGGCTCACAACGCTATATAAGCTTAATCCCGTCATTAACCAGCGGAGCTGGCGGCGCTTCTCCGGAGAGGCTTCCTTGGCGTAGCGCTTCGCTTGCGCGTAAAGAACGAGAATGTTCAGGGACAAAAAACAGACGTGATGCAGCCAGTACGGCCAATCCAAATACGGATGGATCGGCGGAAAGAGGCGGACGACGCTTTCGACTAGATAGAGGGCAGCGGGAATGACCGTCCAGCGAGGAACGAAGCGAGCGTCGGGAATCAGAAACAGGAAAACGACGTAGATGCTGCCAATTACATTTAGCACAGTATAAAGCATGTTCATCACGAAGAAATCGCCGGTAGCTGTGTCTGCATTGAAGTAGATGCCGACCGCGATGAGCAGTAAAGAAGCCGTCACGCAGAAGGGATCCTTCCAGCCATACCGGTAAAGAAGCAAGCCGATAGCCCAGGAGGACAAGTTATGCAGCGCCAGCAAAGCGACGGTAACGCCGCTGTACAGAACGGGAGTGATTCCGATGCTTGCAAGCTGGGAAAGCTGGGGCTCGTTCATATAGAAGAAGTAGTTGCAGATGCTGCCGCCGCATGCGGCATCGTAAAACCCCCAACCTCGCATATAGCTGTCGAGCGATACGATGAACGAAGCGGCAACGACCGTCCACCAAAGCGCGTGCAGCCCCGCCTTGAGGCTGAATTGCGCTTTTGCCGTATGCAGAAAGCGCATGTCAGTGCTTCCTTTCCGGGTGATTTTCAAGAAAAGTATAGCATAGGAAATTCCCGGCGGCACGGGGAAAAACGTTCCCGCGAAGTTCCCGGCCGAACCGGGAACGCGGGCCTTGTGCGCAGGATAAAAGGGATTTTAAGATGACGATTGGAAGGAACCCAATTCCATCATCTAAAGAGGAGTGTTGAACGGAAATGTCATACGTGCCTTACGGTTTTTACCGGTTCAGCGGCTGGATGCTGCTGCTCTCCGGTCTGCTGACGATCGGAATTCAGTACGTTCACCTGGAGGATATTCCGGCGAATTTGCAGCAAATGGATTACTTCGTCGATGTGGCGGTTTGGACGCATATCGGGCTTCTCGTATCATTCACGATGTTTCTGATGGGGTTTGTCGGTCTGTATTTGCGGCAAGCGGCTAAGCTCAAGTGGTGGGGGTGGGTCAGCTTCGGTATGATATTTGCCTTCGTCGTCCTCGATCTTCTGCATGCGCCGATTCAGATTTTCAATTATCCTGTCCTGTTCGACGGTGTTGCGAACGAGGAGCAGCTGAAGCAGGCGTCGGATTTAGTTATGCGAATCGGTTCGGAAGGGCCGGGATTTTTCTTTATGATTCTTCTGATGCCGCTGATCCTGTTCGGTTCCATTCTGATGGGCGTCTCCATGCTGCGCGCCAAAGTGCTGCCGAAGGGGCCAGCTATCGCAACGCTGGTATCCGTCATTCTGATCTTTCTGCCCTACGATCCGGTTACGAAATATTTGTTCCCGCTGCAATACGCGATTTTCGTCTGGTATGGTTTTATTCTGGCTTTCGAGAAAAGGGAGGCAGTTAGCGAAGGGGAGTGAATAAAATAATAGTATGCTTGTTACTCCAAGAGGCTGTCCCATAAGCCACCAAAGTTGCTCTGAAAGATAATCGATGAACAAGGTGAAGGTGTATATACCTCCCTCCGATGCTATACGCTCCTGAAATGGGAATGGGTAAACCCGTTGCAAGGTGATTTCAAGAGCGTATGAGGCAATCTACAGGGGGTATATACACCTTCTTTGATTATCGATCTTCATGCAACTCTGCTTATGAGACAGCCTCTTCGTTTTGTACTATAAATCATACAAATATCGCTAATTTGTGGAGCCGTGAGTCCATTTTGTATTAAAAATCATACAAAATACGGAATTGGAGAGGTCGGGGCGCCGGATTTGTATGATAAATCGTACAAGTTGGGTGCGGCCTCAAATAGAGGGAGCGGGATCTCGTTTACTTCTGAGCCAAAGCGCCCTTAAATGCTTTCTCCAGATCGTCCGCACTTTCCGAGATGATGAACAACACATAGTTGCCTTGCGTCACGACCCGGTAGTTTTTGGAGTTTTCGTACTGGTCGGGCAAATAGCTTTCGAAAGACTTCTGAATATCTCCCGCGCGCTTCTCTATGCCTTTCTTGACGGCGGCTGCGTCTTTGGCTTTCTTTACCTTAAATAAGGCGAGCTCATTCGACTTTATATTGACGAACGGCGCCCGAACCGCAAAATTCTCAAGAATGTCCGGATCGATGCCGTAGGCTTCTTCCATCTGCTCGGCGTTCATGTCGAGCGACGCGGGCTGCTCCACCTGCTCCAGCATGAAGTCTACAATGTCGCCGGAAGACAGCGACTTCGGCTTCTCGCTTGGCTCGGGCTTCTTATCCGGCTTAGCGGATTCGCTCGGACTCGGGCTAGGCTGAGGCTTCTTATCCGGCTTAGCGGATTCGCTCGGACTTGGACTAGGCTCAGGCGTCTTTCCCGGCTGCGCAGATTCGCTCGGGCTAGCTTCGGGCTGCTCGCTCGGGCTGGCTTCCGGACTCGCGCTCGGACTGGATTCAGGGCTCGGGCTTACGCTTTCGCTGGCTGTCGGCGAGCTGGTGGCGGTCGGCGTGCTATTGTTTTTATCGGCGTTGCCGGAGCAAGCGGTCAGCAGGCTTCCTAGCAATGCGGTAATTAACAGAAATGACATAGCGCTTTTCTTCATGGTCAGTACTCTCCTTGGTGTTGGTTTCTAGTAGGTCAGCTTTACTGACGCGCCTGTCCGCTTGAATGTTGCAGCAAGTTGCGGAAGGCTGCACCGCTTAGCGGGCAAGCTTCAAAATCGCGCCGTTGTCGGCGAAGGTAGCCGTATTGAACAGCAGAAGCGTGTTGTCGATTCCGTTCTCCTCCATATAGCCGGCGATGCTGCCGTTATAGAAGCGGATATCGATCACATGAATCTCTGCGACATGTTTGGTCAAGAATGGAATTAGGCTATGAGCGTAGGAGTCTTTGACAATGAGCAGCTTATCGAGGTCCGCCTGATCCGCATCGAGCTTGCTCGTAATGGTGGACAAGGCGTGGACGCCTCCGAGAAAATACGGGTACTGATCCTTCTTCGCCAGAAACTGTTCCGCGTACAAGCTGTCGTAATCCGTATTGTCGTCGACAACGTGCATTTTGGAATCGACCGGTTGCAAGGACGTAAACTTCTGGATGACATCCGGCTTCAAACCGCCGAACTGTCCGCGCGTATGGAAGCTGCCCAGAAAAGTGTCGCTGACGTTCTCGATTTGAAATTCATCCAGCCCGGCAGCCGTCCAACCCATTTGCTCGGCATAGGCGACATAGGCGTAATAAGCGCCAAGGGTTGTCCAGTGGTGATCCGTCCGATAATAGATCGATTCCGCGGCATGCGGCCGCAGAAAATCGAAGCCGTTCAAATAGTCCGCGCTGTCGCCGAGAAGCGAGCCAACGTATTCGTTCACTTTCTCTTGCGGATAGTTGGGCGCTTTCCAAGGCAGACGCTCCGGGTACATCCCGATGGAGGTCGGAGCCAGCAGGAAGGAAATATTGGCATCCGGATGCTTCTCGGCCAGTCGTTTCACCGCTTCGACGTAGCTCTTGACCTTCTCGTAATTAGGCTCGGGAAACTTCTCGAACAGGTATCCGTCCTTGCCTTTGTAAATGCTGTTGTTTTCCTGCTGCAGCCTTAAGCGCTCTGCCGCCGACTTGACGCCGATCCAATCCGCCCTGAGCGGAAAATGATCCGTGACGAAGCTCTCGGCCTCGTCCGCAAATTTTTTGGATAGCAGATTGTCCCAGGTCAGACGGGGCATTTTCTGCAAATAGCGGTTTTCCAACTCGGAAAAGGATTCGACGGATCGAGCGAGGAAAGCGCCGGACAGGAGGAACAGCGTGGCGGCGAACGATCCGATCAGCAGACGGTCGGTGATCCGCTTCATGATTAACAGCCTCCTTCATTTAGAACAAACTTGTTTTAGAAGCGGAAATACAGGAAAGGATTAAAGGTCGCGTCGACCAAATAGGCTGCCGACAGCAGGAACAGCGCCCCGCACCAGGCCAGATTCAGCACAGAGCCGACTCCGCCCAAACCGCCGGCGAGCTGCTGCCGCAGCCTGCCGTAAGGCAGCGAAGCAATCGCCAGCACGACCAGCAGGAGAGAGTTCGTATAAGCAAAATACATCGTCTCGTCGCTCCACAGAGGCTGTCCGGTCAAGCCGAACATGGCGAGCAAATACTGTCCCGCCTTCGGCAGCTCTTCGAATGCGAATAATACCCAGCCGACGAGAATAAGCACGGAGGCATACAGATGGCGAACCCAGCGGGGGGATCGTCCAAGCAGCGACAGGCCGAACCATTTTTCGAAGATCAGAATAACGCCGAAGTACAGCCCCCAGAGCAGGAAGTTCCAACTGGCGCCGTGCCAGATGCCGGTCAGCGTCCAGACGATGAGAATGTTGCGGAGCTGCTTGCGCAAGCCGAACCGGTTGCCGCCAAGCGGAATGTAGACGTAGTCTCTGAACCAGGTGCTCAACGACATGTGCCATCTGCGCCAGAAATCGGTGATGCTCTGCGCGGCATAAGGTTTGTTGAAGTTTTCGTTGAAACGAAAGCCGAACATAAGGCCGAGACCGATCGCCATGTCCGAATATCCGCTGAAGTCGAAATAAATCTGAAACGCAAAGGCGATGATGCCCAGCCAGGCCATCGCCACGGGCAACGTACCGGCGTCTGCGGCCGAAATCGTATGCCAGAGCAGTCCGATATTGTTCGCGAGCAGCACCTTCTTGGCCAACCCGGTCACGAAGCGGCGCACGCCTTCGGCGAACAGAGCGACGTCGACCTTGCGGCTGCGAAGCTGCTCGGCCACCGACTTGTAGTGGACGATCGGCCCCGCGACCAATTGCGGAAACAGCGCCACGAAGGTGGCGAAGTCGATCCAGTTCCGCTGCGCCTTGGCCGTTCCGCGGTAAATATCTACGATATAGGACATCGACTGGAACGTATAGAATGAGATGCCGATCGGCAGCGCCAGCTCGGTGAGCGGGATATCCGTGCCCAGCCATTCGTTCAGGTTGCCGATTAGAAAGTCGGCGTATTTGAAATAAGACAGCAGTGCCAGATTAACGGCAATCGATGCGGCCACGACCGCTTTACGCTGCGTCGGTCCGAGGCTAGAGCGTTCCAACAGACGACCGAAGCCGTAGTCCGTCAACGTGGAGATCAGCATAATGACGATGTAGACCGGCTCTCCCCAGGCGTAGAACACAAGGCTTGTCAGGAGCAGCACCAGATTGCGGATTTTTCCGGGGGAGCAGTAATAAAGAAGCAGAACGGCGGGCAAGAATAGAAACAGAAATAGCAAGCTGCTGAACACCATGATGTAAGGAGTCTCCTTGCGGCAGTTATAGTGAACGATAAAAATTCCGGTTATAGGCGAATTCAACAAAGCCTCAGACGCAGGCCGCGAACAAAAGGTTACAGATGCGACTATTCTCCCAGATTTTACGCTAATTTAAGGTTCCGATTATCGAAACTCGCAATATTTTCGTTTATAATTGACTAGGTTGAAACCTTTTTGTCGGTTCATCGTAAAAGTAGGTAGTTGAGGGATGAGAGATTCATAGAATCCCGCCCGCCACTGTATTAGCCGAAAAGAGATGGAAGGGAGATTCTGCTGGGCATGACGATTTCGCTTGTAAAAGGACAGAAAGTGGATCTCACGAAAGGGAACGCCGGGCTAAGTAAAATCACCGTTGGTCTCGGGTGGGATCCGATCGAGAAGAAAGGCTTCTTCGGCACCAAGAAAGTGGACGTCGACTGCGACGCTTCCGCACTGCTGCTCGACGAGAACGGCAAGCTTCGGGACAAGCATCTTGTATGCTTCTACAACTTGAAAAGTCTTGACGGCTCGGTCGTTCATTCCGGCGACAATCTGACGGGAGAAGGCGACGGCGACGACGAACAGATTTCCGTCGATCTTGCGCGCGTTCCCGCTCACGTTCACAAAGTTCTGTTTGTCGTGAATATCTACGATGCCGTCAACCGCAAGCAGGATTTCGGTATGATTTCCTCCGCTTACATTCGCGTGCTTAATCAGGCGAGCAATCAGGAGCTCATCCGGTTCAACCTGACCGACAACTACGCAGGCAAGACGGCTCTGATCGTCGGGGAGATCTACCGCCACAGTGGAGAATGGAAGTTCAACGCCATCGGCGAGGGCTCTTTCGCCGCGCATGTCGATTTGCTGGCAAGAGAGTATCAATAATAAATCCAAAATTCAAAATCCAAGAAAAGAGGGAATTGCACATGTCTATCAGCTTATCCAAAGGTCAAAAAATCGATTTGACGAAAACGAACCCGGGTCTTACGAAAGTTCTAATCGGTCTCGGTTGGGATACGAACAAATACGACGGCGGCAAGGATTTTGACCTCGACGCTTCCGCGTTTCTGCTGAACGGTGCGGGCAAAGCAGCCTCCGATAAGGATTTCATCTTCTATAACAATTTGAAGAGCACGAACGGAGCCGTTGAGCACACGGGCGACAACCTGACGGGCGAAGGCGACGGCGACGACGAGCAAGTGAAAGTCAATCTGGCTACCGTTCCGCCGGAAGTGGAGAAAATCTCCTTCTGCATCACGATCCACGAAGCGGCCGAGCGCGGCCAGAACTTCGGACAAGTCACGAACGCGTTCGTTCGCATCGTGAACGAAGATACGGGAGCGGAGCTGATCCGTTACGATCTGGGCGAAGACTTCTCGGTCGAGACGGCGGTTGTCGTAGGCGAGCTGTATCGTCACAGCGGCGAATGGAAATTCAACGCGGTCGGCAGCGGCTATCAGGACGGACTGGCCGGCCTGGTTAAAGATTTCGGCTTGATGTAACACTGTAGTACCCGGTTAACGGGGACCGCTGTTCAATCGGATCGCGGTCCCTTTCCAATTAAAGAGGAGGAATAACGGCAATGGCGGTTAATTTGTCCAAAGGCCAGAAAGTCGACTTGACGAAAACGAACCCGGGCTTGACCAAGGTCAAAATCGGATTGGGCTGGGATACGAACAAGTATGACGGAGGCAGCGCGTTCGATCTCGACGCTACGGCTTTTTGTCTGAACGACTCCGGCAAAGTGAATTCGGATAACGATTTTATTTTCTACAACAATAAGAACAATTCGAACGGCTCCATCCAATTGTCGGGCGACAATCAAACCGGCGAAGGCGACGGGGACGACGAATCGGTCGTGATCGATCTCGGGCAGGTACCGGCTGAAGTCCAGAAGGTCGCCTTCTGCATTACGATCCATGACGCGGCGGCGCGCAATCAGAACTTCGGTCAGGTAGCCAATTCGTATGCTCGCGTAGCTAACGAAGCAACCGGCGAGGAACTGATCCGTTATGACCTAGGCGAGGATTTCTCGATCGAGACGGCGGTTGTCGTAGCCGAATTGTATCGTCATGGGGCAGAGTGGAAATTCAGCGCGGTAGGAAGCGGGTATCGCGACGGGCTGGCCGGCTTGTGCCGGGATTTCGGAGTACAAGTATAGGAGGGATTCCAAGATGACCATCAGCTTATCCAAAGGACAAAGAATCGATCTGACGAAGACAAACCCGGGTCTCAAGAATGCGATTATCGGGCTGGGCTGGGATACGAACAAATATACTGGCGGAGACGATTTCGACCTGGACGCTTCGGCGTTCTTGCTTCATGCCAATGGCAAGGCGAACGGCATCGAGGATTTCGTTTTCTACAATAACCTGTCCGCATACGGCGGAGCCGTCCTTCACACCGGGGACAACCGCGACGGCCAGGGCGAAGGCGACGACGAGCAGATCAAGCTGGACTTTACCAAAATACCGGAACATGTTCATCGTATCGGCATTACCGTAACGATCCACGAAGCCGAGCGTCGTCATCAAAATTTCGGCCAGGTTTCGAATGCATTCGTACGGCTGGTGGACGAGCAGACGGGAAGCGAAATTCTGCGTTACGATCTGGGGGAGGATTTCTCGGTCGAAACGGCGGTTGTCGTATGCGAGCTGTATCGTCATGGCGCGGATTGGAAATTCCAGGCGGTCGGATCGGGCTTCTCCGGAGGCTTGGCCGCTCTCGCCAACAACTACGGCTTGGACGCCAAGTAATTACCTAACGGAGGATTCGCAGCGCATGTCTCTTAAGATCATTAAAGGCCAGAAAGCGGACATTACTAAGAACACGTCGATTTCGCGGGTCGTCGTCGGAATGGGCTGGGGTGCCAGCGCCGGCGTAGATTTGGACTTCTCGGTTTTTGTATTGCAGGCAAACGGCAAGGTGCGTTCGGACAACGATTTGATCTTTTACTCGAATCCGACGGGAGCAGGCGGCGCAATCCGCATTGTCGGACAGGAGAAGAAGAGCTACGGATCCCAGACGGACCAGGAGCAGGTAAGTATCGATCTGCGCAGCGTTCCGCAGGAATTGGAACGGATTCCGTTCACCCTGACGATCTATGAAGGAGACGCCCGCAGGCAAAATTTCTCCCTCGTCAAGGACGCTTATTTGCGGATCATCGATGAAACGACGGGCAACGAGCTGCTCCGATATGAGCTTGGCAATCAATTTCCCGTCGAAACGGCAATCGTCGTGGGAGAATTATATAGATATAACGGCGAATGGAAATTTAATGCCGTCGGCTCCGGATATTCGGGCGGATTGGCCTCACTATGCGGCAGCTTCGGCATCGTCGTTCGCGAAGAACCGCCTGCGGCCTCTCCGCCACCGGTTCCGCCCGCGCCGCCGAAAGTCGAACCGGCCAAGCCGCCGGTTGGACAAGCTTCTCCCCCTTCGTCTCCTCCGCCGGTCTCGCCGGTCAGACTGGACAAGATCGAGCTGAAGAAGAAGGGCGATGTCATCAACCTGGAGAAGAAAGCGGGTTCGCTGGGCGAAATTCTGGTTAATCTCAACTGGAACCGCAAGAAAACCGGCGGAGGCTTCTTCAAAGCGGCATCCGGAATCGACCTCGATTTGGGCTGTCTCTTCGAATTAAAGGACGGCACGAAGGGCGGCGTCCAAGCGTTAGGCAACGCCTTCGGAGATTTCCAGCGGCCGCCTTACGTGGCGCTTGACGGAGACGATCGGACTGGCGCGCTTGAAGGCGGGGAAAATCTGCGAATCAACGGAGCCAAAGTCGCAGACATTAAACGAATCGTCATTTTCGCCTTTATTTATTCGGGCGTGGCGAACTGGTCGCAGGCGGACGGCGTCGTGACCGTCAAGTATCCAGGCGGTCCGGATATCGTCGTACGTATGGACGAGTACGGCAGCAACAAGGGCTTGTGCGCGATCGCGATGATTCGCAACGTTAACGACCAGACGTTCAGCGTCGAGAGGCTCGTGCAGTTTTTCGACGATCAGCAGAAGCTGGACGTCGCGTACGATTGGGGATTGCGCTGGACAAGAGGAAGCAAGTAATCGATCGATTTGCGAGACTGCGACGTAATGAAGTGCGACATCATTTCGTCGCAGCTCATCAGTAACGGAGTTAGACACCGGCAGGAGGGCCATCATGGATTTTTTGCAAAGCTTTATTGACAACTTCGCGAGCTTTTTCGATTGGCAGCATATCGGCGAGGTATTGTCGATGCCATCGACATGGGGAATTATCGGCACGCTGATCGTTCTCGAGGGCTTGTTGTCCGCGGACAATGCGCTCGTGCTCGCAGTTATGGTTCGCCATCTTCCTAAGGAGCAGCAGAAGAAGGCGCTGTTCTACGGAATTATCGGCGCATACGTCTTCCGCTTCCTGGCGATCGGAATCGGGACCTATCTCGTCAAGATTACCTGGATCAAGGTCGCTGGAGGTCTATACTTGCTCTGGATTGCGCTAAGCAATTTGTTCGATCTGGAGTTCAAGATGGCTCGCGTAGGCGGAGTTCCGCTGATTCCGTACATCGGCAAAAAAGCCGACGAGGAAGAGAACGAAGTAGAGAACAAAGGAATGGGCTTCTGGCGTACGGTGCTGGCCGTCGAAATGATGGATATCGCCTTCAGTATCGACAGCGTTCTGGCCGCTTTCGGAGTCAGCGAAGAAGTATGGGTACTGTTCCTGGGCGGTATTCTCGGCGTACTGATGATGCGCGGAGTTGCTCAAGTGTTCTTGAGACTGATCGAGAAGTTCCCGGAGCTGGAAAAAGCGGCATTTATCCTGATTGTCGTCATCGGAGCGAAGATGATCGCCGGAGCGTTCGGCTTCCATGTATCGCATGCTGTGTTCTTCTCCATATTGATCGCAATTTTCGTCGGTACGATGATTTTCAGTTCCATGAGGAAAAAAGCCGAAGCATCCAAATCTTCCGCCAAGTCCTAATTGAACCGATTGCAGTCGCAGTTTCTTGGAAATATCCCTCATGTGAGCGTGGGGGATATTTTTTAAGGATGGATTTGGAAGTATTTTGAAGGGATAGAGATTTAGAGGTTTGGAGGAGGTGAGTCCCTTGCGTTATTTCGACTATCTGTCCCCGGAGCAGGAGAAAGATGTATTTCTTTATTCTCCGGGGGAATTCAGCAATCGTAACGACAGGGAAACTTTAGCTTATGCGGTAGGGGCCGCGTTGTATATGCCGGCGACTCGTTCCCGGATCGCGGAAGACATCGTAAATAAGAAAATTGCGGGACTTGTGTCTCTGGTCATCGATTTGGAGGATGCGGTGGCGGACAGCCAAGTCGACTCGGCCGAGAAAAATCTGTATGAGACGTTGGACAGGCTGTATTGGTATATGATCGAAGGCGAGCTTAAGCCGTCCGCGCTTCCGCTGATCTTCGTTCGGGTTCGCTCCGCGGAGCAGCTGCAGCGTCTGCTGAGCCGGCTTGAGGGACGACTGCATTTGTTGACGGGTTTTGCCTTTCCGAAGTTCGCAGCCGACACGGGAGAAGCCTATTTCCGCATACTGGAGGAGCATAATCGGAGCGCGGGGCCGAATGCGCCGACGCTGTACGGCATGCCGATTATGGAGACGGCGGAAGTGATTTACCGGGAAAGCCGGGTGCCCGTACTGCTCGACATCCAGGCATTGCTGAAGCGATATCAGCCCTACGTGCTAAATGTGAGAATCGGAGCGACCGACTTCTCCAGCATTTTCGGATTGCGGCGCAATCCCGACATGACGATCTACGATATCGGCGTCATTCGCGATTGCGTGACGGATATTATCAATATGTTCGGACGGCAGGAGGACGGCTTCGTGATTTCCGGACCGGTATGGGAGTATTTCCGAAGCGATCGCGTGCTTAAGCCTCAACTGCGAATGACTCCGTTCCAAGAGGCGATGGGCAAGGACGGACTGAAGCTGCGCATGTCTTATCTGGACAGATCTGTGGACGGACTTATTCGCGAGGTGGCGTACGACAAGGAGAACGGCATTATTGGCAAAACGATTATTCATCCGACGCACCTTCAGCCGGTACAAGCGATGTACGTCGTTACTCATGAGGAATATTGCGATGCGGCGAGCATTATCGCGAACAGTCAAGGCGATTACGGCGTGATGAAGAGCCAATACGCCAACAAGATGAACGAGATCAAGCCGCATTTGAACTGGTCCAACCGGATTATGAACCGATCAAAGATTTTTGGGGTGTTGCATGAAAAACATAACTTCACCAGCCTGCTCGTCGATCACGAGCCGGCAGGAGCGCTTGTATAGCATTATTGATGGGTTGGAAGTCGAAGTCACAGTCTCGGCCAATCCGTACGGGCTTGAGCTTGACCAATTGTTCGGAATGGCCGCGCGCATTAACAAGAAGCGCGGTTTTCTATTCGTAAGCAAGGTGCTGGGCAAGCATATTCCGGTCATTCCCGCACTGTCGTTGGGAGCCGGCGCGATGCTTGGCTGCCTCTACGAGGAGGAAGTGCTAAAGCGTCCTTCCGCACTGGCAGCGGAACGGCTGCGCGGCATGTTCGCGGGTAGAAGAGAGGCGGAAGAAGGTTATCGCAAGCTGATGGCGGACAAAATCCGCATCGACGAGCCGACGCTGTTCATCGGCTTCGCAGAGACGGCGACCGCGCTCGGACACAGCATGTTCGACGCCTTCACGGGCAGCGTTTCGTTCGTACATACGACGCGCGAGGAGATCGAAGGGCTTGTCCCGCCGATCCGGTTCGAGGAGGAGCATTCGCACGCGGTCGCTCATCGTTGCTATGTGCGCGATTCGTCCGTCTTCCGCAATGCGGCCCGCGTCGTGCTTGTCGACGACGAGATGACGACCGGCAAGACGTCGCTGAACATCATCCGCGAGCTGCACGAGGCTTACGGCCATCGCGACTTCGCCGTTGCCAGCCTGCTAGATTGGCGTTCCGATGCGGATCGCGATCGCTACGCGGAGCTGGAGCGCGAGCTGGACATCCGCATCCGCTGTTTGGCGCTGATCGAAGGATCGATCAAGGTGAACGGCAATCCGCTTGAAGAGGCGGCGCGAGGCCAAGGGGCGCCCGAGCCGCAGGAGGATTTCCGCTTGCTTCGGCACGACTTCTCAGAGATGTTCGAGCATGCGGGACAGTCGTCGGAGGAAGCGAGGCGATCGCCTCAGCTTCATTCTTACTTGCTGCATACCGGTAGATTCGGCATTAGCGCAGCCGACGGGGAAGCGCTCGACCGAGCCGTCGTCGAGGCTGCGGGACTGTTGGCCGCGCACAGAACGGGAAGCCGCGCGCTTTGTCTCGGAACTGGAGAATTTATGTACGTTCCGATGAGAATCGCCGAAAGAATGGGAGACGGGGTGTACGCCCAATCGACGACAAGAAGCCCGATTCATCCGCTGCGCAGAGACGGTTATGCGGTGACATCCGCTTATCGTTACGATTCGCCGGACGGAGAGGAAGTCGCTAATTTTATTTACAACGTCGAACCGGGCCAATACGACGAAGCGTTCGTCTTTGTCGAACGACAGTACGATCCGGCGCGAGGCGCACCGTTCGAAAGGGCTTTGTCCCTGCTTGGCGTGCCCGTCGTTCACTTGGTTACGTTCGGCGCATCAGACGATCGGAGGGACGGGGAATGAACCAGCTTCTGTCCATATACGAAGGCAATCTCGCCCAGCCGTCCTCTATTGGCAGCTACAAGCCGGAGGACGTCGTATTTTTATTGAAGGATTTAAGCAATGTCGAGCTGGAGCGCGGCACGGAGGACCGGGAGGAAGCGATCCAATCCGGGACGCATTATTCCGAGATGCTGCCAATCGAGTATCGGCCGTCGGACGACTATATACAGCTATACCGAGAGACGCTGCTTGCGACCGCGAACAAGGTGGCGGAGGCGGTCGCCGTCGTGTCGGAGCAGATCGTCGCGAGACGAGGCAAGTCCGTCGTGCTGGCTTCGCTGGCGCGGGCCGGAACGCCGATCGGGGTGCTGATCAAGCGCTACTTGCAGACGTTTCACGGACTGGACGTTCCCCATTACAGCATTTCTATTATTAGGGGCAAAGGAATCGACGAGAACGCGCTGAAATATATGCTGCGCCGCCATCCGGACGGCAACATCCAGTTCGTCGACGGCTGGACGGGCAAGGGCGCCATTCGCAAAGTGCTGATCGAAGCCTGCGGAAGCTTCAACGACCGCTACGGCGTTCGATTGAACGACGATCTCGCCGTGTTGGCCGATCCGGGCTGCTGCTCCGCGACGTACGGCACGCGGGAGGACTTCCTGATTCCGAGCGCCTGCCTGAACTCGACGGTGTCGGGGCTCGTCAGCCGAACCGTGCTGCGCGACGATCTGATCGGGCCGGACGATTATCACGGGGCGAAGTATTACCGCGAGCTGGCGGAGGATGACTTGTCCAACGAATACGTAGATACGATTGAAGCGCAATTCGAGGCCGTTCGCGAAGCGGCCAAGGCGAAGGCTGAACAGCTTCTCTCCGACGCCGAGGACCCTGTTACTTGGCAAGGGGAGCGGGACATTCGCGCCATTCAGCGGGACTACGGCATCGCCGACGTCAATCTGGTGAAGCCAGGAGTGGGGGAAACGACCCGCGTATTGCTGCGCAGAGTGCCGTGGAAAATTCTTGTGGACGATACGAGCAACCCTAATCTCGCTCCGATTTTGCTGCTGGCGGCGGATCGCGGCGTCCCTGTCGAGGAATATCCCGAGCTGACTTATTCCTGCTGCGGAATCATTAAGCCGCTCAAGGGGGAATCCGAATGATTTTCGCCTGCGATTTGGATCAGACGTTGATCTACTCTCGCCGTTCGATGGGACCTGTCGAGGAGAGCGAGCTTGTTCCCGTCGAGAAATACGAGGGCGAGGATCTAAGCTATATGACCCGCACCGCCTATATGCGGCTTCGGGAGCTGAGCCGGGAGATCGATTTCGTGCCGACGACGACGAGAATCTATGAGCAATATGCGAGAATACACGGACTGGCCGACGGCATCTCCATCCGTTACGCGATCGTAAGCAACGGGGGCCGGGTGTTGATCGACGGCCGGACGGACGAGCAATGGGACGGTCTGATCCGGGAAGCCGTACGTGCCGGAGCAGCTTCGGGCGACGAGGCTATGGCGCTGTTCCGCCGTCTCGCGGATGCGAGCTGGGTGCTCAAGGAACGATATTGCGATGAGCTGTTCCACGCCGTTGTCGTAGAGAGGGATCGCATTCCGCACGGCTGGATGGACGAGCTGGCGAGCGAACTGTCCGGCATGGGGTGGAATTGCTCGCTGCAGGGGCGCAAGGTGTATCTGGTGCCCGATCCGGTAAGCAAGGGCGCGGCTGTACGTTACGTGAAGGAACTGACAGGCGCATCGTTCGTATTCGCGGCCGGCGACAGCCTGTTGGACGAGAGCATGCTGCGGGTTGCGGACGAGGCGATGGCTCCAGGGCATGGTGAACTGTTCCGCAGTTATGGCAGCGGAAATGACGGAGCGATTCGCTTCTCGCGCCGCTCGGGAATTATGGCGGCGGAAGAAATATTGAACGCCGCGGCGGCTTGCAACAAGACGGAGGTGGCGGGATGACGAACATTTATTTTAATCGCTGGTTCTCCTCGGCGTATCACTACATTAACATGATCCGCGACAATCCGGACGGCCAGCGCTTTACCTTCTACGGCACGCATCCGGACCCGGGACATCTTGCTCTGCAAGCGTGCGACTACTCGGAGCAGGAGCCGGTGCTGCATGGCGAGGAGTACGTCGAGTACGCGCTGGACTTCTGTCGCCGCAATGAAATCGGCGTTTTTATCCCGCGGCTGAAAATGCTGGAAATCGCGAAGGAGGCTCGCCGCTTCGACGAGATCGGAACAAAGGTGATGGTCTGCCGCGACATCCCGCTGCTGGAATGCCTGATGGAGAAGGATCGTTTCTACGAGAGCCTGGCCGGCTCCGGCGTCGTGCCGCTTCCGGAATACGAGATCGCCGAGACGGCGGAGCAGTTCAAGGCTGCGTACGAGAAGCTTGCGGCGCGCGGCCATCGCGTATGCTTCAAGCCGACGAATGCAGAAGGCGGCATGGGCTTCCGAATCATCGACAACGAGCGAAGCGAGCAGGACAAGCTGAATGACCTGTATGGCTGGGTAAGCGCGGCGATTTCGTTCGAGGAGGCGTACGGGACGCTGTCGTCCGTGGAACGGTTTCCGCGGCTGATGGTGATGGAGCTGCTGCCGGACGAGGAGGTCAGCATCGACTGTCTTGCGGATGCGGACGGCAATCTGCTTGCCGCTATTCCGCGCCGCAAATCGTCGGGGCGAATCTACCTGCTGGAAGACAAGCCGGAGCTGCTCGAGATCGCTTCGCGGGTCGCGGCGCGCTGCCGCATCCCGTTCGTCTACAATATTCAGGTCAAGTACAACAATGGCGTCCCGAAGCTGTTGGAGATCAATCCGCGCATGTCGGGCGGTCTGTACATTACTTGCTTGAGCGGAGTGAACATGCCGTATTTGGCGGTGAAGGCAATTCTCGGACAACCTTTCGAGCCGCCCGTTCCGCAGTTCGGCATCCGAGCCAGCTACCTTGAGCTTCCCGTTCTCATGAAATCTGAGCATTAAAAATTGACGAGCGCTGCCGAAAACCATAAACTAAAGTCAAGGTTAACCGTTTGCGCCAGTCGGATTCGGTTGGATAGACAGGAGGTAACGCCTTGCTTCGTTCGAAATGGGGATTAGCGTTCATTATTCTCGGTTATGCGGGAGGATACATCTCGACTTTTTTCGTTCATGACGCGATCGCTCTTTTGTTTCCGATTGCGGGA
This sequence comes from Cohnella sp. LGH, assembly GCF_017671885.1. Lineage (NCBI taxonomy): Bacteria > Bacillati > Bacillota > Bacilli > Caryophanales > Paenibacillaceae > Cohnella > Cohnella sp. LGH. The sequence continues at coordinate 6,483,315 of NZ_CP072117.1, forward strand.
ACGATGCTGGCTTCGGTCATTCGGAACTCCGAACTCAAAATAGCCAGGCTGGCTGCGGAGCGGGATGCGGCGAATGCGGCAGCCGCGAGCGCGCAGCAGAGTCAGCAGATTCCGCCGCCTCGGGCGTTCGATATCGGCGGCATCCCCGCCAAGCAGCCGGAGCCGGAACCGCAAGCATCGGGGCTTGGGCCGGAGTGGGATTCGATTCTCGAGTATATCGGCACGATCGAGGACATGGTGCTGCTCGAAGGGAAGAAGGACAATCTCGACAACGAGATCGTGCAGCGCACATTGTCCCTTCTTGTCCGGTTGAACCGCGTCATTCCGCAATTAGTCGCCTTCAACAATGGGGACATCAACCACAAAATTCAGCGGCTCGTGCTTAAGGACCTGAACGGGGCGATCACGCCCTTCCTGCATTTGAGCGGTGAAGCGAAGCGACAGAATCGCAGACTGCTGCTCAACAGCCTTCGGGACATCGACAACCAGATTACGACCTACACAAGCTTCATCGAGCAGAAGGATTTGATGGAGCTGAAGAACAAGGCCGAGCTTATTCATCAGCGCTACGGCGCCGGTAACTAGTAGAGCGAGTTCAAATCGTCCGGTTTTAGCTTCGCGCTTATAATCGGAAACTTTGAACGACCTCAATATTCGATGGGAGGACTTATGCATGAGTACGCAAGCCATTTTGCTTAAAGATTCGGACGCCGTCAGAGTTCAGCAGGAAGCGCAATCGACGATCCAGCGCATTTCGGCGGCGGATGCCGGCCAGCTCGATTCCTTGATGGACGAAGTCGGCCGCATGGGCCAGAAGACGATGGAGAAAGCCGGAGCCAACCTGACGCTGCTGGAGCGCCCTCTTAACGATCTGCTCAGCGGCAAGCGCTCGGAGATTGCCGGGAACATTATGAAGCTTCGCAATGAGGTAGACGATCTGAACCGGTCGAAGGATCTGTCCGTTTTCCAGCGCATCCTTCGCAAGACGCCGATGAAAAACTACATCATGAAGTATCAATCGGTGCGGACGAACGTTCAGGCGATTATTTCGGCTCTGCGCAACGGCAAGGATACCCTAGAGGAGAACGTCGTGCACATGCGCAACCTGAAGCAGATGTGTCTTCAGGAAATGTACAATGTGCAGCAGCGCATTGAGTTGGGCAATCAGCTTAAGGTGTTGTTCGAACAGGAAATGGCCAAGCCCGAGAACGAGAGCAGAAAACCGCAGCTCGAAAAAGGCTTGCGCAAGGTCGTTACGAGAATTCAAGCGCTCACCGAGATGATTATGCTGTACCAGCAGGCGATTGCCGGCGCGGATATCATTAACGACAACAACGACAAGCTGATCGATTCCGTCGACGCAACGATCGACAAGACGCAGCATCTGATTACCGTGTCCGCGATGATCGCGACGGCGCTGGAAGACCAGATGAAGGTCATCGATGCGGTCAACGCGACGAACGACATGCTCGGCAAGCAATTTGCGGAGAATGCCCGCATGCTCAATGAGACGACGCAGAAGACGACGCAGGCGATGACAAAATCGGCGATGTCGATGGAACAGATTAATCAGGCGATGAACGATCTGACTTCCGCGATCAACCGGTGCGAGGAGTCCAACCGGACGATCATCGCTTCCGCTACGGAGCAGACGAGTCGTCTGCAGGAAATCAACAAGCAGATGGGTCAACGACTTGGCCTGCAGTCGGGCTCAAGCTCGGCGGCGCCGCAAGCGATGCTTCAAGAGCAGCCTGTCGGCAGCTTGATGGATTAAACTCAAGACTTAATATGCGATATCCCACCCGAGCACCGATGTGCGAAGTCATGTTGCCTTTTGAGCCTGATTTTTCCATCGACTCGGGTGTATTATTTAACGGCCGGTTAAGGCATATTTTTGTTCCCCACCCCAAACGCACCGCAAGTTACCTGAACCCCCACTTTCCACAGCATTCGGTTGTTCTACCCTCACGATTACTTTCCTGTTGTCTTAATACAATTGTAATACTTAGCTTAGAGAATCGTAAGTTATCCTCCTTATTCTAATCCATGTAAGAAAAAATAATGGAGGATGATAAACATGGTGAAAAGAAAACAAGGCACGACATTAATGATTATGGCGATATTGATGCTGTCGTTGGTATTCTCGGGAATCGCGAATGCCGCAGGCATTGCAACGATTAAAAAGGACGGAATGGAGCTTTATAACTTAAGACAGGCGGCGGAAATATACGGCTACAGCATACAATGGAACGCCAAAGAAAGATCGGTAACGTTGGCCTATAAAGGCAAAATGGACGATATGATGATGAAGGACGACGACACCATGATGAAAAACGACACCATGATGGAAGACGGCATGATGAAAGAAGAAACGATGATGGAAAGCGGCATGAAGCCGGCGGGAGAAATGATTAAGTTATGGATCGGTTCGAAAAAAATCGTAGTGGATGGGATGGAAGTTAGTCTGAGCACTGCCCCTATGATTTCCCGAAGCAGTACTTATGTCTCGGAAGCGTTCATTTCTCAATATCTAATGCCTGTCAAAGCTATGAAATAAATTTGAATAAGCAGGCTATCGCCATATGTTATGATTGTGTCAAATGTATTTTCGGAATATGGGGTGGGTCCGTGTGAATGATCGAGTGCTGGTTGCCGATGACGATACAAACATTACAGATGTTTGCCGCAGATATCTGGAAAGGGATGGTTATCTCGTCTCGACCGCGAAAGACGGCTTAGAGGCATTGGCGCTATGGCGCAGTCAAAAGCCGAACTTGATCGTCCTCGACCTGATGATGCCTCATAAAAATGGCTGGGAAGTGTGCAACGAGATTCGTCAAACCGAGGATATTCCGATTGTGATGTTAACTGCGCGCGGCGAGGAGCAGGATCGTCTGATGGGGCTGACTATGGGCGCGGATGATTACTTGACCAAACCTTTCAGTCCAAGAGAGCTCGTTTTGCGGGTGCAGGCTATCCTGCGCAGGATGCGTTATGTACAGGTCAAGCCCGTTGCAGCATCGGGGCACCTCATCAAATACGAAGGACTTACAATCGACACGGCCAAGCGAATTGTGGAAATCGGCGGGCAAGCCATTGAGCTTACGGTTACAGAATTTGAAATGTTGAGCTTGCTGGCCAGCCATCCCGATCAAGTATTTTCCCGAAATCAGATTCTGAGTAAAGTGTGGGATTTCAGCTATGAGGGAGATACAACTACCGTTACCGTGCATATTCGGAGATTAAGGGAGAAGATTGAACAGATTCCTTCCAATCCGAAATATATTAAGACGGTATGGGGTATCGGCTATAAGTTTGCGGGTGACGGCCACTTATGAAACTTCGTACTTACTTATTATTGTCCAGTCTGGCGGGGATTGGCGTACTCTTAATTTGTTTGTTTGTCAGTTATTCCAGAATGCTGCTCTCCATTGAGCAATTTTATTGGTTGTCCGGCATCACAACAGGAGTAGGCTTGCTTTCGTTTCTGCTTCAATATTTACTGACCAAGCCGCTTGAGAAATCCATCGCGCGAATTTCACAACAAACCATTCGAATTGCCGCAGGGGACTTCCATACCGAAGTCCCCTTGATCGGACCGCAAGAGTTTAAGCTTCTGGCGCAGCAATTTAATGGGATGAGCCACAAACTGAAGGAAAGCTTCGACAGCTTGCATCACTCCGAATCCGCTCGGAGAGAACTGATCGCGAACGTCTCCCACGATTTGCGGACGCCGTTGGCATCCATTCAAGCTTTTGTCGAAGCGTTGGAGGACGATGTCATTAAGGACAAAGACACCTTTCAACGCTACCTGAACACCATTCGGCTGGAAACCAAACGATTGGGCGGACTTATTCACGATTTATTTGAATTATCGAGTCTGGAAGCGAAGGGCGAAACTTTCGAACCGCAGCCCTATCATGTCGATGAACTGTTAATCGGTACATTGGAGAGCTTTTCATTTCATCTCGCCGAGAAAAAGCTGGACGTAGAGATCGATCTGCCCGATAAACTGCCGGCAGCGATGATTATGCCTGCGCAGATTAAGCGAGTTCTGTCCAACCTGCTGCAAAATGCCATTCAGTATTCCCCTGAGAACGGAAAAATCGGATTATCCGCCGCCGAGACGGGGCGATACTTGCGAATTTCGATTAGGGATGAGGGGCAAGGCATTGAAGCGTCGGAGACTTCGCGTATATTTGAACGGTTTTATCGAATTGATAAATCGCGCAGCAAAAACAATGGAGGCGCCGGGCTTGGCCTTGCAATCGCTCAGTCTATTGTTCAACTCCATGGCGGTGAAATTGGGGTATACAGCACTAAGGGAACCGGCAGTTGCTTCTGGTTTACGCTTCCGATCTATACGAGCTCCTAATCCTGGTGTTGAATAAGCCTTGTATCTGCAGGGGGTGATTGATGTTGTCCGGTGATTTTATCTTCCTTTTCGGCGTATTCGGCGCGGGTGTATTATCGTTTTTATCGCCATGTATTTTGCCGTTGCTGCCGGTATATATGTCCTATTTGTCGGGAAACCTCGTCGATGCTGCGGATCGGGAGCAGTCTGGCGTCGGCTCGGTTCGGTTTCGGTCCGCTTTTCTATTGCGCACGTTATTGTTTGTGCTTGGGCTATCCGCGGTGTTTATTCTACTCGGCTTTGGTTCCGGCGTTCTTGGCAAATGGATTTCAAGTCCGCGGTTTCTGGCGATTTGCGGAGCAATCGTTGTGCTGTTTGGGATCTATCAGACGGGATGGATTAAGCTGTCATGGCTGGAGCGGGAAAAGAGACTATCAAACAAGGGAATCGAACCGGGCGGATATATCGGAGCTTTTCTGCTTGGTTTGACCTTCAGCTTCGGATGGACGCCCTGCATCGGTCCCGTATTGGCTGCTGTACTTGGTATCGCGGCAGGTGAAGGTTCTCCTGTCTACGGAGGATTTCTCATGCTGCTCTATAGTCTCGGCTTGGCTCTTCCTTTCTTGGCGATCTCCGTATTTTCGGGGTATCTCCTCAAGCGAATCCGCCGTCTGTACAAGTATATGAGAGCTATTAAAGTGGCGTCAGGCTGCATTCTTATGCTGATGGGATTGCTGTTAATGACCGATCGGCTTAATACGATAGTGGGCTGGTTTCAATAATCAATCCATGGGGGAGTTCGGGATGAAAAACGCTTTGAAATGGGCGGGAGCTATGCTCGCGATTGTCGGCTTATTGTTGGCCTTGACCGCATGCGGTACGAAGCAAACCTCGCAAACATCCGAAATGAGCTCGTCAACCGGCATGAATAAGGGCGAGCCTGCGCCGCAGTTTTCATTAAGCAATCTGGATGGCGAGTCCTTCCGGCTAGCGGATTTCCAAGGACAGAAAGTATATGTGAAATACTGGGCCTCCTGGTGTTCCATTTGTCTCGCCGGTCTGGAAGACTTGAATACCTTAGCCGGTCAAGACCATGATTTTAAGATCGTCACCATCGTCGCACCGGGCTACAAAGGAGAAAAACCGTCGAAGGAGTTTACGAAATGGTTTAGCAAGCAGCCCTATGAAAACCTGAACGTTCTGTTGGATGAAAACGGGGTGTGGGCCAAGGAATTCCAAGTGAGAGCTTACCCAAGCTCCTTTTATATTGGCTCGGACGGAATTTTGGTGAAATCCGCTCCAGGTCATGCATCGAACGAACAGATTATGGATGTTTTGAAGGAAATGATGTGAGGAGGAATCACGTGATGAAAAGCGCCGGACTACGCTTATGTCTCCTTATTCTAGCCATAGCCCTATCTGCATGCGGAAGCAGGGAGGCAAGCCGTACTTCTTCCACGTCCTCCCCGGCAATCGAAGCGATGAGCCTGTCGGAAAATCATCTTGGAGACCTGTATTTGGCGGGAGGCTGTTTCTGGGGCGTGGAGGCGTTTATGTCCCGCATTAATGGAGTTCGGGATGTAACCTCGGGCTACGCAAACGGAGAAGGAGAAAACCCGACCTATAAAGATGTTATTCGCGGGGACCGGGGCTTTGCCGAGACCGTTCATGTGAAATATGATCCGGAGCAAGTTACGGTGGAGAAGCTGCTGGATTATTTTTTCAGAGTGATCGACCCCACCAGCGTGAATAAGCAGGGAAACGACCGAGGCATTCAGTATCGAACGGGAGTCTATTATACGTCGCCTGAAGATGCAGAGATCATTCGTCGGGTTGTAGCTCAAGAGCAAGAGAAGTATGACCAACCCATCGTAACGGAAGTGCTGCCTCTGCAGAACTATTATCTGGCAGAAGAATATCATCAGGACTATTTGGAGAAAAATCCAAACGGATATTGCCACATCGATTTAAGTATTTTGGATGGGCAGGAGATTTTTATCGATCCCGCGCATTACCCGCGTCCGACAGATGAACAATTAAAGGAAAGATTAACGAGCGAACAGTATGCGGTAGCGGTTAACAACGATACGGAGCATGCTTTCAGCAACGAGTATTGGGATAATTACGAACCGGGGATCTATGTCGATATTACAACAGGAGAACCGTTATTTAGCAGTCAAGACAAGTATGACTCCGGCTGCGGGTGGCCGAGCTTCACGAAGCCGATTGTCCCCGAGGTTGTAACCTATAAGGAGGACAAGAGCTTTGGGCTGGATCGCACGGAGGTAAGAAGTCGATCAGGCGAAATTCATCTCGGGCATGTGTTTGATGATGGTCCTGCAGATCGTGGCGGAAAACGGTATTGTATTAATAGCGCATCCATCCGATTTATTCCGCTCGACAAGATGGAGGAAGAAAACTACGGTTATTTATTGTCGTTTATGGAATAGAAACTTGGCAAACAAAAATAGATTTTTCCTATGACAACTTGTCTGCCATCATATTCCTGCTCTGCAGCGGATAGACTGTGAGTAACGAGAGCCTTCGACTCACAGAGAGGATGAGCGGCATGCTGATGAACGTGCTGGTCGGATTTGTGATCGTGTTTCTGATCGTGGCGGCCAGCAGCGAGAAGACGGAAGCCGTCGCCGAGACGATGGAGGAATAACGGAACCGAACGGTGTGCGCATGCAGGCAGAATATACAGGCAAGGCCGGTTGGCCGCCCTATTTGGGTCGGTCTGCCGGCCTTGCTGCTTAATGGACAAGTCTGTTACTGCCAGACTGCCTTGTCACTTGTCAAGAAAGCGTCAACTGAGATTGCAGATCCAATTGCCACGTGGACGAGTCAGTTGGGCGAACAGGTGCTAAAGCGGAAAATCCGCCTTAAATGCGGTCAACAGACCATTTTGAGGGAAATAGAGCGGATTGTCCGTTTTAAAATCGGGAAAAGTGAATTTTTTGAAAAATAAAGCGGGAAACCCGCCCTAATCTCGTCGAATCGATCCGGTATTCGAAAATAATGCGAAAAATCCGCTTTGTTCGGCAGCTATGAAATTAGGGAATCTCCGCGCACTCCGAATCTCTATCCTACGACTCTTAAGAGGTAAGACTAGTATTGCCTGACTATTCCGTTTATTATTAATTGAGAGAGATCAGATAGGAGAAGGAGGAGTCGCGCTCTTGGATTTTACCTTTGAAATTTTGGATTCCTCCACGATTAACCTTCGCTTCAATTACGGAGGAGCTTGGTTCGAGTTTAACTTATTTTATAGGGACGAGCAGTGGATTTTGCATCCTTACGACGCCACCTTGCTAGGGAACCCGGAGATGTGCCGCCTGGTCGTCGCCGATTTGCTCGGCAACAAAGTTTTTCAGGTAATGCTGGCGAAGCAGCGCATTTTGCTCTCGCAGTTGCGGACCTCTGTCGACGTTTCGAACGATCGCTTCGAGCGGATTCCCTCGGAACGAGTCGAACGGGATCGAGGAGCGGAGCAAGGTGTGGGGGACGAGATCGATCGTTGGGTGCAGCAGCATTCGTTGACGGAAATTATCGACCAGGAACAGCGGCGGGTTGAGGAGCGTCTACAGATCTATCAGACCGTGCTGCAAAAAATGTTTTATCAAAATCTGGGGCCCGGCGACGAAGAGTTCGATAAAGTACAGGAGATTACGCGGATCTACAAAGAAGCGTTCGGCAGGCTGGGCGAGCTGACGAGTAAAAGAGACAGCGACGGCTTTGGCGACGACTTCTCGCGCGGACGTCGATTTTAACTTATATTTAGGAGGATTTTCGTGAAATACGATCTGTTGTATCAGGGCGCTTTTGCTATGTTGAAGGTTGAACTGCAGGCCGGAGAAAGTGTTAAGGCCGAATCTGGGGCGATGGTCTCGATGTCTCCCAATATCGACGTTACAGGTACGGCCGACGGGGGCGTGATGGCGGGACTGGGCCGGATGCTCAGCGGGGAGAAGTTTTTCTTCCAGGAGCTGTCGGCGAACCGCGGCGGCGGAGAGGTGCTGCTCGCTCCATCGTCCATCGGGGACATTCAAGCCGTCGAATTGGACGGGTCTTACCGGCTGATGGTACAGAAGGACGGATTCCTTGCGGGAACGAGCGGCATTCAGGTTAATACGAAAATGCAAAATCTGAGCCGCGGCCTGTTGTCCGGAGAAGGCTTCTTCATTATCGAGATCAGCGGAAAGGGAACCGTGTTTCTATCTTCGTACGGATCGATTCATGCGGTAAATATCGAGCCGGGGGAAGAGCGGATCATCGACAACGGTCATCTCGTCGCTTGGCCGGATTACATGCACTATTCGATCGAGAAAGCTTCCAAAGGCTGGTTCTCCAGCATCACAAGCGGCGAAGGCCTCGTATGCAGATTCCGCGGCGAAGGGGTCGTGCTTATTCAGACCCGCAACCCTTCGGGCTTCGGCAGCTGGATTAGAAAGTTTATTCCGAGCAGATAAGTTGTACACAAAATACGTCTAAGAAATGTCGGTGAAGCCCTCCTTTTCGGATTAAAAAAAGGTTTTGCGAATTTTCTGTGAATATCGAACAGGAAGGCTCTATGATGGTATAATGGAGAATACTGAGATTTACGGAGAAGAGGTGCAAAGCCTATGGATATGCAGCCTGCAGTCGGCAGAGGTTTACCGGTCGTTTCTTACGAGCAATTATTCGAGCATTACAAAGATAAAATATTCAGCTTCGCATGGAAAATCCTGCGCAGCACAACAGATACGGAGGAGGCTGTGCAGGAGACGTTCCTTAAGCTCTACGTGAATTTCGAACGTCTCGATCCTGCAGGCTCAATCTCCTCTCTCATTTTCACGACGACAAAGAACATCTGCATCGACATGCTGCGCAAGCGGAAGACCAAGCTGACGCTCAACCATCCGATGATGTACCACGAAGGCTGGGAGAATCAGATTGCCGAAGCGAGCCGCCCGGAGGACGCGCTGATCCTGAAGGAAACCTCCGAGCATCTGCTCGCGGCGATCGATAAGCTGCCGAAGGCTTATCGGCTAATGGTGTATCAGCGGTACGTGCTGGATATGTCGATGGAGGAAATTGTGGAGATGAACCAGGTGAAAATGAATACGGTCAAGTCCCGCTTGAAGCGAGGACGAGACCTGCTCAAGAAGCATCTGGAGAAAAGTTGATCGGCAAGCCGAGAAGTCCGGAGCAAGCGGCGGACCTCTCGGCTTTCTTCTTGCCCGGACGTAATCGGATGGGCGCATATCGCAAAGGGAGAGACAGAAGATTGACGACAAGTATACGAGATCGCAACAACCTTAAAATTACGGGCGAAGGGGAGCGGACGATTGTGTTCGCGCACGGTTTCGGCTGCGATCAGACGATGTGGCGCTATGTCGCCCCACAATTCGAGCGGGACTACCGGGTCGTTATGTTCGATTACGTCGGCTCCGGCCGTTCCGACCATAGCGCTTATCGCGAGGACAGATACGGCAGCATAAGCGGCTACGCGCAGGATGTGCTGGAGATCGCGGAGGTTCTGAAGCTGCGGGATGCGATATTCGTCGGTCATTCGGTTAGCGGAATGATCGGCGCGTTCGCTTCGATCGAAAGGCCGGAGCTGTTCAGCCGTCTGATTATGATCGGATCGTCTCCGCGTTATTTGAACGATTTGCCGGATTATTACGGCGGGTTCGACGAGAGCGACATTCGCGGCCTGCTGGGAATGATGGAGATGAATTTTATGGGCTGGGCCAACTATCTCGCTCCGATAGTGTTGAACAATCCGAAGCGCGGCGATCTGTCGAATGAATTGGAGCATAGCTTCAGCTCCAGCGAGCCGAAGATTGCCCGACAGTTCGCCGAAACGACGTTCTTCTTGGACTTCCGCGAGCAATTGGGACGAGTGACGGTGCCTTCGCTTATTCTCCAGTGCGCGGAAGACAGCATTGCGCCGAAGGAAGTCGGAGACTATCTTCATGCCCATCTGAACAACAGCACGTTAAGCCCGATGCAAGCGAAAGGGCATTATCCTCACTTGAGCCACCCGGAGGAGACAACGAGGCTGATCCAAGCTTACTTGGCCTCTTAACATCGCGAGAATACGGAAGGGTTGCGAAGACATGGACGAGCTATTGAACGAAGCGCCGTGCGGGTATCTCTGTCTGAACGGCGCGGGCGAGATTCGGGAGATGAATCGGACGCTGCTGCGCGCATTAGGGTTTGAGCGGGAGGAACTGATCGGGCGGCATATGGAGACCATATTGACGGCAGCCAACCGCATCTTCTATCATACTTATTTTTATCCGATGCTCCAGCTCAATGGACAGGCAAACGAAATCTATCTCGGCCTGAAAACGAAGGACGGACAGGAGACGCCGGTATTGATGAGCGCGGCTCGCGCCGAGCGGGATGGGGAGACTGTCATCGACGGGTTTCTGCTGCCGATGAAGCAGCGAATCGATCACGAGCGGGATATGCTGGTCGCGGCCAAAAAGCTGGAGGAGCTTAACCGCGCGAAGGACGAGGCGCACGAGGCGCTCGTTCGGCTTCATGCGGAGCTGGAGGAGAAGCAGGAGAAGCTGGTGGCCGTCAATCAGGCGCTGGAGGCGCAGGCTTATACGGACGGGTTAACCGGAGCATGGAACCGCAGGCATTTCGAGACGAGCCTGGCCGCGAGCTTCGCTACGTACGAGCGTGCCGACGTTCCGTTTTCGCTGCTGCTGCTCGATATCGATTTCTTCAAAAAGGTGAACGACACGTACGGTCACCCCATTGGAGACGAGGTGCTCAGACGGCTCGCCAAGCTGCTGCGAGAGCAATCGCGCGACAATGATATCGTGGCGCGGTACGGCGGCGAGGAGTTCGCCGTCATTCTGGCGAATGCAGACCGGGACGCCGCCGTTCAGGCGGCCGAGCGCTATCGTCTGGCGGCCGAGCGGACGGATATGGGCGATCTCCGCATCACGATCAGCGTCGGAGCGGCAACGGCCGGCTGGGGAGATACGGCGCCAACGCTCATCGCCAGAGCGGATCAGGCGCTCTATCGGTCGAAGACGGATGGAAGGAACCGGGTCACTTTTGCTCAGGATAATGTAGGTTAAGTGAAAGATAGAATATTTGCATTCGAAGGGATGGCTTTGTGGCTTGGGAGAGTCGACAAATCCGTTCCCTTTTTCTATTTCAGGCTACTTTTTGTCGTGTGTTTGGTTTAATCTGTATAGAGTGGGGATTTTATTGAAAAAGGTGTGAGCCTGCTCATGCATACGATAGGGATTTACGACGAACGGGACGACGAATTTATTGCGGAACGGGACGATCAGTTGGCGCTGTTTCACCTTTTTTTGTCCGAGGAGCCAAGCGACGACAAACGAATCTGGAGCATCTACGGCACAGCCGGAACAGGCAAAAGCTTTTTGCTCGATGCGTACCGCAGGTTGGCGGAGCGGTCGGGGGCGCGGATGCTGCTGCTCGACAGCCGCGACTTCAACCATACGGCCGAGCAATTCTGCCAGCGACTGCTGCGCCAGATGAAGGGGGGGCAAGCAGAGGCGGAGAGAGGGCCGGATAGGCAGGGGGATGCGCTCGATACATGCTTGCACGAATTGCGCCGCATCTCCGAGACGGCCAAGGTCGTTATTGCGCTGGATACGTATGAAGAAATGGGCGAACTGGACGGATGGCTGCGCGAGCAATTTTGCAAGCGGTTGCCTCCCCGCGTTCTATTTCTCATTGCTGGACGATATAAGCTGAAGGACCAATGGATCGTTACGCCGGCGCTGCGCGAACGAATTCGCTACATGCCCCTCGACAATCTGAGCAGGACGGCATGCGGCGTTTATTTGCAGCGATTGGGAATGACGGATGACGAGCACATCTCGCGCATTTGGCACAAGACGCGCGGGCACCCGCTTGCGCTGTCGCTCGCCGCATTCGTTGACGCTCAGGCGGACTGGACGAACGGCTCGGCGGACGAGGCGGAATGGTTTGAGCAGTTGGCGAAAGCCTGGCTTCGCGAGGTGCCGGACGCTCAGCTGCGCCAACTGGTCGAGGCCGCCGCCATGCTGCTGCATGTCAATCGCGAAGTATTGCAGTTTATTATGGATAAGGAAATCGACGATGAGTCGTTCGAACGGCTGATTGCCCTGTCTTTTGTACGACGCACGAATCGCGGTTGGATGCTCCACGATCTCGTTAGAGGAACGATGCGCAAGCAGCTTGAGGAACGCACGCCGGTTTATTGCGAGAGGCTGAGGGGGAGGGCGGCCCAATATTTTGCGGCCCGGATTCGCCACTCGTCGACCTATCGCAATACGGAATGGGAAGTCGGGGAACTGCTCTACTATGTAGGAGGAGGACTCGTGCGTACCTCTATTCAGGCGCAGGCGCGCGGCCGTTATGCATGGGGGCCGTTGACCATGGCCAATATCGACGAGGGCGAACGCTATCTCAGCAGAAGGAATCAGGCGGCGACGCCGCTGGATTTGGTGCTGGTCGATCCGGAGACCGATGAACATTACGAGAACAGCGAAGCTCGTGAGGATATGGCTCTGGCGGTTAAAGATTTGGATTTGCGGGCATGGCTTGCGCTCGACCGCCGTTCGGCCATGCTGCTTCGGTCCGCGAGCGGGGAAGCCGTCGGACTGGCCGTCATTATTCCGATTCATGCGGCAACCTTGCCGGCTCTAAGCGCCGATCCGTTCGCCGGGCCATACCTGGCCTCGTTGACGCCCGCCGAATACGACAGGCTGAAGACTGCGCCGCTGGATCAGGCGGGATGGTTTATTCGCTCGATCGACTTCGTCGATTGGGGCAATCCGGATTTGGTTATTGAAGGTATGTTCCTGATGTTTTCTTATATGTATGCAGGGGGACTGTTCGTGACGTCTCCGCCTCCGGTGCCTTTTTTCGATACCGTTCATCGAGAGCTGGGGTTCCAGGACGTACCGGGTTTGCTGCACTGCAATTACGACGGGCGGACCCCGACGCCTACCTTTGTGCTCGATACGCGCGGAGAGAAGCTCGAACAATTTCTCGGTTTGCTGCTGAGGCGCAGCGGAGTTCCGCTCGAAGCCGAAACAACCGGCGGCAAGTTCGACGATCGGCTGACGGAACGGGAGCGGGAAGTGGTCTCGCTCGTGTTGGACGGGATGACGAACGCGGAGATTGCCGCCGAGCTGTATGTAAGCGAAATTACCGTTAAGAAGCATGTCAGTTCCATCTACAACAAACTGGCCGTCAAAGGCCGAGGCCAATTGATCAAGCTGCTTGTCGGGAAATCGAGCAGCGCCTGATCGGCTCTGGCCGTGTCCCCTCTTCCCCCAGCCTGTCTCGATTTCGAGGCAGGCTGGAGTCTCGTCATATCCTTTGTCCGGAAAACGCCGTAAGGCGTTTTTTTGCGTTGCGGCGAACCGATCGGATGCAAAAGTATACTTGCGTATAATATCGGGATTCGATCAACGGTGATAGAGTAAATTTCACATGGATGAGAGGAGAATGAACATGTCCAGAAAGATGATTGCAGGTTCCGCCATCTATTTTGTACTTGGCGCGCTGATGGGGATGGGGATGTCGATCAGCGAGGACTACACGCTTAGTCCGGTTCATGCGCATATTAACTTGCTTGGCTGGGTGTCTATGGCGTTGGGAGGAATTGTGTATCATCTGTTCCCGAATGCAGCGGCGTCCAAGCTTGGCAAATGGCACTTCTGGCTGCACATGATCGGCATTCCGATTATGATGGCTGGGCTTGCGGCCATGCTGCTGACGGGCGATAAGGCAATGATACCGATCGTGTCTGTAGGCAGCGTGATGGTCGTCGCAGGCGTCATCCTGTTCATGATCAATGCCTTTAAACATGTGCGGTAACACCGGCAACACTGCGCGGAAAGGAGAGAGGAAAGCGATGATGAGAGATTGGGGACGTAAAGCGTTAAAAGTGATGCTGGCTGTCGCCATCGGGCTCGGCGGATTAATGGCGCAAACCGCAGAAACGAGTCTGGTTGCAGCGGAGCGGCTGGCTGTCGACGAAGCTTCGGAAAGCATGATGCGCAGTCTGCAGGCGGTGCTTGAGCCGGAGTCGGTTGCAGAGCTGCAAGGCGAACCGGCTGAGGCGGACGGTGAAGAAGTCTCATCGTCTCCGCCCGGAAGTGTGAGACGCTGATGGAGCAGTTGGCTTCGGCCACGCGACAAGGGCGAAAGCCGCCTCTCTGCTGTTGAGAGTGCTCATAACGATAGGAGCTATTGAACAAGAATAGGAGTTGACAACAGTGTTGAAAAGTAAAACAAGCCGTTTGTTATGCACTTCGCTTTTATCCAGTACCCTTCTGATTGGAATGCTGCCCCCCGCGCCGTCGTATGCGGCTGTGCCGAGCGTGTCCGTGCAGAAATATATGATGGTCGATCAGTTCGGCTATTTGCCGAATGGCGACAAGGTCGCCGTGCTCGTCGATCCGCAAGTCGGGTTTAACAGCGCGGATTCGTACTCGCCCGGCAGCGTATTCGAGGTAAGACGCGTCAGCGACGATGCGGTCGTATTCACGGGAGCGCCGACAGTATGGAACAAGGGCGCAACCGAGCCGTTCTCGGGCGACCGGGGCTGGTGGTTCGACTTCTCGTCCGTAACGGAGGACGGCGACTACTACATCTACGATGTGCAGGGCAATTCCAAGTCCCATAATTTCCGAATCGCGGCGGACGTCTATCAAGACGTGCTGAAAGCGGCGATCAAGACGTTCTACTATCAGCGGATCGGCACGCCGCATCTGGCCGAGCACGCAGGCGCCGCCTTTGCGGACGGTCCCGCCTTCGTAGGCCCGCATCAGGATACGCAGGCGAGAAACGTATTCGATCGCAACAATCCGGCGACGGAGAAGGATCTGTCCGGGGGCTGGATGGATGCGGGCGACTATAACAAATATGTTACGTTTACGGCTCAGCCGGTGAACGAGCTGCTGTCCGCTTACGAGCGGGAGCCCGGCGCATTTTCCGACGATTACAACATCCCCGAATCCGGCAACGGTATCCCGGACATTCTCGATGAGGTGAAGTGGGAGCTGGATTGGCTGAAAAAGATGCAGGAAAGCGACGGCGGCGTTCTGCTGAAGGTCGGCGTGCCAAGCAGCGGCGGCATCGGCGAGTTCGCCAATCCGCCAAGCGCGATTACGCGGTATCGCTACTATTTGCCGAAAGCGTCCGCATCTACGGTCGTGACTTCGCTCAATTTTGCCCATGCGGCGCTCGTATATGAGAAATTCCCGACGCTGCGCAGCTATGCCGACGATCTTCGGGAGCGGGCGATTCAGGCTTGGGACTGGTATCGCGCGAATCCGAAGACGGCTAACGCCGACAACGGCGAGATCGAAGCGGGCGATGCGGATATGTCGCTCGAAAGCCAGGAACAGATCGCCACGGTTGCCGCCGCGTATTTGTTCGCGCTGACCGGCGATGCAAAGTACAATACGTACTTTGTCAACAATTACAAGCAGACGTGGGCGATGAGCGACGGCTATTGGGGCATGTACTACGGCGAGCAAGCGGATGCCGTCATGTTCTACACAACGCTGCCGAACGCCGATCCGACTGTCAAAGCGCATATTTTGGAAAGACGCGATGTGCAGGATTTCGATGAAAGATTTAATGATAACGACGATTTGTACCGCTCGTATGTACCGGGCTGGGCGTACCACTGGGGAAGCTTGCAAGTTCGGGCGCGATTGGGCGCAACCGCCTACGATTTCGTTCAATATGACGTCAATCCGAGCAAGCGGGACAATTTCGACAAGCGGGCGCAAAACACGCTGCATTACTTCCACGGCGTGAACCCGTTCGGCTTTGTCTACTTGACCAATATGGAAGAGTACGGTGCAGAAAACTCGATCTCGCAAATTTATCACAGCTGGTTTGCAGACGGATCGCAATGGGATCTGGCGCCTGCGGGATTCGTGCCCGGCGGGCCGAGCATGCAGTACAGCGGCACGGCTTCGCCGCCGCTGGGACAGCCGAGACAGAAGATGTACAAGGACTGGAACGGCATTGCCTGGGATTGGCCGCGGACGGTGGACGCTTCCTGGGAGATTACCGAGAATGGCATCTATTATCAAGCCGCTTACGTGAAGCTGCTGGCGAAGTTCGTATCCGCGCCTCCGCTGCCGACGGAGCCGCCTGCCGTACCTGTAGGGGAATCCGCGAACGCAACCGGCACGACGTCGATCGTGTTCAAGTGGAACAAGACGCAAGGCGCAGCCGCTTATGACATCGAAATTGACGGCGTCGTGCAGGACAATGGCCCTAGCTTATCTTATACGCACGAAGGACTTGGTCATGGCACAACGCATACGTATCGCGTCAAAGCGAGAAATACGCTCGGAGAGAGCGAGTGGAGCGCTCCGGCAACGGCGACGACCGAGGTGCCGCCTCCGCCACCGGAGACGCCAAGCGATGTGCTTGCGACGGCAACCGGCAGCTTTACGACGCTGCTGAGCTGGGATGCGATGGAGGGAGCGACAAGCTACGAAGCGGAAGCGGACGGCGTTGTGAAGAGCGTCGGCAATCAAACATCGGTGCTGTATAAGGGATTGGCTTCGTCTTCCACGCACAGCTATCGGGTCAGAGCGATCAACAGCGGAGGAGCCAGCGAATGGAGCGATCTGACGACGGTAACGACGCCTGAGGCTCCGCCGACGAGCGAGATCGATCTGTCGCATAACGGAACGGACGGCTATACATTTGGTCAAACCTGGGATCAGGTGAAGCGGTACCAGACGTTCGTAGCGGACTCTTACCCGACGTTGACGGGCGTAGAGGTGAAGCTCAGAAGAGGCGGCATGCCGGGCAACGTTACGGTTGAGCTGTACGAGACGAGCGATAACAAGCCTGTGGGCAATCCGCTGGCTTCCGCAACGATCGCGGCGAATTCCGTATCCGACGACGGCACGATCGTCCGTGCGCCGCTGAAGTATAGCGGATTGAAATACGATACGAAATACGCGATCGTGCTGGGCCAAGCGGCTGGCGGCGCAGGCGGCATCTACGAATGGCTGACCGAAATTGATGTGAACGGCAATCTGAATTTCGGCAAATATACGGGCAGCGAATGGGCTGACGAATCCCATATCGGCTACGGCTGGCTGAAGCTTTCCGTTGCGCAAGGCGGCCAGACCGAGCCGAACGAACCGAATGAGCCGGACCCGCAGGACCCGCAGGAGCATCAGATTCCGGCTGCGCCGATTGGGGTTCAGGCAACGGCCGTCGGCGCTTCCACGGTTCATGTCAGCTGGGAAGCGGTGCAGCATGCGGTCGCTTACGAGATCGAGGTGGACGGCTCCATCGACTATGAGCTGACGAATATCCCGGTTTACGTTCACGCCGGATTGACGGCGGGGTCGGCTCATACTTACCGCATTCGGGCGCTTAGCGGCGCGGGAGCGGGAGAGTGGAGCGCTCCTGTATCGGCTGTGACTGGAGAAGAGGCGCCGCAAGAGGCGTCGCCAATCATCGACGTTTCCCATCAGGGCACATACGGCTTTATGTTTGGCGAAACGCGGGATCAAGAGAACAGATACCAGACATTTACCGCGAATGCGAACCAACAGATGACCCATATCGAGGTCAATGTCAGAAAGTTCAACAATCCGAGCAGCTTGACGGCCAGCTTGTACGCGACCAAGAACAATAAGCCGATCGGAGAGGCGCTTGCGACGGTGGCTGTTAAAGCAAGCGAAGTTAGCGAAGACTATGCCATCGTCAGCATTCCGCTCGCATACGCCGGGCTGGAAAGCGGCGCAACGTATGCGATCGTGCTGGGTCAGTCGCAAACGTCCGATTTCGCCGGTTACGAATGGCTGACCTCGGAAGTGAGCGGCGCCCTGAAGTTCGGGAAATACAGCGGCGGCTCTTGGATCGACGAATCCGCCATTGGCGACGGCTGGCTGAAGGTTCACGTAGAGTAAGCGGCAGTGTTGAGCGTCTAGAGAGCTAGGGGCTGATCCATAAGTAGGGGCGTGCAAGATTATCGATGAAAAAAGAAGGGCATCTATCTCCTGGAGACTGCCTCATACGGTCCTGAAATGACCTTGTGACGGGTTTATTGGAATCATCGATCATCGTTCAGATCAGCTTTGATTACTTATGGGACATCCCTTAGAGCAGTGAGGGGAGAGCGAGGAGAATGAGCAAATCTTCATTGATTGCGCTCGTAACGGGCGCGAATAAGGGAATCGGCTTCGAGATCGCACGACAACTCGGAAAGCAGGGCATTACGGTGTTGATCGGGGCTAGAGACGAGAGGCGAGGGATGGAAGCGGAGCTTAGGCTTGCAGGCGAAGGCGTGGACGCCCGGTTTGTCCATCTGGATGTAACGGATCAGCAATCGGTCGAAGACGCCGCCGTCGCTATTCGCGGTCAATTCGGCAGGCTGGATATTCTCGTAAACAACGCGGGCATTCTCGTAGATGAGAAGCCCCCGAGCGACTACGACATTCGTTCCATGGTCGCCGTCTACGAGACCAACGTATTTGGTGTATTCCGCACAACGAAAGCGATGGTGCCGCTGCTGCTGGCGTCGGAGCAGGGACGGATCGTCAATATGTCCAGCTCGCTCGGTTCGCTGACGCTGAACAGCGACCCCAACTTTGAGCTTGCTTCCTTCCTGATGATCGGCTATAACTCGTCGAAGGCGGCAGTGAACGCTTTGACCGTTTTTTATGCGAACGATCTAAGAGAATCCGCGATCAAAGTCAATGCGGCCGACCCCGGCTATTGCGCGACTGCGCTTAACGGGTTCACCGGCATGCGAACGCCGGAGGAAGGGGCGCGGACAGCCGTCCGGCTGGCGACATTGCCAGCGGACGGCCCAACGGGCGGCTTCTTCAGCGACGCGGGCAGCTTGCCCTGGTGAGGGACTAATAAAAAGATGAGGCGATTTCTCCTGCCTCATCTTTTTTTTCGGTGGAACCGCCTCTTATATATAGGAGTTTGGAATAAATGTTATGGTATATATGAATTTCCCCAATAAAATAACGGCGTGTAAAATGGAAGCAAAACGATGCATTCAGGAGGAGTGTCAGGATGAAACAGATTGCCGTTCTGGGCGCCGGCACGATGGGAATTGGAATTGTCCGGCTCTTTGCGGAGCATGGCTACGAGGTTTGCTTGTATGAGCCGCATATGGCGCGTACCGTCCTTGATGAGAAGCTGCGTTCGTTCGAGGATAATCGCATGAACGACTCCGGCCGTCCAGATGACAGCCGCTTTTCCGTTCGTATTTACGAAGATATCTCGAAAGCGATTGCAAACGCAGATTTAATCGTAGAGGCGGTGCCGGAGCAGCTTGAGATCAAGCGCGAGGTATACCGCCAACTGGCCCAAAATATCCGTGATAATGCCATTGTAGCTTCCAATACTTCTACTTTTGCACTCGAAACCTTAGCCGAAAACCAGCCGTTCAGCGACAGAATGATCATTATGCATTTTTTTAACCCCGCACATCTCATTCCGCTGGTCGAAATTGTCGGATTGCCGGACACGCCTTCTGCGATTATCGATGAGACGGTCAACCTTATGCGCAGCTGCGGTAAGACGCCTGTCGTGCTCAAGCGGGACATTCCCGGTTTTATCGCCAACCGTCTGCAGGCCGCGCTACTCCGTGAAGCATTTTATCTGTTGGAAAATGGAATTGCCGACGCCGAGCAGATCGATACGGTCGTCAAGGAAGCGCTCGGACTTCGCTACGCTTTCAAAGGGCCGTTCGAAATCGCCGATTTGGGCGGGCTCGATATATGGTCGAAGGTGACCGGACATCTCTTCCCCGAGCTTGGCGTAAGCCGGAGCGCGCCGGAATCCTTGCTTGCCAAAGCGGCGGAGGGGCAGCTCGGAGCGAAGAGCGGCGCAGGGTTCTATCGTTATGATGATGCCGGCGAAGCCGTGAATGGGCTTGAGCGGCAGTTGCAAGCGTTGGTTCGGTTGAAGCGCGAATCGGCAGGTCGTTGATTCGGAGGAATCAAGGTTATCCGTCTGTAAGTTTCAATCATGCGATAGGGTGACCATTCCGGTTGCATGAAAAAGCTACATTCTCTTCTTAGTTGGAGGAGGCTGTAGCTTTTATTCAATCGCACCCTATTGTACCGATCCAGGGCTGACTTGGCCGTAAACGAATACGATACATAAAAATAAAGCCATCGACGCATAAAGAAGGATTGATTTGTTTCTTCGCTGAATGCCGTGGTAAAAAAGGTTATTAATGGAATGGAAACGTTCAACTTGTCCCACGAAGTATAGCGCAGAGCACGAATTACATCCACTGCCTCGGTTAATTTGTTTCTACTGAAACCTACTAAACCTGATGTCGGAGGATATTCTATACTTTGCTATGAACATTTAATTCGGATCTCGTTCGATGAAAGTTTTAAAAATCTTTAAGTGGAAAATTAAATGGATAAACCTGAAATTTTGCAACCTAACCCGAAAAAATGGTATTTAATTTACACACTAGATACTATATTATTGGAAAAAAATGAGTGTATTTGAAAAAGGACGGAGGAACAACTTATGTTTGGGGCATCGGTTATCATTCCCACATTCAACAAAGAATATTACTTAGGACTGACTTTATCTGGATTTTTATTGCAAACGAGAAAAGATTTTGAAATTATTATTATTAACGATGGAGGGAATAAAGCTGAAACTGAAAGTGTAATCGATAAGTATAGTAAAAGTCTTAATATTAAGTATATATACCAGGAAAATCAAGGTCGTTCATATTCAAGGAATAGAGGCATGGAAATTGCTACTGGAGATTACATTATATTTAGTGATGACGACAGAATACCAAACCCAGAATTTGTAAGTCGGCATCTAGAATTATTATCAAATTCACCGAAAAAAGTTAGCATTGGATATAAACAAGTTGTTTTTTCATACTATAAAAAACAGTTGAGTGTTAACTTTCAGATTTACCATGAGATGATTCGAAAAAATCCGGAGATTATTGAAAAAGTTCTTAAAAATAGTGAGGGAAGTTTATTTACATCTGATGAATTAATTGGAGATTTTTATTCAACTATGAATAAGTGGCACTTCTGGACGCCTCGTGATAACTACGAGGATATTACAACAGTCTTCACCGATGAACTCCAAGGGTTTCACCTTGGATGGATTCTTGCAACCACAGGAAATATGGCATTTGATCGCACCTCAAGTTCATCTTTAAAATTTGATGAAAACTACACCGGTTGGGGGGTAGAGGATACTGATTTTTCATTCCAACTTAAAATGGATGGAAATGATTTTGTTGTAAATCGAGAAGCGGTTAACTATCATCAAATTCATTCGAGAGGGGCTACGGAGGGGAAAGAAGTCGAAAGGAATTTGTTATATTTTATGAAGAAATTTAATAATCCCGAAATAGCGTTGTTCATCCGATACTTTAAAGGTGAAATTAACTTAATTGATGCAAATAAAATCGTAGATTCTATAGATCGACATTCAAATGACCATCTTACAAAAGATTATATTTTGTTATTAGGAAAACATATGAATCATGTCGGTGAAATTCCATGGAGATAATTCGATTAGAAGAAATTACGAAAATATATAAACAACCACTAAAAGATGTTGGCCTTCTTGGATCATTAAAACATCTAATAAAACCAGTTTATATCAATAAAGTCGCAGTTGATAAAATCAACTTATCAATTTTCAATGGAGAATCAGTTGCTTTTTTGGGGGCTAATGGTGCTGGGAAATCAACAACTATTAAGATGTTAACGGGAGTATTAGTACCTACAAGTGGCTTTATTTCAGTTCATGGATACGTGCCTCATGCAGAGCGAAAAAAATATACAAAAAGTATTGGTGTTGTATTCGGTCAGAGAACACAACTGTGGTGGGATATACCTGTAATAGAAACATTTGAGATGCTAAAGCATATTTATGAAATTTCGAATAACACTTATAAGGATAACATAAAAAAGTTTAATGACTTACTCGGAATTAATGAGTTTAGTCATTTATCTGCAAGGAAACTCTCGCTGGGACAAAGAATGAGGGCAGATATTGCAGCAGCATTATTGCATAATCCGAAAATAGTTTTTTTAGATGAGCCAACAATAGGTCTGGATATTGAGGTGAAAAAGAAAATAAGAGGGTTTATAAAGCAAATGAACTGCGAACATGATACGACAATAATACTAACAACTCATGATTTAGATGATATTGAAGACATATGTAAAAGATTAATCGTAATTGATAACGGAATTATTATTTACGATGGAGATCTATTACAGGCAAAAGATAGGTATGCAAAACATAGAATGATAACTATAAAATTCGATAAGCAAGTGGATCGTATTGAATCAGTTTTAGATTATTTTCCCTCATGCGAATTGCAAAAAATCAATGATAAGCAATACATTATTAAATTCGATAAATTTGAATGCACTGCCAGTGAAATAATCAGTGCATTAATGAAAATATCTCCGGTAATTGATTTCGTAATACAAGAACCTGGTATTAACCAAGTTATCGAAAATATAAACATAAGATCCGTTAAGGTAACCTAAATGAAAGTTAAAAAATATATATCAATTATGAAGTCAGCAATGTTGGATTCAATTGCTTACCGCTCAGCCTATTTTAATAACTTAATATTCAGATTTGTTCAAATAATGTGCATGTTCTACATTTGGAAAACGGCATTTTCCATTAACCACGAAATAAATGGATTTTCATGGGCTGAAATAAAACAGTATCTATTAATAACTTACATATGTACAAACCTAATGTCACTAAAGACAGATTTTGAAATATCAAAGAAAATAATGCTTGGCAGTGTTGTAATTGATTTATTAAGACCTATTAGTTTTCAAATAGCTAATTTTGCTCAAATTATTGGTGCAAGTTTACTGGAAGCTTCAGTGAGTACAATTATTAGTGGATTTGTTTTAGCAATTATTTTTCAGGTACAGATTCCCACTGATACTATCACATTGATCTTATTAGTCATAAGTATATTTATGTCTTTGATGGTGAGGTTCACTTTGATTTTTTTATTCAGCCTATTTTGTTTCTGGACCACAAGTATAAATGGAATAGTAGCGTTAAGAACAGCACTTACTAACCTTTTTTCAGGTGCATTAATCCCGCTAAGTTTCTTTCCAAAATGGGCTGAAAACATAGCGTTGTACTCCCCGTTTCAATCATTGATTCATACGCCTGCATCAATTTTCATGACGAATGTCGATTTCAAAACTGCTGTTTTGTTAATTACTATACAAGTTTTTTGGTTTATTGTTATTTGGATTCTTGGAAAAATGTTTTGGAAAATAGCCGTAAGAAAGCTAACTGTATTCGGAGGATAAAATTCAGGAGTGGTTATATTACAAAATGCTTATATATCTTCGATTATTTTTAATAAGTTTCAAAATCAGTTTAGAGTATAAAGCAGATTTATTCATAATGCTAATCTCGTCTATTTTTACAAGTGCATTGGGACTGATTTTTCTCAATCTGTTGTTTAATAAAATACCACACATTAATGGTTGGACTCATGAGCAAATCATTTTTGTTTATGGCATGGTCGTTTTTACCGAGGGAATAGCTTCATTCTTTTTCGAGGGAGTATGGCTATTGCCTTATCAAATAAACTCAGGTTCTTTTGATAAATATCTACTAAAACCGATTTCACCTGTTATTCAAGTGTTGAGCTCAAAGATGGGTACGAACGGCATAGGAAACATCCTTTTAGGTATGTCAATGATACTGTATTCAATAACAAACACAAATGTTGAATGGGGATTCTTAAAAATTATAGGAAGTATAATTATTATATTCTCTGCATGTTTTATACCTGTAGCTATCAATTTAGCTGCTAATTCACTTACTTTTTGGTTTACAAATGCTGGTATAGCACTGCCGGTTTCAATCAATAGTATTCATGAGTTCGGTAAGTACCCTATAACTATTTACCACAATATTTTGCAATTTGGTTTGCTTATATTAATACCTTATGCATTCGTTGGATTTATACCGGCATCATTTATTTTTGATATTGATCAATGGAGCTCATTATGGATTTTATGTCCTGTTATTTCTATATATTGTGTAATAGCATCATTATTTATATTTAAAAGAGGGATTAAAAAATACGAAAGCACTGGCAATTGAGGTTAACGTAAAGGGTTTATCAATTAGTTCGATGCTGACATAGTTAGATTAGGGAAGGAGGTGATGAAAATGAGCTTTGTGCTCCGTGGTTTGCCAGAGGGTATTGTTGGACATTCGAACGTTCAAGCAAACTCGTTCGAAGAGCTTCTTAACAAGTATCCGCAATTAGCGAACGTAAAGGAAAAGATCTCGGTTGCTGGCAATGTAGTATCTGGTTTTGCATCTTGCGATGGGTAGGTTATTTGAAACATGCAGGGCGGTATTACCGCTCTGCTTGTTTTATCATTCTAAAGAGAAGGTGAATTTATATGTTTAACTTTGAAGATACTCGTTATAATCGACAAGAACAAATGCCTGAATGGGGAAAAGAAAGACAAGAAAAGCTAAAAGAAGCAAAAGTAGCTGTTATAGGTGCCGGTGGTGTAAAATCTACATTCTTGATGGCACTCGTAGCAGGTGGCATTGGGAACATTCGTATTATTGAATTTGATACTATAGAACTTTCAAATTTAAATAGACAAGTTCTTTATAGGACAGATGATATCGGTAGAACAAAAGGGCAAGCAGCATTAACAACTCTTACACGTCTAAATCCAGATATTAATATAGAACTAATTGAAGAGAAAATCTCTGAAAATAATATAGATAATTTATTAAAAGATTGGGACTTTATTGTCGAAGGTGGGGAATCTCCGGCAGGAAGAAATCTTGTAAACGAGTACTGCCTACAACATAAAAAACCATTTACACATGCATCAGCTCAATTTTCATATGGCTATGCTTTTTCTGTAGTTCCCAAAGAAAAGTCAGCTTGTTTTGCATGTTTTTTTCCTGAAGACCATACAAGGCCTGAACATACTGGTGCAGTACCCGTAAATGTACTGTCAACTTCGTTAGCTGGAAGCATAGGGGCAGCTGAAGTTTTTAAATGGTTCCTAGGATATCAAGATAGAATGTTAACAAACAAACGGCTTTGCTTTAGTTCGCTACTATTGAGTGGCGAGTTTACTGTTGAGCAGCAATCGAGGCGTGAGGATTGTCCCGTTTGTTCCATTCACTATAACAATTGATGTAGGTGGATAGTATGCCCGATCAGAGGCTAACAAAACTGGCTGAAATAATTCTATCATACTCATTGAAAATTAAACCGAAAGAAAAAGTATTTATAGAGATGTTAGGACCAACAACAGAATTAGGAATGATCTTGATAAATAAAGCTTACGAATTAGGAGCGGAGCCATACTTCTCTGTAAAAAGTTCAGAATTAATGGGGTGTCTTCTTCATCAAGCTAACATTAATCAAATAACAAAAATTGCGGATTCCGAGATTTACCGTTTAAAAGGGATGGATGCATACATATCAATTAGAGCATCGAATAATCTATATGAATGGTCCTCATTATCTAATGAAAAATTGTTGTTATATCAAAATAACTATATGAGTCCAGTTCATTATAAATTCAGAATTCCACATATCAGATGGGTTAGTTTAAGATACCCTACTCCTGCAATGGCACAGCATGCTGGAATGAACACTCAAGAATTAATTGATATGTACTACGATTTAACGTGTATGGACTATGAAAAGTTATCAGTGGCAATGGAACCATTAAAAATGCGGTTAGAGAATGCAAAACATGTCACTATAAAAAGTTCAAACGTTGATCTTCATTTTCAATTGACGAATATCCCGGTAATACTTTGTGCTGGTAAAAATAATATACCAGATGGAGAAGTTTACACAGCTCCAATCAAAGAATCTATAGAAGGAACGATACTTTTTAATACGTCTTCAACTTATCAAGGCCATAATTTTCAACAAATCTCTTTAAGATTTAAAGAAGGCCGCATAGTTGAGTCAAATTCAAATAAACCAGAACTATTGGAGAAAATATTAGATATTGATGTTGGTGCTAGATATGTGGGTGAATTTGGACTTGGTTGTAATCCTAATATAAAAAAACCAATAAACGATACCATGTTTGACGAAAAAATTTTAGGTAGTTTTCATTTAGCATTAGGGAATTCTTATTCAAATGCATTTAATGGAAACCGATCAGCGATTCACTGGGACTTGGTTTATATGCTTGATCCGTCACATAATGGGGGGGAAATATGGTTTGACGATGAACTTATCATTAAAGATGGAAAATTTGTTCCAGGGTATTTAACTACTCTAAACAACTAAGGAGTAAAGATGATGCTAATTAGTCTGTGCATGATTGTAAAAAATGAGCAATTTTTTCTGCCATCGATGCTTCAAACATTAAGACCTTTTGTTGAAGAAATTGTTATTGTTGATACGGGCTCTACAGATAATACAATTGAAGTATCAAGGAAATTTACTGATCGATTGATCACTCTAGACGAGTTCCCTGGATTTTCGGAAGCAAGGAACCTTGCAATAAATAATGCAAGAGGAGATTGGATTCTATCACTTGATGCAGACGAGATTATATTACCTGAGGATATGCTAAAGCTTAGAAGGATTGCTCGAACTGCACCTTTTGATGATGGTTTTTTTATATCTAGAACACATTATACAGGAAATGGACGTTGGTCCTTGACATGGGGAATTAAGTTCTTTAAAAGGATTGAATCTATTCGTTATTGTAAGAATATTCATGAGAGCGTTGGGGAAGCTATCACTGATTGGCAGGAACCATTTGGAAGACGTTTACCTTGGATAACTGATGTTCAAATTCATCACTTTGAAATATGGAAGACGAAGGAGCAATTAATAAGTAAACATTATCACTATATAGATCTATTAGAAAAGGAAATACAGGAACGTCCATTTGATGCACATATATATGCATTCCTTGCACTCGAACATTTTGCTGTCTTTGGTGTAAATACTGCAATTGAAACATCAGATCGTGCAATTAATGCTTTAATAAAGGACGGTGGTAATCCGAGTGGGTTACCATTGTTATTCCGTGCACTATTCAATTTAAAAAAACATAATGTTATTGATGCTCAGGCTGATCTTGAAAAAATAATGTCAGATGGACGATCATATACTTTTAAGGCAGCCGCTGCACTAGCAAATATCCAATATAAAAATAGTAATTTTGAAGCAGCCATAGAATTGTTAAATTATGCATTAAATCAGATTGGAAGAGATCCAGCAATACTTTGTAATCTTGCAATATGCAATGAATCCCTTGGCCGATACGAAGAAGCATTGTTATTATATCGAGAAGTTTTACTTATCAGTCCATATTTAAGTGATTCAAGAATCTATTCCTCTCCAAGTAACGAGAGCGTATATTCAATGCAGGAGGATTTATTTACCAATTACAAAGGTGTTTGGTACCATATTGTTGATTGTTTACAATTTCTGGGGCATGTTGATCTAGAGAAAAAAGCAAGAAAAAGAATTGAACTGATATTGAATAGTTCAAATCATTCAATAGATTTCATACATGGTGAGCCGAATACATCATATAGTGAATTTTCAATTTTTACTAAATAGTATGTTCTAAGCTACATATAAGTAATAAATTCGAATTAACTGTCTCTACGTAATAAAAATATTAAAATACTATCTATTAATATCAATCGATATAGACCGCAATTAAGATTATAACCTGACAAGCAAACGATAGATTGTTTCTAGCGGAAGCGTATTGACTAGTTTCATGAATTAGCTCACGTGAAGTTTTATCTTATAGAACTTCTCGGAAAAGACGTTATTAACAGCGTCCGCTTTAAGCCATAACCATAATCCTTTCACAGCATTTAGATTCAAACTATACGGCGGTAGAAAAATCAACTGTAGACGCAGATCTTCTTCCAGAAGAGGCCGTAAGCCAAATCGCATGATGAATGCGGCTGTTATCCAGAATCATGGATTCATCTTCAGATAGGAGATGTTGAATCTCTTAGGATTTCACCTGTGCCTTCAGTCTGGCAAACGTATGCTTACGGAACACGGCCTGCGCATCCGGACCTGCTTTCGCAATGTATAAGTTGCTTTAGTGAAGCTGAAAATCATGCGTTTGAGCATCGCGCTAGTACCTCTACACTCATCACAACATTATACTCATGTTTAATCCACTCCAACACAAGCGGAAGCGTCCAGGTATAATCCGCTTACATCAATTGGTTGTTTCTGACCCAGCAAAGCCACCAACTGATAACGTTGCTGATCGTTGAGTTTGGGCGGTTGACCGGGAGAATGAGTCCAGTAGGGACGTGTTTATAAATGCTGATCGTTTGATGAACCCAGTCAAGAGTTGTCCGATTCCCGAAAATGAGAGTCCTTCCAGATCAAGCAGAACGGCTAGATATCTTTCGTAGAGGCGCTTATCCGGTGTTTCTCTCACGGCTTTGTTTAATCGTTCAATCTTTGCTTACTTGCGCTTTGTGCTGTTCATGTTCAGCGCCACCTTAGGTTGAAGAATACTATTTATTACCCCGTTTGGCCGCGAGTTTGACACTGGTAGCTCATTAGTTGCAGTTCATATATACTCTTTTTACATAAAATGATGATATAATTCATATATTTTCTGGGGGTGATTTGATGAAGGTAGAAGATATATTTGGTGAGTTACCCATATTGCAAACAGAAAGAACAATTCTAAGGAAGATAAGAATTGATGATGTAGATGACATTTTTGAGTATAGCTCAAATTCAGAGGTTTCAAAATACACCACATGGTACATGCATCAATCAAAAAGCGATACTCAGAAGTTTGTTGAATCGGTTATTGATAAATATAGGGAAAGAAAAATTGCTCCATGGGGCATTGAAGATGCCCAAACTAAAAGAGTAGTAGGTACTGCAGGATTTGTGTACTGGGATACTATCCATTTAAAAGCGGAACTGGGATATGCTTTGTCTGCAGATTTATGGAATAAGGGCTATATGACAGAGATTGTTAAAAAAATGGTTGAGTTCGGATTTGAACAAATGAAATTAGTTAGAATTGAAGCAAGATGTCAAATTGATAATATCGGTTCATCACGGGTAATGGAGAAAGTCGGTATGAAATATGAAGGAATACTGAGGAAATCAATTGTTGCCCAAAGTCGACACAAAGATGTGAAATTATACTCAATCCTGGACGAAGAATATCTTCAGGAAAATAAGTTTTGAATGTTATGCGAAGGTTTATCCGTCAGAGCGACAGAGGGCAGGCTAGGGGCTAAGAGCGGCGAAGGGTTCTATCGTTATGAAGAGACGGGCAAGACCGTGAATGCGGGCAGCAGTTGCAGGAGTTAATTAAGTTGAAACAAGAGTTGGCAGAGCGTTGATGCGGGGGAAATAATAGCCCAAAAGATGAGGCGCAATTGCGTTCTCATCTTTTGGGTTATCCCGGATACTGTTTGCCCGTCAAATCGTCAGCAGCTCCCGAATATCCTCCTCCGTAATCGAGGACAAAGCCTCTTGCCCCGGTTGGATGACTTCGTCGATAAGATGTTTTTTGCGCTGCTGGAGTGCGTACATCTTTTCTTCTACCGTGTCTTGGGCGATGAGGCGCAGCACCTGAACGACGTTTTTCTGGCCCATCCGATGCGCCCGGTCTGCAGCTTGCTGCTCGACGGCCGGGTTCCACCAGAGGTCGTAGAGGATGACGGTGTCGGCGCCGGTCAAGTTCAGTCCGGTTCCTCCCGCCTTCAGCGAGATCAGGAACACCTCGCGTTCGCCGTCGTTAAATCTGCTGCACAAGTCAACGCGTTCTGCTGCAGGGGTCTGCCCGTCGAGATAGAAGAACGGAACCCCTTGATAGCCGAGCTCCCGCGCCACCATGCCCAGCATTTCCGTAAATTGCGAGAATACGAGCATTCTTTTGCCCGCGTCCCGGCACTCTTCAATCAGCTCCATTAACTGTTCGAATTTGGCCGAGCCGCCTTCGTAACCCTCCACGAACAGAGCCGGGTGGCAGCACAGCTGGCGAAGTCGGGTAAGCCCGGCTAGAATCTTGATTCGGCTGCGTCCGAAGCCTTCTTCGTCGAGGTGCTTTAGCGTTTCCTTGCGCAATTTCGCCAGATAGCTTAAGTACAGCTTCTTCTGCTCCGGCAGCAGCACAGACGGTTGCACCGATTCGATTTTCTCGGGCAGCTCCGCGAGCACGTCCGTCTTCAGACGCCGTAGGAGGAACGGGCGAATCCTCTTGGCGACAGCTTCGCGGCTAAGCTCCGAGAACGTCTCGCGATCCTGGAACAGCTCCGGGAATACGATGTCGCAGATCGACCACAGCTCCTCGAGCGAATTTTCAATCGGCGTTCCGGTGAGCGCGAACCTGTAGCGGGCCTGCAAAGCTTTAACCGATTGGGCCGTCTGGGTGGCGTAGTTTTTGACCGCCTGTGCCTCGTCGAGAATCAATGTGTGAAAATAGCGCTCCGCATATGCGTCCACATCCCTGCGTAGAAGAGGGTACGAGGTGATCAGCACGTCGACTTGGGAGAGCTGCTCCAAAATACGGCTTCGTTCGATCTTGTCGCCGTCGCCGACGACCGCCCGGACCTCGGGAGCAAACTTGCGCAGCTCGTTGAGCCAATTGTAGCTGAGCGAAGCGGGACAGACGATAACGGCCGGCTGTCGCCGGTCCCTGATCTCGGGCAGCACGGATACGAGATAGGCGATGCTTTGCAGCGTTTTGCCCAGGCCCATATCGTCCGCCAAAATACCTCCAAACCGGTAATGAGCCAGCGTTCTAAGCCACTGATAGCCGAATTTCTGATAGTCTCGCATAATGGAATTCAGAGAGTCCGGAACAGGGAAATCGAGGCTGTCCGGGTTGCGCATATTTTCCAGCAGGCTGCGCAGCGACTTGCCGAGCTTCAAGACGGGATCTCTGTTATCCCCATCGATCAGGTGCAGCCCGCGCACGGCGGGAAGCTGGAACTCTGAGCCGGTCAGACTGCCCTTGTCTACCTTCATCACGGCGATAAATCGATTGATCGCCTCGTAATCGGGTGTCTCCAGAGGCATCAGCGCTCCGTTAGGAAGCTTGTAGTATCGTCTCTTGTCGCTTAGCGATTGGATCAGGTTGCGGATCTCCGTCACCGGCACGCCGTCCAGCTCGAACTTGCATTCCAGCCAGTTGGTCCGTTCGTCTACGTCGACGCGGATTCTCGGCGGAGCATGCCCGACGTGAAGCCTGATTTTTATCGCGGTGGTCGCGTATACCTTCAACAGCTGCTCAAGCTGCGGAATGATATGATACAGAAAATCGTACTGACCCTCCTCGTCCTCCATGAAATAGCCGCTTTCCGTTTTCATGAAATTCGCCTGATCCATCAGGTCGAGAATACGGGCTTCCTTGTCGCTTTCACGCATGAGAATTCGGTTGATTCCGCGTCCGGCCCGGGCGTTATCAAGCGGATTGATGACGATTTCGCCATAATGGAATTCGAGTCCGGCCAGCAGCCGGTCTCTTACGCGATCCAAATATAGCTTTGCTTTAAGAGGCGCCTGCACGACTTGCTCGGAGACCGCTTGGGATAGCCTGACGCTGCCGAGTCCCATCAAGCCGGGAACGACTTTCTCCATAAAAGGGGCCATTTGTTCGGACGAGACCCGAATGGTGCGGGCATCGCGCGCGTTGGCCAGCATTTTCTGAAGCTCGGAGAGCCGTCTGCATGGCTCGGGCTTCAGCTTGAGCAGTGCGCCGTCGGTAAGGACTAGGCCGTACGATTCCAGTACGATAAGCCGGTCGAGCCCTTGAACGTTCAGGCGATATCCCGAAGGCTCAGCTCCGGCGAAGCCGCCGTCCTGTTCAAGCTCGAACAGCAGGGGCATAGGCATGTCGGAGAAGCGGAGGCCTTCATAGGAAAAGCCGTCGTATTCGAGTCTTACGGACGAAGCCTGGGTCAACAGGGGAGCAAGCTCCTCCCACACGGACGGAGGAATCAGGAGCGTGCGATCTCCGCCGGCAGGGGTCGTATGAGCGGCAAAACCTCCAGAAGTGTCGCGGTACATTTTCTCGTTGCGGTGGAGCTCGATCAGTTGGCGAATGATGGCGTCGTTCGTTTCGTGAAAACAGTGCAGCTCAGGGTCGTAAGTAAAATACCGGGAGCATTCGTACTGTTCGCGCAGAGCGATACGATCTAGGAATTCACGCAGCTTCGGGACGACATAAGTTCGCTTGGAGCCGACTCTCAGCTCTATGGAAAACAAATTTTTACGAAATCCGTAATGGAACAGACTGACGATAAATTCCACGCTAAGCGGCTCGCGCGCATCGAAGATCGTCGACGCCCGGCTGGGACGGACGGGCTTGGTATCGAACATATCGAGCATAACGGTAGTTAACGCAGCATCCGTAGGGGCGCCAGAAGCTCTCGTGCTGTCTGGGAAACTCGGCTGTCCCGGTTGGTTTAGGCGATTAGGACGAGCGACGGGTTGCGTTGCGCTTATTGACGATTTGTCGGCCCCGGCTAATTGTCCCGATTGCTGAAGCTCGTACAGACTGAGCAGCGTGGCGGCGATATGGCGGCAGCTCTGGCTGGCGGAGAGATTAAGGTTAAGACATTCGCAGTCGGTGCGAATGTCCCCGTTGTCGTCGGCGCGAATATCGACGCGAAACCGCGAGTGCGTGCCTTTAACTGTAGCCGTACAGATGCGGAGGGCAGGATCGTAGTCGGCGATCGTCACTTTGCCCGCGCGGCAATCGACCTCTCCCCGTTCATAGGAGTAGGCGCCGCACATGGTTTTAATCTTTTTTTTCGTCAATTGAAAGCTCATAAGCGGACTCCTGATCTGATCTGGTCTTGTTGTCCCCATGATACCAGATTCGAAGACCTTAGACGACAATGATGGCAAGGTGGCGGTTTGTTTGACGGCAGCAAAAAGGGACCGACTCATAAGCAGGTTCATCCTTTCGGAAGACTCTTTACTTATGAGACAGCCCCTTTCTGGGTAGAATTACGCTAAATCTTCATGCAGCTCCCATTATTTCGCGGTCAGATTAATGTGATCCAGATCGGTATCGTTGTTGAAAATAAAGGATAATACGTAATCGCCGCGTTTATAGACGACTTTTTTCTGGACAAGCTTGCCGTTCTTAATCGTTTTCGTAGCGTCGGGACGGCCCCAATTGTGCACGAGCATTTTCAGGGTGATTCCTCCGATATTCGTCTGCCGCTCTACGTTCGTGCCGAAATAGCGGAGCTCGCGTATTTTGTTCAGCTTATAGCTTACGGCGTAGCCCGGATGCCCCATTTCTGCATGGTAAACATCGAAAGCGTCGGAGTCTTTGCCCGGAAGCTCGGGTTCGCCGATTTGCTTCTGAACATCCTGGCGAGTACTGACGCCGACGGTCAGACCGGCCATTGCTCCGGGGAATTGACCCTTAAGAGCCGGTTTATAGAAGCTGTTCAAGGTTTGCAGGGCTTGAGCTTTAGCCTGGGCCTGATCGTCCTTGACAGCTGCTGCGGATACGGATGGGGACGCGAGCGGATGACCTGAAGCTCCGATTAAGCCAAATGCTACCGCTGCGGATAAGAACACGACGCCCGTCGATTTCTTGAAATGCTTCATGCGAATGTCCTCCCTTGATGTCTGGATAAAAGCACGTGTACATAAAATAGACGGGTTTTCGGAAGATGAAGTTGCAAGGTTATTAGTGGCAGCTTACAAAATCGAGCATATCTTTGGAGGGCGAATCGGGTTATTTACGACGCATGCGCACCTCGGGAGCTTTTGACGCGGGGACGCAAAAAGTCCGCTGCTCTTAAGAGAGCAAACGGATCAAAGCGGGGAATCCGCACTCTCTTTCCTTTATTTTGAACCAAGGAAAGGGGGATTATGAAGCGGAATCCATTATTGAAGTTAAGGCATTTTTGAAAGATGGTCATTCCCGTTCCGCCAGATTGGCGAGCGAGCGCAGCCGCTCTTTGCGTCCGGGCAATTGGGACAGAAAGATGCGCAAGTCGGGGAAATCGCTCAGATTTAATGTGTAGTAAACCCATTGGCCGCGTTTTTCCTCGCTGATGAGTCCGGCTGTTCGAAGCTTGCGAAGATGCTGGCTCGCGTTGGGCTGGCTTGTACCCAGCAACTCTACGATGTCCGAGACGCATAAGTCTTTTTCCTGCAGCAGCCCCAAAATAGCTAACCTGGTACGATCCCCCAACAGCTTCAACAGCTCCGCCATTTGGCCCAATCGATCGCTCATTTCCCCAACTCCCTCTGTCCGCTTAGACTCTGGTTGAAATAACAGATTCGTGCATAATGATATATTAATTTATAACATAAAAGATAAACCAGATAAAGATTTGCGAGGCCTATATGCGCGGTATGCGGGCAGTTTGGCGCTATCGGGACAAGTAAGAGTAGTATGCAGTGTGGATGGCGAGGGAGGAGGGGATCGGATCTGAGGAGGGGCGTGAGGTGGGCTGACGGTCGGTAAAAGCAAAGCACAATCTAATCGTCCGGGCATACGAGCGACAAGATAATGGTCGGCCGCCTCCGCAGCTTGGCTCCAATCCTCCATCGCAGCCGGGCGGTGGAGGATGATTTTTGTCTAAGCCGATTTAATGCGGGAAAAGAAGCCGGAGATGGCCATTTCGGCGGCTCCCATCATGGCGGAGCGTTCGCCTAGCTCGGCGAAGAGAAACTGCGCCTTGCGCAAGTGGAAGCCGAGTGCGCGCTGCACGACAGTTTGGCGCAAGGAATTCTCTAGCCATGGGCGGGCTTGGCTTAGCCGGTTGCCGATAATGACGGCATCGGGGTTGAAGATGTTGACGATGTTTGCGATCCCGATGCCCAAATATTCGCCGATGCCGGCGAAGAGCTCTTGGACGTCCTGCCTTCCCGAGCTGGCCGCGGCCAGCAGCTGTTCCAAGTCGTCGAAGCCGAGCGAAGAAGCCTGCTTTAGCAGCGCACGCTCCGAGGCGTACAGCTCCCAGCAGCCTCGATTGCCGCAGGCGCAGCTTTGACCGTGAGCTTCGATAGACAGATGCCCCATCTCTCCCGAGAAGCCTGTCGTGCCTTTATAGAGCGATTTGTTCAAAATAAGCCCGGTACCGATTCCGATCCCGACGCTGACATAGACCAGATTGGCGATGTTGCGTCCGGCACCGTATTTTTGCTCGCCAAGCGCGCCCGCGTTGGCCTCGTTATCGATGATGACGGGCAGGCCGAAGCGCTCTGTCAGCATGCGCTGCAGCGGAATGTCCCGCCATTGCAGGTTGGGGGCGAACAGGATCGTTCCGTGCTCGTCGACGATGCCGGGAACGCCCGCTCCGATACCGACGATTCCGTAAGGGCTGGGCGGCGCTTCGGCGATCAGCGCTTCGACGCAGCCGCACAATTGCTCGAATACCGCTTCCGGCTCCGAACCGCGAAGAGGGGAAGTCTGCTCAGCAAGGATAACGCCCCGCATATCGACGAGCGCGCCGCGGACATAGTTGACGCCCAGATCGATGCCTATAGCATATCCGGAAGCGGCGACGAATTCGAGCATGACCGGCTTGCGCCCGCCGCTCGACTGGCCCGTTCCGATCTCCCGCACGAGCGAGCCGTCGATCAGATCCTGCACCAGGCTGGACACGGTTGCTTTATTAAGCCCGGTTTGCTCCGAGATTTGCGCGCGGGACAGGGGGGCTCCCCGCAAAATACTTTCCAGCACGATGGCTGTATTGATTCGTTTAATGAGCGCTTGATCGCCCGTAGGTGTCGTCATAGCGGCGCAGAAGCTCCTTCGGCTCGGATAGAGTGGCTTGGACGTGACTCATGACTTCATGATGGCTTGGTCCACATTTTGAAGTCCATTATAACATAAATTAATAACCTCAAAACTTAGTTTATTGGATAGACAAACTAAGTTGTCGGTGTTATGCTGAGATCAGATTACCAAAATGACATCGGTTTCAAGGAGGCCTATATTCGTTATGAGCAAATTCCCCAACGTTCCTCAAATCCAGTACGAAGGACGCGATTCGCAAAATCCGTTCGCGTTCCGCCACTACAACCCGCAAGAGGTCGTGCTCGGCAAAACGATGGAGGAGCATCTGCGCTTCGCCGTCGCTTACTGGCATACGTTCAACGCTAACGGAAGCGATCCATTCGGAGTCGGCACGGCGGTTCGGAGCTGGGATTCGCTCGCTCCGCTTGATAAGGCGAAGGCTCGGGTCGAGGCCAACTTCGAGCTGCTGGAGAAGCTGAACGTTCCGTTCTACGCTTTTCACGATGTGGACATTGCTCCGGAAGGGGCGACGCTGGCGGAGACGAACAAAAACCTTGACGTCATCGTCGCCATGCTGAAGGACTATCAGAAATCGACGGGCAAGAAGCTGCTCTGGAACACGGTTAACCTGTTCACGAACCCGCGCTACGTTCACGGCGCAAGCACGACGAACAACGCCGAGGTATTCGCCTATGCGGCAGCAACGTTGAAAAAAGGACTCGAGGTCGGCAAAGAGCTCGGCGCGGAAAACTACGTGTTCTGGGGCGGCCGCGAAGGCTACGAATCGCTGCTGAACACCGATATGAAGCTGGAGCTCGACAATCTGGCGCGCTTCCTGCACATGGCGGTAGAATACGCGAAGGAAATCGGCTTCGACGCCCAGTTCCTGATCGAGCCCAAGCCGAAGGAGCCTTCCAAGCACCAGTACGATTTTGACGCGGCTACGGCGATCGCGTTCCTGCAAAACTACGGCCTGAAGGACAGCTTCAAGCTAAACATCGAAGCGAACCATGCGACGTTGGCCGGTCATACGTTCGAGCATGAGCTTCGCGTAGCCAGCATCAACGGCATGCTCGGCTCGATTGACGCCAACCAGGGCGACCTGCTGCTTGGCTGGGATACCGACGAATTTCCGACCGATCTTGTCTCCACGACGCTGGCCATGTATGAAATTCTCAAGAACGACGGCCTCGGCCGCGGCGGCGTCAACTTCGACGCGAAGGTTCGCCGTTCGTCCTTCGAGGATGAGGACTTGTTCTTCGCGCATATTGCCGGTATGGACACCTATGCCCGCGGCTTGAAGGCGGCGGCAAAGCTGATCGAGGATCGCGTGCTCGACGATCTCGTGGCCAAGCGCTACAGCAGCTTCGGCGAGGGCATCGGCGCCGACATCGTGTCTGGCAAAGCGACACTGAAGTCGCTTGAAGCGTATGCGCTGCAGGCGAAGCCGATCCGTAATGAATCCGCTCGTCTGGAGCAGCTTAAAGCCGCCTTGAACGATATCATTTTCAGCGTATAAGCGAATATATAGAGGAGACGGACTCCATGAAATATGTCATCGGTGTAGACTTGGGGACGAGCGCGGTCAAAACGCTGCTCGTCGGCCAAGACGGCGTCGTGCGCGCCGAGGCGACCCGGGAATATCCTTTGTACCACGACAAAGCCGGATGGAGCGAGCAGGACCCCGAGGATTGGGTAGCGGGTACGATCGCCGCGCTGCGCGATCTGCTGGCAAGCTCCGGCGCCAACCCGGAAGACGTCGAAGGGGTCAGCTTTTCCGGACAGATGCACGGACTCGTTCTGCTCGATGCGCAAAGCAAACCCGTGCGCAGAGCGATTCTGTGGAACGATACTCGGACGACAGAGCAATGTCGCGAGATCGAGCGGACGCTTGGCGACAAGCTGCTGTCCGTCACCCGCAATCCTGCGCTGGAAGGATTCACGCTTCCGAAGATTCTGTGGGTGAAGCAGCATGAGCCGGACAGCTTTGCGAGGGCCGAAAGCTTCGTGCTGCCGAAGGACTATGTCCGGCTTCGCCTTACCGGAGAGAAGCATATGGACTTGTCGGACGCAGCGGGAACGCTAATGCTCGACGTCGCGGGCCGCGAGTGGAGCGCGGATGTGCTGGATGCGTTCGCGCTCCCTTCCGGCTTCTGCCCGCCGCTCGTCGAGGCGGGAGCTTATGTCGGCGAGTTGACTGCGGAAGCGGCGTTGGCGACCGGACTCCGGCAGCAGACAAAAGTATTCGCGGGGGGCGCCGACAATGCCTGCGGAGCGATCGGAGCGGGCATTCTGTCGCCCGGCCTGACACTGTGCAGCATCGGAACGTCGGGAGTCGTCTTGACGTACGAGGAGAACGCCTCCGCCGACTATCGGGGCAAGGTTCACTTCTTTAATCACGGCAAGGCGGGAGCCTTCTACGCGATGGGCGTTACGCTCGCAGCGGGCTACTCGCTTAGCTGGTTCCGCAATGCGTTCGCCAAGGGCGAGACCTATGATGCGATGCTGCAAGGAGCGGAACTTATTCCGGCCGGCGCGAACGGCCTGCTGTTCACGCCGTATATCGTCGGAGAGCGCACTCCGCATGCGGATGCGCAAATTCGCGGCAGCTTCGTCGGCGTGGATGGAAGCCATACGAGAACGCATTTCGCCCGGGCGGTCATGGAAGGAATTACGTTCTCCTTGAACGAGTCGATCGAGCTGTTCCGCGCCGCGGGCAAACAAGTCGACCAAGTCGTATCGATCGGCGGCGGGGCCAAAAATCCGCTCTGGCTGCAGATGCAGGCCGACATTTTCAAAGCCGATGTCGTTGCGCTGGAGAACGAGCAAGGACCCGGTCTCGGTGCGGCGATGCTGGCCGCGGTCGGCTGCGGCTGGTTCCCGTCGCTTGACGCTTGCGGAGCGACATTCGTGAAGCACGCGCGGGTGTATCGTCCGAATGAAGAAGCCAGCGCGCGTTACGGGCAGCTGTTTGAAATTTACCGCCAAGTGTACGCTCAGACGGCGGACCTCAATCGCGCGCTCTACGCTTTTCGAAACTAGCGCAATCGGGTAGAATAAAAATTAGGACAAGGGGTGCCTCCCTTTCCTTCAAGAGCCTTCGCATTTCCCGGCCGGTAAACGGGAGAAGGCTCTTTTGCCGTAGGCGGGGAAACCTAAGAGCCTGCAAATCCGTATTTTATAACATATGAACATTTAACGACTGAATCGAAGCGGAGGAAAACCGGTGGCAACGGACGAGACGGACGACAAAGAGCGGGACAAGATCAGCCTTCCTTTGCTGCGGGCGGAAGTGGAAGAAGCGGGCTACGAGTCGGGGCATCCGATCGTGCGCAATATCGTGCTTGAAGTCGGCTCCGGCGAAAGAGTCGGTCTGATCGGTCCTAACGGAGCGGGGAAGAGCACATTGATGAAGGGACTGCTCGGCCAACTGCCTCACTGGCGAGCGAAGGTGTATTGGCGGGGCGAGGAGAAGACGATGGCTCGGGAAGAAGCCGTTTCTTCGCAAATTGCCTACATTCCCGAGCAGCCGATCGTATACGAAAGGCTGACGCTGTGGGAACATCTCGTGTTGGCCGCAGCTTCGGTCGGCTTATCCGAGGAAGAGCTGAACGAGCGGGCGGACAAGCTGCTGCGCCGTTTTCGTTTGAACGGGTTCCGGCATCATTATCCGGTGAAGTTCTCCAAAGGCATGCAGCAAAAAACGATGCTGATCATCGGCTTCCTGATGAAGCCCGATCTGTACCTGGTGGACGAGCCGTTCATCGGACTTGATCCCGGCGCGGTTCTGGAGCTGATCGACGCCTTGGAGGAGGAAAGAAGCCGCGGAGCGGCCATCCTGATGACGACGCATGTACTGGACTCGGCGGAAAGAATGTGCGATCGGTTCGTGCTCGTCAATAACGGAGGAGCGGCTGCCACAGGTACGCTTGAGGAGATTGCGAGGCAGGCAGGCCTCGGCTCGGACGCTCGGCTGTTCGATTGCTTTCATCGACTCACCGCCCGTGACGAGGATGACGAGGTGGAGGCATGAGCCGTCAGGAAGCGGAGCCGAATTCTACGCCTTCCCGTTCCCGTTCTCTCGGAAGCTTCACTTCGCGGACGCTGTTCGCCGAAAGGACGCTCGCGTTCTGGCACACCGTCTGGAAATGCTGGAGAATCGTATTAGACTGGACGGTATGTCTCTACATTGTGCTTCCAGGGGCGTTTATCTCCGTCGGAATGTACAGGGATTTCATGCGCGATCCGCCGCCGGGACTGGCGGAGTTTCCGCTGTATCCGATTCTGCTTGTGCTCGCGCTGCTTCAACTTACGGGGAAATACCGGACATTCGCCGAGGCGGGCGACGGTCTGTTCCTGCACCGGCATCCCGGATGGAGGCGGGGCTT
Organism: Cohnella sp. LGH; assembly: GCF_017671885.1. Lineage (NCBI taxonomy): Bacteria > Bacillati > Bacillota > Bacilli > Caryophanales > Paenibacillaceae > Cohnella > Cohnella sp. LGH. The sequence goes on from NZ_CP072117.1 coordinate 6,523,838, forward strand.
TGCTTGGATGGGCTTCGCTTACGGAGGAGCGTCAAGACTATTTGTTACCGGCGTTGTGGCAGCAGCGCTGTCACCGGTTCTTGTGCCTGTGTTCGGCCTATCCGCGGCTTCGCTGGCCGCCCTCGTTCTCTATTACGCCGCCGCAGGGCTGAGCTGGTCGCTGCTAAACGATCGGATCGCGCTGAACTGGAAAGGCTGGCGTAGATGGGCGGCGATACTGCCTACAGGCGCTGTCTTTGTGTTCGGCGTGACCGCGTTGGCCGATCGGGCAGCCTTCGACCCGCTTCTAACGCTTCTGTTCGGGGCGGCGTTCCTCGCCGGCGCATTCGCGCTTCTGCTTCTGCGGCTTCGCAAGCTGGGAACGCTGTTGCACGAAATTGCCGTGGAAACGGCAAGCTACACGTCGCTCGTCAGCTGGGTTCTCATGGATACGATGGAGAAGAAGCCGATTCCGCGGCAAAGCAAGCCGATCCTGTTTGCCCGCTCCCAGCCGTTACTGCGTCACCGAAGCGTCGATGTCGACCGACTGGCGGACAGCTGGATGAAATCGGTCGTTCGCCGTCCGGATCTGCTGAAGCAGCTTGTTTATATTCTCGGGGTCGGCACAATGGCGCTGGCCTTGCCTCCGATTCCGCTGGCGGTCGCAGTGTGGCTGGTTCTGCCTTTTCTGGTCGTCGCTACGCTGCGCCGACAGTGGCGGCAATGGTTATCCGAGCCGTATCTCTCGCTATTCGAATGGTCCCGTCAGGTCGAGACGGAGGCTTCCCGCAAAGCGACAGCTTGGCTGGCGCTGCCCCACATGCTGTTGTGGGCGCTTCTGCTCTCCATTCGAATCGGGCTGGCGTTCGGGGGCTTCGCCTGGCTTGCGGCTGTCGCGTTGCTTCCGGTAGGTTATTTCTGGGCGAGGACAGTGAGCAGTTTGTTATCCTCATTCGCAGCCTCGCGCGAAATCAAGAATAAACGCTCCTCATTCCGGGATAACTAACCGGAAGGGATATAAGTTGACTGAAGCTGGGCGGAACCGTCCCCTCGGAAATATTATGCAAGGGGCTTCCCCTTCACAGGGTCAACTTATATAGAATTACGAGGAGAGGGTGAAAGCGATGAAGCATGCCGCGCTGCTGTTTCAATTCCCTGGAGATTCTCAAGCCATGCTGGCGGCGGAGACGTTGGAGGAACTGGGCTACGAGCCGCAGCTTCATGAAGGCGGAAGGCTGCACATTCACGTGCAGAACGAGGATTTGACTTCTGCGCTGGAAATTGTGCAATGCTGTTCGGGGCATCTGCTCGAACACGCGCCGGCGGAAGCTGTCACCGTTACGGATTTCGCTTATGGGATGGACGATATTCCGATCCCCGCGCATACGGTAAACGAGGATTGGGTCGACTCCTATCAGGAAGGCCAAGCGGTTTCCTATCCGCCCAACGCGCTGGACGAAGCCGATTCCTTTCGGCAGAGCTCAGAGGAAGACGGGGAAAATGGCGACGGTACGGCCTATCCGACCGACGACGGATCGTACGACCGGTTCGAGACGACCTGACCGACAAGGCATACGGGGCAAGCGAAGCCGGAAGATCCCGGAGTCGCCTGCCCCTTTGCGAATTTTAGTGGAGCTTGCAAGCCGAATGGCTCGTGCTAGAGCGCTCATCGCCCATCTATGTTTGATCCATAACGCTTCCAATTTATTGGATATTAAACTTTTACGAACGGATCTTCTTGCACACATGAGTCTACGCAGGGAAGTTAGTCGAAAATTCGTACAACGCAGCTCGAACCAGGCTTAAACGGCGGACAATTGTACGAAAAACCGCACAAAACAACTCGGCTCAGACTCAAACGACGAACGTTTGTAGGGAAATTCGTATAAATCAACCAAGATCAGGGATTGTATGCTACTCAAGCGTCTTCGATAATTATATGAATAACTTCTGGGAATTATCTGGAAGTTTTTCGAGTCAAGCATAGATCGCCCACCGCTACCGGCTTAGAGCGCCGCATGCGTCCCCGCCGTGTATCCCGTCGAGAAAGCCGCCGTAATGTTGTAGCCGCCCGTGTAGCCGTGAATATCCAGAATTTCGCCGCAGAAGTAGAGCCCTTCCATCAGCTTAGATTCCATCGTTTTCGGATCGATCTCCTTTAAGCTCACGCCTCCGCCGGTAACGAAAGCGTCCTCGATCGACAGCGTGCCGTATACCCGAATCGGGAACCGCTTGATCAGTCCGCAAAGACGGCTCCACGACTGACGCGGCAAATTGTCGAAGGTGGTCGTCTCCGCCAACTCGGCTCCACGCAGCAGCGGCGGGATCATTTTCTCGGGGAGGCAGGCTTTAAGCACGTTCTTGACCGCTTTCTTCGGCTCCTGTTCGGCCAGCTTCAGAGTCTCGGCGTACACTTCGTCCGGGCTCTTGTCCGGCATCAGATCGATCGCCGTTTCGACGTTGCCCGCCCGGGATGCCTTCAGCTCTTTGACGACAAACTGGCTGCACCGCAGCGCGATCGGCCCGGAAACCCCGAAATGGGTGAAAATCATGTCTCCGCGATGCTCGACGATTCGCTTGCCTTTGGCGCTCCAGACCGACAAGGCGACATCCCTAAGGCTGAGCCCCTGAAGCTCTTTGCTTGTAATAAAAGGCTCGTTGGAGGTTAGCGGCACTTCCGTCGGAAACAGCTCGGTGATCGTGTGGCCCGCTTTCTCCGCCCAGGCGTAACCGTCTCCGGTCGAGCCTGTCTGCGGTACGGACTTGCCTCCCGAAGCGACGATGACCGCTCTGCAGCTTAGCGTTTCTCCCGAACGCAGCCGAACGCCCGCAACGCGACCGCCTTCGTACATCACAGTGTCCACTGGAGCGTTCACGCGAATGTCGACGCCCTGTTTGCGCACTTGTCCGACAAGCGTGTCGACAACGGTTTTGGCGCGGTCGGTCACAGGGAACATTCGACCGTTGTCTTCTTCCTTCAAACGGATGCCCAAATTTTCAAAAAAAGCGATAATATCCTTATTGTTGAAATTCGCCAAGGAGCTGTACAGAAACCGTCCATTGCCGGGAATGTGGCGGATCAGCTCGTCGGTGTCCTTATTGTTCGTCACATTGCATCTGCCTCCGCCGGATATGCCGAGCTTGCGCCCCAGCTTGTCTCCTTTGTCGAGAAGCAGAACCGCGGCGCGCCGTTTGCTGGCGGCGATTGCGGCCATCAGTCCCGCCGAGCCTCCGCCGATGACGATCACATCGTAGTCCATGTTCGTTCTCCTGACTAATTGATATATTTAGAGTGTATCACCGGATGCCGAGAACGCAAAATTCGATCGTTCATGTAAAAAAGCTCATAAAGAATATCGGAAAAAGTGAAGATTACTAACTGCCTTATATTGTAACTCATGGGGAGATGTGCTTTAATCAAAGTGATTCGGCACAAATTCGCTAGATCCCGATCCGTAGTTGCGGGAGGTTCGCTAGATGTGGAAAGATGCGCTACTGCAGATCCTGATTGTATTTCTTCCCGTGTTTATGTTCATGGTCTGGTACGATAAACCGGATAGAACCGGCTATTCGCACATTTTCATCGGATTATGCTGCGGATTGGCCATGCTATTAAATATGAGTTTTACGACAGTGAATCCATATGGAGTTTCTTTGGACCTGCGTCATGTTCCGTTATTGATAGGCTCGATATACGGCGGTATCCCGATCGGTCTGGGGCTGCTCGTTGTGTATGCGGCTAAGCGGCTTGGAGAGATTGCCTTTCAGTGGGAATATTTTGTTTTGATCGGCTTCCTGGCGGTTTACGGTACAATGCTTTTTACGAAAAAATTCGACTACGGCTCCCGTTCGCGCAAGGGGAAGCTGCGGTTTGCGCTCTATTCCTGCTTATTTCTTGCGCTGCTTCAGGCAGGGTCGTATTTCGCAAGCGCACAGGGAAGTATGTCCGACAAGCTCTCCGCAGTAACGGGCGCCCCGCTTATTTTCGTATCCGCTTTCATTGTCGCGACGCTGCTGTGCGTGCACTATATTGAGCTGACTATTGAGAGATTTCAACTGAAGCTGCAGCTTCGGGATATGTCTCTAAGATACGACAGGGAGATTCACGGGCTCAAGGACGAGGTCGACAGAATGGAGAGGCTGAGTCTGGTCGGGCAGATGGCCGCGAGCATTACGCACGAGATTCGCAACCCGCTTGCAGTTATTCGCGGATTTATACAGCTGCTTAACGAGCGCAGCCCTGCGGAGCAGAAAACGTATTTTCACATCGTGCTGGAAGAGCTGGACCGGACGAATTTGATCATTAACGATTTTCTGTCGTTGGCCCAGAATCGTACCGCCGAGAAAGAGCTGTTCAACCTGAACGACCTGCTGAGCGATTTGCTGCCTCTGATCTGGGCGGACGCCAATATGAGGGGGCAGATTATCGATCTGCATACGGACGCAAGTCTGGAACCGATTTTAATGAACAGCAAGGAGATCAAGCAGCTCGTGCTGAATTTGTCGCGCAACGGCATGGAAGCGATGAACGATAAAGGCGCGCTCAAAATTGAGACGACGAATTTGCCGGATTCGGTGCAGCTGCGCGTCAGCGACACCGGCGTCGGCATTCCGGCGGAGAAGCTGAAGCTGCTATTCGAGCCCTTCTATACGACGAAGACGAACGGCACCGGTTTAGGTTTGGTTTTATGTATGAGCATCGTGGAGCGTCACGACGGCAAAATCCAGGTAGAATCGACAGTCGGTCAGGGAACGACCTTTATCGTCTCGTTCAGCAAGCAGAGCGCGTCAAGAGACAGCCGACAGGCTGCGGAACAGGCGGGCTAATCGCGGATAAGCGTTCCAGTTTCGGTTACACTACGGGGGCAACGACTAGACAAGGAGGCTGTTATCATGCCCAGAAACGAAGGTCCTTCGAAGTCCGGACGGTCGGCCGAACAACGCGGCAAGAGCAAAACTTCGCCGTTATCCCCCGCATTCGACAAAAAACTGGACGGGCCTAACCGTCCCTCGACCTGACGATGGGCGGCAACGGGAGAAAGAGCAGGCCCTACGCCGACGCGATTCCCGTTCATGGGCCGGACGATCCGGAATTGGATCCGTTCGAGATCGAGTTTCGGCCGGAATTCCGCGAAGGCCGGGGACCGCGCGAGCCATTCGTGAATGAATACGGCGTTGTTATCGGAGATCACGACTACGAATCCGCGAACTCTCCGCTGGAACGATGGAGCGAGGAGACCGACCCTTCCGTCATGGCGGGGGAGACGTGGGTGCATCCTTATAAAGATATCGGCTTTCTGACGAGCGAGAATCGCGACTTGTTCGAACGGGGAGTGGCCTCTTCCCGTCCGTTCGCGCATCCGATGCATTCAACCGCACCGGCCATCGACGGGGACGAGGATACAAGCCATCCCTCCGTTCCGGAGGTGCTGGACGAGCCTTAAACCGGGTACGATAGCCTCAATAGCTTTGACGGAGCTTGCGGCAGCACGGTATAATGAAATTTAGCGGAATATGCATGCCGCCAATTTCTCGTTCGGAAAGAGAGGCGCATTAGAATGTCGATGTCATTCGAAAGATATATGCTGGATATGATTCAACCGATGCGCGACGATTTGACGCGGGTCGGCATTCAAGAGCTGAGAACCCCGGAGGAAGTGGAAGAGAACCTTCCCGGAGCTGCCGGAACGGCGCTCGTCGTCGTAAACTCCGTATGCGGCTGCGCGGCGGGACAATGCCGTCCAGGCGTTGCCGAAGCGCTGAAGCACGATGTGGTGCCCGATCATCTGTTTACGGTGTTCGCAGGACAGGATAAGGAAGCGACGGCTAAAGCGCGCGAATACTTCCTGCCTTATCCGCCGTCGTCCCCTTCCATCGCATTGATGAAAGACGGAGAGCTCGTTCATTTCATTGAGCGGCATCAGATCGAGAATCGCAGCGCGGAAGAGATCGCGGCCGATTTGACCGACGCTTTCGACCGTTACTGCAAGCAGTAAACAACGTTCCCGGAGGCAGAGGCCGCTCGCGCCCGAGCCGCCGGGTTATTTTTTGCGGTTAAGGAGGAGAAATCAGGATGACGCTTCAGCAAGAAATTATCGAGACGCTTGGCGTGAAACCGACGATCGACGTCGACGAAGAGATCGGACGGAGAGTCAAGTTTTTGAAGGACTATGTCGTGCAAGCGGGCGCGACGGGACTGCTGATCGCGATCAGCGGCGGGTTGGACAGCGCGGTGGCCGCGGGACTGTGCAAGCTCGCCACGGACGAGCTGTCGCAGAAGACGGGCAAGGAGTACATCACGCTCGGCGTATTCCAGCCTTACGGAGAGCAAGAGGACATTCACCATAGCTACGAGGTGGCCGAAGCGTTTAAGCTGACGCACAAAGTAGAGACGAACATTGAGGATGCGGTTGACGAGATCGCTCTGGAAACCGAGCAGGCATTCAAGTCTCTGCAAATTCACCGCCATATTAGCCGAGGCGGCAAAGGCAACGTCAAAGCCCGCACGAGAATGGTCGTGCAGTACGCGCTCGCCTTCGATCTGAATCTGCTGGTCGTAGGAACGGACCATGCCTCCGAGGCGCTGACGGGCTTTTACACCAAATGGGGAGACGGCGCTGTCGATATTACCCCGCTCAGTACGCTTAACAAGCGTCAAATTAAGGAGTTGGCCCGCCGTCTCGGCGTGCCGGCCAGTATCATCGACAAAGCTCCGACCGCTGGCCTCTGGCCGGGACAGACCGACGAAGATGAGCTGGGCGTAACTTACGAGGACAACAGCTCCTATCTGGAAGGCAAGGACATCGCTCCGCAAGCAAGAGAGAATCTCGAGAAGCGCTATAAGAGCACGCAGCATAAGCGCCAGCCGATTCCGGGAATCTGACCGCACAGAATGATCGTCGGAATCGGGTTGGATATCGTTGAGACGGAGCGGATGGCGAAAATTCTCGCAGGGCGAAGCGGGGCCAGGTTTATTGACAGGGTGCTGACGCCGGCGGAACGAGAGGTATGGGGAAAGCTGCCGCCTCGGAGGGCGTTGGAATACGCCAGCGGCCGGTTTGCCGCCAAGGAGGCGGTTGTGAAGGCGCTGGGCTGCGGAATAGGAGCCACGGCGGGCTTCCAAGATATCGAGATTATCGCCGACGAACTGGGAAAGCCCGTGTGCAAGCTGTCGTCCGCCGCTGTAGTTCGTCTCGGCTGGGATCGCCCGAATTACCGGCTGCATATCGCGATTACGCACGAGCGCTCCGTCGCGGCCGCTACCGCCCTAATCGAAAAGCTATAAGCGACAACAGTCCGGCAGCTTTTTTCTGTCGGACTGTTATTTATTGGGTTGATGATTACGATATGGTAATTTACGCTTCGCTTTTCGTGACGTATAATGGAAGAATGTTAATGGGATGAAATATCATTTTATCCGGACAATGGGGCATCGAAGATGAGAACGAATTATGTCACGATTATGATGAAGCATTTCGAGCAGATGCATCTTGAGGTAGCTGCGGCTGCGGAGACGGTGCTGGACGCTTCTACGGTGAAGGACAAGGATACGGTATACGATTGTCACCGATTTTTGTTCGTGAAGTCGGGAGAAGGTAAACTGTTCGCTCAAAACAAGGAGATTCCTTTTGCTAAAGGGACGCTCTTTATTTTACTTGCGGGGATGCCGCATCGCATTGTGCTGGAGAAGGACGAGACGGCAACGGTGCAATGGTGCCATTTTCGGGGGAGCTACGAGGATCGGGATTTGTACAAGATGCTGCAGATTCCGTTTCATATTCAGGCGGAGAACGAGGACGCGGTGTCGGCAATCTTCGTTCGCTTGTTCGAAGAGCTGGCGCGCAACGGTTTAACTACCAAGCTCAGAACGAAGGCCGCGATGCTGGAGTTAATCAGCTATTATTTGGATAGTCTGTCGCTGATCGACAATGCGACGCCGACGGACGATCTGCAGAAGATCGACCAGGTGTTGAAGTACATCGACGAGCATCTCGCGGATAATATTACGGTCGAAAATATGGCCAAGCAAGTGTTCTTGCATCCGAACTACTTTATTGTGTTTTTCAAAGGGATTCTAGGCTATTCTCCGATTCAGTACGTCAATCTTCGGAGAATGGAGATCGCCAAGAGTCTGCTCCTGAAGCCCGACAGCAACGTTTCTTTCGTTGCCGGGCAAGTCGGCATGCAAATCTATTACTTCTCGAGAATGTTTAAGGCGCATACCGGGTTGACCCCCAGCCGCTTTCGCAAGCAGGCGGCATTCATCGCTGCATCGTCCGGGAAGGAGCGCGAGGAGGAAGAAAAGCTTTGACGAGCGAGAGCAACAAATCGTATTTCGGCGAAAATCTGCTGCGGTGGTATCGCAAGGAACGGCGCGATCTGCCCTGGCGGAGAAGTCGGGATCCTTATCATATCTGGGTATCCGAAATTATGCTTCAGCAGACGCGCGTAGATACGGTTATTCCGTATTTCAACCGATTTATGGGCCGCTTTCCGACGCTTCGGCATTTGGCGGAGGCGCCGGAGGAGGATGTGCTGAAGCATTGGGAAGGACTGGGCTATTACTCCCGGGCGCGCAATCTGCAGTCGGCTGCGCGAGAGGTGGTCGAGCGGTACGAGGGCGCGGTGCCGCGCGTTAAAGCGGAAGTGTCGACGCTTAAGGGAGTGGGGCCCTATACGACCGGGGCGATTCTCAGCATCGCGTACGATCAGCCTGAGCCGGCCGTAGACGGCAACGTGATGCGAGTGCTGTCCCGGTATTTCTGCCTTGAGGACGATATCGCCCGTCCGGCGACTCGGGTTTCCATGGAGGGTTTAGCCCAATCGCTCATTCCGGAAGGGCAGGCAGCCGATTTCAATCAGGCGCTTATGGAGCTTGGCGCGATGGTGTGTACGCCCAAATCTCCATCATGTCCGGTTTGTCCGGTAGGGGAGAGATGTGAAGGCAGGCTGCAGGGCAAGGAGCGGGAGCTTCCGGTGAAGACGAAGGCCAAGAAGGCCAGACCGGTATACCGTGTGGCCGCTCTGATCGAAGGAACCGGAGCGTTCGCCGGGAAAGTGCTCGTCCGGCAACGGCCGGAGACGGGGCTGCTGGCGCAAATGTGGGAGCTTCCCCATATTGAGGTGCAGGACGAGGACGCGTGGGCCCGCCTTGAGGAAGGAGCGGGATCGCTGGAGGCAGCGCTCGCGGAGGACGGCGTCCGCGTGAAAGCCGCGACCGAGGTCGTCGGCGAGGCGCAGCACATCTTCACGCACCTTGTATGGCGAATCAAGGTGCTGCGCGCCTCCGCGCTCGAGGAGCGCTTCGTGGAGGGCAGCAGCGGCTATCGGTGGATCGGACCGGAACAGTTCGAGGACTATGCTTGGCCGAACGTGTTTCGCAAATTGTTAACGGAATATTTTCTTCAAGTTCAGCGGTAATAGCTTGGCCGGATAACAGAGGCCTGGCGCAGTTTGAAGGCTGTCTCTCATGCGGGGAGCCGATCCGACATTCGGATCGACCCGATCGTGGAGGCAGTCTTCTTTTTTGCGTCCGTAGAGTACTTGCAAAGCCAAACATTTTCTTAACAACTGATCCATTCAGTTAGCGAAAAACATACCTGTCTCATATTCGTTAAGCACAAGATCTAATAATTCCCGCTTACAGTAGAGGAAGATGTCAGACGTATGCAAACGGCTGACAGCAGGAACGCCGACAACAAGGAATGAGGGGGCGCGTAGTGAAGCTAATTGAGTTCTACAGGCAGCTTTTCCTGGAGACGAGCGCAATCTTCGAGCCGGTATGGGAGGGAGAGGACATACCGTTCGGTTATCGTTGGCATAAGCGGAACTATCCTTTGCCGGAGCAATTTCAAATTAGAGACATGAATACCGATCATCCGGCGCTCATGTATTCGCTGATCTTGCCCGAGACTTATCTGGGGACGACGATCTACGAGGAAATTAAAAGATATCCCTCGGAGTACGAGCTGTCCATTGTCATTCTGAATCGCCAAATTTGGCTGAATGCGACGCTTCAAACGGACAAGCTTCAGGATTCTCTGATGGGTTTTCTCCACCATTCACGCGGAGAGCTGATGAATGTGCTGGATTGTATAATTCGACTGCCCGAAGAGGCGAAGGGCTGACGCAACGCGCGGCCGTCCGCGGCAGACACCTACAAAGGAGACGTGGCTTGCAACATGAACATTCGAGCAAAAATGTTAACCGGTTTCGGAATTGTGCTAATTCTTCTTGTAACAGTGGGAATCGTATCGATCGTCCAGATGTCGTCGCTAAAAGGTTCGATTTCGAATCTCAGGGATGTGGGGATGCCGAGCACTTACAAGCTGTCCCAATTGCGAGGAGATTTTAACGGAATCAGCGGACAGCTGCTGATGGTGAGGTTCGATAAGGACGAGCAGACGAGAAAGTCGATGACCGATGCGGTGAGAGCGTCGATAGCGAGCTTTCGAACGGGAATGGAGGAGTACAAATCTCTGATTACCGATTCCGTGGATCAAGCGAAGTATGATACGATTCGGGAGAAGTCGGATAGCTTCTTCGCTGCCGTGGAGCAAATTATTAGCGACGCGGAACGGGAAGGCTCGAATGCCGAGATGACTCCGATCCGCGAATTGCTTCCGCTTGTGCAGTCGACCCGGGCCGATATGGATTCGTGGATCAATTACAACGTGCAAAATGCGGACGAGGAGATCGCCGCGACCTTCGAATCGAACCGTATCGGCACAATTATCGTTGTTGTCTTAGCTTCGATTGCGCTGGCGCTGGGCATCGCGTTGTCGCTGTTCCTATCGTCCAGCCTGGTACGTTCGGTCAAATCGGTCGTTAACGTCGCCACCAGGGCGGCTCAGGGCGACTTGACGGAACGGGCGGAATCGCTGACGAAGGACGAGGTCGGCGTTCTGGCCGGAGCCTTCAACGAGATGATCGGCAATTTGCGAACGTTGATCGGACAGACGCTCGGCTCGGCGCAGAGTGTGTCCGCCGCCGCCCAGGAAATTTCGGCGACGACGGAGGAGATTGCCAAAGGCAGCTCGGATCAGGCGGAATCGGCACAGACGATCAATGCGCTTGTGCAGGAGATGTCCAGAGCGGTCGCCGCCGTAGCGTCCAACGCAAGCGCAGTAGCGGAGCTGTCGGAGCACACGCGGCGCAGAGCGGAGGAAGGCGGGGAAGCGATTCAGGCTTCGTTAAGCAGCATGGACAGGCTGTCGGGGCAGATGCGTCTGCTGGAGCAGGATTCGCAGCAGATTGGCCAGATCATCGAGGTCATCGACGAAATTGCCGAGCAGACGAACCTGTTGGCTTTGAACGCCGCCATCGAGGCGGCCAGAGCCGGAGATCAAGGAAGAGGCTTTGCCGTCGTCGCCGACGAAGTCCGCAAGCTCGCTGAGCGGAGCGGAGAAGCGACGAAGCAGATCGCGAATATTATCAAAGGCATGCAGAAAAATACCGATCAAAGCGTCAAGGCGGTGGAAGAGGCGGCCGGATTGTCGGCGACGTCGGGACAGACGTTCGAACGCATCGTCGGCATGGTCGCGGAGACGGCAGGTCAGATCTCGGAGATTGCGGCGTCCAGCGAGCAGCAAGCCGCGCAGTCCGACGAGGTTCTGCGCGCGGTGGAGCTGATTGCCGCGGCCAGTCAGCAATCCGCTGCTGCAGCGGAAGAGGCGGCGACTTCATCGAACTCGCTGGCGCAACTGTCCGAGAAGCTCAACGAGAATGTGGCGATTTTCAGAGTGTAGGAGAGAGGAAGCGCGATGGAAAACTATATCGTCTTGGGTCTGAATGAGGGAAAATATGCGCTGTCGATCTCTGAGATTCAGGAGATTATCAAGCTGCAGCCGATTACGGAGGTGCCGTGCGGCAAGATGTTCGTCAAGGGAGTCATCAACCTGCGGGGCAGAATCGTTCCCGTCATCTCGTTAAGCGCCCGGTTCGGCGTCAGGGAAGCCGAACCGGGCGCTTCCGCGCGCATTGTGATCGTCAGCTCGGACACGGAAGATATCGGGATATGCGTGGACAGCGTCGATAGAGTGGCGATCTTCGACGAGCTTCTGCCTCCGGCTGTCGACAGTACCGGGGATGCGACCCGCGACTGCCTGTCGGGAATCGGCAGGCTAGGCGACACGCTGATCAACATTTTGGATTTGCAAGCCGTGCTTGGCTTAAGAGGAGGGGTGTAATCGGAATGGACCATTTCGCTTCGACTTACTTAGGCGTGTTCCTGGACGAGCTGGAGGAACAGTTGCTGACGCTCGACCACGCTATTCTCGAGCTGGAGAGCGGCGGCAATCAACTTGATACTATTCAAAAAATATTTCGCGCGGCACATACGCTGAAGGGCTCTTCGGCGGCAATGGGTTTTCACCAGATGAAGGAAGTTACGCATAGGGTGGAAAGCGTGTTCGATCTGCTGCGCCAGGACAGGCTGATGCTGAGCTCCTCGCTCATCAACACGCTGTTCGATTGCATCGACTATTTGAAAGTGCAGCGCGAAGCGCTCAGGCAGGGAGGGACGGAAGCGGAGCCGCACGCCTCTCTGTTCGACGCATTGGAGGATTGTCTATCGGGTCGGCCGACCGGTTCGGGAGGGAAGGAAGGGGCCCGCGGAACCGATCGAACTGCTGGTAAGATCGGCAAAAATAAAGCTGCGGAAAAAAGCGCATTTGAGAACAAGGCTACGGGGTGGACTCCGGCAGAGCTGGAGGAAATGACTCGGAAGCGCGAAGAAGGCGTGCCGCTTTACCTCGTATCGGTGACGTTGTCGTCGGGAGCGGATATGCCGACGGTGCGGGCTATGCTCGTGCAGCGCACGCTTAGCGAGACAGGGGAAGTGATTGCGCTAAAGCCTTCGTTAGCCGAATGGGAGAATGAAGAGCTTCTGATGTCCGGCCCGATCTCGTATGTGATCGCTTCCGCGCATCCGAAGGAAACGATCGGCGGCAATGTGCTGCAGTTATCGCAAATTAACGACGTTAACGTCCAATTGATCGAATGGTTTTCCCAGCCGGACGAAGACGAGGGATTAAAACGGGGCGAAACCGTCGCGAACGAACCGGAGGCTCCGGTTGCTGCTTCGGATACGGCTCCTGCGCCGACTTCGGCCGGACTGGCAGGCAAGCTCGAGACGGCGGAGGCCAAAACAACGATCCAACAGACGGTCAGGGTGGACGTCAAGCGACTGGAACACTTGCTGAACTTGGTCGGAGAGCTTATCATCGATAATACCCGGCTGCAAGAGGTTCGCAAACGGCTGAGAGAGCGCGATAAGCAGGACCAGGACGTTGCGATGCTGGGCGAGGTTACCGATCATCTGAACGGCGTCATTGCCGAGCTTCAAGAGGGAATGATGAAAACCCGGATGCTGCCCATCGAGCAGCTGTTCAATCGTTTCCCGAGACTGGTCAGGGATTTGTCGCAGCAGGCGGGCAAGGAAATCCAGTTTACAATCGAAGGCAAGGAGACGGAGCTGGATCGGACGCTTATCGAGGAGATCGGAGACCCGTTGATTCACATATTGCGAAATGCGGCAGATCACGGACTCGAGGCTCCCGAAGAGCGCGAGCGGCTCGGCAAGTCTCGCAAAGGGCAGCTGCTGCTGCAAGCGAGCCATCAGGAGAATGCGATTGTCATTCGCGTGAAGGACGACGGGCGAGGGATCGATCCGGAGAAGGTCATGCGCAAGGCCATTCACAAAGGCTTCGTGACCGAGCAGGAAGCCGCAAGAATGTCGGACAAGGAGCTCATCGCGCTGATCTTCCACTCGGGCATGTCTACGGCGGAGCAGGTGACCGAGCTGTCCGGCCGGGGAGTCGGCATGGACATCGTGCGGACGCAGATCGAGAAGCTGAACGGACTGATCGACATCGATACGGCGCTGGGGCTAGGGACGGAAATTACGATCAAGCTGCCGCTGACGCTGGCGATAACGCGCTCGCTGTTAGTCGAGCTGGGCAAGCATACGCTGGCGATACCGCTCGTACACGTCTTGGAAACGTTCCAATTGTCTTCGGCCAACATTCAGAGCGTTCACGGCAAAGAAATTTGCATAGTCAGGGGAGACATTTTCCCGTTGGTCAGGCTGCATGGAAGGCTGCGTACGGAGCCTTCGAGCTCCAGCAGGGGCTATGCCGTCATGATCGGTGCGGCGGATCGACGCGTATGCCTGTATGTGGATCGTCTCGTCGCCAACCAGGAAATCGTCATGAAGCCGTTGTCCGCTTATTTGGGACAAGTGCCGTATGTCTCGGGCGCATCGATTCTAGGCAATGGCAGCATCGCTTATATCTTGGACGTGAACGCCGTTGTGCGCGATGCGGGAACGGTCACCGATCCCGGACGGGCCGGCAGACATGCGGTCAAATCCGTTCATGCGGAGAAGAGAGTTACGTTTATGCTGGGCGATCAGCAGTATGCGCTCGATATCGGACAGGTTAAAGAGATCATCAGAGTGCCCGCGCTGTCCCAAATCGCATCGAGGTCGCCTGAAATGCTCGGCATGTTCAATTTGAGAGGAGCTTTGCTGCCGGTTGTCGATCTGGCGCAATGTCTCGGTCTTCCTCCGCTGCCGATCGGGGAAGAATCGCGCGTCATTGTGATGAAAGAAGGCGGAAGCGATATCGGGGTATTGGTGGATTCGGTAACGGAAGTGTTTAATATGCCGGACACGGAGGTCGAGACGACTCCTGCGGCGATTGCCAGCGTGGTGTCGGAATTTATAAGAGGAATTCATAAGCGCGGAGACGAGCTGACGATTCTGCTGAGAACGGACAAGGTGCTGGAAGCAAGCGGCTTCTGCATCGCGTAGTTATAGGGGGGGATTGGTTTGATTCAAGTAAGCGATGCTAGATTGAGGCAGTTGAATTACATTGGCATCTCGGAGGAGGATTTGGCCATGCTGAAGGCGAAGCATGCCGCGTTTGCCGAGATTACGAACTTAGTGGTGGACGAGCTGTACGACAGAATTGTCGGACAGCCGGAGCTGTTTAACCTGATTAACAGCCATAGTACGATCGAGAGGCTGAAGGAAACGCAGCGCTGGTATTTCATGTCGATGACTTCAGGTTTGATCGACGAGGATTTTTTCAGCAGGAGGCTGTATATCGGCAAAGTCCATTCCCGAATCGGGCTGACGACGAACTGGTATTTGGGCACTTACATTCTGTATCTGGATCTGGCGACGAAGCATCTGAAGCGGGTCGATCCCGAGCATTGGACCAGATCGGTGCACGCGCTGAGCAAAATGTTCAACCTCGATTCACAGATCGTGCTCGAAGCTTACGAGGAAGACGAGAAAGCGAAAGTCGAAAAGCTCGTCGAGACACGCCAGTATATGCTGACCAAAGTGAGCTCGGTCGTGCAGGAGCTGTCCTCCATGATGGTGCAATTGAACTCCAGCAGCAATCTCGTGGCGTCCAACGCTTCCCATACGGCCTCCGTCCAGGAGAACTCCCACGCGAAGGTGCGAGAGCTGGCCGGCAGCATTGACGAGATCAATCAGTTGGGAACAACGATGCGGGAAATTTCCGATCAGACGCATCTGATCGGCCTGAACGCGGCGCTGGAAGCGGCGCGAGCCGGCGATGCCGGGCTCGGCTTCGAGGTTGTCGCCAATGAGATTCGCAAGCTGGCGACGAGCTCCAAGCAGTCGCTGATGACGATCCAGCGCAAGCTGAAGGAAATTCGCGAGGCGCTGGACGAAGTCAAGCACGGCAGCGAGGAGACGGTGCGCTTCTCGCGCGAGCAGGCGGCAAGCTCCGAGGAGCTAAGCTCGTTCGTGCAGATGATCGATACGGTTGCCGCTGACTTGAACGGTTTATTGGAGCAAGATTCGGTTCACTAATCGAGCGAAATCAAGAGGATGATTGCCTGTAGCGGTCTGGCAGACCGTAACGGGAGGGAAATCGAGCGGATGACTAGCCTCTAACGGTCTGGTGGATCGCTCCGCGAAAAGCTCCCGAGCAAACCCACGGCTCAACTGAAGAGAATTTTTGTAACGCCTCCGAAACTAAAACCGCCGATATACCTACATTTTTTCAAAGACAAAAAGCCCGAGGAGCGGACTACGCCTAGAACGGGCTTTTTGTCTGAGCTTATCTTTGTAATACAATTGTTAGCTATCTTCACCTGTTGGTGCAAAGGGAACAATTGTGTTGATGAACCCTATGATCTGAGTACCAGGTACCATGGGATTCCACATTCTAACGTTCGGTTCGTACTTTTTATACTGGGTCGATAGACGGTTTCCAATGGGAATGAGCAATATTGAAGACATTATGTATGTCAACCGGGCAGTAATAGAACAAAAGCGCATGTCTCTCCGAGTTGGAGATTCATGCGCTTTTGTTTCGATTACTTCGCGGAATCGTAGATCGCGCCGACTGCGTTCCAGTCCACGACGTTCCAGAAAGCAGCGATGTAATCAGGACGTTTGTTTTGATATTTCAGGTAATAAGCGTGCTCCCATACGTCCAGTCCGAGCAAAGGCGTGTCGCCTTCCATGATCGGGCTGTCTTGGTTAGGCAGGCTGTATACTTTCAGGTTGCCGTCTTTGCCCAGTGCGAGCCAAGCCCAGCCGGAGCCGAAACGAGTCGTAGCCGCAGCTGCGAAAGTTTCTTTGAACTTGTCTAAGCCGCCAAGCTCTGCGTCGATTGCAGCTGCCAGAGCGCCGGACGGTTGGCCGCCGCCGTTAGGGCTGATCGTTTTCCAGAACAGGCTGTGGTTAGCGTGACCGCCGCCGTTGTTGCGAACCGCTGTGCGGATGCTTTCCGGAACTGCGTTCAGGTCGGAGATCAGTTCTTCAACGCTCTTGCTTTCCAGCTCGGGAGCGGATTTCAAAGCGTTGTTCAGGTTCGTAACGTAAGTGTTGTGGTGACGTCCGTGATGGATTTCCATCGTCGTTGCGTCGATGTGCGGCTCAAGCGCATTCGTCGCGTAAGGAAGTGCCGGTAATTCGTGTGCCATGGTCAATAACCTCCTAAATGGGATTGCGATATGTAGCCTAATCGCTCACAGTCTTTATTATCCAATATCCTTTCGATTAAATCAACATAAATGTATAAAAAGTCTTCGGAAGACGAAACGGAAGTTTGCAACCGGAAGACGAATGGCAGACCGAACTGCAGCAGCCTAATTCATTATGTCCAGTCGTTTTTCTAATATTCGACATGGTGAAGCGTTTACATCGGGAGATTCAGCGATTTTGCAAAAAAATTTTATCTTATTTTAAGAAAAGAGCTAGAAATTTCGCCGAATTGTCGTAAAATGAAAAGATCGTTAGCTGGATGTAAAACTGAATGCTCGGAGGATAAGTCAGCATGCAGATTCGTTCTTTCCAATTGTCAGATTACAAGCTGGTTGCAGAGCTTCTGGAGGAAGTGCTGTCGGAAGATTGCTGCGAAGAGACGATGAAAGCTTTCGCCCGCCAATTGTCCTGGGACAGCGACTTGGTGCTCGTGGCGGAATCGGCCGGAAACATCGTCGGCGTATTGATCGGAACGATTGATCATCACAAAGGCTACGTCTATCGCATTGCGGTAAGGGACAAGTTCAGAAATCAGGGCGTAGGAAGACAACTGGTTTCTCATATGAGCAACCGGTTCAGACAGCGCAAAGTGTTGAAGGTGCTCGTCGCGGAGGACAAGCACAACGAGGTTTTGCGTCCATTCTATGACTCGCTCGGAATAAGCTCCGTCAACGTCGTTAAGTTGACGCAGCCGCTTGCGATCGTGGCCGGCTAATTCAAGCGGACGGATTCTAAGGAAAGCATATCTTTAACGCCATTGATTTTGGCGGGGAGATATGCTTTTCTTATATTACATGTATTTCGCAGGCAGAATTAAAAGCTGCTCGATCAACCAGAACCTGCAGGGAGGGACGAGCCATGACGGAAAGCGCCGACGGACGGTATATGAGGTGTGTGATCAAGAGCTTTAAGCATGACGGTTCCTTGCATCGGGTATGGCTCGAGAATTGGCAAGTTCCCGCGAATCGGCTGCTGCCGGGGCTTGATTCCCGCACGGTGTGGGTGTTAATCAACGAACATACGACGGTTCAGGAATCGAACGGCCGGGAATGGTCTAGCCGGGTTCCCGCCGTCACTTACTTTTTCCCGGAACGATGGTACAACGTTGTTGCTCTGCTGGAGGAAGAGGGAGTTCGCTATTATTGCAATTTGGCCTCTCCGCCCTATCGGTACGGAGACGTGCTGACTTATATCGATTACGACTTGGACGTAGTGGTGCTGGCCGACGGAACGGCGATGGAGCTGGACCGCGACGAATACGATGCGCACAAAGCGGCGTATCGCTACGGCGAGGCGGTGGAGGAACGCGTTGAAGCGGAGCTGCTGGCGCTTCGTAAGGACATCGAGGCCGGGGAATTTCCTTTCGACGATTCCACGGCGCGCTTATTTTACCAGCAGTGGAAAGAGCAGATGAAAGCAGAAGGAGGAACGCAGGCGACATGACGGAAGAGATGGGTGCGGGAATTCCCGAAGGAAGAAGCCGCTCGGCGTCCAAAACTCAGAAAGCGCCCCAAGCGCAGAAATCCCGGAATCAGGGGCCGAGGCTGACCGGCTGGCGCAAAGAGCTGTGGGACTGGGCGAAAGCGCTGATCATTGCCGCGGCGATCGTGCTGCTGCTTAAGGCATTTGTGTTCCAACTGTCGACGGTGAAGAAAATATCGATGGAGCCTACGCTTCATGAAGACGAATGGTTGTTCGTGAACAAGATCGCCTTGCGGCTCGGAAGTTTGGATCGCGGAGATGTTGTCATCTTCAAAGATCCCAGCGTGGGAGAAGACCCGGAGTATTTGGTTAAAAGGGTGATCGGCATCCCCGGAGATCAGCTGGAAATTCGCGGCGGAGAGCTCTATGTCAACGGGACGCTGAAGGTTGAGTCGTATACGGATGTGAAAATCGAGGACGGGGATTTCGGACCGACGACGGTTAGTCCGGGGCATTATTTCGTGATGGGAGATAACCGTCACCAGCATGCGAGCAAGGACAGCCGAGCCTTCAAGGAAGTGCCCGAAGAGCTAATTCAAGGGCGGGCCGACATGATCGTCTGGCCGATCAGCCGCATCAAGAAGCTGTGAGCGACGGTGTCGTGAAACGGGATTACCGATATTGGAAGCAATTCAAGGAAGAATTGCTAAAGGCTGCGCCGGGGCTAGGCATCGATAAGCTGGGCGTGACGACGGCAGAGCCTTTCCATGAATTGAAGGAACGGCTGCTTCGGCACCGCGAGCGGGGGCACGAATCCGGCTTCGAGGAGCCGGATCTCGACTTGCGGACAGACCCGTCGCTGCATATGGCGGAAGCGAAGTCGATTATCGCGATCGCGGTCGCTTATCCGTCGAAGCTGAAGAACGCGCCTGTATCCGAACCGGGTCGCAGGCGCGGCATATTGTCGCGCTCCGCTTGGGGCGAAGATTATCATCAAGCGCTCAGACGACGGATGGCGAACCTGTCCGAGTGGCTTCTGGCACGGGAGCCGGAGGCCAAGCTATTGTCGATGGTCGATACCGGCGCCTTGTCGGATCGCGCCGTGGCCGAGCGGGCCGGCATCGGCTGGAGCGGCAAAAACTGCTCCGTCATCAACCCGGAGCTAGGCTCGTGGATTTACTTGGGCGAGATCATTACAAGTCTTCCGCTGCCTCCTGACAGTTCCCTCCCGGACGACTGCGGCGACTGCACGTTATGCATCGACGCATGCCCGACCGGGGCGCTCGTCGGACCGGGACAGCTGAACGCCCAGCGATGCATCTCCTTCATTACTCAGACGAAGGGCTTCGTGAGCGACGAGATGAAGCTGAAAATCGGCAATCGTCTGTACGGCTGCGATACTTGCCAGATCGTCTGCCCCGTCAATCGTAAAATCGACATCCGCCATCATCCCGAGCTTTTGCCCGACCCGGAAGTGGTCAAGCCGCTGCTGCGTCCGCTGCTGACGATGGGCAACCGGGAATTCCGCGAGAAGTTAGGCTCGAGCTCGGCGGCTTGGCGAGGACGCAAGCCGATCCAGCGCAACGCGCTGATCGGGCTGGGCAACTTCCGCGATGCGGAATCGGTTCCGGACATTGTTGCCGTACTGCGAGACGATCCGCGTCCGGAGCTTAGGGAAGCGGCCGCTTGGGCTCTTGGGCGCATCGGAACTTCGGAGGCGCTGGATGGGCTGCGCGGAGCGCGAAGCAAGGAAGGGAGCGTCGAAGTGTTGGACGCTATCGACAGAGCGCTCGAACGAAAGAGCGATCAATAGTTTATTTCCGAGGAAATGAGAGGCATTTCATCGTTCGCGCCTTCATTTCCTCTTCTTTTTTGCCGAAATAGTGTGTAAGCATGAACAACGAGATCGAGGCAGGAGAGAGAATATGAAATTAGTCGACATAGAGACGGTTGAACCGGGACAATATTTGGGCAAGACGATTTTTTCCTCGAATGGAGCCGTATTGCTCTCTACCGGCGTGCAGCTTACCGTATACATGATCAGCACGCTTAAGCGGCTGGGTGTTACGACGATCTATATCGACGATCCGATGTTCCGAGATATTTCACATGAAGAGCTGCTGTCGGAAGAGACGAAACGCGCGGTCATTCACCAAATGTCGGAAACGTTCGAGCAGCTGCGCTCGGGCAAAAACTTCAGCTCGAAGGCGATCGGCCAGACGGTCGACGATCTGCTGGAGGATGTGATGCAAAACCAGAATCTGATGATTCAGCTGTCGGATATTCGCACCGCCGACAACGCGATGTTCCTTCATGCGATGAACGTCTGTACGATGGCGTCGTTGGTCGGCTTAAACATGGGCCTGAATATGCTCCAGCTGAAGGAGCTGGCTATGGGGGCGCTCCTTCACGATATCGGCAAGCTGGGCGCTCCGGAAGTTCAGGAAGGCCGTATGCATCACGCTTGGCGAGGATTCGAGCTGCTTAAGAACAAGAGGGAATACAGTCTGCTCGTCGCGCATGTCGCATTCCAGCACCATGAGGCGATTGACGGAAGCGGCGCTCCGCGCGGACTGACCGGAGACGACATTCACACCTATGCGAAAATTACTGCCGTCGTCAATATGTACGATAATATGATCTATTCGTCCGGGAACGAGAAACCGCTATTGCCTCACGAAGCGTGCGAACGCATGAACGCTTTTTCCGGAACTTTGCTGGATCATGAGGTGCTCGTCCACTTTATGCGAATTGTGTCGATTTACCCTAACGGCATATCGGTCAAGCTGTCCACCCGTCAGACGGGCGTTGTCGTCGGACAGCACCGGGGGCTGCCGGGACGGCCCGTCGTTCGCGTCATCGACAAGGAAGGGGATGAAGCGGTCGGTTATAGCGAGATCGATTTGGCGCAGCATACGACCGTGTTCATCGAAACCGTGCTGGCTTGAGGAACGGCGTATAAGCAAACCTGCGACTTTTTGAACCGCTTCAATAAGCTATCGTTTGCGCACCTTGTTCGGCCATGCTATCATAATACAGCAGCCCTGCTTGACGCATTGCGGCGTTCGCGGGGGTTTATTTTGTGAAATTCGGAGGGTGTTTCGGAAATGTGGTCCTATATTATTCCGATTGTGACGTTAATCGTCGGCATAGTCGTTGGTTTCATCATCGGGGTGTTCTACTTGCGCCGCCAGATGACCAAGATGCAGAGCAATCCCGAGATGCTGCAAAAGATGGCCAAGCAGATGGGATATAACATGAACAACCAGCAGATTGCGAAAGCGCAGCAAATGATGAAAAATCAAAATAGCGGCGGCAAGGCGAACCCAGGGGGAGCCCAGAACCAGAACCGCAACAATCCGAAGTTCCGCAGATAGGAAGGGAGGCGTTGTCATGGCGGGAGCGAAAGATTACTCTAACAGTCATGTCGGGCAGAACCGCGAGCAGCTCGAATTTCACGTGCGGGAAATTTTAAAGCTGATCGGGGAAAATGTCGAGCGCGAAGGCTTGCTGGAAACCCCGGCTCGCGTTACGCGGATGTACGAGGAAATTTTTGCAGGCTACGCGGTAGACCCCAGAGATGTCCTCGGGGTCACCTTCGACGAGCAGCACGAGGAATTGGTAATCGTTAAGGATATCGTCTACTACAGCCAGTGCGAGCACCATATGGCGCCTTTCTTCGGCAAAGCGCATATCGGCTATATTCCGAGCGGCAAGATCGCCGGACTGAGCAAGCTGGCCAGACTCGTCGAAGCGATCTCCAGAAAGCTGCAGGTGCAAGAGAGAATTACTTCGCAAATCGCGGACATTCTGGAGGAGGTGCTTCAGCCGCACGGCGTCATGGTTGTCGTCGAAGGCGAGCACTTGTGCATGTGCGCGCGCGGCGTGAAGAAACCGGGCAGCAAGACGGTCACTTCTGCGGTACGCGGCGAATTCCGTAAAAGCCCTGCGCTTCGTTCGGAGTTTCTGGAATTGCTTAATCGATAACAATACGACAGTATTAACGCCTGCGAGCGATCGCAGGCGTTTTTTCCATGGTGCCAATGAGCGTACATCAGCCTGCTCGCATAGCCGCCAAGCAGGCGAAAGTCCCGCTCACGTAACAGTCCGGTCGGCGAGCAAAGATGGGACTTTCGAATGATATTGCATCATTCCTTCAAGTTCACCTATGCGAATTGCTCAGCCGTAAGCAACGGCAACATCAAACGGCGAGAAAGAAACGATAATTGGAGATGAAGGAGAAAATAAGGGGGTTAAGGGATGTTTATTGTTAGACCTTAGCGTATATGGCAAATATAGATTTGAGGGTGGGCTTAGGATTGGGTATGCTGAAATAGAGGAGGATCAGTTTATGAATACCACGATGTTGACAGCGCAGGCTGCAAGCACAATGGAAGGTAACGGCGCTTACGCCAATGGAACAAATATCGGTGACGACCAGATCGTTGAAATGTTTCTTGCCGTATGCAGTTACTCTCCCCATACGGTTCGGAATTACAGCAGGGCTATCCAAATGTTCAGAACCTTCGTCTCGCATATGTCGCTTCGGGATGTCACGTGGAGAGAAATAGAAGCCTACAAATTAGGCCTGATTTGCGGAGCCGCCAGTTTTCGAAATAAGCCTCTGGCTCCCGCAAGCGTCGCCGCGCTGATCGCTCCGCTAAAATCATTGTATAAGTGGGGGAGCGATATTAACGTTGGCCTCCTCCCTTATAATCCGACAAGCTCCATCCGTCTTCCGCAAGTGCGCGTCACAAGCCGCAAGCATTATTTGACCAAGGGAGAGGTCGGCAGCTTATTGAATCAGCTCCAATGTCAGAGCTTCCGCAACTATTTGATCGGATTGTCGCTCGTTACATTGGGACTTCGAGTCTCCGAGCTCGTCGCCGTACAATGGGAAGACTTCCATACCGATCCGCTTGAGAAATCAGTATGGCTGCATGTAAAAAACGGAAAGGGAGGCAAGAGCAGAGATGTCAAAATTCCCTCAAGCCTCTGGTCTATTTTTCAGAATTATCGCTGCATGGTCGGTGGTAACGATTCCACGCGGGACCCGGCGGCAACCGTATTCCCGATTACGGCAAGGCAGATCGAACGAATCATCCGAGACGCAGGAAAACAAAGCATTCGTTCGAAAAAGCCGACCCCGCATTGGTTAAGGCATACGAACGCGACGCTGGCATTGCTTAAAGGCGCGACTTTGCAGCAGGTCCAAGAGACGCTAGGCCATTCCCACATCAATACAACGCAGCGCTATTTGCATACCGTCGAACTGCTCAATAAAGCGGCCCCCGATTTTGTCGAAGAAACTTTGTCGGAATTTATGGCAGATTAGCCGATTATGGATTTAAAAGGAAAAAAAGGGAAGATGAAGCGTTGTGGATTTGAGTGAATTAGCCTAATATTTAGGTGTCGCCACATGAGTTATGGGATTTTTCAGGTTCTTAAGACCTGATTCCATAGTGGGTAACGTCCAATATATCGGCTAGACCTGGCGAACATTGAATCGGGGCAGGTGCAAAAAGGTGGTAGGAGCCTTGAGAGCAGTAGGAGATTTCCCCCATCATTTCGATCATACCTCCGATATTTCGGAGATGATGAAGCTGTTGCGGCACAAGCACGAGGACACATACCATCACTGCGTTCGAGTCGCCCTGCTGAGCGAGAAGGTAGCTTCGGCGATGGGAATGGATTCGGCAAGCGCACAGAAGCTGCTCAGAGGCTGCTTCATCCACGATCTCGGCAAATTGCTCGTTCCGACCGCGATTCTGGATTCCGTCAATCCGTTGACGGAGGAACAGTGGGCTCTGATAAGACGCCATCCGGAGTACGGAACGGACATACTGAAGGATAGGGGAGAGCGGGACGCCGATCTGGTTCGCTTGGTGCTGCACCACCACGAGAGATGGGACGGCAAAGGCTATCCTTGCGGATTGGCGGGAGAGCAAATTCCGCTATTCGCAAGAATCTGTTCGGTCGTCGACGCCTTCGATACGATGATGTCGCCGCGGCCTTATCGCCGCCGCAAGAGGTTGGAGGAAGCGATGGAGGAACTGCGAAGGAACGCCGGAACCCAATTCGACGCCGCGGTGGTCAACGCCTTTATTCCTTTGGGGGCTGAAGTGGCTCCGCTCTATTTTTCGAATTACGATAACGAGGATTAGCGCTTGCTCGCACAGGGGGAAGTTAAGCCATATTCAAAATCCAAGAAAAGAGATAACGGGAAGCGACCTGGCGAGATAAAGCCTGGTCGCTTTTTGGCTTCGGACAAAAGACCATAAGAAGAAAGCCAAAATGGTGCTGTCTGCGAGTGCGGCATTTCGTATAAGATGAAAATAAGCTTTGACTACGTTAATTCAATTGGAGGAATACAACAACATGGCAGGTTCATCGAAAATTCGCATCGGCCTAATCGGTGCAGGCAATATCGGCAACGTTCACTTGCAGGAGTTTGGCAAGCTTGGCGCGGAGTGCGAGTTCGTCGCAATAACGGACGCCTATTTGCCTCTTGCGGAACAACGGGCTCGGGAGTACAACATTCCCGTCGTTTCTCCTTCGCCGGAGGAGCTCATTCGCAGAGAGGACGTCGATGTGGTGATCGTCGCCGTTCCGAACCAAGCTCACGCGCCGCTGACGATTCTGGCATTGGAAAGCGGTAAGCATGTGCTCGTAGAGAAGCCGATGGGTCTGGACTCCGCTGCGGCGAAGGACATCGTTCGGGCGCAGCAGCGCACCGGCAAGACGGTTATGGTGGCGCATCAGATGCGTTGGGAGCCTCTTTCTCTGAAGGTGAAGGAGCAGGTGGAACGGGGAGAGCTTGGCCGCGTCTATACGGCGAAGACAGGCTGGTACCGCCGCAAGGGCATTCCGGGCTGGGGAACGTGGTTTACGCAGCACAATCAGTCCGGGGGCGGCCCGCTGATCGATATCGGCGTGCATATGCTGGATCTGGCGTTTTTCTTGATGGGCGAGCCGAAGCCGGTATCGGTATACGGCTCCACCTACGCGGAATTCGGTCCAAAGAAAAAGGGCATCGGAACCTGGGGCAAGCCGAATTGGAACGGTACGTACGACGTCGAGGATTTGGCGACGGCGATTATCAAAATGGAGGACGGCACTTCGTTGACGCTGGAAGTCAGCTGGGCGGTTCATATGGATACCGACAGCGCTCCGTTTCTACATCTGATGGGCTCCGAGGGAGGCGTCGCGCTTCGCGGGAACGAGGGCAAGTTTCTGACCGAACGGTTCGACCAGGCGATCGAGGCGCCGCTCGCCGCGCCTGCGGACGATGAAGGAGCACGCGTCCGTCTCAGCCGTCATTTCCTGGATTGCGTAAGAACGGGCAAGCAGCCTTGGACTTCCGCAGAGACGGGTCTGCGCAGCAACTTGATCATTGACGCGATCTATGAATCTTCCCGCACAGGCGGAGAAGTGAAGCTCGACTGGAGTTTGTAAGAAAGCTTATAAGCCAAGAAAGCCCTCGGACCGGGTACGGTTCGGGGGCTTTTTTTAGGATCGTTTCGGGCGAAGGTTTAAAAAAGGGAAGGATGCCAAAGAATAACACTTACATTTTCAACAAGTCTCATCTTTAAAATTGGCGGTGAAAGGCATTATGTTTCTGTTCGGTAGAAAAAAAAGAAGGCGGTCATCCGGCGGCGGGGAACAGCCCTGGCATTCCGCAGATCGGCTGAACGACTCTGTCGTCGACGGAAATCTGGAGCGCATCGTCGGGCAGATTTGCGGGGTGCTCGGGGAGAACGACGATTTTACGATCCGCAGGTTCCAAGTATTCGGCCGGTTTCCTGCTGCAATGCTGTTTTACCCAAATATGATCGACATGACCAGCGTGAATTCGGAAATTTTGAAGCCGCTGATGTACGGGCCGCCGCATGCGGAACAGCTTCCTAAGGAAGGGAAGGAGCTGTGGGACTTTCTGCTGGAGACGACGCTTTATCATAGCGATGTCCGCTCGGAGACGCTCGTCGCCAAAGTCGTCTCCGACATTCTGCGCGGACAGACCGCCGTCGTTATTGAGGGTGTGGATAAGGCGCTGTTATTCGGAACCCGTACCATCGATAAGCGTTCCATCGACCAGCCCGCCACGGAGCAGGTTATTCGCGGACCGCGCGAAGGCTTCATCGAATTGCTGTCGACGAACATCTCGCTGATCCGATATCGCCTTCAAACGCCGGATTTGCGCGTGAAGACGATGGAGATCGGCAGGAGGACGCAATCTAAAGTTGCGATCTGCTATATGGACGGCATTACGAATCCGGAGCTTGTAAAGGAAGTCACGAGACGACTGGACCTGATCGACGTCGACGCCATTCTGGATTCAGGCTATTTGGAGCAATACATAGAAGATAATCAGCTATCCCCGTTCCCTCAGGTGCAGTATACCGAGAGACCGGACAAGGTCGTGGCGAATCTGCTGGAGGGCCGGGTGGCGCTTATGGTGGACGGCTCTCCGCTGGCGCTGGTCGTGCCGACCGTATTCAGCCAGTTCTATCAGGCGGTTGAGGACTACACGGAACGGTTTTTGTTGATGAGCGCCATTCGCTGGGCCAGGCTGATCGCGCTTGTCTTCTCGCTCGTCTTTCCGTCGCTTTACGTGGCGATCATCTCGTTTAATCCCGAACTGATTCCGACGGAGTTCGCGGTGGCCGTGGCGGGAGGCCGTGCAGGGGTCCCGTTTCCGGCGATCGTGGAAGTGCTGGTCATCGAGATCTCGATGGAGGTGCTCAGGGAAGCCACGATCCGGCTGCCGCAGCAGGTCGGCGGAGCATTATCCATCGTCGGCGTGCTTGTCGTCGGTCAGGCGGCGGTCGCGGCCGGCTTCGCCAGTCCGATTACGGTCGTCATTATTGCGCTTACGACGATCGGCTCCTTTGCCACCCCGGCCTACAACGCGGCATTGGCGCTGCGCCTGCTGCGTTTTCCGCTGATCGTGCTGGCAGGCATATTCGGTCTGTACGGCGTGATGATCGGCCTGATTCTGATCGCGAACCATCTGTTGTCGCTCAAGTCTTTCGGCGTTCCGTACATGAGCCCTCTTGTTCCCGGCAGCCCTACTGGGATGAAGGATCTGTTCCTGCGCGGTCCGCTCTGGTGGATGAACAAGCGGCCCAAATTTCTGTACCCTGGAGATAAAATCCGAATAAGCGACAAAACGGTCGAAGACTTGAAGAAGCCTCCCAACAACGCGCTAGAGCCGGCGAAAATGGAGAACCCCGGAAAGAGGTGAAGGCATGAAGCAAGCGAGAAGCATTACGACGGTGCAGGTTGCGGCGATTATGACGAGCACGATTATCGGTGTCGGGGTGCTGCCGATTCCTCTTTTCGCCGTAAGAGGAGCGGATTCCGGCGCCCCTCTCGTCACGCTGCTGGGAGCCTTGGTCGCTATCGTCGGCCTATATCTGATTACCCGGCTCGGCATGCGGTTTCCGGGCCAGTCGATCGTTCAGTATGGCGAGGTGGTCATCGGCAAGTGGTTGTCGTGGATCGGAAGCATCGGCGTGATCGGCTTCTTCGCGATCTTGACGTCGCTTACAGCACGCGAATTCGGAGAGGTGGTCATTACGTCGGTATTGACCGAGACCCCCCTGGAAGTAACGGTAATCGTCATGCTCATGTTGGCCGCGATTTCCACTCGCAACGATATTACGACATTCGCTTACATCCACCTGTTTTATTTTCCGCTGCTGCTTGGGCCGGCATTGCTGATCGTCGCTTTATCGCTGAAGAATGCCGACATGGTCAATTTGCAGCCGATTTGGGGCAATTCCCATAAAGACATGCTGGCCAGCGTATTGACGATCGCTTCGCTGTTCCAGGGAGGGTTCATTATTACGTCGGTCATTCCGGCTATGCGCGAGCCGCGAAAGGCGATGATGGCAAGCATGATCGGGCTCGTCATCGCGGGCGGCTTGTACGTGACGATCGTCGGGGCGACCGTGGGCGTATTCGGCTCGGAGGAGACGAAAAATCTGCTCTGGCCGACTTTGGAGCTGGCAAAGGCGACATCGCTGCCCGCTAACGTGCTGGAGAGGCTCGATGCCGCTTTTCTGGCGGTATGGGTAACCGCAGTGTTTACGACGCTGTTTTCCAGCTATTATTTGGCGGTCAAAGAGCTGAGCAAGCTATTTCGTCTGCAGGACCACAAGATGTTCTCCTTTTTTCTGCTGCCTGCGGTGTTCTCCATGGCGATGGTACCCTACAATATCTTACATATGTATGAAATTATCCAGAACGTGGGACGAATCGGCTTGTTCGTGACGATCGCTTATCCAGGCTTGTTGCTTGTCGTCGCCATTCTCCGGAAAAAGAGAGGGGAGCCTAGTGAAGAGCGGTCTGCGGGTTAGGCGATTGCTGTTGTCCGCCTTCGCGGCCTCCATCGTCATGCTTCTGACGGGCTGCTGGGACCGTCTGGAGATCGAGGACCGGGCCATCGTATTGGGCGTATCCGTGGATAACGCGCCGCCCGGTTCGGCCAATAAAGAGAGCGAGATCTCCCATACGGCGGAGGGGTTTCCGGTTCCTGACGTCAACATGATTCGCGTTACCGTACAGATCGCCCTGCCTGGCAAAATCCCGCTTGGTCCGGGGGAAAGCGGCGGAGGGGGCAAAGGCTCGGAGCAAACCGTGTGGGTCATCGGTACGGAAGGGCACACCGTCGACGATGCGATTATGAATTTGCAGCAGCAAATCTCCGGTAGGCTCTTTTTCGGTCACCTGCGCGTCATCGTCGTATCCGAGGATGTCGCAAGCCTGGGGATGCAAAACATTAACGACTATTTGCACCGCAATCCCGAAGTTCGAAGAATGGCCTGGATGATGATCTGCAAAGGAAGCGCGGAGAAGGTGATGCGCGCGGCGCCCGAGCTGGAACGGGTTCCGGCGCTGTACTTGATGTCGACGATGGACAATGCCGTAAAGCTCGGTAAATTTCCCGAAAATTACGTCGGCATGTACTGGAGCAATACGGCCAAGCAGGGCCAGGAAGGCTATCTTCCTTATGTGGAGCTGAAGAAGGAGCAAAACATCGAAGTAAAGGGTTTGGCTTACTTTAAGGACGAAAAGCTTAAAGGCATGACCAAGCCGTTTCAGGTCGCCGCCTATATGTCGATCAAAGGAATGAATCCGGCCGGATACAGAGGGGTCGTCAAAATCGGCGGGGACTCCGAAATGGTCATGATCTATGCAACGTCGCGAAGATCCAGCATCAAGGTCAGGATACAGGACGGCGAGCCGATCGTTAATGTCTCGATTTTCACGGAGATCAATCTGGAAGAGAAGATCAACGATCAGTTTACGATCAACGATTCCGCCTCTCTGACCCAGATCGAGAAACAGGACGAAAAGTCTCTGAAGCTCGAGGTGGAAAACTTGATTCGCGAAATGCAGGAGAAGGGGGCCGACATCTTCGGGTTCGGCGAATACGTGCGCGCCAAAAAGCCGGGCTATTGGAACGCCCGAATTGGCTCGAAGGATCGCTGGCAGAGCGCGTTTAAGGAATTGCGCGTCGAAGTCGAGGTCAATTCGAAAATACGAAGGATCGGCATGAAGGCGAAGTAAGTAAACGAAGAGGTCGGAAAGGGGAGAGGCGAATGCTGAGAAGCGGAGGTTACGGAGGCTCGCTTGGATACATTGTCCCTCTTTGTATCCTTACGGGACTGTTTATTCTCCGTTGGGAAATCGTTATGTACCAGAAATTGAAATTGAAGCGCGAAAAAAAATTCGCCAAGGCGCTCGGTTGGATTAACGTCGTCGCGGGAGTCGGCTTGTACATCGGGAACTGGTTTTTCACCAGACTGCTCTGATTAACGCAGGCCATAGCGTAAAGCAGGAATGTCGGGCGCTATGGCCTGTGATTACAGCTGCGAGGATCAAACGGGTTCCAGATTGCGATCTCCTCCGTGAGCATGAAGGGATTGATCGAATCATACCTTCTTGTGAACGCTTTCGAGGAATGCGACGGTTCGGGAGACGTATTCCTCCGTATGTGTGCGGTAGATCATTTCGTGTATCGCTCCCGGAACGACCCACAGCTGCGACAAGCCGTTCGTCTGCGCCTGGGCGACGTTCTCTGCAATATAGACCGGGGCTTTGTCGTCGGCTGTGCCATGAATCATAAGAATCGGAAAAGGATAGGCCGTCGTTTGCGCCTTTGCTGAGGGAACTTCGTCCAGATTCACCCCGCCCATCAGCGGAAGAAACAGTCGCAGCAAAGGAATCGTCGGATATTGCGGAAGCTGGACATACTGATTAATGTTGGCGTAAAGGGTATGCTCGTCGGGAAGAAAGGTGCTGTCCAGAATCATGGCATCGACCTGTTCGTCTTGCAGAGCGGCTTGGAGCGCCGTTCCGGCTCCCATAGAGAAGCCCCAGACGATCAGTTCGTCGCTGCCTTGGGATCGGGCGTACTGCAGAGCCCCGGCCAGCTGCCGGGACTCGGAGAGTCCACCGGTCGCAGGCAACGGATGCAGCGAGCTGGCGTAGCCGTAGTCGAACATTAGAACGTTATAGTGCATGCCGTTGAGAAAGCTGGCGAGATCGTACATCGGAACCCAAGGCTCCTCCCGGTTCGTTCCGTAGCCATGGCTCAGCACGACCGTTCTGCGGCTGTCGGACGCGGGAATCCACCAGCCTTCGACCTGCGTAACGCCGTCCGCGCTTGGAAACATGACATCGGAATAGGCGAGATTTTTGGCAAGCATCGGATTTGAGCCGATCGACACGATCGGCGGATAGGAGAACAAATAAGCGGCATAGGCATGGAATGCGATAAACAGCCCCGCTAACAAGCAGGAGAAGGCGATAAAGACATTAAGCGCGATACGGCTCAGTCTGAATGAGGCGGCGCGACGATAAGACGGTACGGAAGCAGGAATAACAACCGTATCCGATCCCGCGTATGGAAATGGCGTAGACAATGAGGTCATGGGGATCGCCTCGCTTTTCGCGTTTCTGAGATTCTTCTTATTTTTATCGTAGAAAAAGCTGCGGCAAGCGTCAATGAGCGGAGGCGAGTTGTAAATACTACGTAATCAAATTGTAATAAAGCGCTTCCAATATTTACGGAATTGCAAGTTTGCGTTATAGTGGTTGTAACAGGGTTTCATAGAGTGAAACGGTTGCAAAGGGGATACTGACCATGGAAGAGGAGAAAAAGACGGTTCGCGCCGTGGAGAGAGCGCTGGACGTGCTGCTTTGTTTCGCTTCGGGCCATGAATGGGGGCTGACGGAAATTGCGAACAAGGTGGGCCTCCATAAGAGCACGATCCACCGTTTGCTGGCGACGCTTGAGGATAAAGGATTCGTGACGCGAGATCCTTCGACGGAGAAATACCGTCTGGGGCTCAGCATACTCGAATTGTCCGCGCATCTGTCGCGCTCGGACGATCCCTCGGTCATGCTGCTTCCGGAGATGGAGCGGCTGCGGGATCAGCTGAACGAGACGATCAGTCTATACGTCCGGGACCGGACGGAGAGAGTGAGAATACAGGCGGTGCAGAGCACGCAGGCGATACGCAGAGTCGCGACGGTAGGAGCGAGACTTCCGCTGTCCGTAGGCGCGTCTAGCAAAGTGCTGCTCGCCTTCGCCGATCCCGGCGTGAGGGACGCGGTGCTGTCCGATCCGGCATGGCCCGCGCAGTTGGAGCGCGAATCGATCGCGAAGCAGCTGGACGATATTGCCGCCGCCGGGTACGCGACCAGCTTCGAGGAACGCGAGCCGGGAGCGGCCGCCGCGGCTGCGCCGATCTTCAGTCGGTCGGGGAAACTCGTTGCGGCATTATCCGTCTCCGGACCGTCTAACCGGCTGACGCCGGATCGGATGCGCGAGTTCGCTCCCGCGATCATCGAAGCGGCACACCGTATGGGGACGATACTTGGATAGCAGACTTGCGTATGGCATGCCAAAAAGGACCTCGAACCCCACTTAGCGGTTGGCAGTGGAAGTCGAGGTCCTTTTCTTTTCTTAGGCGTTATTTGGCGTTGATTCGTTCCTGCACGCGCTTAGGCGCGACGGAGGAAGCTTTGGCGCCGAGCTGCTTCCAGTAAATCTTGTAGTGGGACTTGGCCGCAGATTTCTGTCCCAGCGCCCATTCGACGTCGGCCAGGTTAAGATAGGCGACAGTGCGGGAAGGGACAAGCTTGACGACGTTGGCCAACACCAGCTTCGCTTTTTTGTTGTTCCCGGTCAGGGACAGGAAGTAGCCGTAATCGTTCAGAATGCCGACATAGGCGCCAAGCGTCAACCGCGACTTAACGTAATCCGAGTCGGCGGAGCCAACGATGGTTTCTTTGGCAAGTTTGCCATCCCCGTAATCCAAAATGCCAAAGGCGTCGCCGTATTGCGTCAGCCCATATTCAAGATATCGGATTGCGTTGACGGTGTTTTTCGCTTTGTGCTGCTGCATCGCTTTCTGGTGGGCCAGCTTCAGCGTTGGCGCAGCTAGCGTGTAGGCGGCTTCATACGCCCAAGGATATTGCGGAAAGTCGAACTCGGTCTGCGCGATCAAGCCTTCTATATCCTTTGCCTTGAGCAGAGCGGCTTTCTCGTCGTAATAGCTTTCCGTCGGATCAGCGTACTCGTGATTGACGACGTAGAAGCTGTCTCCCGCCCATTCGAGCTCGATCCAAGACTCGAACGCCGAATAAGGCGCTTGACTCCACACATAAACCATATTGCCCTCAGTGGAATAATCCAGCTTGGCCGTGTTCAGGAACATATCGCCGCTTTCGCTGGTTGCCGCCCGATCCAGCAGTTTAAGGCTTGATGCATCCTCGTTAGAGGCCACAAGCACAAGCTCGATCCATTCATAGTTATGAATAAAGGAAATGAATTGCCGCGTAAAGCCTTTAGGATAATTGCCCAAATCTACTTCATAGATGCTGCTAGCCGTAATCGCCACCGCATCCTCCGCCAACAATTGGATTTGCTCCGTGATGAACGGCGCTATTTTCTCGTATAGCTTCGTCCCGTCCTCCAGCTCTGCGAGACTGATCGATTCGAAGGCAGCGCTCTCGCTCTCGCCGGCGGCTGCCGCGGAAGGGAGGTGCGACAACCCTAGCCCGGAGAATGCGAACAGCGCCAGCGTACAGCCCAGAAGCCATTTTCGCCAAATTTTCATAAATTACCGCCTTTCAATGATAAGCTGATCTTTATTTATCGGCTTTCGGCTCCAGTTTTTTTAGAAAATCGACCGCTTCCTGCAGCGTGGATATTTTAACGAGCTTGGGTTTTAGCTTCAGCTTGTCAACCGTCTTCTGGGCCAACGTCCAGTTCGAGTCGTTCTTCGCATTGAAAGGGACGAGGAAATAGTCGGCCTCCTCCTTGTTCGCCGCCATCAGCTTGTAATTAATTCCTCCGATCAGGCCGACCGTGCCGTCCGCGCTGATCGTTCCCGTCCCGGCGATGCGATATCCTCGAGTCAAATCCTCGCCGGTCAGTTGGGCGACGATCTCCAGCGTCATCATGAGTCCCGCGGAAGGACCGCCGGTATCCGCGAAGTCGAATTGGACCTGATCCGGCGGGGTCACCTTCAGGACCGTTTCGTTCACGAATCCTATTCCCGTGCGATTATCGGGAGACATGGAAACCAGTGGGACGGTTGCCTCGAACGTATCTTTGCCTCTTGAGCCGCCGACCTTGACTTTTTCCCCGGCTTTCTTAGCCGTTAAGTATTCGGAAAGCTCCTTGGCCGTCGCGATCGGTTTATCGTCGACTTGCGTAATGATATCGCCTTCCTGCAAGCCGTTGTCCCGAGCTTCCGATTGCGGCAGCAGCGACATGACAATAACGCCCTGCGGCTTGACGTCGAGCTCCCTGTTCATCGCCGTATAGGCGGCCAGCAAAGCGTTCGCTTCGGAGCTGTCGCGCATATAAGACATCAAGTTGCGGTAAGCGGTCAGGTTGGTGGCGCCCCCGGTAGCGACCTCCAATTTTTCAATATCCATCTCGGGATTTAACCAAGCGTAAATCAGGTCGTAAACACGCGGCTTCGAATAAGTGGCGACAGTGGTGAACAGAAAGGCGCCTTTCTCTTCGAGCTTGTGACCCGTGTCTACGCGCGGCTGCAGCGGATCGGCCGATCCGGGACCGTAAAGCATGTAGGGCCACGTCTTTATGTAGGAGAAGACAACTAAAAAAAAGACGGCCAAAAGAATGAGGGCTGTCCGGTATTTCCGTATCCATGATTGTCGCTTGTAGGTGTCCAAAACCGGGGTCGCCTCCATCATCATTATCGTTGTTGTTAATCTGTACGTTGTTAATATTATAACTTATGACGGGCGAGGGAAACAAAAAACGAAAAGGGCAAATTTGAATGTTTTCCGAGCAAATCCAAAAAAAAGGCGCGGGGATTGTCTCCCCGCGCCTCTTGTTCATGCTATCGAGCTTATTGAGCCATCATCTGGCGCAATACTGTTTGCAGAATGCCGCTATTACGGTAGTAGTCAACGTCGACCATCGAATCCAGACGAACGATTACGTCGAATGAGAACGTCGTTCCGTCTTCGCGCGTCGCGGTAACGGAGACCGTCTGGCCAGGAGTAACGTCGTTGCTCAAGCCGGCGATGTCGAACGTCTCGCGTCCGGTAATGCCGAGCGTCTTCCAGCTTTGACCGGCAGGGAACTGCAGCGGGAGAACGCCCATGCCGACGAGGTTGGAGCGGTGAATCCGCTCGAAGCTTTCGGCGATGACGGCTTTGACGCCGAGCAGGAACGTTCCTTTAGCTGCCCAGTCGCGGGAGCTTCCGGTTCCGTATTCTTTGCCGGCGATGACGACCAGGTTCGTGCCGCTGTCCTGGTACTTCATCGAAGCGTCGTAGATGGACATCACTTCGTCCGTAGGCAGGTACGTTGTAACGCCGCCTTCCGTGCCCGGAGCCACTTGATTCCGAATACGGATGTTAGCGAACGTGCCTCTCATCATCACTTCATGGTGACCGCGACGGGAGCCGTACGAGTTGAAGTCTTTTCTCTCGACGCCATGCTCGAGCAAATATTTGCCCGCAGGGCTGTCGGCTTTGATGTTGCCGGCAGGCGAGATGTGGTCCGTCGTAACGGAATCGCCCATCAGCGCCATAACGCGAGCGGCTTTGATGTTCTGAATATCGCCCGCTTGCGGAGCGAGATCCTTGAAGAACGGCGGGTTCGCGATATAAGTGGACTTCTCGTCCCACTCGTACAGCTCGCCTTGCGGAACCGGAATTTGGTTCCACTGCTCGTTCTGCGTGAACACGTTTTTGTATTTGGCGCGGAACATATCCGGGTTAAGCGAAGCGGAGACCGCTTGCTGAATTTCTTCGTTCGTCGGCCAGATGTCCTTCAGGTACACCGGCTTGTTGGCGTCGTCGTAGCCGATCGGCTCCGACGTCAGATCAACGTTGACGTTGCCGGCGAGCGCGTAAGCGACGACAAGCGGCGGAGAAGCCAGATAGTTTGCTTTGACCTGTGCGTGTACGCGGCCTTCGAAGTTACGGTTACCGGACAGAACCGCCGCGACCGTAAGATCGTTATCGGCGATTGCGGCGCTCACTTCGTCAGGAAGCGGACCGGAGTTGCCGATACAGGTTGCGCAGCCGTAGCCCGCAACGTAGAAACCGAGCTTCTCAAGGTAAGGCAGCAGGCCGGCGTTCTTCAGATAGTCGGTAACGACAAGGGAACCCGGAGTCAAGGATGTCTTGACGTAACCCGGCTTCGTCAGGCCGCGCTCGACCGCTTTCTTGGCTACGAGACCGGCGCCGATCATAACGCTTGGGTTGGACGTGTTCGTACAGCTGGTGATCGCAGCGATAACGACTGCGCCCGTGCTGAGCTTGCTCGTCTCGCCGCTTGGGTGCTTCACTTCGGCCGATTGCTCGATTTGAGCGTCGCTCAAGCCGAAGCCGCCTTTGTCGATCGGCGTGCGAATGCTTTCGTTGAACGATTGCTTCATCGCCGTCAGCTCTACGCGGTCTTGCGGACGCTTAGGTCCAGCCAAGCTAGGCACGATCGTGGACAGGTCAAGCTCGATTACGTCGGTGAATACAGGGTCCGGAGTTTCGTCCGTGCGGAACATGTCTTGCGCTTTGTAGTAGCTTTCCACGAGCGCGATTTGATCTTCTTCGCGTCCTGTCAGTCTCATGTAGTTCAACGTCTCGCTGTCGACCGGGAAGAAACCGACCGTTGCGCCGTATTCCGGAGCCATGTTCGCTACCGTCGCACGGTCCGCAAGGCTGATGTTGGACAGGCCCGAGCCGAAGAACTCGACGAACTTGCCGACAACGCCTTTTTTACGAAGAATTTGCGTAACGGTCAGGGCAAGGTCGGTCGCCGTAGCGCCTTCCGCCAGCTTGCCGGTCAGTTTAAAGCCGATAACTTCAGGCATAACGAAATAAAGCGGCTGGCCGAGCATGCCTGCTTCGGCTTCGATACCGCCCACGCCCCAGCCCACGACGCCAAGACCGTTGATCATCGTCGTATGGGAGTCGGTTCCAACGAGGGAATCCGGGTAAACGTCGGTTACGCCGTCTTTTGTTTTTGTAGCGGCAACGGAGGCCAGATACTCCAGGTTAACTTGGTGAACGATACCCGTCGCCGGAGGAACGGCGCGGAAGTTGTCGAACGCCGTTTGGGCCCAGCGCAGGAAGCGATAACGCTCTTCGTTGCGCTCGAACTCGACGTCCATGTTGTATTGCAGAGCGTCCGGGCTGCCGAATGCGTCAACCATGACGGAGTGGTCGATAACGAGATCGACGGGAACGAGCGGGTTGATCTGCTTCGGATCGCCGCCAGCTAGTTTAACGGTTTCGCGCATAGCCGCCAAGTCGACGACGACGGGAACGCCGGTGAAGTCTTGCAGAACGATACGCGCCGGGATAAAAGGAATTTCCTTGTCCTCGCGACCTTCGCTCCAAGTAGCCAATTGCTTGACGTGCTCTTCCGTGATGCCGCGACCGTCGAATTGACGAACCGCCGCTTCGAGCAGCACCTTAATGGAGAATGGGAGCTTGGAGACCGGGCCTGCGCCTTGCTGTTCCAGAGCCGGAAGGCTGAAGTAACGGTAGGATTTTCCGGAAGACTCCAGCTGGCCTTGCACTTGATAAGGGATTTTAGACATGTGTATAACCTCCTTGATTCGAAATCTGTAGTTCAGTCCGTATTTTTGCGCAATCGTCGTCCAATTGAGAATGAGTTTCATTCTATGAAACGCGATTTCAAAAATACTCTATGCATTCAGTATACCTTGTCAAAGCGGCTCCGTAAAGTCATTTCAGTCCATCTTGAAGCGTCTTATAGAGGAAAGAAAACCTGAATAAGGGCATTCATGATCTCTGCTCGCGTGCTTGCGGGGGGAAAACCGGGTAAACCGTATTCGCTCTTGCCAGGTCTGGCATCTTGCCGAACGTTTCACTTCGAACTTCTATAGAATGCCGCAATCGGGCGCGGGTAATGCTGACGCATGGAATGGCGTTTTCCGGCATAGGATGAAGTGGCGCAATCTGACGACGGCTTGTCAAGAAACGGAATCGGAGGTGGTCTCCATGCCCGGCGAGGATATAGATTGGAAGCAGGCGTTGTTTGAGTACGTCAACGCGATCAATGCGGCATCCCTAGGCACGGATCTCCGCAAGCTGGGGGAGATTCCGGACAGGGAGCATCGGGAGCGGCTGAATGAGAGGGCGCAGCTTGCGGCTCGCAGGGATGCGAGGTGGGCGATACGGACAGCCCGCAGCGAAATGAGGGTGAAAATCGAGCGCTATCAGTCGGCGCGCGGCGAGGTTGCGGCCGATCTGTCGATCCATCTCGTGCGCTTGATGGAGCAGCGGAATCAGGTGTGGTCGGAGGAGCGAGTGGAGAGGGAAAGGCTTCGTTTTGTCAGGGAGGGCAAAATCTGGCGACTGACGACGGTGAGGCCGCTTCCAGGCGAACGGCCGGGAGAGCTGGCGGCGGAGGAACTGGATGAAGTTCACGATCCATGGGACGGGGAGAAGAAAGCCGCTGCGCCTTCTGTTCCGTACTTGAATCCGAATGCGGTTTATGGATCTAAGTCCTCTAAGGTATACGCGGGGGCGTATGCAACAGGCGACGACGGTTGGGGTTACGGGGGGATTGGCAGAGGCACTCCTTATTTAAGAGAAGAAGCGGTCGCCTACGCCGAGAGATGGTGGAATGAACCGAATCCCGCTTACGAGAACTTCGAGGTCAACTGCACGAATTATGTCTCCCAGTGTCTCTTTGCAGGGGGCGCGCCGATGAATTATACTGGGAGAAGGTCTTCGGGCTGGTGGTATAAAGGTTATTCCGGCAAGGAAGAAGTGTGGAGCTTCAGTTGGGCGGTCGCTGCCGGCCTGCAGCAATATTTGGCGGTTCCGCGCGCGTTGGGCCTCAGGGCGGAAGCCGTATACGATCCGCGGCAGCTCAAGCTCGGCGACGTAATCTGCTACGACTGGGATGGAAGCGGCCGGGTCGGTCACAATACGATCGTTACCGCGTTTACGCCGGACGGAATGCCGCTTGTGAACGCGAACACGGTAAGCAGCCGCCACCGCTACTGGGACTATAAGGATTCGTATGCATGGTCGGAGAGAACCCGCTATTATTTTTATCATATTGCGGATGAGTTTTGATGTGTCAGCATTGTTCGGAGTTGACGAACAGCGAAGTTGTGGAGTTGACGTGAGCGTAGTGCGGAGTTGAAGAGAAGCTAGTGCGGATGAGTTGACGAGCGGCAAAGTTGTGGGTGGGTTGATGACGAGCAGCAAAGTTGTGGATAGGTTGACGAACAGAAAAGCAGGGTTTGCGCGGGAGAGCGGTCGTCCTCGCTTCTTTCAGAGAAAGAGGGTCGGCACGGGCGCGGGCGACAAACGCCGATAAGCCGGAGGTATTTGAAGCTATGGGAAACAAAATACGCGTCGGACTCGTGTACGGAGGGCGTTCGGGCGAGCACCAGGTATCGCTGCAGACCGCCCTTGCCGTATTGAAGGCGTTCGACTACGACAAGTACGAACTAATTCCTTTCTATATTACGCCTAAAGGCCAGTGGAGATCGGGGCCTCTGCTCAGCGCTCCTCCGAACGCCGTTGCGGAATTGCAATTCTCGACGGAAACGGAGCCGGGGAACGAGGAGACGGGCGGAAAGCTCGCGTTGCTGCCTGTTCTGCAGGGCATGTCTGAGAAGGTGTTGACAGAGGGCGCTCCGGCCCGCGACGGCAAGGCGATCGACGTCATGCTGCCGCTGCTGCACGGAACTTTCGGCGAGGACGGCACTATCCAGGGAATGTTTGAGATGGCGGGCTTGCCTTATGTGGGAGCGGGAGTTCTGGCTTCCTCTGTCGGGATGGACAAGGTGGCGATGAAAACGATGTTTGCGCAGGCGGGTTTGCCGCAGGTAGGCTATCGGCATTTTATTCGACATCAATGGAAGAAAGACCGCGAGACGGTGCTGGCCAACATTGAAGAGTTGGGCTATCCTTCCTTTGTAAAGCCGGCCAACCTAGGGTCCAGCGTCGGAGTGTCTAAAGCTCGCAATCGCGAAGAATTGGTCGCGGCGATCGAGGAAGCGCTGCGGTTCGACCGCAAGGTAATTGTCGAGGAGTTCGTCGATGCGCGTGAGATCGAGGTGAGCGTGCTGGGCAACGATGACCCGCGTGCTTCCGTTCCGGGCGAGATCGTCAGCTCGAACGAATTCTACGATTATAAAGCGAAATATATCGACGGCAAATCGATGATGGTTATTCCGGCGGAAATTCCGCAGGAGACGGCGGATGCAGTGCGCAGCATGGCGGTGCGGGCGTTTCGCTCCATCGATGGCTCCGGCCTGTGCCGCGCCGACTTTTTCTTGCGGCGCAGCGACGGCGAGCTGTTCATCAACGAGGTGAACACGATGCCGGGCTTTACTCCATACAGCATGTACCCGCTAATGTGGAAGGAGTCGGGCGTCTCTTACCGCGAGCTGCTCGACAGCTTGATTCAGCTTGCGCTGGAGCGCTTCGAAGAACGCCAGTCCATCGACTACGGCGGCGGAGAGTAAATTCGTGAGGCAGCGAACGGATTTTGTTCGCTGCCTTTGTTGTTGGCGTGTGGGGAATAAGCACGGAGGTGCGGCTGCGGCGACTGGCGGAGGCGAATAAGACCGCCTCGAGTACTTATGTGCCGGCTAGGCGACTGACGAGGGCGAATAAGACCGCCAGGCGGACTTATGTGCCGGCTAGGCGCCTGGCGGGGGCGAATAAGACCGCCTCGAGTACTTATGTGCCGGCTAGGCGACTGACGAGGGCGAATAAGACCGCCAGGCGGACTTATGTGCCGGCTAGGCGCCTGGCGGGGGCGAATAAGACCGCCCCGCGGACTTAAAGTGCCGGCTCGGCTACTGGAGCTGCGAATAAGACCGCCCCGCGGACTTAAAGTGCTGATTCGGCCTCAGGTGCAGCGAATAAGACCGCCCCGCGGACTTAAAGTGCCGGCTCGGCTACTGGAGCTGCGAATAAGACCGCCCCGCGGACTTAAAGTGCCGGCTCGGCTACTGGAGCTGCGAATAAGACCGCCCCGCGGACTTAAAGTGCCGGCTAGGCCCCTGGAGCTGCGAATAAGACCGCCCCGCGGCCTTAAAGTGCCAGCTTTGCCCCTGGGGCGGCGAATAAGACCGCCCCGCGGCCTTATAGTGCTGGCTCGGCCTCTGGAGCTGCGAATAAGACCGCCCTGCGGCCTTAAAGTGCTGGCTCGGCCCCTGGAGCTGCGAATAAGACCGCCCCGCGGACTTAAAGTGCCGACTCGGCCTGGCGAGGCGAGGCGTGGCGAAAAAAACTATGGGAAAACAACTAAAGTGTACTCAACGCACAAACCCTCGACTAACTAACTTATAACTTCTGACCCGCTGTGCACCGCTGGCAGGCTCTAGCCAATTTATTTTTACAAGTTCATCAATTTGTTTGTATACAAATTTGCGATTTTTCCCTAGGCATTTACAAACCATGGTAACTGTGATCGGGGAGACGGTGCGGATGGCTAGACGGACGATTTCTCGTTGATAGAGGGGGAGAGCGAGCAAATCCGGTTGTTCCTCCTCATACCATTGTTCCAGCATTCGTCGGATATGCTGTTGGCAGGATAGCGGATCTTCTTTGAGTTTGTCGATGGAGAAGCGTAAAATGTGACAGTTTGCAAATTCAATTTCGTTTTGTCTATCCAGTCCCCGTGCAAAGGTATCGCGATCAGCGTCCCGTGCATGAGAGCTGAAGCTATCCGCTTCGAGGCATGTAGGCTGGGGCGGGCGAATGTAGACAAAATCCGGATAATAATATTGTCCATCGGGTGTGATAAGCTCGTATTCGGGATAGAGAAACTCCAAGCTTTCGACGACAGGCCACCATGCTTGCTGGAGTAGAAGCTTTTCACCGAAGCCATGCCTTTACTTAAGCCTGCGCAGTCTTTCTCCACGGCTTTCGCTAATATGCTTGGCCAGCCATGCGTTGTATTCTGCTTCGAATCGTTGATCCACGTTCATCCGCTCCCCGTCAAAAAAATAACCGCCCCAATCCAAAAAGGATTAGAGCGGTGTGCTTCACGCGCGTATAAATACATTTTAGCCAAGATGGGATGGATTGTCACTTTCAATTTGAAAGGCGGCAGAAATTATTATCAGATGTCATGTCAGGCAAAGGGCGCAGGTGAGGGGACGGAGTAAGTGGAAATCTTTCGAAAATTCATTATACACATGTGGAAAACTTGGTTAAACATATGAAATTCACCGAGATATATACAGCGAATGTGGAGAATTCGGACTTTCCTGTGGAAAACAGACTGAATATTGTGAATAAACAAACATTTTCTGTGGAGAAGCCTGTGAATAGCGTTTGAGGTTATGCACAAGTGAATAATTTGGAAGGCTGGACGCAGCTTATCCACAAGAAGGCTGCCAATTAATCCGTTACGGGACGGATGCGGCAAACGAAAATTGGGTCCGACGTTGAACCCGCAGCTGTAACTGAAACCGCCACCGCAACCGCTACCACAACCGAAGCGAAACTGAACCGAAACCGCCACCGAAGCTGAGCCCCCAAAACTCCAGCATCAGCACAAGTAGCAACCGCCGATTAGTTCTTTTCGCCATGTTCGCTTTCCCGCATTCCTTCTGAAGGGTATAATAATGGTCAGGAAAGGCGCGTAACCGTAAGGGGTATTGGCGCGCTATCGAGACAGGAGGAATGCCATCATGGGTTTTCAATCGGAATTCAATTCGGTATGCAAATTTAAATCCGAGCAGGAGTTATACGAACTGTTGGAGTATGGCCGCGGCAAAATGGTCAAAAAGCAGTTTCGCGTCTATCCGACAGGTCAGA
The DNA here is from genome assembly GCF_017671885.1 of Cohnella sp. LGH. Classification (NCBI taxonomy): domain Bacteria; kingdom Bacillati; phylum Bacillota; class Bacilli; order Caryophanales; family Paenibacillaceae; genus Cohnella; species Cohnella sp. LGH. Next base: position 6,566,595 of record NZ_CP072117.1, read on the forward strand.
AGGTGATCGCTTATACACCCGATAATCAGGCGGTAGCCATCGTGCGCATTTTAGTGTCGATTGCGGAGATCAACTTCCAGGGCGAGGAGATTACTCAGGTGGAGATGGAGCTGGTTCGCCGCTTGACCGAGGAAGAAGCCAGAGTTCAGACGGCGCTCGCACATGAAATGTTCTTCGGAGAGCAATCCTAGAACCCTCAAGCAAATCCGGGGGTGAACGAGCATGCTGGTCCGTTTCGGTTATGTGGCAATGTCTGTACAACTGGAAAATGCTTCGCCCTCTCGAACGATGACGATGGCGAACTTCTCCAAGCTTGCGGATCGGGAGGCGGGACTGCGCAGACTCGAGAAGCTGGCGGAGGGAAATTTGCGCAATACGCTGCGTCTGCTGAAGCATAATCGTTATATGGGCGTCCATGTTTATCGGATGACCTCTAAGCTGATCCCGCTGGCTACCCATGAGGAGCTGCGAGACTGGAATCCGTACCCCGTCCTTGCGGCGTCGTTCGCAGAGGTCGGGGATTTTGTGCGCAAGCAAAGGATGCGGGTGTCCTTTCACCCGGATCATTTTACGGTGATTAATACGCCGCGCAAGGATGTGTTCGAGAAGTCGGTGAACGATCTCGACCATCACGTCCGGATGCTTGAAGCGATGAGGCTGGACGGGCGTGCGCTGAACAACATTCACGTTGGGGGCAGCTACGGAGACAAGATGGTGGCGGGAAAAAGATTCGTCGATCAATTCAGCCTTCTTGAGCCGAGAATTGCGAAGCGCATTACCCTGGAAAACGACGATAAAACGTTCACGGCTCCCGAAACGCTGGCTATTGCCGAAGAGGTCGGCGTCCCGATGGTGCTCGACATTCATCATGATGCGGTGAATCGGGGAAGCGAGACGGCGGAGAAGCTGTGGCCGAGAATTATGCAGACGTGGGACAGGCTCGAGTGGAATGTCGTTCATGCTGCCGACTCCGAGCTGAAGCTGCCGCCCAAAATTCACGTCTCAAGTCCCAAAAGCGATTCGGACCCTCGCGGCCATGCCGATTACGTCGAACCGGGGCCGTTGCTGGATTTTTTGTACCGGATTGCGGCAGCGACGCCTGCTCTGGACGTGATGATCGAGGCGAAGAAAAAGGATGATGCGCTGTTCCGGCTGATGGAACATTTTCGTATGCTGGAAGGGGAAGGACATCCGATTCGGGTAGTCGACGGGGGAACGGTGGAGGTCGGAGGCTGAGCGGGCGCGAAGGCTTTCCGATCTCTGTATTTTCGCTGTTGCAATCATTGGGGAAATAAGGTACGTTGAAAACGAAGGATGCTTGTCCGGCCATGTGGGGACGAGGGGCGTCCTTACTTGCGAAGAGGGGGATTTCCGCGGATGAACGGATTGTTAGAGGGGAAAAATATCGTGGTTATGGGCGTCGCCAACGAGCGGAGCATTGCCTGGGCCATAGCGCAAGCGCTTGCATCTCAAGGTGCCAGACTGATTTTTACATACGAGAACGAGCGGGTAGAGGAACGGGTCAAAAAGCTGTCGAACACGATTGAAGGCTCGCTGACGCTCCAATGCAACGTGTCCTCCGACGAGGAGATCGAAGGCTTGGCCGCACGCTTGAAGGAAGAGGTTGGCGTCGTCCACGGCTTGGCGCACTGTATCGCTTTCGCGAAGGCGGAGGAGCTGGACGGTTTGTACGTTAACACATCACGCGGGGGCTTTGCCCTTGCTCACGATGTCAGCGTGTACTCGCTGACCGCTGTCGCGCAAAGACTATATCCGCTTATGACCGAAGGCGGCAGCATCGTTACGCTGACCTATCTTGGCGCGGAGCGCACGCTGCAAAACTACAATGTCATGGGTGTCGCCAAAGCCGCTCTGGAAGCGTCGGTACGCTATCTCGCCAGCGATCTCGGACCAAGCAACATTCGCGTGAACGCGATTTCCGCCGGCCCGATCCGTACGCTTGCGGCCAAAGGAATCGCAGGCTTCAACACGATTCTGAAGCATGTCGAAGAGAAGGCGCCGCTGCGTCGCAACACGGAAGCCGCCGAAGTCGGCGACACTGCGATGTTCCTGATGAGCCAATTGGCGCGGGGAGTTACAGGCGAAGTGATTCATGTCGACAACGGCTATAATATTGTAGGCTGATAGAGGTCGAGATGGGAGGGGAGCTTTTCTCGCGAATGTGCGGGAAGGCTCTTTTTTCAGATAAAATAGGGTCAAACCGGAAACGATAAGCGGAAACGCCAAAAGTCGGGCGAAAAATAAGGCGGTTCGTAAGCAAACGTCGCAACCGCTCAACGTCGTTTTCGTATATGATTAGAAGAAGGACAACCTGGTCCTTGCAACCGATTTCGAAGATTAGAGGGATGAAATCATGAGCGCCAATCAACCGGAAAGCGTCATCGGCGGCAAGAGCTTCACCGCGGTAGCCGTCAATTGCGCGGCCAAAGCCGGGGAGTGGATTAAAAGCAAGAGCGGCAATATCACCCAACTGGATACGAAATATTCCGCGCAGGACCTGGTCACGGAAGTGGACAAGGGCGCGGAGAGAATGATTCGCAACCTGATCGGCACCCATTTTCCGAACCATGCGTTTTTGGGAGAAGAGGGCGTGGAGCCGGGGCCGTTAGCCTCTGCCAAGGCGCTGGAAGCGGTCAGGGACGCCGAGTATTTGTGGATCGTCGATCCGGTGGACGGGACGACAAACTATGTGCACGGTTTTCCGTTCTTCTCAGTTTCGATTGCGCTGGCCCATCGCGGTCAGGTGATCGTCGGAGTCGTATACGACCCTTCGCGAGACGAGCTATTCGTTGCGGAAAGAGGGAAGGGCGCATACGTGCATGGGAAAAAAATGGACGTGTCGCAGGAAGCGACGCTTAGCCAAAGCTTGGTCGCGACCGGTTTTCCGGCGGACCCTCAGGAGGCGCTGCCGGCCAATCTGAGAGATATTCAGGCGATCGCGCCGAAGGTGCGCAATCTTCGCGTGGCGGGCTCGGCTGCTCTGCATCTCGCCTACGTGGCTGCGGGCCGCCTGTCCGGATTCTGGGAGCATAACCTGAGCGCATGGGATATCGCAGCGGGCTCGCTGCTCGTCGAGGAAGCGGGCGGTCGTATGTCCGATTTTGGCGGCGAACCGTATCAGCTTGCCGTTCGCAACGTACTGGCGACCAACGGTCGGATTCATGACGAGCTGAGCCGAGAGCTGAAAGCGGCGGATGTGTAACTTATAAGTGACACATGAGAAAAGTTGTTTTCGACCATCCTAGGGACGAAGGGGGGCGAACGAAAATGGAGCGAGACGAAGCCGAGGAACTGCTGGCCCGTCAATTGAGCGAGGAGCCTGCCGCCGAGACGGACGAGGAAGAAGCGGGCGCCAGAGCAGCCAAGCGACTGCCTCCCAAGTGGGAAATTCGTATCCAGGCGAACGTCGATCCGATCGTCGAAGAGACGATCGCCTACCGCAGCATCGCTCGCGAGGTCGACGGCAGGTATGACAAAGTCGACGTTAGCGCCGACGACAAGACCAAAAAGGACGGGCAAGCCTGAGCGAAAGCTGTTTCGCTTTAACGGGCTTGGCTTCGATAAACCGCAAAAGGTCCAACAAGTCATTGGACCTTTTTGCGGTTTTTTTGTGCGTGCCTCTATAAGCTTACGCTTGGAAAGAAGTCTTCGAATAATGGAAATAAGATGGCGCTTTTTCGGGAAAACTTGATAACTTCAGGCAGGGCGGGTTTATGAAGTTTAGAAAAAATATTTCATGAATTATATTTTATTGTTGAAATTATATTTCGTAAACATTATACTGTTCTCGCAGGGACCTATCAGGATAGACAGACGGAAACGCAATTAACAAAGGGGGGGACAGTATGGGGAACGGCGTTAAGGTCGGCGCCGATCAGGTTGGGCAACTAAGCGGAAGTTTGAAGGGGTGCAACTTTGCGCTTCTGACAAATCCGACGGGGATCGATTCCGAGTTTCGTTCGACGATTGAGGTGTGCGCTAGTATTAAGGGTGCTAAGTTAAGCGCTTTCTTCGCTTGCGAGCACGGGTTGCGCAACGAGCTGCAGGCGGGCGTGAAGTTCGAGGATCATATAGACGAGGAATATGGCCTTCCTGTGTACAGCCTGTATGGAGAAAACCGCGTTCCGACCGCTCAAAGTTTGCAGGGACTAGATGCCGTCGTCTTCGATATTCAAGATTTGGGAGTTCGTTTCTACACTTACCTGAGTACGCTTGTATACGTTATGTCGGCATGTGCGGAGCACGGCGTCCGGCTCATCGTGCTGGATAGGCCGAATCCGCTCGGCGGACACCGGGTTGAAGGAGGACTGCTGCACGATGACTTCCATTCGATGGTCGGAGCATGGAGGATGCCGGTGCTTAGCGGTATGACGATCGGCGAGTTTGCCCGCCTAGTCAACGCCCAAGCCGAGAAAAAGTGCGAGCTGGAAGTGATTCCTCTGCAAGGCTGGCGGCGTTCGATGGAGTACACCGCTACGGGGCTGCCGTGGATTATGCCATCCCCGAATATGCCGACCATCGACACGGTGCGGATTTACGGAGGCAATTGCTTGTTCGAGGGAACGAATCTCTCGGAAGGAAGAGGCACGACACGGCCGTTCGAGCTGATCGGGGCGCCCTGGCTGGATCATCGCCGGCTCTGCGACACGCTGAATGCGCTGGAAGTGCCGGGGGTGCGCTATCATCCGGTTACTTTTACACCTACTTTCCAGAAGCATGCGGGCGAGCTTTGCCAGGGCGTGTACACTTACGTAACGGATAAGGAAGGTTTTCATTCCGTCGAGAGCGGGCTGACGATGCTTCATCATATCGTCGCGATGCATCCGAACGAATTCGAATGGCGCGGGAGCGAGGACGGCAAAACCTTTATCGATATTCTCAGCGGCAGCGACGAGGTTCGCCTTCGGATTGCCGAGCCGGAAGCGCTGAAGGACATTGCGGCCTCATGGAGAAAGCAGTCCCGCGATTGGGAAGAGGCTCGCGAGATTTACTTGCTATATGAGGACTAGGCTTGAGCAGAGGCTTGCGACGGAGAGGAGCTGCCGGACATGAACGAGTACTGGTCTGTGGAAGCAGGCTCCGGCTGGACGCTATCCGAGGAAGCGGGCGCTGGAATCAGGAGACCGATTGTCGAGGCGATTAGAGAGAGACTTATCCCCGGCGCATCCGTCGCCATCTATTATCGGGGCAATCTGATCCGCTATGCGGCCGGAGCTGCGGCAACCGGGCTGCAGGAGCGCCCCACCGGCCCGAACACGCTCTATGATTGCGCTTCTCTGACGAAAGTTGCGGCAACGCTGCCGCTTATCCTGCAGTTGGGAGGCCAAGGGCGGCTCCGTCTGGACGACGAAGCGTCCATGTACGTGCCGGAGCTTCGCAGCGACAGAGCTGCGCGAATCACGATTCGCCAACTGCTTGCTCACACTTCCGGCTTGCCGGCTACGTACGATTTTCACAGTTTACCTTGGAGTTTGGAACGCATATTGACCTTTATCGGGAGTGAGCTTTCGATAGAGAAGCCTTCAGAAACGGCGGTATACAGCGATTTGGGCTTTATCATACTTGGCGCGATCGCCTCTCGCTTGTATGGTATGCCCCTGGACGAATCAGCCAAGCGTTACCTGTTCGCACCTCTGGGAATGTCGAACACCGGATTCTGTCCCGACCCGGCCAAGCTGGATGAGATTGCGGCCACGGAATGGTCGGAGGAGCTCGGAGGCTACTGGCGAGGAATCGTTCATGACGAGAATGCCCGTGCTTTGGGAGGCGTGAGCGGTCATGCCGGTCTGTTCTCCACGGCTGGAGATTTGCTCAAATACGCCCAGCTATGGCTGAACATCGGGAGCGGCGAAGCTTCCCTGCTGCCGGATTCGCTGGCGAAGGAAGCGATCAGGCTTCAAACCGGCGGGGCGGACTCGTCCCGAAGAGGGCTCGGCTGGGTGCTTAAGGGAGATACTGCGGATGTATCGGGAGCTTGGATGACTTCGGGAGCCTTCGGCCATACCGGATTTACCGGAACAAGTCTTTATGTGGACCCCGGTCGCCAGTTAGCCGTCGTGCTTCTGACGAATCGCGTTCATTACGGAAGACAGCAAAACATTACCGGACTCAGGCAGTCGTTGCATGATGCAGTCGTTCGCTCGCTGGTCGAGCAGGCTGAGAAGTACCCTAATCCAATCCAATCGAATTGACAGGAGGATTTTCGAATGAAAATGAAAGTTCAATCCACGGCGATGCTGATTTTGATTCTGTCTATGGTTTTGGCCGCTTGCGGCGGCGGCAAGGAAAATAACGGCGGCAATAGCGGCGGCAGCGCCTCTCCCGCCCCTTCAGGCTCGGCGAGCGCTCCTGCCGGCGGAGACAAGGTAACCGTAACGGTAACGTCATGGCGCGCAGAATCCAGCGAGCAGCAATTTTACAAGAAGCTTCAGGAGGAACTGAACAAGACGTCTCCGGAAATTGTGATCGACTATCAGCCGGTCAAGGCGACCGAATATAATACGACGCTTAACCTGAACTTGAACACGGGAACGGCTGCCGACATCATTCACCTTCGCCCTTACGCGGGCGGCAAAGCAGTAGCCGATGCAGGCTATCTGGACCCGATCGACGGACTGACGGGGCTAGACAAGTTCACGCCGGCTCAGCTTGCTGCTGCGCAGGGGTCGGACGGCAAGCAATATGGCGTACCTTACATGCTGAGCTCTACGCAAATTTTGTACAACAAGGAAATTTTCGAGAAGAACGGTCTGCAAGTGCCGCAAACCTGGGATGAATTCATTCAAACCGCCGAGAAGCTGAAAGCGGCAAGCGTTACGCCTCTTGCCTTCGGCTCCAAGGAAGGCTGGGTGTTGTCGCTCATGCACGGCGCAGTCGGTCCGCAGTTCTACGGCGGCACGGAGTTCGTCGATAAGTTCCTGGCCGGCGAAGCGAAGCTGGACAGCCCGGAATATATTCGTTCGATTCAAGCGATGAAAGACTTGCAGCCATACTTCCCGGCCAACTTCGAAGGACTTGGCATGGAGGATATCCGCACCTTGTTCGCTACCGGACAAACCGGCATGGTCATTAACGGTCACTTCGAGATCGCGTCCATTCTCGGACTGAATCCGGATCTGCAAATCGGCGTATTCCCGGTTCCTCCGGTCGAAGCCGGCGGCAAAGGTTCGGTATCGACTTGGGTTGACGGCTCGTTCGCTCTGAACAAATCGGCCAAAAACAAAGAGGCTGCCCGCAAAGTGTTGGAGTTCATGACGACCGAAGCGTACGGCAACCTGATTCTCGATCACACGAAGTCTCCGTCTCCGATTCCGGGAACGTCTACGGACAACGCGCTGGTCAATGAAATCGCACAGCTTTCCGGCACAAATGCGACTCCGTACTTGGCCGTCACAGCGCTGAACAACGGGAATCCTACAACAAAATCGACATTGGAAAATTCCTTGCAAGCGATGTATCTGGGCAAGCTGACTCCGGAGCAGGTTGCGGCTGAAGTACAGAAGAGCGTGGATACCTGGTTTAACAAGTAAACGAAATTATCAATTCCGCAACATTGACGGCCGCGGTTTGGACGGGATCATTCGGGAAAGAGATCGCGAACCGCGGCCGTTCGTTATCGGATTTATGCAAATGCGAGGTGGATAAAGCCTATGGGAAAGGCGAATAACGATAGCCTGGACATTCGCGGCGGTATGCGCAAAAAATGGCTTGTTCATTTGTTTCCGCTTCCTGCCGTCGCGATTTATACGATTTTTATCGTATATCCGATTCTGGCAGCCTTCACTTACAGTCTGTTCGAATGGAAGGGACTGGTGATGGGAGGGTTTAACCAGTTCGAGAACTACAAGCGGCTGTTTATGGAAGAGCCGTACAACACGATGTTCTGGAATGCCTTGTCGCACAACGTGTATTACTTCATGATCGAGATGCTCGTGCAGAATACGATTGCGTTCGCCTTGGCGTACGTGATATACAAAAAGATAAAAGGCGTCTCTTTCTTCAAGGTTGCCTACTTCCTGCCGCGTCTATTATCGATTATCGTCGTCGGCTTCCTCTGGAAGTTGATTCTGAACCCGAACATCGGCGTTCTGAATGCCACACTGCGCGCGGTCGGGCTGGACTCTTGGGCGACTGCCTGGCTGGGCAATCCGGATACGGCGTTGACGGCCATTGCGCTGATCAACTCCTGGTTTGCCATCGGTTTCTACATGTTGATTCTTCTGGCGGGATTGCAATCGATCTCCGTCGAGGTGCTTGAAGCGGCGAAGCTGGACGGAGCAACGGGTCTTAAACTAATCCGTTCCGTCGTGCTGCCGATGATGTTCCAGCCGCTTGTGATCGTCATTGTCATGACCTTTATTCAGTCATTCGAGGCGTTCGAGCTCGTGTTCGCCATGCAGGGTTCTATGGGCGAGCCGTATTATTCGACAGATTTGCTGGCCGTCTTCTTCTACCGTACGGCATTCGGAACCAGTGGCGGAGACGCAGGCTCCCTGGGAATCGGCTCCGCGCTTGCGGTGGTCATGTTTGTCATTATCGCGACGATATCCGCTCTGTTTATGCGCTATGTCAATAAGCGGGAACAGACTTAACGAAAGGAGCCAAGGAATCCATGAGCATGAAAATGATGAGGCGAAGCCTGTTATACACGGCCGCAATCGGATATGCGCTCCTTTCGCTCTTTCCGCTGGCGCTGATGCTGATTTCGTCGCTCAAGCCCAATATTGAAATTTTGACGAAGCCGCTGGAACTGCCGAGCAAGCTGACGTTTGTCTCCTACGAGAAGCTGTTCCTGGAGCTGGATTACGCCAAATACGTGTTCAACAGCGCGTACATCAGCATTATGAGCTTGCTGCTGGTCATTGTGTTCAGCGTAATGGTGTCTTACTATATTGCAAGATTTCAATTTAAATGGAACGGTTTGCTGTTCTTCTATTTTCTCATCGGGATGATGCTGCCGATCAAGCTCGGTCTGGTTCCGCTGTTTCTGCTGATTCAGGATCTGAACCTGGTCGATTCGCCCTGGTCCGTCATTCTGATTCATGTCGGCTCGGGATTGCCGATGGCCGTACTGATTTTGGCGGGCTTCTTCCGCACCTTGCCTAAGGAGCTGGAGGAGGCGGCCAAGATCGACGGATGCACCAATGCGGGACTGCTGATGAAAATTCTCGTTCCGCTGATGAAGCCGGCCATAGGCACCGTGACGATTATTAACTTTATCGGAGTGTGGAACGAATTTTTCTTCCCGATGATTTTTATTCAGACAGAAGGGAAGAAGACCATTCCGCTTGCGATGCAGCAATTGTTCGGGGAGTTTACGACCGACTGGAGCGTCCTGTTCGCGGGACTGACGCTATCGTCCTTGCCGATGATTCTGATATTCGCCTTTGCTTCCCGCCAATTTATGGACGGTCTTACGGCAGGAGCGGTGAAATAACGGTTAGTCCAGACTGACAATTTAAGGTGGGGTTTCTATGATGCACGGGGCACTTATCTCGATTAAAGCGGCGCTGACGCAGCTTAAGCCGCAGGAAAGAATCGTTGCGGAATACATTCTGGACAATCCGGAGCTAACCGTAAAGATGTCCGTTCAGAAGCTGGCGCAAACGACGGGCGTCAGCGAAGCGACGATCGTCAGGCTTTCGCGCTCTCTCCACTTTAAAGGCTACCAGGAGCTGAAAATGCGAATCGTCGCCGATCTGGCCCAGACGTCCCGCACGGCGATGGAAACGGACGCCTATCAGGAAATCCAACTGAACGGAATGGTGTCGACCTTGATCGACTCCATCTCCCATAACAATATGCAGTCGATTCAGGACACGTTGTCGGTGCTGTCTGTCGAAGAGGTCGAGAAGGCGATCGAGAAGCTGGGAAAGGCGCGAAAAATCTGCATTTTCGGAGTAGGAGCGTCGGCTGTGATCGCGGAGGACTTCATGCAGAAGCTGACGCGGATTGCCCGCTGGTGCACGGCAGCCTTCGATTTTAATACGCAAGCGACCTACGCGGCCCTACTGCAGGAAGGGGATGTGGCATTCGGCATCTCCTACTCCGGCCAGACGGAGGACGTGATTCGTTCGCTCGGCATCGCCAAGGAAAACGGAGCCTGCGTAATCTCTCTAACCAAGTTCGGAAGCAACCCGATTTCCGATCTTGCGGACATCCGGCTGTTTACAAGCTCGATGGAAAAAAGCATTCGAAGCGGGGCGATGGCCTCGCGGATCACGCAATTAAACGTCATCGACATTTTGTATGTCGGCGTCGCTCAGGTGGATTACGAAGAGAATGTCAACATGCTGGAGAAAACGAGAAAAGCCGTAGCGATATCGAAGCGCAATACGAGAACGGACTGATTTATAGGAGGACATACTGTTATGGAAAGACTAGAGCGTCTCGTTACAGAACAGAGAAACGCGCGAACGCGCGATCTGAGCGAGTTAAGCATAAAAGAAATTATAGAAATTATGAACGAAGAGGATCAGACCGTCGCACTGGCGGTGAAAAAGGAGCTTCCGGCTATTGAGCGGGCGATTGCGGCTATCGTGTCTTCTATGGAGAAGCAGGGAAGGCTCGTCTATGTCGGAGCGGGCACGAGCGGGCGCATCGGCGTGCTGGACGCCTCCGAATGTCCGCCGACCTTCGGCGTGGACTTCAATACCGTGATCGGACTAATCGCCGGTGGAGAAGGCGCGTTCATCAAAGCTGTAGAAGGAGCGGAGGACGACGAGGAGCTCGCCGTGAGCGATCTGAAGCGAATCGTTCTGACCGCGAACGATGTCGTGGTCGGTTTGACGGCCAGCGGCCGCACGCCATACGCCAAGGGCGCGCTTCAATATGCGCGACAAGCGGGCGCAACGACCGTTTCGGTAGCCTGCAATAAGGATTCGCTCGTCAGTTCATACGCCGATCATGCAATCGAGGTTGAAGTCGGACCTGAGATTCTGACCGGATCGACCCGTCTGAAAGCCGCAACCGCGCAAAAGCTGATCCTGAACATGATATCGACGACCGCGATGATTCGGCTTGGCAAGGTCTATCAGAACTTGATGATGGATCTGCACGCGAGCAATCAAAAGCTGAGAGAAAGATCGCTTCGAATTGTCATGGAAGCGACGGGAGCCGGTTACGAGGAGGCGAGCCTTGCCATGAAGGCAACCGACAATCACGTCAAAACGGCAATCGTGATGCTGGAGACGGGGCGCGACTGCGAGGCTGCCAGAGCGGCTCTTGGAGAAGCTTCCGGATTCGTCAAGCGCGCGATCGAAGTCGTGCGAACGGCTTCCCGGGAATAATGCCGATGGAGTATGTCATTGGAATCGACGGCGGGGGAACGAAGAGTCTGCTTCATATGATGGACTGTGACGGCAATTTCATCGTGGAGCTGGACGGCGGACCTCTTAATCTCAATGCGACCGGTAAAGAAGCTGTGCAAGCGGAGCTAAAAGAGCTGCTCTTCCGGGCGGCGGACCGTTCCGGGATGCCGCTGGCGAATTGCCGAGCGCTCTGCATTGGCGCGGCGGGAGCCGCCAGGAGCGATGAGCGGGCAATCATTGAAGGCATGCTCAGAGAGCTTGGTCTTCGCGGTATCGTCGAGGTGACCAACGATGCCGAGAATGCGCTGGCCGCCGGATGCGAAGGGCGGGAAGGCGTCGTTGTCATTGCCGGAACGGGATCGCTGGCGTTCGGGCGGGATCGGGACGGCCGCGTCTGTCGCGCCGGAGGCTGGGGCCATCTCATCGGCGACGAGGGAAGCGGCTACGCGATTGCCTCCCGCGCCGTCGCCGCCGCCATGCGAAGCTTCGACGGCCGCGAGCCGCCGACAGAGCTGCTGCCTCGGCTGATGGAGGCGATCGGCATTGAGAGCCCGGAGCAGTTTATTTCCTTCGTCTATCGTCAGGCAGGAAAGCAGCATATCGCAGCGCTGGCTCGGATCGTGAACGAGGCCTATCTGGCGGGTGACCAGAAGGCGGCGCACATTCTGACCGAAGCGGCGGACGAGCTTGCCTTAATGGCGCAGACGGTGCTCGGCAAGCTTCGGTTCGATGTTCGGCCGATTCCCCTTGTGTGCAGCGGCGGCGTCTTCTCCCGGATCGATGTCGTATACGAACGTTTTGTCCAACAGGTCTCCGCAGGCGGCTTTCCGATTGAGGCCATCAAGCCCACTCGCAATGCCGCTTACGGCGCGGCTAAGATCGCTTTGTTGTCCTCTCGCGGGGCTGTCTCGTAAGCATGTCATGTTGCTGTGATAGATAATCGATAATAAAGGTGCAAGGTGTATATATCTCCCTCCGGAAGGTATATACACTTTTTTATTTATCGATCATCTGAAGCAGCTCTGCTTATGGGACATCCTCTTTTTTGTATTTGTCGTACGATTGCCACCTATAGTTGAAACAACCAATCAAGGAACCCGAGGGGCAACAGCAGGCTGGCGATTCGCTTAGCGGATCATGTTGACCGGGCAACGAGGAAAGGAGGGTTAGATGTCCAGATTAGGGGAATTGGCAGCGTATAAAACGATCGTTGCTCAGAGGCTGATCGGCAATTCGAACATTTGCAAAGGTTTGTTTTATTCGGACAGCGATTATTTGGATCAGCCGGAAATGGCGAATCCTGAGCAACTGCTGCACGATCGTATTTATCTGTATCCGTACAAGCCGGTTGAATCTGGTAACGAGAACGAGGCCAGAGCGTGGATTACGATTTCGTTGAATGATTTTAACGGAGTTGGAAGCTCGGTTATACGAGCCGGTTTTCTCACGATCGAGGTTCTGGCGCATAAGGGATTGCAGCGGACCGCCTATGAGCTGTTGCGAACCGATCATATCGCTGCGGAAATCGATGAAATGCTGAGTCTGGAAAGAAGCATCGGAATCGGTCGTCTGCAATTTGCCGGGATGAACGAGATTAGCTTGAATGAAAATCACTACGGAGTTTCCCTGAAGTATCGACCTGTCGACTTCGGCTAATGGATTGCGGTGAATGAGAATGGATCATGACATTGAGTTAAAGCTGCTCGCAGGGCTGTCCGTAGACTTGGGCAACCAACTGTCGTTCAGCGTTCCCACGCTTCGAACGATCGCGAACATTGGGAGTAGGAAGTACGATGCATTGATTTCAGTGTTGCTCGTTAATAAAGCTTCGTTGGAGGAGCTGGCGGCCAGCCGAGTGACCAACTTCGAGCTTTTTGCGCTTAATTGCATGTTGAATGAAGCGTTCTGGAGCAAGGCGAAGCAGGGATTGGAATTGTTTTTCGGAATGGAGCCAACGCTGCGGGAAAGCCCCGACGGGGCTCTTATTTATTTTCTGGACGATCCGGATATGCGGCTGGATGACGGCAGCTTTGACTATTTTCAAAGTCTGATTATGTATTCCCATAACATCCAGTTCCAGCGCGAGCAGTTCAGCCCAGGGAACGCCAAAGCTAAAGCGCTGATCGAGAAGCTGCAGAAGGGCAAACAGGAGATTTTAAGCCGCAAAGAGCAAATCTTCGACCTGGCCAGCAAAATTTCGGGTGTCGCTTGGAAGTCGAGCGGCGTAAGCATTTTTAATGTTTTCGACTTGACGATTTTCCAATTTTACGATGCGCTGAACAGACTCGAACAGGTGGATTATTACTTATTTACTTTGCAAGGCATTTACTCCGGCCATGTGGATGGCCAGAAAATCAACTTATCCAATATCCATTGGAGCAAAAAATACAAACCTTGAGGAGATTGATGAACTATGGCAACACCTAACCGTTGGGCAATTCGCGATGCAGGCATCGCAACTTTTTATAACCTTGTTACTGGCAAACCAGTGACGACGCTTCGCACGTTGAAAACATCCGGACTGGAAACGACCGGAGAAACCGTATACTCGCGCGGCGGCTTCGGCAATCCGAAGCTGGTCGGCTTCTCGGGCAACCGGGAGTCCAAAATCAAGCTTCAGGATGCGATTTTCGACAATAAAGCTTTGGCCATGCTGACCGGTAACGTGCTGTCCGAGGGCGCTGCTCCGATTCACGTCATCGAGAATGTTAAAGTCGCATCCAATGCGGCGGTTCTGGATAAAACCCCGGTCGGCACGCCGATCGGCGTGTTTGAGTTGAACGCGGACGGCACTTTGGGCGACGAGGTTGCTCTGGCGAGCGGTACTCCGGCAACGGGTGAATATTCGATCGCTGGGAAAAACTTGACCTTCTACGCCGGTGATTTCACGGACGGAAAAGTACTGTCGGTCTATTACAGCGCAACCTCCGACGCTTCCGCCAAGAAAATGAAGGTTACGTCTGATGCCTTCGGAGGCACCTTCAAAGTCGTTCTCGACTGCCTCGTGCGCGACGAGTTTACGAAGAAGGATTTCGCTGCGCAAATTACAATTCCGAACGCCAAGTTCGAGGATGCATTTAACCTGAATCTTGCCGTTGAGGGCGACCCTGCGGTACTTGACCTTAATCTTGAGGCCCTTAAGGACCCCGTGTCCAACGATCTGTGGAGCATGATGATCTACGATCAGGATGAAGTGATTTAATAAGTAGCTGATATAAAGGGCTGTCCCATAAGTAGAGTTACTAGAGATGATCGATAGAGGAAGAAGGTGTATGTACCTCCCGGAGACTGCCTCATACGCTCCTGAAATGACCTTGTAACGGGTTTGCCTAATCAGATTTCAGGAGCGTATAGCATCGGAGGGAGGTACATATACCGTGCACTTTTATCTTCGATTATCTCTCACAACAACTTGCTTGGCTTACGGGACAGCCCCTTTATATTATCTTAAAGCTCATGATTCGATATTGTGGGCTTTAAGATAATATCCAATAACGAACGGGAGAGGTTACGAATATGGCAGCAAAACAAACGAAACTGACTGTGGCCGGCATTAATCGCAAGCATAGCAAGGAGTTTGGCTCGCTTAAGCGGGTAGAACTGAGCACGGGGGACTATACGGAAATCTATCAACGGTTCAGGAAGACGTCGATCCAGAAGCTGGTGCTGGACTATATGGATATACTGAACGCGATGAAGGAAGGCGGCAAGAAGCTCGGCAGCGGAGCGATGGTATTCGTGTACTACATGCTGCTGCTTAAGCACTTCACCACGCTTGGCAGCATCATTCCTGAAGATTTGGGACAGATGATCGGTGTCGGCGAGAAGCTGCTTGACCTGGGCGTTATGGAACAAATCTTGAACGAGTTCCCCCAGCAGGAGTTGGAAAAGCTGAATGCGGCCATTCAGGAGGTAAATCGAAATATGCAGGCTCAGCTTGAAACCTGGCCTACCGAAAAGGGCAAGGAGAGCGGACAATGAAGATTAAATACGGAGAAATCGAGTTTTATTCGAAATGGCTGCTGGAGCATCTGACGCTGGCCGGCAAAAGGTCGCGCATGAGAGTTCGCTTGATTGAGATTTTGGGAGAGCATCAGGCGAAATTCGAGAGATTCAGAATGGATCTGATCAAGGAGCATGCGCAATTGGATGAGAACGGCGACATCGTTGTGATCGAGCGAGACGAGAATGGCAGCGGACAGGCGGACATCATCGATCCCGAGGCCTTTCGCAGCGATCTGCAGGAACTGTTGCTGGAGGAGTTCGTTGTGGAAGAGAGCGAAACGAATCGGGAAATGCTGCTCGTAATGAAGGAATGCGTCGACGAATGTCCGGTGGCTTGGTCGGGCCAAGCTGCGCTGGAATATGAAGCGGTATGTCGGCTGTTCGAGGGAATTTATCAGAATGAATGAAGGTAACCGGGCCTTACTGGGGGAGGAGAGTTTAAGTTGGCAAATGGGAATGATTTGAGGGCGACGTTGTCTGTGGCGATTGATCAGGACACGGTTGTACGGGATATAAATAAGGCAATGAAGAAGCTGGAAAAGCATTCAGCATTTAAGTCATTGACGTTAAAAATAGATTTAGATAAAAAAATCGTTAGTATTTTGGCGAGCCTTGACAAGGCGAAAGATGCGATGGCAGATATCTCTGTACAAGCGGGATTGGCTGCAACTGGCCTGCAGCAGCTAGGGGAGGCTGCAAGAATGGCGGCTTCGGCAGCCTACGTAGAATGGAACATCTTGGGAGAGCAACTGGTACGGATTCAGTCGCTTGCGGCTGAAGCCAGCGCGCGATCGGCGGAGGCGGTCTCTAGTGAAGCTGCTTCGGGCGGGCTTTTGGGAGCTCTAAATGATGGGATTGATTTTATGGGGGCCCTGGTAACGATGTCTGATTTTAACAAGGAAATTCTTAAGCCCCTAAGAGATGAGTTGGCCTTTATTGGAACTGAGTTTACACGTTTAGCTGCGACTCAGGGGGTACTCAGAGCAAGTACGCAAGTTCTTTCATACTCATTTATCATGTTAGGGAAGGCCATTCTTCCTCTGGCGATTATAAGCGGAGTGATCTGGGGGATTGGGGAGCTATTCAAGGCCTTCTCAGGAACTAATGAGAAAACCAAAGAAGCGGAACGAATCAACCTTGATCATGTTAACTCGTTGAAGCAGCAAAGAGACGAACTGCGGCAATTGGCAGGAGAATATGAAACCTTGCGTGCTGCGCGAGAAGCCGGATATGCAACGATCGAACAAAAACAGAAACTACTGGAACTCCAGACGCAACTCGTCAAATCCTATGGTGTATCGGCAAGCGCAATTAATGCGGAAGGTGATGCTTTAGCGACCTCCAGTGCAATTAAGATAAGGATTGCTGCTCTTAACGAGGAAATTGCTGCTCAGCACAAACTAGATAAGTTGAAGTTGAAGGTTAAGGATAACGAGCGAACGGATACGATTCAGAATACTGAAGATTCGATTAGTAAAGATGAGGCAAAGATCAGAGACTTTCAAAGTAGAGCTGAGAGATATCGTGAAACATTTGAATCTGAAAAAGGATTGGACTCTCCGTATAAAACTTTTTCGGAAGATGAGTTGAATGATCAACTGAATACAATAGATAGTAATATCAGTAATCTGATATTAGGAATTGAGACAAAGAGAAATAATCTGAAAATAGCCTTATCAGAAACGACGGACATCTTAAGGACGGAATTGGACCTCTATCTTTCTACATTACAGACCAGGGGAGCTAATGTGTCGGATGTGCAGAGAGCATTTATGGAGGGGTTGCTTGATTCGATTGCTCGTAATGGTAAGGATCTCGATTCACAGATCAATAATATTTTTGAAGCTCATGCGATTTTGCGTGAATCGGGATTTGAACAAATTTTGGTCAATTTCAATGATGCACAGAAGTCAGGCGACATTCAGGGGATAGAGAATGCCAGGAATCAGGTCACAAGCCTCCTAAATGATTTTCATGATGGTATTACAGTTACAGATTCTTTTCGAAATTCGATCCTGGCATTGTTTGAAAGCGGCAACCCTATTGCGATGTCTTCTGAGGAAACAGCCAAGTTTGTCAAGAGCTCAATTAAGTCGTTATCTTCGCTTGAGAATGCGTACCAAAAACTAAATGAAGGTGAACAACTATCTGCAGATACAGTTACTGATTTGATTACTCTGCACCCGGAGTTGGCCAAGTATTTGGCTCAGACCAACGATTTTACGTTTCAAAAAGGTCAATTGTTAAAGCAGGTTATGGATCAAGAACGTGCTAATAAAATTGAAGAATTAAAAAATTCTATCCAGACGACAACCAATCTTCGTAACGAGTTGGAGAACAAGCGGCGCCTTCGAGAAGCATATTATATACAAGTTCGGGGTTATAATGAGGCTTTATTAAGAGACGGTACAATAAACGTTATGACTCCGGAAGAGATAGAACTGGATAACCAGTATAGGAAAGAGATAGAAGAAAAAGAGGCATTGGTGAATCTGCTGAATCAGCAAAACACTAATACTTCTAAAACCTCTAGCATACAAGCGCCGCCAATATCAAAGGAGAAATACGAACCCAGTCTTAACTTCTCCAAATCAAAGCAGGAAGTTGATGATTACAATCGTTTGCTTGAACAGAATAACGATGAAATTCAACTGGCGATTGCTCAAAGAGGCTTGTACGATAAGCGTTTGGCCAAGCGAATTTCCTTATATTCCGATCTTGCGAAGTCTCTGAATAACCTTAGTAAAGAACAGGAAAAGGAGCGGGACAGCTTAAGGACAAAGCTGACGAAAACCGGGCTTGTAGACAGCGCTGGAGAAGTCGTCGCCGATGTCGAGAAGAGGCTGCTCACTCTCTCTAAAGGAAAAGCTGCGTCCAGATTAGGCCATACCGCAGAAGAACTGGAACAATTCGTAGAACGTTATTTGGAGCTTGCGGGTGAGATCGCAGATACAGCTTCGCAATTGAGAGCGGCAACTAACGATTTAGCCGACACGCTCCAGATCGGGCTGGACAAGATAACAGCGGCGTCGACTCGAAAGCAGGACAAAGCGCAGCATAAAATTGCAATGCTAGGCGAGATCAATACAGAAGACGAGAAAAAGTTGCTCGCCCAGTATTCTGCTGAAATCATAAAGGCGTTATCGCAAGAGCAAGGCCAAATTGACGCCGAAATTGCAAAGGCCAATGCTGTCATTCTAAACAAGAACAGCAGCAAGCAGGAGAAGGAGGCCAATCGAGTTCACCTCGAAAACCTAAAGCAGGAAAAAAAACAGGTGGATGAGAATTTAATCCAGGAATCCGAGCAGTACGGAAAATCCCAAGCAGAAGCTCTGTCCTTCGGGTTTAATAAGACGCTGGAGGAGCTCAAATACGCGAAGTCTCTCTTGGGCAACATCGATACAGATGAAGAAAGGAAAAAAGCGGCTGAACTTGACCAACAGATTCATGATACGTTGACGAAGGGGATCGACAGATACAATCAAGATATTGTTGAACTGGAACGCAAGCTCTCGACCGAGTTGAAAGACGAAGAGAGACATCGGGCGCAGGCTAAGCTTGAAGTGCTTCGGGAGTATGTCAAGAACTATACTGTGGAACAAGCTCAGGCGGTTTCCGCTTGGGAGAATTCAGTTAAATCTTCGGCGAAAGACGCTATGTCAGCTCTGGAAGACTTCTATGCAAAGCAGGGAAAAGCAGCACAAAAGCTTCTCGACGACCAACTGGAGGATTACAGGAGCTTCATTGAGGAACGTAAAAAGCTGTTCAAACGTGAAAACGAAGAAGAGGATTTTAATGCCAATCGTTCCAAGCTACAAAAGGAAGAAGCTGAACTGAAAAAGCAACTCGCTGTTCTTTCCTTGGACAATTCCATTGAGGGGCAGTACAAGAGAGAGCAGTTGGAGCAAGAACTGGCCGACAAGGCGGAAGAGATTCGTAAACTTGAGTTGGATCGGACCAGAAGCTTGCGGGAGCAAAATTATGACGATCTGCTTAAAAAGAAAGAGGATGAGATCAAAGTTGCTAAAGATGCGGCAGAGCAGAAGTGGCAGAACGACTTGGCTGCAGACATGCAGTATTCTACCTTAAAGCAGGCGCTGCTTGAAAACAACACTGTTAAAATGCAAGAAGTCTTGCTTAATTTCTCGAATAGTGTTCAGGTCTATATGGACGCAATCGGCGCAAGCATAGATCGGAATCTCGTTGAAAAGCTGGCAGATGCACAGAGAATTCAGAATATTGCAAATGAAATTGCGGGGATATCTAATCTAAACTTGTCTCCCTATCGACTACCGGTCACGCCTAATGCTAAAACTGCAACAATAACGACGAGGCTTACAGAATCTGTGAAGACGCCTGTTCAATTCAATAACTTAAAAAAATTCCATGAGGGCGGAGAAGTTGGAGTTCAGAATACAACAACCGATAAATGGTGGACGGGCATGTTGAAGTCCAACGAGGTTCTTTCCGTCCTAAAAAAAGGTGAGGCAGTCATTAAAGATCCGATACCATTTGTCCAGCGGATGATTGCGAATGTGGCCGAAGGCTTAAATATGGCTCCAAAATTTCTTCTGTCGGGAGCAGGCACCTCCGGAAATACCAATCATTATGAATATGATATTCGAATCGAGCGTCTGGAAGGCGGAGAAGCCGGAGCCAAGGCGCTGTTTAAGCATATCAAGACACAATCTCAGAGAGGCAATCGGATTTAGGGAGGTGAATTGACATTGACTATGCGATCAAGCATTTATTTTACCTTTAATGGGCAAAGGTCGGACGATTTCGGTATCGTTAACGTCAATATGGAATCCGGCATGTTGAGTGAACCTTTTGCCGCAAGTAGAACGATTCGTAAGCAGCGGATCAGGGGAAGGGATCGGGGATATTTTCAGGAAATTGAGCTTGAAGAACTCAAATTTACGGTGACATTCGCCTGGAAAACCGGATGGGAGAACGAGGACAAGCTCAGGGAAGTGGCGAGATGGCTGCTGTCTCCGAAATATTATGCGCCGCTGGTGTTTGCGGAAGAGCCGGACAAAATCTACTACTGTCTGTGTGTAGATAGCCCCGAGCTGATTCACAATTCTTTGAAGCAGGGCTATGTTCGGCTGAATTTTGAGTGCTGCGATGCTTACGCCTATACGCCTGTCTATGAGCAGGTATTTGATCTTTCTAATAATCCTGTTGGCGGAACAATTATAGAGCTTGAAAATATCGGAGATGCGGAATGCAAGCCAATCGTCTCTATCTACAAAGTAGGCAGTGGCGATGTCACGATTCGGAATCAGTCTAACGGCAATGCGGAAATGACTTTGGTGCAATTGGTCGACAAGGAGACGGTGGATATTGATTGCGAGAATCGTCTCATCAAGACAGATCTTCCGCTTACTTATCGCTACGACAAGTTAAGAGGAGATTATTTGATTCTTTCTATTTTCGATAACAAGCTGCTCATTCAAGGAAGCTGCAGATTAAAGTTCGTATATCAGTTTAAGAGACTTCAGTAAAGGAGGCGACAGACGATGATCCTGAATGCGAACGAATACACAGAGCCGGAGCGTCCGCGATTATATGTGGCGACTCCGAACAGAACGATAGTCGGCGAGCTTCCCGAAGCCTACAACATTAAACTGAACACGAAGCTTGGCAACGTTCCGACGTTGAACTTTTCGCTGCCGTATCGAATTGCTCGTATGAACAAACAGTTGGACAATCCGAATATCAAGAAAACGAAGAATCGCTATCTGATCAAATACGTTTACGGAACCGAAGCGGAATGGTTTATGATCAAAGCTCCTTCCGACATCATGGAGGACATGGATCGAAAGGACATTCAATGCTACGGGCTTGCGTACGAGCTTGCCGACAAAAATGTGCGAAAATACGAAGCCACCAGCAAGAATGTGACGCAAATCTTGTCTGTGATATTGGAGTCGAGCCTGTGGAAGCTTGGAGTAGTCGATGCGGACTTCGATACCATGTACCGCTCCCTGTCGGTGTCGGACTCAAACGCACTGGACGTTGTGTTCGATGTCGCGTCTACATTCGGCTCACTTGTGACTTTCAATTCCGAACAGCGAACGATTAATCTGGTTCAATTTGACGAATACGGGATGAACAAAGGGCTGGAGGTAGCGTACGGCAGCCTGCTCAAGAGCGCGACCAAGAGCGAAAGCACGGATGAGTTTTTTACATTGTTCAAAGGGTTCGGCGCCAATGGAATCGGTATTCAAAGCGTAAACGTGACGGGGAGTAACTATTTGCTGGATGTCTCTTACTTCATGTACCCTTTTTCCAGGAATGATCAGAGAAATGTGCTGGCGCACAGCGACTATATGAGCGATAGTTTATGCCATGCTCTGCTGGATTATCGGGGGCTGCTGGAGTCTAAGCGAGGCATCTATAAAGGGTATCTTAGTTCGCTGCAAGCCTTGCAAGATACTTTAACAGATCGTACCAATGAATTGTATGATTTGAAAAATGAGCTGGCGAGTATCGAGAATCAGATTGCTGATGCTAACTACAACAAGCAAAGTACAAGCGCTCTGGTTACACAGAAGAACGCCAAGAATTTGCAGATTGCGGTCAAAAACAGCGAAATTGCCAGCGCCGAGACCGGAATGGACAATGTAGAGGTCCAGATTGCTACGCTTCAGCAAGCGCTGTCCTTAAGTGCTAATTTTACAGTCGGACAGCTTGAGGAATTGAACCCGTATATCATCGAGGGGACTTATGAGAACACCAACATTACCAAGCCAGAGCAGCTGTATGAGGTGCTGGTGAAAGAGTTTGATAAGGTCAAGCAGCCTAAGCTTGTTGTGGAAATCAACATGGTTAACCTGTTGGAGGTTGTTGAGGAACAGGACAAATGGGACAAGTTCCGACTTGGAGATGTGTTGACAATCCGAAATGCCGGCATCGGGCTGAATGTACAGGCCAAAATTATTGAGCTCAACTACGATTTTGAATCCGGCGATATCGGCGTTGTGATTAGCAATGTTAGGGAGCTATTGAGCGACGAGGAACGTTTTCTCAGAGAACTCTATAATTCGCGAACGGCTTCACAGAACGTGATCAGTAACAGCGGCTTGTGGAATCAAGCATCCGAGGAAGCGTCCGAAGCTCAGCAGATTCTAAAAGGCGTATGGGATGCAACGGCCAGAAGCATTCAAGCTTCCGTGGATAATACGGTAACGATCGATCGCAAAGGCGTTATCGTCAGCGATCCGAACACGCCAGACGACATTCTGATTTTGCAGAAGGGGCTGCTGGCAATCAGTCGCAACGGAGGCAACACCTGGTCAACGGCGATTAACGCGAACGGCGTCTTTGCCGAGCGACTGGTCGGGCAAATTCTAGTCGGTACGGATTTGAGCATCAGCAACAGCAGCGGCTCGGTTAACATCAATGCCAACGGCATGACGGTGACGGATATGAGCCTGAGCGTGGTCAACTCTACGTTCAAATCCAAAGTACTGATCAATCCGAACGACGGGCTTAAGGTGCAAAAAAACACCGGAACGTCGGGCGCTCCGGTGTGGTTGGATCAGATCTCTCTGGATAGCAGCGGCAACGCCTTGTTTGGCGGTGTTCTTAGCATCGGTAGCGGCGGTGCCGTAGTCAAAGCCGACGGCAATACTGGTCTGTGGGTCGGGGCGTCGGCTTTCGCTAATGCTCCTTTTCGGGTGGATCTGAATGGAAAAATAACCGCTACCAACGTTGAACTGAAAGGAGGCTTTCTTGGCTGGGGCAACTTCAACGTTAATAGTGATGGGGTTATTACAGCTACTGGTGCTAATATTACTGGCAATATTACGATGACGAACGGAAGCATTCAATGGGCAAATATAAATAGTGACCCCATTGCAACAAATGCAGCATCGACAGCGTATAGCGCACTCGCAATATCCTCAGCCATTGCAAATGGCACATATACTGGCGGAACATTTATCAGTGGGAGTCAAATATATTCACCCAGTATTTTTGGTGGCACAATTGCTATTGGTAGTGGAAATAACATATTTAAAGCTGATGAAAATGGCATTTATTTGGGGAATTCTACTTTTGCAAATGCTCCCTTTAGAGTTGGGATGAATGGTTCACTTGTTGCAAGGTCAGGTACTTTTAGCGGTACAGTTACTGGATCAACGATTACGGCAAGCTCAATTCAGACGGCTAGTAGTGGAACACGAGTTACTATGAGTTCTGGATACTCAGATATGTATTTTTATCATGATTCCTATGAATTGTTTCGAATATATGACGACATCACGGCCATTAGATTGGGAACTCCCCAAAAACAGATTAATTGTGATGGAGATTGGTATTTTTGGGGGAATGTTCATGGTGTAATTTCTAAATGGGGGTAGGTAGGATGATTGAACTTAGTCTGATAATCTATAGAAACAATTCATTAATAAATGTCTTATATAACATGCAAATTGAATCAGACGGAATTGTTTATGTGAATTTAGAAACTTTATCGGAAGTTTTAATGATATCGAAACGGGAAATTTCTTACGATTTTCAAACAGAATATTTAACCTTGTTAACAAGAGATAACAAGATTCAAATAGGTGAGAGTACGGTGTTATTCAACAATGTTGTGGCGCTTCGGAATGGATATATTTCTTATCAGGGTTTTAAGTACGTACCATTAAGAGTAATCGTTGAATGCTTTAATGGTACGTACTTAAAAAAAGGGCATGAAATAAGAGTAGAGCTTTAACAGAAGTTATTTATCCGTTTTCTCGTAAAACTCACTGATCGATTTCAATAAACTGTCACGTATATACACGTAGTTTTTATCACCTCTGTAGGCATCGCAATTAGGTGTATAGTGGTCTTGTACCATTACGGTAAATTCAGTGTTTGTAAAAGTAAGGGTATTTGTTTCGGAGTTATAGTTTATATCTCTGATGGAGATTCCGTTTTTTTCAGCTCCCTCTCGTAGAATAGAGTAGCCATTCTGCTGTGATGTAATTTTTTCATCAGGATTGCTGCTAGGTGGGAGGGCTATTTGATTAGAAGGGGTATTAGTGACAATATTAATATCCTTGCCGCTCAACTCAATCTTCCCACCGACAGCCTCGGCAGCTTTTCTTAATGGAAGGTAGGTTGTGTTGTTGTAAGATATTGCAGATGCATCTAGCTGCTTTCCATTGACCGAAACTTTAATATCGGGGCGAAGCTTCGCACTAATAGTTTTGATCGCTTCAGCTCCATAAGCAGAACCAGCAGTTGCACAAATTGCGCCTGCTAAGAATACAATTGCATATTTTGACGTTTGTTTCATTCTAATCATCTCCTCAATAAAGGCTGATGATTTTTATTATAGATGAGAACGTAAAATATGGAAACCAGCCTAAAGAACTCTATTCTAGCAATGTTTGGGGTGAGGTTCATGGTCGCTTAAGAATCCGAAGCCAGCGGATTCTAAACGGTGTATGGAATGCAACGGCCAGAAGCATTCAAGCCTCTGTGGACAATATGGTAACGATCGATCGCAAAGGCGTTATTGTCAGCGATCCGAACACGCCAGACGACATTCTGATTTTGTAGAAGGGGCTGCTGGCAATCAGTCGCAACGGAGGCAACACCTGGTCGACGGCGATTAATGCGAACGGGGTATTTGCTGAACGGCTTGTTGGACAGATTCTGGTCGGGACGAATCTGAGTATCAGCAACAGCAGCGGATCGGTTCAGATCAATGCCAATGGGATGACGGTAACGGATATGAGTCTTAACCTGATCAATTCCACGGTCAAATCCAAAGTGCTAATCAATCCGAATGACGGGTTCAAGGTGCAGAAAAACACCGGAACAACGGGCGCTCCGGTGTGGTCGGATCAGATCTCTCTGGATAGCAGCGGCAACGCTCTGTTCGGCGGCGTTCTTAGCATCGGTAGCGGCGGTGCCGTAGTCAAAGCCGACAGCAATACAGGATTGTGGGTTGGGGCGTCGGCTTTCGCTAGTGCTCCTTTTCGGGTGGATTTGAATGGGACGGTTACCGCAAGTAGATTTAATCTAACTGGTGGCACCATGAATATCAATAATAAATTTATTGTGGATAGCTCCGGCAATCTCACGGCTTCCGGGAATATTGCGGCTAACGCTCTTGTCTCTGGATCATATATTCAGGCTCCTACGATCATGAGTGGAACTATCAGCATTGGGAGCGGTCGATTTTCCGTTGATATCAATGGGAACGTATATGCTAACAATGGCACGTTTGTTTCCGGCTCATTTTCTGGAAACATTACCTCAACTGCCACCATCGAAGGGGGAAATCTAAAAGGTGCGACAATCGATGGTGGCAAGATTAATATTACAACGGACATTTCAGTAGGAAATAATGTGTATGTTGGAACGAATGATACCCAAACTGGTAAAAGCATTTGGTTTCGTACAGGAACAAGCATGGCGGTTATTGGTTATAACAGCAGTTATGCTCAGATCTATCTCAGTGCGATGCATGGCGTTAATATTAATGGTGGTGATTTGTATGTAAATGATGACCCAGTTGCAACTCAAGCATGGGTTCGACAAAATATTGTTGCTAAATGGGGCTAATTACATTTTTCTTTACTTGGAATTTGTTTAAGTGACATAAGTCGTCTTTATCCAAAAATTGGAGCAGAAAATCTTCGGTGTAGTAGGTACGATCAATTTTGCTATCGTAGTAATAATCAATATTATCCTTGGTGATAAAATTAGTTCCTTTGTAGACAATAACAATATTACCGTCAATTACTGGTCGTGTAGCAAAGGTTTCTTTTGCCTCACGAATATACGTAGCGGTTTCTCTCCACTCATACAACACTTTGCTTTCAAGTGTTGGGGTTTCGGTAGAATTGTTATTTGTGTTTGAACTAGAGTTTCCATTATTGCTACTGGGGCTTGCAGGTTTTGGTTCAGTAACTATATTAATATCCTTGCCGTTTAACTCAATCTTCCCACCGACAGCCTCGGCAGCTTTTCTTAATGGAAGGTAGGTTGTGTTGTTGTAAGAGATTGCAGAAGCGTCTAACTGCTTGCCATTGACTGAAACTTTAATATCGGGGCGGAGCTTAGCGCTAATAGTCTTGATCGCTTCGGTACCATAAGCGGAACCGGCAGTTGCGAAAATAGCGCCTGCCAAGAATACAATTGCATATTTTGACGTTTGTTTCATTCCAATCATCTCCTCAATAAAGGCTGATGATTTTTATTATAGATGAGAACGTAAAATATGGAAAACAGCATAAAGGACTCAATTCAATTTAAAAGGAGGAGAGTTTAGTGGCCATTTTTAACTGTACGCCTGCCAACGATAAAGAGGTCACATGGTCAATCTCGGGTTTAAGCAATCCGTGGCGTTCGCAATATTATCAGGCCGCCTACTTGTCAACATTGCCTGCGCCTAATACTACGACTGCACCTCCGGTAATATTGAGTACGCAAACTACTACCGGTTCTGGAAGCAGTAGTTTTACTCCATCCGTAACAACAAGCGGTGGTAATGCTTTCTCGGGAGGAAAAACGTATACATTGTATGGAATTGTCCAGAATGCCAGCGGGAGTTATACCAATGTTGGTTCTAGCACGGTGACAATGCCATTGCCGACTGATACTACACCGCCTGGTTCTAATGGTCTGTTCACGATTACGGCGATAACAGAAACAAGTATTACAATATTTGCTGAGGGCGCTACGGATACGGGATCGGGAGTTGCGGGATATAGAGTCTACTATCAATTAGGGGAAACATCGACCCCATCCACTTACCATACGACGATTTACGGGGCAAGCGGCCAAGCAACGATATCCGGTCTGTCCGCAGGCACATTGTATACAGTTGGAACTCAAGCTTTTGATCATGCCGGAAACCGTCGAAGTGATTTCACTGCTGGCCAGGCTACGACATTGACTGCGATACCAACTGCTCCGATAGTTACGGAACGAATTGACGGAGGTTTTGTAATCCAATGGGGTTCAATATCCGGTGCGAATCAGTATCAACTTGAGTTCAAACCAACAGTGAATCAGGTATGGCAATCGAGGACTACCACTGCAACTTCGACGACTCTTATTCTTGGTCAATGGGGGCTGCAATACGACTTTCGTGTCAGAGCCAGTAAAAATAACGGTTCGGCATGGGGGGGATACTCTGGTACTAACATCGCGACGACAAATCCTAAAACCCCAAAGTTATTGGGTAATTATGCGAATGGAACAGCAACTTTTACGTTCGCTGAGGTAAGCGGGAGCTTTTCTGTTTTAATAGTTGACCGATATTTAAGAGCGAATAACGCACTGGTAGATTCGAAGACAACAACCATGAGTGGCGGAAGTGTATCGTGGACCATAAACAGTGGGATACAGCAATACTATTTTAGAGCACGGGCAAGACTTGATGTGAGCAGCACCTCTTTATACGGGATTAGTTTGTCGAATACCGTACAGTTTGACAGACCTGAACCCTTTGAATGGACTTATGCAGGTTGCAGTTTAAGTCCTCCATTTGACCGGATATCCGGCAAAGTGAAAAATCCGAATCTTGGCTTTTACGCTACCGCAGAGGAATGGAACAAGTTAATTGCGAAAGTTCTGGAGCTTCGCACTTATAAAGGATTAGGCCCATTTAGTTATAATTCAGCAGAGAAGGGACAGCAGCCTAAAGCAGCGCAATTCACTCAAGTTCGAAATGCAATTGCATCTATGAACAGTTCGGGATTACCTGGTCCGAAAGAAGCTGGGGATACAATCACAGCCAAGGATTTCAACGATCTGGTCGCTTGTTTGAACGCAATTCAATAAAACTTTGATGAGGACTCCAGCAGAGTTCTTTTTTTATTATCCTAAGGAGGGTTTACAATGCCATCATTTGATTATGATTTGAGCACGATTACCAAGTACAGAGCCGGTACGTCTGAGGATCCTTACATTCCAATTACCGAGGCCGGAAAAGTAAACAATAACCACATTGTCCTTGCTGAAATTCCAGTTCGTCTTAACGGAGTAACGATTACCGGATATTTCGAATGTAAGGAAATGCCGGAGACCGGCTTGCCGTCAACAGGCTTTATTGTGGATTATAACGAGGGTATCGTTACTTTTGCGCCTGAACAAGAGGGGAAAACGGTAACGATTGGGTATGTTGGTCGCGGGAATCATTTTGTGAGCAGCAAACGGATTTGGACAAAAAGAAATGGCGACGACGTCGTTGAAACTCTAGAGGACGTTATTGAGAAGGGTGAAGCGGCGATTGGTCATTTGGAGGAAATCGATCAAGCTCTGAACGATGCCCACACTGCCATCCAAGCTGCTAATGAAGCTATTCAAGATGCCAACGAAACAAATAGCTTCATCCAGCAAGCCGAGATTATCAGACAGGCAAATGAATTGGCCCGCGAAGCTCATAAAAATTCATGGTCGTTCAAGGGAGAATATAATCCTGCTGCATCCTATGAAGCTAACAATCAAGTTCATTTTAATGGCTCATCCTATATTGCCCTGCAAAATTCCGTAAACAAGAAGCCTGATCTGGAGCCCGTCTACTGGGGCGTGGTTGCGCAGCAAGGCGTCCAAGGTATTCAGGGGGAAAGGGGCGATAAAGGAGACACGGGGGAACAAGGTATTCAAGGCGAGAAAGGAGATAAAGGGGAACAAGGACCCAAGGGAGACCAAGGCGAAAAGGGAGACAAAGGCGACCAAGGAGAGCAAGGAATCCAAGGTCTAACCGGAGAAAAAGGCGATCAGGGAGATAAGGGCGATAGAGGAGATACTGGCCTCCAAGGAGAGCAGGGAATCCAAGGTCTAACCGGTGAAAAGGGAGATAAGGGCGATAAAGGTGACAAAGGGGATACCGGACTTCAAGGGGAACAGGGAATCCAAGGTATTCAAGGCGAGAAAGGCGATAAGGGGGATCAAGGCGACCGAGGAGAGCAAGGCATCCAAGGGGAAAAGGGCGACAAGGGTGACAAAGGTGATAAGGGAGAAAAGGGTGACGATGTAAAATGGCGCGGAGCGTATCAAGCGACTACGGCTTATATACCAAGGGACATCGTGGAGTTTAACGGCTCCTCCTATATCAACATTTTGGAATCCACAGGCCATGCACCGACAAATACGATGTACTGGGACTTGTTTGCTCGTCGTGGCGTAGATGGCGCAGGTAGTTTATCGGAAATCCTATCTACAAACAACGATCTTGTCGTTATCAATCCAACCACGAATGCCGATCTTTCGATTTCTCCTGTGTTAAAAGCCGAATGGAGCGGCAAGCAAGACGCTTTGGGCTTTACGCCTGAGAATATCGAAAACAAAAATCAACCCGGAGGCTACGCTGGTCTTGGAAGTGACGGGAAGGTCTTTCCTGAACAGTTGCCTGTCATCGAAGATGTCTCTTGGGAGAATCTGAGCGGTAAGCCTACGACTTTAGCAGGTTATGGTATTACCGATGCTGTGCCTTCAAACCATATTGGTTCTGGTGGAGATGCACACGCCCTTGCATCGCAATCTGCCGCTGGATTTATTTCTGCCGAAGATCAAACCAAATTGGATGGAATTGAAGCAGGGGCGAATAATTATGTTCATCCTGAAAACCATCCTGCATCCATTATTATTCAAGATACTGATAATAGGTTTGTAAGCGATGCGGAGAAAGCAGTATGGAATACTATTGGAACACGAACAGAAGTAAACGTACTAGATTATGGTGCTGATCCAACTGGAAATACTTCTAGTTCACAAGCGATTAATGATGCAATCACATATGCTTATAATAATTCAATTTTCAACGTTTTCATCCCGGCTGGTGATTTTCTTTTAAATGTTCCGATTGTCACCAAACAACATATCAATTTATACGGAATCGGTTGGAGAACAAAGCTAAAAATTGCGGACAATACTGATATTGATGCGATCCAAACAGAAGGACTTGCTTATGAGAGTAATATTCGTCACCTTCTAATTGATTGTAACAAACAGAATAATACGTTTAGTAGTAGCGGTTCAGGCATTAACGGACATTTCGATACATCAGTTATTGAGTATGTACGCATCAAGAACTGTTCTAAAATTGCAATGCGGATCAATGATGACGCAAGCATATATGATGGTTTAGGTTATCTGAATAAAATTAAAAATAATCAAATTGAGGATGCTTATATCGGCATCAAATGGAGTTGGCGTAGCACAGATTCTTGGTGCGAAGGTAATAATGTCGGTTCAGACTATTGCAATATGCTTATCCAAGGTGGCCCACTTAGGATAATAAACAATCACTTCAATGGTAGGCCTGAGTACAACGTGTATTTAGAAGGTGGAAATACAATCGTATTCGCTGAAAATATCTTAGAGAATGCTGGAAAACATGCGTTGTACTCACCTGAACTAAACTTCGAAGATGCATTTAAGAACATTAGCTTCGTAGGTAATATTATTAGAACTTCGTCTCGTGAAACAAATAATACCTATGACCTTATTCATATGGAAGGGAAAGTATCCTTAAATGGTGAAGGGCTACTCATCTCAGGAAATCACCTTGTAAGTTTTGATGGTAGAGTTCCACGATATGCTGTCAACATTAAAAATGTTAAGCATGTAACCATCCAAGATAACAACATGATCGGAGGATTTACAGGCGAAATTCCTTTTAACTTCGATAATGTAATCAATCTGTTGGTGAGTGGGAACGTCCCTGATAAAGGTAACATGGATGTAACGGATGCTGAGAAGGCTGCATGGAATGAGGCAGAAACCAACGCCAAAACCTATACGGACAACAAATTAACCAACCCTACCTTCATTGGGTCGGTAAGGGAAGGGGACTCTACAGAGGCTACGGGCAATAACTCCCATGCTGAAGGGTCTTTTACCGCCGCTGAAGGAGATAGTTCCCATGCAGAGGGCCGAAATAGCCGTGCGCGTAAATATGCCCATGCTGAGGGTGTCAACACTAAGGCATTTGGTGACGCATCCCATGCTGAGGGTTCTAGCTCCGTTGCCCAAGGGGCATACTCCCATGCAGAGGGCATGGACACATATGCCACTGGTATGGCTTCCCATGCAAGCGGTGTAGGAACTGAGGCTTCCGGAACAGGTTCATATGCGGGTGGTAGGGATACTATAGCTGGTGGAGAGTACCAGACCGTCATAGGTAGATACAACTATAACGATCCAAGTAACCTATTTGAGATAGGCGGCGGTGATCCAGCAAACCGTATAAATGCTATGGAAGTAGATCAGTTCGGTAATACAAAAATAACTGGGGACTTCACAGACTGGAAAGGTAGATCCTTGGGCAGCATACAGTCATCTATAGAGCAAGGTCTATCCTCGAAGGCTGGGTTCCCTCTGGAGAAGTGGGAACTAAAAAACAGTCCTGTTGCCAACGTGTGGTCATCTGTTGCATATGGTTTAGGAAGATTCGTGGCTGTAGCTAAGTCCGGCCCTGGGCACAGGATTATGATGTCCAATGACAAGGGTAAGACTTGGGTCACCAAAACTACAACATCTAACAATCGTTGGTCATCTATATGCTTTGGATATACCTCCCCAGTATATGGTGGTGAACCAGTGTTTGTAGCCGTGTCATCAGAGGGAATTGATGATAGGGTTATGAGGTCAGTGGATGGAGGCAACACTTGGACAACTCATGCCGTTGATACATGGGAATGGTCTTCCGTGGTTTCCGGTGCTTACACCCTGCCTAACTTTGGGCAGCGTAACCACTGGTTCGTGGCTGTATCCGCTGATGGGGGCGCTATGACTTCCCCAGACGCTAAGACTTGGACGTTACGAGAGATGCCTAACCTAAACGAGTGGTCATCAGTAACCTATAACCCAGATACAGAAACGTTCCTAGCCGTGGCTAAGACTAGCACGTATGGCGATCAGGTGGCTTACTCTAAAGATGGAGGTGCTACCTGGCAGTCTGCTATGGCCTATGTTGACAGTGCTTGGGAAGCTGTTACCTATGGTGGTGGGCTATACGTGGCCGTATCTAGCAGCGGTTTCCAACGTATCATGGTGTCCTCGGATGGTATCTCATGGGTGTCTGCTAACACAGTCAACTCTTACATCCAGTATGCAGCATGGTCATCCATAACCTACGATAATGGAAGATTCGTAGCCGTTGCCCGTGAAAGCGATTTTGGTATGCCCGTCATGGTGTCACGTGATGGCTACAACTGGGAGGTTTTGCAATACCTTACCGATGACATGGGGAATATTAGCTCAAATAGCTGGACTTCCATTACCCACGGAGACGGTGTATTTTTGGCGGTGGACTCCTCTGCCAGCAATAATAGGGTTGCTATTACGCAAAGTGTAGGTGCTGTTGTGTCCTCTAGTACTGGTGTAGTTAAAGTCATAGAGGATGATGCCGGGAACGGGTATGTCAGATTCTATTTAGACCTAAGCACAGGCAGCGACACCAATAACGGCCTAACACCTAGGACTGCGGTGAAGACGTTTGGGGCACTCAAAAGAGTCCTAGGTATTGATAAGGGCTCTGTCATTGTTAAGCCTAAACTGATCATAGACATTGGTGGGCCTGGTAATATTCCTGTGCTGGAGCTGTCAAACCTGATCCTACAGAATGGTATGGATGTATACTTGTCCAACAACACGTTTGGCAACAACGATACGGTTAACATAGACAGAATAGTATTGAGGAATATTGTAGGTTCATACAACTTGGCGCCTGTCACTGGGCTTGTCAAGGTCACTACTCATGTGGACGTGGACAACTGCCACGGAAAAGGCTACATTAAGGTCAATGATTGGGAGACAACGGGTGGTGTAGTGAGGGTCACTAACAGTAGTAATTTGTCAGTGGAGTCTCAGGTATACGTCAATTACTCAAGAATTATCCTTGAAGGCTGTCAAAACGTGAAGGTTAACAAGATAAGTTCCCTGAAACAGGGGATCATTGACTACTCAGAGTTAGTACACCTAGAGATGTTAACACTAGGCTTGTCTGGGTCTATAATGAATCCTGTCTTACAGGTTAGGAACAAGTCCAATGTTTACATGGATGCTACAGCATCTGCGGGTAACATTACTGTGTTGGTATCCACTGGGTCTCAGCTTACTGTGAGTCAAGGTATTGTGTCTGCAACGAACGTCACCTATGACGTGAGAGACTCTTCCGTACTGCGCAGACTGGAAGCACCCAGTGGTATACTTAGGACGCTGACTGCTGAACATTTTGTCAACTATAGTGAAGCAATTATGCCTTATAAAAATGCTCTTACAGCATCTATAGAAGGCACTGGTAATGTCGGGCGTGCTGCTAATGCCCACGCTGAGGGTTTAAACACTAGGGCTACATCGATTAACTCACACACAGAGGGAGAGCAGACTATAGCCCATGATGGTGTGTTAGGTCACAAAATTCTGTCTTTTGGTGCGGACGGAAATATGATGGCACAGATCACCATTGAATCCAACAGCCCGTACCAATCATATGAGCCTGTATTCCTAGTGACCGCGGATGGCACCAACTATAAACACATGACCGTCTATACTAAGATCGGAGGCGACAAGCTAGTCCTTGCTGAGTATGATGGCACAGTCCGACAAGACGGCTGGGTAGACTTCGGCAATGGATATGTGGTCAAGCTAGGCTCTAATGCTGGTCGAGCCCACGCAGAGGGTTACAGGACATTAGCTGCTGGTAATGCTGCCCATGCAGAAGGATATCTGACTAGAGCCATTGGTAGATACACCCATGCAGAAGGAGAAAGTACCGCTGCTATAGCAGCATCCGGGTGTGCTCACGCTGAAGGGCAATTAACTAAGGCTCTGGGTACGGCTTCCCACTCCGAGGGTAACAATACGTCAGCTCTGGGTGATTACTCTCATGCGGAGGGGGAGCGCACATATGCTAGGGGCGTATCCTCCCACGCAGAGGGAGTGCAAACGACAGCTCTGGGTGATTACTCTCATGCTGAGGGTAACAGCGTATTAGCATCAGGAAAAGCCTCTCATGCCGAAGGTAGCAGTACACAGGCATCAGGAGAATCCTCTCATGCTGAGGGCTCGGTTACAACAGCATCAGGAAAAGCCTCTCATGCCGAGGGTATCAGTACACAGGCAACTGCGGATAGTGCCCATGCAGAAGGTAACGGTACTGTAGCTTCAGTCTTTGCATCACACGCTATGGGCCAGTTTAACAAAACTATGAGTGGGACGCAAACGTCCTATAGCCCGACCGCTGATGCCTTTGTTATTGGTAACGGTTCGAATTCAGCTACCAAAGGTAACGCCTTCCGCGTTACATTTAATGGGGCAGTCTTTGGTCTAAGTGCATTCAATTCTACAGGGGCTGATTACGCAGAGTATTTTGAATGGCTGGATGGCAACCCTGATGCTGAAGATCGTGTTGGTCGCTTTGTAGCGCTCGACGGCGACCTAATACGTACAGCCACAACTAGCGACGACTTCATATTAGGAGTAGTATCTGCCACACCATCTATAGTTGGAGACAGCTATGCTGACGACTGGAAAGAGAAGTATGTGACAGATGAGTGGGGTCGCATCCAGTACCATGAGGTTATAGTTCCCCCTGTATATGGGGAAGATGGTGAACAAGTCTCAGCAGAGCGCATTGAGATTCAACCAGTGTACAACCCCGACTGGAATCCTGAGGAAGAGTACGTTTCCCGTGAAAAGCGTAAGGAATGGGCTCCAATCGGTATGGTGGGTAAACTACTCGTTCGTGACGATGGGACATGCCAAGTAAACGGCTACTGCAAGTCCGGTGATGACGGAGTAGCTACAGCTTCGACTAGTGGCTACCGTGTCATGAAACGTGTGGCTGAAAACATGGTACAAGTTCTAGTGAAGTAAATAGTCGGGGTGCACATCACTATGCACCCCGACTAAATTTCTAAAAGAGAGCGAGATTTTCCACTCGCTCTCTTTCTATTTTAAAAAAGGTTGGTGCATAGGATGTACGATTTTTCATTTAAGTTTTTGGCAAACAGGGATTGGACATGGCTCTATACGCTGTCAGGCCTTTTCGGAGCTATTATTACCTATGCCTTTGGTGGATGGAGTGGTAATTTGGAACTTTTGTTTGTCTTTTTTGCAGTTGACTACATTACGGGCTGCGCTGCGAGTCTTAAAGAAAGAAAAGGATTGAAGAGCACAATCGGCTTTTGGGGTTTGTTTAAGAAAGGGTTAATTCTATTGATGGTGTTTATGGCACATCGGATCGATATTGCTCTTGGAACAAACTATGTGATGAGTGGCGTTATCTATTTTTGGCTTGCTAACGAACTAGTATCAAGTTTGGAGAACTACGGACGTATTGGGATCAAGGTTCCTGGAATTCTACGGAAAGTCATTACGGTTCTGCAAGTAAAAAGTGAAGAATCTAATATCAAAGAAGAAAATAAAGAGACGGTATAACAATCCTCGCGAGAATGTTGGATGCCGTCCTTTTTTATTCTATTAGAAAGGAGACAAAAGATGAAGTCAAAAGGGAACTTTTTACTATTTAGTTCTAAGATTGAATTTCGTGAGTGGTTGTTTAAACAGAATGTGTCACGGAAGATATCGTTAATACAAAATCACCATACTGCATCTCCCAGCTATGCTCATTTCAATGGATCAAATCATTTTGAGAAACTTGAGGGCATGCGAAACTTTCATATCAATGACAGAAATTTCTCAGCGACTGCGCAGCAATTCACGACCTTTCCAGATGGAACCATAGGTGTTTCTCTTGATCGTACTCTGAATATCGTTCCAGCAGGGATAACAGGTGCAAACAGCAATGGAATCTGCATGGAGCATCTAGGTTATTTTGATATCGGTGGAGATAAAATGACTGAAGCTCAACGAGATATTATCTTGTTTTTAAACGCGATTCTCTGTGAGCGATTTAAGCTGCCAATAGATACAGAGCATGTTGTATATCACCACTGGTGGAGTGCAAGTGGGAGTAAGATTTATAACCTAAGAACAGGTGATAGGCTTCAAGGTTCTGCTGCAAAAACTTGTCCAGGGACTGCTTTCTTTGGAGGAAATACTGTACTTGATGCGCAGAAGTTTTTTATTCCAGAGATCATTAAATATAAAGATAATAATTTGGAGAGAGAAGATTCAGCTATGACTTATGTCTACAATAAGATATACAAAGAGCGTATATATGCTTCAAACGGGAAACTAATTCGTTGCGATGGAGATTATAAAACTAAAGCGACTGATGTAAGGATTATAAAGTTTGAAATAGGAAAAGTGGAGTATCGCTTTATTCATGAGAAAGGTAAAAAGGTTAGTGAGCTTGTCAAGAAGCATGGAGCAGATTATGGGTTTAATGGACCTTATTTTTATAATAATCTTCCTCTTGGAGACAGTAAGGATCATGATAATGCTATTTCAAGTGCAACAGGAAAAACACTTAAATGGCATGAATTCGCAGTTGTAAACGGTAAGCCAACTATCGGTAAACTAAATAAGAACGACAAACAAGAACTTCTTGTTCAAGGAGCACCGTTGTTAGTTGAGAACGGTGTTTTAGTTTATGAAAAATATCGTGTAGCTCAAGAAGTTCAAGATGATATTGGTAAATCTCGATGTCAAAGAACTTTTATCGGAATCGACGTAAAAGGCGATTTGTGGTTGTTTATTGGTGATGGGAGGACGACTAGCGATCAGGGCTTAACTCTAGAGGAGATGGCTTTATTTGCTCAATCAAAAGGTTGTCTGAACGCTTTGAACTTTGATGGCGGAGGTTCCACAATCTTAGCAGATCAAACAGGTGGACTTAACCAGAAACTCAACACTGGGGCAAGTGAGCGCGTTGTGCATCATGCTATTCTTGTTTATTTGAACAAGCAATCGGAAGAGCCTAATAAGGATGACGGTGCAAAAATGGAGTCGAGATACTCGCCAATTGAGATTGATTTGATTGATACAAAGACGAATACGAGTGAGACGGTTCAAGGCTTTGTCAAAGACGGAAAATCATTCGTTGAGGTGCGTAAGGCTGGAGATTTTTTTGGTGCAAAAGTGGGATATAACTCAACAACCCAAAAAGCAAGCCTGACTAAATAAGGAGGGTTGACAAAAAAATCTCTCCCTGTTAACCTCTAATAGTAATTATTACGATTAAAAGAGGACAAAGCCGGACCACAAGTCCGGTTTCCCTTTCGACCAAAATCGTAATTATTACGATTAAATAACAAGAGGTGTAGGAAAAGATGCTTCACTACGACTTCATGCAGAGGGCGTTTCTGGCCGGAGGGGCGATCGCGATGATTGCGTCGGTGCTGGGCGTTTATCTGATGCTGAGAGGGCAGGCGCTAATGGCGGATATGCTGTCGCATGTGTCGTTGGCGGGGGTGACTGCGGGAGCGTTGGCGCGGGGCAGTCCGGCGCTGGCCGGCTTTGTAGTTGCGGTGATCGGGGCGATTGTGGCGGAAAATGTTCGTCGTTCGTACCGATCGTACTCCGATGTGTCCGTCGCGATTATTATGATCGGCGGACTGTCTACGGCGGTTGTGTTAATGTCGCTGAATCCCGGTGTGGGGAGAAGCTTCAGCTCGTACTTGTTCGGATCGGTGGAAGTTTCCTTGGCGGGCTCTCTCGGCGGGAGACGGCGGCGCATACCGCTGCGGATCGATGCCGTTTTCGATGATGGCGGTTTTGGCGGTCGATTGCGGATATTTCAGGCGGTACGCCTCCGCGACGTGCTGGGCCACGCAGACGACTCTGTTCACTCCGAGCAGGCTCGTTCGCTCCAGCATTTTGCTCTTCCAGTCGGGCCAATCGTCCGTACCGTTGTGTACCGTCGTAATCGTCGAAACCTTGCGTCCCCAAAGATTGGCGATTCCGGCATACATGTTCGGAACCGGGCCATGGGCGTTCACGACGTCGGGAGAGATATCGCGAAGCACCCGCTTCAGCCGGAGCATCGACCGGAAAGTCCCTTCTCCGGGCCGCTTGTTCAATTCGACCAGCCGGATGCCTTCGCGCTCAAGCGCCTCGGCAAGCTGGTCGCGCTTAACGCGGTCTCTCGATTCGTAGAGCGCGATCAGCCAGCATTCGATGGACAAGCCGCGAAATCGGCCGATCAGGTCGAGAACGATTTTCTCAGCCCCCCCGTACTGCAGGGAAGTAATCATAAACGCGATTTTCATAGCGTCGGTATCCCTTCGATTGAATGAATTGAACTCTTTCCAGATCGGCTTCGACCATCATCGCGATCAAGCCCTCGAAATCGACCTTGGGCCTCCAGCCCAGCTTCGCTCTCGCTTTGGCGCAGTCGCCCAGCAAAAGATCCACCTCGGCCGGCCGGCAAAGCGACTTATCCTGTACGACGAAATCGCGGTAATCGAGCCCGACGTACTTGAAGGCGATCTCCAGAAGCTCGCGGACGGAATGCGTCTCGCCCGTGGCGATGACGTAATCCTCCGGCGTCTCCTGCTGCAGCATCATCCACATCGCCTCTACGTAATCTCCCGCGTAGCCCCAATCTCTCACCGCATCCAGATTGCCCATCTTTAGCTCGGACTGCAGTCCGCCGGCGATCCGGGCTACCGCGTCGGTTACCTTGCGGGTAACGAACTCGATGCCGCGGCGCGGCGATTCGTGATTAAACAAAATGCCCGAGCAAGCGAACATATCGTAGCTTTCGCGGTAATTCACCGTCATCCAATGCGCGTACAACTTCGATACGCCGTACGGGCTTCTCGGATAGAAGGGAGTCGTCTCCCGCTGCGGGCACTCCACGACCTTGCCGAACATTTCGCTGCTCGACGCTTGATAATAACGGACCTCCGGCTTCGTTAGCCGGACCGCTTCGAGCAGATTGGTCGCTCCGAGCGCCGTCAAGTCGCTCGTTAACAGCGGCTGCGGCCACGAGGTGCCGACATAGGACTGCGCGGCCAGGTTGTAGACCTCGTCCGGATCGGAGACGCGGACGGCGCGGATGAGCGAGCTCAAATCCGTCAAATCCCCTTCGAGCAGTTCGATATCGTCCAGCAGATGCTCGATATTCGCATGATTGGGCGTGCTCGTTCTTCTTCTCAGCCCGTAGACACGGTAGCCCTTCTCCAGCAGCAGCTCCGCCAAATAAGATCCGTCTTGACCGGTAATGCCCGTTATAAGCGCTCTCTTCACAATAGAATCCTTCTTTCTTCCGACTTGGCGGCGATATTTTTCAGGAACCACCGATAGGTGCTTGCAATGCCGGCCTGCAGCGGTATTTTCGCCTGCCAGCCCAGCCGCTCCATCTTCGAGCAATCCAGCAGCTTGCGCGGCGTCCCATCGGGCAGATCGGGGTTAAATCGCAGCGCGCCCGCATAACCGACCGCAGCCCGTACGAGCTCCGCCAGCTCCAGGATCGTCAAATCCTCGCCCGTGCCGATGTTGACGATGTCGCCCTCCTCGTACACTTCCATCAGGTGCGCGCAAGCGTCCGCCAGATCGTCGGCATGCAGAAATTCGCGCCTGGGCCGGCCGGAGCCCCAAACCTCAACGAACGGGGAGCCATTCTCCTTGGCTTCGTGCATTTTACGAATCAGGGCGGGCAGCACATGCGAGGTCTGCGGGTCGAAATTGTCGCGCGGACCGTACAAATTAGTCGGCATCGCCGAGATGAAGGTCGTGCCGAATTGGCGGTTGTAGGCCTGGCACATTTTGATTCCGGCAATTTTGGCAACGGCGTACGCCTCGTTCGTCGGCTCCAGTTCGCCCGTCAGCAAATATTCCTCTTTCAGCGGCTGCGGGGCCAGCTTCGGATAGATACAGCTGCTTCCGAGAAACAGCAGCTTTTTCACAGATGTCCGATAAGCCGCGTCGATGACGCTCATCTGAATGAACAGATTGTCGCGAATAAACTCTCCCGGCATGTCCCGATTCGCCACAATGCCGCCCACCTTGGCCGCCGCCAGAAACACGTAATCGAACTGCTCCTGCCGGAAAAACTCCAATACCGCCAGACCGTCTCTCAGATCAAGCTGGCTTCGCGTTCGCGTCACGATCTGACGAAAGCCTCTGGCCAGCAAATTCCGTTCGATGGCGGACCCGACCAGGCCCCGGTGCCCAGCTACGAATATTTTGGCGTCTCGATCCATTGCGCAACCTCCTAGGGCGTGTCTGCATCCTTCGAGGGCAGCAGATTTTGCCGAATTTTCGTTCTATGCAAGGAACTTTCGTGAAGGCGTACCGGGGGTACGTCAAGCAAAAGTGACGAAGCAGGGGAGACGCTCCCGAGCGGGTTTGCAGACACGCCCTAGTAAGCGTCCTTCGCCTTGAACATAACGACTACTGTTCTGGCGATCAGCTTGATGTCCAGCCAGACCGAACGGCGTTCGATGTAATCCAAATCCATCTCCACCATCTCCGTAAAATGGAGACGATTCCTTCCGCTCACCTGCCATAGCCCGGTACACCCCGGCTTGACCTGCAGACGAAGAAGTTCGTAGCCGCTGTACCGCTCCACTTCCTCCGGCAACGGGGGGCGCGGCCCGACAAGGCTCATTTCTCCCCGGACGACGTTAAACAGCTGCGGCAGCTCATCCAGGCTCGTTTTGCGCAGGAAGCGGCCAACCCTTGTAATTCGCGGATCGTTCTTGATTTTGAACACGGCGCCTTCCATTTCGTTCAAATGCTTGATCCGCTCCAATTGCTTCTCTGCGTCGCCGACCATGGATCTGAATTTGTAGATCCGAAACGGCTTGCCGTCCTTGCCGAGCCGGGTCTGCGTGTACAGCGCCGGACTGGACGGCTCCTCCAGCTTGACCGCGAGCGCGATCAGCAGCAGAAAGGGAGCCAGAGGAGGCAGCGCGGCCGAGGTCAGGACGAGATCGAGCATCCGTTTGGCCCGGTCGTATGCGGAGCGGCCGGCGCGAGCCGGACTGGGTGTATTCGGATTGAGCGTATTCTGTAGGAGCGAGTTTTGACTGAGCGTGTAGGGCGAGTAAGGAGCATAAGAGGTCGAAGCGATTTTCATATTGGCTTCTTTGGAATTTGGCATCGTCATTTCATCCTCGGGGGCCCGTATTATAATCGATAGGATTGAGCGGCTTGCAGCAGCTTCTCCATTTCCTTCAAAACCGGGTACTTCAGTTCTTCATTGCGTAAGGCGAAGTCGAGCGTCGTTAAAATAAAGCCGAGCTTCTCGCCCACATCGTACCGCCGGCCTTGGAATTGATAGGCGTACACCTGATCCAGCTTCGACAGCCGCTGAATGGCGTCGGTTAATTGAATCTCTCCCCCGGTGCCGACGATGTGCTCGTCGAGCAGCGTAAAGATGTCCGGCGTTAAAATATAGCGGCCGAGCACGGCCAGATTGGAAGCGACGGTTCCCCGCGGCGGCTTCTCGTAAATCTCGGACACGAGGGATAATCCATCCTCGTCCTGCTCCGGTACGACGATGCCGTATCTGTGCGTCTCCTCGTACGGGACGGGCTGAACGCCGACGATCGATTTCTGCGTCAGTTGAAATTGCTCCATCATTTGCTGCAGACAGGGCGTATTCGCCTGAACGATATCGTCGCCCAACAGCACCGCGAACGGCTCGTTCCCGATGAATTTGCGGGCGCACCAGACCGCATGTCCGAGACCCAGAGGCATTCTTTGGCGAATATAATGAATGTCTACCAGATTGGAGGACCTCTGAACCTCCTCCAGAAGCTGAAGCTTGTT
The DNA here is from genome assembly GCF_017671885.1 of Cohnella sp. LGH. Classification (NCBI taxonomy): domain Bacteria; kingdom Bacillati; phylum Bacillota; class Bacilli; order Caryophanales; family Paenibacillaceae; genus Cohnella; species Cohnella sp. LGH. Next base: position 6,608,579 of record NZ_CP072117.1, read on the forward strand.
TTTCTCGTAGAGCGTATGCTCAAGCTCGAAATGGCTGTCGAAATGATCCTCGATGGCACGCTTTCCTTTGCCGGTCACGATAAGGATTTCTTCGATTCCCGACTGCACAGCCTCCTCGACGATATATTGAATCGTCGGCTTGTCTATGATCGGAAGCATTTCCTTCGGCATCGCCTTAGTCGCCGGCAAAAAGCGCGTGCCAAGACCTGCCGCCGGAATAATCGCCTTCTTCACTCTTTTCCACTTTCTCAACGTCAACCCCGCCTTTTCACATGTTAATCGGATAAAAAGATCAAGAGCGGCTTCTTGATGGAGCCGCCCAGGGAGCCTTTCACAAAAGGGGCGCAACTGCGCGCCGATTATCGGAACGTTCAAAAAGCCGCTCCTGATCCTTCTATTTGAACTGCTTCAATTGTGTAATTTAGTGGGGCATCCAACCCCTCCTCACGTCAAACCCTCGACGATTCACGTCTAAGGCGGGAAGCCGCCCACAGCTTGACCGAGTGCCTGAGAGGATAACGGCTGATCAGACTTGGCCGCCCCGAGCGGGTCGGGGAGTGTTCCCGCGTCCGCAGCGGGACGACGGTTAAAGTTGCTGCTTGAAGCGTATGGCGAGCGGGTCTCCGGAAAGAGCGGCGGCTTTCGACGCCGATCCGTCCGTCTTGCCAAGCTCCGATCTCTTGATTCTGGAAATCTCGGCAAGCGTCGACTTATCCAAGTAAACTCTGACATCCTTCTCGTCCTTGAGCGTATCGTCCATATACTCCTTCAGGAATACGACCGACACGGACGCAATCAACGATAAAATAAAGGCCAGGGCAAGCTTAAAGGTCAATCCCATCGAAATCGATTCTAGCTCGGAGGGGCTCTTCGACTCGCTCAAAATCGTAACGTTGTCTACGTTCATAATCTGAGGAATCTCGTCCCGGAAAACCAGCCCGATTTCGTTCGCCAGCGCAACCGCACGTGTCGGCGATTCGTCGCGGTATGCGACGCTCATGACCTGCGAGTTCGAAGAGGATTGCACCCGCGTCTTGCGAATCAACTCGTCGGCCGTCAGATTGAACTCGGGATGCTTGGCCGCGACCTTCTGCATAATGACCGGGGTTGCGATGATTTCCTTGTACGTGTCGATCATCATAATATTTGAGGTAATCAGATTGGAATCGGGACGCATCAGGCCGTCGACTTGATTGGCGGTGTTCACGATCAGCTTGATGCTCGCTTCGTAGACCGGGCTTGCAAAAAGACGATCGTAAACCGCAGTAGCTCCGCAGCATAAGAGGACGATCCCGCCAATCAGCCACCCTCTTTTCAACAGAAGTTTCACATATTCTTTCATATCCGGCTCCATAATCAGCCTCCGATCGCCTTTTGATGAAACAAATTGTATCGTTACACCTTTTAATTTATGCTACATTTTGTATCATGTCAAGCTTAATTTTAGGTGAGCAATTTGAAGGACTTCTACAGTTCGTAACGGTACGCCGCCTTCTTTTTCTTCGTTCGATTCAGCACGGTGCCGATCACGTTGGAGTGCATGTATTCCAGTTGGGCGATCGCCTTTCTCGCTGATTCTCGTTTCGTGGAACGGCATTGAAGGACAAACAGCACCCCGTCGACCTTCGCACCGAGCACTTGCGCATCCGTAACGGCCAGCACCGGCGTCGTATCGAGCAGCACGAACTCATATTGCTGCTTGAGCTCGGCGAGAAGCTCGTCCATTCGCTGCCCGGCCAGCAATTCCGCGGGATTGTGGGGAATCGTGCCGGAAGGCAGCAAGCTTAAGCCTTCGATGTGGGTTTCCTGAATCGTCTGGCTCAGCGTGAACTGCCCCTTCAGCAGGTTCGAGAGCCCCGTCCGGTTCGTTTTGTTAAAATAACAATGCTGTGCCGGCCTGCGCATATCGGCGTCGACGATTACCGTTTTTTTGCCCATTAACGCAAAAGCGGCGGCCAGATTCACCGCCGTCGTCGATTTGCCGGCCCCCTGTTCGGCGGAAGTCACCAGCAGCGTCTGCAACGGATTTTCGACGGATGACCATTGGACGTTCGTCCGCAGCGTCCGGTAGGCTTCCGCATGAACGGAAGCAGGATTATCGATCGTAATAATGGCACGGCGTTTCATCATTGTTGCGCTTGTCATGACCAATCCTCCTCTAACTTATGATACAATTCGTAACCTTCGTTTCTTAAAAATACGATACTAATTGTATCATGTCAATATAAATTTCCTAATTTTTACGGTTTGTCTTTCCTCCCCCGCTCATCATAAAAAAGACGCCTTCGACGGCAGCGCGCCAATGAAAGCGCGGCCGTCGAAGGCGTCCTATGCGATGCACTAGGGTAAACGAATATTCCACCAGCGTACGCCGGCTCTGCGAGTAACGAACTCCTCTCTATGCAGTTCCTCGTCCTGAATGAGCCGCTCCGCATTCCGCTGCCAAAGCTCCGGCAGCCGATCCCCCAATTCGCCGGCCGCCAGCGCATAGGCGGCCCCCAGCCTGTTCGGCCGGTACACGAGGTCATGTGCGTCCGAGGCCAGCAAATGAATCCAGCCGTTTCTCGCCATCGTCCAGGCGACCTGCTGTACGGCTTTCCCGTGATGACCCGTCAAGGAGGAAGCCGTAAGCTGCGCATATGCGCCTTCGCGCAACAAGGCATACAGCTTATGCGGTTCGCGGATAAAAGGAAGATGCCTCTCCGGATGGGCAATGACGACCCGCAGTCCCCTTGCCCGGAAGGTGGCCAGATCCTCCTTGATTGAGGCTGGCGTTCTTCGGTGAGGAAACTCCAGCAGCGCATATCCGGTCGAGCCCAACGTCTGCAGCCCTTCCACCGCGCGCTGCCACGGCGCATTGCCCTCCCAATGGAATTCCTGCCCTTCCACAACGGTAACGGCTAGCTTCTCCTGCTCGACCATTCGGTTGAAACGCCTGACAAGCTCGCGGATCTTCTCGGGCGGATTATTATAGGGCGCTCTTCGATGGTGAGGCGTTGCGATTATCGTGCGAATGCCTTGGGCCGCGGCATGCTCGGCCATCTCCATGCACGTCTGCCACTCGGCCGGCCCGTCGTCGCACATGGGCAGCACATGGCAATGCGTATCGATCATAAGCGCTCTCTCCCCGCATTATTGTACGAGTTCCATCCGCAGCAGCTCCATGCCGGCGTCAGCGAACAACCGGAACCGATTCATCCCTTCCGCAAGCTCGACGGACCGGATCGTTTCCGCCGTTTTGCTCGCTGTGGCAGGCAGCCGGATCGGATCGGCAATCGTCCCGTTCACGCTCAAAGAAGCGGTGACGTCTCCCGCCGACCGATAAACGAGCCGAAGCATTCGAACGGTTGAGGCCGTCGAAGAAACGTTCAGCTCCAGCGGCATTTTCCCGTCTGAGGGGAGCTCATATCGGACGGAGGTAGGCGCCCATACGATGCGCTCGATCGAGGCAGGGAAGTTCTCCCCGCCGATCAACTCCAAGCGATGGAATCCCTTCGTCATCTCTACCGAAAACACCGACCGTGCGACAGGCTCAAGCGGTCCCGTCGCGGGCAGCAAAATTTCGGATTCGGAGCCGTTCTCCCAGGAAGCCCGCAACTTTCCTCCGACCGCCCCCGGATTCTTGTAGTACACTGTCACCGCATAAGTGCCGTCGTGCTCAAACCACATCCGGTCAAAGGTACGCTTCGTTTCCTCAGGCGTCTTTTTCTCCACTCCCGTTCTCGAAGGCGATACTTGAATCCGGTCGACTGCCGGAGCCGTGTCGTCCAATGCGATGAATTCGATAGAATTGGAGCTTTGATTCAGCTCGAAGAACAGCTCGCGCAAGCCCGGTTTATCCAGCCCTATGCCCGAGGGAGGAAGCTCCAAAGTTTGTGTTGCGCCTTGGTTGACGCGTACTCCCAAACGGCTCGGCCGGTCCGACACATAGTGAAAATCAACTCTATGCATGCCCTTCGCCGGTGCGAAAATCTGGGTAAAACGCACAGAGCCGCCGGCAGCCGCCTCGACTTTGCGGTAACCCGAGCATCCCGTGCAGACCGCTTCCGTCACCTTCCCCAGCTTAACGCTGCTTGAGCTTTCCGCTTCATACGCCTCCCCCTCCTCGCCTACGAGCTCCAGCGGCGTTTGCGACAAATGAATCGCCAGCCCGCCGTTTTCCCGGAGGGGAATCCGCAATGTATCTTCGCGGGTCACCGTCCGACTGCGTACGTCGATTTTCCAATCCTCGGCCCCGTCCTGGAATATCGTCGCCGTATAGCGCCCCGGCCCCAGGAAGGACAAAGGAATATTCGCTTCGCGTGCTTCGGTCGAGACGGAGCCGACAAACCAGGTCTCACCTTTGCGACGCGCGAGCGTTACGTATTCTCCGGGATAGCCCTCCACAAATTTCAGCTCGTCCCAGACCTCGGGAACGGCCCGCAAAAAATGGCGGCCGATCCAATGCGCATACACGTTCACATTGTCGGCGAAATGCTGAAGCTGCGATTCGTACAGAACCGATAGAGCCAGTTGGTTGGCGAACGTCGTCATCCCTTCCGCCTGCGACAAGGTGACCGGCGTGTAATCCATCGGTCCGACTACGTTCCGGGTAAACGGAACGGTCGCCTCATGAGCGGCTACGAGGGGTTTGCCTTCGATCTGCCATTCCGTCCCTCTCACCGCTTCCATCGTGAGAATATTCGGCCAAGTCCGATTTTCTCCCGCCGGTTTCGTGCTGCCGTGAAAATCGAGAACCAATCCCTGCTCGAACGCTGTACGGGCAATTCGCTCGTAGCTCTTCATCGTCTCGGCATTGTCGTTTTCGAAAAAATCGACCTTTAGCCCCGCAACGCCCCAGCTCTTCCACTCGGGCAGAAGACGATTCAGCTTGTCCTGCGTGTCCAAATCCTTGGAATGCACCCAGATGATCACTCCTACGTTTTTCCCTGCCGCATACGGAATTAGCGCTTGAATCTCCTGTCGATTCCAGTTGGAATCGACGGTCACGTATTCCCAGCCCATCCGCGAGGCAAAATCGACATACCTCATCTGATCTTCAATCTTCTCATCCACATCCTCGGACCAGTAAGACCACACCGCCCTCCCCGGCTTGATCCAGGAGAGGTCTTTGCCGCTCTCCGGCGGCGAATTCAAGCTGTAGACGAGCCGGGATTCCACGATCGCTCCGGGATTGTCGCCAACGATCACCGTGCGCCATGGCGTTTGGAGCGGACCGGAGACAACGGCGCGGCCCTTCTGTTCAGCGGGAAACGCCAGCTCCAACAGGCTGTCCTGGCGCTCGCTCCCGACTAACTGCGAAGCGGGGAAGGCGCCTCCGGAATTAAAAACGCCGGCCTCCGTAACGAGAGCCCAGAAGCGGTTGTCCTCTGTCGAGAACAGCGCTGGCATCATGTAAGAGCCTTTTTTGATTTCCTGCGCTGTAATCGGTTCGTAGACGGCTTCGTAATGCGGCACGTAATCCGCAAGCCAGCCTATCGCATCCTGCGGCAAGCGGAACCCGCTCGTTTCGCGGAGCACGACCTGCCGTCCCGTCCCGGAAAGCGCGTAACGGAAGGCGATTCCGTCGTCGTATGCGCGGATTTGCAGCTGCATTTGAGATTGGGATTTATCTTTGGCAAATTCGACCGTCCATTCGTTCGCCTTAACCGAGTACGGCTCGGCTTGAACGCCGGCGGGCCGCTGCGTCTCTTGAATGCGGCGGCGGCTTTCTCCAGCCAGCTTCAGACCCGCGCTGAAATCGACCGCCTCCGTTACAAGTCCAAGCGGGGAGTTGGTCAGAACCCGGACATTGCCGTAATAGACATCGTAGCTCCATTTTCCGTCTGGCCGGTCGTTCAGTCGAAAGACGACTTTCCCATCTGGGGAACGCAATTCGGACTGGGCGGATTGAGTGGATTGAGTGGACAAGGCGGACAGGGCGGATTGAGTGGACTGAGCGGTATGAGCGGACTGGGCAGTAGACTGAACGGTGGACTGAATGGATTGAGCGATGAACCGGGCGGACTGAGCGGACAGGGCGGACTGCTCCTCGAATGCGGTCGTTACAGCGCTCAACAAGGCTATTAATCCGTAAAATAATGCCAGCATGTTTTCTGCTCCCTTTTTGGAGGTTGGATTAGATCGTTTAATTTTGGATCATGAAACTGATCGGAAGCTTTATCCACACATTTGATACAAATTGTATCATTCATTCTCACAAATTGGCAACTGTATAAGTTGAACTATATTAAGGAGTGCGCTCCAGATAAAATGAGATTTCTCGCAAACTGATGTGCGAGAGCCAAGCCGCCGCTCCGCCGCTCTAACGTTGCCCAGTCGCATTGCAGCTTCGCCGGATGATCATTCTGCGCTCTAACGTTGCCCAGTCGCATTGCAGCTTCTACGGGCGATCATTCTGCTCCCCAGGAACAGCACAAAAAAAATGAAGCTGCTCCAAATTGGAACAGCTTCATTGTATTAACCGCTCAAAAAGCACGCCGAATGCTTAGGCTGCGACGTCCCGCTTCCGGAACACCGTCCAGGAAACGACGTTGAACAGGACGAAATAGACGGCCAGAACCGCCAGCGAAAAGCCGAGCGTCGTCGGATGGTTCGGAATCGGTCCGTTCCCGCCGTCGATGTAGTTCGTCAAGTCCAAGTGCATGAACAGAACGTACTTCACCCAAGCCTTATTCGCGATAGCGAACAAGCCGGTGATGAGATTGCCCGCGAAGAGGAACGAGATCGACAAGCCGATCGCCAAGCCTCCGCTGCGGAACGCCGAAGACATCGTGAACCCGAAAGTCACGATCATCACAAGGGTAATGAACTGAAACAGATAAAACGTGAGCATGTACTCCCAATTGGACAACCCGGAACCGGATAGGGGCTCATCGCCCAGCCCGAAGATCAGCATATTGGACAGCAGCGTCACGATAAATGCGGTCACAGTGAAAAATAACGCAAACAGCAGCGTCGATACGTATTTGGACAGCAAAATCGTCGAGCGGCTCCATGGTCGGATCAGCAGCAGCTTGATCGTCCCCCACGTAAACTCCCCGGCGACGCTATCGGCCGCTACCACTACGGCGAAGATTGTAATGAGGGAGTAGAGGATATACGACTCCGTCATCATGATGCCCCAGCCGGAGATGCCTTCCCCGCCGGCCAGATAGATCGCAAGCGATACAAGCGGCGGAATCAGCACGATAAAACCGAGCATGATCCACGTTCGGATTCGGCGATAGATTTTCATATTTTCGTTCAGGATCAGGTTCATAAAGTTAGCCAATGGTTTCACTTCCCGTCACTTCGAGGAATTGGTCTTCCAGCGACTTCGTCTTCACGCGAATTCCGTAGACGTTGATTCCCGCCTCCACCAATCTCCGATTCATGGCTGCGATTCCCTGACGATCAGACGTCAGCGTTAAGAAGCCACCCTCAATTCTGCCCGCGCCTTGGCCCTCAAGAATACCGAGCGCCGCGTCGGGATGATCGACGTCGAATTGAACTTCCTCTTGGGCAATGCTCTCCCCTTCGGCGGCTTGTCCTCTGATCGAGCGAATGTCGATGATCCGCCCATTCTGAAGGATCGCAACCCGATCGCACATCAGCTCCATCTCAGAGAGAAGATGCGAGGATACGAGCACGGCCGTCCCTTCGTCTTGAGCCAGCTTGCGCAAGTAATCCCTGAGCTCGCGAATACCGGCAGGATCCAGCCCGTTCGTCGGCTCGTCCAGCACGAGCAGCTTCGGTCGATGCATGACCGCTTGCGCAACGCCCAGCCGCTGGCGCATACCTAGGGAGTACTTCTTCACCTTGTCGTGAATGCGTCCTTGCAGCCCGACCAGATGGATGACCTCTTCAATTCTCTTCTCCGTAACGGAAGGGTTCATTCGAGCATAATGAAGCAAATTCTGATAACCCGTTAGAAACTTGTACATCTCGGGATTTTCCACAATTGCGCCGACATGTACGATCGCTTTGGGATACTCCGTTTTGATGCTGTGATCCGCAATGTGAATGTCTCCTGCGGTTAATCCCATCAAGCCGACGATCATCCGGATCGTCGTCGTTTTGCCCGATCCGTTCGGGCCCAGGAAGCCGAACACTTCTCCCGGCCGAACCTCGAAGGACACTCGGTCGATGATCGTCCGTTTGCCGATGACTTTCGTCACGTTCTGCAGCCGGACGACAGGGGTCTGTGACATGCGCTTACCTCCGACATGTTCAATTTGTTCCAGTTTCATTATACCAATGTTGCCGGTCCAATCCGAATCTTTACCAAAATTTTAAGAGGTCATTCAAAAAAAGGCTAAGGCAAGCTTATCGCCGTTATCCCGAAGTGCGTGCCAACAGCTTGCAATTGACGCAGCAGCCGAGCGGATACTGCGCGCGGTAATATCCTGTGCGGAACAACATGCCGGCCTGTTCAATCGGCTTCAAATGCTCGCATTTCACGCAATAAAACAATACCGCTTGCTCTTTCATTCGTATCCCTCCGTAATCCGTTTCAATTCGAATTCAAGCCCTTCAACATCTCCGATTGTATTCTTCGGCGTTCCTCCGCCGTAATCGTGTAATAATAAATCCCGTTGATCATCTTTCCCTGTCCCTGCAAATACATAATTTGGACGTTGCCGCTCGTCGACCGATACTTCGTAATCAGGTCGATCATCTGGCCGGAGGTCAAGTTCGTTCGCACATATTCGGACAGATGAGACAGCAGCTTTGGAAGCTTAGTCACCGTTCCCGCTCCGGCCACCCGATCGACCGCGTCGGACAAAATCTGCCTTTGCCTCTGTGTTCTTCCGAAATCGCCTTGAGGATCTTCCTTGCGCATTCGGCTGTAAGCCAGCGCCTCTTCGCCGTTCAGATGCTGCTCGCCCTTCGGAAAAGAGTGTCCCTCGTAATTGAACGCCCGCTCGTTATTAACGTCGACCCCTCCGAGCGTATCGACGATATCGATGAGCCCGCCCATGTTCGTTTTCATATAAAAAGCGATCGGCACCCCGAAGGCCCTCTCTACCGCTTCGACGGACAACGCCGAGCCTCCGAATGCGTAAGCGTGATTGATCTTGTCGTACTTCCCTGAATTCGGCATCAGTACTCTCGTGTCCCGGGGAATCGACAAGGCGATCGCTTGGCCGGTACGAGGCTGGACCGTAAGCAAAATCATCGTATCGCTTCGCCCGCGGTCTCCTGGACGCTCGTCCACTCCCAACAGCAGCATCGTAAACGGCTCCTTGTTTGCCGTGCTCGGACTCCTCAATCTGGCAACGTCTTCCTCGCTTATTTTCAGCGGTTCCGCAGGATTGCGATCAATCGCCGTGATCGGAACGACCGGCGGCTCGCCTTCCTCTTCCATCGCGGGCTCCTCTATATCCTCTTCCGGTCCTGCCGTCTCATTCGTAGGCAGAATTTCCGGCTCATCTTCCGTCTCGAACACAGGGTCTACCCATTTCGTGGACGGGAGCGGCTCGTACATGGCGTTCATCGTCCGCTGCGCGGATACCCAGACGTACCCGCCGGCTCCAATTGCAATTACCAGCACAGCGGCCATGGCATAGCCGAGCCATCTAACGAATCTTCTCCGTTTCGGCTTCATGATCCCTTCACCGTTCCTTTATGAAGTTACGTCCAGATGCTTGAATTGGCCGTCGTCGTGACGGCTTGCCACCTTTTTGTACAGCGTATGGATGTGCGGACTGGCAATCAGCATCTGCCGAACGTATTCGTCAAAACGAAAGCGAAACGCTTGATGCTCCCAGCCCATCATCCTCCATTCTCCGCCATAGAAGAATAACCCGTCCTCTTCGCCGGAGTGCAGCAGAACGATGCGCGGCCGCGCCGTATATTGACCGAGCTGCAATTCGATCATCCACTCCACGTCATCCCGCACCGGCAGCCGCAAATTCGTGGCGAAGCTGCAGCCGCCGTGCCCGACATCGCGAAGCAGCACACGCTGCGCCCGGCTCTTCAGCTCCCTCTCCTGCACTTGCCATAAGCTTAGCTCCACGTAAACCGGCGTTTGCGGCCTAAAGCGGATATAGGCGCGTCTGTTGACCGTGATCTCTTCGTCCATGGCTTATCAAGCTCCCGATTGATACAATTTGTAACAAAGACATGCGATTAATTTACGATACATTTTGTATCTAGTCAAGGGGATTTTTTCGATTTTAAGCCGGAATGCTACAATTATTTGCAATTTTGCTCGATTAATAATAAAATAGAGACAACTTGATGTGACATTTTGTCGCATTTGACGCAGACCAATGAATTCCCTGGGAGGGATCCGATGAATATCGGCAATCGTCTCGCCTTTCTAAGAGACCAACGCGGCTTAACTCAAGAAGAACTTGCTGCTTCCCTGGGCATCTCGCGCGCGGCGCTGTCTCACTACGAGAAAAGCCGCAGAGAGCCCGATACCGAGACGCTGGGCAAAATCGCGGATCTGTTCCAGGTTTCCATCGATTATCTGGTAGGAAGGACGTCGCAGCCTCAGACGACTCTGGACCCCGAGATTCGTCAATTCGCCGATGAGCTCGAGCTGTCGGACGAGCAGATATTGGAGCATTTCTCCTTAACGATCGACGGACGCAAGCTGACCGCCGATGAAGCGCGTCGCTTCATCGCTTTCGTGCGCGCCGAACGCAATATGAGCAGTTGAGAATATCGGACGCCGTGCGGCGCCGAAAGAATAGAAAAGAGAGCGGCATCTTCGCCGCTCTCTTTTTCTGTTCTCCTATTCGATCAAACGGCTCAAGACCGTTGGCTCGAGCTTATGAATTGTTCCAACAACGTTTCCTTATGTATGCCCATTTGCTCCAGAATCTTGCGGATGTCAACTTCCAATGGTTGCTTACACGATCTCTGTTCCATCGGTAATTCCTTCTCCATCTCCGCTACCCAATCCTCTCTCCGATCCCGGTTTGCAAAGCTAATCCCAGTATAGTGTACAAGGCTTGCAGAGGGTGTCGACCACTGTAAGCGTTCCATTTTTTTTATTTAGAGGTTTTGTCGAATTCCGTGCTTCCTCCGCGCAATTCCGGTTTCTCTATCAAAATAAACCAAGAAGCTGTCCCATAAGTGCCTCAAGTTGCTCTCAAGGATGATACTAAAGGTTCAAGGGTATGTACCCTCTTGCTTTGCTTATCGATCCTCTTAGGCGACTCTGCTTATGGGATAGCCTCTTGGCGTGCGTTAACAAGTATTACCGTCTATTGGCCGATAGCTGTCTCTCCGCCATTAGCGCTGCGGGTATAACCATGTTCTAACGATGCTTCTTGAATGTGGCCGAACGCCCAGTGACTCTCAGGCACGTCCTTCCATTTTGCCTCCGTATTCGCGAGAGGCCCCCGATCAAGCACGCGATTCAAAATCACGACTGCTTCAGCGCGAGTCAGCGAGTCGTTCGGGCGGAACAAACCGTTGCCGGATCCCGTCATAACGCCGGCGGCGCTGACTCGGTCAATAGCTTCGCTCGCCCAATGCCCTGCCGCATCCTTGAATTTGGCGGAATTCGGGTCGACCGTCTTCTGTCCTCTCTGCAGCAGACGATCGACGATCGCCGCCATCTCCGCGCGGGTAATGAACTTCTCCGGCATGAATTTCCCATTAGCCGCCCCCTGCATATAGCCTTGAGCCGTCGCCTGGGAGATCGCCTGCTTCGCCCAAGCAGCGGTTGGCAAGTCGGTATACGCTGCATCGGAAGACGTCCGGGCAGTGCCCGGCAGCGCTCTGGTCAGCAGAGCTGCCATCTCCGCGCGGCGAACCGGCTGATCCGGACGGAACGTTCCGTCGCTGTAGCCTTCAATATAAGCAGTATGGGAAAGAGTGTTTGCCTTAACGATAGAGAAAGTACTGAATTTGGTGATCGTAAACTGGATCCCTTGTGTACTCGATCCGTTGTAAGCGACAAGTTCTCCCTTCACGACCTCCTTCGTCCCATCGCTATGCTCAATAAAGACGCTAAGGTTGCGAAGCTCCTCCTGGGACAGCTCACCTTTGACCGGGAGCACAAGCGTAACCTCGCGGCTGCTCAAGTTCGTCTCGATCGTCATCGGCCGGCCAATCAATTGCAGACCGTCCGCGCTCGCCAATTGAAGCAGCAAAGGCTCGCCCTGGAGCCGTTGCTCCACCCGCTTGCGCTCGTCCGCTGCCTTGATCGGCACAATATGGAAGTAGACTTCCTCCTTCAAATCCTTTAACGAACCGCTTGGGATGATCAGACCCGCATTGTCGGTCCAGATTTGCATCGCGACGCCCTGCTCGGCAAACGGCTTCGTTGCATCGACCGGCAGTCTGACATTCAACTCGGACACTTCGTCCTTAACGTCGGGAATAATGATTTTCGCCGCAGAGGAACCGGCTTCCTTAAGCTGTTTGACCGCTTGGGCCGCCTGAGTCCCCGTCAGCGTCACCTCGTCCTTCTTGCCGCCGTCGGAGCGTGTCGTTCTTTCTATAGTCGCGCTGGCCACTACGCCGCCTTTGCCGCTTCCGTCATTTACGTCAAGCGTAATCTTCTCACCTTGCGAAGCCGAACCGCCGCCACCGCCACTGCCGGTAGATGGAGCCTTTGGTACGGCCGCTTCCGAAGGTGCTGACGGATCGGACGTTCCGGCAGCATTTTGTGCGACTACCGTAAACGTATAGGACGTTCCGTTTGTTAGCCCAGAAACAACGGCTGACAGCAGCTCGCCGCCTACAGTAACCGACTGCTCCCCGGGAGAAGCCGTGACGATATACGAGGCGACCGGCGCTTGCGCCGCATTGGCAGGCGCGATGAACTTCACCTCGACTTGCTTGTTGCCGGGAATTACTGACACAATTGCCGGAGCCAGCGGCTTCGCCACTGGACGAACCGTGCCGATCAACGGCTCCGAATCTCCTACAAGGCTCACTGCATAGATTCGAATCGTATACGTTTCGCCATTATTCAGACCATCGAAGCTCGCGCTGTAGACGTTCTCTGAATTAGTCGGTACTTCCTTCGATGCGACGACAACGTTATTCAGCACCGCTTCGACACGGTACTTCGCAACGGGCGCGCCGTTCGAGCCAGTCGGCTTGGCGAAGGAAATAACCGCAGTCCCGTCGCCTGGCGTTGCACTGAAATTCTCTGGAGCACCCGGAACCGGTTGAGGCGCGACGGCTTCCGAGGCCGGGCTCAAATCGGATTCGCCGGCAAGGTTGACTGCTTTGACGGCGAATACATAGTGGGTACCGTTAGTAAGTCCTTCCGCAGTATAGCGGTTAGTTTCAACATTGCCGGCGATCTCGACCCAATCGGCCGGATCGTTTGGCGCAGCACTGCCTTCGTAACGGAACACCTTGTAGGTTTCCGCAAGCGGAACGGCCGGCCATTCCAGCCGTATTTTGCCGTCGCCCGGATTCGCCGTAACCGCGGTTGGCGCCTCAGGCGCAACCACGATAGCAATCTTGCCAGCCGTTATGGTTTTGTTCATTTCTACGACGTCCACATCTGTGAATGTCAGTTGTCGAACGTCGCTCGGCTGCTCGACGGTCAACGGATACTCTCCGCTATCGGCGTTCTGCGAAACTGCAAACTTGATCGTAAACAAAGTTTGCGCCTCGGTCGAGGCCGGAATCGACGCATCTCCGCCGGTCAAATCCACCCAAGCGACAATTAACCATCCGTCGGTATTGTTAAAATTTGATACGATATCCTGTCCGATTATTTCCTCTACGCTCATCGCGGATGGATCGAACTTGATCCGCATGCCGTAAGAAGCGACTGCCTTATCCAGCGACAACGCTCGAACCGGCACCGATACGGATGCGGCTTCGCCGGCCCTGACGTAGCCGCTGCCGATTTCGATCTCCGCTTGGCCGGCCGCAGCCACAGTGATTTTGCCATTGACCATAGCTGCATCGATCGGATCGGTATCTTCGTAGAGTTGCGCAGTTACGAGCGACAGAATCGAGTCTCCTGACGCTGCTCCATCCTTGACCTTAAAACGCAGTGTAATCAGTTCGCCGGATTCGTCAATAAAGTCCGATAAAAGCAGATCTAACTTCAGACTGCCTGACGTGGATGCATCTACAGTTAATTCCGCGTCCGCATCGATATTGGTGACAAAGCTGCTAATGCGAGCCTCGTCTCCTGTTGCAGGCTCCAACACCTCTGGATCATAGGCCACGGTAATATCGGAGCGATAGACATAAAGCCCCGACCCGTTATCATCGAAGAAGATAGGTACATCGACATAGGCACCCGGCGCGCCTGATGCCGTTCCGATTCGAATGGAAGCCGGTGCAGGATCCGATGCGGCAGACGCTCTTGGAAGCGACGGCAAAAGCAGAGCAAGCACGAGCAACAGAGCAAGCGCGGCATTCAATTTGCGACGCATGCCGGTTAAAAGAGAATTACGGTAAGCATAGTTCATTTCCTTCACCTCATGTTTTCTAGATGGCCTTGCCCGAATATATGTTCATAATGATTGTCGCATCTGCTGCGTCCACTACGCCGTCGCCGTTCATATCCAGCATTTCCAACTGATCGGCGGTCAGCGTAATCGTGCCCTTCACATACTTGGTGATCAGCAGCGCGTCCGCCGGAGTCACGGCTCCGTCTCCGTTGGCGTCTCCCATGATTCTCACGATAATCTCCACTTTGCCAGCCGTTTCGGAGTAATCCTCGCTATCCTTTGCCAACCATTCGAACGAGGTCGTTCCTCCCCATCCGGCATGCGGAGTATACGTCAGTCCGCCCAGATTACCTTCCGGTATTACCTGCCCCTCTGTTACAGGGTTACCGTTCAGGCTAAGCGTCCCATGGGACGGCAGAGAAGCAATGCGAATCGCTTGCATGGCATGATTGTTCGGATCGGAATAACGGCTCAAGAATTCCGCTTTGTCAAAAGCAATTGTCTGATTCTGCTTGTTGCGTTTCGTGAACGATCCTGCCGTCGGCGGGTCGTTGATCTCGCCAGTTAAGCTTAGTTCCCGGTTAAAAGTTGCATCCGAATCCAAGCCGATGACGATAATGCGATCGTTCGCCGCATCCGTCACGTACAACGCTCCGTCCGGGCCAACGGCGATAGAATGCGGAGCGATAATTCCATACTTATCCGCAAGATTCAGCCAGGGCTGCAGCGTCGGACGGTTACTGTAGGACGCTCCTACGTAAGAGGTTCGATCAATTCTTGTTTCGTTCACTACCACGTAGAACATTTTTCCAATCGGATCGACAGCAATTTCCCCGAACCTGTCTCCATTCGCGGCAAACATATTAAAGACATCTTCGAGGTCCACGTAGTCCCCGCCGGACTCCCACATCTTGCCGTCATTGTGGTAGGCGTATCCCATCTCTCCTTGCTGTCCCGATCCTCCGCCGCTCATGCCGCTTAAACTCAAATCTAGGCCGCACCTGGAGGTTGCCGGTCCGTAACTCGGCGGATTATAACCGATCTGTTGATAAGTCTCGCAATGAAAGTAGGCCATCGTTTGGATTTTATGGCTAAAATTGTTGAACCTATGTACAACAATAAGGCTTTTGACGTTCATATTATCAGGAACTCCAGCAGACGGTGTGAAAAATGGCGAGATCATCAGATTGATCGGATACTGTATCGCCGCGTTGTTATAATCCTTCAGCTCAAGCGCATTTCCATCCCGGTCGAACGCGTACAAGCCGGCCGAGCTGCCCGATGTGGCAACGTAAAGATGGCCCTTCTCGTCGATGGCAATAGCTGTCGGGTTAGGAACGGGGATGGTCAGATTAACAAGTCCATCGACGTTCGCGCGCAGAACCCGGTTATTGCCAGTGTCGGCGATATACATCTGGGTCACGCCGTTATAGGTATTAAACTCGATCTCCTGCGGCGATTTTAGACGTATCTGACCGGTTGCGGCTTCTGCCGCCGGCGGCGGCACCGCCCATGCCGCGAGCAATGCGACGATAAGCGCCGCCACTGTCCATCGCATCATCTTGTTCGGCTTGCTTTTTCCTGTTGTCGGCATCTGTGAACTGTTCCTCCTTGAGTTGGATAGGGTTGGGAACAGTGTAACAGGACGCACTTAACAATCTCTTAAAAAGTAAAGCGATGAGTACGTTAAACGGCCTTGCCCGAATAAATGTTCATAATGATGGTCGCATCCGCCGCGTCTACTGCGCCGTCGCCGTTCATATCCAGCATCTCCAACTGATCGGCGGTCAGCGTAATCGTGCCCTTCACATACTTGGTGATCAGCAGCGCGTCCGCCGGAGTCACAGCTCCATCTCCGTTCGCGTCTCCCATTATTCTCACGACAATCTCCACTTTTCCAGCTATTTGGGAATAGCCTCCGCTGTCTTTCGCTTTCCACTCGAATGAGGCCGTTCCTCCCCACCCCGCCTGCGGCGTATACGTCAATCCTCCCAAATTGCCTGCCTGAATGACTTGTCCCTGCGTTACAGGAATGCCGTCGTGCTTAAGCGTTCCATGGGACGGCAGGGAAGCAATGCGAATCGCTTGCATGGCATGACCTTCCGGATCGGAATAATGACTCAAGAAGTCATTAGAGACGAAGGTCATGTCCTGATTCTGCTTGCCGCGCTTCACGAACGATCCCGCCAGCGGCGGTTCGTTGATCTCATACGTCAAGCTTAACTCCCGGTTAAAGGTCGCATCCGCGTCTAGACCGATGACGATAATGCGATCCTTCGCCGCATCTGTTACATACAGCGCCCGGTCGGGACCGACGGCGATGGAGTGCGGCTCGCTGATTCCGTATTTGTCCGTAAGATTTAGCCAGGGCTGTAACGTCGGACGATTATAGTAGGACGCTCCGTTATAGGAAGTGCGCTCTATTCTTGTTTTGTTCACGACGACATAGAACATTTTATCGACTGTATCGACGGCGATCTCTCCATACGACGTCTGCATAATATCAACAGGAGACATATTAAAGACGTTTTCCAGACTGACAAAGTATCCTCCAGACTCCCATACCTTGCCGTCGGGATGACGTGTAAAGCCGATTTCTCCCTGACCCGAACCGCCGCTGCTTCTGCCGGCTAAATCCAAATTCTGGCTGCCCTTGAAAGTTACCAGTCCATAAGTGATCGGCGGATAAAAGTTGGTTTGCGCATAAGACTCGCCATGAAAATATGCGGTTACAACCAGCTCGTTGACCATGTTGTATCTTTTGGTAATAATCAAGCTTTTGATGTCCAAATTGTCGGGATATCCTGTTACAGGCCTGAAAATCGGCGCTTCCATCAGATTGATCGGGTATTGCACCCGCTCGTTGTTATAGCTCCATAACTCAAGCGGCTCCCCATTGCGGTCAAACGCGTAAAGTCCGGCTGTCGAACCCGATTCTGCAACGTAAATATAACCGTTCTCGTCAATGTCGATGGCTGTCGGATTGTTGACGTCGATGATCAAGTTGACACGTCCATCGGGATCGGCGCGAAGAACCCGGTTGTTGCCGGTGTCGGCGATATACATCTGTGTGACGCCGTTGTAAGTTGAAAACTCGATTTCCTTCGGCGATTTGAGCAGCAAAGGACCCATAGCCGCTTCCGCCGTCGGGGACGGCACGGCCCATGCCGTGAACATTGCGACAATGAGTGCCGCCACTGTCCATCTCATCACTTGTTTCAGCTTGCTTTGTCCTGTTGTCATTTGGGAACAGTTCTCCTCCTTGAGTTTAAATAGGATTGCAAACAGCGTAACAGAACACACTTAACAATCTCTTAAAAACCCTAATAGCAACAACCGAGCAGTCAATGTCGCGTCAAAAAAAGAAGCAAGGCACATCCGAAGATGACCATGCTTCTCTATTCCATGTTTATTAGTTGCCCCCGACGCGAGACAAGTCGCGCATGTTGGCTTCGAAGGCGGCGAGCATCGCCTCTTCCCCACTCAAGCCTTGGGCTTTCACTTTGGCGATCTGCTCCATCATCCGCTTGTAGTCCTTCGGAATGATCTTGACGAACCTGCCGACGAATCCCGGCCATTCCTCCAGAACCCGACGGCCGAGCTCGCTGTTCGTATACTGAACGTGCTTGGCGATCATCGAACGGACCTCCGCAATCTCGTCCTTGTCCTCAAGCGACTCCAGGCCGACCATTTCGAAGTTGCAGCGCTTCGTGAATTGATCGTCCCAATCGATCACATAGGCGATTCCGCCCGACATGCCCGCCGCGAAGTTGCGCCCCGTCCTGCCGAGGACGACGACGCGTCCGCCGGTCATATATTCGCAGCCGTGGTCGCCGACGCCTTCCACGACGACATTTGCTCCGCTGTTCCGCACGGCGAACCGTTCGCCGGCCGTACCGCGAATATAAGCTTCCCCGCTCGTCGCTCCGTATAACGCGGTGTTGCCGATGATGACATTATCCTCCGCCTTAAACGTCGCATTGGGGGACGGATACACGATAATTTTTCCGCCGGACAGCCCTTTGCCGACATAGTCGTTGGAGTCCCCTTCAAGCGCCAGCGTTATGCCTTGCGGAATAAACGCTCCGAAGCTTTGTCCCGCTGTTCCGACAAAGCGGAATTGAATCGTGTCTTCGGGCAAACCGTTTTTGCCGTACCGGTTCGTCACTTCCGATCCGACGATCGTGCCGACGACGCGGTTCGTATTTTGGATCGGGAACGTTCCTGCCACTCGTTCACCGTTTTCGAGTGCCGGCCCGGCCGCAGCAAGCAGCGTCCGAATGTCGAGCGACTCCTCCAACAGATGATTCTGAGCCTTCACCTTGTACCGGAAGGAGCCTTCCGGCAGCTCAGGCATGTGCAGAAGCGCGGTCAGATCGATGCTCTTCGTCTTGAAATGCTTATCCGCAAGCTTCGTGTCCAGACGGTCGACCCGGCCGACCATCTCCTCTACGGTGCGGAAGCCAAGCTCAGCCATAATCTCGCGAAGCTCCTGAGCCAGAAACTTCATGAAGTTGACGACGTAATCCGCGTCGCCCATAAACTTCTTGCGCAGCTCCGGATTTTGCGTCGCGACGCCGACCGGGCAAGTATCGAGCTGGCAGACGCGCATCATAACGCAGCCGAGCACGACGAGCGGAGCGGTCGAGAAACCATACTCCTCGGCCCCGAGCAGCGCGGCGATCGCGATATCGCGCCCGGTCATCATTTTGCCGTCGGTTTCGACGACGACGCGATCGCGCAGATTGTTCAGAATGAGCGTCTGATGCGTCTCCGCAAGTCCAAGCTCCCACGGCAGCCCCGCATGGCGGATCGAACCGACCGGAGAAGCCCCCGTACCGCCGTCGTAGCCCGAGACGAGAATGACGTCGGCGCGCCCCTTGGCTACGCCGGCTGCGATCGTGCCGACACCGACCTCGGAGACGAGCTTGACATTGATCCGCGCCCGGGGATTCGCATTCTTCAGGTCGTGAATCAGTTCGGCCAAGTCCTCGATCGAGTAGATATCATGGTGAGGCGGCGGCGAGATCAAGCCTACGCCGGGAGTCGTGCCGCGCACCTCCGCGACCCATGGATACACCTTGCGACCCATTAGCTGCCCGCCTTCGCCCGGCTTGGCGCCTTGCGCCATCTTGATCTGAATCTCATCCGCGCTGGACAAGTAGTAGCTCGTTACGCCAAAGCGGCCGGAAGCGACCTGTTTGATCGCGCTGCGGCGGGAATCGCCGTTTGCGTCCGGCACGTAGCGCGCCGGATCCTCGCCGCCCTCGCCGGAGTTCGATTTGCCGCCAATCCGGTTCATCGCAATGGCCAGCGCCTCGTGCGCCTCCTTGCTGATCGAACCGAACGACATCGCCCCGGACTTAAAACGCTTGAATATCGCTTCTACAGGCTCGACCTCTTCGATCGAAACCGGAGGGCGGTCGAACTTGAATTGCAGCAGAGAGCGCAGCGTTCTCGCCTGCTCGTATTCTCCCTGAACTAGGGCCGAATATTTCTTATACGTCTCATAGTTGCCTGTACGGGTCGCCAATTGCAGCGTATGAATCGTCTGCGGATTAAACAGATGATCCTCGCCGCTTTTGCGCCATTGATAATCGCCGCCGGAATCGAGCTCGCGCTCGGCTCCTTCCCTAGCGGCGAACGCGCGATGATGCGCCGCCAAAGCTTCCTTCGTTAGGATATCCAGACCAATGCCTTCGATGCGCGAAGCCGTGCCCGTAAAATACTGTTCGACCACTTCCGAATTCAAGCCGACCGCTTCGAAGATTTGCGCGCCCCGGTAAGACTGGATGGTGGAGATGCCCATTTTGGACAGTACTTTCACGACGCCCTTGGTCGCCGCTTTAATAAAGTTTTTGACCGCTTTCTCGTGCGAGATATTGCGAATCATCCCTTGGCGAATCAAATCGTCCAGCGTCTCGAACGCCAAGTACGGGTTGACCGCGCTGACGCCGTAGCCGACCAGCAGGGCAAAATGATGAACCTCGCGCGGCTCGCCGGATTCCAGCAGGATGCTCACCTTCGTACGCGTGCCTTGGCGAATCAGATGATGGTGCAGCGCAGCTACGGCCAGCAGCGACGGAATCGCCGCATTGTCGGCGTCGATGCCCTTATCGGACAGAATCAGAATGTTATGACCCTTGGCGATGACGCGATCGGCCGCTTCGCACAGCAGATTCAGCGCATCGCGCAGTCCTTGTTCTCCGTCCTGGGCCAGGAAGAAGATTGGCAGCGTAATCGACTTGAAGCCCGGGCGATGCACGTGGCGCAGCTTTGCGAACTCCTCGTTCGAAAGTATCGGCGTATACAGCCGGATATGTCGACAGCTTTCCGGCTCCGGGCTCAGCAGATTCCGCTCCGGTCCTACCGTCGTATAGGTGGAGGTTACGATTTCCTCGCGGATCGCATCAATCGGCGGGTTCGTCACCTGAGCGAACAGCTGCTTAAAGTAGTTGAACAGTCTTTGCGGTCTCTCCGACAACACGGCCAACGGAGAATCGTAGCCCATCGAAGCAAGCGGCTCAACGCCGGTCAATGCCATCGGCTCCATGACCTTGCGCACATCCTCGAACGAATAACCGAACGCCTGCTGCCGCAGTTGGACCGTCTCATGGTTTGGCTCGGGCAGCTCCGGCGCCTCCGGCAAATCCTCAAGATCGACCAGATGGCGATCCAGCCATTCCCGATAAGGATGCTGAGTTACGATTGAACGCTTCACTTCCTCATCGGAAATGATGCGCCCCTCCTTCGTATCGACGAGCAAAATCCGTCCCGGACGCAGCCGGTCCTTCAGCACGATATCTTCCTGAGGAAGCTTAATAACGCCGGCCTCCGAAGCCAGGATGATCAGATCGTCCTTTGTCACATAGTAACGCGCCGGACGCAGTCCGTTGCGGTCGAGAACGGCGCCGATCTGCACGCCGTCCGTAAAGCCGACGGCGGCGGGACCGTCCCAAGGCTCCATCAAGCAGGCATGATATTCGTAGAAGGCCCGCTTCTCTTCGTCCATATACTCGTCGTTCTGCCACGGCTCGGGCACCATCATCATTGCCGCATGAGCCATCGAGCGCCCCGCCAAATACAGGAACTCGAACGTATTGTCGAACATCGCCGTATCCGAGCCGTCTGGCGCAATAATCGGCTTGATTTTCTCCAGATCGTCTCCGAACAGCTCCGATTGAAACAGCGTCTGGCGGGCGTGCATCCAGTTGATGTTGCCGCGCAGCGTGTTAATCTCGCCGTTGTGAATCAAATAATGGAAAGGATGCGCGCGCTCCCAGCTCGGGAACGTGTTTGTGCTGAACCGCGAGTGAACGAGCGCCATCGCCGTCTGCAGCCGCGAATCGTGCAGCTCTGGATAGAACAGCCCGACCTGCTCCGTCGTAAGCATCCCTTTATATACGATTTTTTTGCTCGAGAAGCTGGGGAAGTAAAACATATCCGCCCCTTCGATATCCGCATAGCGGATCGCCAGCTCCGCGCGCTTGCGGATCACGTACAGCTTGCGCTCGAACGCCAGATCGGCCGTCAGTTCGGCCGAACGCGACAGGAACGCTTGACGCACGAAAGGCTTAACCTTCTTAGAGGATTGCCCGAGCGGCTCGTCGTTCGTCGGCACCGTCCGCCATCCGAGCAGCGTCAGTCCCTCTTCCTCCACGATCCCTTGAAAAATATCCTCATGCTTGCGGCGAACGTCCTCCTCTTGCGGAAGGAACGTCATCGCTACCGCATACTCGCCTTCCTCCGGCAAGTCAAAACCGAGCTCTGCTGTCTCCGCCCGAAAAAATTCGTGCGGGATTTGCAGCAGAATGCCCGCCCCGTCTCCGGTGCTCGGCTCGCTGCCCTGACCGCCGCGATGCTCCATGTTAAACAGCAGCGTTAGCGCCTGTTCTACGATCTCATGCGACTTCTTGCCTTTGATATGGGCGACAAACCCCATTCCGCAAGCGTCCTTCTCGTACTGCGGATCGTACATTCCCTGTTTGACGGGAAGACCTCTACGCATCTCTGCCATATCTATCAACCTTTCTGTGGACAGTATGGGAAAGTTGGCAAAACACCTTCAATTCCCGTCCCGTTTCACCTAATATAGTTAAGGAAAGAACTACAAAGGAGGAACAACCGAACATGTCGTTATCATTACGCCGCACATTCGTGGCCATCGCCTCGGCGATCGCTTTGCTGACGGCCGCCCTTGCGCCTGCGGCCGCAGCCTCGCCGACAAGCTATCGAATCGTCGCGCTGGGCGATTCCGTCAGCGCCGGGTACGAGCCGATCGAAGCTATCAAGAACGGTACGGCTGCACCTTACGGCTATACGGATCGCTTGCTGGAGCAAAGCTTGTTTCGCTCAAGCGCTTCGTTGACCAACTACGCCATTTTAGGACTGACCGTGCCAGCTCTTACGAATCTGCTTCAGGGTGCTGCGGACGGCAAAGCGCTGCAAGCATCGGACCTGCAGGATTTCTCGTCCTTCGACCCGAGAGTTGTCGCGCTCGCCAACGATGTCGCCAAGAAGACGAACCAGTTGGCGACCGATCTTGCCGAAGCCGATCTGGTCGTGCTGACGATCGGCGGCAACGATTTCAGCTCGCTCATTAAAGCCGCAGTCAGCGGTCCCCCAGGCCAATCCGAGGAATCTGTACGTCAAATTATACAGGACGGGTTCCAGATTAGAATGAATCATTATACAGAAGATTTGGATAAAATGGTGACTCGCCTGCACGCTCTGGCGCCGCAAGCGCGCATTGTCCTGGCCGACCAATATTCCCCATTGTTCAAGAGCCACCCGCTATACGAGCTGCTCCTGAGCAAGGCTCAAGACCTCTCCCAGGCTTTGGACTTATTCGCTAAAGAGATGAACGAGCGCGGCATTCCGCTGAGCATTGCCCACGTTTATGAGAAGTTCAAAGGCAACGAAAGCTCTTATACGTATTTCAATTTATTCGACGACTACGACATCCATCCCAAGCAAGTCGGATACGAAGCAATTGCCCAAGCATTCGCGGCTGCGATCTGGAAGGACGGTTACCGCAAGTCCGCTCTGCGTGCGGAGGGCGTTGATCTGTCCGTCGTCATCAATGGCAAGGAACCGCCGAGCAAGCCTGTACTCGTCAAAGGAACAACGTTCCTCGCGCTAAGAGATGTCGCGAACGCGGTCGGAGCCGAGCTGAAGTGGGAACAGGCGAAGAAAACCGCCACCTTCACGAAGAACGGCAAAGAAGTCGTCGTCACGATTGGCTCCAATACCGTATATGTAGACGGAGTCGCCCGCCCATTGCAGACGCCGGCTTACTTCCAGAAGGAAGGCAAAGAGGTCAAAACCTATGTCCCGCTCGCGATCGTCAGCGACAGCCTGGACTACCAGGTCGTTTTCCGCAAGCCGATCATGACCGTGTTTATTAATTCCTGACTTCTAGCTGTAGCGTGTCCATAAAACAAAAAAAGGTTGAGCGAACCGGAAAATAAGTTCGTTCAACCTTTTTCATGTTTATTTCACTGTAACTTTAATCGATACTGTCTTGCCCCCGAAGGAGCCTTTGATCGAGGCGGTGCCTTTGCCCTTGACCGAGATTTTGCCGTCCGAGACGGTCGCTACGGAAGCTTTGGAGCTCGTCCAAGTTGCCTTCGACGTTACGTTCTCGGTTTTTCCAGTCTCATACAGTGCCGTAAGCTGTACGTTAAGTTGGCTGCCTACAGTCGCTGCTTTGAAAGATGTATCCGAAGCGCTCAGCTTCGTCAGCTTGGCCGTCACCTCGTAAGGGACCTCCAGCGTCTTGCCCTGAACCGTAGCGGTCAGCTTGCCGCTGCCCTCGGTCAAGCCTTTCATCGACGAGCCTTTGATCGAGACGTGCTCCTTGTTCGATGGGCTCCAGGAAACTCTTGAGCTCAGCGTCACCTTCTTGCCGCTCTTCGTCGTGCCGACGACCTTGATCGACTTCGACTTGTTCAGCGTAACGCTCACCTTGTTTGGCGTAATCTCGAACGAGGTAAATTCTTCTTCAACTGTCACTTTGATTTTGACCGTTTTGTTCAAATACGTCCCGGTCAGCGTCGCATTGGCGGCGAGCAAGCCTTTCATCGATTCCTTCTTGACGAGCAGGTTCGGCGTGGATGATTTCCAGACGATCTGGTCGGCGATTTCTTCGCTCGATAATTCATCGCCGTTCTCGTAAATCAGACTGATCTTCGGCAGGTCGACTTCCTTGCCGATGACGACGCTGATCGTATCCTGATCCGGCAGCAAAGCCAATATTTTGTTATGAACGGTCACAGATACGGTTTTCTCTAACGTCCGGCCCGCGACGCCGTTAACTTTGGCGGTCAGTACGGCCTTACCCTGGCCAACCGCTTTCCACTTGCCGTCTTCAATCGTGATCACTTTGCCTTCGGTATCGCTGGATACCCACTCTACGTAGTTGCTCACGTCCTTCGTATCGCCGGCCAGCATCGTGCCCGTTACCGCCGGGAGCGAGCCCGTATCGTCTACGAACACGTCCAAGGCGTCCTTAGAGATGTCAATCGACTCGATCGTTGGAGAGACGTTGACGGAAATGGTCTTCGTCAATCCTTTGTAGGAGACGCTGATTTGTGTCGTTCCCGCGCCTTTTGGCACGACGAAAGCCCGGCCGCTCACCTTAGTTAGATCGATCACAGCGACCGCCTGGCCCTCGTCGGAAATTTTCCATTCCGCTTGATTCGTGACGTTCACCGCTTCTACCGTTCCGCTCGCCGCAGTCGCGGTCAGCTCAATTCCGGAAACCTGCTGCAGCGTCAAATAGATCGCTTTTTCCGGAGTCACCTTCAGCGCCTCATACGCGGTGCGGACGATGATCGTAATCGAGTCGGAATGACCAAAACGCTTGGCCGTAATGACGGCCGTCCCTTTGCCGACTGCGGTTACTTTCCCCTTATCGTCGACTTTAGCGACGGCAGCGTTGCTGCTCGTCCACTCTACAACATTCGTAATCGATTCGGGCGTCGTGCCCGATTGCAGCTCGGCCGACGCAACCAGTTCCACATTGTCTCTCGTATCGAGAATCAACTCGATCGGGCTCGTCTCGCCTGCCGAGCTTTTAACGTGAATTTCCTTGTAGGGAGACTTCACGTCCAGCTCGACAGACTGCGATTTGCCTTTGTACTTGACGGTAATTTTCGCTTTGCCTTCGGACAGCAGCTTTACAACGCCTTTGTCGACCGTGGCAACCGAAGTATTCGAGCTCGACCAGGCCGCCTTGGCGGTTTCGTCTATCCCGGTGGAAGAACCTTTGATCCCCTCAACCTTAAAGCTCAAATCGGCCCCGAGCGTGGCTTCCCTCTCAGCAGGGACGTTAGCTCCGTCCAGTGTGATTTTCAACTCGTCGTAAACATACTCCGCCTTCACCAGGTACGAATCCGTCTTGTCTTTGTATCTCACCGTGATCGTAGCGGATGCGACCGGGGCTGTTGCCGTAACGACGCCTTTATCGACCTTAACCGATGTGGATGTCGACGACCAGGCGGCGTCGGCAGTAACCAGCTTCTCGGACGTATTTCCGACTATCGTGGCATAGGCGTTCAGAATGATCGGATCTCCTTCGACATAGATCGTTCCAGAGTCCGAGGAGCCCGTCGAGGCGGTAATGTAGACATCGGTGACGACTTCATCGGCAGCGGACGCTACCGCTCCCATGGAGCTCCCGACAAGCGCCAAGGTCAGGAAGAGGGCGAGAATACGATTATAAATGGCGTTAGGACGTGACGTCTGCGACGGATGTTGTTTCGCTGATTCTCTCCACATTTTCATTTGCAAGCGGATCCTCCATAAGCTTCATTCATTTTTTTAAACACTCTTTTTTTATTAACGGCTTTTCAGGCCGGTTCCTGAAGATGGAAACGAAAATTCCCTGCTTTTTTCCCGTAAAAAATGGTCGTATTCACGCCATTCCACCTACAAAACGACTTTCCGGAGCAGCAAATTATAGTTGTTAACCTTCTATTCGACAAGTTTCTTCGTATTGTACCACTTGTTCCTCGTCCCGCTTCAGCGTAATATGGTAAATAGGAAAAGTGGAGGATTATAGCTGATGCGTAAAAAGAGAGTTCTGCTGCTTTCCGAAGGTTTCGGTACCGGACATACGCAAGCCGCGTACGCGCTGGCCATGGGGCTGCGCCAGCTCTCGCCCAAGATCCAGACCAGGGTTATCGAGCTTGGCACCTTTCTCAATCCCGTCATTGGTCCGCTCATCCTGTCCGCCTACCGCAAAACCGTAAGCAAACAGCCCAAGCTCGTCGGGAAAATGTACCGAAGCGGCTATCATAAATCGTTGAACCGGGTCACGCAATTCGCGCTGCACCGTATTTTCTACAACCAAGTATCGGACGTCGTTCGGCAGCTTAAGCCGGATTCGATCGTCTGCACTCATCCGATCCCCAATGCTGTAGTCAGTCGGCTAAAAAGGCTGGGGCTGGATGTTCCTTTGTATACGCTGATTACGGACTACGACGCCCACGCGACATGGACGAACCCCGAGGTTAACACGTATTTGGTCAGCACGCTCGCCGTTCGGGACAAGCTACTCGCCCGCGGCATTCCGGCCAAGTCGATCGAGGTAACGGGCATTCCCGTCCATCCGAATTTCTGGCATCCGCATGACAGAGCCGAGATTTTGTCGCAGTTCCATCTACGGGACATGCCTACCGTGCTGGTCATGGGCGGCGGCTGGGGGCTGTTGTACGGAGAAGAGCTTGTGGAATATATGACGACCTATGCCGACCGGATACAGCTCATTCTGTGCATGGGCAACAACGAGAAGTCCCGCGAGAAGCTGCTCTCCGATTCCAGGTTCCAGCATCCGAACGTACATGTGCTCGGCTTTACGAAAGAGGTCAGCAAGCTGATGGACATCTCCGACCTGCTCGTGACCAAGCCGGGCGGCATGACCTGCACCGAGGGAATGGCGAAGGGCATTCCGATGCTGTTCTACGAGCCGATCCCCGGACAGGAGGAGGAGAACGCCGAATATTTCGTCACCCACGGCTTCGGCGAGCTGATGACGAACAACGATACGATCGAACGGTGGTTCCGTCTCATTCAGGAGCCGTACGCGGCGGACCAGCATCGCGACACTCTGCTGGCTCTACGCAATGCCGAATACAACCCCGCCAAATGCTCGGAGGCCGTCCTCGCTTTGATGGAGTGACGACCTCGGCGAAGGAAACCCTAAAAATAAACCGTCTTCAGGCGAAATGGATGACTTTTCTTCCATTCGTTCGAAGGCGGTTTGTTCTTTTAAATTATAGGGAAAATAATCCAATTTGTCATATGACAAAAGTGATGACACCGCTCACTATTTAACAGCCATCGTCTTATAGTACTTTAACTATCGAACCCTGTGATTGCGTTTGAAAAAAATAAGGCGAGGTTGTCGATGATGAAGGTTTTGCGAGTTGCTGCGTTGTTCGTTTTATTGGCTGGAATGCTGCCTGTTGCGGTAAATTCGGAGAGTACGGAAGTCAAGCAATATATTCAAGTCCGAGCAGCATCTTCGATGCTGAGTATTCTCAGGACGTCCGCAGAGCTCTATATGGAGAAGCACCCCGAGATCGTCATCTCCGTGACCGGATCGCAGAGCGGGTCATTCCGCAGCGTAAAATCCATTATTGAAGGTACCTCCGATATAGGCGGCTCGTCTTCCGTGCCCGATGAGGTTCATCACAAAATGATGGAAAAGAATGGGGTTAAAGTCGTTGGAGACGTGATCCAGAATGATGCCGTCGTCCCCATCGTTCATCCGAACAATCCCGTTGCAGGACTGACGCTCAAACAGCTTAAACAAATCTATGTTGGGGAAATCAAAAATTGGAGCGAGGTCGGGGGAAAGGATCTGCCCATTCTAGTCGTCTCGCAGCTTGGCAACACAGGCGCTTACGAGACATGGAGCCGCGTTGTGCTGGAAGGAACGGCAATGGTTACTCCAGAGGCCGCTTTCCTGGATACGGCGAGCACGATCAAATCGGCGGAAACGAATGAAGCGACGATCGCCTATTCCGGCTTCACAAACATTGAAGGCCATGCAAATTTGAAAAAGGTGGTCGTCGACGGGGTCGAGGCCAACGTGGAGACGATCCGAAACGCCGATTTTCAAATCAAACGCTCCCTGACCCTCTACAGTCTAGAAAACTCCTCCGGAGAGGTTAAAAACTTCATTAAGTTCGTTCAGGAGCAAGTTCATCAAAAATAGAGGAAAACTACTAGGCACAAAGGATGATTGGATCACATGGCAAGAATTAGAGGAAGACAAGCTTTGCTTGCAGCCTTGCTCGCAAGTGTTTCTCTGTTCGCGGTAGGGTGCGGAATGCTGCAGTCCAAGAAAGAGGATAATAGTTTATTGATCGCCGGGACCAAACAATTCTCGTACTACTCCAATAAGTTCGAGGAAATCTTCACAGAGCAGCATAAGAATACAATGATTATGATCCAACCCGGGGACGCTACGCCCAGCATCCTCGCGCTTCGCAACGGAGCGATCGACCTTGCGATCACCTCTCGCGATCTGAATGAGAACGAAGACGACAAGGAAACGAAAAGCTACTTGATCGCCAAGGATGCGCTCCATATCGTTGTCCATCCGTCCAACCCGGTCAACGATCTGACGACCAGCCAGTTGAAGAGTATTTTCACAGGGGCCGCTAATAACTGGAAAGAGCTCGGAGGCAGCGACTTGCCCATCACCTTGATCTCTAGAGACATCGCTTCGGACGTCTATGGGGGATTAGTCGACTTGGCCATGGATGGGGAGGATATCGTCTCCGGCGCCGTGACGAAGAACTCGGGCAAGGAAGTGATTGCTGCTGTGGCGGTCGACAAGCAAGCGATCGGTTTCGTCGCGACAAGAGATGTGGACAAGCAAGTAAAAACGCTGAAAATCAACGGCGTAGAGGCGGAACGCCGGACGATCTATTCCGGGCGGTATCCGCTTGCGCGCTCCATCTATTTTGTCGTGAAAGCGGAACCCTCGGCATTGACCCGGAAATTCGTGGACTACTTTCTGAGCAAGGAAGGACAAGCGTTGCTGGAACGAGAAGGGGCAAAGCCTCTCCATTAAAAATAAATCGACAGATAATGAGGTTGAAGCATGGAATCCGAGATCATCACCAATCAGGGGCAACCGATGGTTTGGTTGCGAAGAAGCGTTATGATTATTCTTGCCGTCGCCGTGCTGGCGCTTATCGGTTATTTTGTATACGGACTCATTCCCAAGCAGTATACTTTGAAAATTACGGGCGGAGACATTCTGGGCAATCGGCACTTAATTGCCAAGGTTCTTAAAGAAGAAGCATCGGCCAAAGACATCAATTTGATTATTGAGCCTACGGATGGGTCCGTCGAAGCCGTTAAGGAAGTCAGCAAAGGCCTGATCGACGTTGCGCTTGTGCAGAGCGGGTTGGAGGATAAAATGCCGAACGTAGAGCATGTGGCCACGCTCCCCGCGGAGGTGGTTCATTTTCTCGTTAAGCCCGACATTGAGGAAGTCAAGGATTTGAAAGGGAAATTGATTAATACCGGTTCGAAGTCCGACGGTACCCGGCTCACGGCGATGCAGATTCTGGATTTCTCCAATCTGACTGACGGAGTCGACTACATCGAGACCAACTACAGCTTTGAGCAGCTAGTGAAGCTGAAAGACGACAAGCTGCCTGACGCTATCGTCAACATTTCTTATTCCCCCTCCTTTGTCGCCGATTATTTCGTTAAGGAAAGGGACTACAAAGTACTTGAGCTGCCGTTCCCCCCATCTCTTGCCCTACGGTATGGGTGGGTAGGCGATGGCGCCAAAATTTTGGCTTATACCTATAATACGATCCCGCCGGTGCCTGCCAAGGATATCGATGCGGTAGGCGTAAATCTTCAGATCGTCGCCCACTCGCAAGCGGACCCGCAAGCCGTCTCCAAGCTGCTGGAAGTCATGTACAGCCCTACAGTCATCAATCGCATTAATCAGAAGGTGGAGGAAAAAAACATTACAACGGCGGCAACCTATCCGATCTCCAAAGGGACCATCGCTTTTCTGAAACGCAACGAATCTTTCTTGTCGAAGGATATGGTGGATTTGTTGGCGAATGGATTAGGCTTGCTCGTCACCGTCGGTTCATTTCTCATTTTCGCACTCCGATGGCTAAAGGGCTCCAAGCTGGATGATCTCGAAGTACAGGGATATATCGCCAGGGTTTCTGCTATTGAAAAGGAAATCGGGGAAATGGAGCAAACAGGCAGCTTGAATCTAACCGATTTGTCGCAATTAGCCTTCAAGTTGACAACGCTTAAAAGTGAAGTGCTCGGAAAGAATAATCGGATTACGCTCAAGGACCCTGCACTAATGGATACCTTCCTATCCTGTGTGGCGGATACGCGAAATTACGTAATGATTCTAATGGAGCGTACGCGACCCGACCTGAAGTAAACTCCGCTCACGTTGAGAAAGGCCCGCGTCTTCCGTCAGGAAGCGCGGGCCTAAGTATCGAACACTTTTCCGATGCTTGCATCGATCAGGTTGGCAAGATCAGCTATTATTGCACAGGTGCTGCTTCAGGCAGAACCGAAGTCTCGAACACTTCTCCGGTGCTCTCGTCAATCAGATTAAACGTGATTTTCATATCCGCTTCCGGTACTCCCGAATAGACCTGGTACATCATGCTTTGCATGGC
This sequence comes from Cohnella sp. LGH, assembly GCF_017671885.1. Lineage (NCBI taxonomy): Bacteria > Bacillati > Bacillota > Bacilli > Caryophanales > Paenibacillaceae > Cohnella > Cohnella sp. LGH. Next base: position 6,639,639 of record NZ_CP072117.1, read on the forward strand.
TAATCCGAAGATCACCAATCCATCCGCGCTGTCCTCGGACTCGTAGGCGGCCCTGTCAACCGTGATGTTGTATTCATTGAATGTGGCTTCGTCATATTCCAGATTTTTGATCGAAGACGAGCCGTCGCCGGATTGTGCGCCTTCGATGACCGCCGACAATTCCGCATGATACTTTTGCAGCAGTTTATCCAAATTTTCTTGGGAAATCGTTGCCGTTACGCTGCCATCGCCATTCTCAGTAATGTTGGTAGCGCCAGCTTCTTTTACTTCCGCGGTCATGCCTTCTACGTCCCCGGATTCGTTCAAGGAAGCCGGGAAAACGATGCTCACTTCGCCGGCGCTGGGAGCGCTGCTTGCTTCCGCGCTAGAACTTGCCTCCGCGCTTGGGCTTGGACTTGGTTGTGCGCTCGGGCTTGCTGACGCGCTGCTAGTTGCGGCGCTTGGGCTTGCCGCGTTCTTTTCCTCTTTGTTGCCGGAACATCCTGCTAACAGCAAAGCGACTGTCAGGATTAAAATGGAAGCTTTCTTCATACTTTTTTCCCCCTGTTTCTTTAGTTGATAGGCCGTTCGTCTGAAATTATAGAGGATTGCTCCCTCCGTAAGTAGTGACTGTTGTCACTAAATTTGTCATATGACAAATTGAATTAATTTGGGTTTTATTCCATTTGCACAGCCTAAACAAGCGCCTGAACATAGAGAAAAGGAAGGCTTCGTCAGCTATCCAACGCCGACAATGCCTTCCCTTTTACGGATTAAAGCCTATCTGATATTCGTGCGACTTACAGCGCGCTGCCCCCATACAGAAAGCGATACTCCCAATGCTTCCCGGCGATGCTGTCCGTGCGAACGCCGCCGGACTCCTTCGAATACGTATGCAGCACTTTGCCGTCTCCTAGATAGATCGCCGCATGGCTGATTTTACTCGAAAACGGCTTCTTCCCTGTATAGAGAGACGCGCTTGTCCCTTTGTAATCCGTGAAGAACATCAGATCTCCGCGCTTAAGCTGGCGCCAATCCGTCGTTACCGAACTCTTGTCCCGCACATAGTCTCCTTGTCCGCGAGAATCCGCCGGCAGAGTGATGCCGAGAGCGTCCTTGAACATCTGGCGAAGAAGGTCCGAACAGTCGAACGTTCTCGTGTCGTCCCGGCTGGAGCCATACTCGTACGGCGTACCTAAGTACTTCATCCCGGCGGCGATGACGGATTCGATCGAACCGGTCCCAGGCTTCCCCGGCTGTTCCGGCTGCCCGATCTGTCCCGTCACTTGTATGTATTTGGCATCCGTGCTTACATAACCGGCTTGTCCCTTTGAATCCGTTACCGCATACCAGTAAGCATTATGTTTTCCCGTCACCGTCACTTGCTCGCCCTTGGACAAATAGCGGATTCGAGCAGCATCGGTCGAAGGACCCGTACGGAAGGAGACGCTCACTGCGATGCTGGCGTTCGAGCCTGCAACCGCTTCGCTTCCTCCGGAAGGGCCCTGCACGGGTTGATTGATCTGCAAATACTTGCTGTCCGAAGAGATGTAGCCGACCGAGCCGAATACGTCTTGAACCTTAAACCACGCGCTGTTATGTCGACCGAGCACGACCACTTCCTCGCCCTTGCCGATCATGCGAATGATCGACGACGAAGCGCCCGGAGACGTTCGGAAGTTTACCCCGTACTGAATCGTTCCCGTCGTTACCGCCGCTGCCGCGCCCGCCTCGGAATGCGGATAGGCCCCCCATACTGTCATCGCCGCCAAGAGACTCATCATTGTTCGTCTAAACCTCAACTTGCAGTCCTCCTCTAAATTCGGCGTCAAGGGCGGTTAAGCCCTTACTTGCTTCATTATAGAGAGATGTCCAATGCCTTCCATCGGCCTATACGCCCAACAACCGGGACAGAGTATGGGCAAACCGATTCAGCGACGCATGGGACTGAGGGACGCATCATCGCTTGCGGCATGGGCTATGACCGTTCCATTTTCCCGAACTTACCAATTTTTTAGATCAGGCACGACAAAAAAAGCCGTCACAATGCGGCTTTCTTAACAAATACGCATCTTTAGGAGGAATAAAAACCCACGCCCTCATTCTATAGTCCCAGGAACATTCAGGAAATCGTCCCGGATCTCGCCATTCCAACTCATTCCGCATTCCCGTACGGTTCGATATGTACGTGCACATTCACGACGCCGTTCTTGCGCCTCAGCCGCTGCTCCACCGTATCGCTGATCCGATGGCCGTCGACGACCGACAACGTCGGGTCGACCGTTACGATGACGTCGACGAGAACGGTGCTGCCGTGAATGCGGGCGCGAATGTCCTTAATGCCGCGCACTCCCTCTGTTCTCTCCACGACTCCGCGAAGCGTCCTGAGCTGGTTGACGTCGAAGCCGTCGGTTAAATCGTGCGTTGCCGACCAGAAAATTTCCCAAGCGGTTTTCACGATCAGCATCGCTACGCCAATCGCGGCAACGGCATCCAGCCAGACGACTCCGAGCGCCGCGCCGAAAATGCCGACAGCCGCGCCGATGCTGACGAAGGCGTCGGAGCGATTATCCTTGGCGGCCGCCATCAATGCCTGGCTGCGGATGCGCCGGGCCAGACGGACATTGTACCCGTACACCGCCAGCATTGCGGCCGCTGCGGCCAAAGCGATCCACCCGGCGTTCAAATCCGGCGCTTCGAATTGGCCCCGCCACAGGTTAATAATCGCCGCCTGCCCGACCTGTAATCCAACCGTCGCCATAATGAACGAAGCGATCAAGGCTGCGATCGTCTCCGCCCTCAAATGACCGTAAGGATGGTTGGCGTCCGGAGGTCTTCTGGAAATGCGCAGTCCGATCAGCACCGCGACCGAAGCGACGATATCGGTGACATTGTTGAAACCGTCGGCGGTTAGCGCTTCGGAATGAAACAGCCATCCCGCCGCCAGCTTCAAAGACGAGAGCACGAGATAGGCCGCTATGCTGACCCAAGCTCCCTTTTCCCCTTTGCGGATATCCCCGTACACGTCCATCCCGATCCCTCCGATCCCCTTGCTCCGCTGGGCGTTCATCGCCCTAGTGTTGCCTTTATTTTCGGCATTGAAACGCCAGACGCATGGAGTGCGGGTCCGCTTCGGGAGTTGATGTCGATAATCGAAACGGATTCGGTCCTCGCCTAGCCGATTATTCGAAAAACGCCTGCCGGTTGCCCGGCAAGCGTCTGCGAATTATTTTCTGTCTTCTTCCGGAATCAGCTTGGCGCGCAGCTCCTGTACTTCCGGATGCTCCAAGTACTCGTCGAACGTCATCAACCGATCGATGATCCCGTTAGGCGTAATCTCGATAATCCGGTTGGCGATCGTCTGCATGAACTGATGGTCATGAGAGGTGAAAATGATCGGTCCGTCGAAGTCGATCAGCCCGTTGTTGAGCGCCGTAATCGATTCGAGATCCAAGTGGTTTGTCGGTTCGTCGAGCAGCAGCACGTTGCCGTTCGTCAGCATCATACGGGACAGCATGCAGCGCACCTTTTCTCCTCCGGACAGAACCGAAGCCTTCTTCAGCGCTTCGTCCCCCGAGAACAGCATCCGGCCGAGGAAGCCGCGGATGAACGATTCGTCCGGGTCCTTCGTGTACTGACGCAGCCAATCGACGAGATTCATGTCCACCCCGTCAAAATAGTCGGAGTTCTCTTTCGGGAAATAAGCCTTCGTAGCCGTTACGCCCCAAGTCACCGTACCTTCTTCCGGCTCCTTCTCGCCGACGAGAATTTGGAACAGCAGCGTTTTGGCGTGGCCGTACGGGCCGACCAGCGCGATTTTGTCGCCTTTGTTGACGACCAGGTTGAGATTGTTCAGCACCTTCTCGCCGTCGAGAGACGCGGTCACGTTTTCCACCGTCACGACCTGCTTGCCGACCTCGCGCTCCGGCTTGAAGTTAATGAACGGATATTTGCGGTTGGACGGACGAATATCGTCTAGCGAGATTTTATCAAGCAGCTTGCGGCGGCTCGTCGCCTGCTTCGCCTTGGACTTGTTCGCCGAGAAGCGCTGAATAAACTCCTGCAGCTCCTTGATTTTGTCTTCCTTCTTCTTGTTCTGGTCGCGAACGAGTCTCAACGCCAATTGGCTGGATTCGTACCAGAAGTCGTAGTTGCCGACGTACATCTGGATTTTGCCGAAGTCGATATCGGCGATATGCGTACATACTTGGTTCAAGAAGTGACGGTCGTGAGATACGACGATAACGGTACCTTCGTATCGCGACAGGAACTCTTCCAGCCAGTTGATCGATTCCAGGTCCAAGTGGTTGGTAGGTTCGTCAAGCAGCAGAATGTTCGGACTTCCGAACAACGCCTGCGCAAGCAAGACGCGCACCTTCTCGTTGCCGCTCAGCTCTCCCATCTTCTTGTCGTGCAGTTCGGTCGTGATACCGAGGCCGTTCAGCATGCCGGCCGCTTCGCTCTCCGCTTCCCAGCCGTTCATCTCCGCGAACTCAGCCTCAAGCTCGCCTGCGCGCATACCGTCCTCGTCCGAGAAATCTTCCTTCATATAGATGGCGTCTTTCTCTTTCATGATCTTGTACAGGCGCTCATGGCCCATGATGACCGTCTCGAGCACGTTGAATTCGTCGTATTCGAAATGGTTTTGCTTCAGCACCGCCATGCGCTCGCCCGGGGTGATGTGAACCTCGCCGGACGAAGACTCTACTTCGCCGGCCAGAATTTTCAGGAACGTCGATTTGCCCGCTCCGTTCGCTCCGATCAACCCGTAGCAGTTGCCGGGCGTAAACTTGATGTTGACATCTTCAAACAGGGGGCGCTTGCCAAAACGAAGGCTAACGCCGGATACGGTAATCATGAGTCTGATCCATCCTTTACTTGATCTGAATTTACACTTGTAAAACGCAGCGTCTCGCCGTGATGCAGCAGGAGCAGCTTTTCCTTCGGAATGCCCAGCTCGGATCTACCCGTCTCCAGCCTTTGCAAGGCGTCCTCGGGCGTATCGTCCGACAGCTTAAACGATCCGTAATGCATCGGTACGAAGTATTTGGCCTTCAAATCGATAAAGGCCTGCAGCGCTTCTTCCGGGCTCACGTGCTGCGAGGACATGAACCATTCGGGGTCGTACGCCCCGATCGGAAGCAGGGCCACGTCGATATCGAACCTGCGGCCAATCTCGGTGAAACCGCGGAAGTATCCGCTGTCCCCGGCGAAGTAAATCGTCGGTCCGCGATCGATCTCGATTACCCACCCGCCCCAGTGAGACGTGTTCATATCCCACGGATTGCGGCGGGTCCAATGCTGGGCGGGAACGAACGTGAATTTCACTCCGTGAAAAGCCGTATCCTCCCACCAGTGCAGCTCCTGGGCCTGCAAAAATCCTTTCAACAGAAGCTTCCTGCGCAGGCCGGCGGGCACGATCATTTTTTTCGGCCCTCTCAGTCTTCTGAGCGAGGAAACGTGAAGGTGATCGTAATGGGCATGAGAGATCAGCACAACGTCCACGGACGGCATGTCCGATAATTCGACTCCGGGCGGAGCCAGTCTTTTCTGAAATGCCATTCTGCGCGCCCATACGGGATCGGTGACGATGTTCAGTCCCGCCATCTGAATAAGGAAAGTCGAGTGGCCGATCCAGGTTACGGACGGCTCGTTTCGATTATGCTGTAGAAACCTCAGATCCGGCTGTACGCCGGGTACGCAATTCTCGTAGCCCCGCTTGTCGCGCAGCTTGCGAATCCGGTTCTCACGCCAACGGTCGAATTGAGCCAGCGATGCTTTGCCCGCACCGACGGAGTCCAAATTGCCGAAGCGTCTTCTAAGCATGAAATCCCTCCGATGATGTGCTCATGTATACTATAGCAGGAAACTCCGAATTGTACCAAGGCCGCGGCAAAAATGATTTCGGAAATCTCCTGCTTTATCCGGATGGCGTAGGCGGGGGATTAGTAACTTGCATCAGAGCCGTAGCCCCATGTCCATAGGGGCCTGTCTAGCTGCGACTGCATTTCTGCCAGCCGAAGCAGCGCTTCCGCAGCCTGAGCTTTCGTTACTCGGCCGCCAGGATTAAAGGAGCCGTTCACGGGCTTCATCAGTTTGAACTTCAGCACGATCGCCGCCGCTCCTTTGTCTTTTATTTTTCCCGCGTCTCGCAATCCCTTTACCGCCGGGTCGTCTTTGAGCGTGCGCGACATTTTCTCGTAGCCTGTAATCTTCGTCAACCATACGGCCATCTGTTCGCGCGTGAGGAGAGATTCGGTTTTTAGCGCAGTCTTTGTATCTGAGGTCAACCATTTCCGATCTACGAAATATCCGATGTCGTCATAATACGGATGCCCCATGCTTACGTCGGAAAATAATCTGCTTTTTCCGCCCAAATACGGATAGCCATTTAAGACAATGCTTCGGTGAACTATCCGAATAAACTCTCCCCGGGAGATTTCGGCGTTGGGTTTCAAGTCGCCTTTGGCGTCCGCGCTCAGCGCGCCGTGATCGAACAGCGTCTGCAGGGCGACCTTCGACGGATGAGCTTGGACGTCGGCGGGAAGCGGTCCTCCTGCCGTCCATTGATCCTCCATTGCGGTCATGACCTGGCCTGCAACGGCATCCACCGAATCCGGCGCATAGCCCTCCTCGGCATTCGCCGGAACCTGCAAAAACATCAGATCGAGCCGCTTCTCTCCGACCGCAACCTCACGCGTCGTAAACGGATAACCTTGATTAGGCAGGTAGAAAGCAATCAGCTTTGTGTGCTGCACGATCAGCTTTTTCGCCTGGCGCTCGTCAATGGTTGGTTTTAGCGCCTTTAACATCTCGATAGATGGGGGGGTAGAAGGCAAGCTTAATCTCTTCATCTTGCCTTTGCCGTCCAGCGTAAGCCCGATCGCCTGATCGGCAACCGGAATGCCGTCCTGGAACATCCGGTACAGCAGCTCCAACTCAGAGAGGTTCCCTTTGTGAACCACGGACGGAGCAACCGACTTGTACCTTACAGCAAAATCGGGAATATGCTCCGCCAGCCACTTCTCGGCCGCGCTTCGGGCTTCCGCGACTTTAATCGTCGGTAACTGCGTCTGACGCTGCTCCTCTTCCAACCGTTCGAAGCTCCGGTAATCGGCGTATCCGAGCACCTGCCCGGTTTGGGCATCAACCGTAAGCGTATAAAAGCCGCCCTCCCGATCGTCAGGATCGATTCCTTTTAGATCCCAGATCGTCCGCTCGCCTTTTTCGTCATAATTGTCGTGCTCGGACGTCCATTCCACGCCAGCGGGAAAATTTGCGAACGTCGCTGCCGTTTGGATCGCTTCATCTTGATTAACTTTATGCGGAGTGAATACGGAAGACGACGGTTCGACGCTCTCAACCTCCGTTTCAAATAGATGAGAATATCGTCCTCCGCTTATCCAATCAGGCGTCCCCTCGACGGCGTCCATGCCCCAGAACGTCCGATCCATTTCATAAGTGAGACCCCAACGGACTTTCGAACCATACGATTCATTCAAATCGCGGTAGAGCGGCTTCATTTTAAAACCGTTCGCCCAAACGCGCTTGGCCTCAGCGGCAGTCAGCGATGCGGCGCCGGAGACCGGCTGTCCCGGATTTCCCGCAAATTGAAAAGCTTTAACGTTGCCGGCCGCATCCATAACGACCGTGAGCGAAGAGCCTACTACCTTGTACCCGTTAATCTTAAGCCCGAAATAAAAAGAGTAACGCGCCGGGCCGAACAAGGGAAATACAGCATCATCCGTATGAGAAAAAGGCTTCTCTTGCAAAGTAAACCCCTTAATGGACGGAACGGCTTTGCGAATGAAAGCTTCGGCCTGCTTCTTGGCCCGGTCTCTCGAGATACCGGCAGGAAGCGCGGAGTTCGGCTCATTCAACGGATTGCCTATAAAATGGGATGTATAAGCGATCAGATCGCCTGTCATCGCATCAAGCGTTACCCCCGCAATCGTCCCCTTATCCATAAAGTCCCACGCGGCTCTCCAGACCGGAAGCTTCTGACCATAGTCCTCTAGCCGGGCATTGACCAATCCAATATCGTCGGGATTCTTCTTTCCGACGGCGGGCAGTATTTCCTGGGACAATCGAATAGCGGCCTCTTTAGAAATGCGAACAGATGCGGGATCGGGGGGATTATCATAATCGATTCCCACCATATAATCTATTCCCGCTGTATGTTCGAATTCAGGCTCGGGAGCCCCTAGTCCGGTTTCCGGCCGGGACAGCAGCAAGGTCGAAGCAATGAACGCAATCGCGAACAAACGAACAGCTCCGCGAACTTTGGATACGGGCGTCATACGATCTCTCCTTTTAGAATGGAACATGATGGAAAATAAGTTTTCTGGAAAATTCGACATCCCATGGAAATATCCCTCTTATTCCGTCGGAAAATAGCCGGTTCGGATGGGGGGATGTCTGTTTTCGATTGGATTAGTTTGCGAGTGAGTGGATGTCTGGATTGGATTAGTTTGCGAGGGAGTGGATGTCTGGGTTGGATAGATGGCTTTTAGTTAAGCTGTCCCTTTCCCCGTTCTTGGCATTTTGGGAGCATTTGAGGTATTGTGGAGAAGATACGAAAGGAAAGCGAGGGCGAGTGCCATGAAACTGTTATCCATCGAGCCGACCCCGAGTCCGAATACAATGAAGCTTAATGTGGATGTTCGGCTCGATCCCGGCGTTCAACTGAATTATAACAAGGATTCGAAAACGACTCCGCCGCCTCTGATCGCCCAGCTGCTGGCGATTTCCGGAGTGAAGAGCATCTTCCAAACGGCGGATTTTCTTGCGATTGATCGCAAAGGGGCCGGAGCAGACTGGGCTGCGATTCTGGACGGCGTGAAGAACGCTTTCGGCATGGCGTCCGACGGCGTATTGGCCGGCGCTTCCGATGCCGCCGGCTTCGGCGAAGCTCACGTTCGCGTACAGATGTATCGGGGCATCCCGATCCAAATTCGCGTGCGCAGCGGAGGCCAGGAGTTCCGGGCGGCAATGTCGGAACGATTTACGGCCGCAGTAACGGAAGCGGCCGGAGCGACGATGATCCGCGAACGAATGCTGGAGGATCTCGGCGTACGTTACGGCGAACCGCAGGAGGTGCTGGACGAGATCAGCCGGGAGCTTGATGCCGCGTATTCCGATGCGAGGCTGCGCGACTTGATCGAGCAGGCCAAAGCCGCGGGGCCTGAAGCTCCGCCTCCGCAACCGCCAGCTCCGCTAAGCGGCAGCGAAGTGATGAAGGCGCTCGAATCGCAGGATTGGCGGGAGCGTTACGCAGCGCTGGAGCGGCTTAAACCGGAGCCGAAGGATCTGCCGGTTGTTGCCCGGGCATTGCGCGACAGCCAAATGTCCGTGCGACGGCTGGCGGTTGTCTATCTCGGCGATCTGCGTACGCCCGAGTCTTTCCCGCTGCTGTTCGAGGCGCTCAAGGATTCGTCCGGCGCAGTCCGCCGCACGGCCGGCGATACGCTGTCCGACATCGGCGACCCGATTGCTATCGCGCCGATGATCGAATCTCTAGAAGACTCCAACAAGCTCGTCCGCTGGCGTGCGGCAAGGTTCCTGTACGAAGCCGGCGACGAGACGGCCCTTGAGGCGCTGCGGCGCACGACGGGGAGTGAGACGGAGTTCGAGGTGCGGTTGCAAGCGGAGATGGCCGTCGCCCGCATCGAGCGCGGCGAAGAAGCCGCCGGCTCCGTCTGGCAGCAGATGACCCGCATGCGCGAGCAGGAACGCGAGTAAGTTGGTAAAATAAGCACGCAGGGCGCATTTCACTGTGGCCTCGCGTGCTTATTTTTTTGCCTTGTGACGACTCTCCCGGATTCCGCCCAAAAGACCCTCTCAGGTACCTATTCACCGACAACTCTCCGGGATCCCGCCCATAAGACCTCCCCAGGTACTTATTCATCACCGACTGCTTCGGATCCCGCCCATAAGACCCCCTCAGGTACTTATTCACTGCCGACTGCCTCGGATCCCGCCCATAAGACCTTCCCAGGTACTTATTCATCACCGACTGCTCCGGATCCCGCCTATAAGCCCCCCTCAGGTACTTATTCAACGCCCGACTCTCCCGGATCCCGCCCATAGGACCTCCTCAGGTACTTATTCACCGACAACCGCTCACATCATCCTGACAGAGTTCTGTCCTGCTCAGTTCACGATGTTTTCCGGCTCGCCGGCCAAATATCGTTCAACGTTGCGCGTGATTCCTTGCATCAGCGACAGGCGCGCTTCTTGAGTCGACCAGGCGATGTGCGGTGTGATGAGGCAGTTTGGCGCTCCGACGAGGGGGTGATCGGCAGGGGGCGGCTCCTTCGACAGGACATCCAGGCCGGCCCCGGCGATTACGCCCCGACGCAGCGCATCCGCCAGCTCCTCTTCCACGACCAACCCGCCTCTGCCCGTATTGATCAGGAAGGCCGTGCGTTTCATCGCAGCTAGGCTTTCCCGACGGATCATCCCCTTCGTCTCCTCGGTCAGCGGACAATGCAGGCTGATAACGTCCGACTCCTCGAACAGTTCATCCAGCTCGACATATGTGACTTCAGCAAGTTCTCCCGTCAGCTGCCGCTTCGTTCGCGATACCGTCACAACCTTCATGCCGAACGCCAAAGCCAGCTTGGCCACTCGCCGACCGATATCTCCGAGGCCGACGATGCCTATCGTGCGTCCTTCCAGCTCGATCAGCGGCGTCTTCCGAAAACTGAAATCCGGCGACTTAGCCCATTCGCCGTCCCGTACCGCGTCGCTATGCAAACCCACCCGATGGCATAGCTCCAGCAGCAGTGCCAATACAAGCTGAGCAACCGACGCCGAGCTGTAAGCCGGAACATTAGTTACCGTAATTCCCCGCTCCCGCGCAGCCAGAACATCCACGTTATCGTATCCGGTCGCGATCAAGCCAATGTATCGCAGCTCCGGCAGTTTTCCGATCGTTTCCGCCCGCAGCGGCGTCTTGTTCGTCAGCACGATCTGAGCGCCCTCAGCCCTTTCCACGATCAGCTCGACAGGCGTACGGTCATAGACCACCAACTCGCCCAGCCGTTCCAGCTCCGTCCAGCTCAAATCCCCCGGGTTAAGCAAGTACCCGTCCAATACAACAATACGCATTTTTTCTTCCTCCCCTTCGCTTCTATTTCCATGTCCCTCTATGCGATGCGGTTGTGTGCCGACTTGCGGCACAGAAGCAGGGCAGCGACACTTCCGAAACCCCGACAGTCTCGCTACGGCTCCCGCGATCCGCGCTTACAGCAGCTTCTGTAATCTCAAAATCGCCTGAGGCCGGTCGACAACCTCCAGCTTGCCGTACATAACGCTAATATAGTTCCTGACCGTGCCTTCGGCAATATGCAGAGTCTCGGCAATCTCGCGATTATTCAACCCTCGAATGATCAGCCGCGCCAAATCCTTTTCCCGTTCGGTTAGCTCAACCGAGCTCGCGGGCGAACGCTGCCATTGCTCGTAGTCCGCCGTAATCTGACTCATGCGAGCGGCAAGCTTGGCCGCTACAACAGCCGGGAGCACGAACTGTCCATTCACCGTGTCGCGGATGGAGGAAATCATTTTGTCTCCGACCATATCCTTCAACAAATACCCGTTAGCCCCGTTCGCCAAACCTTCAACGATATAATCCGTATCGATGAAGGTGGTCAGAATCAATACTCGCGTGTCCGGACAGCTCTGTTGAATTCGCTTCAATGCGGATATGCCGTCCATCACCGGCATTTGAATGTCAAGCAGCACGAGCGTCGGCCGCTGCTCTTCCGCCAGTCGACAAGCTTCCTCGCCGTTTTTGGCCAGGCCCACGACTTCCATATCCTCTTCCAAATTCAGTATCGTTCGCAGACCTTCCCGCGTCAGCACCTGATCGTCGGCGATCACCAGCGTAATCTTCGTCATGCCATCTCCTCCTTCCGCCGTCTCGGGAACGGCAAATCGATGCTTAACAGACAACCTGCAGCAGCACGAGCTTCGATCGTCAGGCTGCCGCCCAACTGCTCTGCGCGATCCTTCATCGCTTTGAGCCCGAACCCCATTCGGATCGACGAGGAGCCTTTGCCGTAATCCTGCAATCGAAATCGTACAAAACCCGGCACATCCGACAGTTGAAAATGAAACTCCGCACTTTCGCCATGCCGAATACCGTTCGTCAGTCCTTCCTGCAAGGCATAATAAATCATTTTGCGATGGCTGGTCGGAAGGTCGGGAATTTCGGAGATATCCGCCTCGATTGCCACGCCCGTATTTCGCTGCGTATCCAGAATCAATTGACGCAACAACGAGCCGAGGTCGGCGTACTTATCTTCCCTCAGCATATGGACGGAGCCGCGAATTTCGTTCAGGCTGTGCCGTACAAGCTCCTGCGCTTCCAGCAGCCGCTGAGCAGCCTCTTCCGCATCCTTGGACATCAACCGTCTGCCCGCTTCGATCTGGATGACCGTCGAAGTAAGCGTATGCCCAACAATATCGTGAATTTCCTGGGCGATCCTGTTCCGTTCCTCATAGACCGATACCTCGGCCAGTGCGGCGGAAGTCTCCAGCATCGAGCGCTCCAAGCTCCTTGTTCTCTCCTCGACCTGATGCTCCAGATTGCTGCTCAACTCTTGGACGTCCGCGAACAGCTTCGCGTTGGCGAGCGAAATCGCGCATTGGGACCCGAACAGTTTCAGCACGTCAAGCCTCTCCGGAGTAAACACATTGGGCGTCAGTTTATTTTCCATATAGAGAAGCCCGATCCGTTTGTTCTGATAGAGCAGAGGAAGACAGAGCACCGACTTCAGCCCTTTGTCCCGGACATAAGGATCGCGCGTGAACACCCCCGCCTCCGCAGCATTGCCGAGAACAACGACTTCCCGGGTCCTCGCCGAATACACGACGATCGAGGCCGGAACCCAATTGACCGCCTCCTCCAACGGGAGGGACTCGATCCTAAGTTCCTCGGAGGTTCCGCGGATCTCCACGTCCCATCTTCCCTCGCTCTCGAATAGCAGCGCTCCGTATTCCGCCCCCGAATTTTGCAGCATAATCCGCATCAAAGCGTCGAGCAACCGATTCATATCCATCTCTCCGGACAATGCCTGCGCGGAACGGGCAACGGACAGATAATCGATGCGCTCCAGCCCGTTTTCCAGCTTGGCGTTGAGGAGATAACCGTATTCCCGCTCCATGACTGCCGCCTTCGCCATTGCTCCCCACTGCAAATAGGCTTCGTACGCTTCCATCAAATATACTTTTGCCATTTGCAATTTTCCTTGGCGGAGCCCGTGCTGCCCGCAGCTTTCCGCGGCCATCGCCAGATCGTGAATATGTCCGTGCTTCCTGGCGAAGTCGATCGATTGCGCGAACAACTCCTCAGCTTTGCGATCCTTCCCTTGCAGCTTGGCGATCTCGGCTTTGACGAACAGAAACTTATGCTGATACCCTTCCGGACATCGCCTGGCTATTTTTTCGAGAACGTTGCGACGCTTGCGCAGTTTCGGCCAGGTCGCGCTTTTCTCCTCGGCGGGCATCTCCTCATAGAGCTGCGCCCACACGAGAACTTCATAAACGCATAACAGATAGTTTTCGGAATTGTCTTTTCGAGCTCCGGGAAGTGCGGATATTCTCCTCAAAGCTTCGTTCGCTTCGCGGTAACGGCCGAAAATATAACCCAGAACAAAAGTAGAAATATACACGAGCCGTTCAATGAGCCTCAGCTCGTCGCCGCGTACCGAACGAAAAAACGACTCCGAGCGTATCTCTTCGGGCGCAAACGGATCATTCGCGTCACGATGCCCGGACAGCTCCGTCAGCATGGAAACAAGCAGCGTCCCCTGCTTCCACAACAGCACGTTGCGATGACGTCGAAACTCTCCGGAATGAGCGATCATGCGCTCGTAGATCTTCCGAAGCGGCGCGCCAAAGTGGAACTGGGCGCTGCAGCTGATGATAACGCTTTGGTTGCCCTGCCATAGATCGCCGGATTCCAGGCCGACCCTCCCGGCATGCTCGCAGAATCTGTCCAGCATCTCCGGCTTGTATTTACGCCAGCTATCGTAGCAAAGCGAGAACGCCGTAATCGTCTTCACATGAAGCAGCGGATACGGTTTGGACCATTCATAAGCCAGCATCCCCCAGCGGAAACATTCTTCCAGCCGGTTAAAAGAGTAATGGTACATGGAGTAGCCGACAAAACCGATAGAGGCTTCGGGAGTCTGCCCGCGCTCAAGCGTCAGCTCGATGATCTCGAACGTGGCCGCCAGCCAGCATTTCTTATCCGTGAAAAACAGCCCATTGGTGATGTTCGTCAAAACCGAAATCGCGATGCGCCCGGCTTCGTCCTTCATCTCGGGAAGCTCTGTCAACGTCTCGATCGGATGCTTGCGAAGCTTTCGGCTCAGTCGTAACGACTGACGAACGAGCCGCAGCGTACTCGGCGTCTCCGGCAGACGGACGCCAAGCAGCGCCAACGCAGAGCGTCCGTACGAGATCACCTCTGCGTAATTATCCTGACTGGCAGCCAACTGCATCATCAGATTGTAGACGCGAGCCTTGTCCAAATGAGTCTCTGCCTTTGCGATTAACAATTGGAACAGCCGCTCCGCCTCTTGATAATGAAGACATAGAAATTCCAGCTCCGCCCATTCCCGATACAGGAGAAAAGCATGCCCATACTCCTTATTCCAATCCACGTCTTCGTGCAGGTCAACTGCGCGGCGGATGTAGCCAAGCGCAGTCTCGTAAGCGGTCGAAGCTTTGGCTTTCATTGCAGCCGCCATATTCAGCTCGGCCTGCTCCCGCTTCTCCCCCAGGCTCGCCGAACGATTCCCGGCCCGGTTAAGATGGTAGACCGCCTCGAACAGATCCGCTTCTTCGCCGGAACGAACGCGATGAGCCAATTCCTTGCCGATTCTCAAATGCAGTTCGTTCCGCTGTTCTTCGGTCGCCATATCGTATGCGGCCTGCTGGACCCGGTCGTGCTCGAACGCATACTGTCCAAGCTCCCGGTTAACCGATTGCAGCAGCCCTTCGCGAACGGCGTTCTCCAGCACGTCAAGCAGCCGGTTCTTCGTCAGTCCGGTAAGCGGAAGCAGCCTTCCGAGCGTGAATGAGCTCCCGAGAAAAGCGGCGCGGCACAGCGCCTGCGCGATCGACTCCGGCAAATGGTTCAGCTTCTCCGAGATGTAGGTTGCCGCGTTGTCGGCCACGCTTGTCTCGGCGATGCTCTGCACACTCCAGGTCCAGCTTCCTTCCATTTCGTCAAACGCGATGCCGCCGCCATCGAATAAATCCTGCAGAAATTGCTTAAGAAACAGCGGATTCCCGTCCGTCTTCTGCAACAGCAAGGAGACGAGCTCTCCCCGATCGCCCTCGCGTTCGAACATCGCATCGCCGAGCAGACGATCCACGTCAGCAGCGGTAAGCTCGTGCAGCCGAATATATGTGAACATCGGTTCAAGTCCCTCGAACCGCTTCTCCATCCGTCCGATTGCTTGAAGCGTCTCCGGTTCATCGTCCCGATACGCTGCTACGACAAGCGTATGTCTCGTCTCTCGATCTTCCAGCAAGTATTCCATATACTGAAGCGAAGCTTCATCTGCCCATTGCAGGTCGTCCAGAAACAAAATCAAGGGTCGTTCGGGAAGGGCAAACAATTGAAAGAAACGGTTCAAAATCAAGTAGAACCGGCGCTGCGATTCAAGCGGCGGAAGCGCAGCCACTGAAGGCTGCAAGCCGATCAGCAGCTCCAGCTTGGGTACCCGTTCAATCAGCAGTTGACCGTAACCGTCCAACGCCTGTAAAATTCGCAGCCTCCAAACCTCGACCTCCAGCTTGCTCTCCGTCAGCAGGCGAACGATCAGATCGTCGATCGCCTGCATCCAGACATCGTATGGAGGCATCGCCCGGTTCGGATCGAACTTCCCCGTCGCAAATGCCGCTTCAATATCTACAGATCCGCGCAGCGTCTCCTGGACGAAGGAGGTTTTGCCGATCCCCCCTCCCCCGCTAATGCCGACCCACTCCGCCGAGCCGGATGCGCAGCGGCGCAGCGCTGCGCGAAGCCGCTTCTTCTCTTCTTCTCTCCCGTATACTTGCGTTGGAACTTTAGGCCTCTGCGGGACATCTTGAGCGCTCAGCAAAAAGGGTTCCACCACTCCCGAGCTCTGAAGCGACGCCAAGCATTTCTCTAAATCCGCTTTGAGCCCATAAGCGCTCTCATATCTCGAATGCGGAATTTTGTCCATGCACTTGCCGATAATATCGGACACCATCCTCGGGATAACCGGCTTGACGCGATAGAGAGCCGGCGGCGCTACGGCGAGATGTTGGTAGACGATGTCCACGGCGTCCCGATGATTGAAGGGCAAGCTGCCCGACAGCCACTCGTAGAGCGTCACGCCAAGCGAATAGAAGTCGGCCCGATAGTCGGAGGCTGCCCCGGTTCTGCCGGTTCCCTCCGGAGAGAGATAAGGCAGAAGCTCGTCCGGGCGATCCGTCAATGCCGACAGCGGGCTGCATGCCGACGAGTCCGACCACATTCGCACATCGATGAATTTCACTTCGTGGGTATCGGAGTTCGCGATCAGATGAAAAGGGGAAATTTCGTTTAACGCAACCTTCTCTCGATGGATTAGCATCAGACTTTTGGCAGCCGATACTGCGACCCCGAGAAGCCGGTGCAGATCGGCAGCTTCTCCGCGGCTGCGGATGACTTGATCGAGCGTGTCGCCCCCGATGTCTTGAAGCAGCAGAACCGGGCGTTCTCCGGCGAACTCCATGCCGTAAACCTCCAGCGCCCCTCTGCCCTCCAGCCTTCGAAGCAGCTCGTATTCGTGGCGAAAAGCGGCTGTCTGCTTCTCGTCCGGGTACGCATCGCGCGTCGTCTTCGCAATCGCGAGCAAACCGTCCTCATGCCTCTGAAGCCGATAGAGGCAAATGTCCGCATGGCGGCCCAGCTTCTCCAGCGTCCGATAACCGTCCAACTCCAGCTTGATGTCGAACTCCCCGGATACGTCGAATGTCCGATTCCTCATAGTTTGTTCCTTTCGCCTAATCTGTCTCCCGCTGGACGATGATCGATCCCCGAAGGGAAGGAAACAGCCCTTGCAGCCTGGCTACGGCATGAGCCCGATCCACCACATCCAGCTTGCCGTACAGCCCGCTGATATAATTGCGAACCGTTCCTTCGGCAATGCTAAGAGCCTCCGAAATCTCGCGATTGTTCAGACCCTTCAGCATCAACCTGCCGATCTCTTCCTCTCTCTCGGTCAGCTTGATCGGCTTCTCTCCGGCCCTCTTCTGCCGTCCGAAATCGTCGGCCAACTGATTCATCCGAGCGGCCAGCTTGTTCGCGACGGAGGCGGGAAGCACGAATTGACCGTCCACCGTATCCCGGATGGAGGCGATCATTTTGTCCGCGTCCATATCTTTGAGCATATAACCGCTGGCGCCTCCCGCAATCCCTTCTACGATGTAGTCCGCTTCGACGAACGTCGTTAAAATGAGAATGCGCGTATGAGGACAGCTCGCCTTAATTTTCTTCAGCGCGGTCAGCCCGTCCATCACCGGCATTTGGATATCGAGCAGCACAAGCGTCGGCTGCAGCCGTTCCGCCAGCTCGCAGGCTTCCTCTCCGTTGATGGCGACGCCGACGACCTCCATGTTTTCCTCCAGATCGAGAATGGTTTGCAGGCCTTCCCTCGTCAACATCTGATCGTCGGCAATAACGATGCTGATTTTACTCATGTTCTCTCCTCCGTTCAATAAGGCATTCGAATTCGCACCACACAGCCTTGGCCCGGCGCGGATTCGATCGCAAGCGAGCCCTTCAGCTGGCGCACGCGCTCGTCCATCGTCTTCAGTCCGAAGCCTCTCTCCAACTGCTCGACGCCCGTCCCGTCATCCTCCAGCTCAAATTCCAGCCAAGACCCGCGATCTTGAAGCAGGAAGCGGAATTGCCCGCATTTGCCGTGACGGATACCGTTCGTCAAGCCTTCCTGCAGCGCGTGGTAAATCGTTTTTTTGTGAAGCGCGGTCGCGCTTGGCACGGGATCGATCGATGCGCGTATCGACACTCCGGCGTTGCGTTCCGTTTCCCGGATCAACCGCAGCAATGCTTCCTCCAAATCGTAGTACTTGTCTTCCTTCAGCATGTGAACGGAATTGCGAATTTCGTTCAGGCTGTGCCTGACAAGTCCCTGCGCTTCGTTAAAACGCTCTAGCGAACGATCCAGATCGCGGCTCATCAAACGTTTGCCCGCCTCGATCTGCAGGACGGTGGAGGTCAGCGTATGGCCTACGATATCGTGGATTTCTTGAGCGATCCGGTTTCTTTCCGCATATACCTTCATTTCCGCCTGCGCTTCGGCGACGGCTAGCATCGATAGCTCCAGCTTGCGCGTTCGCTCCTCGACCTGCTCCTCCAGATGGTTTTTCAAATGCTGAATTCCGGAATACAAGCTCGCATTCGTCAGCGCGACCGCGCCTTGCGAGGCCAGCAGCCGCAGCACCTCAAGGCGCTTCTCGGTAAAAACGCCGGTCGATAAATTGTTTTCCAGATACAGCAGCCCGATCAGCCTGTTCTGATACAGAACGGGCAAGCATAGCGCGGAGCGGATTCCCGTTCGCCCCGCTTGGCCGCTTCGCTCGAACAGCTCGCTGTCCGCCGCATCCTGCACGACAACCTCTTCCATAGAGCTGGCCGAGTAGGCGACTAGAGCAGCCGGAATCAACTGCCCGGCCTCCTCCAGCGGAATCGGTTCGAAGCGCAGGGCATCGATCGTGCCATGAGCCTCGACGATCCAGCGGCCTTCCCGATTAATGAGCAGCGCGCCGTATTCCGCTCCCGCGTTCTGCAGCATAATGTGCACGAGCACCTGCAGCAGCCGCTCCATCTCCATCTCGCTCGACAACGATCGCGCCGACAGAATGACCGACACATGGTCGATTTGTCCCAATCCTGCCGCCATTTTGCCGCTCAGCCATTCTCCGTACTTCGCCTCCATGTCGTTCGTCTTAGCTGTCGCTCCCCAGCTTCGGAACCGGTCCCGGGCTTCGTTCAAATACACCTTCGCCAAAGCGCTTCTGCCGGTTCGAAGCCCGTAGCGGGCATAGCATTCCGCGCCAATTCCCGCCTCATGGCCGTACCCCGCTTGGCGCGCCAGCTCTATCGCTTGCTCGTACCAGAGCTCCGCCCGCCGCTGACTGTCCGGCTTAAGGCTGGCGATTTCCGCCCTGGCCAGCAAATATTTGTGCTGCTCCGTTTCCGGCCGCAATTCGGCCCGCTTAGCCAGCCTCCGTAAGCTTGCGCGCATCCTGCGCGCCGTTTCCGCCCGCTCTCGCCCTTTCCCCTGGCCGCATGTTTCCTTCCACAGCAATATGGAATAGAAATCGATATCGAAAGGAAGAAGATAACCTTGCTCGCGCGACGATTGCAGCAACTGCTCCGACGCGGCAAGCTGGTACGAGGATTTTCCCAGCAAGCAATCCGTTACTAAGGAATACGAAGCGGCAAGCCGTTCTACAACCTGATCCGTTCCGGCCGCGCGGAGGCCCTCGTCGGCATTCGGCTCTACGTTCGCGCCGACATAAGGTTCCTCCGAAGCGCGATAACCGGTCAGCTCCGAGATAAATCCAGCCATCTCGGCGGCCTGCCGCCAATGTCTCTCCGAGCCTTCTTGGCGAAAATAGCCTGCATGAAGAAGTAAACGCGTGTAGATGTCCCGCAACGGATGCCCGGCCTGCAGGAGCAGCCGGCAATGAATGAGCAGACAGCGGTTGGCGAGTTCCGTCCTTCCCGCAAGCAACGCCGTGCGCACAGCTTTGCCGGTCAACGCAATCCGTTCCCGAAGTCCGAAGCGTCGCCAGCCTCCTTCAGACGCCGCCAGCGATGCGGCGGCTTGCGCAAACAGTCCCGGCTCCTCGTCGGCCAAGAGCTGCATTTGCTTGCTCCATTCCTCCGCGAATGTCTCTTGATGCGGATGATCTTCATAGCGCGACACATAGTTCGTTAAGCCAACGACGGACTCCGGCGTCCACCCATGCTCCAGCGTCAATTCCGCCAGCGTTAAGATCGAGAAGTCGCGGCTCTGCGATTCCGCATTCGAATCAACTTCGATCGCCTTGGCGAGCGCAGCCAAGTCAGCCCGAAGCTGAGGGTCCGCGGCGACTGGAAGCTTCCTTATCGCTTCTGCGCCAAGCCGCTTTAACTTACTTCTTACTTTTCGCTCCAGCAGTCTCAATCCGATTCGCCGTGGCACAAAGGAGTAAGAAGCACCCCAAGAATTTACGGCATTCTCCCGCTCCTTCGCTTCATGCCGCGCCGTCGTGTCCGCTTCGGACAAACGCTCTTCCGACGCCCGTCGCTGCGGACGATCGAGCTCGCCCAGCGGGAACGGCTGCACTTTGCCCGCAACGCGGAGCTGTAATAGACACTCCTCCAAATCCGCGCGGATTCCGGCCGCATCGGCATACCGCGCTTCGGGCATTTTCTCCATGCACTTCTGAACGATGTCGGATACCACGCTCGGAACCGAAGCGTTTCGGCGCCATGCCGGCTCCGGGTTCACGGCCAGATGATGGTAGACAAGATCAATGGTATCGTCCGCAGGATACGGATACGTCCCCGCAAACCATTCGTACAAAATAACGCCGAGCGAATACAAATCGGAGCGAACGTCGGGAGTGCGTCCCGTTCTCCCCGTCTGCTCCGGGGCCAGATAAGGCAGTACCCAGTCCGAACGCCGTCCCTCCCAGGAGCTCCCTGCGGCACCGTCGATCGGCGATGCATACCGTATGTCGAGCAGCCTGACCTCCGAATCGCCAAGCAGGATCGAAGAAGGGGTGAGCACATGCAGCATCAACCCGGCCCGATGCAGTTGACTAAGACTGTCCGCCATCGATACGGCGCGCTCCAGTAGCTGCTCTAGCTTCATTGAGTCGCGGTGCGCTCGCATCGCCTGAGCCAGCGTCGTTTCTCCATTGTCCGGCAGCAGCAGGGCGGATCGCGTTCCTTGAAGCTCGACGCCTTCCGGCTCGACGCCCCCTCTCCCCTTCAAGCCGAGCAGTCGTTCATACTCTTTGTACAGGGTCGCGGCAGCATCCGCATCCGCCGCGGAGTCGTTCAGGGCCTTAGCCAGCAAACGTCGGCCGTCCGATAATCGTTCTACGCGGCACAGCACCAGCTCGCCGTCGTTTTCTATCGTTTCTAGCACCTTGTATCCGGCCAACTCGAACATATTCTCACCCGCTTGCTCTCCATAGATTCCCGAAAATGCTTGTTGAACCCGATTATACGCTATAATCGAACACAATCCGACAGCAATGAGGTAAAATAAAAACAAATACGCAGCTGCTCAAAGAAAGATTACGGTGATCCAATGAGTTTGAAGGAAGCCCTTATTTTGCTGGGAACGCACGGTATTCCGATCGTATTCTTCGTCTATATGGCAGCCGACGTATGGCTTCGCAACCGGAGAAGGACCGAGCACATCCTGCTTAGTCTGATTTCCGTCTGCTATTTGCTGATGTTCGCGGAAGAATACGTCCGCAATCAGGTCCCCGTCGAGCATAGCCCCCTGCTGTCGTCCATGTGGCTGAGCAGCGCCGGCATCCTTATTCCCGGTATCGGACTGCATTTTCTGGTTAAGCTGACCCGTTTGGAGACGCGGATGCCTCGCTGGCTGTATCCGTACATCTTCTATTTGCCTGTACCGTTCGTCATTGCAAACATTGCAACCGAAGGGCATTGGATTTCCGCTCAGCAATTCACAGCGTCGGGAATGTGGAATTTGCCGGTTTATAGTTCCGGCTACTATATCGCCATGACCGTGAGCATCGCCAACAACGTTCTGTATTTGCTTGTGCTTGCCGTCGCGAAATCGAAATCGAACCACCCCGAGCAACAAAAAATCTACAATCAGTTGTTCGCGGGCATCGTCATCGCGATCGTCTGGCACGTCCTGTTCGGCTATATCAATTACGGCGATCGCTTGCCGCCTTATCCGTATTTGTACAGCGGCATCGTCTGGTGCTACTTCCTGCGCCAAACGATGCGAAAGCACGACTTTCTCAACCTGTACGACAAACGCTTCGAGAAGCTGTTCAACATGCATCCGGACGTCATTCTATTGATGAGCCGCGATCGCGGCATCAAACACGCCAACCCGGGAGCCCTGCAGCTGTTCGATTCCCTTCAGCTCGATTTCGCCGCGTTCTACGGCTTGCTGGACAAGGCGCTCACCCAGCAAATTCAGGCCGGGCGAACGATCGAACG
The DNA here is from genome assembly GCF_017671885.1 of Cohnella sp. LGH. Classification (NCBI taxonomy): domain Bacteria; kingdom Bacillati; phylum Bacillota; class Bacilli; order Caryophanales; family Paenibacillaceae; genus Cohnella; species Cohnella sp. LGH. The sequence goes on from NZ_CP072117.1 coordinate 6,661,873, forward strand.
CTACGAGACGGAAATCCGGCATCGCGACAAACGGATCGTCCTGCTCGCCAGCGTCGATTACGTCCTTGCGGATAACGAATTGCATGCGCTGCTCGTCTTTCGCGACATCACGGCGCAGAAGGAATCCGAGGAGGAAATCCGTTTTCTCGCCTATCACGATCCGTTGACGCGGCTGCCGAACCGCCGGTATTTTCATGAAAAGCTGGACGAAGCGCTGCAGGAAGCGGCGGCGTGCGAAGAGTCCCTGGCTCTGCTGCTGGTCGATCTGGATAAGCTTAAGCTGCTAAACGACACTTACGGACATCTTGCCGGCGATGAGGCGCTGCGAGCAGCCGCGCATATTTTGCAGGAAACTGTCGGAGACGCGGGCTTCGCCGCGCGAATGGGCGGCGACGAATTCGTCCTGTTCGTTCGCCAGGCGGACGACAAGCCGAGCCTTGAGGAACTTATGAGGGAACTCCAAACGCGATTCGCCGAGTATATTTCGAAGTACGGCGCGCTTCCGGTAGGCTTGAGCGTCGGGGCCGCCCGTTTTCCCGAAGACGGCAAAGACGGGCAGGCGCTGATCAACTTGGCCGATCAGGCGATGTTCGAGATGAAACGCAGTCACGCGTCGCGCGCCGCATCGGTATAGCCGTGTCTCATTCCCGAAATAAAAATTCTATGAAAAACGGCAGCTGATGAACGCTGTCGAAAATTGTTAGGCGATTTTAATATTTTCATAGTTGATATATTCGGAGTCTGTTGTTATTATTGTATGGTATTGCGTGATTGGAAAGCTGATATTCAAAATATGCGGAGTCTTTCCAAGCAGATAATTTTTGACCACTTCCGACAAGAAGTTGAGGCCAACGGACAGCCGGGTCAAATGCCGACTGGCAACTTAAGTTGCCTTATTGATTGAGTTAAAAGCTCAAATTTTATGAGTTGGTTACTTTACAACCAGTGCATTCGCACACAACTTGTGAAACGGTCAATAAGAGTGGCATAGTGATTATTTGCTATTTAGACTCTGATTCGTTAACGATATATTTTGAATATTAAAGAGCTTCCTAACAAAAGCTATGTCCCGATTGCTGGGGACGTTTAATATTCGTATTTATATCTAAACAAGTGTGATACGCGATGATGCGTTTGGGCCACTTGTTTTTTTGTGCGTAGAAACGATCATCCGGAGCTTCAAACAAAACTCTATGTAAGGGGATTGAGACATGGGAAAAGCGTTAGTTATCGGTTGCGGCGGAGTGGCTTCGGTAGCCATCCACAAATGTGTGCAAAACAGCGAGGTTTTTGAAGAAATTTGTATCGCGAGCCGCACGAAATCCAAGTGCGACGATCTGAAAGCAAAGCTGGACGGCGGCAAAACGAAAATTACGACGGCGCAAGTAGATGCTAACAATGTGGACGAGCTGATCGCGTTGATCGAAGAGGTCAAACCGGATATCGTCATGAACCTGGCGCTGCCGTATCAAGACTTGACGATTATGGACGCTTGCCTGGCCACCAAAACCCATTACATGGATACGGCCAACTACGAGCCCGAAGACACGGCGAAGTTCGAGTACAAATGGCAGTGGGAATACCGCGAGCGCTTCGAGAAAGCCGGCATTACCGCGCTTCTGGGCAGCGGCTTCGACCCGGGCGTAACCGGCGTATTTTCCGCTTATGCGCTTAAGCACTACTTCGACGAAATCGAATATATCGACATTCTGGATTGCAACGGCGGCGATCACGGCTATCCGTTCGCCACGAACTTCAACCCGGAGATCAACATCCGCGAAGTATCCGCCAACGGCAGATACTGGGAGAACGGTGAATGGATCGAGACGAATCCGATGGAAATCAAGCGCGTCTACAACTTCGCCGAGGTTGGCGAGAAGGACATGTACTTGCTGTACCATGAAGAGCTCGAATCCCTTGCCGTCAACATGCCGGGACTGAAGCGCATCCGCTTCTTCATGACTTTCGGCCAAAGCTATCTGACTCACCTCAGAGCGCTGGAGAACGTCGGCATGACTTCGATCGAGCCGATCGAATTCGAAGGCAAGCAAATCATTCCGCTGCAATTCTTGAAGGCTGTATTGCCGGATCCGGCTTCCCTTGGACCGCGCACGGTCGGCAAGACGAACATCGGCTGTATTTTCCAGGGTAAAAAAGACGGCGTAGCTAAAACGTACTATGTGTACAATGTTTGCGACCACCAAGAATGCTACAAGGAAGTCGGCTCCCAGGCGATCTCCTACACGACCGGCGTTCCTGCCATGATCGGAGCGGCAATGGTGCTGACCGGCAAGTGGAACAAGCCAGGCGTATACAACGTCGAGGAGTTCGATCCGGATCCGTTCATGGAAGAACTGAACAAATGGGGACTTCCGTGGGTAGAAGACTTTAACCCGGTACTGGTCGACGATGGACAAGAGTCGTCTCAAGCAGCTAAACAACCGGCGCTGGTTCGCTAAAATGCGGTTTGAACAGCTGCCTACGCCTTGTTTTGTCGTTGATGAAGCTCTGATCGAGAAGAACCTGAAAATTTTGGCCGGCGTGATGCAGCGGACAGGCGCCAAGATTATTTTGGCCCAAAAAGCGTTTTCTATGACGACGCTGTACCCGCTTATCGGCGAATATTTGCTCGGTACGACCGCAAGCGGCTTGTACGAGGCCCGGCTGGGCTACGAAGAGATGGGCAAAGAAACGCATGTCTTTGCCCCTGCTTATCGGGAAGACGAGATCGATGAAATCCTCTCCATCTGCGATCACATTATTTTTAATTCCTTCTCGCAGTTGGAGAAGTTTAAAGCCAAGGCGCTGCAAGCCGGCCGCAAAGTCGGCTTGCGCGTCAATCCGGAATGCTCGACGCAGGTGGGCCATGAGATTTACGATCCCTGCTCACCTGGCTCCAGGTTCGGGGCCAGGCGTGAGGATTTCCGCCCGGAGCTGCTCGACGGCGTCTCCGGCCTGCACTTCCACACGCTCTGCCAGCAAAACTCCGACGACTTGGAGACGACGCTGCGGGCGGTCGAGGAGAAGTTCGGCGAATGGCTGCCGCAGATGGAATGGATTAATTTTGGCGGCGGGCACCATATTACAAGAGACGATTACGATCTCGATACGCTGGATGCTTGTATCAAGCGCATGCAGGAGAAGCACGGTTTGGAGGTCTATCTGGAGCCGGGCGAAGCGGTTGCGCTTAACGCAGGCTACATGGTCGCATCCGTGCTGGACTTCCATAAGAACGGCATCGACATCGCCATTCTTGATACCTCTGCAACGTGCCATATGCCGGATGTGCTGGAAATGCCGTATCGCCCTCCTCTTCTGGGTTCCGGCGAGTCTGGAGAGAAACCTTTTACGTATCGCTTGGCAGGACAGACCTGCTTAACCGGAGACGTTATCGGCGACTATTCGTTCGATCAGCCTTTACAGGTCGGCGACCGGCTCGTATTCGGGGATATGGCGATCTACTCCATGGTCAAGACCAATACGTTTAACGGTATGCCGCTGCCAACCCTTGCCGTGCAGGACAAAGACGGCGACTGCCGCATCGTGCGCCAGTTCGGCTATGAGGATTTCAGGACTCGGTTAGCTTAATTTGCTATCCAATGCTCCAACTGGAATTCTTGTCCCGTGGAATTAGGCGGTTTTCATCACCGCCCGTTTACACTTCTTTACACTTTGTAATGATAACGTAATATTTCTTTCATCTCCCCTTCATGTTCGGCGGTTAAGATAAATACATGACCCCCCTTTGAAATATAAAACTTGAGGCTTGCGGCCCGTTGCCGCAAGCCTCCTTTTTTTATAGCCGATGCATAGGCCGACGAACATTCCCGTAAACCCCCTTTCCGTAAATAGCCCGCCCTCAGAATAATGGCGCTTACAAATGGAAATGAAAAGATAAGCATTACTTGGAATTTGGATTTTGAAAAAAAAAGAGGCCAGAGATAAAAAGAGGAAATGATTTCTCAACCAGCGAGACAGCTTACTGGACGATCGAAGAGGTATTACGGAGCTTTCGGAGTGTTGGAATCGATGTTGCTGCGGAGGAGTTTGAGGCGCGCGGAGGCACTTTCTTGGCCTTCGCTACACGGTTGGGATGGCGCGGAGGCACTTTCTTGGCCTTCGCTACACGGTCGGGAGGGCGTGGAGGCACTTTCTTGGCCTTCGCTACACGGTCGGGATGGCGCGAAGGCACTTTCTTAGCCTTCGCTCCACAGTCGGGAGGGCGCGAAGGCACTTTCTTGGCCTTCGCTACACGGCCGGAAGGGCGTGGAGGCACTTTCTTGGCCTCCACTCCACGGCTGGGATGGTGCGGAGGCACTTTCTTGGCCTTCGCTCCACAGTCGGGATGGTGCGGAGGCACTTTCTTGGCCTTCACTCCACGGTCGGGATGGTGCGGAGGCACTTTCTTGGCCTCCGCTCCACCTTCCTATCCATCGTTTGCCAGTCCAGCTCTCCACCTCAATCTCGCATCACCGCTTGAGTAGCGGCAGTTCCATACGACATTTTCATTTTTACGGAAAGGACTTATCCCTTCAGCGCGCCGTCGGCGATCCCTTGCAGAATCCACTTCTGGAACGCGATAAAGAAGGCGAACACGGGAACGGCGGTCATGACGAGCGAGGAAAGAATGCTGCCCCAATCCTTCGTATACTGTCCGAAGAAGCTGTTCGTCGTCAAAATAAGCGTGTACTTGTTCACGTCCGTCAGCATGAGCAGCGGAAGCAGGAAGTCGTTCCAGATGTAGAGCACGTTAAGAATCGCCAAGGTGACGGTAATCGGCTTGAGCAGCGGCAGAATAATTCGGAAGAACGTATACAGCTCGCCAGCCCCGTCCATCTTGGCCGCCTCTTCCATTTCTTTCGGAATGCCTTTCACGAACCCGTGATACAGAAAAATGACCATGTTCAAGCTGAGTCCGACGTACATGATCCCGAGTCCTGTCGTCGAGCCCTGCAGGTGCAGCGACTTGGCTACTTGAGACAATGTGATCATAATGACGTGGAACGGAATCATCATCGAAGAGAGGAACAGGAAGAAGATGAACCCGCTCAGCTTGCCCGGCGTCCGGGACAGCTTATATCCGGCCATCGCCCCGAGCAGCAGCATGCCGACGACCCCGATTATCGTCACCGTCAGCGAGTTGCCCAGACTTTTCAACAGGTCGATGCTGTGAAAAACGTTAATGTAGTTGTCGAAGCCAAAGCTGCTCGGCCATGCGAGCACGGACGAGAAAATCTCCTTTTGCGTCTTGAACGAATTGACGACCGCCATATAGATCGGAAGAGCGAAGAAGACGGCCATGACGGCAAGGATGACGACGGATACGGCGCGAAACGCAATGTTTCCCTTGCTGCTCATGCTTCGATCTCCCTCCTCTTCATGACCCGTACCTGAACGATCGTGATCACCAGAATGATCAGGAACAGGATCATCGCTTTGGCGTTGGCGTATCCGAACCGGTAATTGTAATTAAACGCTTCTTGGAAAATGTTCAGCGAGACGACTTCCGTCTTCCTCGCCGGCCCGCCGCCGGTCAAACCGAAGATGACGTCGAACGAATTAAACGCCGAGTTGAGCGTCAGGAACAGACAGATCGTCACCGTATGCATGATCATCGGAAGCGTCACCGAGCGAAGCATCTGCCAGCCGTTGGCGCCGTCGATGCGCGCGGCTTCTTTAATATCCTGCGGTACGCCTTGCAAACCGGCGATGTAGATGATCATCATATACCCGACGCCTTGCCATAAGGAAACAATCAGAATCGAATAGAAGGACACTTTCGGATCGCTCGTCCAGGCTTGATCCAGGAAAGAGAAAGCCGCCTGCTCGGCAAGCTCCGGCAGCAGCTTCGTGAAGATGAACGTCCACATGAAAGCGCCGATGATCATGCTAATCAGGTTCGGCATGAAGAAGATCGTGCGGAACAGTCCCTTCGCCCGCTTCCGGGATTCGATGAGCAGCGCTAGCAGCAGCGCGATTCCGTTCTGCAGCACGACCATCAAAAATACGTACTTAAATGAAAACATCAGCGAGCGGATAAATTCCTTATCCTTGAACGCCTCGATGTAATTGACGAATCCGACGAACTTGTACGACCTGGCCAGACCGTTCCAATTCGTAAAGCTATAGCTCATGCCGCCCAGCATCGGAATGACGATGAAGATGAGGAACACCAGCAGCGCCGGGGCGACGAAAGCGAAGAACCAGGCGTATTGGCGAATCGTTCGCGTCAATTCGATACCCTCCTTTATTTCAGAGGCTGTCCTATAAGCAAAGGAGTCATACATAAAGATGACCGACAGAGAAGGTAGCCATGCATGTATCTCCCTCCGCTGCTCACTCCAGGAGACACATGCACTCGTTTCTTTTATCGATCATCTTTGTATGGACTACTTATGGGACAGCCTCTTCTTTCTATTGTTTGTTCAACTCGTTGGCGTCCTTCCAGGCCTTGTCCATCGCTTGCACGACCTGCTCGGCGGTCATATCCTTGGCGTAATAGCCTTGGAACAGCGTCTCGGAGACGTTCTTCACGCCGGAAGGAATGCGCGGATCGTCGTACGCCTTGCCGGCGGACGCGTAGCCCGTAACATCCTCGATCCAAGGGTAAGGCGAGAACGTATGGCTTTCCGCGACCGGATTAAACATCATGCTTTGGTAAAACGCGCTGGAGTCCTTCTGGTCCAAAATGTAGTTGACGAGATCAAGCGCAACTTCTTTATTTTTGCTGTCCGGTGCAACTCCGATTGAGGTAGACGTGGACAGGTTCAGCAGCGTCGACTTCGGATCGTCGTTGATAGGCATCGGCGCGACGCCGAGCTCGAAATCCGGATCGTTCTTGAGAATCGCTTCCGCAAACCATGGACCTTGAGCCGGCCACATCGCGATGTTGCCTTGGGCGAATTCCGCCGTCGCTTGGTCCCCGTCAAGCTCGAATACCTTCTTGCCGCCGTAATCGCGAAGCATGTCCATCGTGTCCGTGAGCCCTTTCAGCTCCGTGTACGAAGCTGTGCCCTCGTTCATCCGGTCGACGAACCCCGGGTTCGCAGAACTGTTCAAGGCGCCGACGGCCAGCGTCGGGAAGCTCTCGGCCATCCAGGATTCCTTAAGCGCGATCATGAACGGCTGAATATCCTTCGCCTTCAGCTCGTCGGCGAGCTGCTTCATCTCGGTTACCGTCTCCGGCAGCTTCAAGTTGTTCTCGCGGAAGATTTTCTTATTGTACAGCATCCCCCAACCGACGCTCTCCAGAGGAACCGCCAGGATCTTATCGTCGAAGGTGACGCCCGACTTCACGCCCTCAAGCAGTTGGCCGACGAACGGCTGATCGCTCAAGTCCTCCAAATATCCGGCGCGGTAAAATCCGGGAATGTCGTTCACCGCGTGCAACGTGAAGACGTCGGGGCTGTCGCCGCCGGACATCCGCGATTTCAGAATCTGATCGGCGGTATCGGCGCTCGGCATTTCCAGGCTGATCTTGACGTTAATGTTTTTCTCGGCGAGCTCTTTTTTCTTGAATTGCTCGAAATACTGCTCGAATTGGTTTTTGAACCGGGGCAGGCTGACGAATACCTTCAGGTCAACGTCCTTCGCCTTGCCTGTATCGCCGTTACCGGACGCTGCCGGGGAACTGTCGTTCGTATTGCCGTTCGAGCCGCAGGCGGACAGGGCGCCGGCCATCAGCGTCGCCGCCAGAACAAGAGATAACTTTCTCATTTTGGTGAAACCTCCTTAGTCAAGGGGATAATCTGATCTGAATTCAGTATAGCAAGGGCAGCAGGGCCTGAAATCAGAGGATATTGGCCTTGGAGCTAGGATAATATTAATGCGCGACAGACATCCTGTCCCTCATTCCGCCGGGCGTCTCCCCGTAATGGCTCTTGAACAGCCGGTTAAAATACGTAACGTCCTCGTAGCCGACCGCCTGAGCGATCGACTTGATCTTCAGATCGCTGGAGCAGACCAATTCCTTAGCCTTCCCCATTCGCAGACCGATCACGTAATCGGTCAGATTGCCGCCGAATTTCGCTTTGAACGCCTTGCTGAGATACTCCTTGCTCACGTAGAACGCGTCCGCGACCGTCTCCAGACTGATCGGCTCATCGTAATGACGGTCGATGTATTTCCGCACTTCCTCCAGGTCCAGCTTGTCCTTCGGCTTGCGTCTGTCCGATTCTCGCTCGATGGCGGCCAGATAGAGATCGCCAAGCCTGCGCAGAGACTCGTCCGGTTCGGCATCGGCATCCGTACGCAGCGTCCGCTCGGCGAGCTCCTGAATGGAGATTCCGGACGGGGTCAAATATTCCTCGAGCAGCAGGTAAAGCTCGACGTAAACTTTGCGCACGCCGGCCTCTCCCGCTCCGAGGCCGGACAGCTCCTCGCGCAGTTTGCGGAACGCCTGATCGGCGGCATGAGCGTCGACCGCTTGGAGGTAGCGGCCAAGCTCGCGCTTAGCTCGGGAAGTCAGCTCCGTCAGCTCCTTGTTCTCGTAATGAACGGTGAGCAGCTCGTCGTTGCGGAGCGCATCGCGCTTGCGCACTTCACGAGCGCAGTTAGCCAGCGCATCGTTCAATTCGTCCTCGTCGATCGGCTTCAGAATATAGGTCGAGGCCTTGTAGTCGATGGCGTGCTTCGTATATTGAAAGTCGGCGTGCCCGCTGATCACGATGACCTTGGCGTCGATGCCGCGTTCGTTCAACAGCCGGATCAGCTCGGTTCCTTCCATGCCGGGCATTCGCATATCGAGCAGCACGATATCCGGACGCTCTGCCGCAATCAGCTCCCAACCGGCAATCCCGTCCTCCGCCTCGCCAACGATCGTGATCCCCAGCTCTTCCCATCGGCCGAGACTCCGGATCATTTTGCGGCTCCAGACCTCGTCGTCGATAATGACGGCTTTCATGGCTGTCCCTCCTCATTGTCCGATCTGGCGTTCATCCGTTCTCCGCGCGGCTCGCTCTCCCGTTCGTCCTTTACACCGTCGCCCGGCAGCAGGATGCTTACGCGAGTGCCCGCGCCTTGTTCGCTCTCAATACGCAGTCCGAAGGCTTTGCCGAAATGCAGCTTGATCCGGGCATCCACATTGCGAAGACCGAGACTGTCGGCTTCCCGGAACAGCGTTCCGTTGTCCTCCAAGGAACGGCGAATCTCCGCGAGCCGCGTCGCGTCCATGCCCGCGCCGTTATCCTCGATGCGGACGACGACCGTCTCGCCTTCCCGTTCGACGCCAAGATGAATGCGCCATTCCCCGAGCTGCTGCCCGAATCCGTGCTCGAACGCGTTTTCGACAAGCGGCTGCAGCGTCAGCAGCGGAATCGGCACCCCTGCGAACGTTTCCGGAAGCTCGACCTCGGAGACCACCTTGCTCGGGAACCTCGTCTCCTGGATATATAAGTAGTTGCGCATATGCCGCCATTCCTCCCGCAGCGTCGTGACGTCGGGCCGATTGCGGATACTGTAGCGGAACATGCCCCCGATCGCCTTCACGACCCGATGAATTTCCGGAGCGTCTTTGTCCAGCGCCATGCCGCTGATGAGCTGGAGCGTATTTTGCAGAAAATGCGGATTGATCTGCGCTTGCAACGCCTTGACTTCGGCCGTGCGCTTGGCGATCGTCGCCTCGTACTCGAATTCGATCAGTCCTTTAATGTTGGCGACCATCGTCTGAAAGCTGTTCTCCAGAAGACCGATTTCGTCCTTGCGCTTCCTGTCGGCCACGTAGTCGGACTTGATCCAATCGAGCTTGCGCATATAGCGGACCAGGTTCGTGATCGGATTCGTGACCTTGTAGGCGAATAAGATGGATAGCAGCAAGGAGGCCGCGACGAATACGGCGGCAATGCCGACGCTGGCGCGGATAATCTCCCGTCCGCTTCGCACAACCTTCTCGTTAGGCATCACTTTTACGACGGTAAAAAACGTATAGGGGACGGGACGGCGAAAGACGTAGAAATCCCCGATTTTCTCGTAGGAAGACGGGCCGGCCAAGCGGCTCGCAAGAGCGGTTGCCAAGCCCGCCGCCCCCTCGGCCGACGAAGGGGCATACAGTACTTCTCCGTCATCATTGAGCAGATAGACCTCCGATCCGTCGTCGAACAGCACGCTTAGCATGCGGTCCATCATGCTCCACTTTACGTCGAGGGCGGCGTTGCCGAGCCGCTTGCGATCCTCGAACCGGTTGATCGGCCGCATGATCGTAAAGCCCGCTTTGGCGGCGTCGTTCCGATATTCCAGATGGCTATGCTCCAGTTCGAACGACGTCCATGAATATTCCTCGAGCGAACGGTCGCTGCGAATCCCTTCCTGGTACGCGCTGGCGCTATAGGTTTTATCGATGTTGACCACGTACAGAAGAACGCCGTTTAACACGCTCTGATTGGCATAGTAGACGGAGGATAGCTTGTTCGTAATATAATCGTTGGCCCGATAAAACTGCGTAATGTCGTCGTTGTCCAGCCGCCCCATCCGATCCGCGATTTTGTCGTCGACGACGATGGACGAGAGCATCTCGTTGAGTTGGCTGATTTTCTCGGACATGTATTCGCTCACGGTGGCAAGCTGTTCCTGGTTGAGATCGACGATCTCCCGCTCCATTGCGCCGGCCGACCGGGAGATCGCCATATAGGAAACCGCTGTGATTGGAAGCAAAGACAGCAGCAGCATGTACAGCAGCAGCCGGTTCCTAATCTTGCTCTGAAAGGGAGCGAGCAGCAGACGTCTCCAGCGTGCCCTCGCCCGATCGTTGTTCGGTGTCATGTCGTTCTCCTTGCCGGCCGGAAACGGCCAAGGCACCCCCCGGACGCAACCGGGGAATGCCTGAATGGTTAACTTATAAGTTCGTTTGCTTTATTCGTCGGGGTATGCGGCCTTGTCGACGATAATCGTTACGTCGCCATGGGTCCGCAAAAAGCTGGAAGGCACATTCTCGTCGATCGCCCCGTGCAGCGTCGCCCTCAAGATCTCGCGCTTGCCCGCTCCGGAAGCGAGCAGCAAAATTTTCCTTGAACCGAGCAGCACGTCCATGCCCGCGGTAATGCTCTCGCGCGGCACGCGGTCCAGCCCGCCCCAATAGGCGGCATTGCTGTGCAGGCTCTTCTCCGTCAGCGTAACGGCGCGCGTCGGGGAATCGGCTCGGGACGGCGGCTCGTTAAAACCGAGATGTCCGTTCGGTCCGAGCCCGAGAATTGTCGCGTCAATGCCTCCGGCACGCTCGACCTCAAGCTCGTATTCCCGCGCCGTGCGGGCCGGATCGTCCGTATTCTCGTCCAGCAGAACAAGCTGGTCTTCTCTCAGCTTCCAAGGCTCCACGACCGAACGGCGCAGCCAGCCTTCGAGCGAACGCGGGTCGTCGCTCGGAATGCCCAGATAGCCGTCCAGTTGGAAAGCGCGGATAGCGGAGAAATCGACCTTCTCCTCGCTGCGGAGGTCCGCCAGCCGCTCGTACATCCCCATCGGCGTGTTGCCCATCGCCAGCACGACGGATGCGTCCGGTTTCTCGCCGACGATGTTCGCCAGCCACTCGGCCGCCGCGCGGCTCATCGCTTCGTAATCTTCGACAACGATCAGTTTCAACTTCGTCATGTCGGCTCCCCCTTATTTCAGCAAGCGCTCTGGCAAGTAGGCTTTGTGAGCTTGCGCCATCTCGTCGTACAGCTTCTCCGCGCGATCGATCGAGTACACGAGCGGGTGGCTGGCCAGCGCGCGAATTCCGTCGATGCGAGTGCCGCTCCATCCGGCTTCCGCAGTCAGCGCTTGATATTCGCCGAGCATCTTCACGAGACCCGCGGTTTGTTGCGGCATATGGCCTTGCGCGATCGGCGCGATGCCGTTGCGGTCCACGAAGCAAGGCACTTCGACGACGCGGTCGGCGGGGAAGTCCGCGATCGCCCCGTTGTTCGGCACGTTGCACGTCCACACTTCCTTGCGGTCGTTAAACACGGCGTCCATCACGTCGAAAGCCAGCTCAAGCTCGTGGATGCCGCCGCGGGAGCGGTTCGGATCCAGCTCCGGAGTCGCGCTCTCCGCTTGTTCCGTATAGTGTTTCCAATAATCCGGAACTTTCGCCAGAATGTCCTGCGAACGCGTCGTCGGCTTCGCTTGCAGCTGCTCAAGCACTTCTTCCTTGTAATAAAAGTATTGGAAGTAGTCGGCGGGAATCGAGCCCATCGTCACGGCCAGCTTCAGCATGCGCAATTGATGGCGGCTGACCGTCGGGTCGTCCTTCAATCGCTCGTAGGCTTCCGCGAGCAGCGGCATGATGTCCTGCCCTTTGTACAGATGCCGGTTGGACCAGCAGTTATGGTTAAGGCCGATCATGGAGACGTCGAGATGAGCCGGGTCGAGGCCCGCGGTTTCCGCGATCCACTGCGGGAATATAATCGGACCTTCGCAGAGCGATACCGTCTTGATCGGACTGTGATGGGTAATCGCCTCGGATACGATGTTAACCGGGTTCGTGTAGTTAAACAGCCATGCGTTCGGGCTGATCGCTTCAATGTCCTCGACGATCCCCTTCAGGACGTGCAGCGAGCGCATCGCCATGAAGAATCCTCCTGCGCCTTGCGTCTCCTGGCCGATAAAGCCGTGCTTAAGCGGAATGCTCTCGTCCAGGTAACGGGCTTCGAAGCCGCCGGGACGGAAGCTGGTCAAGACGGCGTCACTGTCCCGGAGCGCGGCTTTGCGGTCGAGCGTTGCCGTAATCTTGATGTTCGTGCCTTGAATGTCGGCCATCTTTTGCGCCATCTTGCGCACGATTTCCAGACGCTCTTCGTTCAAGTCGACGAGCACGATTTCGGAATCCTTGAAATTGTCTCCCTGGTGAATGAAGCTGGCCACGGTGCCCGCCGCGCGGGTGCTGCCTCCGCCGATGTATACCATTTTGATTGCTGCCATTGTCGAATCTCTCCCTTGTTGTGCGTGTTTATGGTAAACGAATCAGACCTAGTTCCCTAACAGAGTCGGCCAGAGGTCGGCTATCCAGCGGATACTGTTCGCCGTTCAGGCGATCCAAAGCCAGCAAGGCCGCTCCGACGACCGGCTCGTAGACCGAATGGATAATCCGAACGCTTGGAAAATGTCCCTTCAATTCTTCCTCCACCGTCGTCCTTAGCAACGGAGAACGAGCCTTGAAGAGACTTCCCGACAAGACGATCTCCGCCTCTTGTGCCGGAACGCCATAATGCCGAAGTCCGGCCGTCACGTATTTCGCATTGCGTGTGCCGAAATCGACGATGAGACGGACGGCAACCTCGTCTCCGGCTTCCGCCGCCTCGAAGATAAGCGGCACGAGATGCTTGCGCGAGCCCAGCTTGCCCTGAATCCAACCTTCCATCAGTTCGTCCGTATTGTCCAAGCCGTAGCGACCGAGAATCAGCCGTTTCAAGTCGGTCGCCCGCTCCAGCCCGACCTCCGAATCGAGCGCGGCTCTCAGCGCCAAATTGCCCAGCGCCTCCCCGCCCGAATCTTCATCCCGAATATGATAGCCGTAGACGAAAGGCGGCGCGCCCTGCCGTACAACCGCCGCATTCGTGCCGGTTCCAATACAGAGCACGGCTCCGGTCGCGGACGAAGTACCGGCGCGATAAGCGATGATACAATCGTTCTCGACTCGCACGTCCGGAATTCCCGTCGCGGCGATCAAGGCCTCGCGCAGCAGCTCGTATTCGTACGGAAAGTCGGCGCCCGTCATCCCCGAGTGAAGACAGAGAACGTCTGCCGGCGCCGCGTTCGCGCGCTTCAGCGCTTCGCCGATCGCCTCGGTTGCCCGCTCCATACTATGGGCCATGCCGTTCGAGCTATGAAGACTTCCATCCGCGTATCCCGCGGAGAGCAAGCGTCCTTGGAGATCGGACACGACGGCGACTGTCTTCGTACCGCCTTGATCCAATCCGATGATGTATTTCATGTTCAACACCCGCTAACTCGTTATGGCTTTTGTTGCGTAACTTAAGAATACCCTCCCGAGAGGAAGGGTTCTTCGCCAATACGACTAGGGACTAATGCAATCTTACTGCTTTTGCCGACCTTCCCGGACTTGACTCGGCGTACGGCCGACATGGGTCGAGAACACCCGATTGAAATTGGACAGGTTATGGAAGCCGCACTCCGCGGCGATGTCGATGATTTTGCGTTCCGTGGATTCCAGCAGCTGAATCGCTTGTCCGATTCGAATCTGCAGGCAGTAATTGAGAGGAGAGGTGCCGACCGTCTGCTTGAAAATCGCGCTGAATCGCGACGGGCTCAGATGGGCGATATCGGCCAATTCTTGGAGCGTCCAGGCGCGGACCGGATCCTCGTGGATCGCTTGCAGCACGGATCGCGCGAGCGATTGCTTCACGCGAAGCCGCGACGCGGAACCGACCGGCGCCTTGGAGAAATTGCGGTTCACGTAGGCCAGAAACCGCGCGAGCTGCGCGCGCATGACGGCCCGATAGGAATCGGCTCGCGTTCGGTATTCTCGCTGCATATCCAGCAAGAGCTCGCGAAGCTCGCCGATAGCCGGATTATCGCGGTCGAGCAAATTGTCGAAGCGGATATTCATCTCCGTGAACGGGGCAAGAATATCCGGCTCGTAGCGCTGATCGGCGGCGAAGAGCGCCGAGTCGAATACGGTAACCTGCAGCACGAGGTCCCGCGTCTCGAACGCCCGGTGCAGATCGTTCGGCCCGAGCAAAATAATGTCTCCTTCGCGCATCGCGTAGGTTCGGCCATTGATCAAATAAACGCCTTCGCCTTGCTTGACGTAATTGATTTCCAGACTGTCGTGCCAATGCAGCCGGTTGAAGTCGGGCACGACGCCGATATTGTCGCTCACCTGCAGCGGGAACGACTTGGACAGATCGAGCCAATCCCTTTTAATCGTGCCCATCTTTCCCCCCAGCCTTTCATTACAGGATCGAGTAATTCCAACAATACTATAGCTGATCTTATGAAATCAATGTCCGCCGCTTGGCGGATTCCCTATCCTCGATCGTCAACCCCACTCATGCGCCTGTTTTTCACACCATATTTTACTATTGATTATAAACATATCTCCTTTATAGCCTAGGGATGCTCCTCCCTCAAAATCTCGTCCAGTTCTTGCAGAGCCCCACGATATTAGGAAAGCTCGACCGTATACTCCGCTAAGGCCCGGACAGACAAGAGGTCTGGCATCCGATCCTCGGATGGCCTGTCAGGCATGTAAACGTCCGTCGACGCCCACAGAGGAGAGACTTTCAGTATGATCGGCTCCCGCCTTAACTCCTGGCGGAATCTCTTCAGCCCGATCGTCCAAGGAGTTCCGTTATAGAACTGATCCGCGACGCATAGTCCGCCAATATAGATTTGCGCGACGTCCCCTACGTAAGCGATGACCAGACGGATATCGGTCGCTTCTTCGAAAGCCGCGACGTCGACGCGAATCTCCCATTCCGGAGATTTCCCCTCCTGGCCCTCCTTCTCGAATAAATACGGGAAGAAGGCGGCGTTTAAGATAGCATCGCTGACCGGCACCACGACCACAGAAATTTCCCGGGGCCGAACGATCGAACGGAAGCCTTGAAAAACCCCGTCCTGCCGCCACTCCACAGCACCCCCTTCGTGCGCGACGCTTCGATCGACGGGCGGATAGATCGCGAAAGCGAATTGATTTACCTCCGTTCCGCCGATCCGCACCCCGTCCTTTTCGAAGCTGACGTCTCCTTCGCACAGAATCAGCCGTTCCCGGCCGAATGCCTTGCCCTTCCAGAGATGAAGCGATTGCTCTCCGGTCAGCGTGAGTACCTTGAACGTCCGGCCCGAGACGGACCGAACGGCGAATTCGCATGCCGTTCCAGGCTCCAGATCGCGCACGGCGACCGTGACGCCGCTCCGTTCGACGCGTCCGCTGCCTTCGATCACTTCGATATGCGCAACCGTAGACGAATCCCATACATACTCCGGCCGCACGCCCGGAACTCCGAAGAAGACGTAAGTCGAATCCCCGTCTTCCCGCAGCGCGCATAACGGCTGCGCCGTCGCGTAGTTCAACCGCACGTCTTCCATATCCAGATGATACGGCCAGATGAAATAAGCGCCGGCTTTCAGCGTAAATCCGGCAGCTTCGGGGACGGTCAGCTGCCCTCCCGGCAAACGCAGCTCGACTTGAACATCCTTCTTGTCCTCCATCTTCGTTAATCGCTGATAATTGTTGAAGAACAAGAAGCCGCTATCCCCGCTTGCTCTTGCGGCAACGCGCACCGTCCCGGTATCTTCGAGAGATAAGGGACGAATTTCCGGATACGCCGCAGACATAGGCGCCAGCCGTTCTCCGAATGCTTGCAGAAACAGATGCAGTCGTTTCAGCAGCCTGTAGCTCTCCCTAAGTTGACCGAATTCCCCAATCGGCGCCTGGAAATCGTAGCTTCGCACCGGTAACTGGTTGCCCTGAGGGTTCGATTCCTGCATCGTCGACAATTCCCCTACCGAATGCGTCCCGCCATGATACATGTAATAGCCCAAAAGATTGCAGCCGTTGGCAAGTTTGACCGTCGCCATCGCTGCGACATCGTCCGCTTCAATGACAGGTCGCCGATGATACGTCATCTGCACGCCGCCGCCCAGCTCGCAGCACCCGTCCGGGTAGCGCTCGATCTCCGCCAAATCCTCGATTTCCTCGGCTTTCTCTCCGAACAAGTCGCTGCCGATGCTTGGATCGTTTCGAACAGAATGAAAGAAGTAGTGCGGCCCCGGAGGAAGCGGATTGGTGTGCTTCTCCCAAGGATGGTCCGGGTATCCTCCGAATAACGGAAGAACCTCGTCCTGCGGAATTCGCGCGCCGCCAGGCCCGCCCCAACCGGTCACGGTATACAGAGGCGCCTTCATCCCCAGAGCCAGCGCCATCTCCTTTAACGTACGCAGATGCTCGGCGTTATCCGTCAATTCGTTATCGAACTGGAGACCGACGATCGGTCCTCCGTCCTGGAACGCGAGCCCCTCAATCTGCTTGGCGATTTCCGAGTAGAATCGTCTGGCATATCGCAAGTAATCCTCATCGTTCGTACGCAGCGCGCATTTTCCATAGATCCAATCCGGGAACCCGCCGTTTCGGCATTCTCCATGCGCCCAGGGCCCGAGCCGAACGACGGCCTCCAGCCCGCTCTTCGCGCATAATTCTATGAATCTCCGCAGATCTTTGTCTCCGGACCAATTGTAGCGCCCCTCGATCTCTTCGTGATAGATCCAGAACAAGTAGGTGGCGACGACCTGAATCCCACCCGCTTTCATCTTCAGCAGCTCTTCCTCCCATTGCTCGTTCGGGAACCTGGAGAAATGAAATTCTCCCATGACAGGCAGCCAAGGTTTTCCGTCTCGTTCGAGATAGCGACTGTTCGCCCTGATCGAATCGCCTTTCGGATTGCTTCCTCCCATGTTGAGATGGTCGCGTATGATCGGTTTTTCGCCCTGTGTGACGACGTCGATGACCTGCTTCATCTTCTCTCCTCGCTTTATCTCCAACTAATCACTCGGCATAGTTGATCTTCCTGCTCTAATGACATCTATGCTTTTTCAGAATAGTTTGGATTTCAAGCGTTTAACAACAAGCAATTCTTAAGCTCATTCTGCATTTTTTCACACGCAGTTGTTCAATAATTAGGATGCTGTTCAGAAATTCGTTGCATTCCTAGCACATGTACGAATCTCCCCCGTCTTTCGTCTTGTCCGGTAAACCGTCCGGGTCATATTTATAGTTCAGTACAACGTATTCAACTCATTTGAGACTGGAGTGCTCCGTGAATATGCCGATTCAAAGAACATCAACGGCAAGAAAGTGCAGGAGCAGACCTCATCCTAAACCCGCTAAGAGATGTATCATTCCAAGCAGAACCAATCAATTACTCCAGGCTCAAATTCAAGCACAGGCTGAGACCCAGCGGCAACTCGAAGCACAGTTACAAGCACAGGCCCAGGCACAGCTGCAATACCAGACGCAAGTGCAGTCGCAGTTGCAGCAGCAAACGCAAACCCAACAACAAGCTCAAAACCAATTAGCAAATCAGCTGCAAACCCAGGAACAAATCCAGCAACAGCATCAATCGCAATTTTTTGCGCAAATTCAAGCACAGATTCAGGCCCAACATCAAACGCAACTGCAACTGCAATCCCAGATGCAATCTCAGTCAGAAAAAGCTATCGTTAATATCTGTCGTTGTCACGAACCGCCTCCGCCCCCTCCTCCAACCTGAATGAATAGAGGGTTTCGCAATCTTAGCTGCAATCGTGGAATACTGCTTAATCCAGCGTAATTTTCAGGCAAACGGGATACTTCGTTTCGATGCTGCCGTTCACGCACAATTCCAAGCCTTCAGCGCTTCGCCGAAACGAAACGGGATAATCGAATCCTAGCAGCTCTACGTTGGCCAGGTGGCCCTCGAACAGGGGGCCTCCGGCCTTCAACGCTTTAATGAGCACCTCGTTGTTTGCCGGCCAGCTAAGCACGTTGGCATAAAGGTAGGGAGCTTTATAGGTGAAACGGATATCCTCGCTTGTAAATGCAGCCCGGTCCGCGTCTGTGAACGCTCCCTCCGGCACTTTAGTAGATCCCTCGCCGTAGACTTTCCAATAGGTCGTATCGTAAATCGACTCGCCGTTAACCGCCAGCCATTGTCCGATGCTGCGCAGCGCCTCCGCTTCCTCGGCGCAGATCGTTCCGTCCGATTTTGGACCGACGTTCAAAAGCAGGCAGCCGTTTTTACTGACGATATCGACCAGATCGCAGACGATGTCGACCGGATTTTTGAAGTCGTTGTTGTTCGTGTAGCCCCAAGAGTTTTTGGCGATAGCCGTATCGGTCTGCCATAGCCGGGGACGGATGTCGCTTAGCTGCCCTCTCTCCACGTCGAATATCGCCGTTCCGAAGGCGAAAGCATCATACTTGTAATTTATCGCCACTTCAACGCCCCATTCTTGCGAACGGTTATAATAGTAGGCGGCGAACTTCTTGAGATACGGCTTAAACGCCAAGTTATGGATCCACCAGTCGAACCAGACGATCTTCGGCCGGTATTTGTCGACCAGCTCGCATGTGCGGACAAGCCAATCCTCCAGGTGCTCCCGAGTCGGAGACGCGGAATAGATGTCATGCGTAGCCGAGATATCGCCGGTCGAATACAGCGGAGCCGCATAGCCGTATGGCTCCCGGAACGTCGTCTTTTGAATTCCGGAATCGAACTCCCTACCGCCGCCGAAGAACCAGTAATTTTCCGCCCGATGGCTCGAAGCCGTAAAGACGATGCCCTCCTTCTCCGCCGCTTCTCTCAATTCCCCTACAATGTCGCGCTTTGGCCCCATTTTGGCCGCATTCCATTTCGATACTTCGCTGTCGTACATCTGAAATCCGTCATGATGCTCGGCTACGGGCATGACGTATTTCGCTCCGGCCGCTTTGAACAGGGTAATCCACTCGTCCGCATCAAATTTTTCCGCTCTAAAGCTCGGAATGAAATCCGCATAGCCGAAGTCTTTCGGCTCCCCGTACGTTGTCAGATGATGTTCATATTCCGGGGTTCCCTGCAAATACATATTGCGAGGATACCATTCGTTGCCGAAAGCGGGTACGCTGTAGACGCCCCAGTGAATAAAAATGCCGAACTTCGCGTTCCGATACCACAGCGGCTCCGGATATTCGCTCAAGGATGTCCAATTGTCCTTATAAGCGCCTTGCCGAATGACTTCGTCTATCGTCCCCAAGTAGTTCTCGTGAAAGTTTTTCACCCGCCGCACCTCCGCAATTTAGCCGTTTCAAGGCCATTATAGCAATGCGGTTGGCAAATCCAAGGGCGTAAATGAAGCAGGATGTGGACGATATTAAGCCGATATGGTATGTTCCGAGAAGAGCCATCATCCCGTCGGAGGATTAAAACATGAATAGCTTCGAGCATGCCACCCTACACAACCTCGTATGCCGATATAATGTCTGCGCTCCCGATTGGGGAGAAAAGAACTGCGTATATTCGTTCAACAAGTTTTATTATTTCATTGAAGGCGAAGCTACGCTCATTATCGAAGGCGATGTCTTCACGCCTCTGCCCGAGGAGCTGTTTCTCATCCCCGCGCATACGAAGCACACCTATTTTCACAATCCGCGGAAACCGGTGCTCAAATACTGGTCGCACTTTAACCTTAATCTGGATCATGAACGGAAGCTGATCTATCACCCGGACACCGTCAGATGCACGATCCCTAAGCCGCGAATCGTTCCGATCTTCGAAACGTTGGCGCAGACCGATCTTTCTGCGAATCCGCTCGATGCCCTGACCGAGAAAACGGCCTTGCTGCAGCTCTTAAAGCTCTTCTTGGAACGGGTGGACCTGGTCAAAATATTGCCCGCCAGCGAGAACGACTTCTCAAGCAAAATCAACGCCTATATCCGCAGCCATCTTCAAACGGAAATTACATTGGTCGAGCTGGCCAACCTTGTCCATCTTCATCCGAACTATTTTATTAAAGCTTTCAAGAAGCACTTTAACTTAACGCCGATCGAGTACGTCAATACGCTTCGGCTGCAGCAGGCCGCCAAGCTCTTAACGCAACACCCCCATCTGGGCGTGCAGCTTATCGCCGATAGGGTCGGATATAACGATTATCGCTATTTCTCCCGTCTGTTCAAGAAGAAATACGGCGTATCGCCTTCGCGGTATATGAGGGGTTAAGCACTATGTTAGAGCTTTTTCTTACGAACGGCGTACACAACCAGCAACAGCAGCGGGAGCAAGAGCCCGAAGGTCGCTCCATACGGCATCCAAGCATGGGTGTACTCAATATCGTGCTGCATGTTGGGATGAACGACTAGCGACATGGCGACCATTAGCAATCCGAGCGGAAGCACAATAGATTTGCTATTCTTTAGTCCGAACACTTGCGCCAGGCTCTCGACGGCCCCATAGAAATAAAAAGTCAGCCTATAAAAAATCGAAATAAACCACATAATGGCCATCACGATTTCGATCCGCTGCAGGAAATGACCGACATTGATTTTTTTGGCGAGCGCGTAGCTGGGAAAGGTTTGAATGGACGTGATCTCGACGCCAAGCACCAATATGCACAAAGCGATAATCGTGACGATAACGACGCCGCCGATTATCGTCCCTTTATAAAAAGCTTTGCTCGCCTCCTTCGGCCTATTGACGCAGGAAGGAAAAATCATCAGCAGCACAAACGAAGGGAACGATAAGACGCTAATAAAATATAAGGTAGCCCATGTTAAGCTATTCATTTTCGTTTCCAGGACGGGTTGAATGCGATCGAACTCGATTTGAGGCGACACAAACACGACCAAAATAATAAACAACACGATAAACAATACAAACATCAGCTCTGCGGTACGCGCCAACGTTTCGATCCCGAGCCGGATTCCCATGACGATAATAAGAGCAAATAAAATATTCAGCGACAAAAGCGGCGTATTCGGCATCGACTGCGTACTCATGAAGTTTCCGATGTAATACAGCAACTCCGAAGAGTTCACGAAGCAAAAAAAAGCGAAGGAGAGAATCACCGCTTTGCCAATCCACTTGCTAAGCAGCCACTCCAACTTTTCGACTAATGTTTTGTCCGGAGCAAGCCGGCCGACGGCAACATACAGACCAATGAAAGGGAGGGAGATTACGGTTCCGATCAGGGGGACGATCCAAGCGTCCTGCTTGGCAATAGCGGCGAGTTCTGCGGGAATAACAAGTATTGGCGTCCCTATGGCAAATATAGCGACGATCAAGCAGAATTGCCGAACGCTTATTTTTTCCTTCCTGATCATGTCCAAGCCTCTCCCTTGTTGCCAGGCGTCACCTGCTAATACCAAGCGCATTCTCGATGAATCGGCCAACCGGACTATATATGTAATTGATCCAATCGATTGGATTCGGAATCACGATGTGCAAGCTCAGCGCAATGCTTATTCCAGTTCCCATGATTAGCAATAGCGAAAAAACCCATAGCTCCCTGATTTGCCTCTTTTTTAGCAAGGGAGGGACCTCAAGAAAAACAAGAAATGCGACCACCGCAACGATTCCCGTTAGCGCAAGCATCGGCTTCCTTACTCCTTTAAATCGTTAAGGAACGATTCCCCGACTGTCCCGATCTGTCTAATCTTCACGTTCACCTTGTACCGGACCGGCAGCTCCGCAAAAATATTGTCCCAGTCTTCCTTTGCCTTCTTCCAATAAGCCGGATTCGCCCGATGCATTGCCACTCCGAAGCCGAAGATGTCGCTCCTCAGTTTTTTCGCTTTTTGCAGGGCCTGTTCGGAGTGTCTGATCACCACTTGCGCGGTTCTTTTCTCCAGCTCGGCAATCGTCTTCGTCTTGGTCAATTCCAGCTTGCATTCCACATCCGCTACGTTGGCATCCATATACATCGTCACTTCCGCCTCCGGCTCGCCGTTTCTCACTTTGCCTTTAATGCTCGCCTTGGCTCGAATAATTTCGATCCCCAGTCTCCCGCCTTCCGGACAAGAAGTCTCAATGACCGTGCTGTTCAGCCTGTCGGTAAGATTGCTAAAGCCTTTGCTCTCCGGTTCGTTCAGCCATCCGACCAGCTTATCTTCCCGGAATACGGCAATGCCCTTATACTGCAGTTGCGCTTTCGTATCCGGCGATTCTAGATTCGTTTTCTTCTTGCCTTCCGCCTCGTCCCCCTGAATGACAATGCCCGTTAAAGCCGCTTGGATTCCGGGATTCACGATATTCGTGATGAGCTCATCCAGTTGTACGGATACTGTAGGAGCCCAAGCTTTCTCCGAAACTTCCAGGGACGTAAACATTTTCGTCGCCGGAATTTTCTCAATGGGAGTTAGAACGTTAACGATGTTATGAGCGGTTGTCCCCTTCGCCACCACGATATAGAAGTCGGTTCGCCCCTCCTGGTCGCGCGACATGAGATCAAGCGTCTTGGCGATCCCCTGTCTCGCTAATTGCTCGCCGATCACCATAATCCGCAGATGGGCAAAATAAAGCTTTCGCGGCGTTACCGTCGTCATTTTGCGGATCGCCCCGAAAACGGTATCCCCCTTCGCATGAAAGGTCGTAACCGGCGATCGGCCGCTGCTTGTTCCTTTCCCTGTCGCGACTTCGCTGGTATCGACGACTTGAACGGTTACGAGAAATTGGTCATCCACCCTATCGATCCCGAGCGCCGCTACGATCGCAAGATCGTTAAGCTCGCGGCGATTCCAACAGCCCGTAATAATAGAGGTCAGGAACATTAGAAGCAACAACAGAGCCGTTGTCTTGGTCACTGCCAAGTCTCCGCCTTTCATGGCTTCGGGGGCTCCGGCTTGGCCTCTTTCGGAGCTTGCTGGCGATTCACGTTGTTCTTGTTAATGAGCCGCGGACGGGAGACCAGGGCCCAGTGGGGGAGCCTGAATATCGCATCCCTCTGGTCGGCCATAATCATCGGGGCAAACGGGCTCATATAGGGAACACCGAACGAACGCAGGCTGCATACATGCAGCGTAAGAGCGAAGATACCAACGATGATGCCGTACAGACCGAAGCTGGCCGCGAGGCCCATCAGAGGAAACCGCAGCATTCGGATCGTATTGGCCATGCTGTACGATGGAAACACGAAGCTGGCGATCGCGGTCGTCGACACGACGATAACCATCACCGCGGATACGATGCTCGCCTCGACTGCCGCTTGCCCGATCACGAGCGTGCCGACAATCGATACCGCCGGCCCGATCGTGCGCGGCATCCGCAATCCCGCTTCCCTCAATACTTCAAATGCGACCTCCATCATGATGGCTTCGATGAAGGCGGGAAACGGGATGCCTTCCCGCTGCGCGGCCAAGCTGATCAGAAGCTGCGTCGGAAGCATCTCTTGGTGGAAGGTCGTGATGGCGACATACAAGGACGGGCCGAACAAAGCGATAAATACGCCGAGATAACGCAAAAGGCGGATCAGCGTGCTGACATCGGAGCGATGATAATAATCTTCCGCGGAATGCAGGAAGGAAACAAACAACGCCGGAACGATGAGCACGAACGGTGTGCCGTCTACTAGAATGGCCACTTTCCCTTCCAGCAGCTCTGCGGCGATCACATCCGGCCGCTCGGAATTGTAGACTGTCGGGAACGGCGTATACGTGTCGTCTTGGATCAGCTCCTCGATATAGCCGCTTTCCAAGATCCCGTCGATATCAATGCGATCGAGACGATTGCGTACTTCCTCCACCACCTTATCGGCGGCGATTCCCATTATGTACATAATTGCGACATCGGTCTGGGTAACGCGTCCGACCTGTCTCGTCTCCAGCCGCAAATTCGGATCCTTGATCTTGCGCCGGACCATCGCCGTATTCGTCCGCAGGGTTTCCGTAAAAGCTTCTTTCGGTCCCCGCACGACCGATTCGGACGTCGTCTCGGCGATGCCGCGATCTCTCCAGCCTCTTGTTGCGGCCGCTATTGCGGTCGTATATCCTTCGATCAGAATTACGCTCTCCCCGGATAATAAAGCCTTGTACAGTTCTCCGAAGGAATCGATTTCGTTCAGTTCGCTGGTCGCCAGAATATATTTCTTTAGAGCCGCCAGCGCATCCGAAACTTCGGGTCTGCCTTCCGAAACAGGCAAGCGGTCGTCGAGCATGGTCGCTTCCAATATAAAATCGGAGATGGCAAGCTTATCGGCGAGACCGTCCGTATAGAGGACCGCGATAGGGACACCGCTTGCGAGCATAACTTCGCGTATGACGATATCGCTGCTTCCGCCAAGATCGTTAACGACCGTTCTAATATTATCTTGAAGGCTGGGCAGCAGCATCCGCTTATCCGCAGGCCGTTCCTTTGTTCTCTTGCCCGCGGACTTGGACCGTTTCCACATCTTATTGTTGTTCATATCGGTCACCCACAAGAATGGCATTCTTGTAGCCCAGTATGGTCCTTTACCGACAGTTTTAATCTGGATTTTCCCTTGAACGACAAAAAAAGCCGCAGATCGCGCGCGATGTTTCCTTCGCGGATTTACGGCTGGTTCCTCGTTTCTTTCCTACTAGTTAGGCCATGTTCGATTTAGCCAATATGCCTTCAATCTGTGCGAGAACGTCATCCGGTAGAGCGATGCCCGAAGCGGCCGCGTTTTGTTCCACCTGTTCCGGTCCGGTAGCACCGATAATACAGCTGGAGATGTTCGGAAGCCTCAGGTTCCATGCCAATGCCAGCTGAACGAGCGTGAGGCCCAACTGTTCCGCTACTCCAATCAAACGTTCGATCTGCTCCAGCCGTTGCTCCGAGAGCAAGCCCTGGCTGCGGATCCAATGGTTATGCTCCGGATTCGTCGCTCGCGAGCCCTCGGGCAGCTCACGGCCTTTGCGGTATTTTCCGCTAAGAACACCGTGAGCCAAGGGTGAAAACACGACCTGACCGATGCCTTGCTTCTCGCACATCGGCACGATGTCCGCTTCGATGCGTCGGGTAAACATATTGTACTCGGGCTGGTTCACCACGATCGGATCCAGATGCAGACGCTCCGCCAAACCCGCCGCCTCGGCAATCTGCCATTCCCGCCATTCGCTGATACCGACATATAAGACTTTGCCCTGGGTGACCAAATCGTCCATCGCTCTCAGCGTCTCGTCCAGAGGCGTGTTCTCGTCATAGCGATGGCAGTAGTACAGATCGATATAGTCGGCGCCCATTCTCTTCAAGCTCGCTTCGCATTGCTCCATAATGTGCTTGCGCGACAAGCCTCCGCGGTTAGGACCTTCGCCCATATCGAAATAAACCTTCGTTCCGATCACGTACGAATCTCTCTCGTAGCCCGCCAGCGCCCGGCCCATAATTCGTTCCGCTTCGCCGTCGGCGTACATATTGGCCGTGTCGAAATAGTTGATCCCCAGTTCGTACGCCTTATGAATGACGGCCTCGGCGGCAGCCGCCTGAGCCGGATCGTCGTGCGTTAACCAACTGCCGAGCGCAATCTCGCTCACTTGCAAGCCGCTTCTACCCAATCTTCTATATTTCATGTCAGATAAACGCTCCTCTCTCCCGGATCCACTGCCCGTTCGTAAAATCGGGAACCGCCACCGGGTGGCCACCCATTGCGATGGAATCCTCCGTCAAGGAGGATATGCTCATCCAGGAAGCCATGTCGTACACGTCGATCGGCGTCTGCGTCCCGTTCCGCACGCTATCGAAAAACCCTTTGAACACGAGCCAATCCATTCCGTCGTGGCCTCCGCGAACCCCTTCCTTCAGGTAGCTCTGCCATAGCGGATGATCGAACTTCTCCCGATAGCGATCCACGTTGTCCCACTGCGTCTTCCACTTCGTTTCATACAGGGTATGCTCACCGTCGAGGAACAACGAGCGGTTGTCCTCCATGTACATTCCTTTGGTGCCTCTCACCGTAAAACCTCTGGAATAGTAGCGGGGCAGCGTCGTGTCCAACGTTAGCGTAATCGTTTCTCCGCGGGCGCATTGGATGACCGTCGTGACGATGTCTCCTTGCTTAAACCGGGTATGGGCGAGCTCGCTGTCCCCCCGGTTGCTCTTCACGTATTCCTGCATGCCTACAGCTTTGGATGCGAGAGACACGAGGGATACCATGCGGTTGCCTCGGTTAATGTCGAGCAGCTTGGCGATCGGTCCCAGCTCGTGCGTAGGATAATTGTCGCAGTTGCGATGAATGTACTCTTGCAGCCGATAATGGCGGTTCTCCTTGCCGTAAGCGATCTCGTACCGTAGATCGTGATGATACCCGCCCGAGCAATGCACGACTTCTCCGAGCACACCGAGCTTAACCATGTTCAGCAACATCAGCTCATCCCGGCCGTAGCAGCAATTTTCCAGCATCATGCACGGAACTCCGGTTCGCTCGTAAGCCTCGACCAGCTTCCAGCACTCCTGCATGGAATACGCTCCGCCGACCTCGCAAGCGACGTATTTGCCCTTCTCCATCGCATCGATTGCGAGAGGAATATGAGCGGACCAGGACGTGCACAAGACGACGGCGTCAACCGATTCCATATTCAAAATATCTCTATATCGAGCAACTGCCGTTGGACGAGGTCTCCCCGCCATCTCGATAACGTCCGCCGCCCTTTGGCGACGATCCTCGTATACATCGCATACGGCCACGATGTCCACGTCTTCCATTTTCAGCAGAATGATTTCCAGCAACCCCATTCCCCTGCCGCCAAGTCCGATCAACCCGATTTTCACCTTATCCTTCATGCCCCTCATCCTTTCCGTGCTCGATCGTATTTCCGAAAATTTCAACGCCGCTGCATGCGCATAGCTGAATGATTTCGCTCCAATCGACGGGCCCCTCGCTTTTTTCGCCATTCAGATCAACATGATTATCCGCAACGATCAGATCCGTCGCGCTCTTCGCCTCCAATAACGGGGCTTCCCCCAGCTCGAAGCGGTTGCCGCTTATAACGATGTTGCGATGAACGGGATGATCCGGGGAGACACATACGTTCTCGGGGTGAATCCGAATCGTCGCGTGATCGGCGCCACCGCATGCTGCGAACCGGTTACCGCGGATGCGAACGTGCCGGACCATCCCCGACTCGAACCAGCTTCCGGCATCGTCGGCGATCAGTATGGCGCTCATATGCAGCTTCTCGAACAGATTGTCCTCGATCGTTACTTTGCGACGCGTAGTGGCGAGAATGCCGCGGGTCGGAATACTCCTAAACACATTCCCGCGAATCTCAACCTCAGGCGTCCAGGTGACATTCTCGACGACATCCCCCTCGGCGATGGACTCCGGCGCGGGAGCATTCAGCGTCAATTCGGCTTCGCGCAGGGACAGCCTTTGCACTCCGACAACCGTGCGCGTTGCGTAAGGAAGCAAGGTGTCGGCGGAAATAAAATCGATCTCGTCGCCAGGATGAAACGCGACGAAACCGTAGCTTTGAGGATGCATGAATCTTACGCGGATACGTTCGCCGTCCTCCGTCCCCCTAATACGAAGATGAGTGCCGTGAACGTTGATCGCATCGTCGTGCGCCCCCTCGAATACGCTGTCGACAATCGATAGTTTGCCTTTCATACCGGAGAAATGAGCGAAATCGGCGAATGCGGCCGCCGTCCTTCCGCCGGAAGGGTCCGGCGCCAACCGCAAGCCTTCGAACGACAGGTTCTCGCTGAACTGGCCGACGATTCCCAGTCCATGCATATACTGCATCCGGACATTTCGCCAGACGATGTCGCGGCATCCGACGATCAGCGCACCCACCTGGTCCCTGATCCCGTCCCGCATCTGGAACACATGACCGACCGCCGTACGCGGTTGCTCCTCAGGCGCGAACCGCAGCCGAAGCTTGCCCGGCGCTAACTGTTCTACCCGGCTGGCCGACGCCATCGGGTCGGGAACCCGCCATGTCCGATTGCTGGACGGGTCGTATTCCTGCGCGGGACCGCTTCGATAAGACCAGCCTTCGCCGACCCAACTCAGCTTCCCGTCCTCCAGCGTATACGCGGAGTCCGAATGAACCTCCGTATCCCAATAACCTTCGCCGATCGAGACGATGCGCATCTCGGAAATCGTAGGCCGGGCAAAATCGATCGTCAGATTACGTATTTCCGCTTCGCAGCAGCCGTCCAGCACAATCGTCGTCATTTTCCCGTGATAAAGCAGCTTCGAGCCGTTCCCTTCCAAGGAAATGCGGTTGGCCCCCTTGAGCCATAGTCCGATTGTCTTGGTCGGGTCGGGATGCTCAGCCTCGCTCGCCGTGTTGGAGACGTAATACGGTGCTTTGACGGCATGATCCGGGTACAGATCATAGCAACCATGGGGGAATTCGACGACCCCAGGCCCTTTTGCAGCGCATGCGGCGGCGAGCGCGGCCTGGATCGCGCCCGTCGCATCCTCGCCGGAATCCGGCCTCGCTCCATAATCGGTTACCCGGAACAGCCGGCTGGGCAACTCGCTGCCTATGACGTTCGTATGATCTCGCATTCCGCATCCCTCAAAATAATAGATTTGTCGATGCACCCCGAACGGACTTCGTACTGTCTACGCCAGTATCCGGCTTGGCCCCGAAATCGGACGCTCGTACGCATGGAAATATGGAAACGGCGACGCCCGGCGGCAGCGAAAGCTCCAATTGTCCGCCCGCCGTCGGGTGGACGAGCTTCTCTTCCACTAACCCTTCCGCCGTTATCCGGTAAATATCGACCGCGGCGATCTCGCCCCACTCCGGAGGAAGCGCCCACCTCCTCTTCTCGTACCCCGCCTTGCTAAAGCCGATCAGCTCGGGACGATCCGACCATAACGCCGGAAAGACCAGGTCGTCGCCTTCCCTCAGCGCCATTCCCTCCCGACGTACCGAGCGATCCGCTAGACGAACGGCATGGTCCATGGAATAATGAACGACGCGCTCGTCTCCCTCTCCCTTCATGCGAAAGCGATCCAATGCGTTCAAATATTGATATTGCAGCATCCTCGTGCAGAAGCGCTCAAGGAACGGCGCGTGCCAGTCCTCCCGCGCAGCGCCCCGGTCGAAATCCCAAAACACGTCCTCCCCGTGCACGCCCGCTCCGAAGAGAAACTCCAAATCCGGCCGATCCGGAATGCCCAGCTGCGAGTAGTCGCGAATCGCCGCCCCGCTAAGCAGCTTGGCCGGTCTCTTAAGAAAATTCTCTTCCTCGCACTGATCGAACCACCAGCACCAAGGCTGCAAACCGATGAACGGATCGTTGCGGTTGTGCGCGAAATTTTCGCTCGTCACGTCGATTCCCCGCTGACGGAAATAGCGGATCGTCCGACGCATGTAGGAGGACTCTTCTTCCTGGGAAACGCCCCGAAATATGTTCGCTCTCGGAAAATAAGCGTCCAGATGCACCGTACCCGCCTTATCCAGTTCAAGCAGTTTAATCAGCCTGTCGATCCGTTCGACGATTACTCCGCTTTCCCATTCATTCTTGTAAAAGATCTGGTAGGCCGGCAAATCGTTGTAAGCGCCAATCTGCAGCAAGGAGCCGTCCTCGTTCCGCGAGATCAAATCCTTCTCCGAATAGATGTCCCAATGGGGGCTATTCTCGTAAGCGTCCGTCATATTCACGTGGACGCTGATCGTCGTATTGTACTTCCTCGCCTCTTCCGCCAGCCATAGATAGCTATCTCTTGCCGTCGAGTGCTGCGGCCTCTTTAAATGAACGTTCACTTCGTCCCACGCCGGATAGCGGTCGTCGTGACCGTTGTACTGCCAGCCGACCAAATATACGATTTTCGGTATTCCTCTCGTCAACGCATCAACCTCGCGCACATAGTCCAATGCACGGGCGAACGTGCATAACACGCGTGAACCGCCCTCCCCGTCCGGAACCGCCATCCCCAGCTTCATCGTCAACGTTTGACTGTAATCGTGCACGTACGGACTTTCTGGAAGCAGCGTTTTTTGCCAGTCATAGTAGTCTCCCGGGATCAAGCCCCAAGCTTCTTCTTTACCCCATGTAGTCGTCATTTGATCTCATCCTTCCTGCAATGAAGAAACCTGACAGCGCGCAGATGTCGGCGCTGTCAGGCCTCTAGCTTCTTACTTGGACACCTGAGCGTTCATCATATCGACGATCGACTGATAATCGCCGATGTTGGACAGCTCCTTCGTGAACGCGTCCCATTCGCCGAAATCTCTTTCGCCGAGCAGGAATTTGTAAATATTTTCGTCCATGTACGTTTTTACCGCAGTCATAATTTGCGCTTTCTTCGCCTCGTCCTCTTTGCTCAGACGAATGACCGGCGCCTGTTCATATGGAGGGATGGCGGTTTCCGGGTTCGTGTATTTCCCCATTCCCTCTTGCGGACGCATCTCCTCGATCTGGCCATTGGCAAAAAATTGCACGTTTTTGTATTTGATATAGTCCGACGCATAGTTTTGCGGAGCGTAGACGAAGCCTTGACGCGTCCATGGCGTATAGCTTCCAAAATCGGAAAGCTCTTTCCAGTCTCCGTTTTTATTGATAAATTCCTTTTTGCCGTTAACCATTTGGAACGTTTTCCCTTCTACGCCCCAATGCATCAAATCGATCATCTCGGGAGAATATTGATAGTCCAGCATCTTGATAATCAATTCCGGATATTTCGTCTTCTTGGACACCATGATACCGTAGTTCGGGAAGATCGTTTTGCCGAGAAGCGCCGGACCTAACACCCATTGATCGCCGTACTTTTCGTTTTTCGGATTGACCGCAGCTCCCCAGGATACGCCTTGGTCCGGAACGGAATATTTCTCCCACCAGCCGCCCCATGCGAGCGGAATCATGAAGGATTTGCCGGTCGTCACTTTGGCCTGCAATTGATCCTGCGACTGGCTCAGGAATTCGGGATCGAGCAGCTTCTCGTCATACAATTTGCGAATAAACATCAAGCCTTCTTTGTACGACTCTTCCATCGGACCGTACACATATTTCTCTCCGTTCCAGTAGATGTCGCTATTCGTATGGTTAGAGAGAGAGGTCGCATCCCAGAATTTAGGCCACTCCTGGGCATTGACCGGATAGGAGTCCGGGTACAGCTCTTTCAGCTTAACTGCTGCGTCGTAGAATTCGTCCCAGTTTTCCGGAATCTTGATGTTGTGCTTTTGGAAAATATCGAATCGATACAAGGCCGGATAAGCCGAACCCGAAAAGCCGGTATCGTTCTGGAATCCGTCGCCGAAGAAGAACATTTTGCCTTCCGGCGTATACATGCTCCTGTCCGAGAACTTGGTCGACTCCAAATAGGATTTATAGTTCGGGGCGTATTCGTCCAAATAAGGCGCAATATCCAGCAGCGAGCCTTGGTTGCCGAATTGGAACATGACTTCGGCATCCTTCACGCCCGACATAATGTCCGGGGTATCGCCGCTGGCCAAGGTCAGCTTGATCTTCTCCGGATAGTCGTCGCTGTTCACGTAAATCCATTCAATATCGAGCTTCTTGCCGATGTAGGCTTCCATCTTTTCCTTCCACAGCTTGTACAGCTCCGTGTTCTTCGGATCGTCTCCGAAGCTGGACATGTAGGCTTTAATCTTGATCGTCTCTTCCGCCGGCTCAGATGCTTTGGATGCCGACGCTTCCCCGGAATTGCTGCTGCTGGCTTGCTCGGACGGCTTGTTGCTGTCGCCCTTGCTGCATGCGGCCAACACAAGCGTTGCGACGAGCAGAAGGCTGAGCGCGAATATCATTTTTTTCTTCAAGCTAACCCCTCCATCATTGTATTTGTTAATCTATGGTCAAATTATAGATCAACCGCTGTTAACCTTTCACCGAGCCGATCATCATCCCGGATACGAAATGCTTCTGCAATAGCGGGTAGACGAACAAAATCGGCAAAATCGTGACGATAATCGAGGCCATCCTGATATTTTTCGGATTTAAGTTGTACGTATCGATAAATCGCTGCAGTCCGCCTACGTCCGTATAGTCCTTCAGCTCGATCGTCATTCTGCGCAGAAGCAATTGAATCGGATGGCTGCTCTCGTTGTTGAGGTAGATCATCGGCTCGAACCACATATTCCAGAACATGACCGCCCCGAACAGCGCGAACGTCGCCAGAAGCGCTTTGGACAAAGGAATATAGATGCGAAGCAATATGCCGAAGTCGTTCGCACCGTCCAGATAAGCGGATTCCCGCAGCTCCTTGGGGATATCCTGGAAGAACGTGCGAAAGATGATGATGTTGAAGGCGGACATGGCGACCGGCAAAACGACGGCCCACATCGTATTGAACATCTGCAAATCTCTAATCAGCAGAAACTGCGGGATAAGCCCTCCGCTGAATACCATCGTGATAATGACATAGATGGCCATAGGTTTACGAAATACGAACTCGCTAATCGACAGCGGATAAGCGAACAGAGACGTTAGCAGCAACTGCAAAAAGGTGCCTATGATCAAAAAGACCAGCGTGTTCTTATAGGCGTTAAGAATGTTATTGTCCTGAAAAATGTACTGATAGCTGTGATAGTCGAAGCCTTGCGGATACCAGGTAATCTTGCCCTGCCCAACCAAGCTCGGATCGCTGATCGACACGGCAAACGTATTTAGCAGAGGGTAGAGCATGATGATGCATAGAAGGATCATAAACGCGTAATTCAACATATCGAAAGCTTTGGAACCGAACCCTTCGTTATACGACTTCAAGATGAATCGACTCCTTTACCACAAGCTGTTTTCCGACACTTTCTTGGAAAAATAGTTCGCGAATATAATTAAGAAGAAACTGATGACGGAAAGCATCAACCCGACCGCTGCGCCATATTCGAATTGTCCTCCCTGCACGCCTACCCTGTAGACGTAGGTTTCGATAACGTCCGCCGTTTCGTAAATTTTCGGATTGTACATGAGAAGCACTTTCTGATAATCCGTGCTGAGAATCGTCCCCAGCTTCAGGATGAGCATAACGGAGGTGGCGGGAATAATCGCCGGCCATGTGACATATCTCAATCTCTGCCATCGATTCGCGCCGTCAATGACCGCTGCTTCGTGCTGCGCCGGATCGACTCCGGTCAACGCCGCCAAATAAATAATCGCTCCGTAGCCCAACTCCTGCCAGATATTCATCGTGACGTAGATCGGCCGGAAAGCTCCCGAATTATAAAGCAGCGTCCGAGGCTCCGAGCCGAACCAGGAAAGGATGGTATTGACGATCCCCTCAACCGATGTAAACTCCTGAACGAAACCGACGACGATGACCGCGGATAGAAAATGAGGAAAATACGTAATTGTCTGCACTGTCCGCTTAAAAAATTTGTGACGAAGTTCGTTCAGCAGCAAAGCGAAAAGAATCGGAGCCGGAAACCCGAACAGCAGCGAATAGAAGGCCAGCAAGAGCGAGTTCTTGGTTATCCTCCAACTCATCGGACTGTCAAAAAACGCCTTGAAATGATCGAAGCCGATCCAGGGACTTCTGAGAAACCCCAATGAGGAGTCATAGCTTTTGAAAGCGATTGTAATTCCATACATAGGCAAATACTTGAATACGAGAATGAGCAGAAATCCCGGCAGCGTCATCAAGATCAAATATCGCTGTTTGAGACATTTTCGCCAAAAGCCCGTTTTTTTTCTGAGTTGCACGTTCGCCCCAAGCGATTGATTCTGCAACTTCACCCCTCCTGTACGCTTATTAAAAGATACGGACGCCTGTAAGCCTTTTCTTTTTGTTCCGCATCTTTTCGCCAAGCCGTTGCAACCTTGGCCTCCACAGCATAATCGCGACAATCGCCGATCAGCAATCGTCAACTCTTCATATACTTTGGAAAAATTCATCTTGTCGCAGATTTCGATGGGATATGAACGAACGACAATCGTTGCTGTGCCTTTTAAGGAGGAATTTCAATTCTTAATGTGCTGCTCAATATTTCAACTCCGCGAGACAGGAAGGAAATATCCCACTATAATGAGTTATGGTCGACGCCGTACAGCAGAGTTTTTGCAAGCGGTTACAATTCGATGGTCGCTAAACGCTTTGTCGTGCCGCAAAAAAATAAAGGGGGGGCTCCGACTTGCGAACCATTTTCCGTTCCGTTACCGCTCGCTATCACAGGAGCAGCGTTCTATCCAAGCTGCTGGTCTTCAATATGATCTTTATCATTTTGCTGACCGGCCTGCTCGTGTTTAACTACTCCTATTTGAAAACGAACGTAAAAGAGCAAGTCGTACGGACGAACGAAGGCTTCCTGAAGCAAATGAGCGGCGATCTGACCGAGCAGTGGCTGGATGTTCGTAATATGATCTACAACTTCAGCGTCAGCCTGGACACGAAGTTTCTGTCCAACAATCCGAACAAATCCCGGACCTATTATTCCGCGTTGCTGGCTTATAAAAATAAAATAACAGAGTCCAACATGCGGCTGCCGTTCCGGGCGCAGCTGTCTACGTATTTTCCGAACCAGGATTTGGTCATCAGCAGCGACGGGACCCGTAACTTGGACGTGTTCTACAAAAATTTGGATCTGAAAAACGGAGAGGAGGTCTGCCGCTGCCTGCTGCAGGAGGAGTTGGAGCGCGTGTATAACTTTGGCAGCATGATCGTGTTCTCGTACCGCTTGTTCCCGGAAGGCTACATCTTCGTGCAGATCGCCAAATCCGAGCTGCTGGCGTATTTGAACAATCAAACCTCGCTGCTCGACAACGTCGTCGTGATCAGCGACGGAAACAATTCGCTCGTCGTCAGCTCTGCCTCTCTCGATCAGGCCGTCTTCGGACAAGGAAGCGAGGCGTTATCGAGACGGGTCGTCATCGACGGAAACAGCTATACGCCAATTTCCCAGACGGATGCCTTGTTTACGTATACCGTCTTGTTCTCGGAGAGCCAGATGCAGGAAAAACTGAAGCAGGCCAATGCTTACACGATCCTGCTGTTTGCTCTGTTCCTTGCCGTCAATCTTGGATTTCTGTTCGTCAACTGGTCCATGTTCCGACCGCTGCGGCTAATGGCCAACACGTTCAATTCCTGGACGACTGCGCCCGCCACGAACAACGAATTCGCCATTCTGTCGGATACGTTTAAGGAACTGAATTCCGTCACCGTCTCCATGAAGCAGGAGATTACGGAGCAAGCCGACATTCTGGAGCATAACGCGCTCCTGAGGTTGTCCACCGACGAAACCTATGCCATGAAGCCCGACATGAGCCGAATGCTGTCGGCGAAGTATCCTTCCTATGCCGTCATTACCGTAATCGAGGAAGACGAGCGCGGGCGATCCGTGCGGAAGTACGCTCCCTTGCTGGCGGAAGCTTTGCGTCAGGCCGGGGCGTTTATTCGTCTGCATGCCCATAGCGATAATCTGATTTATTTCATCAATTGCTCCGATGCGACGGCATTGGCCGAGCTTGTTTCCGGCGTGTTCGAAGACGGCCCCTCCGATACGGTAAGCGACGGGCTGACCCTCTGCGGCATCAGCTCGGTTCATACGCGGCTGGAAGATATCGGCCAGGCGCTTCAAGAATCTTCGGACGCCATCGACAAGCACGTTCCCGATCTGGGCGAGTTGAAGCGAATCGTTCTGTATCAAGCCCGCGACAGCGGTCAGGCTGCCGTCATCCACCTGTCCATCGACAAGGAGCAGGAGCTGGTCAACTATACGCTAAAAGGAAATGCGGATGCGCTCGGACAATTTTTCGATAAAACGATCCGGAAAACGTTCAAGAGTCTGACCTTCGAGCAGCTCCGGAATATGCTGCGTTATTTCCACGACCTGTTGCTCGTTATCTTGAACAGCAAGAAGATCGGCATCGAGGAGGTATGGGAGGCTCCCCCGGATCTCTCGCGGACTTACCATCTTCCCTATCTGTTCCGACAAATCCAGGAAGGATACCTATTCGTAGCCAAGCGATCCGCCTTGCCGAATACGCCTTTGCAGGAGCAAATCAAACAATATCTCGACAAGCATTATGCCAATCCGGACTTGTCGCTGACGGTGATCGCAGATCACTTCTCGATTACTCACGTGTATTTGTCGACCTATTTTAAGAAGCATACCGGATACAACTTAAACTACTACATGCATCTGATTCGCATCCAGGCCGCTATTCAATTGATCCAAACTCATCCGAACCTGGCGATGAAGGATGTCGCCGAACGCGTCGGCTATTCCAATGCGGGGACGTTCATCCGCCACTTCAAGAAAATATCGGGGACGACGCCCACTCAGCATGTCAGACTTTTGCAAGAATAGCCGCGCTTCGGGCGGACATGCGAAAGGGAGGCCGATCATCGAACGGCCTCCCTCGCTGGAACTGATTATACCGAAGCGTTTACGCTCCGAATCGGACGATTCGGTCCTGCCCCGCTCCAAACCGAGTCATGCGCAGCTCGCCTGTCGGGTAATGAATGCTGACTAGATCAAACGCCGTTTCGGCATCCGTTCCGACCGTTCTTTCGGGACATTCGTTGTAATTACGGCAGCTGACCGCGTTGAGCGTCGAGATCATCGGAATGCCGTCCTGGTACAGCACCTGGTCGATATGGACGTGGCCGAACAGACAGGCCGCGACATGCTTGCGATTCTGCTTAATGACCTTCCACAGCTTTTCTCCGTTTCCCGCCTCTCCATCGACATACCCTTTAACCCCGCGCTGAACAATCGGCAAATGCGAAAAAATGACCGCCCTCCAATCGTTCCCGTCCGGCAAGCCGCGAAAATTCAATGCCTTGCTTTCGACCCATTCCACCTGTCTGTCCGAAAAGCCGTATTCCCATTGCCCGTTTTGCAGGAGCATACCGTCCGACTTGATTTTGTAGACAATATCTAGGCTATTCAGCATGACGATCCTCGTCCTTTTGCCGGGAATATCATAATAGGAGTACATTCCGGTTTCATTGCCCTTATCGAAAGCAACCGTCCCATCCAAATCGCGGTACAGCCCCTCATAAGTTTCGACCGGAAACAGCACGTTCGGCGCTCCCGCCAGCTTGCGATGATAATCGTAGATCGAGTTATCGTCATGATTGCCCTGGATCGGAAAGACGGGACAGGAAGCTTGGCGCATCGCTTGCATGAATTCCGAACGGGCATTCAGAGCTTGGGCCTTCTCGCCGTTCTCGAAAAGATCGCCTCCAATGACGATACAGTCGACCGACAGTTCCCCAGCGGCTTGAACGGCCGCGGCCGCGGCGCGAAGCTGGTTCCCTCCCGTCTGATGATGCGGATCGGTCAGGAACAAGAGATCAACCGTCCCCTGCTCCTGCACGCTTCTCGCTCTATCGACGGCCTTGCTCATAGACTCGCGATAATAATCCTGTATCGTACAGCTCGTTGTCCCTTGTCCGACCTCATTTTTCTCTTGACGCATTTCCCTCTGCCTCTCCTTTCATTCCTTAACCGTGGGTGCCGATCAAGAGAATCCCCATTAGAATCGCTGCGGCGGCGATTAGTCTTCCGACTCCGCCCTTCTCCTTCAGAATCCATATTCCCAGTATGGCGGCAAATACGGTCCCTACCTCGCGAATCGGCGCCAGATGGGAGACGGGGGCCAGTTCCATCGCCGCCAGAAACAGAAAATACGAGCCGGGCATTAATACGGAACCCAGCAGAATTGTCCTGCGGTTGCCTGTCCATTCCCTCTTCAGCTCTTCCTTGCGAAGCAGCATTCTCGTATTTCCCAGCAAAAAACCGAAATTGGATGCCCCGATCAGAGTCATAGGCTCAACGTAACGTAACGCGAATTTGTCCACGAGCACATACGAGGTGATGCAAAGTCCGACCCCAATCGCCGTCAGTACCGGCTTAAGCTTTACACGTTGCCCGGGCCTGCGCCGATCCGCCCATTTGCTTAAGGTCAGAATGCCGAGCAGTATCATCGACACGCCGCCCCAGCCCCATGCCGACAGTTTCTCTCCCATGAACGCTACGCCGATCAGGGGGATAAGCAGCACGCCGGTTCCTCGCTGAATTGGATACACTTGGGACAAGTCGCCGTAGGCGTACACCTTGGACAGCATAAAGGCATACGCAGCTTGCGCCGCCGCGGACATCGCCAGCAGAGGATAGGCTTGCGGCGGAAGGCTTCCGGTCGACAGCCTGAACAGCAGCACCGGTAGCAGCGCGATATTCGCCGCAAGCACGATTAGCGCCAGGTAGGCTTGCTTGTTGCGGCTTCGCTTGGCGTTCAAATTCCACACCGAGTTCATAAAGCCCGATAAAACAACTAGCAGCACAGTCGTTAGCAGCATGTGATAACCCTCTTCGATACGGATAGGGAGTCGTCGGCGACGCCGATCGCGGCGGGGCTAAAGTCGAATCGTTCTACTGTCGCCCGCGCCGAATCGCGTCGCAACCAGCTCTCCCTTCGCATAGTTCAAGCTGCAAACATCGAAAGCCGTTTCCATAATCGAATCCTTCCCTCTTCCGTAGGTCACCCCATTAAGCGTAGAGAGCATCGGAATTCCGTCTCGGACAATTACCTGGTCACAATGGACATGTCCGAAGAAGCATGCGGCGACATGCGAGCGATTCTCGCGGATGATGTCCCACATCGCTTCGCCGCCCGTCACCGGATGATCCGCACCTTCCACGCCGTCTTGAAGAATGGCGACATGAGAGAAGATTAGCGCCTTCCATCTGTCGCAGTCCGGCTTGCCGCTAAAGTCGAGGGCTTCTTGTCTCATCCAGATCAGTTGCCGATCGGAGAAGGCGTATTGCCATTGGCCGTTCTGCCGCAGCATCCCGTTGTCTCCCGTTTCGTAAGGAATATCGATGGCGTTCAAAACAACAATTCTCGTCCGTTTGCCCGGAATGTCATAATAGTAATACAAGCCGCTTTCGTTGCCTCGATCGAACGAAACAATGCCTTCCAACGGCTTCAGCAAATTCTCGTAGGTTTCGTGCGGGAAGATGACATGCTCGGTTCCTCCCGAATGGAGCTGATAGTCGTGTATCGAATTATCGTCGTGATTGCCTTTCACCGGGAGCAGCGGGCAGGTTGGCACCCGCAGCGCGTTCACAATCTCATTCTGGGAGCGGACAACCTCGTCCTTCGGTCCGTTCTCGCTGAAATCGCCGCCGCAGACGATGGCGTCGAGCGGAAGCTCGCGGGCCAGCAAGCGGATTGCCGCCGCGGCACGCAGCTGATTGCCGTCCGGCCAATGATGGGGGTCCGTGTAGAAAATAAACCTGACGGAATGTTCCGATTGCTCCGTCTCCCGCCTCGCGGCTTCTGCGATGCGGATCAAATCGGCGCGGTAACATTCGGGCACGGTTCCGGCATACTCGTGGTCCTTCATCGCACTGTCTCTTCGAATAAGCCGGACGGAACTTTGGCCGTCCAGGCGGCCGGCGCTTCTACCCCGAGCGAGAATGCGACGACGGCCGCCGTATCCTCGATGCGGACGGGCTCCGAGGCAGCTCCGGACAACACTCCCGGTCCTGCGCAGCCCCAGAAGATCGTTACGTCCTGCGGATGATCGCTGCCGTGGTTTCTCGGACTCGCACCGCCTCCTCCATGATCGGCGAGCAGGATGAACAAGGTGTCTTCCATCAGTCCCCTGCTATCCAATTGCTGGAGCATATCGCCAATCAGGGCGTCCGTCGCGGCAATCACTTCCAAGTACAGCGGATCACCGTACCCGAAAGCATGGCCTGCGGCGTCGATCTCATCGAATTGCACGAACAGAAGCTTGAAATCGTTATCCCCTTTAATCAGTTCCGTCAAGCTTTGCACGTGCTCCCGATCGGCCCTCGCGTTGGCTGCACAATCGACGACCCCTTCTTCGATTATGCCGTCATTGATCGGCTTCCAAGAGCTGAAGGAGGCGACCGTCCGATCCGGATAAGCTTCTTTGACAACCTTCATGAAGGAAGGATACGGGGAATCCGTCGGGTATTTCTTCTGCTCGGCAATCGAATTGTTCAGCCCATGAAGTTCTGGCTTCACGCCATGGAACATCGAGCCCCAACACTCCCCGCTGATCGTAGGAACAGCCGTCCGGGCCGAATATGTTAGAAATCCGCCGCCGAGAAGCCGGTCGATGTTCGGAGTGTTCGCCTCGCCGATCCTATTGCCTGCGCCATCCAGGCCGAGGACGATGACTCTTTGTGCGATAGGTTGCATAGTCGTT
The DNA here is from genome assembly GCF_017671885.1 of Cohnella sp. LGH. Classification (NCBI taxonomy): domain Bacteria; kingdom Bacillati; phylum Bacillota; class Bacilli; order Caryophanales; family Paenibacillaceae; genus Cohnella; species Cohnella sp. LGH. The sequence continues at coordinate 6,702,373 of NZ_CP072117.1, forward strand.
CTCTCCTTATAATAAAATTTGATTTTCGAAGTCGAAGACGATCGAGACGTCGGCTTCGTCGAATCGGATATCTGCTTTCAAAATACCGTCCTCCATCGCTTGGACGCCCGTTATCGTCCCGCCTGCAGCCGATCCGCCTTCATAACGGAACCCGTCCGGTACGGCCAGCCAATACGATTCCGTCGTTCCTCGGACACCGGCAACTTCGAGCCGCCATTTTTCGGCCTCCCAGCACTCCTCACGAACGCTGATTGCGTCCATGCTCACATGTCTGGATGAACCGACCAATTGAGGGCGACCGGTATCCCGGCGCAGACCGATAATCTGACAATGGCCGAGCGGCAGCTCTTCCATAGAGATTGCTCTAGCGACCTTGCCCATGTAGCGCTGCTTCCAGAAATCGAATGCATGGTAAGCGACGTCCGGAGCCAGCGCCAGCGCTTCCAGAGCGAGCTCCGTCTCCTGCAGAGGCACTACGGCGAATCTTCCCGCGACGCACCAACGTCCGGCGGGCGTATCGAAGTGAAAGCTCCAGAGCGACGCCGTCGGATGCGGCTCCCGGGAGTCGGCCGTCAGGCCGAGCAAGGCATAAGCCCGATTTGCTTGCTCGTCTCCCGCCGCGGCCCCAATCCCGGTTTCGGCGGAAGGAAGAGTCAGATCGAGTGGATACGAAACGTCCAGAGGCCCCGTCTCTCCCGTCGCGGTCGACAAGGAAGGGAGACACCTCTGGATCGTGTACACCCTCCCCTCATCGTACAATTCGGGATTGTCGCTGAGCATTAGCAGACCGCCCGACAGCGAGACAAGCGACAACAAGGAACGACCCCAAGCTTCCTCCGTCCGCGCGCAGACGTAATCCGGGTCGTTCAGGTACAGAATGCGCTGCGTATGGAACCAACGGGCCGACTCGACGATCTGCTTGCACACCGCCGTCCAGCTCGGGTTCGAATCCCCTGCGATGCGGCAGGCGTCGACAAGGCCGACCGCCTCCGTCAGCACGCCCCAGCACGCGAGGAAATAAGCTTGTTCGCCGATCGCCTCCCTAGCCTTCCTCATATATTCCCGTAATCTGGCGGCAGCCTCCTCGTTCGACATCACGCCTTCGTTCACCAGTTGATGCAGTCCGTCGAACAAGTAGTGCCTGATCTGATCCGTCTTGAAGTAACGGTATCCCGACTCGCCTAAGCCTCGATAGAACGGAACGACATGCTTCGCAAGCGCCTCTTCTTCTCCTTTCAGCACGTAGTAAATCCACTGTCCGTATAAAAGCTCCCCGTCCGGCCCGATCTCGAACGCTTCGCGATGCCGTTCGGCAAAGGCCTTGCTCGTCACCATCGCGCTCGTCCAAATACCGGCTTCGAACCCGCGCTCCCGAATGCTTCCGACGATACCCTCTTGGCCTTCCGGGAACCGCTCGTTCGTTCGCAGCCAAGCGTCGGCAAGCCTCCCTTTCTCTTCCGGCGGAATGACCTCGGTCTGGTAACCGTCGTCGATTTGCACATATTCGAGACCATAGGGCTTGAAATGAACGTCCAGAAAAGCGGTCGTTCGTTCCACATCCTCAGCCGTTACGCCCTGGCCGAACGCTTCCCAGGAGCTCCATCCGGAGATCGGCTGAAGCTTCGGCCGCCACTCCCACGGACGATGCTCTCGAAAGTTCAAGTGGGTTCGATAATATTGCATCCTCAGGTTCACGATCCAAGGCGTTAATCCGCCCTGCACCTCCAGCTCCGCTTGAAGTCCGCCCTCGTTATCCGTTTTTAGCGAAGAGCCCGTCCAGTTCCATTTCGCTCCGTGCCAGTCGATCAGCAAATCCTGGAGTACGTCGTACAGCCCGTTTACGCTATCGAGCAGCGGTCGCCCAACTTGCCCCAATATCGCTTGATCTTTCCCCGCTCGATGCGGGCGCATATTCAACGCCTCCTTGCTCATCCGGAACACGGCTTTGATCGTCGCCGGTTTATCCAAAGACAGATACACTTGCTGCGTGAACGGATTGCTTTGCAGGTTTCCGTTGGAAAATTGCCGATAATACGGCACGATGCCTGCAGGAATGATCAGGCTTAGCAGCGGTCGGCCGGCGTAATCGTAATGCAGCGTTCGGGTTTCCTCTACCCATCTGTGCGCAGCGTGCGCGATAGGCGGCTCTATCGGGACAATCCGGTTCATTTTGCATCCCCCAGGCTTCTATGGAATCTGCGGCGAATCGATGTTGTTCCGCCGTTATCACAGTCATCGTACTCCGCGTCCATCCGCCCAACAACGCTCAGCTTTTAAGGTTGCTTGCGAAAATCGACTCCTTCGCTGTTTATATTTTCATATGGCTGTCATTTCTTCAGGTTATCCCTGTAGCTAAGCGACATTTTCGCAACGATCTTAAGAATAGAAAGTAGTGCGCTCCTCTCGCAGATGATACGGTGAAGCTGAGTGACGACACTACATTCCGAAAGGTGAGGCATATGCATACTTATGACGAGAGTCAGACCCTCGTTCTCGAAGGCAGCGGCTTGCGAGTCGCGTTGAATCGATCGGATCTAACCGTACGCGTGGAATCGGAGGACGCTGTCTGGGAGACGGTTGGCGGAGCGGCCGGCTTTCGGCCGGCTTCCGGAAAAGCCGCAGCGGGCGCAATCCCGTTATCCGCCGCCTCGGACAAGCTCTTCTCTCCGATCGTCTCGGGGACGTTCTCGGGCGTGCTGATCGAAGCCGGTCCGTTCGTCTACGAAGATTGCGTATACGAGGAAACTCTTGCGCTCTCGATTCTGTTGAACACGCATAACGGAGAGCTCGTATTCGAGGTCCGCGAACCGTCCCACGAAGTCGAAGGGATAGACGAGATCGTCTGGCCGGGGGCCTTCCGCTTCTCCGGAGGCGCTTCCGACTATACGGCGGTCCCCGCGATGCAGGGCTATCTGATCCCTGGCGACTGGAGCGAGCCGGTGCTTAGATACCATCAAGGCATCGTATTCGGCCGCGACGCCTATATGCCTTGGTGGGGACAGCGCAAGGAAGGTCACGGATATGTCGCGATTATCGACACGCCGAACGACTCCCGTATTTCCGTTGAGCATTTGCCCGGCGTACATACGCTTGCCGAGGCGGTGTGGCTCCATTCGCTCGGCCGTTTCGAAGGCGTTCGCAGGCTTCGCTTCCGCTTCGCCCAAGGAATGGACTACGTCGCCATGGCCAAAGCATACAGAAACTATGTTCGTTCCCTCGGCAAGCTGCGAACCTTGGCGCACAAGCAAGCCGTCAATCCGAAGCTGGATCGGCTAAAAGGAACGGCGATCGTGCACACCGGAATTCATACCTGCATCGCTCCCACGTCGCACTACTACGATCATGGAGACTCGGGGAAAAACGATTTCGCCGTTCCTTTCGAAGAGAGAGCTTCCGAACTGGCGGAGCTGAATCGACTGTACGGCGGCAAGCTATACGTGCACGTAGACGGCTGGGGCCTGCGAGGCTACGACAATCTGCATCCCGACGTACTGCCGCCCAGTCCGAAAGGCGGGGGCTGGGAAGGGATGCGCATGCTCCAGAATACTTGCCGGGAGCAGAACATCCTGTTCGCCATTCATGACAACTATCGCGACTTTTACCACGACGCCGCTTCGTATAGTCCGGAGCTGACGCTGCTCGATCGCGGCGGGCATCGCGAGTTTTCCGACTATTGGGCCGGCGGGGCGCACGGTCTGCTGTGTGCTAGTCTATCTAAGGGCTACGTCGAGCGGAATTACGATAGGCTCAAGGATAACGGCATCGAGCCCGACGGAACGTATATCGACGTGTTCGCGGTTGTCCCCGGAGACGAATGCTACGATCCGCGCCACCCGATGACGAGAACGGAATGCTTGGCTTACAGAGCTTCGTGCTTCGAGGAAGTCCGATCGCGCGGCATGATCGTCAGTTCGGAGGAGCCGGCCGATTGGGCGGTTCCCCATCTGGATCTCGTCCATCACGCTCCGCACGCGTTGACTCCCGGACCTGGAGGAGGACGGGCGATCGGAGTGACGGCTCCGCTCTTCTCCCTCGTCTATCATGACGCGATCGTCGTTCCATGGTCGCTCGGCAGGGGGGCCTGGGGAATCCCGGAGCAGGATTTGGGCTGGCTGCACGGGCTCTTGAACGCCGGAACTCCCTACTTGTCAATTCGGCCGGAGGAGCTCGAGCTTGGGATCGTCCGGACGATGGCGCGGCTTCACGAACTGGTAGGGTTCATGGAGATGATACGACACGAATATGTGGATGGCGACTGGCGGCGTCAGCGAACCGTATTCGCGGACGGCACCGTTGTAGAGGTCGACTTCGACGAGGATCTCTTCCGAATCGAGCTGCCAAACGGAGAGTGCATAACGGAAATCGGATGAAGGTGAGCCGAACGACACAAATAGGAATAGGATAAAAATGCGCATTTCCTGCCCGATACGCTCGACGGGAACCGGGAGGAAATGCGCATTCTTTTTACGGCAAAGGAGGTTTTCGGGATTAGGCGGTCACTTGGAAATGAACCTTCGTCACCGCGCTCTTGTTGCCGTTCGCATCCAACGCGTACAGTTCAATCTCGTATGTCTTTACCTGCGCCTCCCACGGAATCGCGTAGGACCACGAGAACGAACGGTCGCCTTCCTTTTTCATCACATCGTAAATACCGTATGCGGGAATCCGCAGCACCGAACGATCCAAAGCAGCCCCTGCATCCCCGTAGTCAACCGTCATCGTCACTCGTTCGCCTCGCTTGCCGGCCTCCGGTTTGAAACTGACTCTAGCTTCCTCATGTTGATTCATATTCCATTCTCCTCTCAATTTTTGTACTGACCAGTCAGTTTAATCATAGTTCGGATAACTCTGTACTGTCAATAACGAAATTTTCATTTTATTGGTCGATTTCCATAGGGTTGACATGGCGGCAAGCTTCGAACTATATTTGTTGTACTGACCAGTCATTCCAAAAAATATCGGAGGGGTCCCAATGAAACCAATTACCGTCGAAGGCTCTCGCTTCGTCGACGCTCAAGGACGTCACGTCATTCTTCACGGCGTCAGCATGGTTTGCAAGGATAAGAGCAAGGGATATATCGAAGACTGGAACGAACGGGATTTCGAGAAATTGCGGCAATGGGGATTTAACGTCATCCGGCTGGGCGTCATCTGGGACGGCGTAGAACCTTTGCCCGGCGAGTACGACGAAGAGTATGTCGAAAAAATCCGTAATTGGGTGAGGCTCGCTTATCGGTTCGGCCTTTACGTTTTCCTCGACATGCATCAGGATTTGTACAGCGCGGCTTTCTCGGACGGCGCTCCGGAATGGGCCACGCTGACGGACGATCATATCTACGCGCCAACCGCATTATGGAGCGACGCCTACTTGTTCGACAGGGCCGTGCAGACCGCCTTCGACCACTTCTGGCGCAACTCTCCCGCGTCCGATGGCATCGGGCTGCAGGACCATTACGCGGAAGCGTGGCGTTTCCTCGCCTCGCGTCTCTGCTCCGAGCCGAACTTGATCGGCTACGACTTGATGAACGAGCCGTTCATCGGCTCCGAAGTGGCGCATATGGTCGGCGGCATGTTCTCCGCCTACGGACAGCTTGTCTCGGATCGCACTGGGGAGCCGGCGCCGGACGAAGCCGGGATTCTGGAAATTTGGTCCGATTCGGAAAAGAAGCTTCAGGCGCTTGGCCTGCTGGATTCGCCGGAAGCCTACGGCGAGATTATGGAAGCGACCGCGCCGGCGCAGGATGCGTTCGAACGAGAGGTGCTGACTCCCTTCTTCCGCAAAGTGGGGCTCGCGATCCGCGAGGCCGATCCGGACGGCATCCTCTTCCTGGAGACGAATTATTTCTCCAATCTCGGCGTAACCAGCTCGATTCTGCCGTTGACGGACCAAGATGGCCGCCGCGATCCGCAGCAAGCTTTCGCCCCGCACGGCTACGACCTCGTCACCGATTCGGAATACGTCCATGCTGCGGACGGACGGCGGGTCGACTATATTTTCGCCAACCACGAGCGGACGAGAAAGCGGCTGGACATGCCGATGCTAGTCGGCGAATGGGGCGCATACGGCGAGTCCGAGCATGCGGAAGAAGCCGCGCTTCGCGTGCAGCGGAATTTCGAGCGCCTGCTGTGCGGCGACGCGTACTGGTGTTATCTGTACCCTGACATGGATCGGTACTCCTCGTTCCGCGCTGTATGCCGGAGCTATCCGATGGCCGCGGCCGGAACGATTGTAAGCTATGAGCACAATCGCGTCCGCGATGCGTTCGAGCTGGAGTGGGATGAAGACGCCGGTGCGCAAGCCCCGACCGAGGTTTATTTTCCGGACGCCGAAGCGGCGCGCTCCGCAAGCCTGACGCTGACTCCCGCATCAAGCCGATATGAATGGAATTTGTTGAGGGGAACGAAGGCGGGCATTCTATCCATCGCTCCGGCCAGTGGCGGAAGAAGAAAACTGACTGTCGGCTAGGGCGTGTCTGCATACTCCGAGGACAGCAGATTTTGCCGAAAAGGCTGTGAAGCTGCCCCTGAGCGGGTTTCCAGACACGCCCTGATTCGCGGATATGCTATACTGGGGAAAATAACCGCTGCGCAGGAAGGGACCGATCACCGGTGAGCAGAAACAAAATCGTCGATGCCGCGATTAAGCTTTTCTCCGAGCTGGGCTATCATCGCACGAGCATGGACGACATCGCCAAAGAGGCCAATGTCGCCAAAGGCACGCTTTACTATCATTTCTCGGGCAAAGGCGAGCTGTTCGAGACAATCGTTAACGACGGCTTCGCCATGCTGATGGAGAAAATCCGCCAGGAGCTGGCGGAAGACGCGCCGGCCGACCGGCAAATCGAAAGCATCGTTCGCAGGCACGTCGAGCTGTTCCTGCAATATAGCGAGCTCGTTCATATTATTTCCAACGAGATTACGAACGGGATCGAGCCGGACATTCTGGAACGAATCGTCCGACGCAAGCGCGATTACATTGCCTTCGTAGCCGACGTCCTTCGGCGCGGCCACGAGGACGGGGAACTAAACGAGCTGCCCTACGAGCTGGCAGCAACGGCCATGCTCGGTCTCATCGAGAGCGCGGTTTTGCACGCCGTCAGACATCCGGAGACGGGAACGGACAAGCTTCACGCGACGATCAACGCTTTCGTGCTTCCCGCTCTGCTGCGAAAGAAATAGCCGTCTGACCGAGGATTATGCGATATCCCGCACGATTTGTAATCCAACCGTAACATGACTCTCATCTGATCTTCATGTTCAAGGGTTACAATACAGACATGACCCCCCTTTTCAATAATATATACTTTGAGGCTAGCGGCCCGATGCCGCTGGCCTCCTTTTTTTGTCTTGGGGAACTTCCGTAATAACGTTACAATAGATTTCGAAAATCATTAGGAGATGGCGGAGAGAACTAAGATGCGTAAATTATGGGGAGTCGCGTGGATTGCGCTGATGCTCGCTTTCGTCGGGTGTTCTTCCGGCGCGCAGCAGGAACGCAGCGTGCAAAGCGACAGCTTATTCAAGCTGTCGACGGCAATTATGGCGAATGACTGGGAGGAAACAGTCGGGTACGACCGGATGCTTGTGTTGGTTCGCGGAATTCTGAAGGATTGGAGAGATCAGGGACAAGAGGTGTATTCCGTATCCGCCGACAAGAACGAGGAAGCCGAGCTTTGGACCCAACTGGTGCTGATGTACTTCTCCTCGAAGGAGGGACGCGATTCCACGTTGCTTGAAGCGATGGAGTTTTTCCGCGCCAATCAAGAGAAATTGAAGGAGCCGGCGACAGCGAGCACGGAGAAAGACGTTGAACCCGCTACCGAAGGCAACCCCGTAAGCGGCAATAAGCAGACGGCGAAGACTGACGGAGAACAGGCGCTGGGAGATGCAATATTTGAAGGGGATATAGAGGAGGTCGGACGGCTGCTGCAGCAAGGAGCCGATCCGAACGCGAACGACGCTTACGACATACCGATTCTGCTAGCTGCGATCTACCGTGCCGATATGCCTTCGGACATGCCTGACCCTGAGCTGCTCCAGGCAGGCCGTCAGAAATCTCTGAAAATCGTTGAACTGCTGCTGGCTCACGGCGCCGATCCGAATGCCCGGAACCCCGAAGGAGATCACGCGCTCGTTGCCGCCAGCAGCCTATTGCCGGATGCCTGCGTCCCGCTCCTGGAAGCCGGGGCCGATCCGAACGCGACAGATCGGTTCGGAAATTCGGCACTCTATTATGCAGTAGACGACCCCAGCTTGTTCAAACAATTACTTAAGCATGGCGTCAACCCCGATACGGTCAATAACGAGGGCGCTACCGTCTACGACAGAGTCCGGGAACGCAACGCCGTCGACACTGCCGGACTGATCGGCATGGAGCTGGAGGAACAGGAACTAACGCCTCCCAGCGAAGATGCAAGCATCGTGTTCCATCATGTAAAAAACGGTCTGACTCCCGCCAAAGCGCTAACCGCCTTCGGCAAAAAGCCTTACAAATTCACAGACGAGTTGGACGGATCCGAAGTTTGGGCCTACGCTTACGCGCAGTCAGGCCTTAAGCAACCGGTCAACGCAGCTGAGGTCGGTCAGGAAGACCTGGCCGCCGGCGAAGCAAGCCTGATGCTGTATCTCTACTGGACGAAAGATCGGAATATGGCGTATTGTATGATTTCCGTTCCCGGTCCGGACCATAACGTCTACGGTTACACGGTACTGCCCGGCGATCGGAAAGCAATCGGGTCAATCGTTTTTGTAATCGAACCGTAATATGACTTTCATCTGATCTTCATGTTCAGGGGGTACAATACAAACATGACCCCCCTTTTCAATAATATATAACTTGAGGCTAGCGGCCCGTTGCCGCTAGCCTACTTTTTTTATTCAAGCGAATGCAGCGATTCGCTGAAAAAGGCCGTCACTGTCGGCCAAAATGCGGGATCGCGATCCGAAGCGCTATGTCCCTCCGCATTTACGAACAAGTGGGGATGATTCGGCGTGCGGGATAAAATGAGCTGGAGCTCTTCCGGAGGTATAAAACCGTCCTTGCGCGAGTGAACGAGCAGCACCGGCGTTCGGCGCGTACTCGCGTTGTCGTTCAGAATACGCACGGGATCGGCCCGTTTCAACATCGAACGCGGAATCCGACTGCGCCACAGCATCACGTTCGGAACGAGCTGCGCCAGCGGGAACTGCGGCAGCTTGCGCCGACGAAGCTCGGCGCCGATCATCGTGGACAGTCTGACCGGCATCGAGTCGGTAACAAGCGCGGCGATCGGAGCTCCCGCATCCAGCGCAAGCACCGCCCCGAAAGCGCCAAGGGAGTGACCGATGACGCCGATTCGCGCCGGGTCGACTTCCTGCCGCCGCAGCAGCCACTCGATGGCCGAGAGCAGATCGTCGCGGAACTGAAGGCCCGTCGGGGTTTTATAGTAATCGCTGTCCCCGTGGCTGCGAGCGTCATACATCAGAATCGAATAGCCCTGCTCGCGTAGCGGAAGCGCATACCTCATTACCCGCGAACGATTGGAGCTCCAGCCGTGCGCAACGACGATAGCCGGTCCCGGTGCGGACGAGGACTGCTGCGGCATAAACCAGCCCTTCAGCGTTGCTCCTCCGCTTTTCCAATCCGCTTCCTCGTAAGGTGCCGGAGGGCAAGCCTCATTCGGAACCAGCCGAGGCCGTTGCGCCTTCACCGTAATCCCGTACAGCGCTGCCGCGGCGCTTCCCGTAAACGCTCCCGCGCTCCCGATCATCCATGCGAGAATCGACATACTGCTCCCCTCCGTTACGAAAACATGGAATGCTTCTATTTTAACCCGGATCCCTCCGTTTTACAGGCTATTTGAATAAGAAAAAACGGGCAAGGAAAAGATGTCGGAAGCTCGATCCCGACACCTCTTCAAGCAGCTTGAACATCCTTTACTTGCTAGCGGGAATGGACCCGTCGAGCAGTTTCTGTCCTTCCTGCTGCAACGCCTCAAGCGCCTCTTCCGCTGTGATTTGGTTTGAAATTGTAGCCTCCATCTGCTCGGCGACGAGCTTGTTGAACGGTTGGTAAAATTCCGTCGGTATGACGCTGGTTACAAAGTTCGGCGGCTTCGGCCATCCTTTTTGCTGGTAAAAGGGCTCGTAGTCGAGATCGTTTTTCCATTTGGGGTAATCCTTCAAGGACGACAGGTCGGTGCCCGCCGAAGCGTAAACTTTGCCGACAGGCTCCGAATGGAGCTCGCGAATCGCATTCCAGGCCGATTCCGGGCGGCTCGCGACGGTTGGAACAACGAAGATGTAGTCCGAATTGAACCACCAGGTTCGTTCGGGATCTCGTTCGCTGACCGGTCCCGGAAGCACGCCCCATTCGAAGGACGGCGGCTTCGCCTTAAGCTTCTGCATCAGATCGACTTGCCCATAGGTCATGGCCACCTTGCCTTTGTAGAACAAATCAGAGGCTTCCTGCTCCTCCTTGCCGACATAAGTTACGCCGTCGACGACCTTCTGCTTTCGGCCGTTTAACCCGAGCGAGCCGCGGCGATAGGAATCGGCGACCATGCGCCACATCCGTTTCCATTCCTCGCTCTGCATCGTTATTCCGCCATTGCGGGTGTCGACAAAACTCAGCCCCTCCGTCTGAGCCACGACCTGGACCAGATCGAAAGGAGACCTGATGTACGGCTCGTAGAAGCCGTAGCTCCCCTCCTCCAAGGACGCATCCTGCGTAAATCGATCGGACAGGCTCAATACCCCGCTCCACGTCATCCGCTCCTGAGGCTCCTCAATTCCGTAGGATCGAAACATCGTTTTATTGTAATACAGGACGGAGGTTCGAAAGCTTGGCGATAGCCCGAACAGCTTGCCCTCTTCGTTGTCCTTCATCTGTTCGATCATACCGGGAGAAAATACATTCAAGTCCATAGCGTCACGCGACACCCACTGGCCTAAATCCCTAAATGCCCCAGCGTCTGCCAAAGGCTGATACATCAAACTGTTCATAATGAACAGATCGGGTTGATTAAGCTCCAGGTATTCGTTAAATACTTTAATGGCTTCCCCCCCTCTCATCTCATACAGCTTGCGGTCGCCCATCGGCGCAAGCGTAATTTTCCAGTCGGGAAAACGTCCTTCGAATATAGCCCGAAATTGATAATTGTAGGTTTCTTCATCGATTACGCCCAACACGAGCTCTTTGGGCGCTTCCGGCTTGTTCTCGGACTGACAGCCGGACAGCAGAACGGCCGGCGCGGCAACCGTAACCGCCCATAGCAGCGTTTGCCGCGCCCGATTCCGTATTTCGTTCATTGCTTATTCTCCTTTCGCTCTTCCTTCGTCGCCTTCGCGGAGGCAACGAGCTCTTCCGTTCGCTTCTGCAAATTGTCCACTGCTTGCTCCAGCGATTGGCTTCCCTTGATCGCCCCGCGCGCTTCTTCTTCTCCTGCAGCTAGTACGGATTGGATAAAAGACGGATTGGGCGATCTGTACATCGACTCCTCGTCTCGCAGAACGGCAGAGCTGTCGACGCCCAGCCTGTAGAAGGCGCTCTCTCCGGTCGTCGGATTACTTTCCGAAGCCGGAGGTCTCGAAGACAAGGCCCGGTAATGCTTGCTCCGATTGCTCTGCGCATGCTCAGGCCCTGTCATATAGCGGAGCATCGCCCATGCGGCGTCCTTGTTCGGTGACTTCGCGTTGATCGCGTATACCATCGAAATCGAAAATTCGGAGGCGATATCGGAGCGATCCGACGAGACCGGCTGAGTCACAATTCCCCATTCGTCCCGGAATCCGATCTGATCGACAGCGGAAAACACGTCCTCCCGGTAATAGCTCGGCCTGAATGTCATTGCAGCATGCCCATTCAGGAACGGGTCGGCTTTGTATAGATCAGTCATTGAGATATGACCGTCCGATGCAGAGGACGGCCACACCCCTTCGAAAATCCACTCCTCCCTAAAGCCGCTAGCTACCTTGTCCCAAACATTCCGCCACGAGGGAGAATCGATCGTCGGATTCAGATCGGAGTCGGTTAGGCGAAGTCCGTCCGCTTGCCCGACGCTCCGGATCAGCTCGAAGGGCGACATTCCTCTATCCGTCGCCAGCCCGTAGATCGGCTGTCCGGACTGCTTCTGCCCGTTGAACCGGGCGGCAAGCTCAAGCACCTCGTTCCACGTCATTCGGTCTTCCGGAGGCGTAATGCCGAAGCGGTCGAACAAGCTTTTGTTATAGTACAGGGCATAGGTTTCGAAATAGGGCGTCAATCCGTACAGAGCGCCGTCTCCGGCCTCCCGTATCGTACCGATAACAGGTGCGTGGAAGTCGTCCAGCTCGAAGCCGTCCCTCTTGGCCCAGGCGTCAAGCGGCTGAATAAGCCCCTCCTTCGAAAGCGAATCGACCAGAAACAGCGGAACTTGCAGCAAATCCGGCTCGTACTGTTGAAGCCATTCTTTATAATCCTCCGGGTCCGTCGATTCCGGAGAAGGCGGGACTTCAATCTGCGCATTCGGATGCCGTACGACGAACGGGAGGCCGAATTCGTTCATGAAGCTGGCTTGGTCGTAGTATTGGATTTTGAGAACGACATCCTCCTGATCCCAAGCGTCGGTCCGGGCTGGTTCCCCGCCCTCCTTGCCGGCGAACCAGCCCGATAGCGAATCTCTCATCCACCAGCCGGATACGAGAAGCAGAACGACCATAGCCCCGGCAAAGGCCGGCTGGAATCTAGATTTACGAGTGGCGGGCACGGTAACACGCTCCTTAATCTTTCGCATTGTGCGTTCGTTGAAGCCTCCGATTCCGAGCGGAGCTTCGGACAGCTCTTTTTCCCAGTCGCTCCGGTTCCGGTTCATAAGCGCTCGCTCCTCTCTTCGGCGTTCTCCGACAAGCTCGAGCCGATCGATTGCCTTGCCCGATGAAGCCGGGATTTGACCGTGCCTTCGGAAATATCCAGCAGTTCGGCAATTTCTTTCATAGACAAGCGGTAATGGGCAAAGAGGATCAGCACTTCTCGCTGCTTGCGCGGCAGCTCCAAGACGAGACTCCAAATGCGATTTTTCTCTTCGCTGCCGAACCACTCGCTCTCTGCGGAACGCTGGAAATCCTGCCGGAACCAGGAGGGAAACAGCTGCACCCTGCGCATCCAGGCGGTTTTGAGATAATCGAGAGCGGTATTGCGCGTAATGGATAAGAGCCAGGATTTTATGCTTGAGCCGCCGCGGAAGGAGTCCAGATGCTCGTAAGCTTTCACAAATACGTCCTGAGAGATATCTTCCGCAAGCTCCTTGCGCTTGGTTATGAAATAGGCGTAGTTCCATACGTCTCTGCCGTAAGTCATCATGAGCTCGTCAAACAGGGCGTGCTTGTCCACTCCGCAAGTCATATGCTTTAAGTAATCAAAAGCCACTTCCGATCCCTCCCAAGAAATAGGACGAGCCAGGCCGGAGAAAGTTCCCTTTGCAGGAAATTAAATCGCCGAAACGGCAGATCAGGGGATTGATTTCACAGTAAAAAACCTTGCCTTCATTTATCGGCAAGGTTTTTCACTGTACTATTGGGGGCTTATTATTTGTAAATATCAACCGTTTTCTTCTTGGCATTCCACACTACATTAGCGCCAAGATTTTCTGAAATATACCGAATTGGCACAAATGTGCGGCCAGTTGGAGATAAAGTGGCAGAACCCATACCGTCAGGCAACTGCTCGTCTATAACAAGTCTCAAGGTTACGCCGCCTTTAGCAATCACAACGGTTCTTGTACCCGCTATCCAGCTCACAGACGCATCCAACGCTGCAGCTACCGCACGGAGCGACATCATTGTCCTGCCCCCGGCGATATAAGGCGCATCGTCATTATCCATTTGCTCTCCATTTTTCGAAAATACTTGGTCGCCAATTTTGAAGTTGATTTTGTACAAATTGTCCGAAACAATCACTCCATGCACGCCTGTTTCATAGGTGTAAAATTCAAAGGTTTTGCCGTCTGGCGAGAACTCGCCGCCTAGCTGACGGTAGCTCTGCGTTTGTTCATCAAAAATGATACCGGTGAAGTTAGCTTTCTGCTCGTCGGTCAGATTGAAGTCGGAAACGTTAATTGTAACCTTTGTCGGCGTCTTGGTTTTACCAACAGTCTGACCGTCTGTCTTGATGTTGATCTCATAGACCTCTTTCAGCAGCGTCTCATTCACCTTATCCGTCTTCACCAGTTTATTAACGGTATTATCCTTAATGATGACATCGCTTGGCGCAAAAATGAGGGTAACCTTGGAGTCCTCTTTAAGGCCCCATTCCTTCAGCTGCCCGGCGGCAAAGCTTGCTTGATAACGTCCGTTGGTAATTACAAGCTCACTTTTACTGCCGATCACTTTATTCAATTGGTTCGCTTCAACAACTGCGCCGACTTGGCCATTCGCAATCGTAATGCCTGACGAAATATCATTCGGCGCTATCAAATCGCTTGTTGGTGTCGACGGTACCGATGGTGTTGATGGTGTCGAAGTTGAAGGTTGTGACGACGGCCCAGTGTTACCGGCGGAGTTCGTAAGTACCGCTGTCGCCGTAACGTTATTCTCTGGCATTGTGAACGTCGCCGTTCCGCTGGTTCGGCTGCCATCTGTAAATGTAACGTCCGGGTTAATGTCCCATCTGACAAATCTCTTTCCGCCAGGGATTGTTGCTGTGATCTGAACCGATTCGCCTGTGTTATAATTGCCGCTTCCTGTTCCGTTGACAACCGTCACAGTATAGGAAATGCTGCTTTGTTGCCCTGCCAGCTTGAGATTGCCCCAATTGATGCTGGAGTTATAACCATTCGCATCGGGATCGCTCCAAGTGACTTGCGGTCTGCTGGCGGCAGGAGGCGGATCATTGATTTGAATATCAAAACCGACAACCCCATCCTCTTCCGGAGCGGTTTCTGCGCGCCATGGGAGTTTCATTTCCACAAGATAGCCGTAGCTCGTGCGCTCAGCAAAGGAGTAGCCCTCTCCCGAATCTATGCCCCAGCCTTTTGCATCTGTTTTTTGCGAGGTTCCGCCGTCGGCATCCACACGATACTGGTTGCCCTGCGTTCCACTGTAGCCTCCCCTGAAGTTGGTTTCGCTTAAAAACACCTCAACGGAGTCCCTCTCCCACGCATTTGCCGAGCTAACATCAACTTCATTGTCAGTGACCTCTACACGGACATACATGTTTTGCTTATCCCACAGAACTTTAACTTTTCCTGTTGCATTAGCGTTACCCACTGCTTGTTTGTTCGCGTTGATCACCGGAGCCGTTGCCCAAGCCGGATCGTTCTCACCCAATACAGGCGTGCCATACACAGCGTTTGCTGTCGGGGGGACGTACACTTCGGGAAGCTCCGTGTTTTCTAAAAATTTCACCGGGTCCAATATGGCCTGGAAAGCCGGTTTGGACTGAAGTTTGTTATCAAAGTGCAATGGCGAAGCATCGCCGTTGTTGCCGCCGCGCCAACTGCTCGCATCTTCTCTGCCCCACAGGGTCACACGCTCAATGATATCCGCATTCTTCTTGTAGAGTTCAAATAGCTGCGCGTATAGAATGGCTTGAATTCTCTTCTCCGCATCGGTGGCTGTCTTTGTTGTGCCGGCATTTCCTGCCGGAATGTCCAGCTCAGACACGCTAATCTTAACGCCGAGCGTTCTGTATAGATCAATCGCTGCGGTTACGTTATCGATAAGAGAGCTGCTCTCGCCGGTCCAGTAGTGCGCCTGCATGCCGATCCCTTCGATAAGCAGACGGTCCTGATCCGTATTCCGTACATCCTCTTTCCAACGGTCGTTGTATTTTTTGACCATATTGTAGATTTGCTGACGATTCAGAGACAAGTGTTCATTAAAATCGTTGTAATACAAAGTAGCGCCCGGATCTGCCAGACGGGTGAATACATACGCGTCGTATAAGTAATCGTCGCCTTCTTCGCCTTTAGCTGTATCCGCTCCATTTGCATAGGCTTGCTTCCATGGGGAATTCGATCCGCCTGAAACGGCTTCGTTAACAACATCCCAGGAAATGACTTTGCCTTTGTAATGCCCTGCGACGGTATTAATATACTCTTCCAGGTTCGCTTTCGCTTCCGCACGGGTGAGCGGTTGGCCGGAATCAGCTCTCGTCAGCCAGGACGGTGACTGGGCATGCCATACCAGTGTATGTCCGTGAACCTTAATATCGTTAGTGAGTGCCCAATCTACCAATCTGTCAGCATTTTCGAAGTTATACTCCCTGTTATTATTCACCAAGCTCTCCGGCTTCATCGCATTCTCTGCCGATACCGCATTGTAATGATGCTTATACATTTCGAGAGTTCCGGTATTATCCAAGGTTCCAGGCTCCATAATATTACCGAACAGGAAGTCGTCTTCGTAGGCTTCATAGAGCGAAGGCAATCCGCTCTCCCACTCCAGCGGTACGACTGGAACAGGCTCTCTTAAAACCTCCAACTTAACATCGTCAATATAATACTTGAGCTCTGTTTGTCTGGCGACATTGATAAATGCGATTCTTTTGACAAGCTCGTGGTTTTCCGGAACCTCGAAGTCAAACGAAATACGGGTCCATTGTCCGCGTGTCAGATTAAATCTTTGGCTAAATATGCCCCCCCATGAATCGGAACCGTTCGTAGTCGAATCCACGCGTATTCCTATTGTCGGAGTTCCCGTTTCCGGGCCTGCGGCATAAACCTGCGCAGTAAAGCGATATTTACCTGTAGGCTGCATACCCGGCGCATTAAGCTTATCGTTGTTGAGGACAACACCGGCGTAGTCTTGCGAAGACGACGGCGAGTCAACCAACAGGCTGCGTGTGCCGTTAGACGCAACGTCGGCAGACACCGCCACATCCGCAACGTCGCCGTCTTTTACGAAGGTGTCCTTATAATCCTCGAAATTTTCGTAGAACAGTACGACGTTATCCCCATTGCCGGTTTCTTCAATAGTGATGATAATGTCATCAATATAGAAGTCTTTATCGGCTTCCTGCAATTGAATCTGTAACCTGGCAAAGTCCTTGCCGTTTTCATTGATGATCTCGTTGATGCTTTTAGTCATCGTGAGTTCAAAGCTGTCGCCTGCGGCAACCGCCTTATTAACCAACCACGCATAGTATTGACCTTCGTCTGTCTTGTCTCCCGTAGCTTGCAGGATGGCGTTGCTTGTGGAAACGCCGGCGGGAAGGTGGCCTTTGACCGTAATCGTATATTTCTCATCAAGATCGGTAAAGAGCGAGCCCTTGATATCCACTCCGAAGTAGTTCTGCGTTCTTTCAGTCACCAAGAGCGATTTCTTGCCGCTATCGCCATCTTTAATGGTAACGGTGGGGGAACCGTTGAGCTGTAAACCGTCAAATGCGGTAACAGCGGTATCTTCAGCTTTACCTTTGATAGCGTTATCCTTCTGCATATCGTATACAACAGTGATTTTCGGCTCGCCAGGGCCCTTGGACTGAGCGTACATCCATTCGAATACGTCAGAATAATCATCATTCCAATTCCCTAACTTCGCAGATTGGGCGGTTGGCTTAATGTTCCAGGAATTGGAGGGCTCATCGATTTTGTTATACAAAACCGCAGCTTCCACTTCATGCCCGACATAGTCCTGAAGAGGCTCCGCCGATTTGGGCCATTGATCGTAGGGCCATACAAACGCGTCATTCGTATTTTTGAAAAGCGTGACCCTTGCGTTGTCATAAGACGGCATGGCGGTGCTTACGAAACTATTGAGATTATTAACATAGTTGTTATTGGTGCCAGTATTATACTCATTGACAAACATCCAATAAGCCAGTTGAGCGTTAGCTTCCGCATTAGTCACTGTGGGAAATCCCGAAACCGGAGCCATTGGCATGGCAGCCGCGAACAATCCGGGTATTTCGTTGATTAATCTATTCGTGTACTGACCGCCCCAAGAGAAGCCCGCCGCATAAATACGGTTCGGATCTACCCATCCTTGTTCAACCAATTCGTCAATATATTTCTTGACGGTGGCCGGTGCCGGAACGGATGTGCCCGTATACCGGAGCGCCAGGATATGGCTGGCGTACTTTTCGGGGTTTTTCTCTATCCGTTGCATCAGAGCAATAGCGCCATTTGCCGATCTTAACGGTGAAAAAAGGTCAAGATCAGGGTTTTCGCCTCCACGCGACATGCCATGGGTGTATACGTAAAGTGGAAGTCCCTTTTGCGGATTACCATTTGCGTCCTTGTGAAGGTAGCGTGTGTAACCTAAACTGGCACCGTCTATAACCGGCCCGGCTTCAAACGGGTCTATGAGCGGGTTGACAACCTCTTTCTGGACAAATACCGCTTTATCAATGGCGCCTCCGCTAACCAAATTGAAACTTTGTGTAGCGGATACGCTGTAGTGTTGCTTTGTGGAGTTGGAGTTAGCCAATGTCCCAATTCCGCCGCCTTGTGTCCATTCAAACTCGATGACAATGTAACGGCCTTTATCGAGTCCCGCTTGATAATCAGGTGAGTTTCTAACCTCGCCTAGATAACCGAGCACTTTAGGCTCTGAGTTTGCGTATACCCTTTTAATTTTGCGGGTTTCATTAAACGCAACATCGCTGCCTCTCATGTTCTTGCCTGTAACGGAGAACATGGACTTATTGAGCTCGGAACTTTGGATTTCCTCGCCTTCTCCTAAGTCAATAATAACAGCTGTGGTAAATTCACCGGTGGCAAAGTTATCGTTCCAAACGGTGAAGTCAAAAACCCATGCGCCTGGATCCGGTTTAAATGTTACGTGTATTTCTTGTTCGGAAGTTGCTACGTTGGTAAAAGTATAGCTGTTGCCGGTAACCGATTCCGTCTGCCCGTTCACCGTCAGTTCATCAACGATATAATTGGGCGCCGGGATGAAGACAAATTCCTGACTGCTCCCTGCTCCAACCCTAACCAAACCGGAAGGCGCAATCGTACCGTTGTCGCCTGCCGAGGCTTTAATCAAATGCCTGACGACTCCCTCGCCGCCAATTAACTTCAGACTGTCCGTAAAGCCTGAGTGGCTGCTATAACCTCTGTCAGGTTCGCCGTACCAAGATACGACCTCGTACCGGTCATTCCCTGCCGCTGTGGAATTGTTCATCCCGATTTCAAATGTAATCAGGGCATCGCTCGCGAACGTAAGTTCCCGCTTGGGAATCTTCATTTCAACGATATATCCTGTTTCGGTTATTTCTGTCCATGAATCCCTGCCGCCGGCGGTTTGTCCGGATAGAGAACCCACGGCGTTTATACGCCACTGATTAGCTCCGCTTGCTCCCGGTCCGACGAAGAATTCGACACTGTCGTACATATAATGATTGCTAGCGACTGAGCTTTCATACACATCCTCATCTGTTACTACAACGCGCACGTACAGAAAATCTTCGTCCCATAGCACTCTGCCCTCGCCGGTGGCGTGCGAGCGCGGGTCGCCCGGAATGGTGCTTTGGTCTACGGAAAGGGTCATCGTCGTATTCCATAAATCGTCATTGGCGCCCAACACAGGCGTACCGAAGCTGGCGGTCGCTTGCGTTGCTGACAGCGTGCTCATAGAACCATCGTTTATCCCGAATGCTTCGTCGACGACTTCGTTGGCGGCAGCGCTGGCAGGCACCAGCGTAAGCAGCATGGCCAAGCAACAGAGAAACGCGAGCATTCTGTTAATTGGCTTTGACGCTGGCTTTGGCTTTGACATGGGTTAAGTTTCCCTCCATTTCTTAGATCGCACTACTCTTTAACGCTTCCTAGCTGCAACCCCGAAACGAAATGCCGCTGCAGAAACGGATACACAACCAGAATCGGCACAGACGCAACCATCGTAATGGCGGCACGGATCGACAACGGCGTAATCATCGTTGCGGTGTCCTTGGCGGCTGTAGACGACAAGCTCGGATTGGCATTGGAATTCACCGACGAAGACAACAGCCTCATCAGTTCGAATTGAAGCGTGCTGAGCTCCTGGCGGGACGAGGCGAAAATGAACGTATCAAACCACGTATTCCATTGACCTACGGCCGTAAACAGCGAGATCGTCGCGATAACCGGCGTACACATCGGCAAAATGATGCTGAAGAATACTCGGAAGTCGCTTGCGCCGTCTATTTTTGCCGATTCGTTCAAGCTTTCCGGGAGCGTGTGAATATAGGTGCGGACGACAAGCATGTTAAATGCGCTGATCAGCCCCGCTCCCGCTCCCGGAAACAGAATATAAACAAGAAAGGTATTCAGCAAGTTCAAATCCTTGATCAAAAAATACGAAGGAATAAGGCCGGCGCTAAAATACATCGTAAGGACAAAAATCAGCGTAACGGATTTGCGGAACATATATTCCTTACGGCTAATCGTGTACGCCAGCATAGCAGTCAGGAAAACGCTGACCACCGTGCCGATCACGGTCCGGGCGACCGACACCCAGAATGCGTGATACACTTTCCCGGTTGCAAATACCGCCTCATAGTTTTTGAACGTCCATTCCCGCGGCCACAAGTAGATGCCGCCGCGCGTCGTATCGAGTCCTGAGTTGAATGAGATCGCCAGCGTGTTGAGGAACGGATATAACGTCACAATCGCCACGAATATCATGAATAAAAAGTTGAGCGTATGGAACAGGAACGGCTCCGTCTTGAATTTTCTGATGGTCGTTTGCATGCGGAGCCCCCCTTATATAAGTCGCTCTTCGCCGAGACGCTTGGCGAGTAAATTCGCGCAGTAGAGTAGAATGATACTGACTACGGTTTTGAATATGCCGGCTGCGACGCCGAGCGAATAGTTTCCGAGTTTGAGCCCGTACTTCAGAACAAAGATGTCGATCGTCTCCGACCAGTCGAGCACTTGTCCGTTGCCGAGGAAATACTGAATGTCAAAACCCCCGCCGTTCAGAATCCAGCCTACGTTCATAATCAGCAGAATAACGATAATCGGCCTGATGCCAGGCAGTGTGATATTCCATATTTTGCGGTAGCGCCCTGCTCCGTCTACCTCCGCCGCTTCGTACAAGGACGGATCGACGGACGCAATGGCCGCCAAGTAGATGATCGTGTTCCAGCCAACTTCCTTCCAGACGTTGGTCATCCCCACGATTCCCCAGAAGTACTTGCCTTCTCCCAGCCACAGAATCGGTTCATTGATAATGTGCAGTTTCATGAGCACGATGTTCACAATGCCGCCTTCGGTGGATAACGCCATGGAGACGAGACCCGTAACGATAACCCACGACAGAAAATGCGGAAGATACGAGATGGTCTGGATCAACCGCTTAAAGCCCGTTTTCTTGATTTCGTTAAGCAGCAGCGCCAAGCCGATGGCCGTGACGAACCCGAGAATGAGCGAGATGAAGCTCATCGCGATCGTATTGCGCAGTACCCGGATAAAACCATCATCCATGAACAGAAATTTGAATTGATCCAGTCCGACCCATTTCTGTTCAAAGATCGAAGCTCCCGCCATCGGCTTAAAATTCTGAAACGCCATCAGCCAGCCCCAGAGGGGCCCGTAGGCAAAGAGCAGAACATAGGCCACCATTGGCAAAGACATGATGATCAGCTGTCGCTGACGGACCATCTTCCTCCAGAACGTAGCGGTCCGCGGAGCGGACCTTGGTGCGACTTCAACCTTGTGAATGTTATGCTGCGGCATCGCTTCCGCCTCCTGTCTCGAACGAGCGGAAGGCCGGAACATTCGCTCCAACCTTCCGCCTCCTTCGTCTTATTTACTCGTCCAAGTGTCAGCGCGCCATTTGAGTTGCTCGTTAACTCGATCCAAATAAGCTTGCGTATCCACTTTGCCCATTTGAGCGACATACTCGCCCCATACTTCTTCGAATTTGTCCGGCTGGCTCAGGATCGCCTTCGGCAAGTACTTGAAATCCAGATCCTTCATCTTCTGGTTGGCGACTTTCGCCGGGGAGCCTTCGATAAGATCAATGTTCCATGCCGGGTACGACACGCGGTTTTCCGGCGGAGTCGAGAAGAAGTCCGTCCACGTTTTGAAGCCGTAGGCCGTCAACAACTCTTTGTCGATGTCCTTCAGGTTTGCGAAGAATTCGTCCGGCTGGTTGCCAGGACCGTCGGCGTTGCCGTCCGCATAGTTGCCCTCCAATTTAGGCAGGTAGCCCCAGAGCGATTCCGCCTTATACTTCTGCTTCCACGTAACGTCTTCTTGTTGTGTGCGCATTTCCGGCGTCCGATAGTAGAGTCCGTTGTCGCCGACGAGATAGTCGACGCCCTCTTCGCCCCAGTTAAGACGCTTCTGCCACTTCTCCGACAGAATCGTATCGATGAACTTGATAATTTTCTCAGGCTCCTCGGCATTAACCGTGATACCGAAGCCGTTGCCCAGATTGATCGGCGGACGGTCCAAATAGTAGTCTTTCGTGTTCACGTCGTAGACAAGCGGGAATCCGACATAAGTACGTTCGAACTTGCCTTGAGAGACAAGCGAATCGTGAGCTTGCCCGAAGTTCCAGCGCTGGTCGAACATCCCCAGCACGCGGCCGCTCGACAGCTTCGCCAAATACTGATCGTAGTTTTGCGCGAACGCTTCTTTATCCATCAGCCCTTTGGCATTGATTTCGTTCAGTTTGTTATAGTACGGCTTCGCTACATCCGTAGCGGAAAATAGCGTTGCAACGTTCGTATTCGGATCGACGAGAACGCCTCCGTCGTTCGGATGGCCTGCCAAATGCTGCGGCGCATTGCGCAGCCCCCAATCGCGCCAGTCAAAGGCGAGCGAGGAGAACCCGATCGCCGGTTGACCGTCGATCTCAGGATACTTGGCCGCATAATCTTCAATCAGCTTGAAGTATTCTTCCAACGTTTGGATTTTCGGATAGCCGTTTTCTTTGAGAATTGCCTTCTGAATATAGAAGGCCGGTCCCATATAATCCGTCGGCTTGAAGTCGCCCTGATAAACCCCGTAGTTCGGCAGCCAGTAGATGTGGCCGTCTTCCGGATCCTTCAATTGTTCCCATACTGCTCCAAAGTGCTTCTTCAAGTTCGGCGCATTCTGCTCGATCAGGTCTTCCAGCGGAATGACCGCTTTGGCCGCTGTCAGCTTCGGATTTGCCGTAATCATGTCCGGGTAATCGCCGCCGGCGATCATAACGCCAAGCTTCTGCTCGATATCGCCGACCAGATATTCTTCCTTCAGCGTCACGCCGAGCTGTTCTTTAATTTCCTTGTATATTTTGTTGTCGTCTGTCGGGATAGGTCCCGTAGCGGCCGTAAACAAAGAGATCGTGAACGGCTCCACTTTCGTTTCAGGCGAGTTGGCTTCGCCCGAGGAAGCGCTTGGACTCTGCGATGCCGATGCCGACGACGAGTCGCCCTCATTATTGCCATTCTTGGAGCAACCTGCCGCAACCATACTGAAAGTCAAAATCAGCGTCAACAATCCTGTAGCTGCTTTTCTAGTGCTAACCCCCATGTTAGATCCTCCTTCACGGAATATGGCGCAAGACGGCGCGCTATCGTCTTGCTATATCTATGTTAGCGCTTTCCTGTATGCGGTTACAATTCACAGATTAAATGTGTACCCCCCTCAAAAATCGGTTTCAAGCAGCGGTTCGCTTCTCCAAGCATCGCCTATAAAGGCTCGGTATTCCGCCGGTTTCCTGTCCGTACGCCGTTCGAAATGCTGCAAAAAGTGATGGTAGTGCGAATACCCGACCTGCTCCGAAATCGCGTTGATCGGTTCGGAGGTGCCGCGCAGCTTCTCGCATGCCTCGGCAATCCGCAAATCATGCATCCGTTCGAGTATGCCGCAGCCGAATTTGTCCTGATAAGCTTTTCCTAAATAGACGGGGTTCAAATAAAATCGTGCCGCTATGTCCCTGATGGACAGCGGATCGCGATAATGTTCGCAAATGTACTCGTCTATCTCTGCCATCGTGTTGCCGGGTCTGCGCTCGCGAAGCGATTGCAGCGCTCCGATCACTTGCTCCATATACGAGAGAATACGCGTTTGCACGGACGCCAGCTCGGTATCCGGCCGGGAGCTTAGCAGCAGACCCGGATCGCCGCCGGATTCGCGAATCAGCTTGCTGCAGCGGATGGTCAAAGAGCCTGCGAACAGCTCCACCCATTCGGCCGATCGGCTGCCCAGCTCCTGGAACAAGCTGTAGATGACGTTCGCTGCCCGCCCTCTGTCCGCATCTTCGATCGCTTGTAGCACATCCTTCATCCGCTGTAAGGCCAGAGTCGGCAGCGACGTCTCTTCAGCGCCGTTGTTCGCCGCATGGCGGTACGCCTTGCTGACGTCCAAACGCATGCGAATCTGTGTCAGCACCTCAGCCGCTTCCTCCTCGATAATCGGCTTCAGCAAATAATGATGAACGCCGAGCTGCATGGCGCGTTTGGCGAATGCAAACTCACTATAGGCGCTAAGCACGATGAATTCGGCAGGTGCCGCACTCTCCTCCCGCAATTGTCCGATCAGCCCCAAGCCGTCTAGCTCCGGCATTCGGATATCCGTCACGATGACATCCGGCACCAGCTTGCGCGCCGCTGCCAGCGCCTCAGCGCCGTTCTCGCACACTCCGCAGATGCGAAAGCCGAGTCCTTCCCAATCCACGAACATCTGCAAGCCTTCGATCGCCCAAGGCTCGTCATCTACCAGCAGCACTGTATACACATCATATTCCTCCTTCATTCGAGGACAAGGCAGGAATCCGAAAGCTGACTCTAGTCCCCTCGCCCGGTCGGCTGTCGATGTAGAAATCGACGCGCTCCCCATAATGAAGCCGAAGTCGCTTATACACGTTGCGAATGCCCACGTTCTCGTCCGCATCAAGACTTCCGTTCATCAGACTTCGGATTTCAGTTAACCGCTGCTCGTCCATGCCTTTGCCGTTATCTTCGATCTGCACTTGCAAATAAGCGTCCGAGCGCCGCGCTTCAATACGAATAACGCGCTGCCCCTTCACCGCCTGCAGCCCGTGCTTGCACGCATTCTCAACAATCGGTTGAATACACATTTTCGGCAGCAGACAGCCTGCGGCTTCCTCTTCGATGTTAAAAACATAATCAAAACGGTCCGAGAACCGAAACTTTTCGATTTTCAAATACATTTCTGTAAAATGAAGCTCATCCTGCAGCGTGACGGGTGAGTCGGTCCAACTGAGCATCCGCCGAAGCATTTGGGACAAGTTGCGGATAATATCGGTGACTTCCGTATAGCCGTTCTTGGCGCTGACGACGAGCAGAGCATTCAGCGTATTAAACAGGAAATGCGGATTTACCTGGCTTTGCAGCAGCTTCATCTCCGCGCGAATCCGCTCCAGCTCCATATCCTTCTGTTGAATCTCGAGCTTGTAGACATCGTTAATCAGCGACTCGATCTGAGCCGCCATCCGGTTGTAGCTGCGAATCAGTCCGCCGATCTCATCCGTCCCCTCGCGCAGCACGATCAGGTCAAACTTCTCGTTCTTTGCTTTCTCCATGTGGCGGGAAAGCCGGCGAATCCGGTAATTGTAGGAACGCAGCATGATGAAAATAAGCGAGGTGGGCAGCAGCGTGCTAATGGCGGCCAGCATCCAGATAAAATGCCTGGAGCTCTGGACAGCCGTCTGAAAGCGATCCTTTTCCGCTATACCGACAAGCTTCCAATCGCGGATATAGGAGGGGGTTCCGAGGGGGCTTCGGAACATCAAGCCGTCGTCCCCATGGTTGTCCTGCAATACGGCCTTCTGCAAATACTGAGAGGAGGGGATGAGCACCTGATTTTGCGGACCCAGCATGTTGATCGTCATGTACGGCTCCTCTTGCTCCAGAATCTCGTCGAAGCTGCTGAGCTTGAGATCAATGCGCAAATACTTGGCATAACGCCCGAACATCGGGTACTCGTTCAGCCTGCGCACAATACTGAAGTATCCTTTACTCGCTTTCGCGTTAATCGGATCGACATCGGTATACATCAGAACGTTGACGGCCGACGGAGACGCCGAAGCCGCTTCATACCACGAGGTGCGCTTCGCCGCTTCGTCCAAAATAAAGAAATTGCTCCCGGCCACGAGCGTTCGATTTTCCGTAAACACTGAAATATTCTCGACATACGTATAGGCGGACATGAACGGCCTCATCTTGCTGCTCAGCATATTATTGAAGCTTTCATAGAAATCGACAATATCGGCGTATTCCGTGTCCAGCACCTCGTACAGGTTGCGGTCCGTCGCGATGGAATGGCTGAGCGTCACTCCGCCCTCGATCATGTCTGTCGTCTTCTTGGCCGCTCGCTCGATCGTGATTTGCAGGCTGTTGTGTTCCCGGGTCTGTATATTCTCCGACATCTGCTGGAAGAAGAGGACATTGATCGTTAAGATCGGCAGCAGGACGCAAAGGAGGTAGATCAGTGTGAACTTCCATTTGAGCGGGATGTTGTTGACAAAGCTGAGCCAGACGATCGGCTTGCGCATTCGGATGCCTCCTTCGAATCAGCCATTTTTGTATTGAGAGGGGGGCATGTCCATCCATTGCTTGAATTTTGCGGCGAATTGTTCGGGATCGGCGTATCCGACCGTCCGGGCTACGTCGGCAATTTTCAGATCGGTTCGCCGCAGAAGCCTGCGGCTCGCCTCGATGCGCGTGCGGTGAACGTAATCGAGGAAAGACATTCCCGTCTGCTTCTTGAACAACTGCCCCAAATAAGCGGGCTGAAAATGAAGCATTTTCGCAACGGCCTGCAATTGAAGCGGCTCGCAGTAGCGCTCCCGGATAATTCGGGCCGCCTCTCCTACGGGACCGGTCATCGCCTTCTGCCGCGTCAATTGCTTCATCGTCTCGCGGGCAAACGACGCTAAAATATCGGGCCAGCGCTCCGGCCTGTTCGGCAGAACCGGAAGCGAGAGTGTGTGTTCGTCATCCGGAGCCGGGTTTGTCATTTCTCCCTCCATCACCTTCCAGATCAATTCCAACAACACATTCGATAAGAATGCTTTGCTCGCCTCCCTATCCCCTTTGAAAGAAAGCCCCACTTGGCTGCACAGTCTTCCGGCCGCTTCGTCAATCACCGATAAATCGCCCGCTTGAATTGCCAGTAACAGGGAGTCCTCCGCAGCGAACAACGGATCATCGGCATCCGGGACAGTCCAGGCCGTTGACAGCGTATGCGTCGAGACTGCCTCCTCTTCGTTCGGATGCGACCACTCCTTGCCCAGCTTACCGAGTGTTGCGTTAATTTCCTCCACGTCGATTGGCTTTAGCCAGTAATCAAGCACTCCGCACGTCAGCGCCTTCTGGGCGAAGGCGAAGTCATCGTGCCCGCTCAGAACGATGAATCGGCTCGGCACATTCAGCGCCTTCGTGCAGTGCTCGATCAACTGCAATCCATCCATGACCGGCATGCTAATATCCAACACGACCAGATCGGGGTTCAGCTCCTGAATTCGATTCAGCGCTTCTTCCCCATCGCAAGCTTCGCCGCAAATACGGAAACCGTGGCTTTCCCAATCGATCATGAACGTTAAACCTTCCAATACAAGCGGTTCGTCGTCAACGAGCAGCACGGTGAAGATCGGGATCCTCTCCCTCCGAAAATAACCCTCTTTATGAAAATAATCCTCATTATACCATGGAAATAAATGCTTTTGGCCGATCCGCTTGCCGCTGCAGCAAGGGATCGGCAAGCAAGCTTATCCTTTGTAAGGGTCGATGGTTTGAATCGTTCCGTCTTCGTTGTAATGCAACTCGGCATATTTCACGCAGCGTTTGTGATTAATGCCGCCTGACAAGGAGCTGTCATGGTAGAACAAATACCATCTGCCTTCGAACTGGACAATCGAATGATGGGTTGTCCAGCCAATTACCGGGGTCAGAATCGTTCCTTTGAAGGTATACGGTCCCATCGGATGCCGACTGACGGCATATACCAACTTGTGTGTGGTGCCGGTGGAATAGGACAAATAATACCAGCCATTATACTTATGCACCCAAGGGCCTTCGAAATATCTTCGCTCCTCATCCCCAGCCAGAATCGGGCTGCCATCCTCATGAACGATGGAAATTTCCCGGGGCTCTTCTCGGAAAGAAAGCATATCCTCGCTAAGCGGTGCAACCCTCGGGCCCAGCGCAGGAGCATCTGCGTTCGGGCCCGAGGCATTCTGCTCGAACGTTCCAGACTGCCATTTCTCCAACTGGCCGCCCCACAATCCGCCGAAATAGATGTAGGCTTGGTTGTCCTCATCTACGAACACGGCCGGATCAATGCTGAAGCTGCCCTCCATGTAATTCGGCTGCGGCGTGTACCGACCGGCCGGCGATTTTGCCGTTGCGACGCCAATCCGAAAAATCCCCAGTGAATCCCTCGCCGGAAAAAATAAATAATAGACGCCGTTCTTATATGCAGCATCCGGAGCCCATAGCTGCTTCGAAGCCCAGGGAATATCGTTCAGATGAAGGACCTGGCCTTCATCAACGACAGGCGAATCAAAGCTGGCAAGCGACAGCACATGATAGTCTTCCATGGCATATTGGTCGCCGTTATCATTGTCGGGTCCGTCATGATCGATATCGTGCGAAGGATAAATGTAAATTTTGCCCTCGAACACGTGGGCGGACGGGTC
Organism: Cohnella sp. LGH; assembly: GCF_017671885.1. Classification (NCBI taxonomy): domain Bacteria; kingdom Bacillati; phylum Bacillota; class Bacilli; order Caryophanales; family Paenibacillaceae; genus Cohnella; species Cohnella sp. LGH. The sequence goes on from NZ_CP072117.1 coordinate 6,730,906, forward strand.
AGCCGTGTAGATATGCGTGACTAGCGGCTTATGGGGCCGGGGTGCTTCGTTCATTTCAAATCGCTCCTCGCTTGATTTATTTTTTTAATAAAATGATACGCTCCGTTGTACCACACGTTGAAATCATGAACGCCGTCCTTGATTGCGATTTGGTAATGCTCTTCGAGATAATCCCCCGCAATGTCCGCAAGCCCGTCGATCGATTGCTCGTAGCAATCAAGCGATATGTCATCGGCATCTCCGCAGGTCATATACAGCAGCTTGAGCCTGTTGCCGCGCGAAGCGATGCTTGAGCCGAGAACTGTGCCGCTGCTCGAAGTAGGGGCGTTAGAGAATGCGCCTATATAAGCGAACAGATCGGTCATCCCTTGCGCGGGAACCGTCGCGATTAGCCCGTTCTTCCATACGCTCTCCGTTCCAGCAAGTGCTGCGGAATCGCACCGATAACCGCCAAGGATCAGATTCAATGTTTGCATGCCGCCCATGGACAAACCTGCGATTGCCCTGTGCATACGGCTGTATGCAACCGTCTCGGGAGCATTCTCCCGAACATTCGCATAGGTGTTGAACGTAGATTCTATGAACGGAATCAGATCGTATCTCAGCTCGTAGTCGAAATAATAGAAGCCGAGCATGTTTGTTCCTTCTGGATTGAACGTACGATCCGTCCAGTCATGCGAGCTTCTTCCGTTCGGCATCACGACGATGATTGGTTCGATATCGCCGCCGGCGATGAGATTGTCCAACAGATTGCACAACAGATATTTGCCATCCTCAATCCCTGGGCCGCACAGCCACTCGTATTCGTCCCCGCCTACACCGTGAAGCAAGTACAATACATTGTAACGGGTATACGGATCTGATTGTTCGTAACCGGCCGGGAGATAGACGCTGCAGGATTTGTGAATTGCCGCTCCGCCAACCGTTGCTCTTCCCGCTTCTCCTGCATCGATTTCCCGCTCCGTCACAAGCTGGCGCGACGAGTTGATGTAGTGTTTTACCGGATACACGACTTCCCGTACTTTGCCTTGCTTGCCGCCCGCAGCCGCACTCAGATAGGCGTCGGGAATTCCCATCCTGTTCAAGCGCTTCATTGTTTACTTCGCCTCCTATTCCGATCCTCATGCGTATTTTCTCGCTATGGTATATTAAAGACATGATATAGGGAGGGATACGGATGACCCATATTCACTATGTTGAATGCAATACAACGCACTCTGGCCATTTTGTAATCGACGTTCCCGTTGGCTTTCACTGGCTATTGGTCATTACCAAAACCCCCGCGCAATTCTGGGTCAATGGCGCCCTCAAGGAATACCCTGCTCACAGCGCCGTTCTGTATCGTCCGTTACAGAAAGTTTACTACCAGACCTGCGGCGATTCCTTCATCAATGACTGGATCCGATTCGAATCGGATGAAGCTTATATTACGGAATCGCCTCTTCCGTTCGGCGTTCCTTTTTCCTTGAACGATCCGGAATACTGCTCCAAACTATTTGAACTGTTGGTCACTGAACATAACTTTAATCGGGATTACAAAAAATCCTCCATCGACTATTTGTTGAGAACCTTGTTCAATAAACTATTGGAATCCATCTCCCAAGAGGACATTACGCCTCAATACTACAATCTGTTGCGACTTCGCACGTCCATTCAAAACAATCCCGGCGATTACTGGACAATTGCGAAAATGGCGGATTATCTGCAAATCAGCCCTGGCTACCTCCAGAGCATCTACAAGAAAACCTTCGGAGTTTCCTGCATGGACGATGTGATTAACAGCCGAATACGAATAGCTAAAGAATATTTGATTCATAACACCCAGAGCATTGCCGAGATCGCTTCTCGATGCGGCTATCAAAATGTGGAGCACTTCTGCAGGCAATTCAAAAAGATAACGGGATATCCGCCGAGAAAATTCCACAAACACGTCGCTAATCAACCCGATTGAATTAACTTTCGATTTTTAAAATACTGCCGTACCCTCGTAATCCGGGCTCAAGCCCCCTTCCGTGCTTGGGTCTTCGACGCAAACCTCGAATACGTTCTCCCGCCGATTTTGAAAACGTTTTCCCTATTGTGCAAAAAAAAGTGCTTGGCGACAGGCAATGCGAAGCATTGCTACAGCTCTCCAAGCCGTGCGTCCCTAGTCATTTCCCGCTTTCATCAAAAATTTTAAGTGGCCAACCCGATTAAAACAATGATATATACAAATATATAATTGATCTATACTGAGATTTATTGAATCGAGCCTCGGCAGTTAACCGCCCGTTTTCTTCCGTTCAAACGAAGAAAAAAACCTCAGCCTCCAGTGGAACCGGAGGGGACTGAGGTTTTCCCGTAATGCCCTTATTGCGGAGTCAGGCGAACGTCGTCGATCAGCAGCGTCGTCCCGCCGGGCGAGTCGACGTAGAAGCCGACGTCGACGACGCCGGTCGTCACGTAAATGTTGTCGATGCGGATCGACTTCCAGACGCCGTCGTTGGAGATGTTGTAGTACTGCGCGCTGCCGCCGTGATTGGATATTTCGGCGCGCGCCGTCGTCGGAGCGGTATTGCTCAGCCGCACCCGCGCTTCGAACTTGTAGTTGGCGTTGTTGACGGGAACATCCACCTGTTGATGGATGCTTTGCTTATATGCCCCGGGCGCATAGAAATACGCGCGCTGCCAGCCGGTCGAAGGCGCTTCCGGCGGGTTCATCCCTTTGCCGCTGTCGATGCCGTAAGCGAGCGCCTGTCCGCCGGGATGCCATTCCGCCCAGTTGCTGTTAAAGGCCGTGTTCCGCTCAAATCCGGGATTGTCCAGCAGATTCGTCTCTGAAGCTGCCGGAACAACAGCCGTCGGCGAGACCAATATGCGATCCAGATTAACGCCGCCCGTATCCCCCGTATCGTATTTGACCGTTACGGTATTCGTACCCGCGTTCAGACTGACCGTCTCTTTCTTGTCCTGCCAGATGTTCCAGTTCACGGACGGACTGGACAAGCTGAGCTGACTGTCCTTTACGCCGTTGGCGAATAAGCTGACCGTCTTCGCCGAGCCTGAGCCATTGGCATATCTAAGTGCTACCTCATAGCTGCCGGCGCTTGGCACTTCCACTTGGAATTCGGCCGAAGCGCCCGACGAACCGAAGCCGTCTACGAAGGCCGAGCCCGAATAAAACCAATGGTCCTCGTTCGTGGAGGCGCCGCCGGACAGCTTGGCGTTCTCGGCCTCGTACTTGGCCTGAATCGGATCGAAGGACACCGCCATATAGTCCAGATTCACATTACCGGTATCCCCGTTGCCAGCATCGTATTTGTACGTAATCGCATTGCGTCCCGCCATGAGAGGCAGCGTCTCCGTCTGCGTTCCCCACGTATCCCAGTTTGCCAATTGACCGAGCGACGTCGTCTTCACACGCGCACCGTTGACGAAAATACTGAGCGTCTTGGCCGATCCGGTCGCATTGGCATAGCGGAGAGCCACCTCGTAATCGCCGCCTGTGCGGACGTCCGCATAGAACGTCGCCGCCGCGCCGGCATCGTCCAAGCCGTCCACGAACCCGCTGCCGGCATAACCGGAATGATTCGTATTGACGCCGGCCATCGTCCCCGTCGAGTCCCCGGACAACGACGCTTCCTCCGCCTCGTATTGATAAGCGGTAGACGCCACGCTGCCGCTGCCGGTGACGACAACATTTTTGGCCGAGCCCGCACCCGAGGCCACTTTGACGTAGGTGACCAAACCATACACGTCTCTGCCCGTGCTCCAACCTTCCCCTCCGGCCGCTTTCAAAGCGTTCAGATCGGCGTAGGAGGCAAGCGCGCTGCCGTTCAACGTTGCGCCTGTGCCGGCTTTGCCGTGAAGCTTAACCAAATAGTAATCGACGTCCGGCACATACGTTCCGGATTTCGCTCCGACGGAAAACGCGTACCCGCTTCCGCCGTTGTCCTGAGCGGTCAACGTCTGCTCGAAGGTCGTTCCGCCTTCGTAATCGTACGTCTTGCCGTCATCCTCGTAATAAGCGAACGAGGTTGCCGTCGCTGAAGGGAATACGTCGACGTTCACCGTATCGACGACTCGTTGGCCGACATAATCCTGTACTTGCTGCGACGGAATGATCGCACCCTGCTTGATAAACAACGGGATGTCCGTCCAGCTCTCGGAGTTCAGCGGGTAATGGATCGTCTGTCCGCCCGCATAGGTGACTCCGCGGAAATAGTCGGTCCACGTCCCCGCCGGCAAATAGATCGCCTTGCTCTTCTGCTGCTTGTCGACGACCGGAGCGGCCATAAGCCAGTCCCCGAACATCCAAGCGTCTGTCCGATTCGCGACATTGGCGTCCGCCGGGTAATCGAACGCGAGCGGCCGCACCAGTCCCGCTCCGTTCTCGTATGCCTTCCGCTCATAGGCGTACAAATAAGGCAGGAGCGAGTAGCGGAACTGAATCGCGCTTTTGCTGACTTCCTCCGCGGTCGAACCGTAATACCAAGGCTGACGCTGCTGGTTGTAGTTGCCGTGCACCCGGAACACCGGCGTCATCGCCGCGAATTGCAGCCATCTGGCGTACAGCTCGGGCGTCGGATTGCCGATCGTGCCGTTCTCCTGGTTAAAGCCGCCGGCATCCATTCCCCATTTGGCCTGCCCCAGATTGACCGAGGACAGCATGACGGCGCGCTGCTCCTTCATGCCCGCAGCCCACGAGACGTGCTCGCCCTTCTGAAACTGGATGCCGATGTCTCCCGACCACAGCGTCGTCGCATACCGCTGAGCGCCGGGGTAATACGTGCGCGCCGTCTGCCATACGCGGAGCGCGTCGTCGGTGTACGCCCGCTGGCCTTCGTAGAAAGCCTGCGACCAATGGCCGGTCATGAAATTTCCGAACCAATATTGCGCCATACCCGAAGAAACTTTGTCCGTCTCGTCGTTCCACCATCCGACGATGCCCTTGTCGAGCGCTTCCTCGGAGTTCTGCCACAACCACGTCCGGGCGCTCGCATTGTAAGGATCGACGCTGCGGACCGTAACGGGAATGAAATAGTCCGTATACTCGGAATGCCCCGGATACCAGTAACCGCCCGCTTGCGCATCGTCGTACTGATCCGTCCGGTTGTTGCCGAAATCCAGTGTAACGACGCGAGGCTTCGTAATGCCGATCAGCTTAATCCCCTTGGCGTCCATATCGCTCTTGAGCGCATTCGTGGCCGCATCGGGGAAATTCCCCGTATTCCACTTAAACTCCCCGTAATGATCCTCGCCGTACTTTTTCCAATCGTAATCCAGCGCGTAGCCGTCAATCGGGATATTTTTCGCCCGGTAAAGCTCGACCATCTCCTCCAGCTCGTCCTGGTCGATGCCCCACTCGAAATTGCTGAATCCGAGCGACCACTTCGGCATGAGCGGAGCCGCCCCGCTAATCTTCGAATACGCGCCCATGATCTGATAGGGATCGCCCAGCATGATATAGTACTCCACATTCGATTTGGAGTAACGTCGTCCTTCCGTCGGCGTTCCTCCATAGTAGAATTCCAGTTGTCCCGTGGTCGAGTTCGTATACGGATACCCGCCGTCGCTGTCGACCAGCACGCCATAGCCGGACGTCGACCAGATGAACGGGCCTCCCGCGTCGCCCTGCTCCCCGGCATGCGCCGCATGATCGCTATCGTTCCGCAAAATGTCGCCCTCGCCGTCGAAGGCGTTATAGCTGCGAATGCCGTACATGTTGTGCCCGGTCGAGTGCTGGAACCTGACCCCGTCATAGAACACGCCTCCGCCGGCAGGCTCCCAGAGCAGCGTCGTTCCGTCGGCTTTCTTGACCGTCATCCTTGCCGGGTTTTTGGCGATCTCGATTCTCATCACGGAGGTTGTGATCAGAATCGGATCTCCCGTCGTATCGATCGTTGCCCCTACCGCGCTCCACGTCCGGTTCGGATCGATCATCGGCGTACTAGCGCTTGAAGCGACGCCGTTCGGACGGTAATTCACCTTCAGAATGTTAAGGTCCGCCGCCAGAATTTCCAGAATGTCGTCGTTCGGCTCAGCGCCGTTGTCGATCGTCAGCGTAAGCGCATCTCCCGTTACGGAAACGCCGATAACATTGCCCAGTGCGCTCACGTAAGCGTTCGTCTTCGCCGCCGGATAGACGGTCATCACCGACAACACCAAGCTGAACGTCAGCGCAACGAGGAACCCTTTCCTCAACTTCTTGCCAATCATCTTTCGGATCATAAGAACATACCCACCTCTCCCATTGGATGAACTCTCGCAATTCGGATCGTGACGCGGGCTTCCTTATTTCTGTTCCCTGTTCCTGCTCCCTATTCCTTGATCGTAATGTTGTCCAGATTGATGCCTTGAGAATTGCCGTGATCGTACTGCAGCCAGATCGTATTGTGCCCGGCATTCAGCGTGAGAGTCGCCGTCGCCGTGCCCCACGTATCCCAGTTCGCCGTCGCCGACATCGAGAGCGTCTGAATGTTCGAGCCGTTCACATAGATTTGCCGGGAAGCGGTGCCGGCCGCGGAGCTATACTTGAAGTCGACATCATAGGAGCCCGCCGCATCCACATACACGTCGAACAGTACCGCATCGCCCGTGCTGGCGAATCCGTCCACGAAGCCGGTTCCGGTATAGCCCGTATGGTTCGTATTCGTCGATACGTTCACCTGCGTCGCGTATTCGGCCTCGTACTCCGACTTGTGGACGCCGTTCAGAACGACGGTGCGAGTGGAGCCGCCGGAAGCGACCTTCACGTAGACGAACTTCTCCGCAGCGCTGTAATACCAGCCTTGCGAGCTGGAATTCAGCGCGCTCAGGCTGCCGTACTCGGTAAGCCCGGAGCCCCCGACCGTAACGGAAGACGGCTTCGTCGTGTACACCTGCAGCGTGCTTGCGGTGCTGATCGCCGGAAGCGTTACGGTAACCCGATTCAAGTCGTACTCCTCGTCGGAGGAGATCGTCTTGACGGAGCCGCCGATGTCGTCGTTCCAATCGTAGGATGTGCTGCCGTCCGGATAAACCCGGAAAGTCAGATTCGTATAGCTCGTCATGCTGTTGCCGATTGTGCCTCCCAGCGCATAATTCGAATTGAGGTTCATCGGAATGATCGAGCCCGACTTCACGAATACCGGGATGCTGTCGACGTCCGCATAGTAGGAGATTTCCCGATCCCCCGGTCTTGCGGCGCCGTAGAAGAAGTCGATCCATTCTCCCTCCGGCAGATAAATATCCTTGTTCGTGACGCCTTGATCGACAATCGGCGCTACGAGCAGATTATCCCCGAACAAATACTGATACTGATAGTCCGGATCGTAAGAGTTTGCATCGTCCGGATATTCGAGGAACATCGCTCTCATGAGCGGCGCGCCGGTGGCGCTCGTCTTCGTCGCTTCGCTGTAGATATAAGGAAGCAGGTTCATCCGGATATTCATATACTTGGCAAAATGATTGATGACGGTGCCGTCGCCGCTGCGCGTCTGCACGTTCCACGGCGTTCTCTCCTCGTTGACCGGCGGGTTGGATTTCTCCGAGTGAATCTGGACGACCGGCGCGAATATGGCCATCTCCACCGAGCGCTTATACAGCTCCGAGGAAGGGAAAGTTCCCGTAAAGCCGGCAAGATCCCAGCTCCAATAAGGGACGCCGGACATATTCGCATTCAAGCCTGCCAGAATCGACTGCTTCATCGTGCCGAAGGTCGACTCCTGATCGCCCGCCCAGAATGCCGGGTACGCGCCGACGCCCGTCGTGCCGGCCCGGCTGAACGAGATCGTCTCCCCGCGCTTGAGCTTGGCGTAGTCGTAATAAGCGCCGATGTACAGATTCGGATACAGATTCCGCATCTCGTCGCCTTTCTTGCCGTTGGAGAACGTCGTATTTTTGCCCCATACCAGCTCTCCGCCGTCCGTCTTGAAGCCGTCAATGCCGATGTCGTCGAACAAGTAGGAGCGCTTCGACATCCACCAATTGACCGCCGCGGAGTTTGTGAAGTCCAGAATCGGGCTGCTGCCGAACCAGCCGTCAGGCGTTTTGTAGGCTCCGCCGTTGCCGTCACCTACCGCGTAGCCCTGCGAGATCATATAGGACTCGTCGTTATCTTTCTGCGCATACGGAGAGCCTGTGTGCTTAATCGCCGGCGTCTGCCAGAGCAGCACCTTCAGCCCTGCGGTATGAATGTCGTCGACCATCCCTTCCGGGTCGGGCCATTTCGTGCCATAGGTGAAATCGCTCGAAGAGAACGCATCGCTGCCGGCCTTGGGCGTATAGGTGGCATCGTTCCAAATATAGAACGTCTCCTCGTCGCTCCACTGCTCCAGCACAAGCGTCGTCGCCGGAATGTTGTACGTGTTCAGATTGCTGAGCACGGTGTTCACTTCCGACTGACGGTCCCACTCGTTGGCGGACAGCCACAATCCGAAGCCCCATTTCGGCATCAGTGTCGGCTTGGCCGTCGTATCCGTATAATTGTCGATGACGTCCTTCAGGTTGTCTCCCGAATAAAAATAGTAATCCAGCATCGAGTTCGCGCTGCCGCCCGTATTTACGGTAAATCCGTACATATCGGAGCGAACCGTCGCCATTTTGAACTTGGAGTAGTAGGTGCTGTTAGCGAGAATGCCGTAGCCTTTGGAGCTTATAAAGTAAGGGATCGCGAGGTAGGTTTTTTCGTTCTGGTTGAGATATTGGTTGTAGATATAGGTCTCGATGTCTTCTCCCCGCTTGTCGAAGTTGTCGTACCGTTCGCCGAAGCCGAAAAACTTCTCGTCGGACGGGGAATAGAAATTGTCCTCGACCTTGTCGATAATCGAGCTGCCGTCGGTCAGCCAAGCCATATTGCGATTGACCGTGCTGTCGTACTGCTTGGCGATCAGCGTCGTTCCGTCCTCCTCGTACACGCTGAGCTTAAAAGGGGACTTGTCCACTCTCAGCACAAGCTCGGACGTCGCGACCGTATAATACGAGCCGTGATCCGTCAGCGTATAATTGGATAATCCGGTATCGAAGCTCCCCGTCCCCGTCGGGGACAGCTGCACCCGGAAAACGTCGTCCGCCGCGAACGAGATGTTCAGCTTGGGCGACAACGTGCCCGTATTCGGAACCGCGTTGAACACGACGTGGTTGGAGCTGTCCGTATAGCCGCTAACGCTGGCTACCGATTCCCAGTCCGTAACCGTAAATTCGAACGGACCGATCGTCTTCTGGTTCGTGCCGTATTGGTCGGCGCGAACGGTATAATTAATGACATCGCCCTTGGCGAAGCTGCCCAGCGCGACTTCCCAATACGTATCTCCGCCGCTGTTGTACTTCCATGAGCCGTTAATGACGGATTGGGGCACGCCGTTCTTAGTCCAAGTGACCCAGACGGCTTGTCCGGGTTCGATCGGCCAAGTCTTGAGCTTGATATAGACGTTCTCTCCCGCAATCGGGTCCTGCGGATAGCGCTCCGTCACTTCCGCGACGTACCGATCCTCCAGCCCGTACGGGCTATGAAATACTCCATCAATTGCGAACGCACTCGGAACGGAAGACAGGAACAACAGCAACGCCATTACCGGATAAGCAAGCCGCCTTCTGATCGTCTTCAGTCTGATCATCATTCTCGCTCCTCGCTATTAGTGGATTACAAGCTGCGGGTCTAGCGATTACAGCTCCCCCTAAGATGCCAAGCCCAAGCATCACCTCCTTTCTTGAACCGGTTTTCTCCGGCTTACTCTACGCCCAACTCTATCGTGAAAATAGAAACGCCTTGCCCCGCGCAGACGAGCGTCTCGCCCGTTCTGGCATGCCAGCTCCCTGCGGACAGATCGCCGACCGAGCCTGCGCGCCGCCAGCTATTCCCTTCCTGCGTCACTTGAACGACATCCCGCTCCAGTCCTCGGAATAACAGCGTTACCGGAGCCTCCCCGCCTTCCGCTTCGACGCAAATCTTTAGCGCTGCGTCGCTCTTGGAGACGGTCAGACCGATGGAGCAGCCCGCTTCGTCCTCAAGGCGATAGATCAGGCTATCCGTCGCATAGATCATCAAGGTGAGATTCGCATAACGATCCACTGCGTTGCCCACATCGTCAGCCAGCTTGCGGACAGCGCCGAGATTCAGCGGCAAGACGACATTTTCCTTCATATAGACGGGAATGTCCGACCAGCCTGCCTCGACCTCCACCATCCGAGGACCGACGATAATATCCTCATTAAACAGCGACAGCCAACGGCCTTCCGGAAAATAAACCTCGGTCTCCAAGGCGCCTTCCTGCGCTACAGGAGCGACTAGCAGGCTGTCTCCGAACAGATACTGCGTCGTCACGTCCGCGCATTTTTCATCTTCCGGGTAAGCGAGCAGCAGCGCCCGCATCAACGGATATCCCGTGGCCGCGCTCTTCCGAGCCTGCTCCCACACGTACGGCAGCAGGTTCATGCGGATATCGGCGAACCGCTTGTACAGGGACAGAACCTCCGGACGCCTCGTACGTTCCGCAATGTTCCACGGCGTACGGTCCATGTTATACTGTCCCTTGCTCTCGGCATGGTACTGCATAACCGGGCAGAACGCGGCCATCGCCGCCGAGCGAACGTATAGCTCCGCCGTCGGAATGTCTCCCGAGAAGCCGCCCAGATCCCAGCCCCAGAACGGAATGCCCGATAGGCCGCAGCTTAGTCCGGCGACGATCGTCGCGCGAAACGCCTCGAACGTCGACTTCTCGTCGCCCGCCCAATGCAGCGGCATCGCCTGCGCCCCGGTATACCCTGCGCGGCTGAACGTAATCGCCCCTCCCGACACGTAGCGATCCGCGAATTGCTGGAACGCAGCGATATAGCTGTTCGGATATTCGTTGCGCATCTCCGCGCCGCTGCGCCCGTCATGGAATTGCAGCTCCGAGCCGTAGATGCACTCCCCGCCGTCCGTCTTAAAGCCGTCGATGCCGATGTCCTCCAGCAGATATTGGCGCTTGCCGAGCCACCAGTCTACAGCAGCCGGATTGGTGAAGTCGGGCACCAGGCTCCCTCTGAACCATTCGTAATCCGGGATGCGGTAAGGGCTGCCGTCCGCATGACGCACCTCGTAATCCTGCTCCACCATGTATCGCTCGTCCTCGTCCCGCTGGACGTGAGCGATGCCGTCCATAAACTTCATTACGGGAGCCTGCCACAGCAGGACGCGGATACCATGCCCGTGAATTCTCTCGACCAGCTTGCGCGGGTCCGGCCATCTCCCCCAAGCCGGAAAACTGAAATCATCGTATGCAAATCGTTCCGAGCCCGACTTCGTCTCGTACCCCGCATCGTTGAAAATGTAAAAGGAAGACTCGTCGCTCCACTGCTCCAGCACCATGACCGTAGACGGGATGGCGTGCTCCGCCGTACGCGCCAGCTGTTCGTCCACTTCTCGCTCGCTGTCCCAGTTGTTGCTCGACATCCAGGGGCCGAACGCCCATTTCGGCGGCAGCTTCGGCTTGCCCGTCAGCTCGGCGAACGTACCGACGAGTTCGAGAGGCTTGCCGGCGAACAGCCAATAATCGACGGTCTGCCGCTCCGGCCCGACGTTCGCCTCGATCTGTATAAGATCCTCGCGTACGGTGCCAAACCGGAATACCGAATAGAGCGAGCTCTGCAGATAGAGTCCGTATCCGCCGGAGCTATAGACGACAGGCACCGGAATATACGTCCGGAAGCCTTGATCCTTATATTGGTTAAAGACGTAATTGTCCAGCTCGCAGCCGCGGAATTCCATCCGGGCGAATCTCTCTCCCATGCCGTACAGTCGCTCCCCGTCCTTCAGAGCGAAGTTTAATCTCAGCTTATAGACCGTTCCCGTTCGATCGATCAACGCCTGGAAAGGCGCCGCTTCCTCCTGCTCATAGCTGGCCGACACGCGCTTGCCCTCTGCATCGAACAGGCTTGCGGCGAACCGACCGCCTTCCACGCTCACCTCCGCGCCTCCAACGCGGCAGCGCCCTTCCGTCTTCCATGTCTTCCGCGCCTCCGAGCCGGGGTTATCCCCGTCGATCAGTTCCAGCCGAAACGATACCGCACCGCTCGGATGGCTTCGTGCGTTCAGACAAGGCACTGGGCCCCCCTCTATCACCGGCTCGAAACGAACCGTTACGTCGCCGGTTTCCGCCTGCGCTATCCCCGTCGCCCGGGTCAGATTCGTCCAGCGAAGCACTTCGAACGAATACCACTCCGACGCCTCTCCCGCACCTTCCGGATCGCGGACGAACCGATAGCGCACCTGCTCCGTTTCCGCGAATGGCGCAAGCTCCGCTTCCCAATACTGTTCGCCCGCTTCGTTCTCCACGGCTTGCATGCTTAGGAAGGTTGGCGCGCTTGCTCCCGCAACAACTTCCAGCGCAATCTCGTCGCTGGATCGAAATGGCGCGGAGAATGTCCGAAACGCGACCCGTTCTCCAACCGCGACCAACCTCGGGTAGCGTTCGTTGTTGCCCGCCTGATACGGACTTTCCCCTCCAACCGGCGCATGGATGAAGCGTACGCCCGCATCTCCCCCATCCGGCGACTCTCCCGGGATAAAACCCGGCGACTTGATCGCAAGCTGGTCCCCGGCCCAAGCGAGGAAAGCGTTCGCTTCGCCTCCAGACAGAGCCGCCGCTTGGTCGCAAAGCGTGCGAGCGCGGCCGATCGCCCCGACTTCGCTATAATAGGCGGAGAGAAGCCCCGCCGATTCGGCAGACTCGGTCCGTGCTTCGTCAAGGCGGACAAGCGCTTCCAGCATCGCGAGATCGCCGGCGCTGAGCAGACCGAACGGCACGGCGGCGGCCACGATGTCCGGCCATACCTCGTTCGCATCCTTGCGGCTGACGAAATGCTTGCCGTGCATGAACGAAGCGAAGGTCGCCTCGCGAATGTCCTTGCACAGCTTCTGCGCCTCGTCCGAGCGATAGACGTTGCCTATCGATCTTAGAGCGGCGTAATAGAGCGCAAGGTTGCTCAAATAGACGTCCGGCCCTTCGTCCCATAGCCAGTGCGAATCTGCCGCGTTCCAAGCGTCGGCGATGCTTGCGATTCCCGCTTCGATCAGCCCGGAGTAGCGCTCCAGCAGCTCCCTCTCCCCGCCGCGATTCACGTATTCACCGACAATCCACAACCAATAAGCCTGCTCGCGAGAGACGGGATCGGGACCGGCCAGTCGCTCCGCAACCTTTTCCAGCCATGGTCCGACTTCCCTTACGATCCCCATCTTCATTCCGCCGAACCGGAGCAGCGCCCCGTCTCTGAGCGCATCGCGCAGCATCTGTCTCGTCTTGTTCATCGATTACTTGATTCCTCCCATCTGAAGTCCGGCCTTGAAGAAGCCTTGCGCGAACATATAGAGCACGATGATCGGCAGCATGGAGATGAGACTGCCCGCCATCAACGTGTTGTACTCGCTGCCGTATTGTCCGTTAAGCGAGCTCAGCGCCAGCGGCAAGGTCATCAATTCTCTGTCCGACAGCACGATCAACGGCCAGAAGTAATCGTTCCACGCCCCCATGAACGTCACGATGCCAAGCGTTGCGATAATCGGCATCGACAGCGGCACAATAATGCGCAGGAAGATATTCGGCTGGGAAGCCCCGTCGATAAACGCCGCGTCCAGGAAGTCGTTGTGGATCGTCTTGATGAACTGTCTAAGCATGAAAATCGCGAACGGATTAAACACGCTGGGCAGAAGAAGCCCCGTAAACGAATTGAGCAGTTGGAATTCCTTCAGCACGAGGAACACAGGAATCATCGTCACTTGGCCGGGCACCATCATCGTCGCCAGGAACAGAGCGAATACGGCCTCGCGGCCCTTAAATTCGATCTTGGCGAAAACGTAAGCGGCCATCAGCGCGGATACGAGCACGATGCCCGTACTGGCCACCGAAATGAACAAGCTGTTGAAGATTGCCTTGGCGAACGGGAACACGGTGAAAATTTTGCTATAGCCTTCGAACGAGATTTTCTCCGGAATCCATTCGATCGGAATGCTGATCAGGGCGCCCTTGCTCTTCAGCGACGTACTGACCATCCAGAAAAAAGGGATGAGCGCGAACACCGCCAGAATCGATGCGAACACATAGAACAGCAGAGGCTGAACGAATCGGCTACGAGTCATAATGCACCCACTTCCTCTGCAGCTTCATCTGCACGATGGTGAATACGAAAATGATGACGAACAGAATCCAAGAGAACGACGAGGCGTAACCCATCTTGTAATATTTGAACGCGTATTTGTAGATTCGCTCGACCATCACCTGCGTGGAGCCGTACGGCCCGGCGTCCTGCGTCATGATCATCACCTGCGGGAACAGTTGGAACGAATTAATAATGCAGATGACGAGGACGAAAAAGAGCATCGGCGACAGCAGCGGCAGCGTTATTCTCGTGAAGCGGCTCCAGAAGCTCGCTCCGTCGATATTGGCCGCCTCGTAATACGTCGGGTTAATCCCCTGCAGACCGCCTAGCATAATGAGCGCGAAGAAGCCCATGTCCTTCCAGATGCTGGCGAACACGATGCCCGGCATCGCCCATGTCCGATCCTGAAGCCAAGCGGGGCCGTCGATGCCGACGAAGCCGAGGATCGCGTTGACCGGGCCGTAATCGTCGCTGAGCAGCCATTTCCAGATGAGCGCCGCGGCTACCCAGGAGGTGAGCACCGGGATGAAGAAGACGACCCGGTAGAGGCCGATCGCCTTGTACGTATTGTTGAGCAGCACGGCCGCCAGCACGGAAGCGACAAGAATGAGCGGGATGTACAGCACGATGTAGTACATCGTGTTTTTGAGTACGCGCCAGAACTCCTCCCCCGCCAGAATCTCCTTAAAGTTGCCGAAGCCGAGGAAGTCGGGCGTCCCCGCCGCAAGGTTCCACGGATTCAACCCGTTCCAGTCCGTGAAGCTGATCACGAGCGAGTAGACAATCGGGATCACGCTGAATACGAGCAGCCCGATCGAGGAGGGCAGCAGGAACAGGATGATCGTCAGCCATTTTCTCCGGTTTCGTTGAGTGAGCATGAATTCGAAACACCTCGCGTTAAGAAGTAGCGGCTGCCTGACCGCGAACGTTAGCCTGGATCAGACCTTACGAACCGGAGGCAGCCGCGTCGTTTCTTGATATCGAACGCGTGTTACAGCTTGATTTTCTCGGTCAGTTCCTTCTGCGCGTCGTCAAGCGCTTGCTGCGCGGTTTTCGCCCCTTCGGAGGCGGCTGTCAGATGAATGCCCAGAATGTCCGACATCTCTCCGAATTGCTCGATAACCGGCGGCGTAACGAGGTAATCCAGCGAATCGAATACGGCTTGGCGGTTCGCCGGCGGCGTCATCGACAGATATGCTTCCAGTACGTCCGGATAGGTGACGGCCGGCAGCTCCCAGCCCGCGTCGACGCGGATTTTCGCCGCTTCCTTGCTCGAGGACAGAAACTTAATCCATTGGAATGCCGCTTCAGCCGCTTTGCTGTCCTTGTTGATGACCAGTCCATTGGAGAAAAAGTGCGTCGCTTTCTTCTTGTTGCCCGGCTCGACGGCGACGTCCCAATCGAATGTGACGTTCTGCATGAAATCGGAGAAGGCCCATACGCCGGTAACGATCATGCCAAGGCGACCGGCTTTGAACAAATCCCAATCCCCTACGCCGCTAAGCTGCGCTTGCGTCGGCATGACATTTGTCGTAAGCACCCGATCGACGAGTCTTTGCAGCGTTTCCACGTTTTCCGGCGTGTTGACGGTGAACGCGGTTTTGTCGGCGTTAAGCAAGCTGCCGTTGTTCTGCTGAACAAGCTTATAAAATTCATGGAACTGAATCGGCTGGAATACGCCGAACGTGTTCTTGTCGAGGGCGCGGATCTTCGCCGCAGCGTCGTCGAACTCTTTCCAGGTCCAATCCTTGGTCGGAAGCTCGGCGTTCGCTTTCTGGAACAATTCTTTGTTGTAGATCAGCAAAACGTTGGAGAAGCTGCCCGGCATGCCATACTGCACCCCGTCGGAGGAAAAGGCGTTCAAAGCCTGCTCGTTTAAGGTCGATCTATCGAACTGCGTCGCGTCGAAGAGAGGGTTAAGATCGAGCAGCACGCCCTTCTTCGCATAGGACACGAAATTTTCATAGTTTAGCTCGTAGGCGTCAGGCGCTTGCCCTGCCGCTACCCGGGTCTGCATCTGCGTAAAATAGTCGCCGTATGCGATTGTCTCGATTTCGACTTTGATGTTCGGATTGGCTTGCTCGAACTCCGCTTTCATCTGGTCCAGGTATTTCGCCGTGTCCCCGGCGCCGGAGAAGTTGCCGAATTTGACCGTGACGATCTCGTCCGAGGAAGTAGGTGCGGACGAAGATGCGCTTGGCGAAGCTTGGCTCGGACTTGCGCTGCCGTTGCCGTTGCCGTTGCCGTTGTCGGATTTGCCGCCGCTGCATGCGGCCAGAGATGCGATCATGATCGCTGCGAGAATGAAAGAAAGCGCCTTCAACAATCCAGTCTTAACCATCGAATAAATCCCCCTATTTCGTAATTTGAAGATCATTCTTGCATGGACAGGCGAGATTAAGCGTTTAACTTTCGACACCGATCGACCGTTTTTGCGGTCTTACGGTTGATCCGCTTGCTTGCGAAGCCCGGCTTTAGATTTAATGCAGCTTGCGCACCGTCTCCCGATCCGCAATTTCCAGCGGGATGTTCGTTCTTTTTTTGCCGTGCGCCTTCGCTCCGCGTTTTTTGCGAATCTGGTCGATCAGCAGCTTCGCTGCGGTTTCGCCTTTGAGAAAAATTTGTTGTCTAACCGTCGTCAGCGGCGGCAAAAACATATGCGCCATCGAGATGTCGTCAAAACCGACGACTGAAATATGCTCGGGCACTTCCTTGCCGGCTTCCTTGATGCCGCGAATCAGTCCGAATGCCACCATGTCCGCCGTGGCGAACACTCCGGTAATCTCCGGATATTTCTCCGCGATCAAAGTTCCCGAGCTGCGGCCGTGCGTATAGCTGACCGAATTTTCGAACACGTAGTCCGGATTGTAGAACAAACCGGCCTCCTGCAAAGCGCGCTTGTAACCGAGAAATCTTTTCTCCACAACGCCGTCCTTGCGGATCATGCCGGTGACGAGTCCGATATTGCGATGACCGTTATCGATCAGATGCTTCGTGGCCATATAACCGCCCAGTTCGTCGTCGATGCCGACGTTCGTGAAGTCGCTGTCGTTCACATAGCTGTCGATAAGCACGATCGGGATGTTCGCTTGCTTGCATTCTTCGTACAGCTGCTCGGAGTAGATGCCCATAATGATGGCTCCGTCCAAGTTGCGCGAGGTGGAAATATCGAGATACGTTTTACCCTTGTCGACGCCCGCAAGGATGATGTGGTAACCGTCTTCCCGAACAACCGCTTCTATTGCGCTGATCATCTCGCTGTAGAACGGGTTTTCGAAGACAAGCTGCTTATGGTCCTCTGTCTGGGGAATGATGACGCCAATCAGCTCCGAGGTGTTCTTGACCAATCCCCTTGCCGTAATGCTCGGAATGTAGTTCAGTTCCTTGATCGATTCGTGGATTCTCGCGATCGTGTCCTGCGACACTTTGCTCTCCTTGCCGTTGAGGACATACGATACGGCTGCGATGGATACTCCGGCGTTGCGGGCTACGTCTTTTATCGTAATTTTCCTCATGATCTCCTCCCACTCAGACCCCCTTCGGTTAAACGTTTAATTAAACTATAAGCGGGGACTATTCAAATTGTCAATAAGAAAAAGAAAGCGTTATACCGCTTTCTTTTTCTCCCACTATTGTCCAATCTTATAATCGTACGGCCATACGATTGTTCCGCTGCGGTCGATAAATCCTCTCACGTAGCCCGGCGATTCGGAACTGGGCAAATAGACTTCCGCCAGATCTCCCTTGAAGGAGTTGCCCCATTCGAACTGATCCTTGATCACGAACGTGCCGGACTTATTGATATAGCCGTAGGTGTACCTGCGACTGGCCGGGGCCAAACCGCCGGAGAACAGCCCTCCGGCTGTAATATTTTGAATGACCTTCTCGCCCTTCTTGTTGATATAGAACCTTCCCCCGTTGCGCTCCACGAATGCCAGCCCTTCGGAGAAAGGCTGCGCCATGGTGAACTGAGGCTTCTGAATGTATTTGCCCGTCTTGTCGATATATCCGTATTTGCCGTTTACGCTAACGACAGCCGCTCCGTCGGAGAACGGCGTAGCGTAGTCGAATCGGGGAGGGATGACGAGCTTGCCGGAAGTGTCGATATATCCGTATTTGCCGCCTACCGTTAAGCTGACAGCCGCCATTCCTTCGGAGAAGTCTGACGTTTGACTAAATCGATAGGGAATGACCAGCTTGCCTTTCGTATCGATATACCCGGAGGCTTTCCCTTGATTCACTCGAGCCAGACCTTCGGAAAAATGGAAAGCTTTATGGTAAATCGGTTGAACGACTATTTTCCCCTGCATGTCGATATAACCGTACCGGGTGGCGGCGGTCCCGTCGGCTGTCTTAACCTTCTCCATATATAGCGCCAATCCGTCGTACGGAATTCCGCAAGCCCTGAACGCGCATTCGAACAGCTTCTTACCCGTCAAGTCGAAATAGGTTTGCTTCCTCGCGGCGCCGTCTTCGACATAATACACGGAGCCCCCGGTCTGCGTATTGTATACAAGACTGTCGTTCACCGGCTCGAGCACAATCTCGCCTCTGCCGTTAATGAATCCATATTTCCCCTGCTCCTCTATGAGATACACTTGATCTGTCGCCGACTTCCAGGCAACGTCCGCCTCTGCGGCAATCGCTTGACCCTGTCCGTGCCCCGTTCCCGCAACTCCGAACAAAATGACCGCCAAGCCTGCGATTCCGGCCATTCTTCTCAACAACTTCCCCACTCCCCTAGCTAGTTAACTTCGTTATTTATCTATTAGACGCCGGTTCAACCGTTTTTGTTGTTCCATGATCCGATATTTGCATCCAACCGAGGAAACGGGGCCTTCGTCAAGCGTTCGCCTCGACCGGTCTTGTCGAATTCTTGCCTCACGCCTCTATTCGCAATATCGTGGTCATCTCGATCATCGGAGGAATCGAAGTCCGGCTTCGGTACAACGGCCTGGGCATCAAGCAGTCGCTGCCCGACTCTCCTGCCGAAACTGGCGCGATTCCCGTTCGCTCATAAGAAATAACGAAAAGGCTGACCCATAAGCCAACCAAGTTGCCTGGAAGATAATCGCTGATAAAGGCGCAAAGGGGTATGTACCTCCTTCAGATGCTATACGCTCCTGAAAACCTGAATAGGTAAACCCGCTACAGGGTAATTTCAGAAGCGTATGAGGCAATCTCCAGGGAGGCACATCCCCCTTGCTTTATCTATCGATCTTCTCAAAGCAACTCTGCTTATGGGACAGCCCCTTCGAGGGCAGCCTGAAGCTTATCCTCTATGTTTTCAGGTTAAGCGCACGGTGCGTCCCCGGTCGTTGGACATTATGGCACTTTTTTGGCCTCCGCTCCCCCATTCCGCCATCGTCAGGGCACTTTTTTGGCCTTCGCTCCCCCGTCCCGCACTCCACAGCTCGGATGGCACTAAAGTCTCGGCCCCAAGCCTCGGTTTTACCAAAAATACAATCTGAGTCGCCTGAGTCGTCTTAGTCGCCTGAGTCGCGGAGAGGCCCAAGTTGTAGCGCTAACCTGTTGACGACACACGGCTCATCGCCCTCAAAATCAACGATGCGACGTACTCTCACGGATGATCAGCTCAGGTTCGATAACCGTCTGCTTCTTGACCTTCTCCTTGCCGATCAGCTTATGGAGCACCTGGACCGACATCCGGCCGAGCGTCTCCATCTTCTGAGAAACCGTCGTCAGCTCCGGATTGATCGCGGTGGCGAGCGGGATGTCGTCGAATCCGATAATCGATAGATCCTCCGGAATACGATAGCCCGCCCTGGCCGCCGATTTCACCGCCCCGACCGCCGTAAAATCGTTCACGCAAAACACCGCGGTCGGTCTGCGCGGCCCTTCCAGCAGACGCTTCATAAGGTGCTTCCCCGATTCGATCGAGAAATCCTCGTTCAGCACCCACTCCCGGGGAATATCCAGGCCGTTCTGCTGCATGACCTTCTTGAACGCTCGAACCTTCTGCGCCGTCGTCGACATATTGTCGTGTCCGCCGATAAACGCGATCTCCCGATGTCCAAGTCCGATCAGATAACGGGTCGCCATCTCGGCGCCTTTGGTCTCGTCGATATACACGCGATGCAGCGGGCTTCCGGGCAGGTTGCCGTTAATGAGAACGAGCGGCGTGCGACTCGCAGCCTCCCGCACCTCCTCGGCCATCTCGGGACTGCAGCGGGACAGATTGATCCGCCCCCCCATAAACAAAATGCCGTCTACCTGCTTCTCCCGCAAAATGTTCAAATACTGAGACTCACGCTCGTAGCTGCCGGTCGTATCGCACAGCAGGAACGTATATCCTTTGTCCCTGGCTTCCTGCTCAATTCCCGAGAACACCTCCGGAAAAAACGGATTCGTAATGTCCGGCACAATGACGCCGATCGTTCCCGTTTCTTTTTTCGACAGGCTTCTGGCAAGGGCATTCGGTTGGAACTGGTATTTGTGAATCAGCTCCATAATTTTGTCCCGAGTCGCACTCTTGACTGGCGCGGTGTTGTTAAGCACTCGCGACACCGTTGCGACCGAGACTCTTGCTTCATGGGCGATATCGTAGATCGTTACCTGCTTCAAAACCATCCATCCTTAGCACAGCCGACTTTTTCGTTCATCATAGCATTTTCTTCCTAGTAATGGAAAGTAAAATCCGGGAACGAAACGGCCGTTCGATTTATTCGATTTGCTTCTTGAATTCGTCCAGCTGACGTTGAATTTCTTCAATCGCTTTGTCGTACCCTGCGGCTTTCAGCTTGGCGCGGAATTCTTCCACCGCCTTGGCCGGATCTCCGGCTTTGCCCCAGAGGATCGCCGGCCCCAACTCTCCCGTCACCTGGGAGATGGCCGTCAGCTCGGCGTCGATCTTGGATTTGTCGAAAATAAATCGGCCGTAGGGGTAAGGCTCCTTGTAGCTGTCGTATTCCTGGTATAGCGTGGAGATGCCGTCCCACACCGTGTCCGAAGGAATTTCGAAACGATCGACGCGTCCGCCCCAGAAATCGGAGTAATAGGCGTCGCGGGCCTCGTCGTAGCCGGCCGGCAGCACTCTTTTGTCGTCCTTGAGCTCGTATTGGACTCCTTCCAGTCCGAAGTTGATCAGCTGATAGATTTCCTTATCGTTGCGCATCAAGTCATACGCCATAAGCGCCCTTTCCGGATTTTTGCTGTGCGCGCCAACGGAAGTGCCTCCATGGGTAATGGACAGCTCCGGAAGATTGCCGCGCGTACGGGAGAACGGGAACATGAGCAGCTCCGAGCCCGGCTGATCCTTATCCATGTTTACCCGCAGCGA
The DNA here is from genome assembly GCF_017671885.1 of Cohnella sp. LGH. Lineage (NCBI taxonomy): Bacteria > Bacillati > Bacillota > Bacilli > Caryophanales > Paenibacillaceae > Cohnella > Cohnella sp. LGH. The sequence continues at coordinate 6,752,300 of NZ_CP072117.1, forward strand.
AGCGTAGGTCTGGGTATGATGCTGGTCCGTGCCGGTCAATCCGGCTCTCAGCAGCGATCTTGTATCCCCCTTGTAGTTCAGGACGTCTTCGCGCCAATAGCCTTTATCGGCCCAGTCCTTCATCATCGTCGCCATATTCAGGAACACGTCGTCGAAGATCGGACTAGTGGCGGTATATTTCTCGTCGTAAGATTTGGCGTGAAATACCGGCATATAGCCGGTGCCGATCGGCAGCTCCAGCATATCCGTGTACGATTGCGTGAAGCCGATGTAGGGCCCGATGCCGCCCGACTGCGTATCCCAAGGCACAACGCCTTCTTTGCTGTCCTTCACGTACTGAAGGTACTTGCCAAGCATCTCGAAATCTTTGATCGGCTCGTTGATCCCGGCCTCCTTTGCCCAATCGCCGCGATAATAGATGCCGTGGTTTACCCACTGGGTAAAGTCGTTTTCTGGTATTAGCACGATCTTGCCGTTGAACTTGCTCTCCTCCCAATCCTCCGAAGGGATCGATTCCCACGTTCGGGGTGCGTATGTCGGCAGCAGATCGTCGATATTCATAAACGCGCCGCGCTGGGTGTTGTTCCACGTATCAAGCCAGTCGGTCGCTATCGTGATCAGGTCGATCGGTTCCCCCGATGCGAGCGTCAGGTTGTATTTCGTCTGCCAGTCCGCCCATTCGATCCATTTCCATTCCAGTTCGGCATTTATTTTCTCCCGCATAAGCTGGTTGACCTTCTCGAACACTTTTTCGAATTGGCCGTTGGTCGGTTTGTCCCCTAGCACCAGGTAGCTGATTTTCACGAACTTCGACGTATCTACGCCTCCGTCCCCCGTCGATGCTGCAGCGGACGGCGATTGGCTGCCGGACGACTCGGCGCTTCCCTTGCTTCCGTTGTTTCCCTTCCCGCCGCTGCATGCGGCCAAAGCGACGACAAGAACGAGCGACAATACCGCGAACAGAACCTTTTTGCCTCTGAACATCCTTCTTCCTCCCCTAGAACTTCGAATTTTCCACGCCATTTCTGCAACCGGTTTCACCAATATGTGAAGGAGCTTCGCCTGACGGCGTCTCCGGCACACCTTGCTTCGGCCTTGCCGCCGTCGGGGCGGTTTTCAACCTTTGACCGCGCCGACGGTGAGTCCTTTAATGAAATACCTCTGCACGAACGGGTAAAACAGAATGACGGGACCCGTAGCTACGATCGCCGTAGCCATCTTCATCGATTCGAGCGGCATATCGCGTAGCGGAACGTTGGAAGCGGCCGAGGAGTTGCGGATAAAATCCGCTCTCGTGATCACGTTGTACAGAAACAGCTGGAGAGGCCGGTATTCCACGTCCGAGGTCAGGAACAGCATCGCGTTGTACCATTCATTCCAGTAGCCGAGCGCGATAAACAGCCCAATCGTGGCCAGAGCCGGAGTCGTCATCGGCAGAATCAGCTTGCGGAAAATCATGAAATCCCCCGCCCCGTCAATCTTCGCGGATTCGGTGATCGCATGCGGAATCGACTGTACGAACGCCTTCATCATGATGATAAGAAACGGAGTCAGCAGGCCGGGCAGCAGCACTGAGAGGTAATTGTTCTTCAGACCGAGATACTGCGTCATCAACAGATAAAACGGGACGAGGCCTCCGGAAAACAAAGTCGTGAAGTAAATCAGGAAGGAAATTCGGTTCCGGTATGGAAAGTCCGGCCGCTGCAGCGCATACCCGGTCATAGCAACGAGGAAAAGTCCGATTACGGTTCCGGCGGCGGTGAGCAGAATCGTTACGATGTAGGCGCCGATGACGAGGTTCGGGTTTTCGAAGACGATCCGATACGCGAACAGTGTGAAGTCCTTCGGCCAGAAATTGAAGCCGCTCGACTGGATCGAACGTTCCGTAGTCAGCGACGTACCTAGGACGAGCACGAACGGCAACACGCACGCGAGGGCGAATGCGCCGATAAAGACATAGCCGACGAGACGGACGAGGCGCTCCGAGGCGCCCGAGCGAATGCTTCGGGAGATTTGTTCCATCACTTTCGCCCTCCTAGAACAAAGAATGGTCCGGGGATGTTTTACGGACGACCCAGTTGCAGGTTACGACGATTACGAAACCGAAGACGGACTGGTACAGGCTGACGGCGCTTCCCGTGGAGAAGTTGAAATTGTTCATCAACGAGCGGAAAACGTAGGTTTCGATAATGTCGGTGGTTGGGTACAGCATCGTGTTGTTGGCTCCGACGAGGTTGTAGAAAAGACCGAAGTTGCCCTTCAGGATGCCGCCGAGAGAGAAGAGAAGCAGGATGATGAAGGTCGGCTTGAGCCAGGGAAGGACGATGTAAACGATGCGCTGCAGCGCGTTCGCTCCGTCGATCTCCGAGGCCTCCACGATCTCGTGGTCGAGGCCCATGATCGCCGCGAAGTAAATGATCGAGCCGTAGCCCGTCGTCTGCCATAGGTATACGATGACGATGATGAAAGGCCAGATGTGCGGATTGGAATACGTTTTGACGGGATCAAGCCCTAGGGAAACGAGAATGCTGTTCAACACCCCGTAGTCATAGCTGAGAAAATTGTACGCGATCAGCCCGATGAGCACGGCGGAGATGAAGTAGGGCAGAAAGAGAAACGTCTGGGCGATTTTCTTGAACCATTTTCTCCGCAGCTCGTTGAGCAGTACCGCTACGAATACTTGCAGAGCGTTGCCCAGCAGGATGAATGCCAGATTGTATAAAATCGTGTTGATTGTCAGACGCGCCAAGTCTCCGTTAATGACGAGAAAACGGAAGTTTTCCCATCCGACGAAGGGACTGCGGAAAATCCCGTCGGTGTAGTTGTACTTAATGAAAGCCAAGTACAGGCCCGGCATCGGCAAGTAGGCAAAAACGAGGAAGAATACGATGGCGGGACAACACATGAGCAGCAGCGTGCGATGAGTCCATAGCCGTTGTAGCAGCATCGGCGGCACCTCCTCCGGAATGGTCAGGCCGGTATAAAATCGAGCCGTTCAAGCAAGCCGGCCGCATGCGCATCGACCGCCTCGAGCAGAAGCGACAGCCTTTCCCCCGAACCGCCGTCGCCTAGCCAAGGACCGGGAATCCAGAACGAGTTCGCTTCTCCCCCTCGCATGCTCGGACGTTCCGCTCCCCCTTCGAGCCACAGACGCGAGACGAGGCGTTCGCCAACCAGGACGCTTAGCTTCAGGCCGGTTCCGTGAACGCGAACGCGCCAGCCTTCGATGCTCGGAGAGGCGGGAGCCGGAGCGAACAGCCAGCGTATCTCTCCAGGCTCTAGCTTACAGGGCCAGCGCACGGCTTCTCCCGAAGCTTCGGAGGATCGGACGCGCGCTTCTGCCGCTAGCTCCGGCTCGGCTGCCCCGGCCAACCGCCACTTCCCGGCGACGTTTCCTTCATAGACGAGCACGTCTCCCGCCCCGGCTTCCGTCGTGCGTTCCAGGAAAACCGCCAACAGCGCGTCCTCGCCCGGAACGACATACGGCGTAATATCCAAATAAGGGTCGTACGGATCGGCCTTTCCCGCGTCGGCTCCGTTCACGAAGAGGCGAACAAGTCCCTGCAGTCCCTGGAAGTGAATCGTCCAAGAATCCGCGCCCGGCGCAGCCGGATACGAACGTCTGAAGCATTCGAACGCCGGTCTCTCCGCAGACAGCCAGCCCCCGAAGCCGGAGATCGGCCATGAGCGGTCGTCCAGCTCAGCGCTTGCCCATTCGGCGAGCCGTTCCCGTTGCGCCCCTCTGACGTATTGCGTGCGCCAATTGCCTCCCAGACGATGAACCCTGGCGACGGACACGATGTCCTTTAACCCTTTCGAAGATGAGATGTCGAGCCCGGGCTGGCGAATGTCGTGGAAATTAGAATGCCCCCATATCTCCGCCCTGACGATCAGCTTGCGGGCCGCCGCTTCCGGCGATTCCACGTAGCGGTCGGAGCCGCCTGGAACGTAGGTTCCGCGATACGCGCCGTCGACGTAGAGCGACAGAACGTCGCTCGCCCTGCGAAGCAACCAGCCCTTTCTTTCGCCCGAGGCTGCTTCTCCGAGCTCGGCTTCATACCAGGCATAGCCTCGGTAGATGCCATGCTTTTCAAGGAAGTTCAGATGCGGGACGGAACGGAATTGTGCCCCGCCGGGAGGCGTCGACGGATCGGCCCGGACCGCCGTCCACCGAAGGGGCGTGTCGACAGGTTGGTCGGAATATTCCTCGGGCTTCCTCGTTTCGATCTCTCCGTTCGCCTTGATCCGCTCGGCCTCAAGAGCGGTTGCCCTGTCGACGATCGCCAGCGTCAAGCGGGCTCCGTCCGGAGCCTGAGCGCGGATCCATGCCGGTCTCCGCTCCCCGAACGCAAAACGAATCCGGCCCTCCTCCTCAACAAGCTCGGCTTCCTCCGTCTCCCAGACGAGGGGTTCTGCGCAATCGCCGAAAGCCAATTCGCCCGATCCCTCCGCATGGAAAGCGATCAGAAGCCCCATCTCGTCTTCCTGGCGCAGAAACAGCTCTGCGGTCGAATGCAGCAGCGTCCCCCATCCGGAGATTGGCACGTTCGCCGGGAGCGCGACCGACTCGCCGGCTGCCAGGCGGATCGCCGCTTCCCTTCCGTCGGGGAGAAGCAACGGAACTTGCGAATACCGCTCCTCTTCCTCCTCCCCGGTACTCTCGCCTGCATGATGAACGAATACGAGCTGCCCTCCGCGGCTCAGCCGGAGCGCCCGGGGATTCAGCACGGCTTCCGGCGCTCCCGTCCCCAAACCGAACGGCGAGGCTCCGGTCAGCGGAACCGCCTCTGCGAGCGATTCGCCGTACGCATTGATCAGCCTTCCGAGCAGCCGGCCTTCGTAAGCCTCCGGACGAATGCGGCCCTCGGGCGAGATCATTCCTCCAAAGTCGTAGTCGGAGGTCAGGAAAGCGAGCGGATCGCCCCAATTATTGGTCGCGTTCGAGAAGCCGAAATCCGTTCCCGACACCTGCAGGTACGGGCCGAGCATCTTGGCGCCGCAGCCCAGCAGCCTGCGAAGCAGGAAATGGGATCGATTCGTCTCGGTCACAAGCAGCGGATAGTTCCGCTCCGCGAGCCGCTCTCGGTAGCCGAGCGCCTTCTCCTCGAACTCCGGGTCCCGGTCGTTCGGATAAAAGTTGCATGTCGGGACGACGCCTTCCATATCGCCCGTCGCCTCGAACAATCCGCCTTGACCGGCGCAAGCGATGAGCGGCACGTCGATGCCGTGCCCCAGCGCCATATCCCGCAGCTCCTTTATGTATCCGGCAGGGTCTTGGCAGCCGTAAAAGTCCAGCTCGTTCTCCAGCTGCACGCAAATGATCGGGCCCCCTTCGGACAGCTGGTGTCCGCGTATAACCGGCAAGATAAAATCGTACCAGCGAGAGACGTGCCGAAGATAGACGGGATCGTTATCCCTTAAGCGAATGCCTTCCTCGGCCAGCAGATAAGCAGGAAGACCGCCGCCGTCCCATTCGGAGCAAATGTACGGTCCCGGTCTAGCGACAGCGAGCAGACCCGCTTCACGTACGGCGTCCAGAAAGGCGCCTGCATCACGGTTTCCGTCGAAGCGCCATACCCCTTCCGACTCCTCGTGATAGTTCCAGGGAAAGTAAACGTCGACGCATTCGTACCCGTGCGCCCGAAGCGCGGACAACCGTTCCGCCCACCGCTCCCGGGGGATTCGGAAGTAAAAGACGGAAGCGCAGAGGACGATTTTCGCCTGTCCGCGAATCCGGAGAGCCTCTTGAGACAATTGAACGGAAGCAACGCTTGGCAACATTCGTTTTCCTCCTTTTTCCCGAACCCAGGAAACCCGTAAGTACTTGCCTTATTAAAACCTTTCGTTTATGAAACCCGTTTCATGAATCCGGTTACATTATGTCGAAATAACAAGGATGCTGTCTAAAGAAGCATCCTTAGTCATCCCTAGTGAAACGGGTTACATTTCAGATAAGCGCTTTCATCTAGAATATAATCTGCCATTTCTCTTCTGTCAACAATTTTTCTGGATTCGTTTTACATTTTTTTTGGGCTTGCCCCAGAATTAACGAACGGTTTGCAGTAGAACGAAACATGGCATCTGCACCCGCGATCAGGTAGGCGCATATCCTGCATTAACGTCATACGCCCAGAGCGAGGAGGAACGACAATGGCGAAATTACGATCGACGGACGTCAAGCCGCTGCTGCGCAAAGCGCCCGCTGATCCGAAGGCCAAGCTGTCAGCGCCGAACTTTTCCAAGAGCACAGTGAACAAAACGAATAAAAAAGAGACCAACAAAGAGGAAATTGTGCATCTGCATCAGAACGAGGATACGGAGCCTCGTACGACCCGGCCGATTCCATGGTGGGTATTCCCGCAAGAGCAGGAACGAAACTTGCTTGGCGGGCCGGGTCACGGTCCTGGAGGCGGACCGGGTCACTTTCCTGGAGGCGGGCCGGGTCACGGCCCTGGGGGCGGACCGGGTCACTTTCCTGGAGGCGGGCCGGGTCACGGCCCTGGGGGTGGACCGGGTCACGGCCCTGGGGGCGGACCGGGTCACGGCCCTGGGGGCGGACCGGGTCACGGCCCTGGGGGCGGACCGGGTCACGGACCATTCCCGCCGCCACCGCCACCCTTTCCCGGGCCCGGACCTTTCCCGCCCCCTCCGCCGCCGTTTCCGGGACCCTTTCCACCGTTTCCCGGACCTTTTCCACCGTTTCCGGGGCCTGGACCGATCCCGATTCCCATTCCAATCCCGATTCCGATTCCGGGTCCTCAGCCTCAACCCGTGCCTCCTGCGTTCGTGACGGTTCGGATTACGGGGGGAACCGCCTTCCCTAGGGTCGACTACACGAACTATGCGCCGTTCTACCCGGGGATCACGATTCGTCAAGCGCTCGCCTCGACCGGACTTGTCGAATTCGGGCCTAACGGATTTATTCGCAATGTCGCGGGCATCCCGATCTCCGGTCCGGTTGAAGTCCGGCTTCGGTACAACGGCCGGGTCATACCGCAGACGCTGCTCGATTCTCCCGCCGAACCGGGAAGCATCGTCGGCTTGGAGCTCTATTATTCTTCGACAGGCGCGATCCCGGTTCCGCTCTGAGCAGTTGCGCGCTGAAGTAAAATGCGTTTCCGTTCGAAGCCGATACAGTCGGCTTGCAGCCGCGTCATGCCGCATTTATTCGCTGTAAGACGACTGAGTCGGCCTGCAGTTCGAGCACGCCGCATTCTTCCGCCGTAGTTCGGAATATGCAGCCTTGCTGTATCCCCGTTTCGGGGCTGGCCCCTAAGCCGACTAAGTCGCTCAGAAAGGTATTCGATAAACAAGGCGAAAGTGTATATACTTCCCTCCATGCGATACGCTCCTGAATGTTGAATGGGTGAACCCGTGACAAGGTTTCAGGAGCGTATGAGGCAGTCTCCAGGCGAATCATGTCCCACAAAGCTTCCAGTTTTCTGGAAATTTAACCTTTACTACGAGTCTAACTATTTGCCCAAAAAAAGTTTACGTAGGGAAGTTTGTTTTGTTCGGAAAATCGTACAACTCAGCTCGAATCAGGCGAGAAACGCGGACTTTTGTCCGAAAAACCATGCAAAGCTGCTCTACTCAGGCTCAAACGACGAACTTTTGTGGGGAAAAACGTATAAATCAATATCAGGGACTGTATGTCACTAAAGCGTCATCAACGATTATACCGGTACCATCTAGCAATTATCTGGAAGTGTTATAGATCATGATCAAGTCCTGAGGTATATACACCTCTTTAATTAACGACCATTATGAAACTCCGCTTATAGGACAGCAGCCTCACAGTTCCTCTCTCCCCCTCCATCCTCCTATCAATCGGAAGATTTTTTTGGATCGGGGGTAAATTTTTGGATTAAATCGGGACAAGTATTAGACAAATATCCGGCCCAAAGCCCCGTTCCAACCGTTTTGCTTACAAAATTAGCTTCTCTAGCCCCTTTATTTCGACTACACTTAGGGAAAAGGGTTGACCGATGTTTAACATCATGACGTTGGAATAGGGTGAAGCTCGTATGCAACGAAATTTGCTCCTTCTGCTCGGACCGGGTTTTCATACGCTGAACGCGGCGCTACAAGAAGAAATCTATCGTGAGTTTTACCATTTCCTATATAAGCCAATCATGTATATGATCAACGACCATCCCTCTGCCGAGGACATTATTCAAGAGGCGTTCATGAAGACGCTCGCCAAATCACCGCCCGCTGAAAGCGAGGAGCACATCAAGGCCTGGATTAAGGTTGTTGCCAAAAACTTGACGATAAATTACATACGCAAGCAAAAAAAATGGAAAAACGATATCAGTCTCGAACTCACGTGGGACGGAGGACCGTACATGCACGCGGCGGCCGCATCGGTCGAGCAGGAGGTCGAAGCGAAATCGCTGGAAGAACAAATTTCCCGGCATTTGATGGGAATGAAACCTGAGCAGCGCACGCTGATCGAACTGAAATGGAAGAAGGGTCTTTCTTACAAGGAAATTGCACTAGAGGTTCAAGATACGGAGATCGCAGTCAAAACTAAGCTGCACCGGGCTCGAAGCTACCTCAAGCGCAAACTGTTCAAGGAATGGGGGAACCGCGATGAATAATGCGCAAATGGATCGGCTGTTCGACGCCGCGTTTGAAGCCGCTCACGAGTCCGGCGAAGACAATCTGACCGTCGATCACCAAGCTTCCTGGCAGCAGGTGCAGCGCCGCTTAAACGCCAGACGCCGCAGAAGGAGCATGCGCTCCATCCTGTCCAAGCTGGCAATCGTCGCGGGTTCTCTGTCGCTTGGAGCGCTCCTATTCGGCAATGACCGCGCAGTCAAAGCGATCGAACCGATTTACGCGTCGATCAAAGAATATCCGTCGGGACTGATGAACTTGATTTTCGGCCGGTCCGACGAGAAGGAGCCCTCCAAAGCGAAAACTTTGCCCCCTCCTGCGCATTTGGAAGGACTGTCTTTCGAAAGGCTTAACGATTCGACTATCGTAGCAACCGTTACGGAAGCTCAAGCAAGCAGCCTGTTGTCTTTTCGCGCTCCGGCATTCGGTTATCTTCCGGCGGGATTTTCATTTGATCATGCATCCCTGTACTTCTCCGAAGATAAGGAAAAGTCCGATTATGCCATTTTCAGATTTCGGTCAAATCTAGACTCCAGCTTATCCGTCATTATGCAGAGGGTCGGTTCCGGTGCGGGCTTAGGAGCCAAAAATATTCAGGACAACGTAGCCGTTCAAAGCTTGCAGCTAGATGATGAACCAGCCATTCTCATAACGGGAGAAGGTGGAACAAGTACGTTGGAGACAATTACCAATGGTATCCACTTCGCTATAAGCGGTACATTCACAGGTGAAGAACTTGCCCTAATTTACGAAGGGATGCGCAGCAAGTAGCAAAAAAAAGAACGGCGCCGTCTATCGCAGACACTGGCGCCGTTGTTCATTTTGTAGTGAACCTCAGATGATAAGGAATCTCCATTTTTTTATGGTTAATATTAGAGATTCTCCCTGTCAATATGACCTCAATCACATTCCCCGCCCCTAGCCGTTCCGACTCTTCTTTCAGATAGATGAACAACGTCCGCTTGTCCGATTCATAGCGATATAAAAATCGACTGGATATCAAACGGCCGCCGTTGTTTCCATCCAGAATCAGAACATTTCTCATATTGAGCGTATTACGATTGATCTCTTGATGGAAGGAAATCGCGATCAATGTATCTTCGGGAACTCCTTCTGCGTTAGGTTGAGGATTCGTTGCCTTAATCCAATCTTCGATAAAACCCATTATATTCCTAGGACAGAACTGGTAATCACTTCACCTTGTTCGTACTTGCCGTTATGAATGACCCAGTGAATTGTCCGAGCTCGATAGTAGTAGCCAGCGTCAACGGTCTTGCTTAGCGTATTGTGGTAGTAGGCTTGCGAATTTCCTCCCATTGTGGATCCGGATCCCACTGTTCCCCATGAGCTTCCGTTCCACTTTTCAACGTAAAAAATAATGCCGATCGAGTCGACCGTTGTTAATGCAGTAGTCGTAGCAGATACGGTTACTTTTCCAGTAGTTGGGGTTATCACACTAACTCCATTGTCCAAATACAAATGAGTAGAATCAAACACACTAAATGGTTCAATAGGAGGCGCAGACGTCAACGCAATCACTCCGGATGCTGCCGGGGATTGAGCCTCGGCGGCCCGGACGGCTTCTCCAGACGGCCCGAATGCGATGCCGGCAACCAGAATCGTCGCCAGTAAACCTTGTGCTGCTTTCTTAATTTTGCTTTGTCTCATCGTCATCAACCCTTCCCTTTTCGTTGTTGTTCACTATATACACAATCGAAAAAGGAAAAGGTTGCATCAGATTTCGACATTTTTTTATTTTTTTCTTAAAATTTGCAATCGCCCGATATTCGACGCGGTCCGATCTATGAATTTCTCTAGTGTCGGTACATCCGCGAGGACGGCAAGGCTCAGTATCCGCTCTATTAAAAGCCAACAGGCCGCGACTCTCGCATGCATCGAGATTCGCGGCCTGTTTCTTTAATAGAGGAGCGCCGTAATGCGCCTAGTGAATTCGAATCAATTTCGTGACACGACCAAACTCAGTCCACTCGGCAACAAGTACGTTGCCTTCTGAATCCACGCATACGCCGTGCGGCGAGCTGAACCTGTTGTCGCGGAAGTAGTCTAGACGAACATTAGGCCAGCCTTGCTGGCTCTTTGCCTGCAAGTCTTCTCCCAAATGCGTGATCAAATTGTCATGGCTATCGAGAATCGTGATCCGGCTATGAAGATCCGGGAAATAGACTTCATCATTCCAGTAATAGAAGCTGCAGGGCATATCCATGTTCTCGTCGATAAAGCGCTTATGCTCCCCTTCCAGCGTAAACACTTGAATCCGATGATTAGATCGGTCTGCGACGTATATTTCCGGTTCTTCGTGACGCAAATCGATTGATATGCCGTGAGGGCAGTCCAGCTTACCGATTTCCGTTCCTTTGCCGCCCCAAGAACGAATGCGCTCACCTGATGCGTTGTATTGGTGAATCCAGCTTTGGCCATAACCGTCCGCCACATAGATATCGCCATTTGGCGCAACGGCAACATCCGTCGGGACAAACTTGCGTTCCTCGTCGTATACTTCCGGCATATCCGGTGTGCGGATCGTTAACAGAGTTTCTCCGTCGAGCGTCATTTTCGCCACCAAGTTTTGATTAACGTCTGTCACATATAAGTATTCCGTCCCGCCTTCCGCATGCAGCAGAAAACCGTGGGCGCCCCCTTCGAACTGCTCCCCCCAAGATGAGAGGTAGTTACCGTTCTTGTCGAACTTCACGATCGAAGGAGCATTCGTATGAAACACGTAGACGTTTTCCTTGGAATCCGTAACGATGCCGTGCGTGTAACCTAAACGAATGTTGTCCGGCAGCTTGGCCCAACCAACTGCGACTTCATAGATATGTGTACCGCTTCCCATTCTGACTGCCATGATTTCAGTCCCCCTGCCGGATTTTAGAATAAGATCGATTGCTTTCGATTCGTCTTCGTATGCAAAGCGTAATCAATTTCATCGGTTCCTAGTATAAATTGAATATTTCCTAATTACAAATGCAACGTACCCGTTTCAGGGCCGCATGAGGCAGTCTCTAGGCTAATCACGACCCATAACGCTTTCAGTTAATTACCAGCAGATATACGCACAATCATCAAAGACGCTCAAGTGACATACAACCCTTCATTTTGTTCGATTTGTACGATTTTCCCTACAAACCTCCGCCGTTTGCGCCTGATTCGAGTTACTTTGTACGATTTTCCCTACAAACCTCCGTCGTCTGCGCCTGATTTGAGTTACTTTGTACGATTTTCCGACTAACTTTCAATCCATTGGAAATGTTGTGGTTCATGATTAGGTCTCTAGGTGAGATATGCACTTCTTACACTTCATATGGAGCTGTACGAAACTCTCGCGGCGATCTGCCGCTTAGCTGGCGAAAAAGCTTAGAAAAATAATGCACAGACGAGAAACCGTGCTTTTCTGCGATTTCTGTGACGCTCAGATTCGTAAAGCTCAGATCGTCCTTCGCGCGATTAATCCGATATTGGTTGATATACTGCACGGGAGACAATCCGGTAGCTTGCTTGAACAGCTCGAAAAAATAGCCTCGACTTACATGCAGTTCATTGTAGTAGGCTGCCAAAGGCTGCAGATCACCCCGAACCAAATCCTGTTCCAAGCGTTCTAGCAGTTTGTACATGCGGGGATCGGGGATATGCTCCTCTTTCAAGGCAAAAGCGAGAAAATACTCGATAAACTGCTGAAAGCGGCTCTGGACCTTTAGGCTGCGCACGAACGTCCGCTCGTTGGTATATTCGTTATCCGTGTAAAATTTCTCGAACAGATCGATCCAAGTCCGCAGCTTTTCCACTCTCATGTGTTCGGGGATAAAATGAGGAAATGCAGGTCCGATTAGGGATGGCTGCAGCTGAGCTTGGTCGTAGCAGATTACGCTGGGGTGGGTAGAGACGATCCGGCGATCCATGTAAGCCCAATCGAAATAACAGCAGATGTGGACCATCGGCTCTTGGTTGTCGGCAATCCAATCGTGCGGTTGTCCCGCCTGCATGTAAACGAGGGAGCCGGGAAGCACTTCATAAGTGCGCCCGGCTGTATGCAGATTACCTTGGCCTTCGCTAATCAAATAGAGCGAGGATGCATAGCAAAACCGATTGCGGCTCGCCTGTCCTCTGGAAAAAGGATACCGGGTTGCATAATACACATACGGGTGAAAGCCGGCGAAATCCATCCTCTCAACCGCTCCTCCCCTAGCCAAATTTTCGAACAATTGATAGGACGATTGTATAAATTACTGACGCTTCTGTAAATACACAACAATCGCCGCTTGCTACAATATTGTTGAATATGAGCCGCATTTAAGGGGAGGTCAACCATGTTGGATAGCAAGTATTTGTTGACGGATGAACAAATGTTGCAATTCATTGCCAAAGGTTATCTCGTGCTTCAGAACGAGCTGCCGCTTCAGCTTCATCAGAGCGTTATGAACGAAATTTATCATGTTTTTCACGAGGAGGGGAACCCCGGCAACAACATTTTGCCGCGTGTTCCGGACATTCAGCAATTTTTCGACACGCCGGTCGTCCGAGGCGCCCTGACCAGCGTGCTGGGGCCCGACTATTATATGCATCCGCATCGGCACTGTCATTATAACCAACCGAAAAACCAGCAGCCTGGCGGCGGACAATGGCACAAGGACGGTTACTGGTCCTCCATGCGCAGCCACCGGCCATGGTGGGCGATGATTTTCTATTACACCCACGACATTACGGAAGAGCTGGGTCCGACCGCCATCATGCCGGGTACGCAATACTATGAGAAATTTATCGGCGATCGGGGCGAAACGCTGTTGCCGACAGGCAAGGCGGGAACGATGGTTCTGGTCCATTTCGACTTATGGCATAAAGCAACGCTTAATGTGACTGACCTGGATCGCTACATGCTGAAGTTCCAGTTTGTCCGACTTCACGAGCCGGAATATCCGAGCTGGAACTATCAGAGCAAGGAGATGATTGTCCCGGAAGGAACGCCCGCAGTCCATCTGAACCTCTGGCAGGACATATGGGATTGGCTCCGGGGAGAACGTACGGCAAGACAAAGAGTCGAGCAGTCAGACGCGACCCGCTTGTCGCATGCTCGGCAAGAGCTTGCAGCCGAGGATGCAGACGCTCGCGGGCGGGCCGCAGACGAACTGGGACTGCTGGGAGAAGCTGCGGCATCTTGCGCTGCCGGGTTAGGACTTCTTCTGAACGATCCGGCGGAAACGACCGCCTTGAACGCCGCCTACGCGCTTGGACATTTGGGACCCGCAGGGGTCGAAGAACTGATCGGTCATATCGCTGGCGGAACGACTTTGGTCGCCGAACGGGCTGCTTACGGGCTGCAGGGAGCCGGTGCGGGGGCCGTGCCGGCATTGCTCCAAGTTTTGGAGCATCAGAGTGCCAAGCGTAGGGCGCTAGCGGCGTTCGTGCTTGGCATGATCGGAGCTTCCGCCGGAGAGGCGGTCCCCTCGTTAATCGCCAGGTTGCGGGATGGGAGCGAATGGGTTCGCCGAAATGCGATCGAAGCATTGGGCATGATCGGCAATGCTTCAGGGCATGTCGTTCCCGCCTTGACGAAAGTATTGGAAGATTCTCTCCTTAGCGAAAACGATGCTGCGAATCCGGACGACAAGGATATAAGCAATCAAAGCTATATTATGAACAAGATCGGCTATACGGCGGCACTGTCCTTGCTCCGTACCGGCAGAGACGGCGATGCCGGGCAGGTCGTCCGTTCGTTGGAACGCGCTCTTCATAGCAAAGATCGTTACGTCCGGGCCTATGCAGCAGAGGCGCTTACCTACCTTCGGACGGATGAAGCGGTCGATGTTCTGATCCGATATTATCGGACTTCCCGTTGGTGTTCGAATACGAGTAAAGCGAGTACCTTCTAAAGATCATTGAGAGCTTTAAGAAAATGAAAATGGCTTGAGAGCTTCTGCGAAGAAATGACTTGAAAATCGAGGAAGTGGCCCGGTCGGTCGGGTATACGGATTCGCTGCAATTTTCCAAAGTCTTTCGAAAACACTACGGAAAGCCGCCGACGATATGGAGGAAAAGCCCGTTGGAGCCAGCTGAAGCCGATGCCTGATCATCGCTCTCTTCGGCAGGAGCGGTCAAGCATCCTAGAACCAGTCGCTATTGTTGCTGCTACACTTTCCCTCTGTTTAGCGCAAACGACGGAACGCCCCCGGCGGTCTGCCCGTCTTCTTCTTGAACGCTTTGGAGAAATGATGAATATTCGCAAATCCGCAGTAAGAGGCGATCTCTTCCTGCGAGAGCTCCGTCGTTTCAATAAGTTCCTTCGCATGGTTTACGCGCAATTCCAGCAAGTATTGATAAGGCGCCATGCCAAACCGTTGCCTGAACAAGGCGCTGAACCGGGAAGGCGATAAGTTGGCGCGTTTGGCCATTTCGCGGATGGACAAAGGTTCGCCGAGATGAAGCGATAAATACGGCATGATCCAATTAATCGATTGCGGTGAGGGGCGCACCGGCTGGTTGACTGCTTGATGCTCTTCGATTATGGCCAGAACCAGCTCTGTCGCCGCATGCTGAGCCTTGAGCTGCATTAGCGGCTCCCTATGCTGCCAACATTCTACTAAATGCAGGAACGTGTCGCGGAATTTGGCCGGATGTCGCGGCTGGAGCCTAACGGGCACTTCGATGCCGTACACATCATTCAGCCTTGGCTGCAGCAAATGCGAGTAAGGGGACAAATCGATTTGCCCAGCCCTGGTAGGAAAGCTTTGTTCCCGTTCGGGCTGATAGAAAATGTCCATATGGGCAAACGGCGTGACCGTATCCGTAAGCCCTTCAAGCAGGTTCAAGCTGCCCGGCTGGATCAAGCAAAAATCGCCATCTCTAAAGCTGTATTCGACGCCGTCCACTTTGAAGCGGCATCGGCCATCTTGAACGTATACAAGCAAATAATCAAGAAGCCGGCGCTCGGGCATAACCCAACTCTTGCGTACGGCATAGTCGCATTCGCGAATATAAGGGACGATCGGTTTCTCCGCTATCAATTCTCCTAAATCGTACATGAAATTCATCCCTCCGCCGGCTGAACACAGTTGTTTTTGACAAACATTCAATCAACTTAGGCAAAGCTATTTCGAGGAATCCTTTTATAATCATAATTAAATAACCAACTATAATCAAAGGAGAATTCCCACATGGACGATCAGAAGAAAGCGCAGTTGACGGAGCAGTCCGCATCTCTACCCTGCCTTGACGATCAGTATCATCTGACAAACGAGCAAATCAATGCTTTCCAGCAAGACGGGCACATACATCTCCGCGCAGTGGCGAAGCCCGAAGAAATCGACGTATACGAACCTTTAATCAGCCATTGGGTGAAGAAGCTGAATTACCACGATAAGCCGGTGCATGAACGCGATACCTATGGCAAAGCTTTTATTCAAATTGCGAATCTGTGGCAGCAAAGCGAGGAGGTTCGCCGTTTCGTGCTGGCAAAGAGGTTTGCCAAGATTGCGGCGGACTTGATGGGGGTCGACGGCGTTCGAATCTATCACGATCAGGCGCTCTTCAAAGAACCTGGAGGAGGCCATACCCCCTGGCATCAAGACCAAATTTACTGGCCCCTCGACACGGACAAGACGGTTACGATGTGGATGCCGCTAGTTCCGATTTCCGAAGCGGTAGGCTCCATGACGTTCGCTTCCGGCTCCCATCGTCAAGGCTATATCAGCAAGCTGGAAATTTCCGACGAGTCGCATCGAACCTTGCAGCAGTACGTTGACGGCAAAGGCTTGCCGAAGATCAACTACGGCGCCATGGCCGCCGGAGACGCCACCTTCCACTACGGCTGGACGCTGCACAGCGCCCCGGGCAATCCGACGGAAACGATGCGCGAAGTGATGACAATCATCTACTACGCAGACGGAACCCAAGTCGCCGAACCGGACAGCAACGCTCGCCGCAACGATCTGAAAAACTGGCTTCCGGGCTGCCAGCCGGGCGAATTAGCCGCTAGCCCTCTGAACCCGCTTGTTTATTCGGGGCTTAAGGTTCTCTAGCTTTGCAATTCCATTCAGCAAAAAGGGAGCCAGCAACGAGTGCCGGTCCCTTTTTGCTTTCCTAATGTTATTTTGTGCGGTACGCAACCGTCCCCGTGTTCAAGCTACGGCAAATTTGAACGGCTCTTTTCACACTGTCAATCGAGCTGCCCCATTGCAGCATATAACGGAACTCGTAAAATCCCCCGAGGGTGGCTTTGAAGTTCGTCTCCCAATAATTCGTGAGCACCCATGCATATAAAGATTGCCGGTCGTTCTCTTGCTGCTGTCCATGAACAAGCCGTTGTCCGTATTCGAGCGGCCCGGTCTGCATTAACGGCGTATCCGGAGTCGCGATCAGCAGTCCGTTGTCAGGCGCAATCAAGGCCAGTCCTTCCTGAATGCAGTAAAAATCCGTACACGTCCCCGGAATTTGATCCTTGCCCGGCCTTACGTTAGCTCCCGCTTTTTCAAACCATAGCTCCCCGTTGTCCGCTTTGTTGAAGGGCAGAGACACATAGACGTTCTCAGGATCCCAGACGCTGTCCTTATGAATGCGAACCGACACGTCCACGCGGGGTTGCTCTCTGTAAACTTTAAGAAACAGGGAATAATGACTCATTCCTTGGACGCGATACTTCAATTCCACGATACCGTAAATCGGTCCGTTCGTGATTTGTTTAACGCCGGACAACACCCCGATCGAACGCTCGGTATCGATCCCTTTGCGATTTCTTCCCATCGTTCTCCGAACGTTCATTTGATCCCCGGCCGCACCGCGGGTGACTTCGTAGACAGGAGTGAACGCTCCGCAAGCTTGAGTGCGGTCGATCCAATCCTTGCCCGATTGCTTGTCGACCCAGGAAACGATCCCCTCGCCCGTCTTCCACGCGATACGCACGAACGGAGATTCAATGTAGTTTTCTGCTATTGTCAGCTGGAGAGGCTCCTTTAGACCCAAGGGGATCAAGTCGGCCATATCGTACATTCCGTCGGAGCCGCATAATCGGGTGCTGCTTGTCGTACGCGTCTTCGCGCTCGAGGCATTGCGAATCGAGAATCCTTTCTCTTCCTTTCCTTCAAGCTGGACTTGAACGGCAATTTGGTACCCTCTGCTAACTTCCTCCTGCTGATGCGGGATGACCGTGCCTGTCTGTTCATCGACAACTTCAAAGCCCTCTCTGAAGCAATCGGCCTCCCATTGTCCCTCCAGATAGAAAAATGCCAAATCCTCGACAGGGAAATCGTGGGGATTGACGACTTTATAGACGAAGCCCCGATCCGGTCTTAGCAACGCGTCTCCCCGCTGCTTCAGAACATCGTCCAAAGCGGTATGGACCAGTCTGCTCGCATTGCCCGCGTAGGCCTCCTTCCGTACCCCAAGCTCTTGCACCATCGGATGCCACGGCTCGGAGATAGAGGAATGGTATCCCCAGGTGTGCTCGGCATACATCATCAATTGATATTCCGCTTGTGCGATCGTATCCGGCTTGACGACTTTTCGATCCGGGTCCAGACTTTTGACAACGTTTAATGTCCGCTGCGCGTTTCTGAAGATTTGCGTATGCATCGCGGTCGAGGCGACGCCGTCGGACCACCAGTCCGGCCAATCTCCGCGATAAACGGGAATCGTCTCCGGCCGCTGCTTCAATAAATCGAAATAACGGTTAAGCGTCGTCATCTCAATCTCGACTTGATCTCCGTGCTTCCGGTTCCATTCCTTGATAAAGCTCATCACCTTGCCGCTTGGCGGCGCGTTATCCGTGAGCAACCCCATCACGTTCACTAGAGTAAAATCATACGGATACTCTTCTTGCTCAAGCTGCCCCAGGTAACGGGAAATTCGAGCTTCTGCAAGCGTCCAATGGTCTTTCGCTATGCCCCATACGGACCATTCGTCCTTTATCGTATAGGACAACGTGGCATCGGGGTTGAGGCCAAGCTCGTTCCCCACCATATAATGCTCGCCGTTCCATACGAGAATCCGATTTCCTTTGGGCGTCTCCCAATAGAACGGATACTGCTTGCGGCCGAGGGCGAACATCCCGTGATGCGTATGAATGCACGATAGCAAATGTTCAATGCCGGCATCCGCCAGCGCTTGCGAGTACCCCCAGCTATAGCCGTTGATATCCGCTGTCATGGCCGATCTCACTTGCAGCCCGAGAGGCTCTGCGAATTTCCCGGCTTTCGCAAGCATGACGCCCAACAGCTCGTAATCAATCAATTCCGTCATGTTGAGATAACTGCCGGATAGTTCAATATCGCCTCTGCGCAAGGCGGAGACGAACTGCTCTTTTTCTTCCTCGGTTGCCTGCTCCAGAAACTTCTCAACCGCCCAGAACGTTTCGCAGGTCCATTTGAATCCTTCCCACTCCGGACGATCGCCTGAATGGGATGCGTTGCAGACGGCCACTGCTTGTCTGATAAAATCTACTTGATATTGCTCGATCTTCTCTTGTCTTTGCGTATAACCGATATCCGTGTGAGAATGTTGGATGACATAGATCTTCCACTTGCGCTTCAGGGAATTCACGACATAACCTCTCCTTTTCTTGTTTCGTATAAATCTATTTTAGCGATCAAATCTGGCCGAGTATTTGTAAAGAGGAGTCAAGTTTTTGTGCGATGCGGACATTAAAAATATCAAATGCCAAAAAAGCCGCCGTCTTGTTGCTGAGCGCAACAAGACAACGGCTTCCTTCACAACTGCCCGCCTTTAGCGAGATGCCTCATCTTTAAGAGCTTTCAAACGCTTCATCACGTCGTTAGAGCCGCGTCCGAAATAATCGTGCAGCTCGCTGTACTCGCGGTACAGCCTTTCATACACCGCCACATTTTCCGGAATCGGCTTAAACGATTCCTCGCGCACCCGAGCCATCGCCTTCGCGGCGTCGACGACGCTGTCGTATCCGCCTCTTGCGCTGCCGGCGGCGACCGCGCCGAACATCGCCGCTCCGACCGCAGGCGTCTGCTTGGAGTCGGCAACTTTGATCTCGCGGTTGGTCACGTCCGCATAGATCTGCATGAGCAGCGCATTGCGCTGCGGCAGTCCGCCGCAAGCGTACACTTCCTCCACCGGAACTCCGTTGCTGTGGAAGGCGTCGATAATTTTGCGCGTGCCGTACGCCGTTGCCTCCAGCAAAGTGCGGTAAACCTCCTCCGGCTTAGTAAGCAGACTGTAGCCGACGATCACTCCGGTCAGATTCGTATCCACCAGCACGGAACGATTGCCGTTCCACCAATCTAGAGCCAGCAGCCCCGTCTCCCCCGGTTTGTAAGCGGACGCGCGTTCCGTCAGCCATTGGTGGACGCCGACGCCCTCTTCGTCCGCCGCTTCCTTCACATAAGCCGGAACGGCTTCCTCCACAAACCATTCGAAAATATCGCCCACTGCCGATTGGCCGGCCTCATAACCCATGTATCCTGGAATAATTCCGTCTTCGACAACGCCGCACATGCCCTCGACCGCTACTTCTTCCGTACCGAGCAGCATATGGCAGATCGACGTCCCCATCGCCATGACCAGCTTGCCCGGCGTAACGACGCCAACAGCCGGCACCGCAGCATGCGCGTCGACGTTGCCGACGGCGATGGCCGTGCCCGCATTCAAGCCGATCAGCTTAGCCATCTCCTCCGTCAGCTCGCCGGCTTTCGAGCCAAGCGGCAAAATCTCGCCGCGAAGCTTCGTTTCCGTCAGTCTATCCAGACGGGAATCGAGCGCCTTGAAAAAGTCGTTGCTCGGATAGCCGTCCTGTTTGTGCCAGATCGCCTTGTAGCCGGCCGTGCAGCTGTTGCGCGCGAATTGCCCGGTCAACCGGGATACGACCCAGTCCGTCGCTTCCGTGAACAAATCCGCCGCTTCATACACTTCAGGCGCTTCGTTCACGATTTGCCAGATTTTCGCGATCATCCATTCGGACGATATTTTCCCTCCGTAACGCGGCAGAAACTTCTCTCCGCGCTCGGCGGCGATTGCGTTGAGGCGGTCCGCCTCGTCCTGCGCGGCATGGTGCTTCCACAGCTTTACCCACCCGTGGGGATTGTCCTTCCACTCCGGCTTAAGGCAGAGCGGCACTCCTTGCGCATCGACGGGCAGCATCGTGCACGCCGTAAAATCGATGCCAAGCCCGATGATATCGGCGGGCGAAACTCCGGATTGCCGAAGCACCTCCGGGACGGAACGGCGCAGCACCTCCAGATAGTCGTCCGGATGCTGCAGCGCCCAATCATGCTCCAGCTCGAGGCCGGAAGTCGGGAGCCTCTCGTCGATAACGCAGTGAGGATAAGGAGTAACGTGGTCCGCGATTTCATGACCGTTAGACAGATCGACGAGCACCGCTCGTCCGGACTGCGTGCCGTAATCGACGCCAATCGCATATTTCTTGCTCATGAGTAACCTCCTGACAAAAGAATAGGATGATGACTAACTGCGCGAATCTCCGGTCTGGCCGTAATAGGCATTCGCGCCATGCTTGCGTAAGTAATGCTTGTCGAGCAGCGCCTGGCCCATCGGGGCGACTCCCGCATTAAGCTGCCGAGTGTGGTAGGCCATCTTCGCCACTTCCTCCAATACGACGGCATTATGAAGGGCGTTCATCGCATCCTTGCCCCACGCGAACGGCGCGTGGCTGTTCACAAGCACTCCGGGAATGCGATCGGGATCGAGGCCGCGGAAAGCTTCGACAATCACATTTCCCGTCTCCGCCTCGTATTCGCCGCCAATCTCCTCGTCCGTCATCTGCCGCGTACAAGGAATCGCCCCGTAGAAATAGTCGGCCTGCGTCGTTCCGAGCGCCGGAATTCCTTGCCCTGCCTGCGACCAGATCGTCGCCCAGGGGGAATGCGTATGCACGATGCCTCCCACATTGGGAAAAGCCCGATACAGCACCAGATGCGTCGGTGTATCCGAGGAAGGGCGCAAGTCGCCTTCAACGACGCGGCCGTCCGAATCGACGACGACCATCTGCTCCGGCTTCAGCTCTTCGTACGGAACCCCGCTAGGCTTAATGACCATAAGGCCCGACGCCCGATCGAAGCCGCTTACATTTCCCCAAGTGAACGTAACGAGGCCGTATTTCGGCAGCTCCGCATTGGCCCGACACACCTGTTCCTTAAGTTGATCTAACAAGTGATAACACTTCCTCCCTAAGAAGGACGAGGCTTATTAAAATCCCCACCCTGAACTCCCTAGAAAGATTATACACTTGTACGTACAGGTGTGTCGAGATCCTCCGTCAATGTCTTTCCGAGACGGATTGGCGAACGACTAGCTTTGGCGCATACAGCACGTCCTTGTCGGGTAGAGGCTTGCCGTCCTCCAGCAAGGAGATCAGCAGATTTGCCGCCCGCTCCCCCAGTGCGGATTTCGGATGCTCAATCGTCGTCAGCTTAATTTCCGTCGCCGTCGCCAGGAACGAATCGTCGTAGCCGACCATGGACAGATCCTCGGGAACTCTGAGGCCAAGCTCTCTGACCGTATCGAGCAGCGATACGGCCATTTGATCGTTGTAGCACACGATCGCCGTCGGTCTCTGCTCGGCCAGCAGCATTTCCCTGAGCATGCGCTGCGGCCGTTCGCCTTTATCTTCGGTCGAATATCTGACGATCTGGCTCGCATCGGCTGGAAGCTTGCGGTCCCGGCAAGCGCGAATAAATCCCTTCATTCTCCGAACGCCCTGCATGTCGTCCGTCTTGAAAAAACCGGCGATCCGCCGATGCCCCAATCCAAGCAAGTGATCCGCAGCCATATAGCCGCCTGCGTCGTCGTCCAACCTGACGCTGGGGTTGTCCAAATCCGAATACCGCTCGTTGATCATCAGCATCGGAATGCCGTGATCCTCGATCGCCATGTAATTATCGAAATTCGGATTTCCCTCCGCGCTCTTGGTCGGCTCCACGATCAACGCGCACACCGAATGGCCCAGCATCATTTCCAGACATTCGCGCTCCCTGTCTTTGCGATGATCGGTGCTGGAAAGCAGCAAACGATAGCCTCTATCCTTAAGCGCGGATTCCACTCCCCGGACGATGGACGGAAAGATATAATCCGAGATCGACGTCGTAATGATCCCGACCGTTCGATTGCCCGACGATACGCGCCGCTCCGGAGATTGCCTGCCGACGAAAGTTCCTTTGCCCTGTTCGCGGGCCAGCCATCCTTCCTGTACAAGCTCTCCGAGCGATTGCCTTACCGTCTGACGGCTTAAGGAGAACTGCTCCGCAAGCTCGTTTTCCGACGGTAGCTTGTCCCCCGGGCGGTATCGTCCGGATGCGATCCAGGACAGCAATTGTTCTTTAAGCTGTATATACTTCGGCGATTGCACGATTGTCGGTTCCTCCTCGTTGAGCGGCCAATCCGTTATTACATAGAGTCATTATAGCATAAGCCCCTACTTGTACGTACCAATTTCAGACCTGTCTATTCGGGCAAAATGTGCTATAGTTTAGTATTATGAATTCGGAGGTCGGTTCCGTGGCAAGCCGTATGGTCTATTCGACGGAAGAAATCGATATTAGCGCCGACAGCGACAAACGACTTGTCCGCATCGAGCTGTCGAGCAGCGGGTATCGTCAACGATACGTCTCTCTCGTGATTAAGGAACGCGAGGAACTGGAACGTATCATTGCCGCTCTGCAAGAAGCGAAAGCTTCGTTGCCCTGAGTCTGACCGCAGCCGCAATTTTTTTTCGGGAGGAATACCGTTTTGGTCGATATTACGTATAAATACAGCGAGCATATGACAAAAGCGATCCGCGACTATCATCATCATTCGCTCCGATTTTGGGTTTCGAACGGAATCGGACTGGCTATCGTGCTGCTGGAGATTGTCCTTTACTTCACCAAGTCCAACTTGAACATGCTATGGATCGCCCTGCTCGTGCTCGTATTGCTGGCCTTGCTCTACTTTATCACATGCTATGTCCAGCCGAACAAATTCGCTAGCGACGCGCGCTACGCCAAGCCGTTCACCTTGTCTGCGGACGAGCGCTCGCTCCGTCTGAAATCCGACGATCTCGACAACACCGTTCCTTGGAACGACATTAGAAAAGTATGCGAAACGGACCGATACTACTTCCTCTTCCTGGATCAGACGCAATTCTGGATCGCTCCGAAGGAAGCCTTCTCCGGACGCGAACAAGAGGATCTGTTCAGAGAACTCGCAGGCCGCTACTTAACGATTAATCGCGGCTTGATTCGCTAAAGCGGATAGACTATAGTGAATTTATCCAGAGTTAAAAATGAAGTTGACGAGTGAAGCACACTCCGATAGCGCGGCAACGCGCTCGGGGTGTGCTTTCTTTGCGTTGACGAACAATCGCGGAACAGAAGGGATGTGGTTTATAATGAAGGCAAAGAATCCAGATAAGAAGCAGCAGCATGAGAAGGAACGGCTGAAGCTCGATCAGATGATGAGCGTGCTGTTCCGACTCTCCAAGCAGTTGCAGTTGCAGCTGCTTAACGGATTGTTCGACGAGAATTTTACCAGAGCCGACGTAAAATCCATTCATTACGGCAACGCCAAATTCGATTCGGATTATTCTGAACTACTTATACCGTCATTACAGAGAATATAAGCAAACGGAGAAGGAGGTAAGCGAGATGATTAAGACGTTTATTCCCGAGGCGCTGAAGCGAGGAAGACGAGAAGGAAAAAAAGAGGGCCTGCAAGAAGGTAAAAAACTCGGAGTCCAGCAAGCCAAAGCCGAAGTCGCCGGCAACTTGCTGCAGCTTGGCGTTGATATCGACACGATCGCCGGAGCGACCGGACTATCCCCTGACGAAATAGCCATAAGAAAAACCGTCAGGGAAGTTCACCCTGACGGTCCTTGTCGTTCATACACCGATATTGCACTTATGAGTTACATACATCTTCAATTCGGTACTCGTGCCCGTGGATCCCTTTGTAGTATTCCGGATACATGTTTCCTCCACATTCTTCACACGTGAATTGTGGTGGGTCCAGCGGATCTCCTCCATCCATGGCATCAAAGTTTCTCACCACTTCATAGGGGATCTGTTCTTCGTTTTTACACGTCAAACAGATGTATTTTACCGCTAGCTTGTCCTGTAAGTACTTACTAAGCGGCGCGCTCCCTGCTTTCTTTTTCTTTCCCTGCTTCTTGCGTGACTTCGACACCGGCGACATCCCGAATCATCCTTTCCAACACGGCTTTACTATTCGCACTCAACGCAACCTTCACCACAAGTTGCCCATCCTTAAGACAGGCTTCTCCCTTGTACTCATAATAACATCCACACTTCGGGCAGGTCATCGGATCACTCCCTGTCTTCTGGACGATCCGCTCTCGCCACGTCTTACGTCGTATTAACCGCTTCGCTCTTACAATCCATTTCCGGGCCGTCTTCTGCCACTGGCTCACCATTTTCTTGCATAACCCTTTTAACCGCCTGGAATAGACTCCATAGTATCGGATTGTCTTAAAGTGCTCATCCGGGATATGTCGAATCAAGCGGGATATGAATTCTTCCACCGTGATCCGCTCCGTTTTCTCTTTCCCATCCGTCTTATCCACGTATCGGAATTCCACCGTTTCTCCATCATAATCCACGATCCGACTTAGGGCTATCGCCGGTCTACGAATGTATCTCCCTATGTACCCTAGTTGCACTTTCACATTCCCCTTCTGTTTCGGTGCATACACATAGAAGCCTTCCCCGTTCTTCGAGTAGGCCTGCTGTAGTCTAGCTTGTACAAGCTTCTTTTCCTCTGCACTTAAGTTTTTCCGGATGAGCTTGAGCACCACCGTCTGCCACTGCTTCCGCAACATCTCAAACGGTATGAAGTCGTAACTCTTCCACTCCCCGTCTTGCTTCATACCGCCCATCGTCACAAGCATATGTATGTGCGGATTAAAATTCATTCGTGAACCAAACGTATGGAGTCCGGCGATGATGCCCGGTGTACTCTTATGCTTCTTCTCGAAATATTCCTTTATGATTCGCACCGCTTCGTCCATAAATCCTTTGAGCAAATCACGGTGCTTCAGAAATACGTCTCTTAACCCTTCATCCATCGTCATGATCACATGACGATGATTGACCTGAAATACGTCATGCTCAAGTAGCCGACTCCATTCCTCGGTTTCCCCGCAAGAACATGTCGTACAGAATCGTCCTTTACACCGATAAGGGACTCGCTTTATATCGTGGCATCCTTCGCAAACCAGCAACTTAAAACCATTCTTCGGGTCACCACATCCGCGAAATTTCGAGACTTCCTTCAGCACGTTTGGACGGATCTTCTTTCCGTGCTTCTCAACAAAGCGATCCCAGTGCTGATTTTCATCGAAGAAGATTCGTTTCAGTACATTCGGCTCCATATTCCAACCTTACTCGATAATGTCAGAGAAGTGAACTCCCCTTTACCCCTTGAAACGATATAAATTCTTATATGTAAAAATATTTCGTACGGCGCTCGATATCATTAAGAAAGAGTATGGCAACCCCGACCTGGGAGTAAATTATGTGGCCGGAAGAGTGCATCTCAATGAAAACTATGTACCTCGCACGCAAACCAAATGTATCTTTTATTCAATAAATGTATATCCTATTGATATACATTGTTGAAGGGATGCGATATAATTGAGTCATCAATTGGGTAGAGGTGTGATTACTATGGCAACGGTAACGTTGAGCAAATGGGGAAATAGCAGCGCTGTCCGGATTCCGAATCAATTTATAAAGCATCTGAATTTGACAGAGGGAGCTGAGCTTGAAGCGATTCTGACTTCCGATAATCAGATTCTGCTCAGGCCATTGAAACGGCAAGAATCGAATGAAGATCTCCGTGTACATCTTCAGTCGCTGCTTTCGCAAATCAAACCGGATTCGCCGAGACATAGAGAAATTGACTTTGGTATCGAAGGGGACGAACTCATTTGACCATTCCAGCGCGCGGCGACCTTGTCTGGATGGACTTCGATCCGCAAGCTGGCCGCGAACAAGCCGGCCGACGCCCTGCAATCGTATTGTCCGAATTGGCATTTAATCAGCTAACAGGATTTGCTGTAGTGTGTCCGATCACGACACAAGCGAAGGGTTATGCCTTCGAAGTTCCGATTCCGGGCGGGTTGACATTTTCCGGCGTAGTCCTTACTGATCAATTCAAGAGCTTGGACGTACGCAAACGCAAGGTGGAGGTTGTTGGCAATGTGTCTGTCGAATCCGATTTTCTCAGAGTTGTCTTATTAAATGTTCGTTCTGTTTTAGCCTGACTGCGAGGTGCCGGGAGTCTGATCTTTAGCTTTGGTCTGGGATCCTTGCAAAGGTGTCCCATAGAAGGAGCCCGCATGGGCGGATTCCTCTATGGGACACCTTTTCTTTACAGCACCTGAGACAAAATGTCTTCCTTAAACTGTTGGATGGCCACGTCCGTATCGACCGTGAAGCCGCACTCCAAGCCGACGAAGCCGGAGAAGCCGGTATTTTTGATGGCGCGCAAAATGTTGACGTAGTTCATTTCGCCCGTGCCCGGCTGCTTGCGTCCCGGGTTATCGGCGATATGGTAGTGGTTGATGCGGTCGATGTAGCCGGTTGCGTTACGGATGACGTTGCCTTCCGTAATCTGCTGGTGGTAGACATCGAACACAAGCTTGACGTTCGGGCTGCCAACTTGATCGATGACGTCGACCGATTCGTCGGAGCGCTGCAGGAAGTGCCCGGCGTGGTCGACGAGTCCGTTAAGCGGCTCGACCTCCAGCACCATGCCGGCTTCCTCAAGCAATGGCGCGCAGCGCTTCAGCGTCTCCACCATCGCTTGCCGCTGCTGATCCCGCGGTACGCCGTCAAGCACGTTGCCCGTCTGGGAAATGATGGAGCGGACGCCGAGAATACGGCACGCCTCGATCGTCTGGCGAACGCCTTCCACATAATCGTCGCGCAGCGACTCGTCCACCAAACTGATGAACTTCGTGCAAGTGGCGCTAAGTCCGACGCCGATGCGCTCCTGTTCAGCCGCAAGCTTATTCAGATCGCCTAGCTCCCACCACGCATAGTATTCCAGCCCTTGGAATCCGTGCTCCTTTACTTTTTCCAGATGGTAGACGACGTCTTTCCCTGGATAAGCTCCGATACATAACGAAAATTTCATGACTCTCAAGCTCCTCTCTATTAAAGCTTCACCGCTTGGCCGGACAGAGCCGATTCGTTCGCGGCGATTGTGATTTCGTGCGTTTTCAGCGAATCCTTGTAATCGGACAAAATGCGGGATGTATCCCCGGTGCGCAATGCGTGCAGGAATGCCTCGTCCTCGATGTAATAAGGATTGGCGACGTTCGGATGCACGTTCGTTCCTTCGGCCGTCAGCTCGTTAAGCGCGTCGCTTCGCAGCTCCAATACTCCGTTGCCGGTGTAGATGTCCAATCCAACATGGTGTCCGATCGGAAGCAGACAAGTGTTCGAGATCGTTGCGACCATGCCGTTAACCAGCTTCAGTGTCACTGTGCCAACGTCGGGAACGTCGGTGCCTTCGACTTTCTCACCCATTACCTGAAGCGCGTAGGCGGCGTACACTTCGCTAACTTCACCGCATACGTAACGGAGCAAATCAACGATATGCGTCGTCTGCTCGACGAATTGTCCGCCGGACCCGGATTGCACTCTCCACCATGGAACCATCGGCATTCCGCCCATCCAGTAGCCGAGCGCCATGCCGGGCTTGCTGTCCGCCAGCAGCTTTTTGGCAAGCGCCGCAGATTCATTATACCGCCAATGGTAGCCGACGGAGGTAATTAATTTGCTATTTTTCACCTTGTCGCCGATGGAGCGCGGAAGCTCACGGTCGATGCCTAGAGGCTTCTCCACCAGAAAAGGGATGCCGCGCTCCACGAGACTTTCTTCCGCTTCCCCGTGAGCCATCGGAGGAACGCATACATAAACGCCATCCAACTGCGATCCATCCAGCATATCGTCCAATTTTGAGTACGCTTTCGCACCGGAGTGCTCGTCTGCAGCTTTTTGCGCCCGCTGGATATCCAAGTCGTAGAATGCTGCCAGCTCGACGCCCTCCATCTGCACCAAATTGCGAATGTGATGATTGGCAATGCCTCCGGTTCCGATAAAACCAAGCTTTAACGTCATGCGCTGATCCGCTCCCTTACAAGGTAGGATGTCGTATAATTCAACTTACGGTTTCATTGTAGTCCATGTTATATTCAAATTAAATATAAGATACTTCCTATATGGTATCGAAAAATGAAACAAGATGGGGGCGGGGGAATGTACTATGGAAGGCATTTTGTGACGACGGAGTGGGGGCGGCGATTGCCGCTTCATCTGACTAGCATTGGCTATACCGATCAGTCGCCGATTCATCGGGAGCACGGGTTTCAGAGCTTTCATTGGCTGCATACGGTCGAGGGAAGCGGGGAGTTTACGGTTAACGGTACGACGGTTCGTCTTCAGCCGAATCAGGGGATTTTTGTGAAGCCCAATGTGCCGCATAGCTACGTTCCGGATCCGGATGCTGTATGGTCCACATGGTTCATGACGTTCGACGGGGCGCTAGCCAGTCCGATCGCGGCCGCTATGGACATTCCGATGATGACGCCAATCAGTTGGGACGAGGATTGCCCGCTGGCCTTCGTTCACGATCATTATCGAGAGAGAATCGGCCACAGTTACGACTTCGCGGGTATTAGCGGATCTCTCGAAGTTTACGCTTTTCTTTCGTGGCTTAAGCAGTATGGCCGATCGAGCGGCCAGCCGTCGTTGTCCAAGGGGCACGAGAGACTCACCCCGATCTACCTGCTCATCGAGGAGCAGTATGGCGATCCGGATCTTGGTCTTGGCCGCATGGCAGATACGCTGAGCGTCAGCCCGCAATATCTCAACACGCTGTTCCGTAAAAGCTGGGGGATCAGCCCTTATCAATATTTGGTCCAGTTTCGGATTCAGAAATCTAAGGAGCTGTTAATAGCTGATCGAACTCGCACGGTCAAGGACATCGCCGCCTCGGTCGGATTCCAGGACGACAGCCATTTCGTGTACACGTTTCATAAGCTGTCGAGTATGACGCCGGTTCAGTTTCGGATGCAGTATGGGGATTAGGGGGGAGAAGGAAGGGAACAAGCTAAGTCGAGTAGGTAGGAGGATAATATGGCAAAGGTCTGAGCAAGGCGGTGCAGGCGTTAAACGATAGGGGAGCGGCCCATATGACGCATAGGGTTACGCTGTATGAGGAACGAATCATAGCCGCCAGCAGAAAGGTGAAGGATTTCAAAGAATTTTGGCGAATTCTATTTAGGCTATATTTCCAAATAACATTCCCCCCTGTCCATTGTTTTCCCCCATGAGTATCGTGCGTGACTTTTACCGCAGGATCATCATCTTTGTTCATTTTGGAATCGATCCTGGAGGGGTTTCGAGTGATTGTGAAGACCAAGCTATATATTCCACATAAACGCCAAGATTCGGTGCCGCGGCCAAGATTGATGCGCAAGCTGGACGAGGGGCTCGAAGCGAAGCTGACCTTGATCTCCGCGTCGGCCGGCTACGGGAAGACGACAGTGTTAAGCGAATGGGCCAGGCAGAGCGGAATTGCTGT
Source organism: Cohnella sp. LGH (assembly GCF_017671885.1). Classification (NCBI taxonomy): domain Bacteria; kingdom Bacillati; phylum Bacillota; class Bacilli; order Caryophanales; family Paenibacillaceae; genus Cohnella; species Cohnella sp. LGH. The sequence continues at coordinate 6,782,498 of NZ_CP072117.1, forward strand.
CGCCTGGGTGTCGCTGGACAAGCAGGATGACGAGTGGATATCATTCTGGACCTATGTGACTTCTTCCATTCGGGGGCAAGCTCCCGGCTTCGCGCAGACGTTTATGCCGCTGCTGGCGAAGGGACCGTCGTCGTCATTCGCATCCTCGGAGCCTGCGGTTGCGGCTATGCTGAACGAGTTGAATCGGCTGCCCGGCGAACTCGCGATCGTATTGGACGACTATCATTGCATTGAGCTTCCCGAAATCCAGAGGTCGTTAAGTTATTTCGTAGACCATTTACCTCCTCATATTCATTTGTATATCGCCAGCCGTATCGAATTGCCTATCCCTACTGCCAGGCTCTTGGCCAAGGGAGAAATGCGGCGGATTATGATCCAGGATTTACGTTTTCTTCCGGATGAAGGGGACGTTTTCTTCCGGGAAATCGCGGGTTTATCGTTGTCCAGAGAGCAGCTTGCGGAGCTTTACCATCAGACGGAAGGCTGGATCAGCGGCTTGCAGCTCGCGGCAATCTCTCTGAAGCGAAGCGATAATATTACGGAATCCATCCGGCAATTCAGCGGCCACCAAACTCATATCTCTGATTATTTGATGGAAGAGGTATACCTTCTGTTACCGGAGTCTACCCGCGCTTTTATGCTCCAAACCTCCATATTATCCCGCATGAATCATTCCTTGTGCGATGCTGTCACAGGCCAATCGAACGCTCAAGAGCAGCTTGAGCGATTGGAGAAGTGGAATTTATTCATTACCCCTCTGGACGATCAAAGGAACTGGTACCGTTATCATCACTTAATGTCCGATTTTTTGCGGCGAATGTTTATTCGAACCGATCCCGGACTATGGGCGCAAACGCATGTCCATGCCGCTCGTTGGCTGGAAAGCCACGGCTTCGAAGAGGAAGCGGCCGAGCATTATTTGGAAGGTAGACAGCACGAGGATGTCGTTCGGGTCATTGAGAACAATCTTCAAGCCTTCCTGCAGAAGAAGTTTGCCGTGCTAAGCAGATGGATCCTGCAACTGCCGGAGAGTGTCATCTCGAGGAGACCGATGGTAGAAATGTTCTATCTGCTCCTTCTGATTGGAATCCGGCAGTGGGACAAAGCCTCGGAGAAGATAGAGCGGGCCAAGCTTCGCTATGAAGCGCTGCAAGGGACGATGGATGACGCGGAATGGAAGAACGTCATGGGCAACCTCTATTACCTGTGTGCAACCTCCAGTTATTTCAAGAAAGATTTGACCAAGGTATCCGACTATTTCGAGCTGGTTGACCAGTATGCGCCGGAAGGCAGCTTCTTGCAAACAATCGGGAACAATCGATATAACGGCTACGATGAATTTGAGGATCATTTGACGTTTATTAACGATTATCACGGCGCCTCTGCGCTCTTGTTGAAATGGATCGCCCGGTGGGGAGACAAGATAACGCACCCGTTTGCCGGGCGAATCCAAGCCTCCTACAGCAAGCTGCTCTATGAATGGAATCGGCTGGAGGAAGCCGAGCGCTGTATCGGTCAGGTCCTTCGTCCCCAGGATGCGCCGCCCAACACGAGGAGCATGCTGCAAATTTACGTTAGCGCCTCGCGAATTCAGCAGGCGCTGGACCATCCGGCTCGGGCGGCAGAGCTGCTGGAGCGGTTGAAGGTACAGATCGAATCTCCGGATTATGCCGTCTTTCTGCGGAAGATTGAAGCGGAGCAGGCTTGCCTGGCCGTAAGGCAGGGCTCCCTGTCTGCGGCAGAGGAATGGCTGGAACGATGCGGCATGACCCCGACGGATGAGATCCCGCTGAACGAAGCAGCCGAATATACGGCTCTGGCCAGAGTGCTGGCCGCATGCGGGCGGACGGACGAAGCGCTGTCGTTGTCGGAAAGGCTGCAGCAGTTGTTCTGGAAAGAGGATCGTCTTCGGGAGCGAATCAGAATGCTCATTTTGCAAAGCGTGACGCATTACCGCAGCGGGCAGCCGAATAAGGCGATCGATCTGCTGGAGACGGCTTTAGGCTTGGCATGGCCGCAACGTTTCGTTCGCAGCTTTGTGGATGAAGGCCAAGTGATGGCGGAACTGCTGACCGCTTATCAGAGAGCTCAGCAAGGCCGCCAACCCAGGAATGCTTCTTACGTTCTCTTGAATTATGCCAATCATTTGCTTCAGGCTTTGAACCGGTTGCCGACTGGATCTAAAGCGCCGATTAAGGCGGAGGTACGCGTCCTGGAGGCCGTCCTGGTCGAAGGGCTGACGAATCGCGAGATGGAGATTGTACGTCTAATGGCCGAAGGGATGTCCAATAAGCAGATCGCTTCGCACTTGGGGATTACGGAAGGAACCGTCAAGAGTCACACGAACAATGTTTATGGCAAGTTGGGTGTCCGTACGAGAGTGCAGGCGATCAAAAAGGCAAGAGAGCTTCTGCTGCTAAGCTAGTCGATACTCATTCCAGGATAGCGGGCTATAGACGATCCCCATCGGGACCTCGGCTATAGTCTGTTTTTGTTGGCCCGATTTCGACGCTGTTTGACAAAAAGAGAGTTTTTTATGTTGTCTATAACTTTCTCTAGATGTGCTTTGGTCGTCTTTCATATAGCTTTAACCTTGGCATAGTTTCTTGAGGGAGGAACAAGAATGCGTAACCACAAGGTCAAACCGATAATTGCTGCTGTTATGGCGCTTCTGTTAATGGGGCTCTCCTTGTTGGAAGGCTTCGGGGGCAAAGCCTATGCTGCTGGCCGGGAGATCATGGCCACGGTGGCGGGCTCAGGTTCGATGGCGTTCTCGGGAGTTTTCGGCCATTCTGACACGACTCATGGTTTTGTTTTCGAGGTGTCTGCCGGCAACGCCTTGTTCACGGATACGGACGGAAGCTGGGCGCGTCAATGGATCGAGCTGCTGGCCGGCGTTGAAGTGGTGAAGGGCGGCAGCGACGGCAGGTTTAATCCGAGCGCCTACGGGACGCGTGAACAGGCGGTTGCTATGATTCTTCGTATGCTGACTGTCTGCCGCAACGTCGACCTTCAATGGGCAGATTAAGGAGGACCCTATGAAACGATTACGCTCGTACGTGAGAACGAAGATCATCTCTAAGCTCGTATCTATCATTCTATCGATAGCGCTGCTAGGCACGATGCTGCCGATGATTGCGTTGGCCGAAGAAATCGTTGCTGCATCCGATATTGTGATCGGAACAGAAGCGCCAGTGAACGGGGCAACCCTTGAAGATGGAACAGTAGTGTTCGGCGGTGGTTCGGTTACGGATGTCAAGTGGTCCACGGACGGAACCGTCTATGTCGCTGCGAGCGGTGTTTTCGCGCAAAGCACGGTCTATCGAACCCAATACGTCTTAACCGCCAACTCAAGCTATGTATTCGATCCGATACCCGGCGTATACGAGAAAAACGGAGCAAAAGACATAACGGGCAATATCTCTAACTTAGGCACGGGAACGTTCACTGCGGTTGTTAGCACGGGGTTTACGCTAAACGATACGCTGACGATCGTGATTACGTGGCCGAATGCGACGATCGAGCCCTCCGATATCTCCATCGGAACGATTGCCCCGGTAACGGGAGCGGCAATTGCGGACGGCTCGAACACGTTTAATAAATCCGCGGCTGTTATTACTTGGTCCGACAATGGCACTGTTTTCTCTGCGGCAGGCGGGCCATTCGCGGCTAATACGTACTATTACACGAAATACGTTATTACGGCCAACGAGGGATATGCCTTCGATACCACGAGCCGCATCTATCTGGACGGAGCAAAGTCCTTAGCGGGACGCATTGCTCATCTCGGCACGGGCTATTTGGCGGGAGCAAGCGTATCGACGAATACACAGCCTAATGACACCTTGACCCTCATCGTTGGTTGGGAGTCGACCGATGCAGGCACGGGGCTGATTGTCATCGGGGCCTCGGATATATCAATCGGCACGCTTGCCCCGGTACCGTCCGGAGTCGCCGCGAATGGAACGAACGTATTTAACCATGCGACGGTAACTTATGTGGAATGGAGTCAAGAGACTCCCTTTGCCTACTTGGATGAAGGAGATCCTCTCGTCTCCGGAATGACTTATGCAACGGAGTATGCTCTCCAGGCGGCGAACGGCTATACCTTTGATTCGAGGTCGGCTTATTTAAAGGGCGGGGCCAGAGATCTGTCGAGCCGCATTGCGAATCTTGGATCGGGTACGTTCCATGTGTACGAAAATGAACCAGGCGAGATATCGATTAAGGTCATCTGGCCTCGGACAGGGCTCCTCCTGCCGAACGATATCTCTATCGGCACGCTGGCGCCGGTCGCGGAGGCAGCGGTGGCGGACGGAGTCAATACGTTCAACCATGCAACGGCCGAGGTGAATTGGTCTGCAGACAACGGAGCGACCTACAATCCGGCGAGCGGCACCTATACCTTCGTAACGACTTATAAAACGAAATATGTCATCTCTGCGGAAGCGGGCTATTTCTTTGATTCCGCTGCAGGCGTATACGAAGCCGGCGGAGCGAAGGCGTTGGCCAGCCGCATCGCCAATCTCGGATCGGGCACGTATACCGCAGTCGTGTCGGGCGCTTCGAACGACACTTTGACCATCGTCGTTACGTGGCCGCAGACCGCTGCAGCGCCGTTTACGATCCTTGACGCGTCGGGAATGTCGATCGGCACGATTGCTCCGGTAACGGGGGCGAATGTGGCGGACGGCACGAACGCTTTTGCGCATACGACGGCAAGCGTGACGTGGTCCGCCGACAATGGCGCGACCTACGCTTCCGCAAGCGGGACGTTCGCGCCCGGCAAGGCGTACAAGACGAAGGTTGTGCTGACCGCAGATGCGGGCTATGCCTTCAATCCGACGGCGGGAGTCTACGAATCGATCTCGATCCCGAACCTGGGCTCAGGCACGGCCACAACCCAGGTAACGACGACTAGCACCTCCAACGACACGTTAACGATTACGGTGACCTGGCCGTCGACGGCGTTGGCAACGATCGCCGCGAACGAGCTCGTAATCAAGACGATCGCACCGATAACCGGCGCAAGTATGGCGGACGGCGCCAATACGTTCCCGCATGCGACCGCCAGCATTGCCTGGTCAAGCGACGGGGGCCTCTCTTATGCGGCGGCAAGCGGAGCCTATGCGCCTAATACGGTTTACAGGACGAAATACGTTCTGACGACGGACGGCGGCTATACGTTCGATACAGCGATGAATGCTTACAATGCCGTTGCCGTCGAGAATCCGGGCGGGGTCGTGCTCAGCGCAGACGTGTCCACGTCGGCCACGGCAAACGATACGTTGACGATTGAGGTCACTTGGCCGGCAACGGGCGCAGCCACAATCGTGCCTGCGGATATCTCGATCGGAACGATTGCGCCGTCGACGGGCGCAACTCAGGCGAACGGGACGAATACGTTCACTCATGCAGCGGGCGCTGTGACCTGGTCAGGCGACGGGGGCGCCTTCTACGCAGAAGCGGACGGCACGTACGCCGCTGCCAAAGTCTATAAAACGAAATATGTGCTGACGGCTATGGAGGGCTACGCGTTCGACTCGACGGAGAGCGTCTACGAGAAGGACGGGGCGAGAGACCTCTCGGGCCGAATCGTCAATCTTGGCGCAGGCACATTTGCCGCGACGGTATCGACGGCAAGCTTGCCGGACGATACGTTAACGGTCGTGGTAACCTGGCCGACTACGGGATCGGCCATGATCGTCCCCGCGGACATCTCGATCGGCACGGCGGCTCCGGTGACGGGAGCTGTTCAGACGAACGGGAATAATCTTTTCAACCATGCCTCTTCCAGCATGGCTTGGTCAGCCGATAACGGCGTAACGTATCAGCCGGCCGGCGGGACGTTCGCGATCGGGAAGAGCTATAGGAGCAAGTATGTGCTCATTGCTGCGGCAGGCTATCAATTCAACGCGACAGCGGGAGCGTACAATGCAATCGACATCGTCAATCTTGGCGCAGGCACGTTCACGGCCCAGGTCACGACGACAAGCGTGTCCAACGATACGCTCACGATCATTGTCACCTGGCCAGCGACGGCGATTACCGATTCGATCAAGATCGACATCGGCAATACGACCGACTTTCGCGTGTATTCGGGCAGTACGCTTATTCCCGAGCAGGGACTCATCGTCTCCGCGGAGAGCGATTACAGCATTACGCTCGTTAACAAATCCATCGATACGATGAGTCCGTCTGCGCCGCTCACCGCCGCGATGGTCAAGAGTATTTCCGTCAGGGACGGTCTGGGCAACGATGTGCCGATGAGCGTGCAGACTGTATTAACCGGCGTCGCGCAGAATCATCCGTGGAGCTTGAAAATCACGATCGATCGTAACGCGACGGCGGCGGCCAGGCTAATTACGATAACGGTGAATACCGATACGGCCAGGAGAATCGATATTCGCAACCTGATCGGATTTACGAATCCGACGATCGAATATTCGAATCCGAGCCTGGGAAGCGCCAACCCATACGAATACGGCAATTATTATTACTTTCTTGCCGGAGATCCGTTAAAGCTGCAGACGACGTCGAGCGGGCTGATTCCGGCCGGCGTGCAAATCGTGGGCAAAAACACGTCCAAGACATCGCCCGTGACGAATACGCTGTTCGACACGACCAGCTATCGATTCGGCTACGCATTCTCTATGCCGAGCGAGCCGATTTTTCTGTCCGTGACCTCGACGGATGGGAAAGCCGCGCATAATATCGCGGTGCAAGCGACGATTCCCGGCGTTGTATCGCCAACGTTGTCCGGAGGCCCGCAATTCGTGCAGGCGACCGTACGAGCCTCGGCCACCGATTATTCCGGCGCGGTCATCACCGTCGATCCGGGAAGCTACAATGCTCGAATGTATAAGGTTACCGGGGTCGAAGTACGCTCCGACCTGCTGAACGTTGCTTTGCCGGTGACGTCTAACGGCGACGGTACCTACTCGTTCGTCATGCCGTTTACCGACGCGAACGTTACCGTCCGGGTGCAGAAAGTCGTGTCGAATCTCATAGAGACGGAGATTACGACGAATGCGAACGCGGAATTGACAGTCGAACAGGCAGAATATTATCCGGGTGATACGATTAAGGTGCAGATCGTGAACAAGGATTCGGCGAAATACGTGTCCAAAGTACAAGTGTACCAGATGTCTGGGGCTGCAGGCTCCTTGGTCAAGCAGATACAGCCGACCAATCCCTACGACTCCAGAATCGACGTCGGCATAGCGCCTTACCCGTCAACCGCCCAACTGACGGCCGGATCGACAATTAAAGTCGTCGCCCAGTTCGCGGACGTCTCGATTCCCGTTACAACGGCAAGCGCCGCGCAATTCTCAAGCTATCCGGTCAGGGCGAGCCTGAACGAACCGATTACGTTCAGCTTCACGCCGCCGAGCGATTCGAGCAAAATCTACAAGCCGGTCGTTCGGTTTCGCGATCGACTGAACAACAAGACCGTATATGCCTGTACGTACGTAAGGTCCGACCCGCAGGATCAGACCAGGAGCATATACACTTGTCCGGCCGTTACGAAGAACAGCATCGATCTGGTCGAATTGCTGTACGATGCGATCGATACGAATTCTCCGGCGGCAGGCGGGGCGCCAGGCGCAACGAAGCTCAGGAACATCGCCTCCGTCTCGCCGAACTCCAGATTGGCAGGCCTGTTCAAGACGATCAACGTATACGGAACGAATATGAACGGTCAAGGACAAGTGTTCATCGGCACGTCGCCGAATCCGACGCTGGTGGCTGCCATAACGGATGCAACGGAGACCTCTCTGGTCGTACGGGTGCCCGACGATATGTTGCTGTCCCGCACGACAGACGTTACGTATTACGTGTCCAGCAACGGCGTGCAGCGGTCTGTAACAATACCGGCAGCCGCGAGCTTGAGCCACACCAAGTTCGGTTATATGGCCGTAGTCGCGGACAGCCGGTTCAACCATTCCGTTATTGTCTCGGAGAGCGAAAAGGATTTGACGCAGCAGTTGGGCGATCGCACGCCGGTCATGACGATCAAAGGCAGCTTCACGGCCAGCGCAAGCACGAGAGGCGAATACGTGTTCAACGGTACGACGACTCTTAACGGCGGTCTGGCGGTCTACTTGTCGAAGGAGTGGAGCAAGCTCATTGTGCGCGACGATCTCGACGGCTCGGTCAGCCTGACAATGGAAGACGTCAATATGACCGCAGGCTCGTTCAGCATCATCTCGAACGCTGGCGGCTCGATCAGACTGGATAAGGGCATCGAATATATATCCGAGTATGCAAAGGACGAGGAAGGGGAACTGGAGGATCCGACCAAGCGGAACATCGAAGTGCTGATCCGCAACCAGAACAAGCTGATCGTGGTGGGGAGCGGCATGCAGGCCGGCATTACAGGGGCCACGCTGCTCGACGACGCCGTCATCTTCGACGGGAAAATTTATTTCGGCATGGCGCTGCCGGGCAGCGATTCGGTGGGGATCAATCTGAACATCGATCGGCTCCAGTACGGCATGGACAATAAAGGGAATCTTAGCTTCCAGGGGGTTGCGGCGGAAGGCTCCTTCACGCCGGGCACGGAGATCTCGAAGAAGCTGCTCGGCGGGTTCGGAATTAACGGCAGCGCGGAAGGCTCGATCGATACGTTCAACGGCAATTACGCCGTCGCATTCGATGTAGACGCCAAGCTGGCGAATTTGGCGTCGAGCTTGAGCCTGAAGAGGAACGGCGAGACCGGTCTGCTTATTCCCGACTCGATCAAGATCATCGTCGGATTAGAGAACGGAATTCCGGTAACGCCCATGACGCCGATTGCGTATTTGACAAGAGTCGGCGGCGGCGTCTCGGGCCTGGCGGACACGATCAGCGGCAACTATAAAGGCATCGCGCCGATCTTGATTCTGCTCACCGGAGATTTCGAAGTCGGAAGCCTTATTCCGGGTGCCGGCCTGCTCGAATTCAGCAACGTGGAGCTCGCGATCGGGCCTTCCCAGATTGAGCTGTCCGGGAATCCGACCCTGCTGAAGATGTCGATCTTCGACAAATTCCAGGCCGGCATCTACGTGACCCAATCCTCTGTATCGTATCAAATGCAGATTGCAGCCAACATTTTGAAGAACTTCTCGGTCATTCTGGCTGGAGGCAATGCCAACCTGACTTATTACAGAAACAACGGCTTTAATTTGAACGGGCAGCTGCGCGGGAGACTCCAGGTGCCGGAGATCGATGTCGGGCTGTTCTCCATCGGTCCGTATACGTTGCTCAACAGCGACGTCGGGCTAAGTAATACGAATGCCTTCGCGTCGTTCAGTCTGCTTGGTTTCGGATTTAAGGTGAACTACGGTTTCGGCAGCGGTTCCGTTAGCGTGGGACGCCGCAGCTTCTCCTCGGCGCAATCGGGACCGGCAGGACAGACCGTGTACGACGAGAATGGCGCGGCGCTCGGACAGATTAACGCTTTCTCCAACGTGCGGCTTGTCGCGTCGAGCGGGGGCTCGCCAAGTCTGCTAAGGACGTTTGCGGTTGAGCCGGCGATATCGACGAATGCCGAGGGAACGGAGCATACGGTGTCGCTCCCGGCGGGCTTGACGGAGGATTACGCGGTGCTCGTATCCGCCGATCCGGACGATCTTCGCATCCTGGACCCGAGCGGCAACCCGTACGGCTTGACGTATCCGGGAACGTTGGATGACGGAACGCCTTATTACGACGATCCGAACGCGAACGCGGCGGTCGTGTCCGAGAACACGGTTATGATTCGTCTGGGCGCGGAAGCGGGAGATTGGACGATTGCGTCCGGCCAGCCGTTCAACAGCTCGATTATTGCCATTGCGCCGGTTCCGGAAATTGCGGAAGTCTCCTATGACGCCGGAGCGGATAAGGTAAGCTGGGATTTGTCGGGACTGGATACCTTAACGGAAGACTATCAAGTCGAAGTCCGTCTGTCGACGGACAACGGCGACGATCCGAACGCCAGAAGTGCAGGTGTGCTGGTCCACACGTTCAGTGTCGACGCCGCGGATGTAACGGACAGCGCGGCATCCGGCAGCTATACGTTCACGGAGCAGGATTTGAACTATTTGCAAAGCGGTCAGTATTACGCAAGAGTGACGCTGGTCGGAAAGCCGATTTCCGATTCCTCAAGAGTGATTCCGTATTCGAGCAGGAATGCGAAGCAGGCGATGAATGTCGTCAATCCGCTCGAGCCGGGCTTAATTAGCGGCGTAGCCGTATCTGCGGGCGGCAACGGTACGATTCATGCTTCGTGGAGCGCAGTCTCGGACGCGGACGGGTATCTTGTTCGGTTGTACGATGCCGACGGCAATGCCGTCATATCGCCTTTGACGTACACTGACGAGATTGGCAGTGACGGCAAGCCGACCGGCAACCGAGTCGCGCATGCCGGCAGACCCATCGAGTACCGAGTGGCAGCTAGCGACGAGGCGAACGGACAAATCAGCCTCCGCTTCGGCGGGATAGATTCGGGCGCCGGCTACAGACTTGCCGTCACGCCGTTCGCCTACGCGGACGACGCGGAGATGAACTCGTCGTATATTTACGGCCCGACAACGGTGACGGACGTCGTCGACGTTCCGCTAGTCAAGCTCCCTGTCATTCACGTTAAACCTAGCGCGGGCGTCATCGCGAACGATTCGCTGTTAGGCAAGGTGCTTACGGTAAACGGCAATTTTACACTGGATGCCGCGACCACCTATGTGAGCGCGGAGGACGGACAGACGCGAGATTTGAATGTCAAGTTCACCCTATGGCAAAGCGACGGAACGCTAGACGAAAACACCAATCTGCCTCATTTCGTACAAGTCTATGCCAGCGGCGATTATGAGAATCGGGCTTCCGTACCGATTACCGTAGGCGAAGACGCAGGATCGACCTTGCTGCGAATCGCCGCAGAGAACGATCAAGGCGACGTATCCGAGTACGGATTGGCCGTTCACTACAACAGTCTCCCGCCTGCTTTGTTCGTCGAGACGGGAACGGACGGGAAGATCGCCGCCGATTCGTCCGGGTCTTACCGAATTGCAGGCAGCACGGTTCCTTACGCGAGCGTGATGGACGACCGAGGGAATCGTACCACGGCGGACAGTGAGGGTCAATTTAGCTTAAGCGGCACGCTCAGTACCGGTACGCAAGCTTACAGCACCATCACGGCTACCGATTCCGTGGGGAACGTTGCACAGGACGATGTCTCAATCGTTAAAAGCAGCCAACCGGCTAACCCGGGAACAGACACGGGCACGAATGGCGGCACGAATACAGGATCCGGTGGCGCTCCTGTGAAGGAAGACGGCCAAACCGAAGGTCCGACGGACAACGGAACGCCGGCTAAGAGGACATTTAAGGACGTGCATACAGAAGCGGCTTGGGCCGAAGAGGCGATCGAAAGAGCCTACGGGCTGGGCATCGTATCCGGTCGAACGGCGGATCTGTTCGCTCCGAACAGCCCTACGAGAAGAGACGAAGCGATCGCGATGCTGGTCAGAGCCCGGAAGCTGGCGATCGGCAAGCAAGCCGATCTGGATGCTGCTGCGGCGCACTTCGCCGATTGGCACGAGCTGGCTCAGTGGAGCCGACCTTACCTTGCGGCTGCGTATGCGAACGGATTGGTGACGGGCAAGGCGCGCCAAGGCAAGTTTTACGTCAACGGAGCTTCGCTCGTCACGCGGGCGGAAATGACGGTACTGTTCCAGAACGCTTACCGGCTGACGGCTGACGGCGGCAACCGCAAGACGTTCGGGGACGCGATTCCGTCCTGGGCCGCGAATAGCGTGGATATCCTGTCTTCCAACGGCGTGATCAACGGATATCCGAATTCGAAGTTCCTGCCTGCGTCTAACGCAACGCGCGCGGAGATCGTGGTCATGTTAATGCGCCTGATCGATCGGCAGGAGCAAGACGCGCCGGCCAAAGACGAGTAAAAGAGCGGCAAAGTCAATCCAAGTTAATCCAAGTCAATCAAAGGCCCGTATCTTCCTTCCGGAAGTATGGGCCTTTGAGGCAGGTAGGAATCATCGGGCCAGCGCCGGATATGCCATGATAATGACATAAGGCTACTTGTGAACGAAGTTGCCGGTTGATAATCGTAGGATTTGAGTTTGACCAGCCGCCCGACGAATTTTCGTTCCATGCAAGGAACTTTTGTGAAGGTGTACCGGGGGTACGTCAAGCAAAAGTGACGAAGCAGGGGGCGAAAAGGCGGTGAAGGTACCTCTGAGCGGGTTTGCATACAAGCCCCTAGGACGATATCCGAACAAAGAAGGGAGCTCGAAGGGATGAAGGCGCTGATCGTAGACGACGAATATTACATCTGGGAAGGCTTAAAAAGGTCGAACCTTTGGAATGAGCTGGTCATCGAAGTGGCAGGCGAGGCGGAGGACGGCGCTTCTGCATGGAGCGCTTACCTGGAATGCCATCCGGATATTATGCTGCTGGATATTAATATTCCTGAATATAACGGGATAGAGCTTGCCAAACGGATTCGCGGTCACAGTGCGGACACACAGATTATTTTCCAGACGGGCTACGATGGACGTCCAGCGGCAGGCTCTACTTCTGGCCTAGGGAGTTCACGTTAGACAACTATGTCTACATGTTTAACAAAGGCGGTCTAGGCAAAGGAGCTCTGATTTCCGTATTACGGGTGGTCGTGGGGACGGTTACGACCTTGTTCTGTTCGGGTTTATTAGCGTCTCTACAAGGTTCAACTGGTTCATGAGCAGGTAAGTCGGAACGAGCCCCCGCTGAAATACATTGTAATCAGAAACACGAAGCGGGGAAAAATCTTCGGCCGGAATACCACCTTACAGTCGTAATATAGTCTGCCGCTGTAGCCGTATTCAGCACCGTCGGACATTGGAACTCCTGGTTCGACGTCATGCTGTACAACTCCTCAGGCAAATGGGATACGCTGCAGGTCTATTTGCGCAAAATTCTGCTCGACATCGAGCAGATCAGCAAGCTGATGAACGATCAGCAGCATATGGAGGAGATGAGGAAGCTGACTCCGGTTTCCATCCGGGCTTCGACAACGATACTCGTCACGCTGCCGATCGTCGCTGCCTACCCGTTTATGCAGAAGTATTTCATTGGCGGCATTACAATCGGGGCCGTCAAGGAATGATTGTGTTCTCATCATCAGCTTAGGACCTGCTCAACTAGGATAGGTTAAGCCGACATCGTTCGCTCCGCAATCGGGGGGAAGGATGTCGTTTTTTTATTTTATTGTTGCTACTCAGGTCTCTCTCTTCTGAAGTGTGAACAACCAGGCCGAACGAGACATTCGCATGGTCAATGAGGCTTCAAGACCGGCTTGACGCCAAGCTTGGCAGGCGGCGACAGGCAGGGCGATGGCAATCGTTGCGCCGGAGCTTGAGCATTCTTACGCGATGACACAGTCAATCGGGATTGGACTGGCATAAATCTAATAGTATGCCTTAACTCAGTATTCAAATTATGGGGGGATAGAACAATGTCAATTGAAAATCGAATCATAAACGGAGGGTTCGAGACAGGCGCCTTGGGGCCATGGGGCGGACAGAACGCAACGGTTATTTCGACGAGAAGCCACTATAATTTTTATTGCGCTCAGTTAACTGGGGGAGCGGTGTCATCGTTTATCTATCAGTTCGTTCCGGTTGTCCCGGGGGAGAGCTTCGAATTTCATGCAGCTTTCGGGAAAACGCCTGGGACCCTCGGAACGATCGCGAACATCGTGATCAACTATTACGACGCGTCCTTATCCTTTCTCGGGACCGGGCTATTTAGTTACGTTCCCTTTAGTATATCGGCCCTGACGGGGAACGATTGGGTTGAAGTCTATCAGACGACAACTGCGGCCCCGGCAGGGACAACGCAAGCGCATATCGTCATTCAGACTTATCCGATCGCGGGGACAGCGAATCTGCTAGTGGACGATGTCGCGTTGCTTGCGACGAGCGGTTCGGGTCCAACAGGCCCAACAGGCCCGACAGGACCAATGGGTGAGACAGGCCCGACAGGACCGACGGGCGTTACGGGCCCAATCGGACCGACAGGCCCAACAGGACCAGGCGTTTTTCAATGGGGAGAGTCCACTATCATCTGGGCAGACTCCAGTGCTCCGGGACTAGGGGATGGCACGCCGGAGAACCCATTTTCATCACTTCAGGCAGCCGTTACTGCAGCAACCGGCAGCACATTTGCTGTCACTTACGGGATGAGAGCCCGCTTAGTTATTTTGATCGCGGCAAACTCGGTTTTTAATGAAGATATTATTATACCGCCAGCAAGGCACGTTCAGTTGTTAGGCTTGGGACCGTGGGTGCTCGGCAATGCCAATCTTGCCAACTTTCAGTCCTCTGTGGCCAGGAGTATCACCATTCAAACCAGCCAAGCTGCAGAAAATGTTTACTTGGTCCAAGGTCCGGCGTTCGACGCGCGTCCCGTGACCGTCATTGGTACATTCGACAACGGTACTTCCGTAGGAACGCACACGAACTATACGGACGGAGCGATTATCAGCGGAAACGTGAGCTTTCAAAATATGGATATGGTGGACCCGTTCACAACCATCGAATTTCAGTTGCTCAACGGTAATATTCAAGGAGGCGTAATTCAAGATGGACATATGGGGATTTTGAATGCGTACTTCTATAATAGCCGTATCAACACTATGGTTCATAATGGCTTGAGAATTCAGCGTATGATGGATTGTCGAACCGATGGGACTATTAACGTAGCCGGGTACAACGAAATCTCGAATACTTTAATTGGAGGGAACGTTACCATGGCTGTGTTGGCGGATACTCCCCCTATCGGAATTTTCAGCAGCCAGTTCAACACGATAACCTGGATGGGTAATATCACGTTGGATACGTCTTCCAATTATTATTTTGTAAATAGCGGATCGACTTTGACAGGGACAAAAACGGTATTATTCAGTATAGCGTGATATTCTGTTACTACACGGGTCTCCCTCAATTGCGGAACAGAACGCGATCGCAGATCTGAAATTGACTCCACTGGAGCGATCAACGATAGTAAAAGAAGTAGCTCAGTACGGATATTGGGAGGATGACATGGGCACAGGGAGTCTTTTTGACGCTGATTTGCTGATTAATCATTATATTCCCAAGGTATACGCCTACTACTTTAAGCAGTGGGAAGATTTTCGCATGGCGTACCATAGACATGATTCAACCGAGATTATGTATGTGATTCAGGGTCAATGCGTTGTGAAGTGGAATGAAGGAAGCGGGGGCGAAGCCTCGGTCCGGTTGGAAAAAGGGCAATTGATCCTACTGGACGCCAATGTGCCTCATCGACTTGTGGTCGAGCAGACGTGCCGAATGCTTAATGTCGAGTTCGGCTTCACCCCCCATTCGGACGTTTTCCCTTCGGTTAAGCAATTCGCAGAAGAGGAAGAGTCGCTGTGCGAAATGTTGTCGGCCCGGACCTCCTATCTGGTGCTGCAGGCGCCGGAAGAAGTCTATCACGCGCTGAAAAGCCTGGTGCTAGAGCTAGACGATCAAGGTCGAGATGGAGGGGTTCTCGATCGGATGCTGCTGATGCAATTGCTCATCCGTCTTGGGAGATTGCGAAGCGAGCAAGGAAGAAGCCGGGTTCCGTCCGCTGGGGCGTACGTGAAATCGAGCATCGCCTATATGCTGCAAAACTATGATCGACCGCTGACGGTGAGAAAGATCGCTTCAAGCGTCAGTCTGCATCCCGGCTATCTGCAACGGATATTCAAGCTTCAGACTGGACGAACCTTAATGGAATACTTGACGGAGGTGCGAATGGACAAGGCCAAAATGCTGCTGTCGCATACGGATATCCCCGTCGCCGACATTTCGGATTATGTGGGAGCGGGAAGCCGGCAATATTTTCATGCCCTGTTCAAGAAGCATGTCCGTATGACCCCGGTCGAGTATCGCAATGCTCAGGCCAAAGAACGCTATGAAGAAATTAAAAGGTGAGGATTTCTGACAGTTCTCCGGGGAAATGGTGATGATCTCGATAACGCTTCCCCATGCGATCCTGCTACGATGAAGACGAGCAAATCAGAGGTCTCATTCTAGTGGAGGAGGAATAGGACTATGGCATTCAAAATAGCGTTTATTGGCGCGGGCAGCATCGGATTTACGCGGGGGCTGCTTCGCGATATGCTGAGCGTTCCAGAGTTCGAGGGCATCGAGGTTGTATTTACTGACATTAACGAGCACAACTTGAATATGGTGAAGGAGCTTTGCCAAAGAGACATCGCAGAGAATGGACTGGATATTCGCATTCAGGCGTCTACCGATCGGCGGGAAGCGCTGGCGGGTGCGAAATATGTGTTCTGTACGATTCGGGTGGGCGGACTGGAGGCTTTCGCTACCGATGTAGACATTCCGCTCAAGTACGGCGTCGATCAATGCGTCGGAGATACGTTGTCTGCGGGCGGAATCATGTACGGACAGCGGGGCATCGCCGAGATGCTTAGCATCTGCAAGGACATTCGCGAGGTGGCCGCCAAGGACGTGCTGCTGCTGAATTACGCCAATCCGATGGCGATGCTGACTTGGGCATGCAATCAGTACGGGGGAGTAAGAACGATCGGGCTCTGCCACGGCGTGCAAGGTGGGCATTGGCAGATCGCGGAGGCATTCGGTCTGGATAAGAAAGAAGTCGATATCATCTGCGCGGGGATCAATCACCAGACCTGGTATGTTCAAATCCGGCACAAGGGAGAGGACCTCACCGGCAAGCTGCTGGAGGCGTTCGAGAAGCATCCCGACTTCAGCCGTACGGAGAAGGTTCGCATCGATATGCTGCGCCGGTTCGGTTACTATAGCACCGAGTCGAACGGACATCTGAGCGAATATGTGCCTTGGTACCGCAAGCGCCCCGACGAGATCGAACAGTGGATCGACCTTGGCAATTGGATTAACGGCGAGACGGGCGGTTATTTGCGGGTGTGCACCGAGGGGCGCAACTGGTTCGAGACCGACTTCCCGAACTGGATGAAGGAGCCGCCAATGAAGTATGCTCCGGAACAACGCGGAGAGGAGCACGGCTCTTACATTATTGAAGGCTTGGAAACGGGACGCGTCTATCGCGGTCACTTCAACGTTCGGAATAACGGCGTGATCGAAAACCTGCCGGCGGACGCCATTATCGAGGCTCCGGGTTATGCCGATCGCAACGGCATTTCGATGCCGCTCGTCGGCAAGCTTCCGCTCGGACCGGCGGCCGTATGCAATGTCAGCATATCGGTGCAGCGTCTGGCGGTCGAGGCGGCTGTCCATGGCGACGATCGGCTGCTGCGGCAAGCGTTCATGATGGACTCGCTCGTCGGCGCCGTATGCGATCCGAACGAGATTTGGCAGATGGTCGACGAAATGCTTGTGGCGCAGGAGCAATGGCTGCCCCAGTACGGAGCGGCCATCGCGGAGGCGAAGAAGCGTCAGGCGCAGGGCAATCTGATTCCGACGAAGGAGGGCTACCGCGGAGCGGCCCGGCTGCGCGTCAAGACCGTCGAGGAGATGCAACAGGATCGGGACGCCGCCAACAAGAACGCCGGAGAATCGGACAAAGGCAAGGATCGGGCGAAGGCCGGGCAGTAGAAGAGTAGCTTAGGCGGTTCCTCTAAAGCGTATCGTTTCCCTTTCTGACTATAAACCAAGGCTTATCGCCGCGAACAGCAGCTTCTTAGGAGGCTGCTTGTTCGCGGTATTTTTATGCCGACCTGCACGAATGATGGCGAATTCTTTTATTATTCTTTTATCGCGTGGTTCTACAATGAAAGGAGAGACGACAGCAGTTTGTAACGTGAAGGAGATCGATCATGAGAAAATCGGTTTTATGCCTAGGGATGGCTTTGTTGGTGTTATGGACTTCATTGGTGCAGGTACAACCCGTGCACGCTGCGGAAGAAGGAGGATTTTCTTATACCGTTGCAGGGATGGGATCAGCCCTTACAGGTTATACGGGCGGACAACTGGGAGTGAATATCCCGGCGACATTGGGGGGATTGCCGGTAACCGTCATCGGGAGAGAAGCTTTCGATACGAACACGACGGGAAAAGCGAAAATTACGAGTGTTGCTATTCCGGACAGTGTAGCAACTATTCAAACCTATGCTTTTCGCGACAATAGTCTCTCTTCCGTGAATCTTCCGGAAAGCTTGACGACGATCGGCGCCAGCGCGTTCGAGGGCAATTCGCTGACGAGCGTCGTGTTCCCGGACAGCATGATCTCGATCTCTAGCTATGCTTTCTATAGAAATAATATAACTTCGATCAAGTTGAATGAGAGCTTGCAGACGATATCAGGCGGTGCGTTCGACACGAATCAGACCGCGAAACTGGTCATTCCGGCTGGAGTAAGGAGCGTCGCCGACTACGCTTTCTTTCGAAACAATCTAACTAGCGTTACGGTACTGGGAGCTGCGACGACCTTCGGAGCAACTGCCTTTCATGAAAATCCCGCCAATATGAAAATTTTCGGAATCGCGAATTCTCCGGCGGCGACTCTTGCGGCGAGCAGAGGATATGCGTTCGTCGATGGAACGGCGTTGTTCCAAGGGATCGAGACAGCCAAATCTTTATTGAAAGATCACTTGCCGGGTACCGGCGTAGGACACGTGTCCGCAAGCGCCTATACGGACTTGACCGATGCTTACGCCGCAGCCAGGCTCTTCATCGACGGGATCGGGAACGCGACCGTAGCTGCAGACCTGACCTCCGCTGCCGCTCCGCTCAGCACGGCGATTTCGACTTTCAATGCCGCGATCGTCCAAGCTGGCAATGCCACTACGCTAGGGGCAAAGATTACAGAAGCGAATCAGGCCCTTGCGGACCATTCCGCAGGCACGAACGTAGGACAGACTACCGCCGAAGCTCGCACCGTCTTGCAGAACGCTATTGCTACCGCGCAACAGATCTACGGACAGGCCGCGAATTACACGCAAGCTCCGCTCAATGCCGCGGTTGCGGACTTGAACGCTGCGATTGTTGCGTTCGAGGCTACGCTGATTCAGGCGGGGAGTGCAACCGCGCTGGGGGAGAAAATCGTAGAAGCAAATCTGGCGCTGACGGATCATCCCGCGGGTACGGGCGTGGGACAGACGTTAAACGGCGACTATAACGCTTTGCAGGCTGCCGTCGCCACAGCGCAGATCGTGTTCAATCAGGCTGCAAATTATACGCAGACTCAGCTCGATGGCGCGGTCGCGGTCCTGGACGCCGCGATCGGCACATTCGAGGCAAAGATCATTCCGGCGGGAAATGCTGCGGCGCTGAATGCGAAGTTGGCCGATGCGCGGCAATCGTTGACGGACCATCCCGAAGGTACGAACGTGGGAGAAGCGTCGGGAACGGACCGCACAGCGCTGCAGAGCGCGATTAACACGGCGCAGGCAATCTTCGACGATGCGGCTAATCGGACGCAGACGCAGCTCGATTCGGCGGTCGCGGATATGAACGGCGCGATTACTGCGTTCGGAGCCATGATCATTCCGGCGGGGAATCCCGCAGCGTTGCAAACGAAGTTGGGTGATGCACGGCAAGCGCTGATAGACCATCCCGAAGGTACGAACGTGGGAGAAGCGTCGGGAACGGACCGCGCAGCGCTGCAGAGCGCGATAAACGCGGCGCAGGCAATCTTCGACGATGCGGCTAATCGGACGCAGACGCAGCTCGATTCGGCGGTCGCGGTTCTGGACGCCACAATCATGGCATTCGAAACTGCACTGATTCCGGCTGGCGATGCAGCCGCGTTAGGTCAGAAAATCGGGGAGGCGAATCAAGCGCTCGCCGACCACCCCGCGGGAACGGGCGTTGGACAGACGTTAATCGGCGATTATAACGCATTGCAGGCTGGCATCGCGACTGCACAACAGATTTTCAATCAAGCCGCGAATTACACGGATACACAGTTGGCCGAGGCCATTGCCGATTTGAATACGGTGCTGGCATCGTTCGAGGCCGCGATTATCCTGGCGGGAAATCCTGCGGCGTTAGCAGCCTTGTTATCTGATGCACGGCAAGCGCTGGCGGACCATCCCGAAGGCGAGGGCGTCGGGGAGACATCCGGTTTAGCTCGCTCCGCGCTGCAAAGCGCAATCGACGATGCCCAGACGATCGTCGACGCCGCGGCCAACCAAACCGACGATCAGTTAAGCGTCGCCGCGGTCGCGTTGACCGAAGCCTTGGCGAGGTTCGAAGCCGCTTGGGTCGGACTAGTCCTAACGGCGCCGGCAAACGGTCTCTACGGCGGGGGCGATACGCTGCGGTTTACGGTATTTTACGGGTACGAAGTTACGGTGACCGGAACGCCGGTCCTTCCGCTCCGGGTAGGCGCCAATTCGGTTACCCAAACGGTGTATGCACCCTACACGGGAGTCCTCGGCACGCCGATTACAGAACTTTCTTTCGAATATAGAGTACCTGCGGGACTTGCAGACTTAGACGGCCTGGAGGTTGCGAATGCGTTGGAGCTCCCGGCCGACGCGGGGATTGATCGCGTATCCGGCGGGGCAGCGTCGTTAACGTATGTCGCTCCGGCAACGGGCGGAATCCGTATCGTGGCGATCCCACCCGAAATTACATTGACAACCTCGCCGAACGGATCGACGCGTCAGGTCGTCAGCGTGTCGGCCAACGTGTACGGAGAAGCCTTGGGTAATGCGTTAACGGCGCTACGATCGTTGCCGGGAAATGTTAACGTTGCAGAATTTGCCGGCGGAACAAGCGGAACTGATCTCATGACCGCGTCGCAATTTACCGTTACCGCTAATGGCGAGTATACCGTCTACGCCCAGGATGGCGCAGGTAACGAAACGGCGAAGACTATCGTCAT
This sequence comes from Cohnella sp. LGH, assembly GCF_017671885.1. Classification (NCBI taxonomy): domain Bacteria; kingdom Bacillati; phylum Bacillota; class Bacilli; order Caryophanales; family Paenibacillaceae; genus Cohnella; species Cohnella sp. LGH. Next base: position 6,803,321 of record NZ_CP072117.1, read on the forward strand.
CGCCGGCATCAGCTCTGGCAACTCGGGGCCGTCGGCTCCGATCGTTCCCGATCGTCCCGCGAATTCTCGAACGACCGCAACGGTGCAACCGGCAGGGGGGATAATCGTTCGCGTCGATTCGTCTGACATCGAACGGACATCGCGTCCCGACGGGACGGCAATCGAACGGATACAGTTATCAGAACGGATAAGAGAGCAAGTGCTGGAGGCCCTGAAGAATACGAAGAATACGACGATTGAGATCATCGTCGACGATCGGGAAGCTGCCGTGCAAATGCAGTTCCCGGCTGTCTGGATTGGGGAAATTGCCAAAGTCTATCCGAATGCGGCAGTCAAGACGAAGCTGAATGGCTCCAGTTACCGACTTCCGGTTAGCTTGCTTGATCTGGCCGCTCTGGCCAAGCGCCTGGGTACAGATGTGTCGGCTATGACCGTGAGCATCGTCCAAGAGCAGGCCGGCCAGGATATCCGCCGCGAGATTGAACGGATCGGCGCCTCCCAAGGATTTGCCGTTCAATCCGACGTCATCGATTTCAAAGTAACGCTCGAAGCGAACGGGCAGACGTTGGAAGTACGGGAGTTCGGAGGAATGTACGTCGCTCGGTCCATCCAGCTGGCGGGAGGAACGGCTAAACGCAATCTGGTCGCCGTGTACTACGACCGGGTAAACAGCCAAGTCTCTTTCGTTCCGACTAGACTGCTAGCCGGGCCGAACGGTACGACGGAGGCGGTGCTGAACGTGCCTCACAACAGCCTTTTCGCCATAGTGGACGTGAAAGCTCGACAGTTCGCTGACCTTCATGGACATTGGGCGAAGACGGACGTGGAGTTGCTGGCTTCCAAGCTGCTTGTGAACGGCGTAACAGCCGATCGTTATGCGCCTGCGAATATGTTGACTCGCGCCGAATTTTCCGCGATGCTCGTTCGTGGGCTGGGATTGACGGCAAAAGAGGGCGAGGACGGTGTTCGGTTTGCGGACGTCTCTGCATCCGCATGGTACGCACCTATGATAAAGGTCGCGGTGGAGCGAGGCCTGGTAAGTGGAGTCTCTTCGGATAGGTTCGCTCCGAACGATCCGATCACCCGCGAACAGATGGCCGTCATGATCGGCGGCGCTCTGACTCTTGCCGGTTATACGGGGCAAGCGACCGAACCGACATCAGCCTACGCGGATCGCGAGGCAATCGCGTCCTGGGCGCAAGTGTCGGTAGCCCGAGCGTCAGAAGCCGGAATCCTGCAAGGGACAGCCGACGGTCGATTCGCGCCGAAGGCTTACGCTACGCGCGCGGAGGCGGCAGTTATGCTGAAGAGGTTTTTGTTCGCCAATTATTTTATTGAAGTAATTCCATTTGATCGGTAAAATTTGCTTATAACCAAACTCTCCATTGATTCCATATAAAGGAATATGTCACACTACAGTTGTGAATTGGACTTCAATTTTTTCCTGCGAAAGGAGTTGTTTATTAAATGACTGCTTATAGGGTATTGGTGGCATTAACTTAACCGAATATCGGGCGTAGTGTTGAAAACGGGAGTATCAGCCCGTGTTCTTTGCTATGCCGTAATCAGTAACCTTTCGTGAATACTGCTGTTAGCGGGATACGATGAAGGTCGTATCCTTTTTGATTATAAGCCGACTTTTTGGCTTGTCGCCGCGAACAAGCAGCTTCTTAGGAGGCTGCTTGTTCGCGGTATTTTTATGTCCAAAAAAAGTTTGCAAATTGGAGGGCTTCATAATGAGCGAAATAAAAACCGAAACTCTAACACAGGTTTTAAGCAAAATGCTCGGTACAACAATAGTCAGCGTCGATTTCCAAACCAAACAGCTACAAGGCGGTACGTTGGGGGATGTACAGCTTGTAACGGGAAGTGTAACATCGGCTGACGGCAGGAAATTACCCTACAAAATCGTTTCAAAAACGCAGAAAAAATGGGAACGCTACGGCGATCCCGATTCATGGCGCAGGGAATATGATCTCTATAAATCCAATTTCGGCGCTCTATTTTCCGAAGCATTCCGTTGGCCTGAATGTTATCACGTTGAAATGAACGAAGAAGCAAACGAAATGCGCCTATGGATGGAATATATCGAAGGCGTATCGGGCTTGGACTTGACCGGCGACATGTATGAACGCGCAGCCGGGGAGTTGGGACGTTTCCAGGGCAAGCTATATGCCGAACAACCAGCTTTTTTGCAGAACTTAACCAACCTGAGCAAAGTAGAGGATATGAAAAACTTCTATCTTCGTTACCGGTCATGGAAAAGAGTGTACGATTATATACGCTCTGAGGATTGCAAAATTCCGCAACACCTCTGTAAAATGCTCATCGACATCGATGAAAACGCAGATGAAATATTCAACCGTATCGAAAAGCTGCCCATCGTGCTTTGTCATAGGGATTTTTGGGTGGCGAACCTATTGGACTTAGATGGTAAATCCATAGTCATCGATTGGGATACTGCCGGGTGGGGCTATTTAGGTGAAGACATAGCAAGCCTTATCGCGGACGAAGCGGATCTTGAACACATGGTGGAATACTACCGCAAATGTCTCCCGGCGTATTATAAGGGTTTTTCGGAATATGCGGATGTTTCGCACATTTCGGATAATTGTGTTTATGAGTTGATCCTACTTATGTTCGGCTACAGGCTCGTCGAGTGGTATAGGAACGCAGAGGAGGAAAACAAACTCGAAGAAACGGATGACAAAAGCGCGTCGCAACACGTCCATACCTTACAAAAAATCTATGAGATGGGGAACCTGTAAATGAACATAACCATTGAGCCACTGGATACCAACAACTGGCTGAAAGTCTGCGAACTATCCGTTTCAGAAGAACATAAGCAAGTATTTGCGATTCCAAATGTGTACTGGATCGGGATCAGCCGATATGAAGAACATACCGATCTATTTGCTATAAAATGTGGCGAGGAATATGTGGGCTTGATTGGCGGCGGCTTGGATGAGGATGGCATTAGCGGGTACATCAATCCTCTGATGATAGACGAGCGTTTTCAACGTCAAGGCATTGCCGCAACTGCTATGCGTTTGATGATGAATGAGCTCATCGGCAAGTATCATGTCCCCTGCATCCATATCAATCACCGCAAAGAGAATCACGCGGCGGCGCAATTGTATGGAAAGGTTGGTTTTTTCATCTATTCTGAAACCGAAAGAGAATATTGCAGGAGCTATATAGTGGATTACAAGGTGCAGATTCTTTCTCTGCGCGAACACCCTGAATGGGAGGGCGAATGCCGGAAACTCCTTTTGGAGCATTTCAACGAATTGACATCCAAACATCCGGCGGAAGTATTGGCAAGCGTCGAACTTCCACAGGGATATTTATTGCTAAAAGACAATAGAGTTATCGGTTGGACGGGGCTTCATGAAAAAGAAGTCGTTACTGGAAGAGTGTACGGGTGGGAAGGGCCGATTGCCGAGGAAGAAGTTCTGAGCGAGGATCTCTCCCCATGGATTACACCTTTGGTAGTGCATCCCGATGAAAGGGGCAACCGTTACGGCAAATTGCTGTTAGAACACGCTCGAAAGGAAGCGGAGAGGCTTGGCTTCAAGAATGTGTACCTCACCACGGGTGAGATCGGTTATTACGAAAAGTATGGCTTCCGAGAGGTCGGTCTGACCACTTTCACATGGGGTCGGCCTACTAAGGTCTATGTTATTTGAAGAGTAGGAGATAAGGCAAGTTGAGCACGCCTCCCCGACCCCGGTCCAGTCCAAATTCAGCCGAGGGGCTGTCGGAGACTGCGCTGACGTTCTCTATAATGGAGGAGGAGAGAGTGGAAAACGGAGGCTAGAGAGATGAGAAAGAAGAAAAACAGCGCTAAGCTGTTCGCGATTCTCGTGATGGCGACAGCGTTGACTGCGTGCGGAGATTTGGCAAGTTCGGTAACGGGCGAGGTTCAGCAATCGGTTATGGGCGAGAACTCGGGCTCGGGCAAGCTTGTTTCTGTGGAGAAGCGCTCCTATGCGCAGGATGAGTTTGAAGAACTGGAAGTAAGCGCGCAAGCGATGGAAATTCGGATCGAGCGTTCGACAGGAGAGCGGGCGGAAGTGGAACTGCTTGTGGACGACACTTTGCGCGATCGGTTCGAGTTCGAGGCGAAGGTGGATTCCGGCTTGTTGAAAGTGAAAGTTGAGGAGAAATCGAAAAATTCTTTTAAGGATCAGACGGGAGCCCGGAAGCTGCGGATTTCACTGCCGGACAAAATGTATCAGAAGCTCAAGGTGAACAACGCATTCGGTTCCGTGGAAGCTTCCAATGTGCAGACGAAGGCTGCAGACATTCGGATTGATGCGGGCAACATTCGGTTAAAGGCTGTTACTGGAAAATTGGAGCTGGAAGCGAACGCAGGAGAAATCGTAGTGGAAGGCATTGCTCTTACCGACGATTTGAAAGCTAGAACGGACGTAGGCAGAATCGCCATTCACTTGAGCGAGTCTCCGCAGGATGCCGGCTTTAAGCTGGAAAGCGAGGTCGGGGAGGTTAAGGTCGATCTCGATCAAGTCGAATACAGCAAGCAAGCCACGAACAAAAAAGTCGGAACGATTGGGACGCCAAACGTTCAAATCGATGCGTATGCTGCGGTGGGTGAGATAGTTGTAGATACACTGCGCTGATAAAGGAACGGGGAAACGAAAACCGGGGAAATGAAGGGGCTGTCGCATAAGCAGGATTGCTTGAGATAACTGATAGAAAGAGGGTGTTAATACCCCGTAGACTGCCTCATACGCTCCTGAAATCACACTATAACGGATTTACCTAATCCTATTTCAGGAGCGTATAGCATCGGAGGGAGGTATAAACACCTTGCATCTTTGTTATCGATTATCTTTTAGAGCAACTGGAAGTGTTTATGGGATAGCCCCTTTCTTATTATTAGGTCGATGCTTCTACTTTAGCTGGTTTATCTTACAAAATACGGCGTTAGAGAGGTCGAATTAATAGATTTGTACTATAAATCGTACAAATTGATCTCGAATAAACGAAGAGGAATGAGTTTTGTACGAAATTCCATCTAAAGCTGGCGTGTGACGAACGAACGGCCTAATCAATCGCAGGAGCGATCAGACCGCCTTTCGAAGGCGTTTTTTGCAATCACGCATCTCGGCTGCGGTATACGGCCAAGGAGATCGCGAACGCCGCCAAAGTCCAAGCGACCAAGACGAAGGCTCCTTGAGCCGGGGCCAGCGCGCTCACATCTTCGGGCTGCGGGAACCACATGGCGAACCCTGCTGTGTCCGGGAAGTACCTCGCTTGAGCCGTCTGCTCTCGCAAGATCGGACCGGCGATAAAATAGTAGCCGAGCACGACAATTGCCGCAGGAAGCGTTCGACGCAGCAGAACTCCGCAGGATGCGCTGATGAGGGTCGTCAAACCAAGATACCCGGTCGCCCCTGCAAGCATACGGACAGTGCTGCCTAACTCCATAGAAGCTGAAGCGTCGCCGAGAGCGATTGCAGCGAACAGGACGCCGGACGCGGCAGTGATGATCGCGGCGGGGACGACCACGATCGTCAGGGCAAGATGAGCGGCAACGAGTTGAAGGCTGCGCCGGGGGATCGCAGTAAGAGTGGTGCGAATTTGCCCGCCGGTATACTCGGAGCAGGAAGCGACAATCCCGAGAATGATGAACCCGGCTTGTATATAGCTAATCGAGGCTAACCCGATATCGAGTACGTTTGGCGTGCCGGTTAAGCCCTGCAATCCGGCGCTAACGAAGGCAGCGGCCAGGATGAGGTTGACGATCAGCGAACCGCCCAAGGTAAGCCATACGGCTGGCAGCGACCACAGCTTGGACAGTTCTGCGGCGAGTGCTTGGACGAATTCCCGGCTGCGAGACCGGGCGACTTCAGCGCTCATGCGTCCCTCCGGCAAAATACGATAGCGGCAATAATGAGAAGCGCCGCGACCCAGACTGTCATGACCAGACCGCCGACGAGCGGGGCAATCTCTACGGTCGAGTCTTCAAGGTTGCGAATAAACATACGAATTCCCGCCATATCGGGCAGATAGTATGCGAGCGATGTAAGGCGAGTGAGCAGATAAGTGACGGTGACGACGGAAGTATTCACGATCAGGATAGCGAGCGGAATGACGCCATGTCGGGTAAGGACAGTAATCCCGAATGCAAGAAGCGCAGTAAGCACCCAGTAGCAGACGATGCCTGCCAGCCGCGGAATAGCCTCGCTTCCCAGCTCCGGCGCATGCTCCCCAAGGACGATCCGGATCGCAGCCATCGTAGCGACTGCCGCGGCTGAGGCCAGCACTGCGCTGACCAGTGCAACAGCGGTTGCTTTCGTCAGCAGGAAGCGGAGGCGGGACGGCACCGCGATCAGGCTGGTCGTAATCTGGCGTCCGCCTCCGGACTCGGCGCTTTCGGTGAAGTACTCGTTGCTAACCGCAATAACGCCAATGATGATTGCGCCGATGACGCCGAACGCCAATTCTTGATAGCCCATATCGATTCCGAGAGCTGTTTCAACGCCAAGGTCAATCTCCTTTCGGGACGACACGGAGTTGAGCGCGGCAATGGCCGTCGGGACAATCAGTCCTGTGGCTAGCGCGACCCAGAACGACAGTAGGGAGATTAGCTTGGACAATTCCGCAGTAAGCGCCCTCATGGTGCAACCTCGCCGTTCTGAGTCGTAAGTGCGAAAAAGGCGTCCTCAAGGGTGTCGTGAGCACCGACCACCTCGGCAAGCGTACCGTCTGCGACGATTCGCCCCTGGTTAATGACAATCACATCGTCAACCGTTTCGGCCAACTCCCCCATCAGATGGCTGGATAGCAGCACCGTACGTCCTGTTGCGGCTCGTTCGCGTACCAACGTTCTGATCCAGCGGATGCCTTCCGGATCGAGACCGTTCACGGGTTCGTCCAGAATCAGGATTTCGGGATCGCCGAGCAGCGCGGCGGCCAGCCCGAGTCGGCGCCCCATGCCGAGAGAGTAGCTGCCGACGCGCTTGCACGCAGCGTCGGTCAGACCGACGATTCCCAGCACTTCGTCGACCCGGGAGCGAGGCAGGCCTGCCGAACGGGCGATCCAGTTCAGATGCGCACGTCCGGTTCTGGCCCGGTGAGCGCCGGAGCCGTCGAGCAAAGCGCCAACGGTGGCGAGCGGGTTGCGAAGACGCGCATACGGTACTCCGTTAATAAGCGCTTCGCCTGAAGCGGCGCTATCGAGCCCTAGCAAAATGCGGAGAGTCGAGCTTTTGCCTGCGCCGTTTGGCCCGAGGAAGCCGGTCACCCGGCCGGGCCGCGCCTGAAAGCTGACGCCGCTGAGAATTGCGCGGGAACCGCGGTGTTTGACGAGTCGATGGATGGTAAGCATGTACAGCCTCCCCTTCTTAACATGCTTTTCATTGTAACCGGTTCAGGTTAAATGCCGGGGAGGGCTCCGTTTAAATCCAGTTTAATTTTTCGCCTGGCAGATCGTCACGCTAGTGCCGGTCTCATCCGATACAAAATCCGCCTGCAGCTTCATTTCCTTCAACATATGCGTAGTGATCGCCAGTCCAATGCCGGCGCCGCGGTCGTCGGAGGGCTCGTCCAATCCGGGGCCGCGATCCGCGATCGTCAGTCCCTGCAATTCCGCATTCACCGCTATACCGACATATTGGCCGGTTCCTGCGTGCCGAAGGATGTTCTGAAACAGATTGTCAAGCACGCGCGTCATCCACTGCGGATCGACTTCCCATGAGAACGTCGTCTGCATCGGCAGATTGGCTTCAATATGGAAGCCCGCCTGCTCGAATGCCGGATACCAGGAAGCGATCGAGGCTCTTGCTAACCGAACAATATCCGTTGGAACGGGATGATACGGGTATTTGCCCGAGGTGAGCAGCGTGTACGCCAGAAGGTCGTCCATTAGTTCGCCGACGCGTGTAATCGTATTGTCGATCGCTCCCAGCGAGTCGCGGCCTTCCAGGCTAAGCGGTTCTTTGCTCAACCTTGAGGCGTGCCCACGAATAACGGTAAGCGGCGTTCGCAAGTCGTGCGACAAATTCGCAATCAATCTTCGCCTGAGCGATTCCTCTTCCTGTTCCCGGCGGCGACTGTCTTCCAGTTGGAGGACCATTCGGTTAAATGACGCTTCCAACTGGCCGATTTCGTCCTCGCGCGCGGAGCGAACGGACACGGAGCGGGGAAGTCTGTCGCTATCTTCAGGGACGGCCATCGCTTCCTGCAGACGGATCAGTCGTCGGCGGAGGCGATAGAAAAATATCCACGAAATGCAGATAAGTACGGTGAAGATGAGGCCGATCAGGACCACGATGCTGCGATATTCATACAGCGTACCCGACGGCTCTTCGGAGGGGGATACGCCGGCAATCATGAAAATCGCCAGAAGCGGAAGGGAAATGAGAACTAGAAAATGAAATAGCAAATACCGGCGAAAAAACGATCCAAAACGTCTCATAGCCTGACCCTGTATCCGATGCCTCGAACCGTTTCAACGATTTCCGGCGCGTCCGGGTTTTGTTCCAGCTTCTTGCGGAGGTGGCGAATATGGACCATTAGCGTTTTGTCGCCCTCCATGTACGGTTCGCCCCAGATTGCTTCGAAAATTTGTTCTTTAGGCAAAATCTGATTGGGACGGCTCAGAAAATACATCAAAATTTGATGCTGCTTGCCCGTCAGGATAATTTCTTCTCCCGTACTTTCATTCCGCACCGTATTCTCGGTCATATTCACGACGATATGCTGTCCCAGCTGCAGACGCTTCGGAAGTCCCGATCCGCTCCTGCGCAGCAGAACTTCCACTCTCGCTGCCAGCTCGTCGATATGAAAGGGCTTGGTCACATAATCGTCGGCGAACTGAAGCCCGGCCAGCTTATCCTCAACAGCCGAACGTGCGGACAGAAGCAGGATCGGTACCGTCGGCGCCGCTTTTTTTAAACGTTGACCGATCGTAAAACCGTCCAGCCCCGGAAGCATAATATCGAGGATGACCAGATCTTTCTCAAGCACTTCCCGTTCCGCGCCGTCTCCGGATATTAGCCACTGTACCTCATAACCGCGCTGCTCCAGCTCCTCCTTGACCCACAGTCCGATCTCCTGATTGTCCTCAATATAAAGTATGCTTCTTGTTCCTTCGGCTCGAATCTGCTTCGGCTTTCCGGCAGGAATCCATCTCGCATCACTCATTTGCTTCGTCTCCTCATCGCAAACGGGCACTAACCTCTCAACCCGATCGTACGAATTGATTTCACAACGATTATACATTTTGCTTATCAAGCGATCAAAACGATTTGTAGCGCTTGGCGGGAGAGCGGCGCCCTCGAGCTGTAACGCACACATGAAAAAAAGGCTACCCCCTAAGTAGAGTTGCTTGAGATGATCGATTAAACAAAGGAGGTACATACACCTTGATCCTTGTTCTTCGATTTCTTCAAGAGCAACTTTCTTGGCTTAGGGGACAGCCTCTTCCACATTGCACTACTAAGCGCGTTCTAAGGCTTCAAAATCATAAAAACAAACAGAACCAGGCCCATGCTGGACGCGACATAAAGCATCGAATTCGCTTTCGCGAGGATTCTGCGCTGTTCCCACGGCAGCTCGGACTTGTTCAAGTTCGCTTCATCGAATACCCATTGGGCGAGACGTTTTTGCGATGGAGCGACGAAGCCGATCACGACGATTTGAATCAAAACATAGAGCACGAGCGACCCGACTAACCAGAGCTGCGTAAAAGTACCGTAGTCGTTGAGCACAATGAGTAAAATTCCCGTTATAACCGCAAGAGAGCCTCCGACCTTGGGGAAAAAATCCAACCTCCCCGCCAGCTTCAAAGAATGACGCAGCTGTTCAGGCGTTTGGTTGAATCTAACCAGCACGTGTCCAAAAAACGTAGGTCCGATCCCCATAATCGCCGACAAAACATGAATCAATACTAACCATTGCATAATCTTCTGTTCTCCTCCCGGAATCTTCCTTAAGAATACATTTACGGTACCATCCCTCCTCTCCGGCAGTCTATTATCCGAACGTATAATATACGGTCGATCGCGGTATTGCTTTTTCCTCAAAGCCGCCGCACCTATGACTAAAATGACAATAAACATGACTGGTCATGACAAAAGCGAAGCCACAATGATGACCGGTCATGATGGAAGTCGGGATGCCGGGCACTGTTAGATACAAACCATTTCATGAGATGATCAATAGATCAAACCGGACCGCGGATGATTCAGTCGGAGGTAGATGGATGCCATGAGCGATGGCGATGTGAAGGTAACGGAATCCGAGGAATGCATAGCTGCCAAGATCGAACAAATGGAACGGCACTACATGGTGGGGCGGGAGAACGAAATTGGGTTTTTCCTGCAGCAGCTGGCAATGAGCGGACAATCCAAACGTGTTTTGAACATTTATGGTACGGGCGGCGTGGGTAAAAGTTACTTGCTAGACGAGTTCCGAGGTTTAGCTGCGAATGCGAAGGCGGTGTTTCTGTTGATGGACAGCCGCGGGTTCTCCCATACGCCTAACGACTTCTGTACGGAACTGCTGCGTATGCTCGGCTACCCGGCAGAGAAGCTGGGGCGGATCGCCGAACCGCAGACGCTGCTGGAGCTTTGTCACGGCGTCCTGAGGGAGAAGGCGGACAATACGAAGCTGGTTCTTGCACTGGACACCTTCGAAGAGATGAACGATATGGAGAATTGGCTGAGAGAAGTTTTCCTTCCGCGCTTGCATTCGGATATTCTCATTGTCGTTGCGGGAAGATTTCCCTTGCAGGGTCTCTGGCTCAGCTCCCCGGCATGGCGTCATTGGATACACCGGATGCCGATTGGCGATCTCGACTTTTTCTCCGTAAAACAATATTTGGACCGCTCGGGCATTTCCGAGGAGCCGATGATCAGACAAATCTGGATGAAGACCAGAGGGCATCCGCTCACCTTGTCCTTGATCGTGTCGACGACGATGGTCCAGAATGTTCAGGACTTGGCCATAGCGGACGGAATCGAAGTATTCGAACATGTCGTAAGGACTTGGCTGACGGAGGTTCCGAACGACGAGCTCAGGGAGCTTGTGGAGACTGCGGCGGTGCTTCGCCATTTTAATCAGGAATTGCTCTCCTGCGTATTGGATCAGGCGGTGACGACGGATTTATTTCAGTGGCTTGCCGGGCTTTCCTTTGTCCGCAGAGTTGATCGAGGATGGATCCTGCACGACTTGATGAGGGATGCCATCGGCCACGAGCTGCGGATCCGACAGCCCGAGCATTACAACCGGCTGCAGCAGCGCTGCATTATGTATTACTACAACAAGATGACTCGTTCGACTCAGCGTAAGGAGATCGCTTGGGAGGGCGTCGAATGGCACTATTATATCGGAGATCATGTAGTCCGCAATTTCTGCTATCAGAAATTATCGCCGTATCGTATGGAGCCGTTGAATTCGTCCAACTGGACGGAGGCAGAGCGGTACTTGGAAAACCGTCGGACCAACTCGCAAGAGGTGTGCATTCCGCTGCTGAACCCGGATACGGGCGAACTGTTCGAGTACGCGATCTCCCCGGAAGAAAGCTCGCAGATGGTGAAGCATATTCATCTTCAGGAGCTGCATGAGCTCGAACCCGGCATTGTTAAGCTGATGAGGGATCAGCAGGGGAGCATATGCGGTCTGACGGCAATCATTCCGATCCATGCGGGAACACTGGACTACTTGTGCGCTCGGCCGTTGTCTTCCGCTTATTTTCAGAGTTTGCCGGAAAACGAGTTGCGGGAGCTTCGGGAGGCGGAAGGGCATATTGCCGGTTATTTTGTCAAAACGATCGATGTCGCCGATTTCGGGGATGTTACGATCCGTACGACCGCGGGGCTGACGTTCATTTCGCTGCTGATTTCCTCCGATTATGTCGTAGCGTCCCCTCCGGATCTCCCCTTCTTAAACGATTTCCACCTCAGCCTGGGATGCGAGCAGACGGGAGACATCGTACATTACGATTATGACGCCAATACGCCTGCACCGTATTACGTGCTGGACACAAGAGGCGCTAAGCTGCAGCGTTATTTGAACAAAATGGTAGAGTCCTTCGGCTTGTCGGAGCATTCCGAGGGACGGACCAACGATTTGCCGATGTTGTCGGCCCGGGAGAACGAGGTAGCGAGGCTGCTTGTACAAGGCTATATGAACCAAGAGATCGCGGCAAGCCTGTATGTCTCGGAAATTACGGTCAAGAAGCATCTATCGGCGATCTACCGGAAGCTGGGCATCAAGAACCGGACTCAGTTGGTTAACCGTTTGTTGAACAAAGCCCAATAGTTCTGAGCAAGAAGACAGGTTCTCTAGAGGAGCTTGTCTTTTTTTACATTAAAGTGTAACCGTTTGGTTTTGAGCAATTTATCCTGAATTTCGAAAGTAATGCTTCCTTGTCTGAGGAGGGGGGAAAGACTATCTGCTAATCTCAAAAGTCCCTCGTAGGCATGGGGAATTCCCTCATTTTTACACTCTGCATCACTCGTTCACCACAGTGCTACCTTGATCTTTTGGGATTTCGGAATTCAGGATAAATTCATAGCGATCCCCTAGCACTCTTTGAAGTAGGTTTGCTATGTTCCTAGGCACAATTTTCTCAGGTTTGGTCGGCCAGTCCGATAACGCATAAAAATTGTAGGCTGTGGATAAAACAATACGGTGCGAACTTAAGAGATTTCGACGCATCCCGAGACGATGCCGTTAATGATGAGCATCTGACAGCATCGGTTAGCTTTAATGAGCTTTAAGCGCTTTAATCGCGCCTGTGCAACTAATTCCGGCTGTGTCGTTTCTCAGCTCAATGCGCTATAATAAAGTAAGTGGATTTCATCCAACTAGACATACATTCGCAGGAGGAAAGAAAACATAATGGTTACAATACAAGAAGCAGTCGCTCAAGCCCGACCAACCTCGTACGAGATTGATCCGATTAACGTCAATCGCTGGTCCCCGCGTTCCTTCCAGGAGAAGGAAGTGCCGGAAGAAACTTTGTTCGCCGTTTTGGAAGCTGCCGGTTTTGCTCCCTCTGCTTTTAATTTCCAGCCTTGGAGATTTATCGTCGCTCGAACGCCCGAGGAGCGCGCAAAGTTTCTGTCGTTCCTGGCCGAGTTCAATCAGGCTTGGTGCGCGAAAGTACCGGTGCTCATTCTGATTGTTTCCCAGACTTCTTCGGAAAACGGCCCATTCCCGTCCGCTGCGTTCGATGCTGGTGCAGCTTGGGGCGCGTTGGCGCATGAAGCTGTTCGCAAAGGTCTCGTCACTCATGCGATGACCGGCTTTGACTTTGAGAAAGCTCGCCAAGTCATGAACGTTCCGGAGAATTTCGCGATTCAGGCGGCTGTTGCTCTTGGCTATCAAGGGGACAAGGACGCACTTCCTGAGATGATGGCTTCGCGCGAGGCTCCGTCTCCGCGTCGTCCGCTAGAGGAAACGGTGTTTAAAGGCGCGTTCGGACAGCCGATCAAATAATAGCTTAAATAGCTGCAAAATAAATAGAGGCGCAAGGGGAGAGTATCCCCTGCGCCTCTATTTATTATTCGTCCAGCCCAAGCAGCTTCATTATTTCTCTACGGTATGCGACGAATTCCTCGCTGCTTCGATCTCTCGGTCTCGGCGCCTCGTAATGCGTCGTATGAATGATCTGTCCCGGCCTAGGGCTCATTACGTACACCTTATCGGCCAAGTAGAGCGCTTCGTCGATATCGTGGGTGATGAGCAGCATCGTCTTGCCGGTGCCTTGCCAGATCCGGATCAGTTCGTTTTGCATCGTCAGACGCGTCATCGCGTCGAGCGCACCGTACGGCTCGTCCAGCAGCAAAATGTCCGGATCCATGACTAGAGCGCGCGCAATAGCGACCCGTTGACGCATTCCTCCCGAGAGCTGGGAGGGGAAGTAGTGATTAAAGCCTTTGAGGTTGACCTTCTCCAGAACGGCGTTGATTCGCTCCTTGGCTTCCGGTTTAGGCACTTTGGCGAGCTCAAGGCCAAATGCGACGTTCTTCTCCACGGTCAGCCAAGGATACAGTCCATGCTCCTGGAAGATCATCATCCGCTCTGGAGAAGGCCCGGTAATCTTCGCGCCGTTGGCGAGAACATCGCCTTCCGTAGCGGTTTCGAGGCCTGCGAGCATGCGAAGGGCGGTGCTTTTGCCGCAGCCGCTCGGGCCGACGATCGCTGCAAACTCCCCCTGAGGGATTTTCAGATCGATCCCATCGAGCACCTGCAGCGAATCAAAGCGTTTGCTGACGTTGCGCAGCTCCAATGTGTGCACCTAATTTCCCTCCCCGCCGGCGATGTATCTCCAACGAAGCAGTCTCCGCTTGACTTGCTCCATTAAAATCTGATCGAGCAGCGTCGCGATGACACCGATAACGATAATGTACAAAATAACGCCGCTCATATCCGCGATCTCGCCCGCGAACCGGATCGAGAAGCCGAGGCCGACCATGGCGCTGCCGAACATTTCCCCGGCAATGAGCGATCTCCAGGCGTTGCCAAACGCAAGCTGGCCGCCGGTCATAAAGGCGGGGAGCGTCTCCGGCAAATAAACTCTCCGCACGATCTGGCTCTTCTTGGCGCCAAGCACTCTCGCCACTTCCAGATGAGTGCGGACGACGCCCTCGGTTCCGTCCATGACTGCGATCGCCATCGGGAAGAAGCTGGCGATAATGACGATGGCGATAATCGGAACGTCGCCGAAGCCGTAAATAATCATTAGAAACGGCAGCCAAGTAATCGGAGGAATGGATTGCAGTATGGCGATAAGCCTGCGCAAATAAGAGGCAAAACCCCGGTACAGGCCGGCCAGCAGGCCGAAGATTCCACCGAGGAAGCAGGCGATCGGATATCCGATTAACAATCTGTACATGCTGGCCCCGACCGCTTTCCAGAACTTCGGCTCCGCAACGCCTTCGTACAGGCGCACAAACACGGACGGAACGGACGGAAAAATAAGGGGATTAACCCAATTGCCGACCTGCAGCAGCAATAGAAGCGTTGCTACCGCAGCGGCAAAGGGCCATAGCTTTTGAATTTTGCGAATCATAGGAATGAACCCTTCAATCGTCGGTTATTGTTGCTCCTGCCAGCTGAGGTCAAGAGCGGTTTTGACATCCGGCTTCGCCTTCAAAATTTCCTGATCGACCATCATTTGTCCGACTTCGTCCATACGGGCGATGTCTTCGTCGGTAATTTTCCAGTTGAATACCTGGGATTCAATAGAGGCTTGAATCACGGATTCGGCAGGAACGGTCGTGCCGTCGGCTTTTTTCAGCGTGTCCTCCGTAATAAAGTCGCTCGTAATAAACGATGCGGCTTTGGCGGCGTCGTTGCTCAGCATGTCGATCGCTTCCTTCTGCGCGTCAAGCATGCGATTCACCGCTTCTTTGTTGTTCTTGACGATATCGCCGGATGCGATTACGACCATGCACGGGAACGGCCACGACTGACCCACCTCGTAGATTTCCTTAACCGGATACGATTGCTTGGCGATGGAAGCGTAAGGCTCGAAGACGAAAGCTCCGTCGACTTTTCCTGCGGCCAGCGATTGAATGGCGACTGCCGGAGAAACGTGCTGCATAACGACGTCGCCGCGTTCCATGCCGGCTTGCTTCCAGACGACGCCGTTCAACACGATGTCGGCGGTGCTGCCTTGCTGCTGGGAGGCTACACTCTTGCCCTTCAGCTGCTCAATTGCGGTCACATCGCTGTTTTCTCCGACCAGCATGCTGTGATATCCCATTTGCGCTCCGCCAACAATTTTCAAGTCCGCGCCTTTGTCGAGCCAGGACAGCGCGTTCGTGAAACCGAGCACTCCGGCGTCCAGTTGGCCGCCTACGATTGCCTTGATCAGGTCGGTTCCGCTGGAAAACATGTGCATCTCGACGTCCAAGCCGTGCGATTTATAGATCCCCGCGCGGTCGGCCAAAATCGTCTGAGCATCGTCCATAACGTTCAAGTATCCGAGGCGAAGCTTGTGAGTAACCTGCTCCGACGCGCCTCCCGCGCTTGCGCTGGAGCTTGCCGCAGGCTCGCTCGTTTTGTCATTTTGTCCGCAAGCGCCCGCAACGAGCAGCGTGGACAACGCGAGGATGCTCAACCCTTTTTTCCACAAATTTAATTTCAATTTTATCTCTCCCCCGTGACAATTCATTTGATTCGGACTATAATCATTCCATACCCAAGTTGTTCAGTTGGAATAATAACTATTTTAGATTTTAGGTTTAAATGACAAGCGCGTCAATAGTTTTAATGGGAAAAGTGGAATTTAAGGGGACGTTGGTATGCTGCTGCAAGCGCTGAATAGATCAGGATTAGTCTTATATTCCGGGCTTTACTTCGTGCTGTGGGCTGCTTATATGGCGCTGAAAAGTCCTTGGCCCGCTGCGATCGGAGCGGTCTCCGCGCTGCTATTCCTATTAGTAGCGTTCTTCGGGACAGGGATGAGGGAGAAGCGCAAGTCCGTTCGTTATTATCGAATATTTGCGGTTGCCTATCTGGCTGTCGCCGCGCTAGCCTTGTGGGGTCTTGCCCCCTTGTTTATGCTTGTGCTCTGCAGCGCGATCGGATTGCTCGGGTTAGCCGTTTGGCATTGGCAGGAGAAGGGCGCCGGCGGAAGGTTCGTCCCGGTCGCGCTAACTGTAGCCGCGCTCTTGGCCGCTCCAGTTCCGGGGCAATATACAATTGATCCTGCGTCGCCGAGCGAGTACGCGGTACCGGGCAAGGCAGGCGTGCTGAAGGCTCCGAATACGATGAAGCGTCCCACGCAGGCGGGAGAATGGGCATTGAGCGCGGCGAGCGTCGCCGATGCTGCGCCGGCCAAGCGGCTTGCTCTGATAGAAGGGGAGGCAGGACAGGATTTCGGAGACCTGTTCCAACTGCCGTACGATATTCCGGAAACGTATTATCAATGGGAGGGGGCGGATTCCGACCCTCATGCGCTTATTAGAACTTTGGCCAAATGGAACGCGGAATCCGAGCTCGACGTGACGCAAGGACAGAAAGTGATGGGGGTAGGCACCGTTCTCCCGGATGGGCGAATCGGGATGGTCGACCGAATTGAGGCTTATACACGGTCCGCTATCGAGGAGGGGCCGGACGTTTTCTTCGTCCCTGTGGAGGCGTACCAGCAGGTTAAAGATATCTCCAAGAAGCAGTTGATCGTTCCGGTTTCGAATTTTGCCGAAGTGCTGTATTTCCTGGAGCAGCCGATCGAATTTTGGCCGCTGCGCAATTTCGGATTGTTTTGCCATTAAATGGGGCTTTTCGATAGGCCAGCCGGAACGATAATCGTTGATAAATGGGGTCCCAAAAACTCGCTCCTGAAACCTGAAAGGGTGAACCCGTTGCAAGATGGTTTCAGGAGCGTATGAGGCAGTCTTCGGGCTTTGATTGACCCACAGCGTTTCCAATTGGCTGGAAATCAAACTTTTACGGCGAATCTACTTGTACGAAAAGTCTACGCAGATAAGTTAGTCGGTAAATCGTACAAAGCGACCAAAATCAAAGGATCGTATGTCACTTTTGTATCGATCATCTCAAGCAACTCCGTGTATAGGACAGTCTCTTCTTAAAGCAGCCAACCGTACTACAGCAAATTAATATAAAGCCCGCCGAGAACGGTCCGGTTCTGGAATCCAGTGTAGCGCGAATATTTCACCTGATGAGGCGTCGAGCTGTAATACCAGTCGGTGATCGGCACCCGCTCGACCGTTTCGCTGATAAAATCCCAGATGGACTTGTACAGCCGCTCGCTATATTCGCCGTTATCCGCAAACACCGTCGTCCATGCCAGCCAATCGAGCTTGGTATAATCCGAGCGCGAATCCAGCGGCAGGCCGTAACGGTTCATTTTTTGGCTGTACAGCCTAACCTCGCTTTCGTACACTTCCTGCTCAAACAGCCCCACCCCAAGCAACTTGTCCCACACGATGTTGTACTTGATGCTCCAGGAGTCCGGCTGATCGAAGGCCAGCAGAGAGCCCTCTTCCTTCCGGGCTTCCGCACTCCATCTGTCGGCCATTGCCTGTGCGGCCCGGACATACTTCTCCTCTTGCACAAGCTTGCCGTACGCGCCCAACGCTACGATCGCCTTCATGCTCAAGTTGCAGTTGTGGGCAAGATGTCCGGCAAAATCGTCCGTGCACAGCTGGTTGCCCGGATCGTACCCGAACTCCGTCAAATAGTCCGCCCACTTGTCGAGCAGCTCCTTCTCCTTCAGGGCAAATTCGTTCGAGCCTTCGTAGCGGGACAGCGCCGCCACCGACAGCAGCATATTGCCGCATTCCTCGACCGGCATTTGATCTTCCAGCTTATTATCGCCGTACACTTGACCGTTGCACAGCGGATATTGCCCACAGTCGTGCGGAGCAAAATCGAACTTCCAAGCGTCGGAGCGTGCATATTTCAGAATCGGGCGCAGCATTCCTTTGACCAGCTCCGGATTGTACTTCAAGAATAGCGGGATCGAAGGATAAGTGACGTCTAATGTAGCGATACAGCCGTTGCTGAAGCATTCCTTGGACAGGAACAGGGCCTCGTCTTCGTGCAGCACAAGCTTATGAGCGGCGATTGTTTGCCGATAGGCCAGAGCCGCGATGTCCGCATAGTAGCGGTTCACTTTCGCCGTTTCGCCGTTAAGCTTCTCCTCGAACTCCGTCGCGAGGGAACGAACCTGCTCGAAGTCGGATACGGCATGCTTCAGCATGTTGTCGAACGTTCCGTACTCCTTTTTGTAATAAGCGTCGATTTGCTCCCCGAAATATTCGATCGACTTGATATCGTCATAAGCGAGGCAGATCGTGTCGGAGAGCTTGTCGCTGATCAGCGCGATGCAGCGGTACTCGCTGGCGGGCAGCGCCGTTTCGCCTTCGGTATCCACACGGACGACTTCCTTGTTGGCCAGAAAATGATACCGCCCGTCATAGTCGGATACGAACGCCCCGGGATGCGCGACATGAAGATAGCCCCAATCGATGCGAATGTGGTCTCCGCTGGCGTTAAGCGGCTTCTGCTCCGCATTGCCGCAATAGACGGAATCGGTGCCGCGGCGGAAGACGATTTTCTGATCCATCGTGTTGATGCAGCATTCGCCGGAAATATCGAAATACACTTCAATGCTATGCTCCTGCCCGTCTTTGATCGCAATGTCGTACGTAATGTAAGAGGCGGGGCGTGACAGAATGTGAAGCTGATCCGGGAGTAGAGGCGTCATGAATTTCAAGGTCAATTCGACCTGTTCGTTGGCAAAGGTATAGATCGTGGTTAGCGGCTGTATTTCTACTTTGATTTGCGGGATGACTTGCGGTTCTGCGTAATAGCGCTCGCCGAAGGCTTCTACTTTTCCCATGAACCGATACGTTACGCCATCGATCTTGATCAAGCCGAGCATGCCGTTGCGCTGTCCCGTCCAGTGGCGCGTATGGTCATCGTAAAGACGGTCTGCGAACGACCAGATGCTGAAATAGGGATCTACGGTTATCAGAGGAACTGCCGAGGGTCTGAAGCTCATTCGATCATCTCCTGTTTTAATTGATTCACATATAGTATACTGACGTCGATGACGGCAAGGGATAGATAAAACCGATGATCAAATGAGGAAAATGCGCATGAGGGAAGAAATATACCCATTTCGAGAAGCAGCGTCCGGATCGTTCGGATTACACTTCGAGCTGGCCGGAAAATCGTTTTGCGACGGGACTTATCGAATCGTAAGACCCCGTTCTACGGTAAGCAGCATCGAGTACATTATTCGGGGGCGGGGAACGGTCATCATCGATTCCCGGGAGTTTTATCCGAAGGCCGGCGATACGTATTTTCTGCATCAAGGTCATGATCATTTGTACTTCTCGGACAAGGACGATCCGTGGATCAAAATTTGGGTTAACGTCAGAGGAGATTTGTTGACGGATTTGATTCGTAGATACGGGTTGGAAGGCTGTTATCACATCCCCGACTTTTACTCTATGAACTACTTGCAGCAAATCGTCCATAACGCGCAAACGAACGACGGCAATTCCGTGCTGAATTGCACCTTGACCGTTCACGAACTGTTGTTCAAGCTGAGCGAGCATCTGCGCCCGCCGGTCGTACAATCGGATGCGATGAAGCTGAAAGCCTACCTGGACCATCGCGTGGCGGAAAATGTGTCTTTGGCGGAGCTGGCCGCGTTGATCGGCAAGTCAGAGTCGCAGACGATACGCTTGTTCAAGCGTCAGTACGGCGTCACGCCCTATCACTATCATCTTCAATTGAAGATGGAATTTGCCCAGAAGCTGCTCAGAAGCACGGGGATGCCTGTCCGGGAGGTGGCATCGCATCTTTCCTTTGCGGACGAGTTTTATTTCTCCAATTTATTTAAGAAGAAGCTGGGGATGTCGCCGAATCATTTTCGCAAGGCCAAATGAGAAGTAGTTTACAGTTTGAGCCGCTTTTTATGTGGTAATATAGACCATATAAGCCTACGAGGAGATGAGACTGTGACAATCAAAGAGGAATTGAGAGGCAAAAATATTATCATCCCTGACAATCCGGTATCGAATTTTCTGTTTAACAACACGAGATCGGGACTGCTGTGGCTCGTTGTTCGTCTGTACTTGGGTTATGCGTGGCTGAATGCCGGCTGGCACAAAGTAACGAACGACGCTTGGGTCGGCAGCAACGCGGGCAAAGGGCTGGAAGGTTTTATAAAGGGGGCGCTCGGCAAAGCGGCGGACGGCAAAGACGTAACCGGCTGGTACGCTTCGTTCCTTGAAAATGCCGTTCTACCCAACGCCAAAGTGTTTTCGTATATGGTTGCATTCGGAGAAGTGTTGGTCGGCCTCGGGTTGATCCTCGGTTTGCTGACGGGCGTGGCGGCATTCTTCGGCGCCTTCATGAACGCGAGCTTCCTGTTCGCGGGAACGCTTAGCACGAACCCGCTGCTGTTTATTCTCGCCACATGGATCGTGCTTGGCTGGAAAGTAGCCGGCTGGTACGGCTTGGACAGATGGGCGCTGCCGCTGCTCGGTACGCCGTGGACCCGCAAAAAGTCGGGCTGACCGAACGTCGGCCGAAGACCATAATCAAGTTGCCGCTCCTGCGCGGCTCAGCTTTACGAGAAACCTCGGTCATGGAAGTGACCGGGTTTTTTTTGACATATAAGAATTTATATCGTTTCAAGGGGTAAAGGGGAGTTCACTTCTCTGACATTATCGAGTAAGGTTGGAATATGGAGCCGAATGTACTGAAACGAATCTTCTTCGATGAAAATCAGCACTGGGATCGCTTTGTTGAGAAGCACGGAAAGAAGATCCGTCCAAACGTGCTGAAGGAAGTCTCGAAATTTCGCGGATGTGGTGACCCGAAGAATGGTTTTAAGTTGCTGGTTTGCGAAGGATGCCACGATATAAAGCGAGTCCCTTATCGGTGTAAAGGACGATTCTGTACGACATGTTCTTGCGGGGAAACCGAGGAATGGAGTCGGCTACTTGAGCATGACGTATTTCAGGTCAATCATCGTCATGTGATCATGACGATGGATGAAGGGTTAAGAGACGTATTTCTGAAGCACCGTGATTTGCTCAAAGGATTTATGGACGAAGCGGTGCGAATCATAAAGGAATATTTCGAGAAGAAGCATAAGAGTACACCGGGCATCATCGCCGGACTCCATACGTTTGGTTCACGAATGAATTTTAATCCGCACATACATATGCTTGTGACGATGGGCGGTATGAAGCAAGACGGGGAGTGGAAGAGTTACGACTTCATACCGTTTGAGATGTTGCGGAAGCAGTGGCAGACGGTGGTGCTCAAGCTCATCCGGAAAAACTTAAGTGCAGAGGAAAAGAAGCTTGTACAAGCTAGACTACAGCAGGCCTACTCGAAGAACGGGGAAGGCTTCTATGTGTATGCACCGAAACAGAAGGGGAATGTGAAAGTGCAACTAGGGTACATAGGGAGATACATTCGTAGACCGGCGATAGCCCTAAGTCGGATCGTGGATTATGATGGAGAAACGGTGGAATTCCGATACGTGGATAAGACGGATGGGAAAGAGAAAACGGAGCGGATCACGGTGGAAGAATTCATATCCCGCTTGATTCGACATATCCCGGATGAGCACTTTAAGACAATCCGATACTATGGAGTCTATTCCAGGCGGTTAAAAGGGTTATGCAAGAAAATGGTGAGCCAGTGGCAGAAGACGGCCCGGAAATGGATTGTAAGAGCGAAGCGGTTAATACGACGTAAGACGTGGCGAGAGCGGATCGTCCAGAAGACAGGGAGTGATCCGATGACCTGCCCGAAGTGTGGATGTTATTATGAGTACAAGGGAGAAGCCTGTCTTAAGGATGGGCAACTTGTGGTGAAGGTTGCGTTGAGTGCGAATAGTAAAGCCGTGTTGGAAAGGATGATTCGGGATGTCGCCGGTGTCGAAGTCACGCAAGAAGCAGGGAAAGAAAAAGAAAGCAGGGAGCGCGCCGCTTAGTAAGTACTTACAGGACAAGCTAGCGGTAAAATACATCTGTTTGACGTGTAAAAACGAAGAACAGATCCCCTATGAAGTGGTGAGAAACTTTGATGCCATGGATGGAGGAGATCCGCTGGACCCACCACAATTCACGTGTGAAGAATGTGGAGGAAACATGTATCCGGAATACTACAAAGGGATCCACGGGCACGAGTACCGAATTGAAGATGTATGTAACTCATAAGTGCAATATCGGTGTATGAACGACAAGGACCGTCAGGGTGAACTTCCCTGACGGTTTTTCTTACGTTCTGCACCGTAGGTTAAAAGCTTGACTCTCACGTATACTGGAGACTATATAATTATTTTCGGGGGAGGCATATGCTTGATATACAGTATCGGACAGTTGGCGAAGAAGACGAATATATCCATTCGGACGCTGAGATATTATGATGAAATCGGGCTGCTGAAGCCCGCCAAAGTAGCCGATTCCGGCTATCGCTACTATTCGAACGAGGAGATCAGAGTGCTTCGGCATATTACGGCTCTGAAAGAGCTGGGGTTTACCTTAGCGTCCATCAAGGACTTGCTGTCTACCGGGAAGGATGCTCAGGAGGATCGCTGGAGAGCTTATCTTGAGTTTGAACTGGCGGCCATCGCAGAAGAGAAGCAACGCCTGGCAGAGATGGAGATGCTTCTGCAGACGGCAAGACATGCGTTCGAAATGAACGGGCAGGTCGAATCGGAGGACATCTTTCTGTTCATTCGGGCATTGCGGTCCCCGGCGGAGATCAGAGACAAGTTCCTCGCTCAGAATTTTGCGGATCACGAAATCGAGATCATTAAGAGCTTGCCGGACTTGAGCGCGAACGACCCCCGAAGCATGGAGTGGGCCAAGCTGGTCCGGAAGGTCAAGGAGCACATGCACGAGCCTCCTTCCTCGGATATTTCCCGGCAGCTGGCCGCGCAAATAGTAGAGCTTTCATTGGAATGGTTTCACCAGGACGAAGCGCTTCTCGACAAGTACTGGTCCATGATTCGTCCCGAGGAAGGCAAGGAAACGAAGGTGTTCGGAATGGATGCCGAGGTCATGGATCGCATCGATCTGTTAGTCGACGGGTATTTGCAGCACGTACAGGAGGAGGCCGAGAATGGCGGAAAAAGCAGTTAAACTCATCAGCGAGACGAGAGCGTGGACTTATGTCATTTTGGGCGGATTACTGGAAATTGTATGGGCAAGCGGCTTCAAGTACGAGACTATTCCGAGCATTGTCGTTCTTGTCTCTCTGCTCGCCAGCTTCGATCTGATCATTCGGGCGACCAAGGTGCTGCCGGTAGGTACGGTATACGCCGTATTTGCGGGGATGGGGACTTTGGGCACGACGATTGTGGAGATTGCGATATCCGGCGGTAATGTTAGCGCGTTGAGAATTGTGTTTATCGTTACGCTTCTGGCGTGTATTATAGGGCTGAAATTATCGAGTAAAGGCAGTGAAGCGTAATGGACTGGATCTGGCTCATTGCTGCGGGATTGTTGGAGGTTGTCGGAGTAATCGGAATTAAACGCGTGGCGCAAAATAACAATTGGACGAATAACCTCATTCTTATAGGCGGATTCATCATCAGCTTTCAGCTGCTTATAAGAGCGATGGAAACGATACCGCTGGCGACGGCGTATGCCGTGTGGACGGGGATTGGCACGGTCGGCGCGGCCGTTGTCGGCATGCTGTTCTTCAAGGAGTCGAAAAGCTGGCTGCGGATCGGCTGTATCCTTGGCATTATTTTCTCCGTCGTCGGACTGAAGATGGTTAGCTAGGTGGGGCGGCGATTGGATGCAGCAATTGGAGAGGCGATGGGGCGGAGTTTGGATGCTCGCAGCAAAATCGATGTTCGCTTCGATTGGCGGGTATTTGATCAGGCGGTTGCGGAACGCGACCATTCCGTTTAAACTTGCCGAAAATGGTGAGGCAGCTGAGTTAAAGCGGCTTTCTCGCTTTATTTTCGGTGAGGGCGTTGATTTTAAAGCGGCTTCTCCGCTCTATTTTCGTTGAAACAGGAAAAACAGTGATTTTAAAGTGGATTCCCCCCTTTAATTTTACAATAAAGGAAAAATACATGATTTAAAGCGGGAAACCCGCCTTAAATTCAACAAAAGTGCCGGATTTTCAGATTTAAGACGGACAATCCGCTTTAAAATAAAAGAGCATAGACTAGTCTTGGTACCCGTTAAGCGCAAGGCTGTGCGGCCAGCCGGGTTAAAGCAGAAATCGTTCGTCAATGCTGATCTAAGAAAGGAGGCGGTGTGCGTGGAGCTTTGGTTTATGGGAACAAGCGCGGGCATGCCGATCGCGGAGAGAAATGTGTCCTCTATCGTGCTGAGCCTGACGAGGACGAAAGGTTCGCTGTGGATGTTCGACTGCGGAGAGGGTACGCAGCATCAGCTGCTGCGTACGCCGTTGAAACTGAGTAGACTGACCAAGTTATTCATCACACATTTGCACGGCGATCATCTGTTCGGCCTTCCCGGACTACTGAGCAGCCGCTCCTCGCTTGGGGGGACCGCATCGTTAGACGTGTACGGGCCGCCGGGCTTGCGTGAATTTCTCGATGCGGCGCTGAGGCTGTCCGATACTCACCTGAACTACCCCTTCCAGGTACATGAGCTTGAAGCGGAAGGAGCCGTGCTCGATGAGGACGGCTATACGGTGGAGTGCGCTCTGCTGGATCATCGAATCGCTTGCTTTGGCTATCGAATCGCAGAGAAGCCGCGTTCCGGCTCGCTTCGCGTCGACGTGCTTACGGCAGCGGGAGTTCCGCCGGGACCGGCCTATGGTAAGCTGAAGGCCGGTGAGGATCTCAGGCTGGAGGACGGGAGCGTCATCCGCGCCGCCGACGTGCTATGCGATCCGATTCCCGGGCGCGTTGTCGCGGTGATGGGCGATACCCGGCCGTGCGAAGGGGCGCTTCGGCTGGCCCAAGGTGCCGATGTACTTGTGTACGAGGCGACTTTCGGCGCCGATTTGGCGGAAAAGGCCGAGCAGTACGGCCATTCCACGACGCTGCAGGCAGCCGAAACCGCGAAAGCCGCTAATGTCTCCCGGTTGCTGATCACTCATTTCAGCTCGCGGTACGGACCGGATCAGCTTGCCGAGCTGGAGACGCAGGCACGAGGCGTTTTCCCGCAGACGGATGCGGCGATGGAGCTACAGGCTTATCCGATTCCTTCGCCTTCGTTCCGCACAAACTTAGCCTAATCATGCTCCGCTCCGCCGTACTTGCGCCTGAAGTGGCCCGGCGGGAGCTTCTTCTCTCGCAGGAAGACGCGAGTGAAGTAGTGGACCGAAGAGAAACCGGTCGCTTCGGCGATTTCCTTAATCGCCAGATCGCTTTCCGCCAGCAGCTCCGCAGCCCGGCGAACGCGCTCGCCGCGAACGTAATTCGTGAAATTTTCCCTAATGCCTCCGGAAAACAAACGGGAAAGATGGCGCTCGGAGACGTTCAGATAGGCGGCGATTTCCCGCAGGCTCAGATCTCGGGACAGATTGTCTCGAATGTACAGCTTGGCTTGACGGAGCAGAACGTCCGCGCTCCCAGTGAAGCGGGCCGGGGCGGGAGCTTCGCTGCTGAAGAGGCTCGGGAAGCTCAGCAGCAGAGCTCCTGCAGCGGCTTGCAAAGCGTTCGGAGACAAGCGGTTGCGGCCGTCCTCCCGCAGCAGCAGACTCTTCCATAGCAGCGAGGAGGGCAAGCTTCCGTCGTCGTAGACGCACGTTTCTCCGCTGGAGGCGAGAGAATGAAACGTCTCGACGGCTTCGCGCCGCGAGCTGCGTTCATCCGGCTCGAACGCTACATAGATCAGATACATTCCGTCCTGCGAGCGGATCTGATGATCGATGCCCGGTCTGGAGCAGAAGTGGGTTCCCGGCCGCAACGGATAGTCGATCCCGTTCTCCGAATATTCCCCTTCTCCTTCCAGCACGTAGCAGATTTCAAAAAAGGAATGTCTGTGCACCGAATTATTATAATGCCGGGGAACGACGTCCCAATAATGAATTTTGAATTCCGCCCCGTTTCCCGTGATCACTTTCGCCGCCTGCTCGTTTAGCAGCGCCTGCGTCTCATTGGCGATATCCATTCTTCCGCCCCCTACTCCGCACTTATGTCCTTATTATGCAAAAAAAAGTCGCCTGCGGTCAAAGACCGGCCCTGCCCGATAGCTATACAATAAAGCCGAAATGCAAAACAATTCAAGCTCAGATTGGCCAAGGGAGGAATCGGCATGATTCGTACAGAGGATGCGGAATTTTATAAAGAAAACGGGTATTTGCTGGTCAAAGGCGTCTTCAATTCCGAGGAAGTCGTGCAAATGCGCAAAGCGGTGGACGCGATCATTCAACGGGCGGCGATGGTAAACCGGGACGAGAATGCGGCCTGGCAGGGCGACTTCCTGCCTCCGGAGCAGTTGAAGAAGCTTGTGCTGAAAGGCTTTCACGACGTTCACTACCACGATGCGGCGTTCATGCGCGCGGCGATTCATCCGAACATGGTTGCGGTGCTGCAGCAATTGATCGGACCTAACGTGCAGTTGCACCATTCCAAGATGCTCGTCAAGCCGCCGGAGAACGGCGCGGCCTTCCCGATGCACCAGGATCAGCCTTACTTCCCGCACGAGAAGCATACGATGCTGGCCGCCAGCATCCATCTGGACAATGCGGACGAGGAGAACGGCTGCCTTCGGGTCGTTCCCGGATCGCACAAGCAGGGGCCGATGCAGCATGTGGGCAGACATTACCTCGACCACAAAACCTATCCGATCTCGGACGGAACGCTGTGCGAGGCGGAAGCCGGCGACGTGCTGTTCTTCAACTATTTGACGATTCACGGCTCGTCGGCCAACCGGAGCGAGCGGACGAGAAGGAACGTGCTGTTCCAGTATCGCGATCCGGAGGATTTCCCGTCGCAGAACGTCCATTTCGATTGGGGCATGGGGCTGATGATCAGCGGCGAAAATCCCAACTTCGATAAAGTCAAACCGAACTACCAGATCGTCGAATAACAAGAGCTAAGAAAAACGCAAGTGAAACTTGGTTTATCGGAAATACTTCGGGACCCGAAACTCTTATGATGAAGCCATGGATCTAAACATCCGAATAAGAGTTGGGGAGTGGTGTCCGATGTTGAACGATAGCCAATTGGCCGAATTCGAGCGCAACGGTTTTCTCAAGGGCGGAGTCGTGTTGAACGACGACGAGGTGGAGGCGCTTCGCGAAGAGCTGGAGCTGGTAATGGCGGGGAAATCGGTACAAAAACCCGTGCTGGCCCACAATATGCTGACCGACGGAGCAGAGGGAGCGACTCCCTACGACGGAATGAAAATGATCGTGAACGAGAAAGTCATTCAGATCGTCAATATTTGGATGGCCAGCGATGTGTTCTTCCAGCATGCCGCGAACAAGACGATCGTCGAGGAGATCGCCCAGCTGTGCAACACCGATACGGTGCGCATCTGGCACGACCAGATCCAGTACAAGCCGCCGGTGACGGGAGGACCGACCGCATGGCATCAGGACCATCCGCTCTGGCCGATCATCCAGCCGGCCGATCTCGTCAGCGCCTGGGTCGCGCTTGACGACGCCGTCGTCGAGAACGGCTGCATGTGGATGGTGCCGGGCAGCCATAAATGGGGAGATCATCAGAAGTATTTGGCCAGCGATAAGGAATTCATGCCTTATCATCGCCGCCCGGAGCTGCTTCCGGAAGGGGCCGAGGTTAAAGCCGTGCCGTTCGAGATCAAGAAAGGTCAGGTCGGCTACCATCACAGCCTTACCTGGCACGGCAGCCCTAACAATCGCTCGGAACATAAACGCCGGGCGATCGCCGTACACTACATGCCGGGCCATACGCGATATGTGCCGTCCAGCGACCATGTCATGCTATCTTACGTCGGCGTAAACAAAGGCGATATTTTGCAAGGACAGCATTTCCCGGTCGTATATTCTTCCGTCGGCGCTAGCTGATCGAAGGCAAGAGCCCTCCTCCCGCTTGGGACGGAGGGCTCTTGACGTTGCGAAAACGGCTTGCATTCCTTACGATAGAGGAAAATAGAGAGAAAGAAGGGGCGCGAACGGGATGACGGACAGAAATGGAGACGGAGAGGAATTTCGGGAGTGCCAAGCGAGCATGCTGCGCGCTTGGCCGTTCGTCCACAGCGTAGGGGATGTGTGGGCCGCGGCGGGAGCGACTCTCGGAGAAAGACGGCTAACCGACTACGAACTCGTCTACTTCCCGGACGGCTCGTCGACGATCTACGAAACGGACGAGGAAACGTATAAGCTGGACAAGCCTTGCTTTATTTTTACCAGGCCGGGCGAGGGACATCGCTATCGCTTCGATCCGAATAAGAACGTTCGGCATCTGTTCGTCCACTTCGATTACGAGGAACTTCGGCGGGGCGACGCTCGTTTCGATTCGCTTCTCTTCGGATCTCCTTATCTTCCGGTCAGCGGCAATAGCTTGCTGCCGGCGTTGCTTGGGCAGATGGTAAGAATCGCCGATTTCCAGCTCGCTTATTGGAAGCGGAGGCTGTCCGCCTTGCTGTCGTCGGCATTGGAGGAGCTGTGCGCTTCCGCGGACAATGCGCTGGAGGAGCTGGCCCGGCCGCTTCCGCTTCCGATTTCGCAGGCGTTAACGTATATGGAAGATCATCTCGAAGAGTCTATTACGATCGAGGAGATCGCCCGGCAGTCGGGCTGGTCCCACGAGCATTTCACCCGCATGTTCGTCGCTTCCGTCGGCATGTCGCCGAAACGAGCTCTGCTCGAGCGGAGATTGCGGCGGGCGGAGCTGCTGATGCAGAGCGGACGGTGGACGGTCAAGCAGATCGCTTACCGGGTCGGTTTTCGAGACGAGCATCATTTCTCCAAAATGTACAAGCGGCTTCGAGGAATGACCGCTTCCGCCTACATTGCACGCTGCGAGAGCTCCCTTGCCCAGCATGCGCTGCCGGCTCCCGACACGGTTGCTTCGCTATCCTCCAACCGGCATGTGCTCGTGAACGAACAGA
Organism: Cohnella sp. LGH; assembly: GCF_017671885.1. Classification (NCBI taxonomy): domain Bacteria; kingdom Bacillati; phylum Bacillota; class Bacilli; order Caryophanales; family Paenibacillaceae; genus Cohnella; species Cohnella sp. LGH. The sequence continues at coordinate 6,832,840 of NZ_CP072117.1, forward strand.
TCAAATAAATACCCCGTAATCGAGGTTCCGTCCATTGAGGAGACCGTTAGCCTTATTGCACAATAAAGGCAACGACGATCATGGAGGTTTGGGAAAATGGGGATTCCTTATACGCCGAAGTCACGCGAGCACGATAATCGATATTTGGTCAGCGTGGACGATTACGTTCATTATCAACGCAACGGCTATTTGATCGTGAGAGATTTATTGTCAAAAGAAGACATCGCGGAGCTGTACGATTTGGCAGAACGCACGCGGCTTGGTCCGGCGAAGACGGACGGGAGCGCCGCGCGGGACGACGATCCGCTGAAGCGGGAGTTCTCCGAGCAGACTCGGGTTCATATGGTTTCGAGACGGGACGCCGCCGCCGAGCGAGGATTGCTGCACCCGCGCATTCTCGACGTGACCGAAGCGTTGATCGGGCCGGATGTCTATGCTCTGCAATCGATGATGTTCCTGAATCCTTCTGGACGGGGAGGGCAAGGCTGGCATCAGGATTCGTACTACATCAAGACGCATCCGGACACGATGCTGGGCGCCTGGATCGCCTTGGAGGACGCCGACGAGGAGAACGGCTGCCTGTGGGTCGTTCCCGGCTCGAATCACGAGCCGATCTATCCCCCTGAAGGGTACAATTCGGGCAGCGTTCACGCCGTCGATGCGTTCAAGGATCTGCACGCCGTGGAGAATGTCAGCCATCTCGACGACGAGGCGAATACGCTGTCGCGGGTGGTGGCGAAGTACCCGCCGCCGATTCCGGTGCCGCTGCGGCCAGGCGACGTGCTGTTTTTTCATTCGCATCTGCTGCACCGCTCGCATCCGAATCGCACGGCGGATCGGTTTCGCCGTTCCTATGTATGCCACTATTGCAACGCCCGTTCCTGGGTTCCTTGGGATCATGACGGCTACGAGGGAGAATCGGGCAACTACAGGCAGATTCTGGCGCGCGGCCGCACTCATCTGCCGTACGCGGAGCCTGTCTTCGGTACCGAGGTGTTCCTGTCCGAGGCTAGCGGGGAAGGCGACAGCGTCCGCATGATGGGCATGGAGGACGGCATGATGATGCCGGTCGTGCAGAAGAAGGAATAGGACGGTTCTTTAGACGGAATGAGGAGCGCCGAATGGCGGTTGGCCGCTAAGCGTCCTTGCCCTGCATCCGAAATTCCGTCGGGGTCAGCCCGGTAAACTTCTTGAACTGGTGGCTGAAATAGTGAATGCTCGTAAAGCCGAGCCGTTCGGCCAGCGAATCGATTTTCTCGCCGTGCAGGAGCGCTCGCTTCGCCTGCTTGATCCGCTCGCCGATGATGTACTGCTTAGGGAGCAGGCCGAATTCCTCCTTAAACAGCTTGGAGAAATGGATCGGGTGATAGCCGCACATCGTCGCAAGCTCGGCCACTGTCCAATTGCGGCCCGGTTCCAGCTGCATCGCCGCAATGGCGGGCTCGATCTTGTTTAAGGAAGTGGAGGATGCGGAGCGAAGGTCCAGCAGCTGGCGGAAAATATACGTTACCGCCTGGGTCATGAGACCTCTAAGCGCGGTTCCGTATCCAGGCTGCTCCAGCTCGTATTCCTTCACGATCTTGGTCAGGACCGGCTCCAGTCCCGAGACCGTAAAATGGGAAGGGAACGCTACGGAGCCGTAAGGCGGAATGCTCGGCGAGGGAACGGCCGGTTGTCCGCAAGGCTCGTCCTGGCCGGCATAACGGATCGACAGCCCCGGATGGACCGGAGCCGTCGATTCGTGCCTCCAGTGAAAGTGGATGCTGTAGTAATCGGTGCGTTCCGTCGCATACAGCTCGTGAGGGCATTCCGGCCCGAAGTGCACGCACTCTCCGCTCCGAATCCCGTATGTTTTTTCTCCGACGGACAGCTCGGCATAACCGGACACGACGTAGAAAAGCTGGTTGTCGGGAATAATTCTTCTTCCCCACTTGGAAGCGGCGGTAGCCGTCGCCCTGCTGGCGAAATTAACCGTGGGCATAAGCTCGTCAAGCGAACGGATCGTCATAGTTCCTCTTCTTTCGTTCGTTGTCGTTCACCCTCATCATAAGGAGGAAGCCACAGTTCCGCAAGTCCCGCTTGCAGGAAGAAGGCTAGTCCAGTCGTCCTTCCCGCTTGAAAAGTTCGAGCTGCTTCTTTTTCCAATGGGGCAGACGCTCAATTTCCTTTTCCAGCCGCTTTCTAACAAACCTGTACAGCCGCAAATCATGTTCGACCAAGCTCTCGATCAGCGCGATAACCTCGGGATCGATTTGCTCGATTGTTGGTCGGTTCGGCGTCGCATTCACCCTGAATACTTCCGCGGACTTCCAGCCATATCTATTTTTCAGCAAGTAAACCGACTCGTGATACAGCTCGGTAACTCCGACGATCGGATAATGCTCGGTCACGATCTTAAGCGTATTCTTCCATGAGACGGGAGGGCGGCCAGCATGTAATTGGACTGATAATTCCGGAAAAAGGCATCCATAATGTTGTCCGGAAGCTGAAAAAAATCCTTCATCGGCATCTGGAGCACGAAAGGATTGAGCCAGTGGGGAGGATGATGTGCGATGTAAAAGTAGTAGGATAAAACCGCTTCGACGGGATACCGCATCAACGTCGCATATTCGTAGGGGCGGGCGGAGCGGGCGTGAGGTCCGAACCAGTAATGGCAGAAAATGCAATCGAATCCGTGGTCCGGACGGGCCAGCGTCATTTCCCATTCCCGTCCAGAACGGCGTGCGGAATGCCGTTCTGCTGCAGCCGCCTCTCCACGATTCTGCCGATTGTCGATTTGCCCGAGCCGGACAGCCCGACAAACCAGACGACCGCTCCGTTTTTTTGCGACATGGCGCTCACCTCGCCATAGTGTATGCGGGTAAGCGCCGGAGCGCATGGACAAACCGACCTTCTTTAAGCGGCGAGCAGCATAGTCGGGCGAGATTCGTTGCTGTGCAGTACGCTCGCTTGGCGCGAGACGGCCGCACGGAGCCGTCGCGAATGCAGCATGCCGATCGCCGCGGCCGGCTCGGAGTCGATTGCGCGGAACAAGGTCAACATCGTTTCCGCGTCGCCGGAATCGTACGCGGCCGCAAGCGCCCGAACGTAGGCGTCCAAGCCGGACGGATCGTCGGCCTGCGCCTCCGCGCCGTTCTCTAGATTGTCCCGGACGCGCGGCAGGCCCAGTCTGGCCCGATGCAGGGCGGCTTTGGCCGCTCCTTCCGTCACGCCAAGCATAGCGCCCGTCTCCGCGCTTGAATAGCCGAGTACATCCCGCAGCAGGAACGTCGCTCTTTGCAAGGGGGGCAACTGTGCGATCAGTGCGCGGAAAGCCGCCTCGATTTCCAGAGAGTCGCCATAAGCTTCCTTCTCTTCTGGCGAACGCTCGGCTCGCAGAATGCGCGACAGCTTGGCGCTGCGGCGGGCGCGATCGACCCAAGCGTTCTTCGCGATTCGCAGCAAGTAGGCTTCGGGATTCGGATGTTCCTCGAAGCGGGCGCCGCCAAGCGCCTTAAGCCAGGCGTCTTGAGCCAGGTCCTCCGCCTCCCAAGCGGATTCGGCCAGGGACAAGCAATATTTGCGCAGCGCGGCGTGAAGCCGGGCTACGTCTAGCGTCGGATGCGCCTCCGTCTGGGGCGCATTTGCGGTTCGGTTCGCATGCATGGCGTTCCCTCCTCGTTCTAGGGCAAATTTCGTCCTGCTATCGTAAACGAATGAAGCGTGCGAAAAGATACGCACATCGGCTTCGAAATTGGACTTTTAGAACTTCCTCTCTACAGTGTATTCGATTTTTTCGGCGCAGCAAAGGCGGACCGGCGGGCCGCCCGTATCTTTCCGGGGCGTTCGTTCGTCTACGGGGGTGAACGGCGATTATCGAATACAAGAAAAACGGAGGAATGAACAAATGACGAATTATGTGCCGTACGTCGTGGAGCAGACGAACCGCGGGGAGAGAAGCTACGACATCTACTCTCGCCTGCTGAAGGATCGCATCATCTTCTTAGGCTCGGCGATCGACGATCAGGTCGCCAACAGCGTCGTCGCCCAGTTGCTGTTTCTCGCAGCGGAAGATCCGGACAAAGAAATCAGCATGTATATCAACTCGCCGGGCGGTTCCGTCTCGTCCGCATTCGCCATGTATGACACGATGCGCTACATTAAGCCGGAGGTTCATACAATCTGCATGGGGATGGCCGCCTCCGCGGGAGCGTTCCTGCTGCTGGCCGGCACCAAGGGCAAGAGGTTCGCGCTTCCCAGCAGCGAGATTATGATTCACCAGCCAAGCGGCGGAGCGCAGGGGCAGGCGAGCGACATTGCGATCACAGCCCAAAAAATATTGCGGACTAGAGATAAGCTGAACCGGATTTTTGCGGATCGCACCGGCCAGCCGCTCGAGCGAATCGAGAAGGATATGGAGCGAGATTACTATATGACCGCCGAAGAAGCGCTGGAATACGGCGTTATCGACCAGATCATCACGTCCTCGGACATTCGTCTCTAACGATTGTTCCCAGCCATTTGCCATCCTTGCCGAACGATGCCGTCTTGCGAATTCCGCTTGACGGCTTCATTTTGCCATGCCATAATGTACGCGTGTACATTATGGCATTCAGACAGGAAGATGACTGTGACGAACCGTAAAGAAGTCGCCAAGCTGGCCGGGGTGTCGGAAGCGACCGTATCCCGGGTGCTTAACGGAATCGGGCCGATGAAGGAGTCGACCAGACAGCGGGTGCTGCAGGCGGCCAAGCAGTTGAATTACGAATTGAACGCGGTAGCTTCGAGCTTCGCAAGAGGGCGAAGCGGCAACCTTGGCGTTGTGCTGCCCCACGTGCCGAAGGTTCATCTGTTCTCGACGTATTATTTTTCCGAGCTGCTTGGAGGTATCGGGGAAGCGGTTCACTCCGGCGGTTACGGGCTGCTGCTGCTGTTCCGGGATCCAACCGTTGTATACGATTACGTCTCTTTGTATCGGACGCAGCGGGTCGACGCCTGCATCATCCTCGGCTCCAGCGCTTTAGAAACGGAGAAGACGGCCGTTCACCGGCTCGCGGACGAGCGGCTGCCGTATTGCGTCATGGATCAAAGATTCGATCATCCGCAGTTAAGCATCGTGGCCGCGGATCACGAGCAGGGAAGCTATGACGCGGTTAAGCATCTGATCGAGCGCGGATACAGAAAAATCGGCTTCCTGAACGGGGCGCCTCAGTATTCGAATAGCGAGGACAGAATGGCGGGATACCGGAAGGCGCTGAAGGAGGCCGGCATTGCCGAAGACGATACGCGGGTCTACCAGGGCAATTACAGCCGCACGAGCGGGAAGAAGGCGGCCAGCCAAGTATATCGCGATCTAGCTCGGCTAGACGCCGTCTTTGTCAGCAACGACCGGATGGCGATCGGTCTGATGCAGGGGCTGAGGGAGCTGGGCTGCCGCCTGCCGGACGATCTGAAGATCGTCGCCTATGACAATTCCGACGCGGCGAGCTTCACCGAGCCAGCGCTGACGACGGTTAAAGTTCCGTTTTACGAGATGGGCAGACTGGCGGCGGATCGCTTGCTGAAGCAGCTTGCGGAGCGAGACAGAAACGACGCTTCGGCAGAGCCGATTCGCGAGAAGCTGAGAACCGAGCTCATTATCCGCCAATCGAGCGGCAATTAACAAATGGGGAGGAAGACGGATGAAAAAAGCATTGATCGTTTGGGGAGGCTGGGACGGTCACCAGCCGAAGGAGGTTGCGGAAATTTTTCGCGGTCAGTTGGTGGAAGAAGGGTTCGAGGTTGAGGTATCGGATACGCTGGAAGCTTTCGCCGACGGAGAGAAGCTGAAGGGGCTTGATCTGATTATTCCGGTGTGGACGATGGGGCGCATCGAGCAGGAGTGGGTGAACAACGTCTCCGCCGCCGTGCAGAGCGGCGTGGGTCTTGCCGGTTGCCATGGCGGCATGTGCGACGCGTTCCGCGACAATACCGACTGGCAGTTCATGACCGGAGGGCAGTGGATCGCGCATCCGGGCAACGACGGCACAGAGTATACGGTGGAAATCAAGGCGGGGTCTAGTCCGCTGATCGCAGGGATCGAGGATTTCACAGTGTCGACGGAGCAGTACTATCTGCATGTCGATCCGGCTAACGAGGTGCTGGCTACGACGCGTTTCCCGGTAGCTCCGGGTCCGCATTCGCCTAACAAAGCGGTCGATATGCCGGTCATCTGGACGAAGCGCTGGGGACATGGACGTATCTATTACAATTCGCTCGGACATCAAGCGGACATTATGGAAATTCCAGTCGTCAAGGAACTGATGCGCAGAGGCTTTATATGGTGCGCGGAAGGCAAGGCCGCAGCCCCTGCGAGTACCGAGTCGGCTCAAGCCTATACAGGCATGCAGGATAATCAACTTTAATAGCGGGAATGAGGAGTCAGCGTGGATAAAATAAAAGTCGGCATCATCGGTACGGGCAACATTAGCGGCATCTATTTTCAAAACGGTAAAAGGTTTGAAGCGATGGAGGTTGTCGCATGCGCCGACCTGGATGTGGAGAGAGCGAAGGCTCGCGCGGCGGAGTACGGAGTTCGCGGCTGCTCGGTCGAGGAGCTTCTGGCCGATCCCGATATCCAGATGGTCATCAACCTGACGATTCCGGCTGCGCATGCCTCTGTATGCTTGCAAGCGCTGGAGGCCGGCAAGCACGTCTATGTGGAGAAGCCTCTGGCGGTGAGCCGCGAAGAGGGAAGCAAGGTGCTGGAGCTGGCCGCAAGCAAAGGGCTGCTCGTCGGCAGCGCTCCGGATACGTTTCTCGGAGGGGGCATTCAGACGGCGATCAAGCTGATTCGGGACGGACGAATCGGCACGCCGATCGGCGCGACGGCGTTTATGACGTGCGGCGGACACGAGAGCTGGCATCCCGCGCCGGAGTTTTATTATCAGAAGGGCGGCGGGCCGATGTTCGACATGGGCCCGTACTATTTGACCGCCCTGATCGCGATGCTGGGACCGATCTCGCGAGTGACCGGCTCGGCTCGCATCTCGTATCCGGAGCGGACGATTACGAGCCAACCGAAGTACGGACAGAAGGTGAAGGTGGAGGTGCCGACGCATATCGCCGGCATTATGGACTTCGCGGCGGGGCCGATCGGCACGCTGTTAACGAGCTTCGATACGATGGGCGGTTCGACCTTGCCTCGCATTGAGGTGTACGGAAGCGAAGGCACGCTGCTCGTACCGGACCCGAACGGCTTCGGAGGCGAAGTCCGCATCTGGCAGGCGGGAGCCAGGGAATGGGCCGACATTCCGCTGACGCACGGCAAAGCCGACAATGCTCGCGGCGTCGGCGCCGCGGACATGGCCAAGGCGATTCTGTCCGGCCGCAAGCATCGCGCGAGCGGGGAGTTGGCCTTCCATGTGCTGGAGGCGATGCATGGCTTTCACGACGCATCCGAACAAGGCGCGCACTACCAAATGAAGAGCACTTGCGAGACTCCGGCTCCGCTGCCGGTGGGATTGGCCGATTTCGAATTGGATTGATCCGTTGCGCCCCCGAATATGATACAATCGATGCGGAACGAGGAAGGCGGAGACTAGCCGCAGAGCTAGAACGCCTTTCTTGCGCATCATGACGCGTTGGCGGGAGAACGGAGACGACTTGTACCGGATGAATAAAAATTTGAAGTATTATGCAGGGCTTATTGCGGTGGCTGCGATATGGGGAGCGAATTTCGGGGTTTCCCGGAACGCGCTCGAAACCTTCGAGCCGGTCCTGTTCACCTTTTTGCGGTTCGGCTTGGCTGTGCCGTTCTTTTTTCTGCTGCTGAAATGGAAGGAAGGCAGCGTCGGCCTGCCGTGGAAGGTCGTGCTTCAGCTCGCCGCGATCGGCTTGATTGGGGTGACGGGCCTGGAAATCGCCGTCATGTATTCGATCAAATATACGACGCTGGCGAACGCTTCGCTGCTGAACGTAGCTCCTTGGCCGATTTTCGCCGCATTATTCGCGCCGTTGTTCGTGAAGGAGAGCTTCACCCGGCGTTTGGCGGTCGGGGGAGCCGCGGCGATTGTCGGCGTCACCTTCATCATTCTGGGCGGCAAGGAAGGCTTTAACCTGTCCTCCGACCATATGATCGGCAACTTGCTTGCGTTTGGAGTCAGCGTGGTCGGCGCGTTGTTTAACCTAAGCTGCATGCCGCTGATGAAACGCTACTCTCCTTTGCGCGTAAGCGCATGGTTTATCCTGTTCGGCAGCCTGTTTATGCTTCCGTTTACGCTGGGAAGCTGGGGCAAGGTCGATTGGAGCGGGCTTGGAGCGGAGCATTATGCGACGCTGGTCTACAATGTGGTCGTTTGCACGATTGTTGCATTTGTCGTCTGGAATGCCAGCATGTTCAAGATCGGCGCGGCGCGCTCGAACTTCTTCCGCTACGTCGTGCCCGCGACGGCTGTCGTGGCCGGGCTGTTGTTCTTCGACGAATCGATTTCAGGCTGGCAAATCGTCGGAGCGGTCTTCATGGCAGCCGGACTCGTGTGGATCAGCATGGAGAAGAAAAGCGAATCTGTCCGTGCGCCGATTCGAATGGAAACGAAAGAGGGCGCCGTTCCGTAAGCAGTGTTGCTTGAGCTGATCATAGACAAAATTAGGCTTAAAAATCGTCTATCCCGTCTGTTGCGGCATTGACGTTCACAAAACCTTTGTGGTCACGTGTATCGCTTCGACGAACAGCAAAGAAGTCAGCACTTACAAACGCCATCGCTTTTCAACCTCTACCCAAGGGCTGAAGGAGCTATCACAGTGGCTTTATGGGCATGACTGCAAAGATGTCTGCATGGATTCTATCGGATCGGCAACGTCGTTTCAGATACATTCGGTAAAAGTGCCATGAAGATTATGGGCAAGTTGCTCGACGATCCGCTCGATACTTCCTTTGATATGGAGCCGCTCGTTCACGGTTCCCTCAAAGCCAAGCTTCCGCAATTGTTTTTTCACAAAACCGATCTATGATCGGTTTTTTTGGTATGCTCGTTTTCCCTAATCCGGCGGGGAACCTGGATTTCAGACTTATCGGACCCTGGAAGAGGAAAGGACAGAGAGGTGACTTTCGGACGCGGAATGGCAGTATGCGTGCAAAGCGGGAACAAAGGGATACCGGTATAAAGAAATGGATAAGATTGCATGGTATCAAGAAAGCTCCGATAGCTCGACTCAAGGAAAAGCATGCCCGATTTCAAGACGGATGATCTTGGCTTTCGAATAGCGCTTGCAAATTAATGAAACATCAACAAAAACGAAGTGAAATATTTCCGGATCGTTCTGAAGAAAAAAACAGAACGCCCTTTTTTTATTGAGGTATAATCATGGGATCGCAAGAATGAGTGTGCACGAGGGAGGTTTGTTAGATGATTAGGATGAAGCGCAGAATGAACTTGATCACGCTCATTCTCCTTCTCATGAGCATTATCATTATTCCGGTCCTTATCCAAGGTTATATGTTGGGCAAGGGAGCGGTTAAACAAGTGGAGACGTTGTACGATAAATCGGTATCCAGCAACATGGAATCGCTCTCCATCAGCTTGGATTTTTACGTGAATCATATCGAGGATTATCTTCGCACTCTGTCGCAGGACCACGAATTGCAGAGATTGCTGAATCGGGACACCAACGCCTCTATCAGCAGCCAAGCCGTTATGGACCGCCTCAAGTCCTTTACCGCGGCCTATCGGTTGAGAGTGCCTTTATACGTACAGATCTTGACCGATCAAGGGGAAGTGTTCAGCAACAGCGCCCTGCACGATACGGAAGTCGAGAGGTTCAAACAAGTGTTGCGCGGGTTTAATTGGCCCGAAGAAAGGGTTCCTTATGACAATAACATCTTATATCGTAACGTCGGCGCCAATCTCCACGATCTTTCCAGCGATCATAACGCCTTATATTTTACGAAAAATATCGTGCAGGGAAATCAGGCTCTTGGCCTCTTGAACGTAGTGGTGAACGATAGCTTATTTCAACGGCTACTGCGCAAAATCCAACTAAACGGTTCTACGCTTGCTTTCATTAGCCAGGAAGACGGAGAATTGCTTATTTCGAGCGAAGACAACGGCTCTCCTCTACAGAAATTATCGAAAAACGCGATTTCCAAAGCTAAAAATAACGGGGGAGAATACGAAAGCTTTCATATCAAGTGGAACGGGCAAAATTACTTCTGTTCCATCCAGAATATCCCTTTTCTTAGATGGTATCTAATTGCTTTAACGCCCGAGGAATCTCTGGCCAGTCCGACTAAACAATTGTGGAATCATACGCTGACCGTAACGGTAGCCTCCATTGTATTAATTTCGCTCATCCTGTATATTTTCACGAGAAAAGCGATGGTTCCGATCTTGAATTTATCCAAGACGGTACGCAAAATCCGCTTTAACGAACCCGTGCAAGGGCATAGTATACCTTGGCAATTCCAGTACAAGGGATTGGAAGAGATCGAAATTTTGTTTTCGGGCATTCAACAGATGGTAAGCCGGATCAATGAACAGATCGAGCGAATCCAAACGGATGAACGGGAAAAGTCGAACCTGGAATTGAACCTGTTGCTCTCGCAAATTAAACCCCACTTCTTGCATAATTCGATCAACTCGATCCGCTGGATGGCGGAAATGAAGGGTGAGAAGACGATTGCCCAGACCCTTGTCAATCTAAGCAGCATGCTCAACTATACGTTAAGCAAATCGCTCACGATTTGGAGCACCGTCGGAGAAGAAATGGATTATGTAAGGAGCTATATCGCTTTTCAGGAAAAACGCATTTTCATGAAAATCGAAACGATATGGAATGTGCCGCAGGAAGTCCGGAACGCGAGAATTCTGAAGCTTACGCTGCAGCCGATCGTCGAAAACGCCATATTGCACGGATTTGCCGATCTTGACGGGATAACGCCGCGATTAACGCTGTCGTGCTTCGCGGAAGAGGGGCGGCTTCGGTTGGAAGTCATAGATAACGGAGCCGGTATCGAGGAAGCCGCGATTGCCGGAATGCTGCTTGATGACCCGGTTGGGACAAGGGACGAGGAAAGAATATCGGGTATCGGCTTGAAAAATGTGCACCGGCGCTTGCAATTGGAGTACGGCGCGCATTACGGCATCGAAATTCGAAGCGAGCTAGGCAAGGGAACGACCGTCGCGCTGACTTTTCCTTATATCGATCATATTGGAGGAGAATCCGAATGAAAGTAATGATTATAGAAGACGATATGCTCGTTAGAATGGGAATCAAATCGTTGATCCCTTGGTCGGAATTGGGACTTGAGGTGGTCTGCGAAGCAAGGGACGGAGCCGAGGCCGTAGAGTTGTACGAGAAGTTTTTACCTGAAATCGCGCTCGTGGATATTTTGCTTCCGAAGATGAACGGGCTGGATTTTATAGAGAAGGTCAAACCGCTTAATCCTCGCGGAGAGTTTATTATTCTTACCTGCAATCAAGATTTCGAAACGGTTCGCCAATCGTTGCGTCTTGGCGTTCATGATTTCATCGTGAAATCGACGATGGAAATCGAAGAGCTTCAGCGGATACTGAAGCAATTAACGGACAAGATGAAAACCAAAATGTCTTACCCTCAAGAGGAAGCGGCATCGGAGACGGGTTCGAGATCCATTCGCAAAGCGGGTCTGTTAAGAGATTGGTTGCACGGATTGTATAACGGCGCTGAGACGGAAGACTTCGCGGAGAGACTAGGGGAGTTTAAATATTTTCTCGAAGAGGGACAATATCAGGCATGGGCTGTGGCCTTGGACGTTTCCCGGAGCGATTCGATGCTTACTTCCCAGGAAGTCGTGAAAATCGGCCATTCGATCGATCATATGGCCGCGGAGCTTTACCGAGGGAAGCTAATCGGGTTCGTGGAGAACATCAAAGACAACCGCTGGCATGTTCTGTTGCGCAGCGGTAACGGCATTGAGATCGACCCGGAGCTGTTGATCGACTCCGTGTCGCAGTATCTCGGCCACTCCCTATCCATCGCGGTTAGCGATCGATTTACGGATTGGAGGGACTGGATAGAGTACGACCGTATGGCTGGGGAACTGCTAAGCCTTAAATATTATCGCGAAGACGATCATTTGTTCCAAGGGGAACCGCCCGAATCCACGCTTTCCGATGCTATGTTCGTTTGGAAAAAGTCGATAATGAACAAGCTTTCGGGTTATCTATTCGAGCAGGCGGAAGACCAACTGGCCGACTTGAAACGGGTCATTGGTCCGCCGTATCCCAAACCGACGTTAACGTACAATGTTCTTGAAGACGTTTTATTCCAACTGAAACAGATATCCGAAATGACGGGAAGAAGTCTTCCGGAAGGGCAATTCCAAAGAACCGAGCTGCTGAACTGCGTTTCGTTATCTCAAGCCGTTCATTTGCTGAGCAGTGCGATCCAGGTGTTGCAGGATCCGATAGCCAGGGAGAAGAGCGGCCATGAGAGAAAGAAGTTCGTCGATGCTACGGAGTTATTCATTCAGGAGCATCGCTTCGAGGATATCAGTTTAAATGGGATAGCCGCGCATCTGAAAATAAGCCCGGTTTATCTCAGCCGAATTTATAAGGAAGAGAAGGGAATCTCGTTCAGCAACGCCGTATTGACGGCCAAAGTGGAGCAAGCCGAAACGATGATCCGAAGCGGAATGACTTTAACCGAAATTTCCGATAAGCTGGGCTATTTGAATCTCAGCTCGTTTACCCGGATGTTCAAGAAAATCAAGGGAATCGCTCCGTCGTATTACGCGGAAACGGAATCGGAAACGGAATCGCGTTAAAAAATGTCAAGTCCGCACTATAAAATGATAAGTCCGAACTGCCATAGTTATAAAGTGGTAAATCAAATAGTTGGCTTAGGAGATTCAATTGCTTAAGGAAAGCTTCTAAACTAGGCTTCAAGACATCCATTAACGAAAGAGGGAAGCTTTCCATGCAATTGAGAAAAGGGTCGGTTGTAACTGCAACATTAATCATGGTAACGGCACTTTTCCTTAACGCATGCAGCAGCGGCACAAATGAAAGCGCTTCTTCCAAAGGTGACAAGAAAGTCGATCTTGTTTTCTGGAATTCGGGGTTTGCCACCATCGACGAAAATAACAAAGCCAAGAAAAAGGAAGACTTCTATATTTCCCAGGCGGTGGAACGTTATCAAAAGCTGCACCCGAACGTCAGAGTCGACGTGCAGGACGTTCCATCGGGAGACGAGCTGTTTGCCAAGTTCCAAACGGCCAGCATCGCCAAGAACGGCCCCGACCTGACCGTACTCTGGTCCGGTTCGTACATGCTCCGCTTTAAACAATTTTTGGAGCCGATGGATCCGTACTTCACGGCCGAAGAAAGAGCTCGAATCGTCGGTTGGAGTGCTACCACGGAAGACTTCACGAACGACGGCAAAGCCTACGGCGTTCCGTTCGGGACGGACGGCACCTTCCTCCTGGCGTACAACAAAAAGATCTTTGCCGAGGCGGGAGTCGATCCGGTCGCGCAGCGTCCGAAAAACTTCCAGCAATTCGTGGCCATGCTCGAGAAGATCAAAGCGCAAAACGTGACGCCGCTTGGCTTGTTCAAAGACAGCTTCCTCCATGTACCCGATTACTGGATCGCACAGACGGTAGATATCCCGGGTCTGGACAGCTTGGTCAAAGGCACGTCTAACTTCTCCGATCCGAAGCTGGTGAACGTGATGAAGGGCTGGCATGAGCTCTTCGACAAAGATTTGGTCATTGCGGACGATTCCATTCGCCAATTGTTCATCCAAGGCCAGCTGGGCATGAGCGTGGGGGCCAACTCGGACATCACGAACTTCAGCGATGAGATGGGCGATAACGTCGGCTTTATGAAAATCCCGGATTTCAGCGAGGACGTCAAAATCCACGATGGCGGTCCCGGCGGCGTCGGCGCGGCGTTCGTCGTGACGAATTACTCCGAGCACGCCAAAGAAGCGGCCGAATTCGTCAAGTTCCTGATGAGCAAAGAAGAACAAATCAACAAGATCAAGTCGGGCGAAGCGCGGATTACCGTAGTTAACGACGTCGACGTGAACGAATACGTATCCGATCCGTTAGTCAAGACGATGCAGGATATGGCTAACGAACCGAGCACGATTTTCTGGCCGGACAACGTCTACCCAGCCGAGCTGACTAGCGAGATGATGTCGCTGCAGTCCTTGGTGTCCGGCGGGAAAATGACGGCGGAAGAATTCATGAAGAAGATCGATCAGAAACGCGACGAGCTTCTCAAGAGCAAAAGCAACTAAGCGAAAATGACCTCCCGCGATGGGAGGTCATTTTTATAGAAGCAAGGAGGAACAGGTAGTTTTAGGGGGGGATGACACCGAATGAATAAGCTTCGAAGCTCTTTTTTTGCTAAATTGATCGTGATCCTGCTGTTGGTAAATATACCGGTAGTCATCGGTATGCTGCTCTTTTTTTATCAAAGCATGTCTTCATTAAAAATCAATGCAATGGAATCCATCCGGCAAAATCAGAGCGAGTTGGTGAAAGCGGCGGAGAGCGATATCGATTACGTCAAGCAACAATTGTTCAAGATATCCAACATGAGCGACTGGAATGAACTTAACGCTAGCCATCCCGGCGGGATCGATTACAGCGGAATCTCCGCGATCAATCGCTTCCGGGAAAGATTCCAGAATACGGTCGATACCAGCCTGCTCTTTTCCGATATTTGGGCGAATATCCCATCCGTTAACCGGCGCTTTTCGGCTAAGAACGGCTTGGAAGACTTCAATGCGGAAGAGGATAATAAGATCAGGTCTTTCTATCATGACTACAAGCGCGTCGTGGAGTGGGACGGGAGAATGTTTATTGCATCAAAAAGCGGCTATTCGGAAGATGCGGCAGTGAATTTAGCGGCGGAAATCGATAAGCAGAAATTATGGAGGCTTGTGGAAACACGGAAGAGCTTTGCGAAGGAAGAAATCCTCTTTGCTTTCCATGGCAACGAGGAAACGTACTTGTACGATACGGCGAGCGAGGTTGCTAGGGAATTGATACAATCCGGCTTTGCTAATCAGAATACGGACGTTCCCCAAAACTTATTGATTCAAACCTCCTCTTCACTGGGCGATTTTACCGTTTATAGCATCGTGCCTACCTCTAGCCTGTTTTCCTTTTTAGAACGTTTTTATACCCTTATGTTTATCGTGCTTTTTTGTACGGTGGCGTCGATTGCTTCTTACTTTCTCGTGGTCGGGAAGCTTATTAAAAGGCCGATTCGGATCTTGATAGACGGATTTAAGCAAATAGAGAAAGGAGATTTTTCTACGCGGCTGGAACGCAAGAGCAAGGATGAAATTTCCTATCTGTACGGGAACTTCAACACCATGTCCGCGAGGCTAAGCGACTTGATTACCGAAAACTACATCAAAGAGATCTATGCGCAACGCGCGATTTACCGGCAATTGCAATCGCAAATCAACCCGCACTTTTTATACAACAGCTTTTATGTTTTGCATCGCATGATCAAAGAGGGCGACAACGAGAACGCGGAGGAATTCTCGATCGGGTTGAGTCGGTACTATAAATTTCTGACCAAAAATTCGCGCGGCGACGTGCTGTTGGAGGAAGAAATGCTGCACACGGAAGCGTACATGAACATTATGAAAAAACGTTACGGCTCCAGAGTATCCATTGCAGTGCATGTCGAAAATCTTTCCATTTTGCGCGTAGAGGTGCCGCGGTTGATTTTGCAACCCTTCGTAGAAAACATTTTTATGTACGGTATCGGGTACAAACGCGAAAGCCTGCAGGTTGCATTAACGATTAGGCGGGAAGGCCAAGAACTTATCATCCGCATCTCGGACAACGGCAAAGGGATAGAGGAAGACCTTCTGCGGAAATTCCAGAAAGAACTTTTACTTCCGGACGCCCCATCCGACTCTGCCATCTTTAACATCAATAAGCGGTTAAAAATCAAATTCGGAACCGATTGCGGCGTGTTTGTAACCAATGGCCTCAGCGGAGGATGCCAAGTAGAGATTAGGATCCCCTATCGCTTGCAGGGCGCTGAAACGAGAGGTGTAGAAGCATGTACCGAATAATCGTAGTCGACGATGAAGCGGCCATAACCGATTGGCTTGAACAAGCCATTTCCGAACATTTTGGCGGGAAGGTCGAGGTATACAAAGCTTATTCCGCGGATGAATGCCTTGACTTAATGGCCAGGGGGAGCTTCCATATTTTGTTGACGGACATCAGTATGCCGTTTATATCCGGTCTGGATTTATTGAAAGCGATTTCGGTGTATTATCCGAAAACGAAAAAAATAGTGTTATCCGCTCATGACAACTTCGAGTATGCCAAAAGAGCGATCGACTTCGAGGTGACGGCTTACGTGCTGAAAAGCGAGAGTGACGAGATTTTATTTGAGGCTATGGAAAAAGCGATTGCAGAGGCGGTAAGCGACCAAGAGCTGTTCAGCCTGACGGAAAAACTAAAACTGCAGTCCCAAAAGTGGGAAGGCGCTATAAAAAACAGCCATCTACAGCATCTGTTATTTGGTGAAATCGGTTTGGACGAACTTGCTGCAAGAGTAGACGGCTCATTGGATTATTCGCGTCCGGTGGAAATGGCGTTGCTGGCTATCGATGTGCGAGATGTCTCGGGACGAGCCTTCGCGATGATGGCGCTTGAGGCTTCGCTTGCGGAATTTCTGAAACCTCATTTCTCTTATGAAATGGTGGAGACAGGGGTGTCGGAGGTTACCTTGCTGGCACAGTTCAATAATTTTAGCGGAG
The DNA here is from genome assembly GCF_017671885.1 of Cohnella sp. LGH. Taxonomy (NCBI): domain Bacteria; kingdom Bacillati; phylum Bacillota; class Bacilli; order Caryophanales; family Paenibacillaceae; genus Cohnella; species Cohnella sp. LGH. The sequence goes on from NZ_CP072117.1 coordinate 6,849,580, forward strand.
TCTACGGGGAAGCCGCCCTAATCCTAAAATCTCTCTTTGTGATGTACGAAAATACGCAGGAGAGTTTTTACCGTTTGACAGGAAAGTACGTCAACATCGTCTATTCCGTGCAGGCCGTGAGCGCGGCGAATTTACACGCAAAATATATTCAATTCGAAGAAACTTTGCAAAAGTGTCGCGATTTGGATTGCTCTATTCTTTTGCCCGAAACGACCGAGTATAAAGCACCCAAACCTTCTCATGCGACTAATGGAATCAGCAGAGAAATCGGAATCTTACTTAAATATATCCATCAAAACATGGACAAGGATTTATCGCTCATCAGGCTTGCGGACGTCGCGTACTTAAATTCCTCTTACCTATCCCATTTATTCAAACAGCAGGTTGGCATGAATCTCTCCGATTACGTAAAGGCCGAACGTATCCGGATCTGCAAAGAAATGCTGACAAATCCCAAATACAAGATACACGAGATCGCGCGCAGCGTGGGCTATGACAATGCTTCGTATTTTAGCCGTTTCTTCAAGAAGATGACCGGAATTACGCCTCAAGACTACCGAAATCGCCTTTCGATCGAGTAGCGATCCGCCGGAACATAGTCCACCGAAATTTCCAATGAAAAGGACAGGAATACAAAGGAATCGTAACTACTGCCTGATTCGAAAACGCCTTACCATTAAGGTAATCCAAAGCGATTGACCTGTACGAGTATACAAGGAGGATAACCATGAAACGTTCGTTTGTAAGCGTGATCATAGCCGCGTCGCTATTCTCTCTAACGGCTTGCGCGGTTTCGCCGGGCAACGACCAAAGCAAGGGGGGCGTACCCGGCTGGAACGAGGCCACGGGCAAATACGAGCCCGATATTATCTTTACGGTGGGAACCGCGGAGGCCGACCCTTCCAGCGAGAAAATCGACGGCCAAACTGAAGAAGACAATGTTTGGATCGATGCCTATCGGGACGAGTTGGGGATCAAGTTCGAAGATATGTTCGTCGTAAGCAGCTCGCAGCTGGAAGAAAAACTGAATTTGCAGATCGCATCGGGTCAAATCCCCGATCTGATGTCCGTAAACCGCAAACAGTTCGAAATGCTGGTTAAATCGGGTTTGGCCGCGGATTTGACCGAGGCGTTCGAAAAATACGCGAGTCCAAAAACCAAAGAGTATGTTGTCGCCGACGGCGGCATTTGCATGGATATGTCCCGAATCAATGGAAGTCTGTACGCGCTGCCCGCTACGCAGGGGTACCTGGAAAGCGCGGGAGTTATCACTTGGCTGCGCAAAGATTGGTTGGACAATTTGAAGTTGGAAGTTCCCAAAACTTTCGACGATCTGGAAAAGATCATGAGAGCTTTTACAAAGGACGACCCCGATCGCAACGGGCTGAACGACACTTATGCCTTTACGACAAGCAACACATTGGATGAGTTGATCGGATTGTTCGACAGCTTCGGGTCGCATCCCAAGTCTTGGGTGAAAAATGCCGGAGGGGAAATCGTGTACGGCGGCACGCAGCCGGAAACGAAAGCCGCGCTTTCCTTTATGAATAAAGCCTTTCAAGAAGGCTTGATCAATCGCGAGTTTGGCGCCAATGATTGGAACCAGTTCACCAAAGCAATCGACGGCAACAAAGCAGGCATGGCCTGGCTGCCTTGGTACGCGGTCGATTGGCCGCTAGGGGCTTCTCACCGCGAGACGGGCGCCGAATGGGTACCCGTCAAGATCTTCGGTGCCGGCGGAGGCGACGCCAAGGTAATGGGAGTTGCGGGTCCGGACACATATTATGTCGTTCGCAAAGGGTATGAGCATCCCGAAGCGCTTGTTCGAATGTTCAATCTCTGGTTCGAGAAAGCCTATGGCAGCAAGGAAGATATCCTCAAATATCACAAGAACGAAAAAGGCGAAATGCCCGCCAAGTTCAGTCAAGTCAAACCGTGGCTTGCCCACGAGGACATCGGGTATCACCTGAAAATACTAGAGAAGCTGGCGGGCAAGGACGTGGGCGAAATGTTTCCCTCCAACGAAATGTATTACGAAGGCGTGTTGCGTTACATGGCGAATCCCACCGAAGACGACTATATAACCTACAAAATGTACGGACCCGATAGCGCAAGCGGTATTCTGAACGATTATATGAAAAACGGTCTGGTCCTGCAGGAGCAATATTATAGTACCGGCACGGAGACGATGAAGAAGAAATGGGGTGTGCTTGAAACGAAGCAGCTCGAAGCCTATGTAAAGATCATTATGGGCGAAGCGCCGATCGATGCTTTCGATGATTTCGTAAAAGACTGGGAGTCCAGCGGCGGCCGACAGATTGTAAAAGAAGTGCGAGAATCCGTACAGGGGAATAAGTAGAGAGGTGCAACCGTGAAGCAGAGACAAGCGCAGCTCCCGCGCAAAAGCTTAAACCGGTATGTGTTGAAAACGCAGCTTACCTATCATGGCCTTATGTTTCCGGCTTGCGTTTTCCTCATCCTGTTTTCTTACATGCCTATGTTCGGCATTATCATGGCTTTTCAAGATTTTACTCCGACCGACGGAATTTTCGGCTCGAGTTTCGTGGGGTTTGACAATTTCGTACGTCTCTTCACGCTGGACAACATTCAGCAGGTCATGTTCAACACGCTTTATATTTCCATCATGAAGATTATTCTCGGTTTGCTGGTGCCGATCCTGTTCGCGCTGCTGCTGAACGAGGTGCGTAATCGATTATTCGTCCGTTCGGTACAGACCATCGTCTATCTTCCTTATTTTCTGAGCTGGGTCATATTGGCGGGCGTTTTTATCGAGATCCTGTCTCCTTCTAACGGGTTGGTCAATCATGCGTTGAAAATATTCGGTATCGACCCGATTTTCTTTTTGGGGGATAAAAGTTGGTTTCCCAACGTGATCATCATCACCGATACTTGGAAAAGTTTCGGGTTCGGGACCATCGTATATTTGGCGGCCCTTACGAGCATAGACCCTTCCTTATACGAGGCGGCCAAAGTGGATGGAGCCAACTATTATCGGCAGATGCGTCATATCACGCTGCCAGGCATCACCAATATCGTGGTGCTCATGACGGTGCTCTCCATCGGCAGCATCCTAGATGCCGGTTTCGATCAAATTTATAATTTGTACAATCCGGTCGTGTATGAAACGGGAGATATCCTGGACACGTTCGTCTTCCGATTGGGGATCAAGGATATGTTGTTCTCGATATCGACGGCCGTGAGCCTGATCAAGTCGATTGTCTCCTTCGTATTGATCGTTATCTCCTATAGGCTGGCCTATCGCTTAACCGAATATAAAATTTTTTAGGAGCCGTCATGAAAACAACAAAGGCGAAGAACGGAATACAAACCAGTTGGCAGAGAAAAGCGTTCATGGCGTGCAATCTCATCTTTTTGAGCTTGATCTCGTTAATATGCATCCTTCCTCTAGTACATATACTCGCCCTTTCATTTAGCTCCTCTTTCGCTGCTTCCAGCGGGAAAGTCGGGATCTGGCCGGTAGATGCAACCTTGGAGTCTTATAAGTACGTGCTACAAAACACGTCGTTCTGGCACGCATTCGTCGTTACGCTCAAACGTCTGGCTCTCGCCGTGCCGCTTACGTTGTTTATTGTGTTTATCACGGCGTATCCGATGGCGAAAAGCAGCCAAAAGTTCAAGGGGAGGGAGTTTTACACTTACTTCATGCTTATCCCGATGCTTTTTGGAGGCGGACTTATCCCCGAGTACATGACGTTTATGAAATACGGTCTTGTCAACAATCTATGGGTTTTGGTGTTGCCCGGTTTGGTCCCCGTCTTTTCCGTTATTTTGTTGATGAATTTTATTCGCGATTTACCCGCGGAGATGGAAGAGGCGGCAAGCATCGACGGCGCAGGACCCTTAACCAGCTTGTTCAGAGTCGTCCTGCCGTTAGCGACGCCCGCTATCGCGACCATTGCGCTATTTTGCATCGTGGGACATTGGAACTCGTGGTTCGACGGCATATTGTACATGAACCATCCCAAGAACTATCCTTTGCAAAGCTTCTTGCAAAAAGCGATTACCGCGTACGATGCCAAAACGATTACCTCTAAAGATTTAATGACAATGCGGCTGATCTCGGACCAGACTACCCGCGCCGCCCAGATTTTCGTCGCGACCTTACCCGTGTTGATAGTGTATCCGTTTTTGCAGAAGCATTTTACCAAAGGCTTGGTCATGGGAAGCGTTAAGGGGTAAAAAGCGAGGATGGAGATGAAAACGGTTTAAAAGATGTCAATGCCGTCTTATAAAAATGATAAACCGGCTGCTCAACGGATATAAAGTGATAAACCAAGTGGTTGGCTCAGGACATTCATCTGCTCGAGATAAGCTTCTATACTAGGTTTCAAGACATCAACTTACGAAAGAGGGAAGCTTCCATGAAACTAAGAAGAGGGTCGGTTGTAACCGCAACATTGATCATGGTATTGGCACTCGTGCTTAACGCGTGCGGCAGTGGCGCAAATGAAAGCGCTTCTTCCAGCGGTAACGGGGAGAAGCAAATCAAACTCGTATTCTGGAATTCGGGGTTTGCCACCATCGACGAAAATAACAAAGCCAAGAAAAAGGAAGACTTCTATATTTCCCAAGCGGTGGAACGTTATCAGAAGCTGCATCCGAACATCAAAATCGACGTGCAGGACGTTCCATCGGGAGACGAGCTGTTCGCCAAGTTCCAAACGGCCAGCATCGCCAAGAACGGCCCCGACCTGACCGTACTCTGGTCCGGTTCGTACATGCTCCGCTTTAAGCAGTTTTTGGAGCCGATGGACCCGTACTTCACGGCCGAAGAAAGAGCTCGAATCGTCGGTTGGAGTGCTACCACGGAAGACTTCACGAACGAAGGCAAAGCCTACGGCGTTCCGTTCGGGACGGACGGCACCTTCCTCCTGGCGTACAACAAAAAGATCTTTGCCGACGCGGGAGTCGATCCGGTCGCGCAACGTCCGATAAACTTCCAGCAATTCGTGGCCATGCTCGAGAAGATCAAAGCGCAAAACGTGACGCCGCTTGGCTTGTTCAAAGACAGCTTCCTCCATGTGCCCGATTACTGGATCGCCCAGACGGTAGATATCCCGGGTCTGGACAGCTTGGTCAAAGGCACGTCTAACTTCTCCGATCCGAAGCTGGTGAACGTGATGAAGGGCTGGCATGAGCTCTTCGACAAAGATCTGGTCATTGCGGACGATTCCATTCGCCAATTGTTCATCCAAGGCCAACTGGGCATGAGCGTGGGGGCCAACTCGGACATCACGAACTTCAGCGAAGAGATGGGCGATAACGTCGGCTTTATGAAAATCCCGGATTTCAGCGAGGACGTCAAAATCCACGATGGCGGTCCCGGCGGCGTCGGCGCGGCGTTCGTCGTGACGAATTACTCCGAGCACGCCAAAGAAGCGGCCGAATTCGTCAAGTTCCTGATGAGCAAAGAAGAACAAATCAACAAGATCAAGTCGGGCGAAGCGCGGATTACCGTAGTTAACGACGTCGACGTGAACGAATACGTATCCGATCCGTTAGTCAAGACGATGCAGGATATGGCTAACGAACCGAGCACGATTTTCTGGCCGGACAACGTCTACCCAGCCGAGCTGACTAGCGAGATGATGTCGCTGCAGTCCTTGGTGTCCAGCGGGAAAATGACGGCGGAAGAATTCATGAAGAAGATCGATCAGAAACGCGACGAGCTTCTGAAAAACAAGAGCAAGTAAGACAAGATGACCTCCCGCTAAGGGAGGTCGCTTTACAAAAGGCAAGGAGGAAGATGGGAATGAGTCTTAAGCAAGAGCGCTGGGTAGGTTGGTTCTCCTTGCTGCCGGCTTTTCTGCTATTGGCGATATTCGTGGGCTATCCGATGTTTAATACGTTCTTTCATAGCTTTACGGAATGGGACGGGGTCAATTCCGCGTTCATAGGGCTGGATAATTTCAAAAACATCGTAAGCAACGGGGATTTGCCGCTCATGTTGCGCAATAATTTGATCTTTTTATTATCCGTTCCGGGCATCTTGTTGATCTCGCTCACGGTATCGGTCCTGTTACACGAGGAGGTTCGGGGCTGGCGCTTTTTCCGTTCCGTGTATTATTTGCCGGCCATTCTCTCGTCGGTGGTTATCGGCTTCTTGGCGAAATCCATGTTTACCGGCAGGGGCGTCGTGAATACCCTTCTTGAAAATATCGGACTTGGCCGTTTTACCGTGGATTGGTTGAATACGGTCCCGACCGAATTTATGATCTTGATCCTTTGTTTCTACTGGCAAACGCTTGGTCAAGGCACGCTTATCTTTCTATCGGGGCTTTCCTCCATCTCCAATGAATTGTTCGATGCGGCGAAAATCGACGGCACGACTTGGCGGCAGCGCCTGGTTTACATCGTCATCCCGTCTCTGTACCCGGCCATCTTTTATTTTACGATCGTTAACGTCATTTACGTGTTCGTGGGACTGTTCGGGCTCGTTTATTCGATTACGGGCGGGGGCCCGGGTTACGAAACGACGCCGATCGATTACATGATTTACATTCAAGCCTTCAGAAGCGGCAATATGGGCTACGCGAGCGCGCTTTCGGTTTTTCTGTTCTTCATCGTCATGTTGATTACCTGGATTCAGTTGAAAATATCCAAGCGCTTGGAGCAGTAGGAGGACAAGATGAAAACGGCCTCGACAAAAGTGATTAGATTGCTGATTTTTATCGTTCTCGCCCTCATCGCCATTATGTCCATGTATCCTCTCTTTTACATGGCGTTCAGCAGCATGAAGCCGACGATCGAGTATATCAAACACCCGATCGCGCTTCCCGAAACGTGGTACTTCGATAATTTCAAAGCTTTGTTTTATCGGTTTTCCTTGGTTCGCTTATTCGGCAACACGGTCTTATACGTGGGGTTGAGCATGGTGGCTTGCCTCGTCGTCTCCGTTCCGGCCGCATACGCTTTCGCCAAATTGAAATTCAGGTTCAGAAACGGGTTTTACGTCGCGATGATCGCCACGATGACGATCCCGGGCGTCACCTTTATCATTCCGAACTACTTGTTGATGTCCAGAATCGGCTGGACCGACCATATCGTGTCCGTCGTCGTCATTTGGGCCGTCTCCGCCATTCCGAGCACGGTATTCCTGCTCACTTCCTTAATGAGGGGGATGCCCGACGAAGTGCTTGAAGCGATCAAAATGGACGGCGCGAAATATCATCAGGCCATGATTAAAATCATTCTTCCCATGAGCCTGCCGGGCGTGGTCACCGTATCGATCTTTAACGCGACCAATTGGTGGAACGATCTGCTGACCCCGCTGATCTATTTGCAGTCCGATCATCTGAAGACGGTAACCGTGGCCGTAGCGACCGTGCTCAACAGGTTCAGCTCGGATTATCCGCTGCTGCTGTCCGGATTGCTGCTCGCTTCGTTGCCGCCGATCGCCATTTATATTATTTTCCAAGGTTTCATCCGCAAGGGCTTGGTCATCGGAGCCGTCAAATAACCTAAACCGAATGAGGGAAAGAAAGGAAGTCATGCTCATGAGTACGAATCCCACGAAGCAAGGTCGCCTTGATTCCAAAGTAGCCATCGTAACGGGGGCGGCAGCGGGAATCGGCAAAGGAACCGCGCTGCTATTCGCCGAAGAGGGCGCGAAGCTTGTGCTGGTCGACTTACAGGAAGAAAAGCTGAACGAAGTCGCCGCGGAAATCCGCGAAGCGGGAGGAAGCTGCGAAATCGTATGCGGGAACGTCGGCTTGATGGCAACCGCGGAACGCGCGGTTGCCCGCGCAGTCGACGCCTACGGTCAGCTCGATATCTTGTTCAACAATGCAGGCATTATGCCGGTCGGCGATATTCAGGATTATCCCGAAGAAACGTGGGACGAAGTGTTGCAGGTCAACTTGAAATCGATGTTCCTGATGTGCAAAAAAGCGATTCCCGAGATGCTCAAAGGAAACGGCGGCTCCATTATCAATACGTCGTCCGTGATGGCTTCGCTGACGGAGCCGGGTTATACCGCCTACTCCGCTTCTAAAGCGGGCATTATCGGCTTAACGAAGGAAATCGCCGTCTCGTATGCCGAGAAAGGCATTCGTTGCAACGCCATTTCTCCGGGGTGGGTGGAAACGGATATGAACGTCCGGCTTGCCGATAGCCTGGGAGGCATGGATAAATTGTATCCGATTATCAAACAGCAGCAGCCGCTCGGAAGAATGGCTACGACGCGCGAAGTGGCCTACGCCGTACTGTTCCTGGCCTCGGATGAATCCGTCGTCGTCAACGGCTCTAATCTGAGCATCGATGGGGCGGCATCGGCCGCAATCTGATGTCGAGGATCGTTAATAAAAATGACTTTATAAATCGGAGGACTTCCCATGCCTAAAATCAGTATTATCGGAGCCGGCTCGGCCATGTTTTCCCTAAGCCTTATTAAAGATATTTGCCTTACGCCTTCCCTTGAAGGCAGCGTAATCAGCTTCATGGACATCGACGAGCAGCGTCTGAACAGCGCCTATTCGCTCTGCGAGCGGTATGCCAAAGAGGCTAATATCTCGCTGGTGCTGGAAAAAACGACGGATCGGAGAGAATCGCTTCGCGGAGCCGACTTCGTCATGCTCGCGGCGCTGATCGGAGGACATCAACGTCTGAAAGACGGATGGGACATCGCGCGGAAGCACGGATATCGTTTTGGCGGAAGCCTCCACGTAATGCATGATGAAGGATTCTGGATCAATTTCGACCAGTTGCAATTGATGGAGTCGGTGATGCAAGACATTCTGGAAATTTGTCCGAATGCTTGGTATATGCTCGTATCCAATCCGGTCATGGCCGGCGTCACCTATTTGCAGCGCAAGTATCCGCAAGCCAAGCTGGCAGGCTTCTGTCACGGTTCGAACGGAATACGGGCCGTCGCCGAGGTCATCGGGCTCGACCCGAAACATATCACGTACGAGATTCCGGGCGTCAACCATTTCATCTGGTTGACGGAGTTCCGCTACAAAGGCGAAGACGCGTTTCCCATTCTGGATCGCTGGATAGAAGAAAAATCGGCGGCCTATATCGAGCAATGCGGGACTTGCGATTGGTTGGGTCCCAAAGCGCTCGATCTTTACAAGAAGTTCGGCGTATTCCCGATCGGCGATACGGGAAATCCGGGAGGCGGCGCTTGGCCGGCCTGGCATCACGCGGATGAAGAGACGGAGCGCTTCTATAAGGAAGATCCCGAGGCCTGGTGGCGCGACCTTTACTTCGCGGGCGGAGCTGCGGGCGTCGAGAAAATACGGAGAGTTTCCGAGAATACGGCCGAGAAAGTGATGGATAGCTTCCCGCCGGTACATTCGACGGAACCGATGATCCCGTTTATTGAAGCGATCGCGTGCGATGTTCCTAGGGTGATGATCCTCAATATTTTGAACGACAGCAATTACGTGCCTGGCATTCCGCTGGATTTTCAGGTGGAGATTCCTTGTTACGTCAGCGGAATAGGCGTTCAAGGCATTAAAACCAAAGGCTTGCCTAAGCCCGTCATTCAATATGCGCTGCGCGATCGCGTCGCCCCCGTCGAGATGGAGCTGCAAGCTTACGAAAGCGGAAGCTATGAACATCTTGTTCAATTAATTCTAATGGATCCGTGGACCCGTTCCGAACAACAGGCGCGGGCGCTGTTGGACGAGATCCTTCAAATGCCGAGCCTTGCCGCGATGAGACGGCATTTCAATTGAAGGGGCTGGCGATATGGTAATCGAACGGTTTGACCTTTACGGCGAAACCGCGATAAGAGCGCGGAACGAGGAGCTGGAAATCGTTTTAGTCCCGTCATGGGGGAGCAACTTATTGTCTTTGCGCTCCCTAAGCAAAAACCTTGATTTGCTGCGTTTCCCGCAGTGTCGGGAAGAGTACGAAGCGGATCCGTTCATGTACGGGCTGCCGATTCTATTCCCTCCGAATCGGATAGCCGACGGCAGGTTCGAGTATGACGGCAGGAAGTATCGATTTAACATTAACGACCCTTCGGAACACAATCATACCCATGGTTTGCTGTTCGATGCGCCGTGGAAGCTCCTGCGAGCCGAAGCCGAGGGAGAACGAATCGTGTTGGAGACGATTATTCATTCGGAGGAACACGAAGGGATTCTAGCGCAATTTCCTCATCTGTTTACCGTTCGCATGCAGTACGTTTTAGAGCGGACGTCGCTAACCGTCGAAGCGACGGTTAGCAGCCGGGATAGCGCTCCCTTTCCTTGGGGGCTCGGTTATCATACGACCTTTAATTTCCCGTTTAACGGTTCCGGGGATTTGGCGTCGTGCCGTTTCGCGCTTAATGCGGATAAGCAATGGGAGCTGAACGAACGGTTTCTGCCGACCGGGAAGCTCGTAGATATCCCGTATTCGGAACAATTGCGCGAGGGAAAAAGCCTTGTCGGGCACGCGCTGGACGATGCTTTCCAAACGGCCTATGCCGGAGCGAACGAAGCGGTGCTGACGGATTTGGGCTCCGGAATTCGCGTCGTATATAGCGCCGACGAGCAGTTTAAACAATGGGTGGTTTACAATCACGATTCCAAACAAGGTTATCTTTGTCCGGAGCCGTATACTTGGATCACGAATGCGCCTAATCTGCAGCAGCTGCCGGAGGACTTGACCGGTTTCCGCGTTCTTCGGCCCGGCGAACAAGTTCAGACGACAACGCGAATTCGGATTGAAGAGGGGATCTAGACATGTCTTTGCGCAGCGATCGATGGTTCAAACATCCGTCCAAAGAAACGCGATTCCAGCATTTGTCCGCCATGAGGGCGAACGGGCATGTCCCGGAATCCTTCGTAGGCAAACCCATTATCGGGATTTTCAACTCGTGGAGCGATTTGAACAGCTGCAATGCGCCTCACAAGGAATTAGTCGAGTTCGTCAAACGCGGGGTGCTGCTCGCCGGAGGTTATCCGCTGGAGATGCACACGATTACCGCGCCCGCGGATTTTATGAAGCCCTCCGATCTGCCTTATCGGAACTTGATGGCGATGGACGTGGAGGAATCCATACGGGCATTGCCGATCGACGGCGCGGTCATGCTCTGCGAATGCGACAAGACGACTCCCGCCCAGCTTATGGGCGCGGCCAGCAGCAATATCCCGTCGCTTCAACTGGCCGCCGGGCATCGGGCTTCCGGAACTTTTCGCGGGAAGAAAGTCAATTACGGTACCGATCTGTGGCGCTTAATGGACGATTACAATGCCGGACTGTTAACCGAAGAGGAATGGACGGAGCTGGAAAAATGCATTTCGTGCACGCAGGGAGGGTGTCCCGTTATGGGGACCTCCTCCAGCATGAAATGCTTGTCCGAGATGCTCGGCATGATGCTCCCGGGCACCTCCACGATTCCGGCTACCCATGCCGGTCGCAAATGGGCGGCGGAAGAGACGGGGAAACGAATCGTAGCGATGGTTAAGGAGGGACTGACTCCGTCCCGCCTGATGACGGAAGCCTCATTCGATAACGCGATCAAGCTGCTCGCGGCGATCGGGGGCTCCACCAATGCGGTTATCCATTTGACCGCGATCGCGGGACGCCTTGGCATTCGCATTCCCCTGAAGCGTTATGAAGAACTGTCCACGGGCATTCCGCTGCTGGTTAATCTTCAGCCGAGCGGAGAGCACAGCATGGACGATTTTTTCGAAGCGGGCGGACTTGGCGCCGTGATCGGCAGGCTGCTGCCTCAATTGGACGCGACCCGTCTTACCGCGTTGGGAACTACGCTTGAGGACGTCTATCGCGATGCTCCCTCTTACCGCGAAGATATCATTTCCACATTAGGCGAGCCCTTCAAAACGGATGTCGGCCTTGCCGTGCTCACGGGCAATTTGGCGCCATCCGGCGCGATCCTGAAACGCTCCGCGAGTTCGTTTATCAACGGGAAGCATAGGGGGCAAGCGATCGTATTCGATAGTTATGAAGACATGCATGATCGAATAGATAGCGAAGAACTGGAAGTAGACGAGACGTCGGTGCTCGTTCTGCGAAATTGCGGTCCGGTCGGTGCCGGGATGCCCGAATGGGGAGCGCTGCCGATTCCGAAAAAGCTGTTAAAGCTGGGCGTGCGGGATATGGTCAGAATTAGCGATGCGAGAATGAGCGGAACAAGCTTCGGAACCAACATCCTTCACGTTTCTCCGGAAGCTCAGCTCGGAGGACCGCTGGCGGCGATTCGAAGCGGGGATTGGATCGAGGTCGATTTGGAGCGGGGAACCCTTCACGTCGAGCTTACCGACGAAGAAATCCGCGAGCGAATGAAAGCCTGGTCGCCTGTTCGCTTACACAAGCGCGGATATATGCGGATGCACGCGGACCATGTCTTGCAAGCCGACGAAGGCTGCGATCTCGACAACCTGCGTCCCGCCTCCGAAGAGGAAGTTCCATTTGTCGAACCGACCGTGGGAAGAGGATAGTTAGTAGAGAATAGTTAAAATCAGTCAGTCATTTTTTATCGGATGATGACTTTGGAGGAATAGCGATGGGTAGAGCACAAGCATTCGCGGCCAGTCTTGGCCTGCCGGGCAAAGATCAGTACCAGCTCCCGACAAGCGAAAAGAGATTCGAAGACGGCGCGCATTATCGGGTGGAAATTCCATCCGTGGAAGAGCCCGCTATCTTGGAAAGCGTCATCGCGGAGTCCAAGAAATTCGGGATAACGGTAAACCGGGTCTCTCAGGGCAGCGGCATCATGCTGTTAAGCGATTCGGATATTCGCGACATGGCGCAAATGGGGAATTCGGAAGGGATGGAAGTGTGCCTCTTCGTCGGGCCTCGAATGAGCTTCGATATCGGCGGAATGGCTCTTAGCGCCAGCGGTAAAGTGCTTGGCGGAAGACATGCGGGGATGGATCAACTGCTCTACGCGTTGGAAGACGTATTTCGCGCGACGGATCTAGGCATTCGCAGCGTACTTGTCGCTGACGAAGGCTTAGTATCGCTGATCGATCAAGCCAAGAACAAAGAACAATTGCCGGCCGACCTGGTCGTCAAGATCTCCGCGATGATGAGTCCGACGAACCCGGTAAGCGCGAAAATCATAACGGAGCTTGGCGGCAATACGTTGAATTTGGCCGGAGATATTACGCTTCCGCAATTGTCGTCGATTCGGTCGGTCGTTGACGCGCCCGTTGATCTCTATATCGAGTCTCCGGACGATATGGGCGGATTTATTCGGAATTACGAGATTCCGGAAATCGTAAGAATCGCCTCGCCGGTTTACTTGAAATTCGGTCTGCGCAACGCGACAAGCGTATACCCTGCAGGGGCGCATAACCAAGAGGTGGCCAGAATCCAATGCATGGAAAAAGTGAACAGAGCACATCTGGGTCTGCAAATGCTGGAGCGGTATAACTCCGGTGCCATTCAATCCGGCAAATTTGCTAAAGGCTTGGGAATTCCTGCCGCTGCCGCGAACTAACGCTTCGACCAAGCTTTATGAAGGGAACGGTAAACATGACGACAGAGCAAATCTATCTGAACTATATCGACGGGAAATGGATTCCGTCCGTAACGGGAAAGGTAACGGCGAGCCTTGATCCGGCGGATACGAACGACATCGTCGGTTACGTGCAAGATTCCGGCGAAGAGGATCTCGAGCTTGCGGTGAGCGCGGCCAATCGTGCCAAGGGGGCATGGCGTAAGCTCTCTGGTGCGGCGCGCGGCGATTATCTGTTCAAGGCGGCCAATCTGTTGGAAGCGAGGTTAGCCGATATTGCGGAAACGATGATGCGCGAGATGGGCAAAACCCTAGCCGAATGCAAAGGAGAAACGGCTCGAGGCGTGGCGATTCTCCGTTATTATGCCGGGGAAGGCATGCGGAAGATCGGCGACGTGATTCCTTCGACCGACAATGAAGCCATGATGTTCACCACTCGGGTGCCTCTGGGGGTCGTAGGCGTCATAACGCCGTGGAATTTCCCGGTCGCGATCCCGATGTGGAAAATGGCGCCGGCGCTTATCTACGGGAATACGGTCGTCATTAAGCCGGCGATCGAAACGTCCATAACGGCTGCCAAGCTTCTGGCTTGTTTTGAAGAAGCGGGTCTTCCGCCAGGCGTTATCAATTTGGTCACCGGAGACGGAGCAACGATCGGCGGAGGCATTGCGCGGCATCCCGATATTCAAGGCATCACCTTTACGGGCTCCAACAAGGTAGGGAAACAGATCGGGCAAACCGCTCTATTCCGCGGCGCGAAATATCAATTGGAGATGGGCGGGAAAAACCCGCTTATCGTCGCGGCAGACGCGAACCTCGATCTGGCGGTGGAAGCGGCGATCAGCGGCGGATTGAAATCGACCGGACAGAAGTGTACCGCGACGAGCAGAATTCTCGTACAGGCTTCGGTCTATGAAACTTTCCGTGCGAAGCTGGTGGATCAAGTGAAGCGGCTGAAGCTGGGGAACGGAAACGATTCCGCGTCGTGGATGGGGCCTTGCGCGAACGAAAGACAGCGCGATACCGTACTCTCTTACATCGACAAGGGGATCGCGGAAGGCGCGAGCTTGCTTTGCGGGGGAGGCGTCCCTGCCGACGAGGAATTAAAGATCGGGTATTACGTGCAGCCGACCGTATTCGACGGGGTGACTTCGAAGATGACGATCGCTCGAGAGGAAATCTTCGGGCCGGTGCTGGCGCTTATCCCTTTCAATGATTTGGAGGAAGCGATCTCGCTTGCAAACGACGTGGAATATGGACTAAGCGCCTCCATTTTCACGCAAAATATCGGGAACATTCTCGCTTTTATCGCCGATATGGATGCAGGTTTAGTTCGCATTAACGCGGAGACGGCAGGCGTCGAGCTGCAAGCTCCTTTCGGCGGAATGAAGCAATCCAGTTCTCATTCGAGAGAGCAAGGGCAGGCGGCCATCGAGTTTTTCACTTCTATTAAAACCGTGTTCTTGAAAGCTTAGTAGGAATTTAATAAGCTATGACGAGAAGACAACCTCGTGCGGTTGTGGAGGGCAGAGATTACCTCTGCCCTTCTTTTGGTGCACCCGGCATTTGTGCTATCTATAGGGTGGAAGTTCCGATTATTGGATGAGATGACTTTACCTGAAAAATTTCAACCTTAGATGAAAAAACTTTGCATTAAATTCGGAGAGTTCCTAGAGATGAAATCGACGAGTTCCGTAAGTTTCTAATTTACGCTGAGATAGCGTGAGCTTTTTCTTGTTAGTTAAGATGTAACAATTGGTGATTTTATTGCTATGATGGCGTTCGCCTGGTTAACGGAAACGAAGCACGGATGGCGGCATTCATTGCCTTCTCGAATTTCTTCGTTATTTCGTTTTGATAACGGTCACGGACAGGGGATCGACGTATTCTCCTTGCTTAAGAGTGGAGAAATGCAGATGAGGACCGGTTGATTGTCCGGTACTGCCCAAATGCCCGATCAGGTCTCCGCTTTTCACTTCGTCCCCGGCTTCTACGGCAAGCTTGTCCATGTGCCGGTATTCCGTGCTCCACGCTTTATTGTGTTGAATGGTGACCGTTAAACCTTTGGCAGTATCATATTCGGCTACAACCACTTTGCCGGAGCCGGCCGCGAAAATATCGGAGCCCGCTTTGCCGGCGATGTCGATGCCGTCGTGCAGCGTTTTTTCGGATGTTACCGGGTGGATGCGGTTGCCGTAGCGCGAGCTGATTTTAGCGTCTTTGGGGAGCTTGAGCAGCAGTTTGATATCCGCTGCGCCATCGTCGTTCTGGACGACAGCCTCAACGACCGGCTGCTTCGTCGCCGGCCCTTTTTTGTCCGCCGCGAGGGCGGAAGGCAGCATTAAAGCACCGGCCAGAATGAATACGGCCGCCCCGACGATAGTAGCTCTCCTTCGCGCGGGTTTATAGTCTCGGATCATCTCGATTCTCCTCAGGATCATTTTTTTACTTCCGAAGAAACCGACTCCCGATAATGCGACTTTTCTGGAAGCGCCAAGCTCTAGCAGCTTGATCATGCAGGACGCATAGACTTGCTTGGGCGCGATGCCGCTAAGCACCGTTGCGTCGCAGGAATTCTCCTGATCGCCGCGCATACTCTTTAAACCGTACCACGCTAGCGGATTAAACCAATGCACGGAAACGAGCGAATACGCCAGCAGATTGACCCAAATATCCTTCCTCTTGTGATGAGCCAGCTCATGCCTGAAGATGCACTCCCATTCGGCTTCGCTCAGACGGCCGACCAAATCGTGCGGAATTAGCACAATAGGGGAAAATAGGCCGAAAAGAGCCGGACCGGACACCTGACGGGTAAGCCGAAGTTCGACGCGGGCACGGATGCCCAGCTTCGCGCGAATGCGCATGAAGCTTTTTTCCAGCTCGCCAGGGGCAGTCCAGTCGCTTTCCCGTCTGAGCGCCCGAAGCATTGCGAGATGTCCGGCCAACGGGAACAGAAGAGCGACCGCGATCCCAGCCAACCATACGGCCGCCGCGATTTGAAGGCTAGAGCTGTTCGTCGCCCAACTGCCGTCCCTCGCGGGTTTTATCATATTGGACAACGCTCCGTTGTCTACGCGTCCCGGCTCAGAGGTCGCTCCCCTTCCGACCTGCAAGCTCTCGCCGACATACGGCGCGACTGTCTCGAAAGCCGGCATTCTAGCTTCGACCGCATCAGGGACGGGGAGCCAGCGCAGCTGACTCCCTACATCTCCGGGCAGCAGCGGGATCAGCAGCTTCGCGAGCAGCAGGAACCACAGGGCGTAGCTACAGAGCGGCGGTAGCGTCTTGCGGCCAAGCCGCAGCGTCAACGCGATCAGAAGCGCGAGCGCCGCGGCTTCGGCCGAGCCGACCAGCGTTTGCCCGAACAGTCGGACTGCAGCCTCCATCGTCATTTCTCCTTTTCGCGGAGCAAATCTTTCAATTCTTTAATGTCTTCGGGCGTGAGCTTCTCGGATTCCAGGAAATGCACCATCATCGGTTTAAGCGCGCCTCCGTAAATTCGGTCGAGGAAGGAGCGGCTTGCTTCGCGAACGCATTCTTCCTCGTTCACTAGCGGGAAGTAAGTATATTCCCGCCCTTCCTTATGAAAATCGAGAGCGCCTTTCTGAACAAGCCGACCAATAAGCGTCTTGATCGTCTTCGGCTTCCAGGCTTTCGTTCCGTTTAAGCGGGCGATGATGTCGGCGGCCGTCAATGGCGACGATTGCCATACGATTCGCATAATATCCCATTCCGCGTCCGAAATAGGAGGTGATTCGGCCATGTCGGTTCCTCCGTTCATTTTATTGCCGGCAAAGAAAACGCAATGGATTACACTTGTAGTCTACACACAAAGATTACATTTGTAATCCGTCTGTGTCAAGTCACTCGCCGCCATCCGCCGAAACCTTGCGAAGCTGTTTGCGATATTCCGTAGGGGAGAAGCCGCTCCAGGCATGGAACTTCTTGGAGAAATAAAGCGCGTCCCCGTAACCGACGGACGAAGCGACCTGCTCGATCGTCATCGACGAAGCGAGCAGCAGCTCGGCTCGCTGCATGCGAATTTGCAGCAGGTACTGCATCGGCGACATGCCGGTCGCTTGCTTGAACAGCTTGCATAGATGGGTGCGATGGTAGCCGAACATGCTCGCCATATGCGAGACGGAAATCGGCTGGGCGAACTGCAGCGTCAAGTATTGCAGCGCCTGCTTGACGGCGTGATCCGAGTCCGCCGGCGCGGGAGCCGCAAGGCGCTTTTTGGCGCGGGCGGCGCCAAGCTGATGCAGCAGGAGGCGAAGCCAGCCTTCGGCTTCCAGGTTGGATAGCTCCGGGCTAAGCGAAGTATCGAAGCAGCGGCGAAGCTGCGCGTAAGCGTTGCGAACGTGCGGATTTAAGCTGCCGGGGACGACCGGGGATTCCGGGGAGACGCCGATCGCCTCCAAGGCGGCTGCTGCTCCGGGACCGTTGAAGGCGAACCAGGCGTAACGCCATGGCGACGCTTCATCCGCCTGATACCAGAACAGCTCGTCGGGAAAGATGACGAAGGAATCGCCCGCACCGCAGCGGTAGGAGGTTCCTCTGATCATAAAGTCGCCGTATCCGGACAGCACAGTATGAATCAAGTAATAATCGTGGATAGTCGGTCCCATTTTATGCAGCGATATCGGTTGAGCTTCGCCGCTGAACAGCACGGTCAGCTCGGCTGCGGAAGGGGAAGGATTAAAGGCGACGGAATAATCGTCATGATCGGGATTCAACGGGAATCACCTGCCAGGGCTTTTTCTTAACTATAGCAAACAAACGACAAATGTCCATATAGATGCGCGATGACTCCATACTCTTATGGGGGCGCTTGCATTACATTGGGAGTAGCCAATCATCTTATTCAACCGGAGGTTACGAACTTGTCTAAAATTACTTTTATCGGCGCAGGAAGTACGGTTTTCGCCAAAAACGTGCTCGGAGACGTCATGCATACGCCAGCTCTTCAAGGCTTCGAGATTGCTCTTTACGACATCGATCCCGTTCGTCTGAAGGACTCGGAGAACATTCTCAATAACATCAAAAAGACATCCGGAAGCACCTGCGTCATTAAGTCCTACAGCGATCGCAAAGAGGCGCTCCGCGGATCGAAATACGTCGTTAACGCGATTCAAGTCGGCGGCTACGATCCTTGTACGATTACCGACTTCGAGGTGCCGAAGAAATACGGTCTGCGCCAGACGATCGCGGACACGGTCGGCATCGGCGGCATTTTCCGCAACCTGCGCACGATTCCGGTTATGCTCGATTTTGCCAAGGACATTCGCGAGGTTTGCCCGGACGCTCTGTTCTTGAACTATACGAACCCGATGGCTGTGCTGACGAACGTCATGAACACCTACGGCGGCGTAAACACGGTCGGTCTGTGCCACAGCGTGCAAGTGTGCGTTAAAGATTTGTTCCAAAATCTCGGCATGGACACGACGGGCGTCAAATCGAAGATTGCCGGCATCAACCATATGGCTTGGCTGCTTGAGGTGTCCAAGGACGGCGTCGACCTGTATCCGGAGATCAAACGTCGCGCGATCGAGAAGCAGAAGGAGAAGCACCACGACATGGTTCGCCTCGAGCTGATGCTGAAATTCGGCTACTATATCACGGAATCGTCCGAGCACAATGCCGAATATCACCCGTACTTCATCAAGCGCAATTACCCGGAGCTGATCGAACGCTTCAACATTCCGCTTGACGAGTATCCGCGCCGCTGCGTCGAGCAGATCGCCAACTGGGAGAAAATGCGCGGCGAGCTTCTGGGCGATGCGAGCCTCACGCACGAACGCTCGCACGAATATGCTTCCTACATTCTGGAAGCGATCGAGACGAACGTGCCGTTCAAGATCGGCGGCAACGTTATGAACACTGGCGGACTGATCTCCAACCTGCCGCGCGAAGCTTGCGTAGAAGTGCCTTGTCTCGTTGATCGCTCCGGCGTTAATCCGACTTACATCGGCAACCTGCCGCCGCAACTCGCTGCGCTTAACCGCACGAACATCAACACCCAGCTGTTGACGATCGAAGCCGCGATCACCGGCAAGAGAGAGCATGTGTACCACGCGGCCATGCTGGATCCGCATACGTCCGCCGAGCTGTCGCTGGACGACATCGTTTCCTTGTGCGACGATCTGATCGAAGCGCATGGCGACTGGCTTCCGAAGTTCGCGTGAATGGCCTGATCGTCCGTAAGGACAAGGATGAGGCAGCGGGCAGGTAAATTCGAGGATTTACAGATCTGAAACGTGAGCCTATAGAAGCATAGATTTCGGGGAAGCCCCTCATCGAAGCCGGACACTTTAAGTGCTGCGCTTGGATGAGGGGCTTTTTGTTGAGTTGAGGTTTAGGACTTAGGATACTTTCCCCAGGAATGAAATGTAAGTAAAATAGGGCGGAATTCAAGTGGAAATCGCCAAGTGAATGTAAATGAAATCTTTTAGTTCTAATATGCCGAGAAAAAGGAGCTATGCCGTATGGGAGTTTCTGTGTATTACACGTGTGAGAGAGACCGCAGCCTCACCAACAGTGAGGAGCAAGAGGTAACGGCCGTCATTGATAACTACAACGCAGGTTTTGAAATGAAGGATATTGGAGAAGAATTTTGTGTTTACGACTATGACCCGGATGAACCGACTGTGATCTTTGCAGGTTCGACGAAGCTGCCCTTGTCGGATAATTTTGAAGATACATTGCATGCGCTGTTTTATTGGTTGGGCTGTTTGACGGATATTAGAAGATGTATTTCTGACGGGGATTGGCATGTGCATCTGGATGATACGGATGCCGTCTGGGATGAGGAAACGGGCTGGCACATGCCGGAAGATTAGAATCGGCTGGACGGCCCCTTCGTTTTGTGATCCGTTATCCCCAATTCGTGCAAAAGAGCAGCCGAATGCGCGTAGGAACCGTTCCCCGGCCGGTGCTAGAATGTTAGCCATACAAGCGACAGGGGAGTTGCGGTTATGGACAAAAGGAAAGCATTGGCGACGGGCTGCGCGGCGTTGGCCGTTGCGGCCGTAGTGACGGCGGGAGCCGTAAAGTGGGTGGAAACGGAGGGAGCGGGCGGCAAGGAGGCCGGAACGGGAAACGTATCGTACGAGGCGCGGGCGTTAGGCTCGAAGACGTTCGAAGAGGAGGCGTTCCGCGATCCGGACGTGAAATACCGTCCGCTGCGCATTCTGCATGAAAGCGTACATTCGGGCGTGATAAAGAAGCTGAAGGATCTCGGGTACGGGGGCTTGGTTACGAATGTGGAGTACAAGCCGTTCTCGATGTACTTGCAGGCGCCGGACTACTGGAGAATGCTCAAGCAGAACGTATCGTACGCCATCGATACGCTGGGGCTGCGTGTGTGGCTGTACGACGAATTGGGGTGGCCGAGCGGCGCCGCAGGCGGACTCGTGCTTAAGGAGCGGCCCGACCTTGAAGCCCAGGGATTGGCCGTCGTCACAGAAGAGACGAAGGGCGGAGGGGAGATTGAGATCGTTCATCCGCAGGGTCACGGCTGCGTCGTCTCTGCCGTCGCTTACCGGGGGACGGAGAGTACGTTTGAGCCGGACAGCCTCGTCGATCTGACCGCTTCTCTGGACGAGGGAGGAAGCTTAAAGTGGAAGCCGGCCGACGATGAGAGCTGGGTCGTATTTTATTTTGTTCAGAAGCCTTTTTACGAGGGCACCCATGCTGCATTCAACTGGTTTGAGCAGCGACGCTATCCGAATCTGCTGGAGGAAGAGACCGCCGCCAAGTTTGTCGAGGTCACGCACGAACAATACCGCAGGGAGGTCGGCGAATATTTCGGCAGCGGCATCGAGGCCTTTTTCACCGATGAGCCTTCTCTGCTCGGTACCTACTTCACTGACGAGCCGCCCGTCAAACCGGTGACGAAAGACGAACCCGATCCGGACTTTCCGCTGCTGCTGACGCTGAATTGGGGGAATCGGCTGGCCGAACAATTCCGGGAGCGCCGCGGCTACGATTTGCTTCCCAATCTACCGCTGCTCGTTACCGGTGACGGTGAGAAGGCGCTTAGAACGCGTTGGGATTATTATCGCACTCTGTCTGAGACGCTGGGGGACAGCTACTTCGGGACGCTGGAGAAGTTCGGGGACGACTACGGCGTCGCTTCGTCCGGGCATCTGCTGCTGGAGGAGAACTTGTACCATCAAGCCGTATTCGAAGGCGACCTGATCCAGCTATACCGCCGAATGCACATCCCCGGCATCGATATGCTGACCTCGTACCCGGAGCAGGCCAAGGACTGGGGCGTCACCGTCGCCAAGCTGGCCAGCTCCGCGGCTTCGCTGTACGGACGGGAGCGCGTCATGAGCGAAATTTCGAGCGCATTCGACGCCGAGGACGGAGGGCTGCGGGGACGACTGGGCGCCGCGGCGGTGCAGTATGCTTACGGTGTCGATACGTTTAATTCATATTATCGGCACGAGACGATGAGCGACGAGGATAATCGCGCCTTCACCGACTTCCTTGGACGAATCGGATATATGCTGGACGGGGGAGCGTCGGACGCGAAGCTGGCCGTCTATTACCCGATCGAAAGCGTATGGGCGCGGACGCTGCCGCCGATGACGCTGCATGCGAAGGACTTCGCGCGCGAAGCGGTGGCGCTGAGCGATAATTTCAAGCAGGTGTCCCTGAAGCTGGTAGAGCGGCAAGCGGACTTCGACTACATCGATTCCACCGCCCTGCTCGAGAGCAAGACGGACAAGAGCGGTTGGATCGTTCCCGGGGGGAAACGTTACGAGGCGCTGCTTATCCCGAGCATCGACGTTCTGGATACGGAGGCGATGGATCGGCTGGAGGAGATCGCGGATGCCGGCACGACGCTGATCGTACAGGGAGACGGCCCTTCCGTGGCGGAGACCGGCGCCGACAGCGGCAAGCTTGTCGAACGCTTCCGCAGGCTGCTCCAGCGGGACAACGTGCGCCGCGCGAACGGAGCGGACGAGGCGGCGGAGGCGGCCGGCCGCGCCTTCGCGCCCGCAATAGAGCTGAGCTCCGCCGAACCGTCGATCGTGGCGCGAACGCAGCGCTTCGCCGATTCGTCCGCTTTTCTGTTTGTGAACACATCGCGCGAAAGCCGCCCCTTCCAAGCGCTTATGGCTGCAACGGGCCAGCGCGTTCGTCTGTGGAATCCGGAAACGGGCGAGATTCGCGAGCTGTCGCACGAGACCGAAGGAAGTCGGATAAGCGCAGAGCTGACGATGGAGGGATGGCAGGCGGTCGTCGTTACCGTGGAGCCTTAAACGGACAAGACCTAAATAGGCAAGGAGACCGGAATTCGGCCTCCTTGCCTATTCGGGCTGCGCCCGTAACGTCCGAACGAGCCGCTCTCCCGTAAGGCGATATTCGCTCGGAGTCCTTCCGGTGAGCCTGCGGAACATGCTGGAAAATTGCGAGCTGGTGGAGAAGCCGCATTCCTGGGAGATCGTGCTCAGCGTCATGTCCGTGGAGACGATCAGCCGTTTGGCGTAGTCGATTCGTTTGTCGATAATGTAGTTCATCGGCGACAGCCCGGTCCGTTCCTTAAACATGTGCCGGAAATGGTCGTAGCTGTATCCGGACACCTTGGCGAGCGCGGGCAGATTGATGTTCTGGTTGAAGTTCTCGAGAATGAAGTTTTCGATATAGCGGAAAGAGTCGGAAGCCGAGCTGAGCGAGCGGGTGCGCTCGAACTCGATCAGAAATTCGCTGAGCAGCAGGTCCAGCTTCAGGTTGTAGTGGAGCCGCTTGCTTAGCAGCTCTTGCTTCATGCGCTTGACGATCTGCAAGAGCTGGCAGGAGCGGTCCGGATACACGCCGTTTTGTACGTCAATCACTTCGGTATCATTTAACGTAAAGCCGATGCAGAAAAGCTCCGTTCCGGTGTCGTGCGTTTCGCTGTGGTACGTGTCGGGCCGGATCAGACTGAACATGTTGTCGGCATATTCGTATTCCTTGCCTTCGATGTTCGTCGTGCCGCTGCCGCTGATGTAATAGACCAACTCGTAGCATTTGTGATGATGGCTCAGAATCTGGGTGTCGGGCTTATGCACATAGAAAAAAATGAATTCCAACTGGTGGGCGAACATAGGGAAGCACCTCGCTGTATCGCATCTTAATCACCATATCGAACAAATCGATCGTAGCAGAGCATTTTCGTATTGTCAAAATGTGCAAGGGTTTTGCGGGGCGGAGAAAAAGATAAGCGCCAATTTCGAATAAGCATTAACCATATCGTGATAGCCTGAGAGATTGGAGATATGCTAACTTGAGGTTGTCGACACGATCAGATGCGGATGGTGAGGCCGTAAGGGCTTCGTCCGGCGCAAAGGAGGAATTGAGAGAGAGAGAGAACGTGTGCTTGTAGAGCAGCTAACGGGAAAGGGACAAGGTCAGGCTCGATTAGAAGCCGATGAAAAATCGTCAGGCAAGACAACATTGCGGAAAACGAATAGCATTCGGAGGTAGTACAATGGCAAACCCAGCGGATTCCCGCTTAAGAGTCATCATCGACACGGATATCGGAGACGACATCGACGACGCGTTCGCGCTTTATCTGGCCGTCCGATCGCCGGAACTGGACGTAGCGGGAGTTACGACCGTATTCAAAAATACGAGAGCGAGAGCGCAGATCGCCGGGCGACTGCTGCGCCTTGCGGGCAGGGACGACATTCCGGTCGTGCCGGGGGCGAGCCGGCCAATCGTTAACGACAAGGTGTACGGCCGACCGATTCCCTACGAGGAGAAGCCTCCCCAGTACTTGGCGGAAATGGAGGGCGAGCCGATCGACGATACGATGACCGCGGCTCAATTTATCGTTCGAACGGTCAAGATGTCGGAATCCAAAATTACGCTCATTACGCTAGGGGCTCTAACGAACATCGCGACGGCGCTTATGTACGAGCCGGCCATCGCCGATAACATCGAGAAGATTGTCGTCATGGGGGGCGCTTACGATGTGAACCTGTCGGAGTACAATTACTCCTGCGACCCCGAGGCCGCTCAGGTCGTCCTGAATGCCGGAATTCGCACGATTGCGGTCGGACTGGACGTCACGTTCCGCTGCGAGCTGTCCGAGACGCAGGTGCAGGCGCTCCGCGCCAGCGACGATCCCGTCGCTCAATTGATTATGCGGATGCGGGAGCATTGGAATTCCAATCATATTTACCTGCACGATCCGTTGGCCGTGGCAGTGTCCTACCGTCCGGAGTTCGTCTCGCTGCAGCAGCGGCGCATCGGCGTGGAGATTCGGGGCGAGTACACGAGAGGTCTCGTCGTAAACCTGTCCGATTTCAATTGGCAGCGGCAGGCCGCCGATTCGAGCGTCTGGGTATGCACGCAAGTCGACAGTCAGAGCTTTACCGATTTTTATATCAATCGAGTGCTGCAAATTCACACTTAGGGGGATTCAGAAAATGGTCATTCGCAAGCCGAATAAAGTAAGCGTTGCCATCTTGGGTGCTGCGTGTCTGGCATGGACGTTGACCGGCTGCTCGGGAACGAACGGAAACGCCGGGCCAAGCTCTCCGTCCGCGCCTTCGTCCTCACAGGCGAGCGTCGAACCTTCCGCTTCGCCTGAGGCGAGTGCAAGCGCAGGACCGAAGCAGATCGCCGAAGGACGTCCCGTCACCTTGTCCGTCGATCTGCACGGCTGGATGCCGACGCTGAATAAGGAGGCGACTCCGGAAAACCCGAACGTATTTCAGTCGACGCAGGTGATCGCCGACGAATTCATGAAGCTCCATCCGAACGTTACGATCGAATGGGCGCGTACGAAGCCGGTGGGCGGGCTGCAGAACGAGGTTGCGGAGTGGCTGACGACACAAGTGGCGGCTGGCACCGCTCCGGCGATTACATTTACGTGGGGCAACGCTTATCAAGAGCGGGGCTGGTACGAACCGCTGTCCGCCGATCTCGATACGCCGAACGAATACATGCCCGGCAACGAGAAATGGCGCGAGTTGTTCCCGGATTACCTGATGACTCACCGCGAGCTTGTGGACGCTCACCAGAACCTAGTGGCCATCCCGTTCGCGCTCTATTCCGGTCCTCCGACAGGCTACTATATCAACAAGGATCTGTTCGCCAAGTACGGCCTGCAGCCGCCCAAAACATGGGCCGAGCAGTTCGAGGTCGCGAAGACGTTTAAAGAGAATGGAATCATTCCGTTCGCGCCGTGGGGCTTCTTCAAAAAGATCGAGCTATCTCATTGGAACATCCAGTTCAGCGTCGGTCCGGCTTACGCGGGAGCGATTATGGACAAGACCGACTACAACAAGGACGGCCAGATCGAGCTGGCGGAAAATATTCGCGCCGTGAAGCAAGGGCTGTATAGCCCGCTGGAGCACGAATACGCCAAGGAAGTGTACACCGAGCTCAAAAAGTTCTATAAAGACTTCCTGTCTCCGGGCTGGCAGGATACCGATTACACGAAGCTGTGGAACGAGGGCAAGGTCGCGATGAAGGAGGAGGGCGTGTGGGCTCTCCCGGCGGAGAACGGCAATATGGAGCGCCAGTTCGAGTTCGGGCTAATTCCTCCGCCACTCGTCACGGAATTCGCAGCCAAGGACATTGAGCCGCTGAAAATCGAGTTCACCGAGAAGGGGCCGTTCCAGCCGGGACCGGACCTGTCGCTGAATGTTCTCAAGCCGGTCGTCGAGAACAATCCCGATCTGCGCGAGGCGGCCATCGCTTTCCTGAAGTTTCTGACGCTGCCGGAGAACGTGTCGATGGCCGTCGTCGAGCAGGGAGCGGCGCTCGGCGCGGTGCGCGGCTCGGAAATTCCTCCGCTGCTAAACGATTGGATGAACAATCAATTCCCGATCGTGCCGAAGGCCAACTGGCCCGGCGCATTCACCGACGAGCAAAGCGTGCTCATGCACAAGGAGTTCGAGCTGTGGGTGCTGGACAAGTCGAGCGACGAGACGTTCTTCAAGAAGATTAACGACATTCAGCAAAAAAGCGCCGACGCCGCGATCACGAACATGAAGATCGACACGGCAGGCTGGTAACCGGAAGACGGGGGACCGGGGAGCGGAAGCTGCCCTGTCCCCTCCTCCACGAGAACGGAAGCGGGGAAACGCATGAAAAAACTATGGATCTGGATCGCGGTCGTTCTGACCGTCGCCCTTCTTGTCGGTTTCGATTACTACCGTTCGACCGAATTCAAGCTGGAGATCGTCGAGCTGTCGCCGCAGCCGGCCCCGGCGGACGGTCAGTCTCCGGTAAAGCTCAAGGTTCGGCTGCTGGATGGCAAAGGCCTTCCCGTGGAGGGGCATATCCTGTTTGGACTGCCTCGCAACGGCGGGCTGTTCAGCTCGAACCGGATGCGCACGAACGCAGACGGGGAAGCGGAATATACCTATTATCCTTATAAGGCCAGCAAGCTTCAGCCGGTAAGGAAAATCAAAATCGACATTATCGACGAGTCCAATTCGGTATTTATCGAGATCAATACAAAACTTACGGTAGAGCTCGATCTCGTTCAGCCCGAGCAGGAGACGAAAAGCGAGCACAGCCTGGACAACATCTTCGGCGAGTAGGACCGCGGACGTCTCCGCACGGAAAGGAAGGCTATGCCTATGAGAACGCTGTATGCGGAAATCTGGAAGAGCCGCAAAGCTTATTTGTTTCTGTCCCCGCTGTTTGTGGGGCTGCTTGTATTCTGCTATTTTCCTCCGCTTAGCGGGATCTATCATTCGTTCTTCGACTGGGACAGCGTGGGGAAAGCGGAGTTCATCGGATGGGACAATTATCGGGAGCTGTTTCGCGACCAGGTGTTCCTGAACTCGATCCCAACCGCTTTTCTTATCCTGATTCCCCGCCTGCTGATCGGCATCGTCGTGCCGCTGATTATGGCGGAGATGATTTTTTCGGTGACGAAGAAAAAGATGCAATCGATCTACCGCATTCTGATTTTACTGCCGATCGTCGCTCCCGGCGTCGTCAGCCTGCTGATCTGGAAGTTCATCTACGACCCGACCTCGGGTCTGGCGATCGGCCTGATGAAGGCGTTCGGCCTGGCCGAGCCCGATGCGGTCATCCACTGGCTCGGCGATCCCGGACTGGTCATCCTGAGCATTGTGTTCATGGGTTTTCCCTGGATCGGCGGCACAAGCGTACTGATCTATATGGCCGGCCTGATGAACATCTCAACAGAGGTGATCGAATCGGCGCAATTGGACGGGGCGAGCGTCTGGAGGCGGATTTGGTCGATCGACATCCCGCATGTGATGGGACAAATTCGGTTTTTTCTTATTTTCGGCATCATCTCCGGACTTCAGGACTTCGGCATTCAGATCGTGCTGACCAGCGGCGGTCCCGGCTACTCTACCTATGTGCCGGGCTACTACATGTATATTGAAGCTTTTACCGCCGGAAGGATGGGCTACGCGTCGACGATCGGCACGGTTATGTTCGCCGCAATTTTCTTGCTCAGCCTGCTGGCGTTCCGGATGATGAAGTCGGATTCGAATACGTAAGGGGAGCGAACGCATGCCGATAGCCAGACATTTATCGCAGGCGGTGCTGCATACGATCATCATCATTCTGATCGCGATTATGCTGTACCCTCTGCTGCTCACCTTGTGGGGGGCGTTCAAGACGGATTTGACGTTCATGACGAGTAAATGGTATCCGACGCTTCCGCTGCGCGTATCCAACTTTCGGACCGCGTTTCTCGGAACGTGGAGGTATTTGTTGAATACGGTTCTGGTGGCGGGCGTCGGCACGACGCTGATGCTGGCGATCGCCTCGCTCGCCGCCTTCACATTCGCGCGCATGCGCTTTTTCGGGCGGAACGTGCTGTACTTCTCGGTCATTGCCCTGATGATGATTCCGGGCGTGCTTACGCTGGTGCCGGGCTATATGCTCTACAAGACGTTCGGATTGCTCGATACGTACGCGGTGCTTATTCTGCCCATTGCGACGGGCGGCCCGATCTTCGGAGTGTTTCTGCTTCGCTCGTTTTTCGAGGGAATTCCGAAGGATTTCTTCGAGGCGGCCCAGATGGACGGCGCGCACGATTTCAAGCTGTACTATAAAATCGCGCTTCCGCTGTGCGTGCCGATCATGGGGACGCTGGCCATCATGCAGATCGTCGGCGTCTGGAACGATTTTCTGTGGCCGATGATCACGATCAACGACTACAATCTGCTGACGATCGCGGCGGGACTGATCATTACGTTCACCGGACAGTATTCTACGAATCTGCCGGTCACGTTCGGCGGCTACGTGGTCGCTTCCCTGCCGCTCCTGCTGCTGTTCAGCTTTACGAATCGCTACTATATCCAAGGCTTGCTTTCCACTTCCATTAAGCTTTAGCGGCTTTCCCATTCTATATAGGAAAGAAGGGCTGGCAATGAGAGGATTAAAGCTTATGCTTGCGGTGTTGACGATCGCATCGTTTCTGCCGGTATTTCCGGCGGCCGCCGGTGCGAACGGATTATGCGACTGGACCGAGCTGGTCGGCCATGACACGAACGAACAGCCGAAGACGGGCGATCTGACATGCGATCAGGACGGCGTATCGTTCTCGGGAGAAACGAAGTATTACGTAGACGGGCAGGGAGGCGGAGCGTTTGGCGGCATCTACAACCGTCCCGTCGAGTCAAGCGACATCCGCGTGGAGCTGACGATCGAGGAGCTTGCCGACGGAGCGGTCGAGGACGCCTGGGTCAGCGTGAGCTTCCTGGATGCGAAGAAGTTTTTCAACATTCTTAATACGCTTGATCCCGGAGGCGTCGTGACGCTGCTTCGCAACGACGGAGGGATCGTAAGCGTCCAAGTGGACGGATACGCTCCGTTCGGCGCGACGAATCATCGGACGCTGTTGAATAAAACGACAGGCGTTGCCGTCGGCCAGAAGCTTGAACTGCGGTTGAAGCGGGATTTCGCGGGGCGCTGGCAGTACAGCGTCAACGGCGTTCGCTTCGACGGCAGCGGCGAGCTCGTCGATCTGCCGGCCAGTCTGTTTGCCGGCAAGGACGTTTATGTTGTCGTCGGCGTCCACAACGTGAATGGGCATGAGACGTCGTTCCGGGTAAGTCGGATTTCCAGCGGCGCTCAGTACGAACCGGAGGCGGACGGACAGAAGGTATTTAACGAGAGAATCTTCGCCAATCCGCCGCTGCAATATCGGCCGCTGCGCATTATCCACGATAACCTGACGACTTCGATGATCGACGATCTGAAGAATTTGGGCTACGGAGGCATCGTGACGAATGTGCCGTATTCCGACTACCTGGAGTCGGAGACGAACTGGAGTACGCTTGTCGATAACGTCGAATACGCCATCGACGAGGCTGGGCTCCGAATGTGGATTTATGACGAGGAGGGTTATCCGAGCGGGGGAGCGGGCGGCATCGTGCTGCGGGAGCGCCCGGATCTGGAAGCGCAAGGACTGGCGACGATCGTCCGGGAGACGTCGGGCAGCGAAACGATCACCATCCCTCATCCGACCGGACACGGCGAGGTAGTGCTGGCGGCTGCTTATGAGGGAACAAGGGATAATTTCTCCGCCGCGACGATGACCGATCTACGTCCGTTTCTCGACGCGGGAGGCAGCTTGAACTGGAGCGCTCCCACCGGCGATCGCGTCGTTTTTTACATGGTTCAAAAGCCGTTCTATGAAGGCTCGCATGCCGCCAACAACTGGTTCGAGCAGCGCAGATACGTCAACCTGTTGGAAAAGGAGGCGGCGGAAACGTTTGTCGACTGGACGCACGAGCAGTATTTTGAGCGTCTGGGCTCCTATTTCGGCAACGGAATCGAAGCCTTTTTCACCGACGAGCCTTCCCTGCTCGGCACCTATCTGGACCCGCCGCCGGTTACGCCGCTTGTCCGCGACGTGCCCGATCCGAACGTGCCGCTGCTGCCTTCCCTGAACTGGGGCAACGCGCTGCTGGACGATTTCGAGCTGAAGCGCGGTTATGATTTGTATCCGTTTTTGCCGTATTTGGCAGGCGGGGACGACGCTCAGGCGAAGCAGGTTCGCTGGGACTTTTATCGGACGCTGTCTGAGCTGCTGGAGGACAATTACTTCGGCACGCTGCAAGGCTTCTGCACGGACAAGGGCGTCGCCTGCACCGGCCACCTTCTGCTGGAGGAGGATTTGTTCCACCACGCCGTATTCGAAGGCAACCTGATGTCGATTTATAGGCGAATGGACTATCCGGGTATCGATCTGCTGACCGCTTACCCCTGGATCGCCAAGGTGTGGGGCGTTACGACGGCGAAGCTGGCCAGCTCCGTCGCCAAGCACGAGGGTAAGCCGCATGTGCACAGCGAAATCTCGAACGCTTTCGACGGCTCGGAGGCGGGCATAACCGGCCGGCTCGGCTCGATTGCCGTTCAGTTCGCGTACGGCGTCGACACGTTTACCTCGTATTATGTGCACACCCAGATGTCGAATGCGGATAACCGGCTGTTCACCGATTATGTCGGCCGGCTCGGCTACTTGCTGGACGGAGGCGCGTCGGTCGCCCAGACCGCGCTGTATTATCCGATCGAGAGCGTGTGGGCCCATACGCTCCCGCCGCAGTCGATTCATGCGGAGGATTTCGCACCGGGAGCGGTGGACGTTAGCGAGAGCCTGAAGCAGACGGCGCTCCAGCTTGTCGGAAGTCAGCTCGACTTCGATTATGTAGATGAAGAGAGCGTGCTGGAGGCGGACACGGCGGAAGGCAGGCTGGTTACCGCTGACGGTTCGGCTTACCGGACGCTGGTCGTTCCCCGCGTGTCTGTCATGAGCGAATCGGCACTGGACAAGCTGGAGACGCTGGCGGATGCGGGCGTAGCCATCGTTATGCTGGACAGCGGAAACGTCATTGGCGAGCGGGGAACGACAGCCGGAGACATCCAGGATGCGTACGACGGACTTCTCGCGCATCCGAACGTGACTTCGGTTGTAGGAGAGTCCGCGATTCCGGCTGCGGTGAAGGCGGCGATCGAGCCCGACTTCGCGCTCGATCAGCCCGATTCGGCCATCATCTACCGCAAACAGAAGATCGGGGACTCCTACGCTTATTTAATTGTTAACACGTCGGAAAATCCGGCCCGGTTCGAGGCCAGCTTTAACGTTTCCCTGGAACGGGCGCGGATCTGGGACCCGCTCACGGGCAGCGTCGTGCCGCTGCCGCTCAAGACGAAGAACGGTCGTCTGACTGCCGATCTCACGTTCGCGGGACGCCAGGGCATGGTCGTCACGTTCGAGCCGGAAGCCGCTGATTGGACGATTCTAGGCGGGCAGGATGCCGGCGGAGCGGTTCGTGACGGAGCGGTGGCTAACTCGGGCGGCGGGCTGACGTTTGTCGGAGACGCCAAGTATTATGTAGACGGGCAGGGCGGCGGAGCGTTCGGCGGGATCTTCAACCGCCCTGTCTATGCGGACGACATCGAGGTGGAGATGGAGATTGGCGAGTTAGCCGATGAAGCGCTGCAGGATGCCTGGGTAAGCTTGAGTTTTCTGGACGGCAAGAAATTTTTCAATATTTTCAATACGCTTGATCCCGGAGGCGTCGTGACGCTGCTTCGCAACGACGGCGGAGTCTTGAAGGCTCAGGTGGACGGATATGCCGATTTCGGCGGAGGATCGACGCAGCGGACGCTCATGGTCAAGACGTTGGACGCCGATGTCGGCGAGGCTTTCGCTATCCGCTTAAAACGGGACGCGGTCAGCGGCAAGTGGGGCTATTACGTTAACGGAACGAGGCTGGATACCGGCGGCGAGCTCGACGATCTGCCGGGCGGATTGTTCGACGGCAAGAACGTTTACGTCGTCGTAGGCCTGCATAACGCAAACGGCGGGCTGACGTCGTTCACGGTGAAACGGATTTCGTCCGGCGAGTAAATTGTTGTATAGAAACCGATAAGGCATGCGTCTCCTTTTCTCGAAGGAGGACGCATGCCTTGTTTATTCGTTAAATGTTGAACCCAAAGATACACTGAAGGACAACCGAATGAAATGGAGAAAGGGAATGTCCCTCGCCTTCAAGGGCTAAGCCTACATACCTCTTTATATTCGGCAAATCTCTTCAGGGCAAGTCGGGCACGTATTGCAGCGGCAGATATTTTGCAGCGCGCCGAGACTGCGGATGATGATTTTACCGTAGCGGAAATCGAGAATATCCTTTTCTTTGAATTCGTTCAGCATCCGATTGACGCTCTCGCGCGTCGCCCCGATAAAATCGGCCAGTTCCGCGTGGGTCAGCTTCATATCGATACGGATTCCGTACGGTTCCATAACGCCGAACGAATTGCTGAGGCGAATCAAGGTCGAAGCCAGTGCCCCCGGCTTGCCGAAGAGCAGCAGATCGCGAAATTTCGATTGCGTAACCCGGTGGTTGTAGGCCATCCATGCCATAAATCCGAACGCTAGCTCGCCGTCCTGACGCATGGCGGCCTCGAGATCCTGCCGATGGATGACGCCGATCTCGGCGTTGTCCGTCACTTCGGCGGTAAAAGCGTATTGGAGGCTCATATGTCCCGCCGCGAATTCGCAGATCATATCTCCGGCCTTAAGGATCGACAGAATGTACTCCTTGCCGTCTTCCGTCGATTTGTGCAGTTTGACTCTTCCGCTGCGAACGTAGTAAGCGTGATCCGCTTCGTCGCCTTCCCAGAACAGGAATCCGCCAGCGGGGACCCGGATGGGAACCATGATGCTTTCCAGAAGCGCGAACTGCTTAGGCTCGCAGAAGTTTGCGATCCCCATATGACCGGGGCATGCCCTCGTCCCTGTCCCCGTCCGTTCATTTGTCATCGCAATTGCCAGCCCATTGCTGCCCATCGCTGCCATCTCCCCTCGTTCTGTTACCTCTATCGTACCTCGTGCAGGAAATGAATGTTATCCGGGAATACGCTGAAATGCATAAGGGGAATTCCCCTATTTTTCTGTGAGGAAAATCACATTTGGCGTAAAAAAACGCGCAAAATATGCGCCGAAGCTTCGTTAAATCATGAAGTCAGGTATCGCAGACGGGGCGGAAAGGCGGGAAATCGGGCGGCTGAGGCAAAGATGGGGGATTCTCCCGCGGTCTTTCAGGGGATTCCCTGACTTACAAGCAGGGGCAGGCTAGTTACAATAGAAGATGAGTGAGGATCCGAACGGAGGAATGCCGCATGGGAACGAGGGATATACAGATTCAGGGAGTGCTCGAAGGGGTAAGGGGAGCGTTGGACAGCGATCTGGCGGCACTCGCCGTTATTGATCGGAGGGAACGAAGCGCCCGTTGGAGATGGGCGTCCGGCAACTTAAACAATCGCTATTCTTACATTAGCATAGGGTACGGACAAGGGATTGAAGGCGAGGTTATCAAAGTGGGACGCGGGCTCGTCTGGGACAGCGGCAACGCCAAGAAGCGCGCCGACTCGATTCTGTTGACGGAGGGGCTGCAATCCGCGTACGCCGCCCCCATTATGGCGGGATCGGACATCGTCGGCATATTGCTGGCGGGAAATCGGACGAAGAGAGCGTACGGCCAGCCTGAACGCGAAACCGTGACGAAAGTCGCCGCCGAGATAGCCGAATGGTTTCAGGATTTGTTATGATAGCGGTATAAAAGTTTGTATATAAAGTCCGATTTTGATCAGGAGGCGGGGGAATGATCCGAATTTTGCTGGTCGACGATCATGCCGTCGTTCGATCCGGCCTGGCGATGCTGCTTAGCGCTAAGGAGGATATGGAAGTGGTAGGGGAAGCGGCCGAAGGCGAAGAAGCGATTGCCAAAGCGCTGGAGTGCCGCCCCGACGTCGTGCTGATGGATCTGAGCATGCCGCACGGCAAGGACGGGCTGAGCACGACCGCCGAGCTGAAGAAGGTGCTTCCGAGCGCGGCCGTATTGATTTTGACGATGCATGACGACGAAGAATATTTGTTCCGGGCGATCCATCTGGGAGCTTCCGGTTACTTGCTCAAGAGCGCGCCGCATGAAGAGATGGTCAGCGCGATTCGCCATGTGGCGGAGGGCAATGCGTATTTGCACCCGACCGCGACCAAAAGGCTGATGAGCGAATATTTGGATAAGCTGAAGAACGGCGGAGGCGACGGGGGAGCGTACGAATCGTTGTCCGAGAGAGAACGGGAAATTCTCGCCAAAGTCGCGCAGGGCTACACAAACAAAGATATTGCCGAGCAGTTGATCATCAGCGTCAAAACGGTCGAGTCGCACAAGAGCAACTTGATGGATAAGCTTAATCTTAAAACGAGGCCCGATCTGGTCAAGTTCGCGATGAAGAAAGGACTGCTGAATTTTGACGCATGATTACGGAAAATACGGATGGACGGAAAACGGCTCGCACGAGATTATGCTTAAGCAGCTGTCCGATCTGAAGTACGCGCTGGACGAGGCGTCGATCGTCGCGATAACCGACCGTACGGGCAAAATCCAGTATGTCAACGACCGGTTCTGCGCCATCTCCGGCTATTCGCGCGAAGAATTGATGGGGCAGGATCATCGGATTATCAATTCGGGTCACCATGGCAAGGAGTTTATGAAAGAGCTGTGGCGTACGATCGGCTCGGGCAGCGTCTGGAAGGGCGAGATTAAAAACCGCGGCAAAAACGGAAACTACTATTGGGTCGACACGACGATCGTTCCTTTCCTGAACGCAGCGGGAAAACCGTATCAATATTTGTCTATCCGTCATGAGGTGACGGCGCGCAGGCAAGCCGAGGAAGAGCTGCAGCTGCTGCTCTCGCAGATGATGCGTATTCAAGAAGAGGAAAGGCGGCGCTTCTCGCGCGATTTGCACGATGGAATCGGGCAAAGCCTGTTCTCTCTGCTTATTTCCGTCGATGCGGTTCTGTCTAGCGGCGCTTACGATCATTTGAACAAAGTGCGGGAGCAGATCGCGAACCTGATGGCGGACGTACGCGGGCTCGCCTGGGAGCTGAGGCCTTCCGTACTGGACGATCTAGGCGTCATCCCTGCGCTGCGCACGTATTTGGACACCTACTCCAAGCATTACGGCATTCAGGTCGCATTTTCCTCCAACTTGAAAAAGAGGCTGAACATTCAAGAGGAGACGACCATCTATCGCGTCATTCAGGAAGCTCTGACGAACGTCGGCCGTTATGCCGACGTATCGGAAGCGTCCGTCGACGTTCGGGATAACGACTCCCATGTTCAAGTGTCGATCGAGGACCAAGGCAAAGGCTTTGTTCGGGACGGCAGCAAGGAAGGCGTCGGTCTGTTCAGCATGGAAGAGCGGGCACGGGCGATTGGGAGCGAGCTTCACATTCTTTCCGTTCCGGGCCAAGGCACGCGCGTCTCCCTTATCATTCCGCAGCAGCAAAGCGGACAGTCTATCCCGTAAGCCAAACAAGTTGCTGTAAGAGGTAATCGGCGAACAAGGCGCAGGGGGGAATTCTCCATCGACTCGGGGGCGTCTAAATAAGCCCGTCCCGCGTACTTATTCGTCCGGAAACACCCCGGGCAGAGCGAATAGGACCGTGCCGCGTACCTATTTGTCCGGAAACACCCCTGCCGGATCAAATAAGCCCTTCGCACGTACCTATCCGCCCGGCATCAGCTCAGACAGATCGAAATGCATCTACTCCCGGCCCGTCAATGCGACAATTCGCTGCGCGATCAGCTTGCCGTGATGCCGTCCGCTCTCGATGAAGATTTCGTTCGCTTCCCGTCCGGCGGCGATGACGCCGGCGATGAAGAGCCCCGGCACATCCGTTTCCATCGTCTCCGGGTCGAAGGAGGGCACCGTCGTCTCCGGATTAACCGTCGCTCCCGCATCGGTCAGCAGAGTTCGCTCCGGTCGGAAGCCCGTCAGCGCCAGCACGAAGTCGTTGTCGATCCGGTAAGGAGCAGCGCCGTCCGCTAGCGGCTGAATCGTCACACTGTCCGGATCGATGCGCACGACCTGCGAGGAGAACAGCATCCGGATGCTGCCTTTGTTCACATTGCCTTCGAACAGCGGCCGAACCCAAGGCTTGATGCTGGGCGAATAGTTTTCTCCCCGATATACGACGGTAATTTCCGCTCCTACCCTTAGCAGCTCCATCGCCGCATCCACCGCGGAGTTGTTGCCGCCGATAATCGTCACCTTCATGCCGGTATACGGGTGGGCCTCACCGAAGAAATGGGTCACCTTTGGCAGCTCCTCGCCGGGGATGCCCAGCATGTTCGGATGGTCGAAATAGCCTGTTGCAACGACGACATGGCCAGTCGCATACACGCGCTTGCCGCCGAATCGGTCGACGGTTTCGACAAGGAACGAGCCGTCGGGCTGCGGCCGGATCGCAGCCGCTTCCTCGTAAGCGCGAATGCGCAGCTTCCGCCGCAGCGCCACGTCCCGGTAGTACTGCAGCGCCTCGCGGCGAGACGGCTTGTCGCTGGGGGTTGTGAACGGAATGCCTCCGATTTCCAGCAACTCGGCGGTACTGAAGAAGTTCATATAGGTCGGATACTGATAGATGGAATGGACAACAGCGTGCTTCTCGATTAATAGCGGCTCGATGCCGACGGCTTGCAGCTCGAGGGCGGCGGACAAGCCGCAAGGGCCGGCTCCGATAATCAGGACTTGCTCATTCTGTACGTTCTCGTGTGCGCTCATAACCAATCTCCAATTCGGTGCTTTTGTCTCTCATTGTACCACGTCTAGCGGCTCCCTTCGAAACACCGCATCGAATCCGCTTCGCATTTTCACCATTTGTTCATTTCTCCACCCATACTTTGTGATTTAATTCACATATTTAGGCGGGAAATAAAGCGATAATGGAGGCGTAGGGAGAAGAGAAAACGATGGGAGATGGCGTTAATGGTGTTCAAATTTCTGAGAGAAAACGTCTGGGCAGCGGCGGCCTTTACTCTGCTTCGGATTTACTTGGGCTGGCAATGGCTTGAAGCGGGCTGGCATAAGCTGACCGGCGAAGGGTTCGACGCGTCGGGCTTTCTGAAAAAGGCGATTGAAAGTCCGGTCATGGACAAAGCGACGAACGAAGCGATCTATCCGACTTATACGGGGTTTCTGGAGCATTTTGCCTTGCCAAGCGTCAAGCTGATCAACTTCCTGATTCCGGTCGGAGAATTCCTCGTCGGCCTGGGCCTTATCGTCGGAGGATTGACGGCAGCGGCGGCATTTTTCGGCTTGATGATGAACTTCCTGTTCCTGTTTGCCGGAACGGTATCGACTAACCCTTGGCTGACGCTGCTCGGCATTCTGGTCTTGGTCGGCGGGGCGAACGCCGGCAAATTCGGACTCGATTACTTCCTTCTCCCGTGGATTCGTATCGGCTGGAAGAAGCTGACCGGAGGTAAAGGAGGAACCCCTACGGATGCTCGTACGGTATAAAGGCTTGGAAATGAATCGAAGGCTGCCCGTCCCATCAGGGAGGAGACAGCCTTTGTTTTAATGTCCACCTTGATTGCTCCGCCCGATCTGCTGTCGAACCTGCTTATTCTAGCGCCGTTTTTACTGTTGTTCGAGATTAGCATCCTGATGTCCGCCGCTGCGCATAAACGTTTGAACGAGAGGCGCGCCGCCTGGGAAGCGGACGCAATGAAATCCGTATAGGGTTGTGCAAAAGTCAAAAAGCTCCATCCGCGCTCATAACCGAGCAGCGGATGGAGCTTCTTGGCGTTTAATCGACGGTATTTCCGGAGCCGTGCGGAATGATCGACAGCACCCACTCGCACCACTCGATGTTCGTCCGGCACGTCAATTTGCCTTTGTTCAGCAGAATGTAAGCGCCGAAGTAAGGGGAATCATACGGCGGAATTCCGTCTTCTCCAGCATTGGCCATATGTCGCACGGACTGAATTTTATCGTTGAGCCGCTGCGACTTGGCTTTGTAATGCTCCAACCGGGCCGCGAACAGATCGCGCGATACCGTCGGCTCTACTTGGGAAATGCAGAAAGCCTTTAGCATCAGTTCGTCGCGCATGACCGGATCGGATGCGGGGAGAGCCAGCCACTTTCGCAAGGCGTCGAGGCCCTTTTCCTGAATGGAGTATACCTTCTTGTCCGGCTTGTCGCTCTGCTGAATCAATTCGCAGGAAACCATGTCGTATTTCTCGAGCCGCGCGAGCAGCGGATAGATTTGACTATGCTTGGCCGGCCAGAATGGCTGGATTCTCTGCGTCAGATCGTATCCTGACAAGGGAGAATGGGAGAGCAGGCTTAGCAAGCCATAGGCCAATGTATTCATGGCGAATCCTCCAGATCACATACTTTGACAGATGGAGATTTTGGCGTTATTATTATTTCCTTGCCAGCAATTATGTAAAAAAATACATAAGGATAATCGGAGGCGCGGAGAAATCACAATGGAACAACGCAATAATCAAGAAATACGTTTCATGCCGATAATGGTTGCAATATTTATAGGATCGTTTCTATGTATTTTAGCATCCAGCACGATCAATATCGCCTTGGAGATATTGAAGGATCATTTTCAGACGAGTTTGGACACGATCACATGGACGCTGACCGGCTTTATGCTCGCAATGGGCACGACGGCGCCGATCGTAGGGTATTTGGGAGAGAAGTTCAGCTACAAACGGTTATACTTGTTTTCCTTGATCGGCTTTACGCTATCCTCGGCTCTGTGCGCGGCCGCATGGGACGAAACCTCGCTGATCGCGTTCCGCGTGCTGCAGGGAGCCTTCAGCGGTCTTATTATTCCAGCGACGATGGCTCTTATCTATCAGATCATTCCGAGAGAAAAGCAAGCGATGGCGATGGCGCTATGGGGGCTGGCTTCGATGATGGCGCCGGCATTCGGCCCGACGCTCAGCGGCTGGCTGCTGCAAAACTACGATTGGCAATGGCTGTTCCTCATGAACGTGCCGATCGGTCTGATCGCAATCTGGTGCGTCGCGGTGTATATTCCTTATTATCGGCTAAACGTGCCCAAGAGTTTCGATGCGTTGGGATTCGTAACGGTTATCGTCAGCAGCACATCCTTGCTGCTCGCGCTAGGGCAGGGGCACAAATGGGGATGGAGCTCCTGGGAAACGCTGACGCTGCTTATCGGAGGCTTGCTCGTGCTTGCGTTGTTCGCCTGGAGGGAGCTGACGGCCAAGTCCCCGCTGCTGGATTTGCGGGTATTCCGCAACGGCAGATATACGATCAATGTCATTATCACGAACATTTTGACAATCAGCCTGTACTCCGGCACTTTCTTGACCCCTGTATTCCTGCAGCGTATCCAGCACGTATCGGCCATGGATACCGGACTTATCCTGCTGCCGGCTTCGCTGGCTATGGCGCTTGTGATGCCGATTATCGGGAAGCTATACAATTCGGTCGGTCCTCGCTGGCTCATGTTTGTCGGCATTATTTTGCTGACGGTCGGAACGCTGACGCTAAGCTGGCTGAGCATCGATGTGTCTCACGGCTATATACTGTTCTGGATGGTCGTCCGCAATCTGGGCATCGCCCTCGTCATGATGCCGGCCAGCAACGCAGGCATGGAGCTGGTGCCGCGCGAGCTGTCGGGACATGCGTCCGCGATTATGAACTGGACCCGCAACGTGTTCGGATCGTTCGCCATCGCCATCTTCACGACGATGCTGGCGACAAGATCCGCGCACCATGGCGCTGCCTTCGCCCAGGCGGGGGAGAACGACGTGGCTTACATCTCGGCGATGTCGTTTACGATGAGCGTGAACGACGTCTACTTGGTCGCGACGTTCATCGCCGTAGCCGCGCTTCCGCTGAGCCTGTTCGTCGGCAAGGTCAAGCTGCCGAGAGACGAGCGTCCGGAGCGTAAAGCCGCTTAACGGGATCGGATAGAAGCCGGAAGTCGATGGGAAAACAATCCATCCGACTTCCGGCTTTTTCATGCTATAATAAGTCGTTTGACGCATGCCCCGGCGAATGAGGGCCGCGGTTCGAAAACTCCCGCGTTATCAAAACTAGGAGGCTGGTTTTCTATGTTCAATTTCGGTTGGGGCGTTCTATTCGTCCTGGTCAACTTCGCGCTGTTCTTGCTCTGCTATCGGATGTTCGGCAAGAACGGTCTGTACGCCTGGGTGGCGGCCGCCGTCATACTGGCCAACATACAGGTGGTGAAGACGATCGGCATGTTCGGATTCGTCATGACGCTGGGCAACACGATGTACGGCACGATTTATTTGACGACAGACTTGATCAATGAGAAGTTCGGAGAGAAGGAAGCGAGGAAAGCGGTCTGGTTCGGATTTTTCTTCCTGCTCATGTCGACGGCGATTATGCAGATGGTGCTCGTCTTTCAGCCGCAGGAGACGGACTTCGGCGATCCCGCACTGCAGACGATTTTCGGCTTGGCTCCGCGCATTGCGCTGGGCAGTCTCGCAGCCTACTTCGTCAGCCAATTTCTCGATGTGAAAATATTCAGCAAGCTCAGAGCCAAATTTCCGTCGCGCAACCAGCTATGGATTCGCCTTAACGGAAGCATCGGCGTCAGCCAGATGGTCGATACGCTGGTATTTTGCACGATCGCGTTTGCCGGAGAGTACACTTGGGACATCTGGTGGGAAATCGCGATTACGACTTATCTGCTCAAATTCGTCATTTCGGTTGCTTCGACTCCGGTCATATACTGGGCTCGCAGCTTTAAGTTTAAGGAAGCGTAAGCAAGAGGCTGTCCCATAAGTACTTCAAGTTACTGTGAAAGATAATCGATGATAAAGGCTCAAGGGGTATGTACCTCCTTCCGATGCTATACGCTCCTGAAATGGGAATGGTAAACCCGTTGCAAGGTAATTTCAGAAGCGTATGAGGCAGTCTCCAGGCTAATCATGACCCACAACACTTCCAGATAATTCCCAGAAGTTATTCGTAAAATTATCGGAGACGCTTTAGTGACATAGAATTCCTGACCTTGGTTGATTTATACGATTTTTCCTACAAACGTTCGTCGTTTGAGTCTGATCCGAGTTGCTTTGTGCGGTTTTTCCTACAAAAGTCCGCCATTTAAGCCTGGTTCGAGCTGCGTTGTACGAATTTCCGACTAACTTCCCTGCGTAAGCTCATGTGTGCAAATAGATCCGTCGTAAAAGTTTAATATCCAATAAATTGTAAACGTTGTGGGTCATGATTAGGTCTCCAGGAGGTACATACCCCTTACTTTGTCTATCGATCATCTTTAGCAATTGTGCTTCTGGGTCTTCCATTTCCTCTATCTAAGTAAAATCCGCATCTGTTACAATTATAGGAAGAGATTGTCGGAAGAGATTATCGGAGCGGGATCGGACGATCCGAGCTCAAGGGCGGATAAAGCGACGAGGTGAGCGGATCGCGATGGAGAAGGACATTCGAGTGCCAAGTCTTGCCGGAGAGATTGACCGCCTGGAGCGGCAATATTTCGTGGGCAGGGAACGGGAGCTTGACGTTTACGCGCGGCGGCTGGAGAGCGGTTCCTCCGAAGGATGCATTCTTAATGTGTATGGCACGGGGGGGGCCGGGAAGAGTTACCTGCTGGATGAGTTTCGCCGACTATCCGAAGCGGCCCGTATTCCGTATCTTCTCTTAGATTGCCGCGCGCTTGGCCCGGAGTCAGTCGGCTTCTGCCGGCAACTGCTGCGTTCCCTGGGCTATTCGCCGGAACGACTGAACGCTCTGGCTCAGGATGTTCATTCGCTGACGGAGCTTGTATTGGATGAACTGCGCGATCCCGCAGGCGGCGGAAAACGGGTTCTGGCTCTCGATACGTTCGAAGAGATCGGAGAATTGGAGGGGTGGCTGCGGGAGGAATTTCTACCGCGGCTGAGCCCGGACGTTCGGATCGTCATATCCGGCAGAACTCCATTGCAGGGGCCGTGGCTCGCTTCTCCGGCTTGGCGCCAACTGATCGTGCGGATGCCGCTGGAAGAGCTGGATTACCGGGCCGTGAAGCAATATTTGAGCCGCTCGGGGATTGAGCGGGAAGAGCTCGTTCGCCAGGCATGGAGTCGCACAAGGGGACATCCGTTGACATTATCCCTGTTCGTCTCGACTACGCTTGCCCAATCCGTGCTGCCTGCTCATGCCGCAGTGATCGAAAACGCTTTCGCACAGACGGTCAGCGTCTGGTTGAAGGAAGTGCCGAATGCCGCCGTCCGGGAAGCGGTAGAGGCGGCGGCCGTCTTGCGGCGCTTCAATCAAGAGCTGCTGAGCTTCGTGCTGGAGAAGCCGATGCCGACGGAGCAATTCCTCCAACTGACCGGATTCTCGTTCGTCCGCAAGACCGACAACGGCTGGGTGCTGCACGATATGCTGCGCGACGCCATCGGCTACGAGCTGCGCCAGCGGGCGCCGAATTACTACGATCGCTTGTGGAAGCGATGCGTGACCTTCTACTATCTCGCCTTGAAAAAAAAGCCGCCCGCCATCCCCTCCGCGTGGGAAAGATCGGACTGGGTGTACTATATCGGCGATCGTCTGGTGCGCACTTTATTTTATCAGCAGTTCGTCAGCGGATTCGCGGAGGCGCTAAGTCCGGCGAACTGGACGGAAGCCGAGCAATATATCGCGGCCAGGCTTGCTTCGGCTCGCGATGTTCGCATCAACGGGCACAATCCGGAATCCGGAGAGCCATTCGAATACTTTATGGAAGCTTCCGATTGCATTAACATCTATCGGCATTTGAACCTGCATGAGCTGTATCGTCTAGACCCGAGTATCGTCAAGCTGCTCAGGGACGCTCGCGGCTGCATTTGCGGAATGGCGGGAGTGCTGCCGATTCATGAGCGTACGCTGGACTACTTGCTGACTCACCCGCTGTTCTCCGCCTATTTCTCCAGTCTGTCCAAGCCCGAGCTGGAGCGGCTGAGAACTCCGCGCGAACAAGCGGCCGGGTATTTCGTTATGTTTATCGAAGTGAGCGATTATTCCGATCCTACGCTATGTCATATGGCCGGACTAACGTTCATTCAATACATGCTTTCCGCCGGACTGATGGTGACGACTTCCCCGGCGATTCCTTTCTTTCATGCCATTTTCCGCGGGCTGGGGTTCGAGAGAGTCAAGGAGATCGTTCACTTCGAATACGGCGACGGCAAGCCGACGCCTTATTTCGCGCTGGATACAAGAGGATCCAGGCTACAGGATTACTTGAACCGAATGATTGCCGCGGTCGGAATCTCGCAGGCTCGCCACGACGGGGAAGATCGCTTTGAGCTGTTATCCAAACGCGAGAGGGAGGTCGTCGATCTTATGGTCCAGGACTGCTCCAATCTGGAGATTGCTCAGAAGCTGTTTCTGAGCGAAGCGACGGTCAAGAGGCATGTTACCAACATCTATGGCAAGCTTCAAATCAAGAAACGTACGCAGCTGCTCAACTTGCATGCGGGGCGCCGGTCTCCGCCGAACGGAGCCGGTTCGGGGCGTTGACATCCCCCTCCATTTTGCTACTTTTTTACGACTTTCAGATAATACCCGCCGCCATCGCACGGTGCTAAGCTGGAACTGCTTGGTATGAAAACGCGTATGCGGAAGGGTGTGTTTTATAATGATGAGGTTTTGGAGGAAGAAATCGACGTTAGTCGCTTTATTTATTGTCGCGCTATTGTCCAGCTCTATCGGGTCCGCGTATGCGGCCGTCAACCTGGAGCCGATCAAGGCTTTTTTTAACCGGAGCGCGACCTTCGTGCTTAACGGCGAAGCGTGGCAGCCCAAAGACGCTAACGGCAAACCTATGTCGGCGATATACTATAACGGGGTCAACTATTTACCAGTTCGCGCTGTAGCCGAAGCATTAAAAGTGCCGGTCAAATTCGACGCCGCCACGCAAAAAATTTATATCGGAGACCAACCGGGAGCGCAGACGCCGATCTTCGCGATGCCGATGGAGATCGACAACATCTATGTCGTCGCGACGCGCGATCCGGGAGAAACGCGAGTCAACGAGAAGCAATACAAACAAGTTCTGAAAATCGACCAGTACGGCGATATTATTTTTACTTTGGACCGCAAGTATAAGCGTCTTGTTCTGGATGCCGCCATCGTCAGCCCGGGAGAGCACGATGTGGAATTTACGCTGTACAATGCGGGGGGTGAAGCCGGCAACACGGCGCTTACCGCTCTCGAAACGCATACGGCAAGCCTGGAGGATTCGGCCACCCGTATGGAGTTTAACGTAGCGGGCCTCGACAAAATCAAAATCCACGTGCAAAGTCATAACTTGAATCCTTACATTTATGCGAGAATTATGGATACGTCCTATTTCGACAGCGAGCCGGCTGCAAGCTGAGCGATATTGCTGAATCAGGCGGATTCCGCAGGCCAATTGGCGTTCAGGGACAAGGAGCAGATTTATGAGGCGATTCCGGCATGGGCTAAGCCGTCCGTTAACAAGGCTGCGGAGACCGGAATTATTATCGTCGGCGACTTGCCCGACTAGTTTGCGCCGCAGACGCTGTCCACGCGGGCGGATGCGGCGTCGGCCATTGTCCGGATGCTGAAGGTCGCAAGCCCGGATGCCTGTAAGCCCGTAATGACGAATAGATGGATGCGCTGCGAGCGCCGCTGGTCCG
This sequence comes from Cohnella sp. LGH, assembly GCF_017671885.1. Taxonomy (NCBI): domain Bacteria; kingdom Bacillati; phylum Bacillota; class Bacilli; order Caryophanales; family Paenibacillaceae; genus Cohnella; species Cohnella sp. LGH. Next base: position 6,894,502 of record NZ_CP072117.1, read on the forward strand.
TAAGGGCCGATTAGCGGCGCTTGCAGCCGTGCATGTCCCATTTTTCGAGGAAGGAATGCGAGTGAATCAACTAGCGTAAAGGTACTTTCTGCACGGAAGTGCGACCGCTTAATACCTCATCGCAATAAAAATCCTCAGTCATTGCCAGTCCTCCACGTTGTTTTTCCTTATTCTAACATTCTTTAATGCGCGAGAGGGGCACTTTTCGTTTTATTTGGCGTGTTTGCAACCTGATCGGTTCGGGACGCATCTTATTCTTGTAGGGAGGGAAGCCGGTCTGGATGTCGTGAGAAGATTAATCGCCAAGGACGAATCCGCGTTGCGCGAGCTGATGATGGCGTACGGCGACGAACTGTTGCGCACCGCCTACTTGCTCGTGAAGGATCGGCAGGCTGCCGAGGAGGCGGTCATGGATGCGTTCGTGCAGGCGTACGCCAAGATCGATCAGCTTAAGCAGCCCGACAAGCTGCGAAGCTGGCTGCTGCGGATCGTCGCCAACCGCTGTCGGATGAGGATGCGGACCTGGAACTGGAGAAGTCTGTTTCCGTTCGATCGCGTAGAGAGCTTGGCAGAGGAAGCCGAGCCTGGGCCGGAGGAGCTGCTGCTGGCGCAATGGCGCGCCGAACGATTAAGCGAGGCGATCCATGAGCTGGATTACAAGTACCGGGAAGTTATCGCACTCTATTATTTTAACGAGCTAAGCGTGTTGGAAATCGCAGAGCAGCTCGGCAGCAACGAGAATACGGTAAAAGCCAGACTGTCCCGAGGACGCACGAGATTGCGAACGCTGCTGGAGAAGGGGGATGAAGATGGAGCGGGAATCTATGAATAAAAGGCTGCGCGAGGAGTTGGAGGAGCTGCGGTTCGGCGGACAGGAGGACGTCGTGCGGAGAACGCACCCCCGGTCTTGGAGCGACCGGCTGCTGGCGCTGTGGAACATGGAGCTTGAGCTTCCGATCGTGCCGCTCGGGCTAAGCTTTGTCATCCTGTTGGCCGTTGCCGCCGCCTCCCAGTTGCGCAGCTTCTCGGACGACGGCAGCGAGGCAGCGGACAATCGTAGAGAATTGGTCGAAGTCGGCGGCAATACGTACTGGAAGGACGATTACGAGAGGGCGGTGGCAGCTATTGAAAATAAGGATCAAGGTTAAGCATCTCGTCATCGCAACTCTGCTCATAGGCGCAGCGGTGTCTCTGCTTCAACTGGTCGTTATCCCGAAGCTTCAGGTTCGGGCGGCTATTCAGGATTATGCAGCCGGCGCGCCCGGAGGCAAGGAAGCGATGCTGGCAGCTATCGATCGGGCGACCTCGTCCCAAAGGCTGGAGCTGATTAGCGAATATATGATTTCCTACGTTGGAGCTTCTCCGGCACGGGGGTTCGACGTGTACGTCGGTCCGTCCTCGGTATGGAGCGGTTCTCCGCAAAACGAGAATACCCGGCACTGGAGCTGGGAGGAGATGCTGCCGTATTTGCTGGAGTACGTAGCGGACGGACCGGCGGATAGCTATCGGTTCAGGGCGGCGACTCAATTGGTGCAATATTATATGGGCGAGGGGCGTTCCGACCAGGCGCTGGGCCTGCTGGAGCAGGCGGAAGAGCGGGGCGGAACCTGGCGAGGGAAGCTGATGCTGGAACGGGCGAAGGTATATGCGCAGATAGGGAAGTCTGGAGAAGCGATGAGGCTCATTGAACGGTTGGAGGCAGAGCCGGCGTCCACGGATCTCGATTTCTCCGGTTCGGTTGTCCAGTTCAAGGCGCAGCTTCTGGTTGGACAAGGAAAGGGCGAGGACGCTATTCAAGCGGTGGATCGCGAACTGAAAGCTTTGGAGGAGCGGATCGGGCAGCTCAAGTCCGAGCTTCCGGACAACGAGGAGTTCGTTCCGGCCAAGCTGGAGGAGCTGAAGCTGCTGCGGATGCAGCTGGAGAAGGCGATGAACGGGAGCGGGGCGACCGTGTCCGGGACGGTGCGGCGGAGCGACGGCAAGCTGTTGGGCCGCGTGGGTGTGTTCCTGAGAAGCGAGCGGGACGTTAACCACAGTATCGTGGACGGAGAGCCGTACCAGATCTTTACAGACGCTCAAGGGCGCTACGAATTCAACAACGTTATTCCGGGCAACTATCAACTGTATCTCGGCCTGCCGTTCGATCAAATCGACGGCTGGACATGGCCTGCAATGAACGACGATTGGATCGTCGTCGAGGACGGCGATACGTTGACGGAAACCGTTACCCTTCGTCCCTTAATCTCGATCAAGGAACCGGTGAACGAGGCGAAGCTGACCGGAGCGACGGTGAAGTTTTCTTGGGAGCCGATCGAGGGGGCTTCCTATTACGCGCTGTACGGTACGATTCCGATCGAGAATGGGTCGACGAGCAGCATTATTGAGGATCGAATTGCGCAATCCGAGATCGCATTGCCCGTCCAGAGCTTGTATGAAGCTCCGAGCGGGTTCGTTTCCCGCGATGAGGATGGCAGGTCAGTACCCGACTCCGCTACGCTTCTCGGCTTCTCGAATCCGGAGCTCCGCTACTCGTGGTATGTGGAAGCGTACGATAACGACGGCAGGCTGATCGCGAGAAGCAACGGCTATCGGCTGAACGAGGCTACGATGGGGGCGCTGCCGTTCTTTTATTTGAAGGAACGGACGTTGACCGCTGCCGACCGCCTCATGCTGGACGGCCGTTTGGACGAGGGGCTGGCGGAGTACAGGCGGGCTTACGAGGCCGATACGCAAGATCGTCACAGCCTTTATATGATTACTCGCATCTATGGAGCGCAGTCCGCTTTTAACGAATCGGCAGAGCTGCGGGCGGAGTCGATTGCTTATTTGAAGGCGCTGCTCAAGCTGGTTCCCGGCAAGAAAGGCGTGCTCTTCGGATTGTTCGACTACTACGACTCGCGCAAGGAATGGAGCGAGGCCGAGAAGTATTACGAAGAATATTTGAAGGCGAGCGGTGGGATAACGGACGGCTATACGCAATCTCGTTACGCGACCTCCCTTATGAAGCAAAGGCGGACGGAAGAAGCGCTCGTGCAGTTCCGCGAAGCGTTGAAGCGCGATCGTACACATCGTTTCGTCGGCCATTATTTGGCCGCCGAACTGTATGCCGGCGAATTGTTAGAGAAGGTTGCCGGGCTGGCGGCCGATTACCCGGAAATCGCGCCTTACGATAGCCATTCTCCCGAATGGAGCCGACTAGTCGAGGCAATGGCGATTGAGGAAAGCGAAATGAAGGCGTCGTACGGCCAACTTCTTAAGGGCGCTTTGGAAGCTTATTTCGACGAAGATTCGCAGACGTTGGATGCTGTCGGAGCACCGATGCTGCAAGCTTTCGTAACCGCCTTGCGCAACGTCAACTAAGAAGGAGTCTTCGCCGACGTCTGCAAAAAGTCATATTCTGTCCCCTGAGAGGAAACGCCCGCCTTGAGCGGGCTTTTCTGCCGTCAAGCTCGCGATTGCTTGGCTTGACTTCCCCGTACCGCAAATCTACACTGGTATAATTCATAAGCGCATACGGAGGGAAAGTTGTGGCTTCAATCGCAGGAGTTAAAGGCACGGCAGCGAGTCCGGGGACGAAGACAGTGATGCCCGTTCTACTCGCTATTAGCCTTGCCCATATGCTGAACGATTCCATGCAGGCGGTTGTACCGGCCCTGTATCCGATTTTGCAGGAATCGCTCAATCTCTCGATGCTCCAGCTTGGCTGGATCGGTTTTATGCTCAATATGACTTCATCGGTCATGCAGCCCGTCGTCGGCTTGTATTCGGATAAGCGGTCGCTCCCGAATCTGCTGCCGGTTGCGATGGGGCTTAGTCTGGTCGGCATGGTCGGGCTGGCGTTCGCTTCGCATCTTTGGATGCTGTTGCTGGCGGTTGTCTTTATCGGAATCGGATCGGCGGTTTTCCATCCGGAAAGCTCGCGGGTCGTCTACTTTGCAGCCGGAGGGCGAAGGGGCTTCGCCCAGTCCGTCTATCAGGTCGGCGGCAATACGGGAAGCACGCTCGGTCCGTTGATGACGGCGCTCATCTTCGTGCATATGGGCCAGATCGGCGCGATTTGGGGCACGGTGTTCGCCGGCTTCGCGATTGCGGTGCTGCTAGGCCTCCTTCCCTGGTATAAGCGCAAGCTCGCCGAGTGGGAGCGGGAACGCACGGCAACGGCTGCCGCAAGGGCATCCGGAGCGACGGTTGTCGAGAAAGCGAGTCATCCGAGAGTCAAATTCGCGATGGGAATGCTCGTATTTCTCGTATTCGCGCGTTCCTGGTACCATTCCGGGATCGGCAGCTTTTATCAGTTTTACTTGAAGTTCGATTACGGGTTAACAACGCAGCAGGCGCAAATTCCCGTATTTCTGTTTCTGGCTGCGGGCGTGCTTGGGACATTTTTCGGAGGCGTGCTTGCAGATAAATTCGGTCTGAAAAACATGATCGTATTTTCGATCGCCGGCGCTTCCCCGCTTGCGCTGCTGCTGCCTCATCTGCCGCTGTTCTGGGTGTATCCGGTCATTATGCTGCTCGGATTTATCATTTTGTCCGGCTTCTCCGTGAGCGTTGTTTACGCGCAGTACCTGATGCCCGCGAATGTAGGCATGGCCTCCGGACTTACGACCGGTCTCGCCTTCGGGATGGGGGCGATCGGCGGCATTGCTCTTGGGCAGTCTATCGACATGTTCGGCATCAACGACGTTATGTTTGTGCTTAGCTTTTTCCCGCTTGTCGGTCTGTTCGCGATACTGCTGCCGCCGGATCGTCCGAAGAAAAAACCGGGCGCCTGGCTTGGCAAAATTTAATGAGGATAAGAGAGCCGTCTCGTTGCCGAGGCGGCTTTTTAGTGCGACGGGCAGTCGCGACGAAGCGGAGAAGTTGCGGAAATGAAGGGCTGATTTGTCCGTTCCTTTCTGTTCTGTCGGGTAAAGGGAAAGGGCAGAATGGTATAGAGCGGGAAGTCCGCGTTAATTTTGTCGAAAGTGGAAATTGCGCAAATTTAAAGCGGAAAATCCGTTCTAATTTTAACAAAATAGGATAATTGGGGAATTAGTGTGGAAAACCCGCTTTAAATTGCTCGAAAGGGGTGTGGCGGCGAATTTAAAGAGGAGTTTCCGCTTTAACTCAACAAGGCGTGCACTCCTCCCTCGAACGAACGGGGCAGCAACCGCGGTTTGTGCTCGACGCTAGAGACCGGACATAGAAGCAACATATCGCCATTCATTTTCGTTTACAAACAAAGAAACAGCGTCTTAACGGTAGAACGTCCATTCTAAAAAAGAAACGCGGGGGATAAACGGTGAAACTACGGCTAGCTCTACTTGCGGTCGCATTAGGAACGCTGCTGCTCATTGTCAGCTGCGCTGCCAAGAAGGTGGATCAACTCGATCCGTCGCAGGGAACGCAGTCCTCGTTGGCAGACACGGCGCCTGCGGCAGCGGAAGACGTGCAAGTCTATAAACAAACGGAAGCGGAGTCTCTGCCTCTCATCCGTAAGCAGCAGCCGGTTTACGTCCAGGGTTTATTGCAAACGAAGCTGCAGACCAAGATGGACAAGGACAGCGTTAAGCTCCTTTTCTCCTTGGATAACCTATCCGACCGGGAGCTGAAGCTGACGTTCGGCTCAGGAATGCGCTACGATTTTGCCGTGTACGATAGTGGGGATGAGGAGATTTACAGGTGGTCAAACGATAAGAGCTTTACGCAGGCATTGATTGAGATGAAGCTAAAGCCGTCCGATTCGATCGAGTTCGAGGAGGAGTGGGACTGGACGGACAATCAAGGCGATGCGGTGCCGAATGGCATTTACACTTTGCGCTTGAGTATCGCTGCGGCGGTGGAACTGCCGGACGGCCAGGCGCTGGATCCCGCGCAATTAACGGCTGAGACCGACTTGATTTTGAGGAGATAGCGGCGGAGCTAAGAATGTAAGGCGTTCCCTTTTCAACCAACTTTCAGCCAGCGCTAAGGTTCCCCTAAGGTGGGCTTCAGCCCTCGCTCAGCATTGACGGCGATACTGGACGAGGTAAGACCCATTTCCCTATCAAGGAGGACCAAAGATGAGAAAAACGGTAAAGACGCTTGGCATTACGGCCGCTCTGGCGGTCATGATTCCGTTCTCCGCTTATGCGGCGACGACGTCCGGCAGTGTGTCTCCATCCGAATCGGCGACGGCAGCTCCTGTAGACAAAGGTCATAGAGGCTTCGGGCCGGAACTGTCCGGCAGAGGAGCAGTCGGCGAGGAAGTGCTGGAGCTGTTGAAGCTGGACAAGGATGCCTATCGCGAAAAGGCCAAATCCGGCCTGACGCTGGGCGAAATCGCGGACCAGCAGGGAGTAAGCAGGGATAGTCTGAAGTCGGCTCTGACCGCAGCGTATAATCGGCAATTGGAGGAGCGGAAGCAGCAGTTCGCCGAAGGATTAGACGCGATGATTGACGCCAAACCTCATACAGGAGGAGAGCTTGGCCATAAAGGCGGGAAAATCGGCGCAGGCGATCTGACTGCAATTGCTGAAGCGTTGGGTTTAACAGCGGACGAATTGAAGGCGCAGCTTAAGGAAGGCAATTCGCTCGCAGACGTGGCCGGAGATAAGGGGATAGACGTTCAGAAGCTCGTAGACGCGCAGAAGACGGCGATCGAGAAGCGCGTCGGCGAGGCGCTTCAGGCCGGGGAGATCACGCAGGAGCAAGCGGACAAGAGGCTTGCGGAAGCGGGCGAGCAGGCTGAACGGATCGTGAACGGAGGCTTCCGCTTCGGAGGCGGCGAGCGCGGTCATGGCGGATTCGGCAAGCATGTCAAGCCGGGCGCGGCTTCCGACAGCGCGGCAGAATAAAACAAGAGGACGGATTACCGGGAAACGCCCGGACAATCCGTCCCTTTCTATGTTCGGACAATCCGTCCGCCTCATTACCTCAGCCGCCGGTCGCCGTCAAGCGAATCTCGATGCCGGAGGGGTCATGCGTCTGCACATAATCGGCTATCCGCTTCGCTTCAAAACCGGCGCGCTCCAGGTCGGCGACGATTCGTTCAAGCTCCGCCGCATCGGGAACCGCGATCGTGAAGTAGGCAATCCCGGTTGCGTTAGCGGGAGCCAGAGAGGCGCCGACGCCGGCCCATACGTTAAAGCCGATATGATGATGGTAGCCGCCGGCGGAGATAAAGCAGGCACGCATCGTCCGGCCGAGATCCGCGACGAGATCGAAGCCGATGACATCGCAATAGAACGCGCGGGACGCGGCAAGATCGCTCACGTGCAGATGGATGTGGCCCAGTATCGTGGCGGAAGGCAGCCCGTTCCAAGGCTTGTCTCCCGCCAAATTCAGCAGTCCCCGGATGTCCACCGGATCGGTCGCCATAATGTAATTGCCGTCGGCGTCTTTGCGCCACTGCGAGCGCGGTCGGTCGCAATAAATCTCGATTCCGTTGTTATCCGGATCGGAGAGGTACAGAGCTTCGCTGACCAGGTGATCGCCTTGGCCGATCGGAATGCCGGCCTCGACAAGCCGGCGGAGCGACAAACCGAGCTGCTCCCGGGTAGGCACGAGAATGGCGAAGTGGTACAAGCCTGCCGCCGATCTTTCCGGAGTGACGACAGCGTTCGGAATTTCCTCCAGCAGGAGAAATTCGGTTTGACCGTCAACTGTAAGCGACGCTGTATTGTCGGCGCGATCGAGCAAGCGAAAGCCGATGACGTCCAGGTAAAAGCGGATGGAGCGTTCAAGATCGCCGACTCTGAGCCGTAGCCGACCAAGCGAGGTTTCCGGGTGGATGGAGCGGTTCACGATCGTCATACCTCCGTTAAAAAACTGCCCGTCAGGCATGCAGCCTGCGGGCAGTTATGATTTTATCGCGATTTATTGTCTTTGCGTAGCTTGGGCGAATCGTTCCTGAATGAGGGAGTTGCTGATTTTCCAAGCGGACAAATCTTCTTGCACGAGCTGCGTCGCCGACTTCTTGGCTGGAGCGAACAAGAGCGCGTCCTTCGGCTGCTCGCCGACGGCCAGACTGACTTTGCCGTTCTTCGATACGTAGACGTTCATGTCGGCAAACCTCCCAAAATCATTTTGACCATTAAGACGACATACGGATTTTTATTCATTATAGCATCATTAACGCTTTCTTGATAGGTAATGTATTTGCGGTTGTCCCAATCCGGATCGGCGGGATAGTGCAGCGTAAGCACATGCTCGCCATGCTTGAAGCAAGCGTAAAACATCGTTTTGCTCTGCGTATAGTGGACAATATCCTTATTCATCTGGTAGGTGAGCGCAACGTAGGAGCTTTTGTCGTCCAGCCGGAACGAGCGGTTCCAAGCGACGTCGGCGCATTTGGCGACGAAGCGCATTTTGTCGCCTTCCCGGACGTAAAGAGTCGCTCCGATGCAATCGCCATACGTCCCGACTTTCTCCGATACGTAGGGCCCGTAACGCTGTTCAATTCTCCCGCCCGTCATTCGGCCCGCAACCGCGTTCAGGATCGATTCGTAATCCGTGCCTCCCGTTTTCGGCTGTAGAGAGATGAGCTCGGATAGCAAGCGGAACGCTTCGTCCGATTGCGCCAGCCTGCGGCCGGTCTCCGCGATGGAGCGGCTGAGCGGAAGCAGCATGGAGCCGCGCCGCAACAGATCGCTGAAATAATTCCGCCAATCGATCGTAACGCCAAGGGAGAGATCGTCCATAAAGACGTTGCGGACGGACAGATCGTGAAGCAAGAACCAGACGTACGGATCGATATGCGCCGGCAAGCCGGGATGATGCCGAAGGGCGGCCAGTACTTCGTCGGCTGACGGGGAGCGGCCGGCCTCGGAGATGTACTGCTCGCGAAAGTCGTCAATCCACTGTCGCGCCGTGCCGAAGAACACCGCTTTGACCGTCGTATCCACGAACACAAGCAGAGTTTTGCTTTTGTCGTAGGCCTGAATAAATTCCATGTGGGTCACTGTCCGCTGCGCTTCCTTGTAGTAGGTGCCGCCCCGACTGCCGACGAAGAGCAGGAAGATGTCGGCTTCTCCGACCGCGTCGAGACACTTGGAGACGGTGTCCGTATGAGCCGGCCAAGGTCCGAGATTTTCCTCCCACATGATCGGTTCGTGCCCCAGCTTCCTTAGTTCGTCAAACGCCTCCTTGCGCAGCCGCTTCAGTCCGTCCTCGTTGACCGAGCTGATAAAGATTTTTGTTTTAGCCAAGTTATTATCTCGCCCCCTCCATACGTTTTCTTCCATTGTAACCCATAGAAGGAGCGGAGGCATCCTGAACTTAGCTAGGCTATCACGGTCGCGGCAAACATATATATAGCAACAACAAACGCTAGGGAGTGACTGTCGGGATGGCGATTAAACCACTGGCTCTACAGCGAGGTGACACGGTCGGGATCGTTACGCTGGGAAGTCCGCTCGCGCCGGCGACGATTGACGCTCGGATCGCCTACTTGCAGTCGCTTGGTCTGAACGTCGTTGTCGGGCGGCATATCTATGACGAGAACGGTTTCCTGGCGGGAACTGCCCGCGAGAGAGCGGAGGATTTGATGAGCATGTTCGCCGACCCTAACGTGCGGCTTATTTTGCCGTCTCGCGGAGGAGTGGGCGTGGAAGGGATTTTGCCCTATCTGGATTTCGGGTTCATCCGCAGGCATCCGAAAATCGTCAGCGGCTACAGCGATATTACCGTTCTGCTGAACGCGCTGACGCAGCTGTCCGGAATCGTAACGCTGCACAGCCTGATGCTGATCGATTTCAGGCCGGATACGCCTCCGTACAATTTCGCGCAGTTTTTTACCGCTACGTCCCTGGCGGCAGTGCCGCGCGCGCTGGACAATCCTGCCGGTATACCGCTAGTTTCCAAAGTGTCCGGCAACGTCAGCGGTCCGATCGTCGGAGGCAACCTGACTTCTCTGACGGGCACGCTCGGAACGCCTTACGAGATCGATACGCGAGGCAAAGTCCTGCTGCTGGAAGAGGTCCATGAGCCGGCGAATACGGTGTTCCGTTATCTGGAGCAGCTGCGTCTTGCCGGAAAGTTCCGGGATTGCCGGGGCATCGTCATGGGCGAATGCACGGGGTGCCAAGACGCTTACGGCAAATCGTACGAGGACGTCATCGACGAGTTTATCGTTCCGCTGGGCAAGCCGCTCGTAACGGGGCTGGCATCCGGTCACGGCATGTACAAGGCGGCCGTTCCGATCGGCGCCTTCGTGAATCTGAACGCTGACGAAGGGACGCTGACTTGGTTGGAGCCGGCAGTTGCCTATATATAACCTTTTGCATTTTGAAGCAAATAGAAATAAAATTAAGAGATGATATTTGCCTTGTCATCTTTTTAACGCATCAGGAAAGGGGAACACGCATGTCATTTGTCAGCGATATCCTGGAGTTCAACGACCAATTTGTAGATCAACGTCAGTACGAGCAATATTTAACGGATAAATTTCCGGAGAAGAAGGTAGCCATTCTAACCTGTATGGATACGCGGCTGGTTGAGCTGCTGCCCAAAGCGCTGAATCTGCGCAACGGCGATGCCAAGTTCATTAAGAACGCGGGCGCGGTGCTGACGCAGCCGTTCGGAAGCGCCATGCGGAGCATTCTGATCGCCATTCACGAGATGGGAGCCAAGGAAGTGCTCGTTATCGGCCACCACGGCTGCGGCATGACTCAGCTCGATTCCGGAGCGCTGGTGGAGAAGTTTAAGAAGAATGGCATCTCGGACGTTGTGCTGGACACGCTCGAGAATTCGGGCATTCGGATGGAAAAGTTTCTGAAGGGCTTCGATAAGCCGGAGGACGGCGTTCGTCATAGCGTAGGCATGATCCGCCGCCATCCGTTGGTACCTTCGTTCGTACCGGTGCACGGTTTCCTCATTCATCCGGAGACGGGCAAGCTGGAGTGGCTGATCAACGGTTACGAGCAAGCTCAAGCGAAATAAAAGCTCTTCGGAAGCGGGCTTCGTCATTTGTTCAGAATTTGTTTATAGCCTTCTAGTATGATAGAGACAAAGTTCTCTATGTTCGGGAGGTTGAACAAAATGGCGAAAATTATGGTCGTCGACGATGCCGCGTTTTTGCGGGCGATGCTGAAGGATATTTTGGTAAAAGCGGGCCACGAGGTTGTGTCCGAGGCGGCGAACGGCATGGAAGCGGTGGACAAGTACAGAGCGCTGCGTCCCGATTTGGTGACGATGGACATTACGATGCCCGTCATGGAGGGCGTGGAGGCGCTGAAGGAAATTCGCAAGATCGATCCTTCCGCCAACGTTGTCATGTGCTCCGCCATGGGGCAGAAAAATCTGATCATCGAAGCGATTCAAAGCGGGGCCAAAGATTTTATCGTGAAGCCGTTTCAGTCGAACCGGGTTCTCGAAGCGGTCTCGAAGGCCATCGGATAAGCCGGTCGCTCTGCCGCCGCACATAATTAGCCGCTCCTCATCGGGGAGCGGCTTTTCGATATTCGTTCGGCGTCATGCCCGCAATTCGCTTGAAGACGGAGAGGAACGAGGCGTTGTCCTTATAGCCGACCATTTCGGCGATGGAGCCGATCTTGTGTCCGGTGCTTCGCAGCAGCTCGCAGCTTTTCTGAATCCGCAAAGCCTGAAGATAGCTATTGAACGATTGCTCGGTATGCTGTCTGAACAAGCGCTGCAAATGCCGCTCGCTCCAGCGGCTAAGCGTCGCCAATCGCTGCAGCGACAGCGGCTCGGCGAGATGCTGCTCCATGTAGGACAGAAGGTGATCGAACTGCGTCAGCTTGCGCGTCGAGGAGGAGGGGGCATGCTGCCGCAGCCTATGCACAACGATGAGAAGCTGGATCAGCATCGTGTCCAGATAGTCGGAAGACGCCGCCCTCGGCATGGAAAATTCGCGGTGCATCGCCAGCACCAGCCGCTCGATCGAATCGTCGGCATCGGACAAGTAAAAATAGGAAACGGAGCCGTCCCGAAGGTCGGAGATGAATTGTACCAGCTGCGTTTCCGAGACGAAGCCGGCAAGTCTTCCGAGCAGCGCAGGAGAGAAGACGCAGTTGTAGACGGTCAGCGGATGCTTGGCCACATCCACATAAGCGGGACGAAACACGTGCGGCACGCCGATCGGAATATGGAAGAGCTGACCCTTGCGAATCGGGTGAACCTGTCCGTCGATATGGTGGAAGCCGGTTCCTTCGGCAACGAAGGCGAATTCGATAAAGTCGTGGTCGTGCACCGGCGCCTCGAAGTCCTCGGACGCCCGATTGACATAGACGAGCCGGTCGTGGAGGAAGAAGTAGTCGCCCTTCAAAGTATGAATCGGATTCACACAATCACCGCCTGCAAAATGTCCGAAAATCCTAATCGAAATGTCCGTTATACCCCGATACTTTTCTTGGGAACCATTATATCATAGAGGCAATTCGGCAGTAAGAGAGGGGTCGTGGTTTATCCATGTTGCAAGTTATCGAATTGCGTTGCGAGTACAAGCGGAATCCGCTCGGGATTGAGGTAAAGCGGCCGCGCATCAGTTGGAAGCTGAAGTCCGAGGCTAGGTCGATCGTTCAGAGCGCCTACGAGATCGAGGTTGCGGAGAGCGCGGACTTCGATTCGGCCGTATGGGGCTCGGGGAAAATACAATCCGAACAGTCGCTGCACGTCGAGCTGGGCGATTTGGAGGTAGCGTCGCGCAAGCGTTATCATTACCGCGTCAGAGCATGGAGCGCAAGCGGCGAAGCCTCGGAATGGTCGGAGGCGGCCTGGTTCGAAATGGGCATTCTGGATAAGAGCGAATGGGTCGCAAAATGGATCGGCGTCTCCAAGCCGGCGGAGCAGCTGGCCGAGAAACCGGCTTCCTACGAGGAGCGGAGTCCGATGCTTCGCCGAAGCTTTGCGGTCGGTAAGGGCGTCAGACGCGCACGGGCATATGCCAGCGCTCTCGGCCTTTATGAGCTGGAGCTGAACGGCACGCGGGTCGGGGACGAGTATTTTACTCCCGGATGGACGAATTACGAGCACCGGATTCAGGTACAGGCCTACGACGTCACGGCGATGCTGAATGAGGGCGAGAACGCGATCGGCGCGATGCTGGGCAACGGATGGTACAAGGGCCCGTTGGCCTGGAAAGATCATTACTGTCTGTACGGAAACCGGCAGGCGCTATTCCTGCAGCTGCACATCGAGTACGACGACGGCACGGAAGAGACGGTCGTTTCGGATGAAAGCTGGCGTACGGCGCCTAGCCAGATTCTGATGTCCGAAATTTATCACGGAGAGACTTACGACGCTCGCCTGGAGATTCCCGGCTGGAGCGCGTCCGGCTTTGACGACGGCAAGTGGGAGGCGGTCGCCGTCGTGGAGCAGTCGAAGGACGTGCTGATCATGCAGGAGAACGATCCGGTACGCAAATTCGAGGAAATCAAGCCGATCGAGCTGATTAAGACTCCTCTTGGCGAAACCGTGCTCGATCTGGGGCAAAATATGGTCGGCTGGATGAAATTCACGGTAAAAGGCGAGGCCGGCACGGAAGTCGTGCTGCATCATGCGGAGGTTTTGGACAAGGAGGGCAACTTCTATATGACCAACCTGCGTGCGGCCAAACAGGAAATTCGCTACATCCTGAAGGGAGGAGAAGCGGAAACGTACGAACCGAGATTTTCCTTCCAAGGGTTCAGATACGTACGGCTGACCGGTTTCCCGGAGACGATTCGCTTGGAGGATTTCACCGGCATTGTGCTGCACAGCGACATGGCTCCGACCGGAAGCTTCGAATGCTCGGACCCGCTAGTTAATCAACTGCAGCACAACATCGAGTGGGGGCTGAAAGGCAATTTCCTCGATGTGCCGACGGATTGCCCTCAGCGCGACGAACGGCTCGGCTGGACGGGGGACGCCCAGATGTTCATCCGCACGGCCGCATACTTGCGGAATGTCGCCCCGTTCTTTACGAAGTGGAGCCGCGATTTGGCCACCGACCAACGCGAAGACGGCGGCGTTCCTTTCGTCATTCCGAACGTGCTGGACGAGAATTCCCACTCCTCCTCCGCTTGGGGAGACGCGGCGGTCATCTGCCCTTGGACGATCTATCTCTGCTACGGGGACAAAAGAATTTTGGAGGAGCAGTATGAGAGCATGAAAGCCTGGGTAGAGTATATCCGCAAGCAGGGCGACAACGAGCTGCTGTGGAATACGGGCTTCCATTTCGGAGACTGGCTCGGTCTCGATTCCAAGCCGGACACCTATATTGGCGCGACCGACCGCGATTATATCGCTACGGCGTTTTACGCCTATTCCACATCGCTGCTGAGGAAGACGGCCGAGGCGCTTGGGAAGGAAGAGGACGCCGCCAAGTACGGCAAGCTGTACGAAGGAATCGTAGCGGCGTATTACGATGAGTTCGTAAGTCCGAACGGAAGACTGACTGTACCGACCCAGACCGCTCAAGTGCTCGGCCTCGTGTTCGGCATTCTGGACGGGAAAGCTAAAGAACGCGCGGTCGCCAAGCTGATGGAGCTGATGGAGGAAAGCAAATTCCATTTGACGACGGGCTTTGTCGGCACGCCTTACTTGAACTTTGCGCTGACCGACAACGGTCACAACGACGCGGCTTACAAGCTGCTGTTCCAACAGGATTATCCTTCCTGGCTGTACCAGGTCACCAAAGGCGCGACGACGATTTGGGAGCACTGGGACGGCATCAAGGAGGACGGCTCGTTCTGGAGCGCGGATATGAATTCGTTCAACCATTACGCTTACGGAGCGATCGGCGATTGGCTGTATCGTCGCGTTGCCGGCATCGATATGGACGAACGGGTCGCGGGCTACAAGAAGATTCTCATCCGTCCGCAGCCGGGCGAAGGACTGGACTGGGCGGAAGCGCGCCTGGAAACGATGTACGGCGAAATTCGCAGCTGCTGGAAGCGTACGGACGACGGAATGACGCTCGAGGTAACGGTTCCGGCGAATACGACGGCGGAGATTTTGCTGCCCAACGCGACTCTCGAGACGGCGAGAGAGAACGGCTCGAAGCTGGAAGCGGCCGATGGCGTTGCCGCCGTTCGGGAAGCGGAGAGCGGAGTGGAGCTGACGGTCGGCTCCGGGCAGTACAGCTTCAATTGGGCAGTCGCTCAGCCGCAAGCCGCCGAGTAGTTCGGGTTATATCTTTTCGGTGCGTATTGGGCTGTAATCTGCATTGTTAGCATCATTATTTTCTTTGCCTTCATGAAACCTTCATCTAATGTTCATCATACCTTCATGCAGCTTCGGCTCCGTGATGGTATGATTTTTTTATTCTGGGATAACTTTAAGCGAACAACCTTGCCAAATGAAAATGAAAATGAACAACCTCTACTAAAGGATGTGTAAAGGATGCATAAAACAATCATTATCGGCACCGGCCCTGCGGGACTTACCGCGGCGATCTATCTGGCGCGCGCCAACCTGAACCCTCTGGTGATCGAGGGACCGGAGCCGGGCGGCCAATTGACGACAACGACGGAGGTCGAGAACTTCCCCGGTTTTCCGGAAGGCATTATGGGTCCTGAGCTGATGGATAACATGCGTAAGCAAGCGGAGCGCTTCGGCGCCGAATTCCGTTCGGGCTGGGTCAATAGCGTGGATATGTCGCAGCGTCCGTTTAAGCTGTCCGTGGAAGGCATGGGCGAGCTGACGGCGGAGACGCTCATTATTTCCACCGGCGCTTCGGCCAAATATTTGGGCATTCCGGGAGAGAAGGACAATGTCGGACGCGGCGTCAGCACATGCGCGACTTGTGACGGCTTCTTCTTCCGCGGCAAAAAAATCATTGTTGTCGGCGGCGGCGATTCCGCGATGGAAGAAGCCAACTTCCTGACCCGGTTCGCTTCGGAAGTCGTACTCGTCCATCGCCGGGAAGAGCTGCGCGCATCGAAAATTATGCAGGACCGCGCGCGCAACAATCCGAAAATCAGCTGGAGCCTGAACCGCACGCCGCTGGAAGTCGAAAGCGGTCCAATGGGCGTAACCGGCATGAAGGTCAGAAATAACGAAACGGGCGAGGTAGAGACGATCGCGACCGACGGACTGTTTGTGGCGATCGGCCATACGCCGAACACGAAGTTTCTCGGCGGCCAGCTGGAAACGGATGAAACCGGCTATCTGATCGTGAAGCCGGGCTCGACCGAGACGAACGTACCGGGCGTTTTCGCTTGCGGCGACGTGCAGGACAACAAGTATCGCCAAGCGATCAGCGCCGCGGGAACGGGCTGTATGGCCGCGCTGGATTGCGAACGCTTCTTGGAGAATGCCGAGTCTCACTAATCCATATTGAGGATCGGAGGGGGAGCGTTTGGCGTCTAAAAAAGCTTTGATCCTGGGAGCGAGCGGACTTGTCGGAGGGCAGCTGCTGCGGTTGCTGCTGGATGCGCCGGAATACGAACGCGTGACGGCTCTGGTGCGGCGTCCACTTGGGATTGAGCATGCCAAGCTGAACGAAGTTATCGTCAACTTCGACGCGCTGGACAACTACAGCGATCAGTTTCACGTTGAGGATGTCTTCAGCTGCCTTGGCACAACGATCAAGAAAGCCAAAACCCGCGAAGCGATGAATCGGATCGATTATACGTATCCGCTGGAGGCCGCCCGTCTAGCTAAACGAACGGGTGTCCGGCGTTTCCTTGCGGTCAGCTCGATGAGCGCCAATCCCGACTCCTCCATCTGGTACTCCCGCATGAAAGGCAACCTCGAGCGCGATCTCCGCCGCTTGGAGTTGCCTTCTCTTCGTTTGTTCCGGCCCTCTTTGCTGCTTGGTCAGCGTGAGGAATTTCGGTTTGGCGAGCATGCCGCGGCGTGGCTGATGCCCAAACTGGCCTTTCTGCTAGTGGGAAATCTGCGGAAATATCGGGCGATCGAGGGAGCCGTCGTGGCCAAGGCGATGTTTAGGGACGCCCATTTGTCGGAATCGGGCGTCCGTATTTATATGTCCGACGAAATCGCAAGGTTGGGCGATTGACCGCCTCTAACGGTCTGGCAGGCCGTTGCAAGAGCGAATTCGGGCGGTTGACCGCCTCTAACGGTCTGGCAGGCCGTTGCAAGAGCGAATTCGGGCGGTTGACCGCCTCTAACGGTCTGACAGGCCGTTGCGTGAGCAAATTCGGGAGTTAGACCGCCTCTAACGGTCTGGCAGGCCGTTGCGGGAGCAAATTCGGGAGTTAGACCGCCTCTAACGGTCTGGCAGACCGTTGTGCGGGCGAATTCGGGCGGTTGACCACCTCTAACGGTCTGGCAGGCCGTTGCGCGAGCGAATTCGGGCAGTTGACCGATAATTAGTCAATCGTATAAAACTTCGCTTTGCGCACTGTCACAAAATCGTCGACCTCCTCGTTATATGAGCAACACATAACGAGGAGTGATCGCGATGGAGACCATGACTTGCGTTGTCGTAGGCGGAGGTTATGCGGGGATTAATACGGTTAAGGCACTGCTGAAAGCTTCCCCCGCAGAGGCGGTCGGACGTCCGCTGCGTATCGTACTGATGGACAAAAATGCTTACCATCTGCGCAAGGTGCTGTTGTTCCGGGCTGCCGCCGGCGAGGAGGACATTACGATTCCGCTTTCGGAAATGTTTCCGAAAGGAGTAGAGCTGCTGCAGGCGGAAGCGACCGGAATCGAAAGCGCAGAGAAGCGGCTTAGATATAAGGATGCCCGAGGCGCCGAAGGGGAGATCGAATACGATTGGCTCGTGCTAGCGACCGGCAGCGTTGTCCGTCGGCCTGAGCCCGAGCAGGGAGGCATCGCCCTAAGCGGATTAAACGACGCGAAGCGCATTCGCGAGGCCTGGCAGAGCAATCTGCTTCAGGCGGCGGCTTCGAACGATAGGGCCGAGCAGGAGAAACGGATGACGATTGCAGTGGCCGGAGCGGGAATCAGCGGCATCGAGACGGCGGCCGAGCTGGCATATTACGTTCGCGCGGACGCCGAGCGGCTGGGGCTGGATGCCGGCAAAGTGCGGATCGTACTGTATAACAGCGAGAAACGTCTGTTTCCGACGGCTTCGGCCAAGGTCGGTCGCAAGTTGGAAAATGCGCTAACCGCCAAAGGAATAACGGTGCGGCACAGTGTCAAGGTACTGAGCGAAGAGTCCGGCAGATTGACGCTGGCCGACGGCCGCAGCGAACAGGCGGGCTTGTGCATCTGGACGCTGGGGCTGCTGCCCAATCCGCGTTTGCGCGAGTTGGGAGTGCCTGTAACCTCGGACGGACACATCGGGGTAGACGGCAGCTACCGGGTATCGGGGCTTCCCGGCGTATATGCGATCGGCGACAACGCGCGGATCGTCGATCCCGCAACCGGCCGCGTAGACGGCAAAACGTGCAAGGAAGCGATCGGCCAAGCGCCGCGGCTGATCAAAGTCATGGCGGCGGATGCGGCGGGACGACCCGCGCCTGTTCACAAGTCGTACCTCGATCTGTTTTGCTTCGGCCTCGGACCCGAGCAAGGGCTGGTGTGGACGCGACAATGGGGACTCGATATTGTGCTGACCGGCAAGCTGGGCTGGAAGATCCGCAAGATGACATGGGATATGGCAAGCTTGATCAAATAACCCGGAGTGGGACTTGCGGCAGGCCAGGCGGAAACGGGGGGACGCATGCAGGAACTCTATGAGCAATACGGAAGACTGTTGTTTACGTTAGCTTACCAGCTGACGGGTACCGTGGCCGACGCCGAAGACGCGGTGCAGGACGTGTTCGTGAAAATATACGAGATTGACTCTGCGCGGCTGACACAACCGAAAGCATACTTGTGCAAAATGGTGACGAACCGATGCCGGGATTTGCTTAAATCGGCACGCCGACGCCGGGAGCAGTATTTTGGCGAATGGCTGCCGGAACCGGTTCCGACGGAGAACGACAGTTCGCTGGAGGCGATTGTGAGGGGCGAACTTCTGTCGTATGCCATGCTGGTTCTGCTGGAGAAGCTGTCGCCTGCGGAGCGGGTCGTTTTCGTCCTTCGCGAGGCGATGGGGTTCGACTATGCCGCCATCGCCGAGATTGTCGATAAGAGCGAACCCGCTTGCCGCAAGCTGCTCAGCCGGGCTCGCGGCAAGATGGGCGTGTTGCCCGAGGAGCAGGTTCGGCCGGAGTCGGCAAGCGAACAATGGGTAAAGCGGTTTGTGTCGGCGCTGGAATCCGGTAACGCCGACACGGTCGTCGCTATGCTGGCGAGCGATGTGACGCTCGTATCCGACGGCGGCGGCAAGGCGATCGCCGCCGTTCATCCGATCCGTTCGCCTGTATCCGTCGCCCGTTTTCTGCTTGGTATCGCCAACCAGATCGCTCATCCGGATAGCGGGATAACGTTCCGGCTGGCCGGGATCAACGGACAGGCGGGGCTCCTTTTCAGCTCGCCGACCGGACCGGACACGATCGTTCTTCTGCATCAGGAGAATGACAAGCTGCAAAATCTATATTTGATCCGCAACCCGGATAAGCTAGCGTCCTTCAATGATAAAAGTTGATGCCGCATCGTTAGCCGGATCGCCGATATACAGAAGGACCGCTTTCCGCCGACGAGGTCGGGGAAGCGGTCCTTATGTTAATGCGAGCTCAACCTATTACGCATCGGCCAGACGATAGCCGGCGCCTCTTACGGTGGCGATATAGGTCGGCTGCTTCGGATCGTCGTCCAGCTTGCTGCGCAGGCTGCGAATATGAACGTCGATCGCGTTGCTGCCGCCGAAATACGTCTCGCCCCATACTTCGTTCATCAGCTCTTGGCGGGTCATCACCTTGCCTCCGGCGGCAAGAATCGAACGCAGCAGATCGTATTCGGTCTTGGTCAGCTCGATGCGCGAGCCTTGACGCGTCACGGTCATGCGATCGGGATCGAGCGAAATATCTTTGAACGACAGCAGCCGGGAAGGCTCTGCCGCTTTCGCATGTTGCACCGACAACAGTTGGATTTTGGAGATGACTTCGTCGATCGGGCCCGGCCAGACGACCGTCTCTTCCCCAGGGTACGCATCCGTCGTGCCGCTTACGAGAGCCAGTACGGGAGAGGAGCCGTCGGACGGCCAAGCGGCCGAAACCGAAGCCGGAGCTTCCACGGTGCGGTCGACTACGACGATGTTTCCTTGAATCATCGCAAGCAGCGGATCGTCGGCATGATGCAGAAGCAGGACGTCGTAGCATCTTCTGGCAAGCTCTGCGACAAGCGTTCTCAGCGCTGCCGGGCGTGGACTGACGATCAGAATTCGATCTGTAATCTCGCAGTAATCGCCTTCGGCGGGCAGACTGTCGTCGGTCGTCAAACCGTCGGCCAGCACGGCTTCTTCAATCAGTGGGCGGATTTGTTCGCGCTGCTGCATGATTGGCACACTCCCTTAAACACATACTGCTCGTTCGTAATAGTGTAACCCGTCTGATCCGATATTTTCTCCAGCCACTCCGAAGGAGTCGGGACGAACACTTCGTCGACTTTGCCGCATTCGGTGCAGACGATGTGCTGGTGATCTTCGACGCGTGCGTCGTAGCGGCAGGCATCGCCCTCAAGCTTCAATTCCTGAATGAGGCCTTCGTCGGTCAAATATTTCAATGTATTGTACACGGTCGCATATGCGAAATGGTGTCCGCCGGCCTTTAATCTCCCGATAATGTCCGCTGCCGTAGGATGATCGTCGGACGCGGTCAGCAGATCGTAAATGGTTTTCCGCTGAACAGTCATCGCCCCCGCTTTCCTCATCTTCTTCATCCCCTTTATTTAGATTTAGTTTAAGTTTATCCAATAAGAGGATGGGTGTCAACAAGGCGTAAAGGGAGGGCAGGGATTCGCAAACCTTAGCGCAAGATGAACCGAATCGGGAAAAAGACGGATTTTTAAACAGAAAGGTCGGATTATCGTTCATCGATTATCCGATCTTTATTTTAAACTATGGAGGTAAGCGGCGCGCGAATTGGCCGCCAAGCAGGAGGTGCCGTTAATCGATCTTGCCGAGATGAGCAAGCGATTGTTCGAGGAGATCGGGGAGGAAGGGAGGAGCTAATCGTATCAGGCTTCCGCTCATCCAGGCTTTGGCCGCTTGCGATGTATTTGAGATAACTGGGAATGCGAGGAAATGAGTCGATCTTGCTTTACAGCGCTTGCCCAGGATGTCATACTGTCTTGTACTTATTTCGATTGACGGAGAGGACGGCATCCGCCATGCAAAAAGGGTTTATCTCCTTTCGACATATGAAGATCAAAAACAAGCTGTCGCTCCTGTTTGCGCTCATTATTCTAGTTACGTTTTCATTTACGTTTCTGGTACAGCAATATGCCTTTTCCATCTATGATCGGCAGCTATACGACAAATCGTCGCAAGTGCTCAACCTGTCCTCCGCAGCGATCGAAACGAAGCTTGGCCGCATCGAGCAGATGTCCTACGACATCATCGCGGACATTCAGCTGCAAAGTCAGCTCTTGGCCATTAAGAACGCGGACTCCGAATACGATAAGCATATTTTGAGGCAGAAGGTGATCGACCGGCTTCTGACGTACGCCGGCTCGGAGCCGTCGATCTACTCCATTCAGCTAATGGATTCTCACGGCAAAGAGAACAGCGTCGGCAACGTGACGGAGATAGAAGGAGAGAAGAGCGGACGGATTAAGGCGCTGACGAGCGAGGCGGAAGGAGACAACCTGTGGATCTATCCCGACGAGCGAGATCCCGCGCTTATCTCCGCGAGGGAAATTCGCTCGTTCAATAATACGAACTTCGATCTGCAATATCTCGGAACGTTAGTGATTCGGATTAACATCGGGAAGATCGCCCAGCAATATTCTTCCGCGAAAGGAGATTTGATTCTCTTCTCCGGCGAAGAGGTGATTTATCCGAAGGTGCCATTGTTCGGCCTTGCGGAAGTGAATAGCTCCATCCGATCTCCCAAAGGCTATTTTACTCAGAAAATAGACGGCCATACGTATTTTATCTCCTATACGAGATCAGCCAACACGGGATGGACATACTTGAATATTACCCCTTTCAACCAAATTTTCGAACGGGTTATTTTCATTAAAGAGCTTGTCGTTATCGTGTTCGTGGGAATTTTTGCGCTTGTGATCCTGCTCGGAATCCGATTCTCCAGAAGCTTGACTCGTCCGATCGACGGCTTGATTGCCCGGATGAAGATGGCCGAGAAAGGGAACTTCGCCGGGGCGCACCTGCAAACGGCGGACGACTCCCCGATGTCCATGGATGAAATGGGGCTGCTGCACCGGACGTTCCGGCTGATGGTCGAACGAATCAATACGCTAATTACAGAAAATTACGCTAACCAGCTGCTGATCAAGGAAACGGAGTTTAAGGCGCTTCAAGCGCAGATCAATCCCCATTTTCTCTACAACACGCTGGAATCGATCAACTGGATCGCGAAGGTGAACAAGCAAACGCAAATTTCGAACATGGTAGAATCGCTTGGCTTCTTGCTTCGCAATTCGATAAACATGAAGGAAGAGATTTTGACGCTCGAAGAAGAGCTTGAAGTCGTTAGAAGCTATGTGACGATTCAGAAGTACCGGTTCGACGAGAGGCTGGATTTCAGACTGGAAGTTCCCGAACGTTGGTTGTCCCGCAAGCTGCCGAAGCTGACGCTTCAGCCGCTCTTGGAGAATGCGATCCAGTACGCTCTGGAACCGACGATCGGAACAAGCCGCATCGTCGTGCGCGCAGAGTTATCCGATGAAGGACTTATCCTTACGGTTGAAGATGACGGCCCCGGCATGCCGCAGGATACGCTGGCACAGCTGCGAAGCGGGGAAATGAAGGCCAAGGGCAAAGGAATCGGTTTGTTGAATATCGACGAGAGAATCAAAATTGCCTTCGGAGAGCCATACGGAATTCGCATAGTCAGCGCTCCCGGAGCCGGAACACGGGTGAACGTAGTCCTGCCGCCGGAAGAGGAGGAGTAATCGGTGTACAAAGTCATGTTAGTAGACGACGAAAAAATCATTCTCGACGGCATCTCCCAGATGATAGACTGGGCATCGCTCGAAACGCAGCTGATCGGCACAGCTTCGAACGGAGTGGACGCCTTCGAGAAAGTGAAAGAGCTGCAGCCGGATATCGTGGTCAGCGACATTCGCATGCCGGGAATGGACGGTCTTGAGCTCGTGGCGGCCGTTCACCGGTCTTATCCAAGCATTCGGTTCGTGCTTCTCTCCGGCTTCGGAGAATTCGATTATGCCAGCCGCGCCATGCAATACGGCGTTAAGCACTATTTGTTGAAGCCGACCAACGAGAATAAAATCGCCGAAGCGCTGAAAGAGATCGTGACGGAGCTGGAATCGGACCAGCAACGGGAGCGATTCGTCAGCACGATCAAGCAAGGGCTGCAAAAGGCGATCCCGCATGTGAAGCAGCAGGTGCTGAAGGAATTCGTTACGAACAAAACTTACGGGAGCAGAGATTGGGATTATTACCGCGAGCTGTTTCAATTCGAGTTCGAGAGTCCCGTACGCTTGCTGCTGTTTCAACTTGAAGGAGCCGTGGAATTCGAGCACCTGTTTGCGATTAAGAACATTGCCGAGGATTTGTTGGACACGACGCTGCTCAGCACGACGATCGGAGATCATGTGCTCGTTCTCGTTGAAGATACGCTCGAGCTATCGGAGCTCTACCGGAGAATCCATGACATTCGGGATACGTTCCTGCGCTACTACAAGCTGGATGCGACAATCGCCTTGAGCGAGCCCGATGGTATTACCCAAGCGCGCAGTCTGTATCAGGAAACGCTGCAGAGCTTGAACTACCGTTTCTATCTTGGCGAAGGCGGATTGATTACGCGCAAGGATACCGGAGCGAGGGGACCGGAGACGACAGGGCATTTCGATTTCGAGGAAGAGAAGCTGACGATGCCGGTGCAGTCCGGCCATCGGGAAGAGGCGGAGCAGGCTTTATCCCAGCTTATGGATGAGCTCATGCGAGCCAAGCTCGACATCCACGTCACCAAAACTTATGTCATACAGCAATTCGTATCGCTGCTGCGGCTCGGAGATCCGCAACAGATCAACCGCTACTATGGGCGTTTGTCCGAACTCGTGGAAATGAACACGCTGCAGGCAATCCAGGAGCTGCTTGAAAATACGGTCAGGGAGATCGTCCAATATCACTATGAACGCAACGTCGTCAAACATACGTCAATCGTCCGCAAGGTCATCGATATCGTGAACGAGCAGCTCGGCAACTCCGAATTGTCGCTGAATCAGGTGGCGGGAGAGATGCTGTACATGAACGCCGACTATCTCGGCAAGCTGTTCAAGAAGGAGACCGGAGAGAAGTTTTCGAACTATGTGGTCAAAGCGAGGGTGAAGAAAGCGACGGAGCTGTGGGCCGCCAATCCGGAGATTAAAATTTTCGAGATGGCCGAGATGCTTGGCTTCGGAGATAATCCCCAGTACTTCAGCCAGGTGTTCAAGAAGCAGATGGGCTGCACGCCTTCCGAGTATGCCAAGCAGACGGACAACTCTGCTTTTTGAACAAACAGCACGGTTTTTTGGATTACGATTTCGATCCTACCCGATGATAATAAGAAATGTAAGCACTAACAATTTAATCAATCTCATAGGGGAGGATTTAGAAATGAAAAAAGCACTAACCGGCATCGTCCTGCTTGCTCTCATCATCAGCCTGATCGGCTGCGGCTCCGGCTCCGGCAACGACAAAGAAACGGCAAGCTCGGCTCCCGCATCGTCGCCTGCCGAGTCGAAGGACGCTTCCCCGTCCGCATCGGCCAGCGAAAGCAAAGATCCGGTGAAGCTGCGCGTCGCCTGGTGGGGCGGCCAAGCTCGTCACGACTACACGCTCAAGGTCATCGAGCTGTACGAATCTCTGAATCCTCATGTCACGATCGAACCGGAATACGCCGCCTTCGACGACCACTGGAAGAAGCTCGCTCCTAACGCGGCTGCCGGCAATCTCCCGGACGTTATCCAGATGGACATTTCCTACCTGTCGCAATATGGCGGACGCGGTCAACTGGAAGATTTGACTCCGTACACGCAGAACGGCACGATCGACGTCAGCTCGATCGGCGAAGCGTCGCTGTCCGGCGGCAAGCTCGGCGATCAGCTGTTCGCGATGAACCTCGGCTCCAACGCGCTGCTTGCCGTCGTAGACAAGGCGATGCTGGAAGCGGCGGGCGGCACGATGCCGGGCGAAGACTGGACCTGGGACGATTTCGCGAAGCTCGGCCCGGTCATGAAGTCGCAGGGCAAGCTGCTAATGGCGGACCTCCGTCATGACGTATTCTTCCCGTTCTATCTGAGAAGCAAAGGCCAGCATATGTACGCGGCCGACGGCAAAGGCTTGGGCTACGCCGACGATCAACTGTTCATCGAGTTCTACACGAGATATCAGGACTGGTACAACAACGGCTATCTACTATCCCTCGACAAGCTGGCGCAGAAGAAGGGCACGCCGGAGGACGGCGAGCTTGAGCTGGGCAACGCGGTCAGCACTTGGGGCTGGTCGAACCAATATATTTTGTCCTCCACGGTGGCGAAGCGTCCGTTCGAGATTTTGCCGGTGCCGGGCTGGAACGAGAACAAGGCTTTGTTCCTGAAGCCGAGCATGTACTTCTCGATTGCCAAAAACTCCAAGGTGAAGGACGAAGCAGCGAAGTTCATCGATTTCTGGGTCAACAACATCGAAGCGAACAAAATTATCATGGGCGAGCGCGGCGTTCCGGTCTCCTCCAAGGTGAAGGAAGCGCTGAAGCCGGATCTGACGCCGGAGCAGGCGAAGGTGTTCGATTACGTCGCATGGGCCGAGCAGAACAGCGGCCAGATGGATCCTCCGAATCCGGTAGGCGCGGTCGAGGTCGACAAGCTGCTTAAAGATACGGTCGAGCAAGTGCTGTACAAGAAACTGACCGTCGAAGAAGGCGCGGCCAAGTTCCGCGAGGAAGCGACAAAAATTCTCTCCAAAAACTAAATCGATTGCGTTCGATCGGGCTCGCGGCTTCCGCGGGCCCGGTTTGCTTTAAAATTTTCGTCATTCGGGAACCTTTTGCAAGCTGCGTTGTCTAACTTATCGAGGTGAGCGGAGTGGCGCACGATTATTTGAAATACGTATCCAGCATGCAGTCCGCTTCCCTGCAGGATCTGATGCGGGAATACGGGACGGAAGTATGGAATTACGCGTTTCTGTTGACGAAAAGCCGGCATGTGTCCGACGATATCGCGCAGGACGTGTTTTTACAGGCGTATCTTCACATTTCTTCCTTCCGAGGACAATCTTCGGTGCGGACGTGGCTTTTTACCATTACGCGCAACAGGGTCATTAACTATAAACGGTCGGCGTTTTTCCGCAAAGTGACGCTGCTCGATTTTCTCTATCAAGCGCCAAGCGCTCCTTCCGCGGAGGAGCAGTTTATGAAGCGTACGTATACGGACTCGATCTGGGAATCGATCATGAAGCTTCCTCCGAAATACCGCGAAGTGCTCCTTATGGATGCTCAGTACGAAATGCCGCTGGCGGAGATTGCGCAATTGCTCCGCGTCTCGATCGGGACCGTAAAATCCAGATTGCACCGAGCCCGGGCCAAAATGAGGACGCTAATGGAGGAGGCTGAGAGCGTTGAAGGAAGCTAAACCGGAATGGTATGCGAGGTTAAAACGAGGTCCGTTCGAGGGAGATGTCTTCGATTCGGAGCTGCAGCGGGAAGTGGAGGCGCGTGCTCAGTCGGGGCAGAGGGGAAGAACGGGGAAGACGAGAAGGACGGGAAGAACGCGTCTGAATATAAGGGCGGTTTCTCTGGGCGCTGCGGCGGTCTTGCTCATCGTGTTGGCCGCTCTCGCGACGTCGGGAAGACCGTTCGATTCGGGCCGCCAGGCGAGCATCGGAGGCGGAGGCGGGGAGGAGCCGACGATATCGTTCGGATATGCCATGGACCAGTTGCGGCTCGGGATGACGCAGGAGGAGGTTCTGCAAGCGCTCGGCGACGATTCTGTAGGCCTGTCTGTCAGTAGAGATTTCTCGCAGGAGCATAGGGAGGATCCAAACGATATGTCGACGTGGAGCGCAGTCGATCTATGGCGTTACGACTTCGGCGTCCGGGACGGGTATGAGGTGCGACAGGGTAATGGAGTCGACAATCTTGAGGATGCCTTCGATCTCGACGGAATACGTAGCGGAGAGATCGAGGCGCAGCTGATCATTAATTGGAGGGACCGGAAGGTGGAGCGCGTCATCGCCAAAATGCGCTCCGGCGATGGGACAATCGGCACAACGCGTCTCGGGCCTGTCATCGAACACGATGCGCCTCTGGCGGTGGAGGAGCCGCCGGAAGCAGAGCCGAAGGCTTCCGATAGCTCGCCGGACCCGGAGCTGCCCGCGCCTAACGAGGGGATTCGGGCTGTCGGGAGCTCAGGTGCAGGACAATTCCAGCTGCGGCCGGTGAAATCCGGCGACGAGAGCGTTCAGACGCTTGGAGCGCCGAGCTGTCTCGGGCAGGAAACGGATGCCCACTTCTTCGGAGATTACGAGCTGTTTTTCCATCGACCCTCTGGCGAAGAGACGGTTGTGCAAAGTTTCGAACAACTGGAGATGATCTGGAAAGGGAATGAAACTCTCGAGTTTAGGCAGCTGGAGTTTGCGGATATGGAGCTATTTTTGTTCCTTCCTCGTTACACCGATTGCCACGCTCTGGAATTTTATGCTTACGGTGTCGACAAAGCTACCGGAGAAGCATCCAATTATACATTCAGAGACGGAGAGAACGATCTGCCCTATTGGAACACGTCCCCGCAGGAATTGCCGAAGATTGAGGACGGCATGTTGGTTGTAGAAGGGGGCAGATGGGCCGGGCAAGACGGCGCGGTGCGCTATACCTTCGAGCCTGTTCCCGACAAACATCAGCTCCGATTGGCAGATGAAGAACGAATTCCTTGAAAGTTGAGGAGTTCGTTTTTTTTCTCGAAGTCGGCAAATTGAACAAAAACAACGGTTTTTTGCCTTCAGATGTGCGTTTGCGGGCTTCATAATAAGTATATAAGCAAACATTTACTTAGGGCGTGTATGCAAAATCTGCTGTCCTCGGAGTATGCATACACGCCCCGGCGTGGCTGCCGGTTGACCCGAGCGAGTCCGAACCCGATACTGCCCAAGGAGCTGAAGCCATGAAGCTGCGAGAGAACGACCACGTGGTGGGCTACGCGTTCGCCGCCCCGTTTATCCTGGGGTTCCTGCTGTTTATCGTTTATCCGGTTTTTTCATCCCTTTATTATTCGTTCACGAATTACAACCTGCTGGAGGCGCCGAGCTGGGTCGGCTTCGATAACTACGCCAAAATGTTCACCGACGACGAGAAGTACGCCAAGTCGATCTCCGTCACGCTGAATTACGTGCTTGCGAGCGTGCCGCTCAGACTGGCTTTCGCGCTTGGCGTGGCGATGCTGTTGAACAAGGCGATTGCGGGCATCGGGCTGTACCGTTCCGCATACTACCTTCCGTCACTCATCGGCGGCAGCGTGGCCGTCTCCATTCTGTGGTCGCAGGTGTTCGGCGACCAAGGGCTGGTCAATTCCGCGCTTGGCCTGATCGGTATCGAATCCAACACGTCATGGATCGGCAATCCCGGCACCGCGTTATGGACGCTGATCGCTCTATCCGTCTGGCAGTTCGGCTCCTCGATGCTCATTTTCCTGGCGGGACTCAAAAACATCCCGAAGGACTATTACGAGGCGGCCAGCGTAGACGGCGCGAACAAGGTTCGGCAGTTTTTCAAAATTACGCTGCCGCTGCTCAGCCCGATCATTCTGTTTAACCTGATCATGCAGACGATTTCCGCCTTTATGACATTTACGCCGGCCTACATCATCTCGCGTGGAGAAGGCGGTCCGCTTGACGAGACGCTGCTTTACTCCCTGTATCTGTACAAGCGGGCATTTACGTTTTACGAGATGGGCTATGCGTCGGCGATGGCTTGGGTGGCGCTGATCGCGATCGGCCTCGTGACGCTGCTGATCTTCCAGTCCTCGCGCTACTGGGTCCATTACGAATCGAAGGGGGACAGGTGACATGGCAATCTCGCGCAGACAATGGAAAACGATCTCCTATCATCTACTGGTCGGTTTTCTGGCGCTTGGCATGATCTACCCGATTCTGTGGCTGGTCGCCAGCTCGTTTAAGCCGAACGACGAAATTTTCACGACGGCGTACAGCTTAATCCCCAGCTCTCTGGAATGGGGCAACTACGCCTCCGGCTGGGCGGGCTTCGCCGGCAACTCCTTCGGTACGTTCTTCAAAAACTCGTTCATCATTGTCATCCTGTCGACGATCGGGGCGGTGTGCAGCTCGGCTCTGGTCGCCTACGCGTTTGCGCGGATTCCGTTTTTCGGTCGCGGCCTCTGGTTCGGGTGCATGATGCTGACGCTGATGCTGCCTCGCGACGTGACGATTATCCCGCAGTACATTATGTTTTCGGAGCTTGGCTGGCTGCAGTCGTTTAAGCCGCTGATCGTGCCGCAGTTTCTCGGCATCCCGTTTTTCATTTTCCTGATCATGCAGTTTATCCGGACGGTGCCCGCCGATCTTGACGAAGCGGCCAAAATCGACGGCTGCAGCAAATACGGCATTTTCTTTAAGGTCATTCTGCCGCTGATCGTTCCGGCGATGATGACGTCGGCGATCTTCTCCTTCTATTGGACGTGGGAGGACTTCATCCATCCGCTGCTGTACTTGAACCAGCCGGAGCTATACCCGGTGTCGCTGGCGCTCAAGCTGTTTCTGGACGGGGAGTCACTGAACAACTGGGGCGGGATGTTCGCGATGTCGACGCTGTCGCTCGTACCGGTATTCGTTATTTTTTTCACCTTTCAGAAGTACATCGTCGAAGGCATCAGCACAAGCGGTTTGAAGGGGTAAACTACATTGGGAGGAGCAGAGGATATGCCGACATTGCAGTTTAACGACGACGAAATCAGAGAGGTAGTCGATCGGGTGGTCGAGCGGACGTTCCGCATGGATTTCAGTTGGGATTGGCCCGGAGGCGTGGCGTTCTACGGAGTATGCGAGGCTTACGCGGCTACGGGGAAAATGGAGTATCTGGAACGGGTCAAAGCCTGGGTCGATGAAAATAGGGAGGATGGCCTGCCGAAGCTGTCGGTCAACGGGGTGTCCGTCGGCCATTCCCTGCTCACGCTGTACGAGGCGACGAAGGAGGAACGATACATCGAGACGGCGCAGGAGATGGCGGAGTTTCTGACGCACGACGCTCCGCGGTTCGGGGACGGCATCTTCCAGCACACCGTCAACTCGGAGACGTACAACTTCCCCGAGCAGGCGTGGGTAGATACGATGTTCATGGCGGGCTACTTTCTGCTGCGGATCGGCAAGCTGCTGGGTCGCGACGATTACTTCAACGACGGCTTGCGCCAGTACCACGGGCACGAGAACGTGCTGCAGGATTCGCGCACGAATCTGTATTACCACGGCTGGGACAACATCGCGGGCAATCATATGTCCGGCGTGCATTGGGCGCGCGGCAACTCCTGGGCGGCACTGACGATGACGCGGGCGCTGGACATCGTGCCGGTCGACCTGCCGAACTTCATGGTCATCGAAGGCTCGCTGCGCGATCAACTGAGCGCGCTCGCTCGGCTGCAGGACGAGTCGTCCGGCCTCTGGCACACGATCCTCGACGATCCGACCTCGCCGCTGGAGACGTCCGGCTCGGCCGGCATCGCCGCCGCGCTGCTGTCGAAGGGGCGACTGTACAACAAGATCACGCAGCGCTCCATCGACGGCATTCTGGCCCGCATCGCCGAGGACGGCACGGTAACCGGCGTATCCGCCGGAACGGCGGTCATGCAGAACGCCGACGGCTACAAGGGCGTGCCGGACAAGCGTATCCAGGGCTGGGGCCAGGGCTTGACGCTGGCTTTTCTCGCCGATGTTCTGAATGTGCGGAACAATCCGTATTGAGCGCGGAAGAGGCTGTCCCTAAACAGAGTTTGAAGCCACTTTAGTGACATGCAATTGTTACCGGGGTTTATTTGTACGGTTTTTCCGACAAACGTCCGTCGTTTAAGCCTGGATCGAGTTGTTTTGTACGGTTTTTCCGACAAACGCCATCTCGTTTAAGCCTGGATCGAGTTGTTTTGTACGGTTTTTCCGACAAACGTCATCTCGTTTAAGCATGGATCGAGTTGCTCTGTACGATTTTTCGTACAAACGTCTGTCGCTTAAGCCTGATTCGAGCTACATTGTACGAATTTCCGACTAACTTCTCTGCCTAAGCTGATATGAGCAAAGAGATCCGCCGTAAAAGTTCAATTTCTAATCAAGGAGCACGCCTTATTGCGAGCGCGGAGAGATCATAAGACCGGACCCTGCTTCATCCGACGATTCGACCGGCTTTTCCCCTTTGCCGTCAAGAATAAGCTGCCCTTTGTTCTGAATGAGATCCAGCGCTTCGGCGGCCGTTTGTTTGCCTTTTTCCGTTGCGGATAGCTCTGTCGAGATCAAGTTGATAAGCTGCGTGAACATTTCGTTGGGGATTTTCTCGTAATCCCTGTAGACGGCATCTTCCTTGGGCGAGAGGGCGTAGAAGGCTTGCAGATTGCGTCCCTCTTCGTCGGAGACGAATTTCGTCCTGGCCATGAAGCTGCCAGGTCCTGCCTTTGATTTGACGCGGGCGAATTCGTCCCCGTTGACGTAAGTAATGAATTTCCACGCCGCCTCGATGTTCGGGGATTGGGCGTTGATGGCCAAAATCTGATCCACCGACGTCAAACTGCTGGAATTCGGATTTTTCGGATCGACGGGTACAGTAACGAGGCCCCAATTTTTTACGGCTTTGTCCTTGAGCGCGGTTTGCGCTTCTTTAATCTGGGAGATCAGGTAGCTGCCGTCGATGGCCATGGCCGTTTTCCCGCTAATGAAAGGGTCTTGCAGTAGATAGTCCTCATAGGTTGTGAAGTTCTGCTCGTTCGGATTGCTAACGTACAGATAGCCGGCCTTCATTGCTTTGTCGGCCATTTCCACCGTCTGTTTCCACGAATCCGAATTCGCCGTCATCTTTTTGCCGGAGCCGTTGAAGTAGCTCAGATCGAGCGAGCCTCCGATCTGCCTGGTCAGGCTCGTCAAATCGGTCATATAGTCGGGCTTCAGGCCGTATATGCGTTCGCTCGGTTCTCCGTCGGTCGGAAACCGGGCCGCCAGCTGCAGCAGGCTCTCCCAACTCATGCGGTCCTCCGGCAGCGGAACTCCGTATTTCTGGAACAGGTCTTTATTGTAAAAGACGGCACGAGAATAAAATTCCGGAGCCAGCCCTTGCAGCTTGCCGTCGCTTAGCCCCTTTATGTAGTCCAAAATGCCTGGCGCGATGCCTTCGAGATCGAATTTATCCTTCGCGGCTCTCGCTTCGAGGTCGAACAGATAGCCTTCGCCCGCCAATTGTTTGTATTGAGGGCCGTTCAGCATTAACACGTCCGGTTTCTTCTCCTTGATGAATTTCACCATGGCGTCATTGTATGTCTCTCCGTTCTTGGGTTCGATGCCGTTCGTCGACACAACCTCGATTTCGATCTCCGGATGTATGGCCGAAAACAGCATTCCGTACTGATAATAAAATCCATCCTCCGAGTAGAACATCACCTTTACCGCCGTCGTCTCCTGCGTCTCCGCCTTCGGCGCCGCGCTGCAGCCCGCCAGCAACGACACTGCGAGGCCTAGCGACACCGCCATCTTTTTACTCATTGAATAACTCCCTCATTCCTATGTCGTTTCGTTCTACCTGAGTGTAGATGGGAAAGTTAAACAATTTCTCTATAATTCCTTAAGTTCTTCTTAATGTTTTTTATCGCAAGCTTAAATTTTTTCGGCATTTCACGAATTCTCCCAAGGCTCGAGTAACGAGGACGAGTTGCCAATCGCTGCCTCCTCCATGCATAATGGACGATAAGAGGTGAGGCGAGTGCTGCGGATTTTGGCCGTTATGGACGATGGACGACTCAGGGAGGACATTCCGCTTGAAGAGCTGACGAATGGGGATGTCAGTTGGTTCTGGGTCGATTTCGATTGTCCGAAGCCGGAGGAGATCGAGCTGCTGGACAGCTATTTTCATTTTCACCCTCTAGCGATCGAGGACTGCCAGCATTTGCTGCAGCGGCCAAAGGTGGACCATTACGAGGAGACGAATTTCTTCGTGCTGCATTCGCTGCATCCGGAGACGCTGATGGCGGAAGAGGTCGACTTTTTCCTCGGTCCGAGAGGGATCGTCACGTTCCATCTTGCGCCTTCGCAGGAAGTCGAGGAAGCGTGGAAGCGTATGCTGGATCCCAATTTTCGCCGGGGAAGGGATCACAACTACGTGGCTTATCTGCTGATGGACAAGCTCGTGGACAATTTTTTTCCGACGCTGTACAAGATAGAGGATCAATTAAACGAGATAGAGGATCAGGGAGAAAACAGGGTCGACTTGCAGCGGATGACGGAGCAAATCTACGATATCCGGGCGGATCTGCTGCGCATTCGCCGAACGGTGATTCCGATGCGCGATCTGTTGTATCGGCTGCTCAATTCCGATAAAATTCCCGGAGTCAAAGAGCATCACGCTTATTTTACCGATATTTACGACCACCTGCTTAAACTTACCGAGATGATTGAATCCAATCGCGAGATGACGGCCGACCTCCGGGACAGCTACGATTCCTTGCGCTCCAATCGAATGAATTCGATCATGAAGACGCTCACGGTGATGACGACAATTTTCATGCCGCTTACATTTATTGCCGGAGTGTATGGGATGAACTTCGTTAACATGCCCGAGCTGGAGTGGAAGGCGGGCTATTACATCGTGATCGGAGTCATGTTGGCGCTTGGTCTCGGCATGTACGTTTGGTTCAAACGCAAAGGCTGGTTCGACTGAAAGGGGGAAAGTCCGTGAATCGGGAGCTGCAGCAATTCAAGGCGGAGTTCTTTAAGGCGCTTGCGCATCCGCTGCGCATTCGGATTCTGGAGGTGTTGTGCGAAGGGGAGAAAAACGTCAACGAAATCCAGGCGGTGCTCGGGCTCGAGGGATCGGCGGTGTCGCAGCAGTTGGCGGTGCTTCGCGCGAAAAACGTCGTTAGCGGCGTGAAGGACGGGACGAACGTCATCTACTCGCTGCGGGACCCGCTGATCCGGGAGCTGCTGGAAGTCGCCAAACATATCTTCGATAATCATCTTGTCGACGCGATTTCGCTGCTGGAGACGATCAGAAGCGAGTAAACGCGCGCTAAACGAGGCTAATCGCCGAACGGCGAACATGGCCTCGTTTTTTATATGCCGCAGCGGGTTAAACTCGCTAAAAACGGGGCAAATCCATTTTGACTTTCCTCGGCCAGACTCTTATATTCAATATATTCAAATAATCAAATATTCAAAGATAAGAAGGGTTATAATGAAACTGCAAAGGTTGGGGAGATTTGCGGGTTACAATGTCGGTTCCTTGCGCCGCGATCTGCTTTCCGGGCTGATCGTCGGCATCGTCGCCATTCCGCTCGGTATGGCGTTCGCGATTGCGTCGGGCGTGAGCCCGCAATATGGGCTGTATACGACGATTGCGGCAGGCGTGCTGATCTCGCTGCTTGGAGGCTCGAGGTTTCAGATCGGCGGCCCGACGGGAGCGTTCGTGCCGGTGCTGCTAATGATCGTGCTGCATTATGGGTACGAAAATTTGCTGTTAGCCGGGATGATGGCGGGCGTCATGCTGCTGCTGATGGGGCTGTTCAAGCTGGGGGCGCTCATCCGCTATATCCCCAGGCCGGTGACGCTGGGGTTTACGGCAGGCATTGCAGTCATTATTTTCTCGGGTCAAATTCCCGGCTTTCTAGGGATGGAAGGGCTGGAAAAGCACGAGCGGTTCCTGCCGAATATGAAAGAGATCGCGACGAATCTGTCGCTGATCGACGGCTACAGCATTGCGACGGCGCTCGTCAGCCTGACGGTTATTTTACTTGTGTCGCGGTATGCGCCAAAGCTGCCTGCGTTGCTCGTCGGGCTGCTCTCGGCCACGCTGATCGCCAGTCTGCTGTTCGACGGAAGCGTGGCGACGATCGGGTCCGCCTACGGCGCGATTCCGAGCGAGCTGCCGGCCTTCCACATGCCGGAAATTACGCTTGAGCGCATCGAACAGCTGCTGTATCCGGCTTTTGTTATCGCGATGCTCGGCAGCATCGAGTCGCTCCTGTCCGCCGTCGTTGCGGACGAGATGACCGGAACCCGGCACGACAGCAATCGCGAGCTGATCGGCCAGGGCATCGCCAACGTCGTTACGCCGTTGTTCGGCGGCATCCCGGCGACGGGCGCGATCGCCAGAACGGCGACGAACATCAAGTCGGGAGCGGTTAGTCCCGTATCGGGCATCGTTCATGGCGTTGTCGTGCTCGCCGTACTGCTGCTGTTCGCGCCGCTTGCCTCCCGCATCCCGCTTGCCGGCATGGCTCCGGTGCTAATGGTCGTCGCATGGAAGATGAGCGAATATCGCAGCTTCGCGAAGCTGCTGCGCACGAAGACGGGAGATTCGCTTGTGTTGGCCGCGACATTTCTGCTGACGGTGTTTATGGACCTGACGGCTGCCGTTACGGCCGGCCTTGTGTTGGCGGTCGTACTGTTTGTGAAGCGAATGGGCGGGATGATCAAGGTCGACAAGGTGCTGCCCGATCGAGTCGCCCGCCATGGCAAGGTGGCGCCCGAAGCGGTGACGGAGCAGCGGGATTGTCCGCAGATCCGCATTGCTACGGTGGAGGGCGCGCTGTTCTTCGGAGCGGCGGAGTCGTTCGGACGTGCGCTGCATGAAACGGTCAGACAGTCGCATCGCGTGCTGCTTATCCGAATGGGGAAGGTTCCGATGATCGATCTGACGGGGGAAGCCAATCTGGCCGCGCTTGTCGCGGAGTTTCGCAAGGTTGGCGGAGTCGTGCTCGTGTCCGGCATTCAGGAGCAACCGCGCGAGGTGCTGGAGAGGACGGGGCTCGCGGATATGATCGGGCGCGAGCGGTTTTTCTCGCATACGGGCGAGGCGATTGGCTATGCGCTGACCTGCCTGGACAAGGGAAGATGCGTCGGCTGCCGGCAGTTTGCTTTTCGCGAATGCGCGGAGCTGTCGGAAGAGCAGGCTGTACGCTCGGCAGGGAGCGTCGGCGCTCAGAACGCGGTGAGAATGATTTAAGTGCTGGAGTCGGAGTTTCTGAACGAATATATTTAAGCAGGGATGCCTCGGATCATGTTACCTTCTTCTTCCTCTGGATGCACTGGAACTTCCGGAGGAAGAGGCCTCGTCCTTCTTCTTGGATTTGCCCGCCGCGCCAAGCAGCTTGGCCAGATAGCCGTTTTTTCGGGCTCGATTAGCGTTTGCGGCCGTCTCCTTTTCGGCATTTTCCGAATTGCCGCGATTGGAGTAGCCGATCATCTCCAGAGCTGCCGCAAGCATCGCAAAGTCCGGCCAATCTTCTCCATCCTCGTCAAGAGAGTCTTTGTCGGTAATGTCCAAGGCCGTCTCGTCTTTGCCGATGAACTCGGCGCTCATCCTCTCGGCAGGCATCCGTTTCCTCTTCTGTTCTTCCTCAATTTCCGTTTCGTTCTTCTCATTTTCGCTGCCGGGAAGGCGGCCGATGTATTGTCCGTTCGAATTGCGCGGCTCCTGGGCTCCCGACTGCTGCGGAATGTAGCCTCCCGATTCGTTTCCGGGGGCTGCTGCACCCGTTGAAGGGAATTGCTCGTAGGCTCCCCTGCTGCTCGGGCCGGACGACGGGTCCAGCTCTTCTGTCATCTGCTGCATGGCAGCCCCTTCGCTATACATGGCGCGGAGCATCTCTTGATTGCCGACGGAAGGCAGTATGGGCTGCTGCCGTTGTAGATGCAAGCCTACCGTAGGCGCATTTCTCTGCTGCCTGTGAGACCCGATCTTCGGCGATCCTCGGCTTCCGGTCACGGGCAGGCGGTCTGACACGGCATTGCTTCGATTACGCGTCATGGAAACCGTCTCCATTTTTCAGATATGCTTTCATCGTACTTTTTTTCGCGATTGTCCGCAATCTTTTTCAGGTGGAAGCAGTTCGGTATACCGTATGAATTGAAGGTACAGGAGCTAATTGCGTGGCAGGGTATGCAGCCTGCGGTTCCACATTTTAAATACGGCGGATCTCCCGCTTTATTTTCGGCTGCTGGTCATATTCGGGGCGATTAAAGCGGCTTTCCCGGCTTATTTTTCGGAAAATCAGCTTTTCCCGTAATTAAAAAGGAGAATCCGCTTTATTTTCTGTGAAATAGAAGATTTATCCTATATAAGGCGGAGTTTCCGCTTTGTACATTTATCATGCCTCTGGATCATCTTGGCGAAGGTTTCTCTAAAATAAGTTTTGCTGCCTCTCAAATGTTGTCAGTCCGGCTGCTTCAGCATCGTATTGACATAGTAGAGGTTCTTTTCAGGCACAGAAGCTGTGGAAAGCCCGGGTCGAACGCCTACTTGTCCACACCCCCGTCGCCGCTTCGGCATAAGTAATAGGAGTTGCTGTCGGAACGTCGTCCGCATGGACGGGAGAGGGGGAGGCTAACCCTTGAAAGTCGTCATACTCGCCGGGGGCTACGGCACGAGAATCAGCGAAGAAACGGCGGTGCGGCCCAAGCCGCTCATCGAGATCGGGGACAAACCGATTTTGTGGCACATTATGAAAATTTATTCTCATTACGGGTTTTGCGACTTCGTGATCCCGCTTGGCTACAAGGGGGTTCTGATCAAAGAATATTTCGCCCACTACGATCTTCATGAATCGGACGTGACGTTCGACTTCTCGGCGGGGGGGAAAAGGCAGATACATCAGCGCTTGACCGATCCGTGGAAGGTGACGCTGGTCGATACCGGCAAAGACACGTCGACGGGCGGTCGAATCTCCCGACTCGGCGCCTACTTGGCGGACGGTCCGTTTATGTTGACTTACGGGGATGGGGTCAGCGACGTCGATCTGGCCGAGTTGGTGAAGTTTCATCGTTCGCACGGCAAACTGGCGACCGTGACCGCCGTGCAGCCGGGAGGAAGATTCGGAGCGCTGCGACTGGGCAAGGAGGGGGTCGTGCAAGGCTTTCGGGAGAAGCCGAAGGGCGATGGCGGTTGGATGAACGGAGGTTTCTTCGTGTTCGAGCCGGAGGCGCTGGCTTACATGGGAGGAGACGATACGATGCTGGAACAGGAGCCGCTGGAAAGCTTGGCTCGAATAGACCAGCTTGTGGCTTACCGTCACGAAGGGTTCTGGCATCCCATGGACACGCTGCGGGATAAAATGTCGCTGGAGACGCTGTGGAAAACCGGCGGCGCGCCGTGGAAGGTATGGCGGTCATGAAGGCGGCCAAGTACATCGTGGATTACTTGGTGCGGCAGGGCGTTACGCACGTGTTCGAGATGGCGGGCGGGGCGATCGCTCATCTGCTCGACG
Organism: Cohnella sp. LGH; assembly: GCF_017671885.1. NCBI lineage: Bacteria > Bacillati > Bacillota > Bacilli > Caryophanales > Paenibacillaceae > Cohnella > Cohnella sp. LGH. Next base: position 6,932,863 of record NZ_CP072117.1, read on the forward strand.
CACTGGCCGAACGCGAGGACATCGCGGCGGTGTCGATGCATCACGAGCAGGCGGCTGCGTTCGCCGCGGAGGGATATGCGCGAGCGAGCGGCAAAGTCGGCGTGGCGATGGCGACGAGCGGCCCGGGAGCGTTAAATCTGCTGACGGGAATCGGCAGCTGTTATTTCGACTCCGTTCCTTGCGTATTCCTGACCGGGCAGGTGAACACCTACGAATTCAAGTTCGACGATCCGGTGCGTCAGAACGGTTTTCAGGAGACCGATATTGTGAGCGTTGCGCGCCCGTTGACGAAGTATGCGACATTGGTTACGGATGCGAGCAGGTTGCGCTTCGAGCTGGAGAAGGCGTGGGCGATCGCGCGATCGGGCCGGCCGGGGCCGGTGCTGCTCGACATCCCCATGAACGTGCAGCGCGAGGATGTCGATCCGGAGCTTATGGAAGGGTATTCGGATTTGGCTGAAGAAGAGGAAATCGGGTGTACGCTTTCGGTAGAGGAAGTAAGACAGGCTGCGGCAATGCTGCGCGGCGCATCGCGGCCAATGGTGCTTGTCGGCGGCGGCGTCCGTTCGGCAGGAGCAGTGCGAGAGCTGAGGGCATGGCTTGCCGAGACTGGAATTCCGGCTGTCTGTTCGCTAATGGGACTGGATGCGATCGAGACGGACTACGAGTGGAACTTGGGACTCATCGGTTCATACGGCCATCGATACGCCAATCTGGCCGTGGCCAACTGCGATTGCTTGCTTGTGCTCGGCTCCCGACTGGATACGCGGCAGACGGGTACGCGACCGGAAACTTTTGCCCGCGGGGCCAAAATCATTCAAGTGGAAATCGATCGGGCGGAGTTGGGCAGGAAGGTAAAGCTTGATTTGGCGATTCGCGGCCATCTGAAGCCTTTTATGAGCACGTTGGCAGCGGTATGGGGGGAGGAGGCGCAGAAGGGGGATTGGTTACCCTGGAAAGACAGGCTAACGCGCTATCGAAAGAGATATCCGACTGGGACGTTTGGAGGATCGGGGAGCAAGATTGACTCGAGTCGGCTGATGAAAGCCTCGGATCGTGACATTGATCCGAATCGGCTGATGGAGCGTCTTGGGGAGGCGCTTGGCACGGATGCGGTCATTTGCCTGGACGTCGGGCAGCATCAGATGTGGGCGAGCCAGTCTCTACCGGTTGAAGGCGAAGCAAGGCTGCTGAACGCAGGCGGTATGGGGGCGATGGGTTTCGGTCTACCCGCCGCGATCGGTGCGGCGTTCGCCTTGCCCGGCAGAAGGATAGCGCTCGTGGCCGGGGACGGGGGGATGCAGGTCAACATTCAGGAGCTGCAGACGGTTGTTCATTGGCGGCTTCCGATTTCTTTCTTTGTGTTGAACAACCGTTCCCTAGGTATGGTGCGACAATTTCAGGATTTATATTTTGCGGGGCGGCAGGCCTCTACAGTATCCGGATACAGTTGCCCCGACTTTGTGAAGGTGGCGGAAGCCTACGGCGTTGCGGGGGCAAGGGCGGCCTCCTGGCCAGAGCTGAACCGGCTGCTGGAATCGTTGACTGCCGCGTGCATCGGCGATCCTTTTGTGGCGGAGATCGCCGTTTCTCCGAACGCAGCCGTACATCCGAAGCTCGGCGTAAGCCGCCCGATCGAGGATATGGAGCCGCTATTGAGCAGACGCGAGCTGCATCGTCAGATGATCGTGCCGCCCTTGGAGGAGCCGTAAGCCGGACTTCGGCTTACGGTTTTATTAAGAAAAACCGTCAGGGAAGTTCACCCTGACGGTCCTTGTCGTTCATACACCGATATTGCACTTATGAGTTACATACATCTTCAATTCGGTACTCGTGCCCGTGGATCCCTTTGTAGTATTCCGGATACATGTTTCCTCCACATTCTTCACACGTGAATTGTGGTGGGTCCAGCGGATCTCCTCCATCCATGGCATCAAAGTTTCTCACCACTTCATAGGGGATCTGTTCTTCGTTTTTACACGTCAAACAGATGTATTTTACCGCTAGCTTGTCCTGTAAGTACTTACTAAGCGGCGCGCTCCCTGCTTTCTTTTTCTTTCCCTGCTTCTTGCGTGACTTCGACACCGGCGACATCCCGAATCATCCTTTCCAACACGGCTTTACTATTCGCACTCAACGCAACCTTCACCACAAGTTGCCCATCCTTAAGACAGGCTTCTCCCTTGTACTCATAATAACATCCACACTTCGGGCAGGTCATCGGATCACTCCCTGTCTTCTGGACGATCCGCTCTCGCCACGTCTTACGTCGTATTAACCGCTTCGCTCTTACAATCCATTTCCGGGCCGTCTTCTGCCACTGGCTCACCATTTTCTTGCATAACCCTTTTAACCGCCTGGAATAGACTCCATAGTATCGGATTGTCTTAAAGTGCTCATCCGGGATATGTCGAATCAAGCGGGATATGAATTCTTCCACCGTGATCCGCTCCGTTTTCTCTTTCCCATCCGTCTTATCCACGTATCGGAATTCCACCGTTTCTCCATCATAATCCACGATCCGACTTAGGGCTATCGCCGGTCTACGAATGTATCTCCCTATGTACCCTAGTTGCACTTTCACATTCCCCTTCTGTTTCGGTGCATACACATAGAAGCCTTCCCCGTTCTTCGAGTAGGCCTGCTGTAGTCTAGCTTGTACAAGCTTCTTTTCCTCTGCACTTAAGTTTTTCCGGATGAGCTTGAGCACCACCGTCTGCCACTGCTTCCGCAACATCTCAAACGGTATGAAGTCGTAACTCTTCCACTCCCCGTCTTGCTTCATACCGCCCATCGTCACAAGCATATGTATGTGCGGATTAAAATTCATTCGTGAACCAAACGTATGGAGTCCGGCGATGATGCCCGGTGTACTCTTATGCTTCTTCTCGAAATATTCCTTTATGATTCGCACCGCTTCGTCCATAAATCCTTTGAGCAAATCACGGTGCTTCAGAAATACGTCTCTTAACCCTTCATCCATCGTCATGATCACATGACGATGATTGACCTGAAATACGTCATGCTCAAGTAGCCGACTCCATTCCTCGGTTTCCCCGCAAGAACATGTCGTACAGAATCGTCCTTTACACCGATAAGGGACTCGCTTTATATCGTGGCATCCTTCGCAAACCAGCAACTTAAAACCATTCTTCGGGTCACCACATCCGCGAAATTTCGAGACTTCCTTCAGCACGTTTGGACGGATCTTCTTTCCGTGCTTCTCAACAAAGCGATCCCAGTGCTGATTTTCATCGAAGAAGATTCGTTTCAGTACATTCGGCTCCATATTCCAACCTTACTCGATAATGTCAGAGAAGTGAACTCCCCTTTACCCCTTGAAACGATATAAATTCTTATATGTAGAAAAAGCCGACGGACTTTCCGCCAGCTTTCATCTTCACAGTTTTCAGAATGATGTGGGAATTCAATGCGGATAAGCCATCTCGAATTCGATGCCGCAAGGGCCGCCGTCCGGATTTGGCTCGAGGTCGACTTCCGCCCCGTCGGCACGGAAGAGAGGCCGGTAATGCGTGCCGATGTGCGTCGCGGAAGCATTCGCATAGTGGCAAATAAATGCGCGACGGAACCGATCCTTCGTCTTGTTCCGATAGGAGCCGTGGATCAGATTGCCGTTAAAGAACAGCACGTCGCCTCGGTCCATCACTGCCGGAATCGCCTTCTGGTCTTTAGGCGGCTTCACGTAATGAGTCGTAAACGATTCGTTCGAGTCGGCCAGCTCCGGGCACGAAATCTCAAGCTCGCTCGTTTTCGGCACGACCAGCAGTCCTCCGTTTTCTTCATCCGCCGCGTCGATCGCCGTCCAAGCAGCGATACAATTGCCCGGCTCCACTTTAAGATAGAAGTTGTCTTGATGAAGCGCCTGACCGCGCGACCCCGGCGGCTTGTAATAGAACATGCTCTGAGCAGCAAGCGCCTCCTCGCCGTACAGATCGGCCAGCACCTCCATGACCGGCTTGTGCAGCATGTACTGCTTGGCCGTCTCATTGAAGCGGTGAGGGTGCATTACCCGCGGATACCTCTTTAGCGGATCTCCGTCTCCCCCGTCCAGCACCGGCTCGAAATGTCCGGGCACGGGGTAGCGGCTAATTTCCTCAAACGTATCGTCAATCGTTCGCAAATCCTCTTCGGAAAATAACCCTTTTACGATTAAATAGCCTTCCCTCTCAAAAAAAGCTATCTGTTCCTCTGTCAAAGCCTGCAGCTTATGCGTCATCTTCATCGCTCCTCTGTTCATATGCAGGTTCTCCATTTCACCGGGTCTTCGCTTTATCTGTCAACCTGCATAGCAATATCCTTGTTCTTGACTTTAGCTTACCGAGTTTCGTATGTTGGATGAAGTAAGATTGCTGCTGAAAAGTGTTGGAATCCTGCTGTGATTCTGATGAAGGAGGAGACACATGATACGCTTTGACCGATTCTCGGAAAATGACGATGCTCCGGGCGGGACGATTATTACCGGTCATTTTCGCGAAAATGACCGGTACGCGATCCAACGCCCCGCAGGGAGGCCGGATTGTCTAATCGCGCTGACCATTAGCGGAGAAGGCTATTTTCGCACGCCGTCAGGGGAACGACGCTGTCAGGCGGACCAGATTGCCATTATGCGCCGCGGCGTTCCGCACGAGTACGGAACTGTGCCGGGACAGCATTGGGAATTCATCTGGGCGCACTTCAGTCAACTATCGGAAATCGGCTGCCTCCCCGACGAAGACGTGCTTGTGGTCGAGCTGCCGGAAGGAGATTCGCGCCAGAGAGCCAGCCGTGCATTTCACAGTCTGCTTCGCGATTCCCGGGAGCGTTCCGCTTATTGGCACGCGTTATGCGAGAATGCGATTCAGGAAGTGCTGCTGCTCGTAGCTCAACGTCTGGAAAAGCGGATCGATCCGCGAGTAGAACGCGTGCTTCAGCTTCTGACGAAGAGCATGCAGGAAGAAATGCGCGTCGATCGTCTGGCTGGCGCCGTCAATCTGTCCGCATCTCGGCTATCCCATCTGTTCAAGCAGGAGATGGGCATTTCCATTCTTGATTACTTAAACGACATGAGGCTCCGACAAGCCGCCCTGCTCATGCGTCACATGGGCAGATCGGCTACCGAAGCCTCACTCGATGTAGGATTCAACAACTACAATCATTTCGCGGCGTTATTCCGCAGAAAGCATGGAACCAGTCCCCGCAGCTTCGCCAAACAGCCAAGCGAACTCGGCAATCATGAAGAATAATTACAAATCGCTCTCCCGATGAATCCATCTCAGCTCCAGCTTTCCAAGCTGCGATTTCCATTCCTCGGGAGGCGCCTCGTCCGATACGATCGTATGAAGCTCTCGCAGCTCGGCAATTCGGGCAACGGTGCGTTTAGCGATTTTCGAATAATCCGCCACGACGATCGCCATCTCCGAGCCGCCGATCAGCTTGCGGGTAAATACCGCCTTCTCGTAATCGTAGCTCGTAATGCCGTGCTTCAACGATACGCCGTCGACGGAGATAAACGCTTTATTGACATAGAAATCTTCAATGATTTTCTCGGCAATCGGTCCGGTAGCCCGCAAATGCTGCGTATTCACGACTCCGCCGATCAGAATGATCTTAACGTCGAACGTTCCGCGTTTCTGATATTCCAGCAGGCGCATCAGCGCCGGAATCGAGTTGGTCAGAATCGTCAGATTCCGCTTATGCTCCAGGAAAGGAATCATCTGCAGTACGGTGCTGCCCTCATCCAGCACGATCACATCGTTATCCTCGACTAGCTTCGCCGCCAACGCGCCAACCTTGAGCTTCGCCTCGACGTTGGTAGACTCCCTCTCCAACAGCGGCGGCTCCACCTTCGGACTAATCCTTAACGCGCCTCCGTATACCTTCTTGAGCTTGTTTTCTTTTTCCAGATCGTCAAGATCCCTTCGAATCGTCTCCGTGGAAACCTCGAATCTCTGGGCGAGCTCGCCCGCAATGACCTTTCCTTTTTCGTTGAGCAAGGTCATAATCTCGCGTTTTCTTTCCTCGCCGGCCAACGACACCCGTACCTTCCTCCCTGTCCAAGTTCACTTCTATTAAGTATACACCTCTATTCGCTCGTGCGCCCAGTTCATTTCCTCTATCCGTCCTATGGCCTCTCACCTGCAAGCAATCGTCGATTTATCCGTTCAACGGCATCGGGCAGCTGCGAAAATGTCTCCACAACGTCATGCGCGCCTTGCTCGATATACTGCCGCTTAGCCTTCTCCAGCAGTGCTTCCAAGTCGGAAGCCGGCATTGATGCCGTTTCCTCCTCCGACAGCCCCATCGTGGAGCTGCCTTTAAGAATACCGATCGCCCATACGCCGGCATTTCTCGCTTCCTGCATGTCCGAGGCCGTGTCTCCAACCTTGACCACCTGTGCTGGCAGCCCCATATCCAAACGAATCATATTGGTATAGATCATGTAAGGGTAAGGGCGTCCCTTGCCGCCTACCGAGTCCGGCGTAATCCAACAGTCCGGCTCATATCCGTCTTTGCGGGCCGTCTCGGCGACAATGCGCATCATCGTATCGGTATAGCCGGTCGTTGCACCGATTTTCATGCCGTCCGCGCGCAGTCTCTCGACAATCTCGACGACGGAGGCCATCGGATGCGAGAATCGTTCCAGGCTGCCCAGCAGCTTCGGCTCGAACAGCTCATGCATACGATCCACATCCTCGTCTTTAAAAGAACGTCCCATTCGCTCCTCGAACTGTCGACTGATTCGAGGCATTTCCAGCATCGTTTTAATATGATCCCACTTCAACAGCCCCATCGGAGCGCGCACTTCCTCCATCGTCGGCTCGAGCCCTAGCGACCGGAAAACCTCCATGAACGCCTGTACCGGCGCCATACAGCCGTAATCGACCGTCGTTCCTGCCCAATCCAAAACCATTCCCCGTAGTCTCATATTGCGATTCCTCCTTGTTGTGCGGAAGTGACATATGAGGACACGGCTTCGCACAAACGCTCAATGTCGCCCTTATGTACATCGCCGATCGTGCCGATCCGAAACACCTCGACATCGCTCAATTTGCCTGGATAGATGACAAAACCGCGCTCTTTAAGAAAAAAATAAAAACCGACAAACGCAAACGGAATGTGCTGTGGATACTTAAATGTCGTGATTATTGGAGATTGCGTCTCCACCGGCAAGTAGGCCTCGAAGCCAGCCTCCTCCATAAGTCGTACCAATGTCCTCTGATTGTCGGCATATCGAGTGCAGCGCCGCTGAGCGCCTCCCTCCTGCTCAAGCTCGATCAGAGCTTGATGAAACGCCCGTACGACATGCGTCGGAGAGGTAAAACGCCATTTTCCCGAATCCCGCTCCATCGTCTCCCACTGATCGTACAAGTCCAGCGCCAAAGAACGGGCGTTGCCTTTGCATTCGGACAATACGCTTCTCTTGGCCACAACGAAGCTGAAGCCCGGCACCCCCTGGATACACTTGTTGGCGCTGCTGATCAAGTAGTCGATACCCAGCTCGCCAACTGCAATGGGGATGCCGCCGAAGCTGCTCATCGCATCCACGATCACTTTTCTACCTTGATCCTTCACGACTCTTACGATCTCTTCGAGCGGATTCAGAATCCCCGTCGTCGTCTCGCAGTGAACGAAAGCGACATGTGTAATGTAGGCATCTCCCTCCAAAACGGCCTTTACCCGCTCTCCGTCGAGCACTCGATCCGGCGTCCCGTTTAATGTACAGTGCTGAATGCCAAGCACTCCGGCGATCTGTTCCATCCTCTGTCCGTAAGCGCCGTTCTCCAGCACAAGCAGCTTGCCTTCCTTCGGCACCGCCGTGCCAAGCGCCGCCTCGACCCCGAACGTTCCGCTGCCTTGAACGAGAACAGCGGTATACGCATCCACGTCGGCTTGAGCCAGCGACAGCAGCCGTCCGCGAATATCCTGAACGATTCCCTTGTAATCGTCATCCCAAGTGCACCAGTCTCGCATCATCGCTTCTTTGACCGTCGAGGTCGTCGATAGCGGCCCCGGTGTCAGCAGCAAATAATTTCTGTCCATATAGCCCTCCTAATCGTTCACGGATTCAGGAAGCCGATGCTTTATTATCGTCTTCTCGCCCATGAAAATTTTGTTTTAATGTGGTTTTATGTTGTTTGTATTTGTTTTACACATCATACTGCCGACCTCACCGCCTTTCAACGAAATCCGCAACATTTAACGAAACGATGACATAATTGATCATCCGATAACAAAACAGACTGTCCCTCAGCCGCTTCGCGACCTTGGAACAGCCTGTTTATTTCCTACTTTTCGGACAATCGCGGACTGCCGCTTCGAGGACAGGAATACCCGCGGTACAAGCCGCTCCTCTATCGATCTTGCGACAGACGATACACTTGAATATCCCCCGGCCCGGCAGCGACTCTGATCTCCGTCGTATCACCGTTGATCTCAACACGTGCATCTCCGTCCTCGAACCAAGAAACAGCCGTCGTATAATGGCCCGGAAGCTTAATGATCGCTTCCATTCGTTCCTCTCCCCAGCCATGCACGAACAGATGAACAACCGCAGCGTCGCTCCCCTCCGCCAGATCGTCCGTCAGTACGTCCGCACGTACGCCGTCTACATCCACTCTAACGCGTGCTTCTATTCCCAGCTTCTCCGCCAGCAGTCTACGGAAAAACGATCTCGTCTCCGTACCGCCTTCCCGCCAGTAAGAGGAGGCGAGCAGCGTGCCGATCCACACCGCGCTCCCTTGCCCGTAATTCGCCATAGTAATCGCCGGAGCTTCATCTTGGGCAAAATAGGCGAGCGTCTCCGTACCGTCCCGGACAGCGATGTCCGACTTGTAATAAGCGCCGCCAAGCTCTTCTCCGCCGCAGCCCTGCATGGGAATACGGCCTCCCTCGCGAACCGTCTCCTCCCGATAGCTGTGCTCCAGATGCTGGACCGAATGAATCCAAGACTCGCGCACGCCGAACACTTCGTCGAAGCCGTAGCCGGGCACTCGGTAGCTATGCGAGCCGTTTTCCGCTTGCAGCGCCCCGAAGGAGCATTCCGACACCAATTGTCCTCCCGACTCCACCCACGCGCGAATAAGAGAGCACGTCCGCTCGTCGAGGTACAGCGGATAAGGCACCCACAAGCAGCGGTAACGGGCTAACGATTCCTCCGTCAACTCGCCGCCGTACAGAAACTCGACCTTGTAATTCAAATCGTGCAGCAGCTTGTGCGCGCCCTGAACGGATTCGAAATACGTATCCAGATGACCGTAGGCGGCAAAATTGGCAATCTGATTTTCCGGGCTGTATAGGATCGCAATCCGATCCGACGGCCGGCTTCCTCGCAGCAGCTCCTCCTGCGAACGCTGAATTTGCTTGTTAAGCTTCTCCATGTCCTTCAGCCAAGGCGTATCGCTTCCGTCCAAATACGTGCTGCCCCAAGCCGGCGCCTCGTGCCCGAGCACCTCGGGGCGATACTGCCAGAACAAGTACCCCGTTATGCCGCGCGCCAGCGGAATCAGAATGTGACGTTTGAGCTCCGACCACTCCAGCGGCTTGGGCTTCATCGCCGTATCTCCGGGAAGCGCGTGAATTTCCGAATTGATAACCTTCTTCCCCCCAGCCGCAGACAGAAGCAAATCCGCCGACCACGCCGAAGATCCGAGACTGTTGCCGAACAGATCGCATTGCTCCGCCAGCCGGAAGTCGTCCGAACCGGACGTAATCAGGTTGAAAATCGGGCCGGGAACCGTATGCACCATAACCGGATGCCGCGTATCGCTCGCCTTGACGACGGCGACTCGCCGCTTGAGATCGTCGGTCAGCGCGTCCGACATGAACAGCCGCCAATCGATCATGTCGTTGAAAACCGCTTTACCGCGCGGAGCCTCGATCTCTTCCCAAGCGCCGTACGTCCGCTGCCACTTCTCGTTCAGCGCGGACAGCGTGCCGTACTTGCGCCGGAGCCATTCCCCGAACTCGGCCGTAGAACGGTCGCAGTAGCATACCTGGTTCTCGAAAGCCAGCTCTCTCCGAATGCTCGTCGTCAGCTCCGGCTCGTTCCATAGATCCCACACCCAGAGAGCGGGATGATCCTTGAAGGCATCGACCGCCGCTGCGAGAAACCGATCCTTCTCCCGCTGTCCTGCGGGATGATGATAGCAGGGGCCGGGAGCTCCGCCGATTTGCCGGCAGTTGATCGCCCGCGGCTCCAGTCGATAACCGTCCGCGGCAATCATGACGGAATCGGGATACTGTCTGTAGAACCAAGCGGGAGCCACGTCGAAAATCACATTAAGCACAACCTTCAGCCCGTTCCGCTCGGCCAAATCCATCAGTTCGCGAACATCGCCGAATTCGAATCGGTTTTCCTCCGGCTGGCTGGCCCGCCACTGAATCCAATACTTGACGCAATTAAAGCCTTTGTCCGCAATGCGGCGCAGGTCCGTCTCCCACTGATCCCGATAAGGGGTCGGCGAGCGGTAATATTGAAAGCCAAAAGGAATAAAAAAATCGTTGTCCGCCATCTCTGTCCGTCTCCTCATCTGAATTGAATCAAACCTCGCTCAAGCCCCATCCGATAAAACAAACCATTGTCGCCTCAAACCACGCCTGTCCGGTAAAATCGGGAGCCTCCGCCGCAATCGCCAGCTCCGGCCGCTGAAGCTCGTCCGTTCCGGGATGAGGCACGTTAGCGGCAGGCACGTCGATCCACTCTCCCGCAGAGAGATCGTGACAGTAATTTAGCTCGTATAGATAGGAGGAACCGGCCAGCGAGCCCGGCACCTCCCAAGCGTTCGCAACGTACGAGCACGTCGGAGAATCGTCCAGCATCGGCAGCACGCCTTGCATCAGCATCAGCACCTGCTCCTCCGCTTCGGGCACATCCGAATCCGAACTTGAATTCGCCCCCGCTTCCTCCTCGCTCCGCCCGGCAGGTCGAATCGACAGCCTGTAGCTCGTTCCTGGGGGACCGTATACCGTCAGCGTCGCCGTAAGTCCGGCTACCGCTACCTTCGGCCCTTCGAAGAACACCGGCTGCCGCTGCGGTACAAAGCATTCCGTGCCTGTCCATTCGTCCATTCCCTCGCCCGTTCTCCGATAGTGGATTGTCTCGTCCGACACCGCCTCCTCTCCCGAGGCGATCGCGGCCAAGCAACGCACAGCCGTTTCATAGAGGTCGGTGCAGTTGTTGTGCCCGTGCCGATAGCCGATCTCGTGTCGAACCGGAATGCCGTAAGCCCGCGCCCGGCGCAGCCATTCGAGAGCGGGGCCGAACGACGTAAACGGATCGTGCGTAGACGAGTTCAGCCACACCCGCGTCCCTCTTTCCTTCAGTGCGCCAAGCATGCGCTCCGATTGGGGGTGCAGCTCCTGCGCGATCCGCCGCTCGTCCGCCGTGCCGAACGTATTGTGCCAGTAACGCTCGACTGCGCTCCGGCCGGCTTCGTCCCGCCAGCCGGGCTGCCAGGCGTGCTTCAGCCCCATATCGGAGCAGATCGCCTCCCAACGCGCAGGATACGAGACATTCAGCAGATCGCAAGCCGGGCCGTAAAGTGAGAAGGGAACGCCGTAACATAGCGCATATCTCACCGAGTATCCCTCTGCCAGCGGATTGCAGGCCGCCATCAATGCCGTCAGCCCGCCCCGCGAGCCTCCTACCGTAACGACGGCATGGGGGTTAACGGCATAACGGGCCGCCGCGAGCCGGAACAGCTCATTCAACTGGCGTAAGGCGGACGGATGCTGCGTTCGCGTGCCGATCGAACCCCCGCCGTTCCAGACGATGCCGACGCTCCCTTGTCCCGTCTGATCCATCGCCTGACCAATCGCCTTGATCAGCGGCAGACCGCAGTGACGGTATACGTTTTCATTTTGGTCGTAATACCCGGAGAACAGGCACGAATAGCCGCCGGAACGGTCGGCGGACCATCCCGGCGGCAGGATATAGCTGGCCAGACTGCCGGCTCCCTCCGCGTCTCGAATGATATGATTGTTGAACAATTGAAACGCGGGAAGACCGTTGATCGGCCCCTCGCCTTCGCCTTCGCGCCCCGCATTGCGGAACACCACGGGGTACCCCGTCAGCTTCAACGCCTCCGCCGACAGCAGCAGCGCGACCTCCTCCGGCACACCATACAGACTGTACACATCTCCGATATAGCGGTCGAAGCCAAGGGCACGCCGCCCCTGTTCTTCTTGCCTTGCGGAAAACAAAGCCAAACGTTCCGTATCGAACGCATACGGGCTGTCCGGCCGCTCGTCCCTGATGTCCAGCGAGGAAGCGACAATTTCCGTCCCCAGCTCCACCTGCAGCTTACCGATGCCGTCAACCGCCCCTTCGCGCGGGCCTCCCCGGCCGTCGTGCAGAGCGGCGTCCCAATGCGTCGTAATCGGAAACGCATTGCGAAGCAGATCGGAGACGACGACCGCAAGGCCGCCGTCCCCGACTGTTACCGCAACTGTGCCCGACGCAACGTCGAGCGCCACTGCCTCCTCTATACTTACCGTTCCGCCATACGAACGGGCGATTGACAGCTTGCCTCCGCTGCGCAGAACATAGTTCACAATTGCCGGATGCACGGCAATGTCTACCGTCCCCTTGTCGCCGTCCAGGACGGTGAACGCACTAAGCGGAACGCGATTGTCCGGGTTGAATGCAAGAGCGCGCATGTTCACAGCCTCCCTTATCATGTCTTCCCGCCCATCGTATCACCTCTGCAGCCGCGCGTTCAGTCGGCAACTCTGCGAAATGGTTTGCGAAGCTATTAATCCGGCATCAGCACGAGACTGCGGAAGAGCGCCGGGTCCTTCGCGCCGCCGATGCCCGAGCCCCACTCGATATACCCTTTGCGTCCGGCTCCGTCGTTGTCGTTGACGGCCAGCGAGAAGCTGAGCACGCCGCCGCTCTGCGCGACAATCGGAGACAGCTCGCTCCACGGCAGCGTCAGGCTGTACGAGGTCGTCTTGTTGATCTCGTCCCGCGATACGGAGAGCGAAGCGGCCGTCACGCTGCCGGTTGCCGCTCCCTGCATAGCCAGCCAGCGATAAACCTCCGGCCCGCCCGGCGTCTGCGAAATGCCGTATTCATACCAGCCCTGCGCCTCTCCCGGCAGCCCCGGAGCGATGCTGAACTGCAAGCCGTCGTTCTGGAAAATCATAAAACCGTCCGAACCGGCGGAATGCACATTGTCGACGATGTTCGCCTCCAGATACAGATTGCTCGCGTCCCAACGCAGCTCGACCTCTCCGCTGAGATCGCTCGGCCCCGTATAACCCGTCACCAGATTAACGCCGTCGGCCAGATCGATTACCGCCGCCGAGCTTGTCGTATCGGTTTGATGCAGCACGCGGTTGAAATCGATTGTCCGGTTGACCTGCATAGGCTCATAGCCCGCAATGTCCGCCGTAATCTCCACCGAATAGAGCACACCTTCGGCAAGCCCGGTCAAAGCCGCCGTATACGTCCATTGCGAATGCGGCGCGATGGTCGGAATCGACGTCTCCGTGCCGCTCAGCGTCCCCACGCTCCAGGAAATGTCCGAGATCGTCATGGCCGCATCGGTCGGATTGGCGAAAACAATTTTCAGCGACTTGTCGCCGGACCCGTCGTTCGCAATGGCGGGAATCAACGAATAGTGAAAATAAGTCGGCGTAAATCCGTCGTCCGGAGGAGACGGAACGGTATTCGGGTCGATGCCTGCTCCGTTGTAAGCGCCGATGTTAGGCGCAACCGTGGCAGAAACCGCATTTCCCCAATAATCCGCCCCGCCGTTATCCGCAATGACCGCTCCCGCTCCGAGCGCAGGCGATCCGTCTCTCAGCATATAGCCTGCAACCGTGTTCCGGCCCGTCGCTCCTGTTCCCTGGGCGACCAGCAGCGGATTCGCCGTGATTTTGTTGGCATCGTACGGCTCATTGGTCGGATGGTTGCCGTAGAACAGATTGCTGTCGAATACCCCGTTAACGCCCGGTAGCTTGTAATCTCCCAGTCCGAGATTGTAAACGATATTGTTCTTGAACGAGTAATTCCCGTTTAAGTCTCCGGCCTCGTCCCATTCGTGATCGATGATTTTGGTCTGCAGATTTTTACCGATATAGAACGTATTGTTATAAATCTCCGTCCCTTCGGTGACGCCTCCGGCAAAAGTGATCAGATGCTTGCGGTCGTTCTGGCTGATATTGTAGCGAACGATGCTGTTCTCCGACCCGTTCTCGACGCCGTTTACGTTAGGAGCGTCGACGAGCAGGACAAATCCGCCTTCATTGTCATGGCTGTAGTTGTACTGAACGATGCTGTCCTTGGAATCCATATCGAGATTAAAGCCTTGCCCGTCGCCTTCCGTGCGGCGAGTATTAAACGCCTCGTTAAACTGCACGACATTGTTCTTGCCGCGCGTCGGCCAGATTGCCGCAGAGCCGTTGAACTGGTTCGGCTCCGAATACCAGCCGATGCCCTCGGCGACGTTGTGCTCGATCAGCGCGCCGTCCACGCCGAAGGTCAGTATGCCGTCGCTGTCCGAGCGCTTGACGGAGTTTTCGCGAATGACTGTATTGGTCGTCGCATATCCCGTGCCGTTCCACACCTGATCCCAGACGACGATGCCGGTCCGTCCGACGTCTTCCACCAAGTTGCCTTGAATCAGCACGCCGTCAAACCTGTCCGTACCGGCGCTTCCCCCGGTATAGACGGAGATGCCGCCGAACGCGTGCGGCCCTCCGTTAAATCCGGCGACAATCGGATATCTGAAGCTTCCGGACACATCGTGCACATAGTTGTCCGCAATCTCGATACCGCTCAGCGTACCGCCGCCGGCATTCTCGACGAAGATGCCCTGGCGGTAAATGTCGCCCCGCTCCGCAGCATAGTTGGTCACCTCAAGCTCGCGGATGATCCAATGCGAAGCGTTGCGCAGGTAGACCGCCGCCCCGGCCATTCCCCCTCCGTTCACAATCGGACGGTCGCCCGTTCCGTACGAAGCGATCTCGATCGGATTGCCGGAGGCCCCGCTTCCTTTCGGATACAGTCGCTCGTTCCAGATGCCGCCCTTCTTCAACAAAATGCGGTCGCCCGGCGCGAAAATCGTGTTGTTGACGTGCGCGAACGTTTTCCAGGCGGTTGCCGGAGACAGGCCGTCGTTGGCGTCGCTGCCGCTTGCGGAATCGACGTAATAGTCGCCCAATCCGCCCGCGCTGCCTACTCCGCCCCACACGTTGGACACGGTAACGGAACCGAGCTGCATCAGCCAGTTGGCCAGATCGCCGCTTAGCTCAATTTTCAAATAATGAATCCCGCTCGGAAGCTTGCCGACAAGACTGTAATTGGACGACGACCAGGAGGGATCTCCGGTCGACACCGGCGTATCTTGAACGGTCAGCAGCTCCGTCCACGAGGTATCGTCGGTAGAACCGTACATCTTCAACACCCCCGTCGAGCCGGCGTACCTGTGCAGCTTGACCGAAGCGGCTTGAATGTTGTGCAGATGATACGTAATCGATTGAGCGGTCAGCCCGGTGCGAACTTTGCGGTTCGTGTCGCCGCCGAAGAAAGCTGCATTCGTGGAATCGATCGTCCAGCCGGAGGTGAACGCATGCAGCTTGGAATTGTTCGCAAGATCATCCGTCACCGTGACGGGAGCGGAGGACACATTCGAGACTTTGATCGAACCGAGCTGAAGATGCCAATTGGCGCTGCCTCCGCTAAGCTCGATTTTCAGATACTGTACCCCCGTCGGCAGTGCAGCCGCAGGCGAATAGGTGGACGACTTCCAGGCCGGGTCGCCGGTAGCAACCGGAGTGCTTTGCACGGTTGGCACTTCCGTCCAAACCAGCCGATTAGCAGACCTGTACACCTTCACCGTTCCGGCAGAGGTAGCATAAGCATGCGCGACAATGCTGAATTCCTGCATCTGCTGAAGCTGGTATACAATCGAAGCCGTTGCGGTGTTCGTTCTGACGAGTCTGGACGCATCGCCTCCGAAATAGGACGGGTTCGTCGTGTCGAAGAGCCAGTTGGCGGTGTGCGAAAACACAAGCGAGCCATCCTCCAGCGGATCGTTGATTGTCACCTCCGCATGCGCGAAAGCTCTGTGCGTTCCGGGCGCAACCGTAAACATCAGCAGCGCGGCCAAGATCAAGCTTAACCCTTTTCTGAACATCATCTTGTCTCCTCCTCTTCTAGTAAAGCGCTTTCTTTCGATCGCGCTGTTTGAACTTTATCAGAGAAAAATCATCCTCCGACAGTAGGCAATCCTGTGAAAAGGACGGTCACCCTGCGCAAAATCGCCTAATCCGGCTAATCAGCCTCAAGCGCCAAGCCTATCCGCGCCGCTGCCGCTTCATCATCCCACTGAACATCCGCCCTTCCTGCCTCCGTCTCGACAAGCTGCTCATACTTCCGTTCCGCCAGCCGCTCGGCAAGACTGCCGCGGACTTCCTCATACTCCGGAGTCACAGCCGCCATTTTCGCTTCTACACCGATCAGATGGTATGCTCCGTTCTCCTCCATCAGCTCGCTGACTTCCCCTGCCTCCAAGTCGTCGATCGCGCCGATCGCCGCCGGATAGTCCATGGCATACGAACGGCGGGCCGTTTCATTCAGCATCGCGCTTATTACCGGAATGCCTAGCAACCCGGCCTCCTCCTTTAACGAGCTTCCGGAGGTCAGAGCAGACTGAAGCTCTCGCATCATTTCGTAAGCCTGTTTTTTGGTTGGACTCCCAACGGCGGCATCCCCGTACGTCATCGATGCCCATTGCACGCTCATTGATTCCTCAGCCCCGGCGGCTGCCGTCTTAAACGCCTCATATTGCTCCTTCAGCTCCGTCTCCGACACTGACAGAATTCCGTCGGCCAGCATCGCTTCGATCGTAGCTTTTCGAATCAGCGATAATTCATGGAAGTAGTAGCTCTGCGCATCCAGCCGAGTCGGTCCGTAAACCGCTTCATTGCGCTTGACCGCTGCGACGCGGCGTTCGCCTTCGACCTTCAGCCGCTCCAAAAAATGCCCATAACCGATGTTCTCCTCGACACTCGCGCGCTTGGCGAACAGCAGCTCTACCTTCGTGCGAATAAACTGCTCCTTCACTCTCTCATTTAGCTTGAAGAGCGGAATCTCCCCGGAATACGAGGCCGACCAGAAACCCTCTGAATACTCGGCTCCGTAAGCTTGCCGGAAATAATCGGCCACCAGTGCGCGATTTCGGCTGACGTACAGCGTCAGCTCCTCTGCCGTTACGGGCTCGCCATTTATCGCAAGCTCCGACTGTTTAGACGCGGGGCTGAAGCTCGTCCGACTATACGACACGGCTAACGCGCCTGCCGCAAGCAGCAGAACAGCGAGCGTCATCGTTATTGCAAACGGCGCCGAACTCCCCTT
Source organism: Cohnella sp. LGH (assembly GCF_017671885.1). Taxonomy (NCBI): domain Bacteria; kingdom Bacillati; phylum Bacillota; class Bacilli; order Caryophanales; family Paenibacillaceae; genus Cohnella; species Cohnella sp. LGH. The sequence goes on from NZ_CP072117.1 coordinate 6,950,225, forward strand.
TTTCCACTTTCCTACGTCATTCATGTCTTTCCCCTCCGGTCGCTGCGTTTTCCCGCCCATCGTATCATGGCTTTTTCCCCTCGCTGTAGCCCGAGATACTGCGAAATGGTTTGCCATCCTGCTCAGCTTGGCGTTACGGAAGGTTTTTCTTCCCGGATTGTCGAAATGGTCATACAGCAGCATCCGATCAGTCTGACATGGGGTGAGCAGCATGTTGAAAGCGCTTGTCGTCGACGACGAATATTTGGTGCGCATGGGCATTCGGGAGACAATCGACTGGGCCTCGCACGGCATTGAAATTATTGGAGAAGCGGATAACGGCGCGGACGGTCTGTCGCTGGCGATGCAGCACAAGCCGGACGTTATCGTCACGGACATTCGCATGCCCTATATGAACGGAATTGAATTCATTGAGAAAATTAAAGAGAATCGGTTAAACGCGGGGATCATCGTACTGAGCGGCTACGACGAATTTCAATACGCCCAGGCGGCGATCCGCCACGGAGCCTCATCCTACCTGCTTAAGCCGGTCGATACCGACGAACTGGCAGCTTCCGTCCGCGCGATTGGTCTTGAGGCGCAGGCAAGAATGCGCGATCGCGATTACTACGGCCAACTGAAAAGCGAGCTTCCCGCCATATCCCGGCAGTTCTGGCTCGATCTTCTGCACGGCAGAATCCGGCAGGAGGAGGAAATCGCGGGCAAACGGCAACTGTTGGGGCTTGATATGCGACCGGGGTATATAACTGCCGTCGTGCTTGAGCCTAAGGATAAGACCGCCTCCCCTTCCGCTTCCGGAAGTGCGCTCATCGAGGAATCGACCGTGGGCGCCGACCTGAAGGCGCATTCTCTGCATACGGAAGCCGTCGTGCCGTCCGGTCCGGGGCAATGGACCGTTGTGTTGAAGGTAACCGATGAATGGAACGAGACGCTGGGTCGTATCCGGGCTTTCGGCTATGGACTCGCTTCCCGAGCCAAACAAGCTGGGGAACCGGAGCTTGCTTTAGGTATCGGCAGGCCCGCCACCAAGCTCGCAGAGCTGAACGCTTCCTACGGAAGCGCGGTTGAAGCCGTCCAGAAAGCCGCGACCAGCATCGGAGGCGTCTGGTATGCCGAGGACGCGGACGAGATGGCGACTCGGCGGGAAATCCGCGGTGCGCTAGCCTACATTCGCCGCCATTACGCCGAAAGCATTACCGTCGAGAAGGTTGCAGCCGAGGTGTTCGTCAGTCCAACCCATCTCATGCATCTGTTCCGCAAGGAATTGAACAAGACGTTCTACGAATGTCTGACGGAATGCCGTATCGAAGAAGCGAAGCTGATGCTGCGCGACCCTCGCTATCGGGTGTATGAAGTGAGCGACCGGGTCGGCTTTGGGGACGCGAAGTACTTCAGCCAGATTTTCAAAAAAATGACCGGAATGACACCGAGCGAATATGCAAGAACAGAGGGATAACGCGGCGGGAGGGCTGCGGAGACTGAACATCCGGTCGCGGATTGTCTTCGTACTGCTGGCCGGATTAACGCTGCATCTGACGCTTATGCTCGTCGTGTTTAACGTTTTCTCCCAGAAATATTTGAAAAACAGCCTTTACCGGCACGTCGAGCAAACTCACATTCAGATCGGCCTCAGCATCGAATTGCTCGTCGACGACATCCAGATGCTGTTTCTGCGTTTTCTGGTCAACTCCGACATCTATCGACTGGTGGAGGACGACAGTCTGGCGCAGGACGACAAGCAGAAGCGTTTCCGAACGCTGGCGTCGCAGATTATCGACCGCAACGAATTGATCGGCGACGTATTCGTTATTACGGGAACCTCCGACTCCTATCGGCTGCTCGACGAAAGTCATATCGTGGAACGACCGGACGACCTGTTCCTGCATCGAATACGCACCTCCAGCATTCCGGTTGTGGGGACGGTCAAGCACGATCTTGACGGGACGGCCTACATCCCTTTCGGACAGCGGCTGCGCAACTTTAATACCGGCCAGAGTATCGGAGACATTATTTTCTACATTAAAGAAGCGGAGTTTTACGAGGTATACGAAAACAGTATGGAAGGGCTCGGCTACTCCTTCATTGCCGGGAACGGCAACCGTCTCGTCTCCCATCCGGACAAAGCGAGATTAGGAGACGATCTGCCTGAGACCGACCTGCTCCATCCTGGCAGCAGCGCGGGATATCGATCGGTAACGCTGAACGGCCAATCGCATCTGGTCATTACGTATCCGCTTAACAAAAGGCTGCAAGCGCTTGGCATCGATTGGAAGTTTGTGAGTGTCGTCTCCAGCCCCGAACTGCTGACAGCCGTGTCTGAAGGCAATCGGGCCGCAATCGCGTTCGCTGCCGTGACCTTCCTGTTCCTGCTGGCGTTATCCCTGATTCTGGCGGCAAAAATTACCGATCCGGTGCTCCGGCTGCGAAGACAGATCGGCACAATCGGCAAAACCGGGCTAAAGGCGCTGGAAACGCGGCATCTCCGAGGCGACGAGATCAATGAGCTGGAAAATAGCTACTATCAGATGGTGGAGCGCATCAACCAACTGTTGAACGAGAACGACGAGGAGAAGGAGAAGCAGCGCAAGATGGAGCTGGTCGCGCTGCAGTCGCAGATTAACCCGCATTTTTTGTACAACACGCTGGACGCGATCGCCTGGATTGCAAGACTCAAGAAGCAGCCCGACATCGAGAAAATGATCGCTTCGCTGGCGACCTTCTTCCGCATCAGCCTGCACAAGGGGGACAAATTCATTCCGGTGGAGGAGGAGGTCCGTCTCGTGCAAAGCTTCGTCACCGTCGAGTTAATGCGGTTCCCGGACAAATTCGAGATTCGCTACGACATTCCCGACGAGGTGCGACAGCTGCGCATTCTGAAGCTGATTTTGCAGCCGCTGGTGGAGAACGCGATCAAGCACGGCATCAGCGAAAAACGCGGCAAAGGCCTGATTACGGTAACCGCCGAGACAAGCGGGGATATGATCGTATTCGAGGTGGCGGACGACGGAGTCGGTTTTCGCGAAGATCGGCCGTTCGGGACAGCCGACGATCAGACGCTGTTTCGCAGCGGGTATGGACTTCGCAACGTGCAGGAGCGAATCAAGCTGGAATACGGCGGCGACTGCGGTCTGACGGTACGCAGCGAGCGCGGGCAAGGTACGACCGTCACGGTACGCATACGCAAGGAGCCCTCCCTGAAGTAATTACCTCGGGGAAGGCTCCTTCATCGTTTCGCGCATTTTGCGGAAGAGAGCGGTAAGCGGGACGGTAATGCTCAAAGATAGTCGGCGGGCAAGCAGAACGAAGAGCAGCGCCATCGCCACGTTGACGGCAATGAGAATCGCTCCGAGCTTGCCGAGTTCTCCCCTCATCTGATCGTTCGGAATCACGATAGCAATCCGGTCTGCAGAATGCTCCAAGGCGTACATCAGCAGAATGCCGCCCTCAATCTCCGCCTCCAAACGCTCGCCTGAAAAGCGTACAGACGCGGCGTCCGTCTCCTCCGAAACCTCGGCATTAAGGCCGTTCACATCCAGCCATTGCCCGTCGGCGGCGGCGACATATACCCGATTGCCGCCGTACAGCGTGCCCGGCTCCGAGCGGAAGAAGCCGGCAAGCTTGGGGAGGCTGGTCTCGAATTGAAGTACTCCGAGCAGTACTCCGTTCGAGTCGGTAATTCTCGTGAAATGAAATAAACTTTTGCGAGCCTTGCCGCCGTAAGGGTAATAAAGTCGTGAGGCGTCCAGCGACATCCACTCCGATGTCGTTCCGGAACGAAGGAAGCGGCCGATCTCCGGCTCATCCGTAAGCTGTTCCAGATTGCGGATGCTCGTAATGTTGCCCGACGAGTACACGGCGCCTTGCCGTCCGTATAACACCAAGCTCGACAAGTCCACATTGGAAGCGCGCAAGCCGTCGAGCAGCGGCAGCAGCGATTCGTCGTAGCGTTTGCCCGACAGTGCTTCCCCGATGCCCTCTCTGTTCGCGACGATCTGTACCGTCTCCTCCAGCCAGCGCTTGAACAGCTCGGCGTTCTGGTGCTGCTGGCCGGTGTATTGCACGGACATCCGCTGCAAAGACTCCATTCCGCGGGACTCCATCGTCCTGTAGACGACCCAGCTGGACAACGCGATGTACAGCAGCACGGCCGTCAGCAGCGCAACTTGGATTCTAAGATGAAGCCGCTGGAACATCCCGCCCGCTCTCCCTTCCTTCGATTCTTTCTCTCATTCTATCATAAGCTCGGAATGGGACTGTCTTATAGGAAAGCAGAGTCATACAAAATGATTATTGATGGATGAGTGCTGCATGTGCATCTATCTCCTTCCGATGCTATACGCTCCCGAAATCTGAATTGGGAAACCCGTGATAGGGTGATTTCAGGAGCGTATGAGGCAGTCTACAGGAGATAGATGCACTTTTCACTTCATCAATAATCTTGTACAACTCTGCTTATAAGACAGCCCCAACTCTCGCTTATTGCACTTTGTCCAGATAATCGCGTTGGAATTCCGCTGCTGCCTGGTCAAGCAGCTTCTGCGGGTCGGCCTTCTCGTTTGTCAGCACCGCCTGGATCACGACGTCAAGCGCCTTGTACAGCTCCTGCGCGTTAACCGGCGGCTCCGGACGAAGACCGTTGGAACCGTTCTTCATATAGTCCTCGAACAACGCCATGTTTACATTCTCATACTTTTTGACAATCTCCCGCTCCGCCGCAACGCGCTCCGGATCGGTCCAAATTTGCAGCCCTTGCGGGCCTACCGGGTAACCTTGCTCAACCTGAATTTTCAGATTCGCCTCCAGCGCTTCGAGCGCTTCCGGCGTTGCCTTCGGATTCAGGCCGCGCAGATCAAGCCACTTGAACGCCGCGTCCAGCTGCTCCGGAGTAGATCCAGGGGCGAACATGTGCAATCCTCCTCCGAGCAGTGCTGCCTGTCCAGCCGGTCCGGCAGGAAGTGCCGACAGTGCAAGGCTGTCCTTGGACATCTTGGCATTCAGGACAAGCGGGGCGAGAAACTCGTACATGCCGAACGCCATGCCTGCCTGATCGGTGCCGAACGACATCAGCAGATCGTTCATATCGACCAGATTGTTGTCCGGCAGAACGTTATATTTCCATTTCAAATCTTTAACATACTGCAGAGCCTGCACCGCTTCCGGCGAGTTGAAAATCGCTTTCCATTTGCCGTCCACCTGCTCCTCGAAGTCGGCTCCGTGCGCCCAAGCGATATTCATGAACATCCAGCCGCCCTGATTCGTCTTCGTCGGGAAGAAGAAGCCCGGCTTGCCTGTTTTTTCTTTGATTGCGACTGCAGTCTGTGCCAGCTCTTCGTACGTTTTCGGAAACTTCGGCACTCCGTTCGCATCCAACAATCCGGCTTCTTTGAAAACGTTAAGGTTGTACATGACGCCGATCACATACCCGTCCTTCGGCAAGCCGTAATATTTGCCGTCCCGCTCCACCAGCTTGAGCAGCTCGGGATTGATGCCGGTATCAAAGCCATACTTCTTCATCATGTCGGTAATATCGGCGGAGTAATTGGCTTTAATAATTTTGTCCGCTTCCGTGTAGAAGGAATCGTAGAGAGTCGGAAGCTGGCCGCTGACCGCCTTAGGCAGGAACGATACGACGTCGTAGCCCCATTCGTCGCGCTCGATCGTCACGTACGGATACTTCTCGTTCATTTTCTTTTCCAGATCGGCGAACAGTTGAGTCGACGCTTCGTCGTTAGGCTTCGGCCAGTTGCCGATCTTGATCGTAACCGGTTGCGGCTCTTCGCTTGACGGCTCGGAACTGGCCGTCTGGGACTCCTGGGCGGTCGGCGACGAGGTTGCGGACGGCTTCTCCTCCTTGCTCCCCCCTCCCGAACACGCGGATAACAGTAATGCAGCGATCATTAGCCAGACCGTCGAAAGCCCGATTTTTTTCCGTTGTGCAGTTGTCATTCTCTGAACCCTCTCTTCATATCGAAATGTTGTAAAGCGCTTTCTCTGAGTGCGTTCTCAGGTTACCATACCGTCGGAATCCGCCAGTAGGCTGCAAAAGTGCGAAACGGTTTGCGATTCTGTCCGTTTCCCGGGTCAGCCTTTGATTCCGCTGAACGTGTAGCCCTTCATAATCGATTTTTGGAATAGGATAAAGAAGACGACAGGCGGCACAATGGCGAACGTCAGCGTAATAAACTGCAGATCGATCGGCATTTGACTGCGCATATTGTAGATGGCAACGATGACCGTCCACTTCGCTTGATCCTTGAGCACCATGAACGGCCAGAAGAAGTCCATCCATACCGCATTGACGGTCAGAATTGTAATCGTGACGAGCACCGGCACGCTGAGCGGGATGACGACTTTGGCGAAGATTCCGATTTTCGTCGCACCGTCTATCTTCGCCGCTTCGAGCAGCGATTGCGGAATGTTGTCGAAGAAGCTTTTGAAGATCAGAATGACGACCGGGTTGACCGCGGCCATTAGCCACATGGGCCAAAACGTATTCGTCAGATTCAGATGCAGCAGCGGAAAATCGACGATGTTCGAAAATAACGGAACCATGCCCACCGTATTCGGAAGCAGCAGCGTCCAGACGATTAGCGTGAACAGGAACGCGCTGCCGCGCGGCTTCAGCTTGGAGAAGAAGTAACCCGCCAGTCCGTTAAACAGCAGACAGAACAGCACGGAGCCTGCCGTCATATACACCGTGTTGACATAATAACGCATGAACCTTAGCTCATTCCAGGCTTCGCCCAGCTTGCCGATGTCGAACGTCTCGGGAAGCAGCGTCGGCGGCATCCGATAAAATTCCTTGATATCCTTCAGGCTGGACACCATGACCCAGATCGACGGGAACAGGCAGACGATCGCAAGCACGATCATCAACAACAACAGCAGCCCGTATAGCAGCCTGACGCCCGGAGTTTTGTATTCCAAATGTCCAATAATGCCCGTTACTTCCGTTTTGCGCACAGGTTACGCCTCCTTGTCGAACTTTTTGTCCAGCCAGAAATAGACGACGGTCAGCACCATCAGGATCAGGAACGTAATGACTCCGAGCGCCATCGAGTGACCCGCCTGAAAGTATCTGAAAGCATAGAAGTAGCTTTGCAGCATAAGCGACATCGAGGCATTGTTCGGTCCGCCCTCCGTCATGACGAGCGGCTCTCCGAACACCTGGAACACGCCGCTGATTTGCAGGATCAGCATCAACCCGACGATGTTCGAGATTTGCGGCAGCGTAATGCGGAACAGCTTGCGCCAGACGCCGGCTCCGTCGATCGAGGCGGCCTCGTACAGCTCCTGGTTGATGCCCTGCAGACTGGCCAAATACAGCAGAACGGTGCCGCCGAAACCGCGCAGCGTCATCGTGATAACAATCAGCGGGATCGTCATGCTCGGGTCCTGCAGCCAGCCTTGCGCGGGGACGCCGAGATAGGAGATCAGCATGTTAAGCACGCCGTTCTGGCCGGGCTGGAATAGCAGCAGCCACACCATAGATGCGGCGATAGCCGGCACCATATTGGGAAAATACACCGCAAAACGGAAAAACGACTTCCCATGCCGAAGCTCGTTAATGATGATGGCTACGGCAATCGGGAAGGCGAATCCGATGACGAGCGACCAGAAGACGTACAGGAAAGAGTTGATCAACGTCTGGCGGAAAACTGAGTTCTGGATGACGTCGACGTAATTTTGCAGACCGATGAATTCGACGGCCTTGTAGCCCTCCGTCTTGTAGAAGGAGAGCACGATACCCGATACGAGCGGCTGCCAGGCGAATACGAAAAAGACGAGGATCGTCGGAACGACGAGCAGCCACGAGGACCACTCGCGAGACAGATAGCGAACGATTCTACTGGCAGCCGTGCGCCTCTGAGCGGTATGGACGGGCATATTGGTGCGGGCGATCATGGCGTTATCCTTTCTGCGAATGCGGAAATAGGGAGATACGTCCATGATAGCGCTTCACCAAGGCAGCCGACAGATGTCGAACCTGCTAAAAGGTTTGGATATCGACTAGAATGAGCGGTCGACCGCAAGGCTCAAAAGCCGGTTGTTAATTCTCTTGTAGCGGCGCCAATCCTCATGCAGCCGAGTGCTGTTTGTCACGATCGCTCCAGCGATCGCGTATTCGGGATCAATCCACAGCATGCAGCCGCTAAAGCCGGTATGGCCGACGACGGAGGAGGTATGCAGGTCGCCGAAGCAGCCGTAGCGATCCTCGGCACCCTTCACCCAAAAGGCCGGCGTCTTATTAAACCTACCTGCGCTCGCTTCGGCCAGCAGCCAGCGAACGGTGCGCTCGTGCAGCACGGCTCGGCCATCGACTGCTCCTCCGTTCAGCAGCAGCCGTCCCAGCTTCAACAGGTCTTCGGCGCACGTGTACAAACCGCTGTCTCCCGTCGTCGCCCAATCGGCCAGCTCCAGCATCGCTCTGCCGTCCGTCGCGATCGGGAAGACGACGCTGCCTTTGCGGGCGGCAACGACGTCGAAGGTGCTGCGCGTCATGCCCAGCGGGTCAAGCAGCGTCTCGCGGGCGAAGCTGTTCAGATCCGTACCGGCGATGCGTTCGATCAGATCGGTAAGGATTGCGTAGCCTTCGGTAAAATACAGGGCGGATTGCCCCGGCTCGCTCTTCCTGTCCGCGATGCGATAGATTGCATCGAAATACGCCCGTCGTCCCGCTTCGCCGTCCTGCACGAGCGGGCGCTCCGGCTTGGCCGATTCGTTGTCGTAACCGGCCGAATGGGAGAGCAGATGAAAGATGTCGGTATCCTCGAACGGATACTCCGGGATGATCGACCGTACCTTGTCGGTCAGCGTCAGCTCGCCCGCTTCCACAAGCTTGGCCAGCAGCATGGCGGTCACCGGCTTCGTAACGGAGCCGACATTAAAGATCGTATCGGCTCCGATCCTGACCCGCTCGTTGTTTAAGGTGGCCGCCGTCTCGCCCTCGTAGACCGCCAGGCGGGTCGCTTGCGCGTCGGTGACGGCAACGGCGAAGCCTTCGGCCCAGCCCTCCTCCATTCTGCGTCGCAAAAACAGCCCCAACTCCGCTTGCTTGTTTGTCATTGTTCATCGTTCCTTTCGTAATCGGTCGTGGGTTCCTCCAAAAATGAACGAAAGCGAATTTGCGGCAAAGCGTCGGAAGCTTGGGCAGCGGCGACTTCCTCCGCCAGAAATCCCCCGCCCGTCTTGGGAATGCAGCGCACGGAGACGACCCTTGTCTCACCGGGAAGCAGCGTAAAATATTGATCGTCGCTCTCCATCCAGTAAAGGTCCGTCAGCTCCTCCGCATGGACGTGCATAGCCGCTGCCGTTCCTTCGTTGGCGATGACAAACTCCGCCGTCGCCAAGCCCTCTGCATAGCGCCATTCCCCATGCCGACGTACAGCCGTCTTGGCATTGCGGGCGAATGTGAGCGCCCCGGCGTACAGCGACCCATCCGAGATCGAGAAGAAATAGACGGACGGGGGCTGCTGCGGGAGATCGCATCGCTCCGTCTCGCAGCGCACTCGAACCAGCACGAGTCCGTCATTCGTATCCGGCATGCGAAAATCGAGCTCTCCGATGCGCAGCGCCCGCTCATTCGCCGTCGTTCCTTCGTATCGCGCGACATGGTGCACCGTGCCTTGGACGTCCAGCACCTCGACCGTCACCGCAACGGGAATGCCGGCCTCGCAGGCGTGAACGTACAGCGAATGACGGAACGGTTCGCCTTTGCCGTAGTCCAGCTTCCGGTAATCCAGCGAGGCGTGAAGCGGAGCGAATGCCTGCTTCATCCAGTAGTAGGCCATCTTCGGCTCTCCGTAATAGTCGACGAGATTCGTACAGGACACATTAGGCCACGGCTCGTTAAGCTGCCAAATAATACTCCCGCTGTTGTTGAACTTGCGTCTGCGGTTCGCTTCCAGAATAAAACGCAGCCCCTCGGCCTGCATCCACTGGCTGCAGTCGGAGAACGCGGCCAACTCCGTCATCGGTCCGAATACCTCTTCATCCCGCTCCAACGTGTCCCACCATTCGCCGTGATGCCTCCATACCATGCTCGCCTTCATCGACGCAGGTTTACGATGGGGCTCACTTAGAAACTTGCGCAGGCTTTTGCTCCGGCTCAGTCCGTCTACCCCGAATTCGCTGTGGAATAAGTTGTCATTGTCCCCGTACAGCTCATAATGGCGAGGGTTGCCCTGGTACTTCCAATGTCCGTGCACGTCGTGGCCCAGTCCTTTTTCCTCCGTGATATATTCGACCGGGCCGGAGGCGGAGGTCGGCAGGAACAGCCGGTTCGGATCGTACTTCCTTACGAGATCGCGGAGAAGCGCCAGATTCCCGTCGGTCAGATCCGACGGTTTATTCGGCTCGCTCATTAGCTCGTTGCCTCCGCTCCATACGACAAGCGATACGTGATTCCGTCTGGAAGCTAGGGCAGCTCGCGCCGAACGCTCCAGCAGCTCGATAAACTCCGGCCGCTGCGACGGATTATTATCCACGCCCGAGCTGGATTGTATAAACTCCTGCCAGACCAGAATGCCGTTCTCGTCGCACAACTCGTACAGCCGCATTTTCTCAATGAGCCCGCCGCCCCATACGCGCACCAGATTAACATTGCCTTCCTTCATCAGCCGCACCGCCCAGGCGTACTGTCCGTCCGTCACATTGCCGTACAGATGGTCGATCGGCGTCATGTTGACGCCCCGGATATAAATGCGTTTGCCGTTGATTTTCACCGTGTAAGGAAGAGCGTCCTCCGGCGCGCCCTCGTTCGCCATATATTCCAGCTTACGAATACCGGTACGATACACGCGTTCGTCCACAGTGACGCCATCGGCCTGAAGCAGCAAACGTACCTCGTAGAGCGGCTGTGCGCCATACCCGTTTGGATACCAAAGCTGCGCCTGCGGAATCTCCAGCTCAAGAACGACCTCCCCTCCGATGCGAGCCTCGGTCTCTCGTTCGGCTGCAAGCTTTCCCTGCGGATCGTAGCAGCGCGCGATCAGCCGCAAATTGGCCTGAGCTTCTGTTCCGACGGCCGATGCAATTTGTTCGATTCCGACGCTCAGCCGGATGTGCCCCTCAATATCTTCCGCAGCCGCCCCTTCCGTTCCGCCTTCGCGCTCAGCCGTATCCGCATCTGTGTGCAGATACACCTCTCCGATCGAATGGCATTCATGAACTCTAAGCACGACATCGTCCCAAATCCCCAGGTTAACAAGCCGCGTCGAGAAATCCCATTTGTAGTTGAACCTGCTCTTCTGCGTAAAGGTTTCCGACGTTTTGCCGATCTGCGCCATTTCGTCGGGAGCATGCCTCAGCAGCACCGCGATTTCGAGCGTTGCCCGCTCCTCGAACAGAGCTGTAACATCGAACGCCGCTTCGTGATACATCCCTTTGTGCTCGCCAAGCGGCTTCCCGCCCGCATAGACGACCGCCTCGTAATCCAGCCCTTTGAAGACTAGCTCGATCCTCTCGCCAGTCTGCTCCGGCCGAGAAACCTCAGTGCGGTACAGCCACCAACGGTTTTCCACCCATTCGCATTGCAGGCTGTTTAAGTCCTTGTAAGGATGGGCAATCAGTCCCGCACGATATAGATCGTAATGAACGCCTCCGGGTATGGTAGCCGGAAGCCAATCCGTCACGCCGAGCAGCTCTTGGCCCAATTCCATGCTTGTTCCTTTGATCGGAACCCAGGGCCAGAAGCCTTTCATTTCCCATGCCGAGCCGCCGATATCGATTTCCCTCATGACGAATAACCTCTTTTCTACGTTAGACTAATCTGATCTTACGTCCAAAAAGAGGTTGTTTCAATATTATTTTAAACTTGTTAAATAAAATTATTAATAATATTTGCAACAGAATTCCGCTTTATGAGCTCCGTTGCAAGATACAATGTCTCCGGTCGCGCATCCGGCCGCTCCATTCGTCGCAGCAGCAATTCGACGGCTCGCCTGCCGATCGTCTCCTTGTCCGCATCCAGGCTCGTCAAGGATGGAGCGGTCCATTCGCAGCGTTCGACATTGTCAAAGCCGACAACGGATATATCCTGCGGGCAGTTCAGCCCTAGCGCCGCTATCTGCTCCAAGGCGGAGAAGGCGATCGAGTCGTTAGCGCACACGATCGCGGTAACGCCGCCTTTTAGCGCTGCAGAGAACTCAACTTCCGGCAGCACCAGCTTATCTCCTTCAAGCAGAATCGAGTCGACGAAAGTGAGGGTGGGGGCCTTCCCTTCCGTCGACTCGAATTGCGCCACAGCTCGTTCGGCTCCGCGCTTGCGTTCCTCGAAGCTGAACGAGAAATCCGAGTCGCCTGCGAACAGAAGCTTCCGATGCCCCTGCTCCAACAGGAAGGAAGCGGCCTCGCAGCCACCTCTGAAGTTGTCCGCAAGCACGTGATCCAGCTTTAGACTATCCGCCATAACGTCCGCCAACACGACCGGAATCCCCGTCGCCATCACTTCGGCAATGTAGCCGACGGGAACGCGGCCCATGATCACCGCTCCGTCGACTCTGCGATCCGTTATACAGCTCGGCAGACCGTCCTTCACCGGCTCGTCCGTCGCAATGCCTCCCAGCACGAGACTGAAAGCCGAGCGATGAAGCTCCTCCTCCGCTCCGCCGATGACCTTGCCCCAAAACTCGGCGTCCTTGAGATGCGAACGCGGCATTAACACCGCCACATTGCCCGTGCGCGAGGAGGGCACGATCGCCGCCGAGGAGTTGATCGGATAGCCCAATTCAATCGCCGTCAGCCTTACCTGCTCTTTCGTTCTGTCGCTGATCTGCGCGTCGTTCGACAACGCTCTGGATACAAGCGACTTCGATATGCCCAATTTATCCGCGATGTGCTGCATCGTCGGCTTTTTCCTTGATCCTTCCACTGCCGCACCTCTCACCGGGGATGTCAAAGCCGTTGTACCCGACCTTGTTTCTGTTGCACGACATGCCAGGCCTCGTGAGGCAGATGCTGCTCCTGGCCTGAGGCGACATGTATGTCGGTTCCTTGCGCATAGGCATGAGCGTTAAGCTGCGCAGGCTTATCGGAATGACGATGGATTTTCACATCGTCCATCGAGTAGCCGGATAAATTCTCAATCCCGCTCTTCAGGTTGTCCTGAGGTTCGGAAGGAGTCGCTTCCATCATGTCCATCGTCGCCTGATTGCCGATCGACGCCTGCAGGGCAAACATCTGATCCGCTTGCATGCCGTGCGATCCACGAGAACTCCCTCTCGACTTGTCGCTTGAGCGTTGGCGGTCTGCTTCCCGTCTAATTCCTTGAAAACGCCTCGTCCCCATCGCTCATCCCCCCCCCCATCCGTCCAATTAAACTCGAAACAACCCGTTCCCGTTTAACGGAACGACCGGCTCCCTGTCGATCGCCAGTCCGTCCATACTGCCATGCAGCGCCACGTCAACGAGCCATTGCGTGAAAGCCGCGACGTTCATCGTTTCCATCTCTTTCATACTGTAAAACCCGGCGGCGTCGACCTCGACCCCGTCCGGAATCGGCTCTCCGCCGACGTAATCCATCTCGAACGCAATGTAGACGTTATGAATGCTTCTGGGCTGATCCCGCAGCGCGATAATTCCCTTCACACAGGCCTCGACGCCGCTCTCTTCCCGCACTTCCCGGACAATCGTCTCTTCAATTGGCTCAAGCTGCTCGATATATCCGCCGGGATTGGTCCAATAACCCTTGCCCGGCTCTTGCGCCCTGCGCACGAGCAGCACTTTGTCGTCTTTCACGACAAGCGCGCCCACGCCGATGCTATAATTGCCCCAATGGACGAAGCTGCACTGCGTGCAGGCCCTTCTCGGCGTGCCGTCCACTTCTCTTGTTTCCATTTTGCCGCCGCATGCGGAACAATAGTTTACTTCCACCTGATGTCACCTGCTCGATATGTTGTTAGATTTCGGTTGCATGATCTTCATTCAGTAAACTTTTTTGCGAAGCTCGGCAATTTTCTGTTCCGGCCATCCCGTCACTTTACTGATAAAGCCGGGATCCATCCCTTCACGCAGCATGTTGATAGCTACGGTCTCCACGCCATGCTCCATTCCCTGCTCAATTCCTTGCTCAATTCCTTGCTCAATTCCTTGCTCAATTCCTTCCTTAATCCCCTTTTCGTATCCTTCCCGGCTCCATGCCGGCATCAATTTGTCCACGATATCTCCCTCCTCCGGATATTTTTCGCCAAGCTCCTGAAGCAGCGACACATCCTCGCTGCTATCGCACTTATTGTACAGATCGGCGACCGACATGATCAGCGCCAGCTTTGCGTCATCCAGCTTCCTCCGCAGGCGCAGCAGCATTCGCAAATAAGCGAACCGCACCTCTCTGATCTCGCTCTCATTATACCTCATCTTTGCAAGCAGCGCAGCGGCGACCGGGTTGTCCGAGTCGATAAACCGGCGTCTCCACCGACTCGTCCGAATATAAAAAAGCACACCCACAGACGCCCAAAAGGCGCTGCCGGGTGTGCTTCACGACCGGTCGAATCAATATGTTATTGCCATTATTATTGTCGGGGAGCCAGATCCTTGTCAAGCTGCAATCAGATGACTTCCCGCTCGTCATTGCCCGGAAGCGCCGGGAATGAGGCATGCGGCTCCGACTGATACCAGAACACCGTTGAGGCGATGTCGCTTTGCTGAGGCAGATAACGTCCGCCGGAGCGCCAGCCTAGATCTTGAATCGTTATCTTCAGCTCCGACTCGAAACGGATCGGGTCCATGACATGCCAGCGGTACATGCCGAAGCGCTGCTGGCTGCGATACAGTCCATCGGGCTTAATGACCTGGTGCATGCCGAGATACGGAGTGGAATAGGTGCCGTACTCGCCCTGGGGCTGCTCCCAGTTCCACGCCCCGCCGAAATAGTCCTCCGTTCCTGTGCCGCAGATCGTCGGAAAATCGCGGTCTCCGTCCATATAAAACTTGATTTCTCCTTCTCCCCACCAGCCCGTGTTGTTCACTTGCCAGGCCAGATACACGCCCACATAATGGCCCTTCCCTTTAACGCCATCAAGAATCGTATGAACGTCCTTGTAAGGCACAGGACTGCTTCTGCGCCACTGAGCGTGAAAATAAGCCGCATCCTCCGGTACGTCGGTCAGCGTATAATCGATCTGGTAATAGAGCACCGCCTTCTCCCCCGACTTATTTTCCACGGTCAGACGCGCCGCTTTCCGGAACGGCATTTGCCAGTAGCTATTCATCCCTCCGGCCGGATTAACGGCGACGGGAAGCGAGTTGACGTTGCACCTTTCCTGCCAGCCGTTGCAGAACAGATCCCCTACCGGCGCCTCGACGGACGGCTGCTCTTCATCGTCCCAGTACATACGAACGATCAGACTCCGCCAGGTCGTAGGAAAACAGGTTAACCAAATATGCTGAATGGCGCCCATCCCTTGAATATTCGCCATCTCGAAGGTCGCTCCCGGCTCGATCTCGACGGAAGGCGAGACCTTCCAGCCGATCCCCAGATCGCGGGCGCAGCCGGCGCCCGTTCCTTCCGTCGCCATACCTCCCTTGCCCTTCTCGCCTGTGAAGTTCTCGGCACTGATCGATCTCGTTACCGCATTCGACAATCGGGATAGATTGCCAAGCCCCATGTCCAAGCCGTTAAATGAATACATGACGATGCTCCTTTGATTGATTATTGTCATGGCTCTTGATGATGAATACAATTAAAACAACGCTTACAACGTTAATATTATTAGATCATCGTCTCTTTTTCTTTAGCAGGGATCGACCTTTATTTAACGAATATTGCTCATCTCAACTGAGATACTCCATCTTAAGGAGCTGATCCCTTATAGACTTGAATCGCTTATCGCCCTATATTCGCGTTGCCTGGGATTCGACGATCTACCCTCCGGTTCATATTCCGGAAAGGGTTCTTTTCGACTATGAGTTGCTGTACATCAAAGAAGGAGAATGCGAGGTTATTGTGGATGGGATCGCCTATAAGGGCATACCCGGAGACCTGTTTCTGTTCAAGCCGAACCAGCCTCATTCTATACGTACAATGAACGATCGGCCGCTGCGTCAGCCGCATCTTCATTTCGATCTGTATTATCAGGACGACAGCCCCGAGGTTCCGATATCGTTTAAGCCTTATTCCCGGTTAAACGAGCGGGAGCGGCAATGGATTCGTCCGAACGACCTGCGAGACATGACTCCGCCGCTCCCCAGCCATATTCGCCTCAACAAACCGGAAGCCATCGAACAGTTGATGATGGACATTATTTTCGAGTTCGACAGCAAATTCCCTTACTACGAGACGACGGCCAAAGGCTTGTTCATTCAGCTCTGGATGCACCTTCTTCGAGAAATCCATTGGCAGCGCAGCCCGCATCTTCACTCCAACCGCGAGCAACTGGATCGGGTCAAAAACTATCTGTCCCATCATCTCCACGAAGAAGCGACGCTTGAAGAGCTCGCCGGGCTGGCCAATATGAGCAAATATTACTTATGCCGGCTGTTCAAGAAAGCTTACGGAATAACGCCGATTCAATACCATCTGTCCGTTCGGCTGGAGAAGGCGAAAGAAATGATCCGTTTCACCGACCTATCGTTGACGCGCATCGCCGAAGAGCTGGGCTTTCAGAGCATACATGCGTTCAGCAGAGCGTTTCGCACGCGCGAGGGGGTGTCCCCCTCCGCTTACCGCAAAACAAGCTAACCGATCGTTCCATGCCGTTACGCGAGCGAATTCACGCGTTCGACCGCCTCTTACGGTCTGGCGGACCGTTATGCGAGCGAATCTGCGCGTTTGATCGCCTCTTACGGTCTGGCAGACCGCTACGCGAGCAAATCCGCGCGTTTGAATGCCTCTTACGGTCTGGCGGACCGTTATGAGAGCAAATCTGCGCGTTCGACCACCTCTTACGGTCTGGCGGACCGTTATGAGAGCGAATCCGCGCGTTTGAATGCCTCTTACGGTCTGGCAGACCGCTACGCGAGCGAATCCGCGCGTTCGACCGCCTCTTACGGTCTGGCGGACCGTTATGCGAGCTAATGTAAGTCAATTCATCGGACATACGCAAAAAGCCGGGAGATTTTCTCTCCCGACTTGTCCCGTTTAACACTGAAAAACGAATTTAGTTTGACGCCTTAAACGATTGAAAAACGTTGACGAATCTGCGCGTAATCAACTGCGGGCGGGTTATCGCTGTCCCGACGACAACGGAGTGAGCCCCCGCTTGCAAGCAAGCCTCACACTCCTCCGGCGTCCAGATTCTCCCCTCAGCCAGAACCGGCGTCTCGCGCAGCTCGGCCAGTCTCCGAACCAACTCGATATCGGGCCCTGCCTGTTGCGGGCTATGCGGAGTATAGCCCGACAGCGTGCTCGATACGAGATCGACGCCCAGCTTCATCGCGGCGACTCCTTCTTCAAAAGTCGATACGTCGGCGACAATGCCAACCTGCGGACATGCTTCGCGAATGCCTGCAATGAAATCCTCTAAAGATTGACCGCCAGGCCTCGGCAGCGAGGTCGCATCGACGGCGACGAACTCCGCTCCGGCTTCGGCGATCTCCTTTACTTCGGACAGGGTCGGCGTAATGTAGACGTCGGAATCGGCATAATGCTTCTTATACAATCCGATCAGCGGCAACCCGCACTTCCTCTTGATCGCGCGCACATCCTGAGGCGTGTTGGCCCGGATCGCCACCGCTCCGCCTTCCGCTGCCGCTGCCGCCATCACGGCCATATGCTCCGGGCCGTACAACGGTTCGTTATCCAAGGCCTGGCAGGAAACGACAAGCCCCCCGGCCATTTGATCAATAAGTTTTTGAATCATTTCATCACCTGCTATTCTAAGTTTGCATAGCCAAATGCGGACTCGCAATACTTTGCGATGGCCTCATTATAACAGTCAGTTCTCCCCAATTAAAGATATTTCTTTTATTTTAATAAATAAAAGAGGATATAATCTCCAAAATGAGAGCTTAGAATGCCCATTAATTACGCTCATTCGTTTAGAGATTACCACCGTACAGCCACACTTGAGCTGCCGCTCCGATCACTCCGGCGTCGTTGCCGACATAGGCGGGCAGCAACCGGTAAGCCGATCTGACGCTTGGCGATGTGCGGCCGCGCACCTCTCGGTCTAGCTCATCCAGAAAGACGGAGCCCGTCTCCGAAACTCCCCCGCCGACGATGACCGCCTGCGGATTGCACATGTGAATGTAGCCGGCGATTGCCGCCGCAAGCGCGCGGATCGCAATTCCCATAACCTGCGCAGCTTGCGGGTCACCCTGGAGCCATGCCTGCGCGATCTCGCGGGAGTCCGCTCGCCAAGCGGGAAGCTCCTTGGCTGCGTCGATCAACTCGCTCCCGAGTCGAGCAATGCCCGAACCGGAGGCGTACAGCTCCACACACCCGTTGTTGCCGCAATTGCCGCAGCGCGGTCCGTTAAAATCGACGGAAACATGGCCCAGCTCACCGGCACAGCCCTGTGCCCCCCGAACGATCCGCCCCGCTTCGACGATCGCACCGCCGATTCCCGTTCCAAGCGCAACGCACAGAAAGCTGTCCAGTCCCAGTCCCGCTCCATACAGCCGTTCCGCGACTGCGACGACATTCGCGTCGTTGTCCACATAGGTCGGCAAGCCGAATCTCTCTTCCACGCGCGCCTTGATCGGCGTCCCTGTCCAGCCCGGCAGCTGATCTCCGGCAAAAGCAACCGTGCCCGAAGCAAAATCGATTTGCCCGGCGCTGCCTACGCCGATGCCCGTAATTCGGGCGTTCGCGGGCATCCGACTCAGAATTAGCCCGATTCCCGACAGCAGCTTACCCATCACTTGATCCGGCCCAAGCTGCGCTTCGGTCGGCAGCAGATGACGGTCGACTACGCGTCCCTCCCGATCAACGGCGGCAATTTGAATTTTCGTCCCCCCGATGTCCGCTCCAATCGCATACTCCATCTTTCTCTCCCCTTCTATTTAAATGGAACCAATGAAGAGGGAAGAAGCCATTCTCTTCTTTCACTTCAAACGGGTCAGCTCTCCGAAGCTTCATTGGTTCATTTCAGGAAATTCGAAATAATCCTTTTATTATCTCATTTAAGGAGAATTTAATCTCCAATCAAAATCAAGCGGATACCCTAATTAGAGGGCCGCTTCATTCCCCAGACTTAAACTATCCTATTCAATACAGCTTGTCCACGACCGACATCGCCGTCTTGTCCAGCGCCTGATTCGCTCCCTGCGCCTTCATCGTGAGCAGCGTGGTCAAAATATTAAGCAGATGAACCTGAGTGAACTTCGTCGACAATGCGCCGCCCTCGGTCGGCAGCTCTCGGGACGGGACAAGCAGCACCGTATCCGCGTAGGCCGCGATCGGCGAGCGCAGATGGCTCGTCAGGCAGATCACGACGGCTCCGTTCTTCTTGGCCTGCTTCACCGGGTCAACCAAGTCGCGCGTGCTGCCCGACGTAGAAATGCCAAAGACGAGATCGCCGGGCTTAACTAGCGAAGCCGACATCGCAATGATGTGGGAGTCCCGATGGGCTTCGACGTTAAATCCGGTGCGCATCAGACGATAATGGAGATCCAGTGCCGTAATGCCGGAAGAGCCGACGCCGTAAACATAGATTTTGTTCGCGGCCAGCATCTGGTCGACCGCCATTCGAAGGCTGTCCGCGCTAAGCAGGTCCAGCGTGTTCTTCAGCATCATCTCATGATTCATCGTCACCTTGCGGGCGACGGTCATCAAGTCGTCGTCTTCGCCGATCACCGCGTTGGCGAGCGATGAAGGCCGGTCCACCAGATCCTGCGCGACCGACAGTTTAAATTCATGATAGCCGCGAAACCCCAGCTTGCGGCAAAACCGGATAACCGACGTCTCCCCGACGCCGGCTTGCTCTGCCAAGTCCGTCACGGTTGCCAGCACCGCTTCTTCCGGATTGGCGTTTACGGCGTCCGCCACCTTCTTCTCGGCTTTCGTCAGCGCCGAATAGATGCTCGAAATCATGAGCAGCGTATTCGATTGACTCAGCTTGCTCCCCACTCTAGCCAATCGTTCTTCACCCGTTTCTTTTCGTTTAATAGTTCAAGCATACCGGATATAAAAACGACTGACAAGCAACGAATCGGATATTATTTTCATTTTCCACATTTATATCGGAATTTCTTTTCAGACTATACTCGGATTCTCTCTAATGACCATTTCCGGAGCCTTGGAAGCCAAACAAGTAAACGAATGGCAGTGAAAGTAAAGAGACGGAAATAGAATCCTCTCCGGCGCCGCTCTATAATCGAGAACAGCAAAACTAAAACGTTTACAAAAGAGAGAGCAAGGTGACCCTATGCGTCGTAGATTTACCGATTCCCTGACGGGATATTTGTTCATTGCGCCCTATCTTGTCGGAGCCGTTGTTCTTTTCGTCATTCCGGCGGCGATGTCGCTCTACTATTCGTTTACGAGATTCAAGGTGATCTCGCCGCCCGAATTCAACGGCCTCGATAACGTGCGGATGCTGCTGAACGATTCGTCCTTTATGACGGCTTTCAAGAACACGTGGCAGTTTGCCCTGATTTACGTGCCCATTCAGGTCGCGCTTCCGCTGCTGTTTGCGGTGATGCTCACCTATTCCGGACGATTTTTCAAGGGCAAAGGAATGGCCGTCCTGCGCGCCGTGTACTATTTTCCCGCCGTCCCTTCCTGGTTTGTCGTCGGAATGGTGTGGATCTGGCTGCTCGCACCCGAAATCGGCATCGTCAACGGCATTCTCAGAGCGTTCGGGATGTCCGACATCGCTTTCCTCGGGATCGGCTCCGGCACGCTGATTCCCGCCCTGGCGCTGGTCGCCGTATGGAAAGGCCTGGGCTATGCGATGTTCATCTACTATATCGGCTTGAACAATATTCCCGAATCGCTCTACGAATCCGCCGAGATCGACGGAGTGACGAGGTGGCAGCGCCTGCGCAGCATTACTGTGCCCCTGCTCTCCCCGACAACGTTTCTGGTCGTGATCATGTCGATCTCCAGCGCTTTCCAAGCGTTCGACCAGCAGTTCACGATGGTGTTCAACCGGTACAACAAATATTCGGATACCCACCTGATGGTCTATCTCTATGAAAAGGCGTTTCGCTATTTGGACATGGGCTACGCGTCCGTGATCGCCTGGGTATCGTTCCTCTGCATGATCGCGGTAACGCTTCTTGTGCTGCTGCTGCAAAAGCGCTGGGTTCACTACGAAGAATAGGAGGCGAATCTATTGAACAGTCACGCATATCCCGGCAGGTCCGGAAGAAACCGCAGCTTCTTCTCGATCTTGAATGCCGTCATCCTGCTGGCCGGCGCGGCCACAATGCTGCTGCCCTTCGTCTGGATGATTCTGGCTTCGCTGAAAACGAACGGGGAGTTCCTGAATACGTTCAAGTGGTTCCCCGAGACGCCCCGTTGGGACAACTACGAAAAGCTGCTGTTTCCCGACAAGGGGCATCCGTTCCTGCTGTATTTTTACAACACGGTCAAAGTAACCGGACTGGCGATGATCGGCACGGTTCTGTCCTGCAGCCTTGTCGCCTTCGCCTTTGCGAGAATTCCGTTTCCGGGCAAAAGCTTCATTTTCGGCTTTGCCGTAATCTCGATGTTTCTGCCGTCCCAAGTGACGATGATCCCCCAATTTATGATCTTCAGAAATCTGGGCTGGATCGGCAGCCATTACCCGCTGATCGTTCCGCCCTTTCTGGCCACCGCCTTCGGCATCATTTTGCTCCGTCAGTTTTTCCGCTCCATTCCGAAGGAGATGGACGAGGCGGCCAAAATCGACGGCGCGGGATGGTTTAAGATTTACAGCCGCATCCATCTGCCGCTGATGATCTCTCCGATGCTGACTTTGGGAATTCTCACCTTGCAGGAAAAATGGGGCGAAATCCTGTATCCGATGATCTTCATCGGCAAAGACAGCAGTTTATGGACGATGGTGCTGCGCATCCGCGACATTTCGACCGGGCAGTACAACCAGAGCCCCGAGCTGGAAATGGCCGGCAACGTGCTGCTCGTGCTGCCGATCATCGTGCTTTTTATCGTCGCGCAGCCCTACTTCGTCAAGAGCATTTCCACTTCCGGTGTCAAAGGATAATATCCCTGACATAAAAACGAACGCAACCTTAGGAGGGGTACAAGTGAGCAAGTCAAGAAAGTCGGTTTTATCGCTGTTTGCGCTCGTCATGCTGACCTCGGCGGCGCTGACCGCCTGCAGCTCGAACAACAATAACGGAGGGTCCGCCAGTCCGTCGTCGTCATCGTCCCAGGCAAGCCCGGATTCAACGGCGGAGGCCAGCGGCAATACCGCGGATAACGGTGAGCCCGTCACCATTCAGGTCGCCTATTACGCCGACGAGAAAGCGCGCGAAACGTTCGGGCAAATCATTGACAAGTTCATGGAAGCCAACAAGAACGTCACGGTCGAAAACGTAGGCACCGACTGGGGAACGCACTATACCAATTTAAAGGTAGACTTGGCGGCGGGCCAAGGTCCGACCGTCTACTTGCTGGACGGCCCGTACATCGCGCAATATGCGAGCGAAGGCGCGATCGAAAACCTGACCGACCGTCTGAAGGATGTTAAGCTCGACGATTACTTCGGCTTCGAGGCGATCAAGAACGCGAACAACGAATATTTCGCCGTTCCGCAAGCGATTCAAGTCAATGCGCTGTACTACAACAAGGAGATGTTCGATGCCGCCAACGTCGCTTACCCGACGGCGGACTGGACGACCGACGACGTGTACGAGGCGGCACAAAAGCTGACGAACGCGGACGCCAAGCAATACGGAATCGGTCTTGCGAACCATTTCCGTTACGGATGGTATACGACGATTCGCCAATTCGGCGGAGACATTCTGGACGAGTCCCGGACGAAGAGCACGTTCGCCAGCGATCCCAAGGTCAAAGAAGCCATGGTGTATATGAAAAAGTTCTGGGATGAAGGCCTTACTCCAAGCCTCGTGGCGCAGGAAGGCGAAATCACCCCTAACCACGGCACTTGGTTCCCGAGGGGCATCGTCGCCATGTTCTACGACAACTTCGCCAGAAGGCTGTCCAACGATCAAGAAGGGATCAACTACGACGTGTCACTTATGCCGAAAGGAGTTGGAGGCGTCAATTACAGCGCGCTCGTCGCCAATTCCTGGGTACTGAACGCGCATGCCAAGGATGCGGAGAAGGAAGCCGGCTGGAAATTCATTGAATATTTCCTGAGCGATGAAGCGCAGCAGCTGAACGCCACCCTGTCGGAAGGCATCACCGCAAAGAAATCTACGGCAGAAGCAGCATTGTCCCAACATCAAGGGAATCCGGAGCACATCAAGGTGTTCCTGGACAGCATGCAGTATGCGTCGAACGTCGGGGATAATCCGCTGTGGGAGGAATGGATCGGGGCGATTGATCCGATCTTCACGGAATACCTTTCCGGCAAAATCACGATCGATCAGCTCCTGGAGCAAGGAGACAAAGCCGCGCAAGCGGTGCTCGACAAGCTGAAATAAAACTATCCGTGCTACAATGGGAACTAGTTGCTCACACGATTGACGCATCGATGCCTGGGGCGTGTATGCAAACCCGCTCAGAGGCATCTATCACCGCCTTTTCGCCCCCTGCTTCGACCCTTTTGCTTGACGTACCCCCGGTACGCCTTCACAAAAGTTCCTTGCATGGAACGAAAATTCGGCAACATCTGCGATCCTCGGAGTATGCATACACGCCCTAGGGTGAGCGTGAGCGACACTTAAAGGAGCATGCGGTCATGATCAATCGTAAACGAACGATCTCGTTAATCGCGCTGGCGGTATGCGGAATCGCCGCCTTCCTCCTGTTCGGTCAGATGGCCGAACGCGAGGAACGGCCTTCCGCGGCCGTCGGCCCGTTCGAGAAGTACGAGCCGACTATCACGCTTTCGGCCGTGCGCAATCTGAACGACAGCACCGTTTTCCGGGAGGGCGAATCGCTGACCGACAACGTCTGGAGCCGAGATTACTTGGCGACTCTCGGCATTCAAATCAAATATTTGTGGACGACGAACAAAGGCACCGAGGATTACAATCAACGATTAAAAGCTTCCATTCTTACCGGGGAGCTTCCGGATATTTTCGAAGTCGACAGCCTGCAGCTCAAGCAGTTGACCGATGCCGGCCTGATCGAGGATTTGACGGAAGCTTACGAACGTCATGCGTCGCCGAAAGCCAAAGAAATGATCGAAGAAATTGCCCACTCGCTGGATACGGCCACATTTGACGGCAAGCTGATGGCGATTCCGCAAGGAGCTTCGATGACCGATCAGTCTCAGGTGCTGTGGGTGCGGCACGATTGGCTGGACAGGCTCAATCTGCCGGAGCCGCGCACGATACAGGACATTCTGCGCATCTCCAAAGCTTTCGCCGAAGGAGATCCGGACGGCAACGGGCAACGCGACACTTACGGCCTCGGCCTGAACATGGGGCTGCACACCCGGATTAACTGGACATCGCTGAAGGGCTTTTTCAACGGGTTTCATGCCTATCCCAGCAGTTGGATCAAAGGCGACGACGGGCGAATCGTGTTCGGCGGCATCCAACCGGAGGTCAAGACGGCGTTGACCGCGCTGCGCGACATGTACCTTGACGGGCAGATCGATCCGGAGTTTTCCGTAAAGGATCAGAACTATATGGCCGAGGAGCTGGTATCCGGCAAAATCGGCATGCAGTACGGCGCCTGGTGGAATCCGACACATCCGCTGCAAGCCAGCAAAGACCGGGACCCCGGGGCGGATTGGCGGGCATACGGCATTCCCTCCGTCGACGACGTGCCGGCAAAGTTCGAATACAACTTCCCGATCTACAGCTATTTTGTCGCGAAAAAAGGCATCCGGCATCCGGAGGCGCTCATGCGCTTGCTGAATTTGATGGTTTACCGCGGCTATGAGAATCCGGAATGGAGCCATTTTTTTATCGGCAAGGACGGGTTCCAGTACAACAACTACCCGCTCGTATACACTTGGCCGGAGAACGGCAGCATGAAGAACTATATCCGACTGCAGAGCGCGTTGAAGAACGGGAGTCCCGCCGGCCTCAGCGAAGAGGAACAAAGCTATTACGACAATATCGTCGCTTATCGCCAAGGGGATAACCGCTACTGGTTCGAAGAAGGCATGTACGGCCAAAGCAGCGCCTGGGCGAAAATTATGGAACATAATGACAGCGGTTACATTCAAATGAACGAATTTTATGGCCCGGCGACCAAAACGATGAGCCAGGTGACCGCTATCCTGGACAAGCTTACGCTGGACACCTACACGATGATCATTATGGGAGAGCTGCCCGTGGACGCCTTCGACGACTATGCGAAAGACTGGGGCGATCTGGGCGGAGACCGAATTACCGAAGAGGTCAATCAATGGGTAGACCAAAGGAGGCAGAGCTAGTTGAAACTGAGAAGAAGCCCTGCGCACTATGCCATTCTGCTGTCCCTCGTTGTCCTGCTTATTTCCGGAACGGCTATGCCGTCAGAAGCGAAAGCATACTCGCCTTCCAATGTATTAGCGTATGAGACTTCGTTCGAAAACGGCGGAGAATCGGAATGGATCACGGCGGCCACCGGCTTTACTTCCGGCGAACGCCATTCTTATTCCAAGTCGTTAGCATACGCTCGAACTTCGGCCAGCACCTATATTTATCCTTCCAAAATATTGCCGGGGCAAGGCGGAGAGAGGTTCTACGCGACGGTCTGGATCAAAACCTCCGGCCTTAGCGGGCCGGGCGGCGCGACGCTCGCGCTCGAAGCGTTGGATCCGTCGGGCAACTGGGTCGGCGGACAATACCTTCCGGGAGTCGCGTCGGCCGGTTGGACACAGATCCAACTTCCGATCTACACGCTGCCCGCGAATACGGCGAAAATCAGCATTTCTCTTTATCTGGAGCAGGGCACAACCGGGCAAGCCTGGTTTGACGACCTGCAAGTATTCGAGGTTCAAACGGCGCCGTTATTCTATGCGTATCTGGATTACCCTTCGTACCGCGGCAAGCTCATCGCCGGCGACCACACGGACATTCGGGTCAAAACGATTCCGCATTCCTGGTCGGCCGATTTCAGCGGCTACACGACCAAGGTCAGTCTGTACGATTCTTCCAACGCCTTGATGAATTCCGCAAGCTATTCCGGCCAGCAGGCTACGGCCACCTTGTTCGCCGGCTCCGGACTTGCGGCCGGAAGCTATAAGCTGGTTCTTCAGTTAATTAAAACTTCGACTGGACAGGTCAAAGGCTATATCGAAAAGCCGATTGAGAATACCGCCTCCGCTCCGGATCAATACGTCGACAAGCACGGTCGGCTGTGGCGCAGCGGCAGCTTGTTTTTCCCCATCGGCATCTATACCGCCGATATTACCGCAGCGGATTTGGCGGATTTGAGCGGCAGCGCCTTTAATACGATTTTGGCGTACGGCCATCCCGATCTGACCAAATTGAACTTGGCCGATTCTTATGGCATGAAGGTCATTTACTCCTTCAAGGATTTTTATTACGGCTCTCCTTACGCCCCGTCGTTCATTACGAGCGAGGCGGACGAGGCGCCGCAAATCGCCCAGCACGTGAACTGGTTCAAATCTCATCCGGCGCTGTTGGCCTGGTACTTAAACGACGAGGCTCCGAACGATCCCCGACTGCCCGCCCATTATGAAGCGGTCGTCGCGAACGATCCGGACCATCCCGCCTATATCGTGGATTACAATGCGCCAAACCCGGACCAGGTGCTGCGTTCCACGGACATCTTCGGTATGGACCGATATGTCGTGAAGGGATTGTCCGGCGATCCGATCGCCGAACCCGGCGCTTATCAGAAGGCCGCCAAAGAAAACCTGTGGTTCCGGGGCCAATGGCCGGTCGTGCAGGCGCATAATCTGGCCAACTACGGTCAGGGCGGCACCCGTCCGCCGACTTTACAGGAAGTCCGCAATATGGCGTGGCAGTATTTGACCGAGGGCGCGACGGGGTTGATGTTCTACTCCCTGTTCGATCTGAAATCGGATGCGAGCGGCGTGCCTTACGCAACGCTTCTGAATCGCGTGAAGCAGGTAGCGTCCGAGGTGGAGAGCTTCGTTCCGATCCTCCTGTCCGTCGATGCCACGCCCGCCGCGACGACTACGGGCGGAAGCTGGCTCAACTGGATGGTTAAGCAGTACGGCAGCGATACGTATATTTTTGCCGTCAATAACGGCAAGTCGAACCGAACCGCCTCGTTCACCGTGCCCGGCGCGACTTCCGTGCAGGCGGTAAACGAAAGCCGTTCCCTGGCTTTGACGGGCGGCAAGTTCACGGATTCGTTCAGCTCCTTGGGCATTCACATTTATAAGGTAGAAAGATAGGTGATTCGGTTGAAAAAAATAGCGATTGCTTTTCTTGCCCTGATCCTGGTTTTGCAGTTGGCCCCGATTTCCTTCCTTGGCGGCGATTCGCTTCGGATCGCGGCTGCGGCGGAGGCCGATGTGCTTGTGATGGAGGAATCGTTCGAGAATCCCGCGGACGAACGCTGGATAACGGAATCCAGCGGTTATGACGACGGCGAAGCCTATACGGGCAATCATTCCTTGAAATACGAGCGTTCGGATGCCGCGTACTATAAATATCCCCAGGTTTCTTTGGCAATGGAGCCGGGAGCGACCTATTACGCAACCGTCATGCTGAAGACGGAAAACGTTGGCGCCGGCAAGGCGAGAATCGCCTTGGAAGCGTACGACGGAGACGACTGGAAAGGCGGACAATATACGGACGGCCTTGCGCCGGCCGATTGGACTCTGCTCAAGCTGCCTACGTATACGGTTCCCGAGGATGCCGGCAGACTTCAAGTGTCGCTATATTTAAGCCAAGGCGACACTGGAATCGTCTGGTTCGACGACGTTAAAGTCTATAAGAAAGCGCCGGCCGGAAGCCAGTCGGGTTACTCCACCTCGTTCGAGGACCCCGACGACGCGACCTGGCTCAGCGGCTCGACCAGCTATGACGCTGCCGAGTCCCGTACGGGCGAATACTCCTTGAAGTATACGAACGGCCCGGCCAATTCTTCGCCCAGCTTTGATTTTAATCTCACGCCCGGCGTCGGTTACTATGTATCGGTGTGGGTGAAGACGAACGGCGTCGCGGACGGAGACGGAGCGAAGCTTGCTCTGGACGCGGTAGATGCCGGCGGCAATTGGATCGGCGGCTCCTATGCGAACCCGATCAATCCCGGCGATTGGACCTATTTTCGGATTCCGCTGTATACGGCCCCGGCCAACGGAGCCAAAGCCAATCTGACGCTGTACACGCAAGGAACGACGGGTACGGTCTGGTTCGACGATCTGACCCTCCACGAAGTCAAGCCCAAGCTCATTCAAACTCGGCTGGCGTCTCCGGGATATCGCGGCATTCTATCGCCAGGGACAGACGCGGATATTCGAGTCCGGACCGAAGCGGCAACGGGCGCCGATCTGAGCGCCTATACGATACGCGCCAGCCTTTTGAGAGATGACCAATCGGTTGTCGAGGCGACGTATGTGGACGGCTCGGGCGGAGACGCGGTCTTCCCCTCGGCCAAGCTGGTCCCGGGCACGTATCATGTCCGCGTCGAGGCTGTATTGTCCGGAACCGATACGGCGGCGGACTCGGAGGAATGGACGATTCGCAAATTGGGAAGCGCCGCGGAGATGCCTGAATCCTACGTGGATAGCGAAGGCCGATTCTGGCGGAACGGAAAGCTGTTCCTGCCGATCGGAATCTATGCGGACAAAATCGTTCGTTCGGAGCTGGAGGAGCTGAAAAACAGCCCGATCAACACGCTTCTGCCCTACGACTTCCCTTCCGGGGAACAGCTCGATTTGGCCGCGGAATACGGCAAACAGGTCATTTTCTCGTTGAAGGATTTCTTCTACGGCTCCGCATGGGCGCCCGAGGGCATCAACAGCGATGAAGACGCGGTGAGCAAGATCGGCGAATTCGTCAATCGGTTCAAAGACTATCCGGCGCTGCTGGCCTGGTACCTGAACGACGAAGCGCCGAACGACGATCGGCTGCCTTCCCATTATGAAGCGGTCAAGGCCAACGACCCGGATCATCCTGCCTATACGGTCGATTTCCACCTGCCGTCCGCCAGCGTGCTGGCGAAATCAACCGATATTTTCGGCTTGGACGTCTATCCCGTCAAAGGGCTGGAGGAAGATCCGATCGGCGAGCCGGGCGAGCTGCAAAAAGCGACTACCGAGGCCATCGGTAAGAAGGGACAATGGGCCGTCGTGCAGGCGCAAAACGTCGGCAACTACGACCAAGGAGGCTTGCGCCCGCCAACCGAGCAGGAAATGCGCAATATGGCGTGGCAGTATATTACCGAAGGCGCCCGAGGCATTCTGTTTTACTCGTTGTTCGATATGAAGAACGATGCAAGCGGGCTCCCCTATGAAGAGCTGCTCGGCCGCGTGAATCGCATCGCGCAGGAAATCGCGGATTTGCAGGCGTTTATTCTGTCCGACCGGCCGGCCGACAATGTTCGAGTCGCAGAGGGAGACGGCGATTGGCTGCATTGGATGAGCCGCAAGGTCGGCGACAAAACCTATATCGCTATGGTCAACAACAGCAAGGAAGCGCAGCGGGCCGCCATCGAAGTGCCCGAAGGAATGCGGCTGAAGGTATGGAACGAGAATACGTTTCTCCCGATATCGAATAACCGCTTTACGGGCAGCTACTCTCCTCTGGACGTGCGGATCTATGAGCTTAGCGCCAAGTCGGGGTCGGGCGGCGGCACTCCAAACCCGGACTCCGGCTCTGGTTCCGGCTCCGGCATAGGCCCATCTACCGGGACGGAGGCCCCCAACAACCCGCTGGCCGATCTTGAACAGGAGTTGAAGGGCCTCCGCGAGCGGCTGGGCGAAGCGGCCGCTTCCGAACAAGCGGCAATTAACGCCCAGGTGATAGAGAAAATCCAGGCGGCCGCAGACCGTATCGGCCAATTGGATATGGCGCCTTACCTGCTCCGCTCTGGCGGCGATGAGACCCAAATCGACACCCCGGCACTGCTCGATCGGATCGATTCGATCGGAGAGGCGTTCGATCGGCTGCGCGAGCTGCTTCGAGGCTTCTCCTCCAAGACTACTTTGTCGGCGCGGCTGGCGATGACGTTCGAAGGATCGTCGGATGAACTGCAGGTGCAGCTGGAGCAAGCTATTCTGGAACGGATGCTGGAGAAATCAATCGCCCAAGTCACCCTTGACTGGCAGGGCGTAGAGTTACTCTTCGCGCCGTCCCAGCTTCAAGGCGACGTAGAAATCCGTATCATCAGGACGAACAACGATCAAGAATTAGCGGCGCCTGTCTATGAGATCGAGCTGAAAGTAAACGGGGCCGTTCCGACCGAATTTAATCCGCCGATTACGTTGGGGCTGCCGCTTCCAACCGGAGCGGATCTGGACAAGGAATTGCTGGCGATGATCGAATTCGCGGGCGATCGGACGGAAATCGTCGGCGGAAAGCTTGCCCGCGAGAAGATGTACGCCGCGTTGAGCCGGCTTCGTTCCAAGTATGCGGTCGTTGAAAATCGAGTGGAGTTTACCGATCTGGATCGCGTAGCAGGCTGGGCGGGCCGTGCGATTCAAGTCGCCGCCGCCAAGGGCTTCATGTCCGGCACCGACAACGGCCGGTTTGCTCCGGAGGACCCGATTACGCGCGCCGAATGGGTTGCGCTTCTGGCGAAGGGGCTGGAACTCGGCGACACAGACGTCGAACGGGATATGCCCGTTTCCGATTCTCCGGTTACCCGCGCGGAATTGGCCGCCTTGGCCGGACGTGCCGTCTCCCTGCTGACCGGCCGGCCGGTTCCGAGCGGTGAAAATCCGCAGGCGCTGCTCCGCTTCCGGGATGCCTCGCAAATTCCGGAAGAGATGATCGGAGAAGCTGCCCTGGCCGTGAGCCTGGGAATCGTCAACGGCGTCGACGCCAAACGGCTGCTGCCCGAAGGCACGGCAACGCGCGCGCAAGCGGCGGTTGTCCTTTACCGATTAATGGGAATCCGCTAAACCGATAGAACGACCAGCAGCTTGAGCGATTCCGCTTAAGCTGCTGGTCCCTATTTATAAACGGCTTGTCTATTCGCAGAGCGCTTAAACTAGAGGGGAATGCCATGAATCCTTTCCGCATGAAATCTTCCAGTATATTCTTTAAGCTGGCCATCGCTTTTTTGGTGATCATTTTGCCGTTGTCCATTTTGAGCCTGTTGATCAACTCCTCAAGCTCCCAGACGGTAAAATCCCAAATCGAACAATCGCTCGAATACAGAATTCACACGTTCGTGACGGGGATCGACGCCGACTTCAGACGAATTATGCGCTTGCGCAACGAGCTGTTGTCGGACAGCGACCTTCAGGTCCTCAGCTTCTCGAGGAACCAATTGACGAACTTCGAATATTCCAGAGCCGTGCTTCGCATCCAAGAAAAGCTTAGGCTGCTTCAGGCTTCAAGTCTGTACCTGGAAGATATCAGCGTCTATCTGCCGAGAATTCAGCGCAATATCTCCTCGCGGGGCTTCGTTCCGCCGCCGACCGAGGGGGAGGTCCAGTCTCTCAAGCGCTCGACGCTGGCCTCCCCGATCGTCTATTGGAACGATCAATACCTGATCGGCGGCTTTTATCCCGAATCGTACGGCATCGAAAACAACGACCTGGATCATTTTCTCCTGTTGAAAATGACCTTATCGCAAGAGCTGCTGCGCCAATCGCTGGAAGAGCTTTACGAAACGGACCTTGGCGGCAGCATGCTGCTGCAAGCGGACAAAGAATGGCGAATCGCCAGCGGACAGCCTGCCGCAATCGAGCAAATCGCGCATTCGGACTCTTCGAAGGCTGTGCAGGCATCGATGGACGACAGTGATTACGGCAACGTGAACGTGAAAATCGGAGGAACGTCCTATAAGGTGATCTTCGAAAAATCGGCCGTTCTCAATACGAATATTATCGCCTTTTTGCCGGAACGCGAAATTCTGAATCCCCTTCAGAAATACCGATATTTATTTTGGACGATTATGCTGACCTCGATTTTTATCGTTATTCTTTTTTCTTATTGGATCTATCGAATTATCCACCAGCCCATTCGCCGAATCGTCCGAGCGTTCTTCAAGCTGGAGCAAGGCAATCTGAAGGTCACGCTGAAGCATAACCATAATGACGAATTCGGCTATTTATACGAACAATTCAATGCGATGTCCCGCAAGCTGCAGGAGCTCGTGCACGAGGTCTACGAGGAGAAAATCCGCTCGCAGCGCTCGGAGCTTAAGCAATTGCAGTCGCAAATCAACCCGCATTTCCTCTATAACAGCTACTTCGTGCTGCACCGGGTCGCCCAAATGCACGACGTGGATACAGTGATCCGATTGACGCGCCATTTGGGAGAATATTTTCGCTATATTACGAGGAACGGTTTGGACGATATTAGCTTGGCGCAGGAATACCGGCACACGAAATCCTATATCGAGATTCAGACGATGCGTTATTCGCGGCGGATCAAGACGGTCTGCGCGGAATTGCCGGAGGAATGCCGGGATATTCCGGTGCCGAAGCTGATTTTACAGCCGATATTGGAAAATGCGTACGAGCACGGCCTTAAAGACAAAGCGTCCGACGGCATCGTCAACATCTCCATCGCGCTTAAAGATCAAGTCGTCTATCTATCCGTGGAGGATAACGGCGAAGACTTGAAGGACGAGCATCTCTTGCAGTTGAACTCGGAATTGCAGCAAGGCATGAATCTGGAAACGACCGGGATGCTGAACGTCCACCGCAGATTGCAATTAAAGTACGGCAAACCGTACGGACTAGCCGTCGACCGATCTCCGCTCGGAGGCCTGCGAGTCGTCTACGCGATTCCCATCATAAAGGAGACGCATCATGTACAAGCTTCTGATCATTGACGACGAGGACTTGATCGTACAAGGGTTGGTGTACTTATTCGAGAACTGCCGCGGTCTGGACTTGGAAATCTATTACGCCTACTCCGCACAGGAAGCGCTCGAGTGGCTGAGGCGCACGAGAATCGACATCGTCCTCAGCGATATTCGCATGCCCGGAATGTCGGGGATTGCGCTGCAGCAGGAAATCGTCCGTTTATGGCCGCATACGATCGTCATCTTCTTAACGGGATACGACGATTTTAACTATATCCAGACAGCCAACCGCAATCAAAGCTTCGATTATATTCTGAAGACCGAAGAAGACGAGGTGATCGTTAGCGCCGTACGCAGAGCCGTCGATCGGCTGGACGGCAGGTTCGAGCGCGAGCGGCTCCTTGAGCGGGCCCGCGAACAGATCAAGCTGACGCTGCCTTCGCTCCGGAAGGAATGGCTCATGGAACGGATAGCGGGAGAAGCGGCGGAGAACGGTTCGGAGTTGGTGCTTCGACTGAAGGAGCTGGACATTCCGCTGAACGCGGCCGCCCCGATTTTAATGATGCTCGGAAGACAGGACGATAGAGAGCCCGATGGCAGGACAGCGGATCAGACGCTGAAGAATTTCGGCCTTCAGACGATCGTGAATGAGGTGCTTAGTCCCTCGTTAAACCTGTTTTCCTGCATGTACGAGTCCGGCAGATGGATCTGGCTGATTCAGCCGAATGCCGAAGGTCTGTTGCCGGAGAATGAAGATTTCGGATGCTCTTGGAAGCATGCCGCGCTTCTCGTTCGCGAATCCTTGGCGAAAATTCAAGAGGAATGCCGGAAGCAAATCGAGCTGAGCGTGTCTCTGATCGCGGGAGCTTCGCCGGTGGCTTGGGCGGATTGCGAGCATGCGTATAGCTTGCTGAAGCGAATTCTCTATATCGATTACGGCCAGCGCAAGGAGGTGCTGCTCTCCGAGTCGCATTTGTCGCCGAACGAAAGGCTAGAGCACGACAAGGATATTTCCCACTGGCTGAAAATGAATAAAATCCAAACCCTGCAAACCTATCTCGAAACCTCGCAGAGAGAACGCTTTTTTTCGTTGTTTTACGAGCTGGCGCGCCATATCGAGGAGAGCGGCCTCGACTTGATGAAGCTGCAATGGTTTTATTCCGTTGCGCCTATTTTTTTCAGATTCATGAACCCGTCATTCGAAGAAAACAACGCGCTACGGATCGATGTCGACATGCTGACACAGCTGAATCGCCACAGCTCCTGGGAAGACGCGGTCGATTATATCGCCCGGCTGGCCGAAGCGGTGTTCGATGCGCAGAAAACGGACATCGGCGAACGCGAATTGGAGATCGTCGCCCGGATCAATACCTACATCGAGGACAACCTCGCGGGCGACCTATCGCTGACCCGAATCGGAGAAGAGGTCGGCTTCAATCCCTCCTACTTGTCCAGATTATACAAGCAATTGACCGGGGAAGGCCTGCACGATTCGATTACCCGAATGAGACTGAATAAAGCGGTTGAACTGCTGACTCAGCCCTCGACCAAGATCCATGAAATCTCCTCGGCGCTTGGCTTCGAGTCTCCGGCGTACTTCACCAAATTTTTCAAGCGGGTCACGAATCTGACGCCTTCCGAATACCGGGAGAAGGAGCTGAGCATTAAGGATTAACGAAGAGGTTTTGGGTACGGAAACGATGAGACAGAGGGGGATGTATCTCCTGTAGGAGCGGAGCGTTTGCCTTTGCCAACGTGAAATTCCCATCCTGTGATCGGCCGTTCGTCACTCGCCAACTTTAGATGATATATTTCGTACAAGACTGGCGGCGTAGCCGCTGCTCGAACCAGTATCAGTCAAAAGGACATGACCAATTCGAGGAATCGAACAAGGAACACCGCGATATTGCGGCTTGCGATTCTATCCTGAGACCCAGACAAATGTACTGAGCGAAGCACAGTGATACGGCAATAAGCGCTGAAAAACAGGCAAACACTGAAGCATAAACAGAGAACGCCGCTCGCCTCCATAGATGGGAGCAAGCAGCGTTCTCTTTACGGACTACAAATTGCTGTTAATCACCAAAATACCGCATGATATTCATCAGCATAACGGCTATCTCGGCGCGAGTGGCGTTGTTCTTGGGCGAAAGCTTGTTGTTTGCCCCTTGTATGATGCCATACTGCACCATCGTTTGCATCGCTTGATTGGCATAAGCAGAAATTTGATTCAGGTCGGCGAATTGTTGCAATGATCCGCTCGAATGGTCCGCAACGGCACCGTTAAATCGCAACGCCCGCTCAAACATAACCGCTGCCTGCTCGCGTGTAATCAATTTCCGAGGATTGAATGTGCCGTCCGCCAGTCCCCTAATCAAACCGGCCTGAACAGCAGATTTAACAGCCCCGGCATACCATGAATCATCCGCTACATCCGAGAAGCTATTACCGGAAGACTGCTGCAATCCCATAGCTCTTGTCAATAATACCGTAAATTCGGCTCTCGTAATTTTTCCATTTGGGTTGAAAAGCTGATCGGTTACCCCTTTCACAAGCAGCTTGGATGCCAGATTTTCAACACTAACCTGTGACCAGTGACCCTGAACATCCGAGAAGGACTTTTTGACAGATACGACGGCAAATTGTCCGATCCCCGTGTACTTCAATACAATTTCCTTATGATCATCAGTGATCCGCACCGTTGCAGGCACGTAAGTGAGTTCTCCTGTAACCGGATCAACGATAACCCCTGTCAGTTCATCCGCATTCGTATCATTATTCAATTCGAAAGCGACGCGTACATAAGTCTGGTTGAAGTCATTCAGCAGTGTCGTTGCTCCATCCGAGACGATCGCAACCGAGATCCGGGTTGGAGAGACAAGCCATTCTACTGAACGATCTGCCTGATTCGGAATACTTGAAGACGGTTGGATCGCCAGATGATAGTTGGCGTTCTTAACACCGGATTCAGGCATGTTTTTGCTTAGCCCCCGTATTGCCATCTTGAAGCTGCCACCGGCATATTTCACTTCGATCTCCTGGTCTTGATTAGCCTTCAGTGCATCTGCAACGTATTGATACGGCAGAACAATTTCAAAATCGCCCTTCAATTGCTCGGCTTGAATCGTAATCTGCTCCTGGTTTTTTCCTGCTCCTTCTACAGCTCGCTGCCATACTGCCGCAGGGATCGTTACGATTGAAGCCTCAGAATTGTGAACGCCCTGTCCGACAGCAACTGTGTACTCTGTCGGTATGATTTTACCCGAAGGCGATACGATAGGATTCGTAGGTGCCGACACTGGTCCTGTTGTTGATCCGGTTCCCGTGGATGGATTGCCCGAACCTGGATTAGTTTCTGTAGGAATAACTTTCGCGATCATGATCGAGTATGGCTCTACCTCGTAATGAGAGACCGTATTCCCATCCAGCGCATCCGGCAGCGTAATGCTTGTCGGAACATCCGTCCAAGAAGGATTCGGGTTGATCAGGAAATCCGGCAATGCGTCCGCTCCACCGTAGCTCCACAGCGGCTGCAGTTCATATCCTTCGAGCTCGATATCTACAGTACGGTTGGTCCGATTAGAAATGATCAGCTTCTGAATGCCATCATCGTCCCCCATCCCCCATGCGGAGACCTCCGGAACTTCCACTGGAAGATTCGTTCTATCCTGTGTCTTGTGGAGCTTAGTTACATTGGAGAGATCGATTTCATAGTATTTCTCGTAGTCATCCAGCAGATTGCCGATCTCTTTCAACGCATAAAATGCAGGAAGCCTCACGTATTCATCCGTGCCGACTGTCTGCAGCAGCCCAAAGCCTTGCGGATCGTTGGCTACATAATAACTTGTCATCGAAATTTCATCAATGTCCAGCATGTTGAAGATCATGTCCACATAAAGTGCAGCCATGCCTTCCGTCTTGGCGAATTGATAGCGTGCACGATCCATACTATCCGATTCCCCGAACATAAACATCGGTAATAATCCCCATTCGGTAATCCACGCTTCTTTACCCGGGAATAATTGCAATGTCGCCTCGGCCGTAATCTTCCGCAGCTCATTTTCTTTGAATAGATATTCATACAGCTTCGTGTTGCTAATGCCTGCCAACTCTTCAACGTGATTGTAGTAGTGAATAATGACAGCATCGAAGAAGCTTTGATCCTTGAGCAGCTCGCTGTTCCATATCGACACTCTACCGCCTTGCGTAGCCAGATAATCTTCAAGCGATTGACCAGGCTTCTGACGGTTGCCGCTGTCAGCTAGAATGAAATCTACGAAGCCCTGATCGATACTGACAATTCCGATCTTCACATCGGGATGCTCATCGCGCAGCGCCTCTGCAACTGCCTTGCTCTTCGCAATATAATCCGTGACAGTCGGGAATGGATAGCGATAGGAATTGTCATACAGTTCATTGCCCAATTCCACGAACAGCTCTTGTCCAGGATTCAACTCTTCCTTGATCGCCGTAACCTGGTCAACAATTTCCTCAGGTGTATACGCAATGATATTCAAGTCGAAAATATACGGCTTGTCCATGTCATTAGCTAGCTTCAGCACTTTGTCCAATGTCAGCTTGTCCGCTTCCGCTAGATTTGTCGGCATCCAGGATAGGGAGTTCATCAAATCTTGTCCATATACCTGCAGCATTTTGGCTTGATCTGCACTGTTTGTAGGAAGGACGCCTTCATCATACAAGTAAAGATTTCCATCCATCCCGCCAGGACCGCGAACGTGCTGAAACTTGATTTCACTGAGCATTTGCACATGCTTATTCGTATTGTACAGCTCGTTCGGCCGAATGTTAAATGCCAGACCATCATTAACGCCAAAGAAGTTCTCCGGCACATTCTTCACTCTGTTGCCAAGCTTTAACATGATCGAATCAGGTACGCCTGAAGGCAAATTGATAACATTTATGGTCGCACTGGCAATATGCCCGCCATCGAGCGCTCGAACTGTGATGGTTGATTGACCAACCGCTTCCCCATGAATTGCTCTCTTCTTATCGCTGGATCCATGCAAAGATATGGCGGCAGGATTGCTGCTTTCCCATACTGTCGCGGTATTGTCAACATTACTCGGGTTGAAGGAGGCGATAAACTCCTGAGATTCTCCCACGTATATGGTGCTGCTGGATAAATTCAGTGAAATGGCGCTCGGGCTGGCCGTCACGAAGACGTCGGCCGAATCGCTGTAAGAGTTATCGCTCGTTCTGGCCGTAATTGTGGCCGAGCCTCTGCTAATTCCGATCACTGCACCGTTAAAAACTGTTGCGACAAGAGGATTGCTCGACTCCCATATCACATTGGATGTTCCGGTTTCATTCCACAATTGCAATTGCTTGCTTCCGCCTATACTCACACGGTTGATTTTGCTTATGAACGCAAATTCGGGTTCGTC
The DNA here is from genome assembly GCF_017671885.1 of Cohnella sp. LGH. NCBI lineage: Bacteria > Bacillati > Bacillota > Bacilli > Caryophanales > Paenibacillaceae > Cohnella > Cohnella sp. LGH. The sequence continues at coordinate 6,988,508 of NZ_CP072117.1, forward strand.
AAGCGTGGATATTGTCACATCGTCGAATGCCGCTTGAATGTTATACGAGGTAAATTGAATCGTCCCCGATCTTTCCGGAACCCCCGTCAAGCTTGCAGCTAGAGAAAACTCCGTCACTTCAGGTGGTTTCAAGTAGACATCCAGCTTGTTGCCTTGCACAACCAACTGTATCGCATATTCTTTGCCCAGATCAAACGGGAACGAATAGAACGGTTGTTCCCCCGATCCGGAATGCATGATACTCAAGCCGCCATCGCGAATAAGCAGCCATGAGAAGTCCGATCCTGTTACTCTGAATCTGACTCCCATATGGTTCTCGCCAGGCGTTGCAACTCGCTTGAATTTAAAGGAGATCACCTGGTCCCCCCAATTTGCCTGCATACCCTTGAGCTTCGCCGATGAATTCTTGTAGGTTATCGATTGCAGCTTGCCATCGATCTCCTTCCAAGAACCTTCATCTCCCGAAGTATCCCACAGCATATGTCCATTGCTGAAATCCTCTTCAAATTGCTGAAGCGCATCAGACTGGTAGCCAGGCAGCGTGGAGCCCAAATCATACATCCCGGCTTTAAGAACCGTAAATTTCGTATCGGCTGTATTAGCCGTCAACCGATAGCCGAATCCGGTTGCTCCGCTTGGCGCAATAAATTCCTTCTGAATCATCACTTGTCCATTCGATGGGCGTAACTGATCAAAGAATGGATCGTCAACGAACTGGGACGAATTATCTATTGCATATCCCGAGAAGTTCAACTCACCCTGATCTACTTGTACATGCGCTGTAAGTACATACTTGTTCCCCGGGATAATGTTGATCCACTCTTGCGCAATTCCCTCTCCTGCATTTGCCGACACCTTCAACCCCGCAGATGTTACCTCGTAGCTTGAGCTGCCGGATTTACTCCAGGAGATTAATTGATTGGCTCCGTCCAATGTATTCAAGAGCGGATTTTGCAGAATATTCAAATTCTCATTCTGCTGTACACCCAGATCATACATGCCCGCTTTCATTATAGTAAAGGAAGAATTAGGCTCGCCCGCGTACAGACGGAAGCTGTAGCGCACGGTCGTATCGGAAGCCACAAATTCCTTCTTCACCGTAACTAATCCGTCTGCCGGCCTCTTCTGGTCGAAGAAAGGGGCTTCACTGAAGGACCACCCGGAGTTAATTCCATAGCCCAGTATACTCAAGGCGCCTTGGTGCACTTGAACCTGTGCTGTGATGAGATACTTGTGTCCAGGAATGACATCAATCCATTCCTGTTGGAGACCGTCGCCGTTATTTGCCGACACCGTCACCCCCGTCTCTTCGACTTGATATGCAGCACTACCGGTCGTGGCCCATGCTTCCAATTCCTCTTCATTGTCCAATTGGTCAAAGAACCCGTTCTGGAGCAAGTTAGCTCCCATGTTAGCCGCCGGTCCCAGATCATACATTCCGGTATCCACAATCCGGTATTCGGTGTCATTCTCGCCAGCCAATAAACGGACACTGATACGCGTCGAATCCGACTTGGCGATGAACTCCTTCTCTATCGTCACGAGTCCGTCTGCAGGTCTTTTCTGATCAAAGAACTGATCGTCGCTGAACTGCCATTGGTCATTGACCATGTAAGCAGAAAAGTTCATTGCGCCTTGCAGGACTTGAATTTGAGCGAAGAGCTTGTATTTATGACCAGGAGTGATCGATATCCATTCCTGGCTGAGGCCCTCGCCAGAATTGCCTTCTACGGTTATTCCCGGTTGATCCAATACATAGGATGGTGATCCGCTCATTGTCCAATGCAATGGACTTCCGTTGGCCTCGCCCTGGCTAAAGTCGCTGTTCTTAACCAGGCTTCCGCCATCTCCAGCTTGCGCCGCATATGCTGGACCACTCAAATTGAAAGCGGATACAAACAATGAAAAGCATAGAAGAATAGAAATCCATTTCTTGGGTTTCCTACTCATTAACATTCATCCTACTTTCCGTTTAAATTGAATATCGTAATCATCCAGTGCACAATGTTATCGATTCTGCACTGGATGATTCGATTTCTATAGTTCCGCTGGTTTACCTAGGCGCGTATTTACTTATTGATTACTGGCCCACTCATCCAGTTGCCGCTGTTTCTCTGCGACAATTTTATCGACACCTGCCGCTTTAAGCGCCTCGTTGAACTTGGCAATTTCCTGAGCAGGGTCAACCAATCCGGCGTCAATTACATCCTGATATTGCTTTAATACGTTGGCAACCGCTGCAACCTCGTTCTTAACTGGCTCTACATCGAATGCGAAGCCCAACGCGATTGATTTCTGCGCCTGCGCATTGAAATTCTTGAAGTTCTCCCATTTGTTCGGATCTTCGTTAGCGAACAAGTACGTAATCATCTGGTTGCCCCACATCCAAGGCTCATTGCGGTAGCCGATGCTTTCTGCAGATACACCTTCCGCATAGTCGATTACAGAATCAGACTTCTTCACGAAGTGAACGCCCTCAACGCCAAAGTCGAACAGGTTAAGTAAATATTTGTCGCCGTACAGCAGATCCAGGAACATCATGGCGCGTTCCGGATCTTCGGTTGTTCTGGAGATCGAACCCATAATGCCGGTAATATTGCCCGTTGTCGTATAGGGCTCCTTAACTTGAACTTGAACAACATCCAGTCCCCAGGCTTGCGACATCTCCGCATCTTTACCCGGCTTCAGTTCCATTTGCATCGCGAAAGCTTTGCCGACTTGCATTTGACCGAAATCGGTAACGGTTACTGCATCTTTGTTGATATAGCCAGCTTTATACCACTTGTGCGCCAGCGTGGCCATCTCGTTGTAGTAAGGCATTTCGAATTGGTTGATAACTTTCAGTTCGTTGCTGTTGCGATCCAATGCACCGACGCTTCCGCCCAATTGATCGATGTCGCCGATCGAAGCAAAGTTGCCGAGAGAGCGCTGCATGCCGACAAAGAAAGGAATAATGTCAGGCTCGTTCGCTTTGATCAATTCCAGATAGGGTTCCAGATCCGCCGCTTGCTTAATTGTGGAGACGTCAATGTTGTACTTCTCAACTAACGATTTATTCAACAGATAACCGTAAGAGCTCGCAAACTCCTTGTTAACCGGAATACCGTACATTTCGCCATTTACTTTCGTGCCTTCGAGAAAGCCGGCATCCACAGACGCTTTAATATTAGCTCCGTACTTCTCTACCAGATCATTGAGAGGAGCGTAGGCGCCCTTGGCCACATTCACAGAATAGCCCAGCGTATTGGACGAAACGACGATGTCAAACTTCTCGCCCGATGAGATCATCAGGTTGGTTTTGTCCATCCAGGAGCCCCAATCGATCGGCTCCAGCTTGACCGTAGCGTTGATTTTTTCCGTCAAGTATTTGTTCATTTCGTCTTGTACGATCGCCAGATCCTTAGGTACAGCGCCTGCAGGATACACGACCCGAATCTCATACGGCTTCAATTCCGACTCAGAAGACTTGGGCGCTTCAGCGGAGCTTGCGCCTGCGGATCCAGACGGTGTGGATGGCGAAGAGTCGGAGTTATTATTGCTGCCGCAAGCCCCCAGAATCATGCTCATCGACAGTAAAGCAACTGACAAGAATCCCATGCTTTTCTTCATGTTAACCCTCCGAAGTTTATTTTATATGCTAACCGGCGATAGCCGGAACTAGCCTTTGACTGCACCAATCGTCAATCCTTGGATCAGATAGCGCTGGAAAAACGGATAAGCAAGCACGATCGGGCCGGCGCCGATGATCGCCATCGCCATGCGAACTGTCTCCTTCGGCATATTCGCCAGCAGCTCCATCATATTGCTGTTCTGCGTATTCATGGCCAGAAACTGGATGTTCAACAGCAGCTTGGTCATCAGGTATTGCAGACTAAAGAGATCTGGCTTGTTGATAAAGATCAGGGAATTAAACCAGTCATTCCAATAGCCCAATGTAGCGAAGAGACCAATTGTCGCCAGTACCGGCAAGGAAAGCGGAAGCACAATCTGGAAGAAGATACGCCACTCTCCCGCGCCGTCAATTTCTGCCGACTCCAGTATGGATACTGGAATTGTGTTGACGAAGAACGTACGCATAATCATCACATGAAATCCGGTCAGTAGCAGATTGGGAACAATTAAGGCGAAGAACGTATCGCCGATCCCCACATACTTGGCGTAGAAAATATACCAAGGCACCAATCCGCCATTGAACAGCATTGTAAAAAACACGTAGAACGCTACAACGTTTCTCGCTTTGAAATCACGCCGGGAAAGCGGGTAAGCAAGCAGTGCGGTTAACAGCAGCCCCGTCAGCGCGCCGATGATCGTTGTCGTGATGGTGACGCCGTAGGATTTCAACATACTGTCCGGCTCACGCAATATAAATTTGTACGCTTCCAGGCTGAACTTATCCGGAAAGTAGGAGTATCCATTCAGCACGACCGACCGTTCATCTGAGAAGGAGACGATCACAATCAGAATGATTGGCGCCAGAAACACAAGACATATCAGGATAAATGCCAAGTTAACGGCGAGTTCATACAGTCTCTCTTTAGCCCTTGCGGATCCTCGATGAGGTTGTGAAATTGCCTGAGATTTATCCAAGGGTTACCTCCTAGAACAACGCATTCTCTTTATCGATTTTGCGTACCGTGTAATTAGCCAAAAGCACAAGCGTGAATCCTAATACCGATTGGAACAATCCCGCCGCAGCCGACATCCCGACATCTCCCGTTTGAATGAGCGCGCGGTATACGTAAGTGTCGATGACATTCGTTGTCGGCAGGAGTCTGCCTGTATTCATTGGCACTTGATAGAACAATCCGAAATCGGCGTAGAAAATCCTTCCGATTGCCAGCAGTGTCATGATGATGATTACGGGCTTAATCAGCGGAATTGTAATCTTCATAATTTGCGTCCATTTATTAGCGCCGTCCATGCGAGCCGCTTCATAGTATTCGCTGTTAATTCCTACGATTGCGGCCAGATAAATCACGCTCAAGTATCCTGCCGTCTTCCAACTCTGCACAACAACGAGAATGTAAGGCCAATAATCGGGGTTCATATACCACTCAATCGGCTCCATACCCAGCGGCTGCAAAATATTCGTATTGATGAATCCATGCTCTGCGCTTAAAAAGGCAAAGACCAGATAACCTACAACGCCGAATGAAAGCAAAAACGGGAGCAGCAAGATGCTCTGATACGCTTTCTTCATCAGCTTGTTCTTCAATTCATTCAGCATCACAGCGATAAACAACGCGAAGATCAGATTCAGGATGATGAATGCCGCGTTATACAGCAACGTGTTCCTTACAATAATGTAGGCATCGGGACTTGCAAATAAAAATTGGAAGTTATCCCAACCCGCCCATTCATTCAACCATAACGGCTTGGAGTAATGAACTTTCTTAAATGCAATAAATACACCGATCATGGGGATGTAATTATTGACCAACAGATAGAGAATACCTGGCAATACCATTAACCAAAGAGGCAGCATCCGTTTAGTTGGACTTTTGATCTGCATCTTGCCTTTCCACTTCCTCTCTTACAACCTCTAGCTTTTATCTGTGGTTCATTGTAATCTCCAGGCTCTGAGAATCCTATCACTTCGAGAACCTTTTTGTATGCTTTAAGCACTTGTTTGCCTTAACCGTTACTCTGAGTCTTCTCCGCAGAAGCGTTCACGTCACTGAATCCGAACACACCAAAGAGCCTGTCGCCCCGTAACTCGACAGGCTCTCCAACGCTTCATCTATGTCCTATTTGCCCAAGGGGTAGGTCAAGGTTACACGCGCCCCGTTAGGCTCGACATTCGCAAATGCGAGCGTCGCATCAGATCCATAATTCAGTCGCAGCCGTTCCCTGACATTCCGAATGCCAATGCTGTTGGACTTGGATAGGACCGCATCTTTCGACTGCAATTGCGCCAGAACTTGCGGCGAGAATCCAAGTCCATTATCTTCGATGACAATCTGCAGCCATTCCTTCCCGCCAAGTGTGACACGATGAATGGCAAGGATTATTCGAAAACAATCCTGTTCCATCGTTAATCCGTGAATAATTGTATTTTCCACAAATGGCTGAAAGATCATCGGCAAAATCTCAATCTCGGACGTTCCCGGCCCCATCTCTATTCGATACTCAAGATGCCCCGCAAATCGCATCGATTGGATTTCCAGATAATACCCTATGTGTGCCGCTTCATCGCTGATTTTAATTTTCTCCGCATGACTGTACAGTAGCCGTCGAAAATAATCCATGAGATGTCTTGTCATTTTCTGAATCAGCATATACTCCCGCTTCTGTGCCAGGTTATACACCATATTCAATGAATTGAGCAAAAAATGGGGATGAATCTGCAGCTGCAAACGCTGTATTTCAGTGAATTGGCCTCTTAGCTTCTCTTCGTATATATCGATTTTCAGGGCGTTAACTTGATTAACCATTTCATTGAATGTGGCGTTGATCAGAATGAATTCCCGATTCGTGCCTGCTCTCAGACGATAATCCCATCTCCCCTCCCTGATTTTCCGCATCCCTTGCAGCAGGGTATGAATCGGCTTCAATACAACTTGACGAATCATGACAAGCAGGATAATCAATGCTGCTATGATCCCTAGCGGGATCGCCTGAATCATTCGTTGGATGTGTGACATCTGAAGAAGCAATTGCCGCTCTGGCAGCTTCTTCACAATGCTGATCCCTGCAGGCTCCGAACGTTCAGTGAATAGCAGATACTTTTCGGATTGCATTTCCGTCTCTGTATAATTTATTCGGTTCTCAACGGTTTCTTTCAGCTTCTGTGTCCATTCCGGCGACAGCTCGTTACCGGTCAGAATATCGCCTGTATTGGAAAGCGCCAAAATCTCGCCGGATGTCACCAACTGGCGAAGCCTGTCTGTCTCCTTCATCGCATCCACATTGATTACGACCGAAACGTACACATTGTCCAGACTTCGAATAACGCGTATTAAGCGTTGCCTGCCGGCAATCCTTTCAGAATACCATCCCGAATCGGATGTATCGGCGGCCAGTTGTTTAATCGAATGCTCCAAATCATTAAATACCGGCACCCGTTCTTCGTAATTGCCAATCCTCAAAGAACTTGTAACAAATTCCCTGGAATCTGCAAGATATACAAAATAACCATCCACCCACGAATCAGATGCAAACCCTTCCATCAGCATATATTTCAAACTGGATTTAGCATAATGGTATAAGCTGCTATCCTCTCCTTTGATACCCAACGTTCTTACACTGCTATTCACAAAAGCCAGATTGATCAGAAATTTACTTTTCTCATTTAGCGCATCCTCAATTTGACTGAGGCTGATCTGGAGCATGCTCTGGTTCGCCTCTGTTGCCTGTGTCTTGAGCAGTCGAACGGCGTAATCGTTTGCAAAAAACAAAATAAGCGAAAGCGGTATCACAACTAATGAAAATAACAGGATCAACTTCGCTTTCAAGCTCATATACCCTCTTGTGCTCACGAAGTCACGCTCCATTCGTCGTACCGGCTGACTGCAGCGCTTTACGATATTCCTGGGGGCTCATCTTGAAAGTCTTTTTGAACATTTTGGAAAAATGGGACTGGTAGCTGTACCCGACCGCCAATGCGATCTCTGTCACCGTTGCTCTTGTCTTTAACAGCTCGGTTGCTTGCTTCATGCGCTCATGCGTGATATAGTCCGTCAACGAGTAGCCTGTCTCCTTCTTGAACAAGCGGGACAGATAGCCAGGGTTCAAGTGAACCGCTGCAGCCAGGCTCTCTCGATTCAAATCCTCGCTCAATGCGTTCTTAATCAGTTTCTTTACTGTGTGTACAACCGTGTCACCCCATTCCATCCGCTGTACAAATTCCATTGCACGCTGCGCCACGGTCTCGATCCAGATCTTGAGCTCCGATGCGACAATCGATTGCTTAACGAAGCCCGTAAGCTCTTGCTCGAAGAACGACGCTTCCGACGCTTCGGAATAACCCTTTTTCTTCAACGAGTACAGCAGCCCTTTTGCCATCTCTTGCTTTACACGTTGTACATCCGCAGCCGTAATTTCCGCATGTTTGAGCTGATCCACCGACTCTTGAATGGCCGCGTTCAGCTTTCTTTCATTCCCGTCGACAATCCAATCTGCCCATTCAAAGAAATTCGGCAGCGTAACGTTTCTTGAGCTTGCCATATTCTGATTGCCCTGCAGCCGGATTACTTGCCGCGAAGCTGTAATTTGATTCTGCTCCTCGAATCGCAGCGCATTATAAGGAGTCATAATGTCCACAATCGGAACCTGCCAGCCAATGTAGCATGACACGTCGCAATAAAATAACTTCGCACACTCCCGAATATAGGTCTCGCATGCTCGAGGAAGGACGCGCTCTTGCCATTGATCGTCGTCCCCTGTATAGATATAAATCAGAATTATGTTGATTCCGGAATGGTCCTGGAATACAATTCCTCTGCGGTTGTCCAGTACGAAGTCGATAGCAGCATTGCGCAGCGCGTACTCCAATATCTCTTCATCCGCTTGCTCGAACGCCTGATGCCATCTCTCGATACTTACAAGGACGGGCAGCACTTCGAATGCCCAATACGCGGCTGGGGCATAGGCCAGCAGTTCGTGTTCAATCCCCTTCCGCTTGCGTACAATTCGATCATCCAGCAAGTCCTGCCAGAACTTCTCAACTAAATCGGCCTTTTTGTTCTGCCACAAATGATAATACTTCTCCAGTTCTTGCAATTCGCCCGATTGTATCTGATTCTGTCGAATTTCATCCACAGCTCTGCTTAAAATCGAGTTAAACTCCTCAAATTCAATCGGTTTCAAAATGTAATCATAACAGCCCAATTGCAAAGCCTTCTGGGCGAAACTGAATTTATCATGACAGGTCAGGAAGATGATCAATGTAGATGGGGAATGACTTCTTACGTATTCCGCCAGCTCCAGTCCGCTGCCCTGCGGCATCTCAATATCGCACACGAGCAAGTCGATCTCCGTGTACTGAAATTGTTCCACGGATTGCTTCAAATTGTATGCGTGCAAGACCTCATGAAATCCGTAACTGGCCCAATCAATTTCGGTTTTGAGCACATCCACTGAAGCCCATTCATCGTCAACAACCATCACTCTCATCATCGTATGTCTGCCCGCCCTTCCCAGTCATCTCGCTGTCATCACGTTCACTTCGCCAACATGTGCCCGAATAGTAAAAATCTCCGTCCAGTTGACGAAAACAATTGGGAACATAATACTGTACTCCTGCCGCTGTTGCAAGGCTTATATCATTCAGGACCTCCTGAAGCCTCCGCAAACAAAAACAGGAAAAGACGAGTTCTGCGTCGCCGCGCCCCCCGCCCAAGTGCATTTCAAAAGTAACATTTTTACATACCCGTTAGTCAAATCATTCAAAAAAAAAAGATGACCCCAGTCATATTAATGACTTGTGGGACATCCCTTGTTTCTTACAGAACAATCTCGCGGCCGCGCTCGGCGGACTCGTAAATCGCGGACAAAATTTTGATCATATCGACGCCGTGCTCCGGCGTAATGATCGGCTGCTCGCGGCCGAGCACGCATTCGACGAAGTGGCGGATATTGGCCGTGTGCTGCGGGACCTCCGCCGCCGTAAAGTGCGGCTGCTGGTTGATCAGCGCGCCTTCGCGCTCCGTGAACAGGTTCAGCTTGTCGTTGATCAGACTGAAGCCGCCTTCTGTGCCTCTCCATTCGAGGAACTTCTTCTCCTCCTCGATGTTGGACGCCCAGCTGAACTCGATCTGCAGGGAGGCGCCGTTATCGAAGCGGATGAAGCCTGCGGCCAAGTCCTCGACATCGAACGTGCCCGCCGGAATGTTGCCCGAAGCGTCGGGACGATCCGCGAACTTGCGGTACGTCGAGCCGGATACGGTAACCGGCTTCGGGTTGCCCGCCAGCCACATCGCCATATCGATCATGTGTACGCCGAGGTCGATCAGCGGACCGCCGCCGGACAGCTCCTTCGTCGTAAACCATCCGCCGCGTCCCGGAATGCCCCGGCGGCGAATCCAGCCGCAGCGTCCCATGTAGAGATCGCCAAGCTCGCCGTTGCCAATAATCCGCTTGGCGAACTTCGCTTCTTCGCTGAAACGGTTGTTGCGCATCGCCATCAGCAGCTTGCCGGAATCCCGTGCCGCATCGGCCATTTTCTGAGCCTCGTCGGGGTTGATCGCGTCCGGCTTCTCGCAAAATACGTGCTTGCCCTGGCGCAGAGCGGCGATGGCAATCTCCGAGTGGTACAGGTTCGGCGTGCTGATGCCAATAATGTCGATCGATGGATCCGCGATCAGTTCGCGGTAGTCTTCATACACTTTAGTTCCGGGAAAATCTTTGGCCGTTGCTTCGGCAGACGCCTTAAACGCGTCACAGAAAGCGACGATCTCTACTTCGTTGTGCGACAGCCAACCTGGCAGATGCGCGTGCTTGAATATGCCGCCGGTGCCGACGACTCCTACCTTCAACGTCATTTTCTTATATCCCCTTGATCGTTTCTAATGGTTGCGCGTTGCCGTACTTCGGATATTCGCGATCTACCGGCGCGGCCCACTTCACCGCGTTAGAGATAACTTTGCGCACTTGCGGGTTATAATAAGTCGGATACGTCTCGTGGCCCGGGCGGAAATAGAAAATTTTGCCCATGCCGCGCGTATAGCAGCAGCCGCTGCGGAATACTTCTCCGCCTTCGAACCAGCTCACCATAACCAACTCGTCCGGCTGCGGAATGTCGAAGTGCTCGCCGTACATTTCTTCCGCCGGAAGCTCAATGTACTCGCCGATGCCGTCGACGATCGGATGCCCCGGATTCACGACCCAGATGCGTTCCTTCTCGTCCGCTTCGCGCCATTTCAGATCGCAGGACGTACCCATCAATTTTTTGAAAATTTTCGAAAAATGGCCGGAATGAAGCACGATCAGCCCCATGCCGTGAAGTACGCGCTGATGCACACGGTTTACGATCTCGTCCGACACTTCGTCGTGCGCCATATGGCCCCACCAGATCAAGACGTCGGTGTTGTTTAGCACTTCCTCCGTTAAGCCATGCTCCGGATCGTCCAGCGTGGCCATCGTTACTTTCCCCGAAATGTCCAAGCCTTCGGCAATCGCCGTATGCATGCCTTGCGGATAGACGGATGCAACCTTCTCGTTTGTTTTCTCATGGCGGTGCTCGTTCCAGACGGTAACGTTAATTGTTTGGCTCATAATCCGGACTCTCCTTTAACGTGGTTTTCCTTCTTCATTGTATGCGAAGCTCAACTGCCAATCGATTGCCTATTCGGGCGAATTATTACGGTATTCTGTCATGATCTGCATGGATTCATACGGATATGTTAAAATATAATTACGCGATCCTGTCGCAATCCTACATCCAAGGAGCATGAGCATGTATCCGGAAATGCGCCACGAGCAGGTCGTTTACCAAAATCCTTTTCTCGCTATGCGAATCTGGCAAATCGACACGGAAACGACGACAACTGAGGATTTGCTGCTAAAAGCGGAACAGAATTGGAGACAAAAAAACTACTACGGCTGGCATTATCACGAGGAAGTCGAGTTTCTACTAGTTCTGGAGGGGGAGATTACCGCCTATTGCCGAGAGGAGCAAATCGTGCTCGGTGAGGGAGATATCGCCTTGTTCGGCTCTTCGGAGCCCCATACGACGATGCAGACGAAGCCCGGAAGCACGCGGCAGATCGTCTTCCAGATCGATTTACGCAAATACTGGGATGTGAGTACGCTAAACAGCATGCAGCATTTTTCGGAAGTGATTCGTCCCCTTAGCTCGCTCAATTATATTTATAAGGAAAATAAAGAAGTTCGCGAGCGGACCGCCGAGCTGATCCGAGAAATATATCAGGAAATGAACGACGGCAGCCTCGGTTACGAGCTCGCCGTTTCTTCAAGGATCAAACATATTCTGCTGCTTCTGCTCCGCAACGATACGCGGCAGCAGCTCAATTATAACGATAATCGCCTGATCGGCCGCTTGCAGCCTGCGGTCGACTACGTGGAAAGCCATCTGGACGGCAAGCTGTCCGTCGCGGAAATCAGCGGACGTCTCAACATGAGCTACACCCATTTTATCAAGACGTTCAAAAAAGCCGTCGGCATGTCCTTCACCGACTTCGTCGTGCTGAAGCGGATCAAGAAAGCCGAGCAGCTGCTGCTGACCAGCGACGTCAGCATCGCGGAAGTGGCCGAATCGGTCGGCATCTCCAACCTCGGCCACTTCTACGAGATGTTCCGGCGCATGAACGACTGTTCGCCCAAGCAGTTCCGGGATCGGCTGCGCGAGCCGACGGGTTGATTGGCGCGTTGGGATAGAGTTGACCGTCAGCCGTTCTCCCGATCGACGAAATAAAACTTATCCACGTAAATCGATTCGATATTCGCCTTGTTATTGGCTGGCGACAGGAATACATAGGAAGCTTGCGACGCGAGCTTGTCGGCCGTTGCCGTGAACTCTCCTATTTTGACGTTTGTCCAGAACATATTTTCCATGCTGCTCGCGGCAATCGTCGACGGCCAGACGATTGTGCCGCCGGCGCTGAAATTCATGCCTACTGTAAAGGCGTTTCCTTCCGGTTTCGGGAAGGACGGTCCGTTGACGAGGTCGGCCAGCATAGCCGTTTTATAATTGACCTTAACTCTCGCATACACGTCGTAAACATGGCCGGCAGTAAGTCCTGCATCGCTGGCATAGGCGTAGAAATCCATCGGTCCGTTGCTGTCCCCGACGACTTTTGCAGCCGTCTTCCCGTCCGAAGCAGATAAATCCGCAACACCTCTCGAGCTCGCCGCGCCCCATGTTCCGAACTGTTGATCCTGAACCTCCTTAATCGTCTGACCGCATTTCTTCACGAGCTTGAATATTTTCCCGTCCCCCGCCACGAAATTCACGTCGGTCAGAACGTAACTGTTCCCGGTCGTCGAATAAGAGACTTCGGATAAGCTGCCGTCCGTTCTGTCGATTTCAAAGATGGATTGGATGTCCATTCCAAGCTTCGAACGGTCGATTGCAATCGTGACGTTCTCGCTCGCTTCCGCATTGTGATTCACGACGACAATATACTTATCCGACGAGCTTACGCTTTCATGAGTCGTTACGTCGGCGCTCGGATATCCGGGATCGTAAGGCTGCGTCGTCGCTCCTCCTCCGCCCCCAGTTGTTGTTGCGACGTTCGCGATTCTTCTCATATCCATGATCGTCGGCTTCAAAGCGTCAATCTCGCTCATCAATTGCTGGATCGTCCCGTAAATATGCGGTCTGCGCGTATAGTCGTAGTCGACCATGCCTCTCCAGACGACCGTAGATTGATACAGGAAGTACGTAAACCCTCTTGCTCCCCTGCCGATGGACTCGTAGGTCATCGCTCGGATTTCGGCCGGAGTCGGTTCCCTCGGCAGGCCCTCCTCTTCTCCGTGCGCCTGCAAAATCATCCATACCGGCGCGTCGTTCGTCAGGCTTCTGCGAATCGGCAACGTTGAGGCGTCCAAGCTCTCTTCGAACGCAGCGTTCGGATACGTGCCGATATGCTTGAAATTGCCGGGCGTCGGATAATGGTTCACGACGGGATACAAATCCAAGCTCATCGCTTGAGTAAGGTTGGAGGGGTAGAAGTACGACGCGTCCTCCGGCATCGTATAATCGATTACCGTAAACCGGTTCGGGTCGATGCTTTCCAGCATTCTCCTCATGACGGACAGATTGTCCCGGAACCGCTCTTTATCGACGACGTACAGGCTCCTCGGCTCGTCGAATAACAGATATCCGCTCAATTGCTCCGCATGCTCGGAAAGCAGCGCTTTATTCGTCAGTTCGACAAGCGCCTCGTACATGGCTACTTCATCATTGCTATATCGTGCTTCCGAATCGAAATAGTTGCCTCCCCAGAACTTGAACAGCTCATGTCCGTCGGGCAGCCCGATCAGTTTAAGTCCGTATTCGGCCGCCTTCGCCAAAGTCACCTCGTAGATTCCCGGCTTTTTGTGCCAGTTGGCCAGAAATACCGTATCGGCGCCCGCATCGCGAATATCGTCGAAGGTACGATCCAAATACGCTGCCGCATTCGCTTCGATATACGGAATGTTGCCGGCTTCGAACCAGACGCCCTTCGGAAAATCGTCAAGCGCGGGATTAACGGTCGCCTCCGTCAACTGAACGCCGTTGATCACCTGAACGTTTTTTCTCAAGAAAATCTGATTGTCAGAGCGCTTGACTTCGATTGTATACAGTCCGTTCGCAACCGTCCGGCCCTGATTGTCGGTTCCGTCCCACTTCTCTTTCACGTACGTCCAGTCTTCCCTTGCGTTGACGATCTTCTTGACCGTATTCCCCTGTGCGTCGTACACCGTGACGTCGATCGTCTTGCCCGGCTCGTAGAGCCCGTGAATGCTGTAAGAAATCGTCGCGTAATCATTGATGCCGTCTTGATTGCCGGGCGATATTTTATAAGGATACACGTTGCTATACTTATTCGGGTCATAATAGGGTTCCGGAAGTACCCTCGTCAGAACCGCGCTATCTATCCGAAAGGAAGGAAAATTTTCCTCGTTCGCGGTCGAATAGACGTTCAGTCGATACTCGTGGGTCGGATCGATCTGAATCGGCAGAGAGATCGCCCCGAAATATTCAAGCTTAATGTTAAACGGAGGGTTCGCCGTATTATAGACTTTGCGAGGGACCAGATCCTGACTAGCTGTAACGTCCCGCAAGGATAAGCCCATCACGTCTCCGACGGCGTTGTCCCAATTCGTCCCGGGCACGCGATCGGGATTGACGAGCAGCATTAATGTGTAGTCGCCGGCGGCCAAGTCGTTCCCGGGGATCGGAATTTCGATTGCGGGCTCGTCTTCGTTCGCTCCGTTCGAAACCGTGGTCGCCACGTTGTCCGGCGTTAATCCGTCCGGAATATTTACGGCAGAGTCGCCGAGCGTAAATGCGTCGTTCTGAATCGTCAGAGGTACGACTTCTTTCAAGACGATATAATCCAGATGAATGCCGGAAACGTCGTCGTTCTCCATTCCTTCCGCATAGAACTGCAGCCGATTGACACCGTAATTCGGATAAAAAGTGCCTACTCTAAACTCCTGCCAATGTTGGTCCGTCGTTTCGGACGCGTCGATGATCCGAGGAGAGAACACCTCCGCTTGGCGGGTTGCATCGTATACGCCTATTCTGGCGACCTCGCCTTGGGTATTCGACTCGCGATCGATTTTCATCTTGTAATAGACGTCGTAAGCGGCCGCATGCTTCAGCATGCTAAAATCCCAAGCTTCGTATTGTATCTCCCCGCCTCCACTCTCTCCCGCTAGGGCTGCCGAGAATCCGTCCATGGCCGTCCCGTCAGCCTTGCGAACAGCGCCGTTACGGTACGTGAAATTGCTATCCTCGATCATGTAATCGCCAGCGATATCGATGAACGACGCTGTCGTCACTTCAGCTTTCGTATTAACCGCTTTCGGGATTCTCTTCGCCGTTTGCCCGTCCGACGCCGTGACATCGGCCACGCCGACCGTCGTATCCGGCGTATCGCTGATATGGAATACCGAATCTTGCCCGACGTATTCGAATAGACCTTCGTCCGCAGAAACCGTTGCGGGTCCCGCGAACCCACCAAAGTGGGTCACGACGAGAGCCAATATCGCAAGTCTGATCACATACTTCCTGAACAATGCAAACACCTCCGTAGAATGGAAATCTGGCCTGGCACCTTGTTTACAGTACGGATGTTTCATACTACAATAGGCTTTAATTATCGCCTCGATCACAAAGGAGAGCTTGCATGCAACTGAGAACCTTTAAGTATGTCGAGCACAATTCCTCGCTGGAATACAAAACCGGCGGCATTCATCCTTCGTTCGAAATCCTGTATTTGGCTACGGGCCGATATCAGATGAACTGGTTAGGCGAAAAGTACGATATCAAACCCAACTCCTTGTTCTTCATTACGCCGAACACTCCTCACGACGTTACGATTTTGTCCAACAAGGCCACCTATTGGTACATCGAGCTTAACGAGCCTCCCGCTAACGCCGATTCCGTTTTCCCGACGCTGGAAACGATACTTGTCTGGAACCGGCTGCAGTGCGAATCCGATTTGGCAAGCCAAATGCCCGAAGTGATGAATCATACGGTTGAGGGCATTCATCGCCTTCTTCAAAATCGGTTGCATGAGATGGTATGCGGCGAGGAATTATTGCTGCTCGAAATCAGGAAGCTGTTTTTGATCGTTCACGAGATTTTGCATGGTTATAAAAAAGATCCGGGCTTGCAGAAAAAGCTGAAGCTGCCGCTGGGCTATACGCCTACGCAAGACATTATTAAAACTTTGATCATTATCTTGGAGACCAGCTACAAAGAGAACATTACGTTGCGTCAATTATCCGATTTCTCGCATTTTCAAAGCACTTATCTGATCCAAAAGTTTAAAGAATATCACGGGTTTACGCCGATCGAGTACTTGCACAAGCTGCGAATGAAAGCCGCGATCAACTATCTGTCGACAACGGATATGAAAATCAAACAAATTGCCGAAGAATCGGGGTATGCGAATATCCATCACTTCAGCAACGCTTTCAAAAAAAACACCGGGATGAGCCCGTCCGAATGGCGAAAGAACCATCGAAGCCCGCTATAGCCCCTGCCGTTATCCGAAGTATACGCTTGTCGCCCTGATTGTCTGTTCGTTAACCTCCTGCGGCACTCCCTGTACGACAATTCGCTTTGACTGCAGGGGCAGCAAATCGAAATACTCGTCGGATACCTTCCATCCGTCGGCCAATCCGAAATGCACCGCATGCGCGTAGCGATCGGCTTGGACGTCGAAGGCGATCTCCGATTGTCCGATCCGTTCAAAGTTCGATACGGACAACTGTGCGTGACCGATCTCCCGCTTCGAGAATTCGTTTAGTCTGAGAATTGCCGTATTCACTTCGTTTTCCGACGGTTTGACGAACCAGCAGCCTTGAACCGGATCTAGACTCGCATCGAGATCGAAGCGGAGTACCGGACTCCTCGAATGCTTCTTAATGACGATTGGTTTGTTGGCCGTCAGACGAACCTTACCGTCATAGGATGCATAACCGAACTCCGCCTCTAAGCTCAAATCCTCTTCCGTTTCATTGATCCCGTATACGACCGCGGCATTCTCCTCTATTCGGATGACCAGCCTTCGCGAATCGAAGGCTCTTCTGACGAAAGGGAATGAGATTTTCCTTTCCAGATAGTAGTCGATAATCGTCCAACCGACTTCTCCCCAGCAGTCGTTATACATCCAGAAGATGGCCCCGTCGCAATGCGGCTTGCTCCGCATCGTGTCCAGCGCGTATTCCAGCATCAAGCCTTGCCACAGTCCCCCGAACAACAAATAATCCTCGGCCGAAATGCCTTCCATTTTCCGATAATGCTTCTCTATCGCTTCGCCGATCAGACCGTAGCCAGGCTCGTTGTAGGTGACGGCATTCGAATGCATCTGGAAAGCCTCGCTATTTAACTCGATCGTGTCCGTTGCCAGGTATCTCTTTACGGACGACGGCTTGCAGGGTCCGACGTGCCCGAACTCCGATACGAATTTCGCATTGAGAGCGTCATAGACTTCCGGCGTAATCTTGTCTTCGAACCGTTCGGCGAACGCGCTGATAAACCATTCGTGCGAATCGCCGGCCTGCGTTCCGTTCGGGTGTTCTCCGCCGTAGGGCGAGCCGTTCCAATAAGGGATATCCGGACAGTTTCGGTGAACGATCTCCGGAGCGATAGCATTGAAGATTCGGCCTCCCGCAAACTCCCAATGCTTGTGATCCTCGAAAAATAAATCATAGACCATTTGATTTTCGTTATTGCCGCACCATAGCACCAACGAAGGGTGATTTCTCAGCCTTCGGGTCTGATAGTCCAGTTCAGCGGACACTTCGAGCTTGAACCGTTCGTCCCGATCGGGATATAAGGCGCAAGCAAACATCAGATCCTGCCATACCATGATTCCTTTCTCGTCGCAAAGCTCGTAAAATGGTTCCCTTTCGTACAGTCCTCCTCCCCACACCCTTAGCATGTTCAGGTTCGCCTCGACAGCCTCTTCGATCAATTGCCGATAACTGCTGTTCGGAGCCCGAAGATACATAGAATCGGGAGGGACCCAATTTCCGCCTTTGCAGAAAATTTTCCGTCCGTTTACCACGAGCCCGAACGCTCTTTCCCGATCGTTGATCTTGGACACGTCGAGCTCTACCTTCCGAATCCCGAACCTTGCCTCGTATTCACAGAGCACGGTCGAAGCATGAAGGCCTTTTACCTTGATCGCGTACCTATGCGGCTGCCCATATCCGTGCGGCCACCAAAGCTTCGCATCGGCTATAATTGACTGAGTATTCAAATAATTTAGACCGGAGCAGAGCAGCAGGTTTTTCTTCTCGCTATACACGACTTCCCGTCCGTCCAAAATTTCAATTTCCACGTCAAGGTCCGCGGTCTGTAGCGGATTCGGATGGTCCAGGACGATCTCCAGCGCAAGCCGCGCTTCATTATTATTCGCAGCAATCGCTTCCGTGCGGACGCATACTTCTTTAATCGTCGCCGCGCTGTACGTCTTGATGGCAATCGATCCTATTCCGCATGTAGGAATTCTCGGGCACCAATCCCACCCGAATCCATAATGCGGTTTGCGTACGGCAATCCTTCTAGCATCTCCGCGACGATAACCGAGCAGCATCCCGATATTTTTGGATACGCCCTCGTATTCGGCCTCCGTAACTCGCTCCAACCCGGCGGTTACCCGGATGATCAATTCATTGTCTTTCTCTTTGATCTCGTTTTTGACGTCTTTTTCGAACGGATAATAGGCATTCGCGTGATGTCCCAAATGAACCCCATTCAGAAAGATATCCCCATGACAATCGATATTCTCGATGACTAACGAGACATACTCACCCATCGTGTCCGGATCCAGATCGAACACTTTCTTGAACCACCACGCCTTCTTCTCCGTCCATTCGCTGTCGAAGAAATTCAGTCCGACGGTGGGCTCCTCAATCACCTTATTTTCAATTAACGGCACGTGGATGTCGCAAGGAAGCGAACAATCCAGCCAGCCCTCTTCCTTCCTGGCCATTCTCCATGCCATTGAAGCGTCGTAGCCAAGACCGCTCCAGCTCAGCTTCCAGTTCTCATTCAATTCAATCATGAGCGATAGCTCCTCCAAATCTCCATTGCGGAAGGAATAAGACGGAAACGCGCCGCCTCCATCTTATTCCTCCGGTTGTTAGGCTACTGCATGCTTGTTACGGTCGCTTTCGCGTCGTCCCATGCTTTTTTCCACCAGTCGAAAGACGTTGCAGCTCCGGCCTTCTCCAGTTGTCCCAGGATGTCGTTTTTGATTTTCTCGTACTCTTGGTCGGACTTGGACAGGATGACTTTAGGCATCCCTTTCATCATGATGTCATCCAGCTTGGCATCGATTCTCTTAATATCGTCCGGAGTTTGCGGCAAGACGTTCGGAATCTCGGTCATCTGATTGGACTGATCGAACGCTTTGCCCTCTTTCATCAATTTCTCATGAACTTGGTAAGGCATCTCCACTCCGTAGTAGCTGCTGAAATCGCGTTGCGTCGGCGTCAGAGACAATTGGAGCACGTCGATGCTTTTGCGGAGATCCAGGAGTCCTCCATCCGTTGGATGAATGTCAGCGCCCGTAATTCCAACGATATTGTTGAGTACGCCGAGTCCCCGTTTCTTATCTTCGTCTTTCGGATTTTTGAGCCGTTCGATGGCGGTGGGCAGCATTTGCGCTTTGCCGTCCACGATATCCCAATCCTCTCCCTGAATGCCGCTGAGCGCCGTACGCACCCCGTCGTAAGAGAACAGGTAATCGATTAGTTCGACTGCTTTCTCCGGAGATTTTGCTTTCTTCGTTACGCTGAGCAGGAAACCGGGCCATCCGGTCGAGCTTGAGGAATTGGCCCAGGCCGTCATCCCTTCTACCGGCAAAGAAACGTATCCTTTTAATGCGTTCGGGTCCTTCTGCACGCTGGCGATGGAATAGGCGTCGATCCACCAGGTCGCCATACCCGACAAATATTGTCCGGCCGTCGCCTTCGCCGCGTAGTCCGCGCTCTTCATCGTAAAGCTGTCCGGATCGAGCAGCCCCAATCGGTTTGCTTTATTCAGATACTTCAAGTTGGCCCACATCGGACTCGAGACGTCCGTATAGTTGGCAATGATCTCGTTGGTGTGAACGTTCGTTACAAAGGCATGAGGTCCCCAGCTTGCATAACCCATGTTGGCTCCATGGCCGACCCAATAAGCCCACGGTCCCCAATCGTTGAACAAGCCCATACCATACACTTTTTTGCCGTCTTCCGTAGCCGGATGTTTCTTCTGCATCTCCGCCAATACGGCAAGATGATCGTCTTCGTTCTTGATCGAAGGGTAGCCCATTTCTTTATAGAGATCCCATCTCACCAAGAAGCCGTTCCACCACCAGTTGGACAAGCCGGTCGGTCCCGCGTTCGTATTAAGAAAGTAAAGTTTTCCGGTATCGTTGCTCAAAAACTTCTTCGAGAACGTCACTCTTTTCGGATAATTTGCAGCGATATTTTTCCCGTAATCCGCAAGGTAATCGTCCAACGCGATGACGTTATTCCCTTCGACTAACTGTTGAATATAGCCATTGTTCGTCACGAGAATATCGGGGAGCTCTCCGCTGGCCAGAGCGAGCTTCAGCTTCTCGTCGTCGTATTCGATCACTTCGATCTCCACGCCGAGCTTCTTCTTGATCTCTTCCGTAACGACATTCGGCCAGAACTGTTCTTCAATCTGAAAGAGCGAAGTGATGCTTCCGATTGTCAACTTGACCGGCTCGGCCGGCTTTTGGCTCCCCGATGACGGACTTGCGGCTTGCGAGGCGCTTTCCCCCGTGTTCCCGCTCTCCTTCCCATTCCCGTTGCCGGAAGAGCAGCCGGCTAAGACCAGCACGATAGCCAAGCATAACAGCACGACATTCCGAAGCTTGTGAATCCCCCATAATCCGTTCATCTGCACATCCTCCTGTTTGATCTTTATTTATACGGCCTCCAGGTGCAAGGCCAAGTATAAAACGAGTTGTCGCCTGTTCCCGCTCTAGCCTTTAACGGCCCCCATCATAATGCCTTTGACGAAGTATTTCTGCATCATCGGATACACGACCAGAATCGGGATGATGGCTATCATCGTGATCGTCATCCGGACGCCTTCCGGCGTCAACACCATTTGGTTGGCGGCGTCCATCATCTGCTGGGTATTCATGTTACGGATGCTGTCCGCGATTCTCTGGGATTCGGTGAGATATTGATACAGCAAGTATTGCAGCGTTTGCAGCTTGGGATTCGAAACGTACAAATAGTTGTCGAACCAGGAATTCCATTGATTCACCGCTGAGAATACCGCTATCGTGGCCAGAATCGGTTGACTTAACGGTAGGATGATTTTCATGAAAACCGTAAAGTAGCCAGCTCCGTCGATCAGTGCCGCTTCCTCGAGCGAAAGGGGCAACTGTTCGATGAAAGTTTTGAGTAGAATGATAAAATAAGCGGAAACGGCGAAAGGCAAAATATAAATCCAAAAGGAATTGATCAGCCCGTAAGACTTCATGGTGAGATAGACGGGAATGAGACCCGGATTGAAAAACATCGTCAAAATAACGAAGCGGTACAGGAATTTGCGAAAATAGGTTTGTTCCTTGGTCACCGTATAGGCAAATATGGAACAGCAGAACAGCGTAAACAACGTGCCGCCAACCGTTCGGATCGCAGAGTTCATGAAAGCTCCGATAATGCCCTCCAGCTTGAAGATGGACACATAATTATAGAAGGTAAACCCTCTCGGAGCCCAGGTCACCCCGGCAACCACCTTCGCCGGATCGCTGATTGAGTAGATAAACACGTAATAGAAAGGGTACATGCAGGCGATCGTAAACAGAACGAGCAGTGCATAGTTAATCCCCGAGAAGCCGCGATCCGATAGTTTGCTCTTGTGAATGAATTCCATCTCTTTCCCCCCTCTACACGATAGATTGGCCTCTTACTTTTTTGGCGAACGAATTGACGGAGAACAGAAGTACGATTCCTACGAAGGTTTTGGCTATGCCAATCGCCGTTGCATAGGAATAATCGTTCGTGGCGATGCCGATTCGGTACACATAGAGATCGAGAACCTCGATATTATCCGCGACCAACGGATTTTTGAAAGCGTAATATTGATCAAACCCGATCGTCAGGATGTTGCTGACCGATAGCAGAAGCAGCACGATAAACGTTGGCATGAGGCCCGGAACGGTGACATGCCAGATGAGCTTAAGCCGCCCGGCCCCGTCCATCTTGCCGGCTTCGTAGATTTCCGAATCGATGCCGGCGATCGCCGCCAAATAAATGACCGATGTCCATCCTAAGCTCTTCCAAATGAGCAGCGCGGTCTGAAAATACCAGACGGCGCCCAAATTCCCTAACAGATTCGTAGGCTCGTCTATCACTCCAAGCGAGAGCATCACCCGATTAAAGAGTCCCTCGTTCGAGAAGATGGAGAACGAGAGCGAGAACACGATGACCCAGCTGATGAAATTCGGAAAGGTCGCCGCGGTTTGGACGAATTTTCTAAAAAACTTCGGTTTCACTTCATTGAGCATAATTGCGAACAGGACCGGGAGAGGCGCACACAGGATGCCTAGCAGCCCCATCGCCAACGTATTTTTCAGCACCCGGGCCATATCCCCTCCGTCATTGACAATGAGCTCGAAAAACTTCAGACCGACGAATTTGCTGTCGGCGAGAGGGATGCCCGGCTTATAATCGAAAAATGCGTAAACCCATCCGAACAGAGGAACATAATTAAACATGAATACAAGGATAACGAATGGGAGGGCCATGCCCAAGAGAACTATACTTTTTCTATTGCTCTTAACTCCAATCTTTTTCTGCGAATGTCTTACTGCTGCCTTCACGCAATCACCTCAAGCTGTTGGTTAAATAGAGCGTTTTCATAACTCCTAGAGTGCATCAGCAAAGCCTGAATTCATTTTTTAATTATAATCAAACAAGCCCTTTTGGTATTTGCAAAACATTACTCTGTTTAATAAAAATAAAAATGATTTGTCCATGGTTTCAGGGAAAAATTTATAAATTGTTTCACTCCCCCTCGTTGCTCGATTCTCTGCATAATAAAGAGACTGTCCCATAAGTTAAATTGCTTGAAATGATCGATATATAAAGAAAGGGGTATGTATCTCCTGGAGAATGCCTCATACGCTCCTGAAATTACCTCGTCACGGGTTTCCCCATTCAGATTTCATGAGCGTATAGCATCGGAAGGAGATACATACCCCTTGAACCTTTATCAGCGATTATCTTTAGAGCAACTTGCTTGACTTATAGGCCAGCCCTTTGAGCTGTTGCTACCCGTTAATCTTATCGTTTCACGAAATAAAACTTATCCACGTAGACCTCCTTGACATTGCCTGGATTGTCCCATGGCATAATATAGACGACTTGGCTATTCGTCTGGGAAGGCACGAAACTTCCGATCTTGACGGTATGCCAGAACATATTCTCCATGCCAGAGGCGGACATTCGTTTTTCCGGGACCGGATAGGTATTCGCGGTCACGTCGTAGACTCCGTAGGAAAAGGCGTCCCCCGTCGGCTCGAAGTTCCTATCGACTCCGTTTCCGTCCTTGTACATGTCGGTCGCATATTGAATTTTAATGTTCGCGTATAAATCGTACGTCGCGCCGGGAGTTAATTCGGCGGGATCCCAGAACCATTGGAAGTTCCAGGTTCTCGACGACGTCACCGCGTGCTTCGCCGTCTTGCCGTCGCCTGCCGATACGTCGATCTGCTCCTTCGTCGCGCCGTTGTTGACGTGGAACGCAGCATCCTCTCCGACGTAGACGTCTTGCGCGGCGTCCCTCGTCAGCTTCAGGACTTTGCCGTCGCCGGGCGCGAAGCCGAGATTGCTGATGACGTAGTGGGTCGGAGTCGCCGTGAACGCGACCCCTGCTTGATCCAGCATGTTGGTAACCGCCGTAATGTCCATTCCGAGCGCCGCCCGGTCGATCGATAGGCTAATGTTCGCCGGGCTCAGGCAATCGTGATTCACGACGACCAGATATTTGTCGCCCGTCTCCGTATCCAGATGGGTTGTGACGTCGGCGGTAGCGTAAGCTGCGTTCCCGCCTCCCGAAGCCGTCGCGACGTTCGCGATTCTTTTCATCTTCCGGATCGTCGGCTTCAGCGTTTCGATCTCGCTAAACAGCGTTTGAACGGTAACGTAGTCCTCCGCCGGCTGGTAATGTTCGTCGACGATGCCGGTCCAATCGAGCTCCGTCTGGTACACGAAGTAGCTGAAGCCCTTAGACCCGTGTCCGATGGCCCCGTACGTCATCGCGCGGATTTCCTCCGCGGTCGGATTCCGCAGCCAGCCGGTCGATTCGTTCGTCTGCAGAATCGACCACATCGGCGCATCGTCCTCCAAGTCTTTGCGGACTTGATAGGAAGCGAAGTCCATATAAGTCTCGAAAGTAAACCCGGGATAATGATAAATGCTGGTAAAATCGCCGATCGCGTTGCCTTCTCTAACGCCGTACGGATCGATGTTCATGACGTGCGGCTTCTGCGCGTCATAATGCAAAGGTAAACGATCGAGCCCGATATACGTACTTAGAGCGGGCCGGCTCGGGTCGATCGTCTCCATCATCCGCTTGATGTCCTTCAGATTGTCCGCCAATTTCAAATCGTTGCCCGGTTCGTCCGCCAAATAATAGGCGTATAAGGCGGTATCGCTCATATAAGGCGAGACGAGTTCGCCGATCTGCGCGTACATCGCCTGCTCGTCGTTATACAAGGTTTCATTAAATAACGTGTACGCATCCGGCAGCCCGATGACCTTGATTTGATTTTGCGCGGCTTTGCTCAACGTTTCGGCATACACCGCCGCCGGCTTGGCGTGCCAATTGGCGAGATAAACCGTGTCCGCCCCAAGCTGATGAATGTCCGCGAACGTATCGTTCAAGTAATTCGCCGCGTCCGTTACGTCATACGGAATCGCCCCGGCTTCGTAAAATATCCCTTTCGGCACGTCGTTCTTGATCGGATTCGGGGAATCCGACAACGCGACGCCGTCGATTACCTGCACGTTCGTACGGAGCGCGTCTGTCGTGCCGTTGCCGACGCGAACGACGTACAAGCCGTTGTCGACGTATTGGCCGTTATCGTTCTTCCCGTCCCAAACCGCCGATTGGCTTCCGGATTGAAGGGCCGGAGTCGTCAGCGTTCTGACCGTCGCCTGATCCGACAAGCGCTGTACGGTTATTCCCACCGTCTGGGGCGACGGCAACGTATACGAGATCTGAGTCGTATCGTTCAGCCCGTCCCCGTTGGCCGGAGATAGTTTATACGGATAAGCATGGATAGACTTCCCATAGCTTTCGTCTTCCGGCTGCTGGGTCAACGTCACGCTGTCCACCCTGATCGCTGGGAAATTCGCCGCATTATCGACCGGGAAGAAGCAAACGCGAACGTCGTGAGAAGGATCGACCGTAATCGAACCGATCTGCACTTGATGGAAGTAATACACCTTCGGAAAAGTCGCAGAATCGACGATCGTTGGATTCACCAGGAAGCTGCTCGTCGTCAGATTGTACACCAAATAGCCGAAAAGGTCGCCGGAGGACGTCTTCCAGTCGGAACGCTCCGGCTTCACGCCGGCCGTGATCTTATAGGTTTTACCCGCTTCGATGCGGGTCCCGTCGACTTTGGCCTGCAGGTTCCATCCCGTTCCCGGTCCGTTGGCCATTCTGGCGGCGCTATGATCGGAAGTCATTTCGTCGGAAACAAGCGATGCGCCGTTAAACTTATAGAAGAGATTGTCTTCGATTGAATAATTCCGATGCTCCTTAAAGGTGAAAGCGTCTACATAAATATCGGAGACTTGCCCCGCATTAGCCGTGCCCCCGACATAAAAGCTCAGCGAATTCACGCCGGAGTTCGGAGCGAACGTTCCGATCTTAATCTCCTGCCACGTCCCGTTCACCGTTTCGGCCGCCGCAATCGTTCGCTCAGGCAGAACGCTGCTCTCGTTCGTCAGATCGTAAACGCCCGCTTTGAATGCATTGCCGGTCGGATTGGGTACCGTGTGCGCGACTTTGACCTTGACGTATACGTCGTATAAAACACCCGGTCGCAGCGTTCCGAAGTCCCAATTCCGGTATTGAATCTTCCAGTCCGCCGAATCGTTGAGCATATGTGCCGAGTAGCCATCCGGCACGGAAGCATCCGACGTCCTCGCCGCTCCGCCCGAGAAAGTAAACCGATCGTCTGAGATCGTCTCCTCCTGGGCATACGCGCTGCCCGCTCCAAACGTTAACGCCGCCAACAATGCCAATACCGCGACATATCCGATTCCGCCGACTCTCATCGCAATCCTCTCCCTTAGCTGGATTAAGTGAGGGAGACTTGCGTCTCCCCGATAAACCGTTAGCCGCCTTGTTTTATTTTTGGAGCCCTGCATACGTTTCCGATGCCTTCGTCATGTTGGTCATCCAGTAATCGATCGCCCGTTGAGCGTCCATCTTCTTCAGCTCGTCCATCATCGTCGCCTGAATCGAATCGTATTCCTCTCCGTTCGCGGCATAGATCAGCTTAGGCGCCATGCGGACCAAGTAATCCGTCACCTTGGTTTCGATTCGCTTAATGTCGTCCGGCATGCTGGCATCCGTTCCGAGCTCGTTGTCCATATCGTAGTAGATCGTTTTGATTTCGCCGGCCTGAACGCGCTTCTCTACGAGCTCGCCAGGATAAGAGACGCCGTAATGCTCGGAGTAGTCTTTATCCAGATCGGTCATTTGCGTTTTCCAGATGTCCGCCGTATTCGTAAAGTTAATCGGTATGCCGTATTCCGGATCCGGATAGTTGTCGACAAAGCCGGCGAGATTCCAGTACAATCCGATGCCGGTCGTTTGCGCGAAATTCGGGTCGCTCTTCCGCGCGTCGAGCGTCTGTTGTTTCCATTGCGGCTTGCCGTCCGCGATATCCCAGTCCTTGCCCTGAATGCCGTTCTGAATGAGCCTGGAACCTTCCAAGGACTGCAGATAATCGATCAACTCCATCGCCCGTTCCGGATGCTTGCTGTTTTTCGAGATCATGATCAGGCGATTGGAAAATCCGTTCGTGCCGAATTCGCCCAAGTATACCGTCTGTCCCGACGGCACCGGCAATGGCTCCCAGCCCTTCAAAGGATCTTCTTGGGCCAGAGCGGCATTCGCTTCGTCCACGCCGGCCCAGCTCCAAGGAGACAGCAGGACCCGGCCGGCCTTGACCTTCTCCGTGAAATTCTCGTATTTCTGCGTGAACGAGTCGGGATCGAGCAAGCCCATCTCGTTGGCCTTGCGGTAAAACTTCGTTCCGTCCCAATACGCGACGTTCGGATCCAGGATGCCCCCTGCCGGCTTGAACGTTCCCGGCTCCAGATAGACGAACATGTTGTTCTTATTAATCCGGCCGAACAAGCGGTCGAACATCTCGTACGGAACGAGTCCCCAATCGAACAGCGGCGCCATGCCGTACACCGGCTGCCCTTGCTCGTTCTTCGGATGCTTTTGCTGCATCTCCGCGAGCAGATTCAAGAAATCGTCGAGATTGTTCACGGCCGGGAAACCCAGCTCCTTGTAATAATCCCAGCGAATGTTGTAGGTATGGTTCGCGTACTTATATTGAGGTCCTTTCTGGCTGGCGATGCCGGGAATGGCGTACAGCTTGCCGGTGCCGTTGCTGAAAAACTTCTTGCTGATCTCGATTTTCGAAGGCGATTCCTTCAGAATCGATTGCCCGTGCTCCGCGATCAGATCGTCGAGCGGAATGACTTGATTGCCCTCGATGATCTGCTTTAAGTATTTCGGCGAATTTTGCAGTACGATGATATCCGGAAGATCTCCGCCGGCGAGCATCAAGTTGAACTTCTTGTCGTCCGTCTGCGTGTCCAGCTCCAGCGTAACGCCCGTCTTCTTGCGAATTTCCTCCATGACCGGGTCGCTCTGCGCGCCTGGAGCCAACGTCGACATGAACAAGGCGTTGTCGCTCGTCAGTTTTAGAGTGACCGGCTCTTTCTCCGCCTGCTGGTTCGGTTGCGAAGCGGACGCGCTTGCCCCGGCAGCAGCCGGAGACGAAGACGGCTGTGCGTTCTCTCCCGCGTTCGTGCAACCCGCCATCACCGCCAGCGCCAATGTCGCGATTAACGCCGAATGCCTTTTTCTTTTGATACCGCCCATCGATTATGACCCTCCAATGAATGTAATTATATACGAAAGTCCTTGAACTTCGGGACTCTGCATATCTCGCTTAGCCTTTCACGGCGCCCAGCATGATGCCCTTGACGAAGTATCTCTGCATGAACGGATAGATCAGAAGAATCGGCGCCGTGACGATCATCGTGATCGCCATTTTGACATTCTGCGGCGATATGACCTGCTGTGTCGTTTGGTTGCCAAGCATTCTCCTTGTCGTCTCCTGGGCAAGCGCTTCCGATTGCTTCAGAAAGTTAAGCAGCGTAAGCTGCAGGGTCTGCAAGCTTGGATCATTAACCAGAAACAGGTTATCCATCCAGGAGTTCCACTGGTTGACCGCGTTAAACACCGTAATCGTCGCGACGATCGGGAGGGATACCGGGAAGATGATCTTCGCAAACACCGTCCAATAGCCGGCGCCTTCGACGACTGCGGCTTCCTCCAGCGCCGCCGGGATTTGTTCGATGAACGTTTTCATCAGGATGACGAAAAAACCGACGATCAAGGAAGGCAAAACATAAAGCAAAAAATTGTTTTTCAAGCCCAGCGTCTTCATCGTGAGGTACCACGGAATCAATCCCGCGTTCAAATACAGCGTTACGACGACGAAGCGGTAGATCGTTTTCCGAAGGGGCATCTCCTTCTTCGTGATGAGATAAGAGAACAGCGCGCAGCTGAATACGGTCAAAATCGTTCCGAGCACGGCCCGCGATGAGGAAATCCAGAAGGAAACCGAGATCGTCTTCTGGCTCAGCATTTCGCGGTAGACCGTAAGGCTGAAGCCTTTGGGCCAGAGATAGATGCCTTTGGCCATCTGGATCGGATCGCTCACGGAATTGATCAGGATATAGTAGAACGGATAAATGCAGCATAATGCGAATAACGCGAAAAATGCGGTGTTTAACGTATGGAACGAGAAGTCGAGAAATCGCTCGCGTCTCATGATCGGATCATGCTCCCTTCTACGGTTAGATGATGCTTTCCCCGCGAATTTTTTTGGCGATCCAGTTAACAGAGAACAGGACGGTCACGCTGACAATCGTCTTGAACATGCCCAGCACGGTAGAGTAGGAAAAATCGTTCGTCTCCAGCCCCACCCGGTAGACGTAATAGTCGATGACCTCCAATTTGTCCGCGACCAAGGCGTTATAGAACACGTAGTACTGCTCGAAGCCGTTATTTAGCATGTTGCTTACGTTAAGCAGCAGCAGGACGACGAACGTCGGCATGATGCCGGGAACGGTAATGTGCCAGATCGTGCGAAACCGGCCGGAGCCGTCGACCTTGGCTGCGTCGTAAAGCTCCTGGTCGATGCCCGCGATCGCGGCCAGGTAGATGATCGCTCCCCATCCGAGCCCCTTCCACAACCCGACCATCGTCTGGAAGGCCCAGGCGATATCGCTATTGCCCAAGAAGTTGAACGGCTGCTTCAGCCACTCCAGCTTGAGCAGCACCTGGTTGACCACGCCGTCCGATACGGCGAAGAACACGTAAAACACGGAATAAACGAGTACCCAGCTAATAAAATTCGGCAGCGTCGTCGTCACTTGAACCCATTTACGGAACCATTTTCCCCTCATCTCGTTCAGCAGAATGGCGAACGCAACGTAAGCCGGGGAAACCAGAATGCCCAAGAAGCTTAAGACGAGCGAGTTTTTCAACACGCGCGCCAGATCCGCCCCTTGCTCCGTAAACGCGATTCGTAAATACTTCAGTCCCACGAACTCCGATCCGCTAAGAGGAATTCCCGGCTTGTAATCGTAAAAGCCGTATACCCACCCGAATAGCGGGACGTAATAAAACACGAACACCGCCACAAGAAAGGGAAGCGCCATTAACAGCAGCTTCATGCTGTATTTTCTTTTTTTGGTTCTCTCTCCAGGCAGCCGCGACGCCGTCTTGACCTCCAAACTCTCTCCTCCTCTATCTGCTCTGCCTTTTCTATGCCTTAGAATAAGAGCAAAAAGGCCGCAGCGAAATGACCCCGAATCCGAAAAACATGCTCGTTTTTCGGATTCGGGGTCGAGTCGGCTGGTCGGCCTTCAAGAAGTGTTCCGTTATTCGGATTTATTTGCCGGAATTCAGGTTTCGGCGACCGGAATGGAGATTTCGATGCATGTCCCGCCGCTTGCGGAGCGGATAATCGAGAGGCCCGGAGACTCGGGAAAGTTCAAGCGGATCCGGCGGTGGACGTTCTTGAGGCCGATTCCGTATTCGGAAGATTCGGGGGATTCGGAGGAGACGGGATTCCGCTCGGCCTCGTCCTCCGAGATCCATCGCCGAATGCCGGACAACTGCTCTTCCGTCATGCCTTGGCCGTCGTCAACGACGCGAACGGTCAAGTCGGAGCGCAATCGTTCCGCCTCAATTCGAATGGTCCCCGTGTACCCCGTTCTCTCGAAGCCGTGCAGAACGGCGTTCTCTATCAACGGCTGCAGGAAGAAGCGCGGAACCATGCAGGGCAAAGCCTCCTCGGAAACCTCGAATTTGATTTCGATGCCTTCGCCGTAACGGTAGTTCAGAATCGTGACGTAATACTCCGCGTATTCCAACTCTTCCTGCAATGTGCATAAAGGAGCCGTGCTTTTGAAAATAGGCCTTAGCAAATTGCTCAAAGCCGTGATGCTCTTCGTGATGTTGTCCGACTTGCTGACGACGGACATCCACCTGATCGTGTTTAGCGTATTGAAGAGGAAGTGCGGGTTGATCTGGGCCTGAAGCATTTGGATTTCGGCTTTCGTTTTCTCCTTCTCCGCTTCCCGGTTTCGTTCGATCAGCTGCTTGATTCCGCGCGACATCCGGTTAAATCCGCCGCTTAAGCGGCCGAACTCGTTCAAATCTCGATCGTCCAGGACGATTTCCAGTTGTCCTTTCTCGACCCGCCCCATCGCATCCATCAGATTGTTCAGAGGTTTCGTGATTTTGCGAATCCATAGCGCGGCAGCGACGAACGCGGCGACAAAGCACGCGCCCACGATCCAGAACAGTTGAAATCTCAAGTTCAGAATATCCCCGATCAGCTCATGGATCGGCACCTCTTTGACCATCGTCCATTCCGTGGCCGGAATGCGGTAGAATACGATCTGTTCGTCTTTTCCCTTCACGCTGCCGCTCTCCGTGCCCTCGGGAATCCGAACGCACGCCTCGCTGCTCGCGCCCAGCCGGGATTTGTCCGCGTGCGAGATCATCCGCCCGTCGGCATCGCACAGATAGATTTGTCCGTTCAGCCCGGATCTCAAGTTGTTGTATAGCGAAAACAGCTTCTCTTCCTTGACGTTCAGAAGCATGATCGCAGTCGGAAGGGATTGGTATAACGATTTGACGGAACGAGCGGCGGTTACGAGATTCCGGTCCCCCGCTTTCTCCTCCCCCGGCAGCGCCTGCTCGCCGAAATCCTCCCGGCGGTTCGCTCCCGCCCAGACGAGCTTGGGATACGTCTTCCGCAAACCCGAACGCAACGATTCCCGATGAAGATCGGATGAATAGAAGCTCCCCTGCTTGGCGGCGTCGCGAAGCAAAGCCGTCTTCTGACCCGCGACTCCGATCGCCCTTCCGTCCTCGGCATAGAGATAGATCGAATCCAAATAGTCGTAAGTCCGTAAGTAAGCGTCCATTTCTTCCATGAGATCGCGGTGCAGTTGAATTTGGCTTGGGGTATCCTTCAAATCGTTATCGAGAAATTGTTGGATCTTCGAGTCGATCAGCAGCTGCTTCGTCATTTTATCGATTTCCTCGCGGAACTCGTTCACGGAATCCCCCGCCTGCAGAAAATACTGCATCGTGGATTCGTTCGTCTTCTTCTCAAGAATGCTCAGAACGCCGAAATAGGTTAGCAGCGCGCTTAGCACTAATGCGATCGAGGTAATCAAGATGAAGGAGAGCCGAAGTTGAAACCTTAGGCTTCGCCTCCTTCCGGTTCGCCTGGGCCGCTTAAAGATCGTGTTCAGGCCGGTCATCCTCCTCCGCCCCTCCGTCCCATTGCTTGCGGTATTCGCGTGGGCTCATGCCGCACACCTTTTTGAAAGCGCGGCTGAAATGGCTTGTGTTGACGAAGCCTACCCGTTCTCCGATTTCGTAGGCCTTCAGACTTGTATTGAGAAACAGCTCTCTGGCTCTCTCCACGCGATATTGCAGCAAATAGTCGACGAAATTCTGCTTCATTTCCTTCTTGAACAGTGTGCTGAAATAATTCGCGTTCATCGACACCGAATCGGCGACCTGCTGCAAGGAAAGATCCTCCGTATACCGGGACTCGATGTATCGGAGCGCCCGGGTAATCGGCCCACTCTTACGCTGTCGGGCCGCGAGCAAATCGAGCGTATCGGCAGCGTAGGTTTCGAGAAGCGAGACCATATCGTCGAGCGTCTTCGCCCCGCTTAGACGCTGGGCGTACGTTGAACATAGCGCCGTCATCTCCTCGCCCGCCAGGCGCAACGCCAGTACGGGCGCATGCAGCCATTGCATAAATGCTTTTAGCGCCTCCGGTCTCGACCGGTACTGATCTCGGTTCAAGAAATCTGCGATGTTCCCGGCGAATTCCGTGCTGTATTTCTCGTTAGCCGTCGCCCACGCATCGGCCAGTCTATGCAGTCTATCCCGCGATCCCGCGGGGAGCACCGACAATAAGCCCCTCCCCCAAACGTAATCGCGACCGATCCCTTCGGCAAAGGAACGTTCCAAGGCTTCCAAGCTTTCGTAGTATTGCCGCTTTAGCCCCTGAAAGACGTTCTGCTTGCCGCTAATTCCGAAAGTGACGGGCACGTTGAAGTAGGTGTTCATCACCCTGCGCAGATGAGCCGTCATTCGGAACAGCGTTTCCTCAGCCTCCTTC
Source organism: Cohnella sp. LGH (assembly GCF_017671885.1). Classification (NCBI taxonomy): domain Bacteria; kingdom Bacillati; phylum Bacillota; class Bacilli; order Caryophanales; family Paenibacillaceae; genus Cohnella; species Cohnella sp. LGH. The sequence continues at coordinate 7,021,651 of NZ_CP072117.1, forward strand.
TCCCCGGTCGCCTCGGGATGACTGTACAAAATCGCATAACGGTTCTCCAAGTCGTGAAAAGCTTCGCAGCGCCCGTAAATATGGATAACCTCGTTCAGCACGTTCATGAGCGAAAGGCGGATCAATTGGCCGTTGTCGTCCTTGAACTTCTCTCTTAAGCGCTCGAAGGAGCCGATCTCCATCGCGCAGACGGTCAAATTCCGCGGGCTCAGATTCAGCTCCAGCTCCTTGGCCCTTCGAGCGAACTCCTCGTCGGAATACTTGCTAAGGAATAAATAATCCTTGATTAGATTTTCCTTTAGGACCTCCATATCCGTTCGAGTGGCGAACGCCTTCGGGGACGAATCCGGGAAAGCGGCGTCAAGCTCGCCGCGCAGTCTGGCAAGGATCTCTTCCATCTCCTCGGCGGTCATGCTTTGCTTGACGACATATCCGCTGACTCCGAGCGACATCGCTTGTTTGGCAAGCTCGAACTCCTCCAAGCAAGTCAGAATAAGCAGCCTCGTATGCGGACTAACGCCCCTGATCTTGGTTAGCAGCTCGATTCCGCCCATGATCGGCATTCTTAAGTCCGTAATGACCACTTCGGGCCGGAATTTCTCATACGCGCTCCAAGCTTCCTCGCCATTAGGGACGTCCGCGACCACCTGCATGCCGTATTTCTGCCAATCGATCGAATTTTTCAGTCCGAGTCTTACCAGAAGTTCGTCTTCCGCGAGCAGAACGCGATACATGGAATCCCTCTCCCTCGAATGCAACCGTTTACAGTAACCTAGATTAACATCCGAACCGGAGGTTATCAATAGCACCTTGGTTATGTGTATCCGTTTGATCGGTTACCGAAGAGCAAAGGACCGAACCCGCAATTGAGCGCGGACTTGGTCCCTTTTTCCCAGTCTAAATGATCTGAACCATATTCTCTGTTACTTTCTTGTAGGTATGAAATATGCCCGGATCGTGAAAGGGCAGCGGAATAACCCCCATCCCATGAGCCTTCTTAAGAAAGGCCTCGTTTTTCTCCGTATTGGAAAATATGCCGATCGGTCTCCGGGCTGTCAGATTTTCGGCCACATAGCATTCGTCTCCGGTAATCGCATAATTCGCGCCGTCATGCTGAAAATAAACGACGGATGAACCGACAGTGTGCCCCCCAACGACCTCGAACTGGAAAGTATCCAGAAACAGCTCAGCTTCCTTCACGGTCAATACGTTGCTTTGAAGCAGCCTCTCTCTTACGGATAGACTCGCATTCTGCAAAGCATACTCGTATTCATCACACCCAATAATGATTTGCGCGTCGGGAAACCGATCGATATTGTCAATATGATCGAAGTGGCTATGCGTAATAAAAATGATATCGATGGAGTTCAGGTCGACAGCGCTCGCGACTTCCGCTTCGACATCGATCAGTTCGATTCCCCACTTTTCCGCAGTCTGAGGGTCTCGAAATCCGACATCGAATAAAATGCTCTTCCCCCGATAGCGGGCGACGTAATAGGACCATGGAATGCGCATAGGCTCGTTGACGCTTGCATCGCGAAAGACGTACTTGGATTTGAATGGCGACTCGCCGAACTTTACTGCGTAAAGCTGCATCTTTTCCCTCTCCTTTAGTTCTCCTCCGGCGCCGACTCCGTTGGAATTATTCCAGCGCGAACGAAGCCAGGCTCGCGCCGCCTTCGCCCGTATAAGTGAAGTACAAGGCCTGCACCCCGTCCGGAATGACGAGATCTGCCGAGTATTCCTTCCATACGTTCGTAAAAACGACCGGAATCCTTCCAAGAACCGGTCCGTTCCAGGAGATTCTGATTTCGAAAGCCCCGCGGCAATAGCCGCGCGTCTTGATCTTTACCTTGCGAATCCCGGAGCAACGGAAGTATTTGAAGCCGGCCGTCGCCGAATCCCGCATATTGGCAATATAGCCGAGCTCCTCGTCCCCGTCCCGGCCGTCCTGAGTGATTTTCGGAAAACGGCTGTCCATCCATTCTCCCGGCGAGCCGGTGTAGAGCGCTTCGTCCTTGCAAAACAGATTGCAGGCGATATAGGCCGGATACTCGCCCCGCCCTTCGAGCGGGCCTCCGTTCGGGCCGCACGAGGTCATCTCCGCTTGGGGAATCGTACCGTCCTCAAGAAACCGGATCGGCTCGATGCAGCCTTGCCTGCTGAAGTTGGCGCCATTGGTGTGCCGGTGGTAGAAAATGCGCCACACGTCGCCGACTTCCACGATGCTGCCGTGATTGTTGCCTCCGTAATACATCGGCTTGTCCGACGGCTTGTAAGTATCGATATGAAGATCGTTGTTGCTGACGATCACCCCCCGATAGACGAAATCCCGCGTCGGAGAGCGGCTCGTGGCATAGCACAGTTCATGCATGACGACCGAGGAATAGATCAAGTAATAGAGATCCCCTCTTTTGCGTATGGACGGCGCTTCGAAAAACTCGTGCCCCTCGAATCCGCTGCCTTGACTGTACGGCTCGCTCGGGATCGCGACGACGGGCTCCTCGACTACGGTCAGCATGTCCGGCCCCAGCACCGTGACCCACGCGCCGCTTCGGCTCCGGTCGCCGATGGCGCAGAAGCCGGTGTACAAATACGTAACGTCCCCTTCCGTCACTACGCCCGGATCGAACTGCGGCTCGTCGCCGTCCCTCTCCCCGAGCCGGGTTCCGTCCGCATATTTGACGTACCCGTAGAAGGCATATTCGCCAGCCGGAGTGTCGCAAACGGCGACGGATACGATCGGGACCTTATCGAGAACATAGTAGAGATAATAACGCCCGTCGGGTCCGACCGTCACATCCGGCGCGTATAGACACATGCTGCCGTCCGGATTGATCGGATCGGCCGTTTTCCGGTAAATGACCCCTTCGTAGCGCCAATCCGACAAGTCTCCTTCGGACGCCGACCAGCAGACGTAATCGTTCAGGCAGTAGGCATGACCGTTAAAGCGGTCGTGAGAGCCGTACACGTATACTCGTCCGTCGAAGACGTAAGGCTCTCCGTCGGGAATGTATTCCCAGGACGGCAGATAGGGATTATAGCCCTGCTTTACGATGTTCATTCCGCTCGCTCCTTGTCCATCGATTTCTCAGCTTGGATATCTCATGCTAACAGCGCGCTTGGAGCAAGACAGCCGCCCCGGCCTCCGCGTCGAGCTCCAGTTGGTTCCCGTCAAGCCACCGGGGTTCTCCGGCAAGGCCCCCCGCCTGCAGGCACACGGGATGGTCGCAGCGAATGCGATAGGTTCCTGTGCGATCCGGCCGCAGGACGGCTTGTTGAATTCGACCGTCCTCCCAAACTAAATCTACCGTAACGCCTCCTCGCGCCCTAAGCCCCCGGATCTCCCCGCTCGCCCAAGCCTTCGGAAGAGCGGGCAGCAAATGAATCGTCCCCCGGTGGCTTTGAAGCAGCATTTCGGCGATGCCCGCCGTGCCGCCGAAGTTGCCGTCGATCTGAAACGGCGGATGGTTGTCGAGCATATTCGGCAGCGTAGAGTGGGCCAGCAGGGCAGTCAGGTTGGCATTTGCTTCCTCGGCGTCCCGCAATCTGGCCCAGAAATTGATAATCCATGCCCTGCTCCAGCCGGTATGTCCTCCCCCGTGCGAAAGACGGCGCTCCAGCGTGCGGCGCGCAGCCGCGCTGAGCTCGGGCGTCTCCTCCGGCGAAATCTGGGTTCCCGGATGCAGAGCGAACAGATGCGAGATGTGACGATGCCCAAGCTCGACCTCCTCGTAGTCTTCGTACCATTCCTGCAGTTGACCGTGCCGCCCGATGCGGGGTCGCGGAAGCTTGTCGCTCGCCCGGCGCAGCTCGTCCAAAACGTCGTCATCGGCTTGCAGACGCTCTCCTGCGGAGAGGCAAGCCTCGAACAGTTCCCTGGCGATCTGGCTGTCCATGGACGGACCATAGCACAGCACGCCCGTCTCCCCGCTTGATAGCCTGTATTCGTTCTCCGGGGAGACCGAAGGGCAGGTGACGAGCTCGCCTCCTGGAAGCTCGACCATATAATCCAGCAGGAAGACGGCCGCCTCCTTCATGATCGGATAGGCGCGCCGCAGAAACGCCTCGTCCCGGCCGAAGAGATAGTGCTCCCACAGATGGAGGGACAGCCAGGCCAGTCCGAGCGGCCAATAAGTCGAGGACATCCAGAGATCCTGCGGCGCGGTGTCCGCCCAGATGTCCGTATTGTGGTGCGCGGCGCTTCCCCGGCAGCCGTACATCGCTTCGGCGGTCCGGCGCCCGTTCGGCACCATCCGCTCGATCAGATCGAAGAGCGGCAGATGACATTCGGCCAGATGGCAGCTTTCGGCCGGCCAGTAATTCATCTGCGTGTTGATATTGATCGTAAACTTGCTGTCCCAGGCCGGGAGTATGTCCTTGTTCCAGATCCCCTGCAGGTTCGCGGGCAGCGACCCGGGCCGGCTCGAGGCGATCAGCAAATACCGGCCGAAGTGGAAGTACAGCGCCGCAAGACCGGGGTCATCGCGTCCCGCTTTGACATTCTCTAGTCGCTTGGAGGTTTCCTCCTCGCTCTGGGCGAACGCAGCGCCGATACGCAGCCTCGTCCGGTCGAACAGGGAGCGATAATCCGCCATGTGCGAAGCAAGCAGCTCCGAATAGGATGCGGCGGCAACGCGCCGGGCGTTGTCGAGCGCCGCCGCCTCCGGGTCCAGTTCGCGAAAATTCGTCGCCGCGGTCACGACCAGCACGACGGCGTCCGCCTCCGAGACGACCAGATGCTCCCCGATCGTGCGCACGGTTCCTCCCTCCGTCCTGCAGACGAGCGCGCCGCAGTACCGGACGCCTCCGCCGCTGTCGCCGGTCATCGCCAGAGCATTCCCGTCTTCCGCGCGAATACGGTCGACGTAGCGGAACCTCTCCCTGCCCATTCTGGCGGTGAACGAAATTCGGCCGGAGGCGTCGGCCGTCAGCCGGATGACGATCGCCCCGTCCGGGAAGCTCGCGAAGATTTCGCGGCCGTACCTCGCCCCTCCCGCCGTGTAAGAGATTCGAACGACGGCTTCGGACAGATCGAGCTGCCGCTCGTAATCCGCAATGTCCGCGTCATGCTCGAAGTTCAGAAACAAATCCCCCAGCGGGACGTAATGGCGCTGGGTTTCCGGAATGGCGGTCAGGGCCATTGCAGCAAGCCGCTCGGCCTCCCGCAGCCTGCCTTCGAGGACGAGTCTGCGAATTTCCGGCAAGTTCGCCAAGGCATCCGGATTATGCCGATCTCTGGCTCCTCCGTGCCACAAGGAATCCTCGTTTAATTGCACCCGCTCCGCGCGGGGCTCGCCGAATATCATGGCTCCCAGGCGGCCGTTGCCGATCGGCAGCGCTTCCTCCCACTGCCTGGCAGGGGAACGGTAGATCAGCCTGTCTTCGTATCCGGGGCTTTGCTCTGACATCATCGCTACTCGCCGCCAAATTCGATCGTTCACGGTTCATTTTCCTCCCTCTGTTCCCCCTCCCGGTATGCGCCCGGGGTAGTGCCCGCGTATTTTTTGAACACCTTCGTAAAGTAGTGCTTGGTGTCGTAGCCGACCTGCTGTCCGATGGCGCATACCGTCAGATGAGGCTGGGTTTTCAGCAGCTTCTGCGCCTCGCGGATCCGCAGCGCGTTCAAGTAATTGACGAAGGTGTCCCCCGTCTCTTTCTTGAACAGGCTGCTGATATAATTCGGATGCAGGTTCATCCGGTCCGCGAGGTGGTCCAGGGACAGATCGTTCATGTAATTCGCCTGCATATAGGCCAGAATCCGTTCGGCATGGCGGCTGTATTCCGAATCGGACGCTGCCGGCAGCTCCTGCTTGACTCGTCCGAGCAAAGCCGCAATCTCCGCTTTGTCCAAGGGCTTCAGCAAATAATCCACCACGCCCGAGCGGAGCGCCTGACGGACGTATTCGAACTCGTCGTAGCCGGTCAGGATGATAAAACGATCGCACAGCCCCTCCAGCCTGGCTTCTTCGATCAATTCGAAGCCGTTCTTCTCCGGCATGTTGATATCCGTAATCGTCACGTCCGGCATATAGCCCTTCATCGTCTCCAGCGCCTCGGGAGCGTTCAATGCATCGCGTATTTCCGTACCGGTCGGCGCGACTTCCCGGACGATTTTAACCAAGCCGTTCAGAATCAAGGGTTCATCATCCACGATCAGGATCTTCATCGTCCGTCCCCTTTCTTTTCGCGATGGTGATTCGCAAGCAGGTCCCTTTGCCCGGCTCGCTGAAGACTTCCAGCCGGGATTCTCCTCCGAAGAAAGCTTTGATTCTTTCGTTGACGTTCGTCAAGCCTATGCCGATCGGCTCCTCCGCTTTCCTGGGCTCGTCTTGCCTGGACAGCCTCTCCTGCAGCTCGAGAAGCTTCTCCGGCGGAATCCCGTTGCCTGTTGTCGGTAATATCGATCGCGACCTCCCGCTCCGTCTCCGTCGCCTGCAAGCGAATATGAACAGGGCGCAGAACGGCGGAAGCGCCATGAACGACACCGTTTTCAATAAGCGGCTACAGCAGGAAACGCGGGCAGGCCAGGCGCCGGGCGTCGACGGCAACATCGATCTCGTAGGGCAATCGGCTCTGCAGGCGCATTTTATGGATATTCAGATAAAAGGTGACCATCTCGATCTCCTTCGCGAGATCCGTCTCGTCCTGTTCGGAAGACAGACTGTAACGCATCAGCTTCCCGAACCAGAAGGAAATGTCGGCGACCTCCTTATCGTCGTTGGCTTCGGCGACCATTCGGATCGTTTCGAGCGTGTTATACAGAAAATGAGGCTTGATCTGCGCCTGCAGCACTTGATAAGCCGCTTCCTTGTTGCGCAACTCGGCGCGATGGACGTTGTTGATCAATTCGTCCATTCGCCGGACCATGGCATTGTAGGTAGAGGTCAGGAATCCGATTTCATCCTTTTCGAACTTGCCGTTTTGATCGTCAGTTGCCTAAGGTTCCTTGTCCGCGGCCGTATACTTGTTCTGAATTTCTTTCAATAAAGACCTCTGACTTTGGCCAGTGCCTTTATCAAAAATTCACTTCTAACCTTCGCTTTCGAGGATCTACTATTCAATCCACGATCTCTAAAGTGATCTTGTATGCATAGATGCCCTTATCGATTTTATATTCATCGTGAATATTTTTGGTCCATCCAGTATCTCCACCAAGACCTGCATGTTTGTAATCGATATGAAGGAAAACAGAATCGGATGTGCCAAGCTCGTCCTCGTAGGCGGCATTGTCATACTGTCCGATGCTGTACTGATGGATGTCAAAATGGAAGTGACCCGCCGAGGTAACTTTTACCTTGCGGTCATCCGCCGACACATACAAATAACGGACATCTTCCTTTCCCCCGCACTCAACCGGCACGATGTAGGGAACATGCTGTTCTTCAACAGAGCTTTCATATATACCGACGAAGGCAGCCGTTTTACGGTCCGCATAGTTCTCCCATGGCCCGCGGCCATACCATTTGATACTCTTCCAGGCAGCAGGGAAGGTAAAGCCCAGACCGATTCTCGGTAAGGTATCGACATTAGCATTATTCACGACAGTGTTAGTAATTTCAATGCCTTTACCGCCAATCGAATACTCCGTAAGTGTTTCAATGCATCCATGATAAAGAACATGAACCTGAATGATGACTAATGCAGGCGCTGCATATACCCGGATACGCTTGATCTCTTTCTGATCGGAGTCCAGCCCGAGGCTTCTCCAATCATCTGCATAGTTTAGCGTCTCACCAGGCACACCTGCGTCTATCCCCGTTGGCGGCCGATAGAAATTGTTCGCTCCGCCCGTAAAGTAGTCTTGATTATTGTATCTGACAGAAATGAACTCTGCCGTTTCTTTCGAGAAGACCACGTTCGTATTTTCATTATAAATATGAATTTGATTCGCAGCTTCTTCATATACCAGGCTCCCACTTTGAATATCCCCGGTATGTATTTCATATACGGAATCTTTCAACTCGACCTGGCACGCATAGATACAGGTTCCCTTATTTACATAATAGGTGTCCTCGTTCAGATAAGCATAAAAATTCAGGAACGCTTCCCCAGAGACCTTGGTTGGATCGTATGGTACCTGAAGACTTTCGATAGCTCCGGCCGGCGTGTGTAATCGGGGTAATGTACCATTTTCCACAACCTTCCCGTCGCAAACAAGTTCCCAACCGATGTCCAGGTGGCTTAAGTCCCGATGCGTATAATGATTATAAATTCGATAACGTTTATTACCGGGAACATCATAAGGCCGTTTAAAATAATCGATCTGGACGGGAGCTTGTACATTTTTAATTTCATAGGCAGCCGGTTTCAGCGTTAAATCCGGAAATACAATGCCGTTCAGGCACATATCGGGCGCGGAATCAATAATCTCTTCCTGGAAGGCGCCGCCATAAACATATTTTTTGTTCCCAGATTCATCATGCCGGACAAGCGCTTTATCCTGGAAATCCCAAATGAAGCCGCCCTGAAACCGCGGGAATTTATAAATAAGGTCCCAGAATTCCTTGAAATTCCCGTTGCTGTTGCTTTTCGCGTACGCATATTCACACATAATAAACGGCCGCAAGTCATCGCTGCTCGTCATGCAATCCACGATCCAATCCTTCTGAGGATACATGGGCGCCATGATATCGGAAATATTGGCCGGAGGATTCAAGGACTCATACTGAACATATCTTGTTTTATCATATTCCTTCATCCACCCGTACATGGCAGCATGGTTCGCTCCGTAACCGGACTCATTTCCCAAGGACCACAGAATGATCGAGGGATGATTCTTATCTCGCAACACCATCCGTGCTGCACGTTCCATATAAGCATGCGTCCATTCGGGAGATGCGCTGAGCTGGCCGCCGATGCCATGGGTCTCAATATTGGCCTCATCCACAACATATATGCCCAGTTCATCACAAAGGTCGTACCATTCGACGGCATGCGGATAGTGACTCGTTCTTACCGCATTGATATTTAGCGATTTCATGATCTTGATCTGCTCACTCATATACTCCGTCGACACCACGCGCCCCGTTTCGGGACAAAATGCATGAAGGTTGGTTCCGCGAATTATGAGACGTTTGCCGTTAATTTTCAATATCCCGGTGTTATCGATGCTGATTTCTCGGAAGCCGACATTTGCACTCTCGATGTCAACGACATTTCCGTCAGGGTCGATCATTTCCAATACCAATTTATAGAGGTAAGGAATTTCGTCGCTCCACAATTGGGGACTCTTAATGGTTTGTTTGACTTTCGCCACATAGTTGTCTTGCAGGTAGGATCTGAAATCCGCAAACTTCGGCGTCTCAAATTGCGTAACCAATTTTCGATCATGATCATAAAGAGACAGACGCACGTGAGCTTCCCCATAACAGCTTGCTTGATTATTAGGATAAACCGTCACGGCTAATTCGGCATTGTCATAATCACCCTGGAAAAGCGTTTCGATTTTATAATCATGAATTCGCATTCGCGGTTTTGCATAAATCAGAACATCTCTGAAAATACCCGATAGATGCCAGTAGTCCTGATCCTCCAGATAAGAACCGGCTCCGAATCGCATCACCTGAACGGCCAAAAGGTTTTGCCCCGTTTGGATGTAATCGGTAATATCAAAAGAAACGTTAAGCTTGCTGTCCTGCGAATAACCGACGAACTTCCCGTTTAACCACAGATAAAAGCAGGATTCCACACCGGCAAAATCGATAAACAAATCTCTGCCGTTAAAATGTTCAGGAATTTCGAACGATAGGACATAACATCCGGTGAGGTTATCCTCCGGCACATAAGGCGGATTCAAAACAAATTCATCTTGCTTCAGTTGAATTTCGTGATGAGAGTCCGCCCCCTTCGGCGCAAAGGGATACTTAATATTAGTGTATATAGGTTTCCCGTATCCGAACAACTCCCAGTTGGAAGGAACAGGGATATCATCCCATTTGGACACGTCATATGCAGGATGATAAAACTCATCAGTTACTACATCCGGAGATGAAAACGTTTTAAATTTCCAAGTGCCGTTTAAGCATTTTACGTATTTTGACGCTCTCCGGTCGCCGCTTAGCGCCTGTTCCACGGTTTCGTATATTCCATACGGCTCATGCATGGGATGACGGTTCTTGTGAGCGACATGCGGATTCTCCCAGTCTCTGTTCAGCTTCATACGTTTCGAATAACCCCCTCATAAGTTGTCTTAATTGGTTGTGCTATGAAAGTCGATACCCTTATAATATAAGGACAAGTTTTCATATAAAATGTTAGGTTTGGTAATTCATTTATCCATTTTGGTAGGTGCGGTGACGATATGAATTTTGATGCTATAAAAGAAAACGATGTCGTATACCGGTGTATCGGAGACGATTTCGACCAGGGCATTTTGTCATGCGGCTTTATGAGAAAAAGAACGGCAGAGCGCTCCCAGTATGACTTCAGGATCGGATATTACAGCTGTTTGTTGGTCCTGCAAGGCAACGGACGATTTATCTCAAAGGAAGGCACCGTTATTACAATGCAAGCAGGGGATCTGGTACAACGTTTGCCTGATCGTATGCACTCCACCGAAATCGAGCCGAATGGGGAATGGATCGAGTTTTATATCAGCATAGGTTATCCTGTCTATCATTACCTCAAAACGCTAGGCATCATAAATCCCGACCAAGAGGTGCAGCCGACACGACATACAAGCGATATTTTGAATGAATTTGCCGCCCTGATTAACTCTCTTAAAGCCGCTGTAGATGAAAGGCTCCCCTATTTGCTGATGAAAGCTCAAGAACTCATTATCCGTTTGCACGGCAGCGTACATCATACTCAGAGAGAGCACAATGATCATAAAATCTCAAAAGCTTGCCAACTAATCGGCGGCGCCAATGATATCCATTACGATATTAAGGAAGCCGCAGCAGCCGTAAATATGGGCTATGAGAATTTCAGGAAGCTATTTAAAGCCACAACCGGAATTTCCCCTCAGCGGTACCACATTGAACATTTAATGAAACAGGCCAAAATGATGCTCCTCTCCGGACTCCCCATTAAACACGTAGCCGTTAGTCTTGGTTATGGGGATATTTATTCCTTTACCAAGCAATTTACGAAATCGGAAGGAATGCCTCCAGGACGTTATATCCGTAACCGCCACAGATAAGCAAGAAACTAAGCAGTCGTTCCCGTATATTTTTTGAACACCTTCGTGAAGTAGTGCTTGGTGTCATAGCCGACCCGCTCGCCGATCGCGCTTACCGTCAGATGGGGCTGCGCGCGCAACAGCTTCTGCGCCTCCCGGATTCGCAAGGCGTTCAAGTAATTGACGAACGTGTCCCCCGTCTCTTTCTTGAACAGGCTGCTGATATAGTTGGGATGAAGCTTCATCCGGTCCGCGAGATGGTCAAGCGATAGATCTTCCATATAGTTCGTCTGCATATAGGTCAGAAGCCGTTCGGCATGCAGGCAGTATTCGGAATCGCACGCGGCCGGCAGTTCCTCATTGACGCGTCCCAGCAGGGCGGCGATTTCCTCTTTGTCCAAGGGCTTCAGCAAGTAGTCGACCACGCCCGCCCGAAGCGCCTGACGGACATAGGCGAACTCGTCGTAGCCCGTAAGAACGATGAACCGGTCGCACAAGCCCTCCAGTCGGGCTTCCTCGATCAGCTCGAAGCCGTTCTTCTCGGGCATATAAATATCCGTCATCGTCACGTCGGGCATAAAGCGCTTTGACCAACCCGTTCAGAATCAAAGGCTCGTCGTCCACGATCAATACTTTCATCGTCCGTCCACCGTCCTTTTTGCAATGGTGATGCGCAAGCATGTCCCTTTGCCCGGCTCGCTGATAACTTCAAGTCGGGACTCCCCTCCGAAGAACGTTTTGATACGATCGTTGACGTTTCGGAGTCCCACGCCGCTCGTCTCGTCCGATCTCCCGAGATCATCGTGTTTGGCAAGCCGTTTATGCAGCTCGAGCAGCTTATCCGGCGGAATTCCGTTGGCGTTGTCGGTCACGTCGATCGTGACCTCCTGCTCCGTCTCCACCGCGCGCAGCCGAATATGAACCGGGCGCAGGACGGCCGAGGCGCCATGCACGATCGCGTTCTCGATTAGCGGCTGCAGCAGAAAGCGCGGACAAGCCAGACGCTCGGCGTCGATAGACACATCGATCTCGTAGGTCAATCTGCTCTGTAGCCGCATCTTGTGGATGTTCATGTAGAAGGCAACCATCTCGATTTCCTTCGCAAGCACCGTCTCTTCCCGCTCGGACGACAAGCTGTAGCGCATCAGCTTCCCGAACCAGAAGGAAATTTCGGCGACTTCCTTGTCGTTGTTGGCTTCGGCGACCATACGAATCGTTTCGAGCGTGTTGTATAGAAAATGAGGTTTGATCTGCGCCTGCAGCACTTGATAAGCCGCTTCCTTATTGCGAAGCTCGACCCGATGGACATTGTTGATCAACTCGTCCATCCGCCGGACCATGGTATTGTAGGTGGCAGTCAGGAACCCGATTTCATCTCTTTCGAATCTGCCGCCTCTCTTGATGCTGTGCTGCCTTAGGTTATCGTCGTTCAGCGTTCGCATGTGCCGGGCCAATCTGAGAATTCGCTTTGTAATCGTGGCGGCCAGCACGTAATAGGCGATGGACAGGGCAATCAGCAGCAGCACGATCATCGTGATGAGGACGACTTCCTTCTGCTTGACGGAGCGGAATACGTCGTCTACCTGTCCGGTTACGATGACTCGAACGTCCAACGGCTCGAGCTTCAACTGATTAACGATTGTTTTACGATTGATGAAGAATGCTCGATCATCCGATTGCAGGAGATGAAGCGTCGTGTCGTCCAACTTCGGCTTCTCGTCCGTAAGAAGCTTGCCCTGATCGGACAGCAGGAACGCCTTCCAGTTCGCTTCGACGCCGGCGGCCGCATAGAAATTATGGATCAAGCTATTGCGAACCCGGATCTCCAGCAGGCCGATCCGCTCCGTAATTTGCGTATTGTAAATGTACTGGTAGTAGACTAGATCCGGATCCGACACGTTCGTGTCGGAACGCAGCCACCTGCCTTGTCCCGCCTTAAGAGACGAGACGGTTTCCTCGATTCGCGGATCAAGCATGGATCGATCGCGGAACAAGTTGGTAATCGGCAAAACCCGGTCCTTCGTCTTGTAGACGACGAGAGATTCGATCTCCGGATTGGCGTATAGAGACTGCGTGTACAGAGGGGAAATATACCGAATCAGCGCGTAGACGCTGTCCGCGTCGGACTCGTATACGCCATCCAAATAGTCGGTCAAGTATGGATTGTTCTGCATCACCCGATGAACCGATTGGATGCGGGCGAAGTCAGTTCTCATGTTCGCATAGGCCTGCTCCAGGATCTTCTGCCTGCTTTCCACGAATTGCTGGGTCATGTTGCCGTAAATTTGCGTGTAATAGTGATAACCGAAAGCAAGAACGGGAATGAAGATCACAATCACGTAGCCCAGTACGATCTTGCGCATGATGCTCATGGCGGCACTTCCCTCCGACGCGGAATCCTATATCGTAACCGTACCACGCACATCGGAATTTCGATAGAGGCGCGTTGCTTCCAGAGCGGGAATCGTAGGCTACCGTGTCGCGCCTTCATAGGCGGCGCTTCCGTCCGCGGCGAAGGAGAAGCGGCGATAAGATGCCGAATCTCCGGACCAATCCCTGTACACGGAGTAAGATTGCTCCTCGACTCGGAACAACGGAATGAATCGGGCCTAGCCGCCTCTTCGTCTTCGAAGTAGAATTCCACCCGGCCGTCTATCCTCCTGCTTGCGAGCTTCTCGAGAAGATTCCGCTGCGATAGCCCCTTCAACGGTCTGTCGTCCCCGACTCCGGCGAGCAGCACGTTGCCGTACATGAGAGCCGATAGGGCGTCGGAACCCGGAAGCGAGACCAGGTGCAGGGGCGCCTCGATTTCGACGTCGATTCGATCCCCGTCCCGAAACAGACGTTCAATCGAGACGAATCCGCCTTCTCTCCGGAGCTCGATGGCTTCGGAATTAACTTTCACCGACCGGACGGCCGCTTCCCTGAACAGAATCCGAAGCACCGCTGGCTCTTCGGCCTCGATGAACAGCGCGGACGCAAGACTGTCCGGGAAGTCCGTCCGCTGCACGATGCGAATTCCCCTGTCCTTCCACGCGGCCGTCGAGGAAATGAAGGCGTTGAGGAGCACGGCATCACCATTCCTGAACCATACATTTTTCTGCAACTCGCTCATGGCATCGATTCCCGACGCGGTACAGCACCAGAAGGAGTCGTACGGCTCGCTGAACTTTTTGAGCGCTTGCCTCCCCATCGGCTGGTGGTACTGGGACAGGCCCGTCTTGGCGCTGGCGCTGTTCAAGACGGCATTGTATTTCAGGGATTCCAGATGCTCCAAATATTCGACTTCCCCCGACCATTCCAACAGCCGCTCGACGATTCTTTCCGTGTTGTGCGCGCAGCAGCTTTCGCTTTCGCCGCCGGTCAGCGCATCCTCCAACCGGCCGTAACCGCCCCAATTCTCCGCTTTCTCCGACACTCCGCCCCGAATGCAAGCCGTAGCCCGGGAACTGTTGTTGCCGTTGGCGAACGTTCTCCCTTTGACGAAATCGTAGAAATGGAGAGCCGCCTTCTTGTAACGCTCTTCTCCCCCGATGCCGTCGTACAACGAATAGAGAGAGTCGCCGATCCCGCCAAACTCGTTCACGGGATTGACCTTCGTACAGCGGAGAATTCCGTCGATCTTCCAGTTGGAGAGCCTCTCGAATCTTCCCTGAACATAAATAGCCAAGTTGACGGCAAGGTCTAGCGCCTTGGCATTGCGCAAATAGATATTGCAATCGATCAAGCCCTGCAGGATTTTGTGCAACGTATAATAAGGCGCCCATACGTTCCGGTCTTCCTCGAGTTCCAGCACATCGAGCTTCTCTTCCTCGAAGGCGCTCAAATACCCGTTCGGCCGCGCGCATCGCGCCAAGACGTCGACGATTTCGCCGGCCTTAGCCTTCAAGGTTTCATCCCCGTCGCCATAAGCGAACTTGGCGCACGCGGACAGGAAATGCCCGACGAAATGCCCTCTCAGGCCGCAATCGGGAGCCTCCCAGCCGCCCAAAGGCGCGGCGTCCGACGGGATTCCCGCGTTAAGCTTGAACGTATGCAACAGGCGCTCTAGGTCGAAGTCGCGAATATACGCTTTGACAAGCTCCCTGCGAGAGGCAAAGGCGTCGTCTGTCAGCCTGACTTCATCAAGTCGGAACGATGTGAACACGGCTTGCATCTCCTTACGGATCATAATGAAACGTTTCGCCGGCCGGCGCGTCGCATCTTGCGGCGCTCTCCTTGTACCGCAGCGTACAGGGTTTGCCGTAAAGGGAACGCACTTCCGCGCCGACCAGCTTCCCGCCCGCCCACCGAATGCCTACTTCGAAGCCTCCGCGAGCGCGCAATCCCGAGACCGAGCCTTCCGTCCACGACGTCGGCAGGGCCGGGAGCAGGTCGATGATATATTCGGCTTTGCCGTTCTCGTAACGAGAGCGGCATTGCAGCAACATCTCCGCAATGCCCGCGGTTCCGCCGAAATTGGCGTCGATCTGCATAGGGAAAGGATCGTGCTGGTTGAGAAGATTCGGGTTGGTTGAACACGCCAGCAGATCGACGAGCCTCTCGTAAGCGGTCTCCCCGTCTCTCAGCCGCGCATGCAGCGCAATGCGCCATGCCGCGGGCCATGCCACGCTTCGTTCCTGGCTCCGGTGACGAAGCGCGAGGCTTCTGCGTGCCGCTTCGAACACTTCCGGCGTATCTTCCGTAATCTGATTGCCGGGATACAGGCCGTACATATGCGATACGTGTCCATTGGTGTCTTCCGGCCGGTCCCAGTCCTCCAGCCATTCCTGCAATTGGCCGTAACGGCCGATTTGCAAAGGGGGTATCCGGCGCAGCGCTTCACGGATTTCGTGTTCGAACGCTCGGTCCTCCCGGTCCCCCCGCAGCAGTTCGATTGCGATCAGACAGCGTTCGAACAAGTCGCGTATCAGTTGCAGATCCATCGTGGATGCGTAAGTCAGATGCCTTCTGCGATCGCGATCGTCCCTGTAGGCGTTCTCCGGCGAATAGGACGGATTGGTGACCAGCAAACCGGCGAACTTGACGCCTTCAGGCGCCTCTACCATATAATCCAGAACGAATCGGGCAGCCTCTCTCATCGCGGGATAGGCGCGCTCCCTCAAGAAGACCAGGTCGGGTTCGTACTCGAAGTGATCCCACAAGTGCTGCACCAGCCAGACGCCGCCCATCGGCCATATGCCCGCATGAATGTCGACCGGCGCAGCGGCTCGCCATAAGTCGGTATTATGATGGACGACGAACCCTCGCGCGCCGTAGTAGGCTTCGGCCGTACGCGCGCCCGTGACGCGCAGATCGTCGATCAGATCGAACAACGGCTCATGGCATTCCGGCAAATTGCCGACCTCCGCCGGCCAGTAATTCATCTGAACGTTAATGTTGGTCGTCCATTTGCTGCCCCATTCCGGCCATTCCTCTTCGTTCCACATGCCTTGGAGGTTGGAGGCTTGGTCGCCCGGCCTGGAGGAAGCGATAAGCAGGTACCGGCCGAACTGAAAATATAGCGCCGCCAGCGCCGGATCCTCCGTCTCCCGGATCGCCCGAACGCGCTGATTCGTCGGAAGCCTGTTCTTCCCGGAGCCTACATCCGGATCGGCGCCTCCCAGCCGAATCGATACCCGCTCGTACAATGCCCGATAGTCTTCGACGTGTTCATCCAGCAGCTCGCGATACGGACGTTCGGCGACTCGCGCCATATATCGCTCGTTGATCGCCGACGGATCGCCTTCGATGTCCTGGTAATTCACGAAGCCGGTCGCCCCGGAGAAAATTAGGGTTATAGCGCTCGCGCCGGCGATGCTCAGGACGCCGCCGTCCGCCTTGCACGATCCTCCGTCGCAGAATGCTGCCAGCTTTCCTTCGAATCGGAGCCCCGGACCTTCCCAGCCGGCGCTCCAGTTCCGGGGACCTTGGCGCGTTCCCGTCCGTCCGGTCAGAAGGATCGCGCCGCTGCCGTCGGAACGAGCGGCCGAATCCGGATGCACGCTGGACAATGAGGCGTTCACGCTAATGCTGCCCTGCGGGCCGCAGGTCAGCCGAATGACGATGCACCCGCTCGGGCGGGAGCAGAACAGCTCGCGGGTATACGCGCACCCATTCGCTTCGTAGGTTACGGTCGTCACCGCCCGCCGCAAATCCAGCTCTCGCCGATAACGGCTAGCCTCTCCGTGCCCCGGAAATTCCAGATGCAGGTCGCAGAAAGGCTGATAGGCTTGCAAATGAACCGGATTGCCCATCATGCGGTCCAGAAACAGCTGCTCCGCTTCCTCGACGCGATCGGCGAAAATCAGGCTTTGCACGTCCCGCAAATAGCGGCCCGCATCGGGGCGGTTATAATCGTGCGGCGCTCCCGACCACAACGTTTCCTCGTTGATCTGGATTCGTTCCTTCTCCGTCGCTCCGAACACCATGGCGCCCAGCCGCCCGTTGCCGATCGGAAGAGCCTCTCTCCATGTCGCGCCGGGCGAGTCGTATTCCAGCTTCATTCCCTCTCCGCCTTTCCGTTCATCTGCGAGCGATTCGCCGCGACATAGCGTGCAAAGTCCGGCAGGGACGCAAGGAGCGCCTGCCGGACTTTCTTATTGTTATTTCTTGAACAAATCCTTCTTCTTCTGATACGTCTGATTCGCCCAATCCGTCAGACGATTCAGACCGATCTTCTCGGCGTTCTTCACCATGCTCTCGTAGTTGGCCACGGCTTCTTGCTCGGACTTCGCCAGATAAATCTTAACCTTCTCGTTCTTGATCATCTCGTCGATCTTGGTCTTGATCGTCTTCTCTTCCGAATCCGGCTGCAGCTGGATCAGGCCGAGCTCCGGCTTGTAGACCGTGAACGCCTTTCTCTCCAACAAGGCCTGCGTCTTCTGCGCGCCCGGCACGTATCCCAGCATGCCTTCCATAACGCCGTCGTTGTACAGATACCACCACTTGATGCCGTTGCCGTTGACGAAGTCGGCGTCGGACGAATCGTACTTCAGGTCCGGATAGCCTTCCTCGTTCCAGGTCCAGTGCTCGCCTTCGACGCCGAACATCGTTAATTTCTTGCCTTCGTCGCTTGCCAGGTATTCAAGGAACTTGATCGACGCCTCGGGATCTTTGTTTTTCTTGGTGATGAACGTTCCGGCAAAGCCAAGACCCGAGCTGACGGCCTTCGTGTTCTCCGACAAGGCGCTGGGCAGCATTTTGAACGTGAACGACTCGCCCGCGTTTTTGACTTTAATGTTATTCGAGTCCGCTATGCTGACCGTATGGCTGTGCGCGAACGCCTTGCCGCTGGTCGCGTATTGGTCGTCGATCTGATCGTTCGTGTAGGCGAAGTTCTCCGCCAGAATGTAGCCGTCGCGGTAGAGCCGGTTCATAAACTTGAAAAATTCCAGCATTTCCGGCTGTCTGATCGCGTAGTCCACCTTGCCGTCCCGCTCGTACCAGCCGTCCAGAAGCCCCTCGACGCCGAACTGCTGCAGGAAGTATTGCTCGATCCAGTCCTTGTCCATAATCAGCGGGATCATGTCCGGATACTTTTCCTTGACCATGCCCAGAACCTTCACGAAATTATCCACGGAATCGACCGGCGGATTCCCCAGTTCCTGAAGAATATCCTCGCGCACCGCGATGCCGGGATTGCCGTCGCCGCCGATCGCGTATTTGTTCTGCTCCATTTCCTCCTGCGTCGCGAACGCATTGCGCACCGTGTAGAAATTGCCGTCGTCCATCGTGTGAATCGCGATTCTCGTATCGTCGATCTTGAAGTCCGGCGCGTACTTCGAGATCAGCTCGTTCCACGGATAGGACAGCTTTGAATCGGACAACCGGTCGATGTTTGCATTCGTGAACACCAGATCCGGAAGGTCGCCGGAGGCAATCATCAGCGGAAGCTGCTTGTCGTCGGTCGCGACCGTCACGTTCAACTTGACGCCCGTCTTCTCCGTGATCTTCTCCGCAACCGGGCCCTTCCACTCCTTCACCGGATACCAGGACATATCGATGAACAAAGAAAGCTCCTTCACCTTTCCACCGTTCGCAGGCGATTCGGAGGCTGTCCCGGACGGGGGTGCGGTATTCGCATTCGCGCTTTCCTTATTGCCGTCGTTGTTGCCGCCGCACGCCGACAGCAGCGTTGCCGCCATGATGACGATCAGCGACAGGAGCAGCGTCTTCTTCCCTTTATTTCTGTTCAAAGTAACCCCTCCAACAAATGATATTTATATTAAAGCAAGCGCTTTAATATCATGGCAACCTATTAACGTTTTCCATCAACCCTTTACGGAACCCAACATAATGCCCTGGATGAAAAATCTCTGGAGAAACGGATAGACGCATACGATAGGCGCGATGGATACGACCATGGCCGCTACCTGGAGCGAATAGCTGGTGACGCCCGCAGAGGCGCTGTTCGCGACGGCGATGGCGTCCATCGGCGCGTTGCTCTTGTTGATAACCTCCATCATCCGGAAGGCGAGCGTTCGCAACCCCTCCGATTGAACAAAGTAAGCGGAGTCGAGCCAGGAGTTCCATTGACCGACCCCCATGAACAGCGACATGGTGGCGATCAGCGGCATCGAGACGGGAAGGATGATCCGATAGAAAATGACCAGTTCGCCGGCCCCGTCGATATGAGCCGACTCCTTCAGCTCGACCGGAATTTCGCGAAAGAACGAAATGGCGATGAGCAGGAAGAACGTGCTCATCATGGAAGGAATCACGTAGACGCCGAACGTGTTCAGGAGTCCGAGGGAACGAAGCACGACGTAATACGGAATCAGCCCGCCGGAGAAGTACATCGCGAAAATAATGATCGTGAAGTAGCTTTTGCGAAACAGCAGATCGCGATGCGACAATCCGTACGCCACCAGACAGGTGAACAGGACGCCGAGCGCGGTTCCCGCAAGCGTTCTCACGACGGTCACCAGGAAAGCCCGATACCAGTGGGGATCGTCGAGAAATCTGGCGTAATTCTCGAAGGTAAACGTTCGCGGCCACAGATAGACTCCTCCGAGAAGCGAATCGGTTCCTTTGTTGAAGGAAAGAATCAGGACGTAATAGAACGGATAAAGCATCGACAGCATCATGATGAACAGAATGGCGTAGACGAACGTATCCATGATGCGATCCTTGTGCTTTTGACTGAGCGGCATGCCCGACCCTCCTTATTTAGAATAGACTTGAGCCCGACGTTCTCTTGGCGATATAGTTGCTGGAGAAGATCAGAACGACGGAGATGACGGATTGGACCAAATCGATCGCGGCTGCGTAGGAAAATCTTCCGTCCCGCAAGCCGACTTTGAAGGCGTAGGTCTGCACGATCTCCGAGGTCGGGTTGTTGATGCTGTTCCCGAACAGGAATGCCTGCTCGAAGTTCGAGCCGACCAGCCCCCCGCCCAGTATGCTTCCGATCGTCAGAATGAGAACGACGACGATCGTGCCTTTCATGCCGGGAAACGTGATGTGCCTTATTCGCGCCAGGCGTCCGGCCCCGTCGATCTGCGCCGCCTCGTACAACGACGGGTTGATGCCCGCTATCGCGGCCAGAAAGATGATTGTCCACCAGCCCATTTCCTTCCACACGGCGCTTCCGACCGCAAGTCCCCAGAAGTAGTCCGGGTTGGTGAGAATATCCAGCGGCTTGTCAATTAAGCCGAGTCCAAGAAGAGCCTTGTTGACCATCCCGACGTCGGTCGACAGGAAGGCGAAGGCAATACCGACGACGACGACCCATGAGATGAAATGCGGCAAGTAGCTGATCGTCTGCACGAAACGCTTGTATCGCAAGCTCTTGACTTCATTTAATAGAATAGCCAGCAGAATCGGAGCCGGAAACGCGAAAATGACTTTAAGGAAGCTCAACACCAGCGTGTTGCGAACGATCGTTCCGAACTGGTAGTCGTTCACGAACTCGTCGAAGTGCTTTAACCCGACCCAATCGCTCGTAAAGATTCCCTTGATCCCCATGGAAATGGAATAATTTTTGAATGCCATAAGAATGCCGAACATCGGCGTATAGGCAAAAATCAATAAGAAAATCATGCCTAGCCCGACGAACAAATGCAGCGTTTTTTGCTTTTTGAACCGCTTCCAATACTGCGCTTGCCCCACGCTCGTTCCGGCGGCTCTCGTTACCTGCGTATCCAGTTCCATATCTGCTCCCCCTTCGCCTTAAGTGTACCTTTCGGGATGGAAGCTCCGAAAGCCAACATTCTTAAGAAAGCGTTGTCATTTTTAAAGATTATCGGTTATCGCCCATTTGGCGAGCACAAAGAAAGCCATCGGTCCGGTCTAACCGGCCCGATGGCTTCGTGCGTATATTCCACTCGACGGTTTCGTTCAAGTCATACGTGCCTCCGTGCAAGTTGACACGATATCGTACAATGACAGCGTTTTCATTTTGATCCGAAAGAGAAGCTCATTCCTGATGCAGGTTCTCCGGAATGAGCTCGTCTTCAATCAACCTTTTACCGAGCCGCTGGTCATACCCGAAATAATGAAACGCTGCCCGAGCAAGTATACGACCACGACCGGCAGGATCGTCAGCAGGATATCCGCGCTGACCAAGTTCCAGGACTGCTGGAACTGTCCGAAGAAGTTGTATACCGCCAACGTCATGGGCCACTTATTCGCGCTGTTCAAGTAGTAGAGCGGCAGCAGAAATTCGTTCCACGTATTGAGGAAGGAAAGGATGAATACCGTTACCGCCGCAGGCTGGAGCATCGGAAAGATCACGGAGAAATACAGCCTTTTAGGACCGCACCCGTCGATGACGCCCGCTTCGTCCAGCTCCTTTGGAATGCCGCCGATAAAGCCGTACAGAATGAACACGCTGAACGGAATCTGGGTCACCATGTACAGGACGACGATGCCCGCTCGCGTATTGATCAGCTCCGTCCACTTCATCACGTCGATCAGCGTGAAATAATTGATCGGCAGCGCAATGCCGAGCAGAATAAACAGAAAGAGAAAACGATTCAGGCGCGTTTTGTTGCGGGACAGCGCGTAGGCGGCCATGGACGAGAAAAGGATGCACATCGCCGAGGCCAAGCCTGAATAGAGCAGGCTGTTAAGGAAGGATTGGCCCAGCTTACCCTTCTCCACGACGACGGAAAAGTTGTCGAAGGCCAGCGTTTTTGGCAAATGAAAGCTCATGGACGAGGCTTCGGGAGCCGACTTGAAGCCGTTAATCACGATGAGCAAAATCGGTATAAGGCAAACGAGGCTGATCAGCCCGACCGCAATATTCATCAGGATCGATTTAAGCCGCTTAGTCATGTTCATCCGGTCTGTTCCTCTCTGGACATCAGCCTGACGGCAAAATACCCCAGCGCCGCCATCGCGATAAACAACACGGTAATCAGGGCCGTCCCCACGCCGTAGCTCCCGAGGGTGAACTGACTAAATACCTGGGTGTACACCACTTCCGTCGCATAGCCCGGGCCTCCGTTCGTCAGCACGTACACCGTATCGAATATTTTGAGCCCGTACAGCAGATTGAGCACCGTCGTTACCGTTAAGGACGGCATGAGCAGCGGCAGCGTAATCTGCTTAAACTTCATCCAGGCGCCTGCCCCGTCAATATCGGCCGCCTCGTAATACGTATGCGAGATCGCCTGCAAGCCGGCCAGCAAAATCACCATAATATAGCCTGCGCCCTTCCATACGTCGACCGCGATAATCGATTTGAACGCCCATCGAATGTCGGTCAGCCAATGCTGGGTCCATTGCTCCAGGCCGACCGCCCGCAAAGCCTCGTTGATCAAGCCGAATTGCGGCTCGAACACCGATTTGAATATAATCCCGACGACAAGCATCGGAATGATCGAAGGCATGAAGAGGATGACGCGATGCAGATTTTTGAATTTGATCCCCTTGTTTACAAGAATGGCCAGGAGCAAGCCGAAGACCGTCTTCAGGACGATCGTGGAGACCGTGAACACCAGCGTATTTTGAATGCCGTGCATGTAATTTTCATCCTTGGAGAAGATCGTCTTGAAATTGTCCAGGCCGACGAAGTTAATCTCTCTCGTGAAGCTGCTCCAGTCGGTTAAGGAGTAGTACAGCCCCATCAGACTGGGGACGACTGCAAAAACAACATAGAGGCCCAATGCGGCGGCAATGAAATAAAACGGATACATTCGCTTGCTCATGGATTCAATTCCCCGCTCTTCTTCAAACTAAGCATGAAGGGACGGGAGGCCCGGAATCGAGCCTCTCCGTCGTTCGACGCTCTCGGTGCTTATTGCCAATTCGGGTCCTTCGCGGCTTTGGCTTGCTGAGCGCGCCTCTTGTCGATGCTCTTGAGGACGTCCTTCGCGGTCATCTGATTGCTGATCATGGCCGTCATATCCTTGCCGATGTCCATCCATTGCGGATTCAAATAGTTGATGGCCGTCTGGTAGACGGTTCCCGTCTTCATCCCGTATGCATCGAAGAACGCTTTTTGTTCGGCGTTGTATTTCGCTTGCACTCCGGAGAAATTCAGCGCCGTGAATTTCGGCTCGTTGTCCAGCAGGTACTGGAGATTTTCCTGCTCCGTCAGGAACGAGAAGAACATCTTCGCTTCTTCGACGTGCTTGGAGCTGCTGGAGATGAACTTGCTCGGCGCCGCGGGATTGACGTTCAGAGACTGATTGTCGTTCAGCGGGATCGGGAAAAATCCGTAATCCTCCGCGCTGCTGCCCGGAACCGCATTCTCGATCTGGGCAGGCAAGCCGATGTTGTAGACCGTCATCGCGTATTTGCCGTCGGCCATATTTCTCTCCGTGTCGGCGTAGGTGTTGGAAAGCGCGTTGTCGCCGAAATATCCCTTCTGCACCAGCTCGTTGAATTGATTCAACGCCTGTTCGAGCACCGCGGAGCTCTCGAAGGTCTGCTCGTTGGAGATCAGCCTGTCGGCCAGACCGGGGTCCTGCTCCTCGTAGCGGACGCCGAGCTCGGGAAACCACAGTACGTGATGCCAGCCGTCGGAGACCGGCTCATAGATTGGCGTAACTCCGGACTTCCGAATGGCTTCGCACGCCTGAAGGAACTCGTCGTACGTCCGGGGAACGCTCAAGGCGAGGTCGTTGAAGATTTTCTTGTTGTATACGACGATCCAGCTCGAGCTCGGATCCCAGATCGTCAGCCCGTACACCTTAGAGTTCCACGTCGCCTGCTCGATGAACAGCGGATCCTCTCGTTGCACCCATTCCTCGCCCGACAGGTCGACCGCGTTATTCTCTACGTCGTAGAGCAGGCCCAGATCGAACTTGCCGCTCTGCCCTCCGAAAATATCCGGCGCCTCTCCCGCTGCAAGCTTGGCTTTCAGAACGTTGAAGTACTGATCCGAAGGCACGATCTGGTAATCGATACGGATGCCCGTCTGCTCTTCGAATTTCTCGGCGAGCTTCATTTCCGGATCCTTGATCCAATCCTGGCTGGCCAGATAGGACAGCGTCACGTCCCTCTTCTGCGGCGCGGCGCTTCCCGTCGCGCTCGCACTTGCGCTCGGAGCAACGGAGCTCTGAGGCGAGGCTTCTTGATTGCGATCGGCGCCGGAGCCGCCGCAGGCGGTGAGCAGCCCGCCCGTCAGGCCAAGCGTCAGGAACAAGCTCATGGCTTTCTTCATGCTAACTCCCCTTCGTCTACATTTTGTAACCGCATTCACTTGGTACAGATTTCATTATAGTTAAGCGTTGCCATTCACTCCATGCAGATGTTTGTGCGTTTTGTTGTACTATTTTTCCCGGAGTTGACAACGCCTTCCCGATGGGTGCACAATGAGTAACAATTCTTATGGAAAACGGGTGAGCGATCGTTGTTCCGGAAACCGAGTTCCATCCGCTCCATTTTGTTTCTTACGTATTCTTCGATTATCGTGGCCGGCATCGCGATCATTTTCGCGCTGTTTTATTTGTGGTCGTCAAACCAACTGAAAATGCAAGCCTTCAACGCCATCTCCGAGCTGTCGGCGTCGCTGCAAAAGCAATTGGATCTGGAAGTGCAGAAGCTGGACTCTGTATCGGTCAGCATCCTGTACTCGAATTTGATCTCGGATCGCATTGTGGAATACGAAACCTTGGCTTCGGAGGGAGCCTCTCCCTCCCCGGACGAACCGAATATGAACCCCCTCCGCAAGCCGCAGACGGACCTGTACGATATTCTCGTCGCCCTCGTCGGGCCGTCTTATCCGGTACAGCAGGTGTACCTCCACCTGTTTTCCGGCCTTTCGATCGGCGTCGGGCTCGACAACAGCCAGAAGGAGCTGGAAGTCGGCGAGCAGCTCTGGTACGACGAGGTCATGCGCGATAAGAAGAAGAAGGTGCTGATGCTGACGCAATCGGGGAGCGGCGCGGCTAACGCGACCAATAACGCGTCGTTGTCCCTGTTTCGTTATTTCTCCGATAAATACGATGCGCCGCGAGGCATCGCGGAGGTCAAGCAGAGCTACAACAAGGTGTTCGGCGGCTTCACCCAGTTGGCCCGGAACAACCCCTCTCTCGAACAGGTGCTGGTCTATACGAATTCGGGAGAGATCCTGTACCCCTACTCGCATTCCGAGCAGGATCTGCTCACCGTACAAGGCCTGCTGAGCGCGGGCTCCGGCGTCTCCTTCGACAAACGGTTCTATCTCGACGACCCGGAGACGAACGACAAGCTGCTGCTGACGCTTAAGCATTCCGAGCTGACGGATTGGAACCTGGCGGTCATGATTTCCAACAAGGCGCTGCTCGCGCCGCTGAACCACTTCACCCGTCTGGCGCTGCTCGTCACGCTGGTCATTCTTGCTTTTCTGATCGTGCTGTCGTATTTCGCTTCCAAGAAAATCACAAGCCCTCTGAACGCGCTGAACAGAACGATCAAGTCGATGAATCTGGAGTCGGTCGTCTCCGGCCCCGCCGCCGAGCTGAACAGCGGCCTCAACGAGTGGGATCGGCTTCACGCGTCGTTCGTCAAAATGAATGCCAGGTTGAAGGATTCGTTTGACCAGTTGCTGCTGGCCCGGACGCAGGAAATGCAAGCGAAGATGACGGCGCTCCAGTCCCAGATGAATCCTCATTTCCTGTATAACTCCCTGGCGACGATCAGCGCCATGGCTTACGAAAGAATGCACGATGAGATCATCGCCATGTGCGACAATCTGTCGGACATGATGCGCTACATTGCCGACGACGAAGACGGGCCGGTCGACATCCGCACGGAAATCAGCTATACCGAGACGTATCTCGGCTGCATGAAGCTTCGCTACGGCGACATGCTCGTCAGCGCCATGGAGCTGGATTCCTCCCTTCGGCAAATTCAAATTCCGAAAATCATCATTCAGCCCCTTGTTGAAAACGCATTAAAATACGGAACGAAAACGAGCCCTCCCTGGCAAATCTCAGTCCGGGGAAAGATCGCGGACAACCGCTGGATCGTCGAAGTGGAGGATAACGGACCGGGCTTCGACGAACACGAGCTTGCGAGCTTCTACGAGCAGGTCCGGGATATCGAACGGACCCAGGTGCTGCCGGCGCTGAGACTTCACGGAATGGGACTGCTTAACGTCTATATTCGGTTAAGGCTGCACTACGGCAGCCAGATGCATTTTCAGATCCGCAATCTGCCCGGACGAGGCGCGGTCGTCTCCATCGGAGGCCCGCTGCTCGCCAAAGGTTAAAGGGGGATTCCCGCTTGAACGAAATCAACATCGTCATCGCCGAAGACGAGCCGCTGCTGCTGAGAACGCTCGTTCGTCAGGTCCAGTATGCGGATTCGCTGTTTAAGGTCGTCTATGCCGCGCCCGATGGAGAAAGCGCCCTTCAGTTTCTGCAAAATCATCAGGTTCCCGACATTCTCATTACTGATATTCATATGCCGGTTCTGGACGGCATCGGTTTGATTAAGGCTGTAGAACGGGCGTATCCGGCGATCAAAAAAATCATCATCAGCGGCTACAGCGAATTCGAATATGCCCAGCAGGCGTTGAAGATGAACGTAATCGACTACATGCTGAAGCCGGTAAAAAAGCAGGATTTGGAGGACCTGCTATCGCGGCTGAAAATCAAGATCGTCGGCGAAAGATCCGCCATGAAGTCCATGATCCCGCTGTCGAACAGGCAATATAACGCCGAGGAGATCGTCAAATCGGTCGAGGAGTTCATTAAAACGAATTATGCCGGAGAAATCAGTCTGGAGGAGATTTCCAAGCGATTTAACGTGAATGCGCCGCACTTAAGTAAAATCTTTCTGAAATACGCCGGCGAGTCGCCGTCCAGATACATCATGACTCTCCGCATGAACGAAGCGAAGCATCTGCTGTCCCTGAAGAACGAGCTTACCGTGAAGGAAATCGGGGAGGCTGTAGGCTACCCCGATCCGTTCTACTTCAGCCGGATGTTCAAGCAATTTACCGGCATCACTCCGACCGAATACAAAAGCCGGCTCACCTGACCCGGCTCCGCGACCTCGAGATCGCAACTCATGCGAAAGTCGTTTCGATGCGCTCGCCGGTATAACGAATTCTGCGGATCTCGTATGCGGGTGCGTTTGCGGAGCCGCCGGAGCCCGGAGCCGCTAACAGATGCAATTCCATATCCCGCATCGGATTCATGCCGGGATATTCGCCTTGCCGTTCGCCGATCGTGAATCGTCTGCCCTCATCGTCCCACTCCATGGACGTCAGGGCGAAATCCCCTTTCTCGTAGCCGTAGCCGTCCCCCTCGTCCTCGTAATAGGCGAACGAGCCGTTCCGGCCGGCGTATATCCGGATATGCAGCGGTGCCGCAACGTCGTCTCCCGAATGCTGAGCGTCTCCGCCCATCGGCAAGATCGAGCCGGAACGGACGTACAACGGAATGCGATCCAGCGGAGCTTCGGCTTCCAAAGTCCGCCCCCCTTCGAAGGCCCGATGGGTCCAAAAGTCGAACCACGGGCCTCCCTCCGGCAAATAGACGCTTCTCGTTCTGTCGACTCCCTCCAGAGGGACGGAGCCGCTCTCGTAATACATCGGTCTCGTCACGGGGCTCACAAGCAAAGCGGGCCCAAACATAAACTGGTCGCCGATGTCGTAAGTGCGGGGATCGTGCCTGAAATCGAACGCCAGCGCTCTCGTCATCGTATAGT
The DNA here is from genome assembly GCF_017671885.1 of Cohnella sp. LGH. Taxonomy (NCBI): domain Bacteria; kingdom Bacillati; phylum Bacillota; class Bacilli; order Caryophanales; family Paenibacillaceae; genus Cohnella; species Cohnella sp. LGH. The sequence goes on from NZ_CP072117.1 coordinate 7,049,843, forward strand.
CGTCCCGATGCACCCGGAAGGCCAGCGAATAGATGTACGGAAGCAGCCGGTAACGCAGACGCAGGAACGCGTCCAGCGCGTCGTAGAACGGCTCTCCCGGCTCTCCGAAGCGCCACAATTCGCGCGGCGTATCGGTACCGTGCGAACGGAACATCGGCAGGAAGGCTCCGAATTGGAACCACCGCACATACAGCTCCCGATACCCCAGGTCCTCGACGCCTTCGTCGTAATCTCCGCTCCAGAACCACAGCTCCGGCTTGTTGCGAACGAAGAAGCCGCCGATGTCCGTCGTCCAATAGGGAGAGCCGCTGGAGAAGAAGTTCAGTCCGTCCGGAATCTGCTTGCGCAGGGTGTCCCACGTGGCGCATACATCGCCCGACCAAGTAATTGTGCCGTAGCGATGTTGTCCGGCGTAGGCGGAACGGGTCAGGTTGACGACACGCTTGCGGTCCGTCGCTTCGCGTTGTCCCTCGTAGAGTCCCCGGGAATGCAGCAGCGAATAGGCGTTGATCCGCTCGGGGTCCAAATAAAGCTTGGACTCCTCGGTATTGATGAGCAGCCGCTCCTCCGGATCGGGCTTGACGGCGCCCTTCCAGTCCGCCTCGAAGGGCTCCGTGCAGTCGCACCACCAGGCATCGACGCCCTTGGAGAACAGCCCTTCGTTTGCCTGCTTCCAATACAGTCCGCGGGCTTTTTCCTGGAAAGCGTCATAGGTCGCGCGGTTGCCCAGCAGACAGCCGTGCTCGGCCATCTCCTTGTGGTTGTCGCTGTCGGGATTCATGATGGGCCAGACGGAAACCATCAGCCTGGCATTCAGCCGATGCAGCTCCTCCGTCATTCCTTCGGGATCGGGAAACCTGTCCGGGTCCAGCGTCTTCTGTCCCCACAGCTCCCCGGTCCAGGATTTCCAATCCAGGACGATACAGTCAAGGGGAAGCCCGCGCCGACGATACTCCGTTACGACTTCGATCAGCTCCTGCTGCGATTCGTACCTTTCCTTGGACTGCACATACCCGAACGCCCATTTCGGCAGCATCGGCGCCTTCCCCGTCAACGAACGGATGCCGCGCACCACCTCGTCCAGCTCGGGACCGTATACGAAATAATAATCCAGCTCGTCGTCCACCTCCGTGGACCAATAGGAGCCGAAATCGTCGTCGCGGAACTTCATGAGCGAATAGCTGTCCACGAGAATGCCGTAGCCGCGAGTCGACACGAGGACGGGGACAACCGCTTTCATATTTTGCTGATACAGGTATTGATGCTTGCCTCGCAAATTGAACATGCCTTCCTCATGGGAACCTAGGCCGTACAATGCCTCGCCTTCGGTCCATTCGAACGCCAGCCGGGTCTGGTAAGCCTTCCTGTCCGCGATTTTGTCGACCTTGCCCGCCCTGACTCTCAGTCCGTCCGCTCCCTGCCCGGTTTCGAGACCGGTATTAGCGTCGAACACGGCTTTCATGACTTCGATCGGGTCCAGCGATTTCCCGCCGCGGGAAGGCTCCTTCGCCAGCAATTGCCCTTGCGCGTCATAATACGCGAAAGCGGAGGTACGCTTGTCGATCCGCACCGTCAACCGGGACGTCCGCAAGCTCACGTCCCCCTCCCGGTCGTCTACGGCAAACTCGACGCCGGCTTCCGGCCCGCGAATGATCATCAGGCTCTCCGCCGAGCCGAAATCCGGCTCCAGCGTGTACTGTATACGAACGATGCCGTCCGTATAGGGCGTCAGCTTCATCTTTCCGTTCGAGGTTTCCAGCAAGAGTCCGTCCGGCATGCGGACGGCGTTCAAGACCATCATGTTTGCTCCTCCTTTATCCGACGGGCGTGAAGGCCTCCCGTCCTTATAAGAAACATGATATTGTGATTATGAGGTATAATCTAACTTAATATTGCTTTTATTTAGCGCAATATTGATCGCAAGGAGGTCAGAGCATTGCTGGAATACCGCTTCCGAGAGAAAGCCGTTCACGGCTCCTCCAAATTTGCGTTTGCCGTCTACCACGTCGACTACGAGCGCGACCATTCGCAAATTCTTCCGCTCCATTGGCATGAAGAGATCGAGGTGATCTATATCCGCAGAGGGAGCGGCATCTTCACCGTTAGCCACGCCGAATACGCCGTCGGGGCGGGCGACTGCATCATCGTCAATTCGGGCGAGCTTCATTCGGGCAGCTCGCATGCGCCTGAAGGCTGCTCCTACAGCGCGATCGTGTTCAAGCTTTCCTCGCTGTCAAGCCTTCAGCCGGACCGGTGCCAGGACTATTTGAACCCTCTGCTGACGGGAGCTCTCCTCTTCCCCCCTCTGATTCCGGGACATCAGGCCGCATTGCGCGGCCTGATCGAAGGGCTGATCGAGGATGAACATGCACGGGAGCCGGGCTTCGAGCTCCTGCTTAAAGGCCAATTGCTGCAGTTTATCGCCCGGATTTACCCGCATCTGATCCCCAGAAACCGGTACGATCGGGAGCTGGCGGGAAAACGCCAGAAGTGGGACAACATCATCCCCGTTCTGGGCTATATGGATGCCCGCTACAAGCTGGCGATCACCTTGGAGGAGTTGGCCGGCATCGCCTCGGTGTCCCCCTCCCACTTCTGCCGCCTCTTCAAGGAGCTAACGGGGCTGAGGCCGCTCGAGTATCTGAATCTGCTCCGCGTGAACAGCGCGGCGGTGCTGCTTCAATCGGGCTCATGCAGCGTGCTCGACGCCGCTCTGGAAAGCGGGTTCCAGCATTTGAGCTACTTCTCCAAGCAATTCAGAAAGCATATGCAGATGACTCCGTCCGAGTACAAGTCGCGCTGTTCAAGAACCTCTTCCGGGACGGAAAATTAAAACCGGGACGGGGTAGCCCCCGGCCCGGCAGTCGATCGTTACAGCTTAATAATCTCGTCCCATTTTTTCTTCAGCTCGTCGTATGCTTTTTCCGGCGTCATTTTATCGAATGCGACCGCTTGAGAGATTTTCGTCCATTCGTCCGTCCAGGCCCCGAAGCCCTTCGGCCGGCTCGAGAACGGATTGGCATCGGGAGCGATCCGGTCGATAATTTCGATTTGCGCTTTAGCCGTTTCGTCCAGGGAAGACTGCAAGTCTTCGAGTACCGGTTGCGCTACCGGAACTCCGCGAGCAAGCATCAACGCTCTGCCGGCTTCTTGATCATTGACGAACCATTCGATGAACGACTTGGCTTCTTCCGCGCTTTTCGTATTTTTGCTGACGGTGAAAAACTGGGATGGAAGCATAAAGCCTCCTGTTTGCGAAGCGGACGGCACCCGCGTCATGGCGTACTGTCCGGCGTGAACGCTTTCAAAAGTCGGATAGGCGGCGGAGTATTCGCGTTGGACCAAAATGGAACCGTTCATGAACAAATCCAGCTGCGGGTCGTATTGCTTATGTCCGGCAGTCAGGTTCGCGGGAGGAACGACTCCTTCTTGGCGAAGATCCGCGAACAGTTGGTTGAATTGAACATACGTCTCTTTGTCGATATTGAATTTGCCGTCCGGCGTATGAATAAAGCCTTTGCCCTGCGCCAGTTGGTAGATTTCGTACTTGTCCGACTCCGTCGTTCCCGTCGCCATGGACAAGTCCCCCATGAAGTACTTGCCCTTCTCCAGCTTCGGCTGCGTCTTCCTTGCGATCTCGACCCATTCGTCCCACGAGAACCCTTGCTCCGGAACCTGAATGTCCAGCTTGTCCAACGCGGATTTGTTATACATGAACGTAATGGCGTTCGCGCCGAGCGGGATGCCGTACAACGTTCCGTTCACTTTCCCCGCGGACAGCAGCTTATCGTTAATATTCGAAGTGTCGATGCCCTCGGACAGATCGGCCAACTGATCGCGAAGCGCGTAATCCATCAGATTGCCTGTATCGATCTGCATAATGTCGGGAAGATTGCGCGCTGCCGACAACGTCGCGAGCTTGGTGAAATACGTGTCAAACCCCATATAGGTCGGCTCGAACGTCACCTTGTCGTTCTTCTGGGAGTAGAGGTCCAAAGCTGCCAGCGTGGCATCGTGTCTGACCTGCGAGCCCGCCCAGGTAATCCCCAGCTTGACCGCGGAGCCGCCCTTCTCTCCCTGTTGCGAAGGCGCGCTTTCCTGCGGCTTGCTGGAGCCCGCTCCGCCGCAGGCGCTCGTTGCCAGAGCCAACCCCAGCAAGGCCGTGCCCATCACGTACTTTCTAGTTCTTTTCATTTGTTATCCCCTCTCTGCGCTATTTCCCTTCTGATTATAGACATCCGCCCATCGCCTACAAATAAGACAAACCAACAAAAACTTCTATAAAACATGAATCGAAGGCAAGGATTACGATTTGTTTTTCTGAAGATCGGCCGGATTCACGCCGATATACTTCTTGAATTGGCTGCTGAAATACGGAATATTGCTGTACCCGACCTTCATCGCAATTTCGTAAATATAAAGCTTTCCCTCCACGATCATCTGCCGGGCCTTCTCCATGCGGATCCGGGTCAAGTACTGATTAAAGGTTTCGCCCATCGCGTTGCGGAAAATTTGACCCAAGTAATTCTTGGAAATGGCGATCTCGTCCGCCAACAGGCCCAGCGTAATGCTTTCGCAATAGTGCTCGTGGATATACCGCACGGCAAAGTCGACCATCTGGCGATGCTTGATGTTGTCATTCCAATACTTGCTTCGCGTGACGGTCTCCACCATGCGCTCCAGCCACAGCCGAAGCGACTCCGGGGAGCGGTCCGCGCCCAGCTCGCCCAACAGGTCGAACATGGGTGCGATCATGTCCAGCTCGATGCCGATGTCGTTCAGGGAATAGGCCAGCGTCGCCCATAGCTCCGCCCCCCAGATCCGCAGCCCTTGCTCGTCGAATCTGCGGCTCGAATCCATCTTCGCGATAAACTCCGCGATGATCCTCCGCGCTTCGTTCTCGTCCGCCAACCGAACCGCATAGGCCAGCTCCTGATAGAACTTGAAGGAGCGTTCCGGCGAAGAGAAATCGCTTCGGGCGTCCTCCTGATCCCGAAACATTCTCTTGAATCCCTCGGACAGCTTTCTCCAATCCCTCGCGACCGGGCCCAATTCGACGTTCGCGGGGATTTTAAGCCGAATCGTCAAGTAAGATTCGATTCTCGCTCTCAGCTCCTCCGCCTCTCGCTCCCTGGTACGAACGGGTCGCCCGGACTCGCCGTGAAGCACGACGGCATAACGGCGTCCGTGCAATTCGACATAATCGCAGTTCTCGAAAACCTCGCCAACCATCTCGCATACGACGTTGCGAACGGCAAATCTGAGCAGGCTCCGTTCCCTTTCCCAAGCCTCCCACCCGCTTTCGTAAGGAAGATCCAGCCCCAGAATCCGGTGGTCCCGCTCTCCCCAATCCGCCGCAAGCTCCCTGATCTCCAACCATTCTTCGCTATATTCCGATCTCCGCCCCGTCACGACCGATTTCATCCACTCCTGAACGACGAAGGGCTTGTACCGCTTGATTCGGTCATGCAATTGCCGTTGCTCGTGTTCCGTTTTCCGGTCCCGGTCTATTCTCTCCGTCACTCTGGCAATGACGGCTTTCAGACTGTCCATCGTAATCGGCTTGCTCAGATAGTCGTCCACGCGAAGCCGTACGGCCTGACGGGCATATTCGAAATCGGAGTATCCGCTCAGAATGACGAACACGCCGTTAAAGCCTTCCTCTCTCAACTGCCCGATCATCTCCAGACCGTTCATCACGGGCATATTAATATCCGTCAGCACGATATCCGGCTCGACCTCATGAATAAGGCTGAGCCCTTCCTGTCCGTCGATCGCCTCTCCCGCCCAGTATACCTGGAGCTCGTCCCAAGCGACGGCTTCTCTCATGCCTTCCAGCACGTTCGGATCGTCGTCGATGATCACGATGCTTTTCAAGCCATTCCCTCCCCGTCCGGCTCTTCCTCTCTTCGCTCCGGAATAAACAACGAGACCCGCGTCCCGCCGCCGGGCCTTTCGAGAAGCTTCATACTCGCTTCGCGGCCATAGAATACCGACAATCTCTCCTTGACGTTGCGCAGCCCGTAGCCTCCCCTGGTCCGGGAAGACAGGCGAGCTGCCTTATCGGGCAACCCCTTGCCGTCGTCGTCCACCGTCAAACTCAGCCCCCGAGCCTCCCGCCGACAGCGGATAACCACGGTACCAACATTGCGGCCGTGGAAGCCGTGACGAATGCTGTTTTCGATAAATGGCTGAAGCGTCATTTTCGGAACCGGGAAAGACAAGGTCTCCTCCGGAACGTCCATCTCGTAACGAACCCGATCGCCGAGGCGAATCTGCTGGATTCTCATATAGCATTCGCTCAGCTCCAGCTCGTCGGACAACGGAATCAACGACTGCCCGTTCGACAATCCCAGCCTCAGCATACGCCCCGTCAATTCAAGCACCTGACTCATCTGCCCGTTGCCGTCTTTAATGGCCATCCAGTTGAGCTGATCCAAGGTGTTGTATAGAAAATGGGGGTTGATCATCGCCTGCAGCGCCCCGATTTCGGCTTCCTTCTGTCTCCTGTATTGCACGCGAAGAGAATCGTACAATTCCTCGATTCGGTTAAGCAGCTTGCGGTAGCCGCCGAATAGCTGGCCGAACTCGTTCCGGTAATCCTCCGGAAGCATGGCTCTGCCCTTCTCGGCCGGGAACTGGTTCATCGCCCTTAGCAGCTTGTAAATAGGGGAAGTAAATTTTCGGTTCAATAACAGGAAATACAGAACGAGCGCCATGATCGCCGCCATGCCGATGCCCAGCAGCATTCTGGCCAGACGGGCGCTGCCTGCGGTCAATTCCTCCCATGGCGTCGTCTCCGCGAGCAGCCATCCCGAGCCCTGGATGCGCATCCAGACGACCAGCGCCTGACCGGGAACGAGCCGGTACCCGTTGTTTTCGTGCGGCAATGCGAGGGTCGCCTCGTTCTCTCCCGAATTCTTTCCGGTAAGCTGGAACTCTCGTCCGACCCGGGTAATGAGCCTCCCGCCCGAATCCAAAAGCTGCCTGTCGGATTCGATGTTTTCCTCCAACAGGAGCTGTTGCATCTCGCTTGCTCTTATATTAATCATCACAATGCCTTTGTAATCGCCGCCCAAGGAATAGAATTTCCTCGCGAAGCTGACGACGGAGGCCTCGCCGGTATAAGCCGCCGTCCGATGCTCGCCGATCCATGCGAAATCCGATTGCTCGATCTGCCCGTACCAGCTCTCGCCCTCGATCGTTCCGAGATCCATGAAGCGCACCAAGTCGCTGCGGCCGCTTCCGGGGACGTTCGGGACATAAATATCGATATTCAAAATCGAGGGCGTGGAGAACGTCAACGTCTGCAGCGACGCCACTACGTTTTGCACCGCTACGAGATTCTCGTACGGCTCCATGGGCGTGCTGAACACATTCATCAACTCGCTGTTTCGGACCGCGGAGAGCGAGACCGATTCGATCAGGGAAAGGCGGGACCGCAGCTTCTCGTTCAACTGCGCCAGCATTCTCTCCTGATGGGACGAGGTCGTTCGGATCATATTCTGAACGGAGAAATAGTACACGGTCCAGATCACAACGGCAAAGAGAAGCACGACGAAAATCGTCATGCTCCAGAAATAAAGATGCCGGATATGCAATTTCTTAAAGAGACCGTCGATCATATTCGTTCATCCCTTGAGGCCGGTGGTGGCGATTCCCTCGACCAGATATCTTTGCGTGAAAAAGAACAGAACGGCGCCGGGCACGATCGAGAGAAGCGACATGGCAAACAGTTGTCCCCACGGCGCCGCCGATTGGGAGTCGACAAACATTTTCAACGCCTGCCCGACCGTGAACTTTCCAATCGACTGGATATAGATCATGTGCCCGAAGAAATCGTCCCAATTCCACAGGAAGCAGAAGATGGACACGGTCACGATTGCCGGAACAAGCAGCGGCATGATGATCCTCGAATAGATCTTGAACGACCCGCACCCGTCTATCTTCGCCGCCTCGTCCAATTCCTTGGGGATGCCCCGGATAAATTGGACGAAGAGGAAGATAAAGAAAGAGCCGCCGATTCCTCCGGCAAGCGCATGAGGAACCACAAACGGTAAATACGTGTCGATCCACCCCAGAGAATCGAATAGCACGTACTGCGGAACGATCGTCACTTGATTGGGCAGCATCAAGGTCAGGAGAACGATCGAGAACCAGAAGCCCTGCAGCGGGAAACGCATTCTCGCAAACCCGAAGGCCACCAGGCTGCAGGACACGACGGACACCGCCACGACCGAGACGGACAGCCCGAGCGTGTTCCCCATAAAGACGCCGAAAGAGTAATTCGTAATCGCGTACCAGCCTTCGGTAAAGTTCTCCAACGTTGGACGATGGGGGAACAGACTTGCCGAAGACATCTCGTCGATCGGCTTGAATACCGCGCCGAACCACCAAAGTACAGGATAAATCATAACCGCGCAGAGGATAATGAGCAACAGATGAGAGGAAAGCGCACCTCTTCTTGCCAGCTTCATGCGATCACCTTCCTTCCGTTTCGTAGTGTACCCAGGCTTTGGAGGTTGCAAATATGACCGCGGTCACCACGGCGATGAGGAAGAGCAGGAACCAGGCCAACGCCGAGGCGTAGCCCATCTGGAAATGAGCGAAAGCTTTATCGAACAGCAGAAGCGCATACATATAGGTGCTCTCGACCGGGCCCCCTCTTGTGATGATGAACGCCTGGGTAAACATCTGAAACGAACCGATCGTCTGGAGCACCAAATTAAACAAAATAATCGGAGACAGCAACGGCAGCGTAATCATGAAGAAGGTTCTAAGCTTGCTGGCGCCGTCCACGGAAGCGGCCTCGTAAAATTCGCCGGGAATCTGCTTAAGGCCCGCCAGAAAAATAACCATCGAGGAGCCGAATTGCCAGACCGCCAGTACGATCAGGGTGCCCAGCGCCGTCTCCGGGGTTCCGATCCAATTCTTCCCCTCGATCTCAAAGAAGGACAGGAACTGGTTGACCAGACCGTTAATCCCGAACACGTTGTTCCACAGAATCGCCACCGCCACGCTGGCGCCGATAAGAGAAGGAAAGTAAATGACGGTCCGATACAAATGCATGCCTTTAAGCTTGCGGTTCAGCACGACGGCGATAAGCAGCGCCGTCCCCAGCTTAAGCGGCACGGACAAAAACACGAACAGAAGCGTCGCTCTCAGCGAATTTACGAAAGAAGAATCGTCCATGAACATGCGACGATAGTTGTCGAAACCGATCCATTGGGCCGGTTCCAGCAAGGAATAGTTCGTAAAAGAAAAATAGACGGACTGCAGCATCGGCCAAACGGTTAATAGCAGAAAACCCGCGAGCCAAGGCGCGATATACAAGTACCCCGTCATGGAAAGGGCGGAATGATTCCTTTGTCTCACGGCCGTTCCTCCTTGAATTAAGTCATCGTTCTAGGTTGAATAATCGGCGCCGTCCGCTTCGAAGACCAGGGCGTTTCGTAAGAAGGCTTGTTGACGTAACGCTCCATCTTCAACTCCAGTCTGGCGCCGGCCGCGGGCTCCAATCGGATCCGCAACCATTTGTCGGAAAGCTCCGCGCAATGGATAACCTTTCCTTGTTCGTCCCGGACCTCCGCTTTCGTAAAGCGGTGCTCTCCGAAGCCGCCGGCTTGTATCACGAGCTCCTTCTGCTCGGCCTTGTCCAGGTTCACCAAGGTCAGCGTAACGGCTTCGTCCGTCAGCGCCTCTACCAGCGCGCTCACCTGCGGGGGCAGTCCCGGTCTGCGGGCGGCGGCGTCGAAATACCGGACTCGCGCATGCTGCAGTCCGCCGTGCGAAATATGCATCGGCGCGCCCAGCGTCAGCTGCAGCAAGCCTTCCGGGTACACGGGACACATCTCCTGCCACTTGTGAATGCTCGACAAGTCCTCAAGATTGTAGCCGTCCGACAGCCATCTTTCGGGATCGCCTTCCGCCGATCTCATCTTATCCAGCTGTCTCTGCACGAGCGTCATGTTGGCCGTCAGAATCTTCTCGGGGTAGGACGGATCGTTGCCCCGAATATACTCGAACCAAGGAACGGTATTCGCGATATAGTGCTTCGTCTCCTTGCCGGTATGGGGGTTGCGGCCCGACACGATCGGAATCTCGATTTCCCTGTAAAAATCGACTGCGTCAAGCCTCTCGTAACGTTCGACATCCTCTAGGTCCATCGAGACGGTCCAAAGGTAGATCGGATACGCGGGATTCGGCGGCTTGAAGTCCGTCCAGCCGCTGTCCAGATGCTTGTGCGGCACGACCGGCTTGCCGTTCGACGTTTGCCGCAGCTCCCAGTTCAGATCCAACTGCTTCCTCGCAACGTCGAGCCAATTCCGGTTCCCGGTCAACAGCACGGCATTCATGGACGCATTGGTGAGCGGCTCGATGATCGTAAACAAACCGTGCGACCAACGCCAGCCGTAATAGCCGCCCCACCACTTGCCCTCATTGTATTCTCCGATTTTACCCGATAAGCCGACGTTGTCCGGCATGATTCCGCCATTGGCTTCGGCCCGCTCCTTCCATGCGCCCACGTACTCCTCGACCCAACGAAGCCACTTCTCGTTTCCGTCGTGCATATACGCATGAGCAATCAGGCCGGTCGCGTTCAGATTTAACGGAACGTCTCCTTTTGCCATCCGCTCGTTCATTTTTTCGATAATTTCCCGATAGACCCGATCGTCGGACCACGGGCACTTGCCGCTTGCGATATCGACGCCGGTCAAATCCTCGAAGGGAGCCAGGTAGTCGTCCAGAATGCCCCGATGCGTGATCCAGTCTTCCTGCGTCATGACGAAGCGCGGCCCGCGGCTTCCGTTGATCGGGGAACGGATCAGCTTGTTTTCCCGGTCGTAATTTTGCGCCTCCGGATCATCGCCCGTATACATCTTGGCGAAGCGGAGCGCCCTCTGCCGGTCCTTCAGGCTGTCCGAATCCGCCAAGCCGAGGAAATAGAAGAAAAGGCTGCCTTCCCCGTGATGCATCCAGTCGTAATACCCGTCGAATTCGCGATGGATTTGCCCGTATTCCGTCCATTGCCAGGTAATTCCGTCAAACACTTTGCGGGCATGCTCGTACAGTCTTCGATTTCCTCCGAGGACGTACAGGAGCGCCAAATTCATAAACCCTTCGTACGGATCGTCCGAGCCGTCCATTCCCGGCCAGAAGCTCCGCCACAGCAGCGTTCCGTCCGGCTGGACATACCGCTCGACGAACTCCTCCGCCGCCAGATTTAATTGGGCGAGCAGTTGCTGCTGCAATACTGCCCATTCGGGCGGATGAAACGGCCGATCGACATGAAGCGTATCCATTCGTGCGGCTTGGGTTTCCTCAGGCGTCATGCTATCTCGCCTCCCGTTCGTTCGCGCAGTTCAGCAGGATTTTCATGACGCCCGCTCCGGATTCCATGTGCCGGATGCCTTGTTCCGCCTGCTCGAGCGGATACACTTCGCTGATTAATCGATCCAGCCGAAGCGTCCCGGCCGCCCCCAGCGCGATAGCCTGCTCGAAATCCTCCCGTTCGTACACCCGAGCCCCGAGCAGCGTCAGCTCCCGCCAGAAAAAGCGGTGAAGATCGACCGGCTGCGGTTCGCCGAATATACCGACCACCACGATTCTTCCCCTGGCCCGAGGAAGCCGAGTCATCAGCTTCGCTCCCGCCGAGGAGGAGGTCACTTCGAATACGACGTCGCACCCGGCCCCGCTCGTCCGTTTGCCCACGGCTTCTTCGACATCCTCCTCCAGCGGATTCACCGTTTCGATTCCGAGCTCCTCGAGCAATCGAAGCCGATAAGGGTTGATTTCGGATACGAGCACGTTGGCTCCCCGTTCTTTGGCGACCAGCGCAATCAGAGTTCCGATCGGCCCGCCTCCCAGAACGACTGCCTGTTCGCCGCTCCGCACCCCTCCGAGCCGCACGTCGTGACAGGCGACCGCCAGCGGCTCGAGGAGCGCGCCCAGCTTCAGGGAAAGCGAATCGGGAATCTTCAATACCGTGTTCGCCGGAACGGTCCAATACGTTTGAAAAGCCCCCGGCGTCTCGATCCCGATAAATTTCAAACGCTGGCAAATATGACGGTGACCGGCCAGACAGGTCGGGCATTCGCCGCACGGTATCAACGGCATGACCGTGACTCTGTCTCCCTCGGCGACATGAGTCACGCCGGAGCCGATCGCGCGGACGACCCCCGACATTTCATGGCCCATGATGTGCGGAAGCGTTATCCGGTGATCCATTCGGCCGTGATAGAGATGCAGATCCGTTCCGCAGATTCCCGCGTACGCGACGGAGATTTGGACCTCGTCCGAAGAAGGGGCGACGGGAATGCATTCCGCGACCCGTACGGCTTGATTGCCTTCATATAAAGCTGCTATCACCACGAATTCACACTCCTTGAGATTGTATACGTCAAGTGTAGAGAAGCTTCGCTTAAATACGTAGTAGAGAGATCAATAAATCGTTTCAGTTTTTATGAAAGTTTGGATGTCCTTCGCAGACCGCCAGCGGGAGGCCAATTGGATAGGAGGCTACCCATTCGTTGAGTAGCCGGCCTTCTCCGCCGCCGTACTTATCGTTCGGTATGCGACGATTTGTTGGTAAGCACCCAGCTTATCTAGACGCACCGAAGCCGACCTTGAAATCTTTACAAAGATTTCGAGGCCGGCTTCTTTCATACTTGATAATCCAATCCTTTAGCGAAGCTCCCTTTCAACCGTCGAAAGAAACCGATTAGAAGGGAGCTTCGCTCTAAAAACGATGAGGAATAACCGGAAGCACAAGGTGTGTCGGATGCTCTGCATCATGATAAATCTTTTGCGTAGCCGCCTTCACGTCCGTATAGCCGCCCTTCCGATCTGTCCGGAAGCTGTTCAGGCTTCTTTCGTACAACGGAAAATTACTGCTTGATATTTCAATGCGAATGCGATGGTTCTTCTTAAAAACCTGGCTTGTCGAACCCACATGAAATTCGTATTTGTATATTCTGCCGGGTTCAATCGGAGAGGGCTGCTCATTCGAGTCTCTGTAGCTTGCCCGCTGAATGCCCTGCACAATATTGATCGCCTTGCCGCCCGGATGCACATCCACCAGCTTCACTGTAAAATCCGTATCGTCCGCCGAGCTGGACGCATAGAGAACGGCGCGAATCGGCCCAGTCACTTCTACATCCTCCGTCAGTTCCTGCGAGGTGTATACCAATACGTCATTGCGGATTTCGACGGGACGCTGGTCCCGCGCCCCCATCGGAGCGATGGAAGGCACACAGCAGCTGTTCCCTCCGAGGCTTGGAACAGGGTCTAGAGGGTTGTACGTATAGATGTCGCACGATTCGCGATCCGGCGCATTCGTATCGAGCGTCCCCGAGCCGCTTAACGAATTGGCGTTACCCTCGCTGTGCAAGTAAAACCTGGTATATTGCGTACGCGCCAGCGGCCACTCCCGTTCTTGCCGCCAAGCATTGTCCCCCATGACGAATATATGAACAGAGGGCTCGTCCATGATGCCGTTGTCCCTGCCCTTGAGCCAATAATCGAACCAGCGTATCTGCAGATGATCGACAACGTTCCGCGCATCCTCCCCATAATCGACATCCCTTGACAAGGCCGTCCAAGGATAATGCACCCACGGACCGATAACCAGCTTCTGATTGGGGTGACGCGAGGACATACCCCTGTAGTTGCGAATCGTCCCCTCAATGAAGATATCGTACCAGCCCCCGATGTGCATAGCGGGAAGCTTGATGTTGTCATACGCTGCCCGCAAATCCCACTGCTTCCAGTAATCGTCGAAGGTCGGATGCTCCAGCCACTCATAATAGAAGGGTGAGAAGGGCTTGCTGATGCCCGGGTGCACATGCAGCGGCAAATGGTCGTATCGTTCCCCGATCCGGTTCATCTTCCGCAACAGGTCTCCTGCTGCTTCCGCATCACCCTGACGTATCGCAATATCCGGCGCAAGCGAGGTTGCCCAGGACTGAACGAACGCCAGATGCAGCGCTCCGTTGCGGTATGTCCAATCCTCGTAATACCCATCATTCGTAAATGCGGGCGCGATCGCGGTCAGCTCCTCCGAGCAATCAGCCGCAGGGTGAAGCTGAGTCGCTCCGACATAGGAGAAGCCATACATGCCGACTTTGCCGCTCGATTGAGGCAGCTGTTTGGCCCAGCGGATCGTATCGACGCCGTCCTGTCGTTCATTGAAGAACGGCCTGAATTCGCCATCCGAAGCGTATCTCCCTCTTACATCCTGCGTCACTACGATATAGCCTTGTCTCGCATACCATTCCGGATGCATGTACCCGATCGCTTCAGATACCGATTTGTCATAGGGCAGCCGCATCAGCAGAACAGGAAACTTCCTTTCACTGATCGGGCTGTATACATCCGCCCGCAGGCAAACCCCGTCCCGGAGTCTGATTTCAACGTTGCGTTCGACGTTAACCTCGTACATCCTCTGACTGTTCATACGTGGACACCTTCCTCTGGGCGATCTCCGCTAGTTTATCGTCAATGCCCGACAAGGGGACAGAAACAACGGCGCGTAATAAGCGGGGGTCGTCGAAAGCGGCAGCATGTCATCCGCGATCTTCAGACCGATTTGCTCGCGCATGAACTGCTGCCGGGCGCGGATGCGAGCCCAAGCTTGAGGATACTTGTCCCGCAATTCATTCCGCAAGTTCTCGTCCGCGAAAACAACGGAATCCTCACAATTCAGAACGACTCCCTCCGGCATCGCGTCCGGGATGATATCGCATTGTATCGCCATGCCTGAAGCGATCTTCGTTTGGTTGCCCGGCGTAAAGAAGGAATGCACCCATTCATCCGCACCGATTAAATGGCCGGGATTCAGAGCAGGCTTCATCCCCCCGGGGCGCAGCTCATCGCATACTCGGTCGTAAACCTCGCCGCCCGTTGCGCCGATTGCCGCCGTTTGATACCAGCCGGCAATTCCCCGATAATAAGGCATAGCCCATTTCGAGACAAACGATTCGTTATCGGCATCGGCAAGCCCTCCGCGCGCGCTGAGTCCTCCCCAATAGCCTACCGCAGAGAATACGCCGTCGCCCTGCTCGACCTTGCGAGCTGTCGGGCTGCGCAAGCCCACAATTTGGTCCTTGCCGCTCGCATACATAATGTGCACCGACAGCGGTTCGCCGGCATATTGCATGCGAGACACCGCTTCTAGCTCGCTAAGGCCAGTACGGGTACCTTGCACAATGCGCAAAAGAGCTGCTGAGGCGCGCGCCGCCGCCCATTCATTCACGACGATTTGCTCCGCTTCGTTGTACACTCGGAGTCCCTTCTCCGGATGCATGAAAACCCAGGTCGCGTCCGTGATTCCGGCTGCGTCTCCAATCACTTTCTCTACGTAATGGACCAGCGTAGCCGGCACGTGCAAGCCTTCATACCCCATCGTTTCGTCCGAGTCCAAGTACTTCCAACCACAAACGGCTACCCGTTGTCCCGGGGCCATACCGACTTCTCGCATAATTTCATCCGGCCTCGGAGACCGCGTCCGATCCTGCCCCATAAGACTGAAGGACTGGCAAAGAACGGTCTCAAGCTTGATCTTGGCCAGACTCGTATAATCGATCCCTTCATTTCCTACCAGCAAATACTTCCGGTCTCCTGGACCAATGAGCAACAGAGCCTCCTCGAATCTGGGATCGAAAGCGGTCAGATAGTTCAAATTCGCAAAGTGCTCCCGATCGCCATAGACGACGAGCCAATCGCAGTTAGCCGCTGCATAGGCTTTACGGCATCTTTCTTCATAGATTTCAGAAGGAATGTCCGGCCTTTCTTCAGGTACGCCAAAATCCGGCAGCTTAATCTCTCTCCATGTCAGCTTCATTTCTTGTCCCTCTCCCTGCTCCCATTATGCCTTAATAGCTATTTTCTCTTGCGTACAGAGACGTCGAACCAGACTGCGGCCAGCAGAATGAGCCCTTTAACGACCATCTGTAGAAATGAAGATACGTTCATGAGACTCATGCAGTTGTCAATAGCCGATAACAGCAGAGCGCCGATCAACGCGCCTGGAATAACGCCCACACCGCCGGAAAGACTCGTGCCCCCTATTACGGCTGCGGCAATCGCATCCAGCTCCAATAAGTTTCCTGCAGTTGGAGCCGAGCTGCCCAACCTTGCCGTAATCAGCACGCCGGCAATTCCGTAAACCGCGCCCATCAGAACAAACGACTGGAATAAATGCTTCGTCGTCTTGATCCCGGCCAATCTTGCCGCATCCGGGTTTCCGCCAATGACATACAAATTGCGGCCAAACTTGGTGCGTGACATGACGAAATATAGAACCGTGACGGTGGCTGCCATAATCAATACGGCCATAGGAATGCCGCGATAGCCAAGGAAAATCCAGCCTACCAGTACGGCCACAACGGCTATGATCGCAGCCTTGTACCACATTTTCGCGCCTGACTTCACCCATTTCTTCAACCGAGCCGCATCCCTCATAACCAGACCGATTGCAAGTGCGGCCCCGGCAATAATAAGGATGGCTGACCCTGCAGTCGAGACGTAGCCCTCGCTCAGGAACACCAGATCGGAGGATACAGGACCAAGCGTTGCTGCGTTGGTCCAGACATAACCGACCCCTTTGAAAATGAGCATGCCCGCCAGGGTAACAATGAAAGCGGGAATATTAAATTTGGCAACAAGCAGCCCTTGCCAGGCTCCCATCAGTAAACCCGCCAGCAGTGCGCACAAAATCGAAGGCACTAGCCCCCACTGATAGGTAACTGACAATTGCGCCATGACCGCACTGACCAAGTACACCGCCGAGCCCGCGCTCAAGTCGATTTGCCGGGCCACGATCAGCAGCACCATTCCGGCGGAAACAACGCCCAAAATGGCCGACTGCTTCAGCAGCAGAGATATATTTCGCTGCGATAAAAATACGCCATTGGTCAAATCGTTGAAAATGATCATTAAAATTAAGATGCCGGCAAAAATAAGCAGACTCTTCCAGCTGATTTTTCCAAACCAGTTGATTTTGCCGGATTCCTCGCCTTTTTTGTCAAGCAGCGGGTTAGACATTTTTCTTTTCCCCTTCCACTGTGCTGTACCCTAAAGTGGCATACTCCAGCACTTGATGACGGTTCGTTTCCTTGGGCAACAAGGAAGCAACGATTCTCCCCTGCCGCATGACCAGCACCCGGTCCGAAACCCCCAGCACCTCGGGCAGATCGGACGAGATGAGCAGAATCGCTTTTCCGGCCTTCGCCAACTGGTCCAGCAAAGCATAGACCTCCGTCTTCGCCCCAATATCGACGCCTTGGGTCGGCTCGTCCAGCAGCATAACCTTTGTATCCGCGGCGATCAGACGGGCAAGCACGCATTTTTGCTGATTTCCGCCGCTCAAGGATTTGATCGCCGTCTCCAGACTTGCCGTACGAATGGAAAGGTCGGCGACAAATTGCGTGTTCTTTTCCAGCTCCGCGCTCTGATCGATCACGCCCATACGGCAAAGTCGATCAATACTGGATACGGAGATGTTCGAGCTCACGGACATGAGCTCGATAATCCCCTGCCGCTTCCGGTCCTCGGGCAAATAGCCGAGCCCAGCTTCGATCGCCTCTGAAGGGTTAGCAATCCGCACCGCCTTCCCGTCGATTTTAACCTCGCCTTCCGTTTGTGCGGGCCATCCTCCGAGAAGACCCAGGGCCAATTCCGTGCGGCCGGCTCCAACCAGCCCATATACCCCGAGTATTTCTCCGGCGCGGAGCTCTAGTGATGCTCCGTCCACCAGCTTGCGGTCTGGCAGCTTCGTATCGTACACGCTATAGTTATTTACCGTGAGTACGACATCGCCCGGGCGTCGCGTCGTCTCCGGAAAGAAGTTTTCCAGGTCCCGTCCGATCATGTAAGAAACAATTTTCTGCTCGTCCATTTCCTCTACGGGCTTTGTCGTAATGATCTTGCCGTCTCGCATTACCGTTATCGAGTCTGACAAATCGAGCACTTCTTCAAGACGATGAGAAATATAGAGACACGTAATTCCGTTCTTCTTCAGTTGCCTGATCTTCTCGAACAAAATCTCGCTTTCCATATCGGACAAAGTAGAGGTCGGCTCGTCAAGGATCAACACTTTAACCTGATTGCCCAACGCTTTCCCGATGACGACCATCTGCTTCTGAGCAACGCCCAGTTCCTTGACTTTGACGGTTGGCGACACCTCAAGCCCGATATCGTCCAGCATAGCTTGAGCCACTTGATACAATTGCTGAAAATTGACGATACCCGCCTTGCCGGGCATCTGGTTCAGCAGCAGGTTCTCCGCAACCGTCATCTCGTCGATCAAATTAAGCTCCTGTGGCACCATCGTAATCCCGCTCTTCTCCGCATCCGCTACGCCAGTGAGCTTTACGGTCTGACCGTTCAACCTGATTTCTCCGCTATAGCTCCCTGCTCGGTGAACGCCGGACAATATTTTCATCAGCGTCGATTTTCCGGCGCCGTTCTCGCCGACAATCGCCCTGACTTCTCCCTTCTTGATGCGAAGGCTGGCACTGTCAACAGCCAAAACACCGGGAAATTGTATGCTGATATTGTCCATCTCTAAGGCTGTCGCATCCAATTGTTCCCTCTCCCTTCGTTGGAAGGAGTACGCCGCCGCAGAGGCGACGTACTGGCTTCACGGTTTATTTGCATGCATTAGGAACGTTGACGAATACCTCCTCTTCGGTCATCCATCCGGTCGGAGCCATCTCGTTGATAAACGTGCACAGGTTGTCCTTGTTGACTTCCACCACGTCGACGGCCAATGTCGGTACGTCTTTCTTCCCGTTATTCGTGACCTCATCGGCTTGCGGCATTTCTCCCTTGGCAAGCTCTACAGCCGCTTCAATCGTCCGTTTGGCTCCTTCATCCAATTTGGTCCACACAGACATCGTTTGAATGCCCTCCGCGATCAGGCGTGCGCTGCCTACTTCTACGTCCAAACCGGAGATGAACACTTTACCGTCAAGATCGCGTCCTTTTACCGCCTGCGTTATTCCCATAGCCATGCCATCATTGGAGCTGACAAACGCTTGAATGTTGTCATTTTGTGCGGACAGGGCATCCTCTGCTGTTTTCAGAGCTTTTTCCGTCGACCAGTTTTGATGCCATTGCTCCGCTACGATGCTGATATTCGCGTTGGTTTTCAGAATTTTTTCATAGGCTTGGGCAATTCCCTGCGCGACTGTCGTAGCCGGATCGCCCTTGAGCAGAACGAAGTTTCCCTTGCCTCCGGTATACTTCAAGGCGGCTTCAGCCTGCAATTCGCCAACCTTGTAGTTGTTCCGCGTCACATAAAGATCGATGTCCGAATTCTGAATCATTGCGTCGTACGCGATTACAGGAACACCCGCGCTTTTCGCCTTGTCTACAACCGGACCGGTCTTGTCGCTGACCGGCACAATGACGAGCGCATCAATGCCCTGGGAAAGCAAATTTTCAACCTGATTCGCTTGCTTGGACACGTCGTCGTTCGCCCATTGCACAATCAGCTCCGCGCCCAATTCCTGCGCCTTCTCCTGCATATACTGCAAGTCAAACTTCCATCTTGGCTGAACCTCCGTCTTCATTGCGATGCCGATTCGGATTTTTTTGTTTGTCTCTTTCTCCGGATCAGCTCCTCCAGTCTCGCCGGGCTTTCCTTTATTCTCTCCGCAGGCAGCGACCAATACTGCCATAATCAACATTAGAACAACGAATACTCCCTTTTTTGTTTGTGCCATCTGTTTGTGAGCCTCCTAGTGTCGAATTGAACACGCTTTCAAAATCGGAAATGCAATACTGCTATTTTTTCCAATCACCCCCTTACATTAGTCAACTTTACACGCTTTCCAGATTGGCTATCATTTAATTAATTACTCTACTGGATTTATTAATTAGACAAAAAGGAATCACTTGCTGATGGGTGATTCCAGAAACTCCCTCAAAACCAGACAGCTTGCCCCCACAATACCGGCATGGGACCCGATCTGCGGATAGCGAATTTCAAGCATCCTGTCAAAATTATTCCATAGGTACCGTTTGCATTTTTGCTCCACCTTTTTGGCCCACTGAGGATGCTGATCGATCATGGTCCCCACCAGAACGACGGCTTCCGGGTTGTAAGTGCAGACGACGTTCGATATCGTCATAGACAAATATTCGGCGGCTCTGTCGAGCAGATTAACCGCCCACGTCTCCTGGCGCTGATCCGCTGCGAATATTTCCTGAATGGGCTTTCCGCTTTCCTTTTCCAGAGCTGAAGCGCATATAAACGTCTGCAAACAGCCGAATCTGCCGCAATCGCACAAGGAGCCGCCGGGATCGATCGTCGTATGGCCAATCTCTCCCGCAATGTTCTTGCTCCCCCGAATCACTTCACCCTTGTCCATAAACGCTCCGCCCACACCGCTACCAACAAAAATGCATGCCGCGTTGTTCACACCAACGACGCTGCCATACAGACTTTCGCCCAGCAAAATTGCTTTTACCTGATTGTCGACGAGTATCGTCATCCCGATTTTCTCTTCAAGATATTTCCTGATCTCGACATTGGCCCAGTGAAACTGCGGAATCATAACCACTCTGCCCTGCGGCCATTCCACAATACCGGGAATGCTGACGCCGCCGCCGATAATCCGATTCGCCAAATCCCCGATCTGCTGCTTGATCGTATTAACCAGCTCCACGACATGGCCCAGCACTTCCGTTGGAGGAAGCGACAAATCGATCTCTCTGTCCCGCTTCATCATGATCTTGCCGTTAAGATCAACAATTCCCGCTTCAATGGACTCCAGATCAATGTTAATTCCAATCATGAGCGCTCCGCTTGGATTCACCTTCAGCAGCGTGGCTCTGCGTCCGACGCTTCCTTCGGTTTGCCCGATTTCCTCCACGAAGTTCTGATCGATCAATTCCTTGACGATCCTGCTTGCGCTTGTCGCGCTCATTTGTGTCTTTTTAGCTAGTTCGGCCCGGGATATCGGACCATTTCTTTTGATTATTTTAAACAGCAGCAGCAAATGATGCTCTCTGATCATGCGTTGATCGTGTTTAATTTCTTTCACGTTATAATAAACTCCCTTTTTAATAAGCATATCATCAATTCATTAATTAATTCAGTGGGTTTATTAATTATTCATAAATATAGCGTGAGTTTTGCCGCTTGTCAATAAAAATCAAAAAGAAGGTAACCCTTAAGCTGTTTAGGTTCCCTCACAGTTGCAGATTCCATCCATTTATGGACATATTGGATCGATTAGCAGCGATCTGCCTTCCTAGGGGTCAGGGACACTTCCTTCGAAGCCACCTTGTCGAAATGGTTCTCCATATCCGGTTCGTTAGCCACGATGCCGACGCTTCTGGATTCGCTTCGGATAGAACGCGTCGATTGAACCTTATGCCGATTCTTCGAGGCCGGACGGCTTCGCCCTTTCGTCAAGCTTTCCCCCTTGCCCCCTCCCGATATTCCTGTGGAGTCGTTCCCATCGACTTCTTGAAGAAACGGGTAAAGGAATGGGGCGATTCGTAACCTACTTTGACCCCGATTTCGTTGATCCTTAGTCCGTCTTGAGCAAGCATCTCCTTGGCTTTCCTTAGCCTGGCCTTCTCGATGAACTCCGACAGATTCATGCCGTTCTCCTGCTTGAAGATGCGGGACAGGTACGAAGGATTGAAGTGAAATCGCCGGGATAACCGAACAAGCGACAGATCCTCCTCCAGATGCCCTTCGATGTATTGTCCGATTTCCTCCATCGCACCTGCAGCTCTGCTTCCCTCTCCTTTTTTCCTGCACTCGAACAATGCTTTGGCTACACTTTCAAGATAATCTGCTCCCTCCTCCCAAGTGGCATGGGAGTCGAACTGCATCAGCCCGTTCGCCGGTACCCACTCCTGCAGCTCCCGCCGGTTGATATAGGACAGCATAACCAGCGCTGCAGAGTAATACAGCTCCATCGCTTGTTGCTTGTCTGCCTCCGGATTCCCCCGCACAGGACGAAGGATTTCTCTGAGGAGGGCAAGGAAATCTTCGCTTCGGCCGCTCTCCAGATGGCCGGCAAGTCTCTCGAACCTCTCGCTGCGAATCGGCTCCCGCGTCGGTTCCGCGCCCTCGCGACAACATACCTGAACGGTCATGACCATACTTGAGCCGTCTCCGATTCGCCCATGCTGCATTTGCCGAATGCGGTCATATACCGCAGGAAGACGTTCCCACGAGCAAGCCTGGCCAGTCAAGACAAAAGCGATTTCCGTACCCAGCGCCTTCGAGCACGCTTCCTGCGCCAGCTCCAGCATCCCCTCCACAAATCGCACCAGCTCCGTGCCGGAAGCCGCCGGTTCTGTCCCCTCGTCCTTCGGCTGAACGAGCCACAGCAAGTCACCATAGCGATCTACAATTCCCGCGCATTGCGTCAGATCCGACAGGTACCGATCCACCAGAAATTTGACGTCCAGCGCCTTTTCCTGGCGCATCGTGAATGAAGCGGCGGAGGCGGACCGCAAGAAACTTCCTTGCACCAGAAAAACCGGCGCGTCGCCGGAAAGCGGAATCGACAGACTGTGGAAATTGGTCTTCCGTTCCTCCAAGCTTGAGCTTTCCGCTCCGGCCAGCAATTGCCGGAAGTACTCGCCTTGGGCCAACGTCTCCAGACGGCTCCGCTGCTTCGCCGCCTGCTGCAGAAGATGATCGGTCCGCAGTTCCTCCTCCAGCTCACGAATCGCAGCTTGAACTTCGGCGATCAACTTGGCGTATCCTTCGGTCTTAAGCAGGAAGCGGACGCCTTGAATTTGAATCGCCTTATAGACAGATTGGAAATCGTCGTAGCCGGTTAGAAAAATGATCCGGCAGCGCGGCCATTTTCGATGAATGATATCCATCAGCTCCAGCCCGCTCAGCTCGGGCATGCGGATGTCCGACAGCACAATATCGACGCGCGTGCTGTTCAGCCAGTCCAGCGCCTCCATTCCCGAATAGGCCGTGCAAATATCCAGTCCAGGGACGTTCAGCGACCCGAGGATTTCGGTCACGCCGTCCGCAATGATTGCTTCGTCGTCAACCACTAGCAGCCTGTACATTCGGCTTCGCCTCCTCCAACGGAATGCGGATCGTCGCCTCCAGCCCGCCGAGCGCGCCCCGGGCGATGCTCAGCCCGCTGCCCTCGCCGTAAGCGAAAGCAATGCGCCGGTGCACATTGACGATCCCTGTCGTTTCGGATTCCGAATTGTCGTGCTCCAGCTTTCGGACAATCCGTTCGAGCTCTTCATCGCTCAAGCCGCCGTTATCCTCAATGACGATGCAAGCCCAACGGTCGCGCTGCTCGAATCGCACATCGATCCGCCCGTCCCTTGCTTTTTTCTCCAGACTGTGCTCGAAAGCGTTTTCGATCAACGGCTGTACGATGAGGCGCGGCACGCGCAGCCGTTCGAATTCCGGCGGCAGCTCGTCAAAGCGCGCCTTTACCCGCTTGTAGAAGCGCATTTCCTGAATCTCGGTGTACATGCGGGCATGGCGAATCTCCTGCATGAGATCGATCTCGTCGGAAGCGTTCCGGGTGACGAAACGGAAATATTCGCCCAGCTGCGTGGTAAACAGCTCGATTCGCTCCGTATCTCCGGTCTTGGCCATCGTATTCAAAATGAAAAAGCTGTTATACAGAAAGTGAGGTTTAATTTGAGATTGAAGCTGCTTCAGCTCCGCCTTCTGGGTCAGAATCTTCTGTTTGTACGCCTGGTCGATCAACGATCGCAAATTAACGACCATCTGGTTGAAGCGGTTATAAATATATCTGAACTCGTCGTTCGTCTCGTGCGCGATGGTCAAATCCATATCGCCGCTTTCGAGCCGCCGGAACCCTCGGACCAGCTTGAGAAGCGGTTTGTGGATGAATTTGTAGGTGGATAACGCGTAAATAAAAATAATGCCGATTGCGCCAACGGCAATCAACCAGCCCAGCAGATAAAATTTGTCCAGAGGCTTGCGGACAATGCGATCGTTGATCAACCGGTAGATGGACATTTCCAGCCGCTCGGAATGGGCGACCGAGACGAAGTAGCTCTGTCCGCCCAGAGTAAACGTTTCCGACCCGTCGGTCGGAAACTGCTCCAGAAGGCGGATAATCTCGGCCGCGCCTTCCCGAATCGAATTCGCTCCGCTGCTTACTCCGTAGCCGTTGCTCCCGAAAGCCAACAAGGTGCCGCTGTCCGGATAAGTGTTGAATTGTCCCAGCGCCTCCTGCAGACGCTGGCGATCCAGTTCGATTTCAACGATGAAGAGGGGCTCTCTCCCCCTGCTCCCTCTGGCATTGACCGCGCTGAGGTAAAGCTCGCCGTTCCAATCGATCAGGCGGGTTCCGACCTTCCGACGGACCGACTCCGTGCCGAAGGCCATGAATTTGCCCTCGTCGAGCTCGCCGGGACCGACCAGCGCGGACAGCGTTTTGCCGATCGTTCCGATATGGACGTTGACGTCCCGAATATAGCGGCTGCTGTTCTGGATCGAAATGATTCGGTTAGTGACCGAATTAATCTTGTCCATCCGGTCGATGGTTCCCATCGTCTCCCACGTAATGGCCAGCTTGTTCAGATCCGTATCCTCCAGCAGGCCGTATTGCAGCAGCTTCATGCGTTCGATTTCGTTATCGAGGTCGTTCAGATAAAATGCGATTTGCGATTCGGCCGTCCTGGAAATGTCCTCGCTTGTCGTCCGAATCGCCCACTGATAAATATAAATTCCGAGAAGCGCAACCGGAACCATGATGAGCATAAAGGTCGCGACAAGTCGAATAAAGATCGTATTGCGAAAAGAGAATTCTCGGCGCATGGCTTTCTCCCCCGCTTCAATGTCGCGCGGCCGCTCCCGTCCGTCGACTGAACTGAGATGCGGACGGCGCTAGCCTTTAACGCTTCCCAGCACGATGCCTTTAACGAAAAATCTTTGAAGAAACGGATAAACGGCGATGATCGGCAGAGAGCCCAGGAAGATTTGGGAAGCCTTGAGCGTCCGATCGGAAATTCGGGCCAGGTTCTTTAACTCCTCCATCGACATCGATCCGAGATTCATCTGAACGACGATGGTTTGAATGTAGCTTTGCAGTGGATAGTGGGACGGATCCCCCATCAGGATCAACCCGTCAAACCAGCTGTTCCAGTGCTCGACCATGGAAAACAGAGCCAACGTGGCGATAGCGGGCTTGGAGATCGGCACATAAATGCGCCACAGCGTTGTCCACTGGCTCGCGCCGTCGATGACGGCGGACTCCTCCATCTCCTTGGGCACGGCCCGGAAGAAATTCAGCAGCAGCACGATGCTGAAGGCCGGCACCGCCCCGGGCAGCACCAGCGCCCAGATGGAATCCAGGAGGCCGAGCTGTTTAATCGTAATATACCACGGAATTAGTCCCCCGTTAAACAGCATCGTCAAAAAGAAGATCCAGGCGTACACCAGTCGAAACCGGAACTGTTCCGTCGCCTTCGACAAGGGGTAGGCGACGAGAATCGTCAGCAGCAGGTTAAGAGGCGTGCCCATGGCAATTCTTTGAATCGAGGTCAGCATGGATACCCAGAACGCGCTGCGCGAAGCGGTAAACTCATAGGAGGCCAGCGTGAAATCTACCGGCCACAGCTTGACGTATCCGGACGCCGCGGCTGCGCTCGAGCTGAACGACAAAGCGATAATATGAATCAACGGCAGGATGCAGAGCAAAGCGACCGCGATCAAAAACGCCGAGTTGGCGAACGCAAACCAATCAAACCGTTTGCCTGCGCGTCGGAACGAGGGCGGAGCGTGATCCGCCGGTTGGAAAGAACGGCTGGTCATCGGAACCCTCCTAGAAAATCCTGTATTTGGCGAAACGGTAAGCGAAATAGTACGCGCTTGAGATCAACACAAGCGACACGATCGATTTGAAGAAGCCTACCGCGGTGGCGACGCCGTATTGAGCCTCCAGCAGACCGATCCGGTACACGAACGTGTCCAGAATGTCCCCGCTCTGGTACACTTGCGGGCTGTACAGATTAAATACCTGATCAAAGCCGGCGTTGAGCAGTTGACCCAGACTGAGTACGGCCAGCAGCACGATGACCATTCTCATGCCCGGCAGCGTAATGTGCCAGGCTTTGCGCCAACGATTCGCGCCGTCGATCGTCGCCGCTTCGTACAGACCCGGATCGATGCCCGTAATGGCGGCCATATAGACGATGGTTCCATACCCGAAGTTCTTCCAGATATCCGAAGCGATCAGCGTAGCCGGAAACCATTTATTGTCACCCAGAAAAAAAATCGGCTCCATACCAAAGGACTTGAGCATCATGTTCACAAGTCCTCCCGAAGGGGATAGCAAGTCGATCAGAATGCCCCCAAGCACGACCCAGGACAGAAAGTAAGGCAAATAAATGCTCGTCTGGACGCTGCGTTTGATGGCCTCGTTTTTCAACTCGTTGAGCAAAATCGCAAAGATCACCGGAATGGCCAGTCCAAGCACCAGCTTAAAACTGGAAATGTACAGCGTATTCCAGATCACCTGAATAAAATTGGGCAAGTCCATCACGTACCTGAAGTTGTCCAGTCCGATCCATTTCTGGTCGCCGAACAGCCCTCTGGCCGGAACGAATTTCTGAAAGGCGATTATAATTCCCGCCATCGGGATATAGGAAAAGGTCAAAATAAACAGCATTCCCGGCAAAATCATCAAGTGAAAGGGCGCTTCCTTCCGAATCTGTCTATTTCTCATCAGGTCTCTCCTCCCGCGCCAGTAAGAATAAGCAGGGGGAACGCCTCGACTCAATCAAACCGCTCCCCTGCCAGGTCTTACTTCAGCGTTGCATACCACTCGTTGACTTCCTGCGTAATCTGGTCTCCGCCCAGCTTCTTCCAATCGGCGACGAACTTGTCGAACTCCTCGATCGGCTGGCCCAAAATGATCTTGATAAACGTTTCGTTTTGCATTTTCTCCAGCGTCGTTTTGCGCTCCACCATTGTCGGCGTCGGCGTGCCCACGAATTTATCCATCAGGAACTGGTTGTTCTGATCGTACTGGTTCGCGATGCCCATCGAGCCTTCCGGACCGTAGATTCGTTCCCAGCCCCACACCGCGAAGCCTTCCTCAGAGCCCGAAGCGAACATATCCAGCTTCTCCTGGATCGTCTTCGCCTCCCCCTTGAGAACCGACAGGTCGCCGGCTTTGCGGGCGGCATCGATCTCACGGAAGGCATCCAGGTTTTTCTTGAGCGGGTAAGGCGTTACTGGAGACAGCTGCCATACGCTCTCCGCGTTAGGTGGAGCGTAATACTTGTCGAACTCGCCCGTTTCTCCCCAGTTTTTCTCCAGATGCATGTTGAAGAGTTTAACGACAGCCTCCGGATGCGAGATGCCTTTCTTGACCGCGACAAACTTTGTCGTGCTGAATTTGAGCGGAACTTTAGGCGTTTCGCCCGTTTCTGACACTATCGGGAATGCTTGCCACTGGGCTTCTTTATCGTTGTTCTTGTTAAGCTGGAGCGGCCAGATGGAGTTCCATTGCTCGCCGTATTCCATGCCGATCTTGCCTGCGGCGATTTGCTCGGAAACCTTGCCTCCGTCCTTGATTCCGAACTCCTTGTCGATCTCGCCGTTTTTATTCATTTCCTGAAGCGCTTGCAGCGCCTTGCGCGTCTCCGGCTGGATGCTGCCGAATATCAGCTTGCCGGATCCGTCCTCGAGCCAAATGTTCGGGTAGGCATTGAACCCGGCCATAAAGCCCTCCAGTCCCATTGCCCCTCCGAAAACATCCTTGGTCAGACCCAGTCCGTACGTATCCCTCTGTCCGTTGTTGTCCGGATCGTTCTCCGCGAACGCTTTGGATATCGCTTGCACATCCGCCATCGTCTTCGGCGGCTGCAGCTTCAGCTTGTTCAGCCAATCCGTGCGAATCCAGATGTACATCGAGCGTTCAATGGACGACTCAACCTGTGGAATCGCCATCAGCTTGCCGTCGAACGTAGCGGCGTCAAGCGGACCCGAGCCTTCCTGAGTGAATACTTCTTTCATAAACGGCGAAGCGTACTGCTCATACAGCGCCGTCATATCCTCAATTTGATCCGACTCGGCCAACTGCTTAAGCTGCACCGCGTTAACGGTAATAAAGTCGGGCAGTTCTCCGGATGCCAGTGTCACGTTTAGCTTCTGGACGTACTGATCCGAGGTGTCTCCGCCTTTGATGACCCAGTCGTATTTTAGCTTGATGCCCAATTGTTCTTCATAGATGCGCGTCCAACGGTTGTCCTCGAACGACTCGTCCTTCAGCACTGACAGCACGTTGTTCTCCACGACGTCGTTCAAATTCCGCACGGTGGTCAATTGAATTGGCGGATCGTATTTGCCGAACGGATCGGCTGCGGCTGACGATTCCCCCTGTTCGGCAGGAGACGCGCTGGCCGAAGACGGCGAAGACGACTGACTCGCTGTAGACTCCTCCTTCTTATTGTCGCTGCAAGCGGTTACAACAAGCGTCGCCCCCAGAAGAATCGCTAATCCTTTTACGGAGAGTCTTGCGCCTTTTTTGTCCTTCAACTCATTTCCCCCTATTCATAGGTTCAGACAGCCGGCGTCTGTTGGTTACGCTTTCATTATAGGGAGAACGATGCATTTGAAACAATGTGCATATTTTTACTTCCTTACCCGTCTTTGACGTCTTGTCGTAATCTCGATCGAATGCTCGGCAAGTGCCGATGTCCGTTTTGAATCATCGCTTCACGAAATAAAACTTATCTACGTAGACCTCTTTGACATTGCCCGGATTGTCCCATGCCATGATATAGACGACTTGGCTATTCGTCTGGGAAGGAACGAAGGTGCCGATCTTGACGGTGTGCCAGAACATATTTTCCATGGCCGAGGCGGACATCCGTTTCTCCGGGACCGGATAGGCATTTGCGGTCACGTCGTAGACGCCGTAAGAGAAGGCGTCCCCCGTCGGTCGGAAGATCCGGTCGACTCCGTTTCCGTCCTTGTACACGTCGGTCGCGTATTGAATTTTGACGTCCGCGTACAAATTCTACGTCGCCCCGGGAGTCAATTCGGCGGAATCCCAGAACCATTGGAAGTTCCAGGTTTTCGACGAAGTTACCGTATGCTTGGCTGTCATGCCGTCGCCGGGCGCGAAGCCGAGATTGCTGATGACGTTGTGGGTCGGAGTCGCCGTAAACGCGATCCCCGCTTGATCCAGCATGTTGGTGACTGCCGACAGCGGAGAGATTCGCACTTGAATAGATATCCGGCAGCCTGAAGCAGGCTATTGTCGGATATCTTAATGTGAAGGGGCTGCCCCATAAGTAGAGTTGCATGAGATGATCGATTAAAACCGTTACTGCGGATCTATTTGCACACATGAGTTTACGCAGGGAAGTCAGCCGAAAAATCGTACAACGCAGCTCGAAAGGTTCAAACGACGGACATATGTTCGAAAAATCGTACAAAGCTGCCCTGCTCAGGCTCAAACGACGAACGTTTGTAGGAAAAACCGTCTAAATCAACCAAGATCAAGGAGTGTATGTCACTAAAGCGTCTTCGATGATTACAGGGATAACTTCCGATGATTATCTGGAAGTATTACGGTTGTCGGTCATGTTTAGCCCGGAGACTACCTCAGACGCTCCTGAAACCTTGCAACGGGTTTACCCATTCAGGTTTCAGGAGCGAGCTTTTGGGACCTCCTCAAAGTAATCGGAATAAGCTTCGGAGCTTAACTGGGGGTGTCTTGCATCGGAGGGAGGTACTACACCTTACACCTTACACCTTGTTCATCGCTTATCTTTTATAGCTAAATCTCGATCTCGTCAAGCCCCTCATAAGATGCGGAGAATCCGCCCGGCAAGCGAACCTCGACCGGCACTCCCTGAAGGCCCGAGGCGCGCAGACTGAATCGGCCCGTCTCCGGTTCGATCCGCCACGCAACATGGACCGCGCCGCGAGGCGTAATCGCGCTGCCTTCGGCCCATTGCAGCGGGCCCGGCTTCGGTTCAATGAGAATGCGGGCGAACCCCGGCGCCGCCGGATTCACGCCGAGCACCTCGCACGGAAACTCGTATAGCGGCACTGCCCCCCAAGCGTGGCAATCGCTCCGCTCCGATACCGGATCCTCCAGCCATGTCGTCATATTCAGTTTAAGCTGGTCTCGCCACATGTCCCATAACGGATACGAACGATCGTATTCCCCCGCGACGGACAAGGCTCTGAAGTAGAAGAACGCCATCGCATAGGACACCGGAAGCAGCGAGCGGTCCTCTGCAAGCGCGACGGCCAATCGCCGCGCTTCTTCGCCCTGCACGGCGCCGGACAGAACCGCCCATACCTGTGCGTGCTGGCTGTATTCTTCGATGCCCGGGCCGTCCTGGAACAGCTTCCGTTCCTCAGAATAAGCATGCCGTTTAACGGCAGAGATCGTGCGGTTAGCCCGTTCCCGATATTCCTTCGCCGTGTCCCGTCTGCCAGTGCGCTCGTTGATATCGGCCGCTTTATTCAACGCGTCGGCATACATCAGATTGTACACGGTAAGCGGCACGCGCCGGCCCGGCACGGGAGCGCCGCGAGCGGATTGCCACTCGTGCACCCAATCGACGAAGGACCAGTAGCCTTGCGGCATCGGACCGATGAGCCCGTCCTCGCCTGTGCGGCGTTCGAACCAGTCGAGCACGGCGTCGATGGTCGGGCGGTATCGTTTGAGCAGCTCGGCATCGTTCCAATACACATAATGATCGTGAACGATCATGATCCAGAACAAGGCAAAGCCCGGGATGACTTGCGGCAGCATAGCCGGAGAACGACTTAGCAGCATGCCGCTCGGCAAGAGAGAGCTGTGCAGATCGAAGATCGCTTTGCGAGCCAGCCTGTCGTCCCCGCTGATCAAATACGTGAACCAGATTTGCAATCGTGTATCCATGCTATACTGCAATTGCTCATAATACGGACAGTCCATATACGTCTCGTACATGCAGCGCTGAAGCGTGCGAACGCTGATGTCCCACAGCGGCGTAAACGTAGGATCGGAGCTGGCGAACGAGGCTTTGACCTCCAGCGGGTAGCCCGTCTCCCTATAGTCCGCCGAGCAAAAAATCAAAGGTTCGTCGCCTACGGTAATTTCCAGCCGCACGAAGCGGAACGTCCGATAATGAAAGGTTTCGTAAATTTCCTGCTGTGGCTCCGCCGCGCCGGCTACCCGATACGATTCCCGATAGCCTTGAATGACTTTTCCTTCCGGGTCGTCCCGAACTCCCTTTTTCCCTTCCGGCGTCGCATAGGACTCGGCGCAAATGAAAACAATCTCGCTGCCGCGGCCGCCCTGCGCAATCAATCGCAGAAATCCAGTCGTCAGCTCGCCTGCGTCCAGTTCGACGTTCAGCTTCGCTCCCGCCGGCAGCCGCAGCGGTTCGTTGCCCGCTACCCATGCCTGAAGCTGCTGCTCGCCAAGATTAAGCCGCCCACCAGCATCCATGTCGCCGTCGAAACGCATAAGCCGGACGAACGACCGTTCTTGCTCGTACGGCATCGGGATCGTGCGCGCGGCGAGCTGCCAAGGCGTAAGCGCCCCGTACAAAGGATCTGCCACTCGGCTAACCTTTACCGCTGCAGGCCATTCCGAATCGTCGAATGTCTCGTTTGTCCAGCCGTGTTCCAGTTGAAAACCGTCGACCGCTTCCCCTCCGCCTACGCACGTATGGGTTTCCGGCAATAGCGATAACGCCAGATCGGGTCGGCATCGCCATTGTCCGCCGCCCGAGGTCGACAAATCCTCCACTTCGTTTCCGTTTTCCGACATCAGCTTTCCCTGCAGAAGAAACGCTCCGTTAGGACTGCTAATTACGGAATCCGGGTGCGGCGAGCCCTTGCCGAAATGCAGCACTTTAGCGGCCAGAACGTTGCGGCCCGGCTTCAGCCTGGCCGTCAGCTCGACGCTTTCGTAATAATGCGTCCCTGCCGCCCCTCTGCAAGGACCAACGCTGACGGGCTCTCCATTCAAATACAACCGGTATCTGCTATCGGCCGATACGTCGACGGACAATCGAACGGCCGCGTCTTCCGGCACGTCGAACGATCTCCGAAAATAGACGAGACGATAAGGCTTGCCGTCTTTAGGCGCCTGTTCCTCATCCAGCCATATCCACTCCGCGCTCCATACTTTTTCTTCCTCCATCTTTAGCACGCCTCCTCAACAACCTTTATGTAAACGCTTTAATTAAATGCCATCGGAGAAATAACGCTTATGCGTTCGGTTTCCCGTCAACGCATGCGGCTATTCCCCGGATTGGGCAAGCTGGCTTTCCATTCGGTACTCCTTCGGAGTCATTCCGGTTAGCCGCTTAAACACTTTAATGAAATAAGCCGCATCCCGAAAACCGACAACCGCGCCGATCTCCGCGACGGTATCCCCATATCGGACCAGCAGAGCTTTCGCCTTCTCAATCCTTAGAGCGTGAACGAAGCGGACAACCGATTCGCCTGTCGCCTGCCGGAAGGACCGAGTCAATTGACGTTCGCTGCAGCAAGCCAGCTTGGCGAGATGGGAGATCTCGATGTCCGTTTGATAACGGCGTTCGACATAACCGACGACCCTGCGGATATACTCGTTCGCGCTGGAGTGAACGTCCCGGTTCCGCCCCGTACCCACGCTTTCCGAGTAGAAGCGGCTTAGGCGCACGATCAACTCGTTAAACGAAAGCCGGATCAACGCCTGATAGCCAAGCCGTCTCGCGCCGAATTCGTTCTCGATTTTTCCGATGATCTGCTCGATCTCCCCTGCCCCGCGGAAGCCTAACTTCAGATTGGACGCGAATCTGGCCGGTTCCTTCAAGTAAGGCTGGACATAGAAAAAATCGAGAAGCTGCGACTGTCCCGGAGCGTGCAGATAGGAATCGTCGACGAACTCCGGCGCGAACAGCAGATTTACAATCTCCAGCCGTTCTTCGTGAGCGAGCTCGTACGTATGCTCCTCTCCTTGATTCACGATCAGAATATCGCCGGCAGAGATTTCGTATCGTTGCTCGCCGAACACCGTCGAACGAATGCGATGCTTGGCCGTTCCGCCGACGACGTACACCAGCTCGACGAATTCGTGCGCATGGAGCTGCAGCTGCGTGTAACGGTCGTGCACGTTGCGCTCGATATGAAACGGAAACGACGGATCGATGCCGTAAACGGCCGATCGGAATAAAGGCAAGATTTCGTTCATCCGGCTTCCTCCCCGTCCTTTCGTTAGATCCAGTATAGCAAACGGCGAAGCCAAAAAAATAAAACAATCCGGACATTCGATAGAGGTATCGGGACATTTCACAAAATACCCATACGTCGAATGGGGCGTAGACCGGGAAGAACTCGATTTCCGATCAGTAGACCAACTCCCGAAAATTCCGCACCCGGTGTAGCGTGATCAGATTTCCGTTATGCGCACACGCGGCTTGACCGTCTCCCGAGCGGCTCAGCACGAGCAAGTCGTCGCCGAGGATCGCCATACTGCCGTAGTGCCTCGCCTCTCTATCGGATTCCGTCTTCGCCACCAAGCCCGCAAAGCACCAATCGAAGCCGTTTTTCGAAAAGTGGAGCTGCAGCCGATTTCTTTCATTATTCGGAAGATTGAACCTGCCGGGAGGAAGCCGCTCCGCCTTCGTCATACTGTCCGTCGCTTGGGTGCTGAGCAGCCAATACAAACGGGTTGCTTCATCATAAAGAATGTGAAATTTCATCTGCCCGCCGGGACACGGAACGAAGGCCTCTTTCGCCCCGATGGCGCCCGCTCCAGCATCGTCGCGATGCTTCCGTCCGGCTGCTCGACCGCTTTGGCAATCGCCGCGAAGCCTGTGCCTCCTGTGTGCGCCCTCATCCACAGATGAAAGGTGGAGCCCGTCGGATCGCAGAAATAATGGTTTTCATTGACGAATTGTACGACGTTCGTCTCCAGCCACCCCATTCGAAAGCATACCCGGCCAGGGGCGAGCTCGTTCGACGAGCCCCGTTCGACCGGGTAGAACGGAATGCCGAAATAATTCAGCTCCTCCTCGGGAATGGCATGCTCGAACGCAAGCTCCGAAGCGAACGTCCAGCTCTCCCTGCGGGTTAGGTCATTAGCCTCCCTGCCGCGGAGCAGCACCGGAGCCATGACGCTGACCGGCCAGCCTTCCCGCTCAGGGCTTGTAATCCGCTCCATGACCAGGTATACGTTCCCCTTCGAATAATGCACGTTGGACGGCGCTTGGTGCCAGGTCTGCCCTTCGGTCAACGCCTGCGGCTCGCTCCAGGTTTCGCCCCCGTCGTCGGATCTCATAATCATCAGATCGCGGCAGTGGCCGAGGATGTATACGGAAGCTCCCGCGACGAACGCCGTGCATGCATAAACGGAAAATCGACGCGATGCGTCCACGTCCCTCCGCCGTCGTCCGAGGTCAGCGCTTTGCCGAACCACAGCCAGCCGCCTTCGATAACCCGCTTCGGTCCCTCCACGTTCGGCATTCCGGGACCTCCAAGGTCCAATGTGGCAAGCAAGCGTCCTCCGGGAAGGACGGCGATGCCCGGGCTATACGCATACACGCCCCTCGGATCGGGCGATTCGTACACCGTCGCATAGTCGGCGGCAAGCTCTTTAATTCGCTGCTTATTCAATGAATCTCTCTCCTTCGCTTCAAAAAAAACTACGACTGACCAATCGGTATACATTGAATCTTCTCGGGTAACGGTTCGCTGGGCGGCAAGAGAAGAACCCATATTGTCAGCGGACTTTGCGAGTCCCCGTCTGTTGAACGTGGAGGCACTTTCTTGGCCTTCGCTCCGCGCCTGGGGCGGCGTGGAGGCACTTTCTTGGCCTCGCAAGCAGCGACTAACAGACGTAACGAATCTACTCACGTATTGGCATACCGGGCAGCAGGAGAGGTCTATTCGAGTGGTGTTTCATTCTTCCTTCGAGTTCATGTATGCGAATTGGTCAGCTGTAGAAAAAAAAGGGCGTGCCGCTCCCGAAAACCGCTCGTTTACGGGATAGCACGCCCTCTGCCTATCTCTACGCTTACTCCGCATACACCTCGATCTCGTTTACCCGGAGGTATTCCGGCTGGTTCGCCGGCCCGCTCGTGCCGAGAACTCGCAGCTTCGAGCCGGTTACCGCCGCAAACGTATGCGTCCGGTGATCGAACGTATTGCCCGTGATTGCCGGCAAACAATCGACCCATGCCGAGCCGTTCCAGTATTGAATCTGATAATCCTTAATGGCATAGCCCGATGTCGTGTACAGCTCGACCCGGCTGAAGGTTTTCGCCGCACCGAAGTCCAGTTGCACCCATTGCGGCAGCGCGGTTCCGTCCGTCGCCCAGCCGCTCCAATCCGTCGTGGCGGCTCCGTCGTTAACCTTCTCAGCGGCATAGCCGTTAGCCGTATCGGTGTTCGACGCCGACGCCGCGGCGCCCTTGGCGAAGTTGACCATGGAAGCCGTATTCAGCTTAACTTGGCTTAGCTGCGGACTGTAGGAAAGCGTTCCTCCCGTCGGAAACTCCACCTTCACGAACTGAGTTCCCGTCGTAAGCTTGCCCAGCGTATAGACGCGCTTCGTCCAGGCGCCCTCGTTGATCGGCGAATCCGCGTAGTGCCAGCCCGTCTGCTCCTCCCATGTTGCCCCGTCCGGCGCAGCGTAGAATTTAAAGTTGCGGATGCCCGGCTCGTTATCTGTCGCGTACAACGCTGTCAATTGAAGGTCCGTCGCTTCGCTGCGATAGATCGCATACTCCGGAGTCGAACCCGTCGAGGTTCTCATCGCCCGGCTGGAATCGCCCAGCGCAGCTCCGTGCGCCGTATCGAAAACCAAACCGGAGCTGTGCGCGCTCGCCTTCGTCCAATCGTTCATTTCGTCAATGATCGGCGCCGAATTCCACGGGACGTCGGAGATTTGCGCCTGCCCGATCTGCGGGCTGTACGCCACCGCTCCCCCGGTCGGGAACTCGACCTTTACATAGTTCGTATTGTCCGCAAGCTTCGTAAGCGTATAGACCCGCTTCGTCCAGTACCCTTCGTTAATCGGAGAATCCGCATAGCCCCATCCGTTATGCTCCGTCCAATTGGACCCGTCCGACGATGCGTAGAACTTGAAATTGCGAATCACCGACTCCTCGTCGGTCGCGAACAATCCGGTCAGCTTAAACCGAGTCGCGCCGTCCAAGCGATAAATAATAGACTGCGGTGTAGTTCCGTTATTCGTCCGTATCGCCCGGCTGCGATCTCCGAGAGCGGAGGCGTTCGCCTTGTCGAGTACAAGCCCGGAAGTGTGCGACTCAGCCTTGCTCCAGTCGTCCAACTCGTCGACGATCGTCGTCCCCGCGCTGCGGGCGTTCGTAATCTCGTAGAACACAACGCCATGATGGTCGAGTTCAGGCGTAAGCGTTAGTTGATTGCCGACGAGCGGTACGGTCGTCGTGACCGGCGTCAGCGTTGCCAGCGCTTTGTAGTCCGCTTCCCGCGAATACCAGTAATCCCGGTCTGCGGTGTTTTTCAAGCTTTTCGGCACTTCCATCGTGTACTTGGACCAGGAATACGCCGAATCCGGAATTCCCCGGTTCGCTTTGTCGTTCCACCAGGTAGGCCAGAAGTTGCCTTGCGTATCGTCTACGATCCACTTCTTCACTGTAACCGTATTGCCCGCTACGGGAGCGATATTGCGAAGCGTAACTGCGGGAGTCTCCGCAGTCGTACGGCTCATATCGTTATTGTGATTATAGATCATGAGATGAACCGTATCGGTCGAGGCGTTGTAGCCCGCCACGCCGTTCACTTCATTGCTCGGATCGGCCGTCGCTCCCGAGAAGCCGCCGTCCAGCCGCTTATCTCCAACCATGCGGTAGCCGAGATTGGCAATATGCGTCGAGACGGCGGGCACGCCGCCCCAGATCGCTTCCGTACTCAGTCCCCAAGCGGAAAACCAATCGATGTTCCAGTCGAGCATCGTCCTGAACTGCTTGGCGTCGGAAGACCCCTGGAAGCTGTGGGCGACGATCCGCGAATACAGCGCCTTGGAATCGGAGCCGGAGTTGATGCGGCCTTCGTCGATGCCGTACTTCAGATTCCCCAGCCCGTTGGCGACGGCGCGCTTGCGCAGCGTCTCGATCGTATCGACGAAGCTTTTGCCGTTCGGCATCCGGACTCCCGGCTTCAAATCGTAGAACGATGCGGTCAAAAAGTCGATCTGCGTTCCAGGCAGCCCCGTCTTATAATTGGTGCCGTTCGGGCCGACTCCCGCGACGTGATCGATGAAAGCCAGCTCGTCCCATAATCCTTCGGTTACGGTCATGCTATGGGCTCCGACCGTTAAGTTGGACGCCCCGATCGCGTCTTCCAGCGCCGCTACCGTATAATCGTAAATTTTGAAAAAGGCCGTCTGGGTGGATGCGGAACTTATGCCGTCGTCGAACCATTCCGGGTTCTCGTATTCGGTAAAGACGCCCCATGTCCAGGTTTTCACTTCCGCAAGCCCGAACTCCGCAACAAGCGCATCGGCCAACGCTTTAATGTAAGCGTAGTACTGATCGTAGTCGCTAGGAGGCTTAAGATTCGCTTCCATAACGCCTACCTCCGGGTCATCGGACAGCTTCATCGGGATGTTGCCGGTTTTGATGTGCGGCTTCAACCCTTGATCCACGACGTGATGAAGCGCTCCGATCAGCCGGGAGAAGTCGTAATCCGTCAGCGTCGTGCGGTCGGATGGATCGGCGAACAGGTCGCGGTTGGCGCTGCAGCCGGGGAAACCGACATAGCAGCCTCCGGTTGCCGTCATGAACTGAACGTTCTTGACGAACGGGTAGTTGGTCGCGAACGTATTCGCCGGCTTGCCCGCCGCTTTTGTCGTCCAATCGATCTCGTAGTCCCAGGCGTTAATATCGGAAAAGGCATTATGAATCGTACGGCCTTGCGCGGTCAGATCAAACGACAGCTTGGGGCCTGAAGCCGCGAAGCTCGGCTCGGCCGGAATCAGCAGCAGCGAACCGGATAACGCGAGTGCACAGCCCAATGAAGCCATCCTTTTTCCCATCCCAGACGTCCCCTTTCGCTAGGGCGTGTATGCCCTAGGTCCGATTATTGTTGTTTCAGAAGCTCGAAGATTGGCGCAAGCTCTTGCTGCTGCTCGACCGCTTTGTCATGCCAGTAAGCGAAAATATCGTCGACCTTGAAGTCGTCCAGCCCGGCGATGAAATTGTTTTGCAGCTTCTCGAACTCGGCGTCGTCCTTGGCGAGGATGAGATTGAAAATATTTTTGAACGTATAGTTCTGCAGATTGGTTCCTTGCGTCTTCAAGTTCTCGGGCAGCTCTCCGAGACGGTACAACGCATTCTCCTGATACACTTTGACTTTGGACGAATAGAGATCGAACAGGCTATCGGCCTTGTAGTGCTCCAGCATGTCTTGGTGAACCGGCTTCAGCTGACGGCTGACCGCCTTATCCGACCACTCGAACAGGTTAACCGGCACTCCCGTCTTCGGATCGACCGTTCCGCTGCCGAAGCCGACGAAGTGGTAATACATTAGCGCGCCCGTCCGCTTGTTGAAGGCCAGATCGCTGGAGCTTTGCTGCAAATAGTCGTCGGTCGGAACGGGCTTGCCGTTCTCCATGTTCCAGTTCTCGCCTTCCGGTCCGTTCCAGACCGTGCGGGCGTTATCATAAGAAGAAAGCCAATTAAGCAGCTGCATTGCTTTCTCCGGGTTCTTCGCGTTCTTCGAAATCGCGAACGTCCGTCCTCCGGAGGCCAAGTTGTTGATCAGCATGAATGCGTCGGTGTTCATCGGCGGCAGCGCCACCATGCCTTTATCCGGCATTCCCGCCTTCTCGTAGTGGCTGTTGATATCGGTGACGAGCCAGCCCGGCACGTTGTACAGATAACGGCCCGACTTTACTTTTTCCTCGTATTTGTCGGACTTCTGCGTGAACGACTCCGGA
Source organism: Cohnella sp. LGH (assembly GCF_017671885.1). Lineage (NCBI taxonomy): Bacteria > Bacillati > Bacillota > Bacilli > Caryophanales > Paenibacillaceae > Cohnella > Cohnella sp. LGH. The sequence continues at coordinate 7,088,758 of NZ_CP072117.1, forward strand.
TCGAGAATGCCCATCTGATTCGCTTTGTTATAGAACTTCAGAGAGCGCCAGAACATGCCGTTCTTGTCCTTCAGATCGTTGTTCGGGGAAATCTCGTTCGTCGCCAGATCGTAATAGACGGTCCGATCGCTTGTCAGATAGCCTTTGCCCTCCGTGAAGGACAGCGTGTAGGTGATCGGCCAGTCGCCCCAGCCCAGACCGTCCGCGAACCAGCCGCCGATCGCGTACACCTTCTGCCCGTCTTTATTTTTTGGCTCCAGCTTTTGCATCTCGGCCAGCACGTTAAGCAGGTCCGTATCGAAATTCTCCAGCTTCGGATAGCCGAGCTGCTTGTAGAGATCCCAGCGAATAAAGTTCGCGCCGAGCGGCTGAGTGCCTGCGGTCGTCGCCCCTCTCAGCATGCCGATCGTGTACAGCTTGCCGTCCGGGCTTAACGTCTTCTTATGCAGCTCGATCATCGCCTTGCCGCTCGGATCGGAGGTGATATTATCGCCGTACTGGGCCAGCAGATCGTCAAGCTCGTACAATTGATTAGCTTTGACCATCATCGGAATTTGCTTGGCCGGGTCCGGAACCCAGAACAGGTCCGGCAGATCGTTGCTCGCGATCATCGCGTTGAGCTTCTCGCCGAAATCGGCTCCGACCGCTGTCATGTCCATCTGGATGCCGAGCTCTTTCTCGATCGTTTTCGCGACCGGATTTTGCATAACCCCGTTCGGCTCCGCCGCCGCGATGCTGGCGGCCACCTTGATCTTGACGACCTCCTGCTGCTTCTCTCCTCCTGCGGAGGCCGATGCCCCGGCCTCGCCGGAACCGGAGCTGCCGCCGCTATTGCCGTTGCCGTTCGAGCAGCCGAACAAGAGCGTTAGCGCAAGCGCCGCTGCGACTCCCTTTGTCACCTTTGTTCTCATTCCAATACCCCTCTCATTCTAGTAGTTTATATGAAAACTCCCGCGAAGAGCCGGAGATTTTCAGCTTAGCCTTTGATCGCGCCCAGCATAATGCCTTTGACGAAGTATTTCTGCATGAACGGATAGATCAGCATGACGGGAATAACCGTAATGACCGTGATCGCATACCGGATTGACATCGGCGTCACCCTGCCCGTGCTTGCCAGGTCGGCGCCCAACGTCGTACCGGAGGCGCTTGTCCTCATGATATCCGCCATATTCGATTTGAGATTCGTATACAGCAAATATTGCAGCGTATTCAAGCTGCTGTCCGTCACGAGGTAGAAATTGTCCGCCCAGGAATTCCATTGCCCGACGGCGGTGAAGACGGCGATACAGGCGATAATCGGCAGCGACAGCGGGAGGATGATTTTGAAGAAGATCGTCAGAATACCCGCTCCGTCGATCTGAGCCGATTCCTCCAGCGTAGAAGGAAGCGATTCGATGTACGTTTTCACCAGGATAATGAAGAAGGCGGACACCGCTCCGGGCAGAACGTACAATAGAAAATTGTTTTTCAAATACAGCGTCTTCATCAGCATGTACCAGGGAATCAGCCCCGAGCTGAAAAACATCGTAATGATGATCAGCCGATAGATGAAGCTGCGGAACGGCAGCTCTTTCTTGGTCACCATGTAGCCGACGAAGGCGCTGCAAAACACGGTAATGATCGTGCCGACGACCGTCCGCGCCACGGAAATGAAGATGCTCTGAAAGATGGTCGGAATCTGCATCAATTGTTCATAGGAGGACAGGGTAATCTCCCTCGGGAAAAAATAGACGCCCTTGGCGCTCTCCGTCGGATGGCTAAGCGAATTGATGATGATAAAGTAAAATGGGTAGACGCACAGGAACGCAAAGATCAGAAGCGTACCCGAGTTGGCGAATTGGAATAGATATTCTCTCCAGCTCTTGTTCATGGGGCGGTATTCTCCTTTCGCTGGAACTCCCTCATATGATGCTTTGCTTGCGAATCGCTTTGGACAGCCAGTTGGCCGACAGCAGCAGGACGATGCTCACGATGGACTTGAACACCCCGATTGCAGTCGAGAACGCATACTCGGCCCGAGCGATTCCGAGCGTGTAAATATACGTGTCGAGCACTTCCAGCTTGTCGATGTTCAGCGGATTCTGGAAGACGTAGTACTGCTCGAAGCCGTTGCTCAGTATGCCCGAGATGGCCAGCAGCAGCAGAACGAAATAAGTCGGCATCAGACTGGGAACGGTAATGTACCAGATTTTCTGAAACCGTCCCGCTCCGTCGATATCGGCGGCTTGGTACAGCTCCTGGTCGATGCCCGCGATGGCGGCCAAATAAATGATCGCTCCCCATCCCGTTCCTTTCCAGGTTGCAACCATCAGCTGGAAAAACCAGGCATAGCCGTCGCTGCCGAGAATGTTTGTCCCGGTCTCGATCAGCCCCATATCCATTAGCAGCTTGTTGACGACCCCGTCCTCCAGCGAGAAGAACGTAAAGAAAATCGCGTATACGAGCACCCAGGAAATAAAATGGGGAATCGCTGTCACCGTCTGTATCCATTTGGACAGCCACTTTCCGCGAACCTCCGCCAGCGCAATTGCAAAAATCATCGGAAGCGGCGAGGTCAGAAGGCCCAGCATACTCATGGCCAGCGTGTTGCGCATGACGATTGCGAAATCGTTGCCTCCCTCGAAAATGATCCGAAAGTACTTAAAGCCGACGAAATGCTGCTCCATCAGCGGAACTCCCGGGCTGTAATCGACAAAGGCATACGACCAGCCGAACAGCGGCAAATAATTAAATACGAATACGAGTGCGACGAAGGGGAGTATGAGCAGCAGCATGCCCGCTCTCTGTGTCTTGTTCATCCTAGGCGCTCCTTTCTATAGTTCACATCATAGGGCACGCCCGAATGCGCTCTCAATTGTAAAGATTGCAAATCTGTAATAAAAACTATAGATAGGCCCGATCCAAGGCAGGAATCGGGCGCTCTTCGTCAAATTTCTACTGCCTAGAAGCCGACTTCACGACAGACACGAAGGGTGGGACAAACGATGCGCTCTCTCTTTTACAATTACATTCGGAATCGATTTTTCAATAAGCTGCTGCTCCTCTATTCCGTCATTATCCTCCTCACCGTCAGCGCTCTTATTTTTATCATTGTTACGAATATTACCGGCCTGCTGAAGGAGCAGGCGATCACCTATAACAAGCAGGTGCTTCAACTCGTCGGAGACTACTTCCACGAACAGAATCGCAACCTGAAAAATCGAATGACGAGTTTGTACACCTTTAACGATCCGGACAAGAAGGATTCGGTCTACGAAGCGTTCGCCGACATCAGCCACGGAGCGGCTCCGGGCGAGATGACGGGCAATCTGCGCGAGAAAGCCGCCTACGTCAATCGTTATATGATGGATACCGTTCTCTCCAGCGATACGAACATTCTGGATATGGTGATGATGAATCGGACCTTCGACTACGAGATGAGCGCGACGCGGTATTCGGCGGGAACGAAGCTAAGCGACTATGTCGAGCACGTTCGCCAAGCTTTAACGGATAGAACCCCCGCCGACATCAACGCCCGAAAAACGTACATTCTTCCCGCGTTCGACGGCTCTCGCGGAAGCGATCCGCTCACCGTCTATGCCGTCTACGACTACATTCGCTTCCCGAACGATCCTTCCGGCTTTTCCGGGTACATGCTGCTGACCTACGATACGGAATCGTTCCGGCGCGCCTATGAGCCCTATCGCAAGTATTTGATCGGAACGCAGCTCGTGCTGACGACGGAGGGAGAGGTCGTCTACGATTCCTCGGGAAAATATTACAAGCAGCCGTTTCCTTATTGGGACCTCGTGCAGGAATCGTCGGACAGCCGCATCGTCGACGGCCGCGAATCGATCGTTAACGTCAACAAGGACGACGAATTCGGCTTCGTCACCGTCGGGATCATTCCGCTTGGCGAGGTCAATCAAGGCATTAGCTACATTACGCGGATGGTGCTGATCGCCGCTTCGGTCTGCCTTCTGGTCACCATTGTGCTGACGGTTCTCAGCACGAGACATTTTTCCAGGCGACTGAAGGACGTTCTGTACAGAATCAAGGAAATCCGCAAAGGCAATCTGACCGCCATACCGGTTAAGGAACACCACGACGAAGTAGGCATCATCTCCAGAAACCTGAATCAGATGAGCGAGCAGCTGGACGATTACATTAAACGCGAGTTCGTGCTGGAGCTGCGCCGGAAGGATTCGGAGCTGAAGCAGAAAACCGCCGAGCTGTACGCCCTGCAATCGCAGATCAATCCGCATTTTCTATACAACACGCTGGAAGCGATCCGGATGAAGGCGCTAAAATCGGGAGATACGGAAGTCGGGCAGATGATCAAAATTTTGGCCAAGCTGTTCCGCAGCAGCATTAAAGAAGAGATGATCGTCACGGTGCGCGAGGAGATGAACTACTGCCAATCCTTGCTGGAGCTGTACTACATCCGTTTCCAGGGCCGGCTCGAAATCGAATTCGACGTGGAGGACGGTATTCTCGATTTCGGCGTGTTCCGCCACATGCTGCAGCCGATTATCGAAAATTCGATCGCGCACGGAATCGATCTGGGCAAAACGAGAAATCTCATTACCGTACGCGGACGCCGAGCCGGCGACTCGATCGTCATTTCCGTGACGGATAACGGGGAAGGCATCGACAAGGCCAGGCTGGCCTCCATTGCCGAGCAGCTCCGCCAACCGCTAGTTTACGGCTCCGGAAGCATTGGCCTGCTCAATGTTGAAGCGAGAATCAAACTGATCTTTGGAGACGAGTGCGGCATACACATCATGAGCGAAAAGGGTCGGGGAACCGAAGTCCAGGTAACCGTTCTGGCCCGTTCGAAGGAGGCGCTTCGAGATTATGTACAAGGTTTTGATCGTGGATGACGAGCCGCTTATTCTGGACGGCTTGCAATATGTGATCGATTGGGAGGAGCACGGCGCGGAGATCGTCGCCATGGCCGGCAACGGCGTCGAAGCGCTTCGCGCGCTGGAGCAGAGTTCGATTCATATCGTCGTCACCGACATTAAGATGCCGGTCATGGACGGATTGGAATTGATTCGCCAGACGAAAAACCGAGGCTTAAACGTCAAGTTTATCGTGCTCAGCGGCTACGACGAATTCGAGCTTGTGAAGAAGGCCGTCGTGTACGGCGTGGAAAACTATTTGCTCAAGCCGCTTGAAGAGGAAGAGCTGTCCAGCACCTTGCTGAATACGATCGAAAAGCTGGATCACGAAATCCAGCTCTCGATTCACCACCGGCAGAACTACAGCATCGTCAAGGAGAACATCCTATTCCGTTGGGTCGCGGGCCGCATCGGGCACGACGAGTTGACCAGCCGCGCGGAATTTCTCGGGATCGACCTCTCCTTCGAGCACTACCGAATTGCAAGAGTGATTCAGGAGGGGCCGCCTCGGGAGGGGGAAGCTTCGTCAGGCCTGCTTGCTTCGGCCATTCTGAACGTCTGCGAGGAGACGATGAACGGATTCGCGGGCTGCATTGCATTTCGGAGCTTGCATGGAGAGCCGATTCTCCTGTTCGGGTGGAGCGGCGAAGAAAGCATGAACGGAGACGAACTGGAGGAGATGCTGGAAGAGAGGCTGGCAGCTTGCTCCTCCAATGTGAGGCGTTATTTGAAGCTGGACGTCTCCATCGTGCTCGGCCCGGTCGTATGCGGCTACGGTTCCGTAGCCGCGAGCTACAGAGAGACGTTCCGGACAGAGGAGGCTCCCGGAAGCGTAAGAACCGGCGACACGGAGGCCGCTCATCCGACGGTCTTGAAGCTGATTGAGTACATCGATCGAAACTATGCAGAGGAGATGTCCCTTAAGACGCTCTCCGACATCTTCAACCTTAACGCCGCCTATCTCGGCCAGCTTTTCCGCAAGACGACGGGGGACATGTTCTCCGTGTATCTCAATCGCATACGCATCGAGAAATCGAAGCGACTGCTGGAAGAGTCCCATCTGAAAATGGGGGAAATCGCCGCTGCGGTCGGCTTCAGCAACGTTCAATATTTCTCGAACGTCTTTCATAAGCTTGTAGGCGTCTATCCGACCGATTACAAAAGAAAAATCGCCTCGGCGGAATAAGAAGCTGCGAGCTGCCGCAGCTATGCCGAGACGATTGTGTAGTGGGGAGAATGAGCAGAGCTTAAATCAAGCCGGCTTGTTTGAGCAGACGTTTGACAATAACCGCTACCTCAGCTCTTGTGATATTCGCTTTTGGCGCGAGCGCCGATTCGCTTCTGCCCGATATCAATCCGGATTTTACGCTGCTTGCAATACCGCTTCTGGCCCAAGCCGATGCATCGGCCGCATCCGTATAGGAACGCAGCGTCTCTTCAGCCGCTTCGGCAGTCAGGGTTGCCGCTCCGGGTCCGTTTGTCATTTTCATCGCTTTAGCAAGGATAGCCATCGCTTGTTCGCGTGAAATCTTGTCATTCGGCCGGAAAGTCCCGTCTTCGAATCCGTCGATCAAGCTATAGGCATACGCCGTTTGAACGGCGTCGCTGTACCAGTCGGCGGATTTCACGTCGGAGAACGCTTCCCGGTCGTTTTCAAGCTTTAATCCGAGCCCGCGCACGATAATCGCCGCAAATTCCGCACGCGTAATATCGACATCAGGACTGAACCGTCCGTTTCCTGAACCGTCGATCACCATCCTCGAGCCCATATCGTTAACATCCTCTTTCGCCCAATGGTTCGCCATATCGGCAAATTCAAGAGGATGCCATACAACAGTGTAAATACTGTTCGTCAGACTATGGATATGCGCGATATAGTTCCCATCGACAACTTCAATTCGGGTCGGGACATGGCGTACCGTTCCATCCGGTTCAATCGCGACTCCCGTCGTCATTTTGCTCGCATTTGTACCTTTCGGCAAAGTGATCGTTCGTTCAATGTAAGTATTGAACTTCGATATTTCCTCAATCTTGCCCGCATGCGAAGCTCTTATCGTGAAACTCGCAGGAGGAGCGGCAACCGTAAACGATCCTTTCTTAGCGGCACTTTCCAGCAGCTGCGTCATTTCCTTTGTCGGAGCTGCTATCTCGATCTGTACAACAATGTCGTGCAGGTTAATCGAATTGCCGTACTGTTTAACCAGGTCATCGATGTTAAATTGCTGTGCAGGCAGCCTGTACGTAGCTCGCTTTGTTTTTAACTCTATTACGGCTTGCATTTGCTCCAGAGTCTTAATGATTTGCCCGTTCAGTTCTCCGATCAGAACGTCGGATTCCGTATTCATCGGAATCGTGAGCACTGCTCGCGGCCCTTCTCCCGCAAGCATTTTTTCCAGTCCGCGCTCATCGATCGTAAGCGTTGCGACGGACCGGCCGTTTTGTCGGCTGGTTGTCAACTTGCCGAGCTTAAACGCTTTGCCGTTAATCAAAACGTCCGTATAGAGATCGGGTTCATTTTCTTTGGTAGCCTCGGGCGTATTTTCCGTAGTGCCTCCGGATGTACTTTCCGTATAAATCACAAGGGTCAACTCGGCCTGAACCTCGCTTTCGTTCCCGGCAGGATCGGTTGCGTCAACGGTGATTGTGTACGTTCCATTAGACAAGTTATTTACCGGCCTGAACTGCCACTCGCCGTTACTGTCCGCTTGCACGCGGCTTTCGTTGCCATTGATTGTAATCGCAACCGTACTTCCCGGTTCCGCTGTTCCTTTAATCTCCGGACGTTTGTCGGTCGTTCGCGTTTGGTTGCCCGGGCTTAAAATAATCGGTACCGGAGGCGTCTTGTCGAAAACGACAGTGCTTGCATCCGTCGTCTCGACGACCGCTGTCCCTGCATTTCCCGCCAGATCGCCAAACGCAATCCGCAGAGGAATCGCGCCTTCCGCCTCGGCCCCGGTCAGCTGATAGACTGCGGTGTATACGCCCGCAGCTTCTGTCAGGGAGGCAGCCTGGTCCGCAATTGTCACCGTCGGCGAATTCGCCAGCGTTTCGTTCGCGCTGAAGGTTACCTTTACCGTATTCCCAACCTTCGCAAGTGAAGGCGACGTATTGTCGCTGGAGATACTCACCGATGTTAGTACGGGCGCAGTAGTGTCGTAGACGGTGCTGTAAGGCGTCGCAACCGCTAAGTTAGCGTTGCCCGCCGCATCGATTGCCACGCCGGCCGCAACAATTACCGTTACCGGCCCATCTGACGCTGGCGTAATTTCTGCCGTATAGGTCACATTGTCCGAAGTAGCCAGGTTGCTTGCGGTTCCGTTCGTTACTGAAATGTCTCCTAGCACAAAACCGGTGACCGCTTCGCTGAAGGTGAACGTCGCCTCGAACGGAGACTGGTTGGTCGGATTCGCTGCCGACGAAGTCACGCTTAGCGTTGGCGCTGTAGCGTCGTAGACAGTGCTGAACGAGGTCGACGCCGCTGTGCCCACGTTGCCCGCCGCATCGTTCACCACGCCCGCCGCCATATTAACCGTTACCGTTCCGTCGGCTGTCGGTTGGATGACTGCCGTGTACGTCAAGCCATCGGCCGATTGCAGTTGGCTGGCCGTCCCGTTCGTTACCGCAATATCGTCGGCCGAAAAATCGAGCGGCGGCTCGTCAAAAGCCAGCGTAACGACAAACGACGACTGATTCGTCGGATTCGCGGCCAATGAGGAAATATTCACCTTGGGTCCAGTCGTATCATAGGTAACGACATAAGGCGTTGCCGCCGTGTTCCCATGACCGTAATTGTCCTGCGCCGCGTTGGCGGCAATATCGATTGTAACCGGACCTTCTGCTGCCGCAGTAACATCCGCCGTGTACAGTATACCGCCTATTTCCTGAAAATTGCTGACACTGCCGTTATCGACGGAGAGGCCTGCCGCCGAGAATCCCGTTACCGGCTCGCTGAATAGAATCCTAATAGCAAATGTAGCTTGCGCAGTCGGCCTATTTATGGCCGATGAAACCGCTACGGACGGTGCAGTAACATCCGATACGAGTACATGGGCAGTGTTGCTTTTTACGCTTGACGTTTTCATACCGGGCGCGCTATTCGTCACCACTACGTAGTAGTACGAATCGTGAGCCCCGCCTGCCGACACCGTTAACGTACTCGTTGTCTGACCGCTCAGAAGAAAACCGCTCGACGTGCTGTTCGTCGTATTGCGATACCACTGATAGCTTAATGATCCGCTATAGACGCTTGCCGAAACGCTGAGAACCGGATTCGGATCGCCCTCTTCCAGATCCTCGTCGCCTACCGGCTGTGTTGTAATCGTCGGCTCGGGAGCGATCGGCAGCGCGTTCACTTTTAAGTGGGCCGATCGGCTTGTTACACTGGTTACACCGTCGGAAACAACAACGTAGTAGTCCGACTCAAAGGCAGATGCCGGGATCGGGATCGTTAATGTGGATTGCTCTTTACCTTGCAGTAGAAAGGTGCTGCCTCCATCAGACCTATACCACTGGTACCTCAAGGGGCCATCGCCTGTTGCCTCGACAGAAAGCGTTTGATCCGGGGAACCTTCAGGCACCTCAATATCCTCCGGCTCTTTAGTGATGGTCAATGTGGAAGCCGCATGCACGTTCCCTTGTGCTGAAGACAAGCTCCAAATCAAAATAAAGCAGATGGTTAGTATAGCGAATATCCGTCTCTTAAACGGGCTTGTACGACTAGACCCGGCGTCTGTTCCCGATATCATAGCTTCAAACTCCCTCCCCTGTAAAAACAGAAGTTTCACTCGAATTTTGACGACGATTTTATTCTACAGCAATCCTTTAGTCCTGACTAGAAAAAAATTCCTGTTATAAAAGTAATTGTATATCATAAACCTATAAAATTTACTAAAAATTCCACACCCTCGGAAGGAATTAAGATGCCGGAAAAAAATCAACGGCTGTCCCGTAAGCGGAGTTGCTCGCTTCCGGGACAGCCGTTGATGTTCTACCTATGTTTTCCTCAAACCAGACGCTCCAGCTTCGTTTCCTTGATCTCGCCCGCGAAGCCTTCCGGAAGCTTGATCCGCACGCTCACGTCCGCCGGATAAGAGACGGATAGCTGCATGCGCCCAGCCGCTTCGTCCGCGGTCCAACTGACATCGATTCTGCCGCCCGCCGGATGCGGCACGCTGCCGCGAGCCCACGAGAGTCCGCATGGAACCGGAGCGATCTCGACCTCTGTCCAGCCGGCCGAGAGGCTGCGTACCCCAAGCGTTTCGCGGCCGAGGAAATACGCCGGAGCGGAAGACCACGCGTGACAGTGGCTGCGCGTCAGCTCGTCGGGGTTGGCGCGGTTTTCGGCGAAGTTCGGATATTGCTCCCAGCAGGTCGTCGCGCCGTGGCGAATCATGTTGCCGTAGTTTTTGCGGATATCGTCCAGAATGACCGATACGCCGCCAACCTTGGCCAGAGCCTCGTAATAGAAGAACGACATGAACGGACTTCCGATCTGCACGAAATTCGTCGGCGTAGAGAACAGATAGGCGTCCATCTTCCGCTTGCGTTCGCCTTGAGCAACGCCGGTTAGCGAAGCGACTACCTGCGTCTGCATGCTCAGCACGCTCGAACGGCGGCCGTCCGCATGGATGCAGTCGATGTAGGCTTGCTTCTCCTCGTTCCAGAGATGTTCGTTAATGGCCGCCGCCAGCCGATCGGACGCTTCGCGATACCGGGCCGCTCCCTCCGCATCCCCGGACAGCTCGCCCATTTCCGCGGCTACGCGCAGCGTCTGCGCCAGGAACAGGTTTTGATGCGTCACGACGCCCTCGTTCGGCTGATCGATCGGGGACCAGTCGAGCAGGTTCCAGCCTTTGACGTTAAAGAGCCCATTTTCGTCGATTTTCTGCAAATAATGCTCGATCGTGAAACGAACATGCTCGTACATCTCGACCGCAAACGCCCTGTCCCCCGTCTGCTCGTAATATTCCTTGCAGGCGATTGCCCAGAAGAACGTCCAGTTCGGAATAACGCTGCTCCATCCGCTCGGAACTTGATCGGCATATAGCGGCGACTGGTCCTTCGATCCCGGAACAAGGCGCAGGCAGCGCTTCAGAATGTCCTGTACGCCGTACAAATAGTTGCTGACGAGCGCCTCGTTGCGGCTGTCGCCGACCCAGAACGTCTGCTCGTAAGCCGGGCAATCGACGAACGTATCCTCCATGCATAGCTTTGTCGTGTGCCGGCTGATTTCCCAGATGTCGTTCAGCAGCGGATCGGAGCATTCGAACCGTCCGACCTCCGCGACCGGGTAATTGCTTTGCGTGAACGCGACGTTGTATATTTTCACCGGGGCGGAAGCTCCGCGCACGTTAAGCGCCAAATACCGCAGCCCTCTGCGGACAGGCGTCGAATACGATTGGCGTCCCGCCTTGGTTACATACCGAACCGTATTGTCCAGTCCGTACGTCTGCTGACGGTACTCTCCGGCCATGTACTCGAAGCCGTACCAGTCCAGCACCGTTCCTGGCTCCGCTTCAATCTCGAACGACAGATAACCGGAATACTCCTTGCCCAGATCGAACAGCACCTCGGTGTCGAAGCCTTCGAACACAGGAACGACTCCCGCTTCCTCATGCGGGATGACCGCGTTCTGAAGCTGCGCGGGAACGGCCAGCTTCACATCGTCTTTCCGCCATACGCATAGACCGAAGACGTCCGCCTCCGCCACGTATTTCAGCGGAATCGGCTTCGACACGGCCGCGTACCGCCCCAGGTCCTCCGCTCCCTTTACGTCTCCAAGCACGGACTTGTACGCCTCGTCCTCCCAGTTTACCTCGCGTGAAGGCTTATGATCGTAGTTAACCGCCGAATCATAAGGCCCGACCGCCAGAAACGCGGACTCCGACTCGCCCGCACCCGGATAAACAAAGCTCAGTTCAGCCGGATCATCCGCATATATGCCGATGTTCAGCTTGCCGTGATGTACTCGCTCCGTGGAGACATCGATCAGCAGCAGATTGTCCCCTTCCTTCAGCTCGACGTCCACATACCGCTCCGGCATAATGCCGTAGAAGCGATCCGACCCGACGATCTCTCCATTCCAGGAGAAGCTCTTCAAGCACTCTCCCCAAGCCAGGAAGCCCAGCGTCGCACGCGCAGCTTTACCGGCCCGAATCGTCGTCGCGACGTAGCCGGTGAACTGCACGATATCCGAATGCTCCTCGCTGCCCGGAGCCATGACGCTGCGCACGTCGATGACGGTCGACAGCTTAAACGTGCTTACCTTAGCCAACGCTTCGACGCGAACCGGATAAATAAGCTCTTCCGTCAGCATCGGGATGTCGCGAGGCTTCATGGACGTCCACGGAGCCATTCCGACTTCTCCCAGCTCTACCGAGCCCGTCCATCCCGAGTCGTCGTAATCGGCATTCATCCAATTGCCGTCCCAATCCCTCGCATCCACATACTCCGCGAAAGCCTGCTGACACGACATGCGCGGCGATCTCGGATGCTGCCCGTTATGGATGGAAGTGAGCCAGGAGGCGTCCGTTTTTAGGCCGACCTCGCCCATGCCATAGTCGAGCTGGGCCAGCAGCCCGCCGCGCCCGCGCAAATAATAGAAGGTCGAAACCCCAAAATGGAGGACAAGCGCCGCAATCGTGTTAGGCTCTCCCGCCCGCAGAAGATGGCCGACCTCGTACGTATCGTAAGACTGCTCGAACGGCCACGACCGTACCGGGCCTCTTCCTAACTGCGTTCCGTTAACGAACAACACATATCTTGAATCCGCCGAAATCCGCAGCGAAGCCGATTCCGCTCCTTGGGCCGGAACGTCAAACGTTTTGCGGAAGCATCTCCACTCGTTGCGCGGGCTTTCCTCTCCGTCTCCCCATATCCATAACGCCTGCCAGCTCATAGGTACACACCTTTCGTCAATGTAATCTCTCTTAATTGTAGAAAATCGGGCGGGTAACGTTATGGGTTGATCGCGACTTGGAATAGGTTTATGATGACTTCATTCACATTCAAGCAGCGACGAGTGGACATGAAAAGGCGGAAACGGAGGATGAAGATGAAGAAATCGGGGATTTGGCTGGAAAAGGGAGAGCTATTCTTTCATAACGGGTTGAATATTTTCGTCAACAGAGTGAGCGAGCGGTTCGACCTGCCCGAGCACGAGCACGATTTTATCGAGATCTGCTACGTCTGGTCGGGCGGCGGATTCCACTATATCGGCGACGAGACGATCCGCGTCTCCCAGGGAGATCTGTTTTTCCTGCCCGTCGGCGTCTCCCACATCTTCCGTCCGTCTTCTCCAAGCGCCAAGGAGCCGCTGCTGATCGTCAACTGCATTTTCGACGAGAAGCTGTTTCGATTTCTGACCTCGCTTCTGCCTGCCGAATACGGATTGTACCGCTTCCGCCGGCTCGTGTCCGAGCCGGGCAGCTGGCTGCGGATGCGGGAGACAAACGGCGAATTCGGGCGACTGTTCGAGTCGCTGCATGCCGAGTTCGAGAGCAAGCGAACCGGCTTCGAGACGATGCTCGTCGGCCTGCTGCTGCAGCTTCTGATCGGGATGGAGCGCGCCATGGAACCGGGTGCAGACGCCGTTGCTGGAGACGCCGTTCCTTACCGGATCGAACGAGCGCTGCAGTACATTCGGGAGCGGCTTCACGAAAGGATTACGCTGGCGCAAATCTCCAGGCACGCCGGCATCGGCGAAAGGCAGCTGCAGCGCGATCTTGCAGAGCAAACCGGGCTTAGCTTCTCGGCGCTGCTCCGCAAAGAAAGGATCGACCGCAGCCGCATGCTGCTCGCCGATCCTTCCCTGAGCTCCTTAACCGTCGCCGACATTGCCGCTCAGTCCGGGCTTCCCGATCTCAAGCGGTTCCACCGTCTGTTTAAGCAGGCGACGGGGATGACGCCGGGGCAGTATCGAGCCGGGCCGCGCTAGGCGACAGAGCGCTTTAACGGGACTCGGAGCTTCGCAGCTGCTTGCGCCATTCTGCCGGGCTTTGCCCATAATACGACTTGAACAGCCTTGTAAAATGATGAACGCTGTTAAAGCCCGTCTCCTGCACGATGTCCGCGATCGCCAGATCGCTGCCCGACAAATAGCTGGCGGCGGCCTTCAGGCGGAGATCCCGCAAATATTCGAAGGGCGTCTTATTCATATGCTTCTTGAACAGCCTGACGAGGTACGACGGATCGAGCGCGACAAGCTGAGCGAGCGCCTCCAGCGTCACGTTCTCCTTATAGCGCCAATCGAGGTAATCGACAACCAGGTCCACCGCATCGCGGGCCCCGACCTTGGGCTTGCGAGAAGGACTTGCAGCTCCGGAATTCGCGGAGAGTCTCAAAATATGTGCGATCAGCCGATAGATTTTGCGAATTTCGAGCAGGCACACCGCCTCCAGATCGTCGTCCTGTCCGGCCGCTCCCGTCGTATGCAGATGATAGACGAAGTCGAGAGCCTGCAGGACCGAAGCGGCAAGCACCGTTTTGGCGTACATGTCCTTGCGCGCCTGCATGAAGTTCCATTCGTCCACCTGACGATCGGTAAACCGGAAATCCTCCGGCTCGAACAGCTCCAAAAACCGAAAACGGGACTCTGTTTGCAAGCTTTCGAGCTCGTGAGGCGTCGAATCGGGCAGCATGAATACGGCCGGCGCTTCCGCCTCGCACATATTCCCTCTCCACTTGAACCGAACCTTTCCCTCAGTAATATACAGAAGCTCGTGGCAGGAAGGATGCATGCCGCCGCCCGGCTTCTCCGCCCCTCTCAGCAGCGTGCCGGCTCCGCACAATCTGATCTTCATGTCGCGCCCCCTCGATGTCAATAATGATCAAAAAGATGGTCCATGACCTACGGAATAACCATTGTAATTAAACACTAATTTGATATAAACGAAAACAATCATATGCAAATACATTTCCTCCCTATTGTACATCTAACTCGGAGGGATTCAATAACGGAATCGGAAGGCGGAGCGCCGTGCCGCGCCGCACTTCCTTCGCCCCAGAAATTCTTGCCTTATCAACGCTTCTCCTCCCTGCATCGCAGCTACCGCGATCTCGTAACATTCCGTTCACGCTCCGTTCATAATGCACGACTACAGTTATAGGCAAAACCATCTAAGTTGAACCAAAGACGTCAAAAAGATAACCAATTGAAATGGGGAAAGGGAATGGTTTTGCCGCAGTTTTTGAGGGATATCCCATAAACAGAATTGCCTGAGATAGAATCACGATCCACAATGTTTCCATATAATTACCAACAGTTATCCGTATAATCATCGAAGACGCTTTAGTGACATTCCCCCCTTGATCTTTGGTCGCTTTGTACGATTTTTCGCATAAACGTCTGCCATTTATGCTTGATTCGGGCTGCTTTGTACGATTTTCCCTACAAACGTCCGCCGCCTATGCCAGATTCGGGCTGCTTTGTACGATTTTTCGGACAAACCTCCGTCGTTCGCTCATGCCTGATTCGAGCTGCGGTTTATGATATTTCCGTTGTAGAACAGCCCCAACCCAACAACCAGGCCGAAGTCGGCAAAACAAATTTATATACAAGGAGAGATTTTCGTCATGATCGCTTACAGCAAATGGTTGATCCGAATCGCGGCGATATATTCGCTAATCGGCGCGCTGATCGGTTCGGATATGGCCGGCAAAGAAGACTATTCGATGACTCCCGTCCATGCGCACATTCTTGTTGTCGGCTGGCTAACACTGTTCGCTTACGGCATTTTTTATTACGTCTTCAAAGAGATCGGCATGGTTCGAACGGCCAAGCTGCAAGCTTGGGCCGCTCTGATCGGGGGCGGATTAATGCCGTTCGGCATGCTGGCTTACTACAAAGCGGAAAATACGGCGACGCTGCTTTCGTTCATTATTCCGGCATCCATCCTTCTCGTCGCCATCGTGCTGTTTATCGCGATCTTGTTTTTCGATAAGAAGCTATTCACGCGGAGCCATGCAAGTTAGAGATTTCGAAATAAAAATACGGCCTGGCGCTCGGGGGAATCTCCCCAAGCTGCCAGGCCGTTTTCATCTTTCACGTCATTGCTCAGATCTACGTCGAACCGCATTAACGATATAGGGAATCGTTACGCCGTCAACCTTTAACAGCGCCGCTCGTAATGCCTTTATAGAATTGCTTCTGGCCGAACAGGAAAACAAGCACCAGAGGCATGACGGTCACCGTCGTTAGCGCATAGACCGCTCCCCAGTCTTTTGTCTTCTCGGACATGAACGCATAGATGCCGAGGGCGATCGTATGCTTGCTCTCCGAAGAGATGAACAGAAGCGGCGTCATGAAGTCGTTCCACAGCGCGATAATATTGGTGATAACGACCGCCGAAGTCGCGGGAAGCAGCAGCGGAAACACAATATGAAAATAGGTTCGCAGAAAGCCGCTTCCGTCGATGTGAGCCGACTCCTCCAATTCCCGCGGCACGGATTTGACGAAGCCGGTGTAGATCAGAATGACCATCGGCATCGCTCCTCCGATCGGAATCAGAATGAGCAGCAGCAAATTGTCGATCATATGCAGCGATTTGACCATCTGGTACATCGGAACGATCGAGCCGATAAAAGGGATCATCATTCCGCTGAGAAAAAACAAGTACACGCCGTTCGCCCACCGCTTCCGCGAACGCCCGATCACATAGCCGGCCATCGAACCGACGATAACGATCAGGATCATCGATACGGTCGTAACGAACAGACTGTTTCCGAACATTCGGAACACATTGGATTCGGCAAATACGGTGCCGTAGTTGTCCCAGTTCAAGCTGCCGGGAAGCGACAGAGGCTTGGCGTTTTCCTTCATCGTCTTGAAGCTGGACACCGTCATATAGAGCAGCGGAAGGAGCATCAGAAGCGCGGCCGCCCCCAGCGCCGTCTCCGCCAGCCAGCGCCAACGCTTGCTTGTCGCCGTCATGCCTCCACCTCCCGCTTGCGCGTCACGAACAGCTGCAGCCCCGTCAGCAAAGCAATGAACAGCATCAAGACTATGCTGATCGCGCAGGCCAGCGCGACCCTTCCGCCCGCGTTCAGAGAGAAGATGAACGTCGCGATCGTGTTCGTCGCTCCGGCCGGACCGCCCTTCGTAATGATGAACGGAAGCTCGAACAGCTTAAGTCCGCCGGAGATGCCGAGGAAGGTCAGAATCGTCACCGCAGGCATGAGCAGCGGGAACGTAATGTGGCGGAACCTGCTGCCCGCCCCGGCGCCGTCGATCTTCGCCGCTTCGTAATAGTCCGTCGGAATGCCTTGCAGCGCCGCCAGGTAGATAATCGCCCCGAAGCCGGTCCACTGCCATACGTTGATGCCCATCAGCAGCCCGAGCGCCGTATCTCCGTTGCCGAACCAGTCGTTCACGAGGGATTCCAAGCCCGCGGAGCGCAAAAACTCGTTCAAGGCGCCGTTGTAGCCGAGCAGATAGGTGAAGATCGAGGACAGAACAACGCCGCTGAGCAGCGCGGGAATGTAGAAGGCTACGCGGGCGAAGCTTCTCGTCTTCAGCTTGCTGTCCAGAACGAGCGCCAGCAGAAGCTGGAGCAGGTTCTGGATAACGGTCGTGAAGACGGCGAATTTCAGCGTATTGACGAACGGCTGCAGCAGATCCGGAAACGTGAACAGACTGCGGTAATTGTCCCATCCGATAAACCGGACGCCGGACATCGAATAGCCGTCCCAATTCGTAAACGAAAGCACAAAATTGTACAGCAACGGATAAATCACGGTTGCGATAAAGAAAAACAAGGCGGGAACCAAAAACAACAACGTCCAAATTTTATTCCTCATAGGCTCGGATTTCCTTTGCCATCATTGCTCCTCGAATGGAACGGCGACTTTCGGATTTTGCAGTTCCTCCTTCAATTGCTTATCCAGCTCCGCAAACCGCGCGTCCGTCGCCCCCTTGCCCGTAATAATCTCGGGAAGCAGCTTTTCGGTAAACGTCTGGTACGCTCGGCCCGGCAGATAGAAGCCTTGAGAGAAGGAGCGAAATTTGGCCGCGCTCGCTCCGAGATCGAGAAGCGCTTGCGGCAAAGCTGCGTTCGTGTCCCCTAGCGTAGGGATGGCGTTTAAGCCTTCGATATGCATTTTCATAATATCCGCACGGGCGAAGAAATCGATGAACTTTTGCGCCAGCTCGGGGTTTTTACCTTTGCTGCTGTATACCAAGGATTTGTCCACGATCATGAGCAGTCCGGGATCGCCTTCGTCCGCAGGGAACGGAAAATAGCCCAGTTGAGCGTCGGCCTCCAAGGTCGAAGCCGTTCCGACAACATAGCTGCCGGACGCGATCATCGCGGTCTTGCCTTCGAGCACGGAAGCGACGGATTGCTGATAATCGATGCCCAGCGCGCCTTTGTTGATATAGCCTTTGTCCTGAAGCTCGGCCAGAGCCAGGAAAGGGCGTTTGAACGCGGCGTCCGACATCGACGCTTTCCCGTCGTACAAATCTTTGCCGAAGTTCGGCTCGTTCGGCTTGGTCATGCTCGCATACATCGGCAGCGCCATATTTTCGATCGTCCAGGAATCCTTGGCGCCAAGCGCAAAAGGTTCGATTCCCGCGGCCTTGATCGTCTCGGAGACGGACAGTAATTCCGCAAAAGTTTGGGGAGGGGTCAGGTTCAGGCTCTTGAACACGTCCTGATTGTAGAACACGCCGTAGGCCGAGTAGTCGACCGGAAGCGCGTACAGCTTGCCGTCCGCCGATTTCTTCTGGAAGCCCGGCAGCAGCCGGTCGTAGAAGCTCGCTCCCGACAGCTCCCCGATCAGACCGTTCGCGGCCAACTCGTCGACCCTGCTTGCGAACATGAAGAACAGGTCGGGCGCATCGTTGGCCAACAGCTTCGTCTTCGTAATGTTCTCGTACTGATCGCCCGGGATAATGCTGAAGTCAACCGTGACTCCGGGATTTTCCTTGGCGAATTGCTCCCCGATCTTCTCCATGGCCGGCTTCATCTCCGGCACCCAACTCGTTACTCTAAGCGTGACTTCCTTGGCCGGAGCCTCCGCGGATGCGGAGCCGCCGGACGGCTGCGCCGCGGAATTGTCCGCACTGCCGCTGTTCCCGTTATTCCCGTTGTTGCCGCCGCAAGCCGATAAGGCCATAAGCAGTGTAAGGCTTGCTGCAATCGTCGTCATGCTTTTTTTCATTGGATAGACCTCCTCGTATTTTGCGAAAAACGTTACAGCAGCGCTCTGTATGCCCATTCTAGCCCAATGTCCGGCGGTGAAACAATTTGACGATTTCAATCTTCGCTGGTACTATTTCAACCTGTTTCGAAGATGGCGGCACGCAAAAAATTCCCTGACCAAAGTCAAGGAATCATTTCAACGGTTTTGCGGAACTCTTGCGGGGAAAGGCCTTGCGTCTTGCGAAACTGCTTGTTGAAATAGCTGTAGTCATCAAACCCGACCATGCGCGCGATGTCCGACAGCTCATATGCCTTATGGCGCATCAGCTCCTTGGCCATGCTCATCCGATAACCGAGCAGAAAGTCGGTGAAATTCCCGCCCGTCTCCTGCTTAAAGATTTTGCTCAAATAGACCGGATGCATGTATAAGTGCCCGGCAAGCACCTGAAGATCGACTTTCTCGCCGTAATGGGCGTACACATACTCGCGCATCTTGCGGACGGCGCTCGACTTCTCGCCTTGATCGCCCGCGTCGTCCGCAACCAGCAAGTAGCGGTCGGCGACGCTCTTCAGCAATTCCCGGAATTCGTCCGCCTGCGTCATCCCTTCCGCCCGATCGTGGACCGCCCTTTGCTCCTCCTGCAGATGAGAGGTGGAATGCCCCTTGCGCGCCGCCATCATGAAGATTAAGCCGCAAATATGACGGAATAGAAAGCCGAGCTGTAACGGTTGGCGAATCCGACTCCCGTTCAGCGAGCCGAACAGCTTGTCGATCCGTTCGTTAAACGCCGGTCGGTTTAAGCCGTCCAGCAGCTTAAGCAGCTCCGTCTCTTCCTCGACGGGAAGCAGGTCGAAGCGATCTTCCCGCTCCTTGCAATCGGAAGGAGCGATCACGCGGTCGTTGCCGAGCTCCACCCGGTAATCCAGACTTCTTCCGGCCTCCGCGTTCGATTCGCTCAGCCGTCCCAGTTCGTCGACAAGACCGCTCATTCCGATCGTGACGGTGAAGTATTGGTACTGCTTAACCGACGCGGCGATCTCCTCGGCGACTTGGCGCACGTAAGGCTCCGTCTCCTCCCAGGCCTCCTGCTGAACGTTCAGCACGACGGCAAGCTCCCCGGAAGGAAGCTCGGCCATCGCGCCGATCAGCCCGTATTTCGCGATCACTTCTGCGGCAATGTTGCGCAGGGAGAACGACATCAGCTCGATGTCGTTGAAATTCAGATGCTGCCTAATAGATCGGTAGTTGTCGATGGCGATGCGCAGCGCGACGAAACCTCCGAACGGGAAGGCGAGGCCGAACTGCTTAAGCTTGGCGGCAAGAGCGGCCTCGGCAAATTTCGTGCCGTCCAGCAGCGCGTTCAGGAATTGGTTTTTCAGCATGCCTAGCGAATGCCTCGCCATAGCCTGATCGCGAACGTTCTGTTCGAGCTGGATCGTCCTGCTCTTGGCGTTAAGCAGCACCTCCAGAAGCTTGCCTGCGTCGATCGGTTTTAGGATGTAGTTGAATGCTCCCAAATTCAAAGCATCCTGCACGTAATTGAAATGGCTGTATCCGCTGATGAAAATAAACAATGTATGCGGGAGCTTCATTCGGACCATCTTAAACAGCTCGATGCCGTCCAAGCCGGGCATGCGGATATCGGCGATGACGATTTGCGGCCGCAGCTCCATAATTTTGCCCAGCGCGTCCAAGCCGTCGTCCTCTTCGCTCGCGATCTCGAAGCCGTGCTCCTCCCAAGCGATGGAATGTTTGATCGATTGCCTAACCCACTTCTCATCGTCAACGATAAACACTTTAATCATCCGTCCCACCCCGTCATGTTCGAATCTAATGCTGTCTGGTCGGCGACGCCGATACGCTCCGGCTAGGTTTAAACGGCAATTGCAGCTCGGCTACGACGCCTTCCCCCGTTTCTTCGTTGCTTCTCAGGCTCAGGCCGTATTCGTCCCCGTATAGAAGCTGGACGCGGGCGTTGACGTTAAACACGCCCGCCTCGCGATCGGCAAGCGACCTTTGCTCCTCCGCCCCGGTTTGCAGAAGCTCGTTAATCTCGGCAAGCCGCTCCTCGGCCATGCCCGCTCCGTTATCGGCGATTCCGACAATCAGGAAGTTGTCGCGCTTCCGGGCGTAGATGAGCACCTCGCCTGTCCCTCTTTTAGGCTCCACGCCGTGAATGATCGCATTCTCGATCAGCGGCTGCAATGACATTTTGAGCGCCTCGCAATCCAGACAGCCCTCTTCGATCTCGAAGCGGCAATCCAATCGATCGTCGAAGCGGATCTGTTGCAGCGCCAAATAGTGCTTCGCGTTGCCGAGCTCGTCCGCCAGCCGGACGGTCTGCTCATGCGTATCGAGATTATATCTGAAAATGTGCGACAGCGAGGCGATCATCCGGATCGCCGCGTCGTTGGCTCCCGACTGCGGCGCTTCGCCCGATTGCAGCAAACCGATGATCGACGACAGGGAATTGTTCAGAAAATGCGGATTGATCTGGTTTTGCAGCACCTTCAGCTCGGCCTCGCGCTTATGCAGCTTCATCGCGTATTTCTCGTGAATAAGCGAGTCGATCTGCTTGACCATTTGGTTAAAACCTTTGCTGAGCTGCGCGATCTCGTCGGTCCCCCGCACCTCCGCCCGAACGTCGAAGTTTTCCTGCTCCACGCTTTTCATTTTCCCCCGAATCTGCACGATCGGCTTGGAAATATGATGAGCCAGCCCCAGCGCGATGCCCAGCGTCGTCAGCAAATAAATGACAAGAAAGTAGCTAAAGTAGTTCTTGACCCGATCGCTCTCTTTGAGAACTTCCGATTCCGGCGTTAACAGCACGACTTTAAAGCCCGAATACGGCGATTCGCGCATCGCGAGCAAGTAGGGGCTGCCGTTCAGCATCGCCCGGTTATCGCTCACGCTGCCCGTGGCCCCCGCCACATCCTCCATCAAGCCGTCCAGCGAGCGCGAATCGACAAGCTCGGAGTTGCTGCTGTAGACGAGCTCCCCTCCGTCGGTCAGGACGGCGACGTCGCTGTCGTAATCCATCTGCACATCCAGCAGGTTTTGCTTGATTTCCCGCTGATTTTCGTTCACTCGGATGACGCCGATAATCGTAAACGCGTTCAAATCGTAAATCGCACGGGACATGGACACGACGAAGTCCTCGCGGCCTTCCCTGGCCACCCGCTCCAGAAAAATATGCCGCTCTCCTTTCTGGGCCAGCGTATCCCGGAACCACTCTTCCTCGGCTTCCTTGCCCGTCGTCAGGCTGCCGTTCACGGCGATAACCCGATCTCCCTGCAGGTTGAACAGCTCAAGGTCGTAAATTGAATTGCGCGAATAAATGGAGTTGTAAAACACTCCGGTAAGCAGCTTGTAATTGCTGAAATAGTCAAACTTCCCCGTGCCCATAAGCAGGTCCGTCAGCTCGTCCGAATAATAAACGGGGGTAATGATTTTGTCCAGCTCCTGCATGTTGCTGTCCAGATTACTCGTAATTTGCTGCACTAGCCTCTGCGTGTAGTCGTTGTATTTGTCGTTCGTTTGATCTTGAAGGTAACGGTAGAGGAAAAATCCAAAAACGACGATCGGAATAATGCTGACGAACGTGATTCGATAGAAGAGCTTCCATTTCAAGTGGCCGTTCAGCCGTCTGAGCAAATTCAGATCGCTTCCCCCTTGCGGATAAATAGGAAAAACAAGGAGAACGGTTTAGCTCTTCTCCCTGTTTTTTCCTTTGCTAGTGAAGCAAATCGTTCTCCATCCTCTTGAGCATCCGGAACAACGCTGCGGCGGCTTCCCCCCGGGTCAGCTCCTTCCGCGGATGCAGCAGCTTGCCGTCGCCCTCCATAATGCCCTCCGCAGTCAGAAGCTCCAGGCTTGAACGAGCATACGGGGACACTTCGGCATCGTCCGCATAATGCGCCAATCCGTTGTCGTTTCCGTCGGACGGCGCTTCCGCCGCTCCGGTCCGCGAGAGCAGTCGGGCAAACAGCACGCTCATATCCTGCCTGCTGAGCGAGCCGGCGGGGTTAAACGTATTGTACCTGTCTCCCTGTGCGATGCCAAGCGCTTTTGCCGCTCTGACCGCATTGTAATAGTAGCTGCCCGGCTTCACATCCGGGAAGTCGGTCTCCGCAGCAGCTTCGACAGGCTCGCCTTCATCGAGCATTCGCATCAGCATGACCACGAATTCCGCGCGGCTAACGGGGAGATCCGGCTTAAACTCCGTACTTGTTACTCCCTTGATGATATCCCTGGCCGCAAGCATATGGATCGGCTCCAACAGCCAGCTTCTATTCCCGAGATCGCTAAAGCTTTTCCTGACGACGGCGGTCTCGTAGCGGAATAAGTCGCTTCCGTTACACCATACCTCGCCTGCCGCGGAGTCGAACCTGGACAGCGCCAGCGTCGCGGCTCGGCCTTCCTTATCGATTCGGCGGACAACCGCACGATCTCCTTCCTGCCCGAATGCGGGAACCGGCAGGGCCAGGCGTATCGATTCCGGGAAGGAAATTGGCTTGCCGTCGGCCGTCCAGCGTATAGCGACGGACGAGCCTTCGGTCGCTAGCGCAATTCCGATGCGGGCAGCGTTGCTCCACACGCTGCCCTCCGGCAGGTTAAGCGGGACAAGCAGCTTGCCGAGCGGCGTGACGATTTCGAGCCGCTGACCGGCCTGACCGTCTCTTAAGGCAGAGGCGGGCAGCTCCAGAGTGTAGGAGGTTGCGCCTGCCGCGGCCGGAAGCTTGATCGCAACCGTCTCCACCCCGTTCGCCGAAGGCTTCGTTCGGGCGAAGCCCTGCCCTAGCAACGCTGCGTCGATGCGAAACGCGTTCGTGCCGTCGGCCGGTTGCAGCAGCGCAAGCTCCGGTTTGCCGCCCGAGCCGTCGGCCCAGCTCGACGCCCCGCCTCCGACCTGGCCGGTCTGCGCGCCGCCGGCTCCGCTGCCGCTATTGCCGCTACCTCCAGAATTGCCCGTTTCTCCTCCGTTTCCGTTATTTCCGTTGTTGCCAGTTTCCCCGCCGTTGCCTTCTCCGTTCCCGTTGCCATTACCGGGATCGACTGCGGGCGGTTTCCCGTAGATCGAAAACTCCACGCTGGAAGCCCAGTTCGGCCATTCGCTCTTGGCGCCGGTCACCGTCATCTTCACGTAACGGGCGGTTCCGTCAACCGCGTGAGAGAACGACGAGGTCGCTTGTTGGTTGGTCGTACGGTCGATCCACTCCGTCCAAGCAGTGCCGTCTGTCGAGCCTTCGAGCCTGTATTTCCATTGATCCTCGTTAAAGAACGTCTGGTCGATCCGATCGACTTCGTAAACCTGCTGCAAATCGACAACGATCCATTGCGGGAACGTGCCGTCCGATGCGATCCACGCCGTACTCTCGTTCCCGTCCGTCGCCGCCTCCGCCGGGCCGTTCACGCTCGAAGCCTGCACCGGCTTGTTCAGCGACAGCAGCTCGCTCTGGGGCTCCGTCGACTGCCCCGAGATTGCGACCGACACGCTGGCTTTCACCGCCGAACCGTCAAGCGCCGCAGCCGTTACCTTCACGGTTCCGTTCTTCTTGGCGGTCAGCAAGCCGCCCTTCGAGATGGAAGCCAGCGTAGTCGGCGCATCGTCCGTTCCGGTTACGGTCCAGACAACTCCAAGCTCGGACGCATCGGAGGGCTGGGCCGTCGCCGTCATCTGCAAAGTCCCGCCAGCCGAGACGATTTCGTTCACGCCTCCGGCTCCTTGTACCGTCAGTTGCTCGATCAGCTTATCCCCGGGAGACAGATACACCTCCAGCTCGTTGATTCGCGCCACCTTCTCGCCCGGCTGACCTTCCGAGGGCTCCGTATCCTGCTGGACGTTGCCTCGCGTCATCCATACCCGCAGCTTGGAGGCCGCGACCGGCTCGAACACGTGCGCCCGATGATCCGCCGTGTTATCCGTCACCGTCGGGAACAGATCGGTCCAAGCGTTACCGTTCCAGATCTGCATCGTATATTCTTTTTGCTCATAGTTTTTCTTCGTATACAGGTCGATCCGGTTAAACGTCTTCTCGCTGCCGAAATCCAGCTCCACCCACGCCGGGAACAGCTTGGCCGCCCAGCCCGACCAGGTCAGCGTATCGCTGTTACCGTCAATTAGGTTAGCCGCGGAATAAAACTCGTTCTCTACGGATGAGACGGTAACGGCCGCCGTCCTTGCCAGATTAACTCCTTTGTTGGATACCGTCTGCACGGTATAGGAACGAACGGTCGAGCCGTCTTCGGATTCGACGGACAGAGTCATGCCGTTGCCGACGCTTCCCTGCGTAACCTCCGTAACCCCATCTGCGAGCAGAAGCCGCATAGACGCATTAACGCTCGGAACGACGTCGTCCATAAACTGCTGCACCGACGTCCCGGCCGGCACCTTGCTGACCGTCCGTTCACGGTCGTCTACCAAATACGCGGTCGATCGGACAGCCGCGGCCGAATTGATTTTCGCGTACACCTTGAACTCCGTGCTCGACGCCCAGTCGTTGGAGGAACCGGTCGCCAGCAGGCGGACGTAACGAGCCTTGCCGCTGACCCGCTCGGCAAACTTCGTACCGTATACGGGCGCGCCCGTACGGTCGATCAAGCGCTGCCAGCTTTGACCGTCCGTCGAGCCTTCGATGGCGTAGTTCCAGTCGTTCGCGTTATAGAACGTTTGCTCAATGCCCGACAGCTCGTAGATTTTGCCCAAGTCCACTTGCAGCCATTGCGGGAACTGGCCGTCCGCCGCCGTCCAGAACGTGCCGTAGTCTCCGTCGAATGCCGCATCGGCGGGAACGAGCGTGCCTTGATTGATTGTCGAGGCGCTTGCCGGCTTGCCCTGCGATACGAGCGTTTCCAGCGACGCGGGGACAAGCGTCGAAGGCGACGGAGTCAGCTTCTTCACCAACAGCAGCCAATCTTGAGCGTCCGGCTTCTCCGGAACGGACCAAGCTCCGCCGGCCGGCGTAAACGAACCGTTGATCGTCGTATAGGCTCCCGTGCGCGGATTAAACCAGCGGCTTTCGTAGGCGGTCTGGGAATCCAATTGCGTAAGCGTACCTTGCGAAGAGGTATCCGCATTGAAGTACACCGTCACCGCATTGGCCGCATCGTCGGCGCGAAGCAGCGGATCGGTCAGCTCTTCCGCATGCTCGCCTGTCCAGGTCGCCCACCCCGTTGGGCGATACGTCATTCGCTGCCAATCAAGCGAACGGTAGAAATCGATCAAATGGGTCATCTGGTCGGCGCCGACGAAATCGATCGCGTCGTACCAGTTGCGATGCCCGTAGCCGTAGTCGTTCGCCGTGTCCGCATCGTCCCACGATGCGTTCCAGATTCCGTGCGCGCCGTAACCGTAGCCCATCCCCCCGGCTTGAACGGAGCGGTAGGCGGACTGCCGCACAATCGTATCGGTGGCCCATCCGTTATAGATTTGCTCGTAATTCGCTTCCGACTCCAGGAACGGAAGCCCGTATTGCCGATGATAGTAATCGTAATCCCCGCTCGGCACCATTTTCTGATGGCCGCCCTGGAACATTTCGAAGTCGAACCAGCCCTCCCCTTCATAGAACTGCGGCAGACCGAGGCTCTCCTTCTCCGTCAAAGCCGTGCTATGAGCCGTCTGCGGATGATTGTAGCCGTCGTACTTGTTGATTGCCTTGCCGACGCTCCTCCAACCGTCAATCCGGGCTTCGCGGGGACCTAGGTCGTAGCCCGCTCCTTCACCAGACGTAATCCAGACGACCGGATAAGCTCCATAGCGCGCCGCGACATAAGCGGCCAATCTTTCGGAGCCTTGCACGAAGCCGTCGATATTCGAGTGAAAGCCGATTCCGAATGCGTTGACCAGGCCGCTGTCGGCGATGTAAGCCATTTTGCGGTCCAGCTCGTTCTTGAAATAATCCGGATTGATCTCCGTTCCCTGCTGTCCTGCGGCCCAGTAGGAATCGTGCGGGCCAAAAATGACGCTCTGGTACACGGTAAAATTCTGTGCGACTCTTCGGTCGACTATGCTTTTAAACTGCGAGGACGTGCCGGGCTTGTTCGAAGTATCCCAGGACTCGTTTTTATCGAAGAACCAGTGGGTGTCTCCCAGCCAGAAAAACGGCGTTCCGTCCGCATAGGACAGATGCGACCCTTCATCGCTAACGTGAAGAAAGCCGCGCTGGTAGATTTCCCGGTCCCCGGAATACGGAACGGCCGTCAGCGTACCATTAAGCTTCAATCCCGCGTTGAGGGGATCGCTGCTGGAAATCCGATAGCTCCACTCTCCCAGAGCGGTCGGGGCAAACCTCACCTTCCACTCGTTCCCGCCGTCCCAGAAGCCCGGACGAACGATCACCTCTCCGCCCGGTCCCGTGAAGGTCGCCGTCACCTCAACATCCAGAAACGGATTGCTGTACGCAACCGCGCTGCTCATCCCGATCTCCGCCACCCGCCACATTTCCGCCGTCAGCGTCTGCCCGTTCGCCGATGCGGTCGAGCTCCGTGCAAACAGGTTGACTCCGAACATTCCGATCGTCATGCATAGCGATAATAGGACGGTCATACTTCGTTGAAAACGCAAACCGATCTCCTCCTCGATGTGCGGCAATCCTCGCGAATTGTGCGAATTCCCCTCGCGGATCGCCAAGTGCCTTGATTGTAGCAGAGATGGTTGCGCTTTCAGTTGGACGATCTTAATCTCCTAAAGGTATTATTTAAATCCATTGTCGGGTAAGGAAACATAGGGGGGGCAATGTCGCCAAGAGGAGTTGAACGTTCGGAGAGAAACTACTGGTCAGGCGATCGCAAATCGATAGCGGCTTTAACACCGCATTCGATTAACGATCGCCCATTCATTCGCCGGCCTTACATTATGGCTTGGACACCGACACGAGAAGCTCGTTTGGCCCGGAAACAACAGTCACCTCGGAAGGCAGATCCAAATCTCTTACGAACCGCGTATCGCCGATCTCCATCTCGCTAATGTCCAGCTCGACCGAGGACGGCAGATTTTTCGGCAGTGCTTCCACTTCCACGTACGGGTCCTGAACCTGCACGATGCCGCCCGACTTCGTTCCGATCGGAGTGCCCTTGAGCTTCACCGGGAGCTTCGTGCGAACGATCTCGTTCGACTGAACGAGCTGGAAGTCGACGTGAATCAGCGAGCGGGTTACCGGATCGCGCTGAAGGTCCTCCAACAGCACCGTCACCGAATTCTCTCCCTCCATCTGCAGCTCGATAAAACCGGAAGCCCCTTGCTTCAGCCATTTCTCAAACTGACTGGTGGAAATATGAATATTTTCGTTGTCCGCTTTTTTGCCGAATACGACACCCGGCAGACGCCCCTCCCGACGTAAATTCCGCAGTCCGGAAGAATTCAATAGCGGACGTTTTTCCGCATGAATGCATGCAGCCATGCTCTACCTCTCCTTTACATGAGTGATCTTAGCGCTTTAACGGCAGCCGACGGATCTCCCCAGAGCGGGGACAAATAGAGAAACATAGCATCACGACCTCCATGTCCTTTCGGAATAATAGGGATACATTAAATGTAAAAAACCACAAATATAGACGAAGGCACCCCACTCTGGAAGGAGTGGAATGCCTATGGGTTTCCTACAACCATATCATAGTTTCGTCGCGGTGTCGACCGGCAGGATTCAGCTCCTTTTTTACAAGCAGCCTAAGCGCTAACGTAAATTTCTCGTTTCTTCATATCAATAACCGCACCAATGGCAGTCAAGAAATCTGTCCCGATAATTCCGTTAATCTCCATTCCATAGTCCATCGCGCCGATCTGAATTGTAAACAGCGGCACCGAAGCATCACCCAGCTTTAAACGTTCGATCCGCTTCTCATAGACAAATTCTTCGCCGCCGATTCCACGCATAGTTCTAATGACGTCCGTTAACTCCGGTTCCAGCCCTAATTCCAAGGCGGTATCAGCAGATAAAAGTGTAGCGGCCGATCCCGTATCAATCAAGACATTTGAAATCGTGCGCTCGATCCCTCGATGAGCAAATACCATCTCAACAAACGGCAAACCGCACTCCAGCTCCATTCTCATTGAAGTGCCCGCCCCCCCGTCCAGGCCGTCACTTCAATATCCAGTAGATCACGGGACGTATGAATGACATACAGTTCCCGCTGCTTGTTCTCCCGGTGCAACTTCAGATAGGTTCGAAGCGCTTCCTTGCTGTTTTCGTTGAAAGAACCAACCACGGACAATTCATCGACGACACGCTTATTTCCTTGAGTAGCAGCCACGATTGCTTCGACCAGCACCCATTGAGACGGATAATGTTTGCGAACCTCTGACCATTGCATAGGAGCGATCCCTCCGTTCAATGAAAGTCGTTATCTTAATTATATCAAAGGCAGTCCTATTTGCGTAATTGAACTAATCATTCTACCGATTTTTCATTCGTCGCGGTGTCGACCGGCAGAAAAAACGAGAACACGCTTCCTCCGCCAGGTTCCGAAGATACTTTCATATAGCCGCCTTGCTCCGTCACGATTTTGCGTGCCAAGTACAGTCCAACGCCTACGCCTTGCGTATCCGAAGAGGAGGCTCCCCGGAAGAAGCGCTGGAACACCTTGGCGAGCTCGGCTTCGGGAATACCGAGGCCGTTGTCGGCAATATCGATCCTCGCAAACATTTCGTACCGTTCGATTGTTACCTTGATTTTGCCGCCTGCGGGCGTGTATTTGATCGCGTTGTCCAGCACGTTGCCGATCGCCTCGCCGGTCCACTTCGCATCGTGCAGCAGCGGGACGGGCACGCCCCCCTCGAACGAAATCTCCAGCCCCTTCTCCTCAGCGGCGGGATAAAAGGTCTTAATCGCAGCCAAAACCGTATCCATGAGACTCCGTCGTTCCGCGCGAACTTCGATCATTCCGCTCTCCAGCCGGGACAGCTTCACCAGGCTATCCATAAGCCAAGTCAGCTTTTCCGTCTGATCGCACGCGATCCGGGCGAATTCCGTCCGCTTGTCTGGCGGCAGCCCCTCGTTCGCAAGCATACCGTTATACATGTTCAGATTGGCGAGCGGGGTCCGAAGCTGGTGGGTGATGTCCGTAATGAGCGACTTCATCTCCTCGCCCTCTTCCTTGTACTGAAGCTTCTGCGTCCTCAAAATGCCCGATAGCTTCAGCACCTGACCCTGAAGCTTGGAGAGCAGGTTATCCTCGAATACCGGAAAGTATTCCCTGTCCTGCCCGTCGATCAGCGATTGTACGGTCAGAGACAGCTTGTCCAGTATCGCGATCATCCCCGAACGCAGAGACAGCAGATAACCCGCGAAAATAATCGTCGTCGTCAGAACGAACGCGGCCGCCGCCCACACCATTTCCTTGCTCGCGCCGGAGCGGATGAGAACGGCAAAAAACGCGCCGCAAGCGAGCGCGTAAATCGCCGAGTATATCGTTATAATGCGGGTAAAGGAGCCTTTCATCTTCTACTCTCCCCAGGTGTATCCGATGCCGAATACGGTTTTGACGAAGGCGGGCCGCTTCGGATCGTTCTCGATTTTGCTTCGGAGTCGCTTGATGGTGACGCTGAGCGTATTCTCGTCCACGAAGCTGCCCTCCGAATCCCAGAGCTTCTCCAGAAGCACCTCCCGCGTCAGCACCTGACTGCGATTCTGGGTCAGCGCCGCGAGCAGCTTGAATTCGTTCGTTGTCAGCTTGAGCTCTTGGCCGCCTTTGAACACTTTCATTTTATCGTAATGAATCGTCAAATCTTGATAGGCGAACAACGATCCGCTCTCGCCGCCCCCGCCTCTTCGAAGCACGGCCCTCACCCGCTCGCGGAGCACGGCCATGCTGAACGGCTTGGCCATGTAGTCGTCCGCTCCAAGCTTAAAGCCGAGCACCATATCCTTCTCCGTATCGTTAGCCGTCAGAAAAATAATCGGAACGTCCGAGGCGGAGCGGATCTTCTCGCACAGCTCCGTACCCGGGCGGTCAGGGAGGTTCACGTCCAGCAAAACCAGATGAACCTCTTGGCTGCGAAAGACGCTCAAGCCTTCCTCGTACGAGTAAGCCGCCATAATCTCGTATGCCGTCTTCTGCTTGAAAAAAAAAAACCCCTCGTTAAGCAGTCGATCGTCTTCCACAATCATAATCGTTGCCACGGGTTCGCCTCCTCCCTCATTTCGTCCCAAGTTCGCTTATCCCGTCGGCTCAGCCCGTTTCCCGCAATCGTTCTACGATGCTCGTTGTCCGGAATCTGCCGTAAGCGATCAAAGGCACGCTCCAGCAAGCTGCAAGAATAAGCGCGAACGCGATCAATAAGGGCACGACCGGGAACGTATAGATCGCGTAATCCGCCTCTTGACTGAACAGGACGAACGCGCCGTAGCTGATCGTCGTACCAAGCGTCGAGACGAGCAGGAGCGAAATAGCCGCATAGCCCGTTCCTTCCCATAATAGCAGTTTGCGTAGCTGCTTGCTCGTCATGCCGACGCTTTCCATAACCGCGAATTCCTGCCGGCGAACGATGACGCTCGTCAGCATCGTGCTAATGAAGTTCAAGATGCCGATGAAGGCCAATATTAACGTTACGGCTCCGCCCAAAATGTAGAAAACGATTTTGGCGGATTCGAGCTGCTCCGCCCAATCCAGCTTGGAAGACAGCTTCAGCTCGCGTTCGTCCGCGATCAGCCGTTCGAGCTGCTCCTGAATGAGCGAATGTCGCTTCTCGTCGGCCTGTATGGCCAGCCGATACGCCGTAGGCTCTTCGCCGAGCCACTTAAGCATCGCTTGCTTGCTCACGTATACATTCGGAGCGAAACCGCCGAAAGGAATTCCATATCGGTCGGGGACGGCCCCCCCGATCTCGAACTCCAGTTCGGCGGAGCCGCCCGGCACGCCAAGCGTAACGCGAGTTCCTTGCTCTACGTCCGGCGTGTTCAACAAGGCGATCTCGCCTTTCTCGAACCGCTTGAGGTCGATCGGCGTCTCCAGCTCCTTGTTCAGTTCCTGCACGTCACGGGTGTCCAGACCGACCGCAAAGCCGGCAAAACCTTCCCGGTTCGAAGACAGTTCCTCATCGGAAGACCTCATAAAGCCTCTCTGCGCGGCCATCTCATCCATATATTTGCCGAACACGTCGGCTGAATACGGCATGTAAGCTCTCTGCACGTAAGTCGCCCGGACATCCGTCACTCCGTCCAGCTCGGCGATTCGGCGAATGAGCGACTCTGTCAGAATGGGCCTCGGTTCGCCTTCATAGCGAAAACTGAACGTTTCGTTCTCGATCTCGAAGTCGTTGCCGACGTAAGTGTCGACGAAGTTGTCGGTGTCCATGCTGAGCACAAGCGTATTGACCGTCAGGAACGTCGTCATGCCCAGGAACAGCGACAGGAACACGGTCGCCGCCCTCTTCTTGTCGCGGAACAGGTTGCGCAGCGCCATGCGATACAGCTTGGCTCCGCCCCGGCCCCGCTTCCTGGAAGCCCGTACATATTTCGAGGCTTCGATCGGAGAAATCCGTCCGGCGATCCGGGCCGGCTTCCGGCTCCCGGCCATCGTCGTCAGCCAAGCGAATAGTGCCGCGCCGACGAAGATGGCCGGATGAAACGAAATTTCGACCCCGGTTTCAAGCGTGAACGTCGCGAGCGCCATCGGCACCGCGACGAGCGACGTGATCGCTCCGGCGGCAAGTCCAAGCGGAATTCCGATCAGCGCCAGCCGATTGGCCTGTCCCCGGACAAGCCTCCTGATCTGCCTCTGCGTGGCGCCGATCGTTTTCAGCAAGCCGTACTGCTTCGTATCCGTGGAGACGGAAACGTAAAACACATTAAAGATCAGCAAATAGCCGCTGAACATGACGAAGGCGCTCATCCCCGCCATTCCCGCGTATGTCCATCCTCTGTCCCCGGGATCGCTCGCCGCTCCGCGCACCGGTTCAAGCGGCTGCTTCTCGTCCAGCGCCAACGCTTCCTCTGTTCGCTGGATCGCAGCTTCGACCGGTTTCCCGTTCTTGAACGAGACGGATGCGGCCGCATCCGGACCGAGCCCGGTTCCTCCCCGAATCTCGTCCGCGAAAGCCTTGGAAACGACAATCGTTCCCGAACGCCCCATCAAATGCGGGTAATCGATATACCAACCGCTCAGGGTAAACGGCTCCGTACGCTCGATCGGCTCGCCACCATCCGGGGGACGGACGGAGTAGGTCAGAGGTACGGTCATCCCCTTCTGAGGCTCTTCAAGGCCCAGCTCATCCAAAATCCAGGTCGGAACGATCGCCTCGTTCCGCTCGTCCGGGTATCCGTTCGCGCTCGGGCCCCAGAGTGGCGACTTCATCCGGCTCCATTCCGCATCGTCCAACCAACTGAAGGACGCCGCGAGAGCCTCGTTCGCTTCCTCCGGAACCCAACGAGCAACGACGATCTCCACCCCGATCTCGTCCACGTCAGCCAAACCTTTAAGCCGCTCCAGCTGCTCGTTCGTCGGGCTCGCCAGTATCGCGTCCGCCTTCGTTCCCAGCATTTTTTGCGCTTGCGCCTCGAAGGATTGCACGTAGCTCATCCCGATGCTGAACACGGACGCAATGAGCCAAGTGGTCAGGATGATCGCCAGCACGATGTAACGGTTTCTTGAACGATTCGCCTTTAAGCTCCGCTTGATCAGCTTGTCTATCGCAGCCTTGTTGCCATTCGGGAACATCATGGCCGCATCCCCCCGACGATTAGGCCGTCTCCGATCCGGATAACGGTGTCGGCCAGCTGCGCAATCTCCTCGCTGTGGGTAATCATGACGATCGTCTGGTTAAACTGCTTGCTCGTCACCTTCAGCAGCCCGATCACTTCCTGGCTCGTGCGGCTGTCCAGATTCCCCGTCGGCTCGTCCGCCAACACGATCGACGGCTTCGTCGCCAGTGCACGGGCGATGGCGACCCGCTGCTGCTGTCCTCCCGACAGCTCTCCGGGCAAGCTGTCCAGCTTCTTCGCAAGGCCCAACGTCTTGACGATATGCTCCAAGTACGTCTTATCGGCGGCGTTGCCGTCCAGCTCGATCGGCAGCACGATATTCTCGTAGACGTTCAGAATCGGCACCAGGTTGTACTGCTGGAACACGAAGCCGATTTTGCGCCTGCGGAATACGGTAAGCTCGTCGTCGTTCATCTCGAACAGCGATTTTCCTCCGATATGCACCTCGCCGCTCGTGGGACGATCCAGCCCTCCGAGCATATGAAGCAGCGTCGACTTCCCGCTTCCCGAGCTGCCGACGATCGCGACGAACTCGCCTTCCCGCACTTCCATCGACACGCCGTCCAGCGCTTTAACGAGATTCGGCTCCCGTCCGTATATTTTCGTTAACTCCTTCGTTCGCAGCAAGATCATTCCGGTACACTCCAGACTTATTAAGAGAATTATAGTCTGTATTATACCGATCGCTTCTTACATTCTCGTGACAGGTCCGGCATCAGACGGGAAGGAGTGTTCCCCGACTTTTCTACAAGCCTCGCTCAAGACCGGACGGACGGAACTTGACTTGCGTCTTCCGCCATCGCTTGAACGAATCCAGCAGCACAGTCGCCCCGAAGCTTTGCAGAATGAACACGCATGGAAAAATATCGATCCGGTACCGGGTCTGCATCTCGATGACAATATGAAGCGCCGCATAGCCGAGCAGCAGCAGCATAAACATCGATGCTTCCGCACTTGCCCCCCGGTAGGCCATCACTCCCGCGGCGATTAAGGCGAATTGCGCCAGCAGCACGTATTGAATCCGTTCTATCTGAATCAATCTTTTCTGCAGCTCCGGCCGAATCTGATCCTGGATACTCCACATTGCAGCCGAATCTTCCGCCCCCCACATCGACCGCGCTTTGCTGAGAAACAGCTCCCCGACCTGCCGCTTATCGGTCAGACGCTGCTTAAGCAGCTCCAGCTCCGCTCGATTCCTTTCCTCTCCTTGCGGAAATTGCAGCACATACACCGTATCGTCATACGACCAGCCTCCGTTCGTATCCGGGTTAAGGCCGATCATGAACTTCCAGTACGGCTCCTGGTTCGACAACGGGGAAGCTGTAACCCCGGTTTGCACAAGGGCGAAGCTGGCGAGCTGCTGGACGAGGAGATAGACGGCGATCGCCCCGGCCGTTCTGGCAGCCAGCGCGCCCCACTTCCTCTCCCGGATACTCGGCAGCAGCTTAAACAACACGATGTAAGCGACCAGACCGACAACGAAAAAGCTGCCCAACGGCCTCATCAAATGAGCCAATCCGAAACAATGCCCGACTGCGAGCCAATCCCACTTACCGGCCAAGCCCCGGCGAATGATTATATAGACGCCAAGAAAAAAGAAAAAAGCGGAGATATGCTGGTTGGTCAGCACCGAGCACATCATTATGTTCGGTACGTATACGGCATACAGCAACGCCGCCGCCCTTCCGCCCGTTTCGCTGAACGCGCGGGCCGTCGACAAATAGACGAGGATTGCCGTACCGGCCTGAAACAGCACGTTAAACACCTTCAGCACGATCGGATCCGTACCGAACAGCGTAATGATGAACGCCTCGTAGAGCGCAAAACCGATCTGGTATCCCCACCGGGTAAAGTAATCGTTTGTTCCGAACGAAAAATCTCCGGAAGCGGCGCTTAATGCCCCCGAATGCATATCGAGAAAATCCGATATGGGCTGCGTATCGACGGTAAAAATCCATATCAACCTTGCGCCGATTGCAATGGAGAGCACCGCAGCTAGAAAGACGCCCCTCCCCAAATACCGCGTCGCGGCGAAGAGAAGCAGCAGCAGGACTACGGCCGCCCCTCCCGTCAGGAGCACCACGGCGGTCCTTCCCGATTCGAAATAAGAGCTCGCATTGGCAGATGAATACCACAGCATCCATGCGAACAAACCGAAACCGCACACCGCGAGAAGCCGGGATACCCACTTCGAGGTGGAGCTAATCATCTTTCCAGGTTCCAAGACACTTCGTCCTTTCAAGTTAACGCCTGTCTTTCACTACCCGGCACGAGTATGCACGAGCCGTCGCAAACCGTACACGACTAATACTACTTAATCGCCGGAATCGCCGCTGGAGCCTTTGATCCCGTCCGGCGGCTCCGCTGAGGAGGCACGGACGATGAGCTTCGTCGGCACGCGAAGCATCGCTCGGTCCTGAAGCGGATCGCCGATCAAGGAAAGCAATCTTCGCCCCGCCTGCACGCCGATCTCCTCACCTTGCTGCGCGACGCAGGTGGGCGGAATGCGAGCATACTGGGAATGATCGTAATCGTCGAAGAAAATGACGGACAAATGCTGCGGAACCGATCTTCCGTAAGCTTCGGCCATCCGCATCGCGATAAGACCGATTTCCTCGTTAGCGGCGAACAGCGCGGTCAGGTCGGGCTGCTCGTTCAGAATTGCGCCAAGCCGCTCGGGTTCCACGCTCTCGATCACCCGCCCCCGGTCGAACATAACGCCGTAGTCGTTCAGCGCCTGCCTATAGCCTTCCAGCCGCTCCTCCAGACTGGTCGTTCCGCTGTACGGGGACGTGACGAAAGCGATCCGGCGATGTCCGAGCCGCAGCAAATGCTCCGTCGCTTCGTAAGCGCCGGCATAATGATCGGAGCAGACGCAGTTCGTCTCCACCCCGCGCAAATAGCGATCGATCACGACGATCGGATAACGGTCCAGCGACAGCCTCAGCATCGCCTCGTTATAGGTCTGTCCGTCCGAGGGATAGACGATGATTCCCTTCGCTCCCGCGGCGAGCGCTTCCTTGAGCTTCTCTTCCTCTTGCTTCTGCGAATCCCCCGTCGTCATCAGCATTATCCGGCAGGGCGAGCCTTCAAGCGCCTTCTCGATGCCTTCGACTAGACGCGTCATCAACAATCCCCGCAGTCTTGGAATTAGCACGGCGACAAACTGCGGCCCCCGGTTCTCTGCAGGCCGCCCGGCATAGCGGATCGGCTCCCCGCCCTCCTTGGCGCGGGAGACGAACGAGCCCCTTCCCTGAATCCGATAGACGATTCCGTCCTCGACCAGCTTGTCCATCGCTCCCCGGATCGTGATCCGGCTGACGTCAAACTGCTTGCACAATTGATTTTCCGACGGCAGTCGGCTTCCTTCCCGCCATTTGCCCGCCCGGATTTGGTCCAGTACATAGGCTCGCACCTGCTCGGATAAGGGCGTTCGTTTCGTTCCGCTCATTTCCAATTCCTCCCGATCCGCAAAACAATACAAATATACAACTTTATCTTCAAAAATCCGACTTTGATTGTTTACTCTAAGTATTATATCTATTACTATTCACTATAACACGTTATACCAAACTTGTATATTTGTTATATGGAGGTTGTTCGAATGAGCAAAAAAGTGGCCCACGTCATTCCCCATACCCATTGGGACAGAGAATGGTATATGCCTTACGAAAAGCATCATGCGCGTTTAATTGCCCTGATGGATACGCTTTTGGATACGCTTGAAAGGGACGATCAATTTCGCAGCTTCCATTTAGACGGACAAACGATCATTCTCGAGGATTATTTGCAGGTGCGCCCGGAAAACCGCAAGCGCCTGACCGAGCTGATCCGTCAGGGAAAAATCGCGATTGGACCTTGGTACGTTCTGCAGGACGAATTTCTGACCAGCAGCGAAGCGAACGTCCGCAACCTGCTCATCGGACACAAGGACGCGCAGGCCTATGGCCCCGTCGCCAAAATCGGGTATTTCCCCGACTCCTTCGGCAACATGGGGCAGGCGCCCCAACTGCTTAAGCAAGCGGGCATCGGCAACGCCGTGTTCGGTAGAGGCGTAAAGCCGACGGGCTTCAACAACTCGGTCGCGGATTCCGCCGCCTACGAATCCCCGTTCTCGGAAATTGTCTGGCGCGCGCCGGACGGCTCCGAGGTGCTCGGCCTCCTGTTCGCCAACTGGTACCACAACGGGATGGAAATTCCCGTCGGAGACGAAGAGGCCCGCGCCTACTGGCCGGAGCGCTTCGCCAACGTCGAGCGCTTCGCGTCGACGCCGCAGCTTCTGTTCATGAACGGCTGCGACCATCAGCCGGTGCAGACCGATTTGACCGCGGCGCTGGATACGGCGCGTCGGCTCTATCCCGATTACGAGTTTCGGATCAGTACTTTCTCCGAATACGTCGCGGCGGTAGAACAATCGATTGACAAGCCGCTTACCGTAGTCGAAGGGGAATTGCGCAGCCAGCGGACCGACGGGTGGGGCACGCTCGTCAACACCGCCTCCGCGCGCGTGTATGTGAAGCAGGCGAATGTTAAGGGTCAGGCGCTGCTGGAAAAAATCGCCGAGCCTTCCGCTGCATTCTCCGCGCTGCTTGGACGGGAGTACCCGCGGCCTCTGCTCGATTACGCTTGGAAAACGTTGATGCAAAACCATCCGCACGACAGCATCTGCGGCTGCAGCGTCGACGAGGTTCACGCCGAGATGATGACCCGGTTTGCGAAAAGCCGCCACGTCGCAGAAGTCCTGGCGCAAGAAAGCGGACGCTTCCTTGCCGGTCGGACGGACACCTCCGCTTTCGCAGGGCGGTCCGCCGTGCCGTTCGTCGTCATGAATTACGCCGGCCGGGAGCGGTCGGGAGCGGCAGTCGTGGAGCTGGAAATCGCGAAAGAGCCGCTGGGTTATGACCGTTCGGCGGAAATCTATGAGGAGCTGGAGAGACTGGACATCGTGGGCGGAGTGATTGTCGACGAGAGGTTGCAGCCAGTCGCCGCCGATATTGAGGACCTGGGCGTGAAGTTCGGCTACGCGCTTCCGGACGATCGTTTCCGGCAGCCGTATATGGCCCGGCGCATCAAGGTTACGCTTAAGGCGGAGCAAGTGCCGGGAATGGGACACCGGGCGTACGCTTGGCTGCCCGCATCCGAAGGCATGCGCCTCCCCGCTGCGATTCCGCCCGCGGATGAGCTCGGCAACGAGTATTTCTCGATTGTCGTCCAATCGAATGGGAGCCTGACGCTGACGGACAAGGAAACGGGATCGGTCTACGAAAATCTGTGCGTCTATGAAAACGTGGGCGATATCGGCAACGAATACGTGTTTAAGCAAGACGGAGACAATCGGACTCTGACAACTCGGGATTTGACGGCCGAGACGCGAATCGTATCCGCAACCGCTGTAGCCACGGTCGTCGAGATCGTACATCGCTGGGAAATTCCCGCGGAAGCCGATGCCTCGCTGCAGTCGGAGAGAGCCAAG
Organism: Cohnella sp. LGH; assembly: GCF_017671885.1. Lineage (NCBI taxonomy): Bacteria > Bacillati > Bacillota > Bacilli > Caryophanales > Paenibacillaceae > Cohnella > Cohnella sp. LGH. The sequence continues at coordinate 7,127,949 of NZ_CP072117.1, forward strand.
ATCGTGCCGGTCAGCCGGCGCGCCGCAGGACGTTCGGAGCGGACCGTACCGCTGGTCATCTCCACCCGAGTGACGATCGAGCAGGGCTCACGGGCGCTGAAAATTACTGCTTCCTTCGACAATCAGGCTAAGGATCATCGGCTACGGGCGCTATTCCCCAGCGGCATCGCCTCCGACATCCATTACGTCGATTCGGTATTCGAGATCGCCGAGCGGCCCAACGAACCGGCCGCAGAGTGGATCAATCCGAGCAATGCCCAGCACCAGCAGGCTTTCGTCGCGCTCGACGACGAAGCATGCGGGTTGGCCGTCGCCAATATCGGACTGAACGAATATGAGATACTCGGCGACGATCGCCGCACGATCGCGATCACCCTCCTGCGCGCCGTAGGCGAGCTGGGAGATTGGGGCGTCTTCCCTACTCCGGAAGCGCAATGTCAGGGCCAGCAAAGCGTCGAGTTCGCCATTATTCCGTATGGCGGACGTAATGATCGTTGCGAAGCGGCCGCAGAAGCGTACGCCTTCCAGACGCCATGGACCGCCGAACAGACGGAGGTTCATGCCGGCGACCTGCCTCCGGTCCACGGCTGGCTGGATTGGAGCGGCGAGCAGCTTGCGCTGTCAGCCGTCAAAGGCGGCGAACTCCCCGGCCAATATGTCGTCCGCTGGTATAACCTGTCCGGCTCGGCGACGGAGCTGGTTCTGCGTCCCGACAGCGGACGGCCACTGCTTGGAGACGACGGGAAATCGCCTACCGGCTGGCGCTTCAGCAACATTCTGGAGCAGCCGCTGCATGAGCTTGAAGCCGATTCGGACGGCGTTGTCCGCTTGCCGGTCAAACCGCGCGAGATCGTGACTCTGCTGTGGAGCCCGCCGGTGGTCTGAAGTCGGAGAAAAAGGTTCCCTATTGACCGCTTAGAGGCACTCATCCGCTTGGGTTCGCTCGTGTAACGGTCTGCGAGACCGTTAGAGGCTATCATCTGCTCGGTTTCGCTCGTGTAAGGGTCTGCGAGACCGTTAGAAGCTAGCATCTGCTCGGTTTCCCTCGTGTAACGGTCTGCGAGACCGTTAGAGGCTATCATCTGCTCGGTTTCGCTCGTGTAAGGGTCTGCGAGACCGTTAGAAGCTAGCATCTGCTCGGTTTCCCTCGTGTAACGGTCTGCGAGACCGTTAGAGGCTGTCATCCGCTCAGATTCCCTCGTGTAACGGTCTGCGAGACCGTTAGAGGCTATCATCCGCTCGGTTTCCCTCGTGTAACGGTCTGCGAGACCGTTAGAGGATGTCATCCGCTCGGATTAGCTCGTGTAACGGTCTGCCAGACCGTTAGAGGATGTCATCCGCTCAGATTCCCTCGTTTAACGGTCTGCCAGACCGTTACACTCAATCGCCAGCTCGTATTCGCTCGACAGGTTATGCGCTCATGGTTGCGAATGGGGACGAATAGGCCCGGCGTAGAAAAAAAACCGTTCTTTGGTAAATGGAGGTGCGATCCGCCATTTGCACAAGGAACGGTTTTTTATATTCATATGGGTTCCGACGTTTTCTGCTTCGGGGGTTTGCCCACTTTAGGTGATAGCCTCTTTACGAGACATCGCGAATCTCCCCCGTTCTTCATCAACCCTTCGACACCACGGCCGTCACCGGATAATGATCCGAAGGGTAACGACCGTCGTACTGCCCGCGATCGACCTCGACACTGACGATCTCAAGGTCAGGCGACGCGAATACGTAATCGATCGGCTCTCCCGGTTCTCCGCCCAGAAACTCGTGGAACGTCCGTCCGACGCCGCGGCTGCCTTCCTCCAGAACGGAATAGGCGTTGCGATAGCCCGCCCGCTCCAAGCCGGAGACGACGGCGTGCTCCGGGTAGACGTTGAAATCTCCCGTTAGCACGACGGAAAGGCCAGTCTGCTGGCGAAAGCGTTCGATCCGCTCCCGGATCAGCTCCATGCCTTTCGTCTGGGCTTCGTCGCTGATATGGTCCAGATGCGTGTTAAACGCGACGAATTCCGCGCCGTCGGCCGACTTGAACCTTGCCCATGTACACATGCGCGTACAAGCCGTATCCCAACTCATTGTACCCAGCTTCTCCGGCGTCTCCGACAGGCTGAAATGACCGACCTCTCCTGCACTCCACTTGCTCTTCTTGTACAGGATTGCGCTGTATTCGCCCTCCTCCCCGCCTTCCCGGCCTTCGCCGACCCAGGCGTATTCCGGCAGCAGCGGCTCCAAATCCCTGATCATGGCAAGCAGTCCCTCTTGAATGCCGACAATGTCCGCATCGTGGCGTTTGATCGCCTCAGCCGCCGCCTTCACCCGGTGCGGCCAAGCGTTTTCCCCGTCGATTTCCACGTTTAACCGCAAATTAAAAGTCATGATTTTCGCCAGCATGATGGTCCCTCCCTGATCGTTACACTTCAACCATTGTACACCTTCGGGCAGGCTCGTTCACCCCGGCCGTCAAGATTTGATCGAGCCCTCCGTCAAGCCGCCGATAATGAACTTCTGCGTGAACGCGTACAGAATCGTGATCGGCGCCATCGACAGCGCGAATGCGGCAAACGCCAAGCTGTAATCGAAGCTTGTCTCCGATTTGAAATTGTAGATGAACAGCGGCAGCGTCCACATGCCCGGGCTGCGGTTCAGCATAATGAGCGGAAGCTGAAAATCGTTCCAGATCCACAGACTGTTCAGAATCAGAATGGTAGCGACGATCGGCATCATAAGCGGATAGATAATGCGCGTGAACGTCAGCCAGACGCCGCAGCCGTCGATTTTGGCCGCCTGATCGAGCTCGAGCGGAATGTTCTTGAGAAAGCCGACGCTAAGAAACAGCCCTTGGGCGAACGACAACGTCACGTACATAATGATCAGGCCGCCCTGGTTAAGCAGGTCGAGGCTGCTCATATGCCGGAAGATCGGCAGCATAACCGCCTGGAACGGCACGAAAATACCGGACAGAATAAGCAGATAAACGAACTTGTAATAGAGACGGTCCATATTGCGCGAGATGGCGTAGGAGACCATCGGAATAACGAGCAGCATAATGAGCAGCGAAACGACGGTAATGAGCACCGAGTTCTGAAAAATGCTCCAAAAGTGCGCTTTGTTGATGACGCTGGCGAAATTGTCCAAATACAGGCTGTTCGGGAGGGAGAAAAAGCTCTTCGTCGTCTCCTCCCTCGTCTTCATTGCGACGGCCAGCGTCAGGTAAACGGGAATCAAAATGAATAGCGTGCCGACCGACAGGAAGGCGTAGGAAAAGGCGTTAAACGCCAGGCGTCTGCTTCTCATTGCTGTCCCGCCTCCTTCCGCGACAGCAGCTTAATCTGAACGAAGGAGACGAGGCCGATCAGCAGGAAGACGTAGATCGCCTCCGCGGTTCCGTAGCCGAATTTCATTTCGTTCATCCCGTGCTGGTAGATCAGGAAGCCGAGCGATTCCGTCGACTTGGACGGTCCGCCGCCCGTCATCGCTACGATGTAGTCAAACACGGTCAGGCCGCCCTTGATGGCGAGCACGACGTTCACGGTCAGCATCGGAATGAGGAACGGCAGCGTAACCGAGAAGAAGCGCTGCCTTGGCGTCGCCCCGTCGATCAGGGCCGCTTCGGTCAAATCCTTAGGCACGCTGGCCAGACCGGCGATGAAGATGACCATCGGCGTCGCGAAGCCCTGCCAGATGTTCGTCAGCGCAACGCCGTAAATCGCCGTATCGGGGTTGCCCAGCAGGTTGCGCGACAGCCATTCGATGCCGAGCGCTTCTCCGATCGGCGGGAACAGCGAGTAGAAAAACTGGTTGAACACCATACCGACTGTAATCATGCTCAGCACCGCCGGGAAGAAGTAGATCGAGCGGAACAGTCCCCGCAGCTTCAAGGACTGGCTCAGCAGCATCGCCAGAATCAAGGCTATACCGAGCTTAAACACGACGACGATCGCGGTATACAGTAGGGTGAACGACATCGCGTTCAGAAAGCGTTTGTCCTGCAAAATACTAGTGTAGTTTTTAAGGCCGACCATTTTATAAGATAAGGAGAATCCGTCCCAGTCGGTCAGGCTGTAGTAGAAGCCGATGAACACCGGCACGAGAAAGAATGCCGCGTACAGCACAACTGCAGGAACGGTAAGCAGGGCGAACGCCGCGCCCGGCCCGAATCCTCGAGTTTTCATCGTAATCCCTCCGATTGAAAAGGCGGGAAGCCTTGTCTCCGCGTATGCCGGCCAAGGGTTCCCGCCTCTGTCGCTTGCCTAGAAATCCGATTACTGATTAAGCACGTTATAGAAGATGGTGTCCAGAGCATCCAGATATTTTCCGATATCTTTGGTAATGAACATTTCTTGCGTCGCCTTGCCCACTTCCGCGTTAAGTCCCGGCGGCCACAGGCGCTCGATCGTCGGATAGATTTTGCCGTCGTTGATCAGTTGCGTCAGCGAGGTAATCTCTTCTCTACCGCTTTGCACATCTTTGATGCCCGACGGATAGCCGGCGGTAGCGAGATACTTCTCGACCGACTCCTTGGTCGTCATGAATTCGATGAACTTCTTGGCTTCGGCTTGGTTTTTGCCGCGAGTTGGAATGCCGATAGCGGTGTCGACGGAAACCTGGGTCTTCAGATCGGCCGCGTTCTCGGTCGGGAACGGGAACATCGCGAAGTTCAGGTCCGGATTCGATTTGGCGATTTCCTGAATCGCCCAGATGCCGGTGAACCACATCGCCGTCTTGCCGGTTGCGAAGTCGCGCAGCGCGTCGTCGTAGCTCGTTCCCATCATGTCCTTCTGCCCATATTGACGAATGTCGAGCAGCGACTGAGCGAAAGGCTTAAACGCTTCGTTGTCCGTAATATGCGCCTTGCCGTTCATGACGTCGTCCAGGAATTGCTCGATGTCCGGAAGCGTTTGTCCCATCTTGAAGACAACTTCCTGGCGGATACCGTTGTATTCTTTATCATGGAAGTAGAAGGGCGTAACTCCCGCAGCTTGCAGCTTCTCCGCCGCCGCATACAGCTCGGCCGTCGTCGTCGGCAGCGCAATATTGTTGCTCTCGAACAGATCCTTGTTGTAGTAGACGCCCAACGTCGCCAAACCGACCGGAACGAGATAGTTTTTGCCGTCAATCTTGCTCAGGTCGGCGATGGCCGGCTGAACGTTCGCCATCAGCGGATCGTTCGTCAGGTCGACAACCTGTCCCTCCTTGGCCATCTTCTGGAATACGGAGTTATGCGGATAGTGCGTGAACACGGCCGGCGCATCGTCTGTAGAGACGCGCATCGTCCATACGTTCTCCGGGTTCGGGACGTTGTTCTGCTCGACGAGAATGTTCGGATTGCTCTCCTGAAACTTCTGAAACAGCTCGTTGACGACGTCGACGCCCTCCGGCTTCATTTGGAAATACTCGATTTTGACCTGACTGGCCTCCGGGCTTGCGCTTCCCGTGTTGGCGCTTTCAGATTTGCCGCTTGAGCAGCCGGCGGCCACGACCAGCGACAGCCCCGTCAGCGCGGCGATCCCGCCTTTGACCATACTCTTTCTCATGTTCTCAGCCCCTCTGTTGAAGTCGTACGCGGTGTACGGTTCTCATTGTAGCAACGGCCCGGAGGCGATTTATAGGAGAAAACTGACCTGCGTCATAGGACAAAAATGTCTATCCGGTTAAGGCTGTCCGCCCGGTGAGTGACCGCTTCTGAACTTGCCCGGCGTCTCTCCGTATACCTTCTTGTACATCTGGATGAAGTAGGAGTAATCGTTAAACCCAACCTCCGTCGCGACGTCCGCCACGCTCAGGGAGGGATCCCGCTCCAGTATCCGCTTCGCCTTCTGCATTCGCACCGTCAGCACGTACTGGGCGAAGCCCATGCCGCATTTCCGCTTGAACAGGCGGCTCAAATAGCTGGGATCGACGAAATACGCGCTCGCCGCCAGCTCCTCAAGCACGATCCGGCTCTTGTAATTTTCATCCACATATTGTTTTAAATGTTCCACGATATCGGCTTTCGATTCATTTTCCTTCACGCGCTCCACAATCTTGTGCAGCCACGCAGCCAGGTCGTCGCCAAGCGCCTTGGGCGACGCATACTCGAACAAGCCGCGCCAAGCGATGAAGCCCGTTCCGGCATCTCCCGGCAAGCGTCCGGCGAGCGCGTTCAGCAGATTCACGACCGTAGCGAACCAATCCTGCAGCATAAAGGCGGAATACGAACGAGCGACAGCCTCATCCAGCCATTGGCGGATCATCTCGACCGCTTCCTGCGCCTGAAGCTTGTCGGTCTTGCGGCGGAACGCATCCGTCCATTCGCGCAGCGCCAAGGCATCGTAAGGATATTGCGCAGCCAGTTCCGTGCCCTGAACAGTCTGCCCGCCTTCCGTCAGCGCGCTTTGCAACGCGGCCGTCTTCGCCTGCTTGTACGCCTCTTCAAGCCGATGGGGCTCCGTGAACAGACTGCTGACTCCAGCTGCGGTCACCGTCTCGCCCGCTTCCTCGGCCGCCTGGCGCACATAGGTGTCGCACATGAATTTTAAGCCGCCGGTCTCGTCCATCGACTCGCTCCGATAGCAGGCCCATATGACGAGCAGCCCCGCTTCATGCTTGTCCGGAACGATCAGGCCGTCGACGCAGCGCTTGGCTATCCATTCCTTGGCGCTCTTGGTCAACGCCGCAAGCCGTCCGGAGGAGGAGCGAATTACCGCCGTCTGGGCGTACAACCCCGGCTCGGCGACTAATTCGGCGCCGGTGGTCTCCTCTCCGTATACAGCGTCCGCCAGCGCGGATTCCCTTGCGGCTTCCCGCGAACGGGCCTGCAAATACTTCCAGCGGTCCAGCAGCGGGTACAGCTCCTGCCGGTCGATCGGCTTAAGCAAATAATTTTCAACCTTGTACTTGATTGCCTGCTGCGCATAGGAGAAATCGTCAAAGCCGCTAATGATCGCCACCGGCGTTCGCAGACCGCGCTCCTGTATGAGCGCAGCCAGCCGAATTCCGTCCATGCCCGGCATGCGAATGTCCGTCAGCAGCAGCTCGGGGCTCAGCGTCTCAACCGCCTCTAACGCAGCCGCGCCGTCCTCCGCCTCGATAATTTCGATGTCGGGGTCCCAATCCGCGATCATCTGCACAATCGCTTTCCTCGCGAAATATTCGTCGTCCGCCACAATGATTCTCATGGTCTCTCGTCCTCCTTGCTTAAGGGAATGTTCATCTCAATCGTCGTTCCCTCTTCCTCCCGACTGTGCACCCTCATCCAATAGCCGTCGCCGTAAAAATGCTTAATCCGCGTATGCACGTTGCGCAGGCCGAAATGGCGTCCCGAATCCGCATCTTCTCCCGTTGCGGCTCCGTCTTCCTCCAGCATCGCCGTCAGCTCCGCCAACTTTTCGGGCGCTATGCCCGCCCCGTTGTCCTTCACCTCGATGTGAAGGAACTGACCTTGACGCTTGATCGTCAGCGTCAGCAGCCCCTGTCCGCCCTTCGGCTCCAGGCCGTGGTAGAAGCTGTTCTCGATAATCGGCTGCATGAGAAATTTCAGGATTTTATAGGACAGCACCTCGGGGTCGACGCGATACTCCACTTGGAATCGGTTCAGGAAGCGGATCTGCTGGATTTTCACGTAATTGTCGATCTGCTCCAGCTCCTTGGCGACCGTTACCTCGTCCCCGTACTTGATGTTGTAGCGGTATAGGCTGGACAGGCTTTTCGTCATCGTCGAAATCGTATCGATGCGGTGAAGCTCCGAAATCGAGTGAATGGCGTTCAGCGTGTTGTATAGAAAATGCGGATTGATCTGCGCCTGCAGCATTTTCAGCTCGGCCTTCTTCTGCTGCTGCCCCGCCGCGATCTCGGATGCCCGACTGCTCTTCAGACGCTCGATCATCGCATTGTAGCTCATAATCAGGCGGCCGATCTCGTCCTCCCGGTCCGTTTTGACCGTCACGTTGTGAAGATTGCCGGTGTCGACCATCTTCATCGCCCCGCTCAGCTTCAGGATCGGGTTGGCAAAATAGCGATGGAAGAAAAAGGCCAGCGCCAACGCCGCGATCAACGCCAAAATACCGAACAGAGCGTAGCTGACCGTATTGCCGATAAACGTATTGGTGATCTGATCGGAGGGAATAAACTGCAGCACGGTCCAGCCGGTAACTCGGTTGAGGCTGCCGCTGACCATATAATGCTCGCCGTTCCACCTGAGATTGGAGACGATGCTGCCCTCCTGCGTCAGCTTCATTTTCGCCAGACCGGCTATCAGCTCTTCGTTGTCCGACGCGGATTGAATCCGGGAGCGCCCGTCCGAATTGTAGATGACCCGATCGCCCGCCAGCACGATTGTCCTCAGCTTCTGATCGCCTACCGAGATACCGCCGAGCATATTTTCGATCGACTTGTAGTAAATATCGATCTGGGCATAGGCTTCCCGCCCGTTATTGAGATTCAGGTCCGACAAGTAGCGGACGATCGAGATCGACTGGTTGCCGCTATTGCGATTCATATCGAACGCCTTGGGGACGTGGATGTACATCTTGCTCTCCCGCAGCTTCTCCCTGCCGATCTCCTTAAGCGTATCGAGCAACTGATTGGCTTTATCCGATTTGCTCCCATAAAGACTGCCGTTCGGCGCCTGAACGTAGATCATTGCGATGTTGCCGTTGATCAGCACGAATTGCTCCATCGCGTTCTGCATGTAATTGGAGTCGCTAAGGTACTGCTTGTCCGAGGACGGCAGCGCCTTGTCCATAATATTGTGAAGCTTCGTATCGGTCAGATAGAAAAAAGAATTGCGGGCCAGGTTCGTAAAGAAGTCGTCGATGGTCACGTTGGTCCGCTGGTTCAATTGCTCAAGTATGTCCTCGTAATAGGTCGTCGTCTGCCGGTACAGCTGAGTGCCGTAGATGAACAATGCGGAGAATACGGGGATTACGATCAGCAGAACGTAGGTCAGCACAAGCTTGTTGCGGAACGAGGTTCGATGGAACCTCTTGATCAAGGAATCGGGAAACACATCCGTTCATCTCCTGCCGGACGCGCGCCGCCGGCGGCCTCCGGATTGTGGTTTTTAAGCATGAAATCTATTCTAATACAATCCGCGGGAGAAAAAAAAGCCCGGTCACAGGACCGGGCGAATCCATTTGATGTAAAAAGCGAGAGCCAGCGCCAGCGCGACGGCCGTCAGCAGAAACGGCAGACGGTAGTCCTCCCCGGCGAGAATCCAGCCTGCGGCATAGGTCGCTCCCGAGGAGCCGGCGCTGCGAAATACCGATCTCATCCCGGCGAACAAATTGCGCTCGCGATCCGCGAACGCCGACATCAGCTGGCTGTCGAGCAGATTGGACAGCATCGTGGTTCCCCCGCCGCGAAGCAGAAACAAGGGCATGAACAGCAGCTCGGGCAGCTGCGCGTACAGTAGCGCGAACAGGAGCAGGTTGCTTGAAAATACGGCGATTATGGCTGTATTTCTCCCAAACCGCTCGATGACATAGGGGGTCAGCAGCGAGCAAATAAATAGAATGATTCCGTTCGCCGCCAGCAGCTGCGATACCCTTTCATCCGCCCAGTCGAGCCGAAATTTGACGATGACGTTGAGGAAGGAACCGGTGAGCGCCAATGCTCCGCTAATTACAGCGAGGAAGAGAGCGAACAGCCACAGCTTGCGCCTCGGACGCGGCTTGTTCGTTGGGGTCGGGGTCTTATCCTCAGCTTTATCCGCTTTTCCCGCCTCTAGCGCCGTTCCGTTCTGTTCGCTAGTATGCTTGTCCTCTACGACGGCTCGTTTCTCGGGCGGTAGCCATAGCGCCCGCGTGATGGAGAGCGTCAAGAGAATCGCCGCCGCAAGCAGCAGCGGAGGCCGGTAATCCCCGCTCCCTCCCGACAAATACCCCGCCGCCAGCGTCCCCGCTCCCGTAAACGCGGTAAACACCGCGAACATCAGCGAATACGCCCTCGTCTCGTCTTGGCGCGTGGCGCAATAACGGAACAGCAGCGGCGTCTCCGTCGTCTCGATAAGCGTCAACCCGATGGAGACGATCGACTGCGCCGCAATGTAATATCCAAAGCTCCCGTCGGCCGAATATGCCAAGCTGCCCGCCGCCACGAACCCTGCTCCGATCGAGAGCAGCCGCTTGCGTCCCAAACGACTTGCCAGCATCGAGACGGGAATCGCGGCGGCGCCCATAATCAGAATTCCGAGGGACGCAAGCGTCCCTACTTGCTCGGCCTTTAAGCCTCTGGACAGCAAATGCAAGTTCAGCACAAGCGAATACATACCAATGCCGATGCCATACAGCGCCTCCGTAGCCAGAAAACGCCTCACTCCGACGGGAAGTCTCCACAAATCCCGCAAATATGCCATTTGTCGCTCCTTTCCTTGCTGCCTGACCGTCCGGTCCCTTGCCTCTCCCGCGGGATGCCGCTTGGGATAAGTCCCTCAGGCGGACTTATACGCCTCGTCCGCAGCGTGTGATGCTGGAAATTAGAAAGACCCCTTAATCGGGGTCCTCCCTCATCTAAATGTTACTTCAATTGCGCCTTCTTCAAGTACGCCCGCCAAGTGATGCACCATTGGGCCGGATCGTCGAGAGACGATTCGTCGTTGCGGTGTACGGTGCTGCTGTGCGGAGCGGTTTTCACGATGTCCGGGTTCGTGTACGCCTCCTCGGAAATGTGCGCCAAAGCCTGAATATACTCATCCAAATCCTCTTTGGAATAGGACTCGGTCGGCTCCAAGGTGAACGGCTGCGGTACGATATACGGATGGTGGGATGTCCAGTAATGGAGTCCGAAGTCGCACATCCGACGTGTAATATCCTCCGTCGTCACGCCCGTCTCGTCCGTCAATTGCTTCCAACTGTAACGCACCTGCTCCAAGCGACGACCTTTAATATAAGGAGCGCTGGCACCGCGAATTTGCAAAATTTTATGATACAGGTAGTTGTTGTTCAGCACGGCAATGCGAGCGACATCGCGCAGCCCTTCCGCACCGAGAGCCATAATCCAAGCGTACGCACGCAGAACCGTCTGGGCGACGCCGTGGAAGCTGCGCACTTTGCCGATGCTCGCGTCCGGCTGATCCTTCAGCGCATATTTGCCGTCTTCGTGCACAACGAGCGGTCCCGGCAGGAATTGCACAAAAGGCTCCGCCACACCGAGCGCCCCCGTTGCCGGGCCTCCGCACATATGCGGAGCGGCGAACGTCTTATGCAGATTGAAGAAGCACATATCGAAGCCCGCTTCTTTCGCCCGCGTAATGCCGAGCAGCCCGTTGGCATTCGCCTGATCGTAGAAGCAGACGCCGCCCGCCGCATGCACGACGTCGGTAAACTCGCGAATCCGGTGATTGTAGATGCCGGTATCCTCCGGATTGGCGACGACGAATCCTGCCGTACGTTCAGAGACGGCGTCCTTCAGCTTCTCCAGATCGGGAAAGCCGTCCTCGTCGGGATGCAAAGTGATGATTTTGTAGCCTTTGACCGCTGCGGTCGCCGCCTGAGAAGGGTGGGAGAAGATCGTCGTAATGATCTCGTCGCGCTGCTCCCCTTCGCCGCGAGAATCATGGTAGGCACGGACAATCGAAGCCATCGCCAGCAATGCCTGCGTGCCGCTGCTCGGCTGAAACGAGAATGCGTCCATACCGGATATTTCGCGCATCGCCAAATCTAGCCGGTGATAAACCTCCAATATCCCTTGAGCCGAGTCCGGGTCCTGCAGCGGGTGCAGCTCTATCATATTAGGCGTGCGGATCAGCATCTCGTTAATGCGCGGGATATATTTCATCGTGCAAGTTCCTTGCCCGATCTCGACGTTCAGATCGGAGCCAAGCGTCTCCTGAGACAACCGCAGATAGTGGCGCAGCACCTTGGCCTGGCCGATCTCCGGCAACTTCGGCGCTTCGCTCCGGCGCATCGCGGCCGGGATGAGCGAAGCCGCTCCTCCGACCTTGGACGCAATGCCTGCCTCCGTTCCCGGCGGGATCACGCCCCGTTCGCCCGGACGGTGAAGCTCGAATACGACCGGCTCATCCCATTTCGCCTGGTGGAAGTTGCGGACTTTATGATCCCGGCGAATCCGCTGCATAGGGCCGGATGATTTGTTCGTCGGTGCGTGGCTCATTGAGGGCTCACAACCTTTCTGATCGCGTCCGCGAGCCGATCCAGATCGGCCTGGGCATGAATTTCGGTTACGCAGTAGAGTGCGCATTGTCCCCATTCGGGATAACTTGCAGATAAGTCTTTGCCTCCGAAAATGCCTTCGGCCAGCAGCCGCCGATTGATCTCGGCCACCGTCAAGCCCGTACCGCCGAAGTCGACGACGAATTCCTTGAAGAAATCCGTCGCGGCAAACCGCAGCGTTACGCCGGGGATATCCGCCAGCTTGCGAGCGGCGTAACGCGCCTTCTGCACGATCGTCTCGCCCAGCTCGCTCATGCCGTGAGGCCCGAGCAAGGACAGGTAAACGCCTGCCGTAATACCCCATAGCGCGGTTTGCGTACCGACCGACTCCTTACCTTTCTCGCGCAGAGCGAACGACGTCCGCTCATAGGCGACATCTCCGAAGCCGTACTCTCCCTCCACCTCCGTCGGCACGATACCGAACAGGCGGGAAGGATACTCCATGACAAACTTCTCCTCGTCATGAGTAGCGATAAAACCGGACTGGCCGCCGCCGTAATTCATATGCATGCCAAGCGGTTGCAGGTCGCCGCAAACAATATCGGCGCCGTAACGGCTCGGCGGCTCCAGCAGGCCAAGCGAAATCGGGTCTACGCCGACGATCGAAATCGCTCCAGCCGCATGGGCCAACGCCGCAATCTCTGCGCCGCGATCCTCAATGATGCCCAGATAACCCGGATTTTCGAAATAAACGGCAGCAACCTCTTCCGTCAGCTTGCGGCGAAGGTCTTCCATGTCGAGCTTGCCCGTAACGGGGTCGATCTCCAGTTCGCGCAGCTCCATGACCGGCGTGCAGTAGTTGCGGATGATTTTGGCTTTGTCGGGATCGACCGACTTTGGCAACAACGCGACTGGGCGGGCGGTCATTCGACCCGCCATGCGAATCGCTGTGGACGCAGCTTGCGCCCAGTCGAACGTCGGCACGTTAACGACGTCCATGTCGACCAGTTCGGCGACGAGGCTCTGATATTCGAACAGCGACTGGAAGCGGCCATGATCCTCATACGGTTCACCGGCGTACGCCGTGACGAACTCGGAGCGCTGGTTAATCTCGTCGCAAATCGCCGGAACAAAATGCTGCCAGCAGCCCGCGCCAAGGAAGTTCAAATAGCCGCCCGCTCCGGCGTGCTTGTTCTTCGCCAGCAAACCTTCCACATGTCGGCGCAGCTCGTACTCGTTCATCGCCGGAGGCAGGTCCATCAATCCGTCCAGCTTTAAGCTGTCCGGAATGGCCTCGTGCAGCTGCTCGATCGACGTCAGGCCGATCTCCTTCAGCATCGCTTCCTGAACCTCTGGCACCGTATTCGGAATATAGGGATGAGCAAAAGCTCTATTTTCGGACAAAGGGAACGCCTCCGTTTCTATAGGGTTGAACATCAACCTAAGCTGATCTAACTCACGCAATACCGCCGCCGTCGACGACAAGCACGCTGCCGGTCACCCACGACGACAAGTCGCTTGCGAGGAACAGCACCGCATTGGCGATGTCGCGCGGCGTGCCAAGCCGCTCCAGCGGCCGGCCTTTGGCGGAGTCGACGAGGAACGCCGCTTCGTCCCGCTGCAATTGCTTCGCTTCGTCGCGCAGCAGCGGCGTGTCCGTGTCGCCCGGAGAAACGCAGTTGACGCGAATGTTCTGCACGCCGTGATCGATCGCCATCGCTTTGGTCAGATTCACGACCCCCGCCTTGGCGGCGCAATAAGCGGCAGCGCGATCGCCGCCCTTCAATCCCCAGCCGGAACCGGAGTTAATAATGCTGCCGCCGCCCCCGCGCTCCATAATCGGAATAACGTACTTGGACAGCAGGTATACGCCCTTGAGCGACACGTCCAGCACAAGATCCCAGTCGCGCTCCTCCAGCTCGACGACGGTCCGTCGACGAATGATGCCGGCGTTGTTGAACAAAATATCGATCCGGCCGCAGGCGGAATCAATCTCCGCCGCTACTTGCTTGCAGTCCTCGGAAGAAGAAACATCGCAGCGATAGTAGCTGGCCGTTCCTCCCTGGCCGCGAATGCCCGCGACCGCCCGCTCTCCCAGTTCATCGTTAATGTCGAGCAGCACCGCATGCGCTCCGAAGCTCGCCAGCAGCTCCGCCGTCGCCAAGCCGATGCCGGAAGCTCCTCCTGTGACAACCGCCACTTTACCCGTCAAATTCAATACGTCGGCTGTGTTCAGCATCGTTTATTCCCCTTTCGTCCATTGCGCCGCTTCCGCAGCCATTCGCAGACTCAACCTGTCCGGTGCATGATTCCCCGCCAAATAAGGCGCCAACAAAATGCGGAACCGGAACTCCTCCGAACCGACCGCGTAAGGCGGCAGCTGCGCCGGACCGCAGCTATTGCTGCCCAGTCCGTTCTGACGATAATCCAAATTCAATGTGATAAATTCCCGCGGCTCAAGATCGCTCTCATGTTTTGCCTTCTCCAAGTCGCGATCCGTATACCGCCGCGCGCTGAATTCCAGCGTCGGCGCCCCGGCCGCCAACAGGCCGATGCCCGCTCCGTCCGTCACCGACATCCAGCGAACATCGGTGCGATTGCCGTTCTCCTGCGGATATACATAACGCGTAAACAGCTCGTCTACGGTTTTGGCGTATACGCCGAACTTGCCCGCTTGCTTGCTATCCGAGTAATTCTCCCCCGGCCCTCTGCCGTACCATTCCACATGTTCCGCATCTCCGGGCAGCTCCAGCTGCAGTCCGATCTTCGGCAGCATCGCCGGCGGCTTGCCTATCGGAACGCCGTGCACATCGATGACGATCAGCCCCGAGCCCGTTAACGTATACGACGTCTCGCAGCGGAAGCCCCAGTCGTGCACCGGCGGCGCAATCCGCGAAGTCCAGTTTGCGCGAATCGCGCTCTCGCCGAGACGCTCCCAGCGGAAGCCGTCGACCCGCTCCGTCAGCTTGTCGAGATGCGCTTTGCGCCAGTCCGCTACAACATACATATCGTTGTCGATCGGCGCGCGCCAGAAGTTGAGGCGAGGTCCGCCAAGCGTCAGCGTCTTTCCGTTCGCCGTCCAACAGCCCAATCCCGGCCGCGAAGCCTCCAGCGCCGCTCGGAACTCGGCGTTGCCGACTATAATTCGGCGGCCTTCCTCGGAGCACGACAAGCTCTCCAGCGCACCGCCGCCCGCCGCAGCCTGCAAACCTGCCTCGCTGCCAACTGATGCCTCCTGCAAGTTCGCCTCACGCAACAGGATTTGCGCCCAAGCGACTTCATGCCCGGCTTGCGCCCACGGCTGGTCCGCCTTCAACGCAAAGCTTACGTTCAGCCACTTTTCTTCCCCGCTGCCTGAACCTAACTCGCCGCACGGCACCTCCAGCTCGGCGCTTTCCCCCGGAGCGATGCGCGGCAAAACCAGCAAGCCGCTCTTGACCGCCCGACCGCCAACTGCAAGCGACCAGGAAGCGCTGAGGTGATCCAGCGTCAGAAAATCGTAACGATTCTCGATGCGCACCCGGTTGTCGCCCAGATGATGCACGCGAACCGGCTCGATGATTTTTTTGTATTCGATCAGACCCGGAGACGGCGTACGATCGGGACGAACAAGTCCGTCAATGACAAAGTTGCCGTTGTTCGGCTCGTCGCCGTAGTCTCCGCCGTAGGCGTAGTCGATGCAGCCGTTCTGCTTGCGGAAGGTGAGCCCGTGATCGATCCACTCCCAGACGAAGCCGCCCTGAAGTCTGCGGTACGCATCGAACGTCTCGAAATATTCCTTCAACCCGCCGGGACCGTTGCCCATCGCATGAGCGAACTCGCACAGCACATGCGGCTTCGGATGATCCTCCAGCTTGCCGAAGCCTGCCATTTTCTCGACCGAGGAATACATTGTACTAACGACATCGCACACTTCCGCTTCCCGATCCTCCTCGTAATGGATGAGACGGGTCGGATCGGCCTGCTTGCACCATTCCGACATTGCGCGGAAATTGCAGCCGAAGCCCGATTCGTTGCCGAGCGACCAGAACAGCACGGACGGATGGTTTTTGTCCCGCTCCACCATGCGGCGCATCCGGTCGACGTATGCCTCCTTCCACAGCGGATCGTCGCTGAGACGAGAGATGTTGCCAAGCGGCTCGAAGCCGTGCGTCTCCAAATCGGTTTCTTCCATCACGTACAGGCCGTATTCATCGCACAGGTCGTAGAAACGCGGGTCGTTCGGGTAGTGCGCTGTCCGCACCGCATTAATGTTATGCCGTTTCATCATCAGCACGTCGTCGCGCATCGTCGCAAGCGACACGGTGCGTCCCGTATCCGGGTGATGGTCGTGCCGGTTTACGCCTTTTAGCAAAATCGCTTTGCCGTTAACGAGGAACACGCCGTTTTGGACTTCGATTTGGCGAAAACCGACGCGCTGGGCCACAGCCTCGACCAAACGTTCTTCGCCGTCGAACAGCTCCAATGTCAGATGATAGAGAGCCGGGTTTTCCGCGCTCCATAGCTCCGGCCCTTTTACCGGAACGGAGAAATCGACAATACTTCCCTTCACAACGCTCTCCGCTACCGCAACCTCCGAACCGTCCGCATCCAGCAGCCGCAAAGCCACCCGCCCCGCAACGGCAGATCCGGCAAAACTCACACTCACATTCAACACCGCGTCCCGATAGCTGTTTACCAGTTCGGTTATAACCCGATAGTCGAAGATACGAACAGTCGCAGGCTCGGCCACCAAGTACACGTCGCGGAAAATCCCGCTCAGCCACCACATATCCTGATCTTCCAAATAACTGCCGTCGGACCATTGATAGACGCGCACCGCCAGCCGATTCATCCCGCCGATTACGAAAGGCGTCACGTCAAACTCCGAGGTTAAACGGCTGCCTTGGCTATACCCGACAAACTGGCCGTTAACCCACACATGGAACGCACTGTCCACACCGTCGAATTTAAGCGCAATCTGCCTCCCGTCCCAGGACTCCGGCAGCTCGAACTCTCGAACATAGCAGCCCGTTGGATTATCGTTTGGCACATGCGGCGGATCGACGGGGATGGGGTAGTCCAAATCCGTATAATGCGGGCTGCCGTAGCCTTGCAGCTGCCAAAGTCCCGGCACCCGAATGTCGTCCCATGCGCCGATCGCATAGCCTTCCTCGTAAAATTTTTCCGGAGCCAGCTCCGGCCCTGCCGCGTATTTGAACTTCCAGACGCCGTTCAGCGATTTGAACCAGGGAGAGCTTCCCCGATCATAGCCCAGCGCTGCCCCGGCCTCCGGGAACGGTACGAAGTAAGCTCTGCTTGCCGTTCTTCCCCGCTCCAGCACCTGAAGATTTTCCCAGTCCTTTGCCGCATTGATGTTCTGCATGGTGTCTTTTCTCCTCCCAGTTCTCTCTCTATCCTTTAATGCCCGTACCCGCAATGCCTCCGACAATGTACCTCTGCGCGAAGAAGAATACCGCCAGCGGCACAATCGAGATCAGCGACGTAATCGCCATAATCGACTGCATATCGACGCCGAACATCCCTTTGAACTGCGCCAAGCCCAGCGTCAGCGTATACTTCGACTGATCGTTCAGGAAAATGAGCGGGCCGAGGTAATCGTTCCAGCAGCTCATCATTTGAAAGACGCCGACCAGAATCAGCGCAGGTCCCATAAGCGGTACAATAATCCGGAGGAAAATGCCCAGCTTGCTCGCCCCGTCGATCGTCGCCGCCTCGTCCAATTCGCGAGGGATGGTCAAAATAAACTGCCGCAGCAGGAAGATGAAATAAGCCGAGCCGAACCAGGCGGGTACGATCAGCGGCTTCAGCGTATTGATCCAGCCGAGATAGTTAAACTCCATATATTGCGGAATCATCGTCACTTCCCAAGGAATCATCATCGTCGACAGCACGACGAGGAACAGGAAGTTGCGTCCCTTGAACTCGAAACGGGCAAAGCCGTAGGCCACGACAGCGCACGAGATGAGCTGCCCTAGCGTCGCCATCACGGTTACGATTACCGTATTTTTCAGAAACACGTTAAACGGCTGTACCGTCCAAGCCTCCGCGAAGTTGCCGAACTTCCATACGGAAGGCAGCCATTTCGGCGGAAATTGATATAGCTCGGTCGGGTCCTTCAGCGCTGTCGTCAACGCCCAGAACAACGGTGCGATAAACAGCAGCGAACAAAATGCCAGCATCGCGTATACGAACGTTTTTCTCATGCTATTGCTAATGCTCATGCGGACCGCCTCCTGGCACCGGACTTCGGCTTCGAACCGCTCTTGATTTCTCCCTCATAATAGACCCAAGCCGCGGACGACTTAAAGACGAGGAACGACAGCCCGAGCACGATGATGAACATGAACCAGGCGTTCGCCGCGGAATAGCCCATTTTGAAATATTTGAAGGCGTTCTCGTACATGTACATCGCGTAAAAATA
Source organism: Cohnella sp. LGH (assembly GCF_017671885.1). NCBI lineage: Bacteria > Bacillati > Bacillota > Bacilli > Caryophanales > Paenibacillaceae > Cohnella > Cohnella sp. LGH. The sequence goes on from NZ_CP072117.1 coordinate 7,146,462, forward strand.
AGTCGATTTGAGCGGACCTCCCCCAGTCAATACGAGGGCCAAGGTCAACTGCTGGAACGCCGCGATAATCGATGTGATCAGGTTAAACAGCACGGTAGGGCTAAGCATCGGAATCGTAATGCTGCGGAACTGTCTGAATCTGCCGGCGCCGTCGATCGACGCGGATTCGTACAAATCCTTCGGAATGCCTTTCAGGCCCGCCAGGAAAATGAGCATCATTGAGCCCTGTCCCCACAAACTGGCGATGACCATAGCGACGAGCGACCATTTCGTATCGTTCAGCCAATCCGGACCGTCAATGCCGACAAGCGAGAGAAAAAAGTTCAAAATGCCGTATTCGCCGCTGTATACCCACGCCCAGATCATCGCCAGCGCAACGCCGGAAATGACGGAGGGCAAGTAGAAGGCGGTGCGGAAAAAGGCGCTGCCGCGTACGTTCTGATTAAGCAGCATAGCGAGGCCGAGCGCGACGACAATGTTCAGCGGCACGAACAGCGCAGCGAACTTGACGGTTACGCCGAACGACTTCCAGAACAGCGAATCCTGCGTAAACATCTCGACGTAGTTGCCAAAGCCGACAAATTTCACTTGGCCGACGATCGGCCAATCGAAGAACGAGATGACGAGCGAAAAAATCAGCGGACCTAACGTAAACGCGAGAAATCCGAACAGCCAGGGAAAAACGAAGAGGTAGGGCGAGACCCTACCCCATCCGCGTTTCCTTGCAGGCTTGAGGGTGGCTGCGTATGTTGCCGCTTGGGGGGCGATTTTAGCCATCTCTTAACCTTCCTTCTTTAAGAGGTAGTTCAAAAAGTCTAACCGACCTATTTCAAGTAACGAGTCCCGTCCTTAACCGCCGAGTTGAGGGCTTCTTGAGCGGAGGCGCCGTGAACGACTGCTTCGACCGCTGCTTCCAAATGGCGATTGACTTCGTTCCATTTGGAGTTGAGCAGGAAGGCCGGCGTATTGTCGGAGCGCTCCAGCATCGTGTAGAACGGTTTGTACAGCGGGTCTTGATCTACTTTCAGCTCGTTAACGACGCTGACGCGAACAGGCAAATCGGCTGTGCGCATCTTGATCGCTTCAGCGGAGACGTAAAATTTCACGAACTCCCAAGCCAGCTCTTTCTGCTTCGAATCTTTGGCGATGGACAGCGCGGATTCGGCGATGATGCCTTTGACCGGCTTGCCCGGGAACGCCGGCATTTCCACCGTACCAATATCGATGCCCGCTTCCTTGAAGCCTCCAAGCGGCCAAATTCCGCTCTCCCACATCGCCAGCTTGCCGGCTTTGAAAATATCCTCGCCGCTTTGTTGACCTTTGCCTCCGACGAGCACACCGGAGCCGTTCTTCACCAGATCGCCGAAGATTTGAATCGCTTCCGCCGTTTCCGGACTATTCATATAGCCCTCGATCGTTTTACCGTCGTCGGAGATAAACGAACTGCCGTTGCTCCATACGAAGCCTTGCAGATCGTACGTATCGTTCGAAGCGCGAACTCCGAAGCCGTACTGCTTCTTGCTCTTATCCGTCAGCTTGGCGGCGATGTCCTGGAAATCGCTCCAAGTCCAGCCGTCCTGCGGATAAGGAACCTGCGCCTCGTCGAACAGCTTCTTGTTGTAATACACGACTCGAGTCGTAAAACCGACCGGAATGCCGTACAGCTTGCCGTCGATCTTGCCGTAGTTGAAAAGACCGGAATAGAAATCTTCAATATTCAGACTGGCGTCCTTGGAAGCGAAATCGTCCAAAGGCTCAAGCGATTGATGATACGTCGGAAAATCCCACATGTACATAACGTCAGGCGGGTTCGCCGCTCCGAAGCCGGCGGCCAGCTTCTGATCGAAGCCGTCGGCGTACGCTTCCACTTGGACCTTCGTGCCGGGATGGCTTTGCTCGAATTTTTTGGCGATGTCCTGCTGAATTTTCAATGCATCGCCGGTATCCCAGGAAGCGAAGCGGATCGTTCCCGTCAATCCGGCATTTTCGGAGCCGCCGGTGTTTTCGGAGCTGGAGCCGGCGGACGGCGATGCGGATGGCGATGCGGACGGCGTGCCGTTGCCGGCTTTATCGCCGCCTCCGCCGCAAGCGCTTAACAACGAAACGCCCATCATTGTGGCCAATAGCAGAGCAGAGCTTTTCTTTTTCATTTGTGCTGCCTCCCCGTGGAATGTGCTCAAAATAAGTGAACCGCTTACATCCCTATCATAGAGGACATGAAAGCGGTTCAAAACGGACATCTATTCGGACCTTCGTGCGCTTTTGTTCGATGTTGGAGGTCGGGTGTCATTCTGTTCGGGACGCGCCGTCTTTTTGTTGCGTCCGGTAATGGCTTGGCGTCTGCCCGGTGCAGCGTTTAAACCATTTGCTAAAATATTTACTGTCGCCAAGGCCGGTTCGCTCGGCAATGTCTTGCATCGTCAGGGAAGTGTCCTTGAGCAATTCGCGGGCGATTTTCAGCTTGCGCTTATATTGATAAGCGACGAAGCTGAGGCCGACCGATTTCTTGAACAAAATCGAGAAATGACTGCGGCTAAGACCGACCTGTCCGGCTACGTCGCTGACCGACCAATCCGCGGCCGGATTGTCGTGCATCAATCGGAGCGCCTTCCAGATCGGTTCCGGCCACTCTCCGGACGACACGCCGTATGCTTTTTCCATTTCCGCTTCCTTGTGCAGCTCGGAAATCGCCCGCAGCCATTGCTGCGGGCCTTCTACAGGGCCGGAACGCGACCATAGCAGTTCCGCATGCTCGCTCTTGCGCTCTACAAGCCAGCCGCTCGCGGCATCTGCAAGCGCGGCCGGGAGCATCCAGTACCAACGCTCCTCGCTGAATGGGATTAAGGCTCCCTCGTTCTTTAATGCGTCATCCCGACTTAATATGTCCGCAGCGTCCCGCCAGTTTAAGCCGGATTTGATTACATAGACATAAAGCGCCCGTTCCCGCCACGAACGCGCCTCGGCCAGCTTCTCCAGTTCGCGGGCAAACTTGTCGCTATGACCGCTTAACCACGCATAGAGCTGCGTGCCCAATCTCTCTTCGCCTATATCCTCTCGGGCGGAATCGGCGCCGGAATCCGATCGGGAAGCGATTAACTCCTTACGAAATTGCTCCAGCATGCTTTCCAGCTCGTCGTCTTCGAACGCAGTTTTGAGCAAATATCCGGAGACGCCAAGCTTCAGCCCTTCTTTGGCATATTCGAAATCTCGATGGCAGCTGAGCAGAACAATTCTCGTATCCGGCGCAGCCTGCTTCACTCTACGCGACAGCTCGATGCCGTCCATCTCGGGCATGACGATATCGGTGATCACGATTTGCGGCCGATGAAGCTGGAACGCCTCCCACGCCTTGCGTCCGTTCGCGGCGTCCGCGACAACCTCCATTCCGTATTTTTCCCAAGGCACAGTGGCTTGCAGCCCTTTGCGTACAATGCTCTCGTCATCCGCAATCATAACTTTAATCGTTCCCGTCGCCGTGTCCATCCGCGTTCTCCTCCTTTTTAGGCCACTTGATCACAATCGTCGTTCCTTCGCCCGAACTGGATTTGACCGTCAAGCCATATTGCAGCCCGAAGTGCAGCTTGATTTTCTGGTCGGCATTCCGTACGCCGAGCCCGCCTCTTCCCTTGCGCCGTTCGCTGGGCAGCAGCAGCTTGTGCAGCTTGTCGGGCGGAATGCCTGCCCCGTTATCCGTCAGCTCAAGCCGGAGCAGTGTTCCTTCGTCCTCTACCGTCAATCGGATCGTTCCCTTGCCATCCTCGAAGCCGTGGAAAAAAATATTTTCGAACAACGGCTGCAACGTCATTCGGGGAATCAGATACTTTTTCAGCGTCTCGTCGCATTCCTGCTCGTAGCGGAATACAGCGCCGTAGCGAACCTCCTGGATTTTCAGAAAATGCTCGATAATCCGCAGCTCCCGTCCCAGCGGAACCAGTTCCTGCGAGATGTTCAGATTGCCCTCCAGCACCATCGTCAAATGGTACAGCATCTGGCGGATGTCCTCCGCTCCTTGCAGCCGCGCCTTCCATTGAATCGAATTCAACGTATTGAACAGCAAATGCGGATTGATCTGATAATGAAAAGCTCTTAGCTCCGCTTCCTTCTTCTGACGCTCGTTCGTCTCGACTTCGCGGATCAGCGACTCGATACCGCCGACCATGTTGTTAAAGCTGACGTCCAGACTGCCCAGTTCGTCCTTGGCTTCAACCTTCGTTCTCGTGTGCAGCATGCCGAAGCTGACCTTCTGCATCGAATCCTTGAGCCGCCTGATGCGCGCGGTGAAACGGGAGGAAAACAAGTACGCCAGCGCAAAAGCAAGCAGCGTCGACGCGACGGCCGCAATTACCGTATTCGAGCGGATCAGTCCGGAGGAGCGGTAGAAAAGCTTGGCCGGGAGCCTCGCTTCGATCGTCCAGTCGTTGGCCTCGATATCCTTGTGCCAGACGATGTCGCTATCCCGAGCCTCGTACTCCACCGCCGTTTCGTAGATAATCCGTCCTTGCGAATCGGCAATCGTCAGATGCGCCTGCGTATCGTTCTCGAACAGTTCGAACATGCGCAGCAAATCTTCCGCGTTCTCTTCAATCAGAATCATGCTCCCGCGCAGCGCGCCGTAAGGGCTGGTGATCGCTTCCGCCAAGCCGAGTACGGTTAGAGTCTCCTCATCTTCCTCCGGATCCTTGAGCTCGTGATTCTGAGGATAGAAGCCGAGCCAGTAATCACCCGCCGGATTGTCCGGTATCGCCCGCCAGGCCGGAATGCGTTCCAGCTTGGTCACGTCCAAATTGTTCTCTCCATAGTAATATCCCGACCTGCCTATAATATAAATTCCCGCATTCTTTTCCGTTCTAAGCGCTTTCAAAAAGTACTCGAAATTGTTTTTGTCGAGAATGTCGCGATACGTGGACGGAACGCTATCGCCCAGCCCGCTCCTTGCCGGGTCCAGTAAATACGAATAAATCGTGGCCGCCGTCTGGCTCATCCTCGTCAGATAACCATTCATCTGCTGCTGCAGCTGGGCGACGGCATTTTCCCCGTATTTGCCGAACTGGGAGTCGATCGTCTTCGCCGATTGGTAGTAGGATAGCGCCCCGACCGACAGCAATGGAATAATCGTGACGATCAGGAAGCAGACGAGCAGCTTCGTGCGAATGCTATGGTAGGAAAGACGGGAGGAAAACGGCTTGAACAGTGATTTGAGCATCGATTCCGGCCCCCTTCGTCCGCTTGGCTAAAGCAAGTTCAATTTCGTATCTGAAGTGTAGCACGAACGAAAACAGCCATACAATGCGCCCTCCGACAAAAACGTCGAAAGCACTTCTCCCCCGACCTTAATCGGCCGGACGGCAAGAAGTGCGGTTCGCGAAGCTAGTTCAAGTATTCGTTGGCCAAAATCAGGAAAACGCTCGACGTCCAGGTGAACGCCCTGTCGCGCAAGCCTTCGCCGGTGATCGCGTCGAAGTTTTCCGCCATGCCGCTTCGGTTCAGCATGTCGCAGAAACGACGGGAGACTTCGCGCGCCAGCTCCCGATCCCCTGCCGCGGCCGCGCCTTCGACCAGCAGCATCGTCGACGGAGCCCAGATCGGTCCGCGCCAGTAGCCGTCCGGCGAATAGAACGGGCTGTTCACGCTCTCGGTCGCCCAGCCATTCGCCGTCAAGAAACGATTCTCGTCGCGTAGCCCGGCGAGCAGCGCTTCGCGAACAGAATCGGGCAGACGGCGACCGAGCAGGATCGGCACGAACAGCAGTAAGGTATCGCCTTCCGAAGGCTCATGCGTACCGGAGCGACAAGCGATAAAGCGGTCGCCCTTCCAGAAATGCGCCAGCATTTTATCCAGTGTTTCCTCAGCCAGCCGTCGCCATTCGGTCGATTCCTCGGCGAGTCCGAGCAATCCGGCAATCTCGGCCAACAGCTCGGTTTGCAAAATCAGGAATGCGGCCAGATCCGGGCTCTCGACCGGAATGCCATTGTTAAACGCCGTGCTGTTGTCCCACCCGGAGTCGTTGCCGTGATTATACTGCGGAATGCCGTCTCCGTCCCCGTCGCGGTAACGGAACCACCACTTCGTCCATTTGGCCAGCGGACCGTAAACCTCGCGAAGCTGCGCCTCCTTGATGAAATCGGTCCTTTGCATCATCCATGCCAATGTCCAGCCGTGAATCGGCGGCTTGTTGCAGTTCCACAGCTCGAATTTATCGTTGATAAAATCGGGAATAAGACCACTCTCGTCCTGCCGATCGAAGAAAATCATAAACTGATCCCAAGCAAGCTTAGGATTGCTTCGGACCAGCGCCATGGCGTTAAAGCAGTGGTCCCAGCTCCAAATGTTCGTCATCCAGTTTTTGGACATGTACATGGCCGGGCGAGTCAGACAGCCTTCCGCAGGCACGAGACAGCTCCATGTAATATAGGCGGCCAGCTCGCGGCCGGCTTCCAACCGTTCCGGACCGGGGAGGCTGTTTTCCAGCCAACCCGCGAACTCCTCGCGCACCCGTTTCACCGCAGCTGCGAACGGTTCCCATACCCGACCCGGCTCCCACACCGTGCGGAACTCCTCGATGGCGAACTCCGCGACGCCCGTCTGCTGATCCGGCACAAACTCGGCAACGATGCGCGAGCTTTTGATTTTGTCCCACGGTACTTCCGTTCTCATGGCGCCGGCAAGCGACGACAGCATAAACCGGCATTCGTGCGTAAAGCTGTTGACCTCCCAGCAGCCGTTGGCCGCCTCGTAAGCATAATCGTACGCCGACGTCCGGAACGTCAGCCGAACGCCGCAGCCTTGGGCGCGAAATCTGGCGGTGCGGCCGTCGGGAAGGCAAATTTCCGCAGCCGCTTGTCCTTGCGCAGATTCGGCAGCAGCAAGTCCTTGTGCCGAGCCGCCTTCAGCATATAGCCGAATCCGCTCCGGTGACGCTTCGGCTGTGAACGCGATCGCCTCGCCGTCTGCGTTGATCAACTCGATATGGAACACCTCGCCAAACTTGTCGTCTCCTCCGCGCACCGTCCGCAAATACAAACCTTGCTCTCTATTGTCGGCCTTAGGAAGCAGGGAAATCGCCAGAAAAGATTCCCGTCTGCTGAAAGGCACGATATTCAGATCGAAGTTCATGGCACTGGCTCCTTCACAATAAGGTATGCGCTTTCATTGTAACGGACGGAGCCATACGAAAGAACCGACTGTTGTTCTCGCCGGTTCGCTTTAATGTTATAGATTGCGGACTGTTGCAGCCCAAGGTGTCTTTTTGTTAGATGAAATTCCCACTTTTGTTTTTTTAGTATCTCCCGGACAGGGTGGATCGCTTTCGATAGCGGTCTGATCGCCCCTGTTCTTAGTCCGAGCCGGGCCAGTATGGGCCTTTCGTCGTCACACGCCAACATTAAATGGAATTTCGTATAAAACTCATCCCTTTTCCTATAATGCGGGCCATTTGGTCGATTCATCGTACAAAATTGGCGTATCGCCCAACAAAGTCGCAGTATTTGTACGATCAATCGTATAAATACGCTTACATGCTTATTTTCTCAAATTCACTTTCCTGCCTCTTCCTCCTCCACAAAAACAGCCGACAAATCAACCGTCAGGCAGGGAACGGTAGCGGAGACAAGCTTGTCCTCCTCAGACAAGGTTGCTAGCAAATGATACCGCCCTTCGACGATTGCGAATTGTTCCACGAGCCGGTAGACGGGGTCAACCAACCAATATTCCCCCACTCCGAAGCGCTCATAGGTCGATTTCTTGATCGTTTTATCTCTCCGCGCCGTACTGCCCGACAAAATCTCCACGACGAGATCGGGAGCCCCGTAGACGTAGCCGTCCTGGATAATTCCCTTATTTTCGCCACGAATGTATAGGATGTCCGGCTGCAAAATGTTCTCCTCGTCAAAATGAACGTCCATTGGAGCAAGCAAAATGACGCCATCCTCCGAACAGGCGGAATGAAACGCCAAATGCAGACGTCCAAGCGCATCCTGATGCGAAAACTTGGGCGAGGTAAGAAAACCGTACCTCACCCCTCCGATAATCTCGTACCTCTCATCGATAAAATAAGTGCCGTGCGTCTCCTTCACTTTAGCCGTTTTTTCTTTCTTGTCATCGCCCATCCCCATGCCTCCTCATACGAAAACACCCCGCAAAGCAACACGAATATCGTGTCTCTCTTTGCGGGGTGCTTCCCCATCACTTTCCCTTATTATGGATGAATTTGATCCGACTTGTCAAACTGTTGATTCGAGACGAGTACAAATAAAGTCACCACGATTAGAAGATATGTTTCTTTTTGCCGAAGATGGTGAAGCTAAGATAGTTGACGATTTACAACAACAGATTACGGAGGTTGAATCCGCATGTGGAAAAACATTCGAACCCAGTTGATCGCCGGATTGCTCGGCATCGCGCTTGTCTCGGGGAGCGCCGGATCCGCCCTCGCGGCCGAGGAGACGTCCGCCGTCCCGGATAAGGTGAAAGTCAAGATTATTAACGACAAGGGGCACAAAATCGGAACCGCGGTTCTTACGCAAGAGGTCGGGGCGGTCCGCATCCATCTCAAAGCGAAAAAACTCCCTCCCGGCATTCACGGCATCCATTTCCACGAAGTCGGGAAATGCGAGCCCCCCAAATTCGAATCTGCGGGCGCCCACTTGAATCCTTATCAGAAGCAGCATGGCTTCAACAATCCGCAGGGCTTCCATGCCGGAGATCTGCTCAATATCGAAGTCGGTCCGGACGGGAAAGTCGAAACCGATCTGATCAGCAAAACGGTCACGCTAAAGAGAGGCGAGCCGAACTCCTTACTGCGCGACGGGGGCACCTCTCTCATGATCCACGAAAAAGAGGACGATTACGTCACCGATCCGTCCGGCAACTCCGGAAATCGGATCGCATGCGGACCGATCCTGTAACCGCAACAAAACTCCCGGAATCAACGACCGATTCTCGGGAGTTTCTCTGAAAAGTTTGCATATCTTCGGGTAAGTTCCCCTATCTCACCTGTCCAACTCGTAGGGAGATGTTTTCAATCGAAAGATTTTGCGCTCCCTGCCTCCCTATCGCTCCCGCGCTGTCGTTGCGAATCGCCTCTTCCAGCCCAAGCGTAGGGTAGCCCGCGAACGGTTCCAGCCCGATATTGGAAAATCAGCTCTGCGTCGGGTCCGCCCAACGATCATTCGGCATGATCGGAACCCATTCAGGCCGCAGCGGGTCTTTGTCATACGTATACCCGCCAAGCTCCTGGTACAGTTCCGCATACTGGCGAATTTTATCTCGATCGACTTTGATGCCGAGCCCCGGACCTTCCGGCACCTTGATCGCGCCGTTAACGTACTTCATTTTTCCGCCGACCAGAATATCGTCGGTAAGCTGATGGTAATGCGCGTCCGCCGCGTGAGACAAATTCGGTACGACCGCCCCCATATGGAGCATCGTCGCCAGTTGAATGCCCAACTCGCCGGAAGAGTGAACGGCAATGCCGAGCTGGAACGTCTCACATACCCCCGCCGCCTTAATGCAAGGCCGAATGCCGCCCCAGAAAGTCGTGTCCAACAATATGACGTCCACAGCCAAATCCAGGATGTTGGCGGCAAGCTGCTCGAAGTTCACAACGACCATATTCGTCGCCGTTGGAATGCGAACCATAGATCGTACCCGACGCATGCCGTTCAGCCCCCACGTCGGATCTTCGAAATAATCGTTGTTCAGATGCTCGATCGCTTGGCCGAAACGGATCGCTTCCTCGACGTTCAGTGCCGCATTCGGATCGTATCGCAGCTTATCGTTTGGAAATGCCGCAGCCAGCGCTTGATAACATTCCAATTCGTAATCCGGATGGTACAAGCCGCCTTTCAGCTTGTGCACTGTAAACCCATGCTCCCGCTTCAATTGTGCGCAATGCTGGACAAGCTGCTCGGGCGTCCGGATTTCGCCCGACCCGCCCGGCTTATTCGGCGAGCGGAAAAACAAATAGCTGGCGAACGGAACCTCGTCGCGCAGCTTGCCGCCAAGCAGGTTGTACACCGGCTCGCCTAGCTTCTGCCCGATTATGTCCAGACAAGCAAACTCGATCGCCGCATGCAGTTGCGTCCGATTGTTATACAAGCTCGCTGTCGGATTGCAGATTTTGAATCTCAGCTCTTCCAGATTAAACGGATCATGACCGATCAAATAGCGTTTAAGCCCGGTAAAGGCAAGCTCCGCGCTCTCTCCTCCTCCGCCCATTTCCCCGAATCCGATAATGCCTTCGTCCGTCTCGATCTCGATGATCGTCCGTACAAAACGTCCCCAATGTGCGCCGACCGCATGACGCAAAGTCGCCTCCAGAGGCACCGTAACGGTCGTCGCTCTAATATCCACGATTTTCATTTCGTAGTTTCCCCCTCTATTTCGGCAGCACGACAGCAGCAGATGTCAGTAGCCCGCCATCGATTTTATAATCTCCGCCTGTGATGAATCCCGCTTTGTCCGAGCACAGGAAGGCGATCAGTTCACCGCACCCTAGCCAAACTAACATGTAACATGTTAGTTAACCAATAAAAAGCGCATTACTTCTGAGATTGAAGCAATGCCTCTTTTCCTTTCACAATATGATTGGCAACCAGCGCTAAAACAAGGGCTTCCTCTCGCTTCTCGAAAGCCTCGACGATTTCAAGATGGTGATGATGACTCGAATCCGCCTTCTCGAAAGCTCTGTCGAAGAAAGCTCGTTCTGTCACCCGATGAGCGTTAAGACCTTTGTACAAATCCAAAATAACTTGGTTCTGTCCCATCTTCACAAGCTGAATATGGAACTGGATGTCCAATTCGTTATAGTTGATCGAATCGAACGGCTTTGCTCTATAATCTTTATCCATTTCCAAGCAGAGATTGCGCAAAGTTTGAAAATCTTCCTGCGTCCCTTTCTCCACCCCGATTCTGGCTGCCCATGTCTCGATAAGAAGCCTGGCATCGAATACTTCCATAATCCGGTTCATATCGATTTCCGCCACATACGTTCCTTTGCGCGGCCTAATCACGAGTAAACCTTCCATTTGAAGACGGTTGAACGCTTCCTTGACCGGTGTTCTGCTAACATTAAATTGTTTGGCCAGTTCGAAAATGTCCAACTTTTCGCCCGGAGCCAGCTTACGCTTAAAAATCGCATTCTTCAACTCTTTGTATACGCGATCCGTCGTAAGCAGATTTTCAATCTGGTTGAACTTGGTCATCGACTCAATCCTCATTTTCACCTGTAACATGTTACACTTCTCAATATGATATTAGAGCGTGGCACGTGTTTTGTCAATGAGTTGCTCAGAGGTCACCAGTCTCCGTGCGGGTATAAGGTATCGAATCGTGATTTTTGTAGCGCCGTTGGTACAATATCCTTATGAGGGCCGGCATTGGCAAACACACGGCGTATTGCATCCAAATAGGCGAATCCCATGCCTTCAGTCGGCATTATGATATGCCCCTCCCCGTATTCATTCCAGTTGTCGAAGAAAAGCATGGAGCGCCCCAGGGATTTGTCGGTAAACGAGGGCATTAGATGGTTTCGCATCCATTTCAAATCCTGTTCGAATAATTCCGGATCCCGCTGATATCCTTCATAAGAGCCAGGCTCGTCCCAAGCTTCAATAGACCAGTTCGTGCTGGCTACCCCGATCATCTGCAGATTCGCGCTTTCAGCTTTTGCTTTCTGATTCGACTGCAGTTCCTGCGTATTCTGTCCATAACTAAACACATAGTCAAACCCGCATTCCTTGATCCACTCGTAATGGCTAAATTCGAATTCGACATCGTTACAGAGCAGAATGACACCCGCAAAACCTTCTTGGATAAATTGCTCCCGCATCCATTGGATAATATTTTGCCTGACATAAGAACTGTCGCCAAAATCATTAATTAAGTTCTCCACTCTGTAGATCGACAAAACCGGTTTGTTGCCAACCTTCAAATAACGATCATCCTTGAAATAATATTCCATCCAGTAAGGGAAGACATTTTCTTTGAAATACTCTTCTTTTTTATCCGCAGTCATCCAGTCGATACCGCGATCGCTGTTTTCCCACAGGATCGAAAACTTGAAATGCTTGCTATATTTAGCATAAAAGAACCCGTCATGAAGCGCATGCTTCGTCATGGCTGTATCTTTAATCGGTTGAATGGCCGATCTCCAAGAAAGTGTAGGTCCAAACCAGCAGTATTGAAGGAAATCGATGCCATGCTCGACCAGGTATTTAATTTCCCAGTCCACGGCCTCCAAATCGCCTTCATTATACCAGCCCAGAACCGGCTTTCTATCCAGATTATTGCGAACCGGATCATAACCCGAACAAGTCCCTTCCCGCCAAAGCGAGCATTGCTGCATTCCGAGAAGATAAGGTTCATGGCTGGTCGCTTCGGGTTCAGGCACATAATCGTCTGGTTCGGGCAGCTGCTCATAGATTAGGATATCGTCCAAGAATAGATCGCCTTCTGCTGCTATAGAGGTGGAAAATCGGACTTGATTGACATAGGATAGTTCGCGGGCAGCTAACTCTACTCCGCATCCTCTCAGCTTTCCGTTAATATAGATATCTGCTGTTGCCGCTTCGATGTCGACTACAATTTTCATATGATACCAAACATTATGCCGATAGCGATAAAGCGGGACAGGCTGTCCTAGCGAATTAATATAAGAGATGGCTCCTTGATAAGTTACGATAGCTATTGCGGACTTGTAATCCGCCAACAAGGCAGATTCTATACCATCCATTTTCACGGGCAGAAGAAATTTATACTCCCAAACCAAGGCGCCGGTTTCCGCATGGCCGGATGATGCCGTAAAGCTTTTCTGCACGGTTACTTTTTCATTTGTACTCGTATCCTTCAGCTTTAGACTATACGTGTCCGGCCCTTGATAACTGTCCAAGCTATACACGCCAACTTCTCCTCCCAACGAACGAGATGTCCAATCGTCAGGCAAATGACCGGATAGGGCTGTCAGGAATTGTTCGAATACCAAATAGCCTGTATAGATTCGAATCGGTGAGAGCGATACGGTAACTGGCGAATCTCCACCGATCTCAATATAGAAATTATCGATTTGATTGGTTTCGTTCAAGAAGGATGCGTTGAAAAGAGAATGGCGCCCGTTGATAAATACATCGATTGTCGCACGGACGATATCCGCAACGATTTTCATTCCATAGTCGATTTCTGGCTGGCAGGCTTGGACGATCTTGAGATTTCCGCCTGCTTCCTGATAGCATAGATTTCCCGATTCTATTACAAATCCGATTGCCGGCACGGTTTCGTTACGAAGTTGAATCTTGATTCCATCTGCTAGGTCAGATAACTTGAATCTGTATTCCACTGTCAGATTTCCCGACCTCTGAATTGGAAACCTCCTGAAAGCCGTGAATGCGCGCGCTTTCGGGTGCCGAGTCATTTCCGCATAATTCCCGGGGTATACCGTGTTCACGTCTGCCCCAACGAGATCTCTATCCCAGCCGCTCCTCAGCGTCGTACCCCCGAACTGTTCATCCACAAGAGCCCCAATCGTTACTGTCCGGGCGATTGGGGTCTCAATCACCACTGGAGCGGCATTAGGCAATTGCAAATTGTAAATTTCTATTTGCCGCAGTTGTACTCTATATTCCCCTTGATGCGGTCTTAACTTCGTGCAGAACACTCTAACATATCTGGCTTCTACAGCTTTAAATTCAAACCTCTGCCGCTCATCGCTCGGCTTTTCTGCATTTTCAACATTCGCTACTACTTTCCACGTACTATCATCGCTTGAGACTTCAATTGAGAAATCAACCGGATAATGCTCACCGTCATAGCCGTGATCATTACGCGGGTACAAATCCACTGCAGTAATCGTTTGAATGGCTCCCATATTGATTTTGACCCATTCCGGATGATCGCGATCTACAAGATGGTCGCTGCTCCAACCTAAAGTATGGCGATCGGATTGCGTATATCCGTCCACAAGGTACACCCGATTCCAGGGAAAACCGAGCTTGGAATGCCAAGCTGCCCCCAGCATACTGTATCCTTGAAGCGAACTAGACGTATATACGGCTTGGGATGGAGGCAATAACCGGGTTAAATTTGGAGGCTGCTCAAGAATATCCCGATCTGTGTCCATATAGAAGGTCACATTCCCAAACCCTTCGCTCAAGTTGCCCGTTAGAGTCGAAGGGAATGTACCCGGTTCCCCTATTACACCGCAAGTGACCGTAGCTATTTCTCTATGCTGTTCGATCGTCAGCAAATCCAGCCAACGATCTCCCCCCTTCGATTCCGAAGAAGTTAGTCTGTATGTTTTTCCTTTATAAAGCTTCATCGGACTATCCAAATTTTCATATTTGCAGCCTAGGGCATCCGTATTCGAGCCCGTTCTCACGGAAACTTGCGCAAGAACGGTTTCATCCTTCACCTGCCATAAAGTAAGGTCATGAACCTCACGCATCTGACGTCCGACAGGAACAATTCTCCCAAGTGCCCTAATGATGATGTCCTCATGCAGGACAAATTCATACCCGGCATTCACGCTTAAATGATTTATGGTTCCGGATAGCGGCATTTTCTCGTAGCTTCCGGGTTGCTCTATTTCCTCTTCTATGCCGATAAGTCTTTGGGTTAGGAAGTTATCCATTTGCTTTTTAGTCATCCTAATTTCTCCCCAAACTTAATGCGCCCGATTGAGGGGTCTGTAAGGCGCGGTCCGGGATCTTCGGCCGATCTTCGGTATGAACGAGAATACGCCACGTTCCGGTTGGAAAAGCACTTCCCATATAGAGCGGCTGAGGCAGCCATACGCGAAACCGATTTTGTTCACAAAATTCATTTCCAGCGCTCGTATAGTCGCACATGAACAGTGTTCGCTTTTCATGCTTCACAAAGTGGGAGGGGCGATATAGGAACGGCACCTCAAATGCCATCCAAACCCCCTCCGGCTTATCGGCTATAGGAGTGAGCTCAATGTATTCTTCATCTGCGGTTACGTTTTCCAACAATACGTAGTCCATGTTCCAATCTTCGTTTCTTTTCCACTTCATAGAATCGGGACGAAGCCAAAGCGTTACATTCTCTTCCTTCACCATCCGGCTATCCAAAGCCAAAACCACGGGCCCCCGCATAATTGCTTTCTGATTGACGTTCCCCGGGGCTGTCATCACGCGACCGCGAAGATCCAGAACGAGTTCAACCTCATCCCCATCTGTCCATTCACGAGTAATTTCAACATATTTTCCCGGCTCGCAAACATATTTCTCCCCATTAACGAAAAGCTCGGTTTGTTTGCTCCACGATGGAATTCGGAAACTGATTACATAGTTAGCCGTTACTTGCTGCCGCACCTTAATCGAAATTCGATTCTGCTCCGGGTAGTCGGTTTCTTGCAGCAATTCTACTTCCTGACCGCCGGCGAGCTTCAATTTCCAACTGCCCTTTACATATAAGTTGACCACCGGCCCCGCCGTTCCCATCATGACCGCCCATCCGGGAACCGTAAGCAATCCCCGCGGTCCGTTAGCCGAACAACAGCTGCACTGAACAATCTCATTTTGCATATGGCTTGGAACCCTTTCACCGATTAATGCCGAAAAATAGGCCCACCAGCTTCCGTCAGGAACCATCGCGCTAAGCAAGGAATTATAGACCGATATTTCCATTTCATCTGCCCACACGGAATCTTGGGTGAGACGAAGCAGTTGATAGCACAGCTTGACCCAGGTGGCTGTAACGCAAGTTTCCATTGGCTGTTCGATTAGCTCCGTTTGACGGCTTGCACCATCGCACCATAATTCGCCGCTGGAGCCCGAACCGACGATCATGATTTCTTTCTTGCGAACTCTATTTGCGAATTTCACTGCTGCATCCAAATAGGTCTGATTGCCGGTTACCCGGTATAATTCGCATAATCCTTCAAAGCAGGACATCATCTCGTACCCTTTTGGCGATGAGATCCTAACAGGCTCGAGCCCCTCCAAGGCATCCTCCACTAAACGCATGCCCTTAGGCGTATAACGATTGGGCTCGCTCCACAGGGAAACTAGATACTCGGCAAACTCTAGAAACCTCGCGATTCCGGTGTGCTGATATAACAGTGCGATCGGCTCCAAAATGGAACACGACGACAATGCCTCCAAAAGAGAAAGCCCGGTTTCGGTCAGCTTCCTTTTACCTGGACCGGCCACTTCTATCAAATCGTCCAACGCATGGACTGCGGCATCCAAAGCTTTCCGTTCCCCTGTTTCCTCGTAATAGGCGATCAATCCGAGCAGAGCATATTTCCTTCCCCAAACATCCCATACGCCGAAATCTTCCTTGCAGCTACTGATTCGCCCGTTAGATTCTTGCGTGGCTAAAAGCTCTTCAACGGCATTGTTCAGGATTTTCCGATGAGCTTCCGTTGGCTGATAATGATAGGCAAGACTTGCCGACGTAAACCACTTTCCCCAGAACTCCCCTCCCCAGCTGCCATCGTCATCCGTCTTTTCTCGGAACGGAATCGCGTAGAGCGAATGCTGCGCTGCCATGACTCCATTCCTTATACAAGACTCGATTCTTTTTCCAAGGTAGCCCTCTAAGATCACCTTCCCCATCTCCGGGCGTACTAATTTATCCTTAAATTTAATCGTCATGTTCTTCTCTCCTCAACCTATCCCCTATTTAATACAGAAAATTCACCGAACCGTAGGATACGTCTGTGCCATAAGAGCCCCAAGTACCGCCATTATTATATCTTCCGCCGATCCCGCTGCCTGTGCTTACGGTAACCGACCTGTTCGCATCGTAGAATGAGTCGCCTCCGTTAGTTTCAGTAGATAGCAGATTATAAGCGGTGTTTGCCGAAAGCGCTACTTTGCTCGACAAGGCACAATATTTGTAACCCAACCCATCCGCCGTTCCGTCCGACATATTGATCGTGCAGGAAGCCACCACTGATTTATCGCTGTCACGGTATAGCTTCATGGTATGAGCCTGTTTGTTCCCGCTGATATACTCTCGTCCCAGCGCCCTTACATTTATTTCAGTAGCGCCTGTGGTAAATTGCATTCCAGCCTCCGAATTTGAATCGTTGCGTAAAGTTCCTCCGGACTTTGACGCGATAAAACTCGAAGTATACAGAAAGTTTACAGAACCGTAGGATACGTCTGTGCCATATGCGCCCCAAGTGCCGTTGCTATAGTATCTTCCGCCTACCACTTGGCCTACGGTTGCAGTAACAGATCGATCGGCATCGTAAAATTGGTCGCCACCGTTATATTCCGTAGATAACAGATTATACGTAGTATTCGGGAGCAGACTAATCTTGCTGGTCAACGAACAATACTTATAGCCTAATTCGTCCGGTTGACCGGTTGACATCGCCACTTTACACGCACCGACCAATGATTTATCGCTATCGCGATATAGCTTCATCGTATGGGTTTGCGTGTTACCGTTGATAAATTCACGCCCGAGTT
The DNA here is from genome assembly GCF_017671885.1 of Cohnella sp. LGH. Lineage (NCBI taxonomy): Bacteria > Bacillati > Bacillota > Bacilli > Caryophanales > Paenibacillaceae > Cohnella > Cohnella sp. LGH. The sequence goes on from NZ_CP072117.1 coordinate 7,163,897, forward strand.
CACTCACGATTAATGTAGAGTTGCCTGTGGTGAACTTCATCCCCGCCTCTGTGTCTACATCGTTGCGAAGCGTTCCCCCGGTGTTCGCTGCTACAAAGCTATCCGCATTCAAAGAATATCGAAGGTTTATCGAACCATAAGACGAACCGCTGCCGTAAGGTCCATACCAAGTACCGCCGCTATTGTAGACTCCGCCGGCCGCACTGCCCGTGTTTACAGTAACAGCTCTATCTGAATCATAGAATTGGTCCCCGCCGTGTGTTTCAGTCGATACGATAAGATAGGCGGTATTTGGGGACAGAACGACACTCGAATTCAGATTGCAATATTTATAACCTAGCCCATCCGCTGTTCCGCTTGACATCGAGACCGAGCAAGACCCAAGCAATGATTTATCGCTATCTCGATATATCTTTAACTGATGGGTCAACGAGTTCCCCGCGACAAACTCTCTACCCAACTGACTCACGGTAATTGAGCTGATGCCTGTCGTGTATTTCATCCCCGCTTCGATCGTCGCATCGTTGCGTAACGTCCCCGAAGAATGCCCGTTTACCAGGGAAGAGGGCGTTGGGGTATTTAGCAATTGCGGAATTTGCGATAAATCAGGCGTGGGATGATTATGCGACGAGCCTGGCGCAAAAACATTTCGGATGGCATCCAGATATTCGTAACCTGCTAGCGCCGTAGGTATGATGTAATGTCCCTCGGCGTATTCATTCCAGTTATCCAGCAAGATCATATTGCGCTGAACGGATCCCCCTGCAAACGTGTCCATTCTCGCTTTGGCATTTGCAATCAGCGTGCCGTAATTTGCAGGCGACAATGTCCATCCAAAGTCGGAATTACCCCACGGCGATGCTTCCCATCCCACAGAAGCCGTAGTCATGTAGGGCACGGCACTGTTCGCCGCAAAGTCGTTCCATGTGGTTGTATGCGCAGCAAGGATCTGCGAATTGCTTGGAAATAAAGCTGGTCTCGTATTCATAAAGGAAGGGATATGATACGAATAAATGTAATCGACGCCTACAGCTTGAGCAACGCTTTCCGTAGCCAACGTATTCTGATGGTTATTTGACAAAATAATCAATCCGCTGAATCCGGCAGCAACTGCCGCCGAGCGGAAATTCGCAATGGCTGTAGTTGCATTCGTTTGGCCGCCTACATCGGTGACAAACTGGGTTAAATCAAAGATCGCAAATACCGGTTTATTGTCAATTTTCAAATAATTCGATTTTTCAAAATAACTGTTTATCCAATAAGGCACAAGATTGTTGCTAAAATCGCTTAAGCTATTCGCGTAGCCCATGCCGGGTTGTTCTATCCATTGGATAAACCAAGTCATATCGTCTTTATACTGCGCAGTGTTGGCAAGCGAGTTAACAAACTGATCATAAGCCGGCATAACAGGCGATTTTCCGTCATTGTCGTTCTGTCTAAACCAGCAAGGCATAAAGGTGGTGATCCCATGTTCGACAGCCATCTTAATTTGCCAATCGGTGGATACATCGTAAGCTTCATCGTAATACCCTATCAACGGCTTTCGCTCCGGATATCCGGCAACCGAATTCCAAAGATCGATATTAGACCATAAGGGACAAGCTTGCGCAACGACCAGATTGTCTCCTACACTAACGGGAACGGGTGGGGGAACGATTCCGGTAGGCTGTGAATAAACCTCCCCATTCACTTGAAGTTCCTGAACGCTTGCAGTAGCGCCGCTGAGCGCGCCGGTAATAACCAATCTTACATACCTGAATTTCGAGTTTAAGGTTTCCGTTATGTGCTGTCCGGAAACCCCGCTCACAGATCTATCAACCAACACCGTATAGTGATCGTGGGCATTATCATTCGAACCTTCCAGTCGGTAGTACCAGGTCGTATTGCTGCCAAAAGTGATGTCAATCGACGACAGCGTACTCAGTTCATTAAGTCTTACATTTAGCCATTGCGGATAGGCATTGCTTGCTGCAATCCAACTGGTCGCCGTACTTCCATCCACTGCTTGCGCAGCCGAATTGGACGAGCTGCTCTGTGTTTGTGAATCAGCAGGCTGGTTGAGTGCAAGGTTTGAACTTGCTCTCGCCTCTCTAATCGGAACAATCCCAGAAATTGAACTGATCGATAGCACGATTGCCATAATTAAACCTACTATAAATAACTTTGCATTTTTGCTTTTAGCCCTATTAATCATTTGCCTCATCATGAATCGCGCTCCTTCAAGGGGTCAAATGAAAGCCTCGTGTCGTCCGCTATGAAAAACCAGCCGGCTTTTCACCAAGCCGGCTTTTCATCCGTTACCTCTTACCCTCTACTTCATCTCGGAATCTGCAATCGCCTTCGTATAGGCGTCTGCCCAGAAGCCATACACCTTGTCGACGCCAAGCTTCTTCACTTGCTCGATCAATTTGGCCTTCTGGTCCGCGAAATCGCTGTCGTTTTTGGCCAAAATGATTTTAGGAATTGCCTGCCGTAAATAGTTGTCGATCTGGAGATCCACTTGTTTGATGTCGTCAGGCTGCGCCGCCGGCAAAAATCCGGACAGCTCCGTCAGCTTATTCTGCTCGTACGCGATGCCCGGGGGCACGATATCGACCGGCAGTTCGACCCCGTAATGAGCGGCCGCTTGCTTGGCAATCGCGTTCTCCGGCTTTTCCAACTCGGCGATCTGGATATCCCGGCTGAGGGCGATGTCCAGCGGGGTGTCCGTGCCGGGAATCGTGCCGGAATAATCAAGGCCCAGGTTATTGGCAAATTTCCGGTACCCGAATTTGTTGACGACTTCCGGATCGAGTGCATTTTTCGTATAGGTCTCGGTGTATTTGTACTTGCCGTTCTCGTTCACCCAATCGACGCCTTCGATGCCGTTGATGGCCGTCATCGCACCATGAGTCGAATACAGCCAATTGATGAGCTGCATTGCGCGCTCCGGATGTTTGCTCGACTTGCTGATTGCCAGAACGTTCCCGGACAAGCCGTATTTGTAAGTGCTGTAATGGTAGTCTTTGCTTCCTGACATCGGAACCGGACCGAACCAGCCTTTGTCCTTGATGCCCTTGCTGATCAAATACGCGTTGCTGCCGCCAATCATCCAGTTGATTACGCTGGCCTGCACCTGACCGCTGTTATACTTCTGTACGGCCTGATCGTACTTTTGCGTGAAGCTGTCCGGATCAAGCAGCCCTTTCTGATTGGCTTTGTACCAGAAATCGACGCCTGTCCAGAAAGGCGAGGTCTCGTCCGTATAGCTGTTGCGCATCTCGAACGTATTGCGGTCGATGGCCATCGTCTGGATTGTGCCGCCCACCGGCTCATAGCCTTCCATACGAAACGCCATCGTGTTCGTCTGCACATACGGTCCCCAGTCAAACCAAGGCGAGAAGCCATAGTACTTTTTGCCGTCCTCGTTCGTCGGATGCTTCTTCATCATCTGCTCCACGACGTTCAAGTAATCGTCGGCCGAATTGATTTCCGGGTAGCCCAGCTCCGCGTAGTAATCCCATCTGATATGCACGCCGCCCCAGACCGGGTCGGGCCGAGCCGGCTTCTGATTGATATTGAGGCTCAAAAATTTCAAAGCGCCGCCGCCGAGCTTGTCTTTGTTATAAGCGATCGTCTCAGGGGGAACGTTCTTCGCAATGTCGGGTCCGTACTTTTCCAGCAGCGGTTCCATATCGATGACCAGATCTTTCATCTGTTCCGCATATTTCTGATTGACGACCATAATATCCTTCAGATCGGCCGTCGCCAGCAGTGCAGCCAGCTTGTCGTCCGCCGGATGAGTTTCCATATCAATCTTGATGTTCAGTTCCTTCTCGATTTGCTTGGACACGGGGTCCTCCTGGATCCCGCTCGGCGCGTTGCTCGCCATTTGAGCGCTCCAGAATGTAAGCGTCACCGGTTCGTTGTCCGGGCCGGCCGCGGATGCCGTCGATTCCGAGCCTTGGGCGGAACCGGATGCGGAATTTCCAGCGCCCCCGTTGTTGCCCTTGCTGCAAGCCGTGAGCAACAAAGCGGCAAGCAGAACGAGCGTCGTCATTTTTACTGTTTTTCTCATCTCTTTAACCCCCTGAAGTTGTTTGATTCTCTTTATCGATGCGTCTGCGTCAGCCTTTGACGGCACCCATCATGATGCCTTTGACAAAATATTTTTGCAGAAACGGATACACGAGCATAATCGGAATGACCGTCACCATTGTGATCGTCGTTTTGACCGCGAACGGATCGAGCGGCCGGCGTCGCGCCATCTCCAAGGCGTTCCCGTCTCCGAGTTGAACCGCCTTGGCCAGCATTTCCGCCTGCTGCAGGAAATTCAGCAGCAAGTATTGCAGCGTTTGCAAGCGGGAATCGCTCACCAAATAGAAGTTATCTTGCCAGGAGTTCCATTGCCCGACGGCGGAGAACACAGCCACAGCCGCGATGACAGGCATCGATACCGGCACCATGATGCTCGCGAACACCCGGAAATACCCGGCCCCGTCAATAATCGCCGACTCCTCCAGGGCTGGCGAAATCGCCGATTCCATGTAGGTTTTGATCAGAATGACCGCGAACGGAGAGATGATCCCCGGCAAGATGTAAAGCAGAAAGCTGTTCTGCAACCCCAGCGTCTTCATCGTAATGAACCATGGAATCAAGCCCGCCTGCACAAACATCGTATATACCGTGGCCCGGTAAATCCATTTGCGTCCGGGAAGCTCTTTTTTGGTGACGATATAAGCCAGCATTGAGGAAAAGAATAGTGTGAGCAGCGTCCCGGCCAACAATCTCGCAACGGAGATCAGGAAGGCCGATAAAATTCCATCGAGCCGGATCACATGAACGAAATTGTCCAAGGTGAAGCCGATCGGGTACAACAGCACGCTCCCTCGCGATACCGCATCGGCGTCGCTGACCGATACGAGAAAAATGTAATAGAACGGATAAAGGCATACGAACGCGAACAACAGAAACATAAGCGCGTTCGCCGCTTGAAACCAGAAATCCTTCTTGCCCGCCATGTGGCCGTCACCCCGCAGTTCCTTAGAAAATCGAATGGTCGCGCAGCTTGCGGGACAATACATTGACCGACATGAGAAGCGCAACGCTTACGATGGTTTTCGCCATGCCGATTGCCGTCGATAGTGGATAATTATTCATGTAGATGCCGACCCGGTACACGTACAAATCGAGCACCTGGATTTTCTCCTGCACAAGCCCGTTCTGGAACAAATAATACTGCTCGAAGCCGTTGTTCAGCACGCCGCCGACGCTTAGCAGCAGCAGCGTAATGAAGGTCGGCATGAGACCGGGAATGGTAATGTGCCATATTTTCCGGAAACGTCCCGCCCCGTCCACGGCTGCCGCATCGTATTGCTCCTGATCGATGCCGACAATGGCCGCGATATACACAATCGCTCCGAAGCCAAGCCCTTTCCAGATACCGATCGCGGTCTGGAACAGCCAGACGATGTCCGGATTCGCGAGCGGATTCAGAGGCTGGTCAATGAGGTGCAGTTGGAGCAGCACTTTGTTGACGATGCCATCATTCGCAGACAGCATCACGTAGCAAACGGCGTATACGAGCACCCAGCTTACGAAGTTTGGCAGCGTTGTCGTCGTTTGAATGAAGCGCTGCAGCTTGCGGCTTCTCATTTCCGCCAAGAAAATCGCGAATAGCACGCCGAGCGGCGACGCTAACAACCCAAGAAAGCTCATGGCCAGCGTATTACGAAGCACGGCCAGCATTTCCGGATTGTCGAGCGCCATCTTGAAATATTTGAAGCCGACAAACTCGGTATCGAGCAGTCTGAGACCGGGTTTGTAATCAAAAAAGGCAATCGCCCACCCGACCAAAGGCAAATACGAAAACAGCGCTAGCGCTGCGATGCAAGGTACGGCCATCAGCAGCAGCGTCCCGCGCCCGCTGAGCGAACGTCGGGTCCTCCGTTCCCGGACGACCGCCGGCTCGGCCGCGTTCATCAAGATGTTTGACATGTCGTCCTCCCTCCTCTATTCTGAACTTGACATCCCCGTCAAGTCCTGATCTTATTGTAACTTCGACTCTGTATGCGCAACCATTCTTAAAATTATAGGTATATTCGATAATTATGGTTTGCTTGCGACAGGCCAGACCAGACCGACAAAACCGGGGGACCCGACGATGCAGAACATATATGGCCGGTTGCTGAGACGGAAGTTTTTTAACCGCCTTCTGTTAACCTACACGCTGATCATTTTGGCGACGATATTTATCATCAGCTCGACCATCCTGCAAAATTTGCGGCGCTCCGCCGAACAAGACGCCGCGAACAGCGTCAAGCAGGCGGTGCAAAGCGTTCATGGCGAGTTCGCGCAGAAGGTGAACACCGTCAAGCTGCAGATCCAGAACTTGTACATCAACCCCAAGCAAAACGAGGACATGATGGAGCTGCTGGCCGATCCGTCGCCGAAGCTGGAAGACGAAAAACTGTCAAAAGCGATGCTGGTCAATTATTTTCTGGACGCCTCTGCCGCGACGGATGACGATATCTTCGATGCGCTGCTCTATAAGAAAGCGACGGGGCAGCTTTTCCTACGCTCCAAAGATTTGACCTTGAACCTTGACGACTACAACGTCCACAACGAAGCGATGTTCCGCTCATTGGACGACGCGTTTTACGGACTGAGCATCACTCCCGCTTATAGCCAAACCTACCATTTCAACACCAAAAGGAACATCTTCTCGATCGTGTCGAATATCCGCGGAGACGTCAAATCGGACCGCTTCAAAAAAAGCGTGGCCGTGTTTGCCCTCAACTTCAACGCCGACCGGATCGCTAACCGGCTCCAAAGCTGGCTTGTCCAATACCACAATGCCGAAATCTCCGTGTTGACGAAAGACGGCTACGTGATCATCGATTCGACCGGCGCTTCTTACGGCCATAAGTTTCCCGGCTTCGAGCAGATCGCGCAATCGCAAGTCGGCGCCTCGGATCGTTCCCGTATCGTCGAAGCCGTAGTCGACGACTACCTCGGCTATTATGTGGTCGGTTCGCTTCCCTTGTCGCAGGTAGCCGGCAGCTTTGAGCGCCAGCGCAATACGGTGCTGTTCGTCGCGTCCGCCTGCGCGCTGGCCGCGCTATTGCTCGGTTTCATTAGCATCCGGTTGTTCTCCCGCCGCATCCGCATCATCAACCACGCCATTTCCAAAATCCAAAATGGCGATCTGACCTATCGCATCCGCACTGCCGGAACGAACGACGAGATCAGTATGATCGCGGCTAATTTGAATGAAATGTCCGCCCGGCTGACGGACTACATCGATCGGGTGTACTTGTCCGAGCTCAAGCTCAAAGATGCCGAGCTGCATGCGCTGCAGTTGCAAATGGACCCGCATTTCCTGTACAACACGCTTGAAGTCATCCGTTTGGAAGCGTCGGCTTCCGGAAGCGATCATGTCGGCTATATGATCGGAACGCTGGCGAGGCTGTTTCGAAGCAGCATCAAAGGCGGCATGGTCGTTTCGGTTCAAGAGGAGCTGGCATTTTGTGAAAATTACTTGGAGCTTTACTCCATACGCTACGCGGGCGCGCTTACGATCGATTTCCAGATCGATCCGAACATTTTGGCGTACAGCATGCCCCGCCATCTGCTTCAACCCATCATGGAGAATACGCTCCGGCACGGGGTCGATTACAGCAAACCCGACAATCTGGTGACGGTGAGCGGCTACAAATCGGAAGAAGCGGTCGTGATCGAAATCGACGACAACGGATGCGGGATCGATACGGACAAGCTATTCGAAATCCGCAGCAAGCTCAATCGGACGCGGCTCCCATCCGGCGACAGCATCGGCATCGCGAACGTGCATCAACGGATACGGCTGCTGTTTGGCGACCTGTACGGCGTCGAAATCGACAGCGAGCGCAACACCGGGACCAAGGTTCGGATCCGTTTTCCCGCAATAACGAGAAAGGAGATGATGGAGCTTGTACAAAGCTTTGCTGGTTGATGACGAACCGCGGATTTTGCAAGGACTGCTCGAATTGATCCCCTGGGAAAATTTCGGCATCGAAATCGCCGGGCAGGCCGCTAACGGACGGGTGGCGTTGGATCTGCTTGAGCAAACAAAAGCGCAAATCCTGATCACGGATATCAAAATGCCGGAAATGGACGGTCTCGCCCTCATTCGCGAAGCGAAAAGCCGATTCGGCTTCTTGAAATGCGTCATCCTGAGCGGCTTCGACGACTTCGCTCTCGTCAAGGAAGCTGCGCGGATCGGAATCGAAAATTATTTGCTCAAGCCGGTGGAGCCGGACGAAATGTCGCACACCCTGCTGGAAATGACGGCCAAGATCGATCAGGAAGTTCACCGGCAGATTCAACTGCGGGGCGACTCGGTCATTTTGCGAAACAACATTCTGAACCGCTGGCTAACCGGCCAAATCGGCGAAGCCGACTTCAGGCAGCGCGCCGAGCTGCTGCAGCTCGCCATCGATGAAAAGGCATATGTCGTGTGTCTCATCCATCCGCTGTTCGCCGAAGCGGAATCGCCTTCAAACCGTAACCTGCTGCTGTATGCAGCGGAAAATCTGTGCACCGAACTATTGGCCGTCTGCTGCCGGGCGATTGTCGTCTGCGATTCTATGGACCAGATCGCAGTCATCGTGCAAGACGATCTCGCAGCCCTCGAACCCGACGTTATTCATCCTTACTTGCAGCAGTGCGTCGATAGCATCAGGCAATACCTGAAGAGCGACGTCTTCGTCACGGTCGGCTCTCGGATCGCCGATTGCGGTCTGGTGTCGGAAAGCTATGCGCAAGCGCAGCAGCTGATGGAGTACCGGCTCATCATGCCGCCCGCCACGATCGTCGATATCCGCGACAGGGAGGAACGGACTGACTCCGACATGGGAAGGAGCATCCCTTACAACCGTCTGGCGCAACTCATCATCGATCGCGAAAAAGAACAAGCGACGGCGTTCATCGCCGACACGTTCGAAACGATCTGCCGGACTATGACGGTCTCTCCGCTGCAAGTGCAGAATATCGCCATCGAGCTGTTGTACCATATGCTGACGGTCATGAGCCGCCTCAAGCTGGAATCAGCGTCCTTGTTCGACAGTCAGGATCACTTGGCCGTACAGCTGATTCGAAGAAAAAGCGTGGATGAATTGTCGAGATGGCTGCAGATATTGGCCGTGAAGACGATCGACTGCATCGAAGCGCAGGAGAGCCGGGAAAGTCCGCTCATTAAGCGGGTGACCGTTTATATCGACGAGCATTATGCAAACAACATCTCTCTCAAGACGATCGCAGTCTCGTTCAACGTCAATCCGGCCTATTTGGGCCAGTTGTTCATTAAGGAGAAGGGGGACACATTCTCCAACTATTTGAACGCCGCGCGGATCAAGCGGGCCGCAGAGCTTCTCAAGACAACAGAGTGGGATTTGAGCGCGATCGCCGAGGCGACAGGGTACGTGAACCAAAGCTATTTCAGCTATTTGTTCAAAAAAACGAAAGGCGTCTATCCGACCAAGTTTCGGCTGGAGCACAGGACGCTCAATTAAAGAACCATAGTGTATTTAGGGAATGAAAAAGCTCCCCTTATTGCAGCAGGTTTGAATGATTTAACCTGTCTACTATAAGGGGAGCTTTTCTGTCGTCCGGTCAGCTAACAAGGTTCGACTAGGCGCGGACGGCGATCGTCTACTCATTTCACGTTAAGACCGGAGAATCCCGATATACCCGATACGGCAATTGGTGCCTTTGCAATCGGGCGTTTGGCCGTGCACGACCTCAAGCTCCAGCGTATGTTTGCCGTTCTCGAGTTCGTCGCTGATTAAGTAGTTGGAGAACAGGCCGTCCATTGGGAGCCAGGTCTCCCGCTTCCGGTTTGAAGCGACCCATTCTCCATCGTCGAGTCGGTAGCGGAACTCCGCGGAGCTCTGACCGAAATCGAAGCCCAAAGCTACGCCGCGTCCCTCAAAGTCGAATGCCAGCTTGGCGCCGACCGCGGCTGTCTCCAGCACCCGGTCGATCCATTCGTAATCGAGCCATCTACGAACGGCCCACGGGCCTTCGGTGCGTACGTTCTCGAACGGCACGAACGCAGTCGCGCCCCAATGGCGGGACGAGAGAGGTTCAGGCATCGTCCGTTCCGCTTGCCGCCCGGCGCTTGCCGAGTGTTTGCTGTCCGTCTCCAAATACGCGATCACGCTCTGGGCATAGCTCAAGCTGCCGCGGCTCCCGGGATGCAGACCGTCAGGCAACCATTCCTCCCAACGCATGCGGCCTGCCGCGATTTCCTTCACTGCATGCAATCCCATCCACACCGAGCCGGCTTCATAATGCGCCGCCAATTGCTCGAATTCGGCAATCGAGTCCGGTATGCCGCCGTGCTCCATCTTCTCGTACATGTCAATATGGAACGTGTACACGAATACGACATCCCTCTTCGCGTCTGCCAGCAGTTTGCGAAGCAACCCTTCTCGCGTGTTCATTCTCCGCTCCGGGGTCGCGTATAAATCGTTCACGGCGTAATCGACGAACACGAGGTCGCAGCCGCGGTCGATCAAATCCCGCTCTGCGCGGAAGACGGCCAACTCGCTTCCCGTCGCGCCAATTGCGGCATTTTCCACATGAATTCTCGCATGCGGGAATGTCTCTGCGAACCAGGCGACGACCGGCTCCGGCCAATTGTTGCGCGGCCTCCCGTCCGTTATCGACCCTCCGATGAATCCGACGGTCAATTTGCCGTTTTCAAGCGCTTTCCAGGTTTGATCCAGGCTGCGTCGATATTGATAGACCGGTAATGTCCTCATGTCTGCAAATCTTCTCCTTCTGCCAGCGGATCAATTCGTCCCACTCGGAAAATCGCGCGCGTCTCACATTCTGATCACTGTTTTCTTATTATATTAAGAGAGTGCCGATCCACAATCTATTCCGAAAATTATTGGTTTTTTCGATATTTATGGTTGAATTTCGATATCGACGATCCCGACTCTCTCATGCTAAAATGAGCCTGTCGGATCGGCCAAACATCTTGACGTACGGGAGAGGATAACATGCAGATTCGCGCATTCGGCTACGATAATTCTCTTAATGCCTCTCAGCCTGTACAGGATAACCTTTCTCTCTTTCCCTTGGAGTCGAGAATCGGCGGTCTTCACCCTCAACATCACGAATTGCTCTATATTATCGAAGGAACTCTGAGAATTACGATCAACAACATCACCTACCGGATGACGGGCCCCGCCGTTCTGCTTATCCCTTTAAATACCTCCCACCATTTGCAATTCCTATCCCGGATTTACCGTTATACCTACTGGGAGCTGCAGGATGACGCAAGCGAAACCTTCCCTATCCCGTCGGACTGCGAGACCTGGAACCGTCTTCAGGCGGATTCGGATGGAAGCTTGCCTGCCGTTCGAGCGGTCTATGAGCGTATTCACGCACTTCACCAGATCCTGATGGCCGATTGGATGAGCAAGCAGCCTGAGCTGACCCGGCAAATCAGCTATTCCGACATCCAAGCCATCCTTGCGCTCATCCGCCACGTAGCCAAGCCGGATGCGAAGCTATACGGTAAGACAAGCCACCCGCCCGTCAATCGAATCGCTTCGACGGTGGAAACGGTCGAAATTCTCGTCCGTTGGATGGAATCCAGCTACTGGGAGAACTTCACCCTGCAGAAGCTGTGCGAGTATGCCCATTTGAATTCCTCCTACTTGATCCGCACGTTCAAAGCCTGCAAAGGGGTTTCCCCTTTGCAATTTCTCAATAATCTTCGAATGAGCGCTGCCGAGAAATACTTGCTGGAAAGCAATATGAGCGTTCAGGATATTGCGCACGCCACGGGTTTCCAGACCATTCACTATTTCAGCCGCTTGTTCAAGCAGAAATACGGCAAAAGCCCCGCCCATTGGCGGAGCGAGCATAAGAAGACGACTTCGGACTCGGACTAAGGTCTTCCCCGATCAGCCGAACTTCAGTCCGGCCACCTGACTTCGCGGAAGGTACCGGTTTCCGCGGATTCCTTGGCCTTCAGGCACAATAACGTGCTGTTCAAGCCATCCTCCAGCGTGGACACGGACGTTTGCTTCTTTCCCTGCATGAGCGAGATGAAATTCTCGAGCAGCGTAGAGTCGCCCCCTGCATGGCCGACTGCCGTGGCCTCGTTATCGATCTCGTACGATTCGACTCTAGGCGTATGATGCATATAGACCTGAATTCGGTTCGTGGCCCAATCGAATTCGACTGTTCCTTTGTAACCGAGAAACCGTGCTCCTCTTGCGGCCGCTTTTTTTCTGACGAAAAAATTTTGCGAATAGGATAAGTGCATGCCCGATTCATAGGCGATTAATGCACTGCCCGAATCTTCGTTGCCGGTATCCTCCGCGAAGCAGCAGTAAGGGCCCAGCGGTTCCTCGAAAGCATGTTTCCGAAGATTGTCCGGACTTTCCGGGCACGTGCTCGTCTCATCGCAGTCTTTGCATTGCAACCCCGCTCGCTTATTCCCCTTGAAAATTTGCTTCGACGTCATCGCGCATACGGTCACGGGCTTCAGCCCCAGGATATGATTGATATAATCGAAATCATGCGTCGCTTTCTGTACGAACAAGCCTTGCGTCTCTGTCTCGTCGCGGAACCACCCATGATAATAAATACTGCCGTAGTTCACGTTATTTACGGCCTGTACATGCTCCACCGTTCCGATTTTTCCGGAATCGATGATTTCCTTCACCAACTGCACATGATGCGTAACCCGCAGCGGGAACGATACGACCGTCTTGCCGCCGTATAAAGCGTCCGCCTCCCTTAGCTTCACCAGGTCCTCCATCGTTGTGGCGACCGGTTTCTCCAGGTAAAGCGGAATTCGCCTGGGCAACACTTTTAAGGCCATGGGGGTATGAAGAGAGCAGCGCGTTCCGACGAATACGCCGTCGAGATCCCCCCCGTTCAGCATATCGTCCGCGTTCTCGTAAAATGAAATCCCCGACGGGTCGACCCCGTCCGCTTTCATTCGCTCGCGGATTTCGTGATGGCGGACGTCGGCTATCGCCGAAATTCGGCAACCGCTATCCATCTCCTGCATCATCTCCAGAAGCCTTTTGACTTGATGACCGTACCCGATTACCCCTACTTTACTCATGCAATTTCCTCCTGCTCCCCCATTTAGCCTTTGACTCCGCCCATTGTGGCGCCTTCTATGATTCTTCTCTGAAACAACACGTAAACGATAACGGTAGGTATGATCGTGATGACAAGACCCGCGAGAAGCGTCACCCAATCCGCCTTGAATTCCATCATGGCGTTGGCATTATACATGTTCACGCTAATCGGATACTTGTCTGGATCACTGATGAGAATAAAGGGACCCAGGAAATCGTTGTATAAGCCCACGAACTTGAAGATACCGATCGTGACAATGCCCGGCATCGACAGAGGCAGGATGATTTTGCGGAAGACCTGAAATAACGTAGCCCCGTCGATAAACGCGCTTTCGTCCAGCTCCTTCGGCAAGGAGCGCATGAAGCTCCCGAGCAGGAGCAGCTCGAAAGCCCCGACAGGCAGACCGGCCAGCAGCACCAGTCCATTCAGGCTGTCGGTCAGATTCAAGGCCCGCATCAACGTATACTGGGATACGAGAATGTTGATACCCGGCAGGAACAAGGAAATCATGATGACGCTCCACAGTAAGGACCGCAGCTTCCATTGGATTCGCGTGAAGGCGTAGGCATTCACCGTGGAAACAAACAGGCTAATAAGCAGACTCAGCCCTACATAATAAAGGGTGTTGATCACCGATTGGCCAATCCCGAGCCGCGTCCAAGCCTTCTCGTAATTGCTCCATTTCAGGTGCTCGGGGAAGGCCCATATATCGGCGAAAAACTCTTGATTCGTTTTAAGAGATTGGTAGAAAATCCAGAATAGCGGAAGCAGGACGGTAAGCGCCCAGACGAACAGCACCATTCGCCATAGCCATGAAGTGACCCCGGTTCTCATAGAACCCCTCCTTTCAATACTCGACGCTGTCTTTGGCGAAGAATTTGTCTACGACCAGCTTCAGACCGACGAGCAGGACGAAGATCATCATACCGATCGTGGATGCGTAGCCGTAAATATGCTGACCGAGGTTCAGACCGCCGAAAGCAAGGTTGAACATGTACAGGGAGATGACGTCCGTCGAACCGCCGGGACCTCCCTTGGTCATGATAAACATATATTCGAACCCTTTGATCACGGACAGCATCAGGAAGATCGTCCCGACTCGAATGACGCCGGATAACAAAGGAAGCGTAATCTTCGTAAACCGTTGCATATGCGTGATTCCGTCCAAAATGGCGGATTCGTACAGAGACTTAGGGATGCCTTGCATGGCATTCATGAAGATGACGACGTAAAACCCGACGTAACACCACACGTATAACGGAATCATGGAGAGCAGCGCCGTGCTTTTACTGCCCAGCCAGTTATGCTCTCCTCCAAGGCCGAACAAGCGGAGCAGGCCGTTCAGCAAACCGAAGGTACCGTCGTAGATAAACGACCAGACTAGAGCAATGACGACGAGAGACAGCACGTTCGGGAAAAAATAAAGAACTTTATAGAACGAATTTTCCGCAAATGCGCGGTTGACGAGAAGATCGGCCAATACCAACGAGATCGTAAGCGTAATGGGAATGATCGTAACGAGCAATATCAGATTGTGCTGTAAGGCCCGCAAGATGAACGGATCCTCGAACAGCCGAATATAATTGTCCCATCCAATGAAGGTTTTGGCGCCTATCCCGTCCCAATCCAAGAAGGAATAATAGATCGAGAGGGCATTCGGATAGAGCGTGAATAACACATAGGCTGCAAACGCCGGGGCCACGACAATGAAGAGAAATATCGCTTTTTGAAACCGTGCGCTTTTCAAGAGATACATAGTGGTCTTCTCTCCCCGTATATCACGGTCGAAAGGCAGTCCGAATGACTGCCTTTCGACCGCTTCGTAATTCGTCTACTCTTTGTTTTGAGCTTTCTTGTCGCTTGAAATGGCGTTCTGCAGCAGCTTCTCCGCTTGTTGCAGGATCGGCTCAGGTTCTTCCTGTCCCGTCAGCACGAGAGCCATGTTGTCTACAATGACCTTGAGCGACGCCGCGTAATCGGCATGCGTGAGCTCGAGCTTGCGATTCTTCAGCTCCAGCACGACTTGATTCTCCTTCAGATACGTAGCGATCGATTTCTGCAGCGGCTTCATATTGTCCGCCCGCGTCGGAACATCCAAGTAATCCTTGCGGAGCGGAAGCGCTCCGCCCTTCTCAACCAGCTCCTGCTGGACTTCGTTCGACATAAGCGAGAGGAGGAACTGTTTTGCCCATTTCTTGTTCAATTCCGGCTTGGCCGCCCAAATCTCGAAGGAATAGCTCAATCCGTTGGTCATATAGATCGGACCGTTCGGATTATTCGTGAACGGAACCGCCATATAGCCCCATTGGAAGTCGTCCGGTGCGGATTCCTTCATCTCGTTCTCGATCCAGTCGCCCGACGGCACCATCGCCGCTTTATGCTGAAGGACGAGCATTTGCGATTGCGTATGATTCATGCCTACGCTTTTCTTGCTGATATACCCCTTCTTCCCCATGTCGTACAGTCGTTTGTACACCTCGATGTTTTCCGGAGACGTATTTTGCGGACCGTTGAAATACTCGAAATCGTTGCGGAATTGCTTGTTTCCGTTCTCATCGGCCATTTCGAATATTTTCGTATCGAAAGCGAACTGCGCATAATTGTACAAGCCGGCATACACGATCGGGTCAATGCCTTTGCTCATAATCGCTTCGCAAAGTTGAATAAATTCGTCGTAAGTTTTGGGGTTTTTGTTCCAGCCGTTCTCGTCGAACAGCTTTTGATCGAAGAACATGCCGCCGACGTAGTTCGCGATCGGGAACACCCAGGCATTCTCTTTATAATATTTCTCGGGATCGTTGAAGCCCGGAACGATCAGATCGTTCAGCTTCTGACCCGGCGCGTCGTCCGGCGACATCTCGAAAATATCGGTTACCGGCTCCAGCTTGTTGGCATTTACGTATTCCGTCCAGGTGGCGCCGTAGAACAAATCGAACATATCGTCGTCGTTGCCGGCCGATGCCTTGGTCGAGATGAGATCGCCGATCTTCGGAGAAGCCGTAATATCGAATTTTACGTTCGGATATTTATCCGTGAAGAGCTTGACGGCATAATCGAACCATTCTCTCCCATAGCCGGATTCAAGCAACCCGACCTTTAACGTCACTTCTTCGTTTTTAGGCAGTCCGTTCTCGTAGTTCGCCGCTTCCCCGGACGACTGTTCGCTCGCCGCGGGCGTCGTAGACCCGGAAGCTGCATTACTGGGGCTCTGCGTTTCCTTCGTATCGGCGGCCTTCGAGCATCCGGTAGCAAACAGGGCTATGCAGAGGATGAGCGCCAGGGAACTCCATGTCATTCTTTTGTACATCGTTTAGACCCTCCCGTGTTTCTAAGTTTATTTTTAATAAGGGGCTGCCGTAAGCGTCCCGCTATTATCCACCGTGATCTTATAGCGCGAACCGTTCGGCGCCTTCAGAATAAAGCCCTCGCCGGCCACGTCCAGCGATCGGTTCAACTCGTTAATAAAGGAGTTATGATAGTTGTCGTCAACAACCGTGCTGAACTCCATGCCGGTGGCGAAGAGAGAACCCACCTCCGCGGTCAGCTTGATTCTGGCGTAAGCGGCATCGCCTGGAATGGTGGCCGTCACCATTAAATCCGACCAGCCGGTGCCGATGTCCACAGTACCGAATAAGTAGGTTTCCGCCGTTCCGGACGCCGTGCCGTCGGCTTTAAACCAGAGCAGCTTAGTCCCGGCATGACCTCCGCCGCCGATCCTTTTGGCCTTCATTCGGAAAACCGCCAACGCATTCGGGGTTACCGCGAACGGCTGTGAGGTAATAAACGACTCGCCTGTCGCGACGACCTCGATCGCGCTTGCGTAGCCCGCTGGAATATCCGTGCTCGTTTTACGGAAATAGACGGTTCCCGAACCGTACAAATTGGTCCATACCCAGCCGGACTTATCCGCCGTATTCGCGGTTGTCGCCATATTCTCGCCGGTCGTGTCGACCGAAGCGATCAGATTGACGTAATCCTTCTTGTCGTGAATCGTATGACGCTGCGAGGCGCCTCCCGCCGTATAAGTAAAGTGGGTATCCTGAACGAATACGCGGCTTCTTTCCCTAGACAAAGCAATGTAGTAAGGCGCCCACTCTCCCAGATCGCATCGGGCTATGCTCACGTTGTAGTTTGGAGAGCTTTCCAGCCCGGCTACGATATAATTATCCAAGTAGCCTCCTACGCCCGCGCTTCGCGACATCCGAACATTCTGAATTCTTAGGGAGCCTGTTGAGCCCGGAGCGATCTGGAACATCGGCAATCCGGAATTTCCGCCCATAAATCCCCCGTGAACGACGTCAATCGTCACGTCTCCCTCGGCCTTCACCCATGTACAGGGCATTTCGATGACGCAGTTCGAAACAACGAGGTTACGGCCCTCAAGCCCGCATCCCTCCAAATATTCCACTTTCAACAGTTCGCTGTCTTCGACCGAGATCTGGCCGATCTTGCACGTAATGACGGTCGAAGCCGGAATGCTGAACGGGTTGCCCGCTTGAAAAAACCATTCCCTCTGATGGCAATCGATCGTGCTTCCGGATATCTTGAGGAAGCCGTTCGGCTGATTGCTGACGATGCAATTCTGCAAGCTTCGGCAGCGAAAACCGTACAAATAATTCTCGCTCTGAGGCGCGTCGTGGGGGCTCGGATCATCCAGCCAAGCGCCGTACTGAATGCCTACGAGAATATCCCGGATATACATGCCGTACACGTTAATAAAGCCGGCCTGGGGATAACCCGGACGCGAATACCAATGAATCGCTGCGCGATAATTCAGGTTGAATTGACCGTTGATTTTGATATCGTAGAGCTCCAGGTAGATGCCCGTAATTTTGAGTATCGCGTCCTTATCGGAGACGGAATCCCCGCTTCCCGTAATTCCGATCAGCCAATACCCGTTGAAGTTGATAGTTTGCGTGTCGCCCTTCATCTCTACCGATCTGACATAATAGTTTCGCGTAAAGACGACCGTGCGGCCTGAGTCGAATGCCGCTTGAACGGCCTCCGTGTCGTCCGGGCCCGTACCGACCTTGTAGAAATCCGGCGTAACGGCGCGACCGCCGAGCTCCTGATCGATCTGGTCGAAGTTGGCATTGACGTCGGCAGCGTCTAGCGGATCCGTTAATTTGAGCTTCATGTTCTCGGTCAGGGTAGTGGATCGGGCGTAGGAGATTTTGCCGCCTGCCATTAACGAGAGTCCGGTCAGCCCTAGCGCCGTCATCATCTTCCTTCTGCTAATCGGCTTTGCGAGCGCTTGGTCCAACTTACTGCTCAGCTCAGAGGAGCTGTTCCCTTCAGGGATGGAAAACCCATCATGATTCGACATTCCTTCATTCCTCCTCGGAAGTATAAAATATCGCCGATTCATCCATCTTGCCGTAAAGCGGTAGTCCGGTTAAATTCTCGACTTTCACCTTGTAGCCCGGAGGAGCGTCGAACCGGTATTCCACTCGTCCGTTCGCCTTGGTCCACTCTAAGCGAACCGCACCGTCCCCTAGAGGCAGCACCCCCTTGCAGAAGGAAATTTCCAGATCGCAGAACCTCAGCGTAAGATTTTGCGCGATCGGGTCGATTTGGTAGATGCCTAACACGTCGCGAATCAAGCTGTGTACGACATGGGAAGCGAATCCGTGATTGCAGCTGGCGTAATCCCCGTCGTTCTCCCAGAGCGTCCCGGTTCGTTCAGCCATGTACAGCAGGTAATCCGCCGACTCGTCCACCGCCTGCCGTGCATAGCCGTACCTTGCCAGCAATTCGAGGCGCAAATAATTCCCGATGAAAGCATTCGCTTCATGAACGTCCGGATAATCATTTATTCGTTTTCTGGACGGCCCGAACCGAGTTAACAGCGTATTCCACAGCTCGGGATGGCTGCCGGGATTGGCCGTTCCGAAGTAGAAGGCATAATACTGACAAATCTCGCTCCTGTTCCTCGTAAGGACGAGTTGATCGTCCTGCCTCACTGCATTGTCTATAAAAAAGCTTCCATCGTAAGACTGTCCCCGGATCGTCTCATGCACCGTCTCGGCCTCTTGCAACAGGCGGGGAAGCCGGTATAATCGACCCGCGGCGGCTAGCGCGGCTGCATAAAGCATATTGCTTGGATAGTTGACGTCCTGCACGAATTCGTTCGCTTTGGACCACTCCAGGAATACCCAGCTTTCAAGACTCTCCAGCAGGCCGTCTTCGTTCTTGAAACGTTCGAAGTAGTCGAACAATTCCATGATTCTCGGCTGCATCGCCTCGATCAATTGCCGGTCTCCGCTCCGTTCCAGATACTCCTCCAGTTCGATAACGAACCAGAGCGACCAATTTGGAATAAAAACGCCGTCGTTATGGTCCGCCGGATAACACATCGGAAGCATGCCGTCGGGCAAATGCGGGAAGCTGTCGGGCAACAGGTAGTTCTCGAAGAAGGCTCTCTCCACCTTCGTCTGCCCCGTCAAGCTGAACGCTGACCGCCCCATGAAGAAGCTGTCGCAAAGCCATCCGGCGCGTTCCCTTGAGGGACAGTCCATGAATAGATCGACTGCGTTCTGTCGGAAAGTTTCCCTTCCCGCTTCGAAAATCGCATTGAGCCGTTCGTCGCCGGATTGAAATCGCGCCTTGCCGGCTTCGGCGTTCGCATACTCCCTCACGTATAACCCCGACAAATCGCATTCCCCTTCGGCTGCGATCCACTTCATATAGCGCAGCGTATACGGCTCGAACGATTCCAGCCTGTAGGTTCCGGGTTCAAGCTCATACCGCAGGGCATTCACGCAACCGAACCGCAAATGATCCACGTCGTCTTCCCGTAGAACCTCGTCGAACGTCACGTACAGCAGGGTCTTGCAAGAGCAACGAACGGTACCGCCAATGAACCCGGTCCGATTGATTCCCATGTCCAAAATTCCGAACTCGCGGGTAGCGAGCAACAAAGAATCTTCTTGCGTATGCGGTTGCTGAACGACACGTTGGCTCCTTATCTGCAGATCGGCCAATTCATCCGACAAAATGAAGGCCAGATCGTTCATTTCGTAGCCTCCATATTGAGGGCCTACGCCTGTCAAGGAACGATCGCGCCAATAAGCTCCTTGCGATTTTCGGCGAATCACTTCTCCCTTCGCGTACACCGCAAGTGGATAACGCTCGGTAAACTCAGCTAGGGGGACGCCCCTTGGAATCAATGTCTTCGCGGCCGTATCCACACAAGCAATTCGGTTAAAGGGAGCGCTTTCATCAGATCGCCAGCGGTCATAGCCCGATTGAAGCGAATACGCTTCGACGAACGTTCTCTGGAAGCTGAATCGCTGCACCTTCTGTACGCGCTCCTTCAAGAGAGTCGCCTCGAATCCGTCTTTGGCTCCCGTCGCCAGAAGAGTCTCCTCGCCCGCCCGGACCTCCGCCTGTAGGAAGGATGGCTGATCGAGTACGTAATTGCTGTTGATATTATAGCCCGCCACCTCAATGGCTACGAGGTTATCGCCCTCGTTCGCGTATTCGTTCAGCTCCCATACATCGACTCGATAATGCCCATGGGGTCCGCGGGCAGGTCCGTGACCGATGAACTTGCCGTTCATATAGCATCGATAGAGGGTCGATGCGGCAATATGCAACGTTAAACCCGCATCCCTGTGCGTTGTTACTAAACCCCTGAACCCGGCGGTGATATTTTTGTCCCTCTCTCGGTCTTTCGGCCATATGGGTCTTGCCGATCTAAAATGCTCGCGATTCGCCGTTCTAGTCAACTTACGCCACCTCCTCTCACTCGGATGTGTTCGACTCCGCGGCGGATTGTCCTAGATGATCGCCAAGCGATTGAAAGTCGGCCTGCGGAAAGAAGAACGCTTTAATCGCTTCCTGCCGTTTCAACAGCTCTATGGCTTGGCCATAATCCGCGAATGACGCATGATGCGTCTGGAGGCATTCGGTGTTTAGTCCCTTGTTCACGACAAGATCGATTAACAGCTGATGATCCCGCGGACCTACGGGCCTGTATTTGTACGATTCCAGTTTCGTCCCTCGAGCCCACAAGGCTTCGGGATAGGTAATGTCTCCATGCAGCACTCCGAAGATGACGACATGCTCGTTCACATGAGCAAGTACATTCTGAACCGAAGAGGCCGCGCCCACGCAGTCGTATCCAAGCTCGAATCGCAGATCCTGCAATTCGTTCGCATGCATGACCGTACCAAGGCCTAGATTCCGAACGTATTGAATCCTGCTCTCGCTGACGTCGATACCGACGACATGAGAAGCCCCCCACAAGCGGGCCACCTGAACGGCCAGGATACCGGCAGGTCCGAGTCCCGATATCAGAACGGACTTTCCTTTGAGATCGCCGAGCTGCATGATCCCGATGGCCACGCATTTCAACAGCTCGAACGAAACCGCCTGCTTAAACGTAATGCTGTCCGGAAGCTTAATCAGCTCCTCCTCCCGGTAAGCGGCGTACTCCGCGTAAGCCCCCTTGGGGACGATATGCTCAAGGGCCGCGACGCGATCTCCAACGGCAAAGCGATAAACGCCTGGTCCAACTGCTTTAACGACGCCCGCCATCTCATGCCCCGGGAAGCCGATCGGCAGGGGATATTCCGGAGCTTTGGCATAATTGAACATATCTCGGCCGGCCATCATGTTGATATCCCAGCGCGGACAAGTCGACACCATCTGGATTTCCACCAGTACCTGATGATCCTGAAGATCGGGCATATCGGCGTCCACGATGCGAAATTGTCCGGCGCCGATAATTTGTAGCGCTTTCATTGTTGCTATTCCTCCTTGCATCCACTTGACGGTTGGCCTTGCGTTTAGTCTTATCCTACTGTGAAAACAAGGTGGCGTCTTTGCAGAGTTTATTGTTTATGCCGCGTATCGAGCGATCTTTCTTCGGGCATCCGGACGGCGTTTTCGACACGCCGTTTGCACAAAACTGACTTTCGCTTCGGCTACCTTCGACTGAACGGCTAATTGTCCAACATAAAAGACCGTCAGAGACAAGTTCGCTCGCTGACGGTCTTCTATATTAAGCGGATTACGCTTCATCCATCGCCGCCATTTCACGCTCCAACATACGTTGTCTTCTTCCAAAGGCAAGCTTGGATAACAATACGCTGATTTCGTATAATAGCACGAGCGGTACGGCCACAAGTAAATCCGATACTACGTCCGGCGGAGTAACCGTCACGCCGATGGCGATCAGAATAAACCAGGCAACTTTCCTCATTCTTACAAGCAGTGCCGGGCTCAAAATACCGATGCGGCTCAGGAACAAAATCACGAGCGGAAGCTCGAACAGAAGAGAGATCGGCAGCAGTATGTTGAACAAGAACGAAAAATATTGCGATACGCCGTACGTCTGCTCAAGCCCCAAATTAAACGTGACCTTCTCCGTGAACAGGAATGCCATCGGAAAGACGATAAAATAAGAGAAAGCCAAACCGACGAGGCACATGACAAGCGCCCAAGGAACGAATACGAGCGTCGCCCTCTGCTCTAAAGCCCGATGGCATCCCATGGCGAGAATGCGTGCAGATCCAAGTTTTTCTCAGGCTCCGCGTCCACCAAATAATCGAATACAGGCTGGGAACCAAACAAGCCCCCGACAAAGCCGATCGCGAATACGATCAAACAATAAATAATTCGTTTGCGCAACTCGCCGAGATGCTCTGTAAATGGCATCCATTCGTCACTGCGCTGCGCGCTTTGGTTTTCGGCCATATCTCATCTCTCGCCCCCTCGCGACAATGGGGCCGCCCCTAGCGCGAAGAATTTTTTCGCATCGAGAGGCCGGCCCCATGATATGTGTTCGTAGCAGATTCGCTTATTCCGGCAATCGCCGTTCCGCTTTCTGCAGCTCCGGTTGTTCCGGGGAAACGTCGACACGGCTTGCCGGCTTCGTATCGTCCAACAAATCGTTGGCGCCTTTCTTGAATTCGCGCAATGTGCGACCGAACGCTTTGCCAAGTTCGGGAAGCTTGTTCGGCCCGAACAACAGCAACGCGATCAACACGAGCAATATAATACCGGATGCACCAATACCGCCCATCGTATGACCTCCGTTCTCGTTTAATTTAAACGCTTACAATTTTGCTTAGTTGTATCGTACTGCATAAACGAATGGGCGTCTTTGCACGTCTTTGTCTTTAATCGTCTTTTTCGGACACTTCTTTTGCTTACCATGCCGTCGATTTGTCTTGTTCATTTGCACGATTTTGACAATATTCCGAGTAGAAACAGTGCTTCTCGATATGGAAATAAAAAAGACCCGATCATAACAATCGAGTCCAGTGCAGAAGAATGATTTTTGAAGGCTCTCAGTTCTATGCCGTCTCATCCGCATTATTTTGTACTTCAAGAGATTGTTGAGCTGTTTGTTTCCTTCTTTGTACTTTGACGTCATTAGTGGCATGAATGGCCTCGAGACTTGCGTGTAATGCTGCCATTAAATCAGTGATCGCTGCTCTCGGCGTTCGGGATTGGATAACAATCTCTTCGCCTGCAATTTTATTTTGGATCGCGGAGATTAACCGTTCCTTACTCTCATTTCTATATTGCGATGCACTGTAAGGTTTGCTCATTTGAGCAATCAACAATTTAGCGATCTCAATTCCTCTGGGATCAAGCTCTACATCTCTATTTAGGTTGGGAACTTCTTTTATCGATCGGATTTCGTCAGGATAAAACAACGTACTTATCGTCAGGCAATTGCCTACCACTTGAATCGAGGCAAGACTTTCTTTCGACCGAATCGATAGTTTGCAGATGGCAATTCTCTTGGTCTGTTCCATTGCAGAGATTAACAATTGGTATCCATTAACTCCAAATGTGTCAGGAGAAAGATAGTATGTTTTCTGATAATGGATTGGATTGATTTCCTTCGGGTTTAAGAAGTGTAGCACTTGTATTTCTTTGCTTGATTCCGGTTGGATGTTATCCCATTCATCTTTCTCAAAAGTAATGAACTTCCCGTTCTCGTACTCATATCCCTTAATAATCTCACTTTGCTCAATTTGTCTTTGACAGGTTTTGCAAGACTTAGTGTTGCTGACATGACTAGAGCAATCCCTATGTAGATACTTGTAGCTTATGTCTTTTTCATCCGTTGAAGTGTGAAGCTTAACAGGTATACTAACGAGACCGAATATCAACGATCCCTTCCAGAGAGTATGCATGGAGGTCACCTCTAAAGGATTTTTATATCAGGTTATCCCTTATAAGAGGTATATAAACCTTAATGATAGACTTGTGTCCCCTCCCTAACAAAAAAGCAGGTTTGCGTCCGCACGCAAACCCGCCTGGATAACCTAAATCTATGACTTAGCTCTCCGCTACAGCAGCCCAGGATTTATTCGCCAGCCTGACCCTTCAGAAGCTTCAGATTCGCAATGACGATCAGGAAGCCCCCGATACATAGGCCGTAGCCCAAGCCCTGCACGAAATCGGGGATGAGCGCTTCGTAACGATTCGCAAACATGGAAAGCAGGAACACCAGAAAACTGATCGATTGAATCGCCAACGCAACGTTTTTCGTCAATTTTACTTTTGTGCGCCATAAACTTCTGTGGGTAACGTCTATAGTTGAGACAAAGGATCACCGGACTAGGTGACTTTTTTGTTATAAGTGAGACTTTGTTGATTATCAGTTAAGACTTATTGTTAAAATTTCAATTATAGATGAGATTTACACTCAAAGATTTAGACAGATGAATAATATGTGTGCGATAGAGCAACCATCCCCACACTAACTCGCAATCCACCCAAAGCCAGTTATAGCTTGATCAATGATGTGCTCATACACCCGATTGCTCTTCTGTGTAAATACATCTCTTTCGTAGCTCTCGGGCAGGAAGCTGTTCAACACCGTAATAATCTCTTTCTTCACTTTTTCCTTAGGCTGAGGATCGTTATGCCATCCGACTACGAATAACTCCGACTTCTTCTGAGTCAACGTTTCGTACAACATCTTAGCTGCAAGCTTAACCTTCTTCTCTTCAGCAGCAGTCAGCTTTTCTTTACGCAGCAAGTCGAATATCTCGAGCTCTTCCTCAGATAACTCTTCCTTGATGTGGCGTTCCTCTTCAGCTTTTAATTTCTCCATAAATTCGAGCAACTTCTCAAAAAAATCATCATTCGTTGATCCGCCAGCATTGTAATTATCGATGATGTTCTGAAATAATACAGCAAAGTTACTTCTTGTGATGTTTTTCTTAAGCATCTGTGCCAGTTTACTCGTTATGTAGTCTCTTAGATTAGCAATCTCAAGATTCTTATATTTAATCTTTTTGAACTGCTCCCTTAACTCATCGATATTGAGCTTTGACAGGTCGATTTCCTTGGTTTGCTTAGCAATTTCGTAGGTTGTCGCACGTTCAGCAATGACACTCCCGTCTAGCAAAGCATCAATTTTCTTGCGTGCCTCTTCTAGTTTCTCGGGCCGTATCTTGCCATCAATAATTCCTCTTAAATAGAGTATGGCTTCTTTAAGTAGGTTGTTCCAATCCATCTTGAATATATCAGGACGGAGCGACTCATAGAGCATATCTACTGTATTTGAATGGACCTTAAACTCATTTTTCCATTCATCGTTTTGTAATATCGTATCCGCAAAGCTTTCAAACAAATCAAGCTTCTTGAATGTATCATGAGCTGCGACTAATTCATTTATGTTGATTCCGATCGCACCGCAAAATTCAGTCGTATTCTCTATGGCCTGGTTTAATAGATCAACCAGCTTCTCAATATCTTTAACAGGCATATTACCATCTTCTGATGTTGCATAATCGGCAAGAGCACGTTTCATAAACTTAAAAACATCTAGGTAATCAACGATAATCCCGTTATCCTTCCCAGGAAATACTCGATTCGCTCTTGCGATTGCCTGCATGAGAGTGTGCCCCTTCATCGGCTTATCCAAATACAAAGTAGTTACACTTGGCGCATCAAAACCTGTTAGCCACATAGAACAAATGAATACGAGCTGGAACGGATGATTCTCATTCTTGAAATGATCTTCAATATCAAAGCCATTTTCATCGACAGCATTCATGTAATCTCTGTGCTTTTTAATGGATAAGCCTTGATCTGAGAATTTCTCTTCCTCACCATCTTCAGGACTAATCACAACCGCCATCTGAACTCCTCGCATGTAATCAACAATACGTTTTAGTTCACGGCGTTTCTCATTATCATTTGCACTGTTAATTTCCGTATTGAGCTTCTTGATTTCCTCTTTCCAGTGGTAAGTCACCTTATCGTACATTTTCACTGCTGTAAATTTATCTACACAAACAACCATACCCTTTCCAAGGAAACCTCGACGTGGAAAATGGTACGCGATATCTTGAGCGATGACTTCAAGTCTGTCATCACGCTTAATGACTTCGAGCTCTTTTGCATAGTGATTCTCTAATCGCTTCTGCTCTTCATCTGTAAGATTATCCTGTTCTAGAATATCTGAGAAATCAGAGTCAAGGAAATCATTCTTTAGTTCTACAGTAGGGACTCGCTTAGTGTAATACAGGGGTACAGTTGCACCATCTTCAATCGACTGTGCAAAATTGTATTCGCTGACATAATCGCCGAACCAGGAGTTCGTTAGGCGCTTGCTTCCAAGGAGTGGCGTTCCTGTAAATGCAATGTATTGGGCATTAGGCAGCCCATTACGCATATTTTCAGCAAGATCCTTATACTGCGTTCTGTGGGCTTCATCCACCATGACGATAATATCTTTACGTTCGGATAAAATAGGATATTTCTTGCCCTTGTCGTATCTGAACTTATGAATCATCGTAAATAAAATCGTCTTGTTTGTAGCAAGCTGTTCACGCAACTTTGAGCTGCTTCCTGGGCGAACATCTTCATCCTTCGCAATAAACTCTGTACGAAGGAAGTTCTTGTATAACTGTTCGTCCAAATCCTGACGATCGGTAACCACTAAGAATGTAAAGTTACCCTCACATTTATGTTTAATTTTGCGTGCGAACATCAACATGGAATAGCTTTTGCCGCTACCCTGTGTATGCCAGAAGACACCTAACTTGCCTTTCAGACTCTCACGATTAACAAAAGCATCGAAAGCATTGTTAATACCCAAGAATTGATGATTCTTAGCAATGATTTTCGTTCGTCTGCGATCGAACAAAATAAAATTTTCTATGTAATCAATTAGCGTATCTTTCTTTAATAGACCTTTTATCAAGAATTCAATACTAATGCCGTCTTCTGTAATCTGTTCTCTGTCCGGCTTCTCCTTCTCACTATGAACCTTAAGCCATTCAAAGAAATGCTCATAACCTGCTTGAAAGCTGCCAACACGAGTTTCTACGCCGTTAGAAAGGACACAAATCTGGTTGTAGTTAAATAGGTAGGGGATATCCTTCAGATAGTCGGTCAAGTTCTTATCATAAGCATTTTTGACTAAAATATTTGAGTTCTTGAGCTCAATAAATACAAGCGGTAAGCCATTAATGAAGATAATTAGATCAGGTCTGCGCCAATGAACCTCGCCTTTTATCCACATTTGTGATACAACGGTGAAATTATTATTGAGCGGCTTTTTGTAGTCGATTATTTTTAAAATGTTGCTTGCCTGCTTACCATTCACTTCATATGTTACGGTAATTCCTGTTCTAAGAACTTGGTAGTTTGCATAATTGATCGCTATTAAATCCGCAGTATGGGGGGTATACTGCAGAGTTTCGGCAACTGATTTGATTGTCGCCACAGGTATCGACGGATTAAGCTCGCACAGTTTATTAAACAGAATATTCGGCAGCACAACCTGCTTTTTATTCTGCCTGCCCGTGCCATCGGGAAGAGTTTCCCTCTCTGCTGTAAAGCAGTTCATCGTGTCGTATCCATAGGATTCAACCAACAGCTTGATTGTCGCTTGCTCGATCATGTCTTCTGTTATGATTTGTGGCATTTGAAGCCCCCCTTAAATACAAATCTATTGCAAAACTTCTAGCTTGCCACTCATCAGGCGTTGGAGTAACAGATCACGTTGCTTGGTTAGGTTTTGGTTTTGAAGTTGTAATACTTTAATTTTATTAATCATAGGAGCAGTAATTTTACTAAACCTATAAACAAGTGTTTCACCAGGAAAAATTACCTTTAGCCCTTCGAACTTACCTTTACTTAAATTCGTCATTGTAGCGCCTGTCGCACCAAACATTTCAATTGTTGATTTCAATGCTTTACATGTAAAATACAGCCACTCAAGATAATTACTATCATAAGGTATTATCGAATTAATCTGCTGATTGGTATGTGCTGGTTCTGCATTTATTGCAACAACACCGCCAGTGCCTATACAACTCACACATATTGAATTTGCAGGAAGCATTTTTTTCGGCTGTGTAAAATGCCCCTTCTGAGTCAGCTTTTCATCAGTATCAATTACAAATGCTTGTCCGTGCATATCAGGTGTTTTGATAAACATAATATTTCCACTATAGTTATCTGATTCTACTGTTGGAGGTGTTTTCCCTGTTTCTATCAGACCAAACTCTTGCAATCTTTTCACTTCCCACACATCAGGCATCCCTTTAGTAAAGTGGGCATTTTCATAACCAGGGAAACGAAACCGCACAAACCATTCTTTAAATATTTGCTGTGCAGCATGCTCGAGTAGCTCTATTCTGTGGTTATTATTTTCAATTAGATCATCGTAAACGGATAATATGTTTGCAATTTTCTGTTGAACAGGTAGAGGTGGTACATTAATCTTAATATTTCCAAAACTACTCTTGCTTACATTTTCACGGCCCGATGCTGTTCCGCTTGATAAGTGTTTAACCGTAGGCAGCATAATCTTCATCATGTAATAAATGAATCTTCCATCATTGCCCTTGTTCATGATAATTGCATTTATTGCTTGGTTCGTGAACGAAGGTTCCTTTGTTAAGCAAAGTTTTTTTCCTAGAGATCCGATAGTCACAACACAAGGGGTGTTAACAGGCAATAAGCTCTTCCGATACCTTTCATACCCCTTAATTGAAAATCTCTCTTCTGTATTCTCAACATGCCTAACTCCTTCAACAATATCTGTTGGTTTGATGAATGCATAATCATTACCGTAATATTCCCTGTTAGCTGTTGGTGGCGTATTACCTGTTATGATTGTCCCAGTATCACGAAGTTTAATGAATTTCCATTTAATCATCACCCACGCACCAAAGACAACAAATTCTCTGTTATCTTCCTTTCAAGTTCCTGCGCAGTGCTGTTTAGTGCCGTTAACTCCTGATTAAGGCGCAGCATCTCGATATTAAACTCTTCTTTGGTCAGGTCATCTTCTTCGATCACTACCCCCACATAACGTCCTGGGTTAAGAGAATAATCCTGTTCAGCTATTCCATCCTCACCGTCGATTTTTGCAACCTTACATAGTCCGACCACATCGCAATATTTCCCCTCTGGGAACCTCTCAGTAAGCCAATCGATATTGTCCTGCCAATATTTCTTCTCGCTATCCGTTCCCGCATTCTCAAGGCTAGCTTTATATTCGTTAACCAGGGCTCCAAACGCATCTGTGTTCCCCTCATATAATCTTGAGATAATCCCTAGATTCTTAATCTGCTCGTCACTGAATTTCACATGAGCCCGATCAATTACTGTAAACACGTTCCTTGCATCAATGAATAAGATCTCATCCTTTTTCTTCTTTTGCCTGTCAAAAAACCAAATCGTAGCAGGGAGGGTTACTGTACTGAACATATTCTTAGGCATAGTTAGCATCTGACTAATTAGCCCTTCTTTTATGAGCTTCTTCCTAATTTCTTTTTCACTATGACCTGCATCCGATGCAGAGTTGGCCATAACTAGAGCAGCGCGTCCTTTTTCATTAAGAGCGGTTGCAAACATATTTATCCAGAGATAATTGCCATTAGGTACAGTTTCGGATTGGTCGCCTTTAGCTTTTTTGGTTTTGTTCTGAGGGACACCAAATGTATTGAACCTCGGTTGATTCTTAACTGCGTCAAGTTCCACTCCATCCACATTAAATGGAGGATTAGCCATAACATAGTCAAAAGCGTCAAAACAATCGTAGGGATCTACATAATAAGAGTTCGCTTCGGTGATGGTTCCTCTAATGTTGTTAAGTGCAAGGTTCATTTTCGCCAGTTTAACAGTTGCACCTGTTTTCTCCACGCCATAGGCACGCAGATTGATGTCGTTTCCGTTTTGTTTATGCGATTTAATATAATGAGCGGTTTGAACGAACATCCCACCGGAACCGCAAGCTGGATCTAAGATTTTGCCTTCAGTAGGTGCTAGCACCTCAACCATATAACGAACGACACTTGACGGTGTGAAGAATTCCCCGCCACCTTGGCCTTCTGCAAGAGCAAAGTTACCAAGGAAATATTCATAGATTTCACCAAATAGATCGATGCTAATATCGTCTGGTATGTCTTTGAAATTCTTTAAAAGCTTCTTTAGTACGGTTTTGTCCTCGGCACCATTAACGCTATAATATTCATCCTTCGGCAAGGTATTTTCAAGCTCTATTGTGAATTTCTCAACTGCAACCATTGCTTCCTTAACCTTCTGCGCTAAGTTCTCACTCTCTGGCAAATTAAGAAGGTAGTTGTATTTAGCTTCATAGGGCAGATAGAATCCGCATTTTTCAATCGCTATTTCATAGATTTCACGTTCCACGCGAGTGCCTTTAAGTCGATTGTATTCAGCGTTAATCTCATCTTCAACCTGCGAGTACTTGCTCTCTGCAAAACGAAGAAAGATAAGTCCCAATATTGGAGTAGCATATTCTGTGGATTTGAGTCCAGAATTCGCTCTTAGTTGATCAGCAGATGCCCATAAGTCGGCTTTTAATTTTTTGAATTGTTCGTTAGTCATTTGTAAGCTCCTCTGTTCTTGCGTTATATCAAATAATTCACGTATTGAGTCTATTTTAACACAGGATACTTTTCGACTTTATCATTTATGTTTCTTCAAAATCTACCATTCTAAGCAAATCACAATATTCTTAACCTCCACACTTTCGGCCCTGTTCATATAGCCTATACGATTATGCTAGATGGTATAATCAACCTATACAATAAGTCGGCTTATCCCTCACGTCGTGATACAGGAATCTGGTTGAAGTTTGAGGGTAGCGGAGAAGACAGGGTTCCAAACGATATGAAGTACATGGAGCGAAAGAATAAATTGTATTCACATAACGACCAAACTTTCTTTCGTCGTCGGCCGTCAGGCATAAAGAAAGGAGATTTAGTCTTCATGGCTGTGGTAAGTAAGGATGACAAAGGGAATGCCACTCCAATAATTATTGGCTATGCAGAATCAGGTGGTTTCGAACATGTTAATGAGACTGGTCCAGAAGATCGTTTTTACAAAGCGACAGACGGTCGTTACCCGTACTACATTGTGATTCATAATGGCCGCTACTTAGATGCACCTATAAGATACGGTATTACCCTTATAGACCTTTGCAGAGATCTGGGATCTGATCTTTATCCTGTTTCCAAGGAAAGCCCGGAACAAATATTGTCGACTCATCATCAAAAGTCACATATACAAATTACTGAGATTGCAAGAAACCACCTTCTAGTTACATTGGATAAAGTCTTTAAGCAATATGGTGAAACTGATTAGGATTTATTCAATTCAATAGCGCATAACTCTGCTTTCTAATTGCACTGCCTCAAGGGATTGCTAACTGACTCAAATAAGCAATCGATATTTGGATCTAAATAAATAGATCAAAGTAATTGGATCCATTACATTTCATTAGCAAAATCCCGTTGCAGCTAGGAAAAAAGCTGCAACGGGATTTTAATTTAACGCCATTTCAGATTAAACTAATGCCAAGCATAAAGGTTTTTTATCTCAGGCATGATCATTACGCACATTCTTAATGGAAATAAGAAAAATGACTCCTGTCTATTTACAAGAATCATCTTTCTCAATTTCTATAATAGCAATTTCAAACTATCTATTATGAACTAAGAAATAAGGATATTACGACTCTTGGAATAATCGTAATACTTATGCCCTTTTAGAGTAAAGAAATCCGCGTTACTCTTAACATGAGTATACACAACTTTGGCATCACTTTTGTTAGATTAGATACTTGCATGATTCATGATATTAATTGAATGGCGATACCGGAGGAGTCATCACCATGCAAATGTATAGTTATCCATCACTAGACGCAGTTAAGACTAAGTTTGTGGGTACCATTATGAATGGTAAAATGACTGACGATCAATGGCAAAAAGAAATTCGGATTTCCAGCATCCGAAGCAAGCTAAATCATGCTAACTATCATTTCGAGCGATTTACTGCTAACTATCATTACGATTCTTTCCGAGAGGAAAGTGGACATGAAGTCCTTCGAGCTGAATTCTCAGCATTTGTGAGTGCACTTTTAGGAGCGATTGAGTTACTATCCCATGAGGTAAATATTCTTTTCAGACTAGCCATTAAGGAACGGCACGTAAAGTCTAAAAGCGTTATACAGGCTTTAAGGCTCAATTCGCCTGAATCTGGAACGTTATTGAAACTCGAGAAATTAGAGGGAATGAATTGGTATATCTCTCTTAAAGAAATGCGAAATAAATCAGTACACAATCCGACAATGATTTGGACATTCCATAGCGGTGGTAATCTCTCAGGATTAATCTTTCTTCCTGATGATCCATTCGAACGCGATTCAAATTCAACAATCGAAGTTAAAAAATACATGAGTAAGTTGATTGAACATACGAAGCGATTCATAGATGATGTTCAACTCAGCATACTCGATGATCTCCCTAGTTAAGTTTTTTAGGGATCGAAATCGAAATAGGGTTAGAAGACTTCATTTACAAAACACCTGCTGAGAGCTAGCAGGTGTTTTTGTACTTTATAGTTTGATTTAGAAAATTCCAAAAGGCTACTACAAAATGGATTAATTTAGTGTACAATTTAGTGATTGAGTTAAGTTTATTTCATGGGAGATCACTTTTATGAATAGAGATTTCTATCATTCTTATGTAACCGAGAAAATTGAGTTGCTTAGTTATCGAATTAAAAGTAACGGGAAACTTAATATACTTAACTTAAATATTCATGCAGAGTTCTTTTACAGAGATCTTATTAATCTATTGTTTGATAAGCAATTCGAGAATGCGAACATCTTTGACCAAAATTCCGAAGCGATTGATTTGATAGATCAAGTAAATAAGACTATCATTCAAGTCTCATCTACTGATACAACAGCTAAAATTAACAAGACACTTTCTAAAGATATTCTGCAGGAATACAAAAAGCAAGGATATCAATTAAAATTCCTATTTTTTTCCGATGCTGACCATCTTAGAAAGAAGAAGTACACTAACACGCATAAGATTAGCTTTGACCCCAATAAGGATATTATTGATAAAATTTCACTAATGAAATCTGTACTTGAAGCTAGCATAGACAAGCAAAAAGAGGTATATGAGCTGGTATCAGCAGAACTTGGGGAAAAACCAGATCCTTCGAAAATATCATCAAATTTAACAGAATTAATTAAGTTACTCTCAAAAGAAGATTTAAAAACAACACAAGAACAGACTAAACTAAATGAGTATAATATAGACATGAAGATAGAATTTAATGATCTCTTAAAGGTAAAGAACATTATAAAAAAGTATAAAGTCTACTATTCCAAACTCAATTCACTATATGCAGAATTTGATAGACAAGGCAATAATAAAAGCCTTTCTGTATTCGAAAAACTCTCTAGATTTTATACAGAAGAATTATTATTTGATGAATATAATAACAATCAAAAATTCCTAAGGATTATAAATAGGACTGTTTCATACATTCGTGAGACTGATAATTTTTTCGATTTAGCAGATGAGGAACTTGAACTTTGTGTCTCCATAATAATTGTAGATGCTTTTATTAAATGCAAGGTATTCGAGGATCCGGAGGGATATATTCATGTTACTGCCTAAGGATATTAATCCTGAATTAAGCATATACTACAATGGATCCATTATTCTCGATCAATTATTCAATAAAAATAATATTGAACTAATTAGTTTATATAGCGATGTAAAAGCAAAAAGTAATATGTCCTTTTTTACTTTTATTCTCTCGTTAGACTGGCTTTTTTTATCCGATATTGCGTTTGTAAATGAAAGTGGTGAAGTATCATTATGTTGATTAAACAACTTAAAATAGAAGATAAATTCGGTCTGATTCGAGACATTAGATTTCATAAAGGAGTTAACTTAATTGTCGATGAGACGGTAGGCATCACTGAAAAGGAGACTGGAAACAGCGTTGGTAAAACTACTGTGTTAACGCTTATTGATTTTTGTCTTGGAGCAGACCCAAAGCTTATTTATACGGATCAAGAAACAAAGAAGGAAATTGAATTAGTAAAGAACTATTTGATTGAAAACAATGTTCTAATTAAGCTAACACTAACGGACAGCTTTAATCATATACATGCTCGTGAAATTGTAATTGAACGGAATTTTTTGAACAACAAACACAAAATAACGAGGATTAACGGTGAGAAAATTAAAGATAAAGAATTCGAAAGTAAGCTTGACGATTTAATAATTGGAGATAGATCAGTCAAGAAACCATCCTTTAGAGAAATCATTTCACACAGTATTAGATATACTGACGATCGCATAAATAATACATTGAAAGTCCTGACAAAGTTCAATTCTCTTCCCGAATATGAAACACTGTATTTGTATTTATTTGGAATTATCACAACAGATCGGTCTCAATTATTTAAAAAAATGAAAACCGAAATCGACTTTAAAAATAGACTAGAGAAGAAACAAAGCAAAACTGAGTTTGAATTATCGCTAGCGATGATCGAAAGCACAATAAATAAGATTGAACATAAAAAAAATTCATTAAATCTTAATCCTAATTACGATAAGGATTTAAAAAATCTGAATGAAACAAAATATCAAATAAGCTACATCAGTTCTAAAATTAGTGAATTGAGCATAAGAAGAGATTTAATTCATGAAGCTGAAATGGAACTTAAAGAAGATCAATCAAATATCGATCTTAAACAACTAAAGAGAATTTATGAACAAGCAAACAATTTCATCCCTAATCTTCAAAAAACTTTTGAAGACTTGGTTTCTTACCATAATAAAATGATCGTAGAAAAGATAAGATTCATTAGCCAGGAGTTACCTGAAATTCATGATCAAATAAATAATCTAAATGAAGAACTAAAAACATTATTATCGACTGAAGTTGAGCTAACAAGTAGCGTAACTAAAACAGATACCTTTAGCGATCTTGAAAAAATCATATCTGAATTAAATGAAAATTACCGTCGAAAGGGTGAAGTAGAACATTCTATCACCCAAATAAAAGAAGTCGATAAAAAGATAACCGACTTAGAGGATGAATTGAAAACTATCGATCAAGATGCGTTTTCAATATCTTCTCAAGAGAAAATAAAAAATCAGCTCGTTAAATTCAATGAATTTTTCACGGAAGTATCTAAGGAACTTTATAATGAAGAATATCTAATAACATATGGTATCAAAGCAGAAAAGAAAACTGGAAAAAATATATATGACTTCTACTGTTTTAACGCTAATAATAGTTCGGGCAAAAAACAAGGTGAGATTCTGTGCTTTGATTTAGCATATATCTTATTTGCAGATGAAGAAGAAATTCCGGTTCTGCATTTTATTCTAAATGATAAAAAGGAACTAATGCATGCTAACCAGTTAATCAAGGTTACAAAATATATTAAGGGAAAGAATATTCAATTAATATTCTCTATACTTAAAGATAAACTTCCAAAAGAACTAAATTCAGATGATTATATTGTTCTTAGACTCTCGCAACAAGATAAACTATTTAAAATTGAAAATCGTTTTGACAAATAATTTCTTTGGTATATATATCCTGCTCAGATGAGTGCTACTGGTACAAATAATGCATTTTACTGAATTCACAATTCTAATGCTATTCATCTTGGTTAGAAATCGTCAACTTCTATAGAAACAACGACAGTTTGGATCGAAAAATCCACACTGTCGCTGTTTAATTTAACTATTTTTTCCCGACTCACGGAATACCCACAACTTGCATTAATCTCATCAAGTTGTACTACAAACACATTTCACCAATCAGTAGGTGCTAGGCGCATTCCAATCAAAAGTTTTATTTCTTCTCACTACTACAAAAAAATAGTTTTTATGTTCGGCGATGCCAAAGTGACTATAAAATTAGGAAATGATATTGACTCGTTATTATCGGAATTCACGCTTTACCTTTGAAAAGCGTTAGATTTCACCTTCAGTTTCTCCAGTGTACTTCTTCTTTGAATCGAACAGTTTTGTCTTTTCATACTTATATACTGGTTTAAATCTGGTGCAATCGACTTCATGTAGCTTTGACTCATCCCAATAAAATTGTATATATCCTTAGACAAGACACGACATTTTTCATTTTGCTTAAAAAACTGATCAACTTTCTCGATAATCTCCTCTTTTCTAGCTACTAAACGTTTCTCACCCTGCTCCTTCTTCATATTTTTTATATAAATATGAACTCCCCATTTCCGAATAGTAGTAGATGAAATATTTACTAATGAGCATATGCGCTCAACTGAAATATCTTGATCATTTTCTAACATACTTCTACACAGAGATTCTATTTTATTTTCATAGTCCTTTATATCATGTCGTAAAGGGACCTTTCTTTTTGAGAAAACAATGGCATTCATCACACGGGGATGATATCTATACAGGAGAAAGTGCCTGTAAGAATTCCAACAACTCCATTTGTGGATGTTATTCATATTCCCATTCTGTTCAACAGACTGAACGAATGCTAATAATAGATCTTCATCAAGCTTTTCAACCTCACCAAAAATAGGTCTTGTACTAAAATAAGCTATAACACTCCACCAGCGATCTCTCTTAAAATCAGCTGGCCTCCGACACTCTTGTAAAGTCAACTGCCCCTTCTTCTTAAACATATTCGTCAAATCGTTATAGCCTTTAAAGAACCCATCTAGTTCTACCATATTGCCATCGATATTATAAGCAAACCTGCTACCGCAAACAGTACATGCGACATACTTTCGTAGGTATCGACCGTCCGAATAACGTTTTGCCTTGGTACCTGTTTTTACTAAGAAATCAGACTTTTGATAGGATGCACACCAAGGAGACATGCACCCAGTGTTCTTTACATTATCCCGTTTAGAAGTACGTATCGATTCTCTAAAACCATATGGTATTGATATTTTTTCAAAATATTCATAATCAATGTTACTATATACCATTACGTCTAGCAGCGTGCTAATATGTACCGTTCTCTTCCTCAAGAGAGCGTCCCTTGCAATTTGAAGTACATGCGGTAAACATATTTTGAGAATATCAGCATTCCGTTGGATGGTATTTCTCTCAAAAAAGGAACTTTCCTCATTTAACAGATACACTAATTTGGTGGCAACTTCTGACGGACTCATATAATTGGGGCTATGGCATAGTAACTGACTCCATATAGTTTGCAAAAGGCTTTGCTCTTTTAACTCCTTCGCTGAAAATTTTCGAATCATCATTTGGGTATTTTTTAATTCAGTATTGCAGTACGGACAAAGCTCAATATACTCAATATCCTTTAGCTTGACGATGTTACCACATTGACTACAGCTTCTTGATAACGGTACTTGATGTTTCATACAAAAATTGACCCCATCCAATTTCCACAGCAGTTTGATGTGTGCTTGCTCCTTAATACAAAACGGACAAAAGTGGAAGTCATTACGAATCATTCCTTTAAGAATACGTGAACGTGATGTTTCACTATGATAATAGAACTTTTGTAAGACGTGGTAAAAAGTCATAGCTATAAGCCGATTTTTCGAAACCTGAGTTGCCTCAGCTAAATTATTTAGCATTA
This sequence comes from Cohnella sp. LGH, assembly GCF_017671885.1. Taxonomy (NCBI): domain Bacteria; kingdom Bacillati; phylum Bacillota; class Bacilli; order Caryophanales; family Paenibacillaceae; genus Cohnella; species Cohnella sp. LGH. The sequence continues at coordinate 7,201,919 of NZ_CP072117.1, forward strand.
ATAATGCCTCAGGTGCTTGTTCCAGCAGATGAGCATCAGCCTTTTGAGGATTAATCGCTTTATTTCTACTGTTATCGTGCCAGATAGAGAGCATTTTCGTCCCATTCTCTGAAGCAAAGCGAGTCACAAAGCTAATCAGTGACTCGTCACTTTTTGGTTTAATGCGTACAGTAAACATTGATTCTGCTCCTTTTCTATGGGCCACTATTTTCAATGTTGCCCCTCAGAAGAAAAGTATTCATTTTTCAACAGATATTTTGATCCCAAATTTAGTGAATATTTCGGTGCCAGAGATGGTTAATCAGTTAGAGCCACCGTGTTAATAGAATAGAGCTATGATGTTAATGTGTAGAGCCACTTTAGATTTAGGCTATGAAAAACATTGTCGCGAGTGGTTATTAACTCAACTTTCGCAGCATGAAATTGGCAAACAAGCCTTGATGTAGCTGGGCAGACTGGCAATCCATTGCTGAAGTTGACGCTGAATCAAAACTGAAAGCCTCTTTCCTGCTTTCGTGGCGATTTCGCTGACAAGATCGAGCAGTTGTTGTAAGGCGACTGTCCAATCCAGTGTACCGACTTCGTCGCACAGCACATAAAACAAACCGCCGAACGTACGTGCATCAGTGCTTTGCCGATGCTGCCAGGCTAGTAGAAGGTAGCGTGAGAAGACAATTGTCGTATGGCTGATCAGCAAATCATAAGAGCGGCCTTGAAACTCCTTTTGCAAACGAAGCAGCGACTTGGTGCATTTGAAGAAAACCTCAATGTCCCAGCGAATGGCGTAAATTCGGATGACGTCCTCTACACAGAGCGTCAAATCGGTCGTCAAAACGGCGAGCCAATCATTTTTCTTCGAGCGGTTGCGAACAAACACCACATGCACCGGCGTACCGCAAGCCAGCTCCGTTCGGATCGAGCGGAGAATACTGCGCTTCTGGCTCGCTACAGGTGCGGCTGCTAAGTAAAGCTCTTTAAGCGACAGCTTCTGGCCTTGCACAAGGAATCGTTTATTGTCGTTCTTGACCATGCCGATCACATCGAGTCCGCGGGAGACGACTTCGCGAATGAGCGGCGCGTGCGTGAACCAACTGTCCATCAAGACATAAGAGGCGGTTGCTCCGGCTGCCAAGGCGCGATCCAGCATGGACGCAACGACTTGAGGAGCCGACAGAAGTGCTTCCTTCCGGCGCTTGTAACCATGTGTTCGTTTGTCGATGGATTCGCTCATGCCGGTGATTGCCGACTTGCTAGAGCTTAGCAGCGCAAAGTCCATGGGTAAGAACGTATGACCATCCGACCACCCCATCGTCAGCATGCGGAAACCTTTGTAATACGCACCCGTGGCATGATCTTTGAACCTGGCGAGCAACTCAACGGCTTTACTGCGATTGCGTTCGAACATCGAATCGTCGACGATGAAGACGACATCCCGATCCGCAGACGTCAGCGCATCCACTTTCTTCACGGTAGCCACGCTAAGCGAAGTCAGAAATCGGCGCCATGCAAAGCCGGCATGATTGAGAAAGCGATAAACCGCATCTTTGCCAGGCATGGAATCGTCCTTGCGGCTCTCAAGCAGGCGAAACCAGTTTTTCTGATGGAACAACAAAACGAAAACAAGTTGGAATAGTCGGGCACAGCTAAAGCCAAAGCGTTTACGAAATCCAGCTTGTTGCAGATGCTGCATGACTTTCAGTTCTTGGAACGCTGGTTTTAGTTCGTTAGGCAGTTGATTCAATTCGGATGGTTGGGCTATCATTAGGGTAGACACCTCTTCGGTTGAAGTGATTGCTCGACACTCTCACTTTAGCAAACGAAGCGGTGTTTTTCTATTTACAAGCCCAATACCTGATCACCTTGAAAGACTACAACGACATGCTCTCAAGATGATTTGTGCTCTGCGAAAGTTGAGTTATTAAGCTAACCGGGAAACGATAGAAACATCTGAGAGGATTCCTTTAATAAATATTAAAGACGACACACTAGAGGAATTGACCATCTTCCACCAGTTTCCTGCGATGCCATGTAAGCAAAATGATTCATCATTGTAACCCTTTTCTTATGTATACAAAAAAACAAAAGACATCCTGTAGCTATCAGGATATCCTTTGAATATAGTTTAGCAATTATTTTTTTCTAGAAGATGAGACGATAATATGACCCCACTAACTCTTTACCAAAAGCTCCATTGATAGCTCAAATAACGCATATTAGCGTTGTTGTGAGAACGTATCTTCCGCTCATTCTGAATATATAATCTATTCTCCACCTAACAGCCCTTAAGATGGAGGTATGTACCCCTATAACTCTTCTTTGCTTCCTTAACGTTCTCACAGATACGCTATTTGAAAGCTCTTTGGTTTCACTTCTAAGATTTCAAGGTCAGTATCTTTGACATAATTAAAAAGCGCATAATTAGTGTACTTCCCATTCCAGTTTGCTACACCTTCATACTTAACTCCTTGAAAACCAATATCTAGACAACAACCACCAATAAAGTTTGTGAATAAATATGCCTTCTTAATCGTACTTGTTTCTTCATTTTGTGATGCATAAAACTTTTCAAATCCCTTGAATACTTCATCTATGTCTAACAACTTCATATTATTCTTCACATCAATAGACGCGATATCGATGGCTTGCTCATGAGTTGGGTGTAATTCATAAGGAATTGCGTCAATTGTATCGCAGCAATAAAGAATAGGGACGCCAACTGCATTATATCTTCCATGACTCGCAACACCGGCAGGAGGACTCCATAAACCATCTGAGTTATAAGAACTCATATCTTTATTCCTCGACCTCCCACGGTAAATTATGGTAGATGATTTAAGTAAATAAAACTCGTCATCCTCGAAACTCATTTTCAATACGTCATATATCTTTCCAGCTGTTATACTTCGTGGAGCCACTGCTGGATTAACGTACAGATGTTCTCGAAAATCAGAGAGTTCTTTTTCATCAAAATTAACTCCGTATCTTGAAGCGAAATTAATAAACTCTTGGTCATATCCCCAAAACTCATTGATCTCGTCCTCACTATATATGCGATCACTATATTCAAAGTTATGACTATCAGGATTGTGCTTTGGGTGATACGGCTCCCCATATCCGCAATTGAGGCATCTGAGTTCACTTATTACCCTATCAACATAATCCTGAGGTATATTTTCTTCGGATAGAAAATCCCAAATGTCCATGCCGGTCGAAGGATGCTCATCATCCTCATCTTCCACGTCACGATTGAAGGAATATATGTATGCTTCAATATCACTTCCTTCATTGCAGTGAGAACAACGGTGGATTTTAAAAGACAAGGTTTGCCCAAGCGAAGTTATGACTTGTTCAACAAACTCATTAAAATCACTTACACTTTCAAAGTACAAATCATAAGCCGATAAACACTCGTTGCACTTTGTACATGTATACTCTTGTCGTTCATTGATACCCACTATTTTTATAGGCGGAGAATTGTAATCTGAGATTGATATCCCGTGTGTATCCATAACGTCGGAAAGTTCCAAACAATTGAAACAAATAACCGATGTTTCGTCCATGACATTGACCTCTCTATGAATAGCTTTTTACCTTGTCTTAACCAAAAGGGCAGCTAACGATTTTCGAAACTAAAATAGCTGGAAGTCAAAAAACAACATAACTCGATAAATAATTCAATAATTAACGTCTTATATCCTGCAAAATATCATATTTTGAAGGGATTTGTCAGAAGAAACGCTGGCTCTATCTTTTAACTTCGTGGCTCTGATACATTAACCCAATGACTCTGTCCCACCAAAATATTCTTATAGTCTTCAATCTCTTGCTTAATCTTTTCTTTTACAGGCCTATACCCCTTCACATGTATGTATTTAATTCCTAAACACTTTGCAACAGCCGTAACTGATATATCTCTTTGCTTTTCACTGAGCTGCTGTATGGCCTCTTTAATCCGCCTTACAAGTTGCTTTAATCGGTGAACTTCTGCTTTATTATTGACTTCCTTAACCGAAGCTGTCATGTAGTTTATAAAACCTGGGTAATTTTCAACTACATAGTCTCTGTTCCTCCCTAGACAGTTGTACACAGCCCTCATTGACAACACTTCTTTACAATCATGGCGAGAAATTAGAGTATCAAATGTTTTTCGAAGTTCTTTTTCTTCATCATGCAGTCGTTTAGATGATTGCTTAGATTTGGCCTCTTGTACAACAGATGCGATTCCGTAAGAATGTAGAGTGCTTTCAGAACAATCTAAAGAAGACGCCACCTGATTGAGCGATAAACGAATATCAGATAGAACCATGTCATTGATGCTTCGTTCTGCTTGAATACAAAGATCATTATGCTTCTTCAGTGGTTTTTTTAATTCGGATGGTTTATGAATAAAATACAGTTGCACATCAGAATGAGCATAAAAATAACTGTACATCTTCAAGTTCCAACCATATCGATTTCTCGTTTTTTTATATTTAGTTTCTGGGTAAGTATATAACTCACATTGTATTGCTTCAAATAAAGATACAAGATTCTCCGGTATATTCGAATATGCATAAGTAGCATGTATTGATTTTGGCAGCAAATGATGATAAGCAAGATACCCGAATATTTCACTAATTTGAAAGTAGTTGATTTTTAGTTCTCGCGAAACTTCTGACCTTGTCATGCCAGCTTCAACGAGTTTTTTTATAGCAGACACCAATTCTATCTTTCCGTCTATCTCCTGCCATTGATTTATTTCCGGATGATACGCATATCTCATGAAGCATCCTTTACAGACATAATAGTAAGGATACCGAATCCCCTTCTTTCTTGGCTCCACTCTATCATCAATTAAGATCATTCTTTGATGTTCCTGATTGTAACACCAAGGTGCTAGGCAAGTGCTTGGTGGATTATTCTTCTTTTCTTTAATAGTGAATATGCTAGTAAGATATGACTTCGGAACTTCAAGATTAGAAAATTCCTCAATTGTCATGTTGGCGTAGTTCAACACTTCGAATAATAAAGATTGGGTTACTTTCTTAACCGAAGAGGTGCCTCTGACAAATGAAACAAGACTTTTTACAAGATTTTTAGAGAAACCAACAATGTCTTTTCGAACATATACTGATGCCTGATTTTGGGCAACAAATAACAGTTTTAATGCCAATGATCTTTCCATATTCAACCTTCCGTATCTCTTTGTGAGTACTTTGTCTGATTTAAGGAGAAAATTCCAACGACGATAAATCACTTCTTGCTTATTCAAATCATTAGTATCCGACGTAACCTCAGAAATATCAGCCAAATTCGTGTTTGATTCCAACCTGATATTATGAGTAAAGCAGTAGTCTACTTCTTTCAACAACCAAGTTAGCTTATATACATCCTCATGCTCGATACAAATTGGACAAAACTTACGTGAACGTTTATCAAGAGCCATTTGAATCATGACCATAGCTCGGTCATAGTCTTTATAAGGATCGTCAAAAAATTTGGAACAAACGGTAAAGAAGGTAAGTTTCTTTATGGAATCTAAAGTAACATCTAAAAGCATGGACAATTGTTTCGGGTCAATTAAACAAAAATCATAGTCCAGTCGGTAGAATAATTGGGATCTTAGCATGTGAATAGATCCTGCATGTATACTTCTCCAAATATCCATCTCATTGCACCCATTTAATTTTGCTGCCCTATTCAAGAAGGAAGTAAGGCTTTCCCCTAATTTAGGTGTGGGCCTTACCGTTAATAGTTGATTCTCCACTGTATATATCCCTGCTGTCATTGAATTTTAGACTCTTAACGTTTGTCCGAAAAAGCTTTCCTTAGCTTCCCGTAGTTTGGTTACTGTCAATTCTGCAGCGCTAATATCCCGAAAATCATCAGCAAAAACGCCTAGTAATCGGTATGCTTCTATTAGTATGGCGTGTAAATAACCAATTCTTCCTTGACAATATTCATGCAACAATTGCGGTAAACCAGATTCCAATGCCCCAAGTTGTATTCTTCTGGGCGGCTGAATTGCAGTTTCTATGTCATTCAGCAATTTACAGAATCTCTCATCACATTCTTCGAAAGGCATAATTCTTTCAAGCTTAAACCGTCGAAAATATTCATCTTCCATATCGAGAAGATATTCAACTTTTGGAGTACCCATACAAACAAGAGATACACCCTCATTCGATTAATCCTTAAACATTTCCATACCATCCTGATCATCAAAACGCTTAGTTCGAGTTAAAAAGTTTAGTTCGTCAAAAATAATCAATTCTGTTTTTTGCTTTCGCAGTAAATGTAATGCCTGGTCCTTCGCATATCCAACCCTCATATCAGAGCGAAGAATTTTTGTTCCTAAACCGGTTAGTATTTTTTTGTAAAAATCGAGCGCAGTGAACGGGTAAGGCAACTTTATATATAACACTGGGGCGATATCAATTTTTGTTTCATCCTTATCAACGTATGTGTAACCAGGATTTCGTCTTTTATAATGAGTTGCCAATTGTGTTTTACCTACACCAGAAATACCAGTTAACATTAAATGATTAGGATCATGTTCCTGGTTACCAGCTTTCAGATGAACACGAAGAGAATCAAACCGGTCCCAGATTCGTCTGACTTCTTCGTGTTGGATAAATAAATCAGCAATTCGGTTTGCAAACTGCTTGGCCTCTACGCGACTCATTTTCTTTCATTCCTTCTCTCTTCAGCCAATTTAGCCGCTAGAAACAGTTCTTCTTCCCTTGATCTATTTACGGCATCTTTTTGTTGTTGTCCCTGGAAAGTAACTGTGACACTACGATCTGCGTTTATCATTCGAGCAACAGTCTTACGGGTGCTCTTCTTCTTAACGTAACTTTTATTGATCTCTTCTTGAATCTTCTTCGCTGCCCGAGCATACTGATCATTTCCAGGGATACTATTCTTTTTACGTTCCCCTTCCTCGCTCCATATCTTTAAGACTCTTGAGTACGTATAGGCATTAACTCCAATTAGTTGTTCATACGACGGTGAAACTGCGTATAACTCGATGAATCGCTCTTTTTTGGGATGTTTCAGAAAAATACGAGAGATATCATCGGGATCATATTTAATAACATACTTCGTTTCCTTCTGGCCAATAATATCATTGCATTCTTCCGACTTATAAATACGGTTCCCGAATCTTACCCCATCTCTCGTATAGGGCTTCTTAAGAGTCAGCATAAACTCAATTTTATATCGCTCCTCCTCGGATTTTTCAATCCATTCAGGAAATCCCACTTCATTACATCCGTCGTGATAACGATTCATAGGTGTCTTGCTATAGATGGGCAGACCCTTATGATCTCGAATTGGATACATATCCGTCATATAGATCGTGAGTATTTTTCGAATCTGATTAAGGGTTAAACAAGCTTCTTCTTCTGGCTTTATTGCACCTAAATCTGCAAACTTGCTCTTTGTTGTACCTAAGGTATTATGAATCAACTCATCATTAAGTGTTCTGAATAACCGCTCTATAACTGCCCCATATTTAGGAATCCTGACCGGACGATGCATGATTTCGGACTTTAAGCTTTCATTCACAAGACGTTTAATATCGGAACTCTTAAAATCCATGCCGTTATCAACGTATATTACATTGGGAATACCAAAAACTTCCCAATCAGACTCAGTGCCATAAATTTTTCTGGTATCCTTGAAGAAAACTCCATGTTGTATGGCCTTACGAATTACATTGGCGCTCGGAGCTTCAAAAGAGACGTACAAGCACCATGGCATACGGCTAAACACATCAATTCCGAGTGTAATCCACGGCCGATCAATGGTTAGACCAGTCTGATCATCAATAACTTGCATGTCCAATCGAGTATGATCGAGCTGAATAATGTCTAGCGGGTGCAGAGCATCTCTGTCTGCATATCCACGTGCTACATCATCATATATTGCTTTTGCCTGCTTCAGATTACGGAAACGTTCTCTTGCCTTCTTATTAATTCGACCAATAAGGTCTGAGATCGTGCTGTAACTGACCACTGGAAGTTGATGGTACGCACATTCACGATTTACGCTTCTCCATACGGTAGCTTTGGATATGTTGTATTTAGTTAAATAGTCATTTTCAATAATTGACTTCACAATATGTATTAGTTCATCGCTAAGGCGTACCTGGAGAACATCCAATACGATATCGGGTTTTTGAGGATGGCAAATTTCCAGAGTTTTAGTATCCTTTCTCCCGGTATATCCCCGCCCTTTTTTAGAAATGAGACCCTCTAACCCATTATTCTGTAGATTCTCTTGATCACGGAATGCCTTCATGTAGCGCATGAACGTTGCACGAGATACTTTTTTCTTCTTCTGGACAATACGCATTTCGTTTACCCGATTAATGAGGACCTCCTGTCGGATCGATGTGAGATCTTCCCCTTCTTTTATCAAGTATTTATACTGGTCCATGAACTTTTGAACCGATCTTAAATTCTGATTTTTAATTTCTTCTAGCAGAATTAGAGGACGTATAATCTCAAACCGTTCGCTCACTTCTTCTCTTTTTGGTTCAGGCAGTATGGCCAACGTATCGTATGGCGCAAGCTCCTTTTTGGAAACCTTCATCGTCGAATCTGGTTGGAAGGTTGAATGAGACACAATATCGGTAAATTTCATCTGAATATCTTCGCCATCTGGGCGTTTAATTCGCACAAACGGTGGCTCAATTGATATAATTTTATGTTTCTTTCCATACAAATAAAATTCCGAGTATAGTCGTAGATGATTAATTGACATCCAACAACACCTTCCTTTCCTCTGGAATGAATGGTTTCATAAGTTGATTAACTGTAATGAAGCTATTAGAACCAATCACCTGGTTTACATCAGTTTGAAAGATTCCCGTTGCAATCAGATGGTAGATCAATGGTTTAATCAGTAATGGGTGGTATTCGTCACCAAAAAAATCCGCTAGTACTTCTACAGTACTTCTGTCTAAACAAACTAATCGATACGTGACTTTCTCACTCCAATTCGAATAATAAGACCTCACTTTAAGAAAGTTATTAAGGAACCGGATATTACGCGCGAGAACAGACGGCATTGTCTTAGGGCAAATCACAAGATAGTTCCATCCTCGAACTAAAGCGTACTGCTCGCAAAAATGATTGATTTGCTTCGACTGTTCATTGATATTTTCTTCTGGTTCATGCTTAACTTGATAAAGAATCGGATTTGTGTGTTTACTAAACACCAACGAGTCTGGAATATGAATCCAACCCTCTTTTCCCGGGCTATGTATCGGAACCTCAACAGGTTGCACGTAATATCTTACAACCGAATGATCCAACTCTAAGTAGTGGTAAAAGAGTCGTTCACCTAAGGATTCATACTCCACCGGACGATCCATTTTTTCACTATAGAAACTTCCGATAATGTGCGGACGATGATGACTATTCCGATTATTCACTTTCCTTTTTGGGGTATAAAGGTGATCCTCTTTTCGCCAATCCATGTTTGACGAGTCATTTCCCATATGAATCCTCCGGTAAATATCATTTATTGCTAAAATAAAACACCAAGCTCCATGGTATCATCTATGGTCAAATTCTGGGCAAAATAAACATGTAGATATTTTGAAGAATAGCAAAAAACCCTGATATACCAAAGGATCTGGCCATCAAGGTTCTTCACAATATCTCAAACATATGACGTTATTTATCTCAATTATTTCCGCAAACTATCTCAACTATAGACGTTACTCACAACTTCCTCACTAATTCCCCTACACCTTATAAGCCTTCATAGCCTTCACGATTTCCTTCATCGAAGGACGCTTGCCGTACATCAGTACGCCGACGCGGTAGATTTTCGCGGAGAGCCAGCCGATAGCCAGGATCGAAGCGATCAGAATACCGATGGACAGCGCGATCTCCCACCAAGCCGGTTCGGCCAAGCCGATCCGCAGGAACATGAGGAACGGGGAGAAGAACGGAATGTACTGGCAGACGACCATCAGCGTGCTGTCCGGCTGGTTCAGGCCGAACATGGCGATGTAGAAGCCGACAAGCGTGAGCATCGTAATCGGCATAACGGCCTGGCCGAGGTCCTCGGTACGGCTGACGATCGATCCAACCGCCGCAAACAAGGTCGCGTACAGGAAGAAGCCCGCCAGGTAGAAGAATACCGCGTAAACCAGCAGCAGCGGATCGATCGAGCTAAGATCGAAGCCGAAGCTTTTCAAAATGTCCGTGTTGTGCGGCAGCGTCAAGTTCGCGACAAGCGCGCCGACCAGAACGACGATTTGAATCATGGCCACGAGGAACGTTCCGAGAATTTTCCCCCACATCTGCTTCAGAGGAGATACGCTTGTTACGATGATTTCCATAACGCGGGAGCTCTTCTCCGCCGTAATCTCGGTAGCGATCAGTTGTCCCGTGATCATAACCGCCATGAACAGCATGATGATCATAATGTACGTCAACGCGATGGCCATGCCCTGCTCTTCCTCTGTCTTGCCTTTCTCATCCGTGAAGCTGACCTTCTGGGTCTGGAATGCAACCGGCGCGTACAGCTGTGCCTTCTGCGTCTCGTCCAGCCCTGCGCCCTCAAGCAAGGTATCGTATTTGACCTGTTGAAGAGCGGTCGCCAGCGAGGAGGAAATTCCTCCCTCGAATGCACTCTTGGAGTTGTAAGTGACTTTCGGGAACCCGGCCGCCGCATCGTCCGCGAACGTCAGGTAGCCTTTAAGATCGCTGTTCTCCAGTGCGGACTTCAATTGTTCCTCGGATGCCATGCCGACAAGCTCCACCTTAGGCTCCGGCAGCTTCGCGTAGTGATCTTTCAGCCCCTCTACGACCTGAGCCTGGCTTGCTTCCGCATAGCCGATTTTCGCGGCTTCGCCATCTCCGCCCCCGCTAAGCTTGTCGATCAGATAAGGCAGGTTGCCCCCAACGATCATCAGCGCCGCGAGCACCACCGTCATAATAATAAATCCTTTGCTGCGCAGCTTGTTGCGCATCGTAAACGACATTACCGTCCATAAGCTATTATTCATGGCTCTCACCTACCGTTTTAATAAAGATTTCGTTAAGCGTCGGTTCCAAGACTTCGAAGCGGTTAATCGGACCTTGCAGCAGAGCGTGCTTCAGAATACGCTGACCGACTTCCGGAGAATCTACCTTTAACTCGTAGCCGCCGTGCTCGTGCCGGAATACGTGCTTCACTCCCGTGATCGTATCCAATCCCTCAATCGTTCCGTCGCCCGCGACGATAACCCGCTCCTGAGGAAACTTCTTTTTGATTTCCTTGATCGGCCCTTGCAGTACCGGATTGGATTTGTGCATGATCGTAATGTTGCGGCACAGCTCCTCGACATGCTCCATTCGGTGCGTGGAGAACACGATGCTCGTTCCTCCGTCCCGCAGCTCTTTGACCGTCGATTTGAGCAGCTCCACATTAACCGGGTCGAGTCCGCTGAACGCCTCGTCGAGAATGAGAATTTTCGGATTATGGATGACCGCCGCGATAAACTGGATTTTCTGCTGGTTGCCCTTGGACAGCTCTTCGACCTTCTTGTTGTAATACTCCGGCACCTGGAACTTATCCAGCCACATTTTCAGATTCTTGTCCGCATCCTTGCGGGACATGCCGCGCAGCTGAGCCAGATACAAAATCTGCTCGCTTACCTTGATCTTCGGATACATCCCCCGCTCTTCCGGCAGGTAGCCCAGCATGCTAAGCTGCTGCTCGCTGTAGGGATTGCCTAAGTAACGAACATCTCCCTCGTCCGGCAAAATCAAGCCCAGAATCATACGCATCGTCGTCGTTTTCCCCGCACCATTGGCGCCCAGCAGTCCGTAGATTTCCCCTGCCGCTACATCGAAGCTAAGACCGTTAACGGCCCTCTTGTCGCCGTAATTTTTAATAATTTTATCTACCTTCAATGAATTCATCGTCTTGCTTCCTCCTTTCGAATTAAACAGCTCAATATATCTTCCAGCTCCATACGCTGGACGGCTACCACACGGAATCCGTTGTCGCGGCAATAAGCTTCGCCCCGCTCGGGATCGTCCACTTCAAGCCGGTAGAGCCCCGCTCCCGCTTCCGACAAGCCTTGAAAACCGGGAGCTCGCTGAAGCATCTCGCTTCCGCCCTTAGCAGCATAATCGATCTGCACGACGATCGTTCGCCAATCGTCCAATAACCGATCTTTCTCATAGAGCCCCAAAACTTTGCCTCTGTAGATAAACAGGATGTAATCTGCCAGTCGCTTGATTTCCTCTAAAATATGGGTAGCCAACACAAGCGTCCGATCGCCGGGCTCCATATAACGCCCCAGCTCCTCCAGCATCGTCTTCCAAGCGAACGGATCCAATCCCGATGAGGGTTCGTCGAGCAGCAGCAGGTCCGGGTCGTGGGCCATCGCAATGGAGAGCTCGGCCTTGCGCCTCATTCCTTTCGACATTTTGGACAGCTTGATTCCGCCGTCTACGTCGAAATGTCGGAGCAGCTTGTTGTACCTCTCCCACTCCCAGCTCGGATACCAGTACGAAGCGAACTTCGCTTTCTCGTTGGCGGTCAGATGACTCTCGTGAGCATGCGGGTTTTCGGCCAAAAATCCGATTCTGCTCTTATATTGATCGCCCTGGTTTCCGTCCAGCAGCGTGCCGAGCATCTCAATCTCTCCCGCCCGGACCGGCTCTAATCCCAGCAAAGCCCGAAACAGCGTGCTCTTGCCCGAGCCGTTCGGTCCGACGATCGCTGTAACCATCCCTTTAGGAATGCTGCAATCCACGGGGCCAAGAGCGAACCGTTCGTGCTGCAGCTTCATGCCGCGAAGGGAAATTGCAGCTTCCATATTCGCAATCGTCATGACGAGTCCTCCCCTTTCTCCGTCGCTTTTCGATGCAGCGCTTGCCGGAACGCCGTCTCGATCTCCTCCGGCGCACAGCCTAGCTGCAGCCCGATTTCGATCGCTTTTTCCAACTCCTGGGTCAACCTCTCTAGTCGATGCTCATCCCGAGCGACCGGCTCCACGCCTGCAACGAACGTCCCCGTGCCCTGTCTGGTGCGTATCAGGCCTTCGTTTTCAAGATCTTGATACACTCTCCTAACCGTGATCGCGCTGCATTTCAGCGATACCGCCAGCTCGCGAATCGAAGGCAGAAGAGTTCCTTCCTTCAGCTGTCCGCCGAGGATCAGGCCGCGAAGCTGCACCTCGATCTGGTGATAGAGCGGTTCCGGACGTTGTTCGTCAATCCGTATCGGCAGCCACACAAGCTCACCCCTCTTTCCTTGTCCGCCGCTTAGAGCGGCAACGATCTTCGGCGGATGCGTTCGATGGTCAGCTTATGTCCTATCAGGACCGAAGCTGCCGCGACGACCGCCATTCCGAGTATCGTCACCGGGCCGTACCCGTCTTTAATTAAATTCAACACGCTATGGAATACGTTTACTCCCTGCCACGTTAGCACGATCGAGAGCAATGCCACCGCGATCATCAGTCCGAAGTAGACCAAGCAATATTGCTTTCCGGTATATCCCAGCTCCATCAGAATAATGACCGGTATTATGATTAGCGCATAGCACATCCAGATCAGCCCGTTTTCGATCCATTGCATCGGCGTAACGTAATCTCGCAGCGCCGGCGTCAACAAGTACTGCGCCAGAAGGTAAACCCCGCCAATGATCGGAAGCATGACCGCGCTCTGCAGCATTCTGGCCCGAACGATCGAAGCGGCCGGGATCGGCATCGTACGCCATTGAGCGAGTCTTTTCGAATAGTAATCGTCTTTCCACATGTTCCACGAGGACTTGTTCATCACCATTCCGAAGATCGGATACATGGCCAGGGTCACCCAATCGATAAGGCCGTTTATGGCTCGCGGCACATCTTCTTCTCCTCCCAACACCCCATCGATGGCGGCGCTGTTAATCACCCCCAGATAAATGGCGAATACGAGGGTAAAGAGCATGCCGAACCGTTCTCGTCTCCACAAATAAGCTCCGATATAAGCGACGGCTTGCCGCTGGCTCATTGTCATTCCCCCAGCACAGTGTTCATGTGTGTATATCCATATACACACTATACAGTGCACAACACCTATCGTCAATACCTGGAAGGAATCTTTTTTCCTTATGGCGAATGATTGTAAGTAAAACTTATGCTTACCGTTTAATTAACCGTTCTGCGTACCTGCTCAGCCATCCAGAAAACCCACTGAAAGCGAGCTGTTCCTATGAAAATCAAAAGATTGGCGCTTGTGTGCGCTTCGCTGCTCGTCCTAACGCTATTTCCGCAGCCTTGGACGGTTTCCTCCGCGACAACCCCGCTGACGTCCGGCCTTCCGGCCCGCAGCGTGCAGGAAATCTCCGCTCAATGGAAAAAGCTGATGCAGCCTGCGGCGGATTACGAGAACCCGTATGCGAGTCTGCCTTCCGTCAGCAAGCCGTACGCTCCAGGCTCTCTGAAGTCGGGCTACATCCGGGACGGCGTGAACGCCGTCAACTTCTACCGCTTCATAAGCGGCCTTCCTTACGACTTGAGCGCGACGGCCAGCTTGAATGACCAAGCTCAGCATGGCGCGGTGCTGCTCGCCGCAGACGACGATTTCAGCCATGAGCCGGCTCGACCGGCGGACATGCCTCAAGCCTTCTATAAGAAAGGGTATGAATCCGCGTCCGCGTCCAATCTGTATGCTTACTACGGCTATGAGGATCATACGATGGCGCTGTCGATCGACGCCTATATGGAAGATTCCGATACAAGCAATCTGGCCGAGGTCGGGCATCGCAGATGGATTCTGAATCCGGCTCTGAAGCGGATCGGACTGGGGCAGGCCGCAAGCGAGTCGGGATGGCTCTATACCGTCATGCAAGTGTTCGACGAGAGCAGGACCAAAGTGCCCGACTACAACTATGTCCCTTATCCCGCTCAGGGAGCGTTCCCGCTGGAGGTATTCGGTCCGAACTACGCCTGGTCGATCAGTCTGAACGAAGCGAAATTCCGGGCGCCGGAGGCAAAAAAGATCACAGTAACGGTCGTACGGCAGAGCGATCGGAAAACGTGGACGCTGAATTCGAAATCCGGCAAAGTGGCTGAAAAGGGCAATTACTTTAACGTGGATACGAACGGGTACGGCTCGGGGACTGCGATTATTTTCCGACCGGGCGGCATTGCGGAGTATAAGGAAGGGGATCGTTATCAAGTGACGATTCGCGGGCTGCTCTCGAAATCAGGAACTGCCCAGACGCTGTCTTATAGCGTGAATTTCGTTCGTGCGGCTAAATGAGGTATAATCAATCGATTACAATCATCCCAAGATGCGAGAGGAACGATCAACTTTAAATATGAGAAAAGAAACTAAAGGCTCCCGTCGGCAAGCAGCGGCTTCTCCGAGCCGCAAGCCTGCGCCCGCCAGAAGGCTTCAAGTAACGGAGCCCGGCGAATTGTTGGAATTTCTGCTGGTCAAGCTTGCGCCGCAAGGACGCAACAGCATTAAATCTATGCTCGCTCACGGTCAGATCGCGGTCGACGATCGGATTGAGAAGCAGTACAACCATCCGCTTCGCCCCGGCCAGACGGTGACCGTGAGCAAAACTCGCTCATCGGCGTCAGCGCCTCTTGTCGGCCTGCGCATTCTACACGAAGACGATGCGGTGATCGTCGTTCATAAGGACGCCGGACTGCTGTCGATCGCGACCGCGCAGGAAACCGAGCTGACCGCCTATCGGCAGCTGACCGCCCACGTTCGTCAGGCCGATCCCAAAGCGCGTATTTTCGTGCTCCATCGGTTGGACAGAGAGACGTCCGGCGTCATGATGTTTGCCAAGAGCGAGCAGATTCAGAAAAAAATGCAGGACAACTGGAAGGATGTCGTTACGGAGAGGAAATATGTCGCGTTGGTTGAGGGCCTTGTTAAGAAAGCCAGCGGAACGATCTCGTCCTGGCTGAAGGAAACGTCGACGCTGAA
Source organism: Cohnella sp. LGH (assembly GCF_017671885.1). Lineage (NCBI taxonomy): Bacteria > Bacillati > Bacillota > Bacilli > Caryophanales > Paenibacillaceae > Cohnella > Cohnella sp. LGH. The sequence continues at coordinate 7,217,845 of NZ_CP072117.1, forward strand.
AATGTATTCCAGTCCCGTAGCGAACGACGGGCAGCATGCGATCACGCACTACAAGGTGCTGAGAGCGAGCCGCAACTACTCCCTGGTGGAGCTTGAGCTGGAAACCGGACGCAAAAACCAGATTCGCGTCCATATGCAGGACATCGGTCATCCGATCGCCAGCGACAAGAAGTACGGTGCGAAGACAAAGCCGTTCTCCCGCCTTGGCCTTCACGCCCGCGTGCTTGCCTTCGAGCATCCGACGACCGGCAAGCCGATGCGCTTCGAGACGGACATCCCTAAGCCGTTCCTGAGTCAATTTAAGGAAGAGGCTCGTTAGTTAAGGGAATGGCGGCGGATCTATTTGCACACAAGGGTTTACGCGGGGAAGTTTGTGCGGAAAATCGTACAACACAGCTCGAATCAGGCTTAAACGGCGGACGTTTGTTCGAAAAGTCGTACAAAGCTGCTCTGCTCAGGCGCAAACGACGGAAGTTTGTAGGGGAAATCGTACAAATCGAACAAAATGAAGGGTTGTATGTCACTTGAGCGTCCTCGATGATTGTGCGGATAACTACTGGTAATTAGTTGAAAGCGTTTTGAGTCATGAATAGCCTAGAGACTGCCTCATGCGGTTCTGAAACGGGTACGTTGTAGCGCATAGACTGCCTCATAAGCCCCTGAAATTAGGAACGGATTTACCCGTTCCTATTTCAGGGGCTTACAGCATCGTAGGGAGATACATCCACCTTAACCTTTATCATCGATCATCTTGTACGACCTGTCTTATGGAACAGCCCCTTACTCTTCCACAACAACACGTTCGCAGCTCGCTTCGTCGATGGAGACTGCCTCCCCCGCTTCCTCGAAACGATTGCCCCTAACCAAAGCCGTATCCAACGACTCCAGCCTAACGGCGACCGCGCCGTTGCCACGAATGAAATTGTCGGTAAACGCGAACGACCGGTGAGTTCCGAGGCCGGCACGCTCGCTTTCCGTCATCACGACAAGCGCGGATGTTTTACGGTACGTCCCTGCTCCGAAGCCGCACGAGAGGAATTCGTTCCGCGTCACCGTCACGTTCGCCGTCGAGATCGATTCCTTCCAACCGTCCGCGCAGTTCACGTGGATGGCCGTTCCGGTGCAATGGTCGAACGTATTTCCGGAAATCTCCGCGTCCCGAGTCTGCACCAGAATAGCCCGCGCGCGGTTGTTGCGGACGATGCTGTCGCGAAATCGCAGCTTGGCGATTCGCGACGAATTTGCGAGCAGATCTTCCACAGAGAACCGCTCCGGAAGAGGTTCTTTGAAGCGCAGAGCGATGCCCCCATCCTCATCCGTCTCGACCTCGCGTACATGCAGCGTCGCATAAGGCTGCAAGTCGCGACGACTGGTGAACTCGATTGCGTCGCCGACGACGGGAACTTCCGGACATTCCGATTGGATGTCCGCATCCACTCCGCATAGGAGCGTATCGTCCCCCTTGCGTTCCCTGATGCTGAGATAGAAGCCGTGCACGTTAGTTGCGTCGTCCCCCATCCCTTCGAACAGGCAATCGTCGAACTCGATCGTTCCCATGCATCCTATAAAATGCGTCGCATCCGTGTTGGCGCTCATGATCCGCCCGCTTCCGGGCCGTCTCATGACTCGAAGCTCGCGCATCGAGACATCGCCGCAGTTGTGACCGATCACGCCCATCCCAGGCGCGGCGTAGACAGTCGCATTCTCCAGCTCGACGCGATCGCAGCCGTAAAACAGGAAAGCCGCCTTGTAATTCATGACATGCCGTACGATGACAGACATTCCGATCCCCGGAACCGCACGGTTGCCGCCACCGCCTTCCCGCATGCGAGCGCGCAGCGATTCCTTAAGCGTTACGCGCAACGTTTGCGGACCCGTCAACTCCGTGCGCTCTGCGATATGGAACCAGTCCACCATTCCGCGCAGCGGGTAATCGCTTCCCGGGATATAATCAATCAGTCCTGCGACCGGTATCCCTGAACGAACGGGATATTCGGAATCGAATTCGATCTCGAAGCCGTCCTCGTCGACCGAGACGATCCTTCCTTGCGAAAACGGCGGTCTGCTCCAGTCGACGACGACATTGCGGATTTCGACGCGACTGCAATTTTTGAAGCAAAACGGCTGGATCAGCCCATGACACATTAAGGTGGAGCCTTGAAAATCCAGGACGATGCGCTCTATTCCTTCCGCGCGGATCAGAACGTTCTTGTTCTCCGTGTCGTCTCCCAGATCCCACGAACCATTGCCCGCCATCAGCGTTTCAAAATCCTGGATCGCTTTGGCGTCCGCAATCTCGTACCGTCCGCGCTTAAACCTGAACACTCGCACTCCTTCATTCAAACCGTCGCGAATGAACGCCCGAATCCGATCGGCCGTATTTTCGCCCGTATCCGGCTCGATGCCGAACCTTGTCGCTTCCCGCACTGCGTCCATCCGATCTTCTCCGTCTCTATTATCGATTCGCGTTGTTCGCTTTGTAGATGTCCGTCCAGGCCTGCTCCACGTCCGCCAAGCCGAGCTTGTCGGCCTTCTCGATAAATTCCGCGTACAGGCTCATCGCCGTCGATTCATCCTTGGCGAAAATCATTTTCGAATAATAGCTGGAGTACAAGTCGATGATTTTCTTCTCCACGATCCCGATCGGCGTCGACGAATCCAGCGTGATGCCGGCGATTGAGGGATCGTATTCGACATAATCGGCGAACAACTTGTTGTACTCGGCGAATTGCGGATCGCTCGCATCCCATTCCGGTTCGTTCCACCAGGTGGAGTTGGCGGTCAGCCAATATTCCGAGAGGCCGTTCTTCTCCGCGACGCCGGACCAGTCCTTCTGCTTCTCCGCCCAATATTCCGGCAGGTACGTCGCTTTGCCGTCGACCATGCGGTAATGCGGACCTTGCGCGGCATCCACGTAAGTCTCCCCTTCGACGCCCCATTTCGTCAGCTTGTGGCCTTCCTGGGAGGACAGGAACGACAGGAACTGTATCGCCCGCTCCGGGTTCTTGTTCGTCTTCGGAATGGCGATCGCCGTCCAACCGCTGCCGTCTCTTACTTGTTTATAGGATGGGAACGGAGCCATTACAACATAGGAAGTGTTCGGATTGTCCGCAGGCACCTTCGTTCCGTCTCCGATCGTCCATACATAGGAGATGACATCTCCGTTATTCATTTTCTGTGTGGAAATATCTTTCGAATCGATATAGGAGTCCTTGGTTAGCAGCCCTTTGATCGCCAGTTTGTTCAGGAATTGAATGACATTCTGGTATTCCGCGCTTCTGAGCCCCGATTTCAGCGTATCGCCTTCCTTGACGAGTCCTTGAACGCCGAGCATCGCGGATGTTCCGAGCGTGACGACTTCGGTCAGATGCTTCGCGTTCGGAATGCCGCTTGCGCTCGTATAGAACCCGATCTTGTCCTTATGAAGCGCCTGAATCTGCTCCAGCGCCGCGATGAACGCGTCTTGGGTTCCGATGTCCGGCTTGCCGATCTCTTCCCAATAATCGTTGCGGATTGACCAGGACGTTTGATTGGAGCCGATGAGCGCGTTGTATTTTCTCGCGGACTCCTGGTATTGCTTGCCTTCGATGAAACTGACCAGCTTGTAGGTTTTGCCGTCGGCGGATTTGTAATTGGTCAGCGCCTCCTCCGGCAGAACGTTCCTCATCTCTGGCGCGTATTGATCGATCAGTTCGTCTAGCGAATACAGCATCTCTCCATCGATCATCCGCTGCAAAGCCGGATCGGACTTATCCAACAGCACGAAATCGGGAAGCTCGCGGTTCGACAGCATGATGTTGATTTTCTGATTATCGTCGGATACCGGCTTCGTAATATTGAGGGTTACTCCCGTCTTCTCCGTAATGCTCTTAGCGGCCGGATCGGACCAGTTCAATGCATACCACGAAAAGTTGACGTACATGTCGAACGTGATCGGCTCGGTCGACGGCGCTTGCGGCGATGCTGCGGCGGATTCCGATGGACTAGTGGACGCGGACCCGGTCGCGGCCGGCTCCGATGAAGCCGAATTTCCTTTGTTAGATGAACAACCGGCAAGCAGACCTGCGATAAGAACCGCGCAAATGAACCAGGCGAAGCTTATTTTGCTTTTTCTCATGCTTCTCATGCGAGATGACCTCCTAGTATTCTATTTATTTTAACTCGCCGGCCTTGCGATAGACCAGCCAGCCAAAATCTTCTTAGCTTGTCTCAGGCTTTGATCGATCCTACGAGCATGCCTTTGACGAAAAATCTCTGGACGAACGGATAGAGCAGCGTAATCGGCAGGATCGAGACGAACAGCGTCGCATAGCGCAGCGATTCCATCGTGACCTTCGACTGATGATTGCCCAAGTATTGCTGAATCTGCTGCTGCGCTTCGCTGAGCGACAACAAACGGATCAGGATGACCGGCAGCGTCTGCAAGCTTTCCCGAGAGATGAAGAACGAAGGAACGAAGTAATCGTTCCAATGGTTAACGCCCACAAACAGCGAGATCGTGGCCACGACCGGCATGGACAGCGGAATGACCAGCTTGAAAAAAATGTACAGGTCGTTCGCCCCGTCGATATAAGCGGATTCGTAGAGCTCCTTGGGCAGCTCGCGGAAAAACGCCATGAACAGCAGGCAGTGAAAAAACGTGAACAACGACGGCAGAACGTACACCAGAAAATTGTTCAGCAGATGAAGCTCGTTCAGGACAAAGTAGAGCGGAATAAGTCCGCCGGAGAAGTACATCGTCACAATCGCCATGGCCAGGTAGAGCTTCCTGAATCGCAGGTTCTCCTTGGTCAGCGCGTAGGCCGCCATCGCGGTGACGAGCACCGCGGCCGCGGTTCCGACGACCGTTCGGGCTACGGACATGCCCAAGCCGGTAATCAAATAGTTTTGCATGAACACCATCGAATAGTTTTCCAGCGAGAATTTTCTCGGGTAAAAATAAATGTTGCCGCTCGCCGCATCCGCTCCGTCGTTCAACGAATTAATCAATACGTAATAAAGAGGATAAGCCGCCACGATCAGCAGAACGAGCGCAATGAGCACGGCAGCAGCATTAACGGCCTTGTCCTCCCATGTCAGCTTGATAGCGTTCATCGATATATCGCCCCCTTCCTAGAAAATGTTGCTCCCGTTGATCTTCTTGGCGGCCCAGTTCGCGGCCAGAAGCAGGACAAGCGAGATGCACGACTGGAATAGATCGACCGCCGTCGCGAAGGCGTATCGCATTTGAAGCAGCCCGTTGTCGAGCGTGTAGTAGCCGAGCACGTACGAAGTATCGCGGTTAAATACGTTGCCGAGCAAATACGACTGGTTAAAATTCGAGCCTCCGTAGATCAGACTTCCGATGTTGAGAATGAGCAGCACCATGATCGTGCTGCGGATCGCCGGCAAGTTGATATGCCAGATCGTTCGCAGCCTTCCCGCTCCGTCCACCTTCGCGGCCTCATAGATTTCCGTATTGATTCCGGTAATCGCGGCGAGATAGATAATCGCTCCCCATCCCGTCTCCTGCCACAGATCGAGCGAAGCTCCCAGCGTCCAGAAATGTCCCGGCTCGGCAAGAAACTCGATCGGACCGTTCGTCAGCCCGAGACTTTGCAGCAGTCCGTTCACGATTCCCTTCGGATCCAGGAAAATCATCGTCAGCGTGGCGATGATGACATAGGACAGAAAATGCGGCAGCGTCGTCAGCGTCTGCGTCCACTTTTTGAAGCGCGCAAGCGGAAGCTCGTTCAGAATCAAAGCGAACAGGACGGGCGCCAGGAACGTGACGACCAGCTTGATCGAGCTCATCGCCAGCGTGTTACGCAAGGCGCTATGAAAACGCTCGTCGCCGAACATCTCGCGAAAATGATCGAACCCGACCCAAGCCCCTCCGAACAAGCCGTCGAGCACGTTATAATCTTTGAATGCGATTACAATTCCGAACATCGGAAGATAGCTGAAAATCAACAGCGTCAACAACGCCGGCAACAGCATCAACTGCAAAATCAGCTGGTTATCCCATCCGCGAGAGGATTTGATTTTTCTAGGATGCACCGGGATCTCCCCTTTCCTTGTTTCGATTGCTCCTTCGTGGCGGCTGATTCCATTGTAGACGCTCGTTTTTCCGAAATCAGGAGAATATCTTTGGGTTTAGTCGACGATTTATGGCTCTTTGATTCGCGGCCCGTCCATCGTATGGACGAATATCCGAGCATCCCCTACAATAAAACCAGGTGATGCCCATGCGACTGCTTCCGCTGCCCGGCCGGTTCCGCAGGTTCAGCTTCAAGTCCAAGCTGTTCCTCTCCTATATCCTGATCGTGCTTATTCCCGTCTCGATCAGCGCGGTGTGGATCTACAACGAAGTCATTGTGCCCATGCGCGGAGAGCGAATCCAGTCGGTCGACCAAACGATGAGCCAACTCCAAACGGCCGTCAACAAAGAGGTTGACGACATTGAGAAAACCGGCTATTTGATTTCCACGAACATTGTGCTGAAGAAGGCGCTCCTCAAAAGGTATTACGACCAATCCGAGCTGATCGACGTCATGAACACCTCGATTCAATCGCTGCTGTCCTGGTTTGCGTCCACGCATCAAGACATTGGGGAATTTCGGTTTTTTACCGTTAACGAAACGCTTCCTGAAAGCGATTTCTTCCTGCCGGTCTCGCGATACTCGGGAGAAATCTGGTTCCGTACCCTGCAAGAACGCATCAAGACGACGTACCCTTATTGGGAAAGCTGGCATGTGCAACGAGATTATCCTTACGGCAAAAAAAGCAATGATCCGGTGTATTCGCTGTTTTACCCGATCAATGAAGATTTCGCCGGGGAAACTTCGTATCTGGAGCTTGAGATCGACATCGATCGCTTCTTCTCCAAGTCGATCTCTATGGCGCTGTCGCCCTCCGGCGGCGTGTTCGCTGTCGATTGGAGCGGCCAACTGCTGTCCGTTCCCCGTGAGTTCGACGAATCGACGACACAACAGGCGAGCCGCGACGCTTTCCGGCGAATCGATCTGTCCGTTGCCGGCCAAGGCAACATGGAGCTGAACGGCGTTTCCTACCGTTATGCCGTTCAGCCCATCGATCGACTGCACACTTCCCTCGTCGGACTCTTGACCCATTCCGAGATCAATCGTCCGTGGGCGAAGACGAGAGACGCGTTCCTGCTGCTGATCCTGCTGCTCACCGTTCTGCTCGCCATTCTCTCGTTCGCGCTGGCCGGACTGCTGATCAAGAAAATCGTGCGCATCGTCGGCAACGTCCGCAAAATCCAGAACGGAAACTTCAAGGTGCGCATCCCCGTCAAAGGCGAGGACGAGATCGATTTGCTCGCTGTGAATATCAACTCGATGGCCGGACAGATCGACGACCTGGTCAATCGCGTATATAAGTCGCAAGTGTCCCAGAAAGAAGCGGAGCTTAAAGCGCTGCAAGCGCAGATCAACCCGCATTTCTTGTTCAATACGTTGGAGACGCTTCGCATGATGGCCGAGACCGAAGACCAGGCGAAGCTGTCCGACGCGATTGCCGCACTGGGCAACATCATGAGATACAACATCTATAACGGCCAAGAAGCGATCGCGCTCGAGACGGAGCTTGAGCATATTCAAGACTACTTGCACATCCAGAACCTGCTGTTGAATCAACGGGTAAGCCTGGAATGCGCCATTCCGCAATCGTTAATGGCGTTTCGGATTCCGAACCTGCTGCTGCAGCCCCTTGTCGAGAATTGCATCGTTCACGGCATGCGCGGATTCAGCGGCAGACTGACGATCCGCATTTCGGCGGAAGATTTGCCCAACCATCTGATTCGGTACGAGGTGCGGGACAACGGCATGGGGATCTCTCCCGAACGTTTGGATGCGCTCCGAGACCGACTGTCCCGCGAACCCGACCAGAAACCGGTTCCGATCGTCGCCCGGGAAGCGGCCAGCGCTGGCTCCCGCTCGGGAAGCATCGGGCTTGCGAACGTGCGCGACCGCATTCATTACTGCTACGGCTCCTCGGCCGGCATGGAGATCGACGCTACTCCGGGCGGGGGAACGATCGTCGCATTGATCCTGCCGGCGAACTTCATCTTATAGAAGCGAGGCGAACAAAATGTACCGATTGCTGATTGTAGAGGACGAGGATATTATCCGGACGGGAATCAAGAAGATTATCCAGGAGATGGATCTGGGGTTCGTTTCCATTCTTGAAGCTTCCAGCGGAAGGCAGGCGCTGGAAATCGCAGGCGCACAGGAGGTGCACGTGCTGGTCACGGATATTCGCATGGGGGACGGGGACGGACTGGAGCTGCTGGCCGATCTGGCCCAAGCGGGGATCCGCTGCAAAACGATCATTCTGAGCGGTTACGGCCAATTCTCGTATGCGCAGCAAGCCATTTCTCTCGGAGTCGGCGAATACCTGCTTAAGCCGATTAAGAAGAAGAACCTGTATGATGCGTTGACGAAGCTGATCGCACAGTTGGATTCGGAGCGCCTCTTGCGTCCCGCTCGCGAAACGGCGGAAACCCGGCCCTCGGCCTACGATAACCATTCGATTGCCCACATCGTGGAGTTCCTGGAACGCCATTACGACCAAGATATCACGCTGCGCTCCGCAGCGGAACAAATTTTCATGAACCCGAGCTATTTCAGCTCCTTATTCAAGAAGAAGACGGGAGTTAATTTCGTTCGTTATTTGCAAAAGCTGCGCATCGAGAAATCGAAGATGCTTCTTCTGGACCCGAAGTATAAAATTTACGAGATCGCTACAAAAATCGGATTCTCCGACGAGAAATATTTTTTCAAAGTATTCAAAAGCGTCACCGGCATTACGCCCAACGAGTACCGGGACAACAAGGAGCGCGCATAAGCGGACGTCGGCTTATTTGAGCTTGAAAATGGCGACTCCCGCGATCATAACGCCGATGCCGATCAATCTGTTGGCCGACAGCGCCACCTTGTCGACGCCGAACAGGCCGAAGCTTTCGACGGCGAGCGTTCCGAGCAGCTGCGCGATCAGCAGAATGGCGATTGCGTACGCCGGGTTGAGCGCAATAACCGACTTCATGGCCGTGAAGACGATTACGACGCCCATGCAGCCGCCGAGAAGATACAGCTTGTTGACTGAACCGAGCTTATGCAAGCTTCCGTCTCTTATGAGCCAGAACACGACGAGAGACAGAACGAAACCCGAGCCGTGCACGATCGCGTTCGTCAGCCAGAAGCCGACCTTCTCGCTAAGCCGCACGTTAAATATCCCTTGAACGCTAACGAACAAGCCCGCAATCAGCGCGTATAGAGCTCCCAACATTTTCGCTTCACCTCTCCTTGGGCGAGTATGCCTACTCCGAGGATAGTAGATTTGGTCGAATTTTCGTTCCATGCAACGAACTATTGTGAAGGCGTACCGGGGGTGCGTCAAGCGAAAGTAACGACGCAGGGGGCGAAAAGACGGTGAAAGAGCCCCTGAGCAGGTTTGCATACACGCCCTAGCTGTACAATGTGCCGCTCGCAAGACGCTGTAAGCCGGCAATATCCTTGACGTACAGAGCTCCCCTCGACCGTTCGACCAATCCCTGCGCGACAAACTGCGCGATCACCCGATTCAGATGACGGTAGCTCGTTCCGAGAAGCTCCGCGATTTCGGTCAGCTTGGATGCTTTCAGCTCCTCGATCCGCTCGCGGTCGTGCTCGTCGGCCGTAATCGCGACCAGATAGCTGGCAAACCTCGTTTCCACCGGGTACAAAATATTGAGGCTGGCGACCGTGGAGTTCGTATTCAGCTTGCGTGCCAGATGCTTGATAATAAAGCGCAGGAACGCCGGGTCTTCGCTCGCCGTATCAGCCAGTGCCTGCCGCTTAATGCCGATAAACAGCGTGTTCCCCACCGATTCCACCGAGTTGTTGACCTTCAAGTCGCCCAGCATCTCCATGTCCCCGATCAGGCTGAGCGGGTTGTTGAAGCGGAGCAAAATCGATTTGCCGTTGGGCAGCACCCGATAAATTTTGAGCTTGCCCCGGACCAGCATGAAGAGATGTTCGATGCTGTCCTCGGCCCGACAGATCATCTCCCCTTTGCCGAACTCGTATAGCTCCATGACCGCTTCCGTCTTCTCTCCGAACATGCCGGCCAGCCTCTGCTCTTCCATAACTCTCCGCAGCAGCGCCGGATCGCGAATTTGTCTCATCCCGTTCACCTGACCGTCCACATCTATTGTCTGCACCCATTGTAAAACCATTATTCCCTGAGTAAAAGGACATATGTCCCATTGGAAGTACGAATTTAATTTGCGTGACAAATGAAACGGGGTTATCTAGGTTATCTCATAAGTAAAGGCATCTATCTCTTGGACACTGCCTCATATAGCAGTGGAAGGAGATAGATGCCCTCAACTTTTAATTAATCAATTTACGTAAACGAGGTTTAACCCTCGTAGCTCTTCACATTCGAGGAAAGAACCGAGGAGCCGGCATCCGACCATTCGTATACAATCCATTTGCCGTTGTCGTAACGAAGCCTATAGCTTATCGTCTGCGAGCCGGCGACCGGATCGGGTCTGAAGTCGAACGCTCCGTAATAATAGGCTTCCTCGTAATCGAGTCGACCCAGCACGGTCGCCGAGTAGTCCGAAGCGTCCAGTTGGTCGAGGCGCAAGCTATCCCGGTCGAAAACCGCCCGTTTCAGCTTCCCGATATAGTGCTCGTCTCCGGCGACCATATCGGCGAAATGGCTGGCCAAGTCGGCTTTGCGATCCGAATGGACGTTCCGAAGCCGCTCCGCATCGCGTTCGCGGAACGCCTCATACCAGCTGGACGCGAACGCGTGCGCGGCATCCACGATCTGCTCCTTCGTCTCGTCCGTTAAGGCGGACAGCTTGAACTCCGCCCGCGTGCCGTCGATCGGCCGCTCCTCGCTCTTCACGGTACCCCACGGATAATCGGCCTCCACATGTATCGTATTCGAGCCGTCCGTCGCGATTGGTCCGATCCGCTGTCCCTCTTCTACGCTTAATCCGATATCTTCTCCGTTAATGAAAATACGGGCAAAGCCGTTGTTCGAGAATACGTCGACATATTCGCCTTTCAGCGGAACCTCTAGCGGATGCGCCGTGCTTCCCAGAGGGAACAGAGCCAGCTCGACCTCATTTTCCAGGGTCGTATATTTCCCCGCGTATACCGCTTTGACCTTATATTTCCCTGGCAGCAGCGGGCCCATCTGAAGAGTCGAGCCTCCTACCCCGGCAATTCCCGCTTCTTCCCCGTTCAGCATAATCCGCGCGCCGCCGAAATTCGTCGTTACCGGAACCTTGTAGCTGCGCAGCTTAAGCTCATAATCGTCGAAGATGAACCAGCGCTTCTTCTCCTTCTTGTGCGCATAAACAAACGCGGACTCTCCGTCGTTCGTCGAAGCTACCGCCGAGCCGTCGCTCAAACGCGCGATTTCCGACTTCAGTCTGGAAAGCACCGCATGCTTCGCCGGCCCGTCCGCACCGAGATAGCTGACGATCGCCTCCGCCGTCGCGCGCTCTACAGCCGCGCCTTCATCGGACGCGGCGAACAGGCTCAGCAGCTTGTCCGGCTGCCCGTTGTCGATCGAGCTTTCGAAGCGCTCAAGCAGCCTCTGCTCGTCCGTCAAGTAGTTGCCCAGGAAATATAACCCGACAACCGCGAGAACCGCGAACGCCGCCGCTCCGATCGTGATTTTCATTTTCTTGGATGTCATATGCTCACCTAATCTTTGTCATTCTGAGTACTTGCCCATCGGCGGTGCAGACGTACAGCTCATTATTCGCATCCAAGCCGAACGAGGTGACGTTGTGGTCGGAGGTCAGCAGCGTTCGGTGCTCGGCGCTGCCATCTTCCCGCTCCCGCAGCGCCCATATCGTGCCCATGCCATAATCCGCATAGACGTACCAGCCCGTCAAATCCGGTATATCGCTTCCGCGATATACGTAGCCTCCCGTTACCGATACGCCGTCATCCCGACCGTACGAGAATAAGGGGTCTATTAAACCGTCCCGCTGGCAGTCGCTCTTCGGATTATAGCATTCCGTCCCCTCCATCAGCCGCCAGCCGTAATTGCCGCCGCGCTGGATCAGGTTGATCTCCTCAAAGCGGTCCTGGCCTACGTCCGCCGCCCACAGCTTGCCGCTCTCCTCGTCGAAGCTGAAGCGCCAAGGGTTGCGCAGCCCGTATGCATAGATTTCGGGTCGTCCGCTGTCCAGGAACGGGTTGTCCGGAGGAATCGCATATGCGAGCTCCCCCGTCTTGCCGCTCACGTCTATTCGCAATATTTTGCCAAGCAGACTGTCCAGGTTCTGGCTGTGGTTCTGCGGATCGCCGCCGCTGCCTCCGTCTCCGGCCGCGATATACAAATAACCGTCCGGTCCGAACGCCAATTGACCGCCGTTATGGTTGGAATAAGGCTGCTCGAACGTGAGCAGCACCTGCTCGCTGCCCGGATCCAGCTTTCCCGTGTCGTTCGGGTCGGCGGTATACCGCGCAATAACCGTATGCGTCTTGGTCGTGTAGTTCACATAGGCGTCGTTCGGACGCTGCGGATCGAAGGCGAGCCCCAGTAGCCCCTGCTCTCCGCCTTTGTCGTGCACGCGCTCCCGGATGTCCAGTACGATCTCGGCCGCTTGATCCGGTCTGCTTAGACTTTTGCTTACGATTCGTCCCGGCTGCTCGACGAGATAGATCGCATCCGGATCGCCCTCCCGCCGTTCCAACCCTACGGGCTTGTCGAACGTCTCTTCTCCGAAGACCGGTTCAAGCGCCACAACGCCGCTGCTTGCGGAGTCCGCCGGCTTCGGCTTATCCGCCCCGCCCCAGCATGCGGTCAGGCCCAGGATAACGATCAGCCCCGCAAGCGAGACCCCAACGATTCTCAACTTAGCCCTCCCCCTTCACGGATAAAATAAAGCTTCTACTCCCGATCGCCAATCTCCTTTACTTAGTCAGAGACGAGGGCAAAGCTACGGCGTAAATTTGGTCCTCGGCCTGAATGATCGCCATCCCGTTCTCCACTTTCGCGGTCCCAAACTGTCTCGCACCCGTGACAAGCTTGCCCGCCACCTTGCCAGTGGACGCGTTAGCCAAATAGACTTGCCCGTTCGTTAGCCCGATAACGGCGGCTTGGCCAAGTAAATCCAGCTGCGCGATGGGGTTCGCGGGCCCGTTAAAGACAATGAATCCGTTGCCTCCATCCTTAAGCCCAATCAGCTTCTGGTTGACCTCGAAATAGAGTCGGCCGGCATAAGGTCCAGCCAGAAACTTCTCGTGATTTTCGTAAACCCGCGGCGTCTGCTTCTCCGGCTCGTGATCCAGCGAGAACACGGACACCTTGCTCCCCCCGGACTTAATCTGCTCGATGTAGATCGATTTTCCTTCGATTATGACCGCCGCCGCATTGTTTCCAGCCACGTCTTCTTCCGGAATATAGGAGAGCGTTTTGGCGATCTTCCCCGTCTTGACGTCCACTTTATCGATGACTGCCGCAAAGCCGTTATCGAGCACGGGCCAATTGTTGCGCAAATACAAGTAACCGTCCTGTTCGTGAAGCACGTCGGAATGCGTGCCGTCCAGCTCCCAGAGCCGCTTGCCCGAGGCTGCTTCATAGCCGTAGAAATGTATTGTCGTTATCGCCCCGTTCTCGACTCCGGATACGACGGCGATTCCCCCATATGTGCCCTGATATTGAGGCGATCCTATTTCCTGCGATTTGGTTTTCCACTTTCTCTTGCCCGTGGAGGCGTCATAGGCGGACAGACTGTCAAGCTCAGTCACGTATAGCGTTTTTCCGTCCCTAGCAAGAGAATAGAAAGCGTCCTCGGAAGCGTCGGCGATTTTCGTTTTCCAGCCGGCCGCCGTTGCGATTTCGGACGCTCCTCCCCCCGCAACATCGGCTTGAAGCTGCCACTTGGGCTTGAGGATCGGCGTCTTGTCCGCAGCCATAATTCCATACTCGCGCGAGTAGGTGGTTTTCCCTGCCGCCTCGGCTTGGCCGGCGACAGCGGGCAGAACCGAAGCAAGCAATGCCAGCGACAAAGCTGCGCCAGCCGCTTTTCTCATGAGTTGCACAGATTTTCCCTCCATGTTCTGCGCCTTGAAGGCACTGTATAGATTGAACCTTGAATGTGCAATGCCCATTGGACTGATTTTCCCGATGTCTTTGGTTCAACTGATATAGACGCAATGAATGGGGTAAAGTTTCATCTTCCGCCCTGTCGAACCGCATCCCGGCCGTTCTCCGGCAACACAAACAACCGCGATCCCATGAGGAACGCGGTTCTCTTCCAGTATGAGTCTGACCATTGGCCGCCTACGACTTCGCTTCCCATTTTCTCAACCGTTCGCCAAGCTCCCAGCTGCTAAAATGATCTTCCCAGATGATATGGTACAGATTGTCGTGAATTTCGACGATTACCCCATGCGTGCCGTCCTGCACATAGACCACGTGATCGCCAACCTTCATCCCGAGTCCCACCTTTGTCATCCGAGTCGAAAAACGATGCCGTGGCCGCCTTTCGGATACACCCATTTGATGTTCTGATGAGGACAGCCGATGCGGCAGCTTCCGCACTCGTGGCAGCCCTCGTAGCCGACGTGCATGCGCACCTCTTCCCATTTATAGACTTCGGCCGGGCAGAAGACGGTGCAGATTTTATCCGGACAACTCGTCAGGCATACTTCCGTGTCCATCACATGCAGATGAGACTGCGTATCGGCGTTAAAACGAAGCAAATATTGCTTCTCCTCGATGCTTGCGCCCTTGGCTGACGCTGCCGGCTGCGTTTCGCCCATCACTTCATCACCCTCCACGCGCGATACAGGTCGCGGGCCATTTTGATCTTCTCCTTGGCCGGTCCGATGTCCCTCCAGATTTTCCTTTGCTTCTCCCGCTTGGGCATGCCGTCGACGGTCAGCATTTGGCTCGCCGCCCGGTTCATCATCGGAATGTATTGCTCAAAATATTGCGGGAACTTGTCGAAATGGTGGGTGGCGTCCTTGTACTTCTTCAGATCCTGACCGACGAAGCCGCTCATCAGCTTCTTGCGATAATCGTCAAGCGCCGCCTCCGAGAAGTCGCCTCGTTCTCTCGCCGCGACAATCGTCTCCGCCGCAAGTCTCCCCGACGTCATAGCCATGTTGGAGCCTTCGCGATGAATGGCGTTCACGAGCTGCGCCGCATCTCCCGCGACGAGGACTCCTGCTCCGACAACTTTGGGCATCGAGCGGTAGCCACCCTCGGGAATCAGATGAGCCAGATACTCCTGAGCCTCGGCGCCTTGAATGTAGGGACGGATCATCGGGTGCTTCTTCACGTATTCCATTAGCTCGTAGGGCTTTATTTTATGCTTGATCAGACCTGAAAGCAGCGTCCCGACGCCAATGCTGAGCGTATCTTTGTTCGTGTACAGGAATCCGGTGCCGAGGATGCCCTTCGTCGCATCGCCGAACAGCTCGATCGTGCAGCCCTGACCTTCCTCCAGATTAAAACGATCCTCGATGATCTTCTTATCGAGCTTCAGAATTTCCATCGTCGCCAGCGCCACTTCGTCCGGACGGAATTCCTTATGGAAGCCGAGCTGCTTGGCGAGCAGGGAATTGACGCCGTCCGCCAGCACAACCACATCGGCGCGCAATTCCCCATCCGGCCGATCTGTCCGCACGCCGGCGACTTTGCCGTCCTCGACGATGCACTCGAGCACGACCGTCTCGTTCAGCAGCAGCGCGCCCTGCTCCACCGCCTTGGCCGCGAACCATTGGTCGAACTTCGCGCGCAGTACGGTGAAGTTGTTGTACGGCTCTTCGGCCCACTCCATGCCTTTGTAGGAGAACGTTACCGCCGATGTCTTATCCATCATCATAAATCTCTGCTCGACGATCGGCCGTTCGATCGGCGCTTCTTTATGGAAGTCGGGAACGATCTCCTCCATCATCTTGCGGTACAGCACGCCGCCCATCACGTTCTTGGAGCCAGGGTACTCCCCCCGCTCGATCAGAATGACATTAACGCCGGCCTTCGCCAGCTCGTAGGCGCAGGCGGTTCCGGCCGGCCCCGCTCCTACGACGATCGCGTCAAACTTTTCCGGCATCGGCCTCTTCCTTTCTTCCCAACGCGGATTTGAAAGCCTCGGTCAGCATCGGCACGATCGTGAGCGCGTCGCCGACGATGCCGTAATGGCAGGCCTGGAAGATCGGAGCCGCCGGGTCCTTGTTGATCGCGATAATGAGCCCCGAGTTCTGCATGCCGACCAGATGCTGAATCGCTCCCGATATGCCGATGGCAAAATAAATTTTCGGCGTCACCGTCGTTCCCGTCTGGCCGACCTGATGATGATGGCCGATCCAGCCCGCCTCCACGACGTCCCGGCTCGCCCCGACGGCGGCGCCGAGCGCTTCCGCCAACTGCTCCACGATTTTGAAGCCCGCCGGACTTCCCAGTCCCTTGCCGCCCGCCACGACAATATCGGCCTCGTCGATCCGGATGCGGCGCGTCGTCGAACGGACGATTTCCAGTACCTTCGTGCGAATATCCTCTTCCCTCAGCGGCAAGCATTCCTCGACGACAACGCCGGAGGCTCCGACTTTACGAGGTAGCGCTTTCATGACTTTGAGGCGAACAGTCGCCATCTGCGGACGATACTTCTTGCACAGAATCGTCGCCATAATGTTCCCGCCAAAAGCCGGCCGGCTGGCGAGCAGCAGTCCGGTGTCCTCCTCCACGTCGAGCTGGGTCGTATCCGCCGTCAAGCCGGTCGGAAGATCGGTCGCCACGGCGCTGGCCAGGTCCTTGCCCGTCGAAGTCGCCCCGTACAACAGAATTTCCGGCTTATGTTTCTCCACGCAAGCCAGCATTGCCCTCATATAGGTTTCAGTTCGGTAGAAGCGATAGATCGGAGCGTCGTATACATACACTTTGTCGGCTCCGTATTCGAACGCCCTATCGGCCAGCGCGCTAATATTTTCCCCGATCAGCACGCCGGCCAGCTCGGTCTTTCTCTTATCCGCCAGCTGTCTGCCCGCCCCGAGCAGCTCCAGCGAGACGGGAGCGATCGCCCCGTCCTTCTCCTCGATAAACACCCATACTCCGCGATAATCCTCGAAGCTCAAGAAGCTCCACCTCCCGTAGCCGCAGCAAACAGCTCTTGGCGCGACATTAAAATGTCCAGCAATTGAGAGACTTGCTCTGCCGGCGCTCCTTCCAGTATCTTGCCTCCCTGCGGCTTCGGCGGCGCCCACACGGAGCTGACGATCGTCGGAGATCCCTTCAGTCCAAGCTGCGTCTTATCGATGTCCGACAGATCGGCGACCGCCCAAATATGCGGCTGATAACGAGCGGCGCGGAGCATGTTCGGCAGCGAGGAGTACGGAACCTCGTTGATCTCCTTCTCCACCGAGAGCAGACAGGGCAGCTCGGAACGCACGACCTCGTAGCCGTCCTCGAGCTTGCGGTGAACGATGGCGCACTTCATCTCCTCGTCGATCTCGACGACTTTGTTGACGGACGTGAGCGGCGGCATATCGAGTCTGCGGGCAATGCCGGGCCCGACTTGACCGGTGTCTCCGTCTATCGTCATTTTGCCGCAGATGATCAGATCGATCGGCCGGGTCTGAGCGATCTTCTCCAGCGCCTTCGTCAGCGCATAGCTGGTCGCCAGCGTATCCGCGCCCGCGAACGCCCTGTCGGTAATCATGTAGCCTTCGTCGGCGCCGATCTCGATGCACTTGCGAATCGCCTTGACCGCGGGAGGCGGTCCCATCGTCAGCACGGAGACGACGCCCCCGTAGCGATTGCGCAGCCTGACCGCTTCCTCTACCGCATGGGCGTCATACGGATTCAGAATGGCCGGCGCGCTGGAACGATCCATCGTGTTCGTCTTCGGGTTCATCTTGATGATCTTCGTGTCCGGCACCTGCTTGATACAGGCGACGATATGCAGCATGAGACTCACCCTTTCCGCTCTATCCGGTCGACTGCCCCGGTTCAAACCTTTCCACTTATCTATATTAAGCGGAGAGCCGGATAATGACTGGGTTTGTCCTTGCAGTCGCAAAACAAATCGCCGCCCCACATCCCGGAGAGGATGAGAGCGGCGTTGGCTAACCTTCATGCTCGAACGAATACAGTCGACGAATCGAGGAGTAAGCAAGAGACGTTGTCGACGACACGCTTGAACTCCCCTCAACGGCTTGCTCCCAGGCGTCCAAGCATTTCGGATCGAAATGCGTTCCCCGGTTTTCGCGAAGAATCGCCATGGCCTGCTCATGAGACATCGCTTGGCGATAAGCGCGGTCAGAGGTCAGCGCGTCGTACACGTCGGCTACGGCTACGATGCGCGCCAAACGCGGAATCTGCTCCCCTGCAAGACGGTCCGGGTAGCCTTCCCCGTTCCATTTCTCATGATGCGACCGGATAATTTCCAGCTCTTCCTTCATAAAACCGAGCCGCCTGCACATCTCGTAGCCTCTGGCCGGATGCTGCTCGATGATCGACCGCTCTTCCTCAGTCAAACGGCCCGGTTTGTTCAAAATTTCGTCGGGAATGTCCAGCTTGCCGATATCGTGAATGATGGAGCCTTGCGACAGAGCGCGAAGCTGATCCGGCGGGAGCTGAAGCTCCTGGGCGATCTGCATCGCGTATAGCGTCACCCGCAGGTTATGGCCGGCCGTATAGACGTCCTTGCTTTCCGTAGCGGCCATCAGCGCTTTAACGCTAGGGGACATGGATTCGGTAACTCTTTCGATCGGGTCCGTCGTAAATAGCGCTTTCAGCGCGCCGGCGAGCGACTTCTTGGCCGCGTACTGACTCTTTAATCCGACCAGCATGACAACCATCGAAGCGAGAAGAAGGAAGTGGTACAGCCACCAGCTCAGCCGCCAAGTCTCTCCGGTTGCCATAATCAGTTGGGACACAATCAGCCATCCCGCACTGTATACAATAGAGAGCTGCAGCGGAAATCTCGAATACTCGTAAGCATGGTAATAGCGATAGATGGTATAGCCGTTAATCAGGATTACGAGCGCGATAACGATGCCTTTAAGCGGATTAGAATTTAACGGGATGAATGAAATGGCATCGGGGTACAGCAACGATAAGCTGCCCAGCACTGCCAAAATGGCCGTCCAGAGAGGCAGCATCTGTTTCTCGAAGCGGATGAAATAGCGAATGAACGGGTGATCGGTTGGCAGAGCGGACATCCATAACCAGAAGGTCGCCAGCAGCACGCTGAGCGATGCGGCAACGCCGGGCAAATGGGTGGCGTGCAGCAATAGATTCGGCGTAGACAAACCGTGCACCATGAACACTTCCGCCAACGAGACGAAGGCTAGCGAGAGACAGCTGATCTTGATGTTGCGCGCCCGCCGCCCCGCAAGACCGACAGCGAAAGCGATCAGCACGGACAGCAGCGCGACGGCGCTAACCACATAGAAGTGCCCTCTCGGCAAGCTCAGATGAACGTCCCACGATTGTCCTCTTACCATCTCGTACAGCAGATAAGGCAGCAGAATCCCGGCCGCCGGTCCGATCATTCTTCTAGTCTTCATCGCAAGCTATGCACCTCGTTAGGAGTGGAAGAATTCCCCTTGGAAATCTATGCTTCTCAAGTGTAACACCCGATGCCTGCTCCCAACAATACGAGGCTAATTGATTTCAAAAGAAATCGGAGTTGTGGATAAGCTGTATGCGTGCGATGCGGCGGAGAATATCGTTTTCGTCTGAACGATCGCACTATACTTGCCGCTGGCCAGTCGAATATCGTTGACTTCTTTGTCGTATGCATCCTCTTTCGCCATCGACTCTTTAGGAATATCGAAATCGATAAACCGAACGATTTCTCCGTTACTATCATCCTTAATCGTGATTAGAAATGAGGGTGACTGATCGAATCTCCTCTCCCCTTCTCCGCTGTATCCGAAGGATGAACGCAGCCGTATGTCTTCTTTTTCTTGGAAGCTCCCCTTATTGACTCCCAAACTCAAATAAAAATCATTGGCTTCTACCGTGCTTTGAATTGGAGTCTGCTCGGAAGCGCTGCTGCATCCCAACAACAACAGACAGCAAACCGCTAAAGCAATGCATGACCTCATCCTCCCCGGCTCCTCTCTGTAGAGAATATTCAAAGACCTTCCTCGTTAAGAAAAAAAGGGCAAGTTGCTCGTTCTTGAAGTCGACGACTGTCCGAAGCGACATATTAGCTTGATTATCCTATTTTAGCAACATTAAAGAAGATTTCAACCTAGTATTGGCTCCTCATCAAAGTTACGAGGCTCGACAGTTCATAATAAACGAAGCCCCTGTTTCCCATAAAGAGGGGGCAGAGGCGTTCGCCTGAAACAGCTATTTCGCTCGCGTTTTACACTGTGTTTTTAAAGCGCTGGAGCCTTCGTCTCCGTTAGCGGCGCACCGTCTACTTTCAGAGCAAGATTTTGATACACGTCGCCGTTCAATTGGGCGCGAACCATGATTTGCTTGCCCTGCGTGGCGTTCCACGCGGCAGTCAGGTTACTGCCGGCCAGAGTTACGCCGCTGCCGCTCAGATCCACGGTCGCACGGAGCGTGACGTCCTTGGAAAGAACATACTGCAGCGTTTCGTCAGGAATTGGGTTATTGTACTGGTCATATACCGTGGCTTTCACGTCGAGAGTCTCGCCAGGCGCAATCGCCATCGCCGGGTGGTCAAAGAAGATCCGATGCGGCTTGGGCGCTTCGCCAAAAACTTTGATATGTTTGGTTTCCTGGAACTTGGCCCTGTCGCGGTTCCCTTCATTGGCGGCGCTTTCCCCAACAACCGTAAATTTTCCGCCAAAGTAGCCGCTGGAATGTCCGGAATCGGCCAGACAAGCCGTCAGGAAAATATCCTGATCCATGGCGGCGTTGGCCGCGACGCTCAGCTCTCCCGTGTCTGCGTTCAAGACAAGACCGTTCATTGTCGTCGCGCTGAAACCCGCAGGGTACGTCACGCTTGCCCCGCCAACCAGATTTATACTTCCGCTTGCTAACGGCTTCGAGCCGCCGATGTCGTCGGAGAAACGCCACTTGATGGACAGATGGGGTTTTCCGGAAATATCGTAAGGCTTCCCGAACTGATCCAGTACTGTGGCGGATAGATTAACGGTCGATCCCTGTTGAAAATAGTCCCATGAAGTGTTGTGGCGGCCTTCCACAGATTTGCCTTCCGCATCCTTCAGTCCGTTGATCACGATGGACGTAGGGACCGGATCTTTCTTCTTATAAATGCGGAAATAGTCGAATATCGCTTCCTTCGGCCAGTATCCGTGATCATGCCCGTAACCGTCGCCTTCATCGTTGCGCCCCAGATAGACACTGAGAATCGTTAACATGCGATAGTCTGCGGTACGAGTGGAGACATAAACCGGACGGCCGTCGATGTACATTTTCGTACCGGTTTCATCCCATTCAAATCCGTAGATATGGAACTCCTGATACGCATCTCTCCCCCCGGTGTAGCCGTCCTCGGTGTGCGTCGTGTAATTATATTTTCCGTAAGGACTAGCGACCGGGTTAGGTATCTCGCTTACGTCTACGCCAGCCCACCAGCGTCCTTCGGCGGGATGGGACGGAGACGAGCGGGAGCCGTTCTTGTGAATGACCGGGAGCCAGCGATTGTATTCTCCGTTCGGGCTGTTCTTGTCGGCCGTAATCTCCAGAATGTCGTACTCTACGCCCTGGTCGGTGGTGTAGAATACATAGTTGCCCCAGCCGCCGGGGCCGAGGTCGTACATTTGCGAGCCGCTGCCGTCGCCGTATCTGGTTCCGGCAGGCTTCGGACCGGACAAAGCCTGAGTCGGATGCGAGTCGTCCTGAGCACCGATCATCCACCAGGCGAAGTGTGCGCCGTCGCCGGTGCTGGGCAGACGCAGGCGAGTCTCGAAGTAGCCGTACTTGGTAGTCACGAGGCCATCAAAATCGGGCAGGTTCGGATCTAGGGCATTGCCGCGCCCCTCTTCCAGCAAGTGCTGGTGGTGACGGTCGCGGGAATAGAGAGAAACGATAGGCTGATCGCCGCCGTCGTTGGTGCCGTTGAAGCCCTCGCTAAAGTCGGGCCGCTGTTCCTTGGTCCCCAGCGCCAGATAACCGTCGCCGTTCTCGTCTTTCACGATTTCATATTTGGCTTCGCTGTTGTCCTTGTTGATCGCCCAACTGTTCAGATACTGAGGAATCCACGCGGTCGTATCCAACTCAGGTCCGTCAAACTCGTCATTGAAAAACAGTTTCCAGTCGACGGCATTCTTTCCTTCCGGGCCATCCTCTGCTTTGCGGGTCGGCCAATCCTTAATTTTAGCGTCCTTGACGATCCGCACATTGCGCGTTGCGGATACAGGCGTCCCGTTCACTGTGGCAGAGGCGGTAACGGCAATCGTCATCGTTTCCGCGGTATTCGGGCGAACGTAGAGCATCCCGTCGCTTCCGATCGTAATTCCGGGGATGTCGTTCTGCCCGGCCGCATTGGGGGATATACCCGCGTAGGAATACGTAACCGCCGGATCGTTCGCCAACGCGCCGGTCGAATCAACTACTCTGACGGGAAAATAACGCCGCTGGAACAGCGAGACAGGCACAATAATCGCATATTTTTCATTATCCAAGTCAGGAACGGTCATGTAAATCTGCGGTGCAGGCGCTCCTTCAGAGAGCCGTACGCCGTGAACGCCCATGTTCCCGCTCGAGTTGTTCAGGGAGAAGCTGACGGTCAGCGGCGCTTTGCCGGCATCTCCTGTATAAGTGAAGGAGAACTTTGCGGCATACCGACCGCTGATCTTGTTGGAGGCATTCTGGGGAGCTAGTGTCTCGGTTTTGGTATACGTGTATTGCCCGCCTCCCTGCTTGGGCATGGTTGCGCTGATAGTAAGCGTCCGGGCGGCTGTAGCCTGGAATGTGAGATAGACATCCAGCGTGCGCTCTACGCCCTCTGCGGATGGAGCGGTGAACTGAGCGGTTGTCGTTCCGGTGCGCACCACGGACCAGCTGCTGCTGTCTCCCGCCGGGTTTGTGCCGTCAATATAAGCAAGGCGGATATTTTTGCGTTCCTCGTTCTGGCCGTGTCCGCGGCTGTTGCTCACGGTACCCGCGAAGGTTGCTATCAGCAGATTCGCGTTGATTTTACGGTTGATCTTCTCACCGGTCCCGTCGTTGGTAAAACGCATCCAGTCGAGGATGTTGGGAACGCTCAGGTTATCTTCAATCTGCGGCACTCCCGGAACTGCAGTGTTGTTGGACACGCTGGAAAACGCGGTCGTCCCGGCCCACGGATGCCTTGCTTCGCCCGTAGACCACTTTGTGAACACATAGTCGTTATATTTTCTCGTGCCGGTTTGAGGATCGTTGTTGTCCTTGATCCCTGGCTCAGCCGCGCCCACTGCGCGATATTCCTTGTCGACTTCCGCATTCGCATGAGGCGTCACGAAGTTCGTTTTGTCGGTTTTATTCGTCACAATCTCGTGCCCCCTATCCATGATCGTTTTCCTGTCTAGAAACTCTTAACTCATTATAGAATTCACTAGAAATCGCACTCAATTATGAATCGTTTACAATCGTTTCAGATTTTTTACCCATGCGAGGTTTGGTGCTGCATCTTTAGCATACAGATTCGAAATATGATTGGCTGCTCTGGCACGACTCTGTCAGCTTGTATATGTGAATGAATCAATTTATGAAGATATGGAAAAAAAAGATTATTGATTTCAGATATTCCAATTAAAAAGAAAATTATGTATAATCTAGTCAGAGGCTGCCGAAAGGAGCGTAGTTGGTTGGAGCCAATTATCTACGTAGCGATTTATACCCTTGAAGCGTTTTGTACTATATCAGCCAGCTATATGTTGTTTCGGTTCCCCTTCAGAGAGTTTATTTGGAAGAAGCTTGTTTTGAGCGTTGTTCTGGCAATATTCTCCTACTCTTTAAGAGATATTACGGTTGTTAACGAGTTTACGATTGTTGTTCCTTTGACTTATCTTCTGACATACACCTTATTTATTAATTATGTCAGTAAAATTAGATTTTTGTGGGCATCCGTGATGATGACTACCGGCTATGCTGTCGTAAGTGTGATTCAAATGCTTGTAGTTCCTATTCTTGGTTTTTTCGGAATCAGTATTGAAATGGTACAAGGAAATCTTGGTTATTTGGCACTTGGACAGGTCCTAACCGCGGCCATTGTGATTCCCTTCTCCTTCATCTACTATTTTCACGGTTATGGGTTTACTTATGAATTTCCTTCATGGCGTTGGAAACATCTCTGGCTTGTTGTTCTTGAGCTCTTACTTATTGCCATCCTGTTACGTTTTGTATATATAAATATGCTACTTACTTTAATAATCGCTGCAATACTTACGCTGGTTGCACTCCTAATTCTGAGTAGAAGTATGGAGAAGGAGGAAATAACTAGTGAACTGGAGCTATAGACTTGCCAACCATCTTGCAATTAAAATCCACGCCGCAAACCCTCAGCACCCTGTCAGTCTTCCTGTGCAAAGATACGCAATCGAGACGGTCATATCATATACGATTATTAATTCCATATCATTAGGCATCGGCCTTATGTTCGGAAAGGCTCTACAAGTATTTATCGTAATGGTCGGTTTTTCTTTGCTTCGATTAATTACTGGCGGGCGGCACTTTTCTTCACCTACTGCATGTATTGTTACTACGATTATCGGATTTAATGCAGTTCCGCTACTAGCCGAGTATATTCATCAGCCGCTCCATACTTTTGTAATAACAGTAGGAAGTCTGATCTTGTGCACCGTATTCGCCCCTCAAGGAAAGCGCTCTATTATAAAGCAGCACCATATCATTAAGCTGGCAGGAGGGGCGATTATAGCAGTTAATTTTATTGTTGAATCGCCATCTCTCGCTATAGCATTTCTCCTGCAAACCTTGACGTTGGTACATTTTATCAGAGGAGGTGAGGCGAATGAAAAAAATTAAGCTAATGGCTCTGTTCACGATTTCGACTGTTTTAGGACTAGTTGCCTTTGCACAAGCTTCCTTTGCATGCCAATATGCGTTGTATGACCCTGAAATGCCTGAAGAATTGCAGTAGGAGGAGCTTATGGAGTGGATCAAGGAGCTCCCAGTAAGTAGAGACCCTAAAGGTGCAACTGGCATCGTGTCGTTGCCAATGGACTCCATTCTATACATCCACTTCTATGAAGCTACAATTCAAGTCCACACCGCAGCTGAAAAATTTTACTTTACGCTAGGGAGCAATCTGAGCGTACTTGTCGATAATCTCAACAACTCGGGCTACCAATTCGAGAAGACAGACCGTGCTCAGGTCGCGGATTATCGACGATTAAGTCGTATTGAGAAAACGGAGTTTTTTCAATACAAAGGTTATTTCGAGGGAACGGAAAAGTATGTTATTTTCTCGGAGAGCAATTACAAAAGAGCTTTAAAAATACTAAGGGATCGCTCGGAGTAGAGCGATCCCTTAGTATTGCAGGCTGTTATAGTTCCCCATCGCACCCTAGCCTACCCTTTATGCCCATATGCGTTACGCCCCACTGTATCAAGCTAAGCTGACTTGCGCGGCTTGTTTTAGGGGCATTTTTTTGGCCTTCACGGGGCTGGGCCACAGCCCCTAGGCACTTTTTTGGCCTACACGATGGCGGCGACGCAGCTCCGAGGCACTTTTTGGGCCTTCACGGGGGCGACGATGCAGCTCCGAGGCACTTTTTTGGCCTTCACGGGGGCGACGATGCAGCTCCGAGGCAATTTTTTGGCTTCACGGGGGCGGCGACGCAGCCCCAAGGCACTTTTTTGGCCTTCACGGGAGCGGCGACGCAGCTCCAAGGCACTTTTTTGGCCTTCACGGGGCCGGGCCCGCAGCTCCGAGGCACTTTTTTGGCCTTCACGGGGGCGGCGACGCAGCTCCGAGGCACTTTTTGGGCCTACGCGATGCCGAGGCCGCGCTCCAAAGCACACTAACCTGCCCGCTTACTAGCTCGCAGAAGGCTACAGCTTCCGCAGTCGCCAAATCAAATAAAAAGCCGCCTCCCGATAACATCAATCAAGATGTTATCGA
Organism: Cohnella sp. LGH; assembly: GCF_017671885.1. Lineage (NCBI taxonomy): Bacteria > Bacillati > Bacillota > Bacilli > Caryophanales > Paenibacillaceae > Cohnella > Cohnella sp. LGH. The sequence goes on from NZ_CP072117.1 coordinate 7,243,880, forward strand.
GAAGCGGGCTTCATCGATTACCCAAATATCGCCTGAATGACCGGCTTCGTGTGGCCGCCCGGATACATGAGGTACAGCAACACGTAGACGGTAACGCCAGTAATGACGGTAGCGAACCAGATCGTCGCGGTCGTTCGTCCAATCTTCCGATGCTTGGCGAACTTCTTACGGAACGCCAATGTCAGCGTCGTGATGCCGAAGACGGCAGCTACGGTCGCCAGTACGATGTGGAAGAGCAGGAAGATCAAGTAGACCGTTTTTAAGCTGTCGGGTCCGTTAAACGTCGTATTGCCGATGAAGATCGTGCGGGATACGTAGATGATGAAGAACAAGCTCGCCGCGATCGCCGCCGCGATCATCACCTTCTCGTGCGCCTCGCGCTTCTTCAGGACGATCAGCCGCCAGCCGATGGCGACCAGAATCCCGCTAATTAGAATAAAGCTCGTGCTGACGAGCGGAAAAATCTCATACCAGGACATAAGCTTCCACCTGTTCTATCGCCGGATAGGATATTCCAAGCTTTTTCCTCTATTGTACCTGTACGAACGGCCTAGTTCAAACGTTTAGCCGGATCGTCACACATTGTTAATAACTAGCTTACTCCGCCGCCGGCTCCAGCACGCTGTCTTCGTCGCGGGAGCGATCCCTGCGATACCATTGCATGAACACCGTATACAACGCCGCAACGTTGATAGCTTCCTGCAACAGCTTCATAACGATTCCGCCAAGCTGCTGATCGTCCGTTGCGCTCATCAGGTTAAAAAAGTTCGGACCTTCGAACTGCTTCAGCAGCTCCGCCGGATCTCCCGACACGCAATACCCCATAGCTTTGGCCCAAACCTCTGGATCGTTATAAACTCCGAATAACGGCTTTCCGGCGAAGATGATCATCACGCATGCCGGCGTAAGCAGCAGACCGCTCATGAAAATATAGGCCAAAGTCAGCATATGCGACATACGCCGCCACTCCGGAATCGGACAGTATACATGCCACCACATAGACATTGCGCTTAGAAACATCAACGCGTAATAAATCCGGTGAACCGTGAAATGCGTCATGATCCAGTCATGGTTGTCCGGCATGTGGTACATGGAGAACAGCATAACGAAGGCCAGCATACCAACGATCGGATTCGTCAAAACGCGGAATATTTTCTTCTGCCAGAATGCCCCCCCGAACGCGGCGCGCCACAGCCAATCCGGTATGCCGTAGATTAGCATCGGCGGAACGAGCATATAAGCGAGCGCCATATTGGTCATATGGAAGGTGAACATCAAGTGCCCCAATAAGCTCAGCGGCCCGCCTTGGGTCAAATACAGCAACAGAATCGCCGAAATGAACGAAAGCTGGCGCATAACCGACACAGGCGCGCTGGCTGCGAAATGATGCCTCCAGGGTCCGACCACGAACGTGTAGAGGACAACAATCACCATCATGAAGATCATAAACGCCGGACTCCACAAATCTGTGAAAGAGAAATATTCCAATCCCATCATTGTCGCCGACCTCCTTTCGAATGCAGAATGCAAATTGCAACAGACAGATCCATGAAAAAAGAGAGGACGGATTGCGGCCCGCCTCTCTGAAATTTGCTACTGCCCGGGAATTACCACCAAACCCAGTACAGCGCCATGATGACCATCGTAATTACGACGATAGCTCCGCCGATGATTCCGATAATCGGGAACAAATGTCCGCGATCCTTCATATGCATCCAGTAAGCCATCTGAATGATGACTTGAACGACGGCCATCGCCACCAAAATGATGTACGTGAACGTCTCATTGATTTCGCCTGCAGCTACTGCGGCAAAAGCGATGATCGTCAAGGCAAGGGAGAGAATAAAGCCGACGACATGCTTCTGTGGCCCCTCTACCTTATGACGCTTAGGAAGCTCATTGGAAGCCGTCTCGTTGTGATTGCTCGACAAGTTAACCAGCCACCTTTCCCATCAAGTAAACAACGGTGAAGATGAATACCCAGACAACGTCGATAAAGTGCCAGTACATGGCGGAAATGTACACTTTGGGCGCGGTAACGACCGTAAGCCCTTTTTTGAATACTTGGCCGATAACCAGCGAGATCCAGAGTACCCCGAAAGCAACGTGGGCGCCGTGGAAGCCGACCAGCGTATAGAACGAAGAGCTGAATGCGCTCGTCGAAAATCTGTGGCCTTCGCTGGCATAGTGCCAGAACTCGTAAATCTCCAAACCAAGGAACCCAAGGCCCAGCAGGACCGTTATGACAAGCCATGCCACCATCGATTTCTTGTTATGGCGGTGCATGGCCTGAACCGCGAACACGCTCGTCAAGCTCGACGTCAGCAGGATCATCGTTGCACCGAAGATCATCGGCAGCTGGAATAGCTCTGCAGCTGTAGGGCCGTCGCCGATATTGTGGCGCAAGGCCAAGAATGCCGCAAACAATGTTCCGAACAAGACTACCTCTGCTCCCAAGAACAACCAGAAGCCCAAAATTTTATTGCGGGCCTCCAGAGTCGCTTTCTCCGGTTCGTGAGGAAGATGCCCTTCTACGTGGTTGTGTGCGCTCATGCTTGCACCTCCTTATCCTGATCTTCCGGTTCGATATGGAAACCGTGATCGTCGACCAAAGAACGGATAGCCATGCAACTTAGCGTAATTGCCAAACCAGCGCCTGCAACGATCAAATGGTCGTACATAAATCCGAAGCCGGCGATAAACAATCCGATACTCATAAAAAACGGCAGAATCGACGGAGAAGGCATGTGAATCGAGCCAACCGGTTCGGCCGGCGTCATCGCAGTCTTCCCTTCCATCTTTTCCTTCCACCAAGCATCGTATCCGCGAACGAGCGGAGTCTGCTTAAAGTTATATTCCGGCGGCGGTGATGGAATTGTCCATTCGAGCGAACGTCCGTCTTCCCACGGGTCGTTGGACGCATTGCGCGGCTTCGCCCAAGTAATGAAGATGTTGATCACGAATGCGATCGTCCCGATCCCCATCAAGAACGCGCCGATCGTACTGATGAAGTTCATGTTGTCGAAGCCTTGACCGCCCAGGTACGTGTATACACGACGCTGCATGCCCAGCAAACCAAGGAAATGCTGAATGAAGAACGTCATGTGGAATCCGATAAAGAATGTCCAGAACGTAACTTGGCCAAGCTTCTCGTTCAGAACGCGTCCGAACATTTTCGGCCACCAGTAGTGCAAGCCGGAGAAAATACCGAGAACCAGACCGCCGACGATTACGTAGTGGAAGTGGGCCACGACGAAATACGTATCATGGTACTGATAGTCGGCCGGCGCGGATGCGAGCATTACGCCGGTTACGCCGCCCATTACGAAGGTCGGAATAAATCCGATTGCGAACAGGCTCGCCGTATTGAAGCGAATCGAGCCGCCCCAGAGCGTGAACAGCCAGTTGAAAATTTTAACCCCGGTCGGAACCGCGATCAGCATCGTTGCAATCGAGAACAAACCGTTGGCTACCGGGCCGAGTCCTGTCGTAAACATGTGGTGAGCCCATACCATGAACCCGAGGAACGCGATCAGTACCGTCGCGAATACCATCGAGCTGTAGCCGAACAGACGCTTGCGGGAGAACGTGCTGACGACTTCGGAAATAATTCCGAAAGCCGGAAGGATCAGGATGTATACCTCGGGGTGACCGAACACCCAGAAAATATGCTCCCAGAGTACGCCGTTACCGCCGTTGGCAACGTCGAAGAAATTCGCGTTGAACAACCGGTCGAACATGAGTGCGACCAAGCCTACCGTCAAGGCAGGGAAAGCGAATACGATCAGAGCGGACGTAATGAAAATCGCCCAAGTAAACATCGGCATTCTCATGAACGTCATGCCGGGAGCGCGCATGTTGATGATCGTCGCCATAAAGTTAATACCGCCGAGCAGCGTACCAATACCGGCTATTTGCAGACCGAGGACGTAGTAATCGACCCCTTTGCCTGAACTGTAGTATTCACCAGCGAGCGGTACATAAGACGTCCACCCCGCATCCGGAACCGCACCCGCGAACCAGCTCAGGTTAAGCAGCAATCCGCCGAAAAAGAACGTCCAGAAGCCAAGGGAGTTCAAGAACGGGAACGCAACGTCGCGCGCGCCGATCTGCAGCGGAATAACCGCGTTCATCAATGCGAACAACAGCGGCATCGCCGCAAGGAAGATCATCGTTGTTCCGTGCATGGTAATCAATTCGTTAAAAGTGTCACCGGCGACGACATCATTCATCGGCTTAAGCAGCTGAATCCGAATGATGACCGCCTCCAATCCGCCGATCAGGAAGAAGAACAATCCCGCGATCAAATACAGGATGCCGATCTTCTTGTGGTCGACGGTCGTCAGCCAATCCATCAAGCCGCTATAGCGCTTGACCTTGTGTCCATGTGCATGTGCTGCTGCCAAGGCCACGTACCTCCTTCAGTTCCCGCTGATTAATAGTCAAGCTTATATTCAGCCAAATACTTGGCTATGCCTGCAATCTCTTCCTGCGTCAAATCGAAGTCTTGTGCGCCAGGCATCATCGCGCCTTTCTTGACCTTCTGCGGATCGGTAATCCAATCCTTCAGGTGCTGCTCGATGCCGCCGCCTTCGTCGTTGAACAGAATGCCGGCAACCGTCTCGCGACTGCCGAGGCCGGTCAGGTTCGGCGCGCTGTTGCCGCCGTTCTCTCCTACCGCGTGGCAGCTAAGGCACTGAGCGGTAAACTTCTCGGCGAGCTCCGCATCAGCAGGCATAACCGCAGGAGCCTTCATCGACGCAACCCAACGGTCGAACGATTCAGGGCTAACAGCCTTGGCCTTAAATTCCATCAATGCGTGAGAAGGTCCGCACAGCTCCGCGCACTTGCCGCGGAATACGCCTTCTTTAGGGAACTCCAGGAACATTCTGTTGGTCGAGCCCGGGTTCGTGTCCATTTTTCCGCCGATTGCAGGAATCCAGAACGAGTGCTTAACGTCGGCAGCAGCCAGCTCGAAGGAGATCTTCTTGCCCGTCGGAACGATCAGATCCTGAGCGGTCGTAATGCCGTAATCCGTATACTCGAACTCCCACCAGTACTGGTGAGCCGTAACCTTAACCTGTACGGCGTCTTTATCCTTACTGTAATCTTTGGCGAAGCCGAATACGTTCTGAATCGTCGGCACTCCCAAGATAAGCAGCAGAATGATCGGAATAACCGTCCAGATCACTTCCAGCTTGTGGTTGCCTTCCACTTGCTTTGGAATCGCTTTATCGCCTTTCTTGCGGCGGAAGCGGATCAGAACGTAAATACAAATAGCGAACACGACGACAACGACCAATGTCATAATGCCAATGGACAGTTTCATCAATTCGAATTGTTTCTCAGCTACCGGTCCTTGCGGATTCAGAGTTGAGAGGTCTTCTCTTCCACATGCTGTCAGCAGCAGCACGAGTCCCGTCATCAGCGGCAGCAACCGCTTCATTACAGGCCACCGTTTCATCATATCAACTCCATTTTGACATTTTCATAGAAAAACGCATGCCTGTCCGGCAGACGTTCTCCACATGTACACCTGTTGGACCAAGCAATCCACATTTCACCCTCGAGTCCGAAAAATCCGCGATGCAGCGGTTTTTTTCCAAACTCCTGCCTACAAGTACTCTAATAAATATAAAGATTGTTCCTCCTTTTTGTCAATGTTCACAGAACAGTTCACAAATTGTTCTTAAAACTGTCAAAAAGGCCGCCATTCTAAGGATTTCGCATACTTAAAGGATCCTTCAAAGTGCGATTCGCGCTTGACATACGTTCATTATAGCCGGGATTGAAGCCGTATTCTTCCTCAACTTCTTTTTTCCATTTCGTCCGCTTTTTATGTGCGCTTCTGCGCGCATACTTTGCCCGCTTCGATCGAAGTCTATACGATAACGATTTGTCAAGGAGGGTTGTCAATGACAACGGCCCAACGTTTATGCTCGGCGGCTGCCGCAATCGCTCTGCTGCTCGCATCGCTGACCGCATGCAATTACAAATCTTATTTCCAGAAAAGCGCTCAGGATTACTCAAGCCGGACGGCCAACGATCCGAAAATGTCTCAAATGCGATCCTACGGCTCCTTAACCCCCAATCCGAAGCAGCATGAAAACCGTTATTTCGAATACAGTTCGGCGCTTTCGAACAAAGTGGCGTCTCTGCCCGGCATCAACACCGCGCTTGTGTTCGTTACGGACAAAAACGCGTACGTGGCCATTATGACCGACTGGTCAGCAACCGGAACAAAGGCAAACGGCGACGCTCGCGGCCGGGAGCAAGACAACACGGGAACGACCGAGGGCGTCTACAATGTCACCAACGGCAGCTCCAAATGGGACAATCGCCAAGTCGCGACGCCTTATAATTCGTACTATACGCATAAGGACGCGAGCGACCTGTCCACCGAATTGCGCCAAGTGATCGGGACGACCGTGCGCAAGCATTTTCCTAGGGCTCAAGAGGTGCACATTTCCGCCAATCGGGAATTCGTCAACCGGTCGCTCGAATACGCGAAAGAAGCTTGGATGAAAAAGTCGCTCTCGCCGCTTACGAAAGACTTTAATACCCTTGTCGGTTACACTTTCGGCAATGGCAACGAAATTCCGCTTCCCCTCTATTTAAAAAAGAAGACGAATCCTTAATTGTCTCAACCCCCGATACTTCCGCAAAAAAACAGCCCGGAGAGGCGCAATGCGCCCTCCAGGCCGATTGTCTGTTCACCGCTTATGAGGCGGGAGTGTTCAATTTGGTCAGCTCGCGTTCCACGAATACCGTCAATTCGTCTTCGTATCCGCCGGTAATCCGGTATTTGCGGATGTAATCTTTAACAAACTTGCGTGGATCTTTGGGTCGGAAAATTCTCGTCAGTTCTCGCAAACTTTCTTGAACCTCGTTGTGGCTGCGTTTGGCCATGCGATTCCCTCCCAGTGGAATGATTCCGTTCCTAATTGCCGGAACGGAGGCGTAATTCGCCACCGGAGAACCCACAAGCATAAACGTCAGTCGCCACACACGGCGACCTGGGCTTACGTTCGAGACGATTCGGAGAAGAATTGGAGATTAGGCTTCCCTGAATCTCTTACAAGGGTTCTTCCTTCAAACTCGATGTTCCACCGCTAGTTGCCATATAAGAAAACGTCCTGCATTATTTGATTATAACATTTATCGGCTGGGGGATAAAGCACAAAACGCACAGCCATTTACAAGCATTGCTTCGTTGCGCCGTTCGCCGCTATTCCCGTTCCGCATCTCTAACCTCGAACCAATGCTTCTCGCCGGACAGCGAAAACCGTTCTCCAGAATGAAGCTCGTATTGAACTCCAGGCTTCAACCGCTCTCCGTTGATTAAAAAAGTACCATTCGACGAGCCGTTATCTTCAAGGATAAACAACCGGGAATCTTCTCTGTACTTAAGCGTGCAATGCACCCTGCTGATATCCGACGCTTCGTAAGGAAATAAAATCGCGCAGCGCGCTGGGTCCCGTCCGATAGTCAATCTGCGATTCAGAATACGGAAACAGCTGCCCGCATGCTCTCCCTCGATTCCGCATAGCATCGGCTCCGAACCGTCGGCGGTCTCCGCTGCGCCAGGCAGCGGCAGCAATTGGGTCATGGGAATCGTGTAGTCGGTAAGCGAATGATCCTCTTCCCCTTGTTCCTCGTTGTCCTCGTCCTCGCTCGTCTCCTCGGCGTTCCAGCTCGAGGAGCTCTGGTCGTCATCCGATTCAGATTCGTTGCCTGCGGACTGAGCCGCTTCATTCTCCTTGCCCTTGACGGTCATCTGCAAGAACGCGACGACCGCGAATACTGCGACCGCAATTCCGATTCCGAGCGCCGCAAGCAGCGGAAGCGTGCCCATTTGCGCAACGTTGTTGATGACCCGGGCTTCGGATGCGAACGCGCGGCTAGGCAGCATAAACGCCGCTATCCCCGCGATAGAAGCGGATAATGGCATGCGGAGCCGACGTTCCCCGCGGAGCTTCAGCGGCCCCCTTTCTATTCGTGATCTGTTCCGTTCCGTCAACCCGCTCACCTCCTGCCGCCCTTCCTATTGTAAACGCTTTCCTCTTTAGTCAGAAAAGAAAAGTATATAGGACGTATTTACAAATATTATATCTAAAAAGGAAGGCGTCTTCAATTGCCCGACATGACTTTGCCGAGCTGCGTCAGCGGCAGGCTGTCTCTGAACTCGTAGCTGGAGGGGGCCTTATATGCGGCAAGCCGTTCCCTGCACCACCGGTCGAGCTGCATTTCCGACACTTGCCAGCCGTCCTTCGCGACGACAAGCGCTTTGATCGCCTCCCCGCGATACGCGTCCGGCACGCTAACGACGAAGGCCTCTTTAATCGCGGGATGCTCAAACAGCACCTCCTCCACCTCTCTCGGGTAGACGCGATAGCCGGCCGTCAGGATGATGTCTCTTTTCCGACCGATTATTGTAAAATACCCGTCCTCATCCATCGTTCCGATATCTCCGGTACGCAGCCAACCGTTCTGCAGCGCCTCCTTCGTCTCGCTTGGCCTGTTCCAATACCCCTTCATCACTTGCGGCCCGCGAACCGCAAGCTCTCCCGCTTCTCCAGGCGCAAGCGGCTCCCAGCCGGCCTCTCCGACAATGCGCGCATCCGTATCCGGAAGAGGAAGGCCGATCGTCCCGTTTTTGCGGAAGCCCCGAATCGGATTGCAATGCGTCACCGCCGAAGCCTCCGTCAAGCCGTAGCTTTCGATCATCTGCCCGGCCGTCAGCCGCTCGAACCGCTCCTGAACTTCCAGCGGCAACGGAGCCGCTCCGCTGATGCAAAGCCGGACGGATGCAAACTCGTTTTCCTGCGTCTGCGGATGGTACAGAAGAGCGATAAACATCGCCGGCGCGCCGGGAAAAACCGTCGGTTTGCGGCGTCGAATCGTCTCCAGCGCCAGCTCGGGTTCGAAGCTCGGGAGCAGCAGCAGCGTCGCCGCTCGGCTGACGGCCTGGTGGAGCAGCACATTCAAACCGAAAGCATGAAACATAGGAAGCGCAGCCAAAAACCGCTCCTTGCCGGCCTCGAGCCGATAGCTCCAAGCGTTCATTTGCTCTGTGTTCGCCAACAAATTGGCGTGGGTCAGCATAACCCCTATCGACTCGTTCGTCTCCCCTCCGGCGTATTGAAGCAGCGCCAAATCTTCGTCCGCATCCACCTCCTCGCACAGAGCCGAAGCTTTAGCCTGACCGACGAAAGACGACCATCGCTTTAATCCCTTTTCTCCTTTGTAATCGACCTTAAAGCTCGGCTGCTCCCTGCGCCTGTTCCTCGGATACAGCAGATTGTACGGGAAAGGCAATCCGTCCCCCAACGTCGTCAAAACGACATGCTTTAGAGCGGTATGCTCCCTGGCTTTAGTTATACAAGGCATCCGTTCGTCAAGCGCAATGAGCGTAGTCGCTCCGCTGTCGGCCAACTGTCGCTGAAGCTCGGATTCCGTATTGCTCGGGTCCGCCTGTACGACAACCGCTCCCGCCATTAACGCCCCGTAATAGGAGATAACGGCCTGCGGGCAATTCGGCAGCATAATGGCGACGCGATCCCCTTTGGACACCGGAAGGGACCTTAGCGCGTTCGCCATTTTGCGGCACTGTCGCAGCAGCTGTTTATACGTGCAGCTTCTTCCGAGAAAATCGAGCGCCTCCCGATTAGGGTAAGCTTCCGCCGCATCAATCAGGAGCTTGGCGACATTGTGTTTCGGGTAATCGCAAGAGGGCTTTACGAGAAGCGGGTATTTCCGTACCCAACGTCTGTCGTCCGAACGAACATCGAATGTTTCGACCATGCCGCGATCCTCCCCTTTATAAGACCTGACACTGGTAAATTTATTCGGCAAACCGTCTCGCATATGCCCCCTTCGGCAAAAAAGGCGAGAAAAAGCGCTCCCCCGAAGCCGGGAGAGCGCGGATGATGCCCGAATTATAATTGCTCGCTGGAAAGAACGATCGCTTCCGCTTGAAGCAGCCATTTGCCGTCGACTTTAACGGCTTCGTTGAGCACGACGGAGCGGCTCTTGTACGTCTCTCCGCCTGCCGTCGTCTCCGAAACCATTTCAATTAGCAGCGATGCGGTGCCCTTCTTGCCGTCGTAATCGACAACCGTCCAACGCTCGCCTTTGACGTTAAGCGTCGCCGTCTCGAACAACTGCGCCAATTCGTCTTTTAATTGTTCTTTCTCCGGAAAGTCCGCCAGCGTTGCGACGTATGCCTCCGCGTTTTTCTCGTTGGCCGCCTTCGCTTGATCTTCGAACGCTTTCCCGATCGCCGCTTTATCCGCATCCGGCAGCGCTGCCTGCTGCTCGAACAGTCCCGGAATATTCGTGTACTCGAGTCCGAGCACTTCTACATTGTAGATTTTCCAGGCGCCCTCCGAATCCTTGTGGAGCGTGTAGCGAACTTGAGCAAGATTGTCCGGATAGAAGCCGCCGCTGAGCTTCTTCGTATCTTCGATAGCGAGAACGACAGCCTTTGTTCCGCTGAAAGTTTGGATTTTCAACTCATTGATATTGGTCTTCGTCTTAGCCTTCTCGAAGCTGGCACGAACTTCGTCCAAGTCCATGATCGTGTCTCGCGCCATCAGTTGAATGATGCCTTCCGGATCTCCGGCGGCCTCTACGAGCAGCATTTTGCCGAACAGCTCGTTTACGGAAGCTTTGTCCGCCTCGGTCGGGCCTTGGAACGCTAGCGAGATGCTTTTATCCCGACCGTTCCACAGCACATTGTGGTTGGTTAACGTGCCCGCGAAGCGAAGCGCAATCAACGTTTTGCCGTTCCGCTCGATCATCTCGCCCGTGCTTGGCACCGTCCGGCCGTTCACGATAGCGATGTCCGCCTCTGCGGAGGCTTGAATCTCATAATCGTCCGATTCCGCATAAAGAATTTGCGTGGAGGAGTCCAGATCCGTCTCGTAACCGAGCGCTTCGAACAATGCTGCATACTCTACATAGCTTTTGCCTTTCTCGATCAGCAAATCTTTTCCGAAATCTACGGCTTCGCCGTTGATTCTGACGCTGATCTCCGGCGATTTGCCTGCGGTCGCCGCCGACGCGGAGCCCGCCGTCGTTAACGCCGCGATTGCCGCGAACAATACGATTGCCAAACGTTTCAACTGTCGCACCATCTTTCTGTATGTAGTCAATGCACGCCTAGACCCTCCTATTATACCAGCAGTTCGGACAAGGCGGCATTTTAACCAAATTTCGAATGGTCCGTAAACCTTTTATCCGCCGATCAACTGCTGCAAATCCTTCAGGCTCGGCTTGCGGAACGTCACTCCGACCTCTCCCTCGCCCCACTTCATGCTTTCAATTTTCAGCGGTTTGGGCAGTTCATCCGCGATTGGAATTACGCGTTCGGAGAACATCGCTTTCGGCAGCGGCACGTCTTTCATCTTCGCCTCTAGAACGACGGCGACCAGATTCGGATCCTTCCAACGCAAGCGGTATGTGATTTGCAGATTCGCGGGAACCCAGTCCTTCCAGAGAACGTTCAAGTTGGCAATCAGCCTGTCGCCGTCGAGCGCAAACTCCGCTCCCGTTACAACGATGCCTTTCTCCACTGAGGGATTGTCGGCGAGCGACTTCTTAGCCAAATTGTTCAAATCGTCGTCGGTTAAAATCAGATCCAGCGACATCCTCTTGGCCATATCGATCGCGCGATCCTTGAGCGGCACCTCATCGTAGGCAAGACCAAGAGTCTTGTCCGGCTTGACGTAATAGAGAGCTCCTACTCCCGCTATGACCGCGAGAAAGACGAGCACGAACAGACTGATCAACAATTTTTTCATCGCAATCTCCTTTTGGGTTGACTTCGGGGAATGAGAAGCGTATAACAATAATAAATTCAACGACGGGAACAAGTTGTTCGGGCCCTTCGACCTCCAGAGAGTCGGTGCGACGCTGAGAGCCGACGGTCGAAGTCCGATGGCAATATCCTCCCCGAGAAGCGACGCCGAACCGAGCTTCGTAGGCGCCGACGGCTCCCCCCGTTACGGGAAGTCGTATATACACTATACGACATTCGAGCGCCTGACGTTGCATTTTTTCATTTGCAAATCGGGAACGAGGGTGGTACCACGGATAACGATCCGTCCCTTTTCAGGGGCGGTTTTTTTATATTTCATACGCCAATTCCCATTCGAAAGGAAGATTGCTCTATGAATGCCCGATCCGATTATCATGCCGTACCGCTGGCCGATATTTTGAACGCTCACCGCGTGCTGCAGGACGTCATCGCCCCTACTCCGCTCCAATTCAATGCCGCGCTGTCCGCCAAATTCGGCTGCAACGTCTATTTGAAGCGCGAGGATCAGCAGATTGTCCGCTCCTTCAAAATCCGCGGCGCTTATTACCTGATCGCTTCCCTGTCCCCGGATGAGAGAAGCCGCGGCGTCGTCTGCGCCAGTGCGGGCAATCACGCCCAAGGCGTCGCTTATTCCTGCCGCAAGCTGGACATTCCCGGAATAATCTTTATGCCCGCAACGACTCCAAGGCAGAAAATCAATCAGGTAAAACTGTTCGGGGGAGACCGGGTCGACATCCGCTTGATCGGCGATACGTTCGATGACGCCTATGCGGAAGCGGTGCGCGTCAGCGAACAGGAAAACCTGCCGTTCGTTCACCCGTTTGACGATCCTCGTATCGTAGCCGGCAACGCCACGATCGGCAAAGAGATCATCGAGGGCGGAGCTCCGTCCATCGACCTGCTCCTCGTGACGATCGGCGGCGGCGGATTGGCGGCCGGCGTGTCCACGTACATTAAAGCGATCAGCCCTGCGACCCGCATCGTCGGAGTCGAGCCGGAGGGCGCCCCTTCGATGCGCCAAGCTTTCGAAGAGCAGCAGGTCGTTACGCTGACCGACATCGATAAGTTTGTGGACGGCGCAGCGGTCAAGCGGGTTGGAGAGCTGACATATGCCATCTGTCGGGAACTGCTGGACGACATCGTCGTCGTGCCGGAGGGACGGGTATGCACAACGATTCTGGAGCTGTACAACGAGCATGCGATCGTCGCCGAGCCTGCCGGAGCGTTGACCGTTGCCGCGCTGTCGGCGATGGATCGGGAACAATTGCGGGGCAAGAACGTCGTCTGCGTCATCAGCGGCGGTAATAACGATATCGACCGGATGCAGGAGATCAAGGAACGTTCTCTCATTTATGAAGGGCTGAAGCATTATTTTATGATCAATTTCCCTCAACGGGCCGGAGCGCTGCGCGAATTTCTGGACGATGTGCTCGGTCCGAACGACGACATCGTGCAGTTCGAATATACGAAGAAGCATAACAAGGAGAACGGACCCGCGCTCGTCGGCATCGAGCTTAAGAGTCCGGAGGATTGCGAAGGGCTGCTGAACCGCATGCAAAGCAAAGGGTTCCAGTTCATTGAGCTGAACAAGGACCCTCTGCTGTTTAATTTGCTGATTTGAGGTTTCGCTGAACCGATAGCGGCTTATGCCCTATGTTGCGGCCTTATGGCCGCAAGCTGAGCAGCAGCAAACAAACGGCCAGGGCGTGTCTGCATACTCCGAGGACAGCAGATATGGCCGAATTTTCGTTCCATGCAAGGAACTTTTGTGAAGGCGTACCGGGGGTACGTCAAGCAAAAGTGACGAAGCCGGGGGAGAAAAGGCGGTGATAGATGCCCCTAAGCGGGTTTGCATACACGCCCTAGGACGATATGCGCTAGCCGCTTGTTTGCTGCTGCAGCGTCCACAGCCGGGCATACAGCCCCGCATGCGTCAGCAGCTCGTCATGGTGAGAACGGATTCATCGCATACGGTTGCCTGAAAGCTTAGCACGATCGAACTCCGCTCTTCCGAGTCGAACGCTCCTACATTATCAACCTCCGATCCCTCATTTCCTTTCCTCACGCAAGAGAGCGTTTTTTTCATAATGACGCATAACGCCTCGATCCTCCGCCCAAAATGATAAGTACGGGTTTTCAACATTTTTGACGTGCCTTCTCCTAAGCCTTTATTCCGACTTTACATTGGGGAGTTACAGTGGACGGAGAACGATATCATCGACTAACGAGACTAAACGAGGTGCGAGCATGATGAACGACCCGCGCAAATTTTTCATCTTGTATGCCCGTTTCGGAGAAGGACATTGGCAAGCGGCGTCCGCGCTTCAACAAAGCTTCGCCAAGCTTGGCATCGCGGAGGTTAAGCTGGTCGATCTGCTGGAGGAATCGCATCCCGTTCTGAACGGGGTAAGCCGTTTCGTCTATCACAAAAGCTATTCCGTGCTCCCGCAAGCATACGGCTGGGTATATCAGCGCACCAAAACGATGAAGCCGGATTCGCTATTCGCTTCCTGGCTGCATTCGTTTGGAGTACCCGCATTGTTGAAAATGGTGGAGGCTGAGCGTCCGGACGCTATCATTCATACGTTTCCGACTCTGGCTTGCCCGCAGGTCATGCATAAAATGCGCCGCAAAATTCCGATGTTTAACGTCATTACGGACTTCGATCTGCATCTGCGCTGGGTTCATCCGGAGATCGATAAGTACTACGTCGCGACGGACGACATGCACCGACAGCTTTGCGAGCTGGGCGTCGAGCAGCGGAGGGTTGCCGCGACAGGCATTCCGATCCGCCCCGAATTTCAGGCATTGTCTGCCGCAACGAGGCCCCCTGTCGGAAAACCGACCGTGCTATTTATGGCTTCTGTCGGAATGTCGCCAGTGAACGTCTCAGGAATGTGCAGGAGCTTGACCGCTCGATGCGGCGTTCGCGTCGTCCTGATATGCGGTCGTAATCAGGCGCTCCGTCAGGCGCTTGAGGCACAGCTTGAAGAAAATCCTCACGTGACCGTACTGGGTTACGTAGAGCGAATGCAGGATTGGATGGCTGCGGCCTCCTGCATTGTTACCAAGCCGGGCGGATTGACTTTATCGGAAGCCATAGCCGTCGGGCTGCCGATTTTTCTCTATCGTCCCGTACCGGGACAGGAGTATAACAACGCTCGCTATTTGGAGAACAAAGGCGCCGCCGTCATCTGTAGATCGATCGGTCAATTAACGAATGCGATAGCGGAAAGATTTGAGAACTCCCGGCTTCGCGAGCAGATGCTTCAAGCGGTCCGTTCGCTGCGCAAACCGAACGCCTCGGACACGATCGCCTTGGATATTGTTCAACAATTGAATATAATGGAAGATGTCCCCGTTATGAAAAGGAGAACTGCTTGTGAGCAAGTCATCCCTTAAATCGCTGCTTCACACGGATATGCTTCTCTATCTGACCATTCTGTATTTAATCGAATTCGTCAGGGGAGCGGCATTGATCAGCTTTATGCCGATCTATGGCGATAAAGCGCTCGGCCTTAATTTGGATGTTATCGGAGCAGCCATAACCGCACATTATTTAACTGATACAGGACTAAAGCTGGCAATCGGCTACTTATTGGATCGTCTGTCCGTTCGCACAGTTATCAGCGTGGGCGCATTATGCTCCCTGATCGGCATCGCCGCCATGCAGTTCGCAGACATCCCTTGGGTATTTATTACGGCGGCGGCCTTGTATGGAATCGGCATCTCGCCGGTCTGGATCGTTTGTTTGACCAAAATCAACGAGGACCAACGCGCTACACAGATGGGCTTTCTGTATACGATCTGGCTCGTCGGCATGGGCAGCGGCCCCGTCGTCATCAACCTGCTGCTCGACTACGATCTGGCGGTTAGCTACTGGGTGATGGTCGGCGTCTCTCTGGCCGCCTGGCTGCTGTCGCTAATGATCAAGGGAGGCCGCAACGTTCATATCGACGTCGTACCGTTCCGCAAGCAGCTCTCCATTCTAGGCAAACGCCTGAGGGAAATGAAGCCGCTGCTTCCGGGAATGGTTCTGCAGACGCTCGGGGCGGGCATGCTGCTTCCGATTCTGCCAAGCTTTGCGGTTAACGCGCTTGATATGACCGCCACGCATTACTCCATTCTGTTGATGATTGGAGGAGGCTGCACGGTTATCGGGCTGATCCCGATGGGCAAGCTTTCCGATATGTTCGGCAAGAAGTGGTTCCTGATCGTCGGCTTTCTGGCGTTCGGCCTGGTTCTGTTCGCGCTCACCCTGCATCCTCCGCTTGGACTTGCTTTGTTCTGGGCGTTTGTGCTCGGCGTTTCCTATTCCGCCGTGCTGCCCGCATGGAACGCTCTGCTGGCCGCTTATGTTCCGCCAGGTCAGCAAGGGCTCGGATGGGGCGTATTCTCTACAGTGGAAGGCATTGGCGGCATGATCGGTCCTGTCGTCGGCGGGCTGATTGCTACCCGTTACAGCGAAGCTTCGGTAATCGGCATCGCCGGAGTTTTATTTATCGTCATCAGCGTGTTTTATGTATTCTTTCCTTTCCGACTGTTCAGGGGCGAAGCTTCGCCCGCTGCAGCGAAGGAGGCGCAATAGTCGAATTGAAGTCCGTCAGACGAGTCGAATGGAGCTGCTTGTGCAATGTTTAATGGAAATTTCAATCTCGAAGAGATCGAGCTGCTGCTGCACCGTTATTCGCAATTCGGACCGCTGCCGGGCATTGCGCTTCCTTTTCTCGAAGCGCTTCTTCCGGTCCTGCCGCTTGTCGTCTTTATCGTTGCCAACGCGGCCGCTTACGGCATGTGGTGGGGCTTCCTGTACTCCTGGATCGGCGTCACTCTTGGCGCGCTGCTCGTCTTCTCGCTGGCCCGGCGTCTGGGCAATCGCTACGGCGACCGGATTCGCGCGAGATTTCCGAAATCTAAAAAATTTTTTGAGTACATAGAGCGCAAAGGCTTTACCCCGATTTTCCTGTTGGCCTGCTTCCCGTTCTCTCCTTCCGTCATCGTAAATATCGCCTCGGGCATGTCGCGAATTCCGTTCCATACGTTCCTTACGGCAATGGGTCTGGGCAAAGCCGTCATGATCTTCACCCTGAGCTTTCTCGGACATGATCTGCAGGCGATGGCCGATCAGCCGTGGCGCATCGTCTTTGCCGTCTCCTTCGTCTTCCTGATGTGGCTGGGGGGACGCAAGCTGGAAAGCCGTTATCAGTGAACGAGATAGCATAACGTCCCTCTTCCCGTGGAATCCTAAACAGGCATTTCGAATGTCAAAGGAGGGAATGGTCATGTCCGGCAAACAGCCTTCCGACAAGCAGAAAACGGCCAGCAAAGCCCAGTCTGAGGCGGATCGGACCGGAGCAGGCAAGGAAGCGGCGAAGCGGCTGCAGTCCGAGGCCGACAGAGCCGCCGTTCCGAAGCACGGATTGTGAGGGGGCAAACGCGATGAGCGAAGCGAAAAGAATGGACCCGATGTCGGGAGAAAAAGTAGAAGTGGACGGCGTGTACGAGAACGAAGCCGGGCAAGCGCAGAAGCTTCAGCGGGGAGACGTATTCCCGTCCGATCTTATTCTCGGAGAGACGGAATGGACGCTCACCGAATTCGCCTTCGATAATCACCACGAAGGCCGAACGGACCCTCGACTCGTTCCGAAGGAGAACGATACGGACAAAATCGGCAAAATCGACCACCCCCGCCGCCAAATGGCTCCGGGCAAGAAGTAAATCAAACGCCCAACCGGCTGCGAATGATCTCCGCCGGTTGGGCGTTTCGTATAGCTATTCGTTCAAGCGGGAGAATAACGACCGCTCCTGTCTGTCCTCTTGTTCGCCGGTTTCCAGCCTGCGCTGAAACCATTGCTCCATCAGCTTGTCCAGCCTCCGCAGTCGTTCCTCGTAGCTGTACAACGCCCCTGAAATCACCAGCATACGACAACGAGCGGGCCGGTCGTTCTCCATCTGCCCGTCGATCAGCTCTGTCAGCAAAATCGAAGCCTCGGGCGGAGGTGCGGCCGAGGAAGCTCCGGGCTTAATTTTCCCGTCCCATTTCCATAGCAGCTGCTCGTGATAGGCACACAGAGCTTCGATCTCCCGATCGATGAGCCGGTTCCAGGATTTCGGCGTGGACACGGCCCAGTACTGCTCCTCCACCGCTTCGATCAGCGCGTAGCCCCGCTCCAGAGCGGCGAGCATCCCCTTGTATACGACCAGCAGCCGGACCCGCTTCAGCCGCGCCTCCTTCCGCCAAACTCTCTCCTCCGCGAACATATCGTAGTAATCCTCAAGCTTGCGAATTTTCGTCCGCAGCTCGCTTTGCTCCTTCCGGTACACGCTCTCCTTCAGCTCGTTGGAGATTACAGTGCGAAGCAGCCGGGACAGCAGCGCCTGAGCTTCTTCGACCTGCTTCACGAATCGCGAACGATGGCGGGGCGGAGCGATGCTGACGTTCACGACAAATGCGGATACCATCCCGGTCAAAATAGCGGCCAAGCGATCCCAGGCGACCATCCAACCTTGGGAGTGAGCCTCCATAATGACGACGACGGTGACCAGCGTCAAAGCGATCGTGTCCTCGGCCTTCAAACGAATGCAGATTAGAATGACGCCAATGCAGACAAGTCCGACAAGAATCGGCGTATTGCCGACGAGCCACACCGCGCCGATCGCGATAATTGCGCCAAGCACGTTGCTCTGAACCTGGTCCAGCATTTGCATCCACGAACGGTAGATCGAGGGCTGAATCGTGAAGATCGATGCAATGGCCGCGATAAGCGGGGATTCCAGGCCGATCAGTTGGCCGACCCACAGCGCGATGGCGACCGCAAGGCCGGTCTTCAGCACGCGTGCTCCGATCGTCATGCTTGCGCCCCTCCCTGCTCCGTGTCGGCCGTCAGCTCTACCTCGGCATAGGCGACTTCCCGTCCGTTCGCGACAAGCGCCATTCGGTGTACGCCAGGGTAGTGTCGGCGAGTCGACAGATCGGCGAAGGAAAACCCTCTCCCGCCTTGAACGTACGCACCGCCTGGAATACTTTTCTCGCTAAGCTTAAACAGTTTGCGGTATAGCTTGCCGTTCGAGCGCGGGAAGAATACGGCTAATTCGAGCCGCAGCTTCACTTCGTCCCCTGTGGGAGCGAGCAGCCCGTATCGGAACTCCACCGCCTCTCCGATCGAGAGTCTGGCCGGATGAATCTCCCATTCCAGCACCTCTATATCCCCCAACGGGGCCAGACCGAATAGGGCCATCGCTTCGGGATTGGCGGCTTTCAGCAGCCCGCGGCAGGCATGGCGAACGATCCAGTCCGTCCCTTGATCGCTGCCTTGCCAAGCTTTCGCGCGGTCAAGCACCAACTGCGGATGATCCTTCGAGATGTCGTTCAGATTATTCGCTACGCTGCGTCTAACGTATTCCGACGGATCCGCTTTTAGCCGTTCCAAAATCGGCCAGATCGGAGCAGGGTCCCGCTTCAGCGCGCCAAGCGCCTCTCCCCACGGCAGGCGAGGTCGGCAGCCTTCGCTGGCCAGCCTGCGCACATGCTCGTCGGGATGCGCGCTCCATTCCAGCATCTGCGCCATCATTCGCTCCTGATCCAGCTTGATGAACGGCCGCACGGCGAATTCGGCGCTGGAGCCGCAGGTGTAGCGTTCCAACGCCCGCATCGACCTCTCCCAATCGTTTAGCCCATACTTCTCTACAAAATCAGGAAAGAACAAATACGGAAAACCGCGGCATTCGTCCGCAATTGCATCAAGCACATCGAGCGCTTTGCCGTAGTCTTCGGGCAGCGTCTGTCGCAGACTCTCCGTAATTCTGCGCATTCGCTGCTTGAGCTCCAGCCCCTCCCATCCCTCGCCGAGAACGAGAGCAAGGAACCTTTCGACATCGAATTTTTCGTAAGCTTGTTTCACTTTATCGCCGAACGCCTTCAAAAAAGCAGCGTTGTAAATGGCCTTAAGCGGCTCTGCCATCACGAACTCCTCCAACCAAATAAATTCATTATAGCACGTCCGCCTTCCCGTCCGCCCGACCTCCCCTTATAATGAGAATTGATCAGCTTTCTTCAGAGAGGATTTGGCAGCTTGATACTGTTCGTCGTCAATGAAACCTCCGGCAATGGCCGCAGCCGTTCCATATGGAAACGCCTTGAGGCACGGCTTGTTCTGCAAGGCGTCGCCTATGAGCGCGTCTCGACTTCTTCCGCTGAGCAGGCCCGCGGGCTCGTTCGCGAACGCATCGAACGGGGCGGCTTGATCGCCGTGGCCGTAGTCGGCGGCGACGGCACGCTGCACGGCCTGCTTCCCGCCCTTGCGGGCTCAGGCGTACCGCTTGGCCTTATTCCGTCCGGCTCGGGTAACGACACAGCTCGCGCTCTTGGCATTCCGAAGAACGCCGACCGTGCCCTGGCGCTGATTTTGAACGGACATACGCAAAAAATCGATCTGCTGGATACGACCGCCAAGAATGAACAATCTCAGCTCACGCTGACCGCCGTCGCCATTGGGCTGGATGCGGCCGTGGCGGCGGACGTGAACGGATCGGCCTACAAAAAGTGGTGCAACCGCTTGGGTCTCGGCTCTCTCGCTTACGTCATCGGCCTGTTGCGCACGCTCGGCAGGTTCAACCCCCGCGACGTAACGGTCACGGTCGACGGAAAGACCCGCCGCTTCGAGAGGTGCTGGCTGTCCGCCGTCACCAACGTTCCAACCTATGGCGGCGGATTGCGAATAAGCCCATCCGCCCAACCGGACGACGGGCTTATTCATCTATGCGTCGTGCACGCCTGCAGCGTGCCCCGTTTTCTCATGATTTTCCCCACTGTGCTCTTTGGCCAACATGTGCGTTGGACGCAGTATGTAACGCTGCTGTCCGGAAGCGAGGCCGCGATCGAAGCCTCGCCTCCTATGCTCGCCTTCGGAGACGGGGAACCCGCCGGTCAAACCCCGCTTCGCACAGCGATTCGCCCGGGTCAGCTGGATTTCTTGATCTCGGCCTCCGGGTAGCGGAAGGGCAAAGTAATTTCGAACAACGTGCCTTTGCCAAGCTCGCTCTTCACGTCGATCTTGCCCTGATGGTTGTCTACGATTTTGTAGCTGACCATCAGTCCGAGTCCCGTCCCTTTCTCCTTCGTCGTGTAGAAAGGCTGGCCCATTTTCGCCAGTTGGTCTTCCCCGATGCCGGGTCCCTCATCTCGTATGCGAACGAATACGCCGTCGTGCTCGCGCGACAGATTGATGCGGATCCAGCCTCCGTCTATCATCGCCTCGATGGCGTTTTTGATCACATTGATGAACACTTGCTTGACCTGATTTTCCACCCCGTAAATCCAGAGAGGCTCCGTGCCGTATTCCGCTTCAATCGCAATATTGTGCAAAATAGCCTGAGCCTCCAGCAGCGTGACCGTGTCGCGCATCATCACGCGCAAATCCTGATACGTCAGCTCGTACACCTGCGGCTTGGAGAGCATCAGCAGCTCGCTTACGATGTCCTCGATCCGATCCAGCTCGGCATTCATAATATCGTAATAGCTGTTATTGTTTCTTCTCCCCGAGACGATCAATTGCAGGAAGCCTTTAAGCGAGGTCAGCGGATTGCGGATTTCGTGCGCGATGCCCGCAGCCAATTGTCCCGCCACGTACAGCTTCTCCGAATTGATCAACAGCTCCTCGTTCTTCTTGCGCTCCGAAATGTCGCGAATGATGATCTGAATCGCCGGCTCGTTGTCGAGCGTCGTCATCGTCTCCACGATTTCGGTGTGCAGCACTTTTCCTTTTAACGTAAACCATTCTTGCTCGATCGGCTTGCTGCTGCCCACGAACACCAGGTTATGCAGTCTGTCCTTGATCGTGTTATGATCGGCCGTCGGCAGGAACGCGTAGATGGACTTTCCGATCAGATCGCTCGCGTTCTCCGCTTCGAACATCCTTAACCCGGCGGCGTTGACGAAGCCCCAGCGATTGCCTTTCAGTATGGCGATCGTATCGAGAGAATTTTCCACCAGCAGTCTGTACCGTTCGTCCATCTGGTTCAGCCTCTTATCGATGTACCAGGTAATCAATGTGGAGACGAGGATGAGCAGCGCTCCCAAACCGAGAATCAACGCCAGGAAGTTAATATCCTGAGTCAGCTTGTCCGAAGTGCTGTAGATGCCGGAGGAGTACTCCACCTTGAGCGCCTGCGTCCCCAACAATTGGAGCGCGACGACCAACGTCCCCAGAAGCAAGCTCGCCATCAGCTCCCGAAACCTGAACGTCGATTCCGCCACCATGAACGCCAGAAACGTGCCGACGAACAGCATGAGCAGAGACAGGAACAGCTTGCCCGGCTCGATGTCCAGACGCTCGATCCGCGGGCCGAACACGCTGAAATAATTCAGAATGGCGATCCCAAAGGCGAGAATCGAGCTGCCGTACAGTAAGCGATACTTCAATACTCCTTGCAGGGTCAGCATCACGAAAGCCATCAAGGAGAAGAAGATAATGAACATCAACGTAACCGGCATCACCCATGTGAAAATAATCGGCTCCTGGTCGCCCAGCAAGGCCACGAAATGCTTCGCCCACAGCCCCAACCCGAACACAAAAGCCCCCCCTGCCAGCCAGAACTGACGGAACGTTCCGTTTGAACGTTTGAGGTTGCCAATAAAGTTAAACATGGTATAAGATGCGAGTATGCTAATTAACAGTGCCAGCAGCAGAAAAAAAGGAGGCCATGAGGCTACGGAACCGTTCATTGTTTACCCCTCGCATAATCTGACGTCAGGTGCTTTTTGCTTTATAAGCATTTCGACGAGTGCCAGCGAATTCCTTTTCAAATAAACCCTAAAATTTGGGAGGTACGGTATGATTAAATCTTTTTTTAATGAATTCAAAACGTTCGCCATGCGCGGCAATGTCGTGGATCTTGCCGTCGGCGTGATCATCGGGGCAGCTTTCGGCAAAATCGTGACCTCGCTCGTCAACGATATTGTTATGCCTCCTATTGGTAAGCTTTTGGGAAATGTGGACTTCAAAGACTTGTATTGGAATCTGGATCCGTCCAAAACGTTGGATGGCGGCAAAGTGCCGCAATCGCTCGACCAGGCGCGCGAAGCCGGAGCCGCAGTCATTGCCTACGGGGCGTTCATCAACATTCTGATCGATTTCCTGCTAGTTGCCCTATGCGTATTCCTGCTCGTTAAGGTGATTAACAAGCTCAATCGTAAAAAGGAAGCGGAAGCGCCGGCTCCTGTCGAATCGAAGACGCGCGAATGCCCTTACTGCCTGTCCGAAATTCCTAAGGCGGCCTCCCGCTGCTCCCACTGCACCTCTGAAGTTAAGCCGGTTGGACAAGCCTCCCCAACTAACGGGTAAAGAGCGTTGACGGAACTTTTCGACATCTACGATGAACACGACGTCTGGATCGGCACCGCCGAACGCAAGGAAGCGCACCGGCTTGGGCTATGGCATCATACGGTCCATTGCTGGCTCGTTCGCCGCGAGGATCGGGAGGGGCGGATCGCCGCCAAAATCTTGTTCCAGCAGCGTTCGGCCAACAAAGACACCGGCGCCGGCTGCTTCGACATTACGGCGGCCGGCCATCTGGAGGCTGGCGAAACGCCGGAAGCGATCGTTCGAGAACTGCAGGAAGAGCTCGGCTTGGAAGTTGGCTTCGAGAGTCTAAGCGAGTTCGGAGTCGTTCGCGAGCAAGGCTCCGGGGTTGTCGGGGGAGCAGCTTACATCGACAACGAGATCAGCCGCGTCTATGGCTTGGAAGTAGCTATGAAGCTGACGGAGTTCCGGCTGCAGGAGGAAGAAGTCGCCGGATTGTACGAGGCGGATGCAGATGAACTGATCGAACTGATAGAAGGTCGGCGAGAGCTTGTCCACGCACGCGGCGTTGCCCTGCGCGAGGGCAAGCTGCAGGCAGCGGAAGTCGAAGTCGCCCGCAGCTCTTTCGTCAAGCGGGATTTGAGCTACTACGTCTCCATATTCAAGTTTCTGCAAGCGCTCGTTCGGCAATAAGCCGGACGGGCTGCCAGCCGATCCGTCCGTTCCGAACTTTGCCCTCTACCCATTCGCCCTGCTGCGGATGCTGAAACAGCACTTCAAGCTTGCCGTCCCCGTCCGCATCCCAGATGCGGAAACGACGGCCGTCGTTCATCGGCCCGAATTTGCGGCTATCCCCGATCGACTTCCACTCCACGCGGATTTCGTTGGAGCGCTCCCCTTCCGAAGGATTTTCGCTCAGCTTTCCTAGCCACCAGTCTCCGAACAAGGAATTGTACAACAGAATCTCGTCGCCTTTTCCTTCGAACGAACCGTACCAGTAACCGCCATCCGCTCGAAAACGGCCAAGCCCTTCCCAGTTGCGATACCAACGATCAATCATATTGTGAATGTTGTAAAACTCCGTATAGCGAGGAGCGAAGTCGAAATCGTTAAGCTCGGGCTCTCCGTACAATCTTGCAGCTTCCTGATGGATACAGCCGTGCAGGTTCGACGATTCGATAAATCGTCCAAGCTCGTCGGCGCTCGCGAACGACTCCGGCTGGAACAGAATTCTTGCTTCCGCCGCCTGATTATAGCAGGGCGACCTGCGGATCGCTTCGGGAACGGATACCCACGCTTCGAGCAGCCTGGGATCTAAACCGTTCTCGCGATACCAGGCCTGAGCACGGCCGATAAAATCCCGGTGAAATTGCAAAAATTGCAGCCCGTAGCCGGGCGGCGGGTTGTTGATATCGACGTTGTGCCGGGCGTGATGCCAGTTTTTGTGCTCATCGAGCAGGCTCTGCGGAAAATTCGGAATGCGCGACATATCGGGTCAGCCCCCTCCAGGTTATGCCGCCTGCGCGGGTCGCGATTGCGGTTGCAGTTTGCGGGCAGTAGAATTGCCTATAGCATATGCAGAGGAGGCTTGGGAGGGTACTGACGCCTAATATGCAGGGACGTGACTAGGGCGTCGTCTTAATGTCGACTGACGTATCGGCCGCACTCCAGACGATCTTCGCCTTGTCGTGGACAGCGGCCAATTCTCTTATCGGAACATATCCTACGCTGCCGAACAACAATGTCGAAAGCGACTTGCCATTCGCGGTGACGGCTTTGTTGGCAAAGCCGATTTTGAGCTGCAGCGCTTCGCCGACAACTCTGGCGGCTACCCAGGTCTGTCCGGAAATGAGACGGCCTTCCGCCAGGAGCTCGCCGTTCAGACGAACGGGAATCGGCAGCGGCTCCGGTTCAGACGCCGGCGACTTCGTAGGCGGCTTTACCGGATCGGGCTTGGCGGCTTCCTCGTCGTAGCGCTTGAGCTTGTTGGCGTTGATTAGCGAGACGATCTTCGATCCGTATTGCGGATCCGTCGCATAGCCGCACAGACGCAGCGCCTCGGCTTGCATTTCGGGTGTTGTCGATTTTCTCACACGTTCATAACGGGTAAGCTGGAATAGCAGATCCTGATCCTTGTAAAAATCATAGATACTGTCATAGGCGCGAAAAAGGGCCGTCGTATCGACTCTCGTCCCATTTTCGACCTCCCATGTCCCTTTGCGCACATACTGGCCTTTCCAGTAACCATTCGGTTTACCGCTGCCTACCTTAATTCCGCCGAGATTGTACCACGGATGGATGACTCCCCCGGTCTCGAGCAGATTTTGCGCAAGCCGCACGGAAGGAAACAGGGGGGAGCCCTCTTTCCTAACTCGTATCGCGATCGGCGCCAGTGTGGCGATAAACTCCGTTTTGCTGAGCTTGACCATCTGATTGCACCTCTCTCTTCTTCGTAAAATGATAGACGCCCGACGCCGTCAGTCCGATAATGGAAATCGTCGCGAGCGTCTGCTGAACATGCTGGGGAACGAGTATAAATACAGTAGCAATGAGCAGGCTGACGAGATGATAATAGCGGCTTGGCACGCGAAACTCCTTCACGACGCCTACATAGGCGGCAACGATCGGAGCGAGAAGAGCCACCTCGTCGGTCATAGAGATCAGTTTGTCCATAGTGTATTCAACCTCCTTGCAGGTTGGTCACGGCCGCAATCACGGCTGCGATAATCGCCCCGACCAGCGTCCGCCACAGCCAACGCTGATTATCGGCAATCTCGTCAATCCGCAGATGCGCCGACCTCGTCGACTGCAGCGCTTCAAGCGCCGTGTCTCTCGCCGCCTCCGCCGTATCGCGGACATCGGTCATCGCATCGATCTTCGTCTCCAACCTAACGACGCGCTCCCGAATTTCCGAGAGCACGCGCGCTTCTTCGCTGGACATGGGTCACACCTCCTGGGTGTAGTTTTAGTTTTGTAAAAATAGGCTGCTAGTTGCAGGGGTTCCTGTTGTGTTTGAGGTTGCAGTTGAGCAGTCTTCGATACTATTTGTGCAGACTAGTAGAGCGACTCAAAAGTAACGTAATCCAGCATCGGAAACCTGCAAGCTTGGTCAGCACTCTTGCAGCCGTTCAATATCATGGTTGGACGCTCTAAGCTTGGCTAGTACGCTTGCAGACGTTCAATATCGCGATTGGACGCTCTAAGCTTGGCCAGTTCGCTTGCAGCCGTTCAATATCGCGGGTTGGACGCCCTAAGCTTGGCCAGCACTCTTGCAGCCGCGCAAAATCGCCGGTGGGACGCTCTAAGCTTGGCTAGTACGCTTGCAGCCGTTCAATCTCGCGGTTGGACGCTCTAAGCTTGGCCAGTCGTCTTGCACATCTCCAGGTGAATTTCATTACGTTATTTCGGAATCGCTCTACTAGGCATCGCTGCTTAAAATAGCTTCCACTTCCGCCCTTTTGGACTCCGGAACTTCGTCAAGCGTTTTGATGCCTTTGCGGATCAGATTGGCGTAGATTTGGGCCATGTTTCTTCATCTCCTTATTTGTGGATGGATAGCCGTATGATTCTATCGGAGCCTATCGCTTCGCGGAGGAAAACACACTCATCAGCTTCTGCAGCCGCGGCGCCGCATTCGTCTCTGCCAGCGCTTCATAGATTTCCGTCAGTCCTAGCATCACCTCGACGCTCTCCGCTTCAAGCTGCGCAATTCTGTCTTCGGGCGACAACGGCCTTGGCGCATTCCGAATCTCATCGATCTGTTCCTGTTCCATCCCCTCAATCCACGTCGAGTTAGAAAAATCCCATCGGGGCGTAAACAGCCCTTCTGGGACTTTCTCGGCGACGATGTAGCCAGTTAGAGCCTCTTCCATTTCGGATGGCGCTATCTCTAGAATCTCTGTTACGCCTGTTTGCGAGAGTGGTACGATGACCGGTTCGACGTAAAAGCCGTTAAGGTCTGTTTTTATGGCTTCTTTCATTTTGGCGGTACCTCCTTTAACTGAATGATTTATACGTGATACTACCGTAGATAAGATGTCCCATTGTAAAATTAGTAGTTCCCGAAACTATCACACCGCCCACCGTACCATTAATAGTTAATCCCAAGCCCGCTGAACCAGTATTATTATTATAAGTAGGTATTGGAGTATTGGTTGCAGGAAAGTAACCCGCTGGTAAAAACATAACGGGGGCGTTCAGTGTTAATGTTCCTACAGTTATACCATATCGGAGAGTAACCATGCCGTTTTCATCTTTAGTGTAGTGAAAGTCGCCGCTCCAATCAGATAGTAACGTTGCTTTTATCCACTTAATCGGTAAAGTTACTTTCTGATTATTTTCCTTCGTATTCTGCAAAACGGATGTTTCTGTCCTGGCTTCTACCAGTTCCCGCACGAGCGATTCGACCGACTCCCGAATGTTCGGCACATACTCTGCGTTTACTACTTGCGGGGTGATACCGATCTTGTAGGTGTCGAGCGCAAGATAGGTCGAGCTATATGCACCAGTTTTATCGAATTGAGCTGCTGGAGTCTCTCCATACCCAAGACCCAATATGGCGTTCAAAGGTTGATTAGCAAACTTCCAATCGTCTTTTTCTTGATTCTTATAGATGCAAACCATTTTATTGACTCTATATTTCATTGGTGCGGCACTACTACCATTAATAAAATATTTTCCATTGATCGTTGTTGGATTTGCTGTTTCCCTCACCACAATCCCTGTTCCGACCTCGACTTGATTATCACCCTCATGTAGCATTAAGGAGCCTTCATAGGTGACAGATTCGTCTACGCTTTGGGCGAGTTGGTACATTAGGCGGTAGGGGCTGAAGTTTGGTGAAATTTCTGTAGGCACGACGGTACGGACATCTGTCAACGTCAAACCTACTTCCGACCTCCGACACCAAAGTTTTGTACCTGAGATAAATTGGTCGGTGCTTAGTCCTCCTTGTGGATACATCTTCCACCCGTTGAAATAAGCCTTAACCTCATCAGCTATAGGAGTATAGGATTCTCCCCAACCAGTATCGGCATTTGCAACAGAAATGAAAAGAGTTTGGTTAAAACCTAAATCGGCATCAAACACATTATCCTCTGCTTCTAACGTCAGTCCGATAAGTTGCCTTTTTAGTATTTTTCCATCATATTTAACAACCGTTTTTGTCTGATAGACAGCATCCGACGTGAGATTCGTCACCCGTACCTCTTTGTAGCCAACTCGATCATTATGCCATTGCCATGCTTGTGAACCATCCAATATCGTCTCCCGGAACCACCTTGTCACCCTCGGTTTGCCTTGTCCATCCGTATACAGCCGATCTGCTACACTGCCGTCTACGTTGGAGCGTATTCTGCAATTCGGTAGATATAGGTAGGACGGTTTCTGCGGCTCGAACGGAAAAGGTCCGGAGCCGAGGTTAAGCATGGGATCAGCAAAGATAAATGTCCCAGTCTGTCCCCCTGTATTATAGACATCTATATATATTAATTTTTGCGTCTCGGTTGTAGTAAAAATAATTGGCACAGAATAAGGTGCATCGTGGTACAGATGACCATCATCTCCAAGTATTTTCGCTACACCATTACTTCCCTCACCCAAGGTAAAACAATAAGTCGTACTTGGAGTTACAGTAATTTCAACTCTAGATGTCTGCCAACCGTTTGGTGCGGTAAGAACTATCTTATATGGTTCAATGATGTCAGCATTGGGATTAATCGTTTTCCACTCTGGAAAAGGAGGAATCAGATTCTTCCCTTTATTCTCGATATAGACTGCATTTACGTGCCTCATGTCGTCTACGTACGGGTATTTTTGAAGTAAAGTCTGAATCGGCTCGCTTGCTTCAACGGACGTGATCTCATTGATCATAAATCCATCTGCATAACCATAAGCACCTGGGGAACCTTCAATAACAATTGCTAAATTCGTTGCTTTAGCATATTCCGAAGGTGTGATAACAAATCCTACCCTTTTCCATCCTACTGAGTTTTGGCTTACTCTCTTATCCGAGCTTGATAATTCAATCCTTAAACCTGCCCCCGTGTTATTGCTCAAGTAGGAACTCACCAGATAGTATTTTCCTGAAACAATATTGGCATTGGCCTTCGGCTTATAAACGTAAGCCTGACTATCTCCGGAAGCAACCTTCAATTCCAAACTTGACTTTCCAATTATCAACGTATTTGTTTGAGTAGATAACGAAACCGCTCCATATGTTGTCCACCCTGACAGCTCATCAAAATTCCCATCCCGCCCCAACAAATTAACAAGGGTCCGCCCCTGCATCGTCGGGCGAAGGATAGCAGGAACGTCACCGCCCTGGACGATCTGAACACCAGGAGTCAACGTCAACTGTTCATGAGGCTTATCAGCCAATTGATCGTATATTTCCGATATCGCTCCAGCCGCATTTTTGGCCGTCGTAGGCAAGTCTCCCACAGGACCCAGTGACTGATCGACTTTATCCATATTTTCGTTCAGGGTTTGAATGTTGACAAATTCGCTTTCCAGCGGCTTCTTCAACCCTATATTCGTTGTAACTTCCGCCATTAGCTCCAACTCCTTGTCATCACTTCACCCCAGGTGAAGGTATTGAGTTCTCCCCACGTTTTCTGCCTCAGCTCGCTCCACTGGGTATAGGTGAAGGCATATTCGACGGCGAGATGTGCCGGTTTGATTTCTTCAATGACGGCTTTGAGGTCGTCCAAGTTAGGCGGAATGCCCCGTGTATCCACGAACTTTATCGTAAAAGTGTAGGCTTCCGGCTGAAGCGTCACCTCGACTGAACCGCCATCGTAGGCTTCGGCAACTGATTTGATGAGACTGACCGTCACCGTCCCGATCCCACGCAGCTTGGACAAAATAACGCTACGTCTTTGCGTGACAGGCTTGGTAGCATCAATAGTAATACCCAGCTCACGTTCCCACTGCTCCAGTCCCCAAGTCGCCGTCGAGACAAAATATTGCTCAAGCGTTCCATCAAGCGCCTGCCATAACGCGTCCAATTCCTGTCCTTGAGCCTCCATATTGGCGCTCATGATTCTCGAAGTCGCATAATAGTTCGGGAGGAAGGACATCATCTCCTTCCCTCGGACGCTTGTCATCGTATAGTTACTCACTTAGGCTCACCGTCCCGATTACCGCAACCTCGCCAAGCGATAAATCGATATTATCGACACCGCCGCCCACCAACAAATCTTCAAAATCGACTATTCGAGGAATGTCCAACAAAATGGCCGAAATCCGATTATAACGAATGAGCGGATCGACAAAAGCAAGCTGCTCCAAATAGTCGGCAAGCCCCGCTTCAAAATCTTCCCTAGCTTGCTCCAATGTCGATCCGCTTGCCAGCGTCAGTTTAGCTTCTATATGAAGCGGTACTTCAACCGCAGCTTCCACCGTTACTGCAGCGCCGATCGGAGCTTTGCCTTCTCCTTGACCGGCAGCTGGAGAAATGTGATGCTGCACAGTATCAACAATTGTCTGACTAGGAGCACGCTTATCTTCACCCAGCACGTAGAGTCTTACAGTTCCCGGACCGTTCCATAACGGTTCCACTTGAACCCGGCTGACTCCCGGCGTTTCCAGCGCCCATTGCTGATAATCCGCCCTATTGCCGCTTGTACCCGGCTGACGCACCTTCAATAGATAGCGAGCGAGCAAAGCTTCATCGGACTCCTCGTCCGTTCCCCCTGTTATCGCTGCTGTATTTGTAATTCCCGTTACCCCCACAATCGGCTGAACGAGCAAGCTGACTGCGCCAATCGGTACGTTGCCGCGACTGCCCGGCTCGACCGCACGAATCGGAACAACCGCCTCACCTTGACTGTCCAGAACGGTGTTCTCCGTCGTTTCATACTCAATTGCCGAAGCTTCCGTCATCTCATCCGCAGGAGTCGCCACTCTGGAGCCAAGAGGAATAACGGCGCCCGCACTCCCCGTCAACACCACCATTCCAGTCGCCGCAACGGCTGGCCTTGGAATCACCCCATGTTCCTCGCAGCGCATTCTCAAATACGGGCCAAAAGTCGTCATTGCAAAGCCTCGATCCAGCACCTCACGCGCCCACTCGGAAGCTCTGTACAGCTGATAAGCCGTAGGAGCCAGCGAATCCCAAATATACGAACCCTCCGACTTATCGAGATCCGCGGGTACTCGTACCAGCATTCTCGACAGCATTGCCTCTTCCGTCTGTTCCTGCAAAAATTCCGGCATTGTCGCCATTACAAATTCACCGCCATTCCTTGAATTTCCGCCGTTTCGTCATGGACGTTGGAGACAACGCAGCTGAAACGACAGCTATCTCCCGACCATTCATACACAAAATCGTCAACGCTCGCGGTCCGGGGATCGCTCATCAGCGTCTCGGTTGCAATTCTTTGAATCTCCATTTCGATTGCGGAACGAGGCAGTCCAGAACGAAGCAGTTCCTCGAACTCTTGACCGTAATCCCGTGAATAAACAAGATGACGGTAACGCTCGGTCAGCAACGCCTTCTTGCACCATTCGACCCAAGCATCTTTGCCCTCGCTGACGGCAACCTTCCCGGTCGGTGTCGTAACGAACTCGCCCGCTTCGAAGTCAAAACGCCAGCTTCGCCCGAAAAACACGCCGGGCTCTACCAGTTCCTCCTGCTCCTCCACCGGTAATTCCGTTGGAAATAAATTAGCCACCTGAGCTCACCACCTTACAGACGATGACGGCATCCTTACCGCCGTTCACCGGAACGGCAAGCACGCGGTCTCCGGGCTTAATCCCGGCAGACCAATTCAGCCGCACTTCTCCTATTTTTGTCTCGTCAAAATCAAATCGCGTCCGCTGAGAGGGCGCACCGCCCCCAGTAGGGTTGCCTGTCTCGTCCACCGGAGCGATCATTGTGCCAACTAGGGAAAAGGCGGGTAGCTCCAGTTCCGCCATCCATTCAGCAACAAGGAAATCCGGAATTTCGTGTTTGAAGGAATCTAACTTCAAACCATTTGAGGTAATTAATCCCAGTTCTGATGGAATGCCGGATAACGACTTCGCGCTAATCCCAGAGAAGCGGCTCTCCAGTGTCGAAACCAAACTTTTGAATGGATCAGACAAGGTAATCCCTCCTGACTTTACCAGGCAAGGCAAGCTCCAGATCCATATGTCCAGGCGTACCAAGCCGATGGGTGACACGTGTTACCCATAACGTTGTCCCGTTCAATCGCACTTCGTCTCCTGCTCGAATCAAGTTAATATCCGGGGCTGTAACCGAGAATGTCTCTTGAATGCCGATAAGCGTTTTCTGTGCAGCTTTTTGAGCTTGATCGATTGTCTCGATTTTGCTGTCTTGGATCACCTTTTGAAGCGTTCCGAACTTCTCTACATCCTTCTTGACCACAGCCAAAACCGGTGCAAGCTTCTCATCACTAGCCTGCGCTCCCAAAACTTTGACCTGGGTGACGGCACCTTCCAACGTACGGTTCTGGGTGACATCCTCAATCACTTCCAGATCCCATTTCGTCTTATTGTCACCAAGCTTAATCAGCTCCAGCCCACTCGCAGTCATTCGCGGCCTGAATAACTCTCCCCCTTTATCTGCAGTTTCCTTAAGATCCTCTTGGATCATGGAGTAAAGAGTTTGAGTACGCTTGATATTCCTAGCAAGAGAAATTCGAGTGTCCGGCAAGTTGCCAACCGGAATTCCCCACTCTTTCGCATACAGCTTCAGACGATCGGAAGCTGTTTGTCCAGAAGGCATCAAACGTTCATCCTCCGACTTAGCTAAATAGATCGTGCGATCATAAACAGTGAGACTCAAGTACTTCGTGCCACTATTCGAGCTTGAGCATTCCCATACAATTCCCGGGTGTAGAAGATAGGTCATCCCGGTTCCACCATAGGGAATGCCCGAAATCCGTATTTCTTGCCCCGGAATAATTCCTGGCAGATCAGGTGTAACAACCAGTCGAATACTAGCCCTGTAAGATATCTCTTCCAAAGATTCTTCGAGTGAGATCTCTTGAACTAACTCGCTCAAAAAATAACGGTTATCCAGAACAACCTCGTAGCTCATGGCATCACCAACTTTTGTCCCGGTTTGATCAAGTTGTGATCTGGCCCGATAACCGATTTATTTTTATCGTAAATTGCACGCCACTTTGAACTATCCCCTAACTCCAATTTGGCAATCGTCCATAAGGAATCTCCAGGCTTCACCTGGTACACTTTCGGCACAGGTTTGCTGTCGGGGCGCGCTCTTTGGATAGAATTCTTGGATGATGAAACGGAACGAACCTTCATCGGACGATGTGTGCGGAATGTGACTTCATAGTTTACATCGCCAGGTTCTCCACCTTTAAAAGTCGTGTTATGCGCAGATAAATTAACTAATACGTTAATCGCTGTATCCGAAATGAGCAGTCGAACAGGCTGCTTTCGATTCATAATAGTCGTTAATCGATTCATAGCGGTGTGTGGACGCGGAAGTTCGATGTACCTGCAATAACTTGCGTCGTACTCAACCGGAAAAAAAGAAGAGAAGGAAATCGTCTTCACCTTCTCCCCTTGAGACAATTCCGCTTCCCCTAAAGATAAAATGTTCAATGTCTCCAATTGTTTTTCTCGCTGGATCGTGATTTCCTCCGGATTTACCGGAAAATGAAACTTCTCGCCAGAGGATTCAACGAGGTAAATGTCCATGGCCGCCTTCCCCCTTTCTCATAAAACCGGTAATAAAATCAAACTCTGTTCTCCACGGCTTGTTGAATGGAGGAGGCCAGTTGCCCCCCGATTCTATTAGAAATCTGCTCATAATCGATATCTGCGCTATTCACAGTAATCTGTATCGCACCATATGGAACATTTACGCTAATCGGCACAGAAGTAGGGACGCTAGTCGGTTGAGAGGATCCTACCGAATACACCGGAGCAGGAGTAGGCAAGGCCACCGGGTTCGGTTCCTTCTCCTTTTTCTTGCTTCCAAAGAAGAAACCTTTAAGCTTACCGCCCATATCTTTAATTGTGTCAGAAGCCTTTGTAGCAAGCTCTCCAATCTTCTCACCCACTGCCGATCCGCTAAGTCCGCCGATCGCTCCTCCAACCACCCCTCCAATTGCAGTACCTATACCAGGTATGACTGAGCCGATCGCTGCACCTGCTGCCGCACCCGCTGCCGCGCCTCCCCAACCTCCGAGTGCGCCGCCAATCGCTTTGTTTCTCTCCTTGCCTGGTTTGGCACTGAAGATTGAAATTGCTCTGGTGGCTAGACCAAGCGGAGCAAATGCCTTTCCACCTATCTTTAGAGCGGTTTTAGCGATAGAACCAGCAGCCTTAGCTGTGCCTTTACCAATCGGAGAGCTGCCTAATATACCTGAGCTACTCACGGCAGATAAGCCTACGATTGAATTTACTTTGGCACCGCCAAATTTGGACAGCACCTTCTTCCCCAAACCCAAAACTCTTCCAAACTTCGAACCTTTAGGTTCAGGTACTTTACTTGCGTCTGGCACTGAGGGTCGGGCTGTATTCGCTTTTTTCCCCTTAACTCGTTGTGCATTATTCCGCTTCCCGGAGTCACTCTTATTTTCATTACTTCTTTTAGAACTGCCTTGCTTTCGCTTACTCTCTTTTTTTCCAGAACTACCTTGCTTTCGTGTTGCTTTGTCAATTTTCTTCTGTTGCACTTTAGTTACACCACCATTAGAGGGGGGTGGCGCTATAACAGGTGGTTTAAACTTGGCTATTCCTTTAGTTACTATAGTTCCAAGGGAAGATATTATCCTAGGACCATATTTCGCAATTCCAGCCCAAACACCCGAACCCGCAGCACCGAGAACAATAGTTGAGAGAAGCGTACCAAAGCTATTGCCGCTACTCTCAGATGGATTAACATTTACGTCTACGGAAACGCCTTCAAGAGATTGCTTCACCTTATCCGCAAGCTTGTCCGAGTCAAATTCGGCTAAGAAGCTATCCGCAAAAGCCTTCCCGGCCTCCGTGCCTTTGAGAGCAAAAACCGCACTGTCCATCTTGGGATTTAGCTCAATTAAAGGTGTCCAATCTGTAGAAGATATTGCTTGTAATGCGTTTTTAATTCTCTCCAGCGGTTCCGTTACTCGATCGATCAATTGAATGACAGGGCGGATTTGCATCCGCGCCAGCCGCGAAGCCCGCACATGCAGCCGCTCCATATATCGGTCCAGAGAACGGAATACTTGTTCCGTTCTTGCCAAGCCATTCGCGTCTATAATAATTTCAATTTGCTCGCCTGCCATTCCATCATCCTCCTTCCTTCGCCGACATCGCTCTTTCCGCTTCCCACTCCAGCTCCATGCTGGCCATCAGGAACAGTTGCTCGCCGCGAGGCAGGTTCCAGAACTGTCCGGGGCGCAGGTGGTGGCGAACCCACAACGCATGAATCATGCCGGCGAGCGCCCCGGATCGGATTAGTTTTTTACGTCTTCCAGCTCTGTATTGAAGCCGGACAGATCAAGCACGACGTCGCCGAGCGCGGACATTTCGCCGGCCAGCAAAATACGCTTGATCACTTCCTCCGGTCCGCTGGCAGAAAACTTGGCCAGCAGCTGCGGATTACCCCAGTTCGGGGAAATGGTCGAAGCGGCGATCAACGATACGTTAAACAATTCCTCGTCCAAACGCTCAATCGTCTGCCCCCGCTTCTCCTTGCGCTCCGTGCAGCGCTCGCGAATGCTGAACACTTGCTTGCCGGTAAGACCGCGCAGCTTAACCGGAATGTCCAGCCGCTCCAAGCGAACGGCGCGTTCAGGAAGCGTATCTGCGCCCAGAAGGCGCTGCAAAATCTGTTCTTCCGTCAATTGTTCCAAAGACATATTTTCGTTCCTCCTCTTCTTAATTGGCCACGATCGGATCAAGCAGACGATATCCTTCGAAGGTGAACGCAGTCTCCTCCGTCACTTCCTCGCCGGCCGTCCAGTTCGCCAGTTGAATTTTGTCGGGAACGCAGTTGATCAGCTCGATGCGCTCGAAGCCGTAAGACTCCGGATCGGACAGCTTGTTAATGATGTTAAACTTCACGAAGCCGCGGCTGATCATATCGCTGGTCAGCTTATAACCACTCATCGTCCCCGTGCCCTTCTTCGTGCCGAGCTTATGAACGG
The DNA here is from genome assembly GCF_017671885.1 of Cohnella sp. LGH. Lineage (NCBI taxonomy): Bacteria > Bacillati > Bacillota > Bacilli > Caryophanales > Paenibacillaceae > Cohnella > Cohnella sp. LGH. The sequence goes on from NZ_CP072117.1 coordinate 7,280,110, forward strand.
TCCATTCCTGTCCCGCCAGCTTCAGCTCGCGCTTCTCCACCTCGACGGAGGCTTCCAGCTTGTTGATGTTCGTCTGCCACACCCCGTCGATAAACACTTGCCCGTACGTACCCAAAATCGCTCTTGTCGGATCCATCATGTTCCTCGTTCCCCCTTATCGCACGATGAACGTGCTGAAAATTTGTTCCATAACGTCGGTCAGACGAGCTTCCCATTTCAGGAAAACTTGGTCCGGCTCCGGAGTAAACTCCGGATCGACGTATACGTCGTAGCCTTCTGCCTCGATGACGCCCGATTGAGCAAGCGACTGCATGTATTGCTTACAAGCGCTGATCAGCGCCAGCCGGCCTTCCTCGGTGTTGTTCACTTTGCCAATGTAGGAATCCTCGGCCGTCCGCTGCAAGTCGGAGTTGATGCTGTCCATGACGCGGATTGTGCGAATCTTTTTCCACGGATGGTTCTGGCCCTCGCGCAGCGTAACTAGGCTATTGATTCCCCGAAGCGCTTTAACGAGACGACCGTCGTGAACAAGCAGGAAAACGCCGCCGCGAACCGCCTGCTCCTGCTCTGCCCGCGTCCAGCGACGAGTAACGTCCTCGAACGGAGACGGCGCGTAAGTGGTAGATTGGCTCAAGCCCTGGCCTGCAATCAAGCCGGCAACATATGCGGCAACTTGAGCGGAGCTGTATACCGCGTCGCCCAGCTTGGCGCCCGTACCGACATTCACGATGCCTTCGTGGTTCAGCGAAGCGCTGCGAGCGATTGCTTTCGCGACTGCATCCGCGGCCGTATCGTCCGCCGCAGTGCCGCCGAGAACCGCAACAATGCCTTTGCCTTCATTGCGCAAACGGCTTACCCAAGCCGCAACGCTGGCGTGAAGAGACGCGTCGGATAATCCGTCAAGCGCGATCACGTTAAACTCCCGCGTCTCAAAAGCGGCCAACGCATCCAAATAGTCGGCATTCGCCACGCCGGAAATGCCCGAGTCGCCGCCGCTCAGAGAAACGCCGGAGACGTTAGCGAACGTACCGCTACCCTCGGCCAGCTTCTCGGCTACGACCCACAGGTTGCCGGAATCGCCATTGATGGCGTCCGCCGCCGCTTGAATCGAATCACCGTCAAATGTAAACGTGCGCAGAAGCGTCGTTCCTTCAAACAGCTTCAGATCCTTTTTCGCAGCATCAACCGCATTCGCTTGAACGGTTACCTTGAAGTCGTTGCCCCGAGCGCCCAAATACTTCGCCGTCAGCTTCAGCACATTCGCAGGGGTTCCGGCCGTATCGGCCAAAGTCAGTGCAGACGCAGACGCGGCGCTTGCCGCTAGACGATAGGCAATCACCTTCTTCGCTCCGCCGAGCAGAGCCAATCGAAGGGTACGATACGCAGTTGCGCCGTCCGACTCCGATCGCGTGAATGCCTTCGCAGCATCGGCCTCGCTGGAAATCTCCACAAATTCATTCGCCGGGCCCCAATGCGCCCTCACCGGAACGATGGCCGTCCCCCTTGCCCCCGGTTGAATCGCAGCTGCCGCAGCAGCTTGAAAAGTCATATAAAATCCCGGCAATACCGGTTTGTCCGTCGCGCTCCAAGTTCCTCCCGCCATGTTACAGCACCTTCCCTTTCAGAAATTGTCCGACCAAGCGTCTCGCTTCGTCGACGGTAAATTCGTTTTTGCCTGCAGAGTGCAGCGCCCCGATTACAGCCTCAGGCTTAGCCTGAAACAGCTCGACTGCATGATGAATCAGTTCGTCCCGGGAATAAACCGCCTCGGGGTTCTTCTTGTTTGCCATCTGTGTACCACCTCGTTTATGAATTTGGATTCGGCTGAATCCTGACTTCCCGCATCAGCGGGCCTTGTTCGGCATAGCGTTCGATTTTGCGAGAGAAGGTGGCGTAAATCTGCCCCTCGGTCACCGCATCCCGCGTCAGATCGACGTTCGGCGCGCTTACGGTCAAGAACCGGCGCTCAAGCGGATTAAGCGGAATTTTTACAGCCTCGCTCAAGCTTTGCGTCAGGGCGGCGACCGTCGTCGTCTGCTCGTTCAGCGATCGACCAACCACGTGCCCGATCGCTTTCTTGCGCACTTCTACCGTAGAAACCCTGGAGCCCGCAACCGTCTCGAAGCTATCCCATCTCCAGAGGACGGAAGGACGCGTATAGTTCGCCGGCCACTGGTTGCCGTACGCCTGCCATTCTGGATCTCCCAACGTACTTAGCGTCCAGTCGCACAAAGCGTCCAACCAATCGTCCTGCACGGTCTCCTCGGCGGCTCGGGCTCCGATTACCAAGAACCGAAGCCCCCGAGTGATTACATCCCGATCGGCATCAACCTTATCTCCGCCGACTGTGCCTTCATAGCGGCATGTGAACTCGACCTGCGACACGGGATCGACAAGAGCCTGCCCGTCCAACGCTTCTACAATCAGATTCGCCAGCTCGTCCACATCGGCAAAATCGGACTGCTGCGAAACGCTCGGCCAGCATTCGAACAAAGCGCTGTACCCCGTCCAGTCGGTATCCGACTCGGTTCCTTGGATGAGAAGAATGTAAGGCTTGTCCAAGGTCGCCGCCGATTCGTGGGCTTCGTAGATGCGCCCTCCGATGGTTGGAATCTGCTGACTCAGCCGCTCTCGAATGCCGGCCCTCATGTGAGTACCTCACGGCTGTCGAAAGAAGAGATCATGGCCATGTTTTCAACCTCCTGGTCTTTCAAAATGTTCCTCTCATCTATAGGTGGCAATCGTACGACAAGCTTCCTAGCCGACGAGAATGTGGATGCTGCCGATGTTGCCGTCGACCTTGCGTTGAGCGCGGATGATGTAGGTGCCGACGCTCGATTTGCTGATGTTCAGCATCGCGGCGATCTCCGAATGGGAGAAGGTTTCACCGCGGGCTAAGGTGTAGCAGCTGCGCTCGCGTTCGGTCAGTCCTCGAAGGGCGGCTTCGAGGCGAAATCGCTCGGCCTCGTCGGAGGGACGCTCCGCCTCCGCCCTCTCCCATAATGAAGCGGAGGGCAGACGGGCCGGATCGGTCGGCACTTCGCGCTGGGCGCCGGACCGCCTTTCGATGCCCCGCCGATTGCCCGGCCTTCTTCCCGTCTCCAGCCACTCGATTACATAGGAGCAGCTCGCGACCATTTCCATTACTAAACCGCGATCCCGATCCAAATCCAGCAGCGCGTTCATCTCGTCCATCGTCCGAATTGGCTCCATCCGTGCAATGCGCACGGTCAGCTCGTCCGCTTGGCGAAGCAGTTGGCGCCTCGTCTCTACGTAATTCTCCAAAGTCGCCGCTCCAAGATTCGTAATACGGTTGCTTTTCATAGAATCACTCCCTTTATAATTTTGCCAAATTGGTAAACTGAAAAGATGAAGAGCTTCTAACTGTCGCTTCCAATTGTATCTCTCTTCTCCCCACTTCTAAATAACAAGAACTTATGTTCGCATTTAAGGAGATATAACCATCATAATTTACCATTAAGGCAATGTCAATCTTATTTTTGCCATTTTGGTAAACCAATCTGTTTACCATTTTGGAAATAGATGATATAATAAAGTTAACCTAATTGAAGAAGGAAGATCGGGATGACACTTGGTAATCGCCTTCGAGAACGCCGGGAGAAGCTGGGCAAGACGCAATTGGATGCGGCCCGAGGACTCGGCATCAGCAACGTCCAACTTTCCCGTTACGAATCCGATGATCGCAAGCCGGACCCGGATATGCTTGCGCGCTTCGCGGAATATTACCGCACGACGACCGATTATTTGCTCGGACGCACCGATAACGCTGCGATCGATGCGGTCCGCGCGCCCCGTGAATATCCGGCGTTCGAGGAGTTTATCAGCAACCCGGAGCATGGCGTATTTTTTAAGGATTATTTGAACGCTCCCGAGGAACGCAAGGAAGAGATGAGACGCTTCTGGGAGTTTATTATGGAGAAAGAGAAGGGCCGCAAGCCCGGAGATCCGCAAAATTAGCCATCAACCACCGCCCGAACGGGCTTTTCTTTTCGCCTTACACACGAACATACATTCGCAAAAGACGAGGTATAGCCATGTACAACTATTACCGAACGACTCCGTTCGAGCAATGGGTCGAGCATTTGTGGATCAGATCGGGAATCTTGACGCCTTCCCAGCTTAACGTCGAGGAGGTCGCTTCGCGACTGGACGTGTGGGTTCACTTCATGAACGATACGAGTCGGGCGCTCGATTACATGGGGATGAGATCGATTTTGGTCGACCGCAGATTGGGCAGGGAAGCCCAGTGGGAGGACTTTCTGCATGAGCTGTGCCATATTCTTCGTCATGCGGGCAATCAGACCGTGATGCCCAAGCTGTTCTGCGAAGGTCAGGAGGCCGAGGCTAACCGTTTCGTCTTATACGCCGCCATCCCTTTCTTCATGCTGCGAAAATTGAAGCTTCCGGCTAGAATTGACGAAGCTGTGGAGACGATCGCTCTGCACTTTGGCGTTACGTTCGAATTGGCCGGCAAGCGGCTGGAGCAGCTGCAAAGACGCACATTCGCGGCTATTTTGTGGGAGGAAGCGATCAAGCTGGAAACGCAGGCCAACCTGTACGCCTACGGAAAAAGCGCGACCCGTTGAGGGCCGCGCTAGCGTTACACTAATAATAGAATATTTCGTTTTAGTGTACAGTCCAAGAATCGGCGATTACTCCGACTTGATCAAGATATTTATCAAAGCTGTCGCGGCTGGCCGTGTAAGTCATGATGTATCCTTTACCGTCGCTTACCTCTATCGTTTGGAGCCAGCTCAGCTCGTTGCCGTTTTGAGTGCCTTTATATATGATATACGAGCCGTCGATACCTTCTTCCGCAGGCGCAGCGCCTTCTTCTACGATTTCGAAGTCTTCTAGCATGTTGGGAAGCTGCTGTTTGGTGATTTCCAAGTAATCGGCTGCGGAAATCGCTTGACCGCCCAAGTCCTCGATGATGAAGCCGACGTTTTCGGCGAATTTATCATCCGCTCCCTCCAGCGGAGCGAGAAAAATCGCGATACCGACCAGATTTTCTTGCAGCGTCCAATCTTCCGGATAGTGAATAGTCGTGCCGAAAGTTTTATCTTCAAACAATTTGTAGCCTGCCGGAACGCCTTCAGCCGCCGGTTGGCTTGCTTCAGCGGACGGCGATTCGGACGGACTTGCCGACGGAGATGCGGACGGCGACTCGGAAGGCGAAGCCGATGGCGATTCGGACGATGTCGCGGATGCGGATGGCGATGCCGACGGAGAAGCATCGTTCTTATCTCCCTTGCCTCCGCAAGCGCTTAGCGCCAACGCTAGAATAGCCAGAAACAACGACGTTTTCAATAGATTAGCAGATGATTTTTTCATTTCTCCCCATACCTCTCTCTATCCCACTCTAGGAAATATATGCCTTATTCAGACATTATCGACAAGGATACATGATTTCGCTCCTAATGTAAACAAAACTCGACTTTTTTCATAGAATTAGGTCAACAGGAGCAGTTTTTTAAAGCGGATATTCCGCCCTATTTCCTGCATCCCTCCATTTTCAGGAAAATTAATGCGGTTATTCCTCCTTATTTTCTTCGATTATCCATTTTCAAGAAATTAAAGCGGATTTCCCTCGTTATTTTTACTCATTTTCCTACTTCGACAAAATTAGCGCGGGTTTTCCGCCTAAAATCGCCCCGTCGTATATGGAGACAAGGTGCTGCTGTATGTAAGCCTGATATATCAGAAAAAAACGCAAGTTCAAGGCAATCCAGCCTCAAACTTGCGCTTATACTCATTCAATTCTCCGGTAACTCAAAGGAATCCCCGGTTCGCTCGATCCATTCGCGAAGCTTGACGAGCAGCTCGGTACGTTTGCCCGCGTACACGCTGTTGTGCGCCATATTCGCCAATTCGTACGGGTCCTCGTTCAGATTAAACATAAGCCAGGACACGCCCTCAAAGCAGACGAACTTCCAGCCGTCCTTCGTGACGATGCCCCGCCAGGGCTTATCGATGCTGTGGCCGTGACCGGTCGGGATCACCGATTGCAGGTAGGCGGAGTCAGGCTCGTCGTCTTCTGCTCTCCCGCGCCCCGGCAGCCGATGAGACGAATAATCCGTCCCTTCCATCCACTCTGGAGTCTCAATCCCGCACAGCCCCAATGTCGTCGGAGCGACGTCCACATGGTTGAGCAACGCCGATGAAGTGCCGGTTATTCGCCCATAGAACGGCCTTTCCCCACCGATCATGAACGGAACGCGAATCGCTTCCTCCCAGGGGCTTGTTTTGTGAAACTGACCGTGACTGCCGTGCATATCGCCATGATCGCTGAAGAAGACGATGTGCGTATCCAGATCCAGCCCCGCTTCGCGCAGGCTCTCTCTGATCCGTCCCAAATTCCAATCCAGGTTCTCGATCATCGCATAATAGCCCGACAGATTCACCTGCGCCTCATCCCGGACCCGGGCAATCGGCGGTACGTTCGGCCTTAGCTCGACGTTGCCGGGTGTATGCTCACGGCGGAACGCTTCCGGAGCCATGTAAGGATTGTGCGGAGCCTGTACGGACAGAACGGCGAAGAAGGGATTAGCATCTCCAGCCTTCTGCTCCTCTCCGCGCTCGCGAATATAATCGATGAACAGGTTCGTCATCTCGTCGGTTTCAAAACCCGGAAGCCTGTAGTGGAAAACATCCTCACCTTCCCCTCCATGCACCCAGCAATCCCACGGACTGTTGTTGTTCTCGTATCCGATCCAACGACGGAAGCCACCCCGGCGCTCCGGAGGTACGATATGGTACGCTCCGCGGCCCTCGCTCTCCTGAAACCCGTCCAGATGCCATTTTCCGAAATACGCCGTCTCGTAGCCTTCTTCATTAAATACGTTCGCGATCGTAGGCTGGTCTTCCGGAAGACGACGTTCATGCCCCGGCACGCAGTGATGCGGATAGCGCCCGGTCAACAGCGAACCTCTGGTGGGACAGCACAGCGGAAACCCGGATAACGCACGGTTGAAGTTGACGCCCCCGGCCGCCAGATTGTCGATGTTCGGCGTGTGCACATTGCTGTCTCCGTTGCATCCTAACGCTTGTGCGCGGTGTTGGTCGCCGAATACCCAAATCACATTGGGACGTCTATCTGCTGCTGAATTCACGCTCACGTCGATCCCTCCTTCCATTACCCTTTGACGCCGGAGGTTACGATACCTCTGACATAGTATTTTTGCAGCAAGAAGAATAGAAGCAGCACAGGCAGCGCGATCAGCGTCGTCGCCGGCAAAATATAATTCCATTGAACCGAATATTCCGTCTTGAAAATGCTCAAAGCCAACTGCACCGTTCTCATGCTGTTATCGTTCGTGATGACGAGCGGCCAAGTGTACTGGTTCCAGGAACCGATCGATTTGAGCAGCGCAACCGTCGCGAATACCGGCAAGCTGGCGGGCACGTAAATTCTGAGCAGCGCCCGCAAGCGGGAGCAGCCGTCGATTTTCGCCGCCTCGTCAAGCGCCTTCGGAAACTGCAGGAAAAACTGTCGGAACAGAAAGACGCCGAAAGGATGGGCAATCTGCGGAATGATCAGCCCCAGATAGGAGTTGAGCATTCCGACGCCGCCGGTTCCCCACAGATCGTTGCCGCCGAACAACGGGAATTGCTTGATCTTGATAAACACCGGTACGAGAATGACCTGCTCCGGAATCATCAGTCCGATCAGCGAGAAGAAAAACAGCAGGTCTCTTCCTTTGAAATTCAGTCTGGCAAACGCGTACCCCGCCATCGACATCGTGATTAAGCCCAAGCTGACCGTGATCAGGGTAATGACAAGCGAGTTGGTAAAATAACGGCTCCAATTGCCTTGATTCATCGCCTCGATGTAGTTGTTGAACGAGAACGAATTCGGCAATATTCGAAACACGGGAGACTGAATTTCCGCCATCGTCTTGAACGAGCTTAACAGCATCAGCACAAACGGCATTGCGACTATCGCGGACAGGAGCACGATGGCAGCGAGCAGCGCGATTTTACGATAAGACAGCCGTTTCAACGCACATCCCTCCTAATCCTCTCCATACTTTTTCCGCGACCCGCCGAAGCGGTAGTTCAGAATCGTAATCAGCACGACTCCGCACAGCAGCGTCACCGATTGCGCCGAAGCGTAGCCCATCTTAAACTCCGTGAACGCTCTCAAGTAAATCTGATGAACCATCGTCGTCGTCGAATTGACCGGACCTCCCGAGGTCATCACATTGATCTGCTCAAATACGTTAAAAGAATTAATGACGCCGGTCACGAACAGGAAGAAGGTGGCGGGAGCGAGCAGCGGTACGGTAATATGCAAGAACTGCTTGATTTTGCTGGCCCCGTCAACCTCTGCGGCCTCGTAATAATCCTTCGGTATCCCTTGCAAGCCGGCCAGAAAAATAATCATATTGTACCCGATGCCCTTCCAGATGCTCATCACGATGACAGAGGGCATGGCCGTCTTCGGATCGATCAGCCAATGCATCGTATCGAAGCCCAGCGAGCTCAGAACTCGGTTAAACAAGCCATAGGTCGGATCGTACAGCCACATCCACACCATCGACACCGACACCATCGAGACGATATGCGGCATAAACACCAGCGCGCGGGCCCACGACGTTCTGAACAGCGTCGTATTCAGCAGCACCGCAGCCAAGAGGCCAAGCGCCATCGTCGGAATCAAGGTGAACAAGAAATAAACGCCTGTGTTTCTCATCGCCTTCAGGAAGACCTGGTCTTCCAAAAGCAGATTGAAGTTGTGGAATCCGACCAGCTTGCGTTCCGAGAACAGATTAAAATCCGTAAAGCTGTAATAGATAACTTCCCCGATCGGAATCAGCAGGAAGTAAACGAACAATGCGTAAAACGGAAGAATGAACAAGTAACCGGAGCGGTCCGTAAACACACTCTTATTTCGAAAGTATCGCATGGCGGCGCCCCGTTACTTACCGATCTCTTTTTTCAGATCGGCAACGGCGTCCTTGAGAGCCTGCTCTACCGGCTTCACTCCGAATAACGCCTCTTCGTATCCCTGGTTGGAATATTTCTCGAATAGCGGCGACCAGGTGACCTTCGGCCGGCCGGCTCCGATCTGAACCGCCTCCATAATGGCTGCGTTCATCTCCGGATCCATCTCGACAAAACGATCCGACAACGACTTATTAACGACCGGAACCATCAGCTCTTTCATTCTCAGCTCCGCGCGCTCCTTGCTCAGGAAAAACTCGATCAGCTTCCACGCCTCGTCCTTCTGCTTGCTCGTGCTGGCGATCGAGAACAGGCGAAGTCCGTTAAAGGTAGACGGCTGTTTGCCGGGAACGTTGCTGGCAACGCCGATTTTGCCTTCCAGGCTCGGGTCGTTCTTGATCATCTCTCCGATCGAATCGGGCGCAATATAAGTCATCGCGGACTGACCCAAGCGGAAAGGAACGGTTTCCGCTTTCTGCGCATCGTAAGGGATCGAATACTGCGACAGCTCCTTGACGAACTCCAACGCTTCCACCGCGGCCGGCTCATCGAACACCGGCATTTCGTTCGTTTCGTCCACTACCGCACTTCCGTTCTGATGTCCGAAAATTTCCAGCCAGAACGAGCCGTTCTGCTTGGGAACGTCGAAGCCGCCTCTTACGACTTTGCCGTTTTCGATAACGGCCAGCTTCTGGGAGTATTCCATTAGCTCCTCCCAGTTTTTCGGAGGGGTGTTCGGGTCAAGGCCCGCTGCCTCGAAATAATCTTTGCGATAGGCGAACACGTTAGGGGCAGGCATATAACCCATTCCGTACACTTTATCCTTATAGCTGCCCAGCTTGTAGATATTGTCGATGATGTCGTCCTTACCCGCCCAGCCGTTAATAAAATCGTCAAGGGGAGCAAACTGCTCCAGATTCGCGCGGCTGGCAATGTTGATGATGCCGACCTCGAACAAATCCGGCGCCGTGCCGCCCGCGAATGCGGTGTTCCACTTGGCTTCTACGTCCGCGTAGGGAATGTAATCGATTTCAACTTTGATATCGGGATTTTGCGCTTCGAAGGCTGCAATATCGGAGGCGACGCTGCGCGTCAGCGCTTCGTTCGGGCCGGAGCCGCGCATCCAGAATTTCAGTATCTTCTGCTGCGTCTGCCCGTTTCCAGAATCGTCTCCTTTGCTTAATTGGTCGCTGTTGCTTGAACCGGAGCATGCGCTCAACGTCATCGACAACGCCACCACTGAGGTCAACAGCCACCCTGTTTTTTTGTTCATATCGATTCTCCTTTAAGTTTTGTAACGGCTTACAATCACATGTTAAAGGAGAGGTTTGCGGTGAACCATACGAGCCGATTAGAGCTTGTTTCGTTTAACCTCGCTCTCTTGTCCGGCGGCGAACGCTCATTGCGGCTCGCTTAGATTTTGTATCGGCTGCCTTAGAGAATCGACGTATTGAGACGGAGTAATGCCATAATGTGTCTTAAAAGCCGTGCTGAAATGAGCCTCGCTCGCATAGCCGACCTCGGACGCGACTTGGTTGACCTTATGACGCATCGTGGCCAGTAGCCGCTTGGCCTGCTCCATTCGAACCTCGATCATATAGCGCGTAATCGTCTTGCCCGTCTCTTTTTTGAACAGCTGGGACAAATAATTTTCGTTCATGTGCACTTGGTCCGCCAGCACCGACATGGACAGCTTATCGGCATAGTGCTCGCTCAGATAAGCCATAATTCGATTGGTCGTCTCGCTGTACACAAAAGTATGACGATAGGCTATTTCCTGCATTCGGGACAGATGACGCTGAACCGCCTCTTTCAGCTCTTGCCAGCAGGATGGCCGTTCCAGATCGGAGAAGATATCTGGAGATTCCGCATATCGCCGTTCAGTTTTCCCTATTAGCTGACCCTCCATCCGTTCCAGGAAGGCACGGACGGCCTCCGCCGTTTCCGACGGTTCTACGAGTCTCGCTTTGAATTCGTCGAGCCCCTGCAGCACCCGCTTGATTAAGCCCGACTCCATTAAGTCGGCCGATTTTAACGGCTTCATAATCTCGGCTGCCGCCGCATGATCCTCAGACAAGCCGAAATCCCCGCTCCCTTTGGCCAGATGAACGCTCATCTCACCAGTATAGAATTGAAGACGATACGCCCGTTTCGCTTTCCGAAACTCGCTGTGTAGAGCGGACGAAGAGGAGAACGTCTCGCCGATTCCGAACGAAACCGTGCAGTCGTATTTCGTACGAGCCTCCGCGCCCCAAGCTCTGCACCGCTCTGCCAGTTCTACGTCGGACGGCATAGCCGACGCGTGAGAATAACCGATCAGCATAGCTACACTATCATCTCGCTCGTCAACAAACAGTTGAATACGCCCCCGAGTGAAAGCGGCCTCCGCCCAGTTCCGGTACACTTCCGTCAGCGAGGTCGAAGGAATGGGGCCCGTCCCGAGATTGCCTTGCGCCATCCGGTCAAGACCGCAGATCACCCAACGCATCGTCCCCTGCAGCAGTTCAAGCGAGAGCCATTCCTCCGGCCGACTCAGAACGTCGCGAAGCTGCGGCTGCTCGCGGTCTTGTCGAACTCCCCTGCGCTTTCGATCCTCCGAAATTTTGCGCAATGCAGCCACAATATCCTGATCGTCCGTCTCCGCCTTCAGCAAATAATCCTTCACTCCGACTCTCAGCCCATGACGAACGAATTCAAACTCGTCATAGTTGCTCAGAATGAGGAAGGAAATATCCGCGTTTACCCGTCTCGCTTGCTCAATCAGTTCAAGCCCGTCCATGACCGGCATTTTAATATCCGTGATCACAATATCCGGCGCGGTCGACATGCACAGCTTCAGCGCCTCTTGCCCGTTGGCCGCGAGGCCCGCAATCTCGAATTCGTCGCCGCATTGGCGAATAACGTGCTCGAACCATTGCCGAATCGGCTTCTCGTCGTCCACGATCAGAACCTTCCACATGCTGCATCGCCCCTAGCTGTTTTGCTTGATTGCCGGAATCCGGATTGTAATTTTTGTCCCGCCGCCTCTGCTGCTTTCCAGCTTCATCCCGTATTGCTCGCCAAAGTGCAGTTTAATCCGCTGCTCCACGCTGCGAATGCCCAAGCCTCGACTACCCTGGTCCGGATCCATTCCCACTCCGTCGTCCTCGATCTCGATCCACAGCTGATCATCGCTAAGCCATGCGCTTACCGTAATCAGGCCGTTGCCGTCCTTCGGCTCAATGCCGTGGAAAATCGCGTTTTCCAGCAACGGCTGCAGTAGAAGATGCAAAGTCAGGCACCTCTTGACTTCCTCCTCGATATGGAACACGACATCGAACTTATCGCCGTAGCGAACCTTTTGGATGAAAATATAATCGGAGAGAAACTGCAGTTCCTCCTCGAAGGTGATTCGTTCCTGATCCTGCCTGAAGCTTTTGCGCAGCAGGCGCACCAAGGAAATAATCATGCGATTAACCATGGCCACGTTGTTCGTTTTGGCCATCCAGCGGATCGAGTTTAACGTGTTGTATAGGAAGTGAGGATTGATCTGCGAATGAAGCGCCTGAATTTCCGCCGAACGTTTCAGCTCGTTCTCTTGCTGCACCTGTGTCAGCAATTGATCGATCCGGCTTAGCATCGTGTTGTATTTTTTCATGAGGAGACCGATCTCGTCCGTGCGATCGACGGACACCGATACGTTGAAATCCCCGCTCTGCGCCTGCTGCATCGATCCCACCAGCCTTTTGAGCGGTGCGGAAATCCGATAGGACAAATAATACGACAGCGCAAACAAGGCGATCAGAATAGCAATGGCTGCGAACATAATGAGATTGCGAATCTGGTTCATATCCTGCAGCAGCACGGAAACCGGCGTCCTCTCGATCAGAAACCAGTTCATCTGCGGAACTGTGCGGAACGTGACAAGAGAATTTTCCCCCTCGGCATCCGCCATGAAGCTTCCATCTGTATAGGGGCTCAGCTTGAGAAAGTACGATTCTTCCCCGATCGACTGCCCCACTAATGACTCGTCGCGCGCGGACAAAATTTGCCCTTTGTCGTTGACGATCATCAACTGCACGCCGGTCAGATTTTTATATGCATCGAACAGCAGCCGCTCTTCGAAGTCGAGCACGAGCAGCCCCAGATCCTCTCCAGTATAGATATCGCGTAAATAGCGAACGGCGGAAAACACGTTTTTACCATGATGCAGGTAAGTGTCGCTCCAGTACATTTTATTTTTATCCGTGATCCGCTCCTGCATGCTCAGCTCTTCGCTAAAATCGTAGTTCCCCTGCTCGTCCGAAGAACTCGAATAGACCGCCCCGTTAAATCCGATGAAGGCAGTCGAATATTTAAGATGCTCAAAATAGTTCCCCGTATCGCCTACCGTCACGATGACTTGCTTGAGCGCTCTATACTTCTCATACTCCGTTGAGCGGGGGCTGCTGCGGAGCCAGTCTCTGACCTTCGGGTTCAGGTAGTAGATGTTGGAAACCGAGAGCATGCTCTGATTGATCGATTCCAGCTTCTCCGATACTTGCTGCAGGAGCAGCTGCTTGGAATCCCTCACCTGGCGCACGATACTTTGCTTCGCCGCCTCGTAGGCAACGGACGTCAGGGCGATGACGCCGATCAGAAACAAAGGGGCAATCGTGACGAAGAGCTTGTTCTGGATCTTCATGTTGTTGAACATTCTGGTTAACAAATGCGCCGACTCCCCTCTCTCGCTGTACTCGTACTCGTCCTGCTGCCGGCTGAAGGTGTCCGCATGAAGCTTTCTTATCGTACCATAAGAAAAAAAGCACTTCATCTCCCGCGCGGAAGATAAAATGCATTCTGTAAAAAATGGTGCCGACTAGAGGACTTGAACCCCCAACCTACTGATTACAAGTCAGTTGCTCTACCAATTGAGCTAAGTCGGCATATTATTTTGATTGCTCACAAGATAAGATGGTACCATGTTTCGACACAAAATGCAAGGGTTTGATGATTAATCGTGTGACGAGTGATTGTGGTGGCTGTTGAATGGGTTGGCCGTTGGATGGGGGCCGCGATTGGTTCGGCAGTTGGTTGAGTTGGCTGTTGGATAGGGGCGAAGGCTGGCCTATCGGCCCGTCCATTTTGGAATAAAGCGGGTTTTCCGCTTTATTTGCAGCGATCAGGTTAAATCGGCGAGATTAAAGCGGGTTTTCCGCTTTATTTCTCAAAAATATGTCTTTTTCCAAATTTAAGAAGGATAATCCGCTCTATTCTCTTCGAAATGGACGATTCCCCAAATTTAAGGCGGAATTTCCGCTCTAGCACGGGATATGAAATTCCCAAGATAGCTCAATAACATTTTGGCCGAAGCGGGATAGGAACTGGAACTGGAACTGGAGCGGGATCGGAAGGATCGGAACAAGAAATTGGGTTAATGCAACGAAATCACAAAGCATCCGTTGCACTAAAAAAGCGCACCGCCCGAATCCCGGGAAAGCGCGCCGTTAAAGGATTTATTTAGTGGTGCTGATGAAGGGATTCGAACCCCCGACCTACGCATTACGAATGCGTTGCTCTACCAGCTGAGCTACATCAGCAAATCCTTTATTATCTTAGTCATTTCAGAAGCAAAAGTCAAGCGATTTTTCGCTGTTCATCTTATTTTCCCGTCAGACGACATGAAACACCTTGTTCGAACGCGGCTCCCGAAGCTCCGGAGTCTCCTTCGCCTCCGGCTGTTCGTTGCCGAATCCGCTGATCATCAGATGCAGCTGGCGCTTCAAATCGACTTCGTACGGCTTGCTCAACAGCTCCCCTTCGGACGAGCGGATGACGCGGACGATCGGTCGCTGCTTGCTGTCTTCATGAAGCGCGGAGACGACGCCCAGCTCGCCGGTGCTAAGACGCACGGTCGTTCCTCTCGGGAAAAGCGCCATATTGTCGCGCAATCTGCGCACCTTATCCATGTCGTACAGCGATCCGGCGCCTCCGTACAGCACTTCCAGAGCCTCGTGCGGCAGCATCGGAGCGCCGTTGCCCCGCCCGTTCACCATCGTATCGAACATGTCGAAAATGCTGATCCACTGATGATGAGGATGAATCTTCTTGCCCTCCAGCCCGAACGGGTACCCGCTCCCGTCCAGCCTTTCATGATGGAACAACGCACAGTGAGCGGCCATAAGCGGAAAACCGCTGTCCCGAAGCAGCTTGTAGCCAAGCTCGGCATGCTTCATATAGGCTTGGTCGTTCAGAGTCACGCGCGCCTTCAACCCGTTAGGAAGCAGCAGCCTGCCAACGTCGTGCAGCATCGCTCCGATCGCCAGCGCATGCAGATCCTCTGTCGCCAACCCCTCCTCCAAACCAAGCCGAGTCGCACAGACGCCCACGTTCATCGCATGCTCAAGAAAATGCTGCTTATCCCCGTCCGTCAGCGTCGTCGTCAAATGAACCGGCAGGCTGGGAGCGTTGCGGCGCGACTTCAAGTCGTCCACCAGTATTTTCGTCGCGTCGCACACGAAACGAACTACGTTCGGAGACAGCGTCTCCTTGTCTCCGCCGAGCAGTTCGTCCATGACATGGGTCAGCGCTCCGTGCAGAACAATCGTCGTTTCGTCGCGAATCGCCTGATCGGGAGCAATATCCTCCGTGCCCTCCTCCTCGATATGAAGATACGGCATTCCCAGCTGCTGCAATCTTCTGATCGCGTGCTCGGTCAGCACGAAACCTCTGCCGGCCAGCACATGACCCTGCTCCGTATAGATAGATCTGCCAAGCTTCATCCCTGGACGGCATTGGCTTGTATGAATAATGATCATTGTTTTCCGCTCCCTTAGTCGATATGCGGGGCGTAGCCTGGCCCCGTTCCCATGGCTTAATCGTAGCGGAACCGCTCGTCATATGACCAGTGACCCCTGTCACCGATTCCGTCATGCACGCCGGCCACAAATCCGATAGTTGCGTCTGTTCAAATCCGCCCGATCCACTATAATGGAAAAGAAAGGGGAGATCGCACGCATGCTTAAAATATTGATTGCCGACGATCAAGCGTTAATGAGAGACGGACTGCAGACGATTCTTCAACTGGAGCACGATATCGAGGTTATCGCTACCGCCGAGAACGGAGAAGAAGCCTGCCGACTTGTCGCGATTCATGACCCGGACCTGGTCCTGATGGATATCCGCATGCCGGTCATGAACGGGATCGAGGCGGTCAAGAAGCTGCGCGAAGAATCTCCGCATACGAAAGTGCTCGTCCTTACAACATTTGACGAAGACGAATATATTATCGAGGCTCTGGCCAGCGGAGCGGCCGGTTTTCTGCTGAAGGACATTCCGACCGAGAAGCTGCTGCAAGCGATTCGGGACGCCTCGCAGGGAGAGCTCATGCTTCCCTCGTCCATCGCCGTTAAGCTGGCGGCCAAGCTTGCATCGCCCTCTCCCGCAGCCGGCAAGTTCCCATCCTCCCGTTCTCGCGAACGGACGATGGACTTGAAGTTCACTAACCGGGAGATGAGCATTATCGCCTTGATGGTGGAGGGCCGCACGAACAAGGAGATCGCCCAGCTGCTCTTCATGAGCGAAGGCACGGTCAAAAACTACATCAGCTCCATTTACGATAAAATCGGCACGAACGACAGAACGCAAGCCGTCATCTGGTTAAAAGATATGACGATCATATGACTCCCGTCACTAGGCCACTTCTCGCCGCGCGGGTAGAATGATAACAGCGCCGCAAGCAAGGCGCCGGGTGGAGGAATGAAGTTGGTCGGGAGCGGCGTGCGCAGTCATCTGCCGTTGTTGCGTTTTCTTGGGGTACTGATCTGCCTTCATGTCCTTCTGGCATGGGGCTTGGTCGCTATGAGCCGCGATTTTAATTCCGCCGGGTTGTCACCGGACAGCTGGAGCTGGACTCCGGCCGATTCGGCGCAAGCTTCAGAGCCTCCCGCGGACGGCTGGCTTCCCTATTCGGACAAGCCCGGCCACCCGTCGAACTCCTCCTTATATTGGATGCGCATTCCCCTTGAGCCTAGCGATTCTCGCGATCCCCGATTGTTTATTCTGAACGCCATCGCGCTTTCCGTATACGACGGCGGCAAGCTCTTATATGCCTATGATCCAATAGATTACAATCATAGATTAAATCTTCTGTATCATTGGAATCTCGTCCCGCTCTCGACGCCGGTTCCATCCGAGATTTATATGTTGCTCGACGACCGGGAGCTCCATCGGCCTCAGCTGTTTATCCGCCAGACTTCTTATGGCGAATTCGTCTCCTCTCTGATTCGGAAAGAAACCTATGCTTTCGTTTTGTCCGCGCTTTTACTGTTCAGCGCCTGTCTAGCCCTAGGGCTTTATTTCAATCGTCGGGAGAAGCTCCATCTCTATTTCGTGTTGATGGCGCTATGCGGCAGCTACGCGGCGATCGCCCGTACTTTTCTGCTTCAGCTGTTCTGGGACCAGCCGTGGATGAGCTACTTGGAGCTCGCCGTTTTCCCTCTAGGCGTGTACGGGTTTCTCGGCGTTATCATCGAAGTATTCGACAAGAAGCTTACCGCAACGCTCCGCGGCATTAGCCGGATCATTCTGGCGCTCTCTCTTTTCTCGCTGGCGAGTGCCGTTCTTCTGGACGTCAAATGGTTCGGTTGGATGCTCAGTTATCCGCTTGTGGCGATGTTTCTGATTACGGCGGCTTTCCTGTTCCATGCTCTGTGGAAGGCCTACAAGCATAGACAGGGACCGGAGTCGATCTGGATGCTGGCGGGCTTCTTTATCGTGACTTCGACCGCGCTTTTATATGTGGTCCGCACTTATTTGACGGTATTTTTCGCGAAGATGCGTTACACCTTCCCTATCTTTAACGTGCTGCAGTACGATTTTCTCTCCGTCGCCTTGCTGCTGTTCTTGATCTGTCTCGTGCGAGTCATCCTGTATCGATTCGGGCAGATGAATGACCGGCTAAAACAGTTTAATCAAGCTCTGGAGTCAAACGTCAAAACCCGTACATCGGAGCTCCGAAAAAGAGAAGAGCAGCTTCGCGAAGCGAACGTCCAACTAGCCGGCACAATGAGAGACACGGCCGAATCGATCGCCTCCTCTATCGTTTTGGAGGAGCGGCATCGACTGACCGGGGCTATCCACGACACGCTTGGCCATTCCCTGACGGCGACGTTGGTGCAATTGGAAGCGGCCAAGCGGCTCCTCCCCCGCGATCCGGAGCTGGCTCTCTCTAAGCTGGGGGCCTCGCAGCAGCTAGTCAGAAGGGGCTTCGAGGAAATCCGCAATTCCGTGCGGTTGCTCCGGGACGACTCCAGCCATTACGATCTGGCCGAAGCGATACACCGTCTGATCGGGGAGACGGCCAGAACGACAGGCGCCGTCATCGACTACCGGCTATCCCCGCTGCCGGACAGTCTCTCGACCCTGCAGAAGAGAGTGATCTATCAGGCATTGCAGGAAGGCTTGACCAACGGCTTAAGACACGGAGACAGCCGCAGGTTCGACTTTGAACTGACTTCTCTTGCCGGCCGTCTGGAGTTCCGGTTGACCAGCGACGGAAGAACCTACTCCCCTTCCGAATTCGGATTCGGCCTTAAAGCCATGTCTGAAAGAATCGCCGATCTCGGCGGGATAATGATCATTGCTCCGGGCAACCCGGGCTGCGTGTTGACGTTGTCGCTGCCCTGTTCGCCTGCGGAGGAGCTTGAGAAAGGAGCGCGGCAAGCATGAGCAATTCTACCGCCCGCTTCTCCCTCTATCGCGCATTATTGATTTTGGTCGTTCTGCTGATCGGCTTAGGATTGCTGCTGTCCGCGTTTCAGCGGTACAACGAGCTTATTTTCGCACTGCGAGGCAAGGACTGGCAGATGGCTCCCGCCTCCTCTTTCGACGAGGCGCAGCCGCCCCAATCCGGCTGGCAGCGCTATAGCACGCAAAAGTTAGAGACGGAGCAGAGCTATTGGCTGCGAATTCCGCTCCCGTCCGCCAAGCTGACCGACCCTTATCTCCAGATTCGCAATTTCGCCAGCATGAAGGTGTATGAGCGCGGGAGCGTGCAGTACGAATACGTACATACCGCCTTTGACAAACGGATTAAGAACGGCTTCAGTTGGAAGCTTGTTCCGCTGTCCGCGCCTTTGCCCGACGAGCTCTATATGCTTGTCCGATATTCGAAGCATTTTCCGATCGACGGCCGCATTGAGCTCGGCAACAAAGCCGATCTGCTCGATGCGATGTTCCGTTATGATATCGATAACCTCATACTGGGCTTCCTGCTCCTGTTCTGCAGCCTGATCGGATTGGGCTTGTATGCGAGCCAGCGAGAATCGCTGTACCTCTACTTCGCGCTGCTGTCCTTTACCGGCGGCTACGGAGCGCTCGTCTGCAATCATTTGTTCATGGTGATGTGGGATACTCCGGTTCCCGGTCATTTTCAGGACGCCTGCATGCCGCTTGGCGCTTACGCGCTTGTCGGCGCGATTTCAAAGCTGTACCCCAATCTTTATACGCGTACGCTTCGTCTCTCCCGAAGACTGCTGCTTGTCTATGCCGCATTGACGCTTGCCAGCGCGCTATTCAGCTTTACCGCCTACGTTCAAGCTATCGTCGCGTTCGCCCCGCTGTCTCTTGCGATCGTCGTGCTCGTCTATTGGACAATGAGAACCGCCTATCGCTTAAAACAGGACATCGAATCCGTATGGATGCTGGCCGGTTTTCTCTCCCTGATTACCATGGTCGCCATTCATATGTATCGCGCCGCTCTGCATACGTTTGTCCCGCAAAGGATCAAATTCCTGCTAAGTTGGGTGTTCGAGCTTCCCGTCGATCTGCTGTTCTGGGGACTGTTTGCATTTGTCGTGTGCCTGATTCGCGTTATCGTCCATCGCTACACGGCCATGAATCGGCAGTTGACCGAATTCAACCGCACGCTGGAGCAAGCCGTCCAGACCCGAACGGCACAGCTAAGAGAGCGTAAGGAACAATTGGAAGCGGCTCACGAAAATTTGGAGACATCGATGAGGGAAAATGCAGAAGCTTTGGCGGAGGCAATGAGATTGGAGGAAAGACATCGGATTACCGGCAGCATCCATGATACGGTCGGCCACACGCTTAGCGCCACCATCGTGCAGCTTGAAGCGGCCAAACGTCTGATCGACCACGACCGCCTTCTGACCGAGGAGAAGCTCAGTTCGGCTCAAAGTCTTATCCGCACCGGCTTGGAGGATATACGCCGCTTCGTCCGCATTCTGCGAGAGGACGGCTCCTACTACGATCTGGTTGGCTCTATCGGCGCTCTATTCCGCGATGCGGAGCATTCCCGCGGTTGCACCGTGGAATACGATCCAAGCACTCTCCCGACCGCCTTGGACACGTTGCAAAAACGCGTCGTATTCCAGACCCTCCAGCAAGGGATCGAACTCGGAGCGAAAATGAACCTGGGACGCCCTTGCGACTTCCGTCTCTCCGTACAGGCGGATGCGGAGGAGATCGGTCTGCGGTTTACCCTTCTGAACGCTTCCCTTCCTTCTGACGCCGACCTGGAATTCGGACTTCAGACGATTGCGGAACGTGCAGAGCGAATCGGCGGAAATTTGATCGTCGAGGAGGATAAGTCAGGCTTCACGCTTAAGCTGATCTTGCCTCTCGTTTCACACGATTCCGGCGAGCTGCATAGACTGGGATGACAACAGCCCATGCAGGCGAGGGGGAATACAGATGAACGGACAGACGTTAATGCTCCCGATCCGAACTCGAACTTTTACCGCGAAGAACGTCAAAGTCAATGTACCGTATGTGAGCGGCGGAACATCGCTCGCGGCGCAAGAGAAAATGAACGATGCGATCGGCGAAGCGACGCAGCGGCTGATGAAGGATCAAGGTTTTCCCAGCAGCGACATCCAGCAGATGGACGGCACGTACGAGATCAAGACAAACGAGAGAGGCGTGCTCAGCCTTTCCCTCCTTAACTACGTGTTTACAGGCGGCGCGCACGGCAACACGCTGCAGCGGTCGCTTACTTTCGACGCCGACACCGGCCGCAGTTATAAGCTCATCGAATTGTTTAAATCGGGAGCCGACTACAAGACGCGCCTGAATAAAATTATCGAGGCGCAGATCAAGTCGCGAGACCTCCCCTTGCTCGGTCCCTATCCGGGGATTAGCGACGACCAGGAGTTCTATATCGCCGACAAATCCTTAGTCATCTATTTTCCGCTGTACGACCTCGTCCCTTATGCCTGGGGCTTCCCGTACTTTCCGATTTCGGTGTTCGAAATTCAGGACATCATCGACGAGGATGGACCTCTGGGCACGATGATGTATTGATAAGTCCAATATGGAGTCTAGGGGCTGTCCCATATAAGCCAAGGAGGGGTATGCCCCTCCTTGCGATGCTATACACTCCTGAAACGGGAATGAGTAACCCCGTTACGAGGTCGTTTCAGGAGCGTAAGAGGCAATCTCCAGGCTAATCACGCGCTAAAATACTTCCAGATCATCCCCAGGAGTTGTCCTTTATTATCATTGAAGACGTTTTAGCGACATACAACCCTTGATTTTGGTTTCTTTGTACGATTTTCCCTACAAACGTTCGTCGTTTGAGCCTGGAGCGAGTTGATTTGTGCGGTTTTCCCTACAAACGTTCGTCGTTTGAGCCTGAAGCGAGTTGCTTTGTGCTGTTTTTCCTACAAACGTCCGCCGTTTAAGCCTGGTTCGAGCTGCGTTGTACGAATTTCCGACTATCTTCCCTGCGTAAGCTCATTTCCTGCAAATAGATCCGCCGTAAAGGTTCAATTTCCAATCAATTGGGGTCATTCTGGGTCATGACTAGATCTCCAGGAGATACATATCCCCCTTATTTGTCTATCGATCATCTCAAGCAACTCTTCTTATGAGACAGCCCCTGTAGGCCTACCATTTGCCCGCATCAATGTCGGAAGGCTTGAGTCCCTCCCATATATTCGGCACATCTACCGTTTCCGGATGCTCGAAAACGAGGAAGGCGGTCGGCAAATATCTTTCGCCCGACGAAGAGGACGGCTTATTAACAATCTCGCCGCCTTCTTGGACCAGCACCGTCGAGGAGCCTCCGTCCAGATTGGCCGCAATGACCGCGCCATTCTCTAACAATATCTCCTGAGCGTCGTATAGCGTAGCGCCAATGCTGTAGCCCGGCTGCCGCCCGTCGATCAGCAGGAACAGAATCGCCCCGTCCTCGCGCTGTCCCATAACAGTGCGAGGAGCGACTCCCCACCCTTGCGAACGATTGGGGATCAGCCCTTTGCCATTCACGATAATTCGCGGCGAGAAGCTGACCGCTTCGGAAATACCCAGCTCCATCAGCTCTTTAAGCGAGTATTTGCCGGCGAGCATCTTGCCGTCTTTGTCGATGCCGACAATCTGCACGCTTTTCGTATTGCCCAAGCCGTTGTAATAAACCTTGCCTTGACTAATAACGAGCCCGATCGGCTTAAAGCCGTTGCCGCGCCAATTCGGATCGGCGAAGCCGCCCGCATTCACGCCTGCAATCGCGCCCGTCCGCTTCACCATGCTGGACACCCTTTCGCCCCGTCCGGTTTTGTTAGGCACGACCAGCCTGACTTTCTTCGGATCCCGCACCGTCAGCAGGTAACCGTGAAAGCCTTCCCCATCAACCTCTTTGACGGAAGTCAGTTCCTCCGGCGCTTGTTCCCCGGTCCCCGAACCTTCCTCTTCTTCGGGAATCGTATGCGTATCGCGCTCCTCCCCCATCTCTTCAAACTGCTTCACATACCCTGCCACCCGTTCCCTAAGCGCCTTTTCCCCGATAATATATTTCGCCCATTCCCTATGCTGTGTCGTGATCAGCGAATCGGCCAGCATATAACGATAGGTGTTGCCCCACGGGGTGAGATAGAACCAGATCGCAAATAAAAGAATGGACAAGCATCCCGTAACGAAAACAAATTTATATAATCTCCACAGAAAGGATTTCTTTCTTCTGACCGTCTTTCCGCTTCGCTGCGGCGCGGCCGTCTTCGTTGCCCCGCTGCTTGCTGCGTGCGAAGACGTTCTGGTGGATCTTGGCGGCAATGACTGCAAGGCCCGCACGCTCCTTTGCTCTACGAATATCGTACCTCCTATATACGAGAGTAAGCGCCAGGTTGTTGCTGTCGAAAGAAAAAACGTCAGAGAGAGGATTGCCCCCTCTCTGACGCCTGATGCCTTCTTTATTCGGCTTTGCTACGAATAATTTCCAGCAGATTCAACATGATTTGTGCTGCTTCCGCACGAGTTGCTTCCCTTTGGGCATAGAAACTGCCGTCCGACCGCCCCTTCATCAATCCGATCGCCGTAGCCTTGCGCACGGAGCTTTCCGCCCAGAGGGCTATTCGACCAGCATCTTTAAATTCCGCCGTGACACCGGACCTCGCTTCATAATCGCCGGTCGTATATTCGTATGCCCTTGTCGCCAATACAGCCAATTGTTCCCTCGTAATAAGCGCATCGGGAGCGAATGCATTCTCCCCGACTCCCTTAATCAGCCCGGCTTCGTAGGCCGCAGCTATATGTTCCGCGTACCAAGCGTTACCAGGCACATCTCCGAACTTCGCTGCGCCTTTCGCTTCAATTCCTAACGCTCGGACTAGTAGGACGGCAAACTCCGCTCTTGTCGTCGGTTCGCGCGGCGTGAACTCCGATTCGTTCACGCCGCTCACAATCCCTTTCGCCGCTAGCACCGTTATCGCTCGCGCAGCCCAATGTCCCGCCGGAATGTCGACGAACGTTCTCTCCACTTCTAGAACGACATATTTGCCGGGCCTGTTTGCTTCGGCCCATACGAGATTGGAGTTACGGTCTACGGTTCCCCCGACATACTCCCATTTATCCGCCACTTCGTTGAAATAATACATTCCGATGAGCTCCTCATCGACAGATGCCGAATAAGGAAGGGCGATTCGGACGCCGCCGGAACCTTGCCAATCGACGGACCGATCTCCGTCCGTTAAAGACACCCGAACATCATAGACCCGATCGGCCTGCCGGATTATGGCCGTTCCTGCGGCTAACGGCGCTTTTTCGTTGGCTCCGCCGCTAACCGGACCGACGCTGACGCGCAGTTGGGCATCCGTTCCCGAATTCAAGCCAGATGACAAATGATCCATAACACCGCGTTTTATGTCCAACGTAGCTTTACCGAATCCGACGCGAAGCGGAAGCACGCTCGCCTGACGGAAGGGGATATCGACAGAGGTTTGCCCCTGCGGAACCTGAATCACCGCCTGCCCATCCGTGACAATGACTGGATTGCCTGCACTGCCGCTGCTTCCGTTGTTGCTGCTATTGCTGCCGTTATTGTCATTATTGCCGTTATTGCCGTTGTTTCCGTTATTGCCGTTATTGCCGTTATTGCCGTTATTGCCGTTATTGCCGTTGTTTCCGTTATTGCCGTTGTTTCCGTTGTTTCCGTTATTGCCGTTGTTTCCGTTATTGCCGTTATTGCCATTATTACCGTTGTCCTCCGCAAGCGTCGTAACGGTAACGGTCGGTCCGTCCGCGCTCCAGACGCCGGAAAAACTGCCCGCTTCCACTTTGAACGTATACGAGGTCGCTGGACTTAACCCCTCAGCCATATACGAGTAGACGGCTCCCGTTACGGACGCCGCTTCCGTCCCGTCCCGGTAGATCTTGTACTGTGCGATTCCGTCGGATGAATCGCTCGCTTCCGACCAGTGGAGCAGTACGGAGCGGGAGGTAACGTTCGCGGTCGTCAGCGTTCCGTTCACCCACGACGGACCAGCCTGAACGTCAAGAGAATACGTTTGCGAGGTTCCGCTTTCCGACGTAACGACGACGATCATCCCCGGCTGAATCCCCCCTTGGACGACCGGCGTCAAACCATCGCTTTCATACACCCCGAATACCGCGCCCTCGGCGGCTACGATTCGATTCACGAATTGCTGCATGTCGGTATCCAAAGAAATTCCGCGAATCGTTCCCGCCGAGCTATCGATCTCGTATGCTCCGGAAGCCAGCGCAGTATCTTCGCTTGGACCGTAGATTTCCGTTTCCGTCACAGCAATGATCTTGCCGGGATCGAAACCTAGGACGACGCGAATTTGCGAGATCTGCACGGCGTCGAAAGCGACTCGGTTCAGAGCGACGGCAGGTACGCTCGGATCGTTCGTCTGATTCGGAGGGTTCGCCCACCCGTTGCCATCCCAATATTCCACTCGAATGAACGTCGGAGGGGTCTCGTTCCCTCCTCCCGCGTAAACGTACAGATCGACTCTATCAACCGTTTTAACCTCGCCGAAATCGTACTTCAACCACTCTTCCCCGACAACCGCATTCGTCGTTTTATAGTTGTGCCATCTGCTGTGAGGGTCGTCGGTATACGAAATGATGCCGTCTACCGTCTTCCATGCATCGGGCTGATAGGTCGTATAGGCATAAGACTGCGACGCTTTGGGATATCCTTGCTTGGAAGGATTGAGCGCCAAGTTCGCCTTTCCGACAAGCAAAGCGTACGTCTTGGAGTTCCGACCGTCCTGGGAGGTTACTTTTAGCTTCATGCCGGAAGTCAACGCTTGCTCCGCCACCGGAGTCGTACCGTCGGCCAGATAAAGTACGCAGGATGCGCTATCCCCGCAAGTGAGCCTGGAGAAGAAAGCCTGTGCCCGGGTGCCGCCAGGCACATTAGAGATCGTCCTCATCGCCTCGTCGATCGCGTAAACATCGGAGCGGATGCTGGCCTCCGAATTCGGTTCGCGGACGACCGTTAACGAGAATATCAGCTCATAAGTATCCGCGCCGTCGCGAATGGTCGCGATCAGCTTCACCGGCAAATCTCCTCCAGCGAACGGCGGCCTCGTCACGATACCCTCTGAGGTAATCGCGCCCGGGTTGTCCGTACGCCACGAGATCGCTTCCCCAGCCCGCCCGGTATCGGGAAACACCAGATTAGCGACGATCCGATCCTCCGAAGCATTGTCGCCGCGGATGTCTTCGAAGGACACAGCCGTCGGTTTTTCCGATATCGTCAGCCTATGCGAGCCCTGGGCGGAAAACTTATAGGTCGCCTGTCCGTTCGTCGGCAGCAGCAACACCGATCCCACGGTGCCGTCCATTAGATTTTCGTCCTTAACGAGATAGGATTGGCCGTTGTCCAGCTTTCTCCAGATCGATTCGACGGGAATCGCTCCATCCGTGTTCACAAATCGGGTTTTATCGTCGACATGCTTGACCGTGAACAAATGTTCTCTCAGCTTATAATTTACGCTCGTCCCAAACAAGGAAGCGTCGAGCGACGGGTCGATGACAAGCCGATCGTACTTGGGCTTGATCCCCATGATGATGTCGTAAAATCCGGCGATCGGACGGGCGTTCGCGCTCATCCAAGGTTCCCGCAAGGTGTCCGGCTGAAGGTCCCACGTATAAGTGTTCCAGATCAGACCGTCTTTGCCGTATTGCTCGACCAGCGTTCTAAGCAGTTCAGCCGGAACCTCGTTATCTCCGATTGCTGTGTAAGCCGCCATCATGTCGTAGCTCATCTGAGGGAAACTGCTTCCGTGCAAATAGCTTGGAAATGGATTATTGTTTTCCGAGCTCGAATAAGCCGTTCTCTGAGCCGGGAACAAAGCTAGCGGCTGGTTCAATTGATTATTCCCGTTCCGGAAGTCCGTATATTGCTCCAAAATTAATCGCGCGCGCGTCTCGTCGACCAAGCCGAACATAATGGCATAGGCGTTTTCAAAAGTATGGCCGACGTCGCCGTAAATTTGCCCGTTCAAGCCTCGGGAGTGGACGAACGATTTCGTGGCCTCCGACCAGAAACCTCCTTGCGACTTGTCCTTGTTATAAGTCGTTTTAAGCTGTGCCGCTTTGGCCTTGTATTTATCCGCTCTCTGTTGGTCGCCGAAAACATCCTCCTCCAATGCGGCCCAGTCGAGCAGCGCTTTATAAAGAAAGGCGTTTGCGTAAGCACTGTTTTGGCCGATCTTGCTCTGATCGTCCCATTGAGACACTTCGTAGGCGAAAGAATCCATTAATCCGTCGTTGTTCGTATCCCTCGTAAATGCCGCCCAATCCAGTACCTTCCGTCCCATGTCTTTCACTTCCGCTAGCCAGGCGTCATCCGCCGACAAGTCGTAAATCGCCGCGATTCCGGCTATAAACTGCCCGTACGTGTCAAAGAAATAATCCTTATACCAGACGTTCTCCCTGGCGGAGACGGCCCACAACTGTCCCGTTCCATGAATCGGATAGTTGTAATTTTTGATGAAACGAACGAAATTTTTAAGTGTATCCAAATACGCTCCATTACCCGCTCCTTGCAGAGCTAGAGCGTTCCGAGAATACCACCATGTTTCGTAAGGACCCATTCCGCTGACATCCGTGTCCCCCATGCCTACGTTCAGATCGATGACGGACGATCTGGCGTAATCCTGAAGGGCTTCCGCCAATGTGAATTCATCGATGCCCGAGCTAGCGGGAATTTCTCCGATATCGTAATAGGCATCCAAGTTGTCTTCGCTACCGAACGTATAAGTGAACGTATCTGTCTGACCGGCCTGCACCTGCACGGTCTTGAAATCGTTTTTCTGAAAAATGCCAAGCGGCAAGTATTTATCGGTGTTCCCGGTTTGCGCGTTAGAAGTGCCGCCGAGCGAGAACGCTTGATCGCTCAGTTTATGCTCGACGATCAAAGCTCCCGTCTCGTTCAAAGGTTTGCGCCAAATCTTGGTCGCCCGGTTGCGGTTCGAGGCCAAATCGATGCTCAGCATCCGATGGTGAAGCTTGTCGATCAAATCCAGGTTTGCCGTATAAAAGCTGAACCTATCGTTGTCGTACCAGCTACCGGTACGAATGACATTGGATTTCTCCGGGTTGGCGCTCGGGGACGTCGTATAGGGAGTTCGCGATAAAAAACGGTTCAGACTTCTTCTCTCCCCCGCTCCGTTCACGCCGGGATCCAGCAGAATCAGGCTGCCTCCGTCTTCCGTCCTCTGCACGACGTCGAACGCCTTGCTTTGGAATGCGAACGACAGTGTCCGTTGATCCTTAAGCTGAAGCTCACCCCCGTAGGTTCGGGAGACATGGAGAACAATGTCCGAGGATCGCGCCTCTACGGTCCACGTCTCGTTAATCGGGATTCCGCCGCTCTCGTAAATAATTCCGTTGAACGTGACCGTCCGACCGTCCACCGTCGCCTGCGGGGAAGCAGCTAAAAGATGGGTGCCGATCCATTGGGATTGAGTCAGGTTAGTCGTCCCGTCATAGGCTTCGAGTTCCGTAATGGCCGCATAATAAGCGGTTTTGCCTCCGCCTGGGCTTTTATTGATCATATTCAAACGGATTTTCGATGTATGGATTTTGTCGAACGAGACGGTGTTCGCCGCGTTACCGAGAGGAGCAGACGGGCTATTCGAGGAATTGGTAACGTTTACAAAAGTGGACCCATTCCAATATTCGACGGAATGACTCTGAGGCGCGGCCGTATATCCGGCATCCTCGAAATAATAAATCTTGAGCCTGTCTACGTTCACGTTCTTCCCGAAGTCGTACTCGATCCAATCCGAGGTTACCGGTTGTTTGCTGCTCCGATAAGCGGTCCAGCGATTCCGCGGATTCTCGGTATAAGATATAATTCCGTCTTTCAAGTGTTTAATATTATCGCCGGAATTCGTATACGACGCGCTTACGGTTACTGGGTTAGCAGCCGTAAGCACCCCGGAGCCCGATACCTCTCCCGGCTCGAGCGTTTCGTTCCCTCCCAGCTTCATCGACGACAAAACCAACTTATCGTCGTAATCGAACGCGAGACTCAACTCTCCGGCGTTAACGGTAATCTTCTTATTGCCGCTGTCCTGTATAATCGCCGGGAGGGCGTTCGTGGAAGACGCGCCTGCACGTTCAGGAGCGGCCGTCAAGGTCGAGAAAAGCAAAGTACCGCACATCGCCGAGAGTATCCATTGTCTTGTCATCGAAATTCTCCTTTCGACTCAAATCGGAGTCGATTATGATTTGCCGCGATTGGTCGCCAACGCAATACACCGGAATTCGTCCTGCCCCTCGAACACCTCGACCCGTGTCGCATCGCCTTCGAACCACGGTCGACAAGCGCAGTAGTAATGATAGAGCGTACCGTTCCACATGACGACCGACGATTTGTGAGCGTGAATCTCGTCCAGCTCTCCCGGGGAGCCGTGCGGGAGCAGCGGCTTGTCGAGCGTCGTCCACCGAAGCAAATCCTCGGATACCGCCAACAACCCCTGCGCATGCTTCCCGTCCAAACCGAATCCGAAGTTCATCCAGCGCCCTGTCTCTCCGTCGTAGCGGATGCAAGGATCGCTATAGAACTGACTGTAGAACGTTCCTTCTTTGCACGGCATCACCGGATTGCCGCCATAACGCTCCCAATGCATCAGGTCGTCCGATGTTGCGACGCCCGTCTCTTCCTTCCATGGCCATACACCATCGCCCTTGGCGTTGTAGAACATCCAGTACTTCCCGCCATGCTCCAGCAGGCAGCACTTGTACAAGCCTTCTTTTTCCCAATCGCCGCCGTTCTCGTACGTATAGATCGGGCGCTCAAGCCGATGCCATTCCCGCAGCGATTCGTCCGTCGTCCAAGCCAGCCCCATCACGGCTCCCCCGGCTTCGTATCCCTCGTCCGGATAAGCATGATAGATCATCCAGTACTTACCGTCCCGCTTGCGAAGCGTCGGCGTCTCACGGATCTCGTTCGAATTCAGCAGCATCCACGAACCCGCCGCACCGACCCGGTCCCAGCGGTCCGAGTCCTCCAATCGGGGGAGAATGACAGCTTCGTGCCGCCATTCCAGCAGATCGTCGCTGACGGCAAGCCCCGTTTGATAGCCGATGCCGTCAAAGCCGACGTGCATCATGTAGAACCGTCCGTTATGCCGGAAGACGAACGGGCAGTCCACGCCGTGAGAATCGTAGCGTCCCGCGATTCCGGATCCTGACAGCGCCGGCGTTACCATCTTGCTAGGCGTGCTCCACCTGGCGAGCCACTCTTCCTGTTCCACTCTCATCTTAGCTTCATCCCTTCACCGCGCCTGCCGCGACGCCTTTAATAATGTATTTCTGCAGCGCCAGATACAACGCCAGCACGGGAATCGCCGCCAGAATGAGCGACACCAGCGCCAGGTTCCACTGCTGGCTGTACGTTCCGAAATATCGGTAGACGGTCAGTTGCAGCGTCATCACTTCCTCTCGCTGAAGCATGAGGAAAGAGAGAATAAAGTCGTTCCAAACCCACAGCACGTTTAACACCGCTGCAGTGGCCGTGACGGGCAGCAGCAGCGGAACGATAATGCGAAAGAACGTCTGGTAGACGTTCGCCCCGTCGATTCGAGCGGCCTCTTCCAGCTCCGCCGGAAGCTGAGTCATAAAGCCCCTGTAGAGGAAAATCGTAAACGGAGAGAACAACGCGACGATCATCAGCACTAGTCCTAAGCGGGAGTTCATCAGATTCAGCTCGGATGCCAGCTTAACCAGAGGGATCATAATCGTCTGGAATGGCACCATCATCGACAGAGTGAAGAACATGAGCAGCCAGAAGCCGCGAGAACCGTTCATTCGCGAGATCCGATAGGCCGCCATTGCGCTTAGCAGCAGCGTGAATCCGACTCCTAAAGCCGTTACGAGCACCGTATTCCATAGCGCCCGCGGGTAATGCATATCCTTCCACACCCGCTTGTAGTTGCCGAGCTCCCATGTCTCCGGCCAAGACACGAAGGAACGTAGCATTTCCCCGTTCGTCTTGAAAGAGTTCAACAGGGCGAACAGAATCGGCAGCAAAAATAGAAGCGCGAGCAGCACAGCCGCGATTTCTCCGAAGCCTCTGCGAATCATGCGCTCACCTCCTTATTGCGCAATACTCGGAACTGTATGAGCATAACGATGACGATAAACAAGCAGAACACGATCGAGCGGGCCGTTCCCGATCCATACGAGTTCGCCGTGAACGCCTCGCGGTAAATGTTGATCGCCAAGCTTTGGCTGGAATTGGCCGGGCCTCCGCCGGTCAAAGCCAAAATCAGGTCGAACACTTTGAACGAATTCGTCGTCGTCAGAAAAACATTGGAGACGATCGCGGGCATCAGCAGCGGAAGGGTCATTTTCCAGAACCTCGTCCAGCTCCCCGCTCCGTCCACATGCATCGCTTCCTTCAACTCTCCGGGGATGCCTTGAAGTCCTGCCAAATAGATCACCATGGCCAGCCCGACGCTCGACCATAGAGAAACCCCGGCAATCGGATACAGGATGTGGTCCGGGTTGCCTAGAAAGCTATAAGTAAGAAAGTTCCACCCCAGCTGCGTTCCCAATTCGTAGAAGACGGAGGAAAACACGAATTTCCATAGGAAGCCGACCACGATCAAGGAAATGACGTTCGGCGAGAAGAAGACGACGCGAAGCGCGTATTTCGATTTCAGCTTGGAATCGACGAGCAGCGCCAGAAGTACGCCGAAGACGTTGACAAGCACGATGTTCAGCGCGGAAAATTGCAGCGTAAACAAGAAAGAATCGCGGAATTCTCCGCTGTGCAGCAGCAGATCCGCATAGTTGCGAAAGCCGACCCAATTAAACGAATTTTGCAAGCCGTCCCAATCGGTGAACGAATACAGCAACGAGCCTCCGAGCGGAACGATGAAAAAGATCGCATACAGTATCAAGATCGGACCGATAAAAGATAACGTAATCCCGATCCCTCTTAGCTTCGACGAAGCTCCGGATGACATTTCAAACCACTCCCAGAAGAGGGGAAGGACACTTCTCAAGGTGCCCTTCCGCCTCTAACACTTTATTTTTTCGCCCACGAAGCCGCGATTTCCGTCATGACGTCTTCTGCCGTTTTCTTCTTGAAAAAGTAGCCCTGCATGATCGCTTCCGCCTCTACCCGAGTCGAGCCGTTCATCAGCACTTGCGACCATGGAACAACCTTCTGCGCGTTGACGTAGGACAGAATATCGTCGGCGATCGGATTGCTGGAGACGGTTACGCCTTCGATGGCCGGAATCTGCTTCATATTCTCGTTGGCAATGCCGTTGCCTTCCTTGGTCGTTAGCCATTCGAACAGCTTCTTAGCCGCTTCCTGATGGGCGGACTTGGTCGTGATCGCGTAGGAGACGTTCACGTTAACTCCCAGCTTCGCATCGTCGGCGTTGTCGCTGTAAGGGATGGCGCCGAAACCGAGCTTCGCGTCTTTGTTGATGTCGATAATGCTGGAATACGCCCAGTAGCCTTGCTGAAGCATGGCGACCTTGCCTTGAGCCAGTAACGATAGGCTCGCGTTATAGTTATTGGAAGAGGCTTGCGGATCGGCATTCCCATAGATCAGGTCCAACGTTGCGAATCCTTGCTTCAGCCGATCCGATTGGATAGACTGACCGGCCTTGGCGTTCTCCGCCAGCGCTTTGACGTCGTCGGCCGTACCCGCGATCGTCGTGAACAGGGTATGAGCAAGCGTCCATCCATCCGCTACCGCCAAACCGAACGGCGTAATGTTGTTCGCTTTGAGCTTGTCGATCGCCTCCCGCAGTTCCGTCTGCGTCTTAGGAAAAGCTTCGATGCCCGCTTCCTTGAACAAATCCTTGTTGTAATAGATGCCCATTCCGGAAATGTCGAGCGGAATCCCGTAGATTTTACCGTCCGGTGTCGTCATCTGCGAACGAATCTGCTCCGAATAATTGCCGATATAAGCATCGTTAGCCAGATCGAGGATATGTCCGGCTTGTCCGAGCTCCAACAGATCTCCGTATTCGCCCATGACGATATCCGGCATGTCGTTGGAGGCGATCTTCGTCTTTAGCACCGTGTAA
This sequence comes from Cohnella sp. LGH, assembly GCF_017671885.1. Classification (NCBI taxonomy): domain Bacteria; kingdom Bacillati; phylum Bacillota; class Bacilli; order Caryophanales; family Paenibacillaceae; genus Cohnella; species Cohnella sp. LGH. Next base: position 7,312,863 of record NZ_CP072117.1, read on the forward strand.
TAATCCTGGTCGTTTACGAGCAGGTCAACCGTGATGCTTGGGTTCTGCTCCGTAAATTTCTTGAAAGTCTCCTCCAATGCCTGCCGTTTGTCCATATTGAAAAGGAAGGCAGTAAGCGTTACGGGCTCGCCCCCGGCGCTGGCGCTTGGCGAAGCGCTCTCGCCAGCCGGCGAGGAAGCGGGGCTAACCGACGGCGAAGAAGCGTTGCCGCCGTTATTGCCGCAACCGCCAAGCACGAGGGCAGAGCCGATCAACAGCGTGGATGTCAGGGTTAGCAAGTTCTGTTTGCGCAAAATAAAGACCCCTCTCGAATTGAATATCCTCATTATAAGGATTCCGAGAAGGGCCACCTACCATGATATTAAGCAATCGATTAGCACGATATTAAGATCGTTCGCGCCTGACCGTCGAGTTAATGCGGTATTCGGAAGGCGTGCGCCCGTATTCCCTCTTGAATAGCTTGTCGAAGTAACTGAAATGATCGTAGCCCACGGCTGAGGCGATCGCGGAGACGGAGCGGTCGTCCTCCTCCAGCATCCGTCTCGCCTCGTCTAAACGCTGAGTATGAATGTAACGAACGACCGTGACGCCGAATTGCCGCTTGAACTGGGAAGCCAAATACTCTTTGCTCATAAAGAATCTCTCGGCCAAGTCCGCAAGCGACATTTCCTCTCGAAAGCCGATGTCGATATACTCCTTCACTGCGAGCGCCCGGTTTCCTCGCGTCGAGCTTTCCGCCAGATAGGCGGCGTCGGTTACGAAGGATTGCAGCGTCTCCTCGAACAGCTCCAACGCTCTCGCCCCGTCGAAGTCGATCCTCGTCGCAAACGGCTCCACCCCGTCCAGCAGATCGGCAGCACAGCGCAAGCCGAATTCCGCCTCCACTCGCGCCAGCAGCAGCGTCCAGGCCTGGAACAGGAACATCGCCGACAGACGCCCGGAAGCGGTCGCCGCCCCGAACAGCCGCTCTAATTCGCCGCGAATCCGAAACGGCAGCCCGTGTTTGACTAGATGGCAAGCCTTCGGCACGAACGCGTCAACCGCCGCAAGCAGCTCAGGGCTGGAAGCCTGACGATTCGCCTGTCCGTTCGGAAAGATTGCTGTTCCTAGCTCAAGCGAACGAAGATCGGCATAGAACGCCGAGTCCTCCAACGCTGCGATTGCCGAAGAGAAGTCGGCTATACGTCGGCCCAAATCGTCGGATAAGGCGAAAGCTTTCAATTTGAGCACTTGACCGAGCGCGTCCAATAGCTCCTTCACCCACTCTCCCGAGGAGACGGAAGCGGGAACGGTCAACCAATAGCTCCAGTCGTACCGTCCGGACGGACCGAACAACAAGTGCAAATCTACGCTCTCCGCATGTTCGGCAATAAGCTTACCAATCGCATAGTTCAGCAATTGTTTATCCTTATTAAATCGCTCCCGCAGCGCATATTCATAATCCGCAATTGCGATGACATGGACTTGGCACAAGTCCTCTCGGACAAACGCGGGAAGCCGTTCCGTCTCCTCCCGCGACAGCTTGCGCCCTTCGTACACATTGTCCAACACGGAGGCCAAGCGAAGCTGCGACTTCTCCCGCTTCATTTCCTCCCACAGCCGTTCAGTTTGCTCCCGGAACCGATTTTTGCCGATTCGCTCCTTCGCTTTGGCTAAAGCCGCCTCCACGTCTTCTCGATCAAACGGCTTAAGCACGTAATCAACGGCCTCGTTCGCGAGAGCCTGCTTCACGTAACCGAAATCGTTATGTCCGCTGACAACGATAACCGGAATGTCGAGCTTGCGTTCGCGCAGGCGCTCCAGTAATTCGTTCCCGTTCATCACGGGCATGATCATATCGAGCACGATCAGGTCAGGCTCTTCGTCCCGCACAGCATCCAGCCCTCCGACGCCCGTCTCGGCCTCCCGAATCGATTCGATCGCCGGATCTATCTCTAACAGTAATCTTTTTAGCGCCCTTCTGACTTTCGGCTCGTCTTCGATGATCAGTACTTTCATGATGCCGCCTCCGTCCTCCAACTGATCGATACGCTTGTCTTTCCATGGATCGCTTTAATAGCAATGCCATCGGAGCCGGGAAACAAATATTGCACGCGCTTATGCACGTTGGCGAGCCCCACGCTTGTCCCGAGCGACCCGCTCTCCCGCACCTGCCGAGTTAACTGATCCGCTTCCCGTTCATCGAGCGTACCGGCCGAATCGCTCACCGTCAACACCACGCTCCCGTCCGTCTCATGCGCCTCGATCGCAATCTTGCCATGACCGGAGCGGGAAATACCGTGAACGAAAGCATTCTCAACGATGGGCTGAAGGCTGAGCTTCAGCATCGGCGCCGTCTCCAGATGATTCGGAATGTCGATGCGGAATTCCAGGCGATCCTCGAATCGGTACTTCTGAATCGCCAGATAATTGCGGATGTGATCGACCTCGGCAGAGAGCGTTACAATGTCATTTTGATGATCCGTCGTATAGCGGAACATAGCCGAGAGCGACTTGACCATTTTACAAACGTTGTCGGCCCCGGCCTCCAGAGCTTCGGAGTAGATCGAAGTCAGCGTATTGTATAGAAAATGCGGATTGATCTGCGACTGAAGCGCCCGCATCTGCGCGACCGATTCGCTCATCTTAAGCTCGTACTCTCGCTTGATCAACGCCTCGATTCGTTCGACCATGGATCGGAATTGCAGCTCGAGAAACCCGATCTCGTCCCTACGTTCCCGCTTCGGTTTCCATCCCGCCAGACTGAAGTCGCCCTTGCCGACTTCTCGCATCCGTTTGACCAAGCCATAGATCGGAACGGAGATTTGCCGGGACAGCATGAGCCACAGCACGATTCCGACCAGCAAAAATGCGGCCCCCCAGAGCAGGGTCGGCTTGACGGCGTCCCACGCAATCTCCTGCAGCGTAGCCTTGGATAGAAAGGTCGCGACTGTCCACCCATAGACGTTGGTCTCGCTTACGATCTCAAGCTGATCCTTGGCATCCGACGGTTCCTTCAAGGTCGAATAGATGACGTTGCCGTCCGCATCGCGAATTTCCGTATTTTCTACGATAAAATCTTTGCCCAGCATATTTTGAAAATACGTGCCGCCCAGGTCGATGCCGATCACCCCTGCCTGCATCTTCTCAATGACGTCAGGGATCGATCGTCCCACGAACAGCAACGGCTGGTCGGACTCGGCGCTCGCGTTACGAACGACGACCAGATTGCCGTCGTGGCGTTTCGTCTCCTCGATCCATGCCGGATTGTCCGTCTCGGGAACCTGCTCGTTGCGAACATCCAGAAATTTCGCATTCACTTTGAACATCCGATGATCCGCATCCCTGTACAAGTACACGTTACTGAAGTCGTTCAGCGAATGGGTCAATATTTTCAGCAAATTTTCCACGCGGCGCTGCTTCGCGATCGCTTCCTCGCCGGCATGCTGGCTTTCCGTAACAAAATTGTACAACTCGGCCGTCTGATAGATGCTTAGCATATTGTTGTCCATACCGCGAATCGACAGCTCGAACGACTGGTTAAGTCGGTCGGCCTGCGATTTGTATTGGGCGATCAGTTCGCTCTTCAGACGCTGATTAATCGAGTCATAAGAGACGAACACGTTCACGGCGAGCGGAAGAATCGTGCAAAACAGCAGCAACGCCAGCAGCTTGAATTTAATTTTCATCGAGACTGATTCACCGCCGGATTTGTAGGATTGAAACCATGGAATCCCCCTTATTAAAACACACGATCCCCCATTTGATAAGGTATAATAAAAGGGACAACCGCAAAGATCCAGGAGGAATTGACTTTGAGCGCCAACGAAAATTACACGATCAGTACCTATACCGACGGCTTTCCATTGTACGAACTGAAGGAGCGCGACACCGATTCGTCCTTTGTCGTCTGTCCGGAACGCGGAGGCATTCTGACAAGCTGTCGTCTTCATGGACAAGAGCTGCTTTACTTAGATCGCGACACCTTTCTGAATCCGCAAGCGAACATCCGGGGCGGCAACCCCGTACTGTTCCCGATTGCGGGCCAGCTTGTGAACGGCGAATACGAATGGAACGGACAAGTCTATCCGATGAAAAACCACGGAGTGGCACGGACTGCCGCGTGGGAAGTCGTAGAGACCGGCTCTTCGGATTCGGCGTTCATTACGTTGTCCCTGCGCAGCAATGCGGAGACTTTGGCCGCGTATCCGTTCGAGTTTGAGCTGGTTTTCACTTATCGGCTTAAGGACGGCGTCCTCTCGCTTGAACAGCAATATCGCAACCTGTCCGCGGAGCCGATGCCGATGGTTGCCGGCTTTCATCCGTATTTCGCCACCGAGAGCAAAAATCTCACCTACGATACGGACGCGACCCGCATGCTGGATTACAACGACAAGCAAGAGAAGCCGTTCGACGGATATTTGAAGCTGGAGGGAATGGTCGAATCGGCGGCGCTTCTGAATGCCGACAAGCCGGAGATCGTTTTCCCGCTCGCTCAGGGACGCAGCGTTCGCTTAAGCTACAGCGAGCAGTTCCGTTACGTCGTGCTGTGGTCGGTGGAAGGCAAGCCGTTCGTCTGCGTAGAGCCTTGGACCGCGCTGAACGAAGCGCTCAACCATAAGAAGGAGCTGCTCATGGTCGCTCCGGGCGACACTTTGGAGCTCGCTTTGAATTTTGCGTTGGAAGCTTGAATGCCTCATGTGAAAGAGGCTGCCCCATAAGCAGAGTTGTTTGAGATGATCGATAGACAAAGAAAGGGGTATGTACCTCCTGTAGATGCCTCATACGCTCCTGAAATGACCTTATAACGGGTTTCCCCATTCCCATTTCAGGAGCGTATAGCATCGGAAGGAGGTACATACCCCTCGAACCTTTATCATCGATTATCTTTCACAGCAACTTGAAGAGCTTATGGGACAGCCTCTCACCTACGCATTCGTACCGCCGATCAAGCTGTCCAGCCGACCAAGCGTCTCCCCCGCATCGCTCGGCCCATACTCCTTAAGCAAAGCCAGCATTCCTCTCACCAGCAGACGATGGCCTGTAGACGGTTTCTCGACGATCTCCTTCAGCAGGGTCAGAGCTTCCATTAGATCGCGCTGCGTATCCTCGCCGCGCTCGGAGGCCGTCGCGACAATTCGGCCTTCTATCTGGGTCAGCAAAAACAACTCCTCGGTGACGACCTCCTCCGTTAATCCGGCCAAGCTCCGCAGCTTGGCAAGATCCATCGGAGGCAGCATCGGCACCTCCCCCGAACGGAACAGCCCGTTCATCATATCGTCGAGCCGCCGCAAAATATACCGGCTTAACTGCCGTCCGTCGAACACCTGCTCCTCGAAGAGCAGCTGCTCGAAATACTGAGCCCACATTCCCGATACCAGCGCGGACGCATCCGCCAGATAGGGGGTAACCTGCTCGCCGTAGATCGCCATCATGTGCGAAACGTGCCAGAGCTGCGATCTCGCGCGAAGTCGGAAGATCATTCCCTGAATTTGCGGATGAAGACCGGTAAACGGCTCCTTGATCAGCATTTTCATAAAATCCAGCTGCTCGAGGACGAAGCGGTATTGGCGTTCAAGCTGGGAGGCAAACTTCTCCCGGGGAGGGAGAAGCGTGTCCCCGGGCTTGTCTCTCATTTCCGCGAACAACATTTCTCCGTAATACTCGATAACCGAGATGAGAAGATCGTCCTTGGACTTGAAGTAGAAGTAGATGGAGCCTTTAGCCATGCCAAGCTCGTCGACAATTTCCTGGATCGAGGTTGCGTTAAATCCTTTGCGGGCAAAGCAATGGATCGCCGCCTCAAGAATCAACTTCTTTTTATCCTGCACGACTGTCTACCCTTTCTTTCGACGACGGCCAACCGTTAAGCATTTGCGTTTTTCGATTTCCGTCTCATTTTCATCAGCAGCTCGTAAATAATCGGAACGATCAGCAGTGTAAGCAGCGTAGAGCTGATCAGACCGCCGATAACCGTTACGCCGAGCCCTTTGGAAATGATGCCAGCGCTCTCGAAGCCAAACGCCAGAGGCAGCAGCGCACCGATCGTCGCCAGCGCGGTCATCAGAATCGGACGCAGACGAGTTCCGCCCGCTTCAAGCAGCGCTTCCCGAGTAGACATTCCCTCGCGCTCCTTGTGAATAACGCGGTCGATCAATACAATCGCGTTCGTGACGACGATACCGATCAACATTAGGGCACCCATCAGCGCCGATACGCTTAGCGTTTCGCCTGTCAGGTACAGCGCCACCAGACCGCCGATAATCGCAAACGGCAGCGAGAACATGATCGCGAACGGAGCAAGACCGCCTCCGAACGTAAGCACAAGCGCCAGATACACGATGGCGATAGCAGCAACCATAGCCAGGCCGAGCTGGGTAAACGTTTCATTGATTTGCTCGGTAACGCCGCCGAATTGCACCTCAATGCCGGAAGGAAGCTCCAGCTTGTCGACCTTGGCCTGCAAATCGCTTGAGACTTTGGCGACATCCGACTCCTTAATGTTGCCGGTCACGTTAACGACCATTTTGCCATTCTGTCTGGCTATCGAGTTCGGCGATGTGCCCTCTTCGACCGTAGCCACTTCCCCGATCGTCACTTCCATTCCGAGCGGCGAACGCAGCTTCTTGGCCAGAATGTCTTCTACGCTCTTGTATTCCGCTTGCTCAACGGCAACATAGACGTTGTAGCGTTTGCCGTCTTCTTCGATTTGCGTCAGCACTGGACGAACGCGTTGAGGGCTAAGCTCCATCGCGATCTGGCCAGGTACGAGCCCGTAGCGGCTCAGCTTCTCCTGATCGGCGACAAACGTATACTGCTCATAAGTCTTGGACAGGCTGGTTTTCACTTTCTCGAAGGAATTATCGGCTTTCATCAGATCGGCGATCTGATTCGCCACCGGAGCGATCTGGTCAAGAGAATCGCCGAATACGCTCAGGCTGAACTGGCTGCCTCCGAATCCTCCGGTTTGATCCATCTCGGCCCATTCTCCTGTCGGAACCGCTTTGCGCAGCTCCTCGATAAGCGCCGACTTCTTGTCTGCGAAATCCTTCGTGTCGCTTTTGTATTGCAGGAAGAACAATCCGGACTTGGACGGTCCCGGCTGCAGCGGATTTTCTCCGCCTACCGAGTACTGCACGCTGGTCACTTCCGACTGGTCCATAATGACTTTCTCGGCGACCAACGCCTTCTGCTCTACATCCTCGATCCGATCTCCCGGATCCGGACTGTACGTGACCATAGCATACTTGTCTTCCTGATCCGGCAGGAAGCTCGCGCCGATCAGAGGGACAAGGAACAGACTTCCGACCAGCAGCGCAAAAGAAATGACGAGCGTAATGATTTTATGGTTCAAGGCGGAGGACAGCAAGCGGCGATAGCCTTGAGCCAGTTTACCGTTATTTTCTTCGTGGTCGTGGCCTTTGCCTTCCTTAACGCCTTTCTTGAACATCTGATGCGCAAGCATCGGCACGACCGTGATCGCCACGAGCAGCGAAGCCAGCAGCGCGAACACAATCGTTAATGCGAACGGAAGGAAAATTTGGCCGACCATGCCGCTAACCAGTCCGAGCGGCAAGAATACGGCGATCGTGACGATCGTCGAGGACATGATCGGAAGGAACATCTCCATCGTCGCCGCCTTGACCAGCTCGCTGCCCTTCAGCTTCTCGCCCTTGAGCGACATCCGACGGTAAATATTCTCGATAACGACAATCGAGTCGTCGACGACCCGGCCAATCGCGACGGTCATCGCTCCGAGCGTCATAATGTTCAACGTAATATCGAACTGCTTCAGGAACAATACCGCGATAATAAGCGACAGCGGAATCGACACGATCGAAATCAGCGTCGTGCGAATGTTCCTCAAGAAGAGTAGGATTACGATTACCGCGAACAACGCCCCGAATAAGGCTTTGCTGAGCATCGTCTCGACGGATTCCTCGATCGGTTTGCCTTGATCCAGCATGATGTCGATTTTAAGATCCGTAAATTTCTCTTTCAGCTTATCCGCTTCCGCTTTAACTCCGTTTACCACTTCGACCGTATTGGCGTCATTCGCCTTTACGACCTGAATACCGATGGACTCAGCGCCGTTCGTGCGCGAGATGGATTCGGCCTTGCCCATAACCTCGATATCGGCAATGTCTCCGAGCAGTACGGTCGGCAATCCCGCGTTCGGCATCGATGCCGCTCCGCCCGCATTGTCCGCGCCCGAAGCTGTGCCGCCTGCGCCTTCCGCGCCCGGAGCCGATGCGCCGCTTCCCCCCGGTACGGCTTGTCCAGCGCCTCCCGGCGCTCCTGCCGCGGAAGGAATAACCGGGATCGCAACCTTCTTCAGATCGTCGATCGTCGTAATTCGGCCGTCCACGACAACCGTTTTCTGCGTTTGGTCAAATTGGAACAGCCCTAGCGGAGCCTTCAAAGCCGAGCCCTGAACGATCCCTTTGACCGTATCTTCCGTCAAGCCCAGCTCGGCGAGCTTCGCCTGATTGAATTTTAGCGAGACTTCCTTCACAAACTGACCGGCGATTTGCACGGAGGCTACGCCCGGAACGCCTTCCAGCGCCGGCTCCACTTCCTCCGATACGATTCTCGTCAGCTCTTCGAGATCGCCTTGACCCGATGCGCTCAAGGAAATGACCGGGAACGAGTTGAACGAGAATTTGGAGATGTTCGGCGCCTGCACGCCTTCCGGCAGTTTAACGTCCGATGCCGCTTCCCTCAACTGGGCGACCGCTTGATCCATATCTTGACCGAAATCGTATTCGATGAAAATCGACGATACGTTCTCCATCGATGTCGAGGTTATGTTTTTGACGCCTTCCGTATTTTGAAACCTTTTCTCAAGCGGTTCCGTAACATCTTGTACGACCGTATCCGGAGCTGCCCCCGGAGCCACCGTCGTCACGCTAAGGAACGGAAGGCTTAAGTTAGGCAAGCTTTCCTGCTTCATCGTCATCCCGGAATACAAACCCGCTACAACGACGATGATCGTGATCATCCATAACGCAAATTTGTTCTTTAGAGAAAATCCGATAACACTCTTCATATGTCCTCTTCCTCCTCCAATCTCTCTGTTCAAAATTTTATCGAACGACTGGTCGAAAGTCAAATGGATATTGTGGCAATATTGCATATATATCAATGTTTTATTCACAAAACGATTGGTCAATCACCATTGAACACGCATTCAAAAACCGAGGATCGTTTGCGCTCGACCTCTAGTATTCCCCGCTTGCCACCATTTCGAGTAACAACACAATGCGTGCATAAAAAAGGATACATAAGCCCGCGAAAAGCGGGTTATGTATCCCTTCCAGCTGAAGATTAGACGCGTTGACGGTATTCTAGCGGGGTAACGCCGACGGTTTCCCGGAACACACGGTTAAAATGCTTCGTGTTGTCGAACCCGGCCCGCTCGCCAATGTCCATCACCTTTAACTCCGTAGTTGCCAGCAGCTCCTTCGCTTTCTCAATGCGTATATTTTTCAAATATTGAACAAAGCTGACGCCGACGAAATCTTTAAACGCCTGACTGAAGTATGTATAGTTCAGCGATACATAGTTGGACACCATCGTCATGTTAAGGTCTTTGGCATAATTGGCATGAATATATTCCAGTGCCCGATCCATATCCTTCCGGTCAACGTGGATCGATCTAAGATGACGGATAAAGTCGTTTAAGCCAAACAGCAGGTTTTGCACGCAGTGGATGTAATCCTGAATATGCGCAAAATTGTAAAGGCTGCCGGCCATCTTATACATCTTGATAATTTCGATCGAAGCTTCCCCGTAAGTGCGGAACACCTGATCGAATATCGTTTCGTTCAATAGGCGGCCTACCTCTTCGAAGTAGCCGATGTCCGCGCGGGCTAGCGCATCCGCCGCAAACAGCTCCTGAAGCAGCGCCTTCATCTCTTTGTCGCGATCCGTCCCCATCATGTTGGCCAATCGTTGGATCGAGCCGGCCGGAACCGGGTAATCCCGCTCCCGAAGCGCCAATTGCTCGTATCGGATCAGCGCATCCCCGGATCGGCCCAGCAACAGCCGATATTTCAGGGCTTGCCGCGCTTCGTCGTATTTAATTCTTAGCTGGCCCAACCCGTCGCCTTTACAGCTGAGCCCCGCAAAGAAAGTTCCGGAGACGCTCGAAGCCGAGGAAAGCTCTTGAATCATCCCGGTCAGCAGTTCCTCTCGCACAGCCAGAACAACAAGCCTCTCCCCCTTGTCTTCCAAGTAAAGATACGGCTCGTCTTTGCCGAAAGCAGTCAAATACTCCATCCCTTTGATCACATTGCGCTGATGTCCCGACGTATCCAGAATGCCCACCAGGTAACCCGACTCAAAATCCTGAAGACCGGCTTCGCTTGCCAGCGCTGCCACTTCCTCCGAGCTTAGCTCGGGCGCCGACCAGATGTGCCTCAGCGAATTGATCTGCATCCCGCTGCGGTATTTGTCGGTCTCTCCTAATCGCCCGCGAAGTTCATCCCGCTCCAGCAGCTCGGAGTTGGCTTTGCCCAGCGCAGCGAACAGATCGTCGCGAACGATTGGCTTCAACAAATATTCTTTGACCTTATGCTTAATCGCTTCTTTGGCATATTGAAAATCGTCGTATCCGCTCAAGATCAGCAGCACCGGCGGGTTTCCCAGCTCCGCCATTCTTCGAATCAGCTCGATCCCATCCATATGCGGCATTCGAATATCGGTCAGCAAAATATCCGCCGGCTCCCGTTCATGCTCCTCCAAGGCTTGCCGACCGTCGGCCGCCAAACTAATCGAATAGGTGCCGGGATACTCCCGTTCTATCATCGCCTTAAGCCCAAGACGGATATTTTTTTCGTCATCCGCGATCAGCAGCTTCCGCATTGGCCGTCAATCCTCCGTTCAAAATCAAGCATGGAATGCGAAGCGTAACGCGTGTGCAGACACCAGGCTCTCCGTCAATCCGCAGCCCGTATTCCCTGCCGAAATGCATCTGAAGCCGACTATGCACGTTCGCCAGTCCGATCCCGTTACCCTTGCTTGCGTAATCCTTCGTCTCTCCCTCGGCAGTCCCCCGCTCGATGCGCGAATTCAGCTCCCGTACTCGCTCCGGGGCGATGCCGACACCGTCGTCGACAATCGAGATTAGCATCGCATCGGCCTCCTGCGCCGCATGGATTTGAATGGTCAATTTGGAGTCTCCCAGCCCGTGTTTAATCGCATTCTCGACTACGGGCTGAAGCGACATTTTGAGCAGCTCCAGGTTCAAGTACGACTCGGGAATATCCGTTACCAGAGTAATCCGATCGTCGAAGCGAATATTCGCGATACTTACGTAATTGCCGATATGAGTAAGTTCATCTCTGAGACGGACATATTCGCTGGTCCAGCGCATATTGTAGCGCATCATCCCGCCCAAAGAAGTGAGCGCATTGGAAATCTCTCTCTGATCGTTGATTTCCGCCATCATCTTGATGTTTTCCAGCGTATTGTACAGAAAATGCGAGTCGATCTGATTCTTCAGCGTAGCCAGCTCCGCTTCTTTGGCGGCGGCCTGCTTGTTGACCGCGTCGGCGATCAGCTCGTTGATTTTGCGCAGCATTTTGCGAAAATGGTGGGCCAGGTCGCCAACCTCGCCTCCGCCCCGGATATCCAGATCGATGCCGAAATCGCCTTGGCGCACCCTCTTCATAGAGTCGGTTAGCACATGCAGCTTTTTAAGAATAATGGAGTTTAAATAGTAAGTAGAAATAGCCAGAATGGCGAGCAACACGACATTGGCCCAAATAATCCGGTTGCGGGCGTCGTTAATGCCATCATATACGGGTTTAAGCGATGCCACCTTCAGCATATAGGCTTCTAGGGGCTGAATATAAGAATAGACGCCCAAATACGGCACTCCGCGCACAGTAAACTTAAAACTGCCTTTCTCCTTCCCGCTCGACTTTAGCAACTCGAACTGCTTTCTCAAGGCTTCATCCTCTAACCCGTTCCGTTCCAAAAACGGATTCGCCGGATTGCGAATAATGTCCCAATTCCGATCGACCATAATCATCTGGGATTGTTCGTCCTGAAGCGGGCTGAATGTATTCGGAAAAGCGTTCGTAAGCAGCATATCGATCTGCAGTATGCCGACATGCGTGCCTTGCGGATACTGAATCTCCCGATAGAGCGACAATTTCGGGTTAAAATCCTCCTCCAGACCAGGCCGACTGCGAATTAACTCCCGGGTGGAGCGGCTGAACATCCACACATTCTGCTCGTTAGCTTCCATCACCATCTTGTACCATGCATCTTCGCGAATTCGACTTTCGTGATACAGAACGGGCAGCATTTCGTTTGTCGCCGGGTTGCTTGCATAAATGCGAATTCGTTCGATGCTTGGGTTGTTATACTGAATCCATACAATATTTTGCAGACTCGTCCAGTTCAGCTCGATCATCAGGTCCCACACGCTAAACAAATTAGGGTCCATCAAGTACTCTTTGACCTTCCGATCGACCAAAGCCCGCTCCGCTGCTCGCTTCATCGTCTCCATATTATTTTTTAGGTTGATCTGCTCGATCTCCAGCGAATATTCGTGATTTTTCTTAAGCTCCTCTACCGCATTTCCCGTCTGCCCTTTGAAAATGTACATCGATATCAGCAAGCTCGGCAGCAGCATAATCAAAATGTATGCAACAAGAAGCCTCTTCTGCAAAGTAAGCTGTTCCAGACGGAACGTAATTCTTTCCCATTTTCGCTTCCAGTAGCGCAGCATCCTCGTCACATCACTTTCACGGCATCGTGCACTTATTCTATCACGAGCGGCCGTTTTTGCATCCGGAAATGTCCGAAAAACCCAGCATGACTGGGTTTTTCGGAGCCGCTATTGCTATTTCAGAAATTCTGCAAGCTTCTTCACGTTTTCCTCGTACTTCGTCTGACGATAAGCCATCAGGTCGGCGAAACCGGATTTGTCGCGCTTGGCGATAAAGTCGTTAAACGTCTGGTCGAAGTCCGCTTCCGATTTGGCCAGCAGCAGCTTCGGCAGCGCCTTGCCCCATTCCGTGGCAATTTTCTTGGCGTTGATGCCTTCCTTGGATGTGGCAGGAGGGTTGATCAAGTCGTACTGGGAATAGCTTTCCGTCTTGCCCTTCGTCCAATCTTCCAGTTGCTTAAACGGCTCGACCGCAGGCGGCTGCCATTGCAGTTGCATATTCGTGTCCATCAGCATCCAGAACGTGTGCGAAGCGCCGTATTGCTTATCGAATGCGGAACGGTCCGTGTTCATCAGGTTCAGCGCTTCCGGCTTGAACTGGTCTTTGCCGTCGATCGTGTCGTAGGATACGCCTTTCTCGCCGAGATACATATCCTTCTGGCCTTCCTCGCTGATCAGATAGCTCAGGAACTTGATGGCGCGCTCCTTGTCCTTAACGTTCTTGGAAATCAGCGTTACCGTCCAGCCGGAGATTGCAGGTCCGGCAAGCGTCGGCGCATCCAGATTCGTATTCGCCGGGCCGTCAACCGCGATGTAGACGGAGTTCGGGTCGTTGGCGTACAGTACGTTCTGCTGCGCGGCAAAGTCAGTGCGTTGGTACAACATTGCGAAGTAGCGTCCTTGTGCGATTTTCTCTTCCATCTGTGCGCGCTTGTCGACGAATACGTCTTTGGAGATCAGACCCTCTTGGTTTGCTTGACGGAACGTCTTCAACCAGCGAACGAATTCCGGATCGGTCAGACGGTCGTACAGCTTGCCTTCTTTTTCCCTTGGCAGCGCCAGGTAGTGAGACAAGTAGGACGAATCTTGACCAACGTCGAAGAACGAGTAGTTGCCGTCCTCGCCGAACTCGTGGAAGCCGATCGGAATAAGCGGTTGGCCGTTCACTTCCGGGAATTTCTCCTTGGCCAGCTTCAAAGCGTTAATGAAGCCTTCCGGCGTCCGCATGTCCGGGCTGCCAATTGCTTCGTACATATCTTTGCGAACGACGAACGTTTGGTTCGACGTAAACTGCGTGCCGAAATTTTTGAAATCCGCCGGAGACGAAGACGCATTCGGATACACATACGTTTTGCCGTCCGGCTGTGCGTACCAGCTCAGCTTCGCGCCGTCGGCGACTTTGAAGAAGTACGGATCGTATTGATCGGCGAGATCGGTGAGCGATTCGACAAGGCCGCCCTCGACCATCTTCTTAACGCCTTCCTCCCACCAGCCGAGCGTAATGAAATCAGGCAGTTGGTTTGCCGCGATCATGGCATTCAGTTTCTCGTTCTCATTGCCGGCCGGGACGACCAGATTCAGACTGACGCCCGTTTTCTTCGTAATGTACTGCGACGTTGGATCAACGCCCCATTTGTTCGGAAACCAGGCGAAGTTCAAATACCAGTCGAAAGTAATCGGCGACGTGTCGGACTTCCAGCCTGCCTCGTCCGCAGCCGGCTGCTCCGCACTGGCGCTCGGGCTTTCCGCGCTTGAAGCGGAGGGTTGGCTGGCAGACGCGCTCGGACTGCTGCTCGCCTCCGGCTTGTTGTTGCCGCCCGAACAAGCGACGAGCGTACTCATAAGCGCTGCGACCATCGTTAAACTTAGCCACTTTTTCATCGTCATACCCCTTTGTTCGATAATGTATGAGATTCCCTCACGGGAAAGTAAAACCTTTAATAGGAAGTTCACCCCTTCAAAGAACCGATCATCAATCCCTTGACGAAGTAGCGCTGAAGGAACGGGTACGCGACGATGATCGGAACGGTCGTAATAACCATGGTTGCCAGCTTGATCGACTGCGAGGTGACGGTTCGGTTGATTGCGCCTCCGGTCGCTCCGACAATCTGGTTGGAACTGGACTGCGCGATAACCCGGTACAGGAAAGTCTGAATCGGCTGCAAATATTCGCTGTTTGTATAGAGAACCCCGACAAAGTAGTCATTCCATTGCCAGACGCCGTGAAACAAGGCGATCGTAGCGACGACGGGCAGCGACACCGGAAGCACGATGCGCACGAAGATCGAGAAATCGTTGGCCCCGTCGATCTTGGCCGCCTCCTCCAGCCCGTCCGGAATTTCCCGGAAGAATGTCAGGAAAATAATCAGATCGAAGAAACTGAACATCGCCGGGTAGATGTACATCCCGAACGTATCGAGAAGCCCGAGATCCCGCATCCACAAGTAGTTGGGAATGAGCGGAGCGCTGAAGAACAGCGTGACCGTTCCCATTACCATATAAAGCTTGCGGAACATTAGCTCCTTACGGGAAAGAGCGTAGGCGACCATCGCGGTAAAGAAAACGTGTATTACCGTTCCGATCAGCGTCTTGGATACTGTAATGCCCATGGCGGTCATAATGCCCGCGTTGGAGAAGACGATCTCGTAATTTTCCAGACTGAACTGGCGCGGAATCCAGTAGATCAGACCGCCTGTCATCGCATCCGTGCCGTCGTTAAACGAATTGACGAGCACGTACCAGATCGGATACATCGTCACGAAACAGATGATCAGCATCCCAACAACGTTCAGGCGGTCGAACCACAATTCTCCGCGTGTTCTACGGTCGCTCGTAAACATGATGTCTCACCGCCTTGACTAGAATAGGGAAGATTGATTCATTCTCCTCGAGAAGGAATTTGCAAGAAGCAGCAGGAAGAGAGCAATGAGGCCTTTGACCAACCCTACCGCGGCAGAATACGAGAACCGCCCTTGCTTGATGCCGATTTCATAGACATAGATGTCGATAACGCTGCTCATGCTTTCGTTCACCTGGTTTTTTAGCACGAGAATTTGATCGAAGTTGGAATTCAGAATGCTGCCGACGGACAAAATGAACAGAATCGAAATCGTGCCCTTAATGCTCGGTAGCGTGACGTACCACATTCTTTGGAACCTGCTGGCTCCGTCGATCGTGGCCGCTTCGTACAGCTCCGGCGAGATGCTCGCGATGGCGGCGATATAGATGATAGCCGACCACCCAAACTCCTTCCATATATCCGACGCAATGACGATTCCCCAGAAATATTTAGGCTCGCTCAGATAGAAAACTGGCTCCTTAATCAATCCCAACCCCATCAGCAAGTCGTTGACGACGCCAACATCGGCGAGCCACGAGATCAGGATGCCTCCGAGAATAACCCAAGACAGGAAGTGCGGCAAGTACGTAATCGTCTGCACGATCCGGTTAAATCTCAGGGAGCGAAGCTCGTTCAAAAATAGGGCGAACACGATCGGAATCGGAAAACCGATAATCAGCTTCAGCAAGCTGATTCCGAGCGTATTACGGATCACCTGAAGCATCATGTCGTCCTCGAAGATCGACTTGAAATGCTCCCAGCCGACCCATGGCGCGTTCTTGATGTCTCCGATGCCGATATACTGCTTAAATGCGATCACAATGCCGTACATCGGCGCGTAATGGAACAGGAGCATCCAAGCAACGCCGAGCAGCGCCATGACCTGCAAATACCGCTGGCCGTAAAATTTCCGCAGCAGACTCGTCCTTCTTCTGTTGTCAGGCTTCCGCATGGGGACTTGAACTTCCGCGTTAGCTTCCATAACGGCCACATCTCCTTGTAAGGTCGTTCAAAAAGTCCGGTTTTGATCACGAAGCACCCTTATACTCTCGCTTGTAAACACTTTCTTCCACGAGTATAAACAGTTCCCAGCGAAAGCATAAGGCTTCAAATTTCGTTAAAGGTTGCATTTTTTCAGGTAGGGCGTGTATGCATACTCCGAGGATAGTAGATTTTGCCGAATTTTCTTTCCATGCAAGGAACTTTTGTGAAGGCGTACCGGGGGTACGTCAAGCAAAAGTGACGATGCAGGGGGCGAAAAGGCGGTGAAAGATACCTCTGAGTGGGTTTGCATACACGCCCTAGGGAGAATAAACGCATCGGTGCCGCTAAACGCCAAAAGAGCATGTCCCTTCCGGTATAAGAAGGAGCATGCCCTTTCGTTTGCCGATGGCTATTCGGTTGCCTGGCTCTAGGAAGCGTTCAATCCGCTCGTTCCCTTCGCCTGGATTTTGCGTTTCTTGGCCGGAATGCGCATCAGAACCGTCGTGCCGACGCCTCGCCGACTAAAGATGGAGACGCCGTACTCCGGACCGTATTGCAGCTTAATGCGCTGATCGATATTGCGGATGCCGTAGCCGGTCTCGCTCTCGCTCTCGTTTACGGGATTGAGAATCTCCTCGATCTTCCGCATCGGCATCCCCATTCCGTCGTCGATGATCCGGTAATGGATTTCATCCTCTTCCTTGCGCGCGACGATCCGAATATGGATGCGATCTCCCGACCAGGCGTGCTTAAGCACATTCTCTATGAACGGTTGTAAAATAATCTTGATCGTCTCATAAGACCACACAGCCGCATCGACGTCGAACAGCACCTCCAGACGACCGCCATATTTGACCTTCTGAATGTCCAAATAGGCGTTGGCCTGCTCGATCTCGGAAGAGATCGGAATAAGCGTCCGTCCGGAATTAAGCGTCAGGCGATAAAACTTCCCGAGCTGGACGACCATCTTCTGCAGCTTCTCGTTCTCACCGAATTTGGCCAGGCGATTGATGGAGGATAGCGTATTGTACAGAAAATGCGGATTGATCTGCATTTGCAGCATTTCCAGCTCCGCTTCCTTCTTCTGCAGTTGAGCCAAATACACCTTGTTGATTAGCGCCCCGACATCCTCGCCCATTCCGTTCAAGGCTGTGGCTATCTGCGAAAACTCATCCTTGCCCCGGTACGCGATCCGCTTGTGCAAATCTCCTTCCCGGAACGCGTTAAGCACCGATACGAACTTGGTGATCCGCTTGGAGAAGTACCGGGAAATAAACACGCCGGCGAAGGTGAACAGGAAGAAGCAGAGCACGCAGATCCCAATGATGAACGTGGTGACCTTCTTCGCTTCCTGCGCGATAATCGTCACCGGGACGCGTGCGACAATCGTCCAGCCCTGACGCATTTTCTCCTTAATCTCAATGTAGCGATTGTCCTCCACCTCGACTCCGGCCCCCGCCTCGGACTCGCCAGAGGCGTACATCACCTTGCCCGAAGAGTCTATGACGGTCAGCACGCTGCCTTCCCCGAGCTTCTCGAAGTCGACGCTCTCGAACAGCTCCTTTAAGGGTACGCTAAACCGCATCATCCCGAGTTCTTCCACCTTCAACGGATTCAACGTATCGACGAGCCGTCGAATCAGGGAGATGCCCTCTTCCTCCGCATCCTCCTCCACTTGCATCCACACCATCGTCAAACCGTACTTCTCATCCGGAAAATCGGTATACCAAGCCTTGTCCTTAATACGTTTCATATGATAAATGTTATACGTCTGTTTCGGGTAAACCTCGTGTACCGTTTCATTATGCAGATAAATGTTCAAACGTTGGTTAAAACCGATCGATTTGGCTGCGTTCTCCAGCTTCGGGATAATGATTTGCCGCATCCGGTAATCGTTTTCCTTGCCGCGCTCCTTGCGACGCAAATATTCCACGAGATTGTAATCATCGTACAGGAGGGAGGAGATACGGGTCAGATCGTCGGTCTTATACGCGACATTATCCCTGATCTGCAGAACAGTCCCTTGAATGTTCATCCGGGTCTGCTTGCGCATCGACGAATCGTACATGGAATTGGAGACGTATCCGTTCACCGAGACGAGAATCACGATAAAGATCATATACGAGATCATCAGCTTGTATCCGATCGGAATATAGCCGAGTCTCTTTCTTGGCTTCGAACTGAGCATCGGCGGCGACCTCCATCATTGCTCCCGTTTGCGGTATTCGAGCGGCGTCATACCGAATCTGTCCTTGAACTGCCTGCTGAAATACGGCAGATAACGATAGCCCACCTGGTCGGCCACCTCGTAAATTTTGATGCCCGGCTCCTTGAGCAGCTCGCACGCACGCTCCATTCTTAACTGCACGAGCAGTTCGTTAAAGGTTTGCCCGGACTTCTCCTTGATCAGAAAACCGAAATAACTCGGCGAGAACGGGAAATGCTTCGCGAAATCCTTCAGCGTAATATTCTCGCTCATCCGTTCCTTGATCATCTGAACGACGCTGCGCATGAACCTGCTGTTCGCGGAGTTGTTCTTCTGGTGCAGCTTCTCCGATATTTCGTAAACGCGGTGGATAAGCCAAGTGCGAATGTCGTTCACGGTTTCGAAATGCATCAACACGTCCAAATTATGCAGCTCGATATCGAGCAGCTCGAACAGATTCTCGTTCGCCTGGCTGAGCCGCTGTTCCAGGTTCCAGACGATATAGTTGGACAGATTGAGCACCGTGAACCTGGAGCCCAGGCTCGACAGCGAATGGAACAGATTCTCGAATTCGTCGTAGATGCGAACGAGATTGTACTCCTGCATCGCCTTGAACAGCGCTTCCATACGAGAATCCAGCGTTCGGGCATCCAACATCTCGGGCTCGCGACGAACTTCTTCGTACTTGATAACCGTCCCTTTGCCCAGAAACATCTTGCCCTCCACCGCTTCAACCGCCTGCCGGTACGACGCTTGAAGCTCGGCCAGCGCGTTCACCGGCTCGCCGGCGCCGGTCGTTACGGAAATCGGCAGCCGCCTTCCAATCGATTCATATACCGACCGAATCCTCTTATCGAAACCGTCCTCCTCCAGCACCAGCGCGATTCTGGTCGTGCTCAGCTTGCAGTAGGGGGCGCTCCCCGCTCCCTTGAGCTCGGCATTGACCTGCTCCAGAAAGATTCGCGAAGTTTCCAACAGAGCGTTCGAAGACTCCGCATACTCCCACGCCAGCTTATCCATTTCCATGACGGCCACGCGCGCAGGCCAGACCAGCTTGTCGAGTCCGTATGCGGCCAATTGCTTCGTCCAATCCCCGCCGGCCTCCCCGACATCCCCTTCGAACAGACTTACGAGCAGGTTGCTCTTGGCGATCGGAATCATTCTTTGATAAGACTCCTCGACCTCCCGCTGTTTGCCGGCCTCCTCCAGATCATGCTTTACTTTCTTCAAGGTTGCGACCAACTCGGCGTCCTCCATCGGCTTCAGCACGTAATTGTACGCCTTCAGCGACAAAGCTTGCTGCACGTAGCTGAACTCCTGGTACCCGCTGACAAAAATAACGCGAAGATCCGGCGACGACTCCAGCGCCGATCTGGCTAGTTCCAGCCCCGACATATAGGGCATATTGACATCGCTTACGAGAATATCGATTGGGCGGCTCTCGATGATTTCTTTGGCGGACAAGGCATTGTTGGCGGCTCCGGCCACCTCCATCCCGAGCTCCTCCCAAGGGATAAATCTCTGCATTCCTTCGAGGTCCAGTTCCTCATCATCCACCAGCAGAACTTGATACATAAGCGCGCTCCCTTCATCGTTCGTCATCCCTTACATTCCGATAGGGATGACCTTGCCGGCTTCATCGCTTACTCTCCTTCAAGCTTGCGCAAATTCTCATGCCATTTGTCCGTAATATATAGAAGATAAGTTTGAAATCCGTTCTCCATCGACTGTTCATGCGCATTATCGAGAATTTTTTCCACCTCTGAGTCCGATAAGGCAAACACGGAATCAGCCCGGGCCTTCAGCCAAATTTCCCTGACTTTCCGATGAATGTCCCCCTCTTTCGTATCGGGCATCGGATGGAGGTTGATAAACGGGGTGGCGTCTCCTTGGGAATTCCATGTAATCTTCTTCTGCCAATACGTGGCCCAATTCTGCTTTTCCTCCGGGAGCGCCTCTTCAAATTTGATCTTCGTCTGGTCAAGAAATTTCGTATTGCCGACCCAGATCATATCTCCGGATACGGATTGAATTTTGGCGAGCCCTTCCGGGTCTTCGCTGTATTTGGTCGTAAAGTTGGGCGTTTCGCCGTCCTCCTTAAATCCGTCCCAATATCCGTCCGGCCCCGGAGGTCCCCACAATTGCACGGATGACCCTTCCGGGCCCGTCATCCAGTCCAGCATCGCGAAGATAGCCTCGGGATTCGCCGCGCTTGTCGTAATCGCGGACACGTTCCAGCCGAGCACATTGTACGTTCCCGGATAAATCTTGCTTTTGTCCAGCCCGCTCCGGTAGATCGGTTCGATAAAAAAATAACCGTTATCGGGATCGTTGGCGGAAAGCTCCGTATGAGCCGGCATCGCCAGCTTCACCGGATCGGCGCCGGCATACACCGCCACGCGACCATTCATCAGCTTCTCGGCAACCTGATCCTCCGTCTGGGTGAACGCGTTCTGCGTCATCAGTCCCTCCCTCATCAGCCTGGCGGCATACTTGACGGACTCGCGAAAACCTTTGTCCTTGTAGATCGAAGTCATTTGGTCGCTGTCCACGTCTACAACCGCATAATAGCGGGTGAAGCTGAAATTATCCTCCTTAAAAGCTGAGAACAATTGGTCGATGCCGTGCCCCTCCTGGGCCAGCCCCGATTCGAACGGCACGACGTCCGGGTACCTCTCCTTCACCCGCTGCAAGTACAAATACAGATCGTCCGTCGTTTCCAACTGCGGCGAGCCTAGCTCCATATAAATTTTCTTATTGACCACATACCCCGCATTGCCATACGCTCGATCCGAATAGTAGTTGGGAAAATAGTAGATTTTGCCGTCTGGCGAGCGCAGCAGGTTCAACACTTTCGAGCCCGCCCACGTCCGCAGATTCGGATATTTCTCGATGTAATCGTCCAACGGCACGAGCAAGCCGGCCTGACGAAGCCGATCCAGATCGACGTCTCGCTGACCCCAGATCAAATCCGGAAGCTTCCTGCCTGCGATCATCTTCTGCAGCTTCGATGGGCTGTTCCCTTCCACGCTGATCGGCTGGATATGGATTTTCTTGTTCTCCATAATCCATTTCGAGGAAGGATCTCCCCCCCACTTCGGCATATTGTAGTAGCTGTAATGGGCGTAGAAGGATACGTTAAGCGGCTCCTTCCCGAGCTCGTACACGTCGTTTCGGTTCCACTCGACCGACGGCGGTTCCACTAGCTCCGAGGGCTCGGATGAATTCGGCGGCTCGGATACGAGCTGCGTATCGCAAGCCGCCAACGAAAGAGTAAGCAGCAACACCCCGGTCTTCCGAACAAACTTCCACATACCGTTTCCCCCTTAAATAGCGGCATATGTATGGGGAAGGATTTTCCCCCTGAGATTACCTGCTATTCTATAGCATAACAGAAATAGAGGTGCTCTCGAGGGGGTAAATTCCATCCTCGAGGGCACCTCTTCTCTACTTTAAAGCCGATTTAAGCGAATCTGTAATATAGCAGCACGAACGTTGCCAGCACGAGCAAAAAATTGAGCGCCACGAACACGATTCTTTCGAGCTTGGTCTTATGCATTTCTACAGGAGGCTTATAGAAGCTGACCCCCTCGATAATAAACAGCAACAGTACGATGTGAATCATAAAATGGCCGACGATTTCAACGTAGCCGAACAGCATCGTCGTCATAATGAAGATCAGCGTCAGCACGATCGACAGCAGCCGGTTCAAAATACCGACGACAAGCAAGTAGCCGACGACAAATTCGATGAATGCGGCCAATACGACGAACACCGCCGGGTCGAAACCAAAAGTCGGCACATGGTGGTTCTCGATAATGTCTAGACTCATCGTCGGATAAATCCATTTCTCGACCGCCACCCAGCACAAGGACAGCCCCGTACCCAAATAAAGCAGCGGAAAAGACCACTTCTGCAGCGGCGTGCGGTAGAACCCAATCGCGGCCGCGATCGCCAAGTAAAAACCGTAATCGAGCATATGGAACAAGCCGTACTCGGCCACGTAGTAGATGTACAATCCGATCAGGATAGCGGAAGCAAGCTTACTTGGCAGATGATGCGGAATCAGCAGAAGCGCAATTGTCGCCCAGGCCGCCACCTTCACCGCCCCTTCCGGAGAAGCGAATTCGGGAGCGAACAAGCCTCCCTCCAGAAGCGTCCACAGCAGAGCTGCCGCCGTGCCGTACTGTAATATAGAAAAGGACCACGGCCTCAGCTTCTCGGCCCCTTGATCCAGCTTGCCAAGTGCGGAAACTTTCATAATCGAAGGCAGCAGCTGCGTCAGCGCGGCCAGCAGCAGAGCCACCGCCAGCGCCGTCCCCGCAAATACGGGAGACAGGACATTGTCCAACGTTTCCTTAACCGGAGCGATGTCTGTAAACCATTTCACGTGCGCATAATTAATCATCGATCGCATTCTCCTAACGGGATCGCCCCAAAGCTGCTCGCCAACAAATTTGACATTTGTTAACCATTATAATATAATACATATTTGTAGAAGTTGTAACCCTCTGATTTTCTGCGTAATGGGAATTTTCCTCCGTTTACCCACACACACACATTCCTTTATTTCATCTTTAAGTTAAGACGGCTGCTGGAAGGAAGCACGGATTCTCACTGGCGCGGTCAAGGAACCGCAAGAACGGTAGAGAGGTAGGGCTATCGTTGTTTTCGTGAATGTGAATCAGAATGTCGCGCGGTTGCGCTTCAATATTAAAGACGGCGAATTCGCCGTCTTTGTCCATTTTCAGGGTGGAAAACCTGAGCATAATAAAGAGGCTGCCCTCCAAGCGCTGCGAGTTGTCGCAGGAGCGAACGCTCCTATGGCAATCGGCATGGGGGCAGCCTTGTTCAGTTGTAGCGTATTAGTGTCCGACGATAATCGGAACTTCCACGTTGTCCGCGGAATGGCCTTCCTGCTTTTTCGGCTTACGAAGCAGCAAACCTAGAGCAGCGCCCGACACGGCTACAAAAATAAGAATAAAGAATGTGTGCCCGAAGGCGTCGGCGAAGATCGGCAGATCCGGAGCCGGCTTCTGCTGCGCCACCATCAAGTCTTGCATTCTCGTCGTCGAGATTGTCGTGAGCACGGCAACCGCGAACGACATCATCACCTGCTGCGCCGCATTCGTCAAGGACGTTACGCGGCCGACAAGATTCAGCGGAGCGGATTGAATCAGATGCGTATTAAGCGGCATCATGAACATCCCCATCCCCGCGCCGAGCAAGCCCAGCGGCAGCATGATGGCCAGCTTGCCGTCATCGGCCGAGATGTTGGACAGCAGGAAAGCTGCGAACGTCGTGAGCGTCATGCCGATAATAACGAGCGGGCGAGCGCCGAAACGGTCGAACAGCTTACCGCCGATCGGCATGAACAATCCGGAAGCGAGCGCCTGCGGCAGCATCATCAGACCGGATTCCATCGGCGAGTATCCTTTGGCCTGCTGCAGGAACAGCGGCACGAGGAACAGCGTTCCGAACAACGCAATCTGCGACACCCATTGCACGATAATGCCTTTCGTAAAGCTGCCGGAGCGGAAAACGCGAAGCTCCAGCAACGGATTCTGCTTGCGCAGCTCGGCGATGACGAACAGGATAAGCGCGACCACGCCGACGCCGATTCCGATCATGGTCGGCAGCTCTGTCCATGTAGACTGCCCTGTCGCCGGATCGATGCCTCCCTCGGATACGCCGTAGACGAGCGCAGCGAAAGCGAGCGGCCCGAGAATCATGCCGAGCCTGTCAAGCGAAGCCACCGACTGACCCGCGATATTCGGCAGCGTGCGGATGCCGAGAATTATTCCGATCACGCCGATCGGCAAGTTGATCAAGAAAATCCAATCCCAGCTATAGTATTCCACGAACCAGCCGGCCAGTACGGGGCCGAGAGCGGGAGCGAGCAGAATCGGAACGCCCATCATGCCCATTACCGCTCCGACCTTGCTTGGAGGAGCGAGACGGTACACGAACGCCATCGAGATCGGCACGACTACGCCGCCGCCGATTCCCTGAACAATCCGAAACGCAATCAACAGCTCCACGCTTGTCGCCAACGCGCACAGCAACGAGCCGATCGTGAACAGCCCGATCGAGATGAGGAACACCCGCTTCGCACCGAAGCGGTCAGACAACCAGCCTGCCAACGGAATGACCGCCGCCTGCGCAAGCGCGTAACCGATGACCGTCCACTGCACTAGCGTAAGGTTGGGCAAGTTAAACTCCGCTTGAAGCTTAGGCAGCGCGACGTTAACGGCCGTTCCGTCCAAAATAACCATGAAAATTCCGATGATGATCGCAACCAACGGTCCAAGAATACTGCGCATCGATATCGCGTTATCCTCTGATACCTGCGCTTTTGGGGCTGACATATATAACCTCCTATCCGAATGGAGAGGCTTCCCTTGCGCGATCTCTCTCTTCCATTGACCGCCGCAAAACACAACGGTACAATAGAATCATCTGGACGCTGCAATGAGAACCCGCGTTTTAAGCGGACAATTGTCCGCTTCAATTCGATGTTACCGGACAATTGTCCGGATGTCAACATGTGGCAAGCGAACTTTATTTGATGGATAATTGCGAGGTGACGCATCGTGTCCGTTCGGCAGGAACGCAGAGAACGCAGAGACGCGGTCGAGAATCGTCAGCTTATTCTTCAGACCGCGCATGACCTGTTTAACGAATATGGCGTACAGCCAGTCAGCATGCATCAGATTGCCAAGACGGCGGGGATCGGGCAGGCGACCCTCTATCGGAAGTACGCCCATAAGGGCGATCTCTGTCTGGATATGCTGCATGAATACGGCAACAGGCTGATGGACGAGATCGAACGATATTTGGAAAATAACCGCGAAGCTCCAGCCTGGGAACGGCTGTGGGGCATTTTGAGCTACTGGATCGATGCGATCGAAAGCAAAGCGGAGCTGCTTATCGAGACCGAAACGAAAATGAATTGCAACGACGATCGAGGGAACTTCTTTCACTCGCCGATGTATCGATTCTCGCGGGAGAAGATTGCGAAGCTGCTGTCCGAGATCGCGACTGAAGAGTCGATATCGGATTTCGACGCCGATCTTGCGGCCCATGCGATCATTTGCTCGATGTCTCCCGTAGGCTACTTTCAGATCAAAAAAGAACGAGGCTATACTCGCGAACAGATTAAAGAGCACTATCGCAAGCTATGCCATCTTGCGGCGCAAACGTCCTTCATCCGGCAATAGGCTTAGCGCTCTCTCCATGCAAAAGGTCGAACTCGGGCAGAAACGAATTTCTGCCGAAGTTCGACCTTTTTCCTTGGTTAGGCCCCGAAGGTTCCCTTCTGACGCTCGCGCGCCAGCTTTGCTTTCCGTTCGACCAGAATAATGGCCGCCGTCACCACTTCAACAACGAAGATCGCTCCCAGCACGTCCATAATGACGTGTTGTTTCACGAATAAGGTGGACATAATGATAAGGCTGGACATCCCGGTAATGAGCGTTAAGTTCCATTTGTTGCGGAACGAGCTCGTCCAGATGGCCCTCATGACCATGTAGCTGGAGAAGCAATGGATGCTTGGAAAGCAGTTATAGGGCTGATCCCGATTGTAAATGTACCGCATCAGCCAGGAGAACGGATCGTCTCCGATAACGGGAGGACGAGCAACCGTCGTCTGGAATACCGAATAAATCAAGTAGCACAGCAGCGCGCAAATCGCGTAGGTCATCAGGTTGCGGTAGTATACGCTAATATCCTTTTTGAAGAAATAGAACAGACAGACATAGATGTAAAAAATCCAAACCGAGTAAGGCAGCGCAAACCATTTAAGGTAAGGAATGGCCTCGTCCGCCGCCATCGCCAAGCTGTACACTTCCTGATTTTCGATGTTGTTCGTTAACGCGTACATCCAGCCCAGAACGGGAAACATCAGCATCAGCAGCAACGGCGAGTACTTTCTCCAATTCATGCTTTTAAGGTTCACGCACTAACCCCCCATTTTATATCTATAGCGCCAACCGTTTATTCATGCTTCGGCAAATGACTGACATAGCTGTTCGAAAGCCGCAAAAGCTCCAACGCACGATCATATTCATCTTGCGTAGAATCTGTTCCGGTCGGCTCGGCGCCGTCAAACGGATAGCTGACTCCGTCCTCGTAGCCGATTCCCGGCACAAAAATGCCCTTGCCGTTTACGAACGATCCCGAAGGCAAATAATATCTTTGCGGCAGTACGTTATCCGTATTGTTCAGCAGATCCTGACCGAAATGAATATGGCCTTTAAGCGAAACGCCGAGAAGATTGGCAAGCGTCGGGAAGATGTCCGCTTGTCCGCCCGTCTGCGGGAACGTTTGCGGGTCGGTCACATTAGGGGACGCGACGATCAGCGGAATATTAAGCATCTCGGTAAATTGATATTCGCGTCCGTAAATTTCCGTCATTAGTTTTTTCTCATGATCGGTAAGCGAGTAGATCGGCAGTCCGAGATGGTCTCCGTATATGACCAGCACCGTATTATCCCAGAGCCCTTGCTGCTTCAGTCTCTCGATGAACTGCCCCAGAGCGTAATCCGTATAATTCTGAGCTTGAATGTAATGGCCGACGAGCGTGTCGCGATAACGCTCCGGAAGCTCGAAGCGGACTTTGCGCTCCGGAATGTTGAACGGATGGTGAGAAGACATGGAAATGATCTGTGCGTAAAAAGGATTGCCCGTCTGGCTCATCTTCAGCAGCTCGTCAGTCGTCTTCTCGTACAGCACTTCATCCGAAGGGCCGAAAAACACGATATCGTCGTCTCCAAAAAACTCGGCATCGTAATAATGCTGGAATCCGAGCCCTTTGTA
Organism: Cohnella sp. LGH; assembly: GCF_017671885.1. Classification (NCBI taxonomy): domain Bacteria; kingdom Bacillati; phylum Bacillota; class Bacilli; order Caryophanales; family Paenibacillaceae; genus Cohnella; species Cohnella sp. LGH. Next base: position 7,340,370 of record NZ_CP072117.1, read on the forward strand.
CAGTTCCTTGCGGTTCCAGAATTGCACGTCGTTCGTATGGAACGTGGCCGTCTGATAGCCGTGCTCGGCAAGCTTCTTGGGCATGCTCGGCAAATCCAGGCTGCCGTACTCCTGCGCAGCCGCCCCGTATTGGGGAATATAGAAGGAGGTGTTGACGACGAATTCCGCATCCGACGTATTTCCTTGCCCGACCTGCTGGTAAAAGTGCGAGAAATAGAAATTCTCCCTCGCAAGCTTGTTGATGACAGGCGTAACTTCTTTTCCGTCGATTTTGCGGTCGATCAGGAAATTCTGGAACGCCTCAAGCTGAAGCACGATTACGTTTTTCCCTTTTGCCGCTCCCCAATAGAGCGGCGTAGCCGGTTCGTTGACGCCTTTAAGCGCGGCAATCGTCTCCTCCGTCACCTTGTCCGGAGCTTCGATCTCCTGCGTGGCGCTAGCGATAACCGCATAAGCTTCGTAATTCAAAATGCCCATATTCTCGGCTTGCTTCAGCTCGTTGATGCTGTCGCTGTGCGTCCATACCGTCGAGACGCTGCCGATCAACGAAACGGCGAACACCGCCGAGACCAGCGCGCTGCGTTCCCTGATCGCCAATGATTTGGCCCAGCCTCTGAACCTGCGGTTCATGTACAGCAGCAAGAACACGACAATATCGGTATAAATGAACAGGAAGTAAGGATGCATCAAGGAGAAGACGCTTCCCTTCACTTCCGTCACCTGATTGACTTGTTGAAGTGCGTGATAGGTCACGATAACGCCGAAGTACTTGTAGTACATAATTACGGCGAAGTAGATCGACGTGACGAAAATGTTCACCGTCAAGTAGACGCCCAGCTTCCGCTTCGGCGCAAACCATTCGATCAAGCAAAACAGCACCCACACCGACGGTATCCCCGTCGCCAGCTGCAGCCAGATCGAAGCCCCGTCGAATACGACAAGCCGAGCCAGAAGAATTTTGAGCACCATAATGAGAGAGAAGAACACGAATGGCTTGGACAGCCAGCCTCTCCATTTGGAAGCTTCCATTTCCGTTCACCCCCGAACCCTACTAATTATACAATAATGTTAACTGAGCGTTAAAGTCTTACATGCAGGAAGATTACCTAAAGGTTGGCTAAAGAAATTCGCTTCGCGTATAATGCAAGCATAAACTTCGAAAGGGGCGCTCCCTATGGCGATTTCCTATACAAGATCCTATGATCATATTCTGGACGATTTGTCCCGCGCGCTTACGACCGTTCCGCAATTTTACGAAGCGTTCGAAATGGAGGAAGCCGACTGGCGCGAGCTGACGGAGGGCGAGCGCGAAGTATGCGTGCGCACGCTCGCCGACGATCTATTCTACCTGCTCGGCTCCGAGCCTTCCGCTGAAGTCGGATTGGGCACGGCGGAATACGATTCTGGCCATGCGATCATCAAGATCACGGCCGACACTCAGCTCGTTCACGTCATTGCTTTGCGCGAATAAGCGCATAGCTCTCCCGAACACGGCCGAACTGGAATGCCAAGTAGATGAAGAACAGCGTCAATACTGCGCCGATGCCGACGACCGAATGATTGACGGGCACCTCGAGCTTTCTGAGCGTTAAGTACAGGAACAGGCCCACGACTGTCAGCGAGTTCTCCACGAAGTTCTGGACGGCGATCGTTCTGCCCGGGCCGACGAGGGCTTTGCCCTCCTCCTGCAGCATCGTGTTCAACGGAATAAGGAATATGCCGCCCATAATGCCTGTGATGAACAGGAGCGTCACCGTCAGCCAGAGCTCGTTCGTAAAGTTCGCGGCCATGACCGCGGCGACCATCGCAATTCCGTAGAAATATCCGCGATATAGTTTACCTTCGGGAACCAGCTTCGGCGTCAACCAGGCGCTGAGCACGACCCCGAGCGCCGTAACGCCGATAATCATCGATTGCTGATCGGTATCCACGATGCCCAGATTAAGCGGCAGCCAGGCAATCAGAGCGATTCTCAGCACAGACGCCGTCAGCCAGAACGCTCCCGTGCCGATCAACGAGAACCGGCTTCGACGACTGCGGAACAGCTTGATCGTATCGCGGAAAAACTGTCCGGAAGCCTCCCGGTATCGGATGTCGGGATTGCCGGACTTGGCCGGCACCAGGAAAGTCATGGCAAGCGACAGCAAGTATATGAATAAGCAGACGAGAATTGCCGGCAGGTCGGAGCGGGCGGCCAAGAAGCCTCCCGCTACCGTGCCGAGCAGAATGGCGAGAATCGTCGAGCCCTCCACCTGGGCGTTGGCCCTCAGCAGCTCTCTCTCCGACTTCGTCAGCTCCGACAATATTCCGTATTTGCCCGGAGAATAAACGACCGCTCCTACGCCCACGAAGAAATAACAAAGCGCCGGAGGCAGCCCGAACAGCAGCAGGGCGATGCCGGTCGCTTTCAAGATGTTGCCCAGCAGCAACACATGCGATTTCGCCTTCTTGTCTGCGAACGCCCCTACGATGGGCGCGAGAACGACGTATGCGATGAGAAAAGCCATTTGAATGTAGGTGACCATGCCGTCCGGATCAGCCGCGCCTTCGCGCTTCACCAGACCTACGATCAGGAAGAAATTCAAATTATCTGCGAATGCGCTAAGAAATTGAGTCCATACGACCGCGTTAAGCGGTTTTATTTTTCTAAAGAGAGCAAGCAAAACTTCCCACCCTTTCGTATCAGCCCCCTTATTATACTCTTTCCCCCTTGATTGACAACAATAAGATGCGGCGGAAGCTTTGAGCCCCCGAATCTGTCCGTAACGTCCGGAACTGCTGTATAGGTTATAGACGGAAAAATGGGACGAAAAGTTACATTCTGGGAAAGCGCCTTCAAATAATTGACCGGATTGACAGCCGGGCGCCCAACCGATCGCCGGCGTCTTCCCGCAAAATTAGTACCCGCATCCGCTCCATTCGTCACAGTTCGATCGAGACGGGACGGCGTCTGCACCTCTCAAGACCTATGTAAAAACGCAACTAAAGACCGCAACCCACTTGTCCACTTTAGGCTCCGCGGCTGTTTTCAAGCCGTTCCCGATTATGGTTAGCTTATTAGGATGCCTGACGGGCAAATGAGAAACAGGAGGATCTTCATGCGTCGTTTTACATTTTTCGCTATTCTAATCGCACTAATTAGCACGGGGAGTTCGGCCTATGCGCAAAGCGCTTCCAAAAGTCCCTTCACCGACATTCGGGGACATTGGGCCGAGAACACGATTGTCGAGATGGTGTCCAGAGGCATACTGGACGGTTACCCGGACGGAACGTTCCGCCCCGACGCCCCCGTAAAGGTTGACCAATTCATCAAGATGCTCATACTCTCCTATACCGACCTGCACCAGAACGGCGAGCGGAGCTGGAATTCGTCGTTTCTGCAAAGCCTCAGCGCGGAAAACCAGACGATCGTCAAGCAGGATTACCGGTATTTCGACTTCAAGCCGGCGACGACCGGATATTGGGCGAAGCCCTTTATCGATGTCGCCAGCGATCTGCATTTCCTGAACCGGAGCCGCTACAGCGACTTCCAGAACGACATGACGCGCGAGAACGTAGCGGAAGTCATCTATTACACGCTTCAGGAGACCGAATTTCTGGAGGATTCCCAATTCAGCAGACAGCTTGCCGAAGCTTACGGGGATTTGATGAGCGCATCGGAGCGCGAGCAGAAGTTCATAGCGGAGGCGCTGGTGAAGGGCATCATGCAGGGGTATCCGAACGGCTATTTCGGCGTCGGAGATAAAGTGACAAGAGCTCAGTCTCTCGTGCTGCTGAACCGGCTGACGGACAAAAAGACTCGCATCGCCGTAAAGTCTGCCGACAACAGCGATCTTCAGCTGTCCGTTCCGACCGTCGGCGGCGGCACTCGCGTCATCGTGTTCCCCGATCGCAGAATGCGCGACGCCTACGAGGTGCTTGAGCAAGCGGGCGCGCTGCGCGGCTCGAACCACGACTTGCTGGATACGCGGCTTAGACTGTTTAAAGATCAGAAGGAAAAGGACGCCGTCCTGGCCGCCTCCGTATCGGACAAGGTGCAGGAGGAGACGGCGCTGTGGCTCGATCCGCAGTACAACACGTACGGCATAACGATCCGGCTGCGCGAAGGCACCTTGGCGCGCAACCAGGAAGCGATCGAAGCATTCGCCAACTACCTGTTCGGCTACAATTCGGCGACGTTCCGCGAACGCTTCAACGACATCTGCGGCAAAGTCGCATCCGGCAGCAAAGTGGCCTCCCAGCAGCTCGAGATCGCAGACGACAAGGTGGACGTTCTCGTCGATCTGACGGGCAAAACGGTCATTTTCTCCATTACCAAGAAGAGCTAATATGGCGCCCCCGAGGTAACCTAACCGTGAGGTAACCCAAGCGCAAGGTCGGAAATCTGATCGCCGATTGACATTTCCCGTACTATTGAAATGAAAAGCATGTATTTTCTTGCAGGCGTTGGCCTTCGGAAGATACATGCTTTTTTCCTATGTGGGAAGCCCCGCGGTAGCGTCAAGATAAGCACGCCTCACGGTCTTATCTGCTCCCGATGACCCCGATTGCAAGAGATAAGCACTCCTCACGGTCTTATCCGCCCCGATGACACCGAATGTGAGAAATAAGCTCGCCTCACAGTCTTAACCAACCCCCGATGACCCCGATTGCGAGAGATAAGCACTCCTCGCGGTCTTATCTGCCCCCGACGCCCCCGATTGCGAGAGATAAGCTCGATTCACGGTCTTATCCGCACTCCACGCCCTTCCTCTTTAGCCGAAAATAGCGCGGAACCAAACAGGTGAGATTGTTGCTCCAACGGGCATTTCCCGCTGATCAACGAGAAAGTTCGTCTAACATTTAATGTCGCTACCCGCATCGCATCGAATCGCGGCTCAGTACAAAGCAGCCTGTTCCTCTGGCCCATGCCGCGCTTCCGACACATAAAAAAGAGACCCCCGACTTTCGTCAGGAGTCTCTTCGGCGAGTTAAGCTTACAGCTTAACAACGTTTTCTGCTTGCGGTCCGCGGTTGCCTTGAACAACGTTGAACTGAACGCGTTGGCCTTCGTCCAAAGTCTTGAAGCCTTCGCCCGTAATCGCGCTGAAGTGAACGAATACGTCGTTTCCGCCTTCAACTTCGATGAAACCGAAGCCTTTGTCAGCGTTAAACCATTTAACTGTACCCTCTTGCATGTATTTCACCTCCAAATCATACAATGCCTCATGAACTTTTCTTTTTATTCATACGAATAAAAAAATCCACAAATTAGCAGGGTTAACTTCAAAATGATAACCCTTCCATTCTGTGAATTCAGGTCACGATTTCGATAGTCCTTACTATAACATGTTCCCGTGCAAAAAGCAAATCTATTCTTCTGTCCTGCTCAAATTTAGCATGTCCAACTTTCATTCATCCTATAAGCAGCGATTCGGCCCCATCGATGTACACTTTTGTTCCAGTGATCAGCGAAGAACGGGGGGATGCAAGGAACAGCACCAGTTCGGCTACCTGCTCTGGAGTGCCTGGGCCGTGCGTCAACGGGATGGCCCCGTCGGGATACTCCACCGGAATTTGCGCCTCTTCCGCCTCGGGTGTCCGATTCGTATTTTCTCCTATATTCGTGCGAATGGCCCCCGGGCAGATCGCGTTCACGCGAATGCGGTGCTCCGCCAGTTCCAGCGCGGCCATCTGCATCAGGGCGGTCTGTCCCGCCTTGCTCGTGCTGTAGGCGCTAGCCCCTATGTTGGAGAAGATCCGGTTGCCGTTGACCGAGCTCGTAAAAATCACGCTGCCGCCCCCTTGCCGCTTCAAATGCGGAATGGCGTGCTTCAGCGTCAAGAAGGTCCCCTTCAGATTGATGTTAATCGTGCTGTCCCAGTCCTCTTCGGTCAGATGTTCAATCGGCGTCCATGTTCCGTTAATGCCCGCATTCGCGAAAACGACGTCCAATCGTCCCCAGCGCAAAACCGCCTGCTCGATCGCCGACCGCACGGACGCTTCTGAAGCGACGTCCGCTTCCAACGCCAACGCCTCTCCTCCCATCCGTTCGATTTCCTCTCTCGCCCGTTCCGCCCTCTGCGAATCCCGGTCGACAACGGCGATTTTGGCACCATGCTCCGCCAGCTTCAGCGCCGCTCCTTTTCCGATGCCCGAGCCGCCGCCCGTTACGATCGCGACCTTTCCCTCAAGTTCTTCCATCATCCTACCTCCTCGTATTGTTGCCAGCCCTAACCTGAATTACCCCATATTCGCAAGCGAAAAACGCAGCCAGTCTCCCGCCCCATTCCCGCAAAACACTCACTTGAGCTATACTGACATTTAGGAAACGGAGTTGAGATTAGATGTCCGCAACAGAGAGCACGAAGCGCAAAATCGTTCGTTCGGTTTGTCCTTTCGATTGCCCCGATACGTGCAGCCTGCACGTCACGATGGAAAACGACGTTATCGTATCTATAGACGGAAATCCCGACCACCCGGTCACGCAAGGCGCGATCTGCAACAAAGTCCGGCATCTGCATGAGCGCGTATACCACGCCGACCGCATCCTGTATCCGCTGCGCCGAACAGGCCCCAAGGGTACGCTCGAGTTCGAACGCATCAGTTGGGACGAAGCTTACGACGAGATCGTCTCCAGGCTGAAAACCGCCATCGCCCGCAAGGGTGCGGAAACGATTCTGCCCTACAGCTTTTACGGCAATATGGGCATTCTGAACGCCGAAGGAATGGATCGCCGTTTCTTCCATCGGCTTGGAGCCAGCCGACTGAAACGGACGATCTGCAACGCTGCAGGCTCCGCAGGTTACGGCTACACGATGGGCGCGTCGGCGGGCACCGATCCCGAGACGACGGTGCATACGAAGTATGCCTTGATCTGGGGCTGCAATCTTGTGTCTACCAACATGCATCAGGTGATGTATTTGACCGAAGCCCGCAAGCGCGGAGCGAAAATCGTCCATATCGACGTGCACCGCAACCGCACCTCGGCTTGGGCCGACGAATTCGTGGGCATTCTCCCGGGGACGGATACGGCGCTCGCTCTCGGCATGATGCATGTGATGATCAAAGAAAAGCTGACGGACGAGCGGTTTATCGCGGAGCATACGACAGGCTTCGAGGAACTGGCGGCACAGGCGGAAAAGTACCCTCCGGAGCGGGTCGCGGCAATTACCGGCGTCCCGGCGGATACGATCGTTAGACTGGCCCGCGAATACGCGGGGACGACGCCGTCGTTCATCCGCATCGGCAACGGTCTGCAGCATCACGACAACGGCGGCATGGCGATTCGCACGATCGCCTGTCTTCCCGCGCTTGTCGGCCAATGGGGCATTCCCGGGGGCGGCGCGATCAAAGGCAACAGCCACTATTCGGCGGTGAACGATCAAGCGCTGGAACGGCCGGATCTGCTGCCTGATCGCAGCGTTCGTTCGATTAATATGAACCGGTTGGGCGAAGCCTTAACGGAGGCCAAACCGTCCGTCGATGTCCTGTTCGTCTACAACAGCAATCCCGCGGTCGTTGCGCCAGACCAGAACCGGGTGCGTCAAGGGCTGCTGCGGGACGATCTGTTCACTGTGACGCACGACTTGTTCTTGACCGACACGTGCAAATACGCCGACATCGTGCTGCCCGCGACAAGCCATTTTGAAAACCTGGATCTGTACTCGTCCTATTGGCACCTATACCTGCAGCTTCATGAACCGATCATGGAGCCGATGGGCGAATGCAAATCCAATTTCACGCTGTTCAAAGAGCTGGGATTGCGGATGGGGTTCGAACCGGAAGTATTCAATATTACGGAGGAGCAGATGATTCGCGAAGCGTTGGCCTGCGACAATCCGTTCTTGCGACGTTTGACGTATGAGGAACTGCGAGAAGAAGGCTCTGTGAAAATGAAGCTGGATCGGCCGTCGCTCGCCCCGGGCAAGCTCCCTACCCCTTCCGGCAAAATCGAACTGTTCTCCGAGCGAATGCAGGGCGCCGGCTTGCCGCCCGCGCCGGAATACGCCCCGCTGCGAGAGCCGGAGGAATATCCGCTGCTGCTCGTCACAGGACCGAATCACAGCTTCATTAACTCCACTTTCGGCAACCAGAGCCGGCTCAAAAAGCTGGAGAAGGAGCCCGTCGTCGATTTGCACGCCGAAGACGCCGCTGCCCGCGGCATCGCGCACGGCGATGCTGTGCGGATGTGGAACGGACGCGGCGAGGTTCGGCTGAAGGCCAAGGTCGCAGGCAATGTGCTGCAAGGAGTGCTCGTTACGCAAGGGCTGTGGTGGGAGCACGGCAACGACGGCGTCCAAGCCGTCAACGCTCTGACCTCGCAGCGACTGGCCGACATGGGCGGCGGGGCGACCTTTTTCTCCACGCGGGTCGATATCGAGAAATTATAGCTTTACGACGATCCGGCCTTTGGAACGGCCGGCCAGCATGACCGCCATCGCAGCCGGAATATCATCAAGCGGAATTTCCGACGATAGCTCCCGCAGCTTGTCCGGCCGATATTTGGTCGCCAGCAGTTCCCACGTTTTCCTCCTGGCCGGCATAGGGACAAAGACGGAGTCGATGCCGATCAGCCGTACACCGCGCAGAATAAAAGGAAGTACCGTCGTCGGCAGATCGGTTCCTCCCGTCAGCCCGCTGGCGGCGACCGTCCCCCCGTATTTCACGCCGGCCAGTACGGTCGCGAGAGATTTGCCTCCGACGCAATCGACAACTCCGGCCCAGCGCTGCTTATCCAGGGAGCGGGCGGAAGCCGGCGTTAGCTCATTGCGATCGATTACGCTGTGGGCGCCGAGCTGGAGGAGCTCCTCCTTGGCCTCCGGCTTGCCCGTGCTGGCCGTCACCTCATAGCCAAGCTTGGCCAGAATCGCCACCGCAACGCTGCCTACGCCGCCGGTCGCTCCGGTCACCAGCACCGGTCCGCCTTCAGGATACACTCCGTTGTCCCGCAAGGCCTGCACCGACAGCGCCGCCGTAAAGCCTGCCGTCCCATAGATCATGGCCTCTTTGAGGGTTAGACCGCTCGGAAGCGGGACCGCCCAGTCGGCCGGGATGCGCGCATACTCGCCGTATCCTCCGAAATGGCTTACGCCCAGCTCGTAGCCTGTCGCAACAATCTCGTCCCCTTCCCGAAAACGGTCGTCTTCGCTGGAAACGACGGTTCCGGCCAGATCGATGCCGGGAACGAACGGATAGGCTTTTACGATGCCGCCGTTGGGGGCGGCCGCCAACGCATCCTTGTAGTTCAAGCTGGAATAAGCCACGCGAACGAGCAGTTCTCCTTGCGGAAGCCGCTCTTTATCCAGCAGGCCAACCTCGCATCTATGGCCCCCATCTTGCGTTCGATCCACGATTAGAGCTTTGAATGCCTCCATACTCTTTCCTCCCATGATAGTTGACGTTTCCTTTCGCCCTGCGCATCTCCTTAATTGCCGATCGTTTGCGCCTTTCCGGCTAGACCAACTCCGGTTTAGGCACCAGCACCGCATGCTGCGTTACCGTATGGAGATCGCGCCAAATCCGGTTGATCGGGTGATCCTCCATCAACACCGCCATGCCGAGCAGCGGGAAAATCGCATGCGCATACGCTAATACGCTTCCGGACAGCTGTCGGCACACTGTTCCGACTTCGGCTTGATCCTCCTCCGTCATTTCTCCCGCGGCAAGGAACGCATTCCAAGTCCGGTCCACCGTCTCGTAAAACTTGGCCGCTTCCGCCTCCAGCTTCGCCTCCTGCCGGGAGATCGCTCTCTTCGTCTCTTCGGCGCGTCCCGGTTTGGCCGGCTCCCATTCGGCGCGTTTGGCTGCGACGAACAATTCGGCTTCCGCGAGAAAATGACGGCAAATTCCCAAGCACACGGCGGCAAACGACGTCTGAGCGAACGGCAGAAACGGATAACGGAAAATGGGATCGTCGTAATTCGGCAGGCTCATAATACTGAAGGTACGCTCCTCGGGGACAAATACATCGTCCACCGCCATCGAATGGCTGTCGGTGCCCTTCAAGCCGAACGAATTCCAATCGCGAATAATGCGCACCTGATCGGGCAAAAACGCGAACGAGCGTATTTCCGGCTCCGCCTCTGCGCCTCTGTCGATGCGACAGTTCGCCGTATACAGGCTAGAAAACGTCGAGCCGCTGCAGTACTTCCACTGGCCGCTCACCCGGTAGCCTCCCTCGACCGGATGGGCTACACCGTTTGGGAGCCCGCTGCCGGCCACGACCGCGTTAGCCGGAGCGAACTGTTTTTGCGCCTCTTCGGGAGGCAGCGTCGCCGAGAAAAATCCGCCGCCCGAGCCGATCGTCACCAGCCAGCCGAAGGTTCCGTCAATCTCGGAAGCCTCGGCGAAGACGCGCAGCGCATCCGGCAGCGGCAGCATCAAGCCGTTCAAATCCTTCGGTACAAACAGTTTAAACAGCTTAGCCTCGTAAATGCCCGCCAGCATTTCGGAAGGAAGCGACGTTCCTTCGGGTAAGCTTGCATATTGCTTCGCCGCGTGTACAAGCGATATCGGAATTGTTCCTGTTGTGGTTCCTGTTGCTGATCTCGTCACAGTGAGCTCCTCATTTCTTTCCCTTATCTAACTCTAGACAAAAGTTTATTATATGGACAAATGTCTATAGCGGGTGTATGATGAATTTGCTTACGTTTTTATTATAAGTAAAGGAGGATCGGACTATGGACCGCGAGCGCCAAATTATGGACCTGATCCGCCACAATCCTTTTATATCGCAGAACGATATCGCCGCCAGCATCGGCATCTCCAGATCCGCAGTCGCCGGCTACATCGCCTCGCTGACCAAGCGGGGTGTCATTCGCGGCCGCGCCTACGTGACCGCCGAGGACAACTCCGTGCTGTGCATCGGTGGAGCCAACCTGGACAGCAAGGCGACCGCCAGGCAGCGTATTCGCGCAGGCTCGTCCAACCCGGCCAGCGTCGCGACGTCCTGCGGAGGCGTCGCCCGCAATATTGCGGAAAACCTGGCCCGCTTAAGCTGCTCCGTCTCCCTGCTGACCGTGGTCGGGGACGATCAGGCCGGGCAATGGGTGCTGAAGGAAACCGCCGCAGCAGGCGTGAACACTGCGCTCGCACAGACGCTGCCCGGGGAGAAAACCGGAACGTACACCGCCCTGCTCGACCCTGACGGAGAAATGTTCGTCGCCTACGCCGACATGGACATTTACGACCGCTTTTCCCCGCGGATCTTGCAGGAGAAACGGCCGCACATCTCCGCTTCGAAGCTCATCGTCGCCGACGCGAATTTGCCGGCAGAGACGCTCGCCGAGCTGATTCAGCTGTGCCGCGACGGCTCGCTGCCGCTGCTGATCGATCCGGTTTCCTCCGGGAAAGCGAAGAAGCTGCCCGCCGACTTGACCGGCGTGTCCGCCATCTTCCCCAATTTGGAGGAAGCGGTCGAACTGGCCGGAGCGGTTCCTTCGGACAAGCCGGATTACGCGGAGCTGGCGCGCGCCATCCACGGGCGCGGAGTCTCCCATGCGTTCATTACCGTCGGAGATCAGGGCGTTTTTCACTCTTCGGCGGACGGAGAGTCGGCGCTGATCGCCCCGATTCCGACGAACATCGTCGAGGTGACGGGGGCGGGAGACGCCTTCGTCGCCGGAGTCGCATACGGCATCCTGCACGACCGCTCCTATCGAGAAGCATGTCGCATCGGCCTAGCCGCCTCCCACCTGACCTTGCAGACCGCCGCATCGGTCTCAGCCCAGCTTAACGAGCAGACGCTCCAACAAACGATAGAGGAGAGATTCCAATGACCCACGCAATCAGCCAATATTTAACCTTTACGGACGAGGTTCGCGAAGCGCTCGATTCCGGCAAGCCGATCGTCGCCCTGGAGACGACGATCATTTCCCACGGTATGCCCTACCCGCAAAACATCGAAATGGCCCGCACCGTCGAGCGGATTATCCGCGAGCAGGGAGCCGTTCCCGCTACGATCGGCATCATGGACGGCCGCGTTAAAATCGGGTTGAACGAGCAGGAGCTGGAAGCCTTCGCCACCTCCAATCCCGTTGAAAAAGTTAGCCGCCGCGACTTTGCCTACTTGCTGTCTTCCGGCAAAATCGGCGCCACGACGGTAGCGGCCACGATGATCGGCGCGGCGCTGGCCGGCATAGATGTGTTCGCGACCGGCGGCATCGGCGGCGTGCACCGCGAAGGCGAGACGACGATGGACGTCTCCGCCGACTTGACCGAGCTGGCGCAAACAAACGTCGCCGTCGTCTGCGCTGGGGCCAAGTCGATTCTCGACATCGGCCGTACGCTTGAATATTTAGAGACGCACGGCGTACCCGTCATCGGCTACAATACCGACGAGTTCCCGTCGTTCTACGCGCGGGAGAGCGGCTACGGCGTCGACTTCCGTCTGGACGAGCCTGCCCAAGTCGCCGACGTGCTGAACAAGAAGTGGCAGCTCGGCCTGCAAGGCGGCGCCATTATCGCCAACCCGGTGCCGGCCGAATCCGCTCTGCAGCACGCCGAGATCGAAGGCGTTATTCAACAGGCGCTGAACGAAGCCAAAGAACAAAACATTACCGGCAAGAAGGTCACTCCGTTCTTGCTCGCCCGCATCAAGGAACTGACTGCCGGCCGCAGTCTGGAGACGAACATCGCGCTCGTCTACCATAACGCCAAAGTGGCCGCGCAAATCGCCGTCGCTCTGAAAGCCTGAGCAATCTAGCCACCCGAGACGGCTAGCGGCTCATTCGCCAGCCTTCCGTCGATTCGACTATCAAGCGGCCGTCAGTCACCTCCTGTTAGCGAACGGGGTTGACCTTGACGGCCGCTTGTTTGCCGCTGAGCTGAATGCCGCTCTCCTTGCGTCCAACCTCCGCGAGATCCTTCAGAAGCTGCTCCAACAAGCCTTTCGCCTGCGGTCCTTCCTTGCCTTGAATTTTCACGACGAACTGCACCGCGTCGCCGGAGGCGAGCAGCTTCTCCGCCTGACGTCGCTTGGTCTCGTAGTCGTGATCCTCGATATGGGGCGTTAGGCGAATTTCCTTCACCTTCGGCGGCTGCGCGGCCTTGCGCTCCTGCTGCTTCTCCTTGGCGGCCGCCTGCTTGGCCGTTCCGCGCGGTACAAGCTTGCACGGAGGCGGGCTGCTCAGCAGTGAAGTGCACACCAGATCCGCCTTCAGTTCGCGAGCCATAGCCAGAGCTTCCTCTCTGGATACAACGCCAAGCTCCTCTCCGTCCACCCCCGTCAGCCTCACCTCGGAAGCTTTTATTTTCTCGTTCATGATCAACATGGTCTTCATCCTCTTTTCTCATCGCACATCGGCAATGCCGACGTACGGCCACTGAGTTCCCAGCGCAAACGACAGGCCGAACAAGGCAGCCGTCACGGCTCCGAAGACGATGTCCCGGTAGCTGAACCCGATAACATAATAATAGGTTCTTCTCGCTTGCCCGGCAAACCGCTTCGCCTCCATCGCGACCGCGATCCGGTGCGCCCGCCGAATGCTCTGCGCCAGCAGCGGTATCGCATAGCGGCGCCACGTCCGATAGAGCGTCTTCAGCCTGCCTTGTTTTCTCATTCCTCTGATTTTCAGCGCGTGGCGCAGCGTCTGGAACTCCTCGGCGAGAATCGGGATCATCCGCATCGCGGCGAGAAAGCTGTAGGCGTATTTCGGCGGCAGCTTCGTCTTCTGCATTAGCGCATAGAACAGATCGACAGGGCGCGTCGTCAATCCGAACAGCAGGCCGACCGCCGCCATGCTCAGCGCCCTGAAGCCGAGATGAAGCCCGCGATAATAGCTTTCCTCGGTAATGTGGACGATGCCCCACGAAAACCACGGCGTCTCCCCGCTACCGAAAAACATCATCCCCGTGGCCGAGGAGACGAAGACGAGCAGGAAGGGGGAGGAGTACAGCAGCAGTCTGCGCCAGGGATGGCCCGACCAGAGCAGCAGGAGTACGGAGCCGGCCGCCACATTCGCCATAACGTTGAAGTTATGAATAAGAATAATCGCGAAAAACCAGAGGGAAAACAACGCCAGCTTCACGACGGGATTAACGCGATGCAGCCACGTCCGCCGATGCGGAAAGGTCAATTGCATCCGCCAGCCTCCCCTCCCGGACGCGCCAGACGGCCGTGCAATAGCGTTCTGCGATTCGGGGATCGTGCGTCGCCATGAGAATCGCCGCGCCTTCCGAACGGAGGCGCTCCAGCAATTCCAACAAAGCGAACGCATTGCGCGCGTCCAGTCCGAACGTCGGCTCGTCGAGCAGCAGTAACCGCTGGCCGCGGACGATGGCGGAAGCGACGCTGAGTCTCCTCTTCTGTCCCATCGACAACTGATACGGATGACGGCTCGCGCATTCGGCCAACTGCAATTCCTCCATCAGCCGCTCTCTTCTCTCCCGCCGCTCCCCCGCTTCCATCCCGTCGACCAGCAGCGAATATTCGATCTCGTCGCGAACCGTGTTCGTCACGAATTGAAACTCGGGGTTCTGGAAAACAAACGCCACATGCTCGGCCAACCGCTCCGTCTTGCGCAGCTCCTTTCCCGCCATTCTGCACAGCCCTTCCGTCTGGATCAGACGCATGATTGCGAGCAGGAGCGAGCTTTTGCCCGCTCCGTTGTCGCCCATAATCGCGATCCAATCCCCCGGCTTGACTTCCGCTTTCTCAATCTTGATGACCGTCTTCGCCCCTCTTAGACCGCAGTACTCCTGAAGCTCTAGCATTGACGACTTCAGATGTTCCGCGTTGGGCCTGACGCCCCCTTCAGTCCGTTCCGTAATGTCCCCCCGCGTGCCAAGCTTTCGGTCGCGCTCCTCCCAGATTCCCGGATACCAGATGCCGTAGCGAATAAGCTCAAGCTTATATTGCGCGAAAATATCGACTGGCGCGCCGTCCGCAACAATCTCGCCGCTTGGCCCGACCACGACGATCCGGTCGAACAGATCGGCGACTCCCTCGATTTTATGCTCGACGGCGATCAGCGTCATGTCATCCGCGACCGAGCGAATCGTTCGCCATACCTGGTCCGTTCCCTCTTCGTCGAGCAGCGCCGTCGGTTCGTCCAAGAACAGCACCTCCGGCTCCGTCGCGAGCGCGGTTGCGATTGCCAGCCGCTGCTTCATTCCTTGCGAGAGCGTCTGAATCGGCACATGCGGGTCAGGCAGGTCGAGCCCGACCTGCTGAAGATGAAGGACGATGCGAGCCGACATTTGCTCGCGCGGCACTTGCAGGTTTTCCAGCACGAAAGCCAGCTCTTCATCTACGTAGGGCATGCAAAACTGCGTATCCGGATCCTGAAAGACGTATCCCCACCGCTCAGGCACGACCGTCTCGTCCGCAATCATCGGCACCTCGATCGAACCGGGGATGAGGCCGCTCAGCACTTGCAGCAGCGTAGATTTGCCGCAGCCGCTTGGCCCGAGCATCAGCGTATGCTCCCCTTTGCGCAACGAAAGAGAAACGCCTCGGAACAGCAAAGCGTCCTCTCCGGCGAATTTCAGCTTCAGGTTCGATACGGCTGCTGCAATCATGACCTATGGAGCGCGTCGTAGTCCTGCTTGGAAGCGGGTCGAAGCGGCTTCGTAGCTCCCGTCAATTCCAGCGCTTTAGCCAAAGAACAGGCGAAAATGCCGGCGATCGCGATGCTTCCGATCAGACGCAGCCCGATGAATAACGTATAGTTCCATGCGGTCAATTGGTCGATATAGCCGTAGCCGAAATCCAGCACCAGCGAGCCCGCCGCCGCTCCGATTGCCGCCAGCGAAGCGACCCATACCGAGGAATTGCGATACAGGAAGGCGGCGAACACAAGCTCCGCTCCAAGTCCTTGCAGCAATCCGTACCACAGCGTTGCCACTCCCCACTCGCTGCCTAACAGCGCGCTTATGCTGGCCGCGGCGACCTCCGCCAGTACAGCAACACCCGGCTTGCGCAGGACGAGGAACGCGAACGTTCCTGCGAGAAACCACATTCCGTACGACAGCTGCTCCGCATGCAAGCCAAGCGGCTTGAAGACGTCGTACATCGGTCCCCATATTTTGTAGATGATGCCGAATACGACCGCGATGACAAGCGCGACCAGAATATCGGCCAGTTTTAATCCCCGGGCTCTCGTCCCTTGCCTGTCTCCTTGCCTGTCTCCTTGCCTGTCTCCTTGCCCTTGCCCAGCTTGCGCCATAGCTCCAACACTCCTTCTCCCGAATGGTATAAATTGCTTCTTGAACGCTCAGAAAGGCAATCAAGCAACAAAGTCTTCCGGGTCCCAGCGAACATCAAAGCACTCGGCACGCAACCAAAAAAGCCCGCCCTTAACGAGCAGGGTAGGCTAGCGCACGGCATCCGAAGATACGCGACCAAAGTTGTCTCTACGCTGGCATTACCCAGATCAGATCGACGGTCAGCGGCATACGGCCGCAATCTCAGCCTGACTTTATCAAGCACCCGTTTCTTTGCGATTCAATTGTCTATAACTTACCCCATCAGCAAGGACTTGGCAATACTCTCTATACTGGCGGTCCGAATAGTTCTCGCAAATAGTCTCTACGTGAAGAATGCGGTAGATGATCACTGTATTTTCGACAAGCCTGTAAAAGACTAAATACGGGGATACGACTATAAATCGATAGCCGCGCTGTATGATCGCATACTCTTCGTCTGACAACATTGATCCCCTATTAGAGAAGTCTGCCAACGAGGAAATTTGACGATTGATTCTTTCCAAAAGCTCTTCTGCAGCCGCTACATTGTCCTGAGAAATGTAGGAGAAAATTTCATCCATATCGTCAACTGCGGCAGGGGTGTACTTAATTCTGCTCTTTGACCGCATTCAACTTCCTCCGCATACGAGCCATCACTTCGTCGTGAGCAACTAGCTCCGCTCCCTCGGCGACCTGCTTCTCTGCCACCAACAGCTTCGCTTGCAATTTAATGCGAGCTTCCATTCGCCGATACGTTTCGTGACTCATCACGACAAGATCAGCTTCACCGTTACGAGTCAAGATTACAGGCTCATCCAGCTCATGACAATATTTCGAAAATCCATTATAGTCCTGCCGGATCGTCGTAGAAGGCTTGATATTCATTCGCCCACCCCTACCCCTATGACATTATTCTGACGATATTATATCATCAAAATAACGGATCAATCCACTTTGAGCTTTGAAGACGCTTTAGTGACATACAACCCTTGATATTGGTTGCTTTGTACGGTTTATCCTACAAACGCTCGTCGTTTGAGCCTGGTTCGAGCTGCTTTGTACGGTTTATCCTACAAACGCTCGTCGTTTGAGCCTGGTTCGAGCTGGTTTGTACGGTTTATCCTACAAACGCTCGTCGTTTGAGCCTGGTTCGAGCTGGTTTGTACGAATTTCCGACTAACTTTCCTGCGTAAGCTCATGTGTGCAAATAGATATGCCGTAAAAGTTCAAATTGTTTCCAATCAATTTGAACCGTTGTGGGTTATGATTACGCCTTTATTTTTCAGCCTGCCGATACAGTTCGCGACTCTTGTAGCCGGCCTTCATAATCACTTTCATCTCTTCCCGCCGTTTCTCCTGCGTCTCCTCCTGCTTCGCGCTGTATACGTAACGGGCCCAATCCTTGCGGTAGCCCGGCGTAAGCGACTGATAGAAGGCCAACAGATCGGGAGAATCATCCAAATCCCGTTCCACGCTCGGAATCAAGGCGACGTAGTCGTCCACACGCTGGCTCGGCTGTGACGTTCTCGAAGCCGCCTTCCCCTTGCCCGCCGCTGCATCCTTCTTAAACCCGACAACGGTAAACACCTCATCCAGCCCGACCATTCTCGCGAATTTGACGCTGCTCCCTCCGATGTAACCTTCCTCGTCGGCGCCGAGTCCCGGGAACAGATCGTCGCGGTGAATAGACGTTGCGTACTTTTTATTGCCGAGCTTCGGGTAAGCGGTGAATAAATAGCCGTTCGGGCGGAGCGCCCCCTCGGCGATTACCCGTTCGACAAGACTCTTTAACTCGGCCATATCCAGCACGAAGGCGAACACAAGATCATACCCGCCGTCCTTGAGCGACGTATCGTACCCCGTCAATTCCGCGAGGTAATCCGTCCCCTCCGGCTGGTTTAAAATCGCGACCCGCTCGTATTTGCGCAAGCCCAGCTTATCTACGATTGTTTTCGACATGGCTTTATCCTCCAGGCGATTATCGGTCTGTACATCATTATAGCCGATAATCGCCGGGACAAGCTTCTATGCCTTCTCGAACCGAAGCAAAACGATGCTGTGCGCCGGAACGGTCAGAGTGTTGTCGATCGATACTCCCATACGCAGGACGGGAACGACCCGCTCGGGGGCTTCCGACGTATTGGAAGCGTAAATATCGTCGTGATGCAGCGACCAGACGGCCGCCGAGCTTCCGTATCCTTCCGGAATGCCGAGGGAAAGCTCGAAGCCCGACTCCAGGTGCCGGTTCACGATTGCCACCCGCAGACTGCCGTCCTCCCCTATCGCTCCGACGGCATCGATGTAAGGCGAGGATACCGGCTGATACTTGCGCGCCAGCTCTTCGCCGTATTCCGGATTGCTCACCAGCGGCACCGGCGTCAGACGAGAAGGAGACTGTACCTCGACGCTCACGCTCTCCCCCGTCATCCACTGCCCATACTGCTTGAACAGATGGTATAACGGCGTTTTGACGACGGCATCCTCCGTCACGTTCATTACGCCGTTCCCGTTGACGAGGAACACATAGTTCGCCATGCCCACATGCGGGCTTAGCCGAATCATCGCATGGAACACTCCCGCTGCGAAGATTGCGTCCTGAAGATTGCGGGGACTGTTGCGGTTAAGGAGGTACCCCCCATTGCCGGACGGATCAACTTCATAGTGGCGAATGTTCCATTCGTCCAGGGAAAGGCGAATTGGGTGCCCGGGCTTCTTGTTCATCCTGCTCAGCGTCGTTTCCAGCGTGCCGATCATTTTGCGCAGTTGATTCTCGAAGTAGACCGGCGTGAATGCGATCGGATAGTATTCGTCCGAGCTTTCCCGGTCGACGGAGCAGCCGTAAATGTGAATCGTCAAGTAGCTGAGATATTTGCCCGCAGCCTCGATGACTTTGCGGTCCCACTCCTCGTCGTTTCCTTCGTAGGATCCGACGCCAAGCAGCTGCAGCTGCGAGTCGTACTTCTTGGCGAACTGCGCCCAGTTCGCCAGCTTGGCCGCGTATTCGTCCGCGCCGAGCTGGCCGGCCTCCCAGTCCCCCCAAGTCTCGTTGCCGATGCCCCAGAGCCGAACGCCGTAAGGCTCTTCGCGTCCGTTATCCTTGCGCCACTTGGCATCCGCCGTTTCTGCGCCGTTGCAGTAATCGATCCAGCGCAAGGCATCGACCAGCGTCCCCGTGCCCAAATTCACATTCACGTAGGGCTCCGCGCCGACCTGCTCGCACCAGCTCAGGAATTCGTCCGTTCCGAACCGATTCGACTCCTGTCCTCCCCAGTGCCAGTTCGGACGAACCGGCCGCTGCTCGCTAGGTCCTACTCCGTCCTTCCAGTCATACAGATCGACGTAACAGCCTCCCGGCCAGCGAATAACCGGAACGCCCAATTCCCGGGCGGCCTCGATGACATCCTTCCGTAAGCCCTGGTCATCGGACCGAGCCGAGTCGCCGTCCCACACTCCCGGATACATGCAATTGCCGAGATGCTCGAAATATTGACCGTAAATATAAGGACTGATCTCGCCTGTCCGTTCTTCTTCCCTAATTGTGATGATGGCTTTCATCCGATCATCCTCCTCTAGCTGCCGCTTTTTCGGGCGAACGGATTATGATGGCTCGCCGTATTGCCGGATCCGTCGATTTTCGTCAGGCGCAAGCCGGCATCCCGCCGCTCCTCCACGCCTTCCGCGTCCAGCAGGTACTGACCCTGCTCAATCAGTAGCCGCCGGACTTCGGCAACCGGCACTTCCCGCGTCTTTAATCCCTGCCGCACGGCCAGAGCCGCCGCCGTTCCGGCTCCCTGCCCGATCCCCATCGCCGTTGCCATGACGCGCACCGAACCGAACGCATTGTGCGTCGCCGAAATGCAGCGTCCGGCCACGAGCAAATTATCCACTCCTTGCGGAAGCAAGCTCCGGTACGGAATTTCGTAGACGGCCTTGCCGGAGCCGGTGAATACCTGCTGCTCTCCTTCCGGCGGGTGAATGTCGATGGCGAACGTGCCGCAGGCGATGCCGTCTTCGAACGCCCGGCTGTTCAGCACATCCTCCTCGGTCATCGTGTAATCGCCGACGATATGCCGCGTTTCCCGGATGCCGACCTGCACGCCCGTATCCAGTACGTAAGCGTCCTCGAAGCCTCCGATATGCCGCTTCATGAACTCGGTTACCGCCCAGGCCTGATGACGCGTTTCGATCTCGGCTCTCGTCAGGTCCTGGACGTTCGTTCCGTCGATGCCTTGGAGACGGGTGCAGTTCACCGCGAATTGCCCTTCGCGGGGCAGCTCGTACATGAGAATCCGCGGCGCGGCATCCTTCGGGTACTCGCCCCTCTCGACCGCCGCTTGGATGATTTCCTTCATTCCGAGAAAAGCGAGCGCGCTTTGCGAATCGATCTCTTCGTCGGTCGGAGAATCCTTGAGCAGATGCCGGTTCGCCTTCATCCACGCCTTTAATCGTCCCATGTCGACGCCGGACACCCGGTAAAAGAGCGTCACCGGCTGCATCGCGCCGTCGGATTCCCGCCCCTTGACGAACGGAGCGCCGATTCTCGCGGCGACGTCTGCGTCGGCCGAGCAGTCGATCACCGTTTTCGCCCGGATCGCCTGTCGTCCGGATTTGCTTTCGACGATCACGCCGACGATCCGTCCCTCTTCCGCATACGCATCGGAGAACGTCGTATGAAGCATGAGCTCGACGCCCGCTTCCTTCAGCATTTCGAACAGCACGAGCTTCATGCCTTCCGGGTCGAACGGGGACATCGAAGCATTGTCGAACGTCAAGTCCGTGACGTGGCCCGGAGA
This sequence comes from Cohnella sp. LGH, assembly GCF_017671885.1. NCBI lineage: Bacteria > Bacillati > Bacillota > Bacilli > Caryophanales > Paenibacillaceae > Cohnella > Cohnella sp. LGH. Next base: position 7,361,330 of record NZ_CP072117.1, read on the forward strand.
TACCGTCTTCTTCACCAGCCGGTCGACGACCTCTCCGGCTACGCCGCGGATGACCTGATTGCCGTTCACGTCGTGGAACGTAAACATCGGATTGACCATCGCAACCGTCAGATTGCCGCCGACGAATCCGTATCGTTCCAATAGCAGCACTTTGGCGCCGTTGCGTGCAGCTGCGACCGCAGCGCCGATTCCTGCGGGTCCTCCCCCTACGACGAGCACGTCCGGCTCCGCCATGACGGGGATACGCCGAGTCGATTCTTCAATATAGTTCACTTTCTCTCCGCTCCTTCCGGGAAAACGCAGTTTCTATTTTTTCGTGCTGTACCAGTCGTTGATCGCCTTGATCACGTCGCTGCCTCCGGACGAATCCCATTTCGCCAGAAACTTGTCGAAGTCTTCGATCTTCTGTCCGCTGAGCAGAACCTGCAGGAAGAAGTCGTTCTCCATTTGGGTCAGGCTCGGCGAGTTTTTGCCGACTGCTTCGATCGGCGGCATGAACGCGATCGGATTGACCTTCGCGTATTTGTCGAAATCCTTGTTAATGGCGTTAAAGGCTTCGAACAGAGTTGGCGTTCGACGAAGACGCGCCAGCCACATATCGGCATATTCGACTTCGCGGATGCCGTTCAGGAAGAAGTAGGCACTCCCCCGCTTCTCGGTGAAAATCGGCATAATCGGGCTGTACACTCCGTTCTCTTCGTTAAACGTTACCCCCTGCTCGCCCAACGTCAGGAATGTGAAGTTGTCCTTCTGCATTTTCAAATCCATAAACTTGATTGCATCCTCGGCCTTTTTCGAGGATTTCGGAATCGCGTGCACGTAGATCAGCTTATCCGCCATTTCCACACCGGACGACCCGTCGGACCCCAACAAAGGAGAGATGTAACCCATTTTGCCTTGCGGTACGTTTGTTTTGAAGGCGTCGTTCATGTTCGAAGCCAGGTTCCAGTCGCCCGAGATCATGGCCGCCTGGCCGCTGATGAACTTCTCTTGCGCCTGTGCCGATTTATTGACCGGCCAATCTTTGTCGACCAGGCCTTCGTCGAACAGCTTCTTCATGAATGCAAAGTAATCTTTCATCGCCGGTTGCTTGATTCTCGGTACTAACTGTCCGTCCACTTCGGACCATGCGGTATAGAGGCCGTAAGCGCTCCAGACCATAGGAACGCCCATTCCGTTCCCGGTAAGCGGAATCATATCCGGCTTCTTCGCTTTGATCGTTTTCAGCGTCTCGTAAAATTCGTCCAGCGTTTCCGGCGTTTTCAGCCCGAGCTCGTCCAGCACGTCCTGCCGCACGATCATCGTCTGCTCGATGTTGGCCCGTTCGTTTTTTTGCGGGATGCCGTACAGCTCGCCGTTATATCTGCCGAGCTCCCAGGAAGATTCCGAGATCCCTTCCTTCAGGTTCGCGCCATATTGATCCACCAGGTCTCCGATCGGCTGAAGCGCTCCTTGGGCGACCAGCGTATAGAACTGATTTGGGTTGAGCGTGAGGATATCGTAATTGGAGCCGGATGCAATCTCGATATTCAGCTTCTCCTCCGGGTTGTCCTTCGGCAGAAGCGTATAATTGACCTTATACCCCGTTGTCGTTTCGATATCTTTCGCGACGGGATCGTTGTTCGGATCGAAACCTACGTTAAACGCGAGCACCTTCAGTTCCGGCTTGGCGCCTCCGGCTTCCGACGAAGCCGGGGCCGATGCCGACGGGCTCGTTCCTCCCTGGCTCGCTTCCGGTTCCTTACCTCCGGAACATCCCGCTAGCACGGTGATTGCCGCAATACCGGCTATGCCGGCTTTTATCCACTTGCTGCGCTTGAACAACATCGATGAATGGCCTCCCTTTGTTATGACCCTATTGTTTTATTTTAAGGCTTTGCCTCAAAATCTAGCCTTTGACCGATCCGAGCGTCATCCCGGTCACGAAGTAACGCTGCAGAAACGGATACACGAGCAAGATCGGCACGATCGAGGAGATGACGGTCGCCGCGCGAAACCCTTCGGGCGCCATGCTCAGCCTGACCGAGTCGGGCTGCTCCTGCAGCAGCTCCTCCGTGTTGGCGATCGTTTCGAACAGGAACAGCTGAAGCGGCTTCAGGTCGATCGAGCTGATATAGATCAGCGGGTGAAAGTAATTGTTCCAATAGCCGACCGCGTAGAAAATGCCCAGAGTCGCGACGACCGGCAGCGAAATCGGCAGCACAATCGAGCGCAAAATGCGAAAATTCGTCGCCCCGTCGATTTTGGCGGATTCTTCGACGCTTTCCGGTATGCCTTCGAAAAACGTTTTGCAGACGAACAGGTTAAACGGCACGACGAGCAGCGGCACGATCATCGCCCAGACCGTATCCAGCAATCCCAGACCCTTCATCAGGATGTAGCCCGGAATGATGCCGCCGTAGAAAAGCATGCTGAACACGTACAGCAGCAGAATGGGCTTGCGTCCCTTGAAATCGGGTTTGGAGAGCGGATAAGCGGCCAATATCGTAAGGGTCAGACTGAGCGCCGTGCCGATGACCGTCACGAGCAAGGTCACCTGCAGCGCTTCGAAAAATCGGGTATGCGCGAACACGAAGCGAAACGCCTCGAGATGCATACCGATCGGGTAAAACGTCACCTTGTTGCCCATGACGGACGCCTGATTGCTGAGCGACTTCGCGAGCACATGCAGGAAGGGCAGCAGGCAGATCAAACCGATAACGACGATCAGCGCGTTGTTGACGACGTCGAACCATCGGTCCGACCGGTTGCGAATGTTGTTCATGGATGGACCTCCTTCCTCTGTCCCCGGCTTACCAGATGCTTTTCCCCAAATAACGTTTGCTCAGCTGATTGCTGGAATACACTAGGATAAACGCGACGACCGATTCGAATAAGCCGAGCGCCGTCGACAGGCTGAAATCCATTTTGCCGAGACCGATCCGATAGACGAACGTCTGAATGATGTCCGCGACGTCGTAAACCGCGGGATTGTACATGACGAGCACCTGCTCGAAGCCGGCGTTCAGAATTTGTCCCAGCCTGAGCACCAGGACGAGCATAATGACCGGAACGATGCCGGGAATCGTAATATGCCAAATTCTTTTGAACCGACCCGCCCCGTCCACGACTGCCGCTTCGTGCTGCTGCGGATCGATCGCCGTCATCGCGGCCAGGAACAGAATGGTGTTCCAGCCGGTCTCCTTCCAGCCTTCCGTGAACACGAGCAGCGAACGGAACCAGGAGGAATCCGAGAAGAAGCTGATGCTTTGACCGCCCAAGGCTTCGATCAGCTTGTTGATCATGCCGTAGGAGCCGAACAAGGAATAGAACAGGCCGAAAATGATGACCCACGACAGGAAATGCGGCAAATACACGATTGTCTGTACCCAGCGCTTCATCCACCGGATTCTCAGCTCATTCAGCGAGATCGCTACGAGAATCGGGATCGGGAACAGAAACACTAGCTTATACAGACTGATAATCAGCGTATTGCCGATCACCTTCAGGAACGCTTCGTCTTCGAAAATACGGTTAAAATGCTTCATGCCGACCCACGGGCTTTGGACAATCGAGTCGATAATGTTGTCGCCCGCGAATAAATTAAAATCCTTAAAGGCCAGGGACAAACCCAATAGCGGAGTGAATTTGTAAACGATCAGAAACGCCAATCCCGGAATGCACATGAGATAAAGATCGTAGTTCGCGCGAAAATAGCGCCAAAATCGTTTGTCGTTCCGCTTGCCGCGCCGCACCGCCTGCTCGGGCGGCATCCGTTCGATTACGGCTTCGGACTCTTTCATGGTCGTATCATCCTCCCCGGAATCGCGCGCCGCCGTCCGCGGTACGGCCGTGCGCCTTTCCTTTTCGGCGGCCGGAAAGAAGCGGGAGGAATTCGTCGTCCTTCCGCTCCAATCGGGCGAAAAAGGGTTTACACCTTTTTCGGATTCGCCTTACAATGGGGTTGCGTAGTTTCCCCTTGATCAAATTGTAACCGTTGCCCCGATTCGGATTATAGGGGAGCGGATTACGATTTTACGGCGTTACTGTATAGTTTTCGACATCGATTCGGGGGGACGTTTGATGTATAAGCTCTACATCGTGGATGATGAAAGCTCTGTGCGCGCCGGTCTGAGGGACTGCGTCGATTGGCCCTCCTTCGGACTCCAGGTCGCCGGGGAAGCGGAGGACGGGGAACTGGCTTTGCGGGAGATCCGGGAGGATCGGGACATCCGCATCGTATTGACGGACGTCAGGATGCCGCATATGGACGGAATTGAAATGGCCGAACGGCTTGCCGCAGAAGGCCACCCTGCCAAGCTCGTATTCGTAAGCGGATACGGGGATTTGGACTATTTAAAAAAGGCGATCCGACTGGAAGCCGTCGATTATCTATTAAAACCGGTGCGTCTGGGCGAGCTGACAGAACTCCTGCACCGTCTCGTCGACAAGCTGAACGAGGAAGAAGAGGCGCGGAAGCGACTGAACGGCCTGCAAATCAAGCTGAACCAGAGCATTCCGCTGCTGAGGGAACGGTATTTGGCCGCCCTTGTCCTGGACGGAGCCAGAGACTTGGAGGGACTAAGGAGCAAATTTGATTTTCTCGGCATTCGCCTTCCCGTCTCTCCGATTCGACTGGGCGTGTTCGCCGTCCGGATCGACGATTACGGCAAAGTGTTCGGAGCGCTGCCGGAGCAAGAGCGGCAATTGCAAGCGTTCGCCCTGCTAAACGTGATCGAGGAGGTATTGAACGAGCGCTATTCGGGACACGCCTTCGAAGTACGGACGGGGGAATACGCCGGAATCGTGCAGTTTGCCTCCGACGACGACGAGGACGGTTTTTTCGCCTTGATTCAACTGGTCAAGGAACAAATCAACCGACTGCTAAAGCTTGAGGTGACGATCGGGGTAGGGCCGGCGGCGGAACGATGGGAAGAGCTGCCGAAAGCTTACGGCCAGGCCGCCCATGCATCGGAGTATAAGTGGTATGTTGGCAAAAACCAGATTATTTCGATGGACGGGCTGATCGGCCCTCCCGCCATCCCCGCTTCCGAGGAAAGCGAGAAGTCCGAACCGAAGGAGATCGCCGCCTTGTTGAAGGGGCCGGATCAGGAAGCCGTTCGGTTGGCTGCGGAGAGAGCATTGGAAGGCGGCGAAGGAACGGACGCCATCTTGCGGACCCGAATTGCCGGCGCGCAGCTTCTGGCCGCATGCGTCGAGCTCCGGCAGGAAATGAACCTGCCCGCCGAGCGTCTCGAGGAGAGCGAGCTGCGGTTCTGGCAAGCGATCGCTTCGGCGGAGACAATCGTCGAGCTTCGCGAGGAAGCCGTTCGTCATTTGAGCCTGACTCATGCGGAGATCTCAGACAAGCGCGAGAAAAAAACGCACAACGTCGTCGAACAAATCCGTCGTTTCATCGAAGAGCATTACGCGGAAGACCTGACGAACGCCCGAATCGCCGCTTCCGTATATTTGACGACGACTTACGTCTGCCTGCTGTTCAAGCAAGAGACGGGAATGACGCTGAACGAATACGTCATCGAGACGCGAATCGCCGCGGCCAAGGCGCTGCTGACCGATCCGGCCAATAAGCTGTACGACGTCTGCTACGCGGTCGGGTACAAGGATCCGGGCTATTTCGGCAAGCTGTTCAAGAAGCAAACCGGGTATACGCCCGGGGAATTCCGGGAGCGGGGCTTATGAACGGTTGGAGATGGCTGAAGGGGTATCTGAGGGCGTACTCCGGGGCAAGCATTACGAAAAAAGCGATCGCAATCTACGTCGCCGCCGTCCTGATTCCCGGTTGCCTCCTGTTCTTTCTCTACTATCGACAGACATCCGGTATCATCGAACGGGAGATGAGCGATTCGATGCTGCAGACGCTGAATCAAGCCGAGTACAACATCTCGAACGGCTTAGCCAATGTCGCGAGCGTCTCTGATAACGTGATCGCCAATCAGGTCATCGTTGAGTATCTGAGCAGTTCCGCCAAACCCGCATACGAACAGTTCCAGCAGTTCCAGGAGCTCGAAAAGCTGGTTGCCAGCCTGGAACGGAGCCGCGGCATTCATCGGATTCGCCTGTTCGTCGATCCGAAGCTGACCTATTCGCGGGAGGGCATTCATTTTTTTCCGCTGCCTCTCCTGGATAGCGGCTCCTCCTGGTATCGGAGCATGGTTGATCGCAACGGGGCCAATTATTGGCGCGGGACCTATCGCCAGCCTTATCTGGGAGAGTCCGATGCCGACGTCCTATCCGCTGTGCGCATGCTTCACGATCCGCTTCATTACGAGACGGTCATGGGGGTGCTGTCGGTCGACGTCAAAGCGGACTTAATAGGGGATATCTTAAATCGGGTTTCCCTGTCTCCTTCTCAGGAGGTGTTCGTCGTGAACGACGATCGCCTGCTCGTCTCCCATCCCGATACCAGCCGGCTCGGTCAGCCCTCCGATCTGAGCGTGACCCAGATGGAATGGCTTTCGCAATCTGCCGAGGGCCGCTTTCGGGACGACCAGGGGGCTTCTTCCTTCCTGTTCCGCCGGATTCCGAACACGGATTGGACGATCGTCGCCAAGCTGCCGACTTCGGAGCTTTCCGGCAAGAGCGTCGTGTTGACGAAGATTTCCGCGGTGCTGCTGCTGGGGATCGGTTCCGTCGTCTTCATCTTCTTTCTGGTGCTGGCTTTCGCGGCGGCTGCCGAAAGCCTGAACAAGCGGATTAGAGATATGATCCGCAATCTCAAGGTCGCCGGATCCGCCCATTTCGACGGCAGCTTGCCAAAGCCTAAAGGGGATCTGCGCCAGCTCGAAGGCGCGATTTCGCGCATGGTCCAGACCGTACACGATCTGACCGCGGAATCCTACCGCTCCAAGCTGCACGAGCGGGACGCCCAATTAAAGGCGCTTCAGGCGCAGGTGGATCCGCATTTCCTGTACAATACGCTAGACAGCATGAACTGGATGGCCATACGCCGAGGGGCCGGAGAGATCAGCGACCTGATCGAGGCGCTCTCGACCTACTTCCGGCTGAGCCTGAGCAAAGGCCGCGACGTGGTCACGCTCGCCGAAGAGCTTCAATTAATTCGCTCCTATATGCACATTCACAACACCCGCGACGAGGGCGGCATCGAGATGATCTGCAATGTCGAGGAAGCGCTGCTAACCTGCCGTCTTCCGAAGCTGACGCTGCAGCCGATCGTCGAGAACGCGGTTCTGCACGGCATCCATCGGAAACGGCCGAAGCGGGGGACGATCGCGATCTCCGTCCGGAGGGAAGGAACTTGGCTGACGATCGATATCCGGGATGACGGGGTCGGCATGCCGCCGGAACGACTGGAGCAGCTTCTTGAGCCTCCCGGTTCGGACAAAGCAGGCGAAAGCTACGGCATTTATAACGTGCATGAGCGCCTCCGTTTATTTTCCCACGATAACGGAGCGGGAGTAACAATCGCCTCGGAGCCTGGAAGGGGAACTACCGTTACGCTAAAAATCAGGCTGGATGCCTGATGGTTCGCGCCCGGATCGGGGAGAGGTTAGGAGCTTTGCGGAGCTCCGATCTTCTCCCCCGTTCCGGGCAATCGAGTCGGGCTGCCGACTCGCCGCGTCTGGAGGCCGGTGCCCGATTCGTTGGCTCTCCTTGGCTCCGTTACTCCAGCACGCGAAAAGTTCCATTCCCGAACGCCAGCAGCTCTCCGTCCGCCGTTCGCACTCGCGCCTGGGTCGTGACCGTTATACGGGACATGTGCGCGATCTCCGCCTCGACGAAAATTCGACCCTCCCTGACGGGAGCGACGTAGTTCATGTTCAGATGAGTCGTCACCACGGCAGCTTCCGGGCGCGCAAGCATCGCCGCCAGACCCATTGCGGAATCGATCATCGTCGCGTGAACTCCGCCGTGCAGAATGCCGATCAGATTAAGATGCCTTGGCTCGATGTCGAGCGACACGACTGTCCGCCGTTCATCCACCCTTTCGAACGAGCAGCCCACCCAGCCCCAGAACGTCGATTCCGCCTTTGCCTTCCACTGCTCCAACTGCGGAGGAAGCTCGTTTTCCTCGCTTGATGCCATCCGTTCTTCCCTCCTTTACGCTACTGCCCGCCCGAGCTGTCGTCTTCCTCCTCAATCAGCTTGCGCCGCAGCACCTTGCCCGACATCGTTTTGGGAAGCGTATCGCGGAATTCGATCTGTTTGGGTACCTTGTACGCCGCCAGCTTCTCCCTGCACCATCGCTCCAACGCCTCTTTATCCCGAGCCGCTCCTGAACGCAGCACGATAAATGCCTTCACCGTTTCTCCGCGATAAGGATCGGGCACACCCGCGACGCTGGCCTCCTCGATGTCCGGATGCTCGTAGAGCACCTCTTCAACCTCTCTCGGGTAGACGTTATAGCCCCCCGCGATAATGACGTCCTTGCGCCGGTCGACGATATAGCAATAGCCCTCTTCATCGATTTTGCCCAGATCGCCGGTCAGCAGCCAGCCGTCGCGAAGCACCTTCGCGGTCTCGTCGGGCCGGTTCCAATACCCCTGCATGACTTGAGGTCCGCGAATCGCCAGCTCGCCGATCTGTCCGATCGGCACGTCCTCGAACGTGTCCGGATCGACGAAGCGAGCCTCGGTATCCGGGAAAGGGATGCCGATCGAGCCGTTTTTACGCCGCTCCCAAATGTTGTTGGCATGCGTTACCGGGGAAGCCTCGGTCAGTCCGTAGCCCTCGATCAGCTTGCCTCCGGTCAGTTCCTCGAAGCGCTCCTGCACGTACAGGGGCAGCGGCGCGGCGCCGCTGATGCAGAAATTGATCGAAGAGAAATCGTACTTCCGCACCTCGGGATGATTAATGATCGCAATGTACATCGTCGGCGCACCCGGAAATTGCGTCGGCTTTTTCTTATGAATCGTCTTCAACACCTGATCGACCTCGAAGCGCGGCAGCAGCACCAGCGTATTCGCCGCATAGACGCCCAGATTAAGCAGTACAGTCAGACCGAACACGTGGAAAAAAGGCAGCGCGGCCAGCATCCGTTCCTTGCCGTTGTCTGTCCGGTAGCACCACAGCCGAGTCTGAATCGTATTGGCAACGAGGTTGTAGTGTGTGAGCATAACTCCCTTGGCCAGCCCTGTCGTTCCTCCCGTATACTGCACAAGCGCCAGCTCCCGCTCGGCGTCGACCTCGGCCAGGACGGGAACGGCGGGATGACGCCCAAGCAGCTCGCCTAATGACAGCACCTGTTCGTCGTAGACAACTTTTACCGCTGTCCCGTCCTTTTTCTGCTTCAGACCGTACAGCACGTTTTTCGGGAACGGCAAGTAATCCCGGATCGAAGTGACGATGATCCGTTCCAGCGGCCTCTTAGCTGTCGCTTGCCGCACGCGGTTTAATAGCAGATCAAGCGTAACGATGATGCGAGAGCCGGAGTCTGCAAGCTGATGCTCCAACTCGCGGGGCACGTAGAGAGGATTGGTCATCACGACGACCCCGCCCGTCATCAGAATGCCGAAGTAGGCGATGACCGCCTGCGGACAGTTCGGCAGCATGACGGCTACTCGATCGCCCTTGCGAACGCCCAGATCGAGCAAGGCGTTCGCGAAGCAGCGAGATTGCGACAACAGCGCGTCGTACGTTATTTTTTTTCCCAGAAACTCCAGGGCGATCGTATTCGGGTACTCTGCGGCGGCTTCTTCCAGAAAACAGGCTAAATTATGCTTCGGATAATCGTACGAGTGCGGGACTTCGGCAGGATATTCCTTTAACCAGGGTTGTTGGGTCACAACCGGCACCTCGCTCTCACTTTAGTGAGTTCACACGACGTACTTTTCCGCTTCGATGACCTTGCCTGCGATCCGTCGCTTTAAGCCGATCGTATCGACCGCCGTCCTCCGGCCCAGCTTCTTCAGAATGGACAGCTGCGTCCGCAACATATCGCCCGACTCCATCGACGCCAGCGCCTCTTTGGCCCTCTCTTCGACTTTTCCGAACTCCTCGTGGACGAAGACGGTCGTCATATCGACGGCGCTGCCCGCTTTCGCTTCTCCGCTGCGGTCAAGGAGTTTGCGTGTGCGCAGCAGCGCACTCTCCATCGCGAATACCGAGATCAGCATGTCGGCCAGATGGCTGAGCACCTCCTGCTCCCGATCCAGCTTCGTTTGATACTTCTGGACTGCCTGCGCGCCGACCATCAAAAACACCTTTTTCGCCATCGCTAGCAAATGCGTCTCCTGTTCCAGCACTTCTGCAAACTCCCGACTCGGCATCGGTTCCATCAGCTCGGCCTGCAGCGCCATCGCCTTCTGCATCAGTGGCAGCTCGCCTTTTAACGCGCGTTTGATCAAGGCTCCGGGAATAAGCAATCGATTAATCTCGTTCGTCCCTTCGAAAATACGGTTGATGCGCGAATCCCGATAAATCCGTTCGATGCGATACTCCTGAATGTAGCCGTAGCCCCCGTGGATTTGCACGCCCTCGTCGGCCACGAAATCGAGCGCCTCCGAACCGAACACCTTATTGATCGAGCATTCGAGCTGGTATTCCGCAATCGCCTTGGCCGCCTGCAGGCCGACGTTGTCCGCGCCGTGATCGACCTCGGCCAGCCCTTCGTCGAACAAACCGGCGGTGCGGTACACCATGCTTTCCAACGCATAGGCGCGGATGTTCATCTCCGCCAGCTTCTTGCCGATAAGCGGAAACGAGGAGATTGAGCGGCCGAATTGCACGCGCTCGTTGGCGTACTTGGCGGACAGCCCGATCGCTTCCTTAACGGTGCCGAGCGCGCCCGCAGCCAGCTTAAACCGTCCGATGTTCAAAATGTTGAAGGCGATCAGGTGGCCTTTGCCGGCTTCCCACAACAGATTTTCGGCCGGCACTTTGACATCTTCAAGAATAAGCGGACAGGTGGACGAGCCCTTGATGCCCATTTTCTTCTCCTCCGGCCCAATGCTGACGCCCGGCATCGTCCTCTCGACGATAAACGTACTGAAGTCGGTTCCATTCACCTTCGCATACACGATGAAAATATCCGCGAAGCCCGCGTTCGTAATAAACTGCTTCGTCCCGTTCAGCACGTAAAACTGGCCGTCCTCCGTCGGGGTCGCCGTCGTCTTCGCGCCTTGCGCGTCCGAGCCTGAAGACGGCTCCGTTAAGCAGTATGCGGCCAGCTTATCGCCCGAGGCCAGCTCCGGCAAATACCTGCGCTTCTGCTCCTCGGTGCCAAAGTAGACGATCGGCAGCGTACCGATGCCGACATGCGCACCGGCGGACAGCGCGAAGGAGCCGGCCTTGGCGAACCGCTCGCCGATTAGCGTCGTGCTGACCTTATCCAGCCCGAGCCCGCCATAGGCTTCAGGTACATCCGCGCCGAGCAGGCCGGTCTCGCCCGCTTGTCGCAGCTTCGCCACGGTCAGCTCGTAGTTCAGCTTCTCGATCGCCTCGTCATGGGGCGCGATCTCGGCCGCGACGAAATCCTCCGTCGTCTGCGCGATCATCCGATGCTCCTCGGTAAAATCCTCCGGCGTCACAATGCGGTCCGCACCGATGTCCTCGATGATGAAGCTACCTCCGAGGACTTTGCCGCTTACCGTTTCTCCCATCGTTTTCCTCTCCTTTGAGATGCTCAGAAAATGCGAGTCCGCCCGGCTTTCCAGGGTAGGTTGCCGAGGCCCGAGGCACTTTTTTGGCCTTCGTGGGGGCCGGACCGCGGCTCCGAGGCACTTTTTTGGCCTCCAGAAATTCGAGGCGAATCAAGCTTCTCAGCCTTTCACCGCTTATTCCGCATGAACCTCGAACACGCCCGCCGCCCCCATGCCGCCGCCAATGCACATCGACACGACGCCGTAGCCGCCTCCTCTGCGACGAAGCTCATGGAGCAGCGTCGCAGTCAGCTTTGTGCCCGTGCAACCGAGCGGATGCCCAAGCGCAATCGCACCGCCGTTGACGTTCACCTTCTCCTCGTCGATGCCCAGCTTGCGGATAATGTGCAGACATTGGGAGGCGAACGCTTCGTTGATTTCAAACAGCTTGACGTCGTCCAGCGTGATGCCCGCCATCTCCAGCGCTTTCGGAATCGCCTTGACCGGGCCGACGCCCATAATGTCGGGGTCAACTCCCGCCAGCGCGAACGAGCGGAAGGTGGCAAGCGGCTTAAGCCCCAGCGTGTTTGCCCGCTCCCGGCTCATCACGACAGCCGCCGCCGCTCCATCGCTCATCTGCGAAGCGTTGCCCGCCGTCACTGTACCGCCGAGCTTAAACGACGGCTTCAGCTTCCCAAGCGTCTCCACATTCGTATCGGCGCGAACCCCTTCGTCCGTATCGAATGTCAGTCTCTCCGTCCGCAGCCTCCCCTTGTCGTCCACGCTTTTTCGCTCAACCGTCACCGGCACGACCTCTTCCTTGAACCTGCCTTCCGCGACTGCCTTCGCCGCCTTCGCATGCGATCTCGCCGAGAACGCGTCCTGATCCTCCCTCGATACGCCGAACCGCGCGGCGACATTCTCCGCCGTATGTCCCATGCCTATATAAACCTGTGGCATCTCCTCGACGATGCGCGGATTCGGAGATACTTTGAACCCGGTCATCGGCACATGGCTCATGCTCTCTACCCCTCCGGCGATAATTGTGTCGGCATGACCAAGCATTATCCGTTCCGCGGCGAACGCGATCGATTGCAGCCCGGAGGAGCAGAAACGGTTGATCGTCAGCGCGGGAACCTCGCTCGGAAAACCCGCGTACAGCGACATGATCCGCGCAAAGTTCAGCCCCTGCTCGCCCTCCGGCATCGCGCAACCGATAATGATGTCCTCCACGTCTTCCTTACGCAAGCCGGGCGTCCGTTCGACGACCGCCTCCAGCACCGTTTTGCCAAGATCGTCCGCACGCGTCTGCGCCAGACTCCCCTTCTTCGCCTTGCCCACCGCAGTACGCGCAACGGTTACGATAACGGCCTCTCTCATCCCCTTATTCACTCCCCTGCAAAAAAGTCAGTTGTATTGCGGATTACCGCACATGGTCACGAATGCAGACTCTTTCACCGCCCGCTTCCCCAACGTTGTCAAGTTAAGGAGCCCCTGCACGGCGGACTTATCTACTGTTTCGCGGGGCGCACTTGCCCCCATAAGTCCCTCTGGCGGACTTATCCACTATTTCGCGGGGCGCACTTGCCCCCATAAGTCCCTGTGGTCGTTCTTAGTTTGCTTAACCTGACAACATTGCCTGCGGCCCCTCCCTCGCCATGTCAATTGCGCAGCGCCTTACCCTTGGTCAGCATGTGCTGCATCCGCTGCTGCGTTTTTGGCTCGCCGCACAAACTGAGGAACGCTTCCCGCTCCAGGTCGAGCAAATACTGCTCGGTCACGAGCGTCCCCGCCGGAACGTCGCCTCCGGCCAGCACATGCGCCAGCTTCCTGGCAATCTTTAAATCGTGAATGCTGATATAGCCGCTCTCCCTCATCCCAAGCGCGCCGAGCTGCAGCACCGCCTTGCCCTCCGCTCCGGCGACGCGAATCCGCTCCTCGCGGATGGGCTCGTAGCCCGCCTCAACCATCCTTAACACGGCTCGTTTGGCCTCGTAGATGAGATGATCCTGATTCGCCAGCACGCGATCCGTCTCCCGCAAGTAGCCGAGACGCTTCGCATCGTGTCCGCTCGAAGACACTTTGGCCATACCAATCGTCTCGAATGCGCGATTCAGATAAGGCTGCAAATCCGCCTCGGGAAGCCCGGCACGCTGGCTGGCGCGCAGCGCAAACTCCTTGCAGCCGCCGCCTCCCGGAATTAGGCCGACGCCAACCTCTACAAGTCCGTAATACGTCTCGGCGGAGGCGATGACCTGATCCGCGGGCAAGCAAGCCTCCACGCCGCCTCCCAGCGTCATTCGGTGCGGGGCGGCCACGACCGGCTTTTCCAGCCTTTTGACGGTGTACATTGCGTTCTGAAATAGACGGATGATGCCGTCCACTTCATCCCATTCCTCATCCTGCGCCTCCATGAGCAGCAGCATCAGATTGGCTCCGACGCAGAAATTGCGGCCCTGGTTGGCGATGACCAGCCCCTCGTAATTGCGCCGCACCTCTTCAACGCTCTGTGTAATCATGCTTAGAATGTCGCCGCCGATCGCGTTGTTCGGGGAATGGAACTCCAGGCACGCCACACCGTCTCCCAAATCGATCAGACTGGCTCCGCCGTTGCCTCGAATCGTGCGGCCTCGCTCCTTCAGGCTGCGCAGCGACACGACCTCCGGCCGCTCCTCCGCCTGCTTGTATTTCCCGGCATGGACGTAGAACAGCGAACCGTTCTCCTTGCGGTAAAACGTTTCGTTCCCCTGCGAAATCCACTCCTTGACCCACTGCGGAACCGCCGCCCCTTCCCGTTCCATCCGCTCCGCCGAACGGGCGAGGCCAATCGCGTCCCAGGTCTCGAACGGGCCAAGCTCCCAATTAAAGCCCCACTTCATCGCATTGTCGATCTCTTCGATCGTGTCCGCGATTTCGCCGACCTTCTCCGCGGAATAGACGAGCACTTGCTTGAGCAGGCTCCACGCCAGCTCGGAATAGCGGTCGCCTCCGGCCAGCAGCGCTTTAACCTTCTCTCTTGCGCCCTTGGCCAGCTTGGCGGCTTCCAGCGAACCGGAAGTTACTTTCCTCTGCGGAGAATAGGTCATCTCGGTCAGATCAAGCGAGGCGATTTCGCTTTTGCCGGACGGTCCTTTCGACTTGCGGTAGAAGCCTTGACCGGATTTCTCGCCGAGCCAGCCTTTCTCGACCAGGCTCTTTAATGCCAGCGAAGCGCTGAACGCCGCTCTTTCCGCTTCATCCGCAACGTTGTCGTACACGTTATCCGCCACATGCACGAACGTGTCGATGCCGACGAGATCCAGCGTGCGAAACGTCGCGCTTTTTGGACGGCCTATGGCGGGACCTGTCACCGCGTCGATCTCCTCTACCGTAAACCCGCCCGCCTCCATTTCCCGAAGCGTCGCCAGCAGCCCGTAGGTTCCGATACGGTTAGCCACGAAGTTCGGCGTATCCTTGGTAAGTACGACGCCTTTACCCAGCGTTTGCTCGCAGAAAGCCTTCATTCGAGAGACTAGCTCCGGGCTCGTATCCCGACCCGGTACGATTTCCAACAGCTTCATATAGCGAGGCGGGTTAAAAAAGTGCGTGCCCATAAAATGCTGACGGAACGCCTCCCCGCAATGCGCCGACATCGCGTCGATCGAGATTCCGGACGTATTTGACGAAACGATCGTGCCGGACTTCCAATAGCGCTCGACTCGGGACAGCAGTTCCCTTTTCACCTGCAAATTTTCCACGACGACTTCGATCACCCAATCGACCTCGCCGATCAACGCCAGATGATCGTCCAGATTGCCCGGCGTAATGCGATCCGCGAGTGCTTCGTCGTAGAGAGGGGCCGGATTCGTCTTCTTCAGCTTGGCGATAGCGGCCGCAGCCAGCCGGTTTCGCACAGTGGGATGGTCCAGGGTCAGCCCTTTGGCGGCCTCCTCCGCAGTGAGCTGCGCAGGCGTTACGTCCAACAGCAGGCACGGGATGCCGACGTTGGCCAGGTGGGCGGCGATGCCGGAGCCCATAATGCCTGAGCCGATGACGACGGCTTTGCGAATCGTTTTGTTCATCTCGTCTAACCTCCTATCGAGTGATTCTGGCGAAGCGGAGAATCGCCGAAAACGGCCTGCTCCAAAATTTCCGCGATATCCTTGGCCCGTACGTCGTCTGCGACTTCCTTCATTTTCGTCCCGTCCTCCATCATCGTGAGACAGTACGGACAGGCGCTGCCGATGACAGTCGGCTTCACCGCAAGCGCTTGCTCGGTGCGGGCCAGATTCACGCGTTTGCCCGCCGTTTCCTCCATCCACATCATGCCGCCGCCCGCTCCGCAGCACATGCCGTTCTCGCGGCTTCTGACCATTTCGACCAGTTCGACGCCCGAAATCGCTCTCAGTATATTGCGCGGCTCATCGTAAACGTTGTTATAACGCCCGAGATAGCAAGAGTCGTGGTACGCGATGCGCTCCTTGACCTCATAGCGGGGACGGAGCTTGCCTTCCCGAATCAGCCGGTCGAGCAGTTGCGTATGATGGAGCACTTCGACATCTTCCAGTCCGAAGTCGGGATATTCGTTTTTGAACGTGTTAAACGTATGCGGGCAGGTGGTGACGATCTTCCTCACGCCGTATTTGCGGAACGTCTCGATGTTGTCCGCCGCGAGCTGCTGGAACAGCATCTCATTGCCCATCCGGCGCGGCGTATCGCCCGAGTTGCGCTCCTCGTTGCCGAGAATGGCGAAGCTGACTCCGGCCTCGTTCAGCAGCCGGGCTAACGCTCGCGAAATTTTGCGCGCCCGCAGGTCGTACGCCCCCATCGAACCGACGAAAAACAAGTACTCGAAGTCCGGATTTTCCCTCACCGTCGGCACGCGCACGCCTTCGATCTCTCCGGTCCACTTGTCGCGGTCACTGCGGCTCAGCCCCCATGGGTTGCCCTGGCGTTCAATGTTTTGCAGCGCGCGCTGACCTTCATGCGGGATGCTTCCCTGCATCAACACGAGATGGCGACGGAGATCGACGATCTTGTCGACGTGGCCGTTGCCGACTGGGCATTGATCCTCGCAGTTGCGGCAAGTCGTACAGGCCCAAATTTCGTCCTCAGTCATGACACCGCCAATCAACTCGACCTGCTCGGGGCTTGTGTCGGGCGTAGCCGTCCAAGAAGCCTGCTGCCAGGCGAGCGTCGGGCGAATGTCGGTAATCGGGTCCCCCTCAGCATTCCACTCGACTGCTCGACCGGCTATCTCAATGAGTGTATGAGTTTTAGCCGCCCCTCCTCCTCCGAACGCAAATTCCGGCACCCACGGCGATTGGCCGGTCACCGCTGCTCCTTTTTCCGTCAGGTGGTCTCGCAGCTTCGTGATGAGGTGCATCGGCGACAAGGCTTTGCCGGTATTCGAGGCCGGGCATACGTTGGTGCAACGCCCGCATTCCACGCACGCATAGAAATCGAGCATCTGTTTCTGCGTGAACTCTTCGATTTTTCCGACGCCGAACGATTCGGCTTCCTCGTCCTCCAGATCGAGCTTCTTCAGCTTGCCGGGCGTCTCGGCACGGCCCAGCCAGATGTTGATCGGGGCGGTTATCAGATGAAAATGCTTCGATTGCGGAACGTAGACGAGGAAAGCGAGCAGAATGAGCAGGTGCAGCCACCAGAAAAGGTAGAACAGCGCTTGCGCCGCCGCGACGGGCAGGTGTGGGAACAATCGTGCGATTGCGGAGGATACCGGAGCATAGCCCGAGTAGTCGAGGTCAAGCCAGAGACGCTCGAAGCCTAGCGACAGCAGCACGGACAGCATGAGGGAGAAAATAAAATAGAGGACGAGGCTCGGCTTCCACCCGCGTTTTAGTCGGCTTAGCTTCTCGCCGTAGCGTCGGTAAGCGGCGTAGCCCATTGCGACGAGAGTGAGCAGCACCGTAATTTCCTGGATCAGACCGAATAGCTCGTAGGCCGGAAGCGGCAGATGGCCGCCTGCGGTCAGCCCTTTTACGATCAAATCGATCGCCCCGAACTGCAGCACGATAAATCCGTAAAACACAACGAAGTGCATCAGACCGCTGCGAAGGTCCTTGAACAGTTTTTTCTGCCCGAACACCTGCGAGAGGAACGTCCCCGTTCCATCTCTGCCTCGCATCTTAAATTCCGTCGCCTGCCCCAGCTTCACATACAAAACTCTGCGGTACACCGCTTTTCCGAACAAATAGCAGCCGTACCCGACCGCGGCAACAAACAACAGCCAATTCGCCGTCTGCCATCCCATCGGCATTCGCCCCCCTTTCCGCCGCTTTTTCTCATGATATGGCCGGTAGGCGAATAAAATGAATGAGGCTTCATTCAGCCAAACGATTTTTGGCCATCGGGGTGCGTGCAATGACGGGACCTAAACGGAAAAAATACAGCCTCATCCTCGACGCCGCCGAAAAGGTGATCGCAGGCAGCGGATACCACGGCGCGCAGGTGTCGCGAATCGCCAGGGAAGCGGGGGTGGCCGACGGTACGGTCTACTTGTATTTCAAAAACAAGGAGGATATTCTCATCTCCTTGTTCCGGGAGCGGCTCGGCGATCTCGTCCGGCTGTTCCACGCCAGCATTCGCGAGACGCATACGGCTGCCGAAGCTTTGCGCATCGTATGCGAAATTCATTTTGCCATGCTGGAGCGGCAAGCCGATTTCGCCCACGTCACCCAAATCGAGCTGCGCCAGAGCTCACCCGAGCTTCGCAACGCCATCGGACTTACAGTGAAGCCCTACATCGCGTTGATCGAGAGCATCGTGAGAAAAGGAATCGAGGAGCAAACGTTCCGCGCCGACCTGGACACGAAGCTGACCCGCCTGCTCCTCTTCGGGGCGATGGACCAGGTCGTCACCTCTTGGGTGATCTCGGGACGGAAGTACTCTTTGTCAGGCCAGGTGGATAAAACGGTGGATTTCTTTTTGCGGGGCTTGCAGGGGTAGTTAGAAAGTGGTGGCGGGAGCGCGATTAGGTCCGTAGGGCGGTCTTATTTGTCTCAGTCTGGTGGCGAGAGCGCGATTAGGTCCGTGGGGCGGTCTTATTGGTCTACAACGAAAGGAGCATAAGCATGAACATTTACGTGATTTTGAAGCAAACCTTCGATACCGAGGAAAAAATCGTGCTATATGACGGACAAATCTCGGAGGATGGAGTTAAGTTTGTGATCAACCCGTACGACGAGTATGCGGTGGAAGAGGCCATTCGGCTAAAAGAGCGCCACGGCGGCGTCATCGTTGTCGTCTCCGTCGGCCCGAGCCGTGCGGCCGAAGCGCTGCGGACGGCACTGGCGATGGGAGCCGATGAAGCGGCGCTAATCTCCGATGAACGCATCGGCGGGGACGAATATTCCGTCTCCAAGGCGCTCTCCGCATACTTGAAGGCCCAATCTGAGCAGCCGTTCGACCTCATCCTCGGGGGCAGCTTCTCGATCGACAACGGAAGCGGACAGATCGCCGTTCGACTCGCGACGCTGCTGGACATCCCGCATGTCTCGTCCGTTACGCAACTGACTGTCGACGGCGGCCTGGCCACGGCGCTGCGAGACGCGGAAGGCGACACCGAGACGATCGAGTTGGCGTTGCCCGCGCTGATCACGGCGCAGCAAGGGCTGAATGAGCCGCGCTATCCTTCGCTTCCCGGCATCATGAAGGCGAAGAAGAAGCCGTTGCGGACGCTGCGACTGGAAGACATCGGCTTGTCCGAAACGGACATCTCACCCAAAACGGAGCGGCAGTCGCTGACGCTGCCTCGCCCTCGTCAAGCCGGAAAGCTGCTAAAGGGCGAGTCGAGACAGCAAGCCGCCGAGCTGGTCAAGCTGCTGCGCACAGAAGCGAAAGTTCTGTAAAGGCGAAGCCGCTTGATAGTTTTCATTTGAAAGGTACTTCAAATAAGTTGCGTTCGCAAGTTTCTTTTAATCAGGTTTCTTTAATCAAGTTTCTCTAATCTAGTTTCTTTAATATAGTTCATGTTCGATAGTGAGGGAGGAATAAAAATGAGCCAAACCTATGCGGTTATCGCGGAGACGCGCGGAGGGAAGCTGCGACAGGTGACATTGGAGGCGATTGAAGCGGCAAGACGGGCCACACAGGAGGAAAACGCCTCGATCGCCGCAATATTGATCGGACATCAAGTGTCGGAGCTGGCAGAGGAACTGGCGCAGTACGTCGACGGCCCGGTGCATGTCGTTGATCGTCCCGAACTGGAAGTTTATCATCCCGAGGCGACATTCGCCGCAGCGACCGACGCACTAGCCGAATTGAACCCAAGCGCCGTGTTTCTCGGCCATACGGCGATCGGCCGCGACCTGGCGCCGATGATCGCCGCCCGTCTGGGAGCGGGGCAAATTTCCGATGTGACCGCGATCGAGCACTCAGGCAGCGACACATTTTACATCAGACCGCTCTACGCCGGCAAAGCATTCGAGCGCAAAAAGTTCGTTGCGGACGGCAGCGCGCAGATCGTCACCGTGCGACCCAACAACTTCGTCGTCGCGGAGCCTCTCCCTTCTCCCGGTCCGATCGCCCACTCAAACCTTGCGACGCTATCGAATCTACGCTCAACCGTAAAAGAAGTCGTTCGCAAGACGTCCGGCAAAGTCGACTTAACGGAAGCGAAGATCGTCGTCTCCGGCGGCCGAGGCGTCAAAAGCGCCGAAGGCTTCCGGCCGCTGGAACGGCTCGCCGAGGTGCTGAACGCCGCCGTCGGCGCTTCCCGGGCAGCTTGCGACGCCGGCTATTGCGACTACGGAATGCAGATCGGGCAGACCGGCAAAGTCGTCACGCCCGAAATCTACATCGCTTGCGGCATCAGCGGCGCGATCCAGCATCTGGCCGGCATGAGCCAGTCCCGCGTCATCATCGCCATCAACAAAGATCCCGAAGCCCCGATCTTCAAAGTCGCCGACTACGGCATCGTCGGCGACCTGTTCGAGGTCGTTCCGTTGCTGACGGAGGAATTCGAGAAGGCGCTCGCCTAGCTATATTTGCTATTCATCGGACCGCTCTTCACTGTATCTTCGGACCACTTATTAAGCTTGAATCTTCTCCTTGAATACTCACGACAGAGAGCGCAAGTTCAGGCAGCCTCCGCCTCAACTTGCGCTCTCTGTCCCCCCTATCCGATCAGCCGTTCGCTTCCTCTCTCTCGCCCCCGCCCGCCCCGGTCGCCATCGAGCCGCGCAGCTGGCGAGGAGACATCCGATACCTCGCCTTGAACGCCCTCAGAAAATACGCCAGAGTGTTAAAACCCGCCGCATAACAGATTTCCGTAATCGGAAGATCCGTCGCCTCGATCAGCGATTTGGCAAACCCGAGCCTCATGTCGCGCACATGCGTCTGAAAGGTATGCCCGGTCTGCTTGCTGAAGCTTTCGCTGAAATAATTAACCGAGAGCCCAGAAAAACGGGCAACGTCCTCAAGCAGCAACTGCTCGCGAAAATGATGCTGCAAGTAGACGAGCGCCTTGCGAATAGAGGGATGAATCGATAAATCCGGTTCCTTGTACGATTTCGCATCCGAAGGCGGGCAACTGCGGCACAGATCGACGAGCAAGCGCTCGATGCACCCTTTTACGACAATGCCGCTGAGCTCCCTCCAATTGTCGGACTCGCGGATAATCCGCTCGAATTCATGCTCCGCATCCGCATATTCCTCCTGTCCGTACTCGCAGGAATACGCATTGCCTCGTTCGAAGAGCCTCCCTGCCAGGTCGTCCGAGATTATTCGCTCCGTAAAAATCAGATTGTATAACCGAAGCGTCTGTCCGGCGTCTGGAACGATTCGGTGAAAATCGGCGGGAGTCAGTAAAAACGCATGGCCCCGCTCCACGCGAAAAGGAACGCCGTTGACATGATGAGTACCCATTCCGGAGACGACGAGCCCCAACTCGTAAAATTGATGCCAATGCGTGCCGATTTCCTGGTCTAGCGTATGCCGGTACATTCGAAAGGAAGATAACGAATCCATATACTGATCGTTCAGCAGCCTCTCGGGCAAGTGTTGGATTTTCATGTTCTCTCCCCCTCCATCTTCCGGATAGCCGTCCGTAGGCTCGGCAGCATTTGGGCCTAAGCGTTCACGAACGTATTGCCCCCCAGATCCCGGCCGCGCGCCAGCCAAACCTTAAATCCCGGATTAGCCTCCGGGAAGACCGTGGCCTCCGTGGAGAAGTACCGCATCGTGTAGCCGCACCTGCGATTCGGGCTCGCGTTCGGCGGAGCGCCGTGGATAATCCGCGAGTCGTGCAGGGAACATTGCCCCGGCTCAAGCTCGAAGTAAACCGCTTTCGATTCGTCGATTTCGCTTCTCTTGATCTCCGTCGGAAAAATATTTTGTCCCTCGTCGACGCTCTCGTACTCCGAGAAGCCGTTCCGATGAGTACCCGGAATGACCCTCATGCATCCGTTCTCCTTGTTGCTTCTATCGATCGCTAACCAGACCGTGATAATCTTGTCGAAGCGGGATAGCCGCCCCTTCCAATAAGCCGAATCCTCGTGCCATGGCGTCTGCTTTCCGGTCAGCGGCTCCTTGCAGATGAAATGGCTGGACCACAGCCCGATATTCGGACCGATGATCGGCTCTATCAGATCGAGCACCTCGTCGGCTAGCAGAAATTCCAGCAGCCTCTCGTCGCGAAAATGCGGCGTATCCAGCTCGCTATTCAGCTTCCGACCGACCGCCGCCCACTGCTCTTCGAAAATATCGGTGAGCTTTTGCATTTTTTCCGGTCCGAACAACGGTTTTCGATATATCGCATACCCCTCGTCTTTGTACCCTTGCAGCTGTTCCTCCGTCAACATCCCGTTTGCCGCCATATTCGTTCCCCTCTCCTTATCGTACACGATTTCGGTTACGCTTCCATCATAAAAAATCGCGGCTTCTAATGCTTATCTTCATTACGGATAAAATTGACTTCACTTCGGATTTTGTTAAAAAACTGCTCTGCTTGACCTTCTTGGCCTTGCTTTACAAATAAAAAGCACATGCCCCCCCTTGTTCAGGAGATACATGTGCCTTTGTACTTCGTCCGCCTATACCAGGGAGGACAAATCAGCCGTCAGAACCGCGATCGGTTTCTCGCTAAGCGATGACAGCTCGTAGACGAACGAGGGGCGGGGTTGATCGACGATATGCTTAACGATCAGCTCCTCGCCGCGCAATTCGTCCAGCCGCGTCGATAGAATGCGAGGCGTGGCGGTCTGCAAGACGCGTCGAATTTCTTGGAAATGGCCGTGCTGATAGTTAAGCGCGACCAGCACGGGCATATTCCAGGCCTTGGCGGACAGCGCTCCGTGACCGATTTGCGCTTCGGAGCTGCGAATCGCTTCGGCCGCCTCGCGGTAGAGTTTGCCTTTCTCAGTCAGCTTGTACTCCGGCAGCAGAGGATGGCGACGCTCCTGAGGAGTCAGATGATGGATGAGTTCCGCGTCGCTTAGCTGCTTCAGATTGTCGCTGAGCCGGGCCGGCGCAACGTCCAGCTGTCTTTGCAACGGGGTGAATCTCCCGCCGCTGTTCTCAAGCGCAAGCAGAATCGGGATCGTCCAGCGCCCCGACAGCTGCTGCGCTAGCTGCAATACGAATTGCTCTTTGCTCAAAGCTCGGTCAGCTGCTGCGACAGCATGAGCGAATGCCCGTCCGGATCGGTGAAGGTCGCCAGCTTGACGAAATCGTCGATCGTCTCGATCTCGCCGACAAAGCTGACGCCAACCCCCTGCAGCTTACGTACGGCATCCTCGATGTCCGCCACATCGAATACGGTCGAAGACGTCGAAGGCTCAACCGTCTCCGCCTCAGAGAAGCCGATCACGCAATTGTCGGTATTTGTCTTCACCATCGCCATGCCCCACTCGGGATTGTGAAACAGCTCTTCAAAGCCCAGCTTTTCGGTATAGAACGCCAAAGAACTCTCAATGCTGCGGACGTTATACCACACTGTTAATCCCGGAACAAACATCTCGTCACCCTCCTTTAATACCGAAATTATACCAAGTATATTTTCGATAGTAAAGTCCGGGATGTCCGATCTCTCAAAGTCAGGAAAGCAGGAAAACGGCTACTAACGTCGAAATTGGTGTCGAAATGCGGCTATAACGTAAACGTCAAAGCCAACAACCGCAGGTTCCCAACTCTACACCGACAGGAGGCACACTCATGCCCGATACGACAAAAAAAGCCTATCGTCCCGATACAGCGGACGAAAGACTTCCCAAAATCGCGCAGCTCGACTCGCGGATCAACGGCCAAGACCGCCCGAGCGCCGAGGAGATTATTCGATTCGTAGACGAAGTTTTCAAAGTTGACCTGAATAAAATGCCGCTGTTGCCTAGCCATGCCGATCCCAGCCTCACGCCCGCTGCCGCGATCGAGGTGTCCCTTCAGCGTGCCCAGGACCGGCCATCCGCCGCGGATATTCGCGGCGCGATCAACCAAATATTCGGCATCAACCTCGATGCTCTGTCCGCGTTGGGAGGAAAACGGATTTCGCTATTTTCCAAACGGCAATGGATGGTTAGAGACGACAGCGACCTGTTCGCGGTACGAACGGGGGACGGCGATGCGGACGTAACCGTCAGTCCAACCGCGTATTTGCTCGAACGTCTCGGACCCGGCGAGTTCCCCCTGCTCGAGCCTTTAACGGAGCTAGGCTTCAACCGCAACGAATCCGATGGCAGCTACTATTTCGCCTCCCCTGACGGGAATGCCGTCGCCGATGCCTTCAAGGGAAGGACGATGGCGGCGATCATGAGCGCGATTCGGGACAATTACGCCCATTTGTAGAGCTTGTTCTAACTCCGATCTTCTTGACGCAGTATATCAGAGCTTTTGAACACGCACTTACTACGCCGCACGCTCGTATTTATTTCCCGAACGAGGACAGAAACTTAACGCGGTCGCCCATAGGGGGAACGTTGTTGTCCTGCAAAACGACTTCAAGAAGGGCAGGACCTTTCGCCTGCATAAGACCGGAAATGAAATCGCGGCTAATGTCGTCCATGCCGCAAGCTCTGAAGCTGGGAATGCCCATAGCCTCGGCCATCGCCGTAATGTTGACAGCTTCCTGTCCGAACGACGGATGGGTTCTGTTGAATTGCAGCGAGTGCCCGTGATAGACCATCCCCAGACGGGCATTGTTCATTACGACGAACAGAATCGGCAGGCCGAGCTCTCTCGCCGTCAAGATTTCCATTCCGTGCATGAAGAAGCAGCCATCGCCCGTTATACATACGACCGGACGGTCCGGCTCGGCCAGCTTCGATCCGATCGCCGAGCCGATGCCGCTGCCCATGGCGCCGAAATGAACGTTAATACTGTAACAGTCCGGAGCCGGCACCCGCATATGATGGATCACATAGGACATAAACTCGCCTATGTCTACCGTATATCGAGTATCGTCCGGCAAGCAGCGCTGAAGGCTGAGCAGCGCATTCCTTGTGTTGTATTCTTTTCCCGCCTCCGTGAACTCCGTTTCGGCCGCCCTCGTGCGGCTTGAGCCGGATTCGCCATGCTTCGCGCCGGACGCCAGCGTCTTAAGCTCGTCCAACAACATGAGCAAGCTAAGATGGATGTCTCCCAGCACGGGAATATCGATTTCGTATTTCCGATTAAATACGGTAACGTCGAAATCGAGCTGAATGGTTCGCCGGCCTCTCGTCAATCCGGGATTGTAGTTGTTCGTGGCCGTCTCTCCCAAGCTCGATCCGACAATCAGCAAAGTCCGATACGAGCCGTCGGAGACGACCTCCGATGCGCTCTCGTGGCCGGCAAAGCCGAAAATGCCTGCATACAGCGGGTGGTCGTCCGGAATATACCCTTTGGCCTGCGGCGTCGTCATGATCGGCCATTCCAGCAGTTCGGCAAGTTCGACGAGCAAATCGACCGAGCCTCTGACGCCTTGCCCGACAAGAATGCAGCCCCTTCCATTGTCCAGCATCGTCCGAGCGGCCCGCTCGACTGCAGCCAGCTCCGGAACCATCGGCTTTCTTGACGCTCCTGCCGGAATGTCCGGCTTGCCGACATCGGCATGCTGAATGTCGATCGGCACGGCGATATGAACCGGACCCGGAACGCCGGATACGGCAATTCGATGGGCTTTCGCCAGCTCCTCAAGCAGATGCTTGGCATCCTTGACGATAACGCTGTACTTCGTCACAGGTTGAAAAATCGGAGAAACCTCCAGCTCCTGCGACGCGTTTAACCCCATCGTGTTTACGGGAACTGCGCCGGTCAGGAACAATACGGGAAGATGCTCGCGCATCGCGTTGGCCGCTCCCGTGACCAGATTCGTCGCTCCGGGCCCGCTGCAGCCGATACAGACGGCCAGTCCTCCGCCGTACTTCGCGTAAGCCGCCGCCATATAGGAAGCGGCTCCTTCATGTTTGGCGACGACCGGCTCAAGTTCGGGCAACTCGCACAGCTCGTCGAAGAATGCATTGACCGAGCCTGCCGGGATGCCGAAAATATGCCGGACGCCGCTTCCTTTCAAATATTCCAATACCGCCCGCGCCGCTCTCATCTAATGCACCTCCGTAATACTTCTGTCCATCAAAAGCGCAAATTCTTCAGCCGTCATCGGCGTGCTAAAATAATACCCTTGCATCAGACGACAACCCCGCTCCGACAGAAATTGCACATGCTCCTTCGTCTCTACGCCTTCGGCGACGACACTTAAATTCAAATTCCGCGCCAGTAAAATAATCGTGTGGGTAATCGCGGCATTGTCCTTCTCGCTCTTGATTTCCTGGAGGAAGGACTTGTCGATCTTCAGCGTATCAATCGGCAAGCTCTTCAAATAGCCTAACGATGAATAGCCTGTGCCGAAGTCGTCTATCGCGATTTTTACGCCTAGATCTTTCAATTCTCTCATTGTCTTTAGCGTCAGTTCCTGGTTTTTGATAATCAGGTTTTCGGTCAGCTCCAGTTGCAAGCGGTCTGGAAGCAGCCCGGCTTCGGACAATGCGTTTTGGACCAGCGCATACAAGTTGTTCTGCTCGAATTGACGCGCCGACAAGTTCACTGACATGCTGCTTAACGCGTAGCCTTGTTCCAGCCAGCTTTTCAGTTGGAGGCAAGCTTCCTTCAGCACCCATTCGCCGATCGGGATGATGAGAGCCGTCTCTTCGGCAATCGGAATAAACTGATCCGGAGCGATCATGCCTCTAGTCGGATGATTCCATCGCAGCAGCGCTTCCACGCCTACGATCCGTTTCTCCGAATAATCGATCTGCGGCTGGTAGTAAATCACAAGCTCCTCTTGCTCAAGCGCCTTGTACAGATCGTTTTCCAATTTAATGCTTTCAATCGTTCGCACGTCCATGCCGGCCCGGAAGAAATGATAGCTGTTCCCGGAGATTTCCTTCGACTTGTACATCGCCGCGTCCGCGTTCTTGATCAACGTCTCCGTCGTATCGCCGTGATCGGGATATAGACTAATTCCGATGCTCGCCTTCATGTAGATTTCGTTGTCCATCAGTTCGAACGGCTCCGAGAAGGCGTCCACGACTCTCAGAACCACTTCCAGCACTTCGTCTTCGGTATGGATATGAGGGAGGAAAATAGTGAATTCGTCCCCGCCCTGCCGGGATACGGTCGCGCCGAGCGGCACGCAGGACGACAACCGCCTGGCCACGTCTCGCAGCAAATGATCGCCGTAGCTATGTCCCAGAGAGTCGTTGATGAACTTGAAGCGATCTAAATCCAGATAGAGCACGGCCAATCTCTCGCCTGTGCTCTGCGCGTGGGACAGCCCTTGTTGGAGCCGATCCTTCAACAACAGCCGGTTCGGCAGATCGGTCAAGCCGTCGAAGTAAGCACGGTACTTGATCTCCTCTTCCATCTGCTTGCGCTGTGTGATGTCTTTGAAGGTGACGACTTCCCCTACGACCTCGTCGCCTTCGCGGATGGCGGAGATGACGTACTCTACCGGAAAGACGGAACCGTCTTTGCGGTAGAAGCTGTCGCTCTCGTAAAAGTTGTCTTTAAGTCCCTCGAATACGACGGCCGTCTCCTGATCCTGCCTTTCCTGAAAAACGATGCAGGAGGGCTGCCCGATCAATTCGTCCTTCTTGTCGTATCCAAGCATAGTTACTCCCGCTTCATTGCAGAACGTAATCTTCCGATCAAGATCCAGACCGAATATTCCTTCCCCCGCGGAGTTAAGAATCAGTTCCTTCTCGCGGCTGAGCTGCCGCAGCTCGGCGATCGCCCGCTCTAACGCCTCGTTCTTAACCGTGATTTCCGATGTTCGCTCCTGAATGATATTCTCCTGCTTCTCCATATACAGCAGGTTGGATAAGGTGGAGGCCGTAGCATCGACGATCGATTGCGCAAACTGCAGCGTCGCCTCCGAGTAGAGGAAGCTCCCCTCGTCGAGCTTCACTACGGCGATAGCGCCAAGCACCTCTTTCATCGCTACCAGCGGGAGCATGAGCAGTCCCTTTATCCCGAACTGACGGCAAAGCTCGTGATTCGGCCTGCCGTCGTTGAACACATCCGGGATGAGCACCGCCTGTTTGGTCCGGATCACCTCTTGAAACACCAGGTCGTTGCTCTCGTCCATCCCGATCCGACTATGCGTCCGCATCCAGTCCTCTTCCGTCCAGTCGCTGTCCTTGCTGAGTTTGGCCGGCGCGAGTTGACTTTCCGTGATAGGATCAAGCAGATGCACGCCAATATTGCAGTTATCCAACACCTTGCTCAAGTAAAAAAAACAGCTGTCCAGGCATTCTTGAAGCGTCGAGCTCATCGATAGATCGCGCGTCACATCCAGCAACAGCTGCTTTTCGGCGAGAAGATTTTCTTTATGAGTCAAATTTCTGGCATTTCGTATTGCTACGGCCGCCATATTCACGTAGGCCTCGACCGTCTGGATCTCCGATTCCATCAGGTTCATCGGCACGCCGTAGTCAAACAGAAAAACAAGGCCGAAAAGTTCCTGCTCGAAGGAGATCGGCAGCACCAGCAGCGACTTGATCTGGAAGCCTTGCACCGCGCGGGGATCCGGCCGGTTGTCCTTGGACGTATCGGGAATATAGATGGTCTTCTTCGTATCGATTACTTCTTTGGCCAGCAAATCCATTTCCGTATCGATCACGTGCATGTCCAGCGTCCAACCGTTGATAACCTCCGGCTTGCCGACATAGCCGCGAAACGTTCCATCGGCCTGCGGCAAATAAATCCCTACGGAATCGCATTGGACGATTTCCTCGGAAATCGCCGTCGTTACATGCTCCAACACCTCGCGCAGCTCAAGCTTCGTATTGATCAGCTTCGTCAGGTTGGCGAGCCGGGAATATCTCATTTGCTCCTTCAGCATTCTTCTAACCCTCACTCCCGTATAGGTCATCCCGTAAACCGCATCGCTATCGAATCCTAGTCCGATGATTGTTGTACACAATTCTACATCCGAGCTTAATTTCCTGTCGAGCGCCGCCGGTATTTGGTATTTTTACAAAAAACGACAGAAATCGAGTTCCCCCGACTCTGTCGATTCTTTACGCTACACCCGTTCCAAAGCCAACTCGCCCGTCCTGTCGTCCTTCAGCACGATTTTGGCTTCGAACGCCTCCCCGTCGTTCCCGGCAAACTTAAGCTTGCCGGTTTGGCCCTTGCCGATCAGCGACTTGACCATCGCGTCGGTCAGCGTGCGTCCCAGACTTTCCTTCCAGATGACGAACTTGCAGCCCGTTTTGTAATGACTGCATCCGTAGCCTTTGCGCCCCATGAAAATGCTGCCGCCGCATCCAGGACTTGGGCAAACGCCAATCACGGCCGGCTCCCCGCTCTGCTCTGCGGAAGACGCTTTGACCGGAGCTTTCCGCTTAGCCGGCGCTTTCTTCGCGGCGACGGCAACCGAACCGCCCGACTCTCCGCCGTCGGAGGCCTTCTTGCCGCCACGCGCCCCCTTCGCTGGAGGTTCGGGCCTGGCGAACGCATTTCTCGCGGCCGGACGCTGAACGTTAACCTTGTCGATAATTAACCTCGTAAACTTTTTCACGTTGCCCATGAATACATCGGCCGAAGCCTGTCCGCGCGCGATCTCCGTTAATCTTCGCTCCCAGTGGCCGGTCATTTCCGGCGAAGTCAGCAGCTCGACGCCCGCTCCGCGAATCAGCTCGATCGCTGTTCTTCCTTTGGGCGTAATGACGATGCGCTTGCCCTGCATATCGACATAGCCGACCTGTTTCAGCCGCTCAATCGTCGCCGCTCTCGTCGCGGGAGTGCCGAGTCCCGAATCCTTCATCGCGTCGCGCAGCTCCTCGTCCTCGATCTGCTTGCCCGCGCTTTCCATCGCCTTCAGCAGCGTTCCTTCGGTATAGGGCTTCGGAGGCTGCGTCTCCTTCTCCTTGACCTCGGCGTCCGCGCAAACGACGGGCTTCTGCGGATCGACCTCGAACGGCGCGTCCGTCTCCTGCTCCTCTTCCTCCGCAGCCCCGTCGTCCTTGTCCTTGCTTTTCTCCTTGGCGCTGCCTTTGGAGGCCGGAGCGTCTCCCGCGTAAATGATTTTCCAGCCAAGAGACAGCAGCTGCTTCACCGTCGTCTTGAACGTCTCCTTCTCGACCTCCGTCAGTACCGTATGCACCTTGTACTCCGCCGCCGGGTAGAAGTGAGACAGAAATCTTTTGACGATCAGGTCGTACAGCTTGCGCTCGTCCGGACTGAGCCCTTGCGGCTTTCTCATCGTCGGCATAATCGCGTGGTGGTCCTCGACCTTGGCCGGATTGCACACGTTCTTGTTGTTCGCATGAACAAACCGTTTGTTCGCGCCGTTCACGAATTCCCCGTAATCCGGAGAATTCCGCATCGCATCCAAAATCTTGTGCATCTCCGGAATGTTCTCTGCATTCACATAGTTCGAGTTTGTACGCGGGTAAGAGATGACTTTGTGCTTCTCGTAAAGCGCCTGCGCGACGTCGAGCGTCTTTTTCGCGGAGAAACTGAACTTGCCGTTCGCCTCCCGCTGCAGCAGCGTCAGGTCATACAGCTTGAAGGGATACTCCTTCGTATCCTTGACCTCGTAGCTCGCAATCGCTCCCGTTTTGCCCCGCACTTTGTCGGCAATGGCCTTCGCCTTCTCGGGATCGGTCAGCCTGTCGCCCTGCCAATTGCCTTTATAAGCGATACCTCCGTCCTGCTCAAACATGCCCGTAATCTCGTAAAACTTCAGGGAATCAAAAGACTCGATCTGCTTCTGCCGGTCGTAGATCAGCGCCAGCACCGGCGTCTGCACCCGCCCGACGGACAGCAGCTCGTTGTGCTTCGTCGTGAACGCGCGCGAGCCGTTCATTCCGATCAACCAGTCCGCCTCGCTCCGCGCGCGGGCCGCTTGGGTCAAGTTGGCGTACTCTGTGTTGTCCTTCAACTGGTCGAAGCCCTTGCGAATCGTCTCCGCCGTCAGGTCGGAAATCCACAGCCGCTTTACCGGATGCCGCAAACCAAGATGCCTGACGATCAAGGAGAAAATGTGCTGCCCTTCCCGCCCGGCATCGCATGCGTTGACCAGATCGCCGCTGCGCGCCGCCAAATCCGCGATCACCTGCAGTTGATCCTTTGTCCGAGGGTTCGGCAGCAGCTTAAAATCGTCCGGGATAATTGGCAGATCGCCAAATCTCCATTTCTTGTATTTCTCGTCGTAGAGATCAGGCTCGGCCAATCCGATCAGATGACCGATCGCCCAGGTAATAATATAGTTTTCGCCCTCCAGATAGGAGCGCTTGTTTTGCGCTTTCGGCTCGATTACGGCCGCAATATTGCGGCCCATATCGGGTTTCTCCGCGATGACCAACGTCTTCAACACGGCTTCGTCCTCTCCGTTAGCAATTCGCGCAACCGCTGCGCGGATTGATCAATATAGACCGATTATATCACAGGTTTTGAGCCGCTTCGCGAAAATGAACCTGCCGACCTCCTCGAACGTTTGTTACATAACAAAGTAAAAAGGATTGATTTTCCTATGATCGACTTGAAGTGGAAACGGCTCGGAGCGGCTGCCCTGCTTGGCGCTCTGTTAATTGCAGGAGCATGCGACTCGCGCGAAGAAAACGGGACGTTAACGGCGGATACGGAAACCGGGTTAGCCTCAGCCGAGGCGGAAACTGCGGTGGCGGTTGGGGCGTCTACGTCTACTTCCGAACCGGTATCGCCCGATGTATCGGTTGAAACGAACAAGCCAGGAGAAGCGAAGCTCCCTCTACCCGAGCGGCTGCGGGCCGAGTTGGACAATGAGCCCCTCCCGGAAGAGCAATTCGCCGATTGGCTTCGGTCGCGGGCCGAGCAATACAATCCGGGCGATTATCCGGTTAACGTAATCCGGGCCGATCTCGACGGGGACGGCTTCAAACGCGAATGGGCGACCGTCGTCTACGAGAGTCGACTAGTCGAGAACGTCGAGTCCCGCTACGCCTACGGAATTGTCGCGGCTTTACAGGACGGTAAATACGAATGGCATAGCTTCGTTTTCCCCGAGGAGGACTACGGACGGGCTTCGATTCTGGATACAGGCGATTTGAACGGAGACGGCAAGCCGGAGATCGTCTGGGCTTCGCTGGGAATCGGGGCGCATACGTCTACCTTTACCTATACGGTATCCGGCTGGGACGAAGGGAAGCTCGTTACCCGTCCGGGAGCCGTGATCGTTCCAAGCGTGTCCGAAGCCGGCATCCGCGACGGCAAGCTGAGCATCTCCGGAGGACTGATCGATTCCGTGGGAGCCGGACCTTGGCAAAGAGAGTACGCCGATACGTATACGATTGCGGACGGCGCCCTCAAGCGTGAAAGCCGGGTTTTCTCCGAAGCTCCGACCCCCTATCATCGGCTGTTGGACGGCTTGTGGGCGGAAGCGGACGGCGATATGGAGAGAGCTCTCAGTCATTATGAAGCGGCGGCTTCCATGAAGGCGAAGAGCTATCGGGACTTTGCTTTTATTTTCAACCGAGAGTGGGTCGAAGGCGGGAAGATGGAGGACGAGGAAAAGAAGTTCGAAGATGTCGTTCATCAATTTTCCAAGTTCCGGGAGGAACGACTTAAAGTGGAGTCGAAGGAAACGAATGAAGAGAACGCGTGCGCAGCCGCCAAAAAGAAAAGCGGTTACGACGCGTCCTGGATCGCCTATCTCAATGCGCCAGCCGGCTACGCCAATCCGGTATGGAGCGACGAAACAGTGTGCTCGACGATTGAGGAGCGGTTCTAGTAGAGCCCAAGGCGAAGCGGCGTTTATACGAAACCTTGTAACCTTCGGCAAATTTGTTTACTAGGTTGACGAGGAGGGCTGCCGCAAAACAAAATCTTCCTGACAATGCCGCGAGGGTCTTGTCGGGAAGATCTGCGAAGCCGGGAAGTCCCATCAGTCAGGCGAGCAGCACTTCGTAAATCGTATCCGGTTGCGCCAGCTCCAGCTCATAACGTCCCTCGGAGACCGGAACGAGCGGACCGTCCTTCGTTCGGGGCGTTCCGTCGCACGAGAAGACCAGCGTTCCGACTCCGGCCCCGCATGTCGTGACCCGGATACAGCTCGCGTCCCGGTAGACGGCGATATCGCCGTTTGGCGTCGGAACCGAGCCCTCGATTCGATCAAGTCCCGCCGTGTGCGGCTCCACCCGGTAGCGCGCGTAACCCGGCTCGGTCGGACGAACGCCGAGCACGTACTTGCCGAGCAAATAGATCGGCGCGGCTCCCCAAGCGTGGCACAAGCTCTTGCGGAACTTGTCGTGGTACATGTCGTACTGAAGCTCGGGCGGCAGCGCCGGATCGTACTCCTCCCAGAAGGACGTTGCTCCAAGATCCATCATGCCGCCCCAGTAATCGCGAATCTCGCTCAGTACCCGCTGTGTCTCTCCCAGCTCGCACATCGCCTCCAGCTCGAAGAAACGCATGAACGGCGTGACGATTTTCTGGATGTCGTCGTTCAGAATGACGTTGCGCTTCACCGCTTCGCACCGATCGTCGTCTAGATAGCCGAAGCGAAGAGCGAGCATGCTCGGATACTTGAGCACTTCGCGCACCATTTCACCGTTCAGCTTACCATGGAGGAACACACCGCGCTCTTCGTCCCAGAACGTGGCGAAAATCCTCTCCCGCAGCTCGGCGGCCGCGTCCGCGTAGCGCGGCGCGCGATCCCCGTCCCCGAGCGCTTGGGCAAATTCAGCCACCGTCTCGAGGCTTCGGCATAACATGAGCTGCTCGGCAGCCAATGCGCCGCGACGCTCCATCGGCGCCCAGTCGATGAATATCCAATCCTCCGGATAACCTTCCATCATGCCTTCTTCGTTGCGCCTTCCAAGACAAAATTCCATTAAGCTCAGCATATCGGCATAACGGGCCCGAACGAACTCCAGATCGCCCGTATACAAGTAATAATCCCGACAGCTCAGAAACCAATAGAACGTATAGTCCATAATGGTGTTGATATGGATTTCTACCGGGTTTTTGCCGCGCAGCCCGATCAGCGTCCGCTTCGCAACGTCCTGCTCGAAAAACGAGTAGTTGTTGAGCAGAAAGCCGAGATTGGCGTCGCCGCTCCATACCCAGCGGTCGCGCTTCATGCCGTCGTACAAAAACTCGCGCATGTTCATCTGCAGTGTATGCTCCGACAGCTCCCAGATGTCGTTCAGACGGGCATCCGAGCTGCGGAATTCGCCGCGGCGCTTCATCGGCAAATATTCGTAATGATGAACGACGCTCTCCCAGCTCACTCCCTCGTCCGCCTTCAATTGGATGTAGCGGAAAGCCCGGGTGACGGGAGTTCGCCAATCGCGGGACGTTCCACCGGCCAAGTCTCCGTTCACCGACAACGTATCGAACGTCTCCGCAAGCTCGCCCGCCATCGCTTCTTCACGGGACTCTCCGTAATATAGATAGATCCGGCCCTGCCCGGTCACTCCGCGAAACTCGACGTGACCGAACGTTTCCCGGCCGAAGTCGGCGAGCGTCCCGCCTTCGACCGCCTCCAGAGCTGCGGGCTCCCTCTCCTCGTAAGCGAACGGGAACGCGGCCGGAGGAAGCGAAACGTCGTGGAACGTCCACGAGGCGACCGGCACCCACTTGCCGTTCAGAGCCGTGACTTCCCAGCCTTCCCCGGAGTCGCAGCCCGCGCCGGAAGCGTACAGCGCCGGAATCTCGCGGTCGCTGTAGACGTTGACCGACAGCGTATGCCTACCTGCCGGGAGAATAACCGAAGAGATCGGCTGGTTGGCGCGGCGCAGCGGCGTCATATCGTCATCAAGCAGAAGCACGAATTCTCCTTGCGCCGCTATCGTCAGCTCCGCCGGCTCCGCCAGCTCGTAAGTCCGGCGGAACTTGACGCTTGTATACGCCGCGTCCAGCCGCCACGACGGCGGACAGATGTACCCTCTGAACTGCCGGAGCACGGACGCCTTCTGGTGAAGCCATATTTCATAATCGCCGGGATACCAGATCCAGGTCGGGCGATTCTTAATCGCGGTCATGCGGTACTCCCCCCGTTTCTATCCTATTGTTTGCTCACCACGCCGAAGAGCCGAACTCGTAACGGCCGGAGCCGACGCGGAAATAAGCGGCCCAGACGTCGCGCCGGACGAACGTCCATCCGTCTCCCGCAGCGCCCGGAATCGTCTCGATCGTCTCGCCGTCGACTCGGACGGCCGCATCCGCCCTCGCGGGCAGCCGCACCTCGGCCGACGTGTTCGCGGGCACTTCCGCCCGCAGCGTAAGGCCGTCCTCCGAGACGTGCCAATCGCTCTCGATTCGTCCGTACGGGCCGTCGTATTTGCACCCGGCGAACGTCAGCTCTCCGCCCGGCAGCGGGCGAATGCGGAACGACCGGAAGCCGGCCTCCTCCTCGTCCAGATCGATGCCGAACAGAAAGCGATACACCCATTCTCCGACCGAACCGAGCGCATAGTGGTTGAAGGAGTTCATCTCCGGGTCCTGGAACCCTCGCTCCCCGTTCCAACCGTCCCAGCGCTCCCAGATCGTCGTCGCTCCGTTCATCACCGGGTACAGCCAGGAGGGGAACGTCTTCTGAAGCAGCAGACGGTAAGCCGTTTCCGTCTCGCCGAACTCGGACAGCAGCGGCAAAATATAGGATACGCCCATAAAACCGGTCGTCATATGCCAATCTCTCTGCCGGATGTCCTCGACGAGCCGCCGCAGCGCGGCGCGTTCCGATTCCTTGGGCAGCAGGCCGATCATGAGCGCGAGCACATACGCGGTCTGCGTGCCGCTCTCGATCTCTCCGTCCTCGCGGACGAATCGCCCGGCGAAAGCCTGCTTCAGACGCTCGAACAATTCGCCGTACCGGACAGCGTCCTTCTCCCGGCCGACGATTCCCGCCATGCGCGCCATCAGCTTCACGCTGTAAGCGAAGAAAGCGGCGTTGATAAGCGCCCGCGGCGTCTCCGCTCCGAAGGACAGATGGTCGCCGAAGCTCTCCGTTCGCCGCACCAGATTGTCGTCGCTGTCGCGCTCCATCCAGACGATCCATCGGGCCATCGCCTCATAGTTGTCCTCGATGACCCTTTTGTCCCCGTAAACCCGATACATCGTCCAGGGCAGAATTACGCCTCCGTCCGCGAAGAAAACGTGCCCTTTGCCGAAATGCTCGACGAATGGAGCCACGTCCGGCATCGCGCCGTCGTCTCCCTGGGCGTCGCGAATATCCTGCATCCACTTGTCGTAAAAACCGGCGCAGTCCATATTGTAGGTCGCCGTTCTCGCAAAAGCGTGAGCGTCCCCCGTCCAACCGAGCCTTTCGTCCCGCTGCGGGCAATCGAGCGGCACGCCGAAGAAATTGCCTCGTTGGCTCCACTTGACGTTGTCCATCAGCCGGTTCAGATGAGGGTGGGACGTGCGGATGTCGGACGTCTCCTCGCAATCGGAGCGGACGACGATGCCGACGAGGCGTTCCGGCGTCAGTTCTCCTGGGTAACCGTCAATCTCGACGTACTGGAAGCCGTGATACGTAAATCGCGGCTCGTACGTCTCCTCGCCCGAGCCTCCGGCGATATAGACGTCCGTCTGCTTCGCCGTGCGCAGGTTGGCCCGGTATAGTCGGTCCTCTCCTTCCAGTCGCTCTGCGTAACGCAGCGTGACGCGCTGTCCGGAAGTTGCCCCCGTCATCGTTAACCGTATCCAGCCGACCATATTTTGACCCATATCGACGATGTAACGACCTTCTCCGACCCGTCGAACCGACAGCGGAGCCCGCTCCTCGATCGGACGGATCGGCGGACCCTGCCGAGCGCGCATTCGCCCGCCCGGCAATTCGGTTTCCGGAACAGCGGTCTTCCGCTCGGTCTCCCTTCGCTTGCCGTCCGCCGAAAGCCGCGCGTCGTACGTCTCGCCCATGTACAGATCCGCCGAGACGACCGGACTCCTCCAAGCCTCCCAGCTTTCATCGCTGGCGATCGTCTCGCTCGTTCCGTCGCTATAATCGATCCTCAGCTGCGCGCGGCAGGCGAGCTTTTTACCGTAGTGATACGGACCGCAGATGCCCAGATGTCCCGCGTACCAGCCCGGGCCGATGTCGGCCTGCAGCCGGTTATCCCCTTCGTTCAGCCACTCGGTCACGTCGTACGTTTGATAAGGAATGCGAATGCGATAGTCGGTCCAGCCTGGGGAGAAAACGTCGTCCGCAACCGGTCGGCCGTTTAATCGACTCTGATAAATGCCGAGAGCGGAAATATATAGCCGGGCGCTTGCGACCGGCTTGTCGATCCGAAACGCGCGGCCGAACGTCGGACACGGGCCTAAGCCGGTATTGACCGGATACAGAATGCGCTTGTATACGCTCCAATCCCCTTCCCCGAACTCGGCGATCCGGACCGCGGACCGCCATAGGCCCGACAACTCCGCGTCCGGAGAAATCCAGCCTTCCTCCGGTTCGTCCGTCGCCAGCCAATGCCCCTCGCCGCCGAAGTCCCGAACGCTTCCGTTCGCGAACGTCAGACGCAGCTTGGCGACCAAGCCCGCTCTCTCGCCGTCCGCCGCGCAGGCGATAACGTTGCGACCGATTCGCAGCAGTTCCTTGATGTCCAACACGACCGCCTGCAAATAAGGATAATAGAGTCCCTCGTCATGCCCGTTCACATGGATATACAGCGAATCGGCGGCGAAGACGTGCAGCTTCGCTTCAGTCGGCAGCTCTTCAAGCTCGAACGCCATCCTGAAGTGACGCCGCTTGCCGTCCCCGGCTGCCTCGCCAGCGCTCTCTTCATTCCGGTCCCAGAGCACCGG
Organism: Cohnella sp. LGH; assembly: GCF_017671885.1. NCBI lineage: Bacteria > Bacillati > Bacillota > Bacilli > Caryophanales > Paenibacillaceae > Cohnella > Cohnella sp. LGH. Next base: position 7,399,078 of record NZ_CP072117.1, read on the forward strand.
GACGCCCTTCAGCAAGTCGGGCTCCGGCTGCCGGTCCGGCAGGAACGGGGCGGTGATCCATCGCCCGTTCCATTCCTCCTGCGCCAGCAGCCCCGTCTCCCAGTAGCCGGTCTCGCTCCACTCGCTCTCGTTTCCGTCTTTGTCCCATGCTTTAAGCTTCCAATAATAGCGGGTTTGCGAACGCAGATCGGGTCCGCCGTATTCGATATGACGGCATTCCCCGGACTCGATCCTGCCACTGTCCCAGACGCCGCCCCTATCCTTCTCCAATTCGTCCCGGCTGTCGGAGACCAACACCCGGTAGGCGGTTTGGCGTTCTCCCCTTCGGTCGGATTTCAATTGCCAGCTCAGAGCCGGACGCGCACGGTCGATACCGAGCGGATTACGCTCCGCATCGACCTTAAGGTTGACTACGCTTATCATGATGTCCTCTCCCTCTTCGTTCCGTCAGCGAACCGGCGACAGCAGAAGCTTGCGCAGGTAGGCGGCAATCTCGGGAGATTTCCCGCTTTTCAGAAGCGCTTCGATCTCTCCGGAGGGAATCGAATCGACGAGCCGTACGAATGCCTCCATCGCGTCCACGCCTTCGCGTACCGCCTCCAGACCATCCTCGCGATACGGATACTGATCGATCGACAGCCAACCGTCGTAGCCGGTCCGCTTGAGCCAATAGAAAAATTCAAGCGTCTCGATCGTATGAACGCTGCCGACGATCATATCGTCGTCCCAGTGCCGGAAATTGTCGTTCATATGCACGTGGAACAGCCGGTTCCCGTACTTCTTGAGCAGAGCGACCGATTCCGCCGGAGTTTCGTAAGCGTTCAGCGCATGGCCGAAATCGATCGTCACGCCGACGTTGTCCGCACCGGTCTCCTGGGCCATCAGAATCGACATCGCCGCCGTGCTCAGATAGCTATGGGTGCGCGGCTCCTTCGGCTTGTATTCCAGTGCGACTCTAACGTCCGGACGATATCCGCTTACCTCCTTCAGCCCTTCCCCGAACCAGTCGCGTTCTTCGATGTAGTCCGCCTGGAACAGGTAATCGTAGCCGTCCTGACCGGGCCAGAGCGAGACGAGATTTCCGCCCAGCTCCACCGCGGCGTCGATCATCTCCTTCGTATGCGCGACCGCATCGCGGCGAACCGCAGGGTCCTTGGCGGCGAAGCTCCCGTTTTTCCACTTCATCTGCCCGAAATGGTCCGGAATGATCGACGCCAGCTTCAGCCCGTAGCGCTCAAGATGACCTTTCAGCTCCTTGACGTTCTTGTCCGTCACATGCCAGGTGCCCACCAGCTCTACGCCGGTCACTTGAGGGATGTGCGAGACCCGTTCGAACAGCTCCGAGATCGTAAACGGCTCCGCGTAGCCTCCGGTCACGTACCGATCCGAGCAGCTCCCTACGTTCGATAAAATAACGGAATATTTGGCTGTCATTGTTCGTTTCCTCCTCTTGTCGAAAATAAACAGATTATTCCTTCACGCTGCCGAGCACGATGCCATGGATGAAGTAACGTTGAAGGAACGGGTAGACGAGCAGAATCGGCAGCATGCCGACGAATACTTGCGCCGCGCGTGCCGTGCGGTCCGAAATGCGGTTGAACAGCCGCGCGGTCTCGGGATCGGTGAATTTGGACAAGTCCGGCATCGTGATGACGGTCTGCAGGTAGCTGGACAGCGGATACTTATCCGGGCTGTTCATGAGCAACAAACCATCGAACCACGAATTCCAATGCCCGACGACGGTGAACAGCGTAATCGTCGCGAGGGCTGGCGTGGACAGGGGAATGTAGATACTCAGCAGAATTCGCCAGTCCCCGGCTCCGTCCATACGCGCCGATTCGTTCATCTCGCGCGGCAGCCGCCGGAAGAAATTCAGCAGCAGGATGATATTGAATACCGGCACCGCTCCGGGCAGCACAAGCGCCCAGATTGAGTTGAGCAGATCCAGATTTTTGATCGTCAAATACCAGGGGATCAATCCGCCGCCGAATAGGATCGTTACAACGAAATACCAGACGTATACCGATCTCAGCCGGAAATCCCGGCGTTCCTTGGACAGCGGGTAAGCGCACAGCAGCGTCAGCGCCAGGTTAATCGCCGTGCCTAAGGCGACCCGCTGCAGGGTAATGCCCATCGAACGGAAAAATTGTCCTTGCGAGGCGACATATTCATAAGAAGCCCAGGTAAAATCGCGCGGCCAGAACAGCACGCTGCCCGCGGCCACCTGTACCTTCGAGCTCAGAGACAGCGCCAATACGTGCAGAATAGGCAGGAAGCACAGCGCTGCCAGCATCGACAGCACCGCATAATTGGCCAACCGGAAGCTTCTCTCGCTCCACGACGTTGTCTTGACCATCCGTCAGCCACTCCAATCAGAAAATTCGATAGTTGGCGTACCGGTACGCCAGTCCGTAGGATACGGACACCAACACGAAGGAGACGAGCGACTTGAACAGGCCGAGCGCCGCCGACACGCTGAATTGATAGTCCTGCAAGCCGATCCGGTAGATCATCGTGTCCAGAATGTCCCCGCTCTCGTACACCGGCGGACTGTACAGGTTAAACACCTGGTCGAACCCGGCGTTCAGTACGTTGCCGAGACTGAGCGTCATCATCAGCACGATGATCGGCGCCATGCCCGGCAGCGTAATGTGCAGCGTCTGCTTCCAGCGGCTCGCGCCGTCGATGACGGCCGCTTCGTACAGCGTCGGATTGATGCCCGTGAGCGCCGCCAGATAAATAATCGTATCGAACCCGAATTGCTTCCAGGTGTCCGACACAATCAGCGTCCAAGGGAACCATTTGTTGTCTCCGAGGAAAAATACCGATTCCAATCCAAGCCCCTGAAGCAGTTGGTTAACGATGCCCTTTAACGAAAGCACGTCCATCAAAATGCCGGCAAGGATGACCCAGGAGAGAAAATAAGGCAAGTAGATTAACGTCTGCACCGAACGTTTGAACAAGGCGCTGCGGATTTCGTTAAGCAGCAGAGCGGTCACGATCGGAACGATCAGGTGCAGAACGATTTTGGCCGTCGCGATAAATATCGTGTTCCAGAGCACCCGGTTGAAGTCGGGCAGCTCGAAAATGTACTGAAAGTTCTCCAGCCCGACCCATTGGGATTTGAGAAATCCTTTGGTCGGATAATACTTCTGGAAGGAGATGACGATTCCGAACATCGGAATGTAGCAGAACAGGAACAGAAACAGAACTCCCGGAAGCAGCATAATGTGATTGGCGCTTTCCTGTCTCCACTTGCGGTTGAACACGTTTGCTCTCACCTCCCGCCGCCGCGGCAGACGGACGCCTGGCGTCCGCCTCCCTCAAGCGGGTCGTCTGTCTTTACTTGTTGCTCGCGTACCACTCGTTGACTTCCTGCGTAATTTGGTCTCCGCCAAGCTTTTTCCAGTTGGTTACGAAGCTGTCGAAATCGTCGATCGGCGCCGCGTTCATGACGATTTTCACGAAGGTTTCGTTCTGCATTTTCCCTAGCGTCGACATCTTCTCGTCCGCCGTCTTCGTGGAACCTCCGAAATACTTATCGATGACGACGCCGTCCGGCTGCAGCTGATATCGGTCGCGCACCTCGAACGGGCTGACGGCCGACTGATGAATCCACCATTGCTGCCATTTCTCGGGATCGGAGCCGTCCGTTCCTTTGACGAGGTCATACGTATCTTTTAAGCTCTCGTTCAGTGCGGACGGATCGCCGGATGCCAACGCGTCCCGGACAAGCCGATAGTTATAGTCTTTGATATAGCCCTGGATCGGCGACAAGACATGCATCGCATACTTGGCGTTGTCTACCCAGGCATATTGCTTGTTATCGCCGTTCGTGCCGAGCTCGTCGTCTCCGTACACTTTGCGAACGAACAAATTCATCATTTTCACGGCCGCCTCCGGATTGGAGAAGCCCTTCTTGACGACATGAAAGCCGCCGACGGAGACGCCGACGCTCGGCTTGGCCGGCGTGCCGTCGATCGAAGGCAAAGGAAGCGCGATCCATGACGCGTTCGGATCGTTCTTGATCAGGTCAGCCGCGATAAGCGCGGACTCCGAGATCGTGCCGTAGAAAATGCCGAGCTTGCCGGATACGACATCCTCCTTCAGCCGATTGTAATCCTTCGTGCCAAATTCGCGGTCGATCAGCCCGTCCTTGTACATTTGCTGCAGCTTGGCAAGAGCGTCTTTCATCTGCGGAGCGATGCTGCCGTAGGCGAGCCGGCCGCTGCCGTCCTCGATCCAGATGTCCGGATAAGCATGGAAGCCGTTAAGGAAGCCTCCCATGGAGCCGCCGCCCATCGTGGCGCTTAGAATGCCGAGGCCAAGCGTGTCCGGTTTGCCGTTGCCGTCCGGATCCTGCTTCACGAACGCGTCGGCGACCTGTACCAGCTCGTCGATCGTCTTCGGTTCTGGCAGATTCAGCTTCTGCAGCCAATCGGAGCGGACGTACAGCGTCAGCAGCGAGTCCCGCGGATCGCCGCCGTATTGCGGGATCGCCATCAGCCTGCCGTCGTAGGTAGCCATTTTTTGGGCCGGGGCCAGCGCTTCCGCGACCTGCTCTTTTAAATAAGGCATCGCGTAGCGGTCGAACACGTCCGTCAAATCCTCGACCATGTCCGCTTCGACGAGCTGGTTAAGTTGCTTCTTGGAGACGAGCATCAGATCGGGAATGTCCCCCGAAGCGATTGTCACGTTCATCTTGTTGTCGTACTGCGTGGAGTCCACCATCCAGTTCCATTTCAGGTTGACCCCGAGCGTCTCCCGGTACAGCTTCGTCCAGCGGTTGTCGTTGTCCCAAGTCTCCCCGTCCGGGAACGTTGCCCAGCCCGCCGTAGCCAGAACGGACGTCATCGTCACCGGCGGATCGATCTTGCCGAACGGGTCGGCGTCTCCTGCCGGAGAAGCTTCGCCGGAGTCCGTCGTCGTCGCCGAAGGCGTAGGCGTGTTGGCGGGAGTCCCGCCGTTGTCTTTGCCGTTGTCGCTGCAAGCGCCCAGCACGGTTGCCGTAAGCATGACGGCCAGCAGCGCGCTCCATCCCTTTTTTCCTAGCATTCTTTGTGCCCCTTTCCGTGTATCGAATGTGGATTTCATGTGGCAACCCGATTATAGCAACGCCGGTTCCGACCGCTCTATTCCAAAGATTTGACTTCCCGTTGCAACTTTTTGCTTGTACGGAAGCGGGACGAACGCACATCCGTTGCACATTTTCGACTTATCTTCGGCCTCGGACGGCAGCCTCTCTCCACTCCTGAGGCGTGACGCCGGCCGCTTTCTTGAACACTCGGTAAAAATATTGCACAGACGCGAAGCCGGCCGCGGCCGAAACGTCCTGAATGCGATTGCGAGGATCGGCGAGCAGTTCCTTGGCCAAGCGAATCCGGCAATCGGTGATGTATTCGGCAAGTCCTACGCCGTTCTTCTGCTTGAACAGGCGGGATAAATAAGAGGAGTTATGGCCGGCATTCTCGGCGATGGCGGTCAGGGAAATGTCGTCCGCCAGATGATCTTCGACATAAGCCTTCACCTTGGACATCAGCTCGTCTTCGCTCTGGCCCCGCAGCCGCTCGCGGAAATCGAAGATCGATTGCCCGCAGCTCCTCAAGTAGGCGACGGCCTCGTCCGGCGCTTCCCGCAAGTCGGGCCGGATCAACCGGCCCGCGTCCCAGCGCTCGTCCGTGCCGGCCAACCTTTGCTCCCTCGTATGAAACGACAGCAGCACGGAAGCGGCCATGTAATAATGCTTCTCCAGAAGCGCCGCATCGCGAGGCTCCAACAGCTCGTCCAGCAGCTCCAGGAACGGTGCGCGCCGATTGTTCTCGATCATCGAAGCGAGGCTTCCGATTAAATTCGCCGCGTCCCAGGGATAGATTTCTTCACGATCATCGGCAGACCGTTGATCGACCATCAGCGTTTCCCGGCCCGAACCGAGCCCCCACAGCATGCTTCCCTTGAGCGCCGCGAACTTGCGTCCCAATCCTTCCCATGTCGTCGGAGCATCGGCCAGGGCGACGGACAGCTCCAGCTTTAGCAGGTCTTTGCACGCCCCCTGAATGAGCTCGAACGTACCCTGGAGGAAACGGACGATCATGCTCCACGTATCCTCTCTCACGCGCGGCGGGCTGTCCGGATGCAACCCCTTAGGCTGAATCAACCAAAGCACGTTGTAGGGATCGAGCGGTACGGACAACGAGACGACCGTGGCGTCCAAATATTCGCCGGCGATATTACGAATCGAATACAGCAGCAGGTAACGATCGTAATGAGACAGCTCCTCCTTCCATTCGTCGATGCGGCATACGACCGGCAGCACGGACATCGCGGATTGCAGCGGAAGCCGCAGATCGTCGAATTGGCGCGCAAGCTCGCGCTCGGCCAGACGTTCCCCGTGAAGCAGCTGCCGGACGAAGTCCTGCTGCAGCGCTTCGGAAGCCGCCTTCATCTGCTGCTTCGATTTGTCGATTAACTGCTGAATCTCGATCTCGTCCTTCAGCTTCTCCAGCGCCTTCTCCACCGCTTCGATCAACCGTTCGTCTCCGTCGGTCTTGAGTACGTAATCGATCGCTCCGCCCCGGATCGCCTGCTGAACATAGTCGAAATCGTTAAAGCCCGACAGGAACACGAGCTTACAGCGCGGCCAGTAACGGGCAATCTCGCGCTGCAGTGTAAGGCCGTCCATGCCGGGCATGCGGATGTCGGAGACGACGATGTCGATTTTCGTCCGTTTTAACCAGTCCAACGCTTCTTTGGCCGAATAAGCCCCGACCGGCTCCAGGTCGAGATGCGGAAGCTGGCGGAACACCTCCAGCAAGCCCTCTACTACATAATCCTCGTTATCGACGATAAGCAATCGGTTCATGGAACGTTAACCCCTTTCCTCCGCGGGAAGCCTGATGTCTACGCGCATGCCGCCGAGCTCGCTGCGGGAGATGCGCAGACCGAACTCCGGACCGAATTTCAACGCCAGCCTCCGATGCACGTTCAGCACTCCGGTCGTCTCGATATCCTCCGCCGACGATTGCAGCCGTTCCGCAAGCGCTGCCAGCTTGTCGTCCGACAACAAATTGCCGTTATCCTCCACGATCAGCGAGAGCGTTCCCGATGCGGCATCTCGCGCGACCGAGAAGCGAAGAACGCCTCGCCCGTCCAGCTCCTCCAAGCCGTGAACGAAGGCATTCTCGACGATCGGCTGCACGATCAGCTTGGGAACGAGCCGATTCTCTTCGTCCTCCGGAAGCTCCTCCCACTCGATGCTTAGCTTGTCGCGAAATCTCATTTTCAGAATGTCGGCGTACGTTCGGGCGTGGTCGGCTTCCATTTTCAACGTGGCCTCTTCCCTGCCGTTGCGGGTAATGTACTTCAAATAATCTCCCAATAAACGCGTATACCGTTTGACGCTGTCGGTATCTTCGTCCTGGGCCATCCGGTGAAGCCGATAATAGGCGTTATAGAGAAAATGGGGATTGATTTGCGCCTGGAGGTGCTTCAGTTCGGCTCGCTGCGAGCGCAGTCCCTGTTCGTAGACGTCCCGGATAAGGGATTGGATCGTCCCGACCATTCTGTTAAACTGCTCGTAGAAGTAGTCGATCTCGTCGCGGCTGCGCGACTTGAGCTGTACGTCGAACGAGCCCTCGCTCACCTTGCGGAAGGCCCGGACGAGGCGCTGAAGCGGGCGCTGCAGGAACAGATAGATCCAGTAGGCGAACAGCAGCACGATCACGACCGCCGTCGCCATCAGAATCCGGAACCACCACTGATAGCCGGAGAGCGGCTTGAGCACGAGCTCCTCGGGCATATATAGCGTCAGAGCGAACCCGAGCTCGGCCGAGCGCTCGTAAGCGGCAATGTAATCGCGCCTGTCGACCGTCGTCACATTCCGTCCGGACGCTTCCGGATGGGATTGCGGCATCTCCGTCATCAGCCGCTGGAAACGATCGTTGCTGTCGTCTCCGGAGAGCAGCCAATCGCTCTCCAGCCCTGACAAAATCGCGTTTCCTCCGTTCTCGGTCAGCATGCGCGACAGGATGGACTTGATTTTGCGCTCGTTAAGCGTAATGACCAGCCAATAAGCCGGCAGTTCGTCCTCGTAGGTCCCCGTCGGAAACCGCTCGGCTTGAACCAGCTTCCCGTGCCATACGAGGATGGGAGCGGCCTTCCGATTCATCAGCTCGTGGATCGCGGCATCCTCTGGCGTAATGGTATAAGCGATCCGATTCGGACGAATAATTTTCTGCTCCGAGGCCAGAAACAACGCTGCATCTTCGATATAAGCGCTGGACGACTTTAACGTCTGTATTTTCTTCTGAATAGCGCGCACCTCAACGCTGCGCTCGTAGTCCGTCATCACCGGCGACATCGTCGTGAAGCGCTGAATATCCTCGTCGAAAATGTACTCCCGTTTCAAATCGACGATATGCTCCAGAGCGGTGCTCAGCTCGGCGGTATAGAAATGAACCCGCGACGACAGCGAGTTCTCGATTTCCCTGCGAAGCGTCTTCTCGCCGTTTACAATAAGCAGCGAGCCGACGATCAGAATCGGCACGATGGCCGCCATGAAGACGAGCACGATTTTCGGATACAGACCGATGGACAGCAGGTTTTTACCCGCAAACGGTTTCATAAATCTCATGATGCCGAGCCTCCCTGGAAAACGAAAAGCTTTTGGACACCGGGAAGCGGTATTCCAAAAGCTTTTTTTCTATTATAACAAACCCGTTCGGGGGCCATCCGTTATAAATATTTTACTTTTTCGTTGTACGTTTTTGCGGTTGTCCTTGAAGCTTTCTCAAGACGTTTCGAAAATGGAGAAAACGAAGACTCAGTGTTTGTGTAAAATTAGACGCGCTGCACTCCCGAAAAGGCTATCTCGAAAGTATGGTCGTACAAGATGATCGATCACGAAAGTGCATGTATGTCCTGAAGACCTGATCACGCCCCATAACACATCGACGACGCTTAGGCGATATACAACCCTTGATTTTGGTCGACTTGTACGGTTTTTCTTACAAACTTCCATCGTTTGAGCTCGATTCGAGTTGCTTTGTACGGTTTTTCGAACAAATATTCTCATTTTGAACCTGATTCGAGCTGCTTTGTACGATATTCCGACTAACTTCCCTGCGTAAACTTTTGTGTGCAAATAGATAGATATTTCAGCGAATAAGGAACCCATCGTTTTCTCCACACTTCCGTCATGCCCCCTTATCGCTATCCGTACCCTCCCCGGTAAAACTAATTAATACAATAAAACACTTGCCGATTTTTTTAAACGAGGAAAATGCGAAGGCTTCCCCTCTCTTCTCGGAGGATTGTCCATAAGAAAGGGGCCGCCCCCGGTTCGGGACAGCCCCTATTGTCGCTTGAATGCCGCCTTAAGGCTATTTCGTCAGTTGGGCGCCTGCCGACGGGCCCAGCCTTTCTTTCAAGAAAGCCGGCAGAGAAAAGCAGCGGCGCATCAGCTCTTGGTTCGCATACAATGTGGTTTTATCGAAACGGATTCGTTCCGGTTCGGGAAGCTCTCGCTTGGAGCCCAGCGTAAAGCTCCACAAGCCTCCCGGATAAGTCGGAACGACGGCCGTATATAGGCGGGTGTAAGGGAAAATGCGCCCGATTCGGCGATACGTCTGCTCCATAATGTCGCCGTGAAAAATCGGGGACTGGCTTTGACATACCATAAGTCCGTCATCGCGCAGCGCCCGGCGCAGGCTTTCGTAGAAGGCCGGCTCGAACAGCGCTTGCGCCGGTCCGACCGGGTCCGACGAATCGACGATAATAACGTCGTATGCGGCTGTATACCGCTTGGCGAACTCAACGCCGTCGGCGTAATGATAATGAACTCGCGGATCGGACAGATTGCCGGACACCTCCGGCATATAGCGTTTGCTGGCTCTGACGACGGCCTCGTCGATCTCGACCAGATCGATCCGTTCCACGCTTTCGTATTTGGCCGCTTCCTTGGCGGCTCCGCAATCTCCGCCGCCGATAATCAGCACGTCTGTAGGACTAGGATGTATCGATAGCGGAACGTGCGTGATCATCTCATTGTAGATATGTCCGTCCTGCGAAGTCGTCTGTACGACGCCGTCGAGCACAAGCATGGGACCGAAATCGAACGAATCCAACACCATGACGTGTTGGAACGGGCTTTCTTCCTCGAATACGACTTCCTTGATGCGATAGCTAATCTTTAAATTGTCCCTCTCGTCCTCGGTCAACCACAGTGTACCCTGTGAGTTATGAATATACTTGGGTAACCGTATCAATTTTCAACCTCCCCCAGCAATGTCTTCCTTTCTATTGTATCAAAAAATCGCCGGAGGGTAGATTGTACGGCCTAATCTTCCAACACAATCGTCTGCAAGCAATCCCGAATCTCCGCGACCGCCGATGACTGCCGCCATTCCTTACGGTAGCCCAGACAGGCGCAGATCAGCTTCGTGCCTTGATCCTCGTAATCTTTTCGATAATGAACATGTCCCATAATTCCGTAGCGGACGCCGTGTCGCCGATACAGCTCGGCGTATTCCGTACTCCCGAGAAAAGCGTTAAAGTACGACCACTGCGGATGAGGCATCGGAACCTTGAAATACGGATGCCCCAGCATATGCGTGACCATCACGATGGATTTGCCCCGATGCTCCGCCAGCTCCCGCTCCAAGCTATCGTAAAAGTACTTATGGATGTCGCGGTTGCTCATTCCCCATGTCACATATAGGCTGTCCTGCCACGTCCGGTCCATCGCATGCATGCGTTCAAAATCGTCAAACGTATAGCCCGGCTCGCCCATCGTGTAGTCGTACCAGCCGGAATTGCCGAGCATAACCCAGCCGTTGTCGAGAACCGCGGGCCTTTCGCTCAGGCAGCCTTCGAACGTCTGAAATTGCCGGTAAATGCTCCACGTGTCGCGGTTGCCGTTGATCTTGCTCCAATAATCGTGATTGCCCGGAACGAACCAGACGGGAATGCCGCACCGCCGCTTCAGCTCATGGAGAACGGCAAGACTGCGGTTCGCGTCGTTGGAGATGTCCCCGGCGACGATCAGCCCGTCCAGTCTGCGCTCGCCGGCGACCTCGATCAGAGCCTCCTCGATCGAAGGCTCCCCTGCCAGCTCGTTCAAGTCGACGTGCAAGTCGGAAATAACGCCTATTTTCATCGTGTAACGTTCGCCTCCTCATAGTTGTGGCAGCTTACCTCTTGTCCGGGACCGACGGCCTTTAATTCCGGAGCGACCGTGCGGCATCGCTCCGTCGCCACCGGACATCTCGGATGAAACGCGCACCCGCTCGGAGGATGGATTGGACTGGGCACCTCTCCCTGAAGAGCCACGCGTTCCTTCCTCGCGGCCACGTCCGGAACCGACGAGAACAGCGCCCTAGTATAAGGATGAAGCGGTTGACCGCCGGCCTCTCCTACTGTGAAAATCTCTACCATTTTCCCCAGATACATGACGCCGACCCGGTCGCTGATATATTCCACGACGTTCAGATCGTGGGAGATGAACAAATAAGTCAGGCCCCGCTTCTGCTGAAGCTCCTTGAGCAGGTTCAAGATTTGCGATTGCACGGACACGTCGAGCGCGGACACCGCCTCGTCGATCACGATAAACTTGGGCGCAAGAATTAGGGCGGCGGCGATCCCGACGCGCTGCTTCTGTCCGCCGCTCAGCTCATGCGGATAGCGGCTCGCGAAGCCCGGGTCCAGCCCGACCTGCTCCAGCGTCTCCGCGACAAGTCTCCGCCTCTCCGGCTTATCGCCGATCCCGTGCACGACAAGCGGCTCCTCGAGCGTCCATCCGATCGTCTTCTTCGGATTCAAGGACGAGTACGGGTCCTGAAACACGATCTGTATGTCCTGACGAAGCCGCTTCAGCTCCTTCCCCGTTCGTCCGCCGACCGGAACTCCCCGATAGAGCAGTTCGCCGGCCGTCTGCTTCACAAGCTGCACAAGCATCTGGCCCGTCGTCGATTTGCCGCAGCCGCTTTCGCCTACCAGGCCGAAAATTTCTCCCTCGCCGATCCGGAACGATATGCCGTCCACCGCCCGCAGAACGCTGCGCTTCTCCAGCAGCCTTCGCTTCGGAACGGGATAATGCTTGGCGAGGGCGCGAACCTCGATCAGCGCCTCCATCATACCGCCCTCCCGCCGTCCGCATAGAGATGGCAGCGAACCCGGTGGTCCGGCGACGTCTCCGTCAGTTCGGGAGCGACTGCCTCGCACAAGTCCGTCGCGCTCGAACAGCGGCCCGCGAACGGACATCCCGTTCCCCGATCGGCCAGCGGCGGAACCCGGCCGGGAATCGTGTAAAGCGGACGCCCTCTCTTGCCGACACTCGGCAAGGATTGAAGGAGCCCCGCTGTATACGGATGCTTGGGACGCTCCAAAATGTCTCCGACCGGGGCGTCCTCCACGATATACCCGGCGTACATGACGATAACCCGGTCGCAAACCTCGCGAATGACGCCAAGATCGTGAGATATAAACAAAATCGCCGTGCCCAGCTCGCGATTCATATCGCGCAGCAGATCGAGAATTTGCGCCTGGATCGTAACGTCGAGCGCCGTCGTCGGCTCGTCGGCAATCAGCAGCTTCGGGCTGCAGACGAGCGCCATCGCGATCATGATCCGCTGCATCATTCCGCCGGAGAGCTGGTGCGGGTAATCGTCGTACAGACGGTCCACTCGGGACAGCCCGACGCGGCCCATCATGTCCAGTGCAAGCCGCTTCCCTTCTCGCTTCGACAAGCCCAGATGCGTTCGGGCCATCTCCGCGATCTGCTTGCCGACCGGCATAAGCGGATTGAGCGCCGACATCGGATTTTGGAAAATCATCGACACCAGCTTGCCTCGGACCCCGCTCCAATCTTGCGCGGAACCGGATGCCAACGGCTTGCCGTCCAGCGTCATCCCGCCATTGGTGATCGCCGCCGTCTCGGGCAGCAGCCCCATGACGGACAGCGAGGTCAAGCTTTTGCCGCAGCCGGACTCCCCGACGATGCCCACCGTCTCCTTCTCTCCAACCTTAAACGAAATCTGCTGCAATGCCGGATAAGCCTTGTTTCCGAGCGTAAACGCCACTTCCATATTCTCGATCTCAAGCAAGGCGCTTGCCATGACGGCCTCCTCCTCCTAACCTTTATTGTCGTAAGCGTCCCGGATCCCGTCTCCGAGCAGATTAAAGCCGAGCACCATCGTCGTGATCACGGCCCCCGTAATGAGGACGTACCACGGAGCGTTCGCGATGAACGGCTGCGCCTCGCTCAGCATCCGTCCCCAGCTCGGATCGGGCGGCTGCACGCCCAGCCCCAAATAGCTGAGCCCCGCTTCGGCGAGAATCGAGCCGGAAAAACGCAACGAGGCGGTCACGATAAGCGGCGAAGAAATATTGGGCAGGATGTGCAGAAACACGATGCGCAGCGGTCCCGCCCCCCGCGCCGTCGCGGCTTTGACGAATGTGAACTCCTTGTACTGGATAAACCCGCCGCGGGCGATTCTGGCAAACGCCGGAATGCTCATGACGCCGAGCGCCGCGATCGTGTTGCCCAGCCCGGGACCGAAGACGGTTACGAGCATAATCGCCAGCAAAATGCCGGGGAACGCCAGCTTCGCATCGATGACGCGCATCAGAACTTCATCCAGCCAGCCTCCGGCGTATCCGGCAAGCGCGCCGATCGCCAAACCGAACACCAAACCGATCGCCACCGAGGAGAAGCCGATCAGAAACGCCGTCTGGGCCCCCTCCATAATCCTGCTGAAAATATCCCGCCCGAAATTGTCCGTCCCCCACCAATAATCCGCCTGCGGCGGAGAGAGGCGCATTTCCGTGTTCATCTCGTTAGGAGCGTAAGGGGTATAGAACAGACTTGTCACCATAAAAGCAAGCAGCAGCGCGATCAAGCCGCCGCCGATCATCATCGGTTTGTTGCGGGTCAGCCGTTTCCATTTCATCTCGTTCACCTTTTCAGCCGAATGCGCGGATCTATGACTCTGTACAAAATGTCGACGATAAAGTTGATGCAGACGACGATCACCGCGATGTACAGCACCATTGTCTGCAGCAGCGGCAGGTCTCGCGTGCCGATCGAGGTGATCAGCAGATTGCCGAGCCCCGGCAAGGCGAACACGTTCTCCACGACGATGCTGCCGCCCAGCGTATCCGCAATCAGCAGGCCGATGATCGTCAGCACCGGGACGAGCGAATTCCGTAAAATATGCCGGTACAGGACGATCCTGTCGCGCAGCCCTTTGCTCCTGGCCGTGCGCACGTAATCCATGCGGAGCTGGTCGAGCAGCGTGTTGCGTAAATACCGGATGACGACGGCAATGCCGGGCACCGCGAGCGCGAGCGAAGGCAGAAACAGCGACCGGAACGCCTGCGCCGGGTTCTCGCTCCAAGGCACGTAGCCGTAAGTCGGAAACCACTTGAACGTGACGGAGAAGACCAGAATCAGAATAAACGCCAGCCAGAACGACGGCACCGCCAGCCCGAGCTGAGTGAACGCCGACAACAGCAGGGACGAGAGCTTGCCGTCCCTGCGCGCGATATAGACGCCCAGGGGAATGCCGATAAGCAGGGTAAGCCCCAAGGAAAGAATCGCGAGCGACACCGTTACCGGCAGGCGCTCGGCTACGATGTCCGCCACCGAACGATGGTAGCGGAGGGATTGACCGAAATCGCCGGCGGCCGTGTCCTTAACCCAGGTCCAGTAGCGCTCCGCTGCCGGACGGTCGAGGCCCATCGTCTGCCGAAGCTCGGCGAGCTGGTGCGGATCGGCGTCTACGCCGAGCACGATCTCCGCCGGATCGCCCGGCAGCACCTGGAAGACCAGAAACGTAATGACCGATACAAGCAGGACGGTAGAGCCCAATGAAGCCAGCTTCCGGATGTAAAATCTCACTGCGTTCTCCTTCGTTACTTCGTATAGTACATGGCGGCAAAGTCGTATTTCTGGATCGGATACATTTTAAAGCCTTCCAGACCGTCCTTCATCGCGACCGAGCGGCTCGGGTCCATAATGTACACCGCGACGGCCTGTTCGGTCAGCATCGTCTGCGCTTGCTTGTACAGCTCGGCCCGCTTGTCCAGGTCGATCTCCAGGCGCGCCTTGCCTACGAGCTCGTCGTATTCGGCGCTGCTGAATTTGAAGAAATTTTTGGCGTATTTCGAATCGTAACGTCCGAGCACCTCATGCGGATCCAGCTTGCCCGTCAAACCGACGATCGTCGCTTCGTATTTGGCATTGTTATACACGTCCTCCAGCCAGCTGCTCCATTCCACCTGCTTGATCGTCGCTTGAATGCCGGCGGCTTTCAACTGCTCGGCGATGACCTGCGCCGTATCGACGTGGAATTTGTAGTTGGACGGCACCGTAATCGTCAGCTTGATTCCTTGCTCGTAGCCCGCCTCCTTCAACAGCTGCTTCGCCTTCTCGGCATTCGGCTCGTAGCGCTTCTCCAGACCTTCCTGATAGTACATTTTCATCGCCGGGCTCATGTTGGAACCGAGCTTGACCCCGTTGCCTTCCGCCACCGTCTGAATGATGACGTCCTTATCGATCGCATAGTTGATCGCCTGGCGAACCTTAACGTCGTTAAGCGGCTCGACCGAATTGTTAAGCGCCATGAGCTGCACCATGTTCTGCGGTCCGGATACGATGCGGAAGCCTTCCCCGAGCTGCAGCGCTCCTTGCGAGGAGATGCCCGGCACCATGTCGATGTCGCCGGATTTCAGGGCAAGCACGGAGGCGTTAGCGTCCGGCATGAACTTGAATTCGACGCGATCGAGCGTCGGCGCATGCTCCCGGTCGTAGAAGCTTTCGTTTTTCTCCAGTACGAGCTGTTGGCCTGGCGTATACACCGAAAATTTGAACGGACCCGCTCCGATTGGTCTGGCGCTTTGCTCCTCGTAGTCCTTCGGAACGATGGCGACGATGTTGGCCGCCAGGAACGCGGCGTCCTTCTCCTTCAGCTTCGCGACGACGGTGTAGTCGTCCGGCGTCTCGAGGGTCTCGATCGCGGCGAACTTCGAGGACAGCGGATCCTTCCCGTTCAGTCCGGACAATTTGGCATAGGAGTAGTACACGTCCTCGGAGGTCAGATCGGAGCCGTCATGGAACTTGATGCCCTTCTTCAGCGTGAACGTGTAAGTCAATCCATCCTCGGATACGCTGTACGATTCGGCGATGGCCGGAACCAGCTCGCTGTTCTCGCCGCCCTCGAACAAGCCGTCGAATACGTTGTCCATCATCGAGCCGGTATCCGTCGCCGCCGACAAATAAGGATCCAGGTTGTCGGGCTCGGTAGCCATCGCCACCCGGACGGTGCCACCCTCGACTTTGCCCTCGCCGCTCGCCGCGGCGGAAGGAGACGGAGATGAGGTTACGACGCTTTCCGTCGGAACGGAGGAGGAGGAATTGCCGGAACCGTCTTTGCCCGTATTGCCTCCGCAGCCGGACAAAGCCACCGACGCCGCCATCAGGGCGGAGCAGCCTAGCATAAGCGATCTATTCAGCTTCAACAAGAGAAAAACCCCTTTCGATTCAAATGTTGATTTTCATATCGCAATAAGCGAGCCGGATCGGCCCCTTGTAATGCCTTGAAGCTTCTTCAACCAGTAGATTCCGCTCTCCGTAATGGGGCAGATGCGTCAGAATCGTCTGTCCCGCACCGGCCAGCGCCGCGATTTTGCCCGCTTCTCCAGCCGTCAGATGCCCTTTCATCCTGCCTGCCTGAATATCGTAAAAGCTGCTCTCGATAATCAGAACGTCGGCGGAGCGGGACAGCTCGATCAGCGCTTCGCAGTAGCCGGTATCGCCGGAATAGACGAGCGTTTTGCCTTCCGGCGACGTCAGCCTCACGGCCAGGCAAGGAATTTCGTGCACGTTCTCGGAAAACTCCAGCCTCGCGTCTCCGATCGTCGTTGCCTCTCCTGCGCGGACGGTATGCACGCGAACGCAATTCGGATACTCGAATGCGAGCTTGCCGATGTCCGCCTCGTTCGCGTACACGTCCAGCGGCTTGGAGCGCTCGCCGATCTGCATCAGAACAAGGATGGCGAACTCCAGGCTGTACGCGTCCGCAATATGATCCGCATGCGTATGCGTAAGCACGACCGCGTCCAGTTCTTCGAGCGCGCAGTGGTTTTGCAGACGGGAGAGCACGCCGCTGCCGCAATCCAGCAATATTTTCGCGCCCCCGCACTCGACCAAGTAGCCTGAGGTCGCTTCGTTTTTCTCGGGGTACGCTCCCCAACAGCCGATTACCGTAATATCCATCGAGTACCCTTTCCTGCCGCGATTATGGTTTCGAACGGTTCGTCCATTCGAAGTTGTCCTGGAACTGCTTGAACATCACTTCCATCTTTTCGATGTTCAGCTTGACTCTTTCTTTTTCCAAATGAGAGATTTCGTTGATCAGAGCGTTGACGACGGATAAAGCCGCCGTATAGGAGTCCAGAAAACCGGTCGACTTGCATGCCGCCAGCAGCGTCGTATCGGCCAGCTTCGCGAACGGCGACAGGCCGGAGTCGGTCAGCGCGATCACCTTCGTTCCCTGTTCCTTGGCCAGCGCCGCCACCTTGAGCGTTCGCGAGCAATATCTCGGAAAGCCGCACGCGAATACGAGATCGCCGGGTTTAATGTAGGATGCGTATTCCGCAACACCTCCTTGAGGAATCAGCTCGCAATTGCCGAGCATGTATTTCAGAACAAAGCTGAAGAAAGAAGTAACCGACAACCCCATCCGCCATCCCGCGATCCAGATTCGGTCCGCTTCCAGCAGCATCCTCGCCGCCTGACGAATGTGCGCCTTGTCCGTCCAAGCCATCGTCTCCCTCAGATTGTCGATCTCCCGGGCAAAATGCTTCTCGATCCACGACTCCTCCTGGCGGCTCGTCGTATGGACGAAATTGTGGACCGCCCGCTGATCCTTCAGGACGTGTCCCCGCAGTTCCTGAAGCATGCCCGTGAAGCTCTCGTACCCGAGCGCCTGGGCCAAACGGTGAACCGTCGCCTCGCTGACGCCGGACTTGTCCGCGATTTTCTGGGCGGACGACATGACCGCATCCTGCATGTTGGATTGAATGTAGTGCGCCGCTTTCTTCTGCGCGCCGCTTAATGAATCGAATTGCACCTGGATTTTCTCCGAAATCGTGGCCATCCGCCGAGCTCCTTATCCCGTAATCTCCAGCGACAGCCCGGGATGCCCGAGGTATGCCGCCACATCTCCAATGCCCTTGATGACCGGGCGGTAGGATAGTTCCTCGATGCCGAGGCTACCGTGGGCGTTGATAAGCAGGCAGTGCATACCGACTTTCTGGCTGCCTGCGACGTCGTCGTAATAGTTGTCGCCGATGTACAGCGATTCGCTCGCCGACACGCCGCCCCTGTCCAGAGCCATCCGGAAAATGTCCGGATGCGGCTTCTCGACGCCGACCTCCGAGGAGATGACGATTTCGTCCAGCTCCTCGTCCAGACCGTTGCGGGCCAGCACCTCCCGCGCCGACTCGTCCCAGTTGGAGATCAGTCCGAGACGGTAGCCCAGGCTTCGCAAATGCTGCAGCGTCCGTTTGGCTCCGTCGTAAGCCTGCCATTGCATCGGGCACTCCCGGGCGATATCCCGGTGGGCTTGCAGCACCTCCTCGATCGGCAGCGATAGCCGCAAATTGTAATTGAGCGTTCCCACGTACCAAGGCAGAAACGCGCGGCTGTCCTTGCCCAACACCCCCGGATATTCCCTCATGAACAGCTTGTCCGACCGGTGGTAGGCGATAGCGATCTCTTCTTTGCCGCGATATACGCCCATGCGCTCAAGCGCCTTCTGGTACGCTTCCTCCCGGTTCGTCTTCACCAGCGTATACCCGAGGTCAAACCATAAATAACGAATCATGTGTTCAGCAGCTCCCGCTTGTAGGATTTCCTTCACCTTTCCCGAAATGTCGCATTCCCTTCACAACTCCATCATAGAAAGCGAGTATTTGCAGAGCATTAATTCCAAGTCGGCGTTTCGTAAAAGTTGCGAACGTTTCGCTTGAACGGCGCGCGGCTATGATTCGGAGGGGCAGGCGGGGGTTAGAAGTCGCTTTTCTTGATTGAGGACCTTGCAAAAAGAGCGCAAAGGGGTATGTTCCTCCTGGAGACGCCTCATACGCTCCTGAAACCACCTTATCACGGGCTAACCCATTCAGGTTTCAGGTGCGTATAGCATCGAAAGGAGGTACATACCCCTTGCACTTTTATCATCGATATCTTGGACAGCAACTTGTTGTGCTTATGGGTCAGCCCCTTTTTTTACATGGATGCCGGCTCGATCGCCGCGGGCGGCTCGGACGGTTCAGACGGATTCTTAATCCAGAAAATACCTTCGACCGCTCGGATCAGCAGCCAATCCTGCCAGCGTTCGAGGCCTGCTGCGGTCTGCGCTTCCAGCTTCGCAGCCGCTGACTGCGCATCTGCCGGCGATCGGTAGGCTTCCGTATCCGGGCCGATCGCAACGGCCATACCGTCCAGCCTCTCGAACGGACCGACTAGCGTATGAAGCGAAGATACCCAAACCGCGCCTTTAGGCGATGAAATTTCCACCCAATCGCCTTTCTGTCTAAGCGCCTGATAGCGCCCCGGGTCCAGCTTGGTTACTAGCTTCGAGCCCAAATCCGGGTAGCGATAGCCCTGTTCGGTCTCGGTCAGCCGGATCTCCTCGTCCAACTCGGCGACGATCTGCCGGTTCAGCCATAAGGAGTACCCTTCCTTGGCCAGCATCCATACGGTATCTTTCTGCTGCTTCCAAATCCGATCCCATTCCGACAACGGGACATGCGTCGGCCCCGCGCCGCGACCAAGCTCCGGCGTTAGCGCCGGACGCCCGAACTCCTGAATGAACCAATCGGTAAATCCGCCCCCGGAGGGATTGGCGAGCGGCGCAAAAAGCCGATAGCCCGTCATCGCGGAATAGGCGCTGGCGATCGCCTTGTCGCGCTTCAAATTTGCCGGATCGGTTTTATAGTTCCAATACACAATTTCGCCGGAGGAATGATAGGCGACCGCGAGCTCCGGCACGGAAGCCAGCGTCAAATCGTAGACCGCCTGGGCTTCCTTGGCCTGCAGCGGCTTCTTTCCTTTGTAGTTCATATAAGCGGGGCCGCTTGCAGGATTCTGAATATCGTCCCAATCGGCGGGATAGGAGCGATTCAGATCGATGCCTTTGCCGTTGGCTTTCCAGCGCTTGAAGTTGCGACTGCCTCCGTTCATTTGAATGAGCGAGGCGTGCGTGTCGGGCGGCAAAGCCGCCAAACCGGACTGCTGCAGCGCAACCCCGTCGGGATTCACCATCGGCACGAACCGGATTGTGACGCGATCGAGCAAGTCCTTCGCCCGATAGCCCCCGTATACGACCGAGCCTTGCTCGTATTGGCGAGCCATCGTTTCAAGCTGCATCATGGCCGTGATCGTCGTGATCCATTCCCGCGCATGGTGAGACCCCATAATGAGAATAACGGCCGGGCCATGGCCGAGATCGGCCGTCCACAGCTCCCGTCCGTATTCGCTCGTTCCGGCGGACCCCAGCTTGATCAGCTCGGGATAACGGGACGCGAGCGCTTTCAAGTCGCGGCTCATGACGGAATAGGAATAGACCCGCTTGGGATTGACGATTGGAGAATTTATAGATTCAACAGTAACGGCAGTGGCGGTGGCGGCATTCGGAGCAGCCTCATCGCACCACGCAGATAAACACGAGAATAATAGAATAACCGTACATATCCGAATAAAAAAACGTTTAAACCCAACCATTCACCCGAATCTCCCAAAATCAAATTTTATCGATAATGGGATAAATTTCGACAATTTCCCGGGGAATTCCTTCTAAGTTGCGAGCAGTTTCGCTTGAACCGCGCATTCTGCTGTGATTCAATGAGTTTATAAGGGGGGACAAACGATGTGCGGAAGATTTACGATCGTAGTCACGATGGATGAGTTGATCAGACGCTATCTGACTGAGCAGCCGATGGCCCGAAACAACACCCCGCGATACAATATAGCCCCGATGCAAGAGGTGTGGGCGGTCATTCACGACGGCGCCAAAAATAGGCTCGGCGAGCTTCGCTGGGGGCTCGTGCCTTCCTGGGCCAAGGACGACAAAATCGGAAGCAAGATGATTAATGCGCGGGCGGAGACGCTGTTGGAGCGAGCTTCGTTCAAAACTCTCGTAGGGAGAAAAAGGGCGATCATTCCGGCGGACGGATTTTACGAGTGGAAGAAAAGCGGCAATTCGAAGCAGCCAATGCGCATTACGCTGAAAGAAGACGCTTTGTTCTCGATGGCGGGTTTGTACGATACATGGCAGACTCCGGACGGAAGCAAGCTCAGTACGTGTACGATCATTACGACGTCTCCCAACAGTCTGATGGCCGACATTCACGATCGCATGCCGGTCATTCTGCATCCGGAGGACGAAGCTTTCTGGCTGGACCGCAGCAACTCCGACACCAAGGCGCTTACAGCTTTGCTTAAGCCCTATCCGGCAGATAAAATGCGCGCCTACCCCGTCTCTCCGATCGTAGGCAACGTAAAAAACGATTCGGAGGAGTGCATCGCAGAGCAAGCAGCCTTGTTCTGAACGAAAGGGGGCGTCCTTAAGCGGACAACCTTCGCAGCCCGCAATCTGGTAGTGCCTCTTACGAATTTCAAATCCACTTTCCGTTGCTCCTTGCTCTCACAGCGCATTTTGGCCTCCACTCCTCGGCTCAAGGAACGTCAAGGAACTATTTTGTACTTTTTTGGCCTTCACTCCCCAGCTCGAGGTGCATCAAGGCACTTTTTTGGCCTTCACTCCCTAGATCGGGGCGCATCAAGGCACTTTTTTGGCCTCCACTCCACAGCTTGGGGTGCATCAAGGCACTTTTTTGGCCTCCACTCCCCTGCTTGGGGTGCATCAAGGCACTTTTTTGGCCTCTACTCCCCAGCTCGGGGTGCATCAAGGCACTTTTTTGGCCTTCACTCCCCAGCTCGGGGTGCATCAAGGCACTTTCTTGGCCTCCACTCCCCAGCTCGGGGTGCATCCTGAGTCGATAGAGATGAAGAAATGGCTGCTCATAAGTTGCTTATGAGACAGCCCCTATTGTTAGCTTCTACAAGCCTTTAACCATGCCTCCGTCAACAAGCAGAGCTTGCCCGGTCACATAGGTATTGGCGAAAGAGCCGTAAAATACGGCGTGCCTCGCAAACTCTTCCGGCGTACCTGTACGGCCGAGCGGTATGAGCTTGGCCGCTTCCGCCTGGATGTCTTCAACCGTACGACCTTGATCCGCTGCCTTCTTGGCGTCGAGCTCGGCAATCCGATCGGTGCCGATGCGGCCCGGCGCAACGGTATTCACCAGAATGCCGTCCTTCGCCAGTTCCGCGGCCAGGCTTTTCGTTAATGCGTATACGCCCGCACGGAACACGTTGGATAAAATCAGACCGTCAATCGGCTGCTTGATCGAGGTCGACGTCAGATTGACGATCCGTCCCCCTCCTGCGGCTTTCATGAACGGCAGAGCCTCGCGGATCATGCGAATCGTGCTTAGCAAATTCAGTTCGAATGCCTGCGCCCAATCGGCATCCTCCATATCCGAGAAGAACCCTCCGCGAGGACCGCCGGCGTTGGTGACGAGCACATCCAATCCGTCCGCCGTGGCGGCTGCCGTACGGATCGCATGGCTGATGTCCTCCCCCTTGGATGCGTCCATTTCGATCATGGACACTTCAACTCCGGTCCTTTCCCGAATATCGCTCCGCGCCTCAACCAATCTTTCCAAGCTTCGACTCGCAATCGTGACTTTGGCTCCTTCCTTCGCATACTGCAGCGCCACGGCTTTGCCTAAGCCTTTACTCGCAGCCGCCACGAACACCGATTTCCCCGACAGCATCAAATCCATGCTTCATTGCACCCTCTCTTCATCCATAATTGACCAACTTATTCGAACTTCCAGCAGCTCAAGCTAAGAGTGCCGTATTGATAGCTTCGATGCAGCAAGACAGCCTTGCGACCCTGGTCTCCTGCGCCCATAGCGAGCAGCAAGGGAATAAAGTGCTCGGACGTAGGTACCGCTTCTACCGCATAGGGAGCGACGGAACGATATTGAAACAGCGCCTCCGTATCCCAAGCAAGCAGCTTCTCCTCCAGCCAGCTATCGAATTGCGCAGCCCAGTCAGCCGGCTCCTCCGCCCGCCAATCGATTCTCCGCAAATTATGGACAGTGCCTCCGCTGCCGACGTTCATGACATCCTTTTCCCGCAGCTCGGCCAGCGCCTGTCCGATCCGATACTGCTCCTCATTCGACAGCATCCGGTTAACCGACATCGCCACGACCGGAATAGCCGCGTCCGGGTACATCAGCTTCAGCACCGCCCACGCGCCGTGATCCAGCCCCCTGTCCACATTTACAATGCTTTCGATGCCGCGCTCCTTGAGCAGCCTGCCGATCTCCTCGCTTAACGCGGCATCGCCTCGGGCGGGATAAGTCATTCGGTACAGCTCGTCCTGAAAACCGCCGAAATCGTAAATTGTCTCGTACGTATCCGGAACCGCGCTGACCGTCTGCGTCAAGCTTTCCCAATGAGCGGAAAACAGCACAATTGCCCTCGGTCTTGGACGGTCCTTGGAAAAGCTCTTTAAAAAATCGGTATAGCCGTGCTCCTCAAGCACAAGCGAGGGGGCTCCATGAGCGACAAAATAAGCGGGCATCATAGCCGGTCACACTCCTTTTGTATACCCTATTGTTATGTCCCGGCGAGTAGAAAGTCAATTCCGCCTGCGTCTCTATTTCACCCGGAACACTCGGCCTGTACAA
This sequence comes from Cohnella sp. LGH, assembly GCF_017671885.1. Lineage (NCBI taxonomy): Bacteria > Bacillati > Bacillota > Bacilli > Caryophanales > Paenibacillaceae > Cohnella > Cohnella sp. LGH. The sequence continues at coordinate 7,422,898 of NZ_CP072117.1, forward strand.
TTGGCATGGATGGGATGTCCCTTCATGTGCAATGAAGAGTACAAAAACCCACCTTTGGCAGGAAGAGAAACCTTGGGATGGGTTTTCACTTACGATCAAACGTTCCTATTTTTCGTCAAAACCGGCTTGACACCACTTTCAAAGTCCGGTATATTAGACGAACAATCCGATATTTTTTTTACCCTTACGATGGAAGCACCCGTAAGCAAGGCTGATTTCAGCCTTCTTTGCGGGTGCTTTTTGTCGTCTATAAACAATCCAAGGGAGGATTCTGTTATGTCGTTAACCGTACCGTTTCGCCTCGCGCCGCTCGCCCTGCTCCTGATTGTTCTGATTGCCGTTATGCCCGCAAACGCCGACGCCGCATCGATTCAACTGACCGCTTCGCTGAAGGCTTCGCTCGACAAAACCGCTGCTTCGGCGGATACGAAAACGGCCGCCAAACTGCAGACGCTATATGTCGATCTCGGCGCTCAGCTTAAGGCCGACAAAGATACCGCCGCCAGCATCAAAACGCTGCAGTATCGCAATGAGGAAGCCGTCATTCTGATTCGCAAGCAAATTCGCGAGATCGACGCCGCGAAGGTTAGCCGTCTGTCCAACGACGTCCAGCAGGTTAAAGCCCGCTACAAGCCTTTGTTTGATTCCTATGCTGCGCTTAACAAGCAGCTTGCGACGGCCCGCTCGTTAAAGAACAAAACTTTAACGGGCGTTCTGAGCTTTCAAGCCGACGCCATGAAAATAGCCGTCCAGCTTGCCCGCTCAGACATCAAGGCGAAAGAGACCGCCTACAAAACGGCCAAAACCGCCGCCTCCGCGAGAATCAAAGCGGCGCGAGATTCGTTGGCGGCGATCGACCCGCTCAAGGTGCAGATTAAAGCCCATCGCAGCAGCCTAAGTCAGATGCGCGCCTCGCAGTCTCCCGTGTGGTCGAACTTCAAGTACGCTCTCAAGAAATACGATGCCAACGGCGCACATAATACGCTCGCCTCTCTCGTCGCTTCCGCCAAACAAATTGCGGCGCAACAGCAGAAAATCTATACGCTGGAAGCGAAGATATCCGACGTCGTGGCAGCCACAAGATCTCGTTACCTGTAGCGGATGTCCGCTCCCGAGGTATAATAGACTTCATACTATCGCAACAAGGGACGTCCCCCTTCGCGATAAGGAAGAAGGAGGAGTCCCAGTGGCCTTAAATATTCGTTTGATTACCGATGAAGACTTTCAGGAAGCGTTGGATAAACAGGCTCTCATACGAGTGTTCAAGGACGATCATATTATCGATTCCGGCGGCATTATCGTCCGCTTCGACGATCGTACCGTCGTCATCCAAACCGGCGTCGGCGATCTTGCCTATCATGATCGTACGGTTTGCGAAATTTTCGAACTGCGGAACAGATAGCGCGAGCCTCGGACGTTCGACGAAGATCCTTAAGCCGAAGCCCGAATTCGTCTATTCCTCCCCCTCCTCTACGACGATTCTCACCGAATTGGATTGGGATAGACCGCGGAGCTGACGAACGGTAGCCGGGAAAAAGAAAGATGCCGACGCTTGAATGTCGAACGAGCCTCCGAGCGGCTCGGAGTTCACCACCAGCTTGTAGGTGATCGTGGACGATTGACTCGTCGCCAGGTTTCCCAATACGACGCCTGCGGCCGGATCGTCCGTGCGCGGAGCGCCGTTCACGCGCAAGCTGCCGGCAACGACAGAGGTAATGGCCGGAACCAGCTGTCCGACTCGTACTTCCGTCGCTTGAGACGGGGATGGGTTGGTCACGGTCAGAGAGACGGCGACCTCATCGCCGACCGCCACGACTAGCGGAACCGCCGTTAGATGGAGCAGCAACCCATACACTGTAATCGCAACCGTGTCCGTCACCGGGGAAGTCAGCTCGCGTGCGGTTAACGTGACTGTGTTATCCACTACGCTGCCCGGCGGACTGTTCACCGTAAGCCTGGCTCTACCGATCAGGATTGCGCCGACAAGAAAGCGTTGGATGGTTACGTCTCGCAGTCCGAGCGCATCGAATATTCGTACTCCGGTCAGAACAAGGTTTCCCGTGTTCGTCGTGACCACCTGAAAAGTGACGACTTCGTTCTGCAGCACATCCGGCTTGTCGACGGTCAGCTTAAGATCGGCGCGTGGCAAGTCGGCGACGATGACGGTTGCGACGGCTTCGGCCGGGGCGGTGCGCACGCTGGTCGCGCTTAGCGATGCGGTAATCGTCGTGCCCGGCGGCGTTTGCGGCGCAACCGGAAACAGAGCCTGAAGCTCGATCGTCTGGCCCGGGAGCAGCTGCTCCGCCAGGCCGATATACTGAAATAGAGGAGATTCCAGCACGATGTTCCTCACGGTGACTCCCGTCGGGTTCGTGACAAAGCCGGTAAACAGAATGGACTGGCCCGGGAACACGACCGGACGGTCGGCCGTGCCCGTTACTCGGAGCTCCGGCTGAACCGCTGGCGGCTCGGGCGGCATCGGCGGCAGCGGAATCCGATTGATGAGCAATACGGAGGCGGCTGTCTGCTGCCCGATCCCGCCGCCCTGCGCGACAACGGTATTCACGATCTGCGTCCCGCCCGGCGTACTCGCCGGCACCGTATAAGGGACCGTGATCTGCGTGCGCCCCCCGATCGCGATCGGGGGCACCGTCTCGTTCAAACCCGTTAAAGAATCGGTAACCAGTATACCCGTTAGAATCGTATTCCCCGTGTTGATCAGCGTTAAAATGTATTCAACGGTTTCGCCCGGATTAGCGAAATCGCGGTCTGAATCCTTGAGCAGGAGCAGCCCGGGGCGAGAAGCGACCAACACTTCCGCCGTCGCCTGCTGCGTCTCGTCGCCGGTGACCAGAACAGCCGTATTGACAATTTTCGTCCCCGCCGCGGCATTCGCCGGAATAACAAACTCGGGATTGTAGGATACAAACGAGCTTGATGGAAGCAGCGCAATCGTCTTATCCAAACCCAGATAATCGTCCCTAACTCGTAAGTTGATCCTGGACGCAATCGACGAATCGTTCATGACGCCGATCGTATAACGGACCGTCTCTCCTGGGAAGGCTTCGGTCGGTTCGACCGTCTTAGTCAGCGTTACTCCCGGGGCGGATTGAACGGAAACGGAAGCCGTTGCGGTAATGAAGCCCGGTTCCGGAATATTGGACGCCTCCAGCCGGGCGACGTTGGTGAATTCCGAACCGGGAGCGGCATTGCGCGGAATTTGGAATGCCGCCGTATACAGAAGACCGTCGAACACATTGCCAAGCGGCACCCGAATTCCCAAGACCGGGTCGGACAGAACGGCGTCCTGCAGATCGGTATTGCCGTTGTTGATGAGCCTGAACGTATAAACGACTTCTTCGCCCGGCAGCGCCGACATTTTGTCTACTGTCTTGACCAAGCTTACGTTTACCGGCAGCGCCCCGATGCCAATCGTGCTCGAAGCTTCCATTGCCGCAGTCTGATCGCTGGAGGCCGTGGAGATGTTGGAATAGCTCGTGCCCGCTTTGCCGTCCCGCACGATCGACTCGACGGTGAAGGAATATTGTTGGCCCGGTTCAATCGTCGGAACCGTCTGCATAATTCCCAGCTGACTATCGTTAATGACGACATTCGTCAATGGCGCTCCGCCGGAATTCGTTACCGTCACAATATAAGTAATCGCCATCCCGGGCACTCCGGTAAACGAGCTCGCGCCGTTCGCCGTCTTCGTAAGCGTCAAGCTGGCCGCATTGCAAACCTCGGGCAGACACCCTCCGTAAGGCACAAAAACTTCCTGAAAGCTGTTCGTATTTCCGTTGTAAGATTGAGCGATCAACTGGCCGTTGATTTGCCCCGACCCGTTAGCCGTTATCGTAGCGAACGGCGCTAGAACCGACCCGACGATATTCAGACTGCGATGGAAAAATGCGGTTGCCTGAGGCACATTCCATAAAATCCGGCGACCCGGAGCCGGTCCCGGGTCGCCGGTAAACGTAATGCTATAGCTGCCGAAGCCGACGTTGTTGCCCAGAATGTTGGCCAGAACGAACGAGCCGGCTGGAATCGAAAAGTTGATGCCGTTGGCGCTGGCCAGTGATACGCCGCTCCCGCTCACATTGCTTCCGTCGAAAGTGAATACGTTAAGCGTCGGATCGCTCCCCCGGAATTGCAGCGTACCGAAATCGTTCGTAACCGTACCGTTGGCAGGGAGCGCTCCCCATGCCTGGGACGAGCACTGCAGCGTCGTTCCGATCGCCGCAAAGTCCAGCGGGTTATCCCGCAGCGGCTGGCCTCTTACGCCGTTCAAATTGCTCATGGAATACGCGGTCACAGCCGAAGAGAATCCGATTACCGTGTTGCCCTTGTTCGTTCCCCTCACGATATTGATGTTGCCCGCTACAACAAGACCGGTCAACGTTGGCGATTCCGTCAGTCCCGCGCAGACCGAGTAATCTCTGTAATTGGCGTTCCCCCCGACGGCGACAAGACCTCCCGCCTGCGAATTGATCTGCGTATGATCACCAAGTAAAAATACATTATAAGCGTTCGCCGCTCCAAAATTCGTGCAAGCCATCCGGCAGTCTCCTCTCGACAGTCCATATGTATGCCCGCGCAAATTGTCCTATTCCCGCCCAAAAAACCGGGAATAAGCCATTTTCCCCGAGATCCCGCATATATAGAGATGACGTTATCTACGGGAGGCTGATTCATATGAAGTCCGCTTTGTGGCGGCGCGTCCTGCTGCTTCTGTCCGTCCTGCTGCTTGTTCCAGCCGTCGCTTCGGTACAGGCGCAAGCCGCGCAATCGCAATCGGTCCAGTTGGCGAAGAAATATACCAAATACGAGCAGTTCATCATGATCGACAAGTCGACGAACAAGCTGTACTTCTTCGAGCAAGGCAAGCTGATCAAGTCGTTTTCCGTCGCAACGGGAAAGAAGCCCTCCTATACGCCGGAAGGCTTGTTTACCATTCGTGAGAAAATCAAAAATCGTCCCTATTACAAGGAAAAAATCAAGGGAGGAGATCCGAAAAACCCTCTGGGCGATCGCTGGCTCGGCCTGAAGGTCACCATTAACGGCAAAACCTCATACGCCTACGGAATCCATGGCAACAACAATGAAAAGTCGATCGGCAAATATGTATCGGCCGGCTGCATTCGCATGCACAACAAGGAGGTCCGCTGGCTGTACGATCAGGTCAAAACCTCAACGCCGGTGTTGATCGTCAAGGAGCTGCCCTGACCTCAGAGCTTGATCGCCGATGTCCAGCCCCAGTAAAACGCATCTCTGTCCCACGCCGCTTTGCCGCCATGAAGCTTCTTGAACGCCTTCTTGACCTCCTTGTCGATCGAGGCGTTCCCGTTCTCGTTGACATAGACGAACCGTTCTCCGAAATGAGTCTTAATATGCTCGATCGCTGCGGCCTGGTACAGAATTCCGGCATTCCTCAACTCGCCGAACATCCAGGCCGCAACATCTTCTGCGGAATTGTTCATGCTGCTTCCCTCCTATTACTGACGCAATCTCACGGGGGCCTCGGGATCGCTCAGATCGTACTTGACCGGTCTAGCATAGACGAATTGCTTGGTTGTCGGATCGTAGGCGTACACCTTCAACGTCAGCTCCGTCTCAGGCAGTCCGTCGGGAACGAGGATGGATAGCTTGCCCGTTGTCATATCTGTGAAATCGAACACTTCCTCCTCTTCATTTTCCCAATAAACGCTATATTTCAATCTCGCAGCCACGTTGGAATTCGCAGAACCCGCGTCGAAGATCAGCTTGTGGTCGGTAATTCCGTCGTCTTCCACGTCCAACGCCTGGATTTTCGTCAGCTTAGGCTCCTTAAAAACAAGCGGAAGCGGATCTTTAAGCCCGCTAAGCTTTAGCCAATAGCTGCGAACCGCCGCCAGCGTCATGACCGACGGAATCTCCTCGTTCTCTACTTCTGCATAGAAGCCCATCCCCTCTTCAGTCCGGAGAGAGTTTACCATGCTCGTTTTCGCCGTCGGCGATCCGAACAACGCCATGTAGTCGTCGGCCATAATTTCAGTCGCATCCCAATAATGCGTGTAGTCGGCAGAGGATGTGTCCTCCGTAAACAAGACCGGATACCCTTTGATGCCGCGAATGGACGCCCATTTGGTCTTCGGACTGCTCGGCAGCTTGCGTTCCTTTTTGATAAGCCAATAGTGTGTAAAATGATGGCCGTATTCGTGGCTTAACGTCGTCGCCATGCTTTCAACCGTTGTGTGGTCGTCGGCGCCGTACAGTGTAATTTCGGTAGGCTCGTCCATCTCGATATCGGACAGATCGTCCTCGTACCAAGAGTAGCTCATATCCGCAACGCCCAGTTCTTCGTCACTCGGCTCAGCGGATAAAATCACTTTGCCCAAATCGTACAGTTCCTCGCCGTGCATATTCTTCAGCAGTTCCGCGTACAGCGCCTTCAATTTCTTCTGGTTCCATTGCTTGCTATAGCTGACGAACTCAATGTGCTCCGGAGACACGTACTTCGCTATCGGTTTACCGGAAGCCGCTTCGACTGAATGGCCCGGCAGCGCGCCGATCAGACCGAGCGCCAAGGCAACCGCCATCAACATACCGGACAACCGAACGAATCTCTTCTTCATGCCTTTCCCCCACCGCCTGTCCATAGAATCTCTCTTCTATATCGCCAAAACTGCCTCTACCTTACAGCAAACCGTCTACAATCTCCATACCTATTAAGAGATATTCGGATTGAAAAGAGAGGGAAGCCCCTTGGCTTAACCCTCTATTTGCACTTGTCCTCGAACCATATCGTTGTATAGTCCGGGCTTGGAGAGCAGTTCTTCGTGGGAGCCCCGCTCCAGCAGCCTGCCGTCTTTAAGCACCAGAATTTGGTCGGCGCGCCGGATCGTGTTTAATCTGTGGGCAATGACAAAGCTTGTCCGGCCTTCCATCAACCGCTGCAAACCTTCCTGAATTTTAATTTCCGTAACCGTATCGATGCTGCTCGTCGCCTCGTCCAGCACCAGAATGGCCGGATCGGCCAGAATCGCCCTGGCGATCGCAAGCAGTTGCTTCTGCCCTTGGCTGATGCCCCCGCCGTCTCCGTGCAAAAGCTTGTCGTAGCCGCCGGGCAGACGCTTGATGAAGGAATGGGCGTTCGCCAGCTTGGCGGCCCGCTCCACTTCCTCGTCGGTCGCTTCCGGTTTGCCGTAACGAATATTGTCGCGAATCGTTCCTTCGAACAAGAAAGAGTCCTGCAGCACGAAAGCCATATGGGAACGAAGGCTGGCTCGCTTAATCGTGCGAATATCGCGACCGTCCACCGTTATTTCCCCGGAATCGGCCTCATAGAACCGGGAGAGCAGTTGGATCAGCGACGTCTTCCCCGCGCCGGTCGGCCCGATAATCGCCACCGTCTCCCCCGGCTTCGCCTCGAAGCTGATCTCCTTCAACGTCTGTTCTCCGGAATCGTAGGAGAAGAAGACGTCGGAGAACGAGACTGCGCCCTGCACCGCATCGATCGGACCGGCGTCTCCCTCGTCCTTCGTCTCGTCGTCCTCGTCCAATATTTCGAATACCCTTTCCGCACCTGCAATGGCCGAGAGCAGCGTATTCCACTGGTTGGCCAGATCGTTAAGCGGACGCGTAAACTGTCTGGCATACTCGACGAACACGACGATAACGCCGATCGTTATCGTCCCGCGAATCGCCAGCAAGCCCCCGACTCCGACGATAACGGCGTAGCTCAAGTTGTTCAAGCCGTTCATCAGCTTCGGAATGAACCCGGAGATCGCCTGCGCCCAGAAGCCGGATTGCTTGATCCGAACATTGCGCTCCCCGAATTCCCCGATGACCGCCTCCTCCCTGGAGAAGGCTTTGACGATGCGTTGAGCGGACAGCGTCTCTTCGACGTATCCGTTCAAATCTCCGAGATTGCGCTGGCGCTCCTTGAACAGAACCCCCGTTCTGCGCGTAATCCATTTCATGCCTGCGGACATCAGCGGTACGACTAGAAACGTCAACAAGGTAAGCAACGGGCTTAGCAGCAGCATGACGACGACGGTCCCGACCAGAATAAGCGCACTGGAAAAGATCTGGATCGCCGAGCTGTTGAGCGTGGAGCTGACGTTATCCATATCGTTGGTCATCCGGCTCATCAGCTCTCCGCGCTGCCGCTTGGCGAAAAACGGAATCGGCAGCCGATGCAAGTGCTTAAACAGATCCATCCGCATGCGGTAGACCGTCTCCTGCGCAATCGAAATCATCCATACGTTCTGCAGCCATCCTGCAATGGACCCCAGCACGTATACCGCCGCAAGCGCTACAAGGAACAGCAGCCAAGGCGTTCCTCCGGCCCCTTCCAAATATCGGTCGATAGCGACGCCGATTAAATATGGGCCGAGCAGCGAAAGACCCGAGCTAATCATCACCATTAACAAAACGAGAGTGAGCATCGCTTTACGGCGAGCAAGGTAGCCCCATATTCGCTTTATGGTCGCCTGCCAGTTTTTCGCTTTGCCTTTTGTAGGCTTGGTTGCTTGCTTGACTGCATGTGTTCTTTCCGCCAACGCCTGCGATTTCGGGTAACGGAGGGGATCACTTAGCGCCTTCCGCATGAGACTCCTCCTCCCCGTATTGCGACTCGTAAATGCGACGATACAAGACGTCTTTGGCCAGCAGCTCGCGATGGCTGCCATGCGCGATAAGACGACCGTCGTCCAGCAGCAGAATCAGATCCGCATTGACGGCGGAGCTAATCTTCTGCGTGATCAGGAACGTCGTACAGGCCATGCCTGCCAACGCTTCAAGCAGTGCAGCCTCCGTGCGCACGTCCAGCGCGCTGGTGCTGTCGTCCAGCAGCAGAATCGCCGGCTTGCGCACGAGCGCGCGGGCAATCGAGAGGCGCTGCTTCTGGCCGCCGGACAGGTTGACGCCGCGCTGCCCCAGCATCGTATCGTAGCCCTGCGGCAGGCCGACGATCGTCTCGTGAATCTGCGCCTGCTTGGCCGCTTCGACGATCGCCTCTTCGTTGGCCTCCGGGGCGCCCCAGGCGATATTATCCCGTATCGTGCCCGTAAACAGCACAACCTCCTGCGGCACATAACCGATAGCGTCTCGAAGCTCCCGTACGTCCCATTCGCGCGCGTCTCTGCCGCCGATCCGGATCGTTCCCGACTCTTCCTCGTACAAGCGAAGAATCAGCTGGGCCAGGGAGGATTTTCCCGCCCCCGTCGCTCCGAGAATCGCCACCGAATCGCCCGCTTCGGCCCGGAAAGAAATTTCCTCCAGCGCGAGCGCCTCCGTATCCGGATAGCGGAAGGAAACCCGATCGAACGCAACGCTTGCGTCTTCGATCCCCGCTTGGCCGCCGACACTAGCCGAATCGCTTTCGCGGCCATCCTCCCCGCTTTCCGTAAGGAGCGTTTCTTCGATGCGTCCGGCCGAAGCACGCGCCCTGGAGAACGCCGCCACCAGCATCGACAGAGCGGACAATGCGCCCGCCGTCCGCAGCGAGTAGTTCACAACGGCTACCACTTCTCCGGTCGTTGCGCTGCCGGCTTGAATGTCCAAGTGCCCAAACCACAGCACCGCGATGATCCCCGCGTTCATGATCAGAACGATAAACGGCTGCGTCATCTCCGTCAGTCGCTGAGCCGACGTCAGGCTCTGCATCAGCTCGCCGCTGCGCTGAGCGAAGCGCTCGGTCTCCCTCTCTCCGCGCACGAACACCCGAATCAGCCGCATCCCCGTCAAATTTTCCTGCATAACCCCGTTAACCGCATCGAGACGATTCTGAACTCTGGCGAACATTTCGGCGGCTTTTTTCACCATCCACAAAATAAAAAGAACGAGAATCGGCACGGTCAGCACCAGCAGCGAACCCAGCTCCACCTGCACGATCAGCGCCATGATGACGCTTCCGATTACGACTAGCGGAACGCGCAGCATAAACCTAAGACCCATAAAAACAGTATCCTGTACTTGCGTAACGTCGTTCGTGAGTCTGGTAATCAGCGAAGATGGCGCAAAGCGGTTAAACACCGCGTAAGAGAAAGATTGCACTTTGCCGTATAGCTTCTCGCGAATGTCGTAGCCCAGACTTTGGCTGACATGCGCCGCATAGAAGGAGCTTAAAATTCCGGCGCCGAAGGCAAGCAGAGTTCCTCCTACCAGCACCGCTCCCCATAAAATGACGACCTGTGCGTTGCGCGGTCCGATGCCGTCGTCGATAATTCTGGAGATCAGCATCGGCTGAACCAGCTCGACGGCAAGCTCGACCAACATCAGGAATATCGCCGTAAAGGCGGCAACCCGGTACTTGCCCAACACTTGAAAAACGGATTTCATAGTTCGTTGTCCTCCGACGGACGGAATGCGTCCGCTTCCGTAACCCTATGTCAGCTTCTACATAAGCACTCCCTCCTATTGTACCCCTTCTTGTCCGAGGATGGGAGTCTTCGCGATGGAAAAAACCGCAGCGGCAGAAGTCAACATGATCATCGCTTCCTTAGTGGATTCCTGCTCGCGCAGATGATATGATACGAAAGGATATAATGGACAAGGGGGACTCGAGCTTGAAATCAGGAAGTCATCGATTGTCTGTATCTCTACTTGCGGTATTCGCGCTTCTGTTGATCGCAACGGGATGCGGAGGCAAACAAAAGGAGGATTCTACAATGGGCGGATCAAACAACCCGATCGTTACGATCGAGATGGACAGCGGCAAAACGATTAAAGTCGAGCTCTATCCGGAAATTGCGCCGAACACGGTTAACAACTTTGTTTCCCTCGTGAGCAAAGGCTTCTACGACGGAACGATCTTTCATCGCGTTATTCCCGGATTCATGATTCAGGGCGGAGACCCGGACGGAACCGGCATGGGCGGTCCCGGATATTCGATCGAAGGCGAGTTCTCGCAAAACGGCATCAAGAACGACTTGAAGCATACGACTGGCGTTCTTTCCATGGCTCGCTCGGGCAATCCGAACAGCGCAGGCTCCCAGTTTTTCCTTATGGTCGCCGACGCTCCGCACTTGGACGGCGCATACGCAGCCTTCGGCAAAGTCATCGAAGGCATTGAGGTCGCACAGGAGATCGTCAACACGCCGCGCGGCGCCAACGATCGTCCGAAAACCGATCAGGTGATGAAGAAGGTTACCGTGGACACTCGCGGCGCCGCAATCCCTGAACCTGAAACCATCAAGTAAGAATAAGGAGTATATACCTCCCTCCGATGCTATACGCTCCTGAAACCTGAATGGGTAAACCCGTTACAAGGTAGTTTCAGGAGCGTATGAGGCAGTCTACGGGCGGTGTATACTCCTTGCTTTTTGTTTATCGATCATCTTAATCAGTCCTGCTTAGGGGACAGCCCCTTTTTTCTTGGATATGCCTTAATCCATGCCGCCTCGAATTACTTCGTCCCGCACGTGCCACTTGGAATTCCGAAGCGTCTGTCTCGCCCCTTGAATATCCCCTTCCTTCAGCCGCTCGTAAAGCTCCGTATAGACGACTCTTCCCGTGAACGGCCGATTCGGCCGCTTGTAGGAACGATGAACGACGACGAAAAATAAAATTTTGTCCTTGTAAGCGTCGAAGGTTTGAAGAATATGACGATTATGAATCGTCTCCAGCAGCGTCCGCATAAACAGCAGACCGTTCTCGTAATAATCGCGATATTTTTTAAGGTCGCTGGCTTCGATCAACGCATCCAGATGCGTTTTCATTTTCGGCAGGTTAATCTCGCCGCTATACTGCTCCACGACGTCTAGCGTATACAGATACAGCGCGGTCAGCAGATCGAAAATATCGAACAGTTCCTGAACCTCGATCGCGTTCACGCGAATGCCGCGCTTGGACAATGTCTGCACGAAGCCTTCCTTCTCCAGCAGCCGGATCGCATCGCGGATCGGCGTACGGCTCATATTCAATTGCGCCGCCAGCTCGCTCTCGGATAGCAGCATTCCCGGAGCGTAATCCGCGTTCAGCAGATTGTGACGTATTTGTTCATAAGCGATTTCAACTAGTGGAGAACCGGACATGCGAGAGCTCCTTTTATCGTTATCCTATTAATTATACCGATCAATGTCATCGGAGGATTAACTCGGCGGCGTTTTGCAGTTATCTACTGGAAAAAAAGACTGCCCCTAGCAATCGTCCCATCCGCCCAGCCGGCGGTGAGAGTTTGCTTAGGAGCAGCCTATTCGAAGACCTATATTACGGCGGTCGGTCCGTTATTCAAACGCGGAATAAGGAATTTCGAACTCCGGCATTCCCGCCGCGTAAGGCGTATATTCGTACTGACCGAAATAGACGACGATGCCGTTATGCTTGAGGAAGAAATCGCGATCCGGCTCGATCGTCTTGAACGGAGCCAACAGTTGAAGGCCGCGCGCTTGAATCTGTTTTTGGATGTGAGAATTAATGATCGACACGTATTTGGCCTTGCCTCCGGTCACGTCCGCAAGGGAGAGCAGCTTGCCCGTCTTCAAATCGAACGTGTAGGTGACGCGGGCCGTCGACCCGTGAGCGCCCCCGGTATAGATATAATAATCGACGTACAGGCTCAGCTTGTCTTGCTCGTTGTAGGAAACCGTGTAGGTTCCATCGAAGGTAACCTCGTAAGAGCCGTCGTCTCCTTCAAGCGCATTGGCGAGCGACTCCTTGGCCAGCTCGACGTTCAGCTCGGCGTCCTTCTTCAGCAGTTCGTTGATTTTCTTCTGCGCGTCTTCGTTGGCATAGCCGGCGATTTGCGGATAATGCACCAGGATCGATTGGCGCTTTTTATCCTCCTTGATCGCCTGCGTCTCAATAGTCAGCGAATTTTCCCGGATCTCCTCGATTCCGATTCCTTTGGTCGCGGGGTCGTAGGCAACGCCGTAGCCCATTCGCTCAAGCAGAAATCTGAACGGAACGTAACTCGTGCCGCTCTGAACGATAGCCGGAAGGCCGTAAATTTGCTGATCGTTCAACACTGCGCTGCCGTCGCCCAGATTCAGCACAAGCTCCCGGTCGCGGCCGGTTACGGTGATCGTATTGCTTGTCTTGTTCCATTTCGTCGTCAAGCCGATCTGATTGTTAAGACTGCGCAAGGCGACATAGGTCGTGCCTTCCGAATTAATCGCAGGCAGGGTAACCGCCGTGCCGTTCACGTCGATCGCTTGCTCGATGATCTTGTAACGGCTCGCCGCCGCGTTGGCCGCATCCCCGGACGGGAGCAAAGGGGCGATCGCAATTGCCGCCGCAACGGCCCAGGTCATTGTTTTTCTCGACACTCTCAATATAGAAATAGGCTGCATCGAAATACTTCCTCTCTAAGAAATAAGTTTTCCCTCTTGTTATAGACGCAATTCCTGTCGAAAGGGTTCGGTCTTTCCCGAAAATAAATGCGCGCTGTTGATAACCCGCTCTAGTATCTTATATGATAGGGGAATCTAAGCTTACTAATGTTGGGAGGTGCTGCTCCATGCCCGAGAGTGGAAAAGAACGCGCGAAACGCAATAAAACGATGGCGCTCAGCGAAGCCGAGAGAACGGAATATCGCGCACGGCTGATCTCGTTGGCGGCGCCGATGGAGGCGGAGCAGCTGCTGAACCGCACGGTCTGCCAAAATCTGTTCGAGGCGATCGATTATTTGCCGGACGAGTTCGTAGATTTGCTGTTCATCGATCCTCCGTACAATCTGACGAAAAATTTTAACGGCCAAACCTTTAACCGTATGAATCATCGGGAGTACGCGGAATGGCTGGACGGCTGGTTCGGCAAGCTTATGCGCATTCTGAAGCCCGGCGCGACCGTCTACATATGCGGAGATTGGCGATCCAGCCATTCGATCTTCGAGATCGCTTCCAGCTATCTTAACGTCATTAACCGGATTACATGGGAACGGGAAAAAGGGCGGGGAGCGCTCTCGAACTGGAAGAACGCCTCGGAGGATATTTGGCACTGCACGAAATCGACCGACTACAAGTTCTATGTCGATCGCGTCAAGCTCAAGCGGCGGGTCATCGCCCCTTATCGGACGGCTCATGGCGTGCCGAAGGACTGGGCGGAAGGCGAGGACGGCAAGTACCGCCTTACGCATCCTTCCAATCTGTGGACCGATCTGACGGTGCCCTTCTGGTCCATGGCCGAAAACACGGATCATCCGACACAGAAGCCGGAGAAGCTGCTGGCCAAAATCATTCTAGCCAGCTCGGACGAGCGCGACGTCGTTTTCGATCCTTTCGGTGGAGCGGGCACGACGGCCGTCGTCGCCAAAAAGCTGAACCGGCAGTTCGTCACCGTCGAGATCGACGAATCTTACTGCTGCCTGACGGAGAAGAGACTGCGACTGGCCGAGCAAGACGCCTCTATTCAAGGGTACTCGGACGGCGTATTCTGGGAACGGAATACGCTGTCGCGCAGCGGGCAGCCTCGGCTTTAAAGAAAACGACGGACGTTCTGTCATCAGAGCTGGCTCCGTCAATGCTACGATTGGAGGGATTTCCCATGATTAGAGTCAAAGAATTTGTGGATAGCGACAGCTCCCTGGCCGAGAAAAGAGTGAACGAATTTCTCGCCGAGCTGAAGGACGAGCAAGTGATCAACATCTGCTACAGCTCGATCAGCAAACCGAGCTTGAACAATATCAGCGAGCAGCGCAGCGCGATCTTGGTCGTCTACAGAACGGATTCCGCTCCATCCCCATCCGCCAAACGATAGCGCGGATATCGGCAGCCGCACGGAATTCCGCTCCTAGCGGCAAATCCCCCTTGAGCGAACCGTCGGCGGCGCCGCGGTCATGGCGAGGGGGATTTGTTTTGCGTCTCTGCGATTGGCTATTTACGTTCGCCCACGTAAGATCGGAGCTTTCGTTGCCGCTTTACTCAATGCCTTCAACGCTATACCCCCGAATGCGAATGATGAATTGCCTATTCTTATTTCCGGCCGTAATCCGCTTTGATCTCGCCCCATTGCTTCGTCTGCCATTTGAGTACCTTGTTGGGGTAGCTGTTCGTCTTCAGCCAGCGGACCGCGCGGTCGATCAGATCCCAGATTTCCCGTGTCGTCTCGTCCCTCGGGAGCGTAGTGGATACTTCCTTCTGCTTGACCCATTTCATCGCGTTGACGGAGTCGCTGTAGACCGTTTTGCCGCTGCCGATTTTCTTCAAATAGGCCAGCGCATGCACGATTGCGAGGAACTCTCCGAGATTGTTCGTTCCTTTGGCGATCGGACCTACCGCGAACAGCACCTCCCCCGTCTTCGTGTCCACGCCTTTGTATTCCACCGGTCCCGGATTGCCTCTTGTGCCTACGTCGACGGAGATGCTATCGTAGTCGACCTCCCCCAGGCTCTCTCCTGCCCCGGCTTTGGCGGAGCCGGTCTTTTTGCCGCTGCCCCAATGCTTCTTCCAGCCTTCCCGGTACGCTTGATCCGCGGTCGCCTTGGATTCGTAGGACTTGTATTTCGCCTCGTCGAACTGGTTGATTTGCTTTTGGCACTCCGCCCAGCTATCGTACACCCCGGGCTTGCGTCCGACCCATACGACGTAATGCTTCGTTTTCGTTTTCGACATCTTTCGTTACTCTCCCGTTCCGTCAGCCGTTTAACAAACGGTCGTAATGATCGGATTGCCGTTCGTAATAATGATCGTATGCTCAAACTGCGCGACGCGGCTGCGATCGGGCACTTTAAGCGTCCAGCCGTCCGCCTGCTGGTCGACATAGGTCGCCCCCGTCGAGACGAACGGCTCTATCGTAATGACCTGGCCCGCCTTCAGCACTCTTCGGTCGCGCGGCTCGGAATAGGGCAAAATCTCGAAGGGCTCCTCATGCAAGCTTCTGCCTACGCCGTGGCTGCACAAATTTTCGATAATGCGGTAGCCACCCCGCTTTGCTTCCTCCTGCATCGTTTTGCCGATCTGGTTCAGCTTGACGCCGCCCTTCAAACCGGAGATTACCTTCATCATCGTCGCGTACGTATGTCGGCACAGACGATCCACTTCGGTCTCGACGGGAGCCACCTGAAACGATTGCCCGGCATCGGCGTAATAGCCTTCCAGCTCTGCAGATACGTCGACGTTCACCAGGTCGCCGGCTTGAATGATCCGGTCCCCGGGAATGCCGTGAGCAACCTCTTCGTTAATGCTGATGCACGTATAGCCGGGGAATTGCACGTCCTTCATCGGAGCGGACGCCGCTCCGTGCGACAGCAGTACGTCCCGGCCGATCAAGTCGAGTTGCCTCGTCGTCATTCCGGGCTGCGTCCGCTTTTTCATTTCCTCAATCGTTAGGGCCACGATTTTGCCGATTTTCTTCAATTGGTCGATGTCTTGAGGGGATTGCGCGATCATAGGCCGCTCCTTCCTGTGAAGAGAAGTCCCGTTGCATTCCGAAAGGGATCTAATCATTACAGTATCTCAGTTCATTTAATATATCTTAACCTTACAGCTTTTGACTCTTTTGCTCAACTGCGCGAACCATAAAGAGGTAACAAGCGACTGCGCCGACGTTCGCCGCGGCGATCAGCAGGCCCATAGGCAGTGCGTTCGCGCTTCCCGCTACGCCGACCAGCGGCGCCAGCGCCGCGCCGAACAGAAACGCCAGCAATCCGAGCAGCGCCGAAGCGCTTCCGGCCGCATGCCCATGCTTGCTCATCGCCAGAGTAAAACCGGCCGAGCCGACGAGACCGACGCTGGAGACGACGAAGAAGAGCGGCACGAGCAGCGCGATTAGACCTCCGCCTGCAAGGATGACGGCCAACAGAGCCAAGCCCCCGAGCATAGCGAGCAGCAGACCGGTCACAAACAGCTTCTTCTCCCCTATTCTTCCCGCCAATCTCCCCGCCGTTTGTCCCGCAATTATTATTCCTACGCCGTTAATGGCGAAAAACAAGCTGAACAGCTGCGGAGATACACCGTAAATGTTCTGCAGCACGAACGGCGAGCCCGAGATATAAGCGAACATGGCCGCCGTCACCAGCGCCTGCGACAACGCATACCCCATAAACAGCCGATCTCCGAGCAGGGTGCGGAACGTCGAGAATGTCGTCTTCAGCCCGCCCGTCATCCTTTTTTCCGTCGGCAACGTCTCGCGCAAACCGAAAAAGACGGCGAGCAGCGTGACGACTCCCCAAGCGGCGAGCACGATGAATAGTCCTTCCCATGACGTAAACTTCAGCAGCTGCCCACCGACGACCGGCGACAAGATCGGCGCTGCGCCGTTAACCAGCATGAGCATCGCATAAAATTTCGTCAGCTCGGAGCCGGAATACAGATCCCGGACAATCGCCCGGGAAATGACGATGCCCGCCGATCCTGCCAAGCCTTGCACAAACCGGAGCGCGATCAGTACGCCAATCGACGGACTGAAGGCGCACAGCAACGAAGCGACGGCGTAGACCGCCACTCCGATCAGCAGCGGTCCTCTACGGCCGCGAAAGTCGCTGAGCGCGCCGGCGAACAGTTGGCCGACCGACAGTCCGATCATACAAGCGGTCAAGCTGAGCTGCGCGTAGGACGAACTCGTGTGCAGATTTTCCGCCAATCCCGGCAGCGCCGGCAAGTACAAATCAAGAGATAAAGGTCCGAAGGCCGACAACGATCCGAGCAGCGCCACATACCAGAGCCGTCCGGCGCTGCCGCGCTCTCCCGTCCCAGCCGCAAGTCTGTCTTGATATCTGTTCAAAATAACGATCTCCTTGTCTATTTTGCATCCTCCTATCATAGTACGAGCGATTTTGAAACTTCAAGCTTTATTCCCATCGTCGCGTCGCTGAGCTATAATACAGATGTTCCCACTGGCTCGTCCTTATAAGAATTCATAGACAGGAGACCAAGCATGGACATTATTCCGATTGCTACGCATTTAATCGATGAAGATAAAGAGCAGCCCCGCTACCAGTTCGACGACGAAGCTCTGCAGGAGCTAATGAACAGCATTGGAGAGATGGGGCTGCTATCGCCCATTAAAGTCCGCAAAACCCCGGACGGGCGCTACAAAATCATTTACGGCAACCGGCGTTACAAAGCTTGCACCGCGCTGAGCCTGCCGACGATTCCGTGCATCGTATCCGAAGCGACGGACGAGATGGAAATCTATCTGGAGCAGATCGCGGAAAACTTGACTCGGCAAGGCTTCTCTCCGATCGAGGAAGCCGAAGCTTTCAATAAGCTGCTGACCGATCCGAAGTTCAGCAGCTCGGTCAAGTATTTGTCCAGCAAGCTGGGCAAGCCGGAAAACTATATTAAGAACAAGCTGGAGCTGTTGAAGTTCAGCCCCGCCGTCCGCCAACTGATCTCCGCCGGCACCGAGATTAAGAAGGGACGGCTGACCGAGGATCAAGTGATAGCGCTCAAGGACTTGCCAATGGAATATCGCGATTCTCTGGCGCTTATCATGGCCGAAGACGAGATGCCCGTCACCGATGTGAAGCGGATCGCGCGCTTGTTCAAGGATAAGGAAATTTCCGACGCGACAAAGGGCAAGCTGCTGTTTAAGACGGGATACCAGCTGCTCGAAACCTGGTCGACGTACGAGCACAACCGCAAGGAAAGAGCCAAAAGCGCGATGCCCAAGGAGGGGCCTTACATAGCGCCTCCGGAAAATTCGGTAGTGGAGAATGGCACTCAGGCGCCGGTTCCACCCGCGGCGGAGGAAAGATCGGCTGTCGATCTGCCGAGAGCAAGGGCAAGAGTAACTTCCGAAACCGTTCAGCTCGCCATGCCTATGCTCTCCGGCCTGGCGGAAGAGACGCCTGAATCGGATGAAGACGAGGAGCCTACGTCCGGCAGCTTCGTCGAGGACATGCTGAACCTGCTGCTTGCCACCTTGCCTCCTCCCGGCCCGCTGTCTCCGTCCGACCTGCCGGAGCTGGAAGGCATCGAGCTGCAGCAATTCTCCCGGGACGTGGATACGCTGATCGCCGATCTGGAGAAGCATCTCGCGGAATGGCGCTCGGTAAAGGATATGCTGACCGTCAGAAAATAAAAGAAAAACCCCTTTTGGGTAACGCAGGCGATATAAACGTGTCGCTTCATCGACGCTGTCTGACGATTTAGCTAGTTTACCTGAGCCAGCTCAACCGCAAACGCTTCGAACGGCTGGAGGTCTAGTTGCGCAAAATCCACCAACGTTCTCTCATAGTTGGCAATGATGATCGCTTCGCTGTGACCCAACCAGGGAACGCTAGCCGATATCGCTGCGCCGCCGAAGTTAGCCGCGACCGCCCACGTACGTCCTTCGTACCGACGGAGGTACAGGAATAACTGCTCCGGTCCTTCCTCGATCAACTCGTAGTCGCCCCATACGATAATCGGATTGGCTTTGCGGAGCGCAATCAGTTGTTTATACGTATGGAATATCGAGTTCGAGTCAGCCAACGCGGCAGCCGCGTTTATAGATGCGTAGTTGGAATTCACCCGCAGCCACGGAGTCCCGGTTGTGAATCCGCCGTTCGGCGTATCGTCCCACTGCATCGGGGTGCGCGCATTGTCCCGTCCCTTAGCGTTGATGGAGGCGATGATGTCCTCGCGGTCAAATCCCCAGGAGCCATTCGCCCGATGCATCGACGCTTGAACAATTGTGCGACTCGTTCATTCAACAGGCGAATCAGTCTTTGAAGTGCGATGCTTGCTGCATCGTCGGAGTAGCTGCCGCACTTGAAACCGTCAGCGGCGGCTTCCGCCAACTGCTGCAGTTGAATGAAGGGTTCGCCAAACGTCGCAATCAGATTTTTCTCGTGGAGCGAGGCGACCACCCATCGGAAGAAGTCTATACCCCGCCGGATCTCCCCCGACTCGAGAGTCATTTAGAGCACCACCGGCCCGATGCTTTTCTTCAGGATACAACACTATATCTCAATCAACATTCCAATGAAAATCACGTCTCAACCTCTACGCTCGCTCTGTTCCGGATCGATATCATGCAGCTCGTGTACGCCTTCCTCAAATCCAAAGGCATTCAGGCGCATCAGTTGTACAAGGGCAAGGCCAAAGAGCAGCTGCTGGCCCGCTCCTTGAATTCTATCGAAGATATGGAAGCTTATTTGCAGGATCTTGTCCGGACCGCGATGTCATACCGCGACTTCGCCGACCAGCCCAGAACCGTGGCCGAGGAGATCAAACAATATATTCATTCGCATTACGGGGAAGACTTGACCCGAATCAGCCTGGCCGATGTTTTTTTCCTTCATCCCGACTATTTGGCCCGCCTGTTCAAAAAAGAAACCGGCGTATCGCTCGGGGCATATATCATTGGCGCACGAATCGAAGCCGCCAAAAAGCTGCTCGCCACGACGCAGCTCTCGGTATTCGCCGTGGCCAACAAGGTCGGGTACGCCAACTATTCCTACTTCGCCAAAGTGTTCAAGCAAGAGACCGACCTATCTCCGAGCGAATATAAGCAAGCAGGGAACGCCGGAGCGTGCGAGAACTGACATTAATAAAGAAGATCGCCCTCCGCCTGGCCAAAGGCCAAGTAGAGGGCGATTATGGTTTGAGGCAGCTTCAGCCCTACGCGGCCGGCTTTGCCTTGATTTGTTGGGCAGCCATGGACTCGGCAACAGCGATCAATCGCTCCTTCGTCATCGATAGCGAGAAGCTGCCGAGCGTGTACAGGACGGGAGACTCCGCCTGCGTATCGACCCAGCTCAGGCTGACATACCGGTTCGTATCGCTGTACAGGAACTTGTCGTTAAACGCATACAGCGCTTCACGGCCGTCGCTCAGCTTAAGCTTCTCCGACTGGGCCTGCGTCAGACTGACAAACTTGGAGCCTTCCTTATTAACCTGGACGGTGAATGACAGCTCATCTCCGCTCGCGTCCTTGTAGGACGACGTATACGAGTCAAACAACGACTCGCTTCTCGTGATCTTCTCCCAAGCAAGCGCCGTCCCCTTGTCCGCCACCTCTGTCTGCAACCGCTTGGCGACATCCATTTCGGTCACGAACCCTCCGAAGGCCAGCTCGTCCTTCCCGCTGACAAATACAAGCCCGCTGCTCCGCTCGTCCGGAAGGACAAGCTGCGGCACGAGATCGGCCAACCGTTCCTTCCACTGCCCATAGTCCGTAAACAGATACGGGTTACTCACATATTCCGCATAATATAGATTCTTGCTCCAATAGTCCGGTAGCAGCGACTCCATCTCCCGGGAGTAGACGAGCGCCTTCTCTCCGACCGCCAGTTGGTTCCTTACCGTCTGCAACTGCTGCCGTACAAGATTTGCCGTGTGCGCGTCAAACTTAACTTCGTCGACAATCGCCATCTCCATGCTGAAGCGATCGTCTCCGATCCGCACGAAATATTGCGCAGTAAATCCCATCACCAGCAGGGCAAGCGATCCGGCCAAGGCCCACTTAACCGCTCTGCGGCTCAGCGTCGCGCTTCTTCCCTGCTTCGTCTTGAGCAGCCGTTCGATCCGCGCTCTTGCCCTCTTATCGGCCAAAGCCGGTACGGAAATTGCGCCCGCCTCTTCGCGATAAGCGACTTTTATCCGATCTTCAATCCGCATGAACCGCAGCCTCCCCAAGGAACATGTCTTGTCCGATCCACTGACGCAGCTTGCCGAGCGCCGAATGATGCCTCGACTTGACCGTACCGACCGGAATGCCCAGCGTCTCTGCAATCTCCTCCAGCGAATACTCGCGATAGTGCCGAAGCACGACGACTTCCTTCAGCTTGTAGGGCAGTCTGTCCACCAGCGTCAACAGCTCCAGGCTCGACTCCTTGGCAAGCGTTCGCTCTTCGGTCGGCCAATCCCCCTCGGGGCTGCCGCTTACCGCGCTCACCCGTTCGAACAGGCGCATTCTGCGCCACAGCTTGCGCTTCCAATTGCTCGCCTGACGCACTGCGATACCGTTCAGCCATTTGCGAAACGACTGCTCGGGCCGATAGCCGGACAGCGAACGGTGCAGGCTGAGATATACCTCGCTCATCACATCGCCGGCGTCTTCCCTGTCGTTCAACAGAAAGACGAGCAAGCGATAGACGTCGTCCTTGGTCAGCTCGTAGATGCGGCGAAAAGCATCCCCGTCTCCCTGGATCATCCGTTCGAGCCACGGCTGCAATTCGCTGTCCTGCATAAGGCACCTCCTGATCGGTTCTCGTCTATATTGGTCCGGCGGGCGAAAAAGGTTCGAAGTCGCCGAGCACGGATGTCGGCCAGATAGAGATTAACTTTGGGCGACAGTCCCTTTTTCCTCCTCCACGCCGGGAGACTTCTGCATCAATCTCAGCCCGAAGGTGGGCAAGGCTGACAGCGCGCACAGAACGGCCGCTGCGAAATACGCGATATAGATGCCCGAGTAATGGCTCAAGGGACCGGACATCGTCGTTCCCAGCAGCAGAGCTCCCATCGAGAGCGGAGTGACGATGCCGCTCACCCTTCCGACCATCTCGCCCGGAATTTTCGCGATCACATAGCTGCCAACTGCAGTATTAAGAATCGCCAGCAAAACGCCGTTCGCAAAACGGAATACCCCTGTCAGCACCGGCCAGACCGACAATGCCTCGACGACATAGGTTACGCCTAGAAAAATAATCGCCGTCGGGAGCAGATAACGGGCGTTCAGCAGCTTCGCGAAACCGGCTGCGATCAAAGCCCCGAGCAGCAGGCCGAAGCCGTCCGCAGCCGCGAACCACTGCACGTTGTCGGGAGACAGCCCCAATCTCTCCGTCACGATGAACACTTCCAGCGGCTGTACCAGTCCTGCCCCCAGGCCGATTAACGCGAAGGAAAGAAACAGCTTCTTCAGCCCGCTCTCGGACTTTACGAAGCGAAATCCCTCGCTCATATCGTCGCGAAGCGTGGAATTGGACTTTTCCACAGCGCCGACGTCTCTGGGCAGCAAGGCCAGCACCGCAGCCGACATCAGGAACAGAACGGGCAGGACGATCAAGGACGCCTTTAACCCGGCCCATTGGTAGATCGCGGTCCCCGCAACCGGACCGAGAATTAGGAACAACGAGCTCATGCTTTGCGTCAGCCCGATTGCTGTCGGAACCTGATCTTCGGGGATGCGGGCCTTAAAAATTTTAGCGGAGGATGGCTGTGAAAATTGGCTAAGGATTGCGGATATAAAGACCGCGGCATACAAGGACTGCCAAGCATCTGCGGCGATCAAGGCGATAATGACGAGAATGGACGCCGCGCTGAGCAGGTCGCCCGCGATCATCGTCCGCTTCGGGTTCCATCTGTCGGCGAACAGCCCTCCTACGATGGAGAAAACGAAGATCGGCGCGTATTCGACGATAGACAGCAACGACACAGCGAACTTATCCCCGTTCGTCCGTTCCAGCACAAAATACAGCAAAGCCATATTGCGGATCCAGATGGCCATTTGCTGAAGAAGATCCGATGCGAAAATGAGACGAAACGTGCGATTTTTGATTAGCATAGCTCTCTCCCACCTTTTAGACCGACCATTCGGTCTAGTTAATAGCTATAAAAAAATGCCAAGCTGTCGAATATTTAATTCCGCTTGGCACGAATGCCTTCCAGCAATAGCTTAACCGCATCCCGGTAATACGGTCTGATCTTGTCCTGATCCTTGCCAAAATCGGGCATGTAGATCAGCTTGCCCAATCCCTCCATCATGCTGCTGACCAAGATGACCAAGCGATCAAGATCCCCGTTGGTCAGTTCGCCCTTCTCCATTCCTTCGCGCAATACGCTTCGACATGCCTGAGAATTGCTGTCGGCAATTCTCAGCAGCCTCTCCAGAACTTCATCGGTGATAAGTCGACTCCGGGAATATTCCTCCTGGGCCGTAAGAAGCGGATTCTGAAAGTCGTTGGCATAATGCTCGGCCAACGCATAGAACTGGTCTTCCACGCCGCCCGCCTCTACCCGAAGCCGTTCCCACTCTTGGCTCCACTGCTCCGAATCCTCTTCTAAGACTTGCAGGAACAATTCGTCCTTACTCTTGAAGTGGTGGTACAGGCTGCCTTTGCTGACCTCGGCCGCCTCGCATACTTCGTTCATCGACACCGCTCCGAAGCCTTTACGGATAAATAGCTGCTTCGCTTTATCGGTAATTCTTCTTTTCGTTTCTTCTCCGTCGGACCGTCCTCTGACCATGCTTACAACCCCCTAGACCGACCAGTTGGTCTAATTATAACCGAACGGATGTCAGGAATGCAATGGGCTGAGGTTCGCCTTTTCGGCTAAAAGGATTCGCCGCGCAAAAGTGGAATGTTTTATAGCATGGCGCCATTTATCTCCTAAGGAGTCTCTATTCCTATGATTAGTAACGCACAGCTGTCCCGCATTCGTCTGCTGTTCCCCTGCTTTGCATCCGTTCCCGACGATAAATGGCGACGCTCTGAGCTCGTCTCGATCACGCCCGATACTCCCCACTCCGTTCGGGAAGGCAAGCTGCTGGAGCACGCCCTGTTTATCGTCAGCGGCGGAGTTCGCATCTACAAGTTATGTCCTTCCTCGGGACGGGAAGTCACGCTATATCGCGCTTTCGGCGGAGAATGCTGCCCGCTAATGATGGCCAGCGTGATCGGAGAGACGGAATACGAAGCTTCCGCGGCGATCGAGGTGCCTACGGAGGTCGTCGCCGTTCCGGCTGCGGAGTTTATCTCTTGGATCGACGAATGCAAGCCGATCCGGCAATTCGTCTACAGGCAGCTCGTCGGCCGGATTACCGACGTCGCCTCGCTGCTTGGCAAAATCGCTTTCCAGCCGATTCCGGTCCGTCTGGCCGATTTTCTGCTCGCGCAGGCTCAGCTTCAACATTTCGACGCTCCCTTGCGCCTGACGCACGATCGAATCGCGGCCGAGCTCGGCACCGCCCGGGAAGTCGTCTCCCGTACGTTAAAGGCGTTCCAAAGCCAAGAAGCGATTCAACTGCAGCGGGGGCAAGTCGTCCTGCTGGACCCGGCAAAGCTGCAGCGAATCGCCGATTCGCGAGTGTGACTTAGTCACGGCAATCGATTCTTCCTTGCGATATGATCAAGACGAAATCGATAATCCAAGGAGGATTCATATGGACGCTTATTACAAGCCAGCGAATTTGGAGCGGATTCCGGAGCTGATCGGGCTTGCCCCGAAAGCCGCCGATTCGTTCCTGAAATTCGAGAACGACGTCTATCAGGCCTCGAACGTCGTTCCCTTAAAAACAAAGGAATTAATCGCCGTCGCCGTTGCCCACGTGACCGGCTGTCCCTACTGTATCGATAACCATGTTCGAAAATACCGGAAGCTGGGCGGCACGCGCGAAGAAATCGTCGAGGCCGTGCTCGTCGCAGCTTCCACGCGAGCCGGAGCGGTGCTCAGTCACGCTACGCACGCCTTGATCGCGTATGAACGAAGCGGCGGTTTGCCTGAGAACGCCTCCTCCCCAGTTGAGAGCGAAGCTTCGACGGCTCAGAAGGGCGGCGAACCGGAATGTCTCTGCTGAGCCGGGGCGAGCCTATTTCAGCATCTCTTTAATCCATTTCAAAGGAAGCCCCGTATGCCGGACGACATCCATGAGCGTTGATCCAGGATGATTTTTGACATATTCTTTGACGAGATGCGACTCCGCGAGATAGACCTGCTGGCATTCCTTGCAGAGCATATCCAGTCTTTGCACATGAAGCTTGCCGCATCTGTCGCAATTCATCAGTTCCATCGTAGCCCACCCTGAAGTTAGTCGTGACTTCAACCTGAACCGGCAAGCCATCTCTTACCTTATATAGTATCATCGGCTGAATGAGGGCTCATCTTTAGGCAAAAAGAACGGAAGCCGCCCCCGGGTCTCAAGACCCAAATGAGGCGGCTTCCTTTGTTATATAGCAGATATTGTCAGTCGATAAGGCCGGAACACTGCAGCAATCGGCTGACGATAACCGCCGTTTCCGCACGAGTGATGGCATTCTTGGGCAGCAGAGCCGCCTGGTTTCCTTGCAGCAGACGCTCGTGTACTCCGAGTGCCAGCGCCTGTCGGGCCCACGGGCTAACGTCTCCCGCATCCCGGAATTCGGCCAGCTTCTCTGACACGAACGAGTCCGAGGCTGCGCCTCCGTCGTTCAGTCCTGTCAGCTTCATCGCCCGGGCCAGCATAACGGCCGCCTCCTCCCGCGTGATCGCCGCTGAAGGCCGGAATTTGCCCTGTCCGTCCCCCTCGACGATTCCGTATTTCCGTGCCTGCGCCGCAGCCCCCGCGTACCATGCGTTCGCTGCAACGTCCGAATAACCGGTGGACCCCGCTCCGTGCTCGGGCAGTCCGAGCGCCCTCGTCAAAATCGCCGCGAATTCCGCTCTTGTGACCGAAGCTCCAGGCAGAAACTCTCCGTTATCGTTGCCCCGTACAATCAAACGCGATGCCAAGTCGTTGATTTCGCTTTTTGCCCAATGATTCGCAGCGTCTCGGAACGCTGACGAATGCGAGACAAGCGCGTAAACGCTGTTCGTCAAACTGCCTGCAATCGCTGCCCGCTGCCCCCCAATCGTCTCAATTCGGGTTGGGACATGTCGGATCGTGCCGTCCGGCTCGAGTACGACCGCGGTCGTTACGCTATCCGTTCCCGCCGGAATCGGAAGCACCCGTTCTACATAGCCGGCAAACTCTTCGATCTCGGCATGCGCTCCCGCGTATTCGGCGATAACGGAGAACTCGATCGGATGGCCGACGACATTCGGATGACCGTATTTTGTCCCGTCCGCCTTTGCAATCGAAATACGCACAATGACCTCGTTTAACGCGTTTTGTCCTCCGACCCGCTTAGAGAGCGTCGCGATATCCAGGGCGGCTGCAGGAATGCGATAGCTACCGATCGATGTGCGAACCTCTAGCGTAGCGGAACGGTTCTCCATCGCTTGCACGATGCTGCCGGTCAGCTCGACCAGCAGGTTTGCATTCGTCCCGTCCGCCTCAACGATAATCGAAGGCTTGTCTGTCCCTGCAGCCAATCGCTCCAGGAAAGCTTCCGTGCGGATAGAAACTGCTAAGCCGTTCGGAGTTTCCCGTTCCGTAGCTACTCCCGACAGCGTTTGACCGCTCAACGTGGTCTTGACTCCGGACGTCGACGGCGTCGGCACATCGCCTCCCGCTCCGCCGCCAGCCCCGCTTCCGCCGCCGTTTCCGCCGGAGCCTCCTGATGAAGGACTCTCGCGGAACACGACGAGGTCATAGCCAAGCTCGGTTCCGTCTTCCGCCGTCACGTTCAGTCCGATTCGGTTCAACCCCGTTTGCAGCGGGAGCTGCGGACCGGGAACGCCGCTTGTCAGCGCGACCGGCCCGAATGCCGGAAGACCGTTGCTGCCGTATACGCTTGCGGTCACGCTAGCGTGCGAATCATACGTCGCTGCCGTCACCGTCACCGACGACACGGCATTCGCCACGCTGGCCGAATAAAATTTATTGGCCCTGGTGAACGCAGGACTGATTGGAACGACGGTTCCTCCCGAGCCGGTCAAAGTCAGCGAAGCCAGCGTAGCGTCGCTGCTCAGAGGTTCCGTCGGTTCTCCCTCGGTCGTAAATGTCCATGTGGCGTTATCGAGGATGCCTGCGTAGGCGTTGCCCGAGGCATCCTCGAATGCGCCTGGTTCGATGCTGACGGAATACTCCGCGGAACGATCAAGTTCAACGGAAGGTCGGATCGTCACTCTGGCGCCTGCTACCGTCACTTTGGAGGCATCTGTCACTTCGTAAGTCTCCAGCCAGCTTCCGTCCATTTTAGTTAATGTGATAGTCTTGCCCGCAACGGCCGTGACAAGCTCGTTAAAGCTGATCGTCAGCGGCCCGCTTACGGATACACCGACGGCATTCGGAGCCGGTTCATACGCGGCTACTTTCGGAGCCGTCGTATCGGGTCCGGCGATCCAGCGCGCGTACAGCGTCACATCGGCCGCCGGCATCACAAGCGTATCCCCTGGAGCATAGGCGATTCCATTGCCGTTCGGAAGCGTATTCCAGCCTCCGAACGTAGAATCCGTCTTTTCCAGACCGCCCAGATTGCCCAATACTTCGGCATACTCGTCAACCCAGTATTCATAAGGATCGAGAGGGGGCTCTCCCCCGGTATTGCCGTTGCCTTCGTATATCACGATATAGGTCGGCACGGGCAGCGTTTTGACGGCCTTTTGGGCATAAATGCTCTTCTGGCCGGCTTTATCTTTGACCACCACCGCGTAGTGATAGGTTTTTCCTCCGGACATACCGGTAATCTGCTTGGTCGAAATATCCGCCTCGTAGGGTCCCATCGGCGTTCCGTTTTCGACGGCGGCGACCGTATCCGCGGTATTTCCCCCTATTCTGTAAACCCGGTACTCCAGCTGCGGGGATGGGGTTAGGTTGTCCGCGGCTTTCGTCCAAGACAGCGTCGCATCGGAATGGGTGAGGTCGCTTGCCGTTATTTCGCGATTGGCTAGCGTCGGCGGAGTCACATCCACGATAGCCTTGTTAATTACGGGAATTAGCCGATCCGCGGTCGTACCGTCCCCGAGCTCCCCGCTTGAATTCAGCCCCCATCCCCATACGGTTCCGTCCTTTTGCATCGCGAAACCCGAAAACCCGCCTCCGCTGACGACTTGAACGTCCGTCAAACCCAATATCGGCACGGGGGCGTATCGCGTATTGGTCGTACCGTCCCCGATTTGGCCTCTATTATTCAATCCCCATGCCCACACCGTTCCCGAATCCGTCAACGCGTAGCTGAAATGCGCTCCCCCAACTACGGTCAAAGCATCGTTGATCGAACCGGCCCTAACGGGAAGCGAACGGCCCGTCGAAGTGCCGTCTCCCAGCATCGCCCAACGGTTATCGCCCCAGCTCCACACCGTCCCGTCCCGTTTAACAGCCAAGCTATGCGAGTTTCCGGCGGAGATCG
The DNA here is from genome assembly GCF_017671885.1 of Cohnella sp. LGH. Classification (NCBI taxonomy): domain Bacteria; kingdom Bacillati; phylum Bacillota; class Bacilli; order Caryophanales; family Paenibacillaceae; genus Cohnella; species Cohnella sp. LGH. Next base: position 7,451,672 of record NZ_CP072117.1, read on the forward strand.
ACATCACCTCGGCTATTCCGATAGGCGCTGGAACGGCGCGATTCGTTTTCGTACCGTCTCCGAGCTCTCCGTATTCATTGTTTCCCCATGTCCAGACCGTCCCGTCGGACTTCAGCGCCAAGCTGTGCCAGCCGCCCGCAGCGATCGCGACAACGTCGTCCAACCCCGGCACCTGAACGGGAGAAGTGCGATCGGTCGTCGTCCCGTCTCCGAGCTCTCCGCTGTCGTTGTTCCCCCAAGCCCACACCTTCCCGTCGTCCGTAAGGGCAAGCGTATGGTAACTGACTCCGGTTGACAACGCGATAATATTGCCGGTTACGCCCGTGATCTGCACGGGCAGCAACCTGTCGATTGTCGTCCCGTCCCCCAATTGACCGTCCCCGTTTTGCCCCCAAGCCCACAAAGTCCCGTCGGCCTTGATCGCATAGCTGCTTCGAATACCCGCGGCGACCATTTTCACTCTATCGAGATTTTTGACTTTGACCGGCGCCATCCTTCCCGCGGTTTCCCCGTTTCCCAGCTGTCCTTTCGTGTTCTGTCCCCATGCGTACACCGTTCCGTCAGTGAGCAGCGTAAGACCGTGATAATAGCCCTGAGCAATCTGCGGAGCAACGACATAAGGTTCCGCTGCCTTCGCGGCTTTACTGGGCAGTAACGGAATCATCGCCAGCACCAGCAACAAACTCATACCTATTTGAGCGAATCGCGACATTTTCCCCTTCATTCTTCCTCTCCCTTTCTGTAGCCTGTACATACCTCCTCCCATTGTACGAAGAGAAAATAAGCAATTCGATTGACGAAAGTTAACTCCGCTAATTAATAATCCTGGCTATCTTCGGACAAGCACATTGCCTTAGGCCTCCTTGGACGCTGAAGCAAATTGCTTAGACGATACAGACAAGGATGAGCGTGAAGACCGAGCGTTCTGCTCAAGCTGTGGATCTGTTCAAACTGTGGGTCAGCTCATCCCAATCCCTCAGGGTGTAGATAGCTTGTTAATCTAAGGCGGAAAAGCCTCCTTAAAAGTGCTGCCTCCCCCTTTCGCGGGTCGAATAAGGCGGATTTCCAACCTTAATTTTGAAAATCACCTATATTTTCAAAAATAGCACGGGTTTCCCGCTCTAAATCGATGGTTTTCTCCTATTTGGAGGAAATAAGCCGGGTTTTCCGCTCTAATTCCGTCCTCGCTCGCCCCGCCTGACAACAATCGAAAAAGCTCCCCTCTTAAGCAAAAGCGCCTTCGGCTGAATCGTAAGAAAAACCGTCAGGGAAGTTCACCCTGACGGTCCTTGTCGTTCATACACCGATATTGCACTTATGAGTTACATACATCTTCAATTCGGTACTCGTGCCCGTGGATCCCTTTGTAGTATTCCGGATACATGTTTCCTCCACATTCTTCACACGTGAATTGTGGTGGGTCCAGCGGATCTCCTCCATCCATGGCATCAAAGTTTCTCACCACTTCATAGGGGATCTGTTCTTCGTTTTTACACGTCAAACAGATGTATTTTACCGCTAGCTTGTCCTGTAAGTACTTACTAAGCGGCGCGCTCCCTGCTTTCTTTTTCTTTCCCTGCTTCTTGCGTGACTTCGACACCGGCGACATCCCGAATCATCCTTTCCAACACGGCTTTACTATTCGCACTCAACGCAACCTTCACCACAAGTTGCCCATCCTTAAGACAGGCTTCTCCCTTGTACTCATAATAACATCCACACTTCGGGCAGGTCATCGGATCACTCCCTGTCTTCTGGACGATCCGCTCTCGCCACGTCTTACGTCGTATTAACCGCTTCGCTCTTACAATCCATTTCCGGGCCGTCTTCTGCCACTGGCTCACCATTTTCTTGCATAACCCTTTTAACCGCCTGGAATAGACTCCATAGTATCGGATTGTCTTAAAGTGCTCATCCGGGATATGTCGAATCAAGCGGGATATGAATTCTTCCACCGTGATCCGCTCCGTTTTCTCTTTCCCATCCGTCTTATCCACGTATCGGAATTCCACCGTTTCTCCATCATAATCCACGATCCGACTTAGGGCTATCGCCGGTCTACGAATGTATCTCCCTATGTACCCTAGTTGCACTTTCACATTCCCCTTCTGTTTCGGTGCATACACATAGAAGCCTTCCCCGTTCTTCGAGTAGGCCTGCTGTAGTCTAGCTTGTACAAGCTTCTTTTCCTCTGCACTTAAGTTTTTCCGGATGAGCTTGAGCACCACCGTCTGCCACTGCTTCCGCAACATCTCAAACGGTATGAAGTCGTAACTCTTCCACTCCCCGTCTTGCTTCATACCGCCCATCGTCACAAGCATATGTATGTGCGGATTAAAATTCATTCGTGAACCAAACGTATGGAGTCCGGCGATGATGCCCGGTGTACTCTTATGCTTCTTCTCGAAATATTCCTTTATGATTCGCACCGCTTCGTCCATAAATCCTTTGAGCAAATCACGGTGCTTCAGAAATACGTCTCTTAACCCTTCATCCATCGTCATGATCACATGACGATGATTGACCTGAAATACGTCATGCTCAAGTAGCCGACTCCATTCCTCGGTTTCCCCGCAAGAACATGTCGTACAGAATCGTCCTTTACACCGATAAGGGACTCGCTTTATATCGTGGCATCCTTCGCAAACCAGCAACTTAAAACCATTCTTCGGGTCACCACATCCGCGAAATTTCGAGACTTCCTTCAGCACGTTTGGACGGATCTTCTTTCCGTGCTTCTCAACAAAGCGATCCCAGTGCTGATTTTCATCGAAGAAGATTCGTTTCAGTACATTCGGCTCCATATTCCAACCTTACTCGATAATGTCAGAGAAGTGAACTCCCCTTTACCCCTTGAAACGATATAAATTCTTATATGTCAAAAAAAGACGCCGCCGATCGTTCGGCAAGCGTCCCTCTTATCCTTCTATCTATGCAGTTCCATGATCCGATGCCCGTACAGCATAAACACGGACAACACCCCGGCCAGCAGGAGATAGGCGGCCAGCACCTTCCACTTTACGGAAGCCGGCGCCTCGTAGTACGTACGGTACCGCTGAAGCTCCTCATCGACACCGGCAATCACCTCTTCCGTTTTGCGTACTTCGTCCGTAAGCAGGTGGGACGGAATCGGTTTGTCGGGGTCGCCGTCTTCGTACTGTACCGGCTCGTACTCCCACTCCTGAAGCAAAGCAAGCATCCGCTCGGCAAATTGGCGATCCATGCGAACCTGCTCCCGCGCCAGCTTCTCTTCGTCCTGCAGGAACGGGATCAGCCTTCTACCGCCATTCTCCTCCTCCGAGCGCCTGGCCGTCTCAATCTGCGCGATGAGCGATTGCTTCAAGTCCCAAGTGCTCGTCAGATTCGGCCAACGCAGCAGCTCTCTGCGGAGCTCGGTTAGTTTCCGCTTCTCGTAAGCAAGGAGTCCTCCCCTATAGCTTTCCCTTGCTCGATTCCACCAGCTGAACGCCCCGATAATAAAGATAAATACCACGATCGGGCTATGCGAGATAAAAGCGTAAACTCCAAGCAAGATCAGGCCGATCAGCCAAATCTTCGTCGATAATACGGACACGATGCGGCCCCCGTCCAACGGAGAGACCGGAATCAAGTTAAACAGATTAATCATCGCCCCCAGAAAAACGACCAGCGCCCAGAACGGCTCTCCCGTCCACTCGTACAACGCGACGGCAGGCAAAAAGGAGATCAGCCCGGCCAGCGGCCCTCCGTAAGCCAAATAAGCTTCCGTAGCCGCGTCTCTGGGCATCTGCTTCATCGAGATAAACGCCCCCATAAACGGGATAAAAAACGCGGGCGACACCTCGATCCCCTTGCGTTTAGCCGCCACGACATGTCCCATCTCATGAACAAAAATGAGATAGACAATCGCAACCCCGAATTTCCAGCCGTACAGAGCTGCATACGCCCCCAGGCTCACCATCATCGTGACCAGCGTGCCGCCGAATTTGGTCCACTTGAGCAGGGCAAGCACCCACTTGAATTTCGCCAATAAGAATACGCCGATTCCCATCAGCAATGATCTGCTTTTGGATTTATCCACGTCGGACTCCCTTCACCGCACTTTCGCGAGAACATTCTGAACCCATTATCTCAATAATACGGTTCGGAAGAAAGGCGGGTTTCGAATCCTTTGTGAATAGGCGATCCCACGCTCTGCTGTCGCAGTCGCTTATCCGGATGCAGTCTCTCCCGAGGATTCGACGAACCGGCTCCGCTTTCCAGGAGGAAGCCCGAAAATGCCGATCGCAATGACCGCGACGCTTAAAGCGAAGTTCGTCGTGTACATCGCCCCGTATCCCCCATAGTTTTGAATGGCGGCAAATAGCGGCGGGTACGCAAGGTTCGAGACGCCGAAGACGAGCATCGAGACGATGCCGTAGCAGCTGGGAACGAGTTCGTCCGGAACGAGGCTTCGCAGGTATCGGAACACCGTAACGAGGAACAACGGAAAAGCCAGTCCGTGAAACTGGTCCCCGAGCACCACCAACGGCAGTTCCCCCGTCGACAGGAACAAAAAACGCAATCCGGAAAAAACGAATACGCACACGAACGCCTTTTTTACGTCTACGCGATTAAAATACAGCCCCAGCAGCGTGAAGGTTACGAATTCCAAGAAAACTTTGACCCCCGTGCTCACGCTGAAAATTTGATTGGAAGTTGTCACGCTGCCTGTTAATTCGGTCAAATAGGAAGAGAACGCAAAATCCACGCCGATATAACTGCCAAGACCCAGGAAGCTCATCGCGAAAAGAACGAGCACGCGTTTGTCGGCGAGAGCTTTCCTATAATTCATCTTCGGCCGTTCTGCGGAATCTTCGACGGTTTCGAATTTCCGGTAGACGATCCACGCGCATGCCGCCAGAAAAACCAGACTGATCGCATGAAGCAATTCGAAGCCGGCCAATGCGATCAAGCTGCCCCCGACGAGCGTGACGCTTCCGAGGCCGATCGATCCCCATTTCCGGATTTTCGAATACATATAGCCTCTTGCCGAAGAAATTTTTTCAATATAAATTTCATACGTTCCGATCAAAGGCAGAGCCAGACATCCGTACAGGATCGCGAACAGATATATCCGCTGTTCGTCGACGAACAGCATCGCGACGTTCACAATCGCCAGCAAGCCGAAGTAGACGATCATGAACCTTTTCTTGTTTCGTGATTTCGCGAACAGATGACTAAGGTAGGGCTGCGAGACGAGCGAGAATAACGCTCCGAAAGCGATCGCCTTGCTGACTTCTCCCAAACTCAAGCCCACGTCCTGGGACAAGAAGGGGAAGTAAAACGTCGACAATATGCTCGCCACGCCGAAATAAAGAAAGGTAACCAGGTTATAGCGCAGCAACTCGATGCCTCCTTATGCGAGCTTGTCCAGCAAGGAGAGATCGACGCCGACGAAGCTTGGAATAACCAGATCAGCCGCGCGGAGCAAGTCGGCCCTGCCGACGCCCACGCACTTCATGCGGGCGTTCTTGGCCGCTTCGATTCCTGCGACGGCATCCTCGAACACAATGCAACGGGAAGGCTCCACCCCCACCGCCTTGGCCCCTTCCAGGAAAACCTCGGGATCGGGCTTCGCTTTGGCGATTTTCGTCCCGTCGATGATTGCTTCGAAATAACCCTTGATCCGGAGCCTATCCAGAATCAAATCCGCATTTTTGCTCGCCGAACCCAGCGCGACGCGAATGCCGGCCTTCCGCAGCGATTCCAGAAACGGCTTAACTCCTTCCAATAGCTCCTCTTCTCCGAGTCGGGAAATCGACTCGACGTACCATTCGTTCTTGCGTTCGGCCATCCGGCCCTTCGCCTTCTCGTCTGCGACGACACGTCCGACCTCGAGCACGATATCGAGCGACTCTCGGCGGCTGACGCCTTTGAGCCTTTCGTTGTCCTCTAACGTTAAAACGAAACCCAACTCGTCCGCCAACCGTTTCCAAGCTTGAAAATGGTACTTGGCGGTGTCGCAGATCACGCCGTCCAGATCAAACAGACAGGCTTGTATGCTCATCCCTCTCTCTTCCCTTCTAGATGACTTCCAATCCGTTGCGGTCGGGCAGAGGCTTGAAGGGCCGATGAGGCTCCGTCTGATACCAATAGGCGACCGTGGCAATATCGTCCTGCAGCGGTAAGAATCGTTTTCCGCTTCTCCATCCGAGCGCCTGCATCGTCACCTTCAACTCTGATTCAAAATAAATCGGATCCGGCACATGGAACCGGTACATGCCGAATCGTTGGTTGGCTCGATACAACCCATCCGGCTTCAGCACCTGATGGAGGCCGTGATAGAGGTTGCTGAACTCTCCGTACTGCCCCTTCGATTGTTCGAAATTCCAGGCCCCGCCGAAATAATCCTCGGTTCCGGTTCCGCAGATCGTCGGAAATTCCCGATCCCCGTCCATGTAAAATTTGACTTCCCCTTCGCCCCACCAATCGTTGCTGTTGACCTGCCATGCCGCGTAGGTGCCGACGTATTGCCCCTTGCCCTCGATGCCGTCCACGATCGTGTAAGGCGCCATGTAGCTAACGGGATTTTCCCGGCGGAACGAAGCATGAAAGTAAGCAGCGCTCTCGTCCACCTCGGTCAATACATAATCGATCTGGTAGAAAAACATCCGCTTATCGAAGCCGATGTTCTCGATGACGATTTTAGCCGATTTCCGGAAAGGCATCTGAAAGTAGCAGTTGAATCCCCCGGCAGGATTGACTGAGATCGGCATCGAGCTTACGTTGGCCCGCTCTCCCCACCCGTTGCAGTAGAAATCCCCAATCGGCGCTTCGACGGAGGGTTCCTTTTCCCCATCCCAATACATTCGCAGAATCAAGTGCCGCCACGCCTCCGGAAACGTCGTCATCCACATATGGTTGACGATGCCCGGTCCATCTATCTCCGCGATCACCACTTGCTCCCCGGGTTCGATGTCGATGGATGGCCTGACCTTCCACCCTTGCCCGAGCTCCCTGGCCGGATGGGCCGCGTCGTTCGGATCGACGAGAGCCATGCCGCCCTTCCCGGGCTCTCCAGTGGGGTTTTCGGCTGTGATCGAACGGGATTTAGCCGACGTTAAACGATACAAATTGCCCAGCCCCGGATTAATCAAACCTTCCTCCCCCTCTCTTCAATAAGCTCCTTGACTTGCACTCCCTCATGGGTTGCCGCAACGCGATGCCATTTCCCCCGAACGCAGACGTTGTATTCGAGGGCCCGGATCGAATCGGGCAATCTAGGCTTGACGTCGAGCAGATCGGAATCGGCCAGCCCCCTGAATCCGCCCATCCCCAGGACGACAGCCTGCCAGATCCCTCCGCTATTGGCGATGTGGATGCCCTCCGCCGCCCCCTTGCGGCCTAGATCGAGCTCCAGACTTTTCTCCAGAAAGGCGTAAGCCTTATCCCTATCGTCGATTTCGTTGTACAGCAGCGAGTGGAAAATATACGACAACGACGAATCGTGCGTCGTGATCGGCTCATAATAGGCCAAACAGTTCCTTTTGGTTTCCTCATCGAATCTGTCGCGGAACAGGTAGAGCAGCGCGACGACGTCGGCTTGTTTAAGAGCTTTGCTTCGGTAGTTCCGCTCTTGGGATATAAACTGACCGAAAGGCTTGGAGCGGTCGGTCCATACGACGTCGAAATCCACATCAAGGAAATCCTCGAACCCGGCGCATTGCGCGACGAATTTACGCTCCGCATCTTCGCCAAACGCCAGTTGATTCGCGATCTCCGCGAACATCGTCCTCTCTTCGGCGGTCACGCCGAGCGGTGCTGTGCAGTCCGGCTCCCCCGCCGTTTTCGCAAGCTCAAGAGTTTCCAACGTCTTCCTTAGAGAGAATTTGACCATATAATTCGTAAAAGCATTATCGTGCGTATACGGCAAATATTCGTCCGGGCCCATGACCCCCATCAGTCGGTACTCGCCGTCGATTCGATCGATCCGGCTTACCCAGTAACGCGCCGTTTCGACCATCATCTCCAAGCCAGGACCAAGCAGGAACTCCCGATCTCCCGTCGCCTCGCAGTAGTGAGCCAACCCGTAGACGACATCCGCGGTCACATGGATTTCCAGATCGGCATATTGCCAATTCGAGCATTGCTCCGTTCCGGTAACGCAAGATTCCCAAGGATACCTTGCTCCCGCATAGCCGTAGCGCCTTGCGTTTTCCCGGGCCCCTTGCAGCGTGCGATACCGGTACGCGATCAGTTTCTTGGCATATTCGGGCTGCGTGTAGATGTAGAAAGGAAGCAGGTAGATTTCCGTATCCCAGAAATAATGGCCGAAGTACGCTTCTCCGGCGTATCCCTTGGCGTCGATGGCAACCTTGTCGCTCTCGTTTGCCGACCGGAGCAGGTGGTAGATGCTAAATCTCAAGCTATTCTGAAGCTGCTCGTTCCCTTGGATGACAATATCCGAACGGTTCCATTTGTCCTTCCACAGTTTTTCGTGTACGGAAAAATCCGCCTTATCCGGCGCCGAAGCCCTGACGACCGCAGCCAAATGTTCTTCAATTCCCCCGCGATAGTCTTCGTCCGCGCTTGTAGCGACCCACACGTACTTGCGAATCGCCACCGTCTCTCCGGCCTTCAAGCCGACGCGAAACGTCTCGCGGATTCTGCCGTTTACGTCCATCGGCTCGAAGCGTGCCTCGCCCAGCGCGCGCCCGAAGCAACGGCTCGCCATGCCGATCCGTTGCCCCGAATCCGTACTTGCGTATAGCTCCAAGCCGTCACGATAGGCTCCGCACCGATCCGTAAAGTGCGAGTAACCATTCGTCGTGACGCCCGCGTCCATGAAGCTCTCGAACTCGAGCTCCGCGTTTGACGCCGAGCAAAGCTCGACTTCCTGCACGATCGTATGCTTGTGCTGAAGACTGCAATATCGACGGAACGTCACGGCAATATCGCCTTCCGGACTCCGCCAGACCAACGCTCTCGTAAGCAGGCCGTTCGAGAGATTCAGACTCCGCGAGAAATCTCCGTAATCCGACTCCTCCATATCCAGGCGTTCGTCGCCGCTATAGAGGTTGATGCCGATTCCATACGGCAAGTTCACGATTTCCTCTCCTAGAATCGGATGGACTCCGTATACACCCGGGACGTACAGCCCCCACTTGCTCTTCGGGTGTCGCGCTTTCTCCAAAGTTACGTTCGCGGGCAGCCTCCAATACAGATCGTTCTGCGTCGCTCCGGACAAATCTTCCTCGAACGCCGCCCGGAGGTTCAAATAACCGTTTCCCTGGGTATAAGCCCCCTCATAATGCTTGTTGTCTTCCGCCGAATATTTATTGTTGGTCAGCAGCCGTTCCATGGTCATGCTCCCCCTTGCGCCTCTACTTCCAGGTAACTGACTATCTCATGTAGAAGTCGTATCGCGAATACATTGTGCTTGAAGCTATGCGGTTGGCTTCCCTGGCCTCCATCCAGATTCAGCGTTGTGGCCAGAAAACGTCCCTTACCTTTGCGATACTCCAGCAAATAGTCGCCGGCGGCGAATTTCCTCGCGTCGTATCTCCGCACGATTGGGGTATAGGAGGAACCGATTCTCTTCTCCGCTTCCAGCTTGTCGAAGTATCTGTCCGTCCCGACTCCGTAAAATTGCATGCCTGCATAGCCGAGATGCTTCAAATCCGCCGTTGCCGGGTGGTCGAACACCTTCTTGACGCTTTCCCGGTAGAAAGGATTGTAAGTCAACGGGAAGAAGCCTTCGCCTTTCTGAACGAAGAGGACTCCGATTCCCCGTTCCACGGCCAAGCTCTCGATCTTCTCGTCGAAAGCCGTCGTCAGCAGAATGTCCCCTTCGCCGAGCTGGACGGCTTGTTCAGCCGCAGCCAATCTCTCGATCCGGAACAGGCTGTCGATTCCGGCGAAGCACCCGGCAGGATCGAACAGATGGACCCGCTTGGCGGTCAGCTCTCGCGGATACAACCAGAGGTCCCACTCGTTCGAATACTCCCCATCGGCATAAACCAGCTTAACGGAGAGCTCGCACCGAGCGACTTCGTTAACTGTCGGCAGCTTGATCGCTAATTGGGCGATCTGTCTGACCCGGTGCTTGGGGGCGGAGAAAACGTCCCGGTGACGGAACAACACGCGATCCCCCTCGCGAAGCGTTACCTCGTATTCGCCCTCGAGCGGATCCGCGCCTCGGTTGGATAACGTGATTCGCCCCGCGACCGTATCTTCGGAAAAGTAGTTGTACATGTCCTTGTTAAGAAAACGATCCGCCCCGTTGTCCCATATCCTAGTCAGATCCTTGTTGAACGAGAGAACGATGTCGCCGTTCACTTTGCGCAGGCTCTCGGGGTCGATCTTTGGATTCATCTTGTCGTCGAAGATGCCCGAGGTCGTGATCGGCACGTCTTTGATCGTCGTAATATTGTAGCCTTTGATTTCGTCGTAGCTCCGGGTCAGCTCCAGAATATGCTTGCGAATACTATGCATCTGTCGATAGCTCAGGTCCCGCAATTGGTTCGCCTCTTCGGCGATGCCGTATCGATCCAGGATGGCCTCCTGATGGTAGATCGGCTGATCGGAGCCGAAGCCCTTGTGGACCTGCCGCAACGGATTGACACGTTCGTCTGAATCGACCCACCATGCGTTCGCGAAAGCCTCCCTGGTCTCGCGAGTCAGCCGGTACGTATCGGCGTCATTGTACTCTCCGAACAGCCAAGGCTTGATGTCTCTGTAGCTTCTCGTAAACTCGTTGATCAACCCGTCCAGATGGTAGAGCTCGGCATAGAAATGATAATCATAGATGTCCGAGCTGGAATTGCTTACGCCTTCGAAGCATTCCCCTGAGCCGCTGTTGTCGCAGATGATCATGGCACGATCCTCGGCTTTGACCATGGCGTACAGAGCGTTCAGCGTGTCGCCTTCGATCGTGGCGTCCAGCTCACAGCCCAAACTGACCAGCGACACCGAAGGGTAGTGCATGAACAGCTTTAGCATTTTCGGATACTGCTCGTAAATTCTCGGCAGCATCCTCTCGTTGGCGTATGGAAGCCATAGCGGCAGCTCCTGCCAAGTGACGATGCCCATCTCGTCGCACAGCTCGTAATAATAGGACGGCGGAAAATATAAACAATGCTTGACGGCGTTAAAGCCGGCAGCTTTCAGCTTGATCAGTTCGTCTTTGACTTCGTCGTAGGTCGGGTTCGGAGCGAACTTCTCGGGATAACAGCCCCAATGGATTACCCCTCTCATGTAAAACGGCTCTCCGTTTATCGCAATTTCTCCGTCCCGGACCTCGATCCTTCGGAAGCCGGCTTTAATTCGGTAGACGTCCGCGACATTTTCCCCATCCATCAACCGGACTTCGACTTCGTACAGGGACGGCGACGACGGGGACCAGACGCTAACGTTGTCCACGTCGACCGCTACCAGCTCTTCATGGGGGTGTCTCGTTACGGCAATGTTTCCGTCAGGATCCCTGACGGACACGGAGAGAACGAGCCCGCTCCGGACACCGCTGCCGGCCAGACGGCTTTCCGTGACAATCCGGCCATGCTCAGTATCGAACCGGCACCGGATTTCCTCGAAATACGCCCTTCCTTTGACCTCCAGAAAAACGTCCTTCCAGATGCCCCCGAAAGGAAGCATAACGTCCGGGATGAAGCCGAACAGGACGGAGCGGAAGAAGTACGGGCTTTCCTTGTCGAAATCGGGTTTAATCACCTTAACCGTTAACTCGTTTAATCCTTGCCGGACCAGTCCCGTCACATCTGCCGCGAATCCGTCCCAGATCCCTTCGTGGGAAACCGCCTCTACGCCGTTGCAGATGACTGCGCAAGCGTAACTTACGCCGTCGAAGCGCAGCACGTAGGAGGCTCCTTCCTCAACGTCATCCAGTTCGAAGCTCCTCCGGTATTCGTACGGCCCGGGATAACCGCGGTCCTCCGCCACGCTCTCGACAACGCCCGGCACTTGAATCGGACGCCGCTTCGTATCGCCGAATCCGATCGTCCATTGACCGTTTAACTCGATGGTTCTCATTCTGCTCTCCCCTATCCTTTCACGCCTGAAGAGACGTTTACGTTAAGAATCTGCTTTTGCCCGAAGAAGAAGGCGACGATCGTCGGCAAGGTCATCAGGACGGTAATCGCCATAATCGAAGTAAAGTCCGTCGTATAGGCGCCCTTGAACAAGGACAGTCCGATCGGAAGCGTGAATTTGTCCGAATTCGAGATGTACACCAGCGGACCGAGATAATCGTTCCAAACGACGATCATATACATAATGGCCGCCAAGGCGAGCTGGGGCTTCATCAACGGGAGGAAAATCCTCGCGAAGATCTGCCAATCGTTCGCTCCGTCCAGGTAAGCCGATTCTTCGAAGTCATGGGGAATGCCGCGCAGAAATTGACGCATCAGGAAGATGTAGAAGGCGCCGCCGAAAAAAGCGGGAACGATCAAAGGAAGCAAAGTATCCAGCCAGCCGAACCAATTGAACTGCATGTAGAGAGGTATTACGAGCACGTCCCAGGGCACCATCATCGTCGACAGAAGCAGGAGAAAGAAAAATTCCCTTCCCTTGAAGTTGTACCGCGAGAATCCGTAAGCGACGATCGCGCTGGAGAGAGTCATTCCGCAGACCGATAACGTCGTTACAATAACGGAGTTGCCTAAATAGCGGCTGAACGGCTGCGCTTGCCAAGCCTCCGCGAAATTATCGAATCGCCATTCGTTCGGAAGAAACTTCGGAGGGTAAGCGCCGGCTTCCGCCGCCGACCGTACCGCTGTGAGAAACGCCCAGAGGAGCGGAAAAATAAAAGCGACCGATAGAAGCGCCAGCAGCGCGTAGATGCCGATTTTCACCGTTTTTTGGCTCATCCGGATCACCTCCTATACTTCGTAATAAGTCCATTTCTTGGAGAGATAGAGCACTCCGCCGGTAAGAGCGAGAATGATCAGGAACATGACCCAGGCGCTGGCGGCCGCGTAGCCGAGCTGGAATTTCTTGAACGCATTCTCGTACACGAACAGCGCGTACAAATAAGTCGACTTGAGCGGCCCGCCATTCGTCAGGTTCATTACCACGGTCAATTGCTGGAAAGAAGCGATAATCGCCATAATCAGGTTATAGACGATCGTCGGACTGAGCAGCGGCATCGTAATCGTCCTGAACCTGGTGAAGCCTGTTGCCCCATCGATCATTGCGGCTTCGTTCACTTGGGACGGGATCGCTTTGATTCCGCTCAGAAAAACCATCATCATAGCTCCCTGCGCCCAGATGGTCGTCAGCACGACCGCCCACAGCGCTGCTCCCGGGCTTCTGAGCCACGGCACGGCATCCAGTCCGACCGCGGTCAGCAGATGATTAAGAATGCCCTTGTCCTTCAAGATCCAGGTCCAGATCAGCGCGAGCGCGACTCCCGAGATGATGCTCGGCAAGTAAAACACGGTCTTGAAGAAACCCGCTCCCCGGCGGATCGCGCTCAGAAGGAGCGCCAGCACCAACGCGATTCCGACGTTAAGCGGAACGAGAAGGGCCGAATATTTGAAGGTCACGTTTAACGAATGGGCGAAGTTATCGTCTTGGAACAGCTTCGAAAAGTTGCCGAATCCGACGAACGTTTTCCCCCCCATGATGTTCCAATCGTGGACGCTCATGAATAAAGAGAAGAGCAGCGGAAAAAGCGTGAACACGAACAGTCCGACGAGAAAAGGGGAGATGAATAGATAGGGAACGATCTTGCGTCTGCCCTTGAGTTGCATCGCGATACCTCCGTTCTGGCCTCGATAACGAGAGATGGCCGCCCTTGCGGGAACGCCGGGCAGCCATCTTTCACACTCGTACAGGCGGTATTGTTATTTCATGATGCCTTCGACTTTGCTTTGCGTTTCGTCCAAGATCGCCCCGATATCGGCTTTGTCCTGGGCGAACACCGCTTCTAGAGCCGCTGCCAGCTCCGCGCTGACCTCGGGCCATTTCGCGGTTTTGACCAGCGACGGCCTCTTCGAGACGGAACGCTCCAACATGGTGTAGAACGGTTTGATCTGGGCGTCTTCCAAGTAGCCGAGGTCCTTCGCTACCGCTTCGCGAACCGGCATTTCAATCTGACCCAGCTGTTTGACGGAATCGTAGGACGTGTAGTACTTAATGAATTCCCATGCCGCTTCGGCGTTCTTGCTGCTGTTCGTGACGGACAGGAAGGAGGCGTGAACGACGCTCATGCTCGTGCCGTCCTTGAAGCCTGGCATCGGAGCGATGCCCAGATCGACGCCGGCATCCCTAATGGAAGGAATGAACCATTTGCCCATCTCGCCGAAAGCATATTTGCCCGAGCCCATCGCTTGTCCGAAATCGTCCGAAAGATTGGCAGCGTAGGCGGCTTTATCTTTGTAGATCAAATCGTGCATAAATTGGAACGCTTCCTTGTTTGCTTCGCTGTTAACGACGGGAGCGCCGTTGTCGTCGATCCACTCTCCGCCGTTGGACCACAAGATCGATTCGAACGCATAAGGATCCGGATTGTAATAGAAGTACAAGCCCATCACGTCGTCCTTCGTCGTCGCCTTGGCAGCCTCCCTCAAATTCTCCATCGTCCAGTTTTCTCCGACCGTTACGCCCGCCGCATCGGTCAACGTTTTGTTATAGTGGAGGGCCCGGGTCGAAAAGCCGATCGGCATGCCGTAAATCTTGCCGTCCATGTTGGCGTAGTTGAACAACGTCTCGTAAAAATCCTTCTTGTCTTCGAGTGCGTTAATCTTGTCGTCAAGCGGAACTAGGCTCTGATAGTAAGCCGGGAAGTTCCACATTTTTACGACGTCCGGCGCGTTCTTCGCTCCAAGCGCGGCCGTCAGCTTCTGGTCGAAGGCCGTACCGTAGGTTTCCAGCTTGACTTCGATTTTGTCTTGCGACTCGTTGAAGCTTCTGACGATATCCTCCTGAACCGCAACGGCGGGACCCGAATCTCCCGTAGCATAGCGGATCTTGATCTTCTCGCCCGATGCGTTCCCGCCCGGCGAAGCCGTTCCGGAAGCCGACGGAGCGGCGTTATCCCCGCCGTTACCGCATGCTGCCAAAGCTCCCATCAGCAGTGCCGATGCCAGAGATAGCGATGCGATTTTATAAACTCGATTGTTCATTGTGCATTTCCCCCTCTAATTTCGCGATAGTAGTGTTCCCTTGCGTTGCTTCCCCATTATAAAAAAACGCGAGCCCCTAGAAGGCTACACGTTTTTGGTTTCTACTCTATTTTTTTGTGGTTTGCCGCTCATATTCGGTCGGCGTCAGCCCCGTGACTTGCCGGAATACCTTAAAGAAGTAATTGTACTGGTTAAATCCGACGCGGCCGTAGATTTCTTTGAGCCTGTATTTGCCCGTCTCGATCAACCGTTTGGCTTTGTCGATTCGGTATCCGCTTAGAAATTCCGTAAAGTTGTGCGACGTATCGGCCTTAAACACTTTGCTCAAATAGGTGTGATGAACGCCAAGCTCGTCGGCAACGTCCTGCAGGGAAATCGCCTTCGCGTAATCCCTTTCGATGATTTCGATCGCCCGAATCGTATGCTTATTGTAATTCCGTTCCTGCATCCGCTTATGTTCCAGCGCGGCGTTGGCAATCGCTTCGTAGAAATCGAGAATAATCCGCTTCATCTCTTCGATCGTCTCCGCCGCATGAACTTCCTGGTACAGCAAGTTAAAGCTATATTCCTCCTGCAGCTTAAGAAGCTCCCGGCTTTTGATCGCCTTGAAACCCGCGTTCAGGAGATCGACCAGATGCAATTGAATGATCTGAAGCGGAATCTTCCCCTCGGAGAAGCGTTGGAACAACCCCTCGATCGTATCCCGATAGCCCGTGCTTCCTTCGGTCAATTCCCCGTAAATCTCGTCCTGATTAATCGGAATCCGCGCCGAAGAGCCGTTCCCGGCTCCCACCGGCTTGGAGAGGGTCCGTTGAGCGTCGAATACTTTGCCAGCTCCTTCGAACAGCTTGTTGTCCAACATGTCCAGACACTTACGGTACGATGCGGGAATGTCCGCGATATCCGAGCATAATCCGCCAATGCCGACCGAAAGCTTGATATTGAGCATTTTGCCGAGCGTAGAGATCAGCCGTCCGCAGTATTCGTACGTAGCGTTGTAGATGAATAAATGGCTCTTCACGTGCGGGTAAGAAAGAATCAGCGCATATCGCCCTTCCTCCGCTCGCACAATTTCTTTCTCGGGCACTTTAGCAAGCACGCGTTCCATGAGATCATGAACCGAGCTCAAGAAAATGGACTTATCCTTGTCCTCGAAGCCTTCGACCGTCTTGCGGTAACCGTCGATCTCGCAGGCGACAACGATCGCGCTCCCCAGTCGAAGGTGAATGCCGTGTTTGTCCATTCTCTCCCGAGCCTCGTCCGCCTGAATCTCACCCTTGAGCAGAAGCGTTAGCAATTGATTCTTCAGTGCTTGCCGGCTTTCCGCAGCAAGCCCTTCATCCAGGGAAGGCGACGTCCGGTCCTTATTCTCTCTGATTGCATGAACCCGGGCTATGGCTTCCATCAGCGCTTTCGTCAAGCTCTCCTCGTTCAACGCATGCTTTAAGATATAGTCGATGCTGCCCTCTTTAAAGCTCATCTTGACGTAATGAAAGTCCTCGTAGCTGCTGACGGCGATCAATTGAACATCCGGCTCGGCTTCCTTGATTCTTCGTATAAGCTCGATCCCGTCCACCTTCGGCATTCTCATATCCGTAATGAGAATGTCCGCCTTTTCTCGCTTCAGAAACTCCAGCGCCTGTTCCGCCTGCGTAAATTCCCCGGCCACCTGAACGTCTTCGAGCCGGATCAGCTGCTTGAGTCTCGTCAGCGCGAGCACGTCGTCGTCGACGAGTACGATGCGGATCATGGTGTGTCCTCCCTCCGGTACGGGATACGGATGTGTACGGTCGTCGACTCGTGGGGAATGCTCTCGATCCGGATTCCGTATGCTTCGCCGAAACGGGCTTTGATGCGCCGATCCGTATTGGAAATCCCAATGCCGCTGAACCCGATCCCTTCCTGCGGATCGAAGCCTTGGCCGTTGTCGTAGATCGTAATCTCGATATCCTGCCCGTTTCTGAACGCTTTAATATAGATGAGTCCGTTTTTGTCTTCGTCGTTGGCTTCGATGCCGTGAATAATCGCGTTCTCGACGATCGGCTGAAGCATAAATTTCGGAATCTCGGCATCCTTCGCTTCCTCGTCGACGTCGACCACGCATTCGATTTCTTTGACCGACTTGTAGCGGTAAATTTCCAAGTAATGCTCAACATAGGCGATCTCCGTCTCTAGCGTCGTCTCGCTCGTCCCCTTCGCCATGCTGATATTCAGCAATTCCATCAACGCTCCGACCAACCGGTCGATATTCGTGACTCGTTGAATATACGCAAGGTTTTTGATCGTATTTAGCGTGTTGAACAGAAAATGCAAATTGATCTGTCCTTGAAGGGCCCGAATTTCAAGGTCCAGCTTTTCTTTTTCCTTCGCCTTGACGTCTTCCAGAAGCTGTCGGATGCTGCGGGTCATTTCGTTGAAGGATTCCGCGACCGCGCTGAATTCATCGTTGCTGCGAATGACAAGCGTCCGTTCCAGGTCCCCTGCGCTGAACCTCTGCATCGCATTGCTGACTTTGGCGACGTTACGTCCGATATAGTTCGATACGAAAAAAACGATCACGAGCAGCAATCCGAACAGCAAACACGTAATGTACAAAATATCGGCGAATTTGCTCTTGATGTTAGCCAGAATATCTTCCATCGGCACCGCCACCTGAACCGTCAGGTAGCCGGAAGCGACGTTCTGGCGAATGGCCAGCCACTCCTTGCCCTGCTCATCCTTCACCAAATGCTTGCCCCCGGCCTCCGATTTCTCGAATAATTTCGCGATCGTTTCGTTAGGCGATTCCTCGGAGTAACCGGAAGTGTACAGGGCTTGGCCTTGAGCGTTTCTAACGGTAACGATGGCGTTTTTGAGAAAAATGCCCTCGTACGTTTCCTGAAGCGCTCCGGAAGAAATGCTGATCATGGAATAGCCGATATTTTTCCCGTAATAGGAAAGCGCGCGATAGAACATGATTTCTTTGACGTTTTGTCCTTTGTCGTAATAGGGCAGAACGAGAAGTTCGTCGGGACTTTGCGCCAGCAAACGGTCGATTCCTTCCTCCCTCAGATAAGGGGACCCTCTGCGGATGCCCCTGCCGTAAAAATCCCCGCGGTCGTTTCCCAACTCAATCGCTTGGATAGACAAGCTTCCGGAATACACGCTGTCGATATAGCTGTTCAGCTTCTTGTTCGCTTGCGAATTCAAGAAGGGGTCTTTCCACTTATTGCCGAGTCCCCTGTCCACGTTCGCGTTGTTGACGGACAACAGCCGACTTTGGTAATCGATCCCCGCGATCGTCTTGCCGATCTCCCGGTTCCGTTCGTTCAGGAGAAGCTCCGTCGACTGCAGGATCGTGTCCGTAATCAGGTTTCGGGAATGCGCATACCAGATCGCGGAGATCGTGACCGATGCCAAGAGAAGGATCGCGATCAAGGATAAAAAAAGCTTGTATTTGAAATTGATGCGCATGGCGTTCACTCCAGAATGTCCGATAGAAAAACGCGGGCAGAATTAGGATATATAGACAGGCTTATATTATGCTCATAAGCATAGGCGCGACCTCATGACGTGTCAACTTGCCTTAGCGAAATCTTGCCTTACCGCTTTACCTGAAAGCCCGACTGTGCTACACTAACTCATACTTACAGGAAATGGAGGGGTTACGTGTGGTAGACTTCATCCGAGTTAGATCCTTGCGCGGCTAATTGAATAGCGCTTAAGGCTCTGCCTGCGTGCAGAGGACTCTGGATAAGTCTGTCCTATAACCCTTTTATAACGGCAAACGGAACGGATATGTGCGGAACGGATGATGGATGGCGAACGGTGATCGCCATCTGTTTTTCGGGCATGTTCGTTTGTATTGCGCCGTTGGTATAGGTATGGTCCGTTCGGAACCTCTATCGTCATACGACCGCACAGGCAGAGAGATGTCTGTGTTTTTTGTTGCGTTTTTTTACGAAGGGATACGAAAATGGAGGAATTAATATATGGAACGAATAGAACAAACGAGAGATAAAGCGATCGCGGTCGGAGTTCAACTGAACCAGGCGCCCGGCTTCCGCGCTTCGATGGAGGAATTGCGCAGCTTGGCCGACGCCTGCGAGCTGGAGGTTGTCGGAGAGGTAACGCAAAAAGCGGAAAAGATCATCACCGGAACCTATATGGGAAGCGGCAAAATTGAGGAATTAAAAGAGGCAATGACGGCCAATCAGGCCGGTATCGCTATCTTCAACGACGAGCTGTCTCCCTCGCAAATTCGCAATCTCGAGGCGCAGTTGGACTGCCGAGTCATCGACAGGACGCTGCTTATCCTCGATATTTTCGCCAGCCGGGCCCAGACCCGAGAAGCCAAGCTTCAAGTCGAAGTCGCCAGACTGCAGTACATGCTGCCGCGTCTGATCGGGCTGCGCGAATCGCTCGGCCGCCAAGGCGGCGGGTCGGGCTTGAAAAACCGGGGCGCGGGCGAAACGAAGCTGGAGCTGGACCGCAGACGCATCGAGGACCGCATCTCTGCGCTGCAGGACGACCTGGAGAAGCTGGTGGCCAGACGCCAAGTCCAACGAAACCAGCGGCGCAAAAACGAAATTCCCGTCGTTTGCCTAGTCGGCTACACAAATGCGGGGAAATCCAGCTTGATGAACGCGGTCATTCGGAAGGTCGATCCCGGCTCCGACAAGGAAGTGCTGGCCAAGGATATGCTGTTCGCCACGCTGGAGACTTCGGTGCGCAGCATCGCGCTGCCGAATCGGCGCTCGTTTCTGCTTGCCGACACGGTCGGCTTTGTCAGCCAGCTGCCCCACCATCTGGTCAAAGCGTTCCGCTCCACGCTCGAAGAAGTAACGGAAGCCGATCTGCTGCTGCATGTCGTCGATTGCTCCGATCCGGAGAGCGCCAAGCGAATCGATGTGACGAACGAGACGCTGCGCGAGCTCGGAGCCGGGGACATTCCGTCCTTGTACGTCTATAACAAAGCGGATTTGGCGGAAGGACAAAGCTATCCCGAAGAGGCCGACGGCGGCATCTACTTGTCAGCGGGGAAAGGCGTCGGGGTCGACGAGCTCGTCAGCCTGATCGGCAAACGGATTTTCACGGACGATAAAACCTGCGAGGTGCTGATCCCGTTCGCTCAGGGAAGACTCGTCTCCTACTTCAAAGAGAATGCGGTCATCCACGCGATGAGCCACGAGGAGAACGGAACCCGGCTGGAAATGACCTGCCGGCAGGCCGATTACGACAAGTATCAAGATCTGTTCGCTGCTGTGGAACAAGCTTAGTCTTTGCCGGGGCTGTCGAGATCGTTGAGATGTACTGTAAGGGGATGTGCCTGCTTCCGCTGCTATACACTCTATTGTGAATCCAAGGATTCACAATAGAGTGTAAGCCCTCTTCCGTGATATGATGGAGATAATCTATTCGTCATAACAGGATGATGCTTATTTTGAACTTGGTCGATCAAAAAAAGAAGGCTGCGGAGCTTGTAGCTTTCATGAAGCAGGATGTTCCCGTATGGAAGCCAGGTTCAGATCAGCATCACTTGAAGCGGCGAAAACGTAAGGGGCATCTGCCGGATGATTTTACGTTAGATAACTACAACGGCTTGTCGTAAGCTATGCACGTCCTACGAGCATGTAGTCTATGTGTATCATTTGCAGGGCTTTGATCAGAACTATTACGTGTTCGGTGACGGGGTTTACTGGATAGCCATCATTGGTGAGAATGGAATAATGGAGACAGCGTTTCCGCCAGACTCCTATTCCGACTACTTGGCCCCTGAAGACGGCTATCAACTATTAGGAACGATCAAGGAGGTGCTCCAATATGTCTAGGCAAAACGATATTCATCAATACGGGATGGATGTGCAAGACTTGGACGCCAGCCCTTTTGAAATGATCGAAATGTTACGGTCGCGAAGCAAGATTCATTCGTATTTCCGAGAATTGACGGACGAAGAAAAGCTGGAGGTCAATCGGTACGATTTGATTCTGCTGTTCAACGCCCAAGAATTCTACGATAAACTCAAACTCGTTCATGACTTCCAGCATTCCAATAAGCCTGATGACGAATGGTGGTGGCATCTGCATGACGTAGTACGGGCATTCAACAAGAGGAGCTTCTCGATCAGCTTTGCAGACACACATGGAGATTTGATGGTGAACATGATCTAAAAACCGCTGTTGCCAGCCAACCCTGCTACTTGATGTGAGGTTGGCTTTTTTTGTGCGCAATGTCTATCGCGTACAACTGGTTGCACAGTTTATTCATCTCTGGCGGCCTGGCGAGTCGGTCCCGGTCGAATAAGTACGCGAGGAGGCGGCCATATTCCATCCGCCCAAGCCGATGTCTACAAACATGCCCCCTTTGTTACGTAACAGGAGATGTCCCATAAGTCATCTTACATGACTTATGGGACATCTCCACCGAATCTATCGGCTCAGCTTCAGCTGATTTTGAAACGGCTGGCGAGCTCCTTCATGTTCGTGGACATTTGGCTCAGCCGTTCGGCGGACGAAGCGATCTCGTCCATCGCCGCCAGTTGCTCCTCGTTCGCCGCTGTGATGGAGCCGGCTGTCTCGGCCGACTTGGCCGAGCCTCCCTCCATCTGCTGCAGCGATGCCGCAACCTCCTGGACGCTGGCGGACATTTGCTCGGCTGCGGCGGAAGCTTCTTCAGCCTGCTCGGCAACTCCGCGCGTCGCTTCGTAGATGCGTGCGAACGCCTCGCCCGTCTGACGGATCGAGGAGATGCCGATCTGCACTTCTCGTTCGCCCTTCGCCATGGAGTCGCCCGCCTTCTCAATGTCGCCGACGATCGCTTCAACCAGCTCCGTCACTTGAACGGCGGATTCGTCGGAGCGCTCAGCCAGCTTGCGGATTTCGCCCGCAACGACGGAGAAGCCTTTGCCGTGCTCGCCCGCGCGGGCCGCTTCGATGGAAGCGTTCAGCGCCAGCAAATTCGTCTGCGCCGATATTTCCCGGATCGCCCGGGAGATGTCGGCGATCTGCTGGGAGCGGTCCCCGAGCTGTCCGACGACTTGACCGATCTCGCCGACCGTATCATGAATCGTCCCCATCCGCTCGGAGGATTGATCGAGCAGCTCTCGTCCTTCCTCGGCTTGCTTTAACGTCGCCGCGGAGGCTTCGAACGTCATCCCCGCCGAATTTGCGATTCGATCGATGCCGACCGTCATCTCTTCCATCGCGTCGGCCGTTTCTCCGACTCCCTTCGCCTGCGCTTCATTGGCTGCCGCCAATTCGACCAACGATTCGGATGTCCGATGCGCGGCTTTTACCGTATCGCCGATAACGCCCGACAGTTGTCTCGAGGAAGCCGCAAGCGCGTTCGCGCTGAGCAACTGATTGCCCGCCAGCTCTCTTAAGCTGTGCGACAATTGATTAAAAGCTCCGCCCAACTGGCCGATTTCGTCGCGGTTGCGAATCGTGAGCTCCTCTCCGGTCAAGTCGCCTTGCGACATCCGCTCCGCCAGCTTTGCGATTCGGATGATCGGACGGGAAATATGCTCGCTGAAGAGGACGAGCGCAACCAGTCCGCCGATCAGACAGCTTGCCAACGTGATCGCAATAGCCCATAGAATCGCTCTTTGTCCCTCATTGTAATCCTTCATGTAAGAGCCGGCCGCGATGATCCAGCCCCAATTGGAATTGGCCTCGGCATAGACGATTTTGCGAGCTTCCTTATCCGAATGAGGCAGCGGCCAATCGTAGAAGGTGAAGCCTCCTCCGCCGAGAGCGGACGTTACAACATCGCGAATATAATAATCGCCGTCGGAGGTCATCTTATCCCATATGTTATCCCCTTCCTGGCTCGGATGGGCCAGAAGGGTTCCTTTGTCGTCCAGAACGTAAAAGTATCCATTTTCGCCCAAATCTATCTTTTTATTGATCGGTCTCTTATTGTCCGCCTGCTTCTCACCCAGCAGCATAATCCGTAAGCTCTCTTCGGCTTCCTCTCGCGTAATCGAGCCATGTTTGACGGACTCGTCCAGAGCGTTCAACATTTCGTTCGCCATTCTTACGTTGTTTTTCAAGCTTTTCTCGATCAAATCGTTCGTCTCGTCGGAAGCTACCCGATAGGCGACAACGCCGAGCACAAGAATCGGTACAATCAGCAGAAAGAAACAAACCGCCAACAGCTTTTTTCTAATCGTGAGCATGCGTGAGTATTTGGCATTTTTCGACATATTTAAGCCCCCGACCCAATCTATTAGTTAATTTTACCTACGGCATCCTTCAGAACATCATAGCAGAAGATTAGCCGAGCGATTTCTAGATTCTGGTCGGATTTAGGGCAAATGTGTGAACGATTCGAAAACCGAACACATGTACGAAAACGAAGGGCACAACTCAGCCGAACATGTTATACTTAAAGGATAGCTTTCTGATTTCGATGATTCGGGAGACCTTCAAATATGATACCGACCTATGAACTGGACGACGACCAATGGGATCGTCTCGTCCGCGACGTCGCTAAACATTTCAGCGAGGTCACGATCAGCAGAGGCTTCCAATACTTCAAACGGGGCAAAGTCGTGAAGCTGATCCTTCCCGCAGAGCGCACGGTGAAAGCCGTCGTCGAGGGAGGCGATCTGTACCATGTCTCGATTAACTTGGATTCCCTCTCGTCAAGCCGCTGCGACTGCCCCGTCGGCTACAACTGCAAGCATATGTTTGCCTCGCTTCTTCGGTATGCCGACATGCACAATCGCCCGGTCCATTCGCTGATTAACGCCAAATCGATTACGGGCGCTTCAGCCCCGCAAGCCCAATCCCGGGCAGCTTCCTACAACGAGGCCAGGCAGCTCGCGGCCAAGAAGGCCGCGGAAGATCTCGCCCTGCTGCAGAAGCAGGCCAAACGGATCGCCGAGCTGAGCGTGAAGGAATGGCACGAATGGTTCGAGCTGGCGACCGCGTCGCTCATGCAGAGCTCTCGCAATACGCAATTTATCAACGATGCCTTAGCCGCGATCTACCGGCATAAAACTTCCCTCCCGGCCGATGTCGACGCTTTTTTCCTGCTGCACGCCCATTTCTATGTGCTCGGGAAGCTGACCAAGCAGCCGCAGGACGTATCCGGCTATATGTATTCTTATTTGGCTTTTCACACGCACCATGCCGCTTCCGATCTGCAGGGCAAGATTGCCCAGCGCATCGTCCAGATGGTTAAGACAACCGCAAGCCCCGGCAACGAATCCAGAGCGAGGCAGACGCTCGACTACTTACGGCGTGAAATGCTCACAGAGACGCACGACAGCCGCTACTACCTTCATCACTACCTGCAGGTGTGGAGGGGCTGGTTTCTTTCCTCGACGAATAACGCCGCCTCCGCAAACGAGGAAGAAATCGCCCGCATCGACGAGACGGCGAACCAGCTAGCGCTGCCCTCTTCCCCCCTTGCCCTTAACGTTGCACAAGCCGCGCTAAAGACGTATCAAAGAAAAGACGAAGAGGCCTGGGAGCTGCTGCGGGCGGTCGACGAGCAGTCGAACATTCCCGAGGATTTTCTATTGGGTCTGCTTGAGCATCTTACGGAAACCGAAGATTGGCCGAGGCTCCCCGACTGGCTGGCGGAAATCGCCCCGCTGCTCAATCTCCGCAGAGCGAACAGCGTGCGCGTATATTCGGAATACTGGGACTTGGCTATGCGCCATCTTCCCGAAGCCGGACCGCAAATGTGGGATAGCCTCGTCTCTCTGCTGCCTCTCACCCGCGAGCTGTACGAGAAGAAGCTGCTCGAAACCGGCCAATGGCAGCGATGGATGGATTACCAGCTCAGCCTGGGCAGCGATCCGCTGGAATTCCGAGTGACCGATCTGGCGCCTATCGACAAGGGCGCGCCGGAAGCGCTGCTTCCTTTTTACCACCAGGCGGTTGAACGCTATGTTCTGCTCAAAAATAGAGACGGCTACAAAACGGCGGTCAAGCTGCTCAAAAGATTGGCCAAGCTGTATAAGAGGCTGAAACGGGAATCGCGCTGGGAGGAGTTCTTCGATGCGTTCGTGGACAGGCACAGCCGCCTGCGCGCGCTTCAGGAGGAGCTTCGGAAAGGAAAGCTGCTAATATGATGCACAACCGGACGGAACGAAAAATATATGTACGCGGCCTGCTCGGAGAATATGGCGACGTGCTGCTTCACGGCTATTACGCAGCCCCCAACGGCTCCGTGTCCGGCATCGCCCTGAAGCACTCCTTGTTCGCCTGGCACGAGGCCTCATTCTACGGAACGGAGCTGGTCGTCCATGCTTTGGAGGATATTGAGGCTGTCGTGCTGCCGTCCGAGATGGTCATCCCATACTTCGCCGCGCCTAAGTTGCTCGATCATATCGAGTGGGAGTGGGAAGATGACGCTAAGCGGTTGCTTGAGTTGGCCCCCCTGTTGGCCCGACAAATCGAGGAGAAAAAATACCACCCGAGCTTCGAGGCCCATTTGGCAGACAAGCTGGAGTGGGTATGGGACGAAGACTCTCTATCTTCGGAGGAGCGAGCTTCCCTCGAAGCGGCTGCAACGGACAATGAATTCCTAGTCAAACTTCGCGCGGCATTCTCAGCGGGAGTGTTTAGCACACATTACGGTCTGCCGACGTCGGCAGGCGACCTTCGCCGAGAATACCCGCTGCTCTTCTCGGACAAAAACAAACTCGACCACGCCGGAATGAGCGAGAACGACTGGCTCGTCTTTATCGGCTGGAAAGCGGACAACGCCCCTTTCCGTCCCGCCATGCAGCTGCTGGAGCCCGGCGAGCAGGAGGACGACTGGCGCATACGGCTCGTTCTTCAGGACAAAGCGGAGGAATCGGCGATCTTTCCGGCGCGTTTGGCCGCGACCGGCGAGCTGCTCGGCACATGGCCCGAGGGATGGTCGTCCTATATCTCCCAGCGTTCCGGGCAATGGCTGGAGCGATTGCTCGCCTTGCTGCCGGACGATCGCTTTAACGGTTCTCCTCGCGATCTATTTGCGGAGCCGATGGACGACGAAGCCGCCTGGCGCTTCCTGACGACGGACAGCCAGCGGCTGCTGGCGGCCGGTTGGCAGGTGCTGCTGCCCGCCTGGTGGGAGACGGCCAGCCGCAAGAAGCCGCGCCTGCGCGCCCAAGTCGGCGCCGGCGAAGGAGGCCGCGCCGGCGGGTCGCTGTTCGGACTCGACTCGCTAGTCGACTTCAACTGGAGAATCGCCATCGGCGACGTCGATCTGTCGGAGGCGGAATTCGCCGAGCTGGTCGCCAAAGGCGCCAGACTCGTTCGTTTTCGCGGCCAATGGATTCAGCTCGACCCGGCGCTGCTGGCGCAAATTCGCAAGGCGATGTCCTCCGTGGACAGACGCCAAGGTCTCTCGTTCCAGCAAATTCTTCAATTGCATCTGCTTGGCGGCGACGATGGCTGGGACGCGCAGCGAGAGGAGAACGAAGAGGAGCAGGACATTGACTGGGAGCAGCGCATCCGTCTGGAGATTGAGCTGAACGAGCATTTGACGGAGCTGATCGGCCAGCTGACGCAGCAATCGGAGCAGCCGAGGCTTCCCGTGCCCCTGGGATTGCGGGCCGAGCTTCGCTCCTATCAGCAGGAAGGATACGCCTGGCTCTCGTTCCTTCGCCAGTTCGGGCTTGGCGCCTGCCTTGCGGACGATATGGGCCTCGGCAAGACGGTACAGCTTATCGCCTACCTGCTGCATATTCAAGAAAGCGCGGCCGGAGCCGAGCGACCGTTGCCGTCGCTGATCGTCTGCCCGACCTCCGTGCTCGGCAACTGGCAGAAGGAAATCAGCCGCTTCGCCCCTTCGTTGAAGGTGATGCTGCATTACGGAAGCAAACGTCTAAGCGGAGAAGAGTTTACCGAAGCGGCCCGACAGGAGGACGTCGTGCTTACGTCGTACGCGACCTGTTCTCTCGATCAAGAGACGCTGCAGGAAGTAACCTGGACCTCCATCAGTCTGGATGAAGCGCAAAATATTAAAAACGCCCAGACGAAGCAATCGCTCGTCGTGAGAAGCCTGCCGGCCAGACATCGCATCGCACTAACCGGAACGCCGATCGAGAATCGGTTGTCCGAGCTGTGGTCGCTGTACGATTTCATCAATCCCGGCTACCTGGGCAGCTCGCGCGAGTTCCAGCAACGCTTCGCGGTGGCGGTGGAGAAGGACAGGGACGAGCAAAGCACGGCCAGCCTGCAGAAGCTGATCAAGCCGTTTATGCTGCGGCGCAAGAAGAAGGACCCGGCTATTCAGTTGGATCTGCCGGACAAAAACGAAATGAAAACCTATGTTCATCTGACCGCGGAGCAAGGCGCTCTGTACGAGCAGACGGTGAACGAGCTGATGGAGAAAATGAAGATGCTGGAGGGGATCGAGCGCAAGGGAGCGATTCTGGCCGCACTGACCCGGCTCAAGCAGCTGTGCGATCATCCGCTGCTGCTGACGAAGGAAGCCGTGCCCGAAGCCCCTTCTTCCGAAGAGAAGCCGCTTGATATCGATGCGCTCGTCGGACGCTCCTCCAAGCTGGAACGGTTGCTGGCCATGGTCAAGGAGCTTCGCGAAGAGGGCGACCGCTGCCTGATTTTCACGCAATATATCGGCATGGGCAACATGCTGAGGCGGGTTTTGGAGCAGGAATTGGAAGAGCCCGTCCTCTACCTGAACGGCAGCACGCCCAAAACGACGAGAGACCGCATGATCGAGCAGTTCCAATCGGCAGTCGCGGAACCTTCTTCTTCTTCGGAAGAGAAGCGCCCCGGCGTATTCGTACTCTCGTTAAAGGCCGGCGGAGTAGGACTGAATCTAACGGCGGCGAACCACGTCTTCCATTTCGACAGATGGTGGAATCCCGCGGTCGAGAACCAGGCGACGGACCGCGCCTATCGAATGGGCCAGACGCGGGACGTGCAGGTGCACAAATTTATCGCGCTCGGCACGCTGGAGGAGAAAATCGACGAAATGCTGGAAAGCAAACAACAGCTCAGCGATAATGTCGTCTCCTCTTCCGAGGGATGGATCACCGAGCTGTCGACGGAGGAATTGAAGGATTTGTTTACTTTGCGGCGCGACCTAGTCGGATGACGGCGGACGATTCAGAGGTGCCGCTGCAGCTCCGCTTTCCGAATGAGCCTGCGCGCCACGACGCTGCCACCGATCATTAAGGAGGAACAACAAAACAGGCCTACGGCCGCCACCGTTCGTTCGTCGGCGCCGAGGCCGGCCGCCACGGAACCGCCGGTTACCCCGCACGCGATTCCCAGCACGGCCGACAGCACGCCCAGCGCTTTGCCCACTGGGGACAAAGCGCCGATTGCGAGCGTCGTTATGCAAGCCAGAGAGGCCAACCCCGCCGATAACAGCAATAAGACCATACGATCACCCCGTCTAGTATATGAATTCCTTACTAGAATGGTCATGAATCGCACTCGCTAAACCGC
Source organism: Cohnella sp. LGH (assembly GCF_017671885.1). Lineage (NCBI taxonomy): Bacteria > Bacillati > Bacillota > Bacilli > Caryophanales > Paenibacillaceae > Cohnella > Cohnella sp. LGH. The sequence goes on from NZ_CP072117.1 coordinate 7,480,177, forward strand.
CTATCGGCTATTTCTCTCTTAAGGATTACTCCTCGTCCGTTTTCACTTCGTTCAAGCTTTTCAAATAATGTTTAATTTGCTTCTGAGCCTTGCCCGACACGGGCGTAATCACCTCTCCGTTTCTCGTGCGCAGCTTGACGATATTCAAAATCCCGTCAAAAGCTTCTACGCGCTCCGGGTGAATCAGCGTTCCGCGATCCGTCCGTACGAACCCGGATTCCTCCAGCAAGTCGGACAATTCTTTAATCGTAGATATCATTTTATACTCGTCGTCATAGGAATAAATGGTCAGTTTTCCCTCTCCGTTCGTCTGTAAATAGACAATCTCCTTCACGTCCAGCAAGCGATGTTCCCCACTTGAGCTCAGCAACGGCAGCAGCATCCGTCTCCCCCCTTCCTGGCAGCTTGTTGCGCATAAGATTCTTCGGTACGGAGATGATACTCATTAATCGTATTAATTACAAAAAAAAGAACTGAATGTCTTGATTATAGCTTTAAATGCGATTTATGAATACTAATTTTCTAATAACTGTATCTTTCTACCGATTCATTACCTTTCTCCTCTTTTCTACACTGATAAGGAATGAATGAGAGGTGTGAACGATTGGCGAACGAGATTCTTAAGCTAGTCGGCCAACGCATACGGAGCCTGCGCAAGGAACGGGGAATGTCGCAGGAGCAGCTTGGAGAAAAGGGCGGCTTCCATTACTCCTATATTGGACAAATCGAACGGGGCGAGAAAAATGTTGCTCTGCTGAATCTGGCTAAAATCTCCGCAGCGCTGGAGGTTAGCTTGTCGCAGTTGTTCACTTATCTGGACGGGGAAGAGAAACGCACCGACTCGGAAAACGATCTTCAGGAAATCTTGTCGGCGCTGCGCTACCAGAAGCCCGATCAGGTTCGGTTGGTTCGCAATGTCGTACGGGAAATTCTCGGCGAAGGCGACCGCTATACGACGAACAAGCCGAATTAGGATTGGCTAATCCGATTTGGCATAGCGCAATATCGCGACAGCAGCCCGTTCTCGTCGGTCGGGATTATCGCTGCGAAGCGCCGCCTTAAGCACCGCCAGCGCCTCCGCGATCGTCTCGCGATCGACTTGCGGCAAGTCGCCGTCAGACGGCTTATCGAGCTGCGGGGCCAGCCATCGATCCAGCTGCGCTAACTGCGACGGATAAGCGAACAGCTTGAGCTGTCCGGGGGCATCCAGCGTGCCCTGTACGAGATCGTTCAGCTCCGAGCGAGGAATCCGACGCAGCCACGTCACTCCGCGGCGATGACAGGTTCCGTCCTCGCTAGTGTCGGACGACTCGACATAGAAATAATCCCCGACATCGCCGAGCATCACCGTGTCTCCATTCTCCAACAACACATAATCGCCGTCCTGCACGCCGTTTACGAATAGATCGATTTCCGCCGCCTCGCGTTCGCGCTCCGCAAACCCGCCGTCAGCCAATCTTGTCTCTATTTCGTGTCGGTCCGTACCTTCCAAATCGCCGATCCCCGGGTATCCGATGCTGACATAGTTGTCCTCAAGAAATTGTTTAACCTTTCCCTCAAGAGCCGGAATCGGCCGCAAACTATAGATTTTCATTCGCCGCGTCTCCCCTTATCCGAACCACTGGCTAATATACAGCATGATCAGCAGCCCCAAAATAAACGAGTAGGTCGAAACCCTTTCATACCCGTGCCCATGGCTTTCCGGAATGAGTTCCTTATAGGAGATAAACAGCATCGCTCCTGCGGCGAAAGCCAGCCCGTAACCGATCATGCCCTGAATGCCGCTTGCCGTAAAATAACCGACAACGGCCGAAACGGCCTCCATCAAGCCGGTGAAAAAAACGATGGCGAACGACCGCAACTTGCTGACTTTCGAGTTGATGAGAAATACGGCGAGGATAAGCCCTTCCGGCATGTTCTGAGCTCCGATCGAGATCGCCACCATCGGCCCTAGGCCATCGTTTTGACTGGCATAGCTAAAGCCCGTGCTCAGGCCTTCGGGAATGTTATGTATGAACAGCGCGATAATGACCAGCAGCGATTTCGAGTCGAAGGAGCTGACGCGGCTGTCGTTCTCGACGTCGATATGAGGGATGTTTTTCTCGATCAAATCGAGCACGACGACTCCGACCAACAGCCCGATCGTCAGTCCCAAAATGCCCGATTCCTTGATCGCCTGCGGCATAAGTCCGAACGCCGAGGCCGACACCATGATGCCTGCGGTAAACGCGATCAGAATATCCTTCCACTTCTCGGACAATCTGCGAATGAAAAAGATGGGAGCGGCCCCAACTACAGTAGCCATCGCCGAAATAAAGCTCCCCAGCAAAGCGGATTCCAAAACCGGATACACCCTTCCTGCCGATTACGTATGTGTCTTTTGATTCTAATTTGAAACGACCGCTATTGCAATGACCGCTTGCAGTTCCGAACCGCCGACCTATTCACGCACCTAAAAAACAGAGGGCCATCCCCCGGTCATCTCCTGACCGAAAGGGATAGCCCCCATAGCAAGCTTATTCAGATTGCGCAACGCCTAACGTGTAGATCTCGCATTTGCCGAGGCGAGCTTTCAGCGGCTCGTCGCGGTCGGCCGGCGTAACGTCCTCGCCTGCCTGTTCAAGCACATCGCTCTTATAGATGCGAGAGAAATCTCCTGTCATGTAGACGCTCAGCTCGCCTTCCGCCGGCTGCATGTTGTACCAGCGCAGCATCAGATCGCCGCTCTCCTCCGCAAGCTTCATCGACGAGAACGCGATGCCTTCGCCCTCCCAGTAAAGCGGCGCATTGATCGCAGCCAGCTTGCCGTCATGAATGTCGGTTTGGACAGCCGTCCACGGCACCTGGAACTGGTAGGCCAGCGCGAACGCTCCCGCGGCCGCCCCGTCGCCGGAATGCGGAATAATCGTCAGCTCGACCGTATGCTCGCCGAGACATTGCGCTTCCGGCGTCGGGAAGACGCCCCAGTCGCCAAGCTCGGACACGGAGCGCAGCAGCGTCACCGCAATCGTGTTGCGCCCGTCGCGCAGCACCTCGTACTCGTTCAGCCCGCGATTGGCGACCGTCAGGCCGCGCGAGCCGTCGCTGACGTCGGCGAACGCTTGCTGATGCTGCGTGTTGCTCGGGTTTTGCCACTCCGCGGACGGCTCGCTGGCGCGCACCGCCACTTCGAAGATCGCATCCGCGCGATGCTCGTTGGCCTGCAGATCGGTCGGGAACAGCGCGCGCACGCGATGATCCTTCGCCTGATTGTTGAACGTCGCCCGCACGCCGACGCCTTTGCCGTCACGCTCCAAGCTGACGACTGTACGAATAATCATCGGTACGGTATGCTCCACCCGCTGCGCCTTGCGCTCCGGATAGTAGACCGCCTCACGCTTTTCCTGCTCGAACAGCTCGTCCGCCGAAGCCGGAACCGCCCAATCGTGCACGATTTCGATCGAAGCGCGATACGGCGTATTTTCCAGCACCGTAATTTCCGCCGCCAGTCCTTTGGTCGTCAGCGGAGTCTCGCCATTCGGCTGCTTGTACATGTACTCGTTGCCGATGTCGCCCGTATCCTCGTAGACGAGCAGGTCGCGGTACACGCCGCCTGTCGCCTTGTCCTTCAACGCCAGCGAGCCGTCATCCGCGATCTCGACGCGCAGATGCTCGTTCTCCAGCACGCGGCTTCCGGACACCAACGCCGAAGCCGTCGCAGCTTCCGGCGCAACGCCGGCCTGAGCAGCCGCAGAGCCTTCCGCCCAAGCATAGGCTTTATGCCCAAGCGCAGGGACGCGATCGGCTTCGAGCACCAGCTTCACCCGACGCGCCCAGTAAGGCTGACGGAACTTGTCGTTCGGCAGATCGTAGCCGAATTGCAGACCAAGATCCTCCATCGTATGCGCGATCGCGCGACCTTCCGCATCGACAACGATGCGACCCGAAATATCCACCGCGTTCATGCGGCGGATCATCTCGTCCATCGCCACGCCGTCGCGGAAATAAATCCGTTCCGCGTCCAGCTCGATCTCCACCGTGCCGTCGCGCTCCCAGCCCGTCGTGTTGAACACGACGAACGGCACCGCACCGGCTCCATAGGCGGCAAACTCCGACGTATCGATCGCCTCGGCCAGCGCCTTCGCGCTCGCTTCCACAATCGTCTCGGCAACGTGCCGGCTCTTATCGAACCGCGTCACCATCTCGCGGTGAACCTCGTCCACGCTGCATCCGCAAATGCTGTCGTGCGGATGGTTTTGCATCAGCGTTTTCCACGCGTAGGTAAACAGATGGTGCGGATAAGTCGCGCCAGTCGCCGTAGCAGCGTAAGCGGCCAAAGGCTCGGCGACTTTCTCCAGCATCGCCTGCCCGAGCTGGTTCATCTGCTTCAAGTACACGCGCGCGGAAGCGGTGTTGACCAGCGTCGACCAGCCGTCCGTGCGCTGGCTGCGCAGCTCGCCCTTCACCACCGACAGCTCGGAGCTAAGCGCTCCCTCGACCGAAGCCAAATAATCCGCGAAGTTGGAGTGAACGAAGTCGGTGTCCGGGTACAGCTCGCGGGCAACGCGAATCGCCTCCGGCAGGTCGGTCTGAATCGGCTGGTGGTCGCAGCCGTTCATGTACAGCAGCTCGCCGGTAGACGCATATTTGCCTGCGTCGGCCAGCTTGCGTTCCCAGTAATCCCGAGCTTCCGTCGGATCGACCGGAACCTCGTTGCCGTTGCTGTACCAGTTGGCGAACAGAATGCCAAGCACGCGCGACCCGTCCGGACCTTCCCAGATCAGCTCGGAGAACGACGATTCATAATCGGAATCGGCGACCGTGTTATTGAAGCCCGTCGGCTTGACGCCGCGGCCAAAAATCGCGTTGCCGATGCCCGCCTGCCGCATCAGCTGCGGAGCCTGTCCCATGTTGCCGAACGTATCGGGGAAGTAGCCGACCTTGGAGATCGTGCCGTAACGTCCCGCATCCTGATGCCCGATCTGCAGGTTCCGCACATTGGCTTCGCTGCTCGTCAGAAACGCGTCCTGCAATATATACCACGGCCCGATATGGATGCGGCCTTCATGAATCAGCTTCTCCAGCCGTTCCCGGCGGTCGGGGCGAACCTGCAAGTAATCTTCCAGAATAATCGTCTGACCGTCGAGAAAAAAGCTGCGATACTCGGGATTGCTCTCGAGCGTATCCATCAGCGTGTCCATCAGCTCGATCAACCGGACGTGATGCTTCTCATAAGGCAAATACCATTCGCGGTCCCAATGGGTATGCGAGATAATATGCGCCGTTCTTCTGTTCGTGTTGTTTGTCATGCCGCAAGCTCCTTACCGTTTAGACATTTGCGGTTACGCGCACTTCCTCCGGCCGGTAGACGGATACGATCCGTCCTTCTCCGTCGGTTGCGAACAGCACCGCTCTTTCCCGTTCCACTTTGAAGGCGTACGAAACTCCCGTAAGCGTATCTCGAACTTGAACCGACGTATCGTAAGCGTACTCCGAGACGAAAACGAACAGCGAGCCGTCCCCGAATTTCAAGCGTCGCCCGTACACGCCCGGCAGATCGCCTTCGAGCCATTCCAAAGCCGCTTCATACCCGGACGCTTTCAGCGCGTAGGCATACAAAGCCGCAATCGGCTCCGAACGCTCGTTCAGCTCTATCGGCAGCGGACACCAGATCAGCTGTCCTTTGCCGTAAGCCGCCGCCACGACCGCGTCGGCCGCTACGATGTCTCCGCCGACCGCGCTCTCTTTGCACACTTCGGCGATACGGCGATTGCCGTAGGATACCGGATACAGCTTGTCTCCGATCAATAGCCGCTCCTCGCGAACGACGTTGCCCAGCTTCCGCTGACCGAACGTATCTGCAAGCCGGTCGACTGGCCGCCAGTAAGCATCGATGCCGAGCGGTCCCGTGTACAGCAGCGTCGCTCCGGTGCGAGCCACGTAGTCGAGCAGCTCCGCGAAAGCCTTGTCGTCCACGTTATGCGCCGAAGGCACGATGACGAGCTTGGCTGGAGCCGCTTCCAGCTCGTGAAGATGATACTCCGACACGCCGCGGAACGGTACATTCAATTCATAGCCAAGCACCCGCGTCAGCCGCGTCGTTGCTTCGAAGGCCAGCTTGCGGTTCGAGAAATCGTTAGAGTACGGGAATACGACAGCGATGTCCTCCAGCTCCCGATCCCGGAACAAACGACCGGCTTCCGCCATAAAGCTGCCGAAGCGATAGGAGACGTCCGCTTCCGGCTTCTCCGTTCCGTCGGCACGCAGCGCGCCGATATGCGACTCATTGGCGTTGTCCATGTAGAAATTCGTATTCCAGATCCAGTGGATGGCGCCCGCCCCGCCCGTTGCGAAAGCATAGGCGTACTTGCGCTCCAGCATGGCGCGCAATTCTTCCTCGCTGCGCTTGGCCAAGCCTTCCGGCGTCTCCACGTACATGATGCCCGTTTCCTGAACGACATTCGGCTTATAGGCCGTTTTGGCAAAAATGCCGTCCCACAGCAGATGGTCGTTCAGCCACCAGCTATGCACCGTCGTATAGTCCGCCGCTTCCTGGTAGAAGAACGGCGAAGGCCGCTGCGCTCCAAGCGCCTCGTCCTGGCCGACCGTAACGAGCTGGTTCGGACATTCGTCCTTGATCGCATCGTACAGTTCTTTCGCCCAGCGATTGTGCATGTCCATCGAGAACAGCACGTAGTCCAGCCAGCGCGTGCCTCTTTTGCCCGAATGCATATCCTGCACGTCGAAGTTGATCTCTCCCGGCTCAGGGAGGGTCGCAGCCGCGAAATTCGGCAGCTCGGCCGGCGTCATGCCCCAGTGCTCGCGCAGCTCTTCGATAGAGCCGTGACGCTTGGCCAGCCATTCCGCATATGCCGCCTTCTCGAATTCGTCGTGACAGGACCGAGGCCCGCTTGAAAAAATACGCTCCGGATCGAACATCGAAGGCTCGTTGATCAAATCCCAATCGATGTTCGCCGTCTCTTTGTGACGGCTGACGATCGCGCGGATAAAGCGCTTCTGCGCCTCCACGCTGCGCGGATCGAGAAACGGGTTTTTCCCTTCCCACGTCTCCGGCGTGAAAGAGAAAAACGTAAACGTCAGCTGCAAATCGTTTTTCTTAGCCGTCATAATGAAGGCATCGATGGCCCGCAGCACTTCCTCCGAAGCATGTCCGTCCACCTGCATAATATTGCGGTAAGCGGTCCAGATGCCGGTGCGAATCCAGTTGATGCCGGCTTTGCGCATTTGCGCCATATCCTTGTCCCATACCGCGGCATTCGGCAAAAACAAAAATTTACGAGCGACGTCGGACGTCATATACGTCATGCCGACAACCGGCATCGGTTGCCCGTCTTTCTCGAAATAGTCCCTGCCGGCGCGAATCGGGCTGCCCGATTTCAGCAGTTCCGCATCCGCCCCCCAGAAGCCTTGGCGCAGCGTGCGCCGCTCGCCGTCGGAGGCTTCCGCCTCGCACACGACAGCGTAGAAGCCGCCCTCCAGATCGATCGGCAGCGGAATGCGCTGCGCGCGGAACCCGTCCCCAACCGTTGCCGTCAATCGCTCATCATGCACGATCTTTCCGTCCGACTCTCGCACGACCCGCAGCGCAAACGTCCACTCGCGAGCCTGTCCGCCGCGTCCAAGCTTCTGAGCCTGAAGCGTCAGCATCGGCCGCTCGTGCAGCTCGTAGGAAGCGTAGTTCGGCTTCACCCACAGCTCGGTAACGCCCGCCGCGCAGAACGAAGCCCATTGCGCCAATGCCGCAAAGCCGCCGGATTCGGCGAAAGTATGCCCAAGCGGCTGGTTGACGAACAGCCAGCGTCCGCCGGCGAATTCGCCTCTCATGTTCTCCCACAGCACGACGGGGGCGGCCACTTCCCGTTCTTCGGACGAGATGCCCTTGACCAGCGGGTAAATCATGGCGTCCATCGGACCGGCCGAACCCATCTGGTGCGGCAGGTCGCTCGATTTGGTTACGTGCGGTACGAGGTTCCACGTATCCGCAACGTCCAGCAGCGCCTCGCTACCCCGGAACAACGGCAGATCGCCCGCCGCTTCCAGCTTCGCGACAGGCGCTGATTGAACCGGCAGCATCTCGTGAATGCGGAGCTGCCGATGGTATGCGGTTTGTTCGGCGCCGACCCGCCACTCGCCGTCCGCCAAGCGGACCGGGCGTCGGAACGGCGCGCCGCCGGCGCTGACCAGACCGCCGCCCCGTTTCAGGTAGGCGAGGATGGCTTCCCAAGCGTCGGCCGGAAAATAAGGAGCATGCAGCGTAACGAAGCTGCCTCCATCCAGGGTGGCAAGCAGCTCCGGCAGGCCGGCTGCGTCCGCAACCGTGCCCAGCTCCCGCAAGCGCTCCAAAGCTTCGCTTCCGAGCGCGGCCGCGCCCGGGAACGAAGGATCGTAAAAAATTATCGTATTAGTCATCCAGCAATCCCGCCTTCATCGCCTTATAGACAAGCTGAGAAAACAGACTGTTCGACCACGCGAACCATTTTCTCGTAAATTGGTTCGGATCGTCGGCATGGAAGCCTTCGTGCATATAACCTGTATCTGCGTCCGTAGCTTCCAGCAAAGCGATCATTTCCAGCTTTTCTTCCGCCGTTTGAGCCGTCAGCCCCTGCATGGACAGCGCCATATGCCAGATATAATCCGGCGGCGTATGCGGACTGCCGATGCCTTTGGCGACTTTGCCTTCGTAGTAGAACGGATTTTCTTTGCTCAGCGCAAAACGCCGCGTATTCTGATAGATCGGATCGTCCTCCGACACATAGCCCAAATAAGAAATCGAGATCAGTCCAGGCGTGCCCGCGTCGTCCATCAGACAGTAGTTGCCGAAACCGTCCGTCTCATATGCGTAGATCGGACCGAACTGCGGATGCCGGTAAATGCCGTACAGTTGAATGCCGTGATTCACTTCGCGCTCCAGCTTCGCCATCTCCTGCTCGAACGACAGGTCGCGGAATACGAACTCGGCGATTCCCCTCATTTGACGCAGCGTAACGACGAGGAACATGTTGTCCGGAATGTTGTAATGGAAATCGCAAGCGTCGTCGCTCGGACGGAAGCCGGACCAGACCATGCCCGTATAATTGATCGGCATGCCCAATCCGTCGTTCATCAGCGAATCGGTCGGAATGCCGTTATTGCGCTCGAAGCGGTAAGGAGATTGCTCGAAATGGCGCTTCTCTCTTTTCCACAGATCGACGGCTGTCCGCATCGCCTTCTTGAACTCGGAATCGAAAATGTCCGCCAGTCCCGTCTCCTTCCAATAAGCATAAGCCAGCCGCATCGAGAAGCAGATCGAGTCGAGCTCGAACTTGCGCTCCCATACCCATGGCGACGCGTCCGTAACGTCGTCCGCGTTCCAGTGCCAATCGTTATCCATTTCATTAAACGCATTGGCGTAAGGGTCAATCTGAATCAGCTTCATGTGCTGCTTGATCAGCCCGGAAATAATCCGCTGCAGGTCGGCGTCATCCTTGGCCAGCGGCACGTAGTGCATCACTTGCTCAACGGAGTCGCGCAGCCACATGGCCGGGATGTCTCCGGTGATGACGAACGTCGTGCCGTCGTCCTGCAGCTTGGTCGTTGTCTCCAGCGTATTCGGAAAACAGTTCTTGAACAGCTTTAGCAGTTTAGGACGGTGAGCCAATTTTTGCTCCGCTTCGGCGAGCACCTCTTGTACCGCACGCGGCAGTTCCAGCTTGGGCATAGCGATTTTGGGCAGTCGAAATTGTTCCATAGGTGTATGAATCCCTCCATAGCAGTAACATTTCTTCACACAGAGGCGTTATTCCTTCACAGCGCCTACAGTCAAGCCTTGAATAAAATAACGTTGGAAAAACGGATAAGCCAGAACGATCGGGCCGGTAGCCAGTACGACCATCGCCATCCGCGAGGTATCCTGAGGCATCGATTGCAGTACGCCTATGCCGATCGACGGATTGCTCGAATTTTGCAAAATAAACTGCATGCTGTTCTCGATGCGCATCAGCATCGACTGCAGCGGAACAATGCTCGGGTCCTCAATGTAGAGCAAGGCGTTAAACCAGTCGTTCCAGTAGCCCAGCGTGCTGAATAGGGCGATCGTCGCAAGACCGGGCAAAGCCAGCGGAATGACGAGCCGGAGGAAAATGCCGAACTCCCCCGCGCCGTCGATCCGTCCCGATTCGATAATCGCGTCGGGAATCATCGTGGAGAAAAAAGTCCGCATGATCATGATGTAGAAGGCGTTGACCGCCAGCGGCATAATCAGCGCCCAGATCGAGTTTTGCAAGCCGAGCAGCTTGGTCGTCACGATATAGGTCGGCACAAGACCCCCGTTAAACAGCATCGTGAAAAACGCGAAAAACGAGAAGAACGTTCTGTACTTAAAGCTCTTGCGCGAGATCGCATAAGCGAACAGCGAGATGAAGATGAGGCTAAGCACCGTTCCAACGATGGTAACGAAGACCGTTACCCCGTAAGAACGCAGCAGTTGATCTCCCGCCTTGAAAATGTATTTGTAAGCTTCGAGGCTCCATTTTTCCGGAAACAAGGAGTAGCCGTTCCGCGCCAGCGTCTTCTCGTCGGTGAACGACAGAATGACGATGAACAGAAACGGGAACACGCAGGCAAGCGAGAACAAGCCGGCGATCAAATTAAACGTAACGTTCAAGACTGGGCTAAGCCGGTGAAAATCGCGGGATTTCGCCAAAGAGGCCATAAGAGTTGCTCCTTTCTGCGCAAATTAGAAGAGCGCGTTGTCCTTGTTGAACTTGCGGACAATGTAGTTGGAGGTGATGACGAGCACGAAGCCGACCAGCGATTGATACAGTCCCGCCGCCGTGCTCATGCCGATCTCCCCGGTCGTCTTCAGACCGCGATAGACGTAAGTGTCGATAACGTTGGTGACGGAATAGAGCGTTCCGGAATCCCGCGTCACTTGGTAGAACAGACCGAAATCCGCGTAGAAAATGCGGCCGATCGCCAGCAGCGTCAAAATCGTCATCAGCGGCGTCAGCATCGGAATCGTAATGTTGCGGATTTGCTGCCACTTGTTCGCTCCGTCGATCATCGCCGCCTCGTACAGCGACTTGTCGATACCCATAATCGCGGCGAGATAGATGACGCTGTTATAGCCGAGCGATTTCCACGTAAAGACGAGCACGAGAATTAACGGCCAGTATGCCGGCTCGGAATACCACTGTACCGGGTCGGCCCCGAAGGCGGTAGCAATCCGGTTGACCATACCGCGATCGAAGCTGAGGAAGCTATATACGAAATAACCGACGATAACCCAGGACAGGAAGTACGGAAGGAACATCCCGGTCTGGTACCATTTCGCCAGTCTTTTGTTTGCGATTTCGGACAGAACGATCGCCATCGCAACGGCCAGAACGAGGCCGATGAAGATGAAAACCGCATTATAGAGAATCGTGTTGCGCGTAATAATGTAAGCGTCGTCGGTGCGGAACAGAAACTTGAAATTGTCGAAGCCGACCCATTTGCTGTTGATAATGCTGGACAGGAAGTTGCCGCTGAAACGGTATTCCTTAAACGAAATGATTGTTCCGAGCATCGGTAAGTAAGAAAAGCAGATAAACCATACGGTGGCGGGCAGGACCATCAGCAGCAACGCTCTGTTGCGGTTGACGTCTTTTAAATGGCGCCTTAAGGCTTTCATGAACAATCCCCCTTGCGCTGTAGAATACAAACGCGAACCTGATCGTGAAAAGCGGGCGAATGCCGATCATTCGCCCGCAATATTCACTTTTTACTTGTTGTTTGCGGCTTTCCAGGCGTCGATCTGGCTTTGCGCTTCGGCCATGATCTTATCCAGGCCGGCAGCTTTCATCTTCTCGATCGCTTGCGGCACGTATTTCTCAGGATCGACCGTACCGGTCATCAGCGGCGACCAGAATGCTTCCTTCGCATTCTGAACGGCTGCGATTTCTGTCGACACCTTCGAAGGATCGAAGTTAAAGCCGAGCAGGACGGCCGGTTTGCCTGAATCGTTGTACTTCTTGAACTCTTCCCACTTGTTTTCCGGATCGCCCTCGACCAGGTACGTCAGCATGACGTTTCCGAAGGAGAAGGTCGGCATATCGTAGTTTTTCGATTCCGGCAGGTTTTCCATATACTTATCGTCGAGCTTCTTGTAGTGAACTCCCTCGATACCGGAGTCGACCATGTTGCGCAGCACCGGATCAGTATTAAGCAAGTTCAGGAAGTCCATTGCCTTCTCCTTATGCTTGGAGTTGGCGGAAATCGCCTGCATGGAACCCATAACCGATACGTTGTAGATCAGCGCATCGCTTTGCGGGGTGGAGACGATCGGGTAGCCCGCGCTCATCGACCACACGTTGTCCGCGAACGGCTGCGTTGTAGCTTTGTCGGCAAACCATTGCCCCGTTGCAATGACATCCGTCGAAGACTCGAGCGTCGCCGCTTCCGTCGGAACGTAGCCGGCTTTGTAGTATTTGTTCATCGTTGCGAGCGCCTGCTTCATTTCCGGCGTTTCGAAGATGTTGACAACTTTGTAGCTCGTATCGTCCAGCTTAACGGCCAGCGGGAATTTCTCGATCAAGTAGTCGTACGGCACGTATGGTCCGTAGTTTTTGTCCACTTGAAGCGGCATCACGTCCGGATTGTTGGCCTTAACCGTTTTCAGCAGCGGCTCCAGGCTTTCCAGCGAGCGTACGCCGTCCAGGCTCAGATTGTTCTCTTCGAGAACCTTTTTATTGAAGCGCCATACTTCTTGAGCCGGAAGCTCTTTATTCGCCGGAACGCCGTAGTTTTTGCCGTCGACCTTGGAGCCTTCCAGGAACGCCGGATCCAGCACCTGCTTGATGCCTTGACCGTTCGTCTCCAGCAGCTCGTCGATCGGAGCGAATGCGCCTTTACGCGCGTTCTGCACATAATCGAACGCCCACGATGCCGTAAACATGATGTCCATATCCGAGCCGGAAGCAGTCAAAACCTGCATTTTCTGGTTGTAGTCGCCCCAGTCGATCATCGTCATTTTGACCGTTACGCCGATTTTCTCTTTCGTGTACTTGCTAACTTCCGCCATGACCTTGTCCACGTCTTTTTGCGGCGTGCCGATCGTGTACCAGCTCAGTTCAACCGCTTCGCCCTTGTTTTCGCCGGATGCGGAGGAGTTGTTTGCTGCTTTATTGTCTCCGCAAGCGCTCAGGAAGAGCGACGTGGCCAGAATCGACGTTAACCCGATCGAAAGTTTTTTGCGAGTGTTGCTCATGTTATGGCCTCCCTTATCTGTCTGCACTAGTATGTTGCATCTTCATTTTGAATATTAAAGGATGAAAACATTTTCAAAAATATTAGAAACCAAAGATTCCATGGACAAACTAAACAAAACAACAAAAGACGCTAAACTTCGAGTCGTGATGTCGACTTGAAGCTTAGCGTCCATTCGATGCGACCGGCGACTGCCTTACAGCAGCCCCTTATACTCGCTGGGCACAATCCCGACGTGCTTTTTGAACTGTTTGTAAAAATAACCGATCTCCCAGTAGCCCACCTGTCGAGCGATTTCGTTCACCTTCAGAGGACTTTCCAGCAGCATCGCCTTAGCTTTGCCGATCCGATACTTATTCACGTAATCTGCGAACGTCTCGCCCGTCTGTTTGTGGAACAATTGTCCAAGATAGTTGGGATGAATATGGTACGTCTGCCCAAGCGATTTGAGCGTCATGGAATCCGCGTAATGCGTCTCAATGTGCCGCAGCACCTGCTTTATTACCGGGCTCATATCTTCACCCGCAAACGAATCGGCGGAAAATGTCGCCGCTGCCGTCACCGCTTCCTCTAGCGCCTCCATCGTATCCGCGCCGACGGCCCGATCCAGCGCGCTTCGGTACGCTTCGGCTGCATCGGGCCGATTCAGCTTGTCGGTCTCCAGCTTCATTCGGATGATCAGCTCGACGGCAGCCCCTTTGGCGCGCATCAATTCGACGCCGACGGCTCGGATGGCAGCGAAATCGGCGGCAATCCGGTGCAGCAGCTCGGTCTTGTCTTTGGAGACGAATTCCTTCGCGTAGGCTTCCCATTCCATCAGGCCTTCGGACAGGGCAAAATCGGAAGCAGAAGGGAGTGCGTTGCAGTCGATGTAGTGGCGGTCCGGCGCGATCAGAAACATTTGCTGCGCGCGTCTGGCCTGCTCGTAGCTCTCTCCGGCTGCCTCGGTCGGCTTTCCCCCGCCTAGCGAAATGCGCAAGCGCCCCTCACCGGCCTCCGCGAGCCCAAGCAGCTTTTTCTCGGCCATCCTCCTGCCCTCGTCCGGACTGTCCATACCGAATATGGCGATCGTATCGTCTTCTTCCGCATCTTTGAACAGGATGACGGCTTCCTCGTCCGCGAGCAGCTTCTCCACCTTGTCGCAGCCTTCGTCCCCACCCCCGGAACAACGGACAATCGCCACTGCCGAATAGGGCTTCTCCAGCCGAATGTCCAGCATTTCCAGTCTTTCCGCCAGTTCCGCCGCCCCGATTTTCCCCGTCAACCAGCGCTTCATAACGTTGTCCCGCAAAATTCCGAGCTCATCCTCGCCGAAAGCCCGCTCGGGCCGCGCTGCGTTCAGCTTGTCGACCGTGTCGCGCAGCGTCGCTCGCAGCTCTTCGAAATGGACGGGCTTGAGCAAATAATTTTCGATGCCGAGGCGCATGCCTTCCTTCAAATAATCGAATTCGTTATAGCCGCTCAGAATAATGACCTTAAGCCCGGGCAGCAGCTCGCGAGCTTCCCGGATCAGCGTCAAGCCGTCCATAACCGGCATCGAGATGTCGGTAATCAGAATGTCCGTCGGCACTTGTCGCAGCAGCTCCAGCGCCTGTTTTCCGTTCTCCGCGCTGCCGACGACCTCCAGTCCGAAGTCCGACCAGTCGAGCGCGTCGCTCAGCCCTTCGGTTATAAACGGTTCGTCGTCGACGAGCAGCACGTTATACATCGTCCGATTCCGCCCCTTTCTTCTCTAACGGCCATACCGCCGTAACCGTCGTTCCTTCTCCCGGTTTGCTCTCTATATCGACTCCGTAGGATGGTCCGTAAGCCAGCTTCAACCGTTCGTTCACGCTGCGCAGGCCGAACGATTCTCCTTCGGCGGCTTCCGGAGTCTCCAGTCCGCCAACGATCGCCTTAAGCTTGTTCGGCTCTATGCCTTTGCCATTGTCGCGCAGTTGCGCGACAATCCGTCCGCCATCTCCGAATACCCGGATTTCCAGTACATTATCCTTTCGCTCCGGATCTAGCCCGTGCAGGACGTAGTTTTCCGCCAACGGCTGCAGCAGCAGCTTAAAGATAACGATTCCCGCCAGCTCCGGCTCGCATTCGATCGAATAGGTAAACTTATCTTTATATCGGATGCGAAACAGCTCCAAGTATAGCCTGCACATTTCCAGTTCCTCGCGCAGCGCGCAGTCCGGACTTGCGCTGACTGAGTTGCGGAACAGCGCCGCCAGGCTGTAGATCATCTCCGCAACGTCCTCTGCCCCGCGAGACATCGCCCGCATCCGGATGACCTCAAGCGTATTGTACAGAAAATGAGGCTTGATCCTTGCCTGCAGCGCGGACAGCTCGGTTTGCTTCATCCTGATTTCCGCCTTGTATTCCCGATCGATCCGGCGATTCAGCTCGTCCAGCATCTCATTAAAGCTATGAGAAATTTGCCCGAGCTCGTCTTCTCGCGGATCCTGCAAACGCGCGGTCAGATTGCCTCCCTCGACCTTCTTCATGAAGAGAACGATCTGGTTTGCTCTTCTGGCCACGCTGGCGATAACAAGAGAAGGAATAACAATCGCTACAGCGATGCAAATCATCGCGATGAGAATGATCGTCCTCTTAAGGCCGGCGTAAGCTTGGACGACTTCATCAACCGGCGAGATGCCTACGACGACGTAGCCCGCTTTGTTTTGCGATAACGCGGAAATATAGGAAGGCTCGTCCAGCGTCTCGATCGTATTCAGCGACCGGAGCTGCTCCATATAGGGGAAGTCGGCGTCGTAATAACGATTGGACGTATCCATCATCACTCGCCCCTCTGGCGTAAGGACAAGAATCGTTCCATTAAAAGGAATTCGGTTCTGTTCCAGCACCCGGTTAACCATACCGGCGTCAAAGTAGACGTGCAGCTCCCCGATGTTTTCCAAGGAATTCTTATCGTTAAGACGGGCGCGAATTCCATAGAGCTGAGAATTCCATTGTCCGATTGTCTTGCGGATCCAGACGTTGGGCGCGAACGCGGCCGTACCTTCAGCAGCCATAATCTCCGGGATGTAGGAGCGGGTGGCGTTCACGTCATACAACCGCCCCATTCCGTTGGCATCGTAGACGTACATCGTCTGCTTTTGCGAGCTGTAAAGAATGACGTTCTGAATGTCGGGATCCGTCTCCCTTCGTCTGGACAAATAGTTCAAAACGTCCGTCGAGCCTCCCCCCTCATAATTTTGTTCCAACATATGCTGAACATAATCGGGGTAGGTGTGCTTAAGAAAATACGAAGCGTTGCTCGCCAGCGCGTCATTCCGGTAAAGCTCCGACACCACGCCCTGCAGCCAATCGTATTTTTGCTCAATATAACGGTTAACTCGATCCATCGCTTGCTTCTGATTGTTAAGCTCGCCTTCGACGACCGAAGCGGACATGAGCCGATACAGCAAAACGGAAAAAGTAATAATCGTCGCGTTAACGATGACCGCGAACACGAGAATTACTTTGACAAATAAATGGTTGCGAATGTAGTTGCGGTAGAGCTTCCCGAGTTTCATCCTGTTGTCCTCTCTCGCGCAGGATTCGATCTGCGACCATCATAGCAGATCGGCCGTAAGAAACCCAGCGCCTCCCATGGGAAGACCATTCTAAACCTGTCTGCTGCCGAATAAAGATGTACGGCCGAACGAGCGGTATGCTATATTACGATTATAACCCGTTCGGCTGAATATCGATGCCGTCGGGACGCAGCCTCGACGCTCGACGATACGAGAGAGGACACGACGACTATGAACGACAAACTGAAAGCTTTGCTCGCTTCCTCGCTCTTGTTGGGTATTCTGCTGATCACGGCAGGGTGCAAATCTCTCCAAATCATTTACGCCGCTGACGCCGCATCGTCTCAAGCGCGAATGCAGCAAGATATTCTAACCGCGCTCAGCCAACGACAAAGCTCCATTCAATTGAAATACGTCGGCAATAAGAACTCATCTCTCAAACAGGAAATCAAGGACATCTTAGAGGCCGCTATTCGTACCGACGATTACTTGCACTATACCGTTAAGACCTACAAGTATAAAGCATCGATACAAGGAAACTACGCAACTATCGACTTCAGCTTTACTTACTGGGAGTCGCAAGCGCAAACTGCGGAAGTTCGCAGACAGGTTGCATCCATTGTTAAACGAATTATAACCCCCGGCATGAACGACCATCAGAAAGTCAAAGCCGTTCACGACTGGGTCGTTGCGAATTTGGCCTACGACACTCGACTTGTTTCCCATTCCGCCTACGATGGGTTGGTAGACGGATCGACCGTGTGTCAAGGCTATGCTCTGTTGACCTATGAAATGATGAAGCAAGCGGGAATTCCCGTGAAGATCGCGGAAGGCACTTCTAGAGGGAGAGCCCATACGTGGAATCTTGTGCAAATCGGAGGAAAATGGTACCACCTCGACACGACCTGGAACGATCCTGTTCCGGACGCTCCCGGCAAGGTTCAATACGGCTATTATAATCTGACCGATGCCCAGATCCGGGTCGATCACAAATGGTCCGCCTCCTCTGGATATCCAGCCGCCTCGTTCGATTACGGCCAAGCGATTTCGGCGCTCGCCGTTAAGGGTACGGGTATGGCCGCTTTTTACCGCCAGCTGCACGACCTGATGGGTTATGCTTATCTCGGGGACGCCTACACCGCTTCCAACGTCTCCGAACTGACAGATCGAATCCGGGAAGCCGCCGACAACGGCGATTCCGAGCTTATCGTTCGCTATACTAAGGGAGTCACGGTCGCTTCGGATCTTAAAAAAGCGTTTAATGCCCAATCCGGCACATCGCGCATCAGCTACACACTCGAGGATTATACTCGCACTCCGGCCAACGACAAGCTTCTTCGCATTACGCTTCATCGCTAAATCCCTTTAAAATGCCAAAGCCCCGACCATGAACCTACATGGTCGAGGCTAGAGTTGCGGTAAGCTATTCATTTGTACTCGTTCCAACCTCCGATACATGCGTCGCATGCACTTCAAATTAATCTTCCCTGAACATGCTTGGCATGTAACCATTCACGTTCTTCTTACTTATGTGTTGCTTAATTCGTTAATTCACTTTCTTCGGATACCCGCATGCCGGGAGGTATGCTGGCACGCTTCGCCTTTCGCTACGTCATCGGATGATTCTCCCTTCTTCCCGTCGTGTATATTGTCAGTTCAGGCGAGTAATTATTGGGGGTGAGCCGGACCGTCTTATTTGTTGCTGCGAGACGCCGTTTGGTCACCTGAGCTTCGCCTGAAGCAGGACAATCATTGTTGTTGTAATCTTTGTTTCTTGGTTGCTTCTGTCTTTATTATAGTATATCGCCTAATTAAATTAAATATTCAGATAATTCTGTTTTAGTTGAAATTGAAGTGATTTTCCAGCCTATCGTCTTGCATAATCGCTCTCCCTCAATCTTTCGCGTTTTTTCGACTTCTTGTTGTATTCGTTGTTTTCGCCGCTTATGGCCATTATCCCTTTGTCTCAGATTTTCTCTACACTCACCCCGTTTCACCATCTCAGTTCACGTCAGTTACCTCAATTCACCTAAGATAACCTCCTTTTGCTCGAACAGTATTTCCTTTTTTCACCTTATGGCCATTATCCCTCTCCCTCAGAAAATATACGAATCAGCCAACCCGCTTGTCCCCGCCAGCACTCAAAAATGACAAAAAACTAACCATTATTGATTCAGAATTTATTACTTTTTCTCCCCCAATTCCACCATGAAAATCTTGTAAATAATTCAAAAATGATTTATAATAAGAACATAAGTTCCCATCGATAAAACTGTCCGTTCTCTCGCCTCAAATTAATCGTTAAAGAAAGCGGGTGGCTTCCATTTCTACCCCTAACGAGATGACGTTTGAGCAATTCTGTTCCCGATTCGCTACAGAGACCCAGTGTGTTAAGGCTTTATTTCATTCCCGCTGGCCCCAAGGATTCATTTGCCCAAGCTGCAGCCATCGCGAACATTACGAAATCCGCACCCGCCGGTTACCTTTATACGAATGCCGCTCCTGCCGCCGCCAAACCTCTTTGATCGTCGGTACGATCATGGAAGGCAGCCGTACACCTCTGACCCTATGGTTCCAAGCTTTATTTCTTCATGCCCGCCCGCAGGGAGTCAGCGCATCTCGTCTAGCTTCCGTTATCGGCACTACCTATAAGACCGCATGGCTGATCTGTCATAAAATACGCCACGCCATGATGAGCTTCGATTCGCAAGAACTGCTTTCCGGAATCGTGAGAGTCAATTGCGGTGGATACGGCCGCCCGCACAATCCGACGGTTTTCCGGCATCCGCAGGAGCAGCCTCTAATTCTCGGAGGAACGATCTCCGCCGAAGCTGGGGTCGTCCACCTCAAAATCAAACAAGTCCCCGATCGCCATCTCATCAATGATCGGATTACTTCTTTGGGAAGTCACGATTTCATCCAAAAACATGTCGATTCCGCGAAAGCGGAAGTCACCACCGTCATTCAAAAATTCAGCGGTCAGAGGTACCGGCCGCTTCTTCAGATCGCCTTGGATGCGTCCAACTGGATCAACTGGAAATTTTGCGGCATAGGCCCCAAGCATCTTCAAGCATATCTTGATCAATACAGCTTCGGGTACAACCAACAACGGCGAAACACCGATCCTTTTCAGGTATTGCTGCGGCATAGCGCCATAACTTCCACACTCACCTATCCCAACTTAATTCGTCGTGAAGATCATTCCGATCAACGCAAAATTACGTACAAGAGATTACTCCAAGAAGCCTGTTAATCGTCTTCCACTCCCCAATGTTGCCTGTGCATGATACATAGAGAAGCTTCCCATTGCCGACAGTCTCTAAGCCACTTACCTGAGCGACTGGGATAATGGCCATAAGCGCGAAAATAGATAGGTTCAGCAACTCCGACTCCAATTTCTCCCCCAACTAGTCCCTACACAAAACTATTGCATTCCTACCCGCCATCGGATAGCATGAAATCTGAACAATATAACGTTATAATGTTTTAGTTTTTTAGGGAGGCACATGAAATGAAATTGCGCTTCGAAGGTCAAGTCGAGCAGTTGCTGCCAGGAATCAAGCTCTTGGCTTCCGATTTAGGAATCGAGTTGCATGAGGACGGAGCGTTAGTGCGCGTGGGGTCGTCTCCCGCCGAGAACGAATTGGAAATCGGTTTGGAAAATGGGCAAGGATATATGCGCTACGGTAAAAAACATCAATTTTTCCGCGGACTCGGTTTATTTGTTCAGCACAGCCGCCTCCACGATTCGTTCAACCTTCGAGAAAAGCAGCAATTCGAGCTGGTCGGACCTATGTTCGATCTGTCTCGCAACGCCGTACTGACGGTCGATGGCTTCAAGCTTATGCTGAACAAGCTGGCGTTAATGGGAATGAACAGCGTCATGCTGTATATGGAAGATACATACGAGGTTTCTAGCGAGCCTTATTTCGGTTATATGAGAGGTCGCTATTCGCATGCCGAGCTGCGGGAAATCGACGATTATGCCGATTTGTTCGGTATCGAGGCGTTTCCTAGCATTCAGACGCTCGCCCATCTAGAAGAGTTCCTGAAGTGGCAGACAGTATGGCATTATCGGGATACGAAAGGAGCGCTGCTCGTCGGAGAGGAACGCACGAACAAGCTGGTCGAGAACATGATCGAAGCAGCTAGCTCGCCTTTCCGCAGCCGTAAAATCCATGTAGGGATGGACGAGGCGGAGGAGCTGGGCCGGGGAAAATATTTGGACAAAAACGGCTACGGAAACCGATTCGACATCATGGCGGCTCATTTGGACACAGTGCTCTCTGTCACGCGCCGACTCGGCTTGAAGCCGATGATCTGGAGCGATATGTTTCTGAAGCTGGCCGTCGGCAACGCCGGAACCGAAAGCAATTACTATGATCAAAACACGACAATTCCGGAGGAGATGGCCAGGAGAATTCCCAAAGACGTCGATATGGTGTACTGGGACTACGTGCATACGGAGCCGGAGCATTACGAGCGCGTAATCGCCAATCATCGGCCGCTGGGATGCAATGTCGTTTTTGCCGGGGCTGTGTGGATTTTCAATACGTTCGGCGTCAACTATGGGTTGTCGCTCGGAGCAACCGATGTCGCGTTGCAGGCGTGTAAAAAAGAAGGCATTCGCGAAGTGTATGCGACAATGTGGGGCGACGATGGCAACGAGAGTAATCCGTTCGCGGCGCTGCTCGGCCTGCAGCTCTATGCGGAACACGCCTACACCGAAGGCAGTCCGGCGTCGGATCGGCTGGCTGAAAGGGTTAAGCTGTGTACGGGAATCGAAGCGAATGCCTTTCTTCAATTCAAGTATTTGGACGAAACTCCGGGATCGGAACCCAACAATAGCAAGCAAAGCAATCCTTCCAAATTTCTGCTGTATCAGGACGTGTTGTTAGGTCAATTCGACAAGCAGATCGAGGGTTTGGAGATGAACGCTCATTATAAATGGCTGGAGTCGCAAATTCGCGCCCATCGCAATCCGAGTGCAGAGCTGGATTATTTGTTCGACGTGCCGGAGAAGCTGAGTGCCGTGCTCAAGCGGAAGAGCGAATGCGGACTCTCTCTTAAGCGAGCCTACGACATGAAGGACATGGATGCGCTGAGGCATATCGCAACGATAGAACTGCCTGCGATCGCTGACGCGGTTCGACAATTGCGGGGGGCTCACCGCACCCAATGGCTCCGCATGTTCAAGCCGTTCGGTTGGGAAGTGCTCGACATCCGATACGGAGGCGTCGTTAACCGGCTTGAGACCGCTTCTTTCAGGCTCCTCGATTACGTAGAGGGCCGCATTGACAGAATTGAAGAGCTGGAGCAGGAAAGGCTGCTATTTAACGCCACCAACCGTTTCAATAACAAAGGCGCCGGATGGTGCAGCTATTACTATCGAATGGCCTCCCCGAACGTGTTTTTTCACGTCATTAATCCTTTCTAGAATTAACAAATGTAGCTTGAGACTGCTGCCGGGCCTCCAACACAAAAAAAACCCCCGCGAGGGGGGACATGGGGGTCGGCAAGCTTATTACTCTTGCCGCCAGTTACTGTTACTGAATGCTTCTAATATGCCCAACCTTGGGCCAGTAGGCGAGCGCGAACGCCAATTCGTCCGTCAGCATGTCAAGCATCTCCTGAAGCGGCCCCACGACCGGCACCAATTGCCATTTGCCGCGATGATTGGCGAGGGTCAGCACGTAGTCTTGACGCCCGTTGAGACGTGTCAACACGGCTCGTATCGCCTCTTCTTTGGGCTCGATGGAGTAGATGATCAGACTGCGTCCTTCCGAGCGAACGCTCAAATGCGTCATTCCCGTAGCTTGCAACATATTCCGGATAAAACCGAGCGAAATTTTCAGATCCAGATCCAAGGCTGGCGCCTCCTTACGAATGACGTTATCCCTCGTAATCGACGATCGGCTTGATGATCTGCGCGATCAGCTTGATCTTCTCAGGTGAACATCCTTCCAGCATGTCTATGATTTCATTGCGCATGTAATCTTCGTTAGATGTATTCGCGCCGCGCAAAATATAGTCAGCGGATGTTTCCAGAATCGCGCATATTTTATCCAAGTTGTTAAGGTTGACCGGTGTCCGGCCTCTTTCGATCTTGCTGATGTAAGCGTTTGACACATCCAACGACTCTGCTAGCGTCTCCTGCGTGATCCCCTTCTCTTCTCTGGCCTTCCGAATACGATTGCCAATCACCGAGTAATCGAATCCCAAGTTCATCACCCAATCCGACTATAACAAGCCCCCTCATCCGATTACATATCTATAAATTCAATATGAACCTATAAGTTCATCAAAAAGGATAATTTTATATAAAAATACGACTGAATTTCAAGTTACGTGTCGAAATTGTTTGTCGAGCAGAGAAGTGGCAAGCAGGAAAACCGAGGGAAGTCCGAGAAAGATGTATGACTGATTGTATTAATGCAAGGAGTTGATGCGGTGAGTTTCTTAATACGGGATCTGATTATGAATTCCGCGATCTTAATCGCTTTCTCCTTCATGGCCGGACACCTCTACGCCAGCTCCGCGCGTCACGACTCATGGAAGTTTAAGCTGTCGATCGGAAGCGTCAACGGTATCATTGCGATCCTCCTGATTATGATCGGCATTCGGGTGAATTACAGCGATGTTATGAATATTCTGGATCTGCGCGTGCTTCCTATTCTTATGTCCGCCTATATCGGCGGTCCGGCGGCCGCCCTCATTACCGCTTCGATGATTACAGTGTTCCGATCCCTGCAAAACCCCTCTGTATTCTTGATCGTTCTCGTCACCATGCACATGCTTGCCTATCTATCCAGTTGGATTGTGCGCCATGTCCGCAGCTTCTTGGTGCAATGGAGCGCCATGATCGCACTCATGCTGCTTAACTATTTCGGCGTATTTCACTTTGTCTATCACGTGCCTATATTCACTACGTTGGGCCCATTTCTGTTGATCTGCACGCTGAATGCTTTGCTAATTGCGGCGATCATGAACTTCTTTAACAAGCAAAGAACGATGGGGAGACAGCTGCGACAGGCTCAACAGGATGTGCTAGACATCGTACGCATGCAAAGCGGTTTTTCGTTTAAACTCATTCGTCAAGACGACGTTTTTGTATGTACAATGCTCGGCGGGCAGCTCTTGGAGCAGTTGGGAGTGAAGTCGGAGCAAGCGATTGGTGGCTCGATCACAAAGCTGTTGTCCGAGGAGACGGCAAGAAAAACGCAGACGTATATGGAGCAATTGGAACGGGGAGAAAGCGTCAATTTCGAGTTGCAATCCGCGCCGGAAACCTATGCTCCGGGGGTTCTCGCGGAAGGGATTACCTTAAAGGTTTTACTCATTACGCTTCAGCCGATCATCGACGACGGCGGGTCAGTAGCCGAGATTATCGGAACGGCAATCGATATAACCGACCGGAAGAAGGCCGATCAACGAGTGGCGGAAGAAGAGGAACGCTACCGTACGCTAGTCGAGAGCTCTTACGACTTTATTATCGGCCTTGATCCAGACGGCGCCATCACTTCCGTTAACCAAGCGTTGTGTCAACTGCTTCAGCTTGAGGCGGAACAAATCCGCGGAAGACGGTTAACCGATTTCCTGTTTCAGGATCGGCCGGATAGTTGGAGCGCCATTCTTAAGCAAACGCTGCGCGACGGCATCCCACAGCAATGGGAATGGGAGCATACGGACGGCGATTCGACCCGCACCTATTCTTTGACGGTATCCCCTTGTTTTCCGGCCGGACAGAACGCTTCAGGTATCACGGCGACCATTCATGATCTTACCGACTTGATCTCCAAGAAGGAGGCCGTCAAGGCAAGCGAAGCGAAAAGTCGATTTCTAGCGAATATGAGTCATGAGATTCGAACGCCGTTGACAGGCATCATCGGCGTCAGTCAATTGCTGCTCGATACGCCGCTGTCCGCTATTCAATGGGACTACGCGAATAAAATACACTCCTCCTCGCGAACGCTCAATACGTTGATTAACGAAATTCTCGATTTCTCTAAAATCGAAGCCGGACAGATTTCAATCGCACGAGTTCCCTTCTCTGTCGGAGATTGGCTCGCAGATGTTGCCGACGTCGTCGGAACGTTCATCGGAGAGAAGCCGGTTGACGTCGTCCTGGATGTCGCCCCGAATGTACCGGACCGCCTCATAGGAGATCCGCTTCGCTTACGGCAAGTGCTGCTTAATCTGTGCAACAATGCCATCAAGTTCACATCGCACGGCTATGTGCGCGTATACGTGGAAGCAGCGCCGCTCGGCAAGGAGCGCTGCTCCTTGCAGTGTACCGTTCAGGACACCGGCATCGGCATTCCGGCGGATAAGCTGGCAAGCCTGTTCCAGCCGTTCACACAAGCCGACGATTCAATCAGTCGCCGATACGGGGGCACAGGCCTTGGCCTAGTCATCAGCAAGCAGCTAGTCGAACGGATGGGCGGCACGATTCAAGCCCGGAGCCAGCCTGGGCAAGGCAGCTTGTTTAGCTTCGAGCTGATTTTTGAACTCGAGGCAGAGCAGATTGGGCCTCAGCCGATTCCGCTTGAGCAACGCAGGGCGCTCGTCGCCGGAAGCTCCGAGATCGTGCGGACGTCCGTTGCCGGAATGTTGACGTCGCTGGGGCTTCGCGTCTTGGAATCCCGCGATCAGTTAGCGCAAGCCGATCTGCTGATCGTCGACCTTTCGCAAGAGCATGCCCGCTCCGGTCGCTGGAACTCGCTCATCAACAACGCTCACAGCACAGGCATCCCGGTGTTCGTGCTGGCGACGACGTTTTCGCGTAATTTGCTTCTTCAACGCGACGGCGCTGAAGAGCGCACATTTACGCTGCTCAAGCCCGTCAGTCGAAAGCAACTCGCCGACGCTTTGGCATCTTGGCGAGAGCATGGCATCGGAAGGGAACAGGCTGCCGCCTCGACGGCCCCCGTTCCAATTCCCGAACCGCCGGAGGGAGCCAGGAAGATTCTGCTCGGCGAGGACAACGAGATCAATCAGCTCATCGTGATCGAGCTGCTGAAGGACAAAGGCTACGCCGTCGGTATTGCCAATAACGGCGTCGAAGCGCTTGAGTTGCTGGAACGGGAGCCGTGGGATCTGCTCCTGATCGACATTCACATGCCGGTCATGGACGGCTGCGAAACCGTTAGCCGAATTCGGCAAAACCCGCGGTTTCGAAATTTGCCGATCGTGGCGCTAACTGCCGACGCTTTCAAGGAAAACCACGAGCTCTATCTCCGTTCCGGGATGTCCGACATTCTAACCAAGCCTTTCGATCCGGATCAGTTATACAGCAA
Organism: Cohnella sp. LGH; assembly: GCF_017671885.1. NCBI lineage: Bacteria > Bacillati > Bacillota > Bacilli > Caryophanales > Paenibacillaceae > Cohnella > Cohnella sp. LGH. The sequence goes on from NZ_CP072117.1 coordinate 7,506,221, forward strand.
GATCAACCGCTGGCTGGACGCGTAAACCAATGATAGATGATGAAAACGACCATAAAGAACGCCGTAGTCAGGAACCCCCAGCCGAGCGCGATTTGCTCAAGCAGCACATAATTGTTGCAGAGCTGCACGGGCGCAATGACGTATAGCAGTCCAAGAGCGGCGAAGAGCAGCGCGAAAACAACCACGACTGTACCTTTTGCCGCAAAATCGATTTTGGGCCAACTGTTTCTTAGCGGGACGCCGCATAGAAGGGACAGGCTCAGAAACTTGAACGCCTCCATTCCCGATGAAGCCAAGGCTTCGTCCATTGCTCGGGGCAGCATCCAATAAGCTGCAACAATCGCAAACATAAGGATACCGGGAATCCCGTTGACGTTCCAGGTTTCCCAGAACCGGGAAAAACGTATTTCCCCATACTTCGCCATCAAGAAGCCGGATAGAACCAATAAAGGCATCTGCATGTGCATATGCGCGATCATGAGCGATTCCATCAGACCGGCCACTGGCGGAAGTGCGAGCAGGACGAACAACGCCAGCCCGTAAAGCGACTGCTTCATCGGTCGTCCCTCCCTGTCTCTTCGGCCAGCAAACGAGCGATTTTGTCCACCGCCTCTTCCGGCCGGGTGTAATCCATCACGTCAACAAGCTTCCCGTCCGGATCGACGAGGTAAAAAGCGGAGTTATGGGCGAAACCGCCGCTCTCGTCGGGGATCACGATAACGCCGAACTTCTTAAGCAAGCTGTCCAGTTCGTTCGGGTCGGAAATTCTCGCCATTCTCCATGTCTCGCCGTCGCTGTCGAAGAAGGTCCGATACTCCTCCAATCTTGCCGGATCGTCCCGCTGCGGATCAAAGCTTACGCTCAGAAAGACGATCTCCCGACCGCGCTGCTCGGCAGGAAGGGTATCGAATACCCGCGCCATGTTCCCCTCAAGCTGAACGCATACGGTAGAGCATGTGGAGTAGAAAAACGTCATAAACACGTACTTGCCCGCGAATTCGGAAATCGAATAGGTTCGTCCCTTGCTGTCCTCGAAGGTGGTATCCGCCGGAAAGGTCGGGCGCGCTTCGAGCAGCCGGTTTACTCTGGCCGACTCTGCGGTGTAGGCGGTAAATCCGTCAGTTCCCCAATAAAACAACGCGATTCCAAAAAGAACGACTACGAACGTCGCAAGGGAATTCGGACGAATTGTTCTCATAACGATCACCTACCAAGTGACGAAAGGAGGCGACCCCGGCGGCGCATTGATAATAAAATTGACCAGCGGCGCCACGTAGGCCATCGCGACGAGCAGCAGCATAAGAATAATGGTGCGTCCCCAGCGCTCGGTCCAATAAGGCGTGGCCGAAGCGTTCTCTTCCGGTTCGGCTAATGGAAACTCGGTTTCCCCCTTAGGCGCACGGAACATGAGATGGAACACGGCATACAATTGAAGGACGCCTCCGACAAGCAGGAACGCCGCGCCGACGACTACGACGACCGTATACGGCTCCCAGCTTGCGGCCACTGTATGATCGCCGTAGGTCGTATACGAGGTTCTGCGAGGAGCGCCCAGCAGACCGGCAATGTGCATCGAGAACGTCATGATCGCCATGCCGATCGTCCAGAAAATCGTCTGGATTACGCCTACCTTGTTAATGCGGGGAGTCAATACGCGCTTGGAGACGTATGGAATCAACCAGTAACTGATACCGAAGAAGGTCAGAATAACGGAAGTTCCGACCGTCAGATGGAAGTGTCCGACGATCCACAGCGTATTGTGAACGACCTGGTTCAATTGGTTTGTCGTCTGCACGATGCCGCCTGCTCCGCCGGGAATGAACGCGACCATGGCGATAAACGGGGCCAGAAACCGGACGTCGCCCCATGGCATTTTTTTGAACCAGCCGAGCAGTCCTTTACCTCCCAGCTCCCTGCCCCGTCGCTCGAAGACGGAGAACATGGCGTATGCCGTCATCATGGAAGGGATCGCAATGACCAGACTCATGAACACGTGCATAAATTTTAGCGCCTGCGACATACCAGGATCGACAATCTGATGGTGGAATCCGCCGGGAATATTTGTGATGACCAGAGCGATAACGACGAACCTCGTCAGAACGTCGCTGAACCTTCTTCCGCCGATCACCTTGGGCACGATTACATACCATGCGGATACAGCCGTTAAATACCAGATGTTGACCAGCGTATGGCCGAACGACCAGAACAGCGTACGACTAACCATTACGTTGATCGTCTTTGTCCATCCGAAAGCCCACGGAATAATCGTCAGCACCTCGACCGTCACGCCAAGGCTGCCGAAGAACAACAGCACGAATACCCCGGTGGCGAAGAAGGAAAGAATCGGCAGGTGCTTGCCTCGGTTGTTTTTCCGCCAGGTTGCGACTTGAATGAAGGCCCCGAACGCGCACATCCACACGCCCAGCACGATAAACACCAGGCCGATATAGAAGTAGGGCGAGGCTTTCATCGGCGGATAAAACGTATACATCACCGTCGCTTTGTTCATCAAAAGGGGAACGACGACGAACACGAAGCCGACGATTTTCAGTGTAAAGCCGATCCAGGCCATTTTCCTGACTTTCGGCAGCAGTCCGTCCAACGTGTGCGACAGAGCCGCGTAGAAGTAACCGATCGTGAAGAAAGCGGTCAGCACGACAACCAGCACGATCCCGTGCGTCGTTAACGCTTGGTAGTAGGTGAAATAGCTTGGCATTTCAAACAATCCCGCACGCTCGATCGCCTGCAGCAATCCCATAATACCGCCCAACAGCAGCGCCGCGAAGGCGACGAACATATACGTTTTCGACAGGGCCGCGTCCCGCGGATGAGCTCCCAACAGTTTATTCAATCGACTCGCCTCCTCTATACGACTCTGATCGTCGTGCTCATGTATTGGTGGCCGGCCCCGCAATATTCATTGCAGACCACCAAATACTCGCCTGCGTCGCCGAACTTCTGCGTAATTTTCTGAATGTAGCCCGGCATGACCATCGCGTTGACGTTGGTGCCCGCTACCTCGAAGCCGTGCGTCACATCCTTGGAGGTCAAAATAAAATGCACGGTCGAGCCGGCGGGAATCTCGATATCGGCCGGGGTAAAGACGAACGATTCCAACGTCATGACCACTTCGTACTCGTTCTCTCCGATCTTGTTTACCCCCGGCTTGTCGAACGGCGCCGTCTGGTCGACCTTCTGCGGATCGATCATCTCTATATGGCTTGGCGGCCCCATATCCATAGCGAACGTCTGATACCCGGTAATAAGCATAAATACGACAATCAAGGAAATTCCGCAGGTCAGCCATATTTCTTCATAGCGATGCATTTTCATATTCGCGCCTCCTCCCGGCTACAGTCTGGACATATACAGCCCGAACACGACGACAAACAAGAGAGCAATAAAAGTTCCGACCATGAATACGGAGAATAGGGTTCCTTTTTGCGAATGCCCCTCGTTGTGCCGATCTTCCTCGCGATTCGGTTTAACGGATTCCATCGCCATCTCAGAGCTCCCCTTTCGGTTGATAATGATTCTGCTGTAATCGTAGCGGATCGCCGAATAGAGTTCGTGATAGGAATCACATTAACGGAGAAAAAAAAGAACGCCTCGACAAGACGTCATAAAAACGTCAAATCGAGGCGTTCAAACCTTTACAGCCAACCGTATATCGGAATCATCAAGATCGAAGTGGCGATACCCGCCGCTGCCATGGAAAACCCGCTGACGCCGCCCGCCCATTCCGAATCCAATAGCACTCTGGCCGTTCCGATTCCGTGAGAGCTCGTGCCGATCCCGACGCAGAGGAGAATGTCGCCGCGTATGCCGCACAATCGCATAAACAGCGGACCGGCGATGCTGCCGAACAGCCCGGATAAAACCGAGAACACGGCGCTTAGCTCCGGGATACCCCCCGTTCGCTTCGTAATTTCGAGGGCGATCGGCGAGGAAACCGACTTCGTCAGCATGGACAAAAGGAGTTCCCTGGGGCTTCCGGGAATATACAGCAGCAGCATTACCACCGTTAGGGAAAGGATCGAGCCAGCGATGATCCCGAGAAGAACGGGCCCCAACATACGACGGATGGCAGCCGCATGTTTATAGAGCGGAACCGCTAACGCGACCGTTGCGGGACCAAGCCCGTAAGCGATCCAATCTCCTCCGGCACGATAGGATTCGTACGAAATTCCGGTCAACGATAGAAAAGCGATCAAAAACAGCGATGCGACGACTAACGGATTGACTCCGCGCCTTTTGCTCCTGGCCCATACCGCCGCACAATAAACCAGTAAGGTCAGGCCAATACCGAACGCCGGATTATCCAGCCAAGTCGGCAGAGTCATGGACGTCTTTCCCCTTTCGGCTCAATCCCTTCGTCACGAGACCGGAAACCGCCATGACAAGCAAAGTACCCGGAACGACCCCTGCGACAACGTACGCCCAATGCGACTTGAGCATGTCCGCGAACGCAATCGTCCTTACGATCGCCGGCAGCGGCAGATGGAGCCAAAGTTCACATCGTACGGGCAGGGACGACGGCGCTGAAATGAGCGAGAACAAGCTGAGCGGGCTGCAATCCCGGCTCATTTCTTCTGAGAAAATGCGCCGAGCCACTCGCGCTCCAATTCGTTGACCCACAGCTCCTGATGCAGCTTAAATCCCTTGGTTGCGATAATGTTCCCCAGCTTCGACTCCCATGGCATATCGGCAGTTTCAAGGCGAAGACGTTCCGCATCCGTAAGCGGAATCCCGAGATGGGAATAACGGATGTAGTGTCCAGAATCCATCCTCCAAGAGCGATAGCGCTGCGGGAAACATTGCTGTAAGCCACGGGCAATCTCCAGTCCCTTAACGTCCAGATCCCCCGAATACCATAACTGCGGGCCATCCTGCGCAAGGTTTCCAAGAACCAGTTTGAGCAGCTTCACAACGGCTACGCTCGGTTGCCCGTTTACGCAAACGAGAAGCGGCATGGGCTCCTTTGCTTGGGCCTGAGTTTGAATTCTTGTCCTGTTTTGCATGTACCGCTTCACTGCCGAATCCGTCAATATAGCGAACACAGACGGATTCTCCACAGCGTATACCGCAGAGCAGCGTAGCGTCCCCACGGTCGCACCTGCCAGCCTTTCCACCTGCCGCAGCGTTAGCACCCTTTCTTCCCAGTGCAAGTCCCATCCCGGCGCGAAAAACATCACTTGAGAAGACAGGTCGTCGTCCGCCACGCCTCCCCGGCGATAACCTTCGCGGATCAGTTGAGCTTGCGAGAGGCTAGGTTCGCCGTGCTCTTTACCAAGCGAATCCTCTTCGGCTTCCATGTGTATGTCCGAGGATACAAACGATTCCGCCTCGCGCGAATGGAAGCAGGCGACCAGGCCCCACCAAAATAATCGCCCCGGCGGATGCTTCCAGTCCAGCGCATGGGCGTCGCCCGTCGCTTGCGCAGAGAGAACGGGCAGACGGATCGACTCATGTTCCGACTGGAGCCCGGATCGGGCTTGCGCCTCGTTTAGTACGAGCAGCGCCCGAACGGCAGTCGTCAGCCCCTCCCTCGCCTCCTCCGGTCCGGACGCGAACAGCTTGCGCAATATCCCCACGCCGGGAGAGGTCTCTTCCCGCATGCCTCCAACCCATTCCTCAATTCGCCCTCTGTAATACAGGAGTTCACGTTCCATCTCGCCCGCTTCTCCCGTTTCTCTCGCTTCCTCGCACAGAACCGGAACGCCGAATGCACGCAGCGTCTCCCTCACTTCGCGGATCATCGCCTCCCATGACTCCGCGGACGCCGCTCTCCGCTGTCCTCGCGTCCGCACCTCCGGCCCGTACAGAATCCGAAGCAGTTCCGAAATCGACATTTGAAATCGGTTTGCTCGCATTAATTGCTCGAATCGGCGTATAGAGTAGCGATAGACAGGCCTGCTTCGATCCGGCGTGTATATCTCGTAGAAGCCGTCCAGCGCCTCGAACTCGTCCTCTGTCGGACGATACAGCTCCACGTAACCGCGCGGACCGGCCCCCGACGCTTCGAATTTTCCGCGTAGTTCATCAAGAAATCGGCCAAACCCGGACTGCCCGAAATACGCCCGAACAGCCTTCTCAGACTTCGATTGTGTCTCGCTCATTCTGCCCCGACTCTCTCGCTTCCGCAATATACTCTCTCGTTTTCCCATTCCAGCGATAGCGGAACAACGTCACGAAATTCGCATCTTTAGGGCGGTAAATTTCACAGATCGACAGGCGAGGTACAGTATCATAGCACCCCCACAGCACCTGCGAAGTCATCATATAATCGAAATCCATCTGTGTGAGCAAGCCGAACAAATCGCGAATATTTTCGTCATCCACCCCGGCAAAAGCTTCATCCAGCGAAATGATTTTAGGAGACTCGGCTCCGGCGTCCGCGTAACGAGAATAGGTTGCAGCAAACAGCGGAATGTACATCGACATGGCCTTCTCTCCGCCGCTCAGCACGTTGAAGCGCGCGTCAGTCAACTCCCGATATTGCGCCTCTTCCCCTTTCTTGTAGCGCAAGGAAAACTGGAACCACGTCCGGTAATCCAGCATCTCGTACAGATGTTTGCGCAGCGTCTCCCGTTCCTCAGCCGCCCCCTGTTTCGCCCACTGAATCCGGGAACGGAAATGGGCGATCAGCCGCTCGACTTCCTCGTCATGCAGCAAATGGGCGTCGCGTCGCAGCAGCGTGACAAGCTCGTCGCTATTCAACTCTTGCTCCGTCTGCGCGGCTTTGGGCAGCCATTGCAGTTGCAGCTTCAGCCCGCTGGACGTATTGCGTTCGGACATCAGCTTGTTCATCGTCTTCATCCACAGCTCTGCGCGTTGAATGCGCTGGCGAATGGCTTTGCCGACGCTGCGCAAAATAATTTCCTCGAACAGCTCGCGATCCTTCTCGCTCAGCAAGTCCTGCTGTTCCGCCAAGATGAGATTCATTTCGGCCAGCAAAGCCGCCGGCTTCATCGGTCTTGTTCGATCCCTCATCGACATGAGCGTGACGCGGCCTTGTTCGCTGATCTCCGCTTCGATCGCATATTCAACCAGCAAATGCTTGGTCGCATTGTATTGATCTTGCAGGATGCTGCCTAATCGCTCCTTGCCTGTGCGGGACATGGTCGGTTCGAGCATTGCCACCGCTTGCTTGCAAGCCCGCAGCAACTCGTCGCGCCCGCCTTCAAGCGCCCGTGCAACATCGACGAAAGCCCGCTCGCTCTCCGCCCCATCCGGCAGCAACTCGGGGATATGCTGCAAACGGAGTTCCTCGCGGAACACCCGCTCGGATCGCTCCAACCGCTCCAGCCGCTCGCCTTCCTGCTCCGCAAGCTGTCTCTGCCGCTCGCGTAACCCGCCGAGGCGTTCCGCCAGCTCCGCCCGCAGATCGGCGAGGCGTTGCTGCGCCTTCGCGGTTTCGCCGCGACGAGCGCGCAGCTCGCTGACGCGCGCATGTAGATCGCTGATGCCAAGCTCTTCCATCAGCTTCCGCAGCTGGTCTACTCTAACACGGTAACCGTACAGCTTGTCCTGCAACTCATCGCGCTGCTCTTCCTCGTATTCGGCTTGCTCGGCGTAAGCCGCAACGTCGGAAGCGTGCTTCTCCTCCTGCTTCGCCGCTTGCGCATAAATACGCCAGTCGGCAAGCAGTTCGGAAACCGTCTCCCGGTAGCTCGAAACGGCCTCAAGGGCTTCTCTAAGCGCCCGCGCATTTTTCATACGGTTCCATGGAGCCGTAGCCGCGATCAAATCCCGCTTTAACTGCGCCCATTGCTCCTGCTGCGCCCGAAGCTCATCCGCCTTGCGAGCTTCCTGTTCCATATACAATTGGAAGCGAGCCGTCGCATCGTACTGACGCTTCCAGGCTTCTTTCACTGCTGCATGAAGCTCCTCATGCAGCGGAAAGAGCGCCAACTCCGCATCGATAGTCGCCATCGATACTTCCAGAGCCGAGATTTCGGTCGCCAACTCGCCAAGCTGTCGCTCGCCCTCCTCAATCTCGCGGGCTAATCTTTCGATTTCGGCCAGTTTGAACTGCCTGCGCGCCTCCTTGCCGATATACTGCGCGCGGCGCTCCGGCGCTCCGAGCTTCCCCGTCACCGCTCCGAATTGGAAATAGTTGCTGCCGACAGTTACACCTTGAGCGGCTCCGCCAGATAACGCAGCGGAACCGTCGAAGCTCTCGCCCCAAGCGAATGAACGCAAAACCTCCTCTACCATCCGCTCCGCTATTCCCGATTCCGGAGATGGCGTCGGCTTTAGCACATCAGCAAGCGTATAGCCCCACTCCAGTGGCGCCGGCGTAATCCACACTTCCTCGTCCCGCTCCGTCACCTGTGCGATCGTCCCGTCCGGCCGCACCCAAGCATCAAGCAAACCGCTGGCAAGCAGCGTCTGCTCGATCGAGGCTTGCTCCTGCGGCGACAGCGAGCCGCGAAACTCACACAGCTCAAACAACGGCGCACCTTGCCCCGCACCGTAGCCGCTCCGCGTCGCAATGCGCGCTTCGCTGCGCGGCGGCTCCGGCTCGCGAGCGCTCTGCCATTCCCGCTTCTCCGCCTCCAGCTTCCGAGCCTCGTCGCGAATCAGCTTCGCCTGCTGCTCCAGCCCCAGCTTGTCTACCACCAGCGACTGCTTCTGCCGGTCGGCTTCTTCCTTGGCCGGCCGCAGCACCGCTTCCATATCCTGATGCTCGTAGGTCAAATCTGCGCTGGCCTCGAATAATAGCTGTACCGCCCGTTCTCCGAGCTTAAGCTCCTGCAGTTCTTCCTTCCACTCCAGCACGCCTTCCTTCCAGCGATGCAGCGCATCCTCGGCCCCGGCTTCCGCCGATCTCATCGTCCGCTCGGCTTCGTCGCGCTGCGCCCTCATACGACCAAGCTCCCTGTCGTATTCGGCCACCCGGCGCTCCGCCTCTTGCTCCTGTTCGGCAAGCTTGGCCGCCTCCGTTATCGCGGTGCGATGCTCCTCCAAGTCCTTGAGCCATGCGGCGGCAAAAACGGTCTCTTCCGGAGGCTCCGGCATCCAGTAGCGATGGTATACGCCGTGATGGCCGAACTCGATGTCGCCGGCCAGACCTTCCAGTTCCTCCAACGCATTCGTCTGACTCGCCAGTTGTTCCGCCATTTCCGCTTGCGCCTTCTCGCGAGCATGCTGCGCCGCCGCCTGACTTGCCAGCGCCGCAGTCAGCCGCTTCTGCGTCTGCTCGGTGTAACGCTTCGTCTCCTCCAGCGACTGCTCAGCCTGCTCCAGCTCGCGCTGCTTCTCCATCGCTTCGCTGCGGGACAGCAATTCCAGCTCCGAATCGATCGCCACAATCTGCTCGCGCGCGCTTTGCAGTTCCTCCTGCGCTCTAGCCTCTTCGCTCAGTTCAGCCTGCAATTGTTTCAATAATGCTCCGGATTGTCGCTGCGTATCGTCGCTGTCGGCTTTAGCTTGCAGCAATCGTTCGCCACTGTGGTACACGTGATAGCGATTGTACTGCTCATAGCTTCGATTCAGCTTAACCAACTCCGCCTGATGAAGCTTCAATTCATCCAGACGGTCCGCAAGCTGGTCCATGTCTTCCATCACCTCGGACAACGGACGCAGTTCCTCTTCATGCAACGGCGGCAGCGCCTGAACAAGCACTTCGTAGATCGCCGTCGGCTTCACGTCCTTGGACAGCTTCGGGCTGCGAAGCTGAACAAGCAACTGGAGCAAATCCGTATAAGCGTCCCGATCATAAAAATTAAACAAAGCCCGATTAACCAAATCGCGATAAGCGCCCTGTTCTTGCACCACCTGGCCGCCCGCTTTGATACTTAGCTCAAGCGACTTGCGATCCAGCGGGAACTTGCCTGCCCCTTCTTGTTCCAGCACCCGGTCGTACAGCCAGAAATCCCGATTGATGCGCCTGCCGTCCTCCAGCACAAACCCCCAGAAGCCAATCTGCGCCGCTCCTTTACGGGCTCTGAGACCAATGCCTACCGTCTTGTAGATTTCTTTCTTTGTATGCCGGAATTCCAGCCAAAGATAGCCGGTTCTGTCAGTGTGCTCGTCCTTCTCCCCAAGCAAATAAAATTCGATTCGGCGATCCTTCGAGCCGAACGGGTCCAGCCGATGGGGACGCTTGTCTCCGTCCAGCACAAGCGGCAAGAAGCTCTGCATCGTAACCGACTTGCCCGACCCGTTAGCTCCCCGCAAGACGAGACGGCCATCCTCAAGCACGAATTCCTCATCCTCATAAAACCAAAAGTTCAAAATGCCTGCGCGAGACATCTGCCATCGTCCCTGCTCATTTACTCTCGTCTCCTGCTCCTGCATCTCCGAGTCTCCCCTCTTCATCCCTTGTCGAACTCGTCGCCATCGAAGGAATAATCCGCATTCCAGCGCGATAGTGCCGCCGACACGACAAAACGTTCCCCCTGACCGCCTTCATCTTGCCGCCGCCAATTGCCAAGCCCCCATTCGGACATATGCGCCGTCAGCGCTGCCGCCAGTTCGGCAAGGCCCATCGTGCGATGCTCTTTGCTCCAATAATCTTCGAAATGTCTTTTTAACGCGTATAGAACACCCTCTACATCCGTGCGGGTCAGTTCAATCGTCCCTTGCTCTGTCACGAACCAATCCCGCTCTCCCAATCTTCGCCGCAGTTCCCCCGCGAACAGCAGCGTCAAATCCGAAACAGCGGCTGCCGTCGGAAACAAATCGCATTCCCCGGTTAACTCCGGATAGAAGAAGTAAAGCCCCTCCCGGTAGCGGCTGCCTTCCATCCCGAACATAAACTGCATATTGTCGATGATCGTGCGTCGCTGCGTAACCACGTAGTACAGATCGTCCGGATGCCAATCCGTATCCGACACGGCAGGCTCCAGCAGCAATCTCCGAAATACGCGATGGCGGCGCTTGCGAAGCTCCGCGGCATCCGTCTCCGGATAGACGATCAGTTCATTGAAGTCATTCTCCTCCCGGTATTGTCCCAACGAGCGCGGAAAATGCCGAAGCACGTAGCGGGTGCTTGGGGAACATTCGTACAGTACGTTGTTCTTCTGACCGCTGTGCGACGCCCACTCGGACTCGTCCCCGTCAATCCCGACAAGCACGCCAAGCTGCCGCAGCTTCTTGAGCGCCCGGACCATCGAGAGCCGGTGCTGGTAATTTTCCCAATCGACAGTTGTCCCTGCCGCAGCCATCTGCTCTCCTACCTGTTCCACGATATCGGTCAGCACGAATTGATCCAGCTCCGTTTTTCCTTCGAGAAACCATAACGCATACGTAAAAAACGTATAATCCCTGACTTCCCGGAATTCCGCGATTCCCATCCAGGGCTGGGCAACAAGCGGCGCTTTGTCCAGCTTGGCCATCGTACGGGTCAGAATGAGCACAAAACCGGTATACTCGGAAAACCAATCTCTTAATTCGGTATATTGATCTTTAATCCAATAAAACATTTCGGGGTCGGAATCTTTCGTAATCCACGTCCGGTTCAGCAAAGCATGCGCGCATGCCCGGCGCCGCTCGTTCCACTGCTCTGCATCCGCTCGTTTGCTTGTCCGCATTCTGCGAATCGCGTAGGAGGTCGTTCCGCCTTTAGCCATGCGTGTGCTCTCCTCTCGTGACCTCAATCCGATAATTCCGCATCGTCAGATCGCCGTCTTCACAGCAAAGCATCGCTGTATCTTCCGGTTCCGGCTTGCTTACCGATACCCTGCATCCGTCCGCCGTCACGAACGAACGCGAGGCAACCGCCGAGCAGCGGCCAATCCACTGCAGCAACCGCATCCGTTCCTTCCCGTCCACCCGGGGCAGTTCGTCGATCCGGATCGAGCCGTAGCCAAGCATCCGCTCCGTAAAAGCATGCTCCTCGGCAAGCAATTGTTGCACCTGCTCCCGATGCGCTTCCCGCTTCGCGTCGTGGCTGCGCATCGGCTCCGAAGCGCCCTTCAAGACGCGCTTGCGGCTGCGGGTACGGATCAACCGAATATTCGGCGGTTCCTCCCAGGTCGAAGCATCCGCCCGTTCCGTCTCGCGACGATCCTCCCCTTGCAAATGACGAGCGGGAAACAGCCCAAACACATAAGCAGCGAAGCGATGTGCATCCTCCAGCTTGTCCATGGCCGCGAATCTCTCGGCTACAAGCTCCAAATCCAATCTTCTGCTGTCCCCGCCGCGTCTGCGCTCCTGCAAACGAACCGCGCTACGCACCACTTTGGCAATCGTGTCCTTGGTCGCCTTCTCCAGCAGGGTAAGCTCGCTGACATTGCTCGCGTCTCCAACAAACCAGCGCATCAAGTTGCCCCAGCCTTGACGGAATTCGTTCATGAGTTCGTTTGCCGATTTGCCTTCCTCCAGCCTCGGCTTGCGCAGCTCGTCCGCCGTTACGTGCGACAAATAAAGCTCGGCAAGCGTAATGGAAATCTGCTGCAACTGCCCTTCGATCTTATACGCATTGCGCTGCAAGCTCTTCACAAAATGCTGCAAATAGTTGACGAGATTTTCCTTCATCGCCAGAAAACCGTCCGTTGCCATCATTTCTTCCGCCTGAATCGAGTTCATACTGGCAATGAAATCCGCCGCATTCTCGTGCATCGTCTTAAACGCCACATAGAGCTTCTCCCAGTTGTTCAGCGCCTCGCCCTCTTGCATCCCGTCGGCATTCGCGCGAATATGCTGAATACACTCCGATATCGTATCGAAGTAAGTCGTCTCTAGCGAGCCGCCGTAACCTTTGACCCTCTCCAACGCCTCAAGCATCCGCTCAATTTCAATGGCATATGGAGTAAGCAAATATTGGCTCTTCTTGCGCATATATTCTTCCAACGACAACGCCCTCCCGCCATCGTGACGGGAGGCCAGATTGCCCCAATTCTTCAACTGTTCCAAATCTGAAACACACTGTTCCAACGTATAACCGTCTATGACGTCCCAAGCTTGAACGCCCTCAAAAACTTCCTCCGGTTTAAGCCAATATTTCAACCTCTGATATTGCAAATAAATATATCTCATAATCGCACGGTAACGAGCGACATTGATTGCGTTCAAATAGTTCAGCTCGGCTACCGGCCTGAGCGCCGAAGGCTTTATCCTCTCATCCACTACAGCTGCCCCTCCACTAACAGATAGATGTAATCTATTTTATCACATTGCCTATGCACGATTTTATCTGAATTTGATGCCAACTCAAATAGGCCATCCGGCAACCGGATGGCCTGAAATTGGAGCTCTACATAAAGATAAGACCAGCGCGAGGCGGCTCCTAGTCAGAACCACAACACCAGTCTTACAAAAAACATAGTTTTGTTTCATCAAAATGTCAACTTTCAGCTCATTCTTCTTTTTGGAAATATTTTACTACGCCTGAACCATTACCCCTTGCCGCCTCTTACAGCCATTATCCCCCTCGCTCAGATGTACTTCCGCACCATCCTGAGTAGAGGGGATAATGGCCATAAGTACCGCAAAACGATGTAACACCGCACAAAATCCGGGGATGAATCGTGAGCGGAAAATGTCGTTAGTAACCGTCCATTCGAAGCTCCGTCTTGCCGCCCAAGTACGGTCGCAATGCCTGAGGCACATAGACCGAGCCGTCCGCTCTCTGATGGTTTTCCAGCAGCGGAATCAATATTCGCGGCGTCGCGATCGCCGTATTGTTCAGCGTATGGCAGTAGCGAAGCTTGCCCTCCTCGTCCCTATAGCGGATGTTGGCCCTACGCGCCTGGAAGTCGAGCAGATTCGAAGCCGAATGCGTCTCTCCATAGGCTTGTCGGCTTGGCATCCATGTTTCGATGTCGTACTGCTTATGCGTCTTCTGCGACATGTCTCCAGCACAGACGGCGACGACCCGGTAAGGAAGCTCCAAAAGCTGCAAAATGCGCTCGGCATTGCCCGTAATTTCCTGAAGCAGCCGCTCAGACAGCTCAGGATCGTTCTCGCAGACGACGACTTGCTCGACTTTGGCGAATTGATGCACGCGGTACAGACCGTGAACGTCGCGGCCCGACGAGCCGATCTCTCTTCTGAAGCACGAGGTAGCCGCAGCCAGACGGATGGGTTGACCGTCGTTCAGCTCGACAATTTCGCCTGCGAGATACGATACGAGGCTTACTTCCGATGTGCCGACCAAATATCTGTCTTCCTCCGCAATGGCGAACACCTGGTCTTCGCCCGTCGGGAAAAATCCGGTGTTCAGCAGCGCCTCGCCGCGCACCATCATCGGTACCTCCAACGGCGTAAACCCGTTGCTTTCCAGTACGTCCATCGCCAGCTGCTGCACCGCCCGATGCAGATGCCAGCCCGCGCCTTTAAGCACATACTGCCGCGCGCCTCCGATCTTCACCCCGCGCTGCAGATCGATGATGCCAAGCCGTTCGCCAAGCTCCACATGGCTCAGGGGCGCGAATTCAAATTCAGGCAACTCCCCGACCCGCTTGACCTCCACATTGTCCGCATCCGACTTTCCCTCCGGCGTGTCCGCCGAGACGGGATTGGGCACGAGCAGCATCAGACTTCGACAGCTTGCCTCGACTTCGGTCAGCTCGACTTCCAGGACGCCCAATTCATCGTTAGTCGTCTGAACCCCCTGCTTGATTTGCTCCGCCTCTTCCTTCGCCCCTTGCTTCATGAGGCCGCCGATCAGTCCCGACAACCGGTTCCGATCCTGGCGCAGCCGTTCGACCTCGCGAAGCAGCTTTCTCCTTCGCTCATCCTGTTCCAGCAGCTCCGCCACCGACAGCGCGATCCCTTTTCGGTCGGCCGCTCGCTGCAGCAGCTCGCCATTTTCTCGTATATACGCCATATCCAACATCCGGTCGTCCCCCTTACCCGTGTTTCCTAATAAAATCGTTCATGAACTCGGCGAGCGCCTTGCAAGCCTCCTCAGGCACCGCGTTGTAAGCGGAAGCTCGCAGCCCCCCGACGCTGCGATGACCCGCCAGACCAATGAAGCCTTCCCGCTCCGATTCCAGCACGAATTGCTTTTCCAGGCCTTCGTCCCGCATCCGCCACGTCGCATTCATCATGGAGCGATACGGCTTCTCCACGATTCCCTGATAAAATCCGTCCCCGGCGTCGATCGCCTCGTAGAGGAAGCCGATTTTCCGTTCGTTCCGCTTCTCCAGCTCCGGAATTCCCCCTTGGCGCGCGGTCCATTCCAGCGTCAACTTCATCATGTATATGGCGTGAACCGGAGGCGTGTTATAGAGCGAGCTGTTGTCGGCGTAGGTGCGGTATTGAAAGATCGATGGAATTTGCTTGTTGCCGGCCTTTATCAGCTCTTCCCTTACGATAACCGCCGTCACTCCCGCAGGCCCGAGGTTTTTCTGCGCGGCCGCATAGACTAGCGCGAACTTCGTCCAATCCAGCCTGCGGCTCAAAATGTCGCTCGTCATATCGCCGATCAGCGGAATCTCTCCGGTATCGGGCAAATCGCGGAACTGCGAGCCTTCGATCGTATTGTTCGTGGTCATGTGAACGTAGGCGGTATCGGTCGCTACCTTCAACTGCCGCACATCCGGGAGTTTCCTCCAGCCTTCCGCCTTGCCGCTCGCCAGCGCTTCCGCTTGCCCGATCGTCAGCGCCTCGCGGTACGCCTTCTCCGCGAAGCTGCCGGAGACGAGGTAGCGCCCGACCTTCCCTTCCCCGAGAAAGTTCATCGGCACGAGCGCGAACTGAGCGCTGGCTCCCCCTCCCATAAACAAAACCCGGTACCCCGAAGACAGTCCGATCAGATCCAGCAGCAGCCGCTCCGTCTCTGCGACCATCCGTTCCACCGTTCGGCTTCGGTGCGACATTTCCAGCAACGACAGCCCTTGATCCCCATATTCGACGAACGCATCCTTCGCTTGCTCCAGCACTTCCAGCGGCAGCGCCGCTGGTCCCGGATTGAAATTCCAGCCCCTCTTCATGTTTCCTCAACCTTTCTTAAGTTAGGTGAAAACGACAAAAACGCCCCTCGTCCGAATTGGGACGAGGAGCGTCTGCTCGCGGTGCCACCCAACTTGACCGGAACGCTCTCGTTCCGATCCTCTTGGTTCCGCGATAACGGGCGGGGCCGGTAAGCTTAGGATGCAGTCCGCTGCCGCGGGCCGATCTTGACGAAAACGCCTCCGAGTTGGATGCTCTTCACAGGCATGATCCGAATGTGTAATTGTTGATTATACTAACGCCTTCGGCTGCGGCTGTCAAGCAAGGATTGCAACCACTGTCGTTATAACTGCAATTGTCATGCGTATATGCATGGATCAGAATGGGAAAAACAGCGGAAGCACGGCAACCATCACAATGCCCATAATGATCTGGAGCGGCAGGCCGACCTTGATATAATGCGAGAAGCGATAACGTCCGGCCGACATGACCAGCGCGTTCGGCGGCGTAGAGAACGGCGAGGCGAAGCACATGCTCGCTCCGACAGAGACGGCGAACAGGAACGGATACGGGCTAACGCCGAGCTGAAGGGCGGCCGCAAGCGCGATGGGCGCAAGCAGGATTGCACAAGCGGTGTTGCTGATGAACATCGTCAGCATCGACGTCGTGAAATAGACGCCCGCCAGCAAAATCAGCGGCCCTTGCCCGCCCAGCAGATTGACCATTCCGTCCGAGAGCAGCGCGGCAGCTCCCGTCTTCTCGATCGCAATCGACATTGGAATCATGCCGCCGATCAGCACGACGCTCTCCCAGTTGATTGTCTTGTAGGCATCCTCCATGCTGCGCACGCAGCGGAACGCGACCATCAGCACAGCTGCAATCATAACCGCCGCGACGGCCGGTATCAGCTCCGAGATGAGCAACAGTACCATCAGTCCCATGATGCCCGCGGCGATCGGCGCTTTGTTGTCCATCGTCACCTTGCGCGCTTCTTCGTTCGGCTGACCGACGACCACGACGTCCGGTTCGGTCGCGAGCCGGGCAATATCGCGCCACGTTCCCTGTACGAGCATAGCGTCTCCGAAACGCATTTTCTCTTCCTTGAGATTGTGCAGAAGGTAGTGATCCTTCCGCTGAATGCCGAGTATGTTGACGTGATACTTCTCGCGGAAGCCCGATTCCTTGATCAGCCGGTTAATCAGTCGCGAGGTCGGCGTAAGCATCACTTCGGCGATGCCGACGTCCTCTGTCGCGTACTGCTCGGAGCCGGCCGCCTTTTTGTTCTCCGGGATGCGGCGATCCATCATCTCCAGGCCGCTCTCGAGCGCGAACGCCTGAACGTTCTCGAAGGGACCGTGGATGTACAAAATATCTTCTTCCTCAATCACCGTATGCGAGCCGGCGATCTCTTGATTAATCGTTTTGAAAAACTGGTTTTTCGCCGAAATTTTACGACGAACCTCGATAATGTTCAGTCCGTGTTTGGCGGAAATGTCGAGCTCATGCAGCCGCTTGCCGCAGACCGGCGAGCCGGCTCCGACCTGAACGCGATACAGGTTCTGCCTCAGCTGATACTGCTGAACCAAATCCAGCAGAGAGCGCCCTTGACGATCGTCGTCCGCATTCCGCTCGTTCTTCGGCAGAAATCTGCGAAGGAAAAGCAGCGACAGGACGCCGACGACGATACAGACAAGACCGACCGGCGTAAAGGTGAAGAACGACACGGCCGTATACCCCGCCGCTTGAAGCGTCTCCTGGATGACCAGATTGGGAGGCGTCCCGATCAAGGTAAGCATTCCCCCAAGGCTGCTGGCAAAGGCGAGCGGCATCAGCAATCTTCCGGGGTTCGTGCCCGCGCTCATCGCCAGGCTGACGACGATCGGCATCATCACGGCGATCGTGCCGGTGTTGCTGACGAACGCGCCGATCGCCGATGTCACGATCATGATCATGACGAGCAGCCGGGTTTCGTTCGTTCCGGCCAGCTGCAGCATTTTGCTGCTGACCATTTTCGCCAGGCCGGTCTGAAAAATACCCCCGCCCACGACGAACAAACCGACCATCATAATGACGACGGAATTGGAGAAGCCCGACAGCGCTTCGGCAGGCGTCAAAATATCGCACAGCATCAATGCAATAAGCGCCCCGACGGCTACCAGGTCGGAGCGCACTTTGCCCGATATGAAAAGCATGGAAGCAATAATCAGTACGGCTAAAGTAATTATCATCGATTCATTCACGTTGCGGCTCCAGTTCGATAGATTGGCCGGACGGTTCCATCAAACTCCCAGCCTTGCTCCCATTTAAGCACGGTCAATCGACCGGCGTCAACGCCTCAAGATTAATCGAGCGCGATCCCGACATTAGTTAACGATATGCGACGTTTGACAATTCGATAATTAGTACTGTATAGTTCTAATATGATTAAACCTAAAAGAACGTCCAACCGGGATGTCGTCCTCCGAATCGCTGCGGCACTCTTTTTGGAAAGAGGCTACCAAGTCACCAGCATGGACGACATCGTCGCCGCGAGCAAGGTGTCCAAGACAAACATCTATTACCATTTCAAAAGCAAGGAGGAGCTTCTGTCCGCCATTTTAGAGCAGCTTATCGAGCATTACGACCGGCTTATCGGCGACGTGATCGCTCAAACGCAGCTTCCCGTTATGGAGAGGCTCGGCCGGTTCGCCGCGCTGCTGGCGGAAAATCAGTCCGACAGTCTTGGCGGCTGCCCGTTTCTGACGCTCTACGTTCAAACCTCGCACGAACATGCATGGGTGAGAGAGCGGATCGGCGTTTTTTTCCGCAAGCAGATCGGGGCATTGGAAAATTTGCTGCAGCAAGGAATAGACAAGGGCGAATTAAAACCCGATCTTCCCGCTGCCCGCACGGCCGCGATGATCGTCTCCACGATCGAGGGCGCGTTGTTCTTGCAGCATACCGGACAGGAAGGCGACATTTTGCAGAACATCATTCATACTTTGGCATTTTTGCTGAAGTAATTTTTTTACCCATGATTAGTACCGAATAGTACTATAATTAAGGAGAGATAGTTTATGAAAAACATTTTTATAACCGGAGGCAGCGGTTTTATCGGGAGATACGTCATTGCGGAGCTGCTGCAGGCGGGTCACAAGCTGTACGTCCTGGTCCGTTCCGAGGAGAAATTGTATCATGCGCTGAAGGAAATCGGCTGCGAGGACTTCTCTTCCATCGTCGCCGTAAGGGGCGATCTCACGCTTCCGTCTCTAGGGCTAAGCGACGATGAGCTGCGAAAATTGCAGGACGTCGACGTTATCGTTCATGCGGGCGGGCCGATGGATATTCTGATGAAGGCGAGGGAAGCGCGGCAAGTGTTCCTCGGCGCCGCTCGTGAATTGTCGCGTCTGGCCGGGCAGATGCATGCCGCCAAGGGCATCAAGCAGTTCATCCACGTCGTCGGCTTTAAATCCCCCTACGGAGAGAGCGGTGTCGGAGGTTCGGTTCCTATCGATCATAAGGCTCCCCCTTACGAGCAAATGAAATTCGAGGCGGATCTATTGCTGCGGCAAGCCATGCAAGAGCAAGGCATCCCTCTGTCCGTGGTCAATCCTAGCGCCGTCATCGGGGATTCCCGCAACGGGATCACCTCGCAGACCGGCGGCTTCGGCCTGCTGATCCGCGCCGTGAGCAGAAATCTCATGGGACTCGTCCCTGGCGGCGATCGCTACTGGCTCCCTCTCGTTCATGTCGATCATGTCGCAGTTTTCATTGCGGCTCTGGTCGAAGAGGTATCGCCTGCGAACGGCACTTATTTTTTACTGGATGACAGGAAAGACAGTCCTTCCATGATGGAGCTTATCCGCATCATTGCCCGAGAAATGCGAGTAGCCGCCCCCAAAGGGAGCGCGCCCTATCCGCTTGTCAAAAGTCTGCTGAAGCTCGGCGCGGACAAACTGCTCGGTCTGCCTGTGGAATCGATGGATTTTATCGTCAATACGGAGTTTCCGACGGCAACCAAGCAAGCGATCGAAGCAAAGCATCATCTCCAGCTATCTCTGTCGGCAGACACATTGCCATTGGTCATTGCAGATCTGGACTTCCGGCTGAATCACAGCGACGGGCCAGCGCCTCTCTCTCCGTCATTTCGCAGGAACGCGCGTGCGGGATTGGCCACGATCGAAAGCAAGGGGAGCGGCGCTCCGATCATTGTTCTTCACGGAACGTTCAGCGCGTCCGACAGCTTGCTTCCGCTAGCCGAGCGGCTGACCGAATCCGGCCGTCCCGTTTATCTGGTCGATCTGCCGGGATTCGGGCGCTCCCCTTACCATCGTCACTCCGGGCAAATGCAGGGCTTTGAACAGGCTGTGCTGAATTTGATCGCCAGTTTCGACGAGCCCGTCGCGCTTGTCGGCCACTCCTTCGGCGGACTGCTCGCTTCGCGAATGCTGGAGTTGGCCCCGGAGCGCATTGCCCATGCCGTTCTGCTTCAGCCTGTGCTGGAGCCGGTCAGCCGAAGTTACCGCCGCCCCCGCGTAACCCAGGCTTTCCTGAGAAGGATGTCCGAGCAAGTCTTCGTCGAGAAACTGCTTCAAGCTCGAAGCTTTCGTTCCGCCGAGGAAATTCCCGAAGGCTATATTTCTTTTGTCCGCAGCGAAATGAAATCTCCTCGAACAAGGAAAACTACGGCAGAGATCATGTCCCTGCTTTCCCGTTCCGAAAGCTGGCGGCTCGCTCCGAACAGCTGGAACCGAAGCAAAGTATCGATTGTATGGGGAACGCAGGATCAGCAAACAGACGTGCCGCCAGCCTTCTCGCAACTGGCTGTGACACGTCTGCCCTATGCCCATCAATTTCCGTTATCGCATCCCGGCGCCGCAGCCGCGCAGATTCTCGAACGGATCGGAATTTGAACGAGGCTTAAGAAACGACGGAGCTCGTGTTCATTAGCTTGCCTAGCGCCTCCTTAATGACCGAGGACGGAATCGCAAACCCGATTCCTTGCGCTTCGGCGTTAACCGCCGTGTTCATTCCGACGACTTCGCCCTGCTCGTTCAACAGCGGTCCGCCCGAATTGCCTGAGTTGATCGAGGCATCGGTCTGCAGCAGATTTACGTACTTATGCGGGCCCTGTTCGTCGGCGATCGTAATCTCGCGCCCTTTGGCGCTGAGCACGCCCAATGTCATCGTATGATCCAGCCCGTATGGATTGCCGATGGCGATGACCCAATCTCCGATGCTTGTCTGGTCGACGTCGCCCAGCTTCAACGCAGGAAACGCTTGTTCGTCCGGGCTTTCGACCTTCAGCACGGCTAAGTCGAGCTCGTAGCTCGCTCCAACAACTTTGGCCGTCAACGGCTCGTCATAGCCTTGGACCGTCACCTTAAGCTCGTCCGCATCCGCGATAACATGCTCGTTGGTCAGTATATAGCCGTCCGTCGAGTAAAAGAAACCCGTGCCCGACCCGGCCAGCATCGGCTCGCTCGTCGAGCGCTGCTGGCTGCCTCCCCTGCCTCCGAATAAACCTCTTGAGGAATAGGTTTGGACGGCATAGTTTTCGATTTTGACCACTGCCGGGCTGGCCGATTCGAATACGTTGGCGATATCGCCCTTGCTCTTCAGCGAAGCCGCCGTAATTCCGGAGGCAGTCTGGGTCGAAGAGCCGCCGGATGTGTCGCTTCCCGAGCTATCCCCTCCGAACAGGTTGCTCCGGTCCGCGGCATAACCGAACCCTCCGACCAGCATCGCTCCGACCAGGAAAGAGGCCAGATAAGCGCTGAACGAAACGCCGCTTCGGCGCTTGTTCGGGATACCGTTCCCGCGGGAAGACTGACTGCGGAAGGCCGACATTTCCTTCTCATAAGAGGCTACCAGCGGAGTTTCATATACCGTCATCGGCTCGCGACGCTCATCGTTCATTTCGTTCATCTTCTATCATCCTCTCGTTTCCGTCTATGCTTCTATCATGGAGGACAGAGCTTAAACGGAACTTAAACGAGAGTAAAAGATAGATGAAGATTGCCTAATCTTAGCCCCGCGGACTCCCCCGTTAGATCGCTCGCGGACTTTTAATCAAGTAGCGGTTCAGCTTCTCCGTACAGATCAGCATGATGGCGGCAAAAACAACGATAAAGAAGGGCAGGATGCCGATCGTGGAATACGATGCCAATGCTCCAAGAAGGGGCGGCACGAAGGTGCTCCCCGTATAGGCTGCCGCCATCTGGTAGCCCATGATAGATTGGGAATGCTTCTTCCCGAACCGCACGGGCGTCTCGTGGAGCATGCATGGAAAGATCGGCGCCAACCCTAACCCGATGATCATAAATCCGGCGAGAGAAAAACCGGATGGCAGGGGAAGCGCCAGCAGCACTGTACCGCCCAAAGCCGTAAGCTGTCCGTAGCGGATAAGCGCCCGATTGCTCACTTTGAAGGTGATAAACCCTGTAATCATACGTCCGACCGTAATGCCGACAAAAAACAGGGAAACCCACTCCGCCGCCGTGGATGCGGGCAGATTTTTCATTCCGACAAGAAAACTGCTTCCCCATAGCCCTACGCCGGCTTCCACGCTGCAATAAAACAGGAAGGTGATCATCGAAATCTTAACGCCTTTAATCCGCCACGGCTTAGTCGTCCCGGATTCGGACTCCGGCGCTTGCTCCCCCGGTTCATGGCCGTCTTCCGAATGGTTATGGTTCCCGCGGCTTCTGGCAGCAACTTTATCCCACAGCGGGAGGGAGACTAACAGAACCAGCACCAGCAAGCCTTGAATGGCGGCAACCGCGAGGTAGCCTTGCCTCCACAGAGCTTGCCCGGATATATACGAAGCCATAATTACGGGCCCTAGCGTCGCGCCCACTCCCCAGAAACAGTGCAGCCAGCTCATATGATGTGCCTTGTAATGTACGGCCACGTAATTGTTCAAGCCCGCATCCACGGTTCCTGCGCCCAAGCCAAGAGGAATCGCGAATACGATCAGCCAAATCAACGAAGGCGACCAGGCGAATCCGAGCAAGGCTCCCGCCGTCAGCACACAGCTCGCCAGCGTTATTTTGCCAACGCCGCACCTCCGAATGATGCCCCCGCTGACCAAGCTCGATATGATCGTGCAGCCCGCAACCGCCATGGAGATCACCCCTGCGGTGCCGATAGACGCGCCCAATTCCAGCCTCATCACCGGCCAGGCCGCCCCTAATAGGGAATCCGGCAATCCGAGGCTGATAAAAGCTAAATAAATAATCAAAATAAAAAAAGTGGCCATCAGATGTAAAGCTCCTTCGTTGTCTTTATCCGACCGGTTGCGAGAGCAGCAAGTCCAAGCCGAGACTTTGCAGGCCGACCAAGTAATCCGCTCTCCACTCGCTTGCCGCCAATTTCGGAAGATGCTCCCTTGGAACGTAAGCAGCGGCACGCTCCGCGATCGGGATTGAGAATCGCGGTCGTTAACGCCACCAAGCGACCGACCGACTCCGTGCGAACGGAAGCTTCCCCCATGAGCGCTTCGGAGAAATTGCTACGATCATGCAGCGGAATGAAGGCCACCTCGCCCGAGAAAAAAGACTTGCCGCGCACAACTTCGCCATTCACGACGATTCCGTCTAGAAAGCCGGCCGTGATGTCCTGCTCGATCGTCTCCCCCAAACAGTTAAAAAGAGTATAACGAGTCTCGTCCTTCTCCAAAAAAATGGCCAACCCGAGCATATAATCGGGATTGTATCGATACCGTTTCGCTCTTCTGCCTCCGCTCGAGTCGTCATATCCGACCGAGATCGCTTCTCCGCGAGCCTCCATGTCGTCCAGAAATTTGCTTGCGGTAGGAAAGCTGATCCGCAAGCTTTGGCTCAATTCCGCCTTCGTGGCGCTGCCTTGCTTTAGCAGTACCGTTCGAATTCCGTATATAATGGTTGTGTTCGCAAGCCGCGAAGCGAGTTGTTCATCGGTCACGAGATGTTACAGAACGCTATAGCTTAAACTTAGCTACGGCCGCTTCCAGGCTGGCGCTTCGCTCCCGCAGCATTCCGGTCGTATCGGCAATCAGCTTGGCCGCCTCCAACTGATGGACGGACATCCGTTCGATCGACTCGGTGCTCTCCGCCGTCCGCGCAGAAATCTGCGAAATCTGTTCTACCGAGGCGGCGACCTCCTCGGCGCTGGCCAGCACCTCTTCAATCACCGCCGACACTTCCTGAATCTGTCCGTTCACATGACCGAAGCTTTCCATTGTATGGCTAAACAGCGTTGCCGCCCGATCGGACAGCTCGGAGCCCAGCCTCATTCCTTCGTTGCCGATTTGCATTCGCTCGTCGATCTGCCCGGATTCCTGCTTAATCTGGTACAGCAGGGACGTAATCCGCCCAACGGAGACAGCTGAGGACTCGGCCAGTTTGCGTACTTCGCCGGCTACGACCGCGAAGCCCGCTCCATGCTCGCCCGCCCTGGCGGCTTCGATAGAGGCGTTAAGCGCCAGCAGCTTCGTCTGATCGGCGATGTCCGTAATCGATCTCAGCACGGGCTCGATCTCTGCCATATGGGTATTGAGCACCTGGACCGACTGCGTCGTCTGCACGGCCACCGCGGCCATCGCAAGCACCTGCTCTCTCAGTCTGCGAATGGAATCGGCACCCTCTTCGGCGGAATCCAGCGCTTCGCCCGATGCCTCGGTGACGCTCCCCGACGCTTCCGAAGCCTTCTGAATAGCCGCAGTAATATCCTCCATCGATTTGGCGCTCTGCGCCGCTCCGATACGTTGATTGTCGGCCCCGTCCGCCAACCGCGCCGCGGCTTGCTCCAGATCGATATTCATTGCGATCATCCGCTCCGCTTCGGAGCCGAATCGTTCGGTCGACTGCACGAGGTCGCGGGCGGTCAAAGCGATATCCTTCATCACTTCCCCAAGCGTTACGCCGAGTCGATCGATCATTTTCAACATCGCCGCATAGGTTTGTCCGATCTCGTCGCCTGAACCGACTTTTCTTGCTCCCAAATGAGCCTTTGCTTCTGCAAGATCCCCACGGGCCATCGCTTCCGCCCCGCGCACGACCGTACCCAAAGGACGCAGCGCCCGCGCCAGGAACATCACGATCAGCACAAAAAAGACAATCGCGGCCACGCCCATTAACGCAAAGCTAGCCGTACTTTGAGCCAGAACGTCTCGATAAATCGTCTGCGACACGGACACATCCGTATCGATGCCGAGAATGCCGATTTGCTTGCCGTTCTTATCCAAGAGCGGAGCAAAAGCAGATATGTAATCTCCGTATACCGGATTGCGAATAATATCCGACTTGGCCGTATTTCCGCGCAATACTTCTTCAATTGCTTCGGGAGGCATGTCGGTCACTTCGCCGATTGGAGAAGCCTCCTCCGAATCCCGCGGCTGACCGTCGATCAGGAGAATCGGCTGCTTCTGCTCGTCTATAGCTACCGTGTACACAAACACGGCCCCGATCTGCTCGCGAAACCGATCCATTTCCGCCCTCAAACGCCAGTATAAGTCGCTCTCTTGAACGTCCTGCAGAAATTCCGCATAGGCTTCCACATCGAACTGGCCGGCATACGCTTGCGCCGTATGAATGCTGAATTGACCGATCGCTTCCTCGCTTGCTTTCTTCGTATTCTGAATTTGCATGTAGACCAGCGCGCCGGACAGAACAATCAAAACGGCCAAAATAAACGCCGATAGCTTCGATACGAGACGACTTCTGAATTTGATCATGGTGCCCATACCTCTCTGACCTTAGTCGGGGAAATTAATGAAATCTTTAGTTCTTTCGACACGGTTCCCGGTTTTTCCTTCCGAGAGGCACGACAAAGTGCCGCACCACCTCCGGTTGAGGTCAGTGCGGCTTCATTATCGCTATATTACTCCATCGGTCTCAGGCGGCCTAGCCGCGATCCCGCTCCAGCAATTCGATAAACGCATCAAGCTGTTTCAGGGTCGATAAGGGGTCCGTCGTAAAATAAGTGTCCCAATCCAGGTCGTGCACCCGGTTGTTCTGAACCGCCGGCAGCTTGGCCCATAATCCGCTCTTCTTGATTTCCTCCGCTCTCTCCTTGCCGCCGTCCGCCTCCAGTACCGATAGGAATACGTGATCCGCGGACGCGTAGTCTCCGATGACCTCTTCCGAGATTTCGAGCATCGCCAGCTTCTGATCGATCACGTCCCGCTGGATCGTTTCCGAAGCTTTGAGTCCGAGCGCCTGATAAATCACATAGCCTCCCATGGCGCTGTTGCCATAGATAAATTGATTTGTCGGCCGGAGGTTAACGATGGCGACCGTCTCGTCTGGGCCGATCAGCTCCGCCGCTTTGAGCTTGGTCGCTTCCACTTTGGCATCGAAGTCGGCAAGCCATTGGGCGGCCTCCTCCTGCTTGCCCAGTATGTCGCCAAATTCGGCAATCTGCCCGCGCACGTCATATTTCAGCCATGGGATGAAAATCGTCGGCGCGATTTTCGCCAATTGCTCGTAAGTCTGTTCGACGTGCGTGACGATCAGATCGGGCTGCAGGGAAATGATTTTCTCCAGGTTTAATCCCGTCCAAGGGTCTCCTACGTCTTCGATCCCCGCCCACTCCTCCTTCAGCAGCGGATAGACGGACCATTCGTCGTCGGCGCCGACCGGCTTCACTCCAAGTGCCAGCATGGCTCCTGTATATTGAATGGATATGACGCGCTGCGGATGAGTCGGAATTTCCGTGCTGCCCATGGCGTGTTCGTATATTCTCTTGCCGCTTTCCTGTTCCGCCGAGGACGTGTCGGATCCGGATGCCGCTGCGGACGCGGGTACGGAAGTTTCGGCGGAAGGAGTAGCGGAGGGCGAAGCTTCGGTTCCATTGTCTTTGCCGCATGCGGCGAGGAGCAGAAGAGCGATTAGAGCCCCCGCGATAAGTAGTCGATAACGTAACGTTGCCTTCATATTCATCCTCCTGATACTGATTCTCATTATCATAAGAATCATATCAAAGAGGGCGTCCGGCCTCCATGTACGGGCGTAAGAACTTATTTGCACTCTCATAAGGCGAATAGCTTGGCTGCGTCTTCCAACTGCCATAGGATGGACAGCGGATCGTAGCCGTGCCATCTCGCCATATCCACTTCGCGAACGCGCTTGCCGGGAAGATTACAGAAGAACTTCCATTCCGAAGATTCCAGCATGCGTTCCGCACGCTCCTTGGCTTCCGGCGACCTGTCCACGGATAGTAAAATACAATCGGCGGAAAACGCGGGATCACTTCTTTCGGTTCGACCGGGATGAAGTTGCCTTGGACCGATCGGGCTTGGACGCTAACGGGCATCCTCATTCCAAGCTCGTCGTAGATGACTTGGCTGCCCATCGCACGGTTCCGATAGACAAAAGCCGCGTCTCCCCTAACATTGTAAATGAGGACGGTCAGTTCGGCTCCCACCGCTTCCCGAATGGCATTCCGGGTTGCATCGGCCTTGGCGGCGAATGCCTTCAGCCAGCTCTCCGCTTCCGTCCGTCGGTTGACGGCCCTTGCCACTTCCCGGAAATGCCCGCGCCAGTCTGACAAATACCAGGGGATAACCAGCGTGGGACAGATTCCGCGATAGAAGCTCAACCGGTCCGGGGAAACGTTGTCGATGCACAGCAGCAGCTCCGGCTCCATCCGCAGCAGTTCCTCGTCGGAGAAGCCCTTGTCCCAGCTGCGGCAGACGCAGCCCTGTTCGTCCATCCACTCCTGATAGTCGCCGAACCCCCAAGGATATGTGACAGTCGCTGCAGGCACGATTCCGAGCGCAAGCAAATGACGGGTCAAATGCGGATTCAGGGACACGATTTTTTTGTCGGATTTGACATAGGCACTTGGAGACATGCCCGTGACGTTCTTGAATTTGCGGCTTAAATAGTATTCGTCCCGATACCCGACCGCCTTAGCGATCTCGGCTAATCGCTCGTTCGTAAATAGCAGCCTCTCCTTGACATGCCCAATGCGAACGCCTGCCAAGTAGTCGGTCAGACTGCTCCCGCTAACAGTCTTGAACTGTTGTGAAAAATACTCCGGACTGATGTTGGCCATCCTGGCCAACTCGTCTCTGTGCAATTCTTCGCGGTAATGCTCTTGGATGTAGCGGATCGCATGTCGAATGGCACCCTGCGAATCCTTCTGCTCCTCTGTGCGGCCTACGCAGGCTCGGAAGCATTCGTAGAGAATTTCCTGGAACAGCAAGCGCCGACGATACATCGCAAGCTCGTCCCGTTCTACGATGCCGTGCAGAACGCTCGCCTGTTCCAGATAACGTCCTTCGTCCCCTACATCCAACGCGCCCTCCGGCAGCCATTCCGAAAGGTCGGCTACCCATATCGGTTCCCGACGATCGTTCTCCGTTTTCCTCCATCGTTCGAACCGGATATGATATAAATCCAGGCTATTGAAGTGCGGGGACACCGTCGTCTTGGCTCCTGGCGCCGCATAATAGCACCTCCCCATCGAAACGGGAATCTTCTGGTGACGAATCGTCATATCGCCCATTCCGCTAATGACGACAAACAGGCCGTGAGCACGCTCGTCCGTCAATTCGGTCTGCGATTCGCACCGCCGCAAAGAGATGCTCGCCATCTCTTCGATTACGTTCGTTTCCATCTCCGGGCTCCTCCGCGCAGATATCGATAGCTCATTATACCCGACAGCCTGCTTACGCGCACCCACAGCTTCACCTCTAGCCTGTGCGGCGGGAATCGTGCTACACTAATTCCAGTTTCGAGCAGGAGGCGTTCATCCGCTATGTCCAAAGCCTATTTCAAAAAGTGGTACCTAGTCGTATCCCTTATCCTTTCGCTGTATCTCGTATTCGTTACCGTTATAAGCTTCACTTCCGTTTCCAAGGACATCAAAACGCCGCTCGAGACGATTGCCCACTACATTTTATGGTTTTTCATTATCGAGTTGGGCGTGCTGTTCTTCGTTACGAAGGATGTTCGCAGGTTTTTCAAGGAGCAATGGCTGAGCATTCTCGCCGTAGTATCGTCGATTTCCGTGACGCAGTTCGTCGATGCGGTCGTCGGTCTCGGTTCGTTAACGGGGTTAAGCGCGTTGAAGGGCCTAAAGGGGTTAAAAGCGTTAAAGGGGCTGAAGCTGTTCAAAGCCACGAAAGGCGTTAAAGTCGCCAAGTCGTACAAAATCGGCAAAA
Source organism: Cohnella sp. LGH (assembly GCF_017671885.1). NCBI lineage: Bacteria > Bacillati > Bacillota > Bacilli > Caryophanales > Paenibacillaceae > Cohnella > Cohnella sp. LGH. The sequence goes on from NZ_CP072117.1 coordinate 7,535,196, forward strand.
AGGCTTCGAAGGCCGCGAAGGAAGTTGAGTTGTTGGAGCAGACCCGGCGGAGTTAAACCGGGCGGCGCTACGATGCAGGCTGCCAGCAACCACGCCAGGAAGCGAAAAAGCGAATGCGCCGCCAAGAGCCCGAAGGCGGATTCTATCGGACGGATGAAGCCCGTACGCGCAACAGCGGCGGCATGGGGCTCGGCCTCGCGATCGCCAAGGAATGACGCTCGCTCATGGAGGAACGCTGGAGGCCGAGAGCCGCCCGGGTCTAGGAACGACTTTCAGCGACGCCCTTTACTCTGGTTGGGACTTGTGTTCGATAACGTGGCAAGCATTTTCTCGCCTCTGACCATCTCGGATTGGCATTCCGGACATACGGGGACAAGGGAAAACGTGAAATTATCTCTCATCCATCGCTTGCAGTTCTCCCCGGAGCAAAGCCAAACGGCGGTCATCTCTGCCGGCACCTCTTCGAACGGTTTTTTTCGAGAATAATACACGTGCATTCCCTCTTTCTGTTAAGTGGTGGGTACAAAGATTAAAATGCCCAAAATGACGGGCCAGAGGCGCACAACACTCATATTTAATCAAAAAATAAAAAACACATAACGTACAAGGCTATTGCATCAAAGAATAACCCTCTACGCTATGTGAGTTCGGCCAGACGTCTATACGTCCATTATAGCTCATTTAGTCCAAAATAGCGAATAACAACTTGGCCGACCGAGGCGAGTTAATGCCTGTCAAGGAGTTTCGCCGCCGGCCGTCATCGCCGCCAAGACCTTCGCCACGCTGTCGGAAATCAAATAATTGGCCATCCCGTCCATCGGTGTCGCGCTCTTGTTGATCAGAATGAACTTGCTCCCTTCGTAAAGCCTGACCAGCCCGGCGGCCGGTTGAACGGTCAGCGAAGTGCCCGCAACGATCAGGACATCCGCCTGCCGAATGTATTCGGCCGCCCGCTGAAGCAGATCCATATCCAGACTTTCCTGATATAGTACGACGTCCGGCTTAACGATACCGCCACAGCGCTTGCAGCGGGGGTACTCCCCCTCCGATTTCAGCACGTCCTGCAGCGAGTATGTCTCGCGGCAATTCATGCAGAAGTTCCGATGGACCGAGCCGTGCAGCTCGAGCACGTTGCGGCTGCCGGCCTTCTGATGGAGCCCGTCGATATTCTGGGTAATGACCGCGGCAAGCCGTCCTTGCTGCTCCAGCCCCGCCAGAGCGTAATGGGCGGCGTTAGGCAGAACGTCGGGATACACCATTTTACTTCTATAGAAGTCGTAAAAGTCTGCCGTGCGAGCCATGAAAAAATCATGGCTCAAAATTTCCTCCGGAGCGATCTGTCCCCCGCCTTGCGCTTGATATAACCCGTCCGCCGACCTAAAGTCGGGAATTCCGCTTTCCGTCGAAGTGCCCGCCCCGCCGAAAAACACGATATTCCGGCTCTCGGCCATAAGCTTTTTCAACTGTCCGAAATCCACTTCATCCCCTCCTCATCGATCAAGTTACGCAAATCCCATTTTACGCGACTTATCCTCCGTCATCCACTCTCGGCTGCGATCTTTGGCGTAGTCCGATTTCATCCCGGCGATCAGCCGCTCAAGATCGACTTCGTTCTCGTAATGCATCTGCAGCGCGGCCGAGGCGTATAGCTCGCTAAGCTGGGCAAGCGTGAATCCGTCCGTTTGCCGGGCTGCTCGTGCCATCTCCTCCTCGCTCGCAAGACGCCGCAAGCCAATATGGGCCAAATAAGCGCATCGAATCACTTCGTCGGGAGACTTCACTTCGTACGCCCGGTCGAAGCGTCCGGCCCGGTTCATTAGCGCCGGATCGATTTTCTCCGGATAATTGGTCGTGCCGATGAGGTAGATGCCTTCCTTAGACGTGGCTCCGTCCAGCGTGTTAAGAAAATAGGAGCGGCAGGATTCCGGCATCGAATCGATATCTTCAATAACGAGCACCATCGGCGCAAGCTGCGAGGCCGTATCGAACACTTCCTTGATCGAGCCGCTGCTCGTGTACTCGGTAATCTGCCAGTAGGCGACCGGAGCCCCCGTCGTGGACGAGATCGACTTCACCAGCGTCGTCTTCCCGTTTCCCGGCTTGCCGTACAGCAGAATTCCCCGCTTGTAGGGAAGACCGTAGGTTTGGAAAAACGCGCGATCCTTGGAGAAAAACTCGTCGATCGAACGGTAAACCTGCGTCTTCAGCTCATTTTCCATAAACACGTCCTCCCGACTGACCGCGTACCCGACCTCTTTCCGCTCCTGCTCCAGTCCGTCCCGGGTGTCGGTGAAGACGATGATTTTCGGATCGGCGAGTCTGCGCACCCGCATATCCTCCAGAAAGCGCATAAGCCCTTCGTCCGATTGGCAGAAAATTAAATCCTCAAAGCCGAGACCGTGCAGCGTCACTCTCGGGATTCGGGTCAGCGCGACGAGATGATCGCGGTACACGAACAGATTGTTGCGGACGGCGGGACGGATCGTATAACCCGAACGCTGCGGATCGGAATCCGCGGCGTACTCGAATACGTCCGTCTCAACCAGGTCATACAGGCTCGCCGCATGCTCGACTCCCGCGTAGCCGCTGCGAAGATCCTCTTCCAGCCCGTTCCATACTTCGTTGCCGTCATCCTGGAAATAGAGGCGGAAGCCTCCATTATACCGCTCGCTCAGAAAATCAATGATGGCCTGAACCGTGGAAATATAGTTGAAGTAGTTTTCCACATTAAGAGGCGTCCCGCCGGATTTCACCAGAAAATGAGGCTTTGCGGCAGCATTGGCTGTATTAGGGACAGTGTTGGCCGTCATAATCGTCATATTAGGATCACACTCCTTTTACCGCCGCCAGCGGACGGCACTTGGCGACGACGGAGGCCAGCCTCGCCTGGACAACGCTGTCGATAATTTGGTCTACGTCTTTGTAAGCCTGCGGCGATTCGTCCACAAGCGACTCGAGCGCGCGATGATTCAACACAACCTCGTCGTCCTGACCGATTCGCAGCGAAGATGCAAACTCGTCTACCGTAACAAGCTGCTTGGTTGCGTTGCGAGAACGAATCCTGCCCGCTCCGTGACAGATCGAATGGTAGTTGCGCGAGCCTTCTGGAGCTCCGACCATCAAATAGGAGGCCGTTCCCATCGAGCCGGGAATAAGCGCGGGATGTCCCGTCTCGCGATATGGCTCGGGATTGCCGGCATGTCCGGCCGGCAGCGCGCGCGTCGTGCCTTTGCGATGAACGAGCATCGCCTCTTCCCCGTGGCTCTCCTCGCAAGCATAGTTGTGCATCAGGTCGTAGAGCGTGCTCAATTCCGCACGGGAGCCGAACGTTTCCTTAAAGGCATCGCGCACCGCGAACGCCATCAGATGCCGATTCGCAACCGCGAAATTAAGCGCCGAATACATCAAATTCGCATAAATCCTGCCCGCTTCGCTATCCAGCGGCGCATAGGCGAGCTTCGGATCGGCCGTGCCGAGTCCGAGCTTGCTCATCGTCTTGGCGACCTGGGAGCCGCAATACTGATTAACAGCGCCGCCCCAGGAGCGAGAACCGGAATGGATCATCACCGCGACTTGGCCGTCCCGAAGTCCCCACCGTTCCGCTATGGCGCGGTTGTCCTCGGGAATGCTCAAAGCTTGAATTTCGATAAAATGATTGCCGTTGCCCAGCGTGCCAAGCTGGCGATGCGCCCTGTGCCACACCGGCATCGCGATGCGATCCAGCTCGCTCTCGTCAAACCGAAACCGGCTGCACTCGACATGGGTCATGGAAGTCGCTTTCCTCGGCGTGTAAGCATCCGGCACATATTTTCCAGGGAGGCCGTGAAGCCCTTTGCGCAGCACATCCTCCAGACGAATGTCGGAGAAGTATCCTCTTGCATGATTTTCCACCGGGATACGTTTCTCGATCGCCTTAACCAGCTTGCGGCGAAGCTTGACGTCCTGGAGGTCTTCCGCCTGCAAATTCGTCAGGTGCACCCGCATCCCGCAGCCGATGTCGCTGCCGACGATAGAGGGAGAGACGAAACCGTCCGCCACGCCCCACACCGCCGTTGTGCCAATGCACGTGCCGACTCCGACATGGGCGTCGGGCGTGTAGCTCATATAGCGGATATTCGGAATTTGCAGATTGTTGTTCGCCATCTCAAGCACTTTGTTCCCCATGGCATAAAACAGATCGTCGTGCGCGAATACGTGGAGATCCCCGGCAGGGAGATCGATTCGCCGATAATAAAGATCGTTAACATTTTGTTCCATAAAGTATAATAACCTCTCTCTTAATTCCAATTTAGTCGAAAAATAAAACGCAAAAAAACCGCAAGCCTCATCGCTCACGGTCTTCTGCGCATAGTGAATACGAAAGATTGCCGTCCCCTCTCCCGAACGTTACCTGATGGGGCGGTTATCTTTCACTTTCCTTGGCTGGGGCCCGTAGAGGCCGATGGACAATGAACGAAATATTCAGTTGCGGCATAACGGCGTTGCGGCTGTTGTAAATGACGGTCATGTCCTTCGGCCTCCTTTCTTAGTAAGATAGTGTCTATCATATACGCGGCAGGGAAGTTTTGTCAATATCCCATTTGCTCAGTTTTTCTATCGGGTGCCTAGGGCGTGTCTGAATACTCCGAGGGCAGCAGATTTTGCCGAATTTTCGTTCCATGCAAGGAACTTTTGCGAAGGCGTACCGGGGTACGTCAAGCAAAAGTGACGAAGCAGGGGGCGAAAAGGTGGTGAAAGATGCCCCTGAGCGGGTTTTCAGACACGCCCTAATCCCATCCGCTCAGTCCTTATACGGATCGAACTCGTCCGCGCCGGCCATGCAGACGCCGATTGGCTTCAACACATGCAGAACCTCGATTGTACCGGCATGAGCGTCCAGCACCTCCTGCAGCTTTCGATAGACGAACGGGCTTTCGTCCGTACCGGCTCCGCGCAGCTCCACTCCGAAGGCCAGAACGGCTTGCTTCATTTGCTCAGGTGTGATCTGCCCGCCTGAACGGCTGCGAGTTTTCCAGTTCATTTTGCCGGCCGCCTGCGTACGACTCATAATCCGACCTGCTCCGTGCACGGTGCTGTAAAAGGAATCGCGATTCTCGTCCGTATCCTTCCCTCTTACGATTACAGAGATGTCCCCCATGCTGCCGCCGATAAAACCGAGCTGTCCCGGAGCGGACGGAGTCGCGCCTTTGCGGACGACCATTGTCGTTTTGCCGACATGGGTTTCCTTCCAAGCGTAGTTGTGGTGGTTATGCACTTCGAAATCGGCGCTTGCGCTCAAGAGCGACAGCACCTGTGCGATAACGTAATCGCGGCCCGCGTATGCATATCGACCGGCCAGCTTCATCGCCCGGTAGTACAGATCGCCGAGCTCGCTGTCCAGATCGAGCAGCACGGGCGGCTGGTCCATCTTCTCTCCCGGCGCATTCGCTAGGAAGTCCCGTCCGGCGGCCAGATTGAGAAATCCGCTCGCCGTCTTATGGCCGAAACCGCGACTTCCAAAATGGTTGCCGATCCAGAGAAGACCCGTCTCCGGTTCTTCGAACAGATCCACATAGTGGTTTCCGCTGCCGACCGTTCCGAGCTGATCGCGGGCCAGCGCCTTCAGCTTGTCATGCTCCTGCTTTCCGATCGCCGAATACACACTCCAGTCGGGATCGTCGAACAGGTCGTGATCCACCTTTTCGCTGTTAACGCGCCCAACGCCGAAAGATATTTTTCTGGCGATCTGATCCATCACGGCGGGTAGTATCGGTTTAATGTCCGCCGCCAGCACGTTCGTCCGCACTGCTTTGTTGCCGCAAGCAATGTCATAGCCGACGCCGGAGGGCGAAATTTGCCCCTCGTAAGCGACAACGCCGCCGATCGGCTGGCTGTAGCCTTTGTGGTGATCGGCCATTAGCAGCACTTGCACGACGTTGCCGTGCTCCGCGCAGGTTTTCGCTTGGGACAGCGCGCCGGCATCGGGGTTGCCCCATACGCGCACGCCGTCAATTGTCTGGTAAGTCATTTCTCTATCTCTCCTTGCTATATACGTTGAACCAAAATAGGGCGATTGAAGAGCCGAGCCATTGCATTCCGAAAGGGATGATTTTGCCGGCTTCAGACAGGTTGTTTTGAGTTGCTTGGATCGATAGGATCTGTATAGGTAAGCAACTCAAAGCCAAAACTCGCGGCAAAACCATTCCCTTTCTCCATTCCATTGGCTACTCTCCACCCTTTTCGTGGTTCAACATAGATCGTTTCCTCTTAATATGACCAGTTGTCTACTAAAGCCGAGCGAAACAAGTCGTCCAACTGCGCTTCCAGCTTGGCGTCGGCCGTTTTCATCTCGATCGCCGAGCTTTCCAGCTCTTGCAATCTTTTTTCCAAGTAATCGTTAATCGGGGCAAGCTTAGGCTCGATGTCCAGTTCGTCGCCCGACTTTTTGCGCGCCAGCAGCTCCGCCACTGTCTCTCCCAAGCTTCCCGATCGCGGAATTAGCCGCTCTACCAGCGTATCGAACTCTATGGGCGGCATCTCGCCGTAACGCTCGATCCATTCGCATGCCAGAACGGGTCGCAGAACATAGAAATATTTCTTGATCCGCACGCGCTCTCCCTGCAAATAATCCCGATAGTTGCCCCGCGCCATGTTGAGATAGTGGTACATGCAGGATTTCGGGGAAAAAGCCAGCGGAGAAATACGACGAAGCTGACTCGCAACTTCGGATTTCTCGGCATAGCGGATCGGCGATTGCAGCCATTCGAGCAGCGGCGGGTTCGATTTGCGATACAGGTTCAGCGCCTTGCGCAAATCCCAGCCGCTGATGTCGAGCTTGTCGCTGATCGGGCGCTCGATAACGTCCCGCCGGTCGAAAATCGACAAGTACCACTCCGGCTTGCGGACGTAGATGAATCGCACATCGTAATCGCTATCCCGGGAAGGAAAGCCCCACGCCCGGCTGCCCGATTCGCAGGCGTACAGAATGCGAACTTGCTCCTCGCTCTCCAGACGCTCCAGTTGTTCGGTTATTGTCTGACGTATGGCTTCCATTTCTATCACCTCTATAAAAACGAATCGTTTATGAAATATCAATCGGAGCGGATTAGCCGCAATCCCCTTCCCCACCCTCGTCTCTCCTAGCAAATCAGCGCGTGGTCGTCACATTAACCAGTACACAGTACTTCCATGCTTAGGCGCATTCTTGTTACATTACTGGGCTAATTCATGAAAAGATAGACATGGCCCCGCGTCTACTCAAGGAGGTCCAACTTGCCCGTTGGCGGGTTGCGCTCGCCTTCGCCGGGAGAGACTACCTTCGCGGCTATTCCTCGAGCAGATCGGTCCGCCAGTTCAGCTCCTGAATGCGAAAATCATATTCACGGTAGGCTTTCGACAGGGCGTCGACCTTAGTCTGGATCTGAACGACGTCGATTGTCCGCTCGTATTTCACTTCGGAGCGGCTGAAGCGATCCTGCTTTATCGAAGCCTGCTCAAGCACATCCCCCAACAGCTTGCGATGCTGCATGATTCGATCTCTTTCCGCCAAGGCGTCCGAAATGCTCAATCCCTCGGCGAAAGACACCGTTGCGTTCGTTCGATTGATCTTGCGAATCCATTCGGTCTGTTCGTCTAGCGTTTGCTCCAACTCTCGAAGCAGGGACGACGGATCTTCCGCAGGAAGCTCTCCCTCTTGAACCTTTACGACTCTCTCCAGTCGCTGTCTCAGCTGCGCAATCTTCTTCTGAGTATCGGCGCGCAGGACGAGCGCTTCCGCTAATTTCATATCGTACAGTTCCCCTCTCAAAATGTCGTTTTCTACAGCTCTATCTTCTTGACGGTCTCCACTAGCGAATCGTAGCCCTTCGCGGTCTGAGCGATGTAGCTCAGCACCGTATCGCTCCAACCGTAGATGTAGTACGTATTCGGATCTTGCGGCGGAACCATTGCGCTGCGGTAAGGCGAGATGTCGATGATGAACGCCTTCACCTGCGGGTTCACCTTGGCGCGATAGTTCGCCAGCTCCCGATAGAACATGCTGCCGCTGTTTTGTTGTTCGTCGGTGATGATGACGATCTGATCGACCTTATGCCGTTCGGATAGCAGCTTGCGGACCGGAGCTCCGGTATCCGTGCCGCCGCGCGTCTGAATCCGCTCCGCCTGCGATAGAATGCTGTCCCGGCGCGACGGGTAACCATCCTCCGCTTCCGTGTCGAACAACCAGAACAGAGAGTTACCCTGTGTTTTCTTGTACAAAGCCAGCGCGAACACCGAGCCGGTCTGCAAATATTCGCCGTCCATCGATCCCGAGATGTCGAGGAAGATCGCCGTGCGGTCTTCCAGGTCGGGCAGGTTGGCGAACGTAAGCTCCACCGCATCCCGCAGCGCGTCTCGCAGCTCCGGATGCTTCACTTGACGGAACGCTTTCGCGAACCGGAAAGGCAAAATCTTGGCCTTGCTCAGAGCGACCGGATCGGTCAGTCGAGCAATTGCGGCATCAAGGTTGCGGCGGTCTTCCAGCACACCTTCGCGTTCCAGCGTGCTCAAGTGACGAAGCAGAGCAAACGTCGGCATCTGACCAAGCAGTGCCTCCCAGATCGCCTTCGTCGGCTTCACTGCACCGGTCACAACTTCGTGCGGCAGCTTGCCATTTTCAATCCAGTGCAGCCGTTCCTGCTCCGTCGCCGCCCGCTTCAGCTGCTCCAACGCCCCGACTTGCGGAAGGAGAGTCAGATTCGCCTCCTGGCCCCGCAAATAACGGAACAATGCTTGCTGTTTCAGGTCCGCAGGCTTCGGATGAGCGGTTGCGATCGCGTCGCCCAAGCTGTAGCCCCGACCCCTGCCGTTGTATTTGATCGCCCAATATTCGGACACTCCCGCCAGAAACCGGCTCACTTGACGTTTAACCGCCCGGCCGCCTTCGCCTCTGCCCATTCCCTTCAGAATCGTCAGAAAATCGGACAAATCGGAAGGAATCCGCACAACTTGCGGGAACGCTTTGGCAAACAAATCCGGACGATACTGCGATAGAATCGCCAGACCGTACAGCGGCTGAAGCCGCATGTAGCCTTCGTTGCGGGCATAGACGAGCGCCTGTGCCATGAATTGCGGACGATTCTGCGCCATTTCGCGGTGGAGCTCGTCGGCTTCGTCCAGCAGCGTCTGCTGATCCGCGTAAAACGTATTGCCGAACGTATTGGTCACCAGCGTCTGCACGTACTGCTCTTCAATGGAGCGAGCATATGCCGGATAGCCTTCTCTATTGCTTATTGTAGGTCGGATGACCGAAAACAGCTTTTTTGCGAAGCTCATTACAATTACCTCCTTAATTGTAGGAACCGGCGAGGAAAGGGCGGAGAAGGTTGACTGCAGGACTCGAACCTGCCGTAAAGCCCGGGCAAATCAATTGGGTGCGCTAAGTGGCGAAGTAGCCCTCCCCGGCGCCTCGCCGGTCATATGTGATTTTAGTAGAGCGAGGAAAAGTTCGAGAAGGCTTAACGGAGAAGCAGTTTTGCTCCTTCCACCCTTTTCTTGGACGAAGTAGCCCTCTTGAGCGCCTCGCTCTAAGTTGCGTGTTATTGCGGCCGTTGTTTCATGCTCTTATCTTCGCGCATTTCCGGTTGAACGAACATGGCGGAAGTATGACGACGGGGAGATTTGTTGGGGAAAATAACAAAAAAAGCATCCTTTCGTTCGCGTAGAAAACGAAAGAACACTTTTATATCATCCATCAGCCCCGACTATTTGGCTCCCGCTTCTCTCAAGACGTTCGCGAGCTCTTGCATCGTATTGCTTAAGGCAAGCTCAAGCAATCGATCTTTCTGGGCTTGGGTGAGCGGATCAAGATTTGTTTTGTAATTAACGATAAGCAAGTTAAGGTTTTGCATATTCTCAAGACTTGGATTCCAACTGGTGATTTCATATGCCGATACAATCAATTTTTGTTTGCGTTGAGGGTCCCGCTCAAAACCGTAAGCATGAAAATAAATATTTTTTTCCGTGTCGTCCAGATAAACCAGCTTTACCGTCTCCCCGTTGGGGTCTGCTCCATGACTAAGCAACCATTCCAAGTTCTGTGTATTACGGGAAGCTAGAGCCTCGTACACATCCAAAGGAACGATTTCAAAACCATGCTCATAAAGAAGCTGCGCCACTTCCCCGGAAGGCGGGGTCGTTACCTCAGGCGGAATTCTCGCTGTAGCACTTTCTTGCTGCAGATTCCACTTGCCCAACGCACTGCCAATATAAGAAAGTCCATGCTCAAGTTTAGGGGCGCTTTCTTTTGTCACCTTTCCCTTCTCAAGCATCAATCGTACAATTTCAGTTTGTTTATATTTGACGGCCGCATCAAAATAATTAGCTGGTTCCAAAATATTGTCGATCGCATCTAATGCGATATTTACGATTTCAATATTAGGAGTTTCATTCTGTATACTGTACATAAGTGCAAAGGATGGATTTGCTCCAAGCCGAATAAGCTCTTTCACTTCCTCCGCAGCTTCCTTATCTACTGCATCTTCCACAAGTGGAATCCAATCGTAAAGCTTCAATTCTACTTTATCCTTATTCCAAACGATCCCTAATCCAGAAACATGATCGAGAACCTCTAGACGTTAGCATTGCTTGAGTAGAGACCAAATGCTATATTTCCCAATTGATTCTATCACCAACTTGATTATTGGTAAATCTAAAACAGTCAAACGAGGCTTTCTCACAGCAGGTTGATTGAAATGGTCGATGACAAAAGGGGGACGTACCTTCCGGAGACTTATGATTGACCTACAATGGTTCCAATCGACACACATGAGTTTACGCAGGGAGTTAGTCGGAAAATCGTACAAAGCAGCTCGAATCAGGCTTAAACGGTGGACGTTTGTTCGAAGAATCGTACAAAACTGCTCTGCTCAGGCTCAAACAACGGACATTTGTAGGGAAAATCGTATAAATCGACCAAGATCAGGGATTGTATGTCACTAAACGTCTTCGATGGTGATACGAATAAAATCTAGGAATTATCTGGAAGGTGTTGTGGGTCATGATTAGTCCGGAGAATGCCTCATACGCTCCTGAAACCGCCTTATCACGGTTTTACCCATTCAGGTTTCAGGTGCGTATAGCATCGGAGGAGGAAGGTACATCCCCTTTCACTTTGCTCATAGATTATCTTTCACTGTAACTTGGTTGGCTTATGGGACAGCCCCATCGCCCTGATCGGTTAATAGGGACAACTTCATTATGTTACTGCCGATTTCTTTTCCCGGTAGGGAGTTTTCGTATAGCGATTCGATATGGAAGAAGCCGCGATCGCTTCCGGTTTCACCCGAGCCGACAATCCCATTGCCTCGATCCGTCCAACCAGCTCCGCCACGAGTGTTGAGGTCCGATTGCGCTTGGCGTCTGTGCCCGCGTCGATGTCGATGAACAGCTTCAATTCGGCGCCTTGGTACACGTAAGGAAGCAAAATATCCTCCAACTCGGCGCGTTTACTTTCATCGAAATACGAGGCGGTTTCCTGGCTGAACGTCGTCTCCAGGCTGAGCTTTTCCTGGAGTGAGCGGATTTCACGGGGCAGAATGATCTGCCGGTAGCAAAACCATGCCCCTCTGCCCGGCCGGAATACAACGACGGACGTCACGAATTTCGTATGTCCGGCGTGAACCTGCGCATCCGTGCCAACCATCAGTTGGTAAGCGGCGCGAGGGTCAACCAGCATAAAACTGCGAATGCGTGCAAACACGTCGTCCATCGTCAGCTCTCTCTCGGAGATGTTGCGGAACGTTGTTTCGTGAATCATAGGGGTTTGTCTTCTCTGCATGAGGGTCACCTGTGACGCAAGATCGGCTTCTTCCTTTCTAATTAGAGGTAGTTCAAAGAGTCCGCTTTTAATCGCGAATTTTGAACTTTCATTAAAATAATAGAGTTATGGCGGGGGCAGCAGGAGTCGAACCTGCATATGCGGTTTTGGAGACCGGTGTTCTTCCCATTAAACTATACCCCCGTGGCAGGGTTGGCAGGGCTCGAACCTGCGACCGTCCGATTAACAGTCGGGCGCTCTACCGCTGAGCTACAACCCTATAAAATTGGAGACGTGGACGGGACTCGAACCCGCACATCCGGACGTGAAAGGCCCGTGTGTTATTCCTTTTCACCACCACGCCGTGGAGGACAGGAGCGGATCTCCCCCCGCCGATCTGTCGGCCGCCGAATTGCGGCAGCCTATCTGATAACGCCTATCCATGTATGGATGCCCGGGCAGGATTCGAACCTGCGATAGATGAGTCAAAGTCATCTGCCTTGCCGCTTGGCTACCGAGCAATGTTGGGGAGACTAACCAGACTCGAACTGGTACTAACGGACTCACAAACCGCCGCGTTTGCCCTTTCGCCATAGTCTCCAAAATAAAAAGCTACCCGTGACCGTCCCCCATTTTCCCCGTCGAAACAGGGATCGAAGGATTCGGAATCCGGATAGCTCAATTCGCACCGCGAGAATGCTCTCGCCTATGAGAAGATATGGCAACTCTGTCGGTAACCCGGCCATCGTTGCCCGCCTCTCGCGAATCGGCTATCCTTTGTCTCGATAATCTGATGATCCTGCTGACGCCAATTCCGTTCATACGGATGTAAATTGTTTTTCAACGTGCTCGCCTCTCTTCTAATTAGTGGATTTTTACTGCGATATGTACTTTGTTAGGGATCAATCATAGACATTTTCCGTCAAAAAAAGACCCCTGTCGCCGCCGTCTTCCTCTATGGTTGCTCCATAGAAAAAGACTGCCAGCCTCGGCAGTCTCTACATGTACGCGAACTATGCGATTACGAGCGGAGTCAGGCTGTGGAATACAACCGACGAACCGCAACGAATCTGCTGCGCCTGTAAAGATAGCCTATCGAATATGGAATGAAGGAAACATGCGTCTCTTGCCACGGCTGGCTCATCTGTTCCTCATGAATAACCGGATTGTTGGCCCAATCGAGTTGATTTAACTTATACATGCTCCCTCACTCCTTTCTCGTATAAATGATATTGCTGGTAATCCTAACATCTCAGCTTTAACCATGTCAACCATTAATTTCATGAAATACAGAGGAAAATGTGCGGAAAGGTAATCACCACACCACCGTTGCAGCTTCCTGCGGAGGTGGCGGATTGGATTCGAACCAATTTTGAGCCACCGAAGTAACCCTTCCAAGCGCCTCTGTTACCGGGAAACCGTCGACCGTGCGGCCTCGGCTTCACAACCTGATTTTCGCCGATAATCGGATCCGCGAACAGGGCGAAAGTATGGCAACGGATAAAAGTTTCTACGCCGAACCTCTTTATTCACATGAGCAAACCCTGTGAGAAAGCCTACGTAATACAAAATTGACGCCCCTTACTGTCTGGCAGACCGTTACAAGAGTCAATCCGTTCAGTTGACTGCTTCTTACGGTCTGGCAGGCCGTTACACCTGCCAATCCGTTCAGTTGACTGCTTCTTACGGTCTGGCAGGCCGTTACACCTGCCAATCCGTGCGGTTGACTGCCTCTTACGGTCTCACAGACCGTTGCACGAGCGAATCCAAGCGGTTGACTGCCTCTAACGGTCTGGCAGACCGTTGCACCGGCCAATCCGTGCGGCTAGCTCCCCCTTACGGTCTCACAGACCGTTGCACCGGCTAATCCATGCAGCTAGCTCCCTCTTACGGTCTGACAGACCGTTGCATGAGCCACCCTGAGCCAATTAGCCGCCATTAATAATCGCTTCCAACTGATTAGCCGTATCGTACACCGCTTGGTAAGCGTTTGAAGGATACGGGCTGATTTCCGCCGTTAATGTATCGGTGTAGCCGATCTCCTTAAGCGCGGCGATCACTCCCGGCCAATTCACATCGCCCGCCATCAAAGGCACGAAACCGCTGAAATTGCCTGCCGAGGTCTTGAAGTCTTTCACATGAATTTTGGCTATACGGCTGCCCAGAATACGAATCCACTGCTCAGGATAGCCATATAACAGAATATTGCCGACATCGAAATAAACGCCGACATTCGGAGAATCCAACTCGTCCACATATCGCTTCATCTCCAACGGCGAAAGCAAAAACTTGTTCCACACGTTTTCGATTCCGATTTTGACGCCGCGACGCTCGGCCTCTGGAAGCAGCAATTCCAGTTCGCGTTGGCTGTTTGTATAGCAATCATCGTAGGAGGAGTTTTCATTAACTGTACCAGGTACGACGAGAACGGTATCGGCTCCGATTAGTTCGGCAATTTCAAGCTGCTTGTGCACGATCTCGCGGCCGCGCTTTCTCTCATCGGCATCCGAAGAAGAAAGAGGAGCGCCCCACAGCAAGCCGGTTGAAATACTGCGCAGCTTCAAGCCATGCTCGGCTGCCTGCTTGGCAATCGTATCCGCCTCTGCTGCCGTTGTATCCATCGTAAATCCGGCGGGCGCGCCTGAAGCATACAAATTAAGCTCAACGGCATCCAGCCCCGCTTGCTGGCTGACCGAGAACACCTTGTCCAAAGCTGTGCCCTCTGGAAAACACCATTGATTCACACTTTTTAACATACCCGTTTCACCTTCCTCCGCCTCAAATTTTATTCTCCTACAGCAACAACGCCTTGTTTCTCCGCCGCCTCATTAAAAGCCAACGTCGCCGTCAATGTGGCCGCCGCCTCTGCGTAACTGCCCAGAACAAGCTCCTGCCGCCCGGAACGAATGGCCTCGACGAATGCGCTATTTTGCGCAGCATAGAAATCGGTCGTACATGTTTCCGTGATATTCTGGTGAGCATCGCGAATCGTAAGAGAATGGCCGTCAATCGACAGATAGAAATCCGGACCGTAAATCTCGATATCGCCGCGGCCGTGGTAGTCGGATACACAGCTATTCACGAACGAACCTACAGCGCCCGACTTCAGTCGAAACGAAACAACGCCCACATCGGGGATCGTAGCGTCAGGATCTATATTTCGAATGCTGCGCTGCGCATAAACCGCCTGAACTTGATCGAACTCGCCGACCAAATAACGAACAAGATCCACCTGGTGCGTGGACTGCTCCACCATTTGTCCGCCCGACTGATCCATCTGCGCAAACCATTTGGTCGGAGGAAGACCGCCAATGCGATAAGCGACAACCATGTTAATCGGTTTATTCGTCAAGTAAGCTTTCGCCTTCTGCACATTGTCCAAATAACGCAAGCAGTAGCCGGAGCTGTTAATGATGCCGGCCTCGCTAATTTTGCGGCCGATACGGTTTACAGTGTCCATATCGAGGCCGACCGGCTTCTCGGACAACAGATGAATGCCTCTCTCAGCTGCCATCGTCTCCGTATCCCCTCTAGTGAACGGCGGCGTACAAACATAAAGCGCATCCACTTTGCCCGAATCCAGCAGCGCCATCTCGCTCGCAAATACTTCCGCGCCGAACTTATCGCCAATTTGCTTGGCTCGCTCGCCATTAATATCATAGACAGCTGCCAATACGGCCGTTTCGATATTTTGCAACGTATTCATATGATGCTCTGCCATGCCGCCGACGCCGATAAATCCGATTCTCACTTTGTCCAAGATCGCAGCCTCCTTGTATTTCGTACACACGTCAAGAATAGTAGATCGGGCCATAAAAGTATTCATCGAAATCGAAACGGAATTTACGCAAAAAAGACACCCTCAGGTGTCGGAGAATGTACTAGGTTGTTTGGGGCTGCTTGGATCGATAGGACCTTCAGAGTGGGCTTTAATCATTCATGTGAAGCTGCCTCTTCCTCCATCGCGATGGAGAGATGCCTTCCGCTTCTTTAAACCATTGGGAAAAAGAATGCAGCCTGTTAAATCCGATCTGCTCGGCAATTTCATTCAAATCCTTGTCGGTGGCGCTAAGCAGCCATTTCGCTTCCTGCATGCGGCATTGCTGCTGATATTGTTTTGGACTTAAGCGGTAAATCTTCTCGAACGTGCGACGAAAACCGACAGCAGACAAGCCGGTCATGGCGGCCAAATCAGCTACTTTCGGCTGCTGACGCAAATTTTCGCGCAAAAAATCGGCCGCTTTCGTAATGGTCATCGCCTGCGAATCGGCTTGAGAATGCTCGTACAAATAGAGCAGCAGCATCTCCGCCCATACCGCGTATGTTTTGTCTTTCTCCTTCAACGGATAGTTTTGTATATAGATCCACTCGCGTAACAGCTTCGCGAAGCGATCCCGATCCAAGCGAGACAAAGCATAAATTTTCGGCTCTTGACCGCTTTGAGTCAGCTTATTCGCAATCGCGGCGAGCGATAGGGACATGTGCTGCAAATGGATCACGCCAAGTCGAATTTTGGATATCGCGCCGAAACGATGCGGAATCCCTGGAGGAATAACAATGACATGCCCGACTTCTATGCCCATTTTTCTAGCCGTCCATTCGAATATTCCTCTGCCTTCCAGCACGATCTCTATCTCCAGCGTTGCATTCCGATGAAAGCCGGGGTCTTCCCAGTCCTCATCATATGTGCCTATGCCGCTAAAAATAGTAAATCTCTCGTCCACCGCCAGTCCTCCCCCGAAAAACCGGAAAAACCGACACCCTCCCTAGGGCGTGTATACATACACGCCCTAACGTGAAAACGAGGTGTCGGCTTTATAGCCCCTCTCTTGCCATTCAGTTTATTCCTTCACGCTTCCGAGCACAATCCCCTGTACAAAATATCTTTGCAAAAACGGATAGACGAGCAGGATCGGAAAAGTGCCTACGAAAATCTGCGCGGCTTTGGCCGTTCGATCGGATACTTGAGACATCACGAGTGCGTCCTGCCCGGTTATTTTAGTTAAGTCTATTCCTTTAATTATCCTTTGGAGATAGCTGGCAAGCGGATACTGATCCGGCGTATTCATTAAGATCAATCCGTCAAACCAAGAGTTCCAATGCCCGACGATCGTGAACAAGCCAATCGTGGCCATCGCCGGCAGAGAGATTGGCACGAATATTTTCCACAACGTGGTCCAATAGCCCGCGCCATCGATGAAGGACGATTCCTCGAGCTCCTTCGGCAAGCCGCGGAAGAAATTCAATAACAGAATGACGTTGAACACCGGAATCGCGCCCGGCAGCACTAAAGCCCATATGCTGTTCAGTATGCCGACATACTTAATCGTCATGTACCACGGGATCAGTCCGCCGCCGAACAAGATCGTAAAGATGAAGAACCAGGCATACATCGTTCTGAACTTCAAATCTTTACTTTCCTTCGATAGCGGGTAGGCAATCACAATCGTCAAAAACATGTTGATGATCGTCCCCAGGATAACCCGCTGTCCCGTGACAAGCATGGAACGGAGAAACTCGGGTTTGGCCAGTATAAACTCATACGATTTCGTGGTGAAGTCAACCGGCCATAGCTTAACGAAACCGGCGGCAGCCGCGCTGCTGGAGCTGAAGGAAATCGCCAATACATGCAGTAACGGAAACAAGCAGGCAAACCCCAATAAAAACAGCACCGTATAGTTAAAAGTCGCAAACACTCTCAAAGCGCCACACACTCCTTTTTACTCAGAAAATCCGGTAGTTTGCAAACCTGTAGGCTAACCAATAGGAGGTTGAAATCAGGAAAAACGAAATGACGGACTTGAACAATCCAATGGCTGTGGCCAAGCCATATTGAAAATCAACAAGCCCCATTCGATATACCATCGTATCGATAATATCCCCGCTCTCGTATACGGCCGGGCTATACAAATTGAAGATTTGGTCGAAGCCCGCGTTCAGCACATTGCCCAGGCTGAGCGTGGCAAGCAGAATAATAATCGGGCGCATGCCCGGCAACGTGATGTGCCAGGTCTGTCTCCAGCGATTGGCCCCGTCCATTCGCGCCGCTTCGTACAAGGTCGGATTGATGCTCGTCATCGCGGCCAGATAAACGATGGTGCTGAAGCCAAACTCCTTCCACACATCCGAGATGACAATCACATACGGGAACCAGGAGTTGCTGCCCAGGAAAAAGACAGGCTCCAGGCCGAACGAAGATAGAATCTGGCCGATAATGCCGTTAGACGGAGATAAAATATCGATTAGAATGCCGCCTAGAATAACCCAGGATAGAAAGTGGGGCAAATAAATCAGCGTCTGTATGCCTCTCTTAAACCACATTCTCCCGATTTCATTCAACAGCAAGGCAGTGATTAAAGCCGCGATTGTGCCCGCCACGATTTTCATCGAGGAAATGAATAGTGTATTTCGCATCACAAGGCGAAAATCGGGCAATTCAAAGGCGTAGCGAAAGTTGTCCCACCCGATCCACTCCGAGCCGAATAAGCCATGAGTCGGTATAAACTGCTGGAACGCGATCACAATGCCAACCATCGGCACATAACTGAATAGAAGCAACAGTACAATGCCCGGCAGCAGCATCATATGCAAGGGAAGCTGCTTGATTATTTTTTTATTCATGCCGCGCCATCTCCTGATTCTGATCTCTTTCATGCACAAACGGCTGCGTCTTGATTGCGAAGACGGCAGCCGCTATGCTTACGAATTACGTTGCTCGTATGACCTTATCTTCCTGCCGCCCACTCATTCACTTCTTTCATAATGTCGTCGCCGCCAAGCTTGTGCCAATTCGCGACAAACACATCAAACTCGTCCGGACTCTTCTCGCCCATAATGATTTTAGTGAACGTTTCCATCATCATTTTCTCCAGGTTAGCGGTTCTCTGACTCATCGTTGTCGTAGGCGCTCCGAAGAACTCCTGATTCTGAATCAGGCTTCCGTCAACCTTCTCTTTCACGTAAGGCCAAGCGCTGTCTACTCCGTACATTCCCTCATTCGTCCAGCTTGCCGGGTCGCCGGCGCGGTAAGCCATGATCTTGTCGTAGTAGCCTTTCTCCTCCCCAGTCAGCTTGGAAATATCGCCGGAGCTCAATGCATCCTTCAGATGCAAGTGAATGGCCAGATTTCCTTCTGCAGGCGAAGCATATACCAAGGGGTAATTGTTATATAAGAAACCGTCTTCCGCGATGAAATACTTGGTAATATCGGCATTGTCCGAATAGCCGTTCTCGACCAGAACATTGAGCAATTTGACCAGCGCCTCTGGATTCGCAGCGCCTTTCTTCACCACGTAATACTCGTAAGTCGGGAAGGCGAGCTGCAGCTTGCTGGCCTTATCGTCAATAGACGGAATACCGTAGGCTTTCCATTCTGCGGTCGGATCTTGATCTTTGACCGCCTGCAGCGGCCAGGCCGGATTCCACCATGCCCCGTACGATATGCCGATTTTCCCGGAAACCAGCGCTTCCATCACTTTGGAGCCGTCTTTGACTGCGAATTCCTTGTCGATGATCCCGCCCTTGTACATTTCCTGCAGCTTGGCCAGCGCCGCTTTCATCTCGGGCTGTACGCTGCCATACACAAGCTGACCGCTATCATCTTTTACCCAAGTATCCGTGTAGGCATGGAAGCCGTTAAAGAAGCCCTGCAGATTGGCAAAGCCGCCCTGCTGCAGATCCTTCGTCAGAGCCAGACCGAACGTGTCGTTCTTCTGGTTGCCATCCGGATCTTGCGTGGTAAACGCTTCGGCGATCTTAAATACATCCTCCATCGTTTGCGGCTCGGACAGTTCCAGCTTCTTCAGCCAATCGGCGCGAATCCAGAGCACCTGCGAGGAATCATAAGGCGAGCCCGCTCTTGGCAGCGCCATCTGCTTGCCATCGAAAGCGGCGGAAGCCATCTGATTCGGATCTCCGGCCATGATTTGCTTCGTCAGGGGCGACGCGTATTGCTCGTAGACTTGAGTGAGATCCTCGATCTGCCCTGCGTCGACCAATTGCTTGAGCTGAAGCGCATTTACGCTGAAAATATCGGGCAGCTCGCCAGAGGCGATCGCCACGTTAATTCTTTGCGGGTAATCGGAGTTGCTCGTCCATAAATATTTGATCTTGATGCCCAGCCGTTCTTCGTACTCGCGGCTCCACACGTTATTGTCAATCGATTCGCCTTCGCGGAAAGCAATGCTGGCCGGCAAATCTCTTACGGCCGTCACTTCAATCGGCGGATCGTATTTGCCCAGCGGATCGATCTGCGGTTCGGCCGACGCTCCGGGCGTCGAAGAAGCTTCGGCGCCGCTCGCCGATGCAGATTCCGAAGGCTTCGCGACGTTGCTGTCGTTTTTCTTATCGGAGCACGCTGTCGTGATGAGCAGCACGCAAATGGTAACCAATGCGATTAAACTTTTCATTTTGCTGTGGCGCATGGTAATCCCCCTCTAGTGAAAAAATGTTATTGAAGTTTAACGTAATCCGCTCTATTATCGCGATATTTGACCCTAGATGCTTTCCTTATTGTATCCGCTTCAACCCTCCCCGCATCCAACTCAAGCATCGTTATGTTTTAAGTATAGGAATTGAACGGAGGAGCATCTACGAGAAACTTGTTACCTTCTTTATCTTTTGTTTACTACTGTTTTCGAGTATTCTGTGTTACAAGCGCCACACCAACGAAGATGAGGTGAGCACCTTTGTTCAGCATTTCCGCTAACTATCGCGTCTCTATTTTCCCTAAATTGTTTCTCTCCTTTGTGTTCATTATTGCTTCGCTCTACTTTCTTAATGTGACAATGAATCAGGCCAGTATGGGCACGATTAGAACCGGGATTGAAGATTCGCTGACATCGCGCGTTCATTTCTATAACAGTACATTGGTAACCGATCTGAAGCGAGTGATCCAATTGAAGACCGAGTATTTATACGATAAAGATTTAATGGAATTAAGCTTTATCCCCGAGCAAATGAGCGACTATCAGTTCGCCGAAGCTGTGCTTCGCATTCGAACGCGGCTGTCGCTGCTGGAAACGTCCAGCTTGTATATCGAGAACGTGAACGTGCATATCCCGTTAATCGACAGAACGATTTCTTCCAAGGGATACGTGGATTCGCCGCCGGCCGAAGAGCTGAACGCTCTGCAGGACTCGAACTACAGCCATCCGATTGTGGCTTGGAATAATCGGTTGTTGATCGGTGCGCTGTCTCCGGAAAATATGATTGAGGATACAGATCTGCTGATGGCGATTAAGATTCAGCTGTCCAGAGACAAAATACGCCAGTCGCTTAAAGAAATTAACAATGCCGGTGACGGAAAAGCTGTTCTGTTGGATAACCAAGGAGCTTGGGCCGTATTCAGCGAGAACTTGTCTGTGGAGGAGGAGCAAGGGCTGCTGGCGCAATTGCGGATGGAAATCGGGGACGAGCCGCAAGGGACGCTGTATCGGAAGATTAATGGCGATAACTATATTTTTATCTATGAACGCTCGGCGGTGCTGGATGCGACAACCGTCGTTTATTTTCCGGAAAATGAAATATTGGCGCCGCTGAAGACGCATCGTCTGTGGTTCTGGTGGTTTTCGCTATTATCGATCGGGGTTGTCCTTGCATTCTCTGTGTGGACCTATCGTCTTATTCACAGGCCGATCCATAAGCTGGTTCGTGCTTTCCGCAAAGTGGAGGAAGGCGATTTAAGCGTTGCGCTCTCTAGTCGTCAGGGAGACGAATTTCGTTATTTGTATACGCAATTTAACGTGATGGTGAGCAAGCTGAACGTTCTTGTGAAAGAAGTGTACGAGCAGAAAATTCGTTCGCAGCGAGCGGAGTTAAAACAGCTGCAGTCGCAAGTTAACCCGCACTTCCTGTACAACAGTTATTTTGTGTTATACCGTTTGGCCAAAATTCCCGATGTCGACAATGTGCTTCGAATGGCGCGCCACCTGGGAGAATATTTTCGCTTTATTACCCGCAGCCGTTCGGACGAGGTGACGTTGGAGGAAGAGTTCAAGCATACGCTTGCCTATATTCAAATTCAAATGTATCGATTCGATCAGCGAGTGGAGACGTATTGCGAAGAGCTTCCGGAAGCATGCAAATCGATCTCGGTGCCGAGGCTTATTTTGCAGCCCATTGTCGAGAATGCTTATGAGCACGGATTGCGGGAAACGGTCTCCGGCGGACTTGTGCGGATGGCTTTTCAACAACTCGATCAGGATTTGATCATTATCTTCGAGGACAACGGCTCCGAAATGACGGATGAGAAAATCGCTGAATTACACGACCTGCTGCACGCCAAAGCGGACGACGCGATCGAGACAACGGGAATACTGAACGTCCACCGCAGACTGCAATTGAAATATGGCAGCTCGTACGGTTTATCCGTTTCCCGAGCGCAGATTGGCGGTTTGCGTATCGAGATGAGAATTGGATTGGATCAAGACAGCGAATCGATGCCGCCTGGGCAGAGGATGTAAACAGAAGTCAACAAAGGCAACGAGATTCCCGTAGTTCGACCATTTGGGCGGGTCCTATAATAATCGTAAGACATCGTGCCGCGGCGATGTAATTGGGGAGTGGGAACAGGAAAGCGGCTGTCCCATAAATAGAGTTGCTTGAGATGATCGAGATATAAAGAAAGGGGGATGTGCCTCTCGGAGACTGCCTCATACGCTTCTGAAATCACCTTATCACGGGTTTACCTATTCAGATTTCAGAAAGCGTATAGCATCGGAGAGAGACACATCCCCCTTGTACCTTTATCAGCGATTATCTTTCACAGCAACTTGGTTGGCTTATGGGACAGCCCCTTCTTCTCGCAACCTTTTTTGTTTGCGCTTTCATAACGATTGACGTTCTACAACTACACGAAGAGGTGAACAGGATGCGATCCAAATTGGGATTGATTTTAAGTATTGTATTGCTATTTTCCCTGATTGCGTACCCGGCTCCAACCACCTATGCCGCTACGTCCACTATACTGTACCAAACCTCGTTTGAAGACCCTAACGACAGCACTTGGCAAGCTGCATTCACCGAGTACGATACCGCCGACGCCCATACCGGTTCTTACTCGCTTAAGTACACATTTAACGGAACTAATCCGGGGCTTGTAATCCGACTTCCGATTGAAGCCGGATACTCCTACGACATGAGCGTGTGGGTCAAAACGACAAATACTCCCGACTCCTGGCCGGGAGCCAAGATTGCGATTGACGCCTATAGAAATTGGGCATGGGATTGGGCTGGTGGCAAGTACATGTCGGCGCCAGTCAACACGAACGGCCAGT
Organism: Cohnella sp. LGH; assembly: GCF_017671885.1. NCBI lineage: Bacteria > Bacillati > Bacillota > Bacilli > Caryophanales > Paenibacillaceae > Cohnella > Cohnella sp. LGH. Next base: position 7,558,245 of record NZ_CP072117.1, read on the forward strand.
GGCAGAAGATCAGCTTGCCCACTTACACGGCTCCCGAGGGCGCCGCCTCCGCCGTTTTTACTTTATATTCAGAGGGAGCGAGCGGCACGATTCAATTTGACGATTTGAAGATTGTGGAGACTGAAATCGTTGATCCGATTGAGATCGGGACGTCCTATCAGACCTCCTTCGAAGATGCGAACGACAGCATCTGGACTCCATATGAACATACTTCGTATGCGGTCGACGAGCATCATAGCGGGTCGCAATCCTTAAAATACGTGATTCCCTCCGGAGCCAACAATCCAGGCGAAGAAGGGGCCGAAAGGCCGGGACCTTCGATTAAATTTGTAGCAGAGCCCGGTATGGCCTATGATACGAGCGTATGGATAAAAACCGTCGATACACAGGGACTATGGGCGGGAGCGATGTTCCGTATTACCGTTCTGGACCACAATGGAAACTGGTTGGAGAGTAAGAAACACAATCCGCACGGCACCGGCGGCGAATGGCAACTGCTGAAGCTGCCAACCCTTGTCGCAGGCGAAGGGGCCGAGCAAATCGAGATTACGCTATTCGCTTACGGTGGAGCAGGCACCCTCTATTTTGACGATTTATCGATAGAGAAATCTCAGCCTCCCGTATTTCAATCCAAACTCGTAAACCCTACCTACAGAGGGCTTCTGGTTCCTGGCGGAAATCCGCAGGTCGCAATAACGACCCGAGGCGCGGCAGGCATCAACAAACAGCTCTATACCACGGTTGCACAACTGGTAGACCAGAATGCTCAGGTCATGGAGGAGCAAGTCTATTCCGGAAGCTTGGATGTTAACGCCGAATTCGATACTTCTTCCTTATCGGCAGGCCATTACAAAGTCGTTGTTTCCTCGAAGCTGACAGGGACGGAGGGCGGCGGCTACTCGCAACAATGGCCGATCGTGAAAGTGCAGTCCTTGCAGGAAATGCCCGAATCTTATACAGACGATCAAGGACGGTTTTGGAAGGATGGGGAGTTGTTTTTCCCAATAGGGATCTATACGGCGAATACGGACAAGAAAGATTTGGAGGATTTGCTTGGCAGTGCGATCAACACGATCTTGCCATACGGTTATCCAGACAGAGAGAAGCTTGATCTTGCCCATCAGTATGGGATGAATGTTATTTTCTCCATGAAGGATTTCTTCTTCCGATCTCCCTGGGCGCCGGACTTTATCCAGTCCGAAGAAGACGAACTCACCGCTATTGCGCAATATGTTCAGGAATACAAGGATCATCCCGCTTTACTTGCCTGGTATGTAAGCGACGAGACGCCAACTGACAATCGCTTATCCGCTCATTATCAGACCGTTATAGCTAATGATCGGGATCATCCGGTATATGCGGTGGATTACAGATGGGTGGATCATTATACCGTAAACGATACAACAGACCTGTTTGGCTTGGACATATACCCTGTCTATGGGAAGCCAAATGATGATTTGAAGTATTTGGGCGACTTGCAAAAGGCCATGACTACCGATCTGCAGCATAAAGGGCAGTGGGCGGTTGTTCAGGCACATAATCATGGGAACTATGTCTCCTCGGGCGTTGATCCATTGCGGCCGCCGACGACGGAAGAAATGCGCAATATGGCTTGGCAATATATTGCCGAAGGCGCCCGGGGTGTGTTGTTCTATTCCCTCTTCGATCTAGCCAACGATGCAAGCGGAAAAACGTACGATGAGCTTCTTGGCAATGTGAAGACGGTGGCGCAAGAGCTGAAAAATATGGCTCCGGTCATTCTTTCCGCAGAAACAGCACCGGAAGTCAGCTATAATCCGCAAAGTTGGCTGCATGTGATGGTGAAAAGCTATGAGGGCAATACTTATATTATCGCAGTGAACAACAGCAAAGAAACGCAGCAAGCCTCATTCGGCGCGCAGCAATTGAGCGGCCTGTCTGTTCAGGTATGGAACGAAGGACGTACGCTTAATTGGAATAACGATCAGTTTAGCGACACCTTCGCCCCGTATGCCGTCCATCTCTATGAAATAGGCAATGGGGATTCGATAGCCTCTCCCGATCGTCCCGAATGGGCAACGGGAAATCAACTGGCTATCTCCAATATTCAGAGCACAAGTGTAAAATTATCCTGGCCGAGCGCCTCGAACGATACGGACGCTTATTACGTTTATGTCGATGGCGTCAAAAAAGCCGAAGTAGCAGGGACGGCGAATGAGTATGTCGTGCCTGGGCTGACAGCAAGCTCAACCTATACTTTTACCGTTACAGCGGTCAATGCGCAGGGCTTGCAAAGCAACGGATTATCGAGCTCGGCCACTACCGCAGTTTCTGTGCCCTCAACGACGGCGCCGCAGAGCAGCGGTGGCGGTTCGCCTCCTTACAGCCTGAAAACATTGAGCCAGCTTGGGATAACCGCGAACGGCAAGCCTCTAGTCTTGTCGCCTGCTTTCTCGGCAGACGTAACGGAGTATTCCATGGAAACGGCAGAGAAATCTGTTACGATTGCCGCAGCGGCTTTTGGAGCAGCCGCAATGACTTTGAACGGCAACGCGGTAGACAAAGAAGCAACGGTGAACCTGCAAGAAGGGGATAACAAATTCGAACTCATCGTGAAAGCCGCGGACGGAACCAAGCAGGTCTATATCCTCCATATTGTGAAGACTGGCGAAAAGGAGCCTTCTTCTTCAAACCACGAAAAAGCGTCGGATTCTTGGAAGGACATCGCCGGACATTGGTCGGAAAAATCGCTTCTGAAAGCTTGGGAGATGAAGCTGATTAAAGGTTACCCCGACCAAAGCTTTAAACCGAATCAAAGTCTGACTCGCGCGGAATTTAGCGTGCTGCTGATGAGAGCTCTACAAGCAACAGGGGATGATAACGCCCTTGACTTCACGGATCAGACGCAAATTGGAGCATGGGCGCGATCGGAAGTCGCCAAAGCGGTTGAGGCCGGCGTTATTCGAGGATATGATGACGGCAGCTTCCGCCCTGGCGAACCGATTACAAGAGCTGAGATGGCCGTTATGATCAGCAGAGCATTAAAGCTGCTCGACACGAATAATCAAGCAACGAATTTTGCGGACGCAACAGAGATTCCGGCATGGGCCGGCGAAGCTGTGCAAGCCGTGCAGCAGCTCGGCATCATCGAAGGGCGAAGCAGCAACCGTTTTGCGCCGAACGAACCGCTTACTCGAGCGGAAGCGGTCGTTGCTCTCCTAAGAATGCTGGAGAAGACCGCAGAGCATTCTGAATAAGCGATAGGCACAGAGGCCGACCCATAAGCAGAGTCGTACAAGATGATCGATCAGAAAAAGTGCATGTATCTCCCGGAGACTGCCTCATACGGTCCTGAAATTACCCTATCACGGGTTTACCATTCGGATTTCAGGATCGTATAGCATCGTAGGAAGATACATGCACGACAACATTCTCTATCGATCATCTTTTTGTACGACTCTTTTTACTTATGAGACAGCGTCTTCGTACAAATCGGTTTATCCCGTTCGATCAGATACTTGAGACCTCGCGAGCTTCCCGCAGATCATTATCGAAGAGTTGAACCTCCCCTGCTTCCGACCCCGAAGTGCGAAGAAATACGGTTGTGCCGGGAAGCGCCGTACAGTTGGACACACTTGCGGATTCCACATCCACCATCGCGATAGCCGGAGCTTGATCGCCATTCCCCGCCTGCCGACCGGTAAAGCCGCGAATCTGGAGCCGCTTGATCCGTTTGCAGGAGATCGCGCTCCAGCTTCCGTCATATTCGCCGTCCTGCCATACCAAGCTCACTTGATCCATACGAATGGTCTGAACGTTCCGCAAATAGATTCCGTAAGGCGCAAAGTGATGGTGAGCATACGATGGGATCGGTTCGGGAATTTCCAGACCGTACAGCTTTTTCTTAGCGGCAATCTCAAACTGGATATGGGTCAGGGAAACTTCCTCGATACAATCATCGGGCAAGCCGATTACCGTACAAGCCCCATTCGAATGTACAAGCCAATGATTCAGATGGACATGACGAATCGTTCCGTTGCTGCTCATCAGAAAAATAGCCGTTCCTTCCTGCTCCATCCGAACCGTCATATTGGACACTGAGATTCTTTCAATTTGGCCATGCTCTGCCGTCACATTCAGCACGCCCGCTGCATTGAAGACGGAGCAATTGCTGATTGATATATCGCTAATCGAGCTGTAGCTTGCCTCTTTGATCCATGGGTCGAGCCCCGTGTAAATGCGGAACGCATTTACCGAGGTGTCAAAGGTGCAGTCGCTAATCGTGAAATGGCACGAGCTCTGGCAGCCGTTGCTGTCAATCGCAATCGAATCGTCTCCGGTACGGAAATGACAGGATGTAATATGGACATACCGGCAGGAGCTGAAATGAAAGCCATCGCTATTCGGTCCATAAAAATGATTCAGGATATTAAGCCCCTGCAGATTAACGCGATCGCAATCGATGATCCACCCCGAGTATACCGGAGAATTGCACAATTCAATGCCGCTAATCCGAATGTTCGAACAGGCTTCGAGAAGAATCAACATCGGCCGCCACTCTAAGGGATCATAGCGCGACGGCGTAGAATTCCAGCCTTCGCCGATCGTATCCTTGGCGGCCCAGAACGCCAAATCCTGGCCGTGGATACAGCCCGTGCCTGTAATCGTAACGTTCTTTAAGTTGGAGCCGTACAGCAATCCCGGATATACAACAGGATATTTGCATGTAGAATACACTTCCGCAAAATCATAATCCTCTCTGTCCGTGCTCGCCTGCAGCACCGCGCCCGCTTCCAGCCATAGCGTGATATGGTCTTGCAATCGGAGCGTACCCGTTACATATTTTCCCGGAGGAATGTAGACAGTGCCTCCCCCAGCTTGTGCGCAATCGTCGATCGCGGCTTGTATGGCTGCCGTATCCTTGGTCATCCCGTCGCCAACAGCGCCGAACGTTCGAATATCCCGATAGTTCATCCTAGTCGCTCCTCCTGTTACATTCCCTTCGATCCTCTTCGCTATCCGCATAAGGACCGTTGCATTTTAAAGTATAGGAATGGAGCGGAGGAGCATCTACGTGAAACTTGTTACCTTCTTTATCTTTTGTTTACTACTGTATGGCGGCTCTATTGATTGAGCTCCCGGAATTCAGTCGGCGTCAAATTCGTCATCTTCTTGAAAAACCGCGTGAAATAAGCCGCCGATTCAAATCCGAGCGCCTCGGATATTTCATGGATTTTGATTGCAGGCTGACGGAGCAACTCCTTGGCTTTCTTCAATCTCATATCGAGAATGTACTCGGACAAGCCTTCTCCGGTTTTCTGCTTATAGAGCCTGGACAAGTAAGAACGATTAAACCCGACTAAATCCGCAATATGGGTAAGCGATAAATCGCCCGCCAAATTCTGTTCGACATAACGTTTGATCTTACGTATGACTTCCCGATCCCGTTCATCCAGATCGTCGTTTTTGACGGAAAACAGCAAGTCTGCAATCCCCTGCAAGTATTGAACGGCTCCCGCCCATGATCCGTGCTGTTCCATATGAGTTAATCGGCGAATGTCCAACTGACTCCCGCCCTTAGGCGGTTGGCCCAATTGGTGCAGATAGGAAAGGAAGAGGGTTACGATCCCGTAATAAAGGTGCATCTGAACGACATCGATTTCCGCTTCATTCTCCCCGGTTAAGCGCACAAGCTCATAGAACAACTCGTTAAATGCCTCTCTTTGCCCGGTTTCCAAATAGGTATCCAACAAAAGCATTTTGCGTTGCTGGCGTTGGGCGGATGTATCCGGGGACTCTGCATGCAGCCCCTCCTCCGCTTTTGTCAAATTGGCCTCGGATAAGGCCAACTCCCGCCGCATCGCATGATTCACGAATAGCAGCCGTCTTAACCGATTAAATTTGACACGGCAAGTCTCCCACGACACGGCCTCGCTCGCAACGATTAACGATATTGTGATCCCCAAATATCGTTTGCAGGCTTCCAGGATAGATTCGGACGCATTATTCATCAGCAAGGCGATCCGTTTGGAAGAACTTACTGTCTCCGCCGCCAACATCTGACTGTCCTGAATCAGCCAAACCACTTCGCCTTGACCATTCGCGAGCGGATAAAGCTCCGCTGTGGAACCTAAATATTCCTTGACGATATTGGTCATCGCGTACAGCATCAGCATTCGGTCGCTTGTATTCGTCTTATTGCCCCATTCGTCAACCCGTGCCACCATCAGCAGCACCTCCCGATCCAGCGACAAGGGAAAATCCAACTCCTGTATCTGTCTAAGCAATCTCGAATCGTTGTAGGCCCCTTCTTCTTGAAGAAACTCCCATAACAACTCCTTTTGCAAGATCGGCAAAGCTTGTTTTAATTTCAAAGCGGCTTCGGCCATCGAGATATGGATTTCAAGCTGCTTATTCAAGCGCTCAACCGCTTTGCCGACAGACAGAACGATCGTCGAGTCCTCTTCCGTTTTCAGAATATAGTCGGTTCCTTCGTTGCGCAGCGCCTCTTGAACGTAATGAAATTCATCGAATCCGGTCAAGAAAATAAACTGACAGCCCGGCCACAGCTCCTTTACTTTCTTCTGCAGCTCCAACCCTGTCATGCCCGGCATCCGGATATCCGACAATACGATGTCCATCGGCTGAGTTCGAATCAGTTCATACGCCTCTACTCCGGAATAGGCTCGAAAAAGATCCAACTGCAACTCGGATTCTTCTTCGAACAAGCGGAATAACCCGTTTACAATCGCCCTTTCGTCATCGACAATGAGCATCTTGTACATCGTTGACAGCAAAATTCCAATCTCCTTTATCATTGCCGCAGTCTAGTGTCGTACACCCATTATAGAATCCTGTCAAGCGCCAAACTAGGAGAATTTCGTTACCTTGTTGACTTCTGTTTACCTTATCCGCCCGTTCTGCTGGTTAACGCTGACTCCCGCCCCCGAACCCGTCCGCCAACCGAACGACATTAATCGTTGTATGGTATAGATTGTCCCGAGCCTGCTCCAAGCAATCGGACAACGGCATCGGTCTCGGAACGCAGGAGAAGCATGCGGTGAATTCGCTGTTTAATTGCTCCGATTGCAGCCCCAAGCTACCGGAGATCAGCAGCGAGCGAGCTCCGGCGGCTTTGGCCTGCCGTGCTACATAAACCGGCAGCTTGCCAAATAGCGTCTGGTTGTCGCTTTTCCCTTCGCCCGTAATGACCCAATCGGCGTCGATCAGCTTAGCTCGCAAATTCGCCGCGGAGCCGATCAGCTCCGCTCCCGGCATCAGCTGCGCCCCGGCCAGCAGCAGGGCGAAGCCCGCTCCTCCGGCTGCCCCTGCGCCCGGGTGGTTCTGGAAGACAATCCCCATTGCTTTCTCTAATAGGCCCGCATATCGCGCCAGCTCTTGATCCAACGCTCGCACTTGCTCGAAGGTCGCGCCTTTCTGAGGGCCGTATACCTCGGAAGCCCCGTCCTTGCCGCATAACGGGTTCTGCACATCCGACGCCACAAGAATCCGGCATTCCTTCAGACGGGCATCGATAGGGGCGACGTCGACGGAAGCGATCTCAAATAGATCGCGGCCGTAGCCTGCGAGAGGCTCTCCCTCCGCATCCTTGAACCGAACCCCGAGAGCGGCGAGCAGTCCCATGCCCCCGTCGTTCGTGCCGCTGCCGCCAAGCCCGATTATAAAGCTGCGAATTCCTTCGTCCAGCAGATGGACAATCAGCTCGCCCATTCCTCTCGACGTAGCGAGATAGGGATCGCGTTCATTTGCAGGAATCTGGGATAATCCGAACAAAGCTGCCGCTTCCAGCACGGCCGTATTTTGATCTGCTTCTCCGTCTACCGCCTGCTTAATCCTGCCGTAGACGGCGCGGATTCGTTCACCTCGCGGTCCGGTTACTTCTGCAGCATGCAGCGTGCCTTGAGCCGCTTCGACCAAAGCCTCGACGGTCCCCTCTCCCCCGTCCGCCATAGGCACTTTAACGATAGAGGCGTTCGGATTCACGCTTAAGATCGCCTCGCTGATCGTCTGGGCGACCTCGGAGGCTGTTAGACTCTCCTTAAACGAGTCCGGCGCAACGACATATTTGATCCCACCCGTTCTGTCCGCTCTTTTTTCGTCCGTGTGCATCCCTTATTCCTCCCGGCTAAATATTTGGTTCATATTATCATGCTCTTCGACTAGCAGATCCAAATAAATCGAAACCATCGTATTCGTATTCCGCAAATTCAACCCGGTAATCTCTGCGATCCGATTCAAGCGGTAGGTTAGCGTATTGACGTGAACGTGAAGAATGGAGGCGGCCTCCTTCAAGCTCGTATTGCAGCTCAAATAGACGGATAAGGACCGGATAAGATCGGCCTTATGCTCCTGATCGTGCTCTCTTAGCTTCATTAATAACGGGCTTTGCCGTCCGCTGCTTCTTCGCAGTTCAATGATCGCGGGAAGATCCGCGAACACCCCCATATCGTCGTAACGAAAAATATCGCGGGTGTGATACGGAAGCCGCTTCTTCACTTCCAACACGGACAATGCTTCCTGATAGGCGCGCCAAGCCTGACCGTAATCGTCGTATTGCCGGCTGCTGCCCGCGGAGATAGCGGATGGATTTTCGCTCGCGTCGTCCCACTGCTCGATAAAACCTTTAATGAACGACAAAAGCCCCCCCTTCTCCGACGCCTTAAGAGGATGCGAATATAATCCGATCAACTGGTTTCGATCGGACATCAGAAAATGGGCGTCTATGGTGGCAATGGCGGCTACGGTATTGCGTATGCGCTCGAGCACGGAAGACTCGATGATTGTACCGAAATCGCAGATGACGATCCAATACTTATCCGGCAGTCTGACGGATATCGACTGGGCCTCCTGCCTTAACTGCGCTGCGGAACCGTTGCGGGTCGTCAGCAGCTTCCAGAAAAATTCATCCTGAAGCTTGCGCTGCTTGGTCCCCCAGCTTCTCTGCCTAAGCAGGTACAGCTTCGCGATGTCCGCAGCCTTCTCCGCGACCCGCTCCGCCTCCCCGGCGATCAAACTCCCAGTGTCCACAATCCATATATATCCGAGCACCGAGTTATGGTTTTTGATGCAGACCGTCAGCCGCGGCCCCAAGCCGATCTCCGGCATAGCCGGAATCCTCAGCGCAACGTCCGACGTCTCCAGCTGCTGCAGGATACCCGCCTTTCTCAAGCCGGCGATTACTTCATCCGGCACCCGACGACCGATAATCGTGGAAATTCTCGCCGAGTCGCTCTCCTGGCGGTGCGAGCTATAAGCCATCACGTTGTGATTTTCATCCTCTATCGTAACCTGAGATTCCAAAGATTCGCTGATGGCATCGGCAAGCGCTTCCAGATTGGCGTACGTTTGCGCAAGAGGGGGGTAGAAGTGCATATGTCGACCTCCGGGAATATAGCTTTCAGAAGAAATTATAGATGGTTTGATCTTCGTTGGCTACACAAACACGCGAGGCGTTCTCCCGCCAATCAGACATACGACCTCGTAATTAATCGTCCCCATGAGCTCGGCAATGTTGTCCAGCGCCGCAGCCCCCGAATCCTCCGTTCCGATCAAAACAACCTCGTCCCCTAATCGGCATTCGGCAATTCCGGTCACGTCGATCATCGTCTGGTCCATGCAGACTCTACCGACGATCGGTGCCGCTTGCCCGCGGACCCGGACGCCGCCCCGATTGGATAGCAGACGGGAAATCCCGTCCGCATATCCGGCAGGCAATACGGCAATGGTGCGCTCTGTATTTGAAACCGATGTACACCCGTAGCCAACAGGCTGATTTCCCGGTATTCGCTTCAACGCGGAAATTCTCGTCAGCATGCGGAACGCCTGCTTAAGCCGGATCGGATGGCTGATCTTCAGTGTCTCCGCAGGATACAGTCCGTACAGGGCGATCCCGATCCGCACCATGTCCAGATGCATCTCGGGAAAATTCATCGTCCCCGCGCTATTGCAGCAATGCTTGATCTCGATGCAATGTCCCGCCTCTTCCAGATAGTCCAAAGTTTCTTGAAAACGCGAAAATTGGAGGCGAGAATAAGTCGGATTCTCTCCATCGGCGTAGGCAAGATGGGTGAAGATGCCTTCTATTCTAAGTTGGGCGTAGGACCGTGCTAGATTCGCAATTGCCAGCGCCCCTTCCTTGGAGCTCACGCCAAGTCGCGACATCCCGGTGTCTACTTTGAGATGCAGGACGGCAGACTTCTTCAAAGCGGTCGATTGCGCGGCAGCCTCCCGAACCATGTCGGAGCTGATCGCGGTAATGGAGATGTCCGCCTCGATTGCCGCCCTTATTGCACTCAGAGGAATGACCCCTAACACCAGAATCGGAGCGCGTATGCCAATCGCTCTCAATTCCAGAGCCTCTTCCAGCAGCGCAACCGCCAAGTAATCGGCTCCCGCCTCCAAAGCCGCATTAGCCGCGACTACGGCTCCGTGACCGTAGCCATCGGCCTTCACTACCGCCATTAGCCGGGTAGCCGGATCTATAAACTGCTTGAATTGCCGTACGTTGTGCTTAATGGCATCCAACGAGATTTCTATCCAAGTCTCTCTGTATCTCGTCAGGGACTGTGTGAGCTGCAAAGCTTACCTCTCCTTCTAACTCCGACCGGCTTGATGCTGCCGATTTTATCTCTATAATAAGTTGAACCCATGGACGGGAATCCCATTGCATTCCCTTTCTCCATTCCATTGGGCCATCTCTTAGAAGTATCTCTGATTCAACTTATATGCTGGCCGTCAATTGCAGCTTAAGCGCCTCCTCGACTGACACGAAAACCTCTCCCAAGTCGCGAGCAACCGCTTCGGAAGTAATTTGGCCGTTAGCCACATTTACGCCCTGCTTCAACGAATCGTTGTCGCTGATAGCTCGATTCAGCCCTTTGCCCGCAATCTGCAAGGCATACGGAACGGTAACGTTCGTCAGCGCAAGGGTCGACGTTCTCGGAACCGCGCCCGGCATATTCGCTACGGAATAGTGAAGCACGCCATGCTTCTCGAAGACGGGATGATCGTGCGTTGTAACCCTGTCGATCGTCGATACGATTCCGCCTTGATCAATGGCGACGTCGACGATCACCGACCCCGGCTTCATCTTCTTCACCATCTCTTCGGTAATCAGCTTCGGCGCCTTCGCTCCGGGAATGAGCACCGCGCCGACCAGCAAGTCCGCTTCGGCAACCGCTTGGGCGATATTGTAGGGATTGGAGATCAAGGTACGAATCTGCGTGCCGAAAATATCGTCCAGCTGACGCAGCCTGTCTGCGCTTACATCGAGAATCGTCACGTCTGCTCCCAGTCCAATTGCGATCTTCGCCGCATTCGTCCCGACGACACCGCCTCCGACTATGCTTACCTTGCCCCGACCGACTCCCGGAACGCCGGATAGCAGAATGCCTTGTCCGCCGTTGTTTTGCTGCAGAAACTGCGCGCCCAATTGAATCGACATCCGCCCGGCCACCTCGCTCATCGGCGTCAGCAGCGGCAGAGTACGCCCTACGGCAACCGTCTCGTAGGCGATTGCGACGACTTCCTTGGCCTTAAGAGCAGCCGCCAGCTCCGGCTCCGCAGCCAAGTGCAAGTAAGTAAATAATATCAATCCGGGACGGAAATGACCATATTCGCTCGACAGCGGTTCTTTGACCTTCATAATCATCTCCGCCGTCTGCCAGACCTCCGCAGCAGAATCGGCGACGCGAGCCCCCGCTTGCACATAGTCCGAATCCGCGAAACCGCTGCCTTTCCCCGCATTTTTCTCCAGAACGACTTGATGTCCTGCCGCAATGAAGGAAACGACTCCCGCCGGCGTCAACGCCACCCGATTCTCGTTATTTTTGATTTCCTTGGGTACTCCGATAATCATACCAGCCAACTCCCTTTTCGAAGGTTACGAATTTGTGTAAAAAATCATAGCATATTCTTCGGAGAGCTCTTTTGTGGAAAATGAAAAAATTGGCGGGAATTGATTGTGGATTTCAACAGGGGGCTTGAACCGCCAGCTGTCGCAAAAACAAAGCGAAACCCAGATCAGTTCGGCTGATCTGGGTTCCTCGTTCACCTGACTGCTACTGCCAGGCTCGGTTTCATGCTCCTGTTCGAACCATGCGAACAGTCTTTACACGGCTGCCCTGACTGCGGTCACGCCACACCGCTAAATCAAATTCGAACGCTCAAGCAGCCGCTCCGCCATAACCGCAACTTCGGCCCTTGTTACAAAATCCTTAGGCGCAAGCAAGCCGCCGCTCCGGCCGTTAACGACTCCGGAAGCTAAACTCTTCAAAATCCCTTCCGCCGCCCATTTCGAAATCTGCGTCATATCTGCTAAAGCGTATGACTCGTTCGATTCCAATCTCGCCGCTAGCCCCGTAATCGACATCGCTTTCGAGAGAATGACCATGGCCTGCTCCCGGGTGATTCTCTCACTCGGACGGAAGGAGCCGTCTTCGAAACCTTGGATTAATCCATAAGCATGCGCAGTAGCTACCTCATGGTTATACCAATCCACGGTCCGTACGTCTGTAAAAGAAGCGGTCCCGCTCTCCGGCTTAAGCCCTAAAGCCCGAACGATAATTGCCGCGAACTCCGCCCGAGTAATGTCTCTATTCGGGCTGAATCGGCCTTCGCCTGTTCCGTTAATGATTAAACGCGACCCCATATTGTTTATTGAGGCTTTGGCCCAGTGGTTAGTTATGTCTTCGAACTCGAGCGGATTCCAGATTACCGCGTATGCGCTGTTGGTCAAACTATTGATTGTTGCTGTGTACTTTCCATTCACCATTGCAATTTGGGTCGGCACATGACGAACGGTTCCATCCGGTTCTACGATTACGCCGGTTGTCATTCTATTGGGCGTGATGCCCTCCGGCATCGCGAGCGTACGTTCGACATAGGCATTGAATTTGCTGATTTCAATCGTTCGCCCATCTTGGACTGCATTGACTCTGAATTCCAGCGGAGGCGCGACAAGCTTCCATCCTCCCTTTGCTGCCGCAGTCTCAACGAGATTTAGCGTATCCTTCAGAGGTACGGCAATTTCTAAATGAATTTTGACATTTTGCAGGTCCGCGCCATTCCCGACTTGCCGCGCAATGGAGTCGATATCGAACTGTACGGCAGGAATCTTATAGGAGCCCTGACCAATGCGAAGCTCAACAGTCGCTTTCTGCGCTTCCATTTGCTTAACCATACGGCCGCTTAACTCGGCGATAAACACATCTCCAACCGCAGTTACCGGGATTGTAATGACAGCCCCTATCCCTTCGGCCTCCAACCGCTGCAGCAGCTTTCTCTCATCCACGGAAATCGTCAGAGTCTGCCGCCCATTTACTTTATTCTTCGTTACGGTTCCCGCGTTTTCGATCTTTCCGTTTACGAGAACGTTCAGGCCTTCGGCCGTCGACGAGTCGGTTTGTCCCGGCGCTGTCTCTCCTGAAGAGCTATTGTCCGTGCTCGACGAAGCTTGAGGATAAATCGCGTTGGACTCCGACGACCATTCGCTCTCGCCAACCGCATTAACGGCGGCTACCTTAAACGTATATCTTTTTCCATTGGTCAAACCGTTTATTGTCATTGGGCTTGAATTCCCGGTCACAGCGATGTTATCCGGCAAGACCAGCACCTTATACTCCGTAATGGGTCTGCCGCCATGCTCAACCGGAGGCGTAAACCGGACGACAGCCTGACGGTCCCCAGCCGAAGCCGTAACATTCGTCGGCGCATCCGGAGCCGATGGCAGCGTCACAAACCGGCTATTGAGACTAATCACGCCGTTAATGCTTTGAATCGCATAATAGGTTTTGCCGGCTGTCAGACCGCCGTAGCGCCAGACGCCGCTGCCTTGATCCGACGGACTGCTTGATATCACTTGATCGTCCGAGTCATACAAAGTGACGTATGCTCCGTTCAATACATTGCTTACGTCAACGTAGTCCAACCCTGCAGCAGCCGACGGCATCCGCAAGCTTGCTCCAACAAATGAGGAGTTCTCGCTTTCCTCGTTGCCCACCGTCTGCGTTACGTAGAAGCCCAAGCTGTTCGGCACCACACCTGTAAAAGTATAAGTCGCTTCCGTTACGCTTGGCGCTGTCGCGATCAACGATCCGTTCGTCAGATACAGCTTTAACGTCGCTCCCGAGGTAAAGTCGCTTGCGATCAGACTTTCTTCTCCTCCTGTCGCAGTCGGAGGGCTAGGGATATCCGGCTGTACGGTCACGAAGCTGCTATTGAGACTGACGACGCCGTTGATGCTTTGAATCGCATAGTACGTCTCCCGAGCCGTCAAGCCGCTAAAACGCCACACTCCAGCACCTTGATTCGACGGGCTTGACGATATTGCAGCTCCGCTGTCGTCGTAGAGACTCACCGTCGCACCATTAAGCACGTTGCTTACGTCAACGTAGTCCAGCCCTGCTACAACCGACGGCGTTCTCAAGCTTACTCCTACAAATGAGGAATTTACACTTTCTTCGATGCCCACCGTCTGCGTCACATAAAAGCCCAGATTGCTCGGCACCACGTCCGTAAACGTGTAAGTCGCCGTCGTTACACTCGGCGCTGTCGCGATTAACGAATTGTTCCCCAAGTACAGCTTTAACGTCGCTCCCGAGGTAAAGTCGCTTGCGATCAGACTTTCTTCTCCTCCTGTCGCAGTCGGAGGGCTAGGGATATCCGGCTGTACGGTCACGAAGCTGCTATTGAGACTGACGACGCCGTTAATGCTTTGAACCGCATAGTACGTCTCCCGAGCCGTCAAGCCGCTAAAACGCCACACTCCAGCACCTTGATTCGACGGGCTTGACGATATTGCAGCTCCGCTGTCGTCGTAGAGACTCACCGTCGCACCATTAAGCACATTGCTTACGTCAACGTAGTCCAGCCCTGCTACAACCGACGGCGTTCTCAAGCTTACTCCTACAAATGAGGAATTTACACTTTCTTCGATGCCCACCGTCTGCGTCACATAAAAGCCCAGATTGCTCGGCACCACGTCCGTAAACGTGTAAGTCGCCGTCGTTACACTCGGCGCTGTCGCGATTAACGAATTGTTCCCCAAGTACAGCTTTAGCGTCGCTCCCGAGGTAAAGTCGCTTACGATCAGACTTTCTTCTCCTCCTGTCGCAGTCGGAGGGCTCGGGATATCCGGCTGTACGGTCACAAAGCTACTATTGAGACTGACGACGCCGTTGATGCTTTGAATCGCATAGTACGTCTTGCGAGCCGTCAAGCCGCTAAAACGCCACACTCCAGCACCTTGATTCGACGGGCTTGACGAAATCAGAGCGCCGCCGTCGTCATAGAGCCTTACCGTCGCACCATTCAACACGTTGCTAACGTCAACATACCCAATCCCGGCAGCAGACGTCGGCGTTCTCAAGCTTACTCCTACGAAAGAGGAATTTACGCTTTCTTCTCCACTTACCGTCTGCGTCACGTAGAAGCCCAGATTGCTCGGCACCACGTCCGTAAACGTGTAAGTCTCCGTCGTTACACTCGACGCTGTCGCGATTAACGAAGCGTTCCCCAAGTACAGCTTTAACGTCGCTCCCGGAGTAAAGCTGCTTGCGCTTACGCTCTCTTCTCCTCCTACCGCTACCGGAGGAGCCGGGAGCGCAGCCGCCAACGACGCAAACGGGCCGAAGCTTACGCTTAAAAGGATTGCCAGCAACGTAATGCAAGCAATCGGTTTTCTCATTCGGGCATACCTCTTCTGATGCAAATCGCTTCCTTGATTCTTCCACTGTTTGCTGTTGTCCATGGACGGTTCTCCCCGATTGCAAAGTAAAAACAATAGTAAAGAAGTTCGATAGAACTCGTGTATTTCCTGCATTTTTCGACAAAAAAGTATGATGATGAGCTCCCCCTTTAAACTCCCGTTTGAGAGTACGATCCGCTCGATTCGGATGGCTGGTCAACTCGATCCGGGGAGTCCGCTCAGCTCGATCCGCTCTGAGGGGGGGGGCGACTAGTAAGAATAAAGCGGAGATGCCGCTTTAAATGTGACTTTGCACCGTTTCGGAGCCAAACAAAGCGGGTTTCCCGCTTTAATTTCCCAAATTATACTTTTTTATAAAAATAAAGATGATTTTCTGCGTTAAATCAACGCTTTTCTCCTTATTCGAAAAAATAAAGCGGATTTTCCGCTCAAAATTTTCGCCTGTTTGAAAAAAAACTAGGAAGCCCTTCCCTCTTAAAGACGCAGTGAAGCGAATATCCTCAAATGAGCAGACCGAAGAAAACCCGGGCCCTACACACGGCTTAGTACCCAAAATTTCGTAAACAAATTAGCCTATCTTTCCTCGTATTGAAATTGGACTTTGAACTTATGGCAATGAGCGGCTATCCGCTTTAATATAGATAAGAATAATTTGGAAACTGGGCGCAATAGAGATATTTGATACCGCCCGGGAAAAGGAGAGTAGCCTGCTTCATGATGAAAAAAACATGGATTTATATCGGTCTGTTGCTCATTCTGGCAGTGACGCTGAGCGCCTGCCAATCGTCCAACAATTCGCCAAAGTCGTCGAACACCGAAGCCGCGCAGAGCGGTTCGCCCGAATCGGCTAACGCCAAAATGCCAGAATACCTGCCTGCGGATTTCCCTCTTCCTAAGGATGCCAAAATCAACACCTCTCACTCCCAGCTGACGGAAGGCAAGAAGTCCGCATTGCTGATTTTCACAACTGAAGAGAACATGGCAACGGTCACGGAGATGTATACGGAATATTTCAAAAAGCAAAGCCTGGGCGACTCCGTTCAAACGATCGACGACAAAAACATTATTATTCAGGGCGATAATCTGGATAAAAAGGAAAGCTGGTCCTTAATCGGCGGAGCCTTAGCCTCCTTGGAGGGGGTAGTTGAGCTGACTGTTACTTGGTCGGAGTTGTAGAAAATATGGAAAAGGCTCGTTATCCCCTTGTGGTGGGATAACGAGCCTTTCTCTGATAGGCCTGGGCAAATTGCGATTATTCACCCGACTCCATCCATACCTCCCCAATCTGAGGAGCCCAAGAATACGTATTCGTTGCGGGCAGCACGACCTTCAGGAAGTTCGTTCCCGAGGGCAGAGAAGATACTTCGACGTTCCTGCTGAACCAAGGCGAGCCGCCTGGAGCGGAGACGGGCGCGCCCCAGACCGGACTAAGCGGCGACCAGGTGCTGCCGTCCGGCGAAGCGTAGAGCTCCAGCTGTCCCGAACCCTCGTAATAGATCGAGGCCTTGAAGCCGAGCATGTTTGTGCGTTTGTATACGAACCATTCGTCCGAATTCGCCGTCCGGCGAACCCGACCTGCATCCCCTCCCGCAATCTCGTTCGCGTAAGAGCCGTCCATGACGAGGTTGGCGCTGCGAGCGTGCATCCAGCGGAAATTGTCCATCGTATCGCGCAAGACAGCCGGAGGGCCTCCCGCTCCGTAGCCGGAGACGATCTCCATCCGTCCCAACTGCGGAACCCAGTCGTAATCATTGGCGGCGCTGTATACGACCTTCAAATAGTTCGTTCCCCATGGAATGTCGTCTGCGCTCAGTCGGATTCGGTTCCAGGGCGCCGAGGTCTGCACGGAGGTATCTTCCGTTACGGCGATTGGCGTCCAAACGCGATTATCCGGCGAAGCATAGAACCGGAGATCATGTGAGCCTTCATAATACAAAGTAGCCGTAAAAGAACGGATATTGAAGCGATTGTAGACGATATGCTCCTCGGAGCCCGCCGTTCTGCGAATGCGTCCGGCATCGTTCTCGGCAATGACGCCGGCATAGGAGCCGTCCACCGTCAGATTGGCGCTCCGTTCGTAGATGCCGCCGAAATCGTCCATCTCGTCTACGAACGTTTCGTTCGCACCGCTGCCCGCCAGATTGTCCAGAATCGCCTGACGCGCCATTCGAATCGCATTCCCGTCGGCATTGTAGCTCGTCCCGCTATAGATGAGCGCTTCGGCGATATTTTGCGCCAAGTCGGGCTTCGACTCCGCCAGCAGCATCAACAGCTCCCGGTCCTGGATGCCTTCCAGCTCGGCTTCGCCGCGAATCGATTCGAACAGGCCCAAGTTGGCTTTGTCCGGATATACCAGCCAGCGGTCTCCCGGAGTCGGCGTATCCGCCTCCTTCAGCACGTCGTCCATGCCATAGACGGCGATCTCCGCGAGCTGCATCCGATAAGCGCCTCCGTCATTCGGGTTGGAGCGCAAATTCGTGCCCTCGATCTTCACGTAACGAGCCGCCACCGGCGCAAACGAAAAGCTCGGCGCTTCATCGTATACGGTCGGCTGAGGATGGCCGGTTTCCGATACGACGGTCGTCCAGTTGACGTTATCTTCCGATACGTGAATCGAGAAATCGATCGGAAAGCCGTAGCCCCGGTTCGCTCCGTCGTCCCTCGGGAACAGCGTCGCCTTACGCACCTCCGTGCTCGCGCCCAGATCGACCGTGATCCATTCGGAATGGTTAGCCCCCGTATTCGAGCTGCTGCTCCATCCCATCGAGGAAGGCAGAGAGCTGATCGTGCCGTCGGTCAGATTCGCGGTCGACCACCCGGCAGCTTCATAGGAGCTGGATGCCGTAACCGGCCGATTGCCGGAAGCGGAGTTCAAATTCCAGAAGTTGAAGCCCCAATGCAAATACCCGTCCATTCCGTGCCGGAACGTGTACCAGTGCGGAAGCACCGTTTTCGCCAGCGAGGCGTCGATATTGCGCACCAGATACTCCCACGTCGGATAGTTGCAAATGTACAGCCACACTTCCTGCCCGAAATCCTGCCTGATTTTATGGTAGTTGGCTTCGTAATCGTAGTTGCTTTGCTTCACCACCTGCACGTCCAACGTATCCTCGAAAGCATAGGTCGGCACGAAGTTGGCCTCGATCGTCCGGATGCCCGGCGCAAGCGAATGCACCTTGCCGTAAAACCAATTGTCGTCCTCGCGGTCCTGATCGTTGATCGGCTCGTCCCCTCCGCTTTGGTAAAACAGATTCAGCCAGCCCTTCGCGTTCAAATGCGCCTTCAGCGCGGGAAGATAGACGTCGAGCCAAGCCTCCGCTTCGGCCGATTGGGCGGGAACGGGAACCATTTGCGGCGTGCCGTTGATTTTCTGAATCGTGCGAACCTGATAGCGGTCTCCGGCTTTCGTCATCAGGCTTGCGCCGTGCAGCTCCTTCAACGCGCCTTCGTCGATGAAAAGTTGCGCAAATCGATCGAACTTCGTCCAATCGAACGTGTACTCCCCGCTTGCATCGATCTGAACGTCGGGAACCAGATAGCCGATCGGATCGACCCAAATGACGTTATTGCGGTGCTTCTTCATGTACTGGGCAAAACTAGTCATCACGGTCCACCAGTCGTTCGAAAACTCCGTAATTCCATACTGGTAGCGCAGAGCTTCCATTGCCGCCGGCTCCCAACCGGCCGAGGAAAACCAGTTGTCGACCTTATACGAGGACAACCGTCCGTCCGGCAGCGTTACGTCGTACACCCGAACGTTAACCGGTACGCTGGCGCTTCCCTCGTTCGATTGGACCGTTACCGTTCCGGTATACATACCGGCCGGAGTACCGGCAGGCACATAAACGCTGTACCAGACCGGCTGCGTCGTGTTGGCGGCCAATACGGCTAACGTCGAATCGTGGGTGATCCGATCGGGGTAATCCATGCTGGCGTCCGGAGCGAGAACCTGGTGCTCCACCGGCAGTTGATCCGTATGCTGCTTCAGATGAATGAAGTCCACCAATCTCGCACTGATGTTGGAAGCCGCGATATGTGCCCCGCCCGGTCCCGTCAACGGTCCGACGGATACGGACAATTCATTCAGCTCCTGGGCGGAACGAATGCCGAGCTGTCCGGCCCGATACTCGTTGCGAGCCGCCAGCAGGCTGATCGTCCCCGGCGCATCGTCGGGAGGAAGCGTGGCCCGGAACAGCTTGGTTAGCCCGTCGGCCGCCCATACCGTCAAGTTCGGAGATGCAAAAGCGCGAGTCGCATCGGTCATCGGCACAGTCGTTACTGCAACCAGAAACAATAAACCAAGCAGGCAAAACCTTTTTACTCCGCGTTTCATCCTTGATCCCTCGCTTATTAAGAAAGTGGGTTGCCGTTACGGGCGCCAAGCTTCGCCATTGATCAAAATCCGTTTCCCTTCGAAAAAACGGCTGTTAAAATCATAGACCACCGAAACCGCCTCGGGATGACCGACCTTCAGCCTGACTTGACGCTCATCGCCGTCGATTTTCACAGAAATCGGGCCATGAGGCGTAGGGATCGCACCTTCGATCTCGGTCAGGCCGGCGCCAAGCCGCGGAGCGATCAGCGTCTCCCGGAATCCGGGCCGCAGCGGCCTTACGCCTAACGCATAGCCTTGCAGAATCGCCGAGATCCAGCCCGACCAGCCGTGGCAGGCGCTGTTCAGCGCATCCCCTTTGGAAAACTCGAAAAACGACCGCAGCGGAAATTCGCCGTTCTCGGCATCGATCATTTCCCAATACGTGCCCGGCTCTTGAGCCAGCATCGTTCCCCAGCATCTTCGGGTGAGCTCCAGCGCCTCGTAGACCTGATCCGCCAGGAATCGGGCTTCAACCTCGTAGCCGTTCATGAACGGCCAGATCTGCTTGTTGTGCGGCCACATAAAGCTCATCGTCTGCTCGTCCGTCAGGCTCATCCCCGGCAAATACGTCTGGAAATGCGTGCAGCCCACGGCGGGGACTGCCCTCTCCAGCTTGCGATCCAATGTCGCAGAACCGTAAGGGGTCCACATCTCGGCTTTCAAGTAGCTCAGAATGCGTTCGGACATCTCCCGGTCGGCCAAGCCGAAGACGACGGCGTAGCAGTTCACGTCGCTTAATACGACGTCCGCATCTTCGAGATTAAGCACATCGCGGAAGACTCCTTTATCCTCGTCCCAGTAGGTGTCGATAAGTTGACGGCGCAGATGGGCGGCCAGCCGTTCCAGCGCCTCTACCCGCTCGCGCTCTCCCGCTTCTTCTTCGATCCGAGCGGCGCACTGCAATGCCCGATACAAGACGCATTGCGTGGCCGAGCCGTATCCCTCGCGCGGAAACGTCCACATCCACGTTTTGTCGTTGTACAGAAAACCGCGGGAATCGAGTCGAAATTCGATCCAGTCCATTAAGGAGCGATAGCCTTCGTACATTTTATCGAGGAAGGCCCGGTCCTCCGTGAACAGATAATGCTCCCAGATCGAAATGATCCACCACAGGTTGTATTCGGTAAAAGCTTGCCGGGAAGCCGCGCTCCCCGGAATCAGCCCCGAGCTCTCTTGCAGCGCATGGAAAAGGTGCAGGCTGCTCTTCACCGTCTCGTTCGCTCCGAACGCGTAATAAATGTTAAGCGCTTCCGTGCGAATATCGCCGATCCAGGCTTCGCGATCTCTGCGCGGGCCGTCGAAAATGACGTGATCCGAATACGGGCTGCGCCACTCGTTCACGAAAGTCCGATGAGGCTCGGGCAGCTCGTTGCGGAAGGTGCTGGCAAAACGGGAACGCTGCAAGCAGAGCTGAGTCGTATAGGCACCGGTCCGCCACAGCTTCTCCCAGAAAGGATCGGCCGCACGGAAGCTGCCGCGATACACGCAGGGATAGGCGGAAAACTTCACGCCGATCCGCCGAATCGAAGCCTGGCAGGGAGACGGAAGCACCGCCTTGCTGCGGATAGACAGCTTCATGTAGCGCAGGGCGATATATTCTTCGTCGACCCACAGCACTCCGTCAGCAGGCATCGGGACGATAAGCGTTTTGATCAGTGCGTCGCGCAGAGGGCCGTACTGGATGACCAGCTCGTCTCCCGAGCTTTCCTCCAGCTCGACGAAAAAATAGCCGGTCGTCTTAATGCCGAAGTCCAGCAGCACGCTGGGAGCTCGCGATCCGCCCACGGATAGATAAGCGGAGCTTTCTCCCTTATCCAGCATTGAAGATACGTTGAGCGCCTCCCCGTCTCCGGCATCCGCGGACACCAAGCTCGGAAAGATAAATCCTGTTTTCATCACGATTCCTCCCTATCCTTTCACCGCGCCGACGGTCATACCCCCGATGAAATACCTTTGCAACAATGAGAACGCCGCGATCATCGGAAGCGTACACAGCACGCAAGCCGCGAAAAGCTGATTCCATTGCGTCGGGTTTTCCCGGTCTCCGAGAAACCGGATCATCACGAGAGGCAGCGGCTTCTGGTCGGGCTGGGTGATAAACACGAGCGGATAGAGAAAATCGTTCCAGATCCATACCGCCTGCGTAATGATGACGGCCGTCGTGGCCGGGAGCAGCAGAGGGAATACGATTCCCCAGTACCGTCGAAGCAGCCCCGCCCCGTCGATCACGGCCGCCTCCTCCAGCTCATACGGGACGCTGCTATTGATAAATCCGGTATACAGAAAGGTGGAAAACGGCAGGCTGCACGTCAAAAACATCAGGATGCTCGCCAGCTGCCCGTCCTTGATCTGCAAGGCGTCCATCACCGTGTAGATCGGGATCAGCGCCATTTGGCCCGAAACGATCAGCCCCGACAGAAAGAACATCGCCAGAAAACGGCTGGTCCGGCTCTGAATGCGGGCCATCGGATAGGCGGCCGCGGAGGCCAGCAGCACGACCGCCGTCACGGAGACGAAGGTCAGCAGCACGCTGTTCCATAGCGACAGCGGGTATTTCATCGTTTCGTACGCGACCCGGTAGCTGCTCATCGTCACCTGCTCGAACAGGTTAAGCGGAGCGGCCGACTGTCCCGGCGGCCGCAAGGAGCCGGACAATACGATCACAAGCGGATACAGGCTGGCGACAGAGAACAAAGCAATAGCCGCATGAAGAAGGATGGAGCGGATTCGGTTACGGGTTCTCATGCGGACACCTCCCTGGACCTTAGGAGTTTGACGAACACCATGGTTACGGCGGAAATGACCACAAAGGAGATGACGCCAAGCGCGGCCGCCTTGCCGAACAGCGACTCCGCGAAGGCCATCCGAAACATCTCGAACATGAGCGTTCTCGTCGATTTGCCCGGACCGCCCTGCGTCATCGTGTAAATGTAGTCGAATTGCTTAAGGCCGTTAATGAGTCCCAGCGTCACATTGATCGTCACGGCGGCGGCCAGCAGCGGAAGCTTGATCCGACGGATCAGCTGCCAGCCGTTCGCGCCGTCCATGCGCCCCGCTTCCTCCAGCTCCGCCGGCACGGATTGAAGTCCGGCCAAATAAATGATCATCGTTCCCCCGAAGCCTTTCCATACGTCGACGGCCATCGTTGCCCACAGGGCGGTGGAGGCGTCGCCGAGCAGGTTCAGCTCCCAGCCTCCGAGACCGATTTTGTTCAGCAGTGCAGCTAGCAGACCATAATCGGGCAAATAAATAAAGCCCCAAATAAAGCCGACCACGATCGTGCTGAACAAGGTCGGAACGTAGGCAAACGTTCGGTAAAGCCCGCTCAGTCGAAGCTTGGCGTTAAGCCCCATCGCTAAAGCCAGCGCCAGAACGTTGGTCGCGATAACGCTTCCGATCGTGTAGACGAGCGTATTTTTCATAGCGTTGGCGAGCGTTCCGTCTTTGAGAAGATACTCGTAATTTTGGAAGCCGACATACCGGTATTGGGTATCGAATCCGTTCGAATTCGTCAGGCTGTAGTAAAAGGTGAGAAGGACCGGACAGATCCAGAAGGTGACGTACACGGCCAAGGCCGGCACGGCGAACCAGTACATTCTTTTCTTAAAAGCCTCGCTCATAGCTGCTCCTTCCTAAGGGCGGCCGGGGATCGGCCGCCCTCTCGACTCCTACTGCTGCTGCTGGGCCATCAGCTCGGACAGCTTCAGATCGGCCGCCTTGGCCACGCCTTCGACCGTTTCCTTGCCGCTGATCATCTCCTGGATTTTGGCGCACAGCTCGTCGGACAATCCGCCCGGCCAAGCCTGGTTGCTGAAGTACCAGGACGGACTCGTCTGGAACAGCCGGTAATACTCGTCGAACACCTCGCCGCCTTGGAAGTCCACGCCTTTGTAGGACGGAACCTGACCTACGTTGTACTCCACCCAAGCTTTGAATAGCGGGGATTCGCCGTCGTACATGTACTCCATAATTTGGACGATCGTATCGTAATGCTCCGTCTTCGCGTTGATGAACGTTCCTCCGCTAGGCGCCGCGGACAAGCCGATCGACTCGCCCGGATCGTTGCCCGGCAGCGGGAAAAATCCGCGATCGAAGTCGACTGCGCCCTTCTGCGTGAGGTTGGACTGCGACCAGTTGCCGTCGATCGTCATGGCGGCTTTGCCGTCGATGAATAGCTGCTGGGCCTGCGTGTTGCCTGCGCCAAGAGAGTTCTTCTGGACGAATCCGCGATCGTACAGCGTTTTGTATTTCGTCAGCACTTCCTGCCATTTCGGGTCGGCAAAGCTCTGCTCTCCCGCCAACAGCTTGGCGTCGAAATCGTTCTCCTGCGGATACACGATCGAGGCCGCCAGCTGATACAAACCGAACTGCGCAACGAAGCCGTCTTTATCCCCGGAGACGAGCGGCTGTATGCCGACGTCCTGAAGCTTCTGGCAGGCGGCGAGGAAAGCTTCCCAATCCCCGGGAATTTCCGCGATGCCGGCCTGCTCGAACAGCGATTTGTTGTAGTAGACGCCGAGAATGTTAACTCCGGACGGGATGGCGTATTGCTTGCCATCGACGGCGAAAGCGTCTACGACGCCGGAATTAAACTTGTCCAGCACCGACAGCCCGGTAATTTCCTTCGCATAGCCCGGCTTCACGACGTCCAGCGCCTGCATTTTCGGCCAGTAGAAGAAGATGTCGGGTCCGCCGCCTGTCGCCATTCTCGCTTTCAGAGTCGTAATGTATTGCTCGTTCGGAAGCGTCTCGGATTGGATCGTGACGTGGGGGAATTTCTCTTTGACCAGCTCCGGGAAGATCTCCGTATTGAAATCCTTCTTATCCGTCGAAGCGTTCCCGGGTCCCAGCATCGTAATCGTGATCGGTTCGTTTTCTGGTTTCGGGGAATTGGCACCGCTTCCATTATTGGCGGAATTGTCGCCTTTACCGCATGCGGCCAAGGCAAATGCCAGCACAATCGCCAGCGCCGTTACTAAGCTTTTTCTCATTTCGGACAAGCCCTCCCTATGATTGTCGATGCTCGTATGTGTTGCGGCAAGCTCGCCCTTACTGTGCACAAGTCGATTATAATCGAGAATTCGGAACAGGATTTTGGCATTTGGGGTGTACTTTTTTTGGGGACTAGCGCCGCCGGGATTGTCGATAGGCTTGCGGAGTATCGCCTGTCGATTTCTTGAAAATCCGAATCAAATACTTGTCGTTGCTGTAGCCGACCAGTCTGGCGATACGGTCGAGCGGGTAATGGGTTCGTTCCAGCAGCTCCTTCGCCTTGGCGATTCGCTTGGCCGATAGAAACTCCGACAGGTTCATGCCGGTCTTTTCCTTAAAAATGTAGCTGCAATAGCTGGCGTTAACGAAGAATCGCTGCGCCAGCTTCTGCAGCGACAAGTCCTCGTGGTAATGGGCTTCGATATAGCTTTGAAGCTTGCGGACCAGACTATGGGACGATTCTGCGCCGGATGAGCGGAGCGGTGATTCGATCGTTTGCAGAAGCTCCTGCATGTATTCGGTCAACCGTCTACTGTCGTATCCTTCGTCTATCACGACATCTACATTCTTCGCCCAATCGTGAGGCGCGAGCAGCAACTCCTGGCGCGTCGCGTTCGTTATCGCTTCGATCAGCTGCCGGCATCGGGACTTGATCTCCCTCCATGTCGGGGCTTCGCGGAATAAAGCATCGTCTAACTCCTTCGCCGCCTTATCCGCCGAACCGGACTCCAGCAAATAAACAATCCGGTCCGTCTCCGCCCATCGCTCCGACTTTGCGGATGGACGTTCGTAGCTGCCATAGCCGTACTTCGTGTCTGTGGAACAGTCGTCCATCGCCGTCCGGCATTCCAAATAAGCTTCGTGAAGCTGCCCTAGCTCCCGCTTCGGCAGGCTTGCGGCGATCAGAAGTCGGCTTTCGGTCTTATCGTCCACGTGCGCCTCCATCATCCATTGCTTAGCCAGCTTATGAACGCGTTCGGAGTCGTCCTCCGAATTCAACGGCACAACGAGATAAAGCCACGCCTCCACCGAACCCGGAATGAGGGCAAGCTCCGAAGAGAACTCCTGTTGCTTCTGAAGCATCTCGGCAAGTCTACGTAAACCCGTCTTCTGCTTTTTTTGAGCATTGGCTGCATACTGCGTCAACATCATGTAGCGCTTGATCGACTGCAGCGCGCGGCCCCGATGCGACTGATACTCTGCAGAAGCCGCTCCAGGTCTTCCCGATTCGATCTGAACGCGGCACAGCTCCAAATCGTATTGTTCGTGCAAGCGTTCCTGCTCGGCCTGCATGTCGTCGAGCTTCTCCCGCAAACCTTTGGACGCCGCAGCCGCTTCGATCGCCTCGATCGCTTTTGCCATAACCGCCTGAACCTCCTCGCGGCTGAACGGCTTGAGCAAATAGCCCGCGACCTGCGCTTCGATCGCGCCCATCATATACTCGTAATCTTTGTAGCCGCTAACGACGATCATCTGCTTGTCCGAATAGCTCTGCTTCAGCAGGGCAAGCAGCTCCCGACCGTCCACTCCCGGCATGCGCATATCCGTCACGATAATTTGCGGGTCCCGTTCGGCGATGAGAGCCAGCGCCTCTCTCCCGTTGTTTGCTTCTCCTACGCAGAGCAGTCCAAGCGACTCGGCGAAGCTGTCGATTTTACTGCGTATGCCGCTGCGAATGAGCGGCTCGTCGTCCACGATGACATAGCTGTACATGATTGGCCTGCTCCCTCCCTATGGCTTAAGTCTCGGTACGCGGACACGCACGTTCGTGCCTCGGCCCGGCTCGCTGTCTACTTCGATTCCGGCTTCTTGCGACGCTTCGCCGTAATACAAGCGAATGCGCGAGTGAATGTTGGATACGCCGATGCCGCCCTTATCTCTGCGGCCCATCTCCGTGAAGCGAGGCGGCACTTTAAGCTGACGCCGAAGCTGCTCTAGCTGCTTCTCCGTCATCCCCGATCCGTCGTCGCGAATATCGATCTCGAGCGAGTCGTCGTTCATCCGCCCCGAAATCGTAATTTTCCCCGGCCCCTCTTTCGTCTCCAGACCATGATAGATCGCATTTTCCACCAAAGGCTGCAGGATGAGCTTCAATATTTTTTCCTCGCGCAAATGTTCGTCGATCTCAATTTCAAAAACCAGCTTGTCCCCGTAGCGCATCTTCTGGATCGTCAAGTAATTCAGCACATGGGTAAGCTCGTCCCGCAGCCGTACCTGCTCGCTGTCCGTCTTGATGCTGTAACGGAACATATCGCCCAGAGCCTTCGTAATGACCGTGATGCTAACGACGCCTTCCACGTCCGCGATGCTGTTGATTGACTCCAAGGTGTTGTACAGAAAATGAGAGTTGATCTGCGCCTCCAGCGCCCTCATCTGGGAATCCAGCACAATGATCCGGTTCTGATAGCGCTCCTTAATTATCGCCTTGTTCTCCGCAATCATCGCGTTGTACTCATTGTACAAGGTCGCGATCTCGTCGCTGCCCTGCAGGTATTTGTTGTTCAGGAGAACCTCATTGGACTTCTCCGACTTCATGATGCGGCTCAAGTTGACGATTGGCCTCGTGACCATGCGCGACAGGAAAAAGGAAATCGCCCAGAACATGATGCAGCAGGTGGCCGCTATCGCGATCAGCACGTTGCGCACGGGAACGAACTGGTTCTCCAATGCCGCCATCGACACCCGGAGGACGAGCTTCCACTCGTAATTCGGGAACGTTTTGAAGATCGTCAGCCATTCGCCTTTGTCGTCCATGAACTGCCCGGCCTCTTTGCCAGACAGCAGCTCTTCGCCGCTCGCCGATAGAGGTACGCCCTCCTTCCCCTCCGAGCTGTCGTATTCGATGCGTCCGTCCAAGCTCGTGATGAACATAGCGGACTGCTGCGGAAGTATGTTTTTGTCGATGCCGCCGAACAGCTCCAGATTGCAGTCGATCAGGACGACGCCTAACGGCTCGTTCGTCGTCGGGTCGACGATCAGACGAGAAAATGAAACCGACGGCTTGGCCGACATCGAATAGTCCTTGCGTCCGATATCGCTTACATAAATTCCGTCCTCCAGCGTTCTTTTGTACCAGTCCGCCCCCTCAGGACGGTACCCTAGCAGCAAATCATTGTCCGTTCTGGCGTAGTAGAAGGAGTTGCCCCCTGCGGCAAACAAATAAATTCCGTTCATATAGCGATGCGTATAGAGCAGACTCTCGAACAGAAACTTCAAGTCCCGATGGCTCTGAAGCAGCTCGAAGCTGTTCAAATCGTCGGTGTACGCCTTGTGCCGCCGCAAAATGTCGATGATTGAACGATTGTCCGGCGAATAGGGCTGGTAGGCGAACGTCTGGCTCACACCCGCGATCTCGTCTAAGGCATCGCCGAGCTTGTTCATGCTGCTATCCAGTAAGTTGGCGGCGGTCGCGCTCACCTGACGATGAATAAGATCCGAGTATCC
Organism: Cohnella sp. LGH; assembly: GCF_017671885.1. NCBI lineage: Bacteria > Bacillati > Bacillota > Bacilli > Caryophanales > Paenibacillaceae > Cohnella > Cohnella sp. LGH. The sequence continues at coordinate 7,586,762 of NZ_CP072117.1, forward strand.
CCTGTAAGACACGACAGTAATCAGGAAAATCGGAAGGAGCGAGATAACCAGGAAAATCGCGAACAGCTTATGCTTGATGCTGAATTTGTGCCGAATCGCTCCCATCCCCCGTCCATTTGGCTTTTTGGAATTGATTATAGTGGAACGGGCTGCCGGGGACCAATACTTTTTTTAATGGCGTTAATTGCGGCATAGCAAAAATAGCCGTGCTGTGGTACGTTTTTGCGTATAGTCAATATTAAAGTTGGAGTGAGGCCAATGACCAAAAAAGTAATCGTCAAAATACATGCTTTGATCCGACAACGCGAGATATCCCTAAGAGAGCTTTCACGCTTATCCGATGTTCGACACGCCGCCTTAAGCGAGCTGGCCAACGGCAAACGCGCTAACATCAACTTCTCCCATATCGAAAAAATCGCCGATGCTCTAGGCATCAGCGATATTCGGGAAATTATCGATTTTGTTGAAGTGGACGATTTTGAATAGGAAGCGAATACCTGCGTGTTATAACTCCGCTCCCTTATACCCCATTTTCCGATAACTTTTAATCCGTTTCTTGAACATACTCATCAACATTGGGACTTGAAGATCAATATAATCGTAAATCTTAACTTCCTGTTTGTTGGCATGGGAACGATGCAATCTACCGGCGTATTGTTGCAAGGTTCCGGTCCATGAGATCGGGTGAACGAGAAACAGCGTGTCCAACCGGGAGTCGTCAAAGCCTTCGCCAATCAGCTTTCCGGTCGCAATAAACACTCTCTCTTCATCATTTGGAATACAGGCCATCTTTGCTCGGATATCGTCTCTTTGCTTCTTCCCCATTCCGCCTTGCAATACGATCACATTCTTCGCAAATGGACGCAAGCGTTCTGCAAAATATTCAGCATGTGCTCTTCGCTCTACGAGCAGCAATGGCGATCTTCTCTCCTCCAAGCAATGGAGAAGATCATCGAAAATCATCGTGTTGCGCGCTTCATCATCTACAAGAAATTGGTATACTTCCTGTATCGACGGCTTTACAACGTTGGACGACAGACGAAAATCGGTATAACGCGGCACCACAGATAATGAAAATCCTCGCGATCCCGTCAACATTTTCGCATCCACACGAATACGAACAGGCCCTAACTGCATCATGACGATGGCCTCTTGTCCATCTTGGCGTTTCGGCGTAGCCGTCAGTCCAAACACATATCGCGCTTTGGCCTTCATTAGCACTTGCTCGAAACTAAACGCGGATAAATGGTGGCACTCATCGACGATCACCTGCCCATACTCCTCAATCAGCGAGTTTACTTCTCCTTTTCGGTTCAAGCTTTGGATGACGGCGATATCTACCATATTCGTCCGCTTATTTTTCCCGCCGCCTATCCACCCAATAGCATCCTTAGGCATGTTCAAAAAGGTTTGCAGTCGTTCCCTCCACTGATCCATAAGCTCGCGTCTATGCACCAGAATCAGCGTATTCACTTTGCGACTGGCGATGATAAATGAAGCTACAACTGTTTTACCGAAACCTGTAGCTGCAGACAATATCCCCGTATCATGTGCGAGTATCGCCTTCGCAGCCGTATCTTGCAACATCGTTAGCTCTCCGTCAAACCTAGCGTCAATGGCACTGCCGGAAAACCGGTTATCCTCAACAACGACCTGTACCCCATTTTGCTCAAAAAGATTCTGAACCGCACTTAAGCACCCTCTGGGAAGCGCAATATAGCGAGGCAAATCCTCTGCACAGCTTATCACTCTCGGCTTGCCGTATGTGGACAACCTCATAGCCTGATTTTTATAAAAATCAGGATTGGAGAATGAAGCAAGTCTCATAAGACGATTGATCGCGGAAGTAGGTAACTCCGCTTTCTCCACATATACCCGATCTGCCAATATGATTTTGAGCGTGATCGGTAATGAACCTGTTAGTAGGTCGTTATCGCGTTGGGGACTGGATGTCCACGGCTCCTTATCGTCATCTGAATCTGCATCCATGTCGACGATTCCGAAACGATCTTCCTTCGCATGCAACTGAATGAACTGAGTAACTTCAACCTCCGACAGCTTGCCTTGCTCAGCTAAAAAGCGCCATTGATCCTCATAAGGATTAAAATGACGATCAATAAACACGCTATTCCCTTGCTTGCGCGGCCCTCCTTGAAGCGGCAACGCAATCAAGTTCCCGAATCCACCTTTTGGCAATGTATCCTGGTTAGGAAACAGTCGATCGTAAGAATCCAACCCGATCTGGTATCTGTGGTTCATCGTAAGCGATAAAATAATCGTTCCCATTCTGCGCGCCTGACTTGCCAAGACCGGTTCGGAGAAGAAGAGCCAGATATGGCCTCCATTCCCGGAACGAGAGCGTTCCAATGCAGCAGGAATATGGTTGTCCCTGCATACTTGCATCACGGCCACCGCATCCTCTTTCCAGTTCTTTTTATCGAAATCCATGGCAAGAAACCAGCAAGTCTCATCCGGCAGCATCGGATAAATGCCGATGGCCCGGTCTTCTCTGGCATCCAGGTGTTTGGATAGAACCTCATCGGATAACGACAGAAAATTCTGATGCGTACATGCCGAACATTTGATCTTTGGTTTGTGACACACTGCCGTCCACTCGTTTCCGCAGACAGGCGAATAGCCCGATTTGCCCAGCTTATTCTGCCAGCGAATCGGGTATACATCTTCCCTGCCTCGAAAGTAGCTCCTATACAACGCAAGCTTCTTTTCTACAGTTGAATATTGCGTGACTTGATCATCCGTGTTCGAGACGCTGGGTAATGGCGCCGAATGTTCTGCTGGGGTTTCCTCTTCAATACGTTCTTCAGTTAGAAGCTTTAGCCGGCGATTCTCTTCTCTCAATCGGTCGATTTCGCGCAATGCCGCTTCGTACTTTCGATAGATATCGTCCACGATGTCACACGTATCCTTTCGGTACGTCTAAGTTCGATATCTATAGTTTACCTTAGAATTCAGTGTAATATGAACTGGCATGTACAGGAATTAGCGGGAATTCCATTGAAACCTGCTGTTCGCTTCTTCCGACTCCTCAGGCGGCACCGTCGCAAACAGACTGGAATCGTTATTCATCTGCTCGTGTTCCTCCCACGTAATACCGTATGGGAATCCCCATCCCGTGTAACCTACGATACAATAATAAGTTTCATCCTGCCATGGCGTTTCAATTCTATCTGCAAGCTTTTTGTTTCTTCGGGCTTTTCTCTTTTCATTTCTACTTCGAGCACTCGCGCCTTTTCTTCCATTGGCGATCTCTTCTTTTGTCAAAGGAACCTGCAGCAGCCGAAGCTCCTGAATCGCACATTCCGACGATACCCCAAAATGTTTGCGATAACTGCGAATCCACTTTTTTCCCTTATACTGGCTGACCCACTGCTTGGCCACTTCCAGACGTTGATCTCGTTTTAAGTTCTTGTGCAGTTGCCCTTACCTTCCTCTCGAGCAGAAATGGATGTTAAGTCATATTTTATTCCAAGGATGTATCAAAAGGAAACCTCTCGTTATTCTGCAGGCGTCGGATTGCAGATCTATTGACATCAACGATATCGGGCCTTGCAGCTTCAAGCCCCGCCTACCTTCAAGGCCCCTTCTCTTCATCGTCCAGCATCCTCCTGAACTTCGGAACGACAAAAAACACCGCGCATGCAGAATAAAGCTGCATACACGGTGCTTCCGCATCCGAACTTGCTACGTACATGTCTATAGCTCAACCCGCCGCCAGCTCACACTTTAAGCTGGTTAGGACTCGTATTCTCTATCGTGGCAAGCATTTTTTCGCTTCTGACCATTTCGGCATTGCATTGGGGACAGATAGGAACGATGGAAAACGTGAAATTATCTCTCATCCAGCCCTTGCAGTTCTCTCCGGGACAGGTCCATATGGCGGTGATCTCTTCCGGCAGCTCTTCCAACGGTCTTTTCCGAGAATAATACAAGTACATTCCCTCTTTCTGTTGTGAAATGGATGCAGCGGTAAAAAAACTGCGACTGAGCAATTCGCGTACATGAACACGAAGGTATTGTGCAACACGGTTCGAATTGACCTTGTGGCCAATGGGGCGAGCTTACGCCTTCTCTTCCGGCCTGGGAGACCGTTACATGAGCGAATTCGAGCGATTTGCTGCCTCCAACGGTCCGACAGAACGTATGCAAGCAGGCTGATGTACGTCAATTGATCAGCCGCAGAAAAAAAATGCCCCAAACGCTTGGTTCGGGGCAAGTCCTTATTTACAGCTTGACGACATTCTCGGCTTGCGGGCCGCGGTTGCCTTGAACGATGTTGAATTCGACTCGTTGACCTTCGTCCAAAGCTTTGTAACCGTCGCCGACGATTGCGCTGAAATGAACGAATACGTCGTTGCCGCCTTCAACTTCGATAAAGCCGAAGCCTTTGTCTGCGTTAAACCATTTTACTGTTCCCGATTCCATACTGATGACCACCTTATTAGTATTTACATGATCTTCTTATTCGATTAAAAATAAAAAATTCACATAGTGTACAAGGTTATTAACATAAAAGAATAACCCTCTACGTTATGTGAATTTGTCCATAAGTTCTATAAATTTCATTATAAACCATCGCACTACAAATAGCAAGCATCAATTTGACTCACTGGCCATTGGCCAAGGAATCCCGTTCTGACAACGACCAAAAGCTTCACCATGGAACCATACGTCGAAAAATTCCCATTCCCCCCACCTTCCGCAATTGCTACAATGGAACTTATATGGAAAAAGGAAGAGAACGGAGGAACGACAATGGCTCGGGAAAGCTTCGACAAAGAGGTACAGTTTCTCAGGCTGCTTGCGTTGGCCGGAGGGGCCTATTCCAGGCAGCAATTCGCCTCTCGTTTGGGCATTTCCGTACATACGTATGACAAGACGCTCCGCTATCTCAAGGATATGAGAACGTCTCTTCAGCCTCTCTCCGCTAATCAGGAATCCGACCTCACGGAATGGCTTCGCTATAATCACTATGAATCTGCCGACCCGCTGCTGCTGTTTCTGTTCCGGGCCAAATCGCTCAAGGAGTCGGAAAGCGTGCGGCTCTCTCTAACGATCACCCTTTTGCAGGATCGGGAGCTGACCGCCAAGGAGCTTCTGGACGAATGCAGCGACAACATGCCTCTGGATTTCCCATGCCCTGACGAGAAAACCATTCGCGGCGATTTAAAATACCTCGAAGAGGTCGGGGTCATTACGCGCTGCGAAGGCGGTCGTCCTTATCGCTATAGAGCGGCCAACGAATTGGTCGATCATCTGTCCGACGATGAGCTGCTTGATCTGTACGATTACGTGGACGTCATGGCCAACACGCAAGTCCCGGCGGTTCAAGGCTATCTGCTGCGCGATACGCTGAAGAAGGCGCTCGGTAAACGCGGCTTCTCTCTCGAAACGTCGGAAACTCATCTGTACAAGTACCACTACCATTCTCGCATTTTGGACGAAGCGCATTTGCATACCGTTTTTCAAGCGATTCGCGAGCGGAGACGGCTGCAGTTTCTCTATCTATCCCCCAAAAAGGGTAAAAACTACGCCTCGAAAAATACCAATCCGCTGTTTGAGCGGGATACGGAAGGCAGCGACGAAACGACGCTCCCTCTGCGCGTGATCTACGACCATCAATACGGACGCTGGTATCTGATCGGCCACAGCTCCAAGCTCGGCTTGATGAAATACCGTATGGAGGGACTGACGCAGATCGAGATCGGCGACGCTGTGGAGGAAACGCAATTCACCACTCAGCTTGCCCGCGCGCAAGAACAGTTGGAGCGAAGCTGGGTGACGGACACGCTGCGTCCGGTGAAGGTCGTGGCCCGTTTCTACAATCCCGACCGCGCGGGAGCCAACTTCATTCGGGATCGCGTTGAAGCGCAGGGCCAGTGGGGCACGATTCGCGAGGAGACGGAGGCCACCTTTCTGTACGAGATTACAGTTAATGGCATTTACGAAATCAAGCCTTGGCTCAGAAGCTTCGGATCAAGCTGCGAGGTGCTGGAGCCCGCTTGGCTTCGCAAAGAGCTGATCGCGGAATGGGAGGAGATTCGGAATAATTATGAATCCGTTCGAGAAAATTTTTAACTATCAGATTCTCTCTCGGCTGGACGAGTCGGATGCCCTCGCCCTTACTTCGCAGGAACGGGCATGGCTCCGAACGGCTCTGGCTCACGACTCTTCCGCGGAGGCTTTTACTTCTGCTACGCTGGAAAAGCTGAATCGCATCCTGCAAAACGGACCAGCCATCAACCACCGGGATTTCATCGTCGAGAAGGCCAAAAATGCCGAGCGCCAAGTTTACCACCCGCTACTTCGCACTCTGAGACGACTGATCATGCAGGATAAGGGCATACTGCTCACTTCCCGAATCAAACACGGAGGAACGAAGACGAATCAGCCAGGGCTTCCCGTCAAGCTGGAATATAGCATGGTCAAGAGAGAATGGTACTTGCTCTGGTACAGCACGCGGGGGCGCTCCTTCATGGCGACCAAGCTGCAAAGCATCGTCTCGGTCGAAGAGACCCTCCTCCCTCCCGAACGGGTCGAGGAACTGCGGGCCCGAGTAGCGGCGCATTTGGAGAAACGCAAGGAGCAGGCCGTCATTGAAGTCGTCCGAACCTACAACGCCGAGCTGTCGCGAATTTTGTACGCCTTCTCCTGCTTCGATAAGTCGGTGAGCTATGAGGAGGAGGAAAACCGCTACCTCATTCATGTAACTTACTTAGCGGATGAAAGCGAGTTTCTGCTGTCCAAAATTCGTTTTCTCGGGCTGCGGGTCAAAATTGTGGAGGGCGACGGCCTGCGCAAGCGGATGCTGGAATCGGCGGAGAAGGCTTTGGCGCGTTATGGCAGCTCGGACGATATTGCCATAAGAAAGCCGGCCCCTTGAGGCCGGCTTTCTTTCATTTTATTAAGCGCTTACACCCGATGACTGAGAAGATTCCTTTTTCGCAGCGCTGACCATCAACAGAATACCGGTAACGATGTGCATGATCATACCAACGAAAGGAATCCATGCGACCAAAGACGTTACGATTCCAAGAATGGATCCGTATTTGACTTCGTTATTTTTGGATGAAAGTACTAACGTGATGATGTGCAAAATGAACATGACGACGAGCGGAGTGTAATAGGTTCCGATAATAATCAAGCCGCCGACGAACGGAATTCCCAAAAAGATCTCAAAAGCTCCCGTCACCCATTTCATTACCTTCGAACTTGTCATAGAAATCCTCCATATCTGTTAGATGTTAGGATCAATATAACAAAAGTACTAGGAAAAATCTACTACTTATTTCACAGGTTTTCCCTTTTATCCTATCAGACGTTGTCGATCCCGGACCGAATATGTCGCAGGCGATTTCGATCCGGAATCCTAAGGCCAAGCTACCCTCTATTTCTGAACGATGCGCGCTTGCAGCTCCGCTTCGACTTGAGCGAACGTCGTCTGATCGAGATCGCTCACGAGAATATCGGCTTGAACAAAGTCCATCTGCTTCGTAACCGGGTTCGGAACGGCCAGCCCCCACAATCCGGCGGCTTTGGCTGCGCGCAGCCCGTTCACCGAGTCTTCGATCGCAAGCGCTTCCTCCGGTTTAACTCCTAGAGCTTCTACAGCGCGAATATACAACTCCGGATCGGGCTTGACCCGCTTCACGTCGTCGGAGGAACGGATGACCTCGAAATAATCTCTGATCCCCTGCCGGCGAAGATGCCCCTCTATCCAAGCAAGATCCGAACTGGAGGCAAGACCGATTTTCCAGCCCAAGCTGCGCGCCTCCTCCAACCGATCCAGCACGCCGAGACGAAGAGAGACACTCTGCAGCCGTTCAACGTGCCTCGTCCGAAACATTTTGTGCAGCCCATCCTTATCCAACGTTTTGCCCGTTCTGGTCTGCAGGTCCGCATGCGGATCGAAGCCGCCGATCGTACCGATGCATACGGCCCAAGTCTCCAACGCTAGCTCCTGCCCATGATCCGCATAGATGCTGTTGATGGACTCGTAAGCACTAGATTCGGTATCCATCAACGTTCCGTCAAAGTCGAACACGACTGCTTTTAACGCCATTTCTCCTCGCTCCTATCTCTCTATTTTCGTTAACGCCCCTATTGTAACATTTAAACGCACAGAAAATCGGGATGTATCCGGTATTCGGAAACACCCCGATTAGCTAGGATTATTGTGGCGGAAGCTGCTGTCGGTTCTTGATTGCCCCTATGTCAACAGCTTAGAAGTAGCTACCGCAATCGTTCTGAAGTTGCCGAAGTGAGTGGTTGTATCATCTGGCCGACCTGGCCTGCACGCACAGTAGAAATGATAAAGAATACCCTCATGAAAAATAACCGACGGTTTATGCGCATTGATGCTGTCGAGACTCCCCTCAGGTCCTGACTGAATAATCGGTTCAGAATGCTTAACCCATGTGAGGAGGTCCTCAGAAAACGCTATCCCTTCTTGCGCATGCACACCGTCGTATCCAAAATAAAACATGACCCACTTATCCCCGTATTTCAGCACGCATGGATCGCTGACAAACTTGCTTTGCCACGTTCCCGGTACCACTTGAAGTACGGGATTGCTCTCCAGTCGTGTCCAGTGGACCAGATCCGATGAAGTAGCCGCGCCCGTTTGTTCTACCCATTCGTGGTCAGTGCCCGTCTTATTCTTGGCGTTATAGAATAAATAAAACCATCCGTCGCGTTCAACCAGGCATTCCTTGTATAGACCGCCTTGCTCCCATGGAGCTCCTTCCTCAGGAATTAGAATCGGCTCCGGCATCCTGTTCCAAGAAAGCAATGAAGGGTCCTCCGTCCAAGCCATGCCGATTCGGCCAGGGCCGCTCTCATATCCTTCGCCGGGATAGGCGTGATAGACGAGCCAGTATTTATCGTCCCACTTTTTAAGTACCGGAATACCGTCCATCTCATTCTCGCGCAGAATCCACGTCCCGGCTGCGTTAAGCGAATCCCACCCATTTCCCTCGCCGCGACGAAGGATGGTCCCTAATGGGCGCCAATCAAGCAGATTCTCGCTTGTCGCCAGACCTGTTTGATAGCCAATCCCATCGTAACCAACGTACATCATATAAAACAATCCGAGATGTTTAAACACGAACGGACAGTCGACCGCTTCTTTATCAAAGGTGCCTGCACGACCAGAACCGGTAAGGACAGGTTGAGACCGTTTGTGAGGAGTTAAAAAATCGGATACGTTCATTAGCTCATCTTCTCGCTCTCTTGATGATTCGAATTCGGGGCTGTCCCATAAGGGGGATGTGCCTCTTTCTTTATATCTCGATCACCCCAAGCAACTCTACTTATGGGACGGCCCCGTCCGGATCTCACTATTGTTTAATAAACTCTACATGATCTACGTAGTACCATTTCATTGCCGGAGAATTGGAATAAAACCCGATCGTACATTGTCCGTTTGTTACATTAATATTCGCAATGGTAATCTGCGTCCAAGAAGAGAAGGTCGGAATATTTGTCGTTACGCTTGAGCCTCCATAATCTTTGGCCTGCATATAAGCGGTTCCTAGACCGCCATAATCATTTTTCACCCATGCTTTAAGCGTGTACAATCCATTGCTTAACCCGGTCATCGTTTGATAGGTGTAAGATTCGTAAGGACTGTTTTTCCAATGAACGAGCTTATAGGAGCCGCTGTAGGCGCCGCCTTCCGTATAATCCGAATCCAGGTTTTTACCCGTGGTATACCAACTGGACGGCGATTGAACGGAGGCCGTATTATCTTCGAAGCCCGGATTAACTACATGATTATATACATAATTAAGGCTCACTTTGCTCAACTGCGGATTATACGATAACGCACCGCCCGTAGGGAATTCGACTTTCAGGTATTCGGTTCCGGCAGGCACGGAGTTGAACGTGTACACCCTTCTCGTCCAATCTCCTCCATTAATTGGCGCATCCGCGTTCGTCCCTCCTGTTTGCTGAGTCCAAGTCGTGCCGTTAGGAGAGGTATAAAACTTGAAGTTATTGATGGCTTCCGCATGAGTCGCATACAGTCCCGTCACGCTAAAGCTTCTAATGCCAGGGTATTTATAGATGACATTCTCGGCTGGAGAGGCATTCGTATGGTTACGGGACGCACGGCTTGAATCCCCCAGTACCGTAGCGTTAGCCGTGTCGAAAATTAATCCGGAGCTATGGGAATACGTCTTACTCCAATCGTTCAGATCATCGGTCATTGGCGTCGTCGTGACGGTATTGGTTGCATTCGTAATCTCGTAAAATACCACCCCGTGAGTCGTCAGCGTCGGATTTAATACCAGCTTATTTCCCGTTACCGTTGCTGTCGTCGTCGTTGGAGTTATCGTGGCCAACGATTTATACACGGACTCGCGAGAGTACCAATAATTTCTATCCGAGGCGTTCACTAAGTATTTCGGCACTTCCATAGAATATTTCGACCAACTATATGCCGTGTTCTGCATTCCTCTCGCCAAGACGTCGGCCACCCAAGTATCCCAGAAGTTCCCATGCGTATCATCTACAATCCACTGTTTTACAGTAACGGTGTTCCCCGATACCGGCGCGATGTTATCGATCGTTAACGTAGGTGTCTCGCTTACGGAAGCATTCATATAGCTATTATGGTTGTAAGCCATGACATGCACGGTATTCGTCCCCCGATTAAAGCTGGCTACCCCGTCGACCTCATTCGTGGAATCCGCGGCCGATCCCGTAACGGCCAATCCGACCCGGTTATCCCCAACCATTTTATAAGCCAAATTAGCCACATGAGTACTTACCGGAATTACGCCGCCCCAGAAGGCTTCGGTACTGAGCCCCCATGTGGAAAGCCAGTCGATCTGCGCGTCGTTCATCGTCTTGACTAGCTTTGCATCATACGACCCTTGGTAGCTATGCGCTACGATTCTGGAAAATAAGGCTCTGTTGTCATCGCCCGGGCCGTTAAGAATTCTGCCCTCGTCAATGCCGAATTTCAGATTGGTTAATCCAACGGAGTTGGCTTTGTCGCGAAGCAGGTTGATCGTATCCGCGAACGAAAGTCCGGAGCTGCCTTGGCCGGGAGCGCCATCATAGTAGGATGCCGATAAATAGTCGATTTGCGTGCCTTTGGCGCCTGTTTTATAGTTTGTGCCCGTCGCCACATGGTCGATAAAATCCCTTTCGTCCCAGAGTGCATTAACGACGGTCATGCTATGCGCGCCGACATTCAGGTTTTCTGCGCCGATTGCGGCTTCCAATGCAGCAACCGTGTAGTCGTAAAGCTTGAAATAAGCGATCTTCGTAGAGTTCGGAGAACCGTCGGCGGCGATAAACCAATCCGCATTTTCGTATTCGGTTAGGACGCCCCATGTCCACGTCTTGACTTCATTAATGCCAAACTCCGCTACGACTGCATCGGCTATGGCTTTAATATAGTTATAGTATAAATTGTAATCGGCCGGCGGTCTGACGTTTACGCCAAACGCGGTAGAAATATGGGGATTCGTCGAATACTTCAGCGGTACGGCCCCAGTCTTAATAAACGGCTTCAGGCCTTGATCCACGACGTTGTGCAATGCGGCAATCAGCTCGTCGAATTTGTAATCCGTCATGGTTGACGTATTATTCGGATCGACGAATAAATCGCGCGTTGAATTGCCGCCCGTCGCTGTCATGAACTGCACGTTTTTCACAAAAGGGTAATGGCTGGCAAAATAATTAGAGGGCTGGCCCGCAGCTTGAGAGGTCCAATGAATCCTGAAATCCCATACGTTGATCATGGAGTGCTTGTTTTGCATGACAGGTCCTTGCGCCGCTAAGTTAACGTTGATTTTCACGGTTCCCGCCGCATCTGCGCGTTCGGGCAAAATCGTCAACAGCAGCGTCGATAAAAGTCCGAATAAAGCGCTCCATTGCGCAACTCGACCTGCAGTGTTCCCAAAAAAACTCATGCACGTCATCCCCTTAATCGGTTTGTAGGTGCTTCGCATTCTGAACCTTGTTACTCCTTTACGCTGCCTAGCACCATCCCTTTGACAAAGTACTTTTGAAGGAACGGATATACCATTAAAATAGGCAATGCTCCAAGCAGCGTTTGAGCCGCCTTGAGCGTTCGATCCGAAACTTCGGCTAGCATCGTGATATCCGTAGAATTAATCAGTGCTAGATCGTGATTGATCACAACGGTTTGCAAATAGCTTTGAAGAGGATATTTGTCCGGCGAATTCATCAGAATGAGACCGTCAAACCAGGCGTTCCAATGGCCTACGATTGTAAATAATCCGATTGTCGCGATGGCCGGCAAGGATAACGGAAGAAATATACGCCATAAGATCTTCCAATGCCCGGCCCCATCCATAAAGGCCGATTCCTCCAGCTCTTTAGGAAGAGAACGAAAAAAATTCAACAACAGCACGACATTAAAAACCGGAACCGCTCCCGGCAATATGAGCGCTCCAAGCGAGTTTAGCAAGCCCGCCTCCTTGATGACGAGATACCAGGGAATAAATCCGCCGTTGACAAAGATCGTAAGCACAAAAAACCATGCATACCACGTTCTTCCCGTAAATACGCGGGACTCCTTAGAGAGCGCATACCCCAGCATAACTGTTAACAACATGTTCACGGCAACGCCCAGAAGCACGCGCTGCAAGCTGATCTCCATAGAATGAAGAAATTCCTTTTTCCGCAGTACGAATTCGTAGGACTTCCATGTGAATTCGATCGGCCACAATTTTACGATTCCAGCGCCCGCAGCTGTGCTTGAACTGAACGATAACGCTCCGACATGAACGAGCGGAAGAATGCATAGCAGACCGAGAGAAATCAAAAACACGTAATTGAAAGCCGTAAACAGCCTCCCGCCGAAAGAAGTGTAATTCATCTGTCTCTCCCTCTCCCATCCATCTAGAAAATACGATAATTCGCTAGTCGATAAGCGAGGTAATAGGAAATGGAAACGAATAATACGGAAACGACGGATTTAAACATGCCCATGGCGGTCGCCACCGCATACTGCGCATCGACAAGTCCGAGCCTGTACACCAGAGTGTCGATAATATCGCCGCTTTCATAAACTTGCGGGCTGTACAAATTGAAAACTTGTTCAAAGCCGGCATTCAATACATTGCCCAAACTCAGCGTGGACATCAGAATAATAATAGGCAGCATACCCGGGAGCGTCACATGGAGCGTCTGCTTCCATCTCCCCGCCCCGTCGACGACTGCGGCTTCGTACAAGGTCGGATTGATATTCGTGAGTGCAGCCAGATAGACGATCGTGCTGAATCCGAACTCCTTCCATACGTCGGATAAGACAAGCAGATAGGGAAACCATCGATTGTCGCCCAAGAAAAAAATGGGTTGTATTCCGAATCCGCTTAATAGTTGATTTACGATCCCGCTGGATGGGGAGAGGATATCGATCAAAATACCTCCAAGAATGATCCAGGACAGAAAGTGAGGCAAATAAATCAGCGTTTGGACGCCGCGCTTGACAAACTCGACGCGAATTTCGTTAAGTAGAAGCGCGGTAACGATCGGCGCGCTAAGTCCAGCCGCTATTTTCATAAACGCGATAAATACGGTATTCCATAAGACGTCAAGCGTTCCCGGCAAGGCGAATACATAACGGAAATTATCAAGTCCCACCCAGTCCGAGCCGCTTATTCCTTTGACGATCGAATACTTCTGAAACGCGATAACAAGCCCCGCAATCGGGCCGTAACTGAACACAAGAACGAGAAGCAGCGCCGGCAGCACCATGAGATGGAGCGGCAATTGCCGGAACCCGTTTTTTTCGGACATGCGCTGTGCCACCTTTGCGGAGACATCGATGGGGACCCATTACGGCCCCCATCTTTGTTTACCGGTTTATTTCGTTGCGTACCATTCGTTGACTTCGGCAGTAATCTGATCTCCGCCAAGCTTCTTCCAATCCGCCACAAAGGTATCAAAATCGTCTAGGGATGCCCCGAGAATAATTTTCGTGAACGTTTCCAGTTCGAGCTTTTCCAGAGTAGCTCTCCTGTCTCCCATGGTCGGGGTTGGCGCGCCAATAAACTCATTGACCTTCAATTGTCGGTTCTGATCGTAATATTGGCCGATTACAGAGTAAGCGCTCTCGCTTCCGAATACCCGATCCGTTCCCCAACCGGAATTGTCGCCTCCTTGATGTGCGACGATTTTATCGTAGTATCCTTTTTCCTCGGCGGTCAGCTTGGAAGCATCTCCCGACTCAAAAGCCGCTTTTATATGTTTCTGAGCGCCAATCAGCCCTTCGCCTGTTCCCGTATTCGTGAGAAGGGCGTACTTGTGGAATTCAATCCCGTCTTTACTGTGGTAGATTTCAGGGTTCTGGCTGTCGCCCCCGAAAATATCCACGGTTAGGTTATACAGCTTGATGACGGCTTCCGGATGCTCATAACCTTTGCGGACGACCCAGAATTGGTTGTAGTCCAGGCTGCTTTGAGCATTAGCTATGTTACCGTCAATCGAAGGGATCGGATAAGCTTTCCAATCCGCTTGCGGTTCCTTGTCCTTATTGCCTTGTAGAGGCCATAGCGGATTCCACATCGCGCCGAAGTGCATGCCCAGTTTCCCGTTGATTTCCAGTTCGGATGCTTTGCTTCCGTCTTTGACGCCAAATTCCTTGTCGATTTGACCGGCATTGAACATCTCCTGCAGCTTGGCGAGAGCTGCCTTTACTTCGGGCTGGATACTGCCGTAGACCAGCTTGCCCGAAGCGTCCTTAATCCATATCTTCGGATAAGCATGGAAGCCGTTCATAAAGCCCGTCACGTCAGGGTATCCGCTGAACAGCTCCTTGGAAAGCGCCAGGCCCAGCGTATCCGCCTTTCCGTTGCCGTCCGGATCCTGTTTCGTGAAAGCCTCCGCTATCGTAAAAACGTCTTGCATCGTCGAAGGCTCGGGGAGTCCGAGTTTGGCGAGCCAATCCGTGCGTACCCACAGCAGCGGTGCGCCGCCAAAGTAATCTTGCGATTGAGGGATGGCCAGCAGCTTGCCTCCTACAGTCGACGCAGCCTTGGCGACTTGTCCGTTCTCGATCAGTTCACGGCCCATCGGGGAAGCGTATTTCTCGTATACTTCGGTCAAATCCTCCAACTGACCGGCGTCGGCAAGCTGTTTGAATTGAACAGCGTTAACCCTGAACACGTCCGGCAGATCTCCCGCAGCGATGGACGCATTCATTTTCTGATCGTATTGATCGCTTTGAACGATCCACTTATTCGCGATCTGAATGCCCAGCCGCTCCGCATAAGCTGTATTCCATGCGTTCTTGTCGAAGGATTCGCCTTCTTTGAATTTGTAAGTCGAATCCGTATTTCGGGTAACTGAGACCTTGATCGGAGGATCATATTTGCCGAATGGATCGACCGTTTCCGTCGAAGCGCTTTCAGGAGCTGCAGTGCTTGCTTGCGGGCTGGCCGTCGCTGCCGGCGAGCTGCTTTCTTGGGCGTTGCTGCCCTTGCTTTCGTTACCGCATGCGGCAGTCATGAACATCATCAGAACCGCCAACGACATGCCGAAATACTTTGCCGTTCTTTTCATGCGAATCCCCCTTGAGTCGATTTTGTAAAGAGCAGCTGTCTTACGCTCTTAATTATAGGAGTCTTAGATTTGGGATAAAATCGCACATTTTTGACATCACTCATTCTTTTCTTTACTTTCTTTCTCGATATTCCTGAGGCGTCATCCCGGTCTCCTTTTTGAAAAAGCGTCCGAAATAATTGGCCGAGTCAAAACCGACGCGCCCTGCGATCTCATGAATTTTCAGCATGGACCGACTTAATAAATCCTTGGCTTTTAATATTCTCATATCGGTGGTGTATTCCAATATCCCGACGCCTGTCTGCTGTTTAAACAACCGAGATAGATAAGACGGATTCAGATAGACGATATCGGACAACCGACTGAGCGACAGATCTTGGTCCAGGTTATCGGCAATATACGACTGGAGCTGTCGGATGATCGAATGCGTATTTTCCACGCGCTTTTCCTCCCGCAAATGGATCCAGCCCTCAAGCCGATCGTCCAGGTAACGCAGCGCTTGCTCCCAAGAAGCATGCTCGCCAAGACTTGGCCACTTGTAATCGCCGGATTCCCGCGCCGCTTGTCCACTGCGATTACGGTTGGACAAAGAAATCAGCAAATATCCGACCCCGTAGTAGATTTCGGACAATACTTCCACATCGTTGCGACAATGCAGGGAAATCTCCTTTAGCTTCAAATACGTCTCCGCGAAATCTTCCCTGGCTTCTTTGGAGCCTTCCGGTTCCATAGCAAGAAGCTGTTGCAATTTGCTTCTGGCCTGCAGCTCATAGACGCTTTTATCCTCTTTGCCGGTCGCTACCAAATACCGGTCAGTCAACAACATCTCTTCGCCTTCTCCAAGTCCGTGAAACAACACATCATTCAACTCTGCGTACTTGGCGGGCAGAGATGCCCAATCGGTAGCTCCCGACCCGGTCGCGAACGAGATCGCAACCTTCAAATAGGTCTTGCATGCGGACTGAATAGATTCCAGCGTCCCCTGTACGAAAAGGGCATGCAAATCGGGATTCTCCTCGTGTAAAGCATCCTCCCCTGCCGTTTCCGCCTCTGACTGCAGCAGCCACACGAATCGGGAAGTTTCCGTCATGAGGGAAAACAAGGCCGTTCGCTCGAAGAGCTCCTCCGCCATTTTCTGAATCGCATAAGAGAGCAGCGTGCGGTCCCTGGATGACAATCCGTCCCGCCAACGATCGACTCGTCCCACGACCATAAGCACCTTGCGCTCCGTGCTCAGCCCGATCCCGAGCTCGTCCATTCGCAATTGCGATGCCTGGTTATCCCCGCGCAACAGCGACGTCGCATACTCTTTACGCAGCATAGGCAAAGTCTCATTTATTTGTTCGGCGGCGCTCCGGATCCACCGCTCCGTTTCCATCTGCTCGGACAGCATTTCAGCAGCCTTGGCAACGGCGGCTACGATGGCTTCATCGCCGTCGGTTTTTAGAACGTAATCCACGCCGCCTTGACGGATCGCCGCTTGAACGTAACGAAAATCGTCATAGCCGGATAGAAAAACGACGCGGCAGCGCGGCCAGCGCCGGGTAACCTGACGATGCAATTCCAACCCGTCCATGCCGGGCATCCGGATGTCGGACAATAGAATATCGATTTTAATTTTCTCAAGGCACGCCAAGGCTTCGGATGCGGAGAAAGCCCGGTACACTTCCAATTCGAGACTGTTCTCCTCTTCGAACAATTGCTGCAGCCCTTTGACAATTTTTGGTTCGTTGTCCACGATCAGCAACCTGTACATTTCATTCGCCCCCTTTTTATCCGTTGGCAGGCGCAATTCAATCCGAAGCCCGCCGCTAACCGATCTTCCCGCCTCCATAGCGCCTTCTTCTCCGAAATACAACTGGATTCTCCTTTTGACGTTATAGAGCCCCGCATTTTCCCCCGGCGACTGCTTCTTGGCCAACAAGCCGTTGATCTTCGCTAATTGTTCGTCCGTGAGATCCCCGTTATCTTCTACGATAATCGTTAGAAACTGTTCGTTCTCCATGAATCCGACGCGGATGAATCCAGGTCCGTCCCGATCCTCCAGCCCATGCTGGTAGGCGTTCTCAAGCAACGGCTGCACGATTAATTTCGGAATTTGGCGGTCCCTCCAATGGATCGGAATTTCTTCAAATTCAACGCGGATTTGATCCTCGAAACGAATTTCCTGAATGTCCGCATAAGCTTTCGCATGCTGGACCTCTTCATCAAGACGGATATGGTCGCTTCCCCTCGTAATAAAGCGGAAATACTCCCCGAGGCTCTTCGTCACGCGAATGACCTGATCGATTTCATGCATTTTCGCGATGCGATACAGGTTGAAGAAACAATTGAATAAAAAATGAGGATTAATTTGCGATTGAAGCTGCTTCAATTCGGCAACTTTCGCTTGATATTGCTGAACGTACACCTCGTCGATGAGTTCTTTCAAACGATACACGGTCTTGTTAAAACGCTCGAACAAATATCGGAATTCACCCGTGCCTTTGAGTTGCATGGCCGCATCCAGGTCCCCCTTTTCCAGCTTGCGAAAAGAGAAAACAAGCTGCGCCAACGGTCGATGGATAAGCCTATAAATCCAATACGAGAATATCACGACAATAATGAAAGAGGCGACGGACAGCCACCAGACTCTATCTTTGTATTGCTTTAACGGTCCGATGATTTTGCTTTCTTTTATGAAAACCGAAAGCGAAAGCCCCAGCTTGTCCGACTTTTTAATAAACAGATAATAAGCTTCCCCGCCTACTTTTAAACTTTCGTAACCGTGATTTATCGTAAGGCTGCTGTTTTCGCGAATTCGCTCTTTGACAGTCTCCGTAACGGCAATCGGGGTTTCCCCGCTTTCAACCGACCAATTCGGATTATCATGGGTAAGCAGGCTGCCCCCGTCTTGAAGGTCGGTGAACTCGTCCAAATACGCCTTCAAGCTGGAATCCGCTATTTCCAGTCCTAAAGTGAACATCGGTTGACGGTTCAATGTGCCTGGGTAAGGCAACGTGATCCAGAGCTTTCCTTGGTGCACGATAAAAGGAGACTCGAAGCGGTTGGTCGGATTATTCAATGCAGCTCCGTCCCCCGCCGGAATTTCGCTATAGGCATCCGTAGATATTCGTCGGTCTATGAGGCCGATATCCACGAAACTGTCGCGAACGAAGCTGGCGGCGTGTTTCATAAGTCTAAGCCGGTCCTGCAGCCTGGATACGGCCTCTGTAAACTCTACATAGGACAGGTCTTCCCGCGTACTGAGAATATCGATATCGTCATCGTTGACATACTCCGTTTGCAATCCCATCACGCGGTTGAAATCCAATTCCAGCGTGCTGATATACGAGACCATCCTCTGCTCGATCGATTGCGTGATTTCTTTGCGAACAAGCTCCTTGCTTTGCTCGTTCATCCGAATGCTAAGCGCAAACAACGGCAGCAAAACAATTAAAAAAGCGAGGATTAGTTTTGGAAATATGGACATTTGGTCTCCCCAGCGCGTCTTCATCTGCAGCTCACCATTTTCCTCATAGGATATGAGCCCATTATAGGGAGTACAGGTAAGAATAAAAAGCAAAATCCGTAACGCTCAGTAATCAGCATCTCATTGATAACAAGCGGAAGAGGCGCCCCGTATGTCGGAAGCGCCTCTCGATATAGGATATGGGAGATGGAGTTTACTGTTTACTTGGCTAACGCCCCTTCACCGGTGGTCGGATTTTTCGGCTTGCGGTGAAAGATGCGGTCGGTGCCCTTATGAATCAGCGGGAGCACGTAGCGGTCAAGTCCGAAGCGTCCTGCGTTCGTTCCGGCGACGACGACCAGCATTCCGAGGAGCAGCAGCCAAGGGTTAGTGCTTGTCGTTCCGGCGAACAGGAACATGAAGTTCATCATGAGTCCGAAGAAGGCGGCGGTCAGCGTCAACGTTCCGAGTATGAGTCCAAGTCCGACGAGGAATTCGCCCCAAGGGATTAAGATGTTAATGATCTTCACGTTTGGCAGTGCAAAGTGTTCAAGGAACGCTTGGTAGGTCGGGTAGACCGCTTCCCCTGTCGCCTTGTCGATGATCGGGTTATTCACGGCGTTGTTGAGGAAGCCTCCTGCGTTAAAAGGTGTTGCTCCGGTCAGCTTGTGCCAGCCTGCGGTTAACCAAGCATATCCGACTACGAATCTAACGATCATTACGATCACTGCCGCGATGCGGTGTTCTCTCCAAAGTTTCATCATGTCACTCACTCCTCAATTGGGTAAAGGTTTATTTGAACTGAAGCGATTATGCGTCCGTTAGCTGCTGCTTGTTCGCCGATGTTCGAGATCGTTGGGGAGACATCGGGATCACCTTCCTCGCTGCTTTGTGTTTGTCTTTCATGGCTTTATTGTACATCCGGTTGCGGAATGAGTTTGTGATTAAAATCACAAATTAAGTCGTGTTCAGGAATTAGACATTTTTATCTCCATCGAATGACGCCTTTTAGGGGGAATTACCCATTCGAAAGTCCGTGGCGATGTCCGTATTTATCTCTTGCAATTCGACGTCACGGGTAGAAAATCGTCGATTAGGCATTAGGCCCACGGTCTTAGGTGTCGAATTATGTACCGTACTTTATCATCATTTACATGAAATTACAAATGGTGTCATACTGGTAGCAGAAGGGTTGCAGTTCCCGAAGAACGCTGGCCAGCATTCTGCTCCTGAAACTCCTTCTGCCAATTTCCCAAATTGAAAGGATGGATATTCGTGAAAATGAGCAAGTTAACGGTACTTCTGTTGTCTGTCGTGATGCTCTTTGCTTTCTCGACTGCCTCGAGCGCCAACACTCCGTTGAACCACACGGATACCGTTACAGGGCAAGGGGATATTCTTATTACCGGGACTGCGTATTTCAGCAACAGCCCTCCAGCAGGAGTCATCTTCGCGGACGTATATCGCATCGTGAACGGGGTAGAGGAATATGTAACGAGCTCACGCTCGAATATTTACACCAACCCTAGCGTTGTGAACTATACGATTACGTTTAATACTTCGTTTGCGCAAGGCACGTACAAAATCAAGTATTCTTACGCCGGCTCGCTCGTCGACATGACCACTTATGCTCGGTTTGTCTAAGCGGTAGGTTGTCTATTAGGAGCCGAAAGAGGCTGTCCCACAAGCCAAACCAGTTGCTCTAAAAGATAATCGACGAACAGGTCAAAAGGGGTATGTATCTCCTTCCGATGCTATACGCTCCTGAAATCTGAATGGGTAAACCCGTAATAGGGTAATTTCAGGAGCGTATGAGGCGTCTACAGGAGATACATCCCCCTTCTTTGTCTATCGATCATCTCAAGCAACTCTGCTTATGGAACAGCCTCTGAATTAGGGCTAAGCAGCGGTAAGACAGGGTCTTCCCCTCATTGCATTTTCTTAACAAGAATCGGAGTCAAGCTGTCCTTAAA
The DNA here is from genome assembly GCF_017671885.1 of Cohnella sp. LGH. Lineage (NCBI taxonomy): Bacteria > Bacillati > Bacillota > Bacilli > Caryophanales > Paenibacillaceae > Cohnella > Cohnella sp. LGH. Next base: position 7,607,747 of record NZ_CP072117.1, read on the forward strand.
GCTCGCATCTCCTAGCTGTCCGGCATTATTTTTTCCCCACGCCCATAGATTACCGTCTTCCGTAATCGCTACGGCATGCTGATCTCCCAAGGCGACTGAGATAACCTTCTCTATTCCCACAATACGTCTTATTTCATGCCCCTTTTTAAACTCGATAGGATAGTCGCCAATATTGTTTCCCAAGACCATGAGAGAGCCGTCCTTTTTCAGAGCCAGCGTGGATAACCGATTCGTAACAATTGAAGACACATCGGATAATCCGGTAATCTTTGCAGGTCGATCTACGAATTCCGTCTCTTCTGGCAGTCCCAGGTTTCCTCTGAAGTTCTTTCCCCATCCCCAGACGGATCCATTCTTCTCAATGGCAAAATTATGCTGACCACTACCTTTCGATAAGGCGACGACATTTTTCAAGCCCTCAATCTTAATAGCGGAATAACTCGGATTCATCTCAATATTACGAACGGCATAGCTATTATTTTCGGTAAACTTATGAGTTCTGAACTGCTTATCCGCTAAGACAAACTTGATATCTTCGCCATAAGCCGTCCATTTCCATACCGTTCCGTCTTCCCTCAGGATATGAACTCCGGCTTTGCCGTCCCATGAAATATCTGTAGCATCATTAATATTTTCAAGCTGGTGGTACCCGTTGTAATTCACTAAAGGATGCCACACCCATACAGCTCCGTCTTTGTCGATGGCGGAATAGACCTCGCCGCCCGCGATTTTTACAATATTGGACAATTCCTCGATCCGTTTCGGTTCTGGAAATTCTGTAACCGCCTCATAAGGATGCGCTGAAAGCACCTTCAAATCGGATCTCCAATCCCACACCGTACCCTCTTTTTTCAAAATGATATGATTATTTCGAAATGCTTGAATATCAGCTACATCCTTCAGGCCGGGCATAATTTGCGGGGTATTGTCTCGGAGCGAGTACTTGTCTTTAATAACATCTGCTACTCCTCCCCAATAGAAGATCGATCCATCCGAGGTTTGAGCAACGCTGTGATAATCGTCAGCGATAACGGTAGGGGGGTTCACGTCGGGCTTTGGCGCGGCAAGTGCCGGCACGGATAAGGCTAGGGCTAGTCCGGCAGCGAATAGAACCGACCAGCGAAGCTTCGCCACCGTGCCCTTTGGAGCATTAACTTTCAACAAACTCACTCTCCAATCCTTTTTAATACTTCCAGTAATTAGACAGAATTTCCAGCAGAAAAGTTCCTCACTTTGGTAATTCTCATAATTCTAATGATTGGGAGGATTATAACCATGCAAAATGGCGGCAAGGGATTTTGCCTCTCCCTAGTGCCGCCATTATGATATACATCTTCTTTGCAGCGGGCTAACCTAACCTCGATTAACCTTACACTGTTAATGAACGCCAGAACCCTCATATTTCCTTCAATCGTTATTTATTTGATTGAGGTTTTTAATCGATTTTGCCGGTAATCGACGAAACGAACGGGCGCTCCCCCCGCCGCGACCGACTGCACGGATAGCGGAAACACCGAGCTCCACATTACCGCATCGTACACGTCAACGACAGGCTTCCGGCGTCCCTGGACAGCCGCGACGAACTCCTTCATGACGAACAAATCGCCGCCGCCGTGGCCAGCAGCCATCGCCTCGTCAGACCATTGCTGCCAGTGAGGATGCTCCCACTTCGGCGCACAGGCCCACAGCGACTTCCATTGCGTATCGCTATTGTCTTCGGCAGACTCATTCTCGAGCCAGATCACCGGAGACTCGCCATCGAATCTCGGCCCCATGTAAGCCCCCTTCGTGCCTTGCAGGCCGTAATGAACCATATTGTGCGGACGCGACGATTGCAGATCAACGCGCAGCGAGATAAGGACGCCCCTCTTAGTACGGATCAGTGTGCTTGACGTATCCCCCTGCCGCCAAAATCCCGCCTGCGCACCCGGATGCTCTGCACCGAACCGCTCGCGGAAATAGTCGACCGACGCTCTGCTATTAGAGCTCAAGCTCACCAGTTCCTCGAAGTCGTCTCCGCCTTCCTCGCCAAGACCAAGCCATTTGACGACCGGTCCGAGTGAATGCGTTGGGTACGGCGCTCCATTATAGTCCCGAATATACTCTCCCCGCCATGTCAAACGTCCATCGTCATGATGGAAAATACTTCGGCAATCATGAATGTACCCGCACTCCGCATACGTAATTTCCCCGAATTCTCCAGCGCGCGCGAGCTGCTGCACCATCATATTCTCACGTGTAAAGATGTAGTTTTCCGCCAGCATATATGTTAATCCGGTTTGTTCGACCGTCTCGATCAGCTCCCACCCGTCTTCGATCGTATGCGCGGCTATCACTTCGCTCAATACATGTTTACCCGCGCGCAGAGCCTGAATCGCCTGACGAGCATGAATCAACATCGGCGTCGCGAGGAACACCGCATCGACCATCGGGCTGTCAAGCAGCTTCTCGTAGCTGTCGAACGTCGCGATACCCGGATACTTGCTCTGCCAGCTTGCCAGAACGAGCGGATTAAGATCGCATACCGCCACCAGTTCGACCGCATTGACCATACTTGCGAGCACGTTGCCGAAAGCGCCTCCCCGTTGTCCGCCCACGACTGCCATTCTTACTCTATTCCCCATTGTTAAGCCTCCGTTAAATGCTTATTACGAAAGTATCAGTTTGACCAATCGCTCCATAATCGTTGCAGCTTGCTCGCGCGTAATCCATTCTTTCGGCTCCAAAAGCTTACCAGAAGTTCCGCTAAGGAGTCCGTTGGACGTCGCCCAGGTGACCGCTGGCAAAGCCCAGGTCGAAATATCGCCGTGATCGGCAAATTCTCCGATGGTATTCGCTGTTGTTTGTTCTCCATTCCGGTTGTGCAAATAATTGTAGAGTATGACGCAAAACTGTTCGCGGGTCGCCATGTCCTCCGGATTGAACATAGCGTCGCTTGTCCCGGCAACCAGCCGATTTTCCGCGGCCCAGGCAACTGCTTGGCTATACCACTTGCCGTCTGCAACATCACCAAATCGCGGCTTCCCCGAAGGTGCGGGCGCGCCCTCCAACCGATGCAAAATCGTAACAAGCATCCCCCGTGTCACAGGAGCGGTCGGGCTGAACGTAGTGCCGGATGTCCCCGTGAAAAGTCCTCGGGCCGCTGCAAATCCAATGCTTTCAGCGGACCAACGGTTTACGGCATCTTGGAAGCCGTGCCGCTTCTCCATGAGTTGGAAATCAGACGATCCTTTCAAAGCCATGATCCATTGTTTCCCGATGACAGCCGACTTGCTGACGATATGGCCATCGGCTAGCACCGGAACGCTTTCGGCGGACAACGCCTCCTTGGCGTCCACGGCAATCTTGATGTCGCTACCGAGATGATTCAGTACCCGGTCTCCCGACTTGAGCTTGAACGAGTAGCGGTCAACCGGTTGAATGCCGATGGAAACCGTAAGCTCGCCCTTCATGGCTGCAAGCTCTTTCAGATTACCGGCTGTTAAGGTTACAGTTCCCTGCGGCAAATCGATGAGCAGCCTGGAGACGGCATTGTTGACAAGCTGATCGACGGCTTCTCCGGGAAAAACGACTTCCGTCGCATCGGCAGCTTCCGTTATCCGAGGTCGGATGACAACCTCCCGATCATTCGGCGCGGAACGGGCGATGAGCTGCTCTATCTGTTTAACTGTTATTTTGATATGCGCAATCCCATTTTGAAGGACGACTTCCAGAGCTCCTTCATCGATGTCGGATCCAGGAAGATTCGTAGCCGCACCCCCGCTCCCGCCAGAACCGATCGGCAGAAACTTGGCACGAACGGCCACATTGCCCGCTGGCATGACGAAGCTCGTCGAGGGATTATCCACGCTCTTCAGTACCGCTTCGCCCGCTACAAGCTGCCAGCCTTTGAAGACATAACCCGGGTCTGCCTTTGCATGCAGAAGCACCAATTCGCCAGCTGCTGCGCGCGAGGTATGAGCGATTGACAGACCTCCCGCCGACGATTCTACCTCAATAGAATAAGTAAAAACCGATTCTCCCAACAGTTTGGTAGCACCCATCGCTTCGGCACTCTTCGTACTGACGATGCCCCCATACAGCTCGATAAAGCTGCGTCCGATGTCGTCGCTGTCGTTGGCAGCCACATTGATTCCCACGTTAGCATTTTCAAGCGGGGCAACGCCATTCGCTCCTATTATTGTCCATGGCAGAGCCGCGAAATAAACGGTATGCTTGGTCTCGTCATTGCGTACAATGCGCAATCCTATCTCTTCAGCGGCAATTTCCTGCAGCAGTAACGGCGTGCCAACGATCGTGTTGGAGTGGATATAGGCTTTAGGCGCTGTTCCGTTATTCGTCAGAGCAAACGTAAATTCAATTTTCCCTGCCGCCCCGTAGCCGGCATCGCGTCCGGGATCTATCGCGAACTGAACGCTGTCCTGCATCCACATTTCACCTGTCTGCATCTCTTGAAGATGAACATCGTCGATCACATCCGCTAACAAATAAAAGTAGTTTTCGTCCCATAACGTTTGGACCGTCATCGATAAGTTATCGGGCTCATTGGACGTTCTGACAAGCTTGTCCGCCAGCTGCCAGACGCTGTCGGCGGCTCCGAGGGTTGGCGCAGCTTTCGGTGTCGTATTGAAGAAAGCTTTGCCACTCAACTTGCCCGATACATCGGTATCTTCGATTTGGATGACAAGGTTGACATTGCCCGATGACTGCGCAGGAATCATATCCGACGGTAAGGTTAAGATGTCATAGTAGAAGCTTACCGTCTGCCCCGCCGGGATAAACTTCGCTTCATATATTAGACTACCGTCTATAAAATTAGCAGTAGCCGATTCTATGAGAATGCGAGCAGACACCGGTTCGGCGGAAGTGTTGACGAGTACAAGCTTCATTTTCCACTGATCGTCCACGAATACCGGCGAGATGTTAGCCTCCAAGTAATCCGACAACACCCCGTTCACATCGGTTCCGGTTATGTTCTTGGAGATAACCGTCGCCTCCAACTTTTGCGTGACTGCCGAGGGATAGTTATTGTCCGACACGACTACGCCGTTGACGCCGTTCAAATAAATCGCCGGAGCGTCATCGTTGCTGTCCGTGTACCCCTTGCGCGGTTCGAAAACATTGCCCTCGATCGTTACATCCTGCGCACCGTTGACATTGATGGCGTACATGGTGTTCCGATTCCGGATGATATTGTTCCGGATCGTAATATGCTTGTGCAGCAAATATTGCGGGTCGCTGGTCATCTGCCCATCGCCCGAGATGTTAATGGGACTGTGCAGGACGGAGCCTGTATAAAACCCGCTATTCTCGATCAGGTTATTCTCGATTAATAGGTTCCATACCGGTCCACTTTCGCTCCATCCATCCTCGATTTCGGATTTGACGAGAATCGCGCTCATCCCATTGTTTTTTAAGGTGTTATGCGCGATTTTCCCATCAAATGCCTTAACGAGCAGGCCGCGGGAACGGTTATTGTCTATATAATTGTTGTCGAACACAAACCCTCCGCCGTTTGCAGACTCGTTCTCGATCAGCGTTCCGACCTCAAGGGCAAATGTTCCTTCAATGGTAAATTCGTATTGGTTGTTGCCCAAGGATCGGGTGGCCGAGGTGGCTACCGTGTCCGCCAGCAGCTTGCCTTGACGAGTAAAAACGAGCACATGATCGCCTACCCGGAAAGGGGCATTGAGACCGGTATAGAAGTTATCTCCTTTGGTATAAACAACCGTGTTTCCTACCACACTGACCACTTTTCCAAATTCGCCGTTGACATTCGTCGCATCGTCCGTCATGTTCTCGAACAGGGAGTGGTACACACGCATACCTTCACGCTTGTTCGTAGAGTGGGTCGCGTCAGCGGTGGAGATCAGATGCTTCGGCCCTCGATCCCGCCCCATGGCATCGGATTCTACCAAACCTTGTACGATAGCATTAATCGTTGGTGTAGAACGATTGTAGTTTTTGAAAAAATCAGCGGTCCCCTCTGTCAATAACGGAGCGGCCGCAGGAGTTGCCGCTACGCGCCACAGAGTCGTCGCCTTGTCGCCGCCGTATTCGCTAAATCCAAATCCGCTGCCGTTCAGGACACTGACGTCCTCATAGCGAATATCGCTGCTGTACATCAATTTGTTCACATTTGCCGTAAGGCCGCGCATCACGATTTTATTGCCGACCTCCAGATGATCGCTAGCTGCGCCGCTTACTGTAAAGGTGTTCAATCTCGTATTAGGGTCGTACGTGCGATTGCCCAATCCGCCGTCAGCGAACGGGGTCGCGAAGTTGCCGTTTGCGTCGGGCTTGAGCAAGGTTAATCCGGCGCTTTCCGGGTAGTATGCCGGATCGGTGAAATCAGGCAAGAAGCCCGGATCGGCAATAACCGTAATCGCTTTGCCATTCACAGCAACGATTGTGCCTTGCGCATTGGCGTTATTTTTGGAGTCCATGACAAGACCCTTAATTGTAATATGGGAACTATTGTTCATTGCAATCCCCGGAACGGTATACCGTTCGAATTCCGCCAACGCCCCGTAAGCGTAAATGCTCGTGCCGCTAAGCTGATCGAAGGCGATTTCGTTAGTGGCATATGCGCCTGGAGGAATCAAAACCGTTTGTTGCGTCCCAACCGAATCGGACAAAGCCTTCTTGAGGGTCACCTGTCGACCTTTCCAGTTAAATGTATCTCTGCGCGGCATGCCGACAAATAGCTCCTTGTCGATTTTAGGAAGCAGATCCAGATTGGCGCCGCTCGCCGCGCGAACGGAATAATCCAAAATATTATTTCCGTAGGCGTTGGTTGCCGTCCCCGCATCCACGGAGACTGCGCCCTCGTTGCCGTTAACAAGCGCATATGTGGTGTCGTTTAGTTTAATCGATCCGGTATCCAGTTGATTTTCAATAATGCTGGCGTTGCCGCTGCCATTCTGATAATCGATGTCGCCTTGAGCCTCGTTCCGAACGGAGACAACGTTCCGAGCGCCATTAACTGTAATTGCACTGCCATCGGCGACGATCTTGTTTAGACCAATCAATACATTTTGCCTGCCGGGCTGAACCCTGATCCCGGATTTGCTATTAATGGAATTGTTCTGAATACTCGTGTAGCTCGTGTTTACGTTAATTGCGGTATTATCCTGATCTACGAATACGTTGTTGCCGATATATGCCCCGTTTAAGCTGTTATCGTTCACGGCGTGCTTGCCGCCCTGAATGTAACTATTCATAACGGTAGCGTTGACCGTTTGGAAGGTGTCCACGCCTGTTGATTCCTGACCGTCCATTACAATTCTGACCTTGTCCAGTACAAGATCGGTGATTGCCTCGCCGTTATCCACCCTTACGATCGGCATAGCTCCGCCATTGAGGCCTGCGCCGGCGTCTACATGGATTTCAACATTTTTCAGAGTCAATTTCTCGACATTCCATGTATTGATTACCGCTTCCGGCGCGCCTCCGCGCACATGGATCGTCAGGTCCTCCAAGACAACTTCTTTATAGCCTTGTATAAAGACAGAGAAACGTCTGTCGTTCCACGGTTCGACAATGATATCGCCAATGGTCGATGTTTCAATTTTGGCATTGTTGCCATTGATGAGGATCGATTCGCTACCGTTACCATAAAAGCCTAATGTGGCATTATCGCTGGAACGATAGATCGCCCGCTCTCCGGCAAGACCATTTTTCAGACGACTGGCTATCGCGCTTGAAGATTCCTCAATAACCGGTGTATCTCCGTAGTCTCGCGCTACCAAAGGAAATTCCCCTTCCTGAAGCGTACTGCCGACAACTGTAGGAATAAGCGGTTCATCCGTGACTCCAGGGTCGCTTGGGTCAAAGTTGTTATAGGTAATGATCGGATTTAGCGTGACGGAGTCATGCCAGTTCTGCGTCCCGCCAAGATTGAGACGAAACCAAATATATTCATTCTTCCTGACATTCGCGGAAATCGGAGCGATGCTCTTCGTCTCGCCATTGGCGATATCCTGCATTACATTCATATCCTCCGTATGGCCCGGATACAGATTTTCTATCAAACTGCCGGTACTGCTTAAGAAAATACCGAATTTAACGCCGTCGCCCGCATCTGCGCTTCCGTTGGAATCTGCCAAGCTTACGGCTCCGTTTTCTAGCGCAATCTGAATCGTACCGGTATAAGGCGCCTTAAAAGCGATCAGCGTATCGTTCTCCGCTCCCGCCAACATCCCATTTTGGCGAATGAGACCGGCGCTGTAGCTTCCGTCCATTCTCCAGTTTTCACCATCGTTATGGGGCATTCTAACAGCCCTTTCGCTCCCGAAAGGCACATACATATACTCCCATTGGCCGGAAGGATTATTTGTATTCAAGTACTGCGCTTTGAAATTATAGACGAGATTGGTCGAAGGGATATTCCTCTCGAGATCGAGACTTGCGACATAATTGAAATCGATGTAGTCAATCATCGGGTCAATCCAAACCGGCTGAATGGGCTGCGTGTCGCTCTTGGCAACCACAAAGCGAATCTGATCGCCCACGAAGCCAGATACCGTCAAATTGTCGAATGCAATTGAGGTATCGTTGTTATCCACGGAATGCCAGCCTTCGCCCGTAGGCCAGATTTTAACGTTTCCTTTAAATAGGGCTACATTCGCACCCGATTCGACCGTTATGGCATCGTTCTTCGTTGCGATGCTAACCGTGCCGTTACGAGGCATAGTGTAGGCATATACAGCTGCGCCATTCTCCCCGGGATGCACGGCCATGTTCGCGCTATTGATCGCGCCGTTGCTTGACCCCCATAGACTCTGGCCGGTATAAAGCCATTGACCGTCCACTTGATCGAGCTTCGTAAAGCTTTTGGCTCCATAGGAATAGCTTTCGTACGTCCAGCCCTTGCTCAATTCGGCATCGTTGCTAGCCAAACTTATCATTGCATCTTGAGAAACTGAGGTGTGAGGCAACTGCTTCGCTTGCTCGCTCAGGTCGGCTTCTACCGTATACGTCTCCGACATCAAACTTACATATGGACGCCACTCCAGGTTATCGTTGGATGGATTATCGCCCGCGTTCACGCGGAAATAGAATTGGTCGCCGGCTTTAGCCGCCGTCGTGATTTCCGGCATAGGGATGGCCTCGTTGCTGCTTGCCGTCACCTCAACCCTTTTCCACTTGCTGTATGCGGGCCAGATCCGCTGATCATTTTGATACACTGCAACATTCACATATCCGTCAACCGCCGCGCGTAAGAACAACTTGTCGTCGGAACCGAGCGAATAAACGCCAGTCTCGGAAACTGCATAAGAATAGACCGCATCGTAATCGTCCGAAGGACTGATTTTTACATTGCTGATCCGGCCGTAGGTCCAATTGGGCCCTTGCTGCGAACCGCCACCCGCCGGGGTGATTTGATGAGAATAAGTCCAGTTGTTGTCATAATCGTCATAATAAAAGCTATCCATGTTCGTGTATTGACCCGGCGAAAACGAATCCTTCCCGACAAATTGGTACGACCAACTATTGTAAGGGTTTTTGTTATTATAAATGGTTCCGGAAACAAGATCGGAGGCGAGATACTGCTGGCTCATTTGGCTCTTCGATACGACTTCTGACGCACTGGCCACTGGAGTGTTTGTCCATAAATTAAGTAGCATGCTCGTTACTAATGGTACGATTAGCAATTTTCTCTTCATAGTGGCTTATAACCTCCTACTGAGATGTTTGCGTTTCTTCTAGCTCTGTTGCGCTGCGGCTTTGTCGCCTGCCAAAAGTTAAAGGGCTTTAAAGTAATCCTGACACTTAAGTAGCGACAAGGCGGCAATTGCATTGCAGCCATACCAATCTGCAAAAGATGGATCCAAATGCGTTCCAAACCGCCAATCCACCCCTGAAGTTGAATACCTGCCCTCGGCATGCTGCATCCGCGTAATGGCATTAGCCGCACGCAGCGCCTTGATTTTATAAATTTCTTTCTTGGTTGCCTGGTGCAAGGAAATAAGCGACATAAGCCAATTGCCGGTATGCACTTCCATAGGGAAATAGAAGATATATTGCTCCATGACAGTCGGATAAACCGTTTGGCAAGCCAAATGATTCACATGAGGGCCGAAAATAACAAATTGGTCTTCAACAAAACGATTAATGCTTTCGGCAATATCGATTGCAGAGGGAATTTCATCCGCGTACTTGCAAAGGAAGCGGATCATTTCGCATGCGTCCCAATTTTCCAAATTGCTGTATGGCGGCTGTTCTTTCACATCTTCGTACATGCCTTGCCACCGGTTTGTTCTAACGGGGTGATCCAACGTCCAGCGAATCGCTTTGTTAATGGCAGATTGGTATGAATCGCGATGTCCGACTTGCTGCATTCCATCCAGAAATTTAGCAATCAGTATGCCGGATGACGTATATTCTTCAACGACATCGCCCGTCTCCGGATTCACCCGGTAGGGCCAGCTCCCGTCCTCATTCTGCATGCCGACCAACGTATCGGCCAAATGTTCGGCGTAGTCAAAGTAACGCGCATCGCCGCTGCTATGATATAGCGACAGCATCGCTTCCCCCACTCTTGCCGCTCTGAATACGGTAGTACAGCCACGTTCAGGTATATGTTCTTCCGATATATCCCCGGTAATCCAAGCCGAGATTGGAAATCGGGAGCATTTCCAGTCGGAGTTCAGTGTGTGGGAGATCAACCAATCCCCGATGAAGAGGGCAAGCTGATGTGCCCTTGCCCCCAACACCGTATCGGGAAGGCGCCTTGATACTTCCAGAAACAAAAAAATGTAACTGGGGTAATGGAGCGCCGGATACACGATCTCATGCTGGCTCCCCTCGGTTCTATAATCAATAGTGCTTTCATAGAGCGTAACTGCGCTGCTGCGCATCAGGAGAGGCAGTTCTTCTTCCGGATTTGAAAACGCGAGCAGCCACGTCGTATTGCACAACGCACTCTCTTCCCAGTTCTCCGGAACTTCGATCTCCCCGTCAAAATCCGGCACCTTGGTAAACCTCTGCATTTTGGACTGTTCAAATACTTTTCCATTCGTGTCTTTGGCAATGACTACCCAATAGACTTCGCCTAAGGGAAACTGATTCCAATAAGTTGAAAAATCAAAAGTAGATTCCTTCGTGACGTTCTTTACGGCATGATTGTCAGCAGCAGCAAACTGAATCTCATAAGCTGCCGCGCCTTTTACCGGCTGCCACGTAAACTGGGGCGGGTCAATGAACCTTATCGCTTTCTGATTCCAACTCGTAATCTCAATCATGAGAATGTGTCCCTCCATTTTTCCGGCTAGCCCTTGATGGAACCAATCAACAATCCCTTAATAAAATACTTTTGCAAAAAAGGATATACACAGGCGATCGGCAAGATGGTAATCACGGTGATCGCCATTTTGAACGTCTGCGGCGTGATCGAGCCCATCTGTCTATTCCCTGCCTCCTGCAGCTGCTCAATCGTCGAAAATTGATTCAGCATGTTATATAGCACGTATTGCAGAGAATGCAGCTGCGGATACATCGTATTGTAGATTTGCACATCCATGAACGAGTTCCATTGATTGACGCAATCGAATAGGACAACCGCGGCAAAAACAGGGGTACAGATAGGGAAAATGACCCTGAAAAACAGCTTGATATCGTTTGCCCCGTCCACAACCGCAGCCTCGGATAGTTCCTTCGGCAAAGCCTCGATATAGGTTTTGATGAGCACCATATTAAATACCGATATGGCGCCAGGTATCACATAGATCAGAAAGGTGCCTTTCAGATGGAGAAAGCCCATCAATAAATACATGGGAATGATGCCGCTCGAAAAATACAAGGTAAAAATAAAATACCTGCGAAAAAATTTAATGCCGAGCAGATCAGGCCGGGACACGACGTATGCGGCCATCGAGGTAATAAATAGCATAATCGCCGGCCCAAGTATGCTTCGTGCGATCGAAATGAACGCCCCGTTTAATACGGCGGGATACGCGAATGCTCGTTTGAACGAGTCTAACGTGAATCCCTCCGGCCACAATACGAGCCCCCCCTTCAGCATATTGGGGCTGCTTAGGGAGTAGCTGAAGATGTAAATGAACGGGATGATCATAACCGCAAGGATGATCAACATAAACAACTGATTGGATAAATCGAATGCAGTACCGCTTAAAGATCGTTCTTTCATCTCGTTTGCCTGCCTTGTTAGAAGATTGCCTTATCCGTCGCTTTTTTCGAAATGGCATTCACTGCGACAATGAGGATGAGACTGACAAATGTTTTCATAATGCCGACCGCTGTCGCATAGGGGAAATTCAGCAGTTGAAGGCCGTACTTGTAAATATAAATATCGAGAACCTCCATCTTCTCCCAATTGGTCGGATTCGTGAATAAATAGAATTGCTCGAAATTCGAATTCAAAATCCAGCCGCTGTTCAGTATAAGCAGGACGATTAAGGTCGAAATCATACCCGGAATCGTAATGTACCACATCCGTTGAAAACGGTTCGCTCCGTCTATTTGCGCCGCTTCGTAGTACTCGTTCGATATAGACGCGATGGAGGAAATAAAAATAACGCTGTTATATCCGAGATATTTCCATGCACCCAGTGCGATCATGAACACCCAGGCGTACTTTGGATCTCCCAGAAAATTGAATCCCTCTTCAACGATCCCCCATCCGACAAGCGTCTCGTTAATGGCGCCGGCCGAAGTGGCGAACAGCGCGCTGGAGAACGAGTAGATAATGACCCAGGAGATAAAAAAGGGAAAGAAGGTAATGGTCTGAATCAGCTTCCCGAAAAACCTTACCCGGATTTCATTCATTAACAAGGCGAATATAAACGCGGTCACCAAGTTCGTAATGAGCGATCCGATATTCATAGCCAGCGTATTGCGCAGCAAATAGATATAGTCGCTGCTTTTCGCAAAGAAATTCGTAAATTGCTGCAGTCCCGTCCATTCCAGCGAAGAATAGTCGCTCCCCGGCCGGTAATTGACAAAAGCGATGATCCACCCTGACAAAGGGATATAGGAGAACAGGAAAACCAATACAAACGCCGGCAGCAGCATCAGGAACAGATACCGTTGCTTGACGAACGTTGCCATCACTTTACGCTTCCTTGCAGGTGCAATCGTATTTCCCATGAAACGTCCCTCTCTGTCCGTTGAGCGGAAATAGAGGATCGAATTCTTTGCCCCGATCCTCCATTTCCCTTTCAGCGGCTTCCTTATTTATACTGAGCTAATAGACCAACCTTTTCCTGATAAAGCCTGTTGTATTCGTCCACGACTTCGTTCGGGTTAAGCTTCATATATTCGGCGACGATGGATTGATACAACGATTCGAATTGCTCATCCGTTTTCGGTTCAACAATCAGCTTCGCAGAGTTTTTCACGCGGAAATCGACCATTTTCTGCTGCAAAGCGCCGATCTCCGAAGTGGTGTCGAGCGAGATTGTCGAAATCACGCCGGTATGAGCCGATACTCCCGTTTCCAGGAAGTAATCTTTCGAGCTCGACCAACCTAGTTGATGAAAAGCATCCTTCGCCTCGGGCGTAAGCGTCAGATCATCTCGGATTGCCGGATCCTGATTCAAGCTGTAAGGACTGCCATCTGGGGCATTCGTCGCTACATTGCCAAGGAAGTTAAACAGGTCGAACCCGATTGCGTTATACTTTTCCGAATCTTTCAACGCATCAAGGTAAGCTTCCGTAGGGGTGCGCTTGCCATCCTGAATTGTGTAATGCTTGCCCTCGATACCCGACTGCAGGAGCAGCTTCCCTTCCTCTGTAGCCACCCAGGCAAGCAACTCCTCAATGCGCTCAGGATGCTTGGCATTCTTGGTAATCGCGTACATGGCGTTCGGCCTACTGTCTTCCACGCGAATTAACCGTTTCTCGTTCCGTTCGACCTGCGTCATGCTTCGAACCGGCATATTGATGTATTGCATTTCCGGGTGACCGGCTTTAATGAGCCCTTGATTGGAATCCCCTAGCCCCCACACGTAATACCATGTCGATAAAGCTCTGCCGCTGTTCAACTTTTCTTGTACTTGATCCGCTTTATCCGTGAATGAATCTTTATCCAGAATGCCCTCGCGATACAAATCGTTAAAGAATTGCAGGCCTTCTTTGACATATTCGTTCAGCATATAATCCTCGAAATTCTGCTCCGCGTCATTCCACACGACCCCGAGATTGCCCGCCGCAGCGAAATATCTTCCGCCCTTCTCGTACATAATTCCGGAAACGCCCTGAATTCCCCACGGCTCGCCGAAAGGCACAACCATACCAATCGTTTTCTGTCCGTTCGTCGTCGGATTATCCTTCAGCGCTTGCTTCAAAAAACGGATATAATCGTCAGTCGAAACCAGATTCGGCCAGCCCTGTTGCTTGAGCGCATCGATTCGTACGCCGACATCGTTGACTTCTACCAAGTTCTCGAAGTTCTGAGGTACGCCGCCTTCCCATTTGTACAGCTTCCCGTCGGGTCCTGCCAATTTCCATAACGGAATCTGCACCTTGTATCTTTCCGCGAATTCCGGCGCGCTCTTCACGAAATCGTCCAGAGGCCGCAATGCGCCCGCTCTGGCATATTTATCGAATGTGACGTTGTCCGATATGGCGACGATTTCCGGGTAATCCCCGCCGGCCAACATCAAATTCAGCTTGTCCACCATATTCCCCGGAGTTTGGACAAATTCGAATACGAGATTGAACTTGTCCTTAATGATTTGGCCGATTTCGGTTTCATCGCTTCTTTTCTGTTTGATGGCCAATTGGGTCAGGACTTTAATGACATACTCCTCTTTTGCAGCCTCATTCCCTGATTCTCCTTGCCCGGCGCTTTGACTCGATGTGGACGGAGAAGAACCGGATTTGGAACCGGACTCACACGCAGCTAACGCAACAAGACTTAGAACGATAACGACAGACAACCCCATTTTCCATAACGCCTTCAACTGTATCCCCCCAGAAATTTTAAGTATAGCGCTTACAATTAAAAGCTTATCGAATCCGTGCTAGCTTTCATATCGCTATACATTAGCTGTTTTATATCATTTTTTTAGATGATCCTCGCGATATTCCGTAGCAGAGAAACCTGTTATTTTCTTGAATACTCGAGCAAAATGGAAATAATTGATGTACCCCGCTTCGTACGCAACCTCCTGTACCGAAAGCGACGTATCTCGAAGAAGCCCGCACGCATACGCGATTCGCTTACTGGTCAAGTATTGCAGGAACGTATCGTTGCCCGCCTTGCGGAACAGTTGACTCACATAGCTTATATTCAGGTTAAGCTCGTCGGCAACGCTCTGAAGCGACAAGTCCTCATGGAAATGTTCGTCAATATACGCAATCATTTTGCCATATGTCGTATCGTTAGATTTCGGTTCCCGGGCGGAATGCAGGAGCGTAGGGAAATCCGCAGCTTCCGTTCGTTGGATCGCCTTTTTAGCCAGCTGTCTCTCGCTGAACTTGTCCAGCGCCTCTTTGATCTCCGCCTTTTCAAACGGCTTAAGGCAATAGTTAATTGCCCCATATTGGATCGCCTTCTTCGCGTAATCAAAATCCTTGTAGCCCGTCGCTATGATAAAATCCGCACGATCTCCCCGTTCTACGCACCTTCTTATCAATTCCAATCCATCCATGCCTGGCATGCGGATGTCGGTAAATACAAGATCCGGCGAATGCTGCGCAATTTTCTCGTATCCCTCGATACCGTTAAAGGCTGTGTCCACGATATGAAAACCGTGCGCTTGCCAATTGATCATATTATTCAGGCTTTTGACCACCCATTTCTCGTCATCGATCAACATCACCTTATACATGAGGAACACCTCTTCGTCCTGGAATGTGTATGCTGACTTCCGTTCCTAAACCCGGGGCACTCTTAATGCCGAGCCCGTACTCGTCTCCGTACATCGTCCGCAGTCTGTTGTGCACGTTGACAATTCCGAGATGCTCCTTATTCCGGTCCCTCTCAAGAAACTCGTCTCCGGCGGCAAGGTCCATGCGGATGGATGCAAGCTTCTCCTCGCTCATGCCGACTCCGTCGTCCCTCACCCGAATCACGATATCGCCATCCGGCTTCATTCGGCCCTCAAGATGCAGATGTCCTTTATCTATCCGATTCTCCAAGCCATGCGTAATCGCATTCTCCAGAATAGGCTGCAAAATCATCTTGATGACGCAGCAAGAGAGAACCGATTCCTCGACATCGATCTGAGCTTCGAATCGGTCGTCGAATCGGAACAACTGCAGCTGGATGTAGGATTTCGCGATATCCAGCTCCTGTTTGAATGTCACTTCTTCGTGGCCTTTGATACTGTATCTCAGCATTCGACCCAAGGCAGTAATGTGGTCCAGCAAGTCGTTCGCTCCGGTCTCGCTAGCCATCCCCTTGAACGATTCCAGCATATTGTACAGAAAATGCGGATTTACCTGCTGCTTTAAATAGGCAAGCTCCGCCTGCTTCTTCATCAGCCCGAGGGACATTATACGGGTCTTCGAGGCAACGACCTCATTCGTTAAGTTGCCGATTTCGTCAAGCATTTCGTTAAATTTGTCAGCCATTACCGTAATCTCGTAGTAACCGGTCATTTGCAATCTCATTTGATGATAATAAATATTTTTGACTTGTCTGATTTGAACGAAGCGCATGAATGTGCGGATCGGGTCGATCAGATTGCGGTTGATCACCCATAGCACGAACAGCATGAATGGAACAACCAGTGCAAATATCCATAAATATGTCTTCCAGACCTTCTCCAAACCGCGCTGCAAATCGTACTTCGAATAGATGTTGACCACTTTGCCCTGGATCTCCGGCACATCCGCCGACTGGACAACATATCGTCCGTCGCTGTTCCATTCGGTAAGGTCCAGCCTTTTTCCAAGCATCGCGCTATCGTTTCCGGCACTGACAATTCCGTTCCGGTCTAGCACATAGAAATTTCCGAAACCGTTTTCAAGCATCGTATCGAATTGGGGAAACAAGGCGTCCAGATCCAGAATAGCAACCATATACCCGAGATGTTTGACTGGAACGACATTGCGAATTTCCGCTCCCAGCATGAAGAAATTCTGCTCGCTCCCGTTCGCGACGATCGTTCTGAAGCCGGCGTAATACAGCTTGGACCGACTGTCATTCATCTGCGAGATCTCATCAATCGTTTCCATAACCGCCTGTCTCTTGTACGGATCCGACATATAGTTAAAGTTGCTTCCATTATCGCCAATGACAGTCATGCTATTTATGCCATTCTGCACTTGGGTGACTAGAGCGACATGGGAATCTACCTTACGAAAAAAGTCCATCTTTTCCAGCACGTCTTCCGTTTGCAGATACAGATGGATCTCCGGGTTATAAATCGTATTTTTGACCACACTATCGATATTGTCTAACTGGGATTGAATATATTGCGTAACCTTGTCCAACAGCTCGGCAGAATATTCGCGGTTTTTCTCGTAAAGCATCTTCTTCGACTGGTTAAAGGTCAAAGCCATTACGAGGACCGTCACAAGCAAAAACATAACAAAAACAACCAGCAGTTGGAGCTTAATCGGACGCTTCTCAAATAAATTCAACGTTCTCTCCCCCCTGATTATGCATAGTATAGTTCGCAGTCTCATTACGCTCGTAAAAAACAAAAGCGGGATTATCGACAGTATAAACGTAAGTTAATATAACATAAACGAAAGCATTCCAAATACAATACGAACTAAAATAAGCGGGTTGGGTTAGTGAAATCCGTCAACCCGAACACTTCTGATTTTGGAGGAACTGTTAGAGATAAGAGGGGCGAGCAAAATTGAGCGGATGGGCCGCCTCTAACGGTCTGGCGGACCGTTACGCGGGCGAAATCGAGTGGAAGACTGCCTCTAACGGTCTGGCAGACCGTTACGCGGGCGAAATCGAGTGGGCGACCGCCTCTAACGGTCTGGCAGACCGTTACGCGGGCGAAATCGAGTGGGCGACCGCCTCTAACGGTCTGGCAGACCGTTACGCGGGCGAAATCGAGTGGGTGACCGCCTCTAACGGTCTGGCGGACCGTTACGCGGGCGAATTCGAGCGGATGACCGCTTCTAACGGTCTGGCGGACCGTTACGCGGGCGAATTCGAGCGGATGGCCCGAGCCGGGGAGCGAAGGCCAAAAATGTGCCTCGACGCGACCCGGGCCGGGATGCGAAGGTCGCTCACCGTTCGCCTAACCTGACAACATTGGGAGGAGGAGCAGTCCTCAAGTCGGCTCTAATAAATTTCTAAGACTGTCTATGTTGCGAACGCTGATTTTCTTCCGATCGATACGGATTAGCTGCTCGTTCTGGAATTCAAGCAGCAATTTCGTCACCGTCTCGCGAGCCGTTCCCGTCATATCCGCCAAATGCTGATGCGTCAGCTTCAAATCAATTAAAATGCCGCCGGAAAAGGGCACGCCATGCTGCTCTGCTAATCGCAGCAGCATACGGGCAATACGCGTGCGCGCATCGTGAATGGTCAAATCCGTGATTAATTTATTGGCACCGCGAAGGCGCTCCAAGGTGGTTTCCAGAATGCCAATCAGGATTTCGGGCTTGCTTTTAACCAAGGGAATGAAATGACGTTTCTTCAAAATACAAAGCGTGGACTTCTCGATTGTTCTTGCAGAAGCGGAGTGTTCCCTTTCATTTTGCAGCAAAGCCATCTCTCCAAAATAGTCCCCTTCTCTAAATATAGAAAGAATGATGTCCCTGGAATGGTTATTTTGATAAATTTGAACGACTCCCGATATCACCAGATAGAGCGCTTCCCCTTCATCGCCTTCCAAGAAAATATACTCGCCTTTGGAGTAATTGCATATGCTGCACAGCTTAGAAATCTCGGCTAGATGTTCATCGTTAAGCTGCTCGAAAAGCGGAAAATCACGCAATAATTGTGGATTCATCCTTGCCACCTCCGTTATAACCATTATAACGGTTAATATCGCGAAGAGTTGAAAAAGCTTCGACGAATGCGCAAAAGGCGCTCCGGATATCGGAGGCGCCTCTTGGCATCAGGCTATGGGAGATGGGAATGGAGCTTACTTGTTATTTGGCTAGCGCCCCTTCGCCGGTTGTCGGATTTTTCGGCTTATGGTGGAAGAGACGGTCGGTGCCCTTATGAATCAGCGGGAGCACGTAGCGGTCAAGTCCGAAGCGTCCGGCGTTCGTTCCGGCGACGACGACCAGCATTCCGAGGAGCAGCAGCCAAGGGTTCGTGCTTACGGTTCCGGCGAAGAGGAACATGAAGTTCATCATGAGTCCGAAGAAGGCGGCGGTCAGCGTTAACGTTCCGAGTATAAGTCCAAGTCCGACGAGGAATTCGCCCCAAGGGATCAAGACGTTAATGATCTTTACGTTCGGCAGTGCAAAATGTTCCAGGAACGCTTGGTAGGTCGGGTAGACCGCCTCCCCTGTCGCCTTGTCGATGACCGGGTTGTTAACGGCGTTGTTCAGGAACCCCCCTGCGTTAAACGGCGTTGCTCCGGTAATTTTATGCCAGCCTGCCGTTAACCAAGCATATCCGACTACGAATCTGACGATCGTTACGATGATAGCCGCAATGCGGTTTTCTCTCCAAAGCTTCATCATGTCACTCACTCCTCAATTGGGTGTAGGTTTATTTGAACTGATTCGATTATGCGTCCGTTAGCTGCTGCTTGTTCGCCGATGTTCGAGATCGTTTGGGAGACATCGGGATCACCTTCCTCGTTGGCTTTGTGTTTGTCTTTCATGGCTTTATTGTACGTCCAGTTGCGATTTTAATTTGTGATTAAAATCACAAAGTGGATCATGTTCATTTTTATGCCACATTTGATCGCCCCACTCCGCTCAATTTATCGACTCAGAAACTGAACCGCGGCAAGGCAAACTCCTAGGAAGAGACATAGCGGACTATGCAACTGTGCATCCCATTTGGCGAATAACGTGTTCGTTGGCTTCTTAAAGAAACCGACCCAGCGGAAATCCCCAATAGCTCGCAATAAAAATACGACAGATAATGCCCAGCCTCCATACCGTAGCAGCCACTCCGAGAAAAGAAACGACTCCACAGCTTCATTAGCCTCCAGAACAAACCATCCGGCCAGAGCCAAAGCCACAGCAACGAGGATTGTAGCGGTCTTGGAAGGCCGAAACAATGGAGCCTTGCCGTTGCTTGGAACCGCGGCTTCGCCTCCCCATCTTCCTCCCGCCGCCCAATACCAATGAATTCCGCTAAGCAGAAATAAGATTCCTCCAACGATCCAGGCAATGACCTCTATCATGTGAACGCCTCCCTTATCTATCTGATAAGAATATCCCGTCGCCGATGGCGAACGAAATCAGTTCTTTCTCCCGCTTATATCGTTTGTTCTGTTCCAAGGCCGCCGCATCGTCCACTTCCGCCGCCATCAGAACCATTCGATCCTCAAGCATCCATTCCAGATCCAACGTTTTCAGCCGAAATTCGATTCATCTTAATGTCCGTCACGATCACGTCCGGATCGAGCCGTTCGACTAACAGTAAGGCCTCTTCACCGTCTTCCGCAGTATAGACCTCGCCCACTCCGCACTCCGCCCACGGGAAGACCGTCTTCAGCCCCTCGCGTATTTCCTTCTCGTCGTCGACAATAAGTACCTTATGCATCTCCGCCACGCCCCTCTTCAACGACTTCCATCTATCGGCATCATATTGCATCGGCGGCAATTGTTCAACCTCCGGTGTCGCAATAGAAAATCGGACAACGCAGCCCGGATCAGGCTCAAACGACGTTTGTACGAAAAACCGTACAACGCAGCTCGAATTAGGCTCAAGAGACGGACGTTTGTACGAAAAACCGTACAACGTAGCTCATATCAGTCCCGATCAACGAACATTTGTACGAAAATTCGTACAAAGCGACCAAAATCAAAGGTTGTATGACACTAAAGCGTCTTCGTTGATGATAGGAGGCTGGAATTATCTGTGCTATACTATAAGATCGCATGACTACATAAAATTAAAGGAGATCAACATGAACAGTCACAGCAGTTTACAAGTTTTGCTTGATGACATTTCAAGTAAACAAAAGAAAGGCTTACCCTTTATTTTAGCGTCGATATGTATTTGGGGAATTATCACTATAATTACATTCAGTTCGCTAGATCTAATGGTAAAAAACATCATTACGCTGTCTTGCGGAGCGCTGTTGTTTCCGATATCCACCATTTGGGCAAAAATACTAAAGGTAAATTTATTTTATAAAGAAAATCCCATGATTAACGGACTACTTATTGCCACAAACAATCAAGTGTTATACTTAATTATTTGCGTCTTCCTTCTAATTAAGGCTCCCACGCTAGTACTGCCGGCATATGCCGTCATTTACGGCGCACATTTACTACCCTATTCCTTTTTTTATCAATCAAAAGGCTATAGGATTGTTTGTATTTTTATTTGCTTAGCCATTTTGGTAGGGCTTGTTTTTTTACGACTAAGTGTTGGTTTTATACCCGTAATTGTTGAAATTGGTGTAATTTCTTTAGCCATTCTGCTGCGCAAAGAATTACAAAAAACGAATTAATTCTAGCACAACATAGACAAAGCCCGGGAGCCGAAGCCCCCGGGCTTTTAATTTATGAAGTGGTTCACCTATCATACTCGTCCACGTCAAACGTCAGAATCTTATCGAAGATCACGTATTCGCTGCGCATGGCGAACGGACCTTGATTCCATGTCTTAGTGAACTTGTATTTAGCGGGGCCGACTCCCGCATCCTTGGCATCGTACCAGGCGAGGAAAGCGCTAAGCTCGGCTTCGGAAAGCTCGTATTCCTTGATCTGGCCGCCCAGCAGGTAGATCGTCAGAAGCGCCCCCGTCGAAGTTGTCCCGCCTACTTGGGCAGAGGCTTCGTTCGAATATGCGCTTTCCTGCCCGAGATCGTTCGTTGCCGTGACTACGTAGTAATAAGGAGTGTTCGAGTCGACCTTACTATCAGTGTACGTAGTCCCATAGACGCTCTTGGCAACGGTGATGTACGGCCCTTCCTCGTAGACCGATCGTTTCACTTTATAGTACGTTGCGCCGGTCACGGACACCCAATCCAAGGAAATCGTTCCCTCCGCATCGTTGCCGCGAGCTTGCAGATTTTGAGGCGGGCTTATTTTCGGTACAACCGACACTTCGTTCGATCTCTCGCTCTCTCTTCCCTCCATGATATAGGTCACGACATAATAATAAGTCGTCCCGTTCGTGACAGTGCGATCTTCGTAAGAGTTGGATGTCGAGGTCCCGATATGAACATAAGGACCATCCGGAATTTTCGAACGTTTGATATAGGCGTATGTGGCTTCCGTCACGCTGGGCGTGGACCAACTCAGGGTTACCTTTCGGTCTTCGGCAGTGGCCGCAAGATCCTCAATCGGAGGTTGGGTAAGCGCACCGAATACATCGAACTCATATAGTCGAGCTGCGTTCAGGTTAGGATCGATATTCTCAATATGGATATAGACAACGTTTCTAACCGGCACCTGTAAGTGCACCGTTTGAATCGCAGAGGTGCGTTCGATCTCCTCCGAGTATAAAAATTGTCTCAACCCGTTATAGAAAGTTAATCTGGCCCTCCCCTCGGTTAAAAACGACTTGTAGCTCGTAATCGTCACCGGCGACGATCCCCATTCCAGAATAGACCCCGCATAGATATCCGCAGAAGTTTGCAGATCATTATCCGTTGCACGGCTGTCATATTGCCCCGGCCACGTCGTATAATAGCCTTCTTTACCATTCAATAGTCCGCCCATTGCGGCATAGATCTGCGTTGCAGGAACGAACAAGCCGAAGATCAGCATCAAACCTAGCCATACACATATGTTCTTTTTCACCCGTCTACCTCCAGTAGTTTTTATTACTTTCACTAGTAGGTGGCAATCGTATGACATTGAGTTGTCCCAGGTCGATCTCTCCATCCGCCCCGCTTTATCAATTTCACTTTTCCATGTATAATTGTAATAACAGTTAAACAGTATAATAAGGGGGAATAATTGATGAGTAAGGGGATTGAGATGGAACGTAAAGTAACTAAATTCGGCAACAGCCTCGGCATTACGATGACCGAAGCGTTGAAACAAATCGGACTTGAAGTTGGCGATACAGTGTCTATCGACGTTAAAGAAGAGAATGGCGAAATCATCATTCGCAGAGCTCGTAAAGTCCAGTTGCCGGCCGGAATCAGCTCTGATTTTCTTGATACATTGTCTCAAGTCATGGAAGATTACGATGACACATTAAAGGGTCTGAAGGATCGCTAACATGGACATTCGTTACCTATCCGTTCAAGAAGTCATCGCAATTAACGTAGCTGTAATTCAAAAATATAGCCCTGGTGAACAAATAGGCGTCAAAAGTAGCAGTCTGCTTGAATCCGCTGTTTTACGGCCGCAATCCTCAGCCTTTGGAGATGACGCCTACCCCACTCTATTCGACAAAGCTGCTGCTCTTTTCGAGTCACTCGGGCAGAATCATCCCTTTCATAACGCAAACAAGCGCACGGCCTTTACAGCTCTCGTCATTTTCATTCGATATAACGGCTACCATTTTGTCATGGATCAAAAACATGCTGAGGATCTGACGGTTGACATGGTAAACCACCATTATACTTTCCAGCAGCTTTCCGCCATCAAACGTGAACATAGCAAAATGTAACATTATTCTCGGTTAATCGAACCACAGCGTAATTTCGGCTTTCCCGTCGAATCGTTCGATCAAGACGGTTTGTCGCGAAGGGGAATAGGAACCGCCCATCGTTCGCGAGGGAACCGCGCCTTCCGGGTGCGGGAGTCGGATGCTGACGAGACTCGGCTTTCTGTCCGAATGACAGACGACTTTCGCGGTAATCGTTCCTTGTTCCAAATTCGATTCTACGCGCAACGAGACGGCTCCGAAATAAGTTGCGATTCCGTCCAATTCGATTACGTTGCCGTCCTCCAGCCATTGGCTCGGAATTCCCGGCAGCAAGTTCAACCGCTCCTCCCCGTCTTCCATATAAAGCATCCAACGGGTTTGCATGAGGAACCAGCCTTCTTCGTGCGTCTTGTGCGGGCTGGCGTGCCAGAAGTGCTCCCAGAACGTATATGTCTCCCGGTCCGCCAATCCGGCGAAGCCGTTATAGTAGGCTTTCAGGAACGATTTGACCTCGCCGCGTTTCAGATGCACCCAAGGATGAATGCTGTAGTAAGGCTGGCTTAGCGCGACGTTGCGGGTACACATCAATTCATGATGATAATTCAACATGAATTCCGCTGCGGCTTCGTCCGGACGAACAACCTCTTGAAAAACGAGGTAGAGCGGGCCGAGAAGAGAATCCCGAGCGGCGACCGAACCGTGCGTCAGCCATTTGCCTCCTTCCCCGTTCACGGAAAGCGGTCCTCTGTGCTCCACCCAAGGAGGGACGGTCGGCACCCAGCTTCCGTCGGCAAGCGGAACGACCGGTGAACTCCTCATCGCGGCGAACAAAGCCTGACGGATATCCTCCTTCAGCGCTTGCGCTTCGGTTTCTACTCGCGCGGAACTGTCGGGATCGACGTTCCTCAGCATCTCCGCCAACCGGCTCATCCCCATATACGCATACCCGTTTAACATGAAGGAACGGAACGGGTCTTCCGGATCCGCCGTCTTCCCTTCCAGCATGCCGTAGCCTTTGCCTCGCAGCTCCTCCGTTTTATTGCGGTCTCTCCACTTCGCCAGATAATCGAACGCCTTTAGCAGGTGGTCCTTTACGTTAAGAATCCAATCTTCGTCTCGGGTATACCGGTAATGCTCTCCGAGGCTCCATAATGCGGCTCCCGTTTCCAGCATATAGCCGCCGTAGTTTTGCATCAGACCGTCCTCGTGCTGCTTATCCAAGAAAAATTGCAAGGCTCTCTCCGCAACGTCATTCCAGCCCATAGACTCCATGAATTGGATAATCGGCGAGCTCTCCGAGCCGATCGCCGTATAGACGCCTATCGTCGGAACGATCGTTCCGACGGGCTCCAGGCCGTAGGAGACGAGATCGAGATGGAGCAATCCGGCCTTGACCATCTCTTCGATCCGCGGCTCGGGAAGCTTGATCGACGCCGCCTGGGAAAGCTTCTTCTGCCAGAACGCGCGGCACTCCGCCAATCTGTCTTCAAAAGACTGCCGGCTCAACCCTTCGGCGCGTTCCTTGGAGATCGGACGGTGAGGCAAATAAAATTCAAACGTGACCGATTCTCCCGGAGGAAGGAGAAAGGCCGTCTCCTCCGTTCCAAGCGGCCGTCCGCCCAGCTTGGATACGCAGCAAACCCGCTCCTCCGAGTAGCTGACGAACCCGTTATCTCCGTCGAACTCGTATTGCTTGTCGTCGTTCAGGACGAATGCGTTGGGAACAACGTTCTTGAACCAAGCGTATCTGGGCACTCGCGCTTGGTTCGTGGCTACCGCCCGGAAGTAAAGCACCGTCTCCTCTTCCCGGTTCATCTCCTGCGGAAGGATCCGTTCCCGCAGCGCCGTCTGCTCTTCCGTCAACATATGAAAGTGGCCGAAGCCGTCGGCGGCCAAATAATGAGTGCCCCTTAACGTATCGGCATTCAAAGGGCTGCTTTCGTAGGAGACAAAAGATACCGTGTCGTAGACTACGTCGTTATCCTGGATAGATGCGTGCAGGATGGGGAGCGATCCGTCTTCGAGCCCGCGGGAGACGCCTTCCACGCAGCCAACACCTCGGCCAAGCATATACCGGTAGCAGACGGGCTTGTCCTCGTTCTCCGGCAGCGTCACTTCGTGACCGTGAAATCTCGGCTGCACCCAATCCCACAGCCTTTCCTCTCCGCCGACGCCGCGAAACCCGACGCCGAAAATCCGAATATCGCGCGACAACCCGAGCCATGTCTGCGAAGCGAGCTCGCGGGTATGGGCGGCTGCATTCGCGAAGGTTTCCTCCGGCTCGACTTCAATCCGTTGTAGCTCGGTAACCAGGTTCATCGCCTTGATGTCGAGCTCGATTTGCTCGTAAGTCCGATCATCGTCGGCTTGTGTGACGGCGACTCCGTAAGCGGGTATGTAGATCGGATAGGCCTTGTTCACATCCCGTAGAAAAAAGCTGAACGGGTGCTCCGGCGTATCGATCTTCACCAGGATGGACCGCAAGTCCTTCGCATCCTCCGTTTGCAACGTTACTTCCAGCCGCGCCGGACTTCCGTCGGTGGAGAAGCAAGCCCCTTCAGACTTGCCACTCCCCCGTACAATTGCCGCGTTTATCGTTCCAACGGTTGTCGAGACGGTTCCCCGGCTAGGCCCCTTCCTCCACTCCACCGCGATATTCACATCCATCTATCCAAGTCCCCTTTCTTCGTTCACGATCACGGGTCCTTTCCTTCAATTTTCTATCCTTTCACGCTTCCTAGAATCAAGCCTTTAGTAAAATACTTCTGCAGGAATGGATAGATTATAATGACTGGAATCATAGCAAGTACGATTTGAGCGCTCTTATTGGTCCTTTGATTAACAAAATCCAATAACCCGCCGCTTCCGTTGCTCGACATCGCTTGTATTTGAGCAGCGACATTAATAACTATCGTTTGAAGATAGCTTTGCAAAGGGTAATGTTGAGGCCTATTCATATATAGAAGACCATCAAACCACGCATTCCAATGATTCAGAAAGCAGAATAACACTAATGTTGCCAATGCCGGAGTGGACAATGGGAGGTATATTCGGAACAATATTTTCCAATGGTCTGCCCCATCTATGTGCGCAGCTTCTTCCAGCTCCTTTGGAATTTGTCTAAAGAAATTCAGTAGAACAATCATATTGAAAACAGGAAGTGCCGTAGGAAGTACCAGCGCCCATATCGTATCAATCAGATAAGTTTGTTTAATGACCATATAGGTAGGAATCATCCCACCGGAAAAAAGAATCGTAATAAGAAAGTACCAAGCGTATTGTCCCCTCAACCGAAACACGCTTTTTTCTTTGGATAGCGGGTACGCAGCCAATATCGTTAGAAGCATATTAATCCCAACACCCAAAACCACTCTATGAATAGAGACACCTAGAGCTTTAATATACGCACTTGTACTTGCAACATATTCATAGGATTTTGTCGTAAATTCCACCGGCCAGAACCAAACCTCACCTGCCGAAACTGCTGTACTACTGCTTAACGAAATGGCCAAAACATTCAATAATGGAAGCAAGCATGATAAGGATACCAGTATAAGTATCACGTAGTTCGATACCATAAATAGCTTTCTACCCTTGGTATTATTGTGAAGCAAACTCGCACATCTCCTTTAAAAAATACGGTAGTTGGCAAATTTATCAGCTAATTTGTAAGAAAGAGCAATCATGATAAAAGAAATGACAGATTTGAATAGCCCCACAGCCGTTGCCGGTGAATATTGTGCATCAACGATGCCAAGCCGGTAAACCAAAGTATCGATAATGTCCCCTGTTGCATACACCATAGGGTTATATAAATTGAAAATTTGTTCAAATCCTGCATTCAAAATATTGCCCAGGCTGAGCACAGTCATGAGAATGATAACAGGCTTGAGACCCGGCAAAGTAATGTGAAGGGTCTGCTTCCACCGATTTGCACCATCAACAATTGAAGATTCATATAAGGTCGGATCTATCCCCGTTAATGCTGCAAGAAAGATAACTGTACCAAATCCGAAGCTTTTCCAAATATCCGTAATGACCATAATGAACGGAAACCAGGTTTGATCTCCGAGAAAAAACACTTCTTGAATGCCAACAAAGTTTAACGCCTTGTTGACAATCCCCTCTGAAGGAGACAGGATATCAATAATTAAGCCAGATACAATGACCCATGAAAGAAAGTTAGGCAGGTACACAATGGTTTGAAAAGCTCTTTTGTGAAACTGTTTGGTTAACTCATTCAGTAGAAGAGCAATGAGGATAGGCACGATTAAATTCCCGATAATTTTCATCAGCGCAATGTATATCGTGTTCCATAAAACCTGATAAATATCCGGAAACTGAAGGATATATCTGAAATTATCCAAGCCGACGTACTTCGACCCCAAAAATCCATTTACAGGCGTGAAATTCTGAAAAGCTATAATAATTCCAAACATGGGGATGTAGCTATAAATAAAGACAAAAATAAAGGCCGGTAAAATCATCATGTGCAAGGGTATTTCTCTAATCCATTTCATTTTGTGCAAAGTTAATCACCTTCTCTGGTTATAATTACTTGGGAAAGATAACAAGACTGTGACCTTTCCCAAGAATTATGATCTACGCTTTTGCAAAATTAGTTGTTATAAGTCTCATTAACTTCCTTAGTGATCTGGTCTCCGCCAAGCTTTTTCCAGTCCTCGACGAATTTATCGAAGTCATCCACTGGGCGTACTCCCATAATGATTTTAGTTAGTACCTCTTGCTCCAGCTTTAGCAAGGTAGATTTCTTTTGTACGAGCGTATCGGTTCCCACGCCAGGCATCTGGTTAATCATTAAAAGATTATTGTCTCTATAATGCTTAAGTATGGCATACGAGCCATCGTCGGCCATTTTTTGCATATAAATCTGATGGTTCCCGTTGGAAACATCCCCTTTTTCCACAAAAGCCAGTCCTTGTTTATATTGGCTCTCCAACAAACTGTTGATTTCGCCTTTCATAGGACCATCGGTATATCGAAGCGTCTCATCGCTTTTATTCTTTAAAGCCGTATTTAATTTGTAAAAATCGTTCATCGCCAAGTCCGGATTATTCATGGCAGCAAGGGCGTAGGAGCTGTATAAATACGTACCGTCTTCCGATTTTTCAAATTTATTGCTATCTTCTTTCGTTCTATTTTCATCCACAACATACTTTACATATAGGTTCAGCATCTTGATTAAAGCTTCCGGATGTTTACTATCTTTACTAGCAACCATGTAACCGGATATTGGCCATGGATTTTCCGCCATGGCAGGCTTATCATCTATAGATACCAATGGATAGGGCTTCCATATGGCTTTAGGGTTCGTTTTAAGCATTT
Organism: Cohnella sp. LGH; assembly: GCF_017671885.1. Classification (NCBI taxonomy): domain Bacteria; kingdom Bacillati; phylum Bacillota; class Bacilli; order Caryophanales; family Paenibacillaceae; genus Cohnella; species Cohnella sp. LGH. The sequence continues at coordinate 7,636,719 of NZ_CP072117.1, forward strand.
CGTCGAACGGCCAGCCTGTATTCCACTCCATCCCTATACTCATACCAATTTTATTTTTATTAATGTCCTCTACGACTTTACCGGGGTCTTTAACCCCGAATTCCTTGTCTATAAGCCCTGCTTTAAACATCTCCTGTAGCTTTATCAATGCATCTTTCATTTGAGGTTGAACGCTTCCATAGACAAGCTGGCCGCTATCATCCTTTATCCAAATGGAAGGATAGGCATGATATCCATTAAAGAAGCCTTCAAGTGAAGCTACCCCCATCAAATAGTCGCCTTGGAATCCACCGAAAAAGGCATTCGTTACAGCCAATCCGTACGTATCGTCCTTCCCGTTATTATCGGGATCCTGTTTCGCGAAAGCTTCGGCTATTTTCACAAAATCGTCCATTGTTTTCGGTGGTTGCAACCCCAGTTGCTCCATCCAATCCTGACGAATCCAGATCATCAAGGACTGACCGGCATAATCTCCTTGAGGGGATAACCCCAATAGCTTTCCATCCAGCTTCCCTGACTCAAAGCCTTGAGGAAAAGCGTTCATATACTTTTTAACAAGAGGGGAAGCGTATTTCTCAAAGGCATCGGTTAAATCCGCTAACTGACCATCATTTGCCAGCATCTTAAATTGTTTGGAATTCACAACGAAAAAATCAGCATATTCACCCGATGCAATAGATACATTTAATTTGTTATAGTAGTATTGAGTTGCTTCATCTGCTGCCCATGTCCATTTCAGTTTGATGCCTAGCTCATCCTCATAAGCCCTAATCCACCGGTTGTCATCAATGGTTTCTCCCTCTTCGAACTTTGTACTTATTCCAATCGCCTTAAAACCTGTCACTTCGATGGGAGGCGAATATTTACCGAATGGATCGGAAGAAGAAGCGCTTTCAGAAGCAGTTGCGGAAGCGGTTTCAGAAGCGGCCGATTCAACAACGGATGACCCCGTTTCGCTAGTAGCCGTATTCTTTGTATTGTTTGTACAGGCTACAAGCGAGACAATCAGCAATACGGATAGGAATGCCACTCTATTCTTGTTGACAAATAATCCCCACATACGATTACCTCCAATTTAATGTAAAGGCAGAGACATAGGTTGTGCACAACGCTATAAATAAATCATACTCGCAGTTAGCGAATCGCATAATATACAAACCGTTTACAATCTTGCCTTCCCTTTACTTGTTCATGCTAAGGCTATGGTCACGATATTCCTGGGGACTCATATTTGTAGCCATTTTAAAGGAACGTGTAAAATAAGGTGCGGAGATATACCCGACAGCTGCGGCAATTTCGTTAATTTTTAAGTTGCTATTTATGAGAAGCTCCTTCGACTTGGCCAACCGAGCCTCTTTGATAAAGTTGAAAATATTGTTGCCTGTAACTTGCTTGAAGAGTCGCGAAAGATAAGATGGATTGAAATGGACTTGCTCGGCTAGCAAGACAAGCGTCAAATCCTCTCCTAAGTGATCGATAATATATTTCTTGATGTGCGATACGGCAACGTCGGAGCGCTTATCTTCTTCTTTTCTTTGAATATCAAAAATCACATTCGCCAGCTGTAAAAAATAGGAGCCTGCATCTTTCCATGACGAGTGTTCATCCGCGCGCGTAAGCTTATTAATATTGATTTTCAATGCTATTTTCTCCATCAGGTTCCAACGGTTAATGTACGATAGAAATAGGATCGAAATGGAGTAAAATAGCTCCAAGGATGGATGATGGTCTTTACTTTCAATATTGTTAAATCCATTCACAGCATCCGATAATCCGATTAATAATTGATCTTGTTTACCGCTATCTAGAAGTCCTCCAAGCTCTTTTATTTTTTTCAATTGAAAATAAAGCTTTTGAGCCTCTATGCCCTCTTGGGCAAATGTTTCGAATTCATTCAGCATAAGGCCGCTGTCAACTAAAAAACCGTCCAATCCGGTACCGATTCGAAAGTTCAATAACTGCTTCAGATGAAAAAATCTTTCCGAGATGACTTCCCAACTGATAAGCCTATTATCTATAACAAAGGATAAGGAAATATCCACAACGTCCTTGCAAGCTGCCTGGATATTGTCTAACATTCCTTTTACAAACACTTGTGTATCAGCCCGATTGTCATCTGTGCCCGATGTCATTCCATCTCCGTTCGGCTGAATAATCCAAAGAAGCGTCGAATGATCGTATAGGATTAAGTAGGTTCTGACTTGGGTGTGAAGGAGTTCTTCAACGATAAGCTTAATTTTGAAATACGTTTGCGTTCTTTCGAAGCTGACTTTGTTGGCATTGAACTTATCTATGCTTCCTGCAAGCAATAATAACGGAGTAGACGCATCCAACTGAATTTCTAAATGACCGAGCTGCTGAGCGATTTCTTCTAAGGAATACGGCACTCCATTCAACAAGTCGAGCAGAAACTCTTTTTGTAACAGCGGTAATGCCTGTAGCATTTGATTTTTGGCATTATAGATGAGCTCATTCATTTCTATCGCAAACTCAAATTCTTTGAATGCCTTTTGCACTTCATTTACGATTACTTCATATCCTTCACTCTTTAATAAGTATTTGACACCGTCGTTTTTAGTTGCTGCATATATATAATCAAATTCGTTATACCCTGTAAGAAAAATCACCTTGCATTTCGGCCACTTCACTTTGATAATATCCAGCAGCTGCAGCCCACTCATCCCCGGCATACGGATATCCGATAGGACAACATCAATTTTGGTTCTGTTCAACCACTCCAATGCTTCATTGGCCGAATAAGCCTTGTACACATCCAGTTCCATAACCTCTATTTGCTTGCAATGCATATACAAGCTGTCTGCTATGTCTTGTTCATCATCCACAATTAGTAAGCTAAGCATCATTTCGTCTCTCCCTTTCTAATTCCATGGTGATCTTAACCGTTAGTCCGCCGTCTTTTCCTCGGTAAGCTTCCACGCCGCTTAATGGACCGAATTTCATTCGGATTCGCTGGTGGATGTTCATGATCCCTGTGATCTCTCCTACATCCGCGTCGCCTGAAATTTTACTGGCAAGGATATCTAGATCTGAGTCACTCATTCCATATCCGTTATCTTCAACAATTACATACAGAAATTGATTCATTGCCGTAAATCGGACTTTTACAACGCCGTCAGACAATGTGTTCTCGAGACCATGCTCATACGCATTTTCTATAAGGGGTTGTAAAATTAGACGAGGTACGACGATGTTCTCGTATTCCGGCGGCAAATCCTCGAACTCCAGACGCATGCGGTTACGGAAACGCCTGGCTTGAATTTCAGCATACGTCCTGGCATGTGCCACTTCAGCCGCAAAACTCACCTCATCGGAAGCATTGCGCGTCATATACTGAAAATATCCACCGATCTGTTTTGCAAACCGTTTGGAATTGTCGTGGTCTTCATTCTCCATCATGCTGTATAAGGTGAAATAGCTATTATACAGAAAATGGGGATTTATTTGCGACTGTAACTGCTTCAATTCAGCCTTCTGAGCAAATATCTTCTGTTTATAGACCTGATCTATCAACGTCCTCGTGTTTTCAACCATGACATTAAATCTTTGAAACAAATACCTGAACTCATCTTCATGATGATGTTCAATGAATACGTTCAAATCGCCATTTTCGACTTTTCTGAAGGAACTAACCAATTTTAGCATCGGCTTGTGAATGTACTTATAAGTTGAATACGAAAATAAAATGATGATAATGAGGGAAGTAATCGAGAAAAACCACAACCAATTGCTGTAACCCTTCAACGATTCAAACATGAATTTTTCAGGAATATACGTAGCCAGCACTAGATTTGAATGAGCAGATAATGCATAAAACACTTGATACGCCTTACCCTTTATTTCGAGTAGATCGTTGCCCACTTTTTTCTTTTCTATTCGTTCACCCAAGTATTGTTTCAACGGGATTTCAACAATCGGGTTATCATCCGTCGTAAGAAAATAATTGTGTAAAGGGTTCATTAATACAGCCCCACTGTCTTTATAATTGTTGAATTGATTCAAGGCTGATCTTATTTCTTTCTCGGTGAGTTCAACCGCTATAATAAAGGGGGATGATTTCGTGTTCTTATTAAATTCCAAAGGGCTCAAAAAGCTTAGGAACAACCTATTATCCCAGAAGCTAAAGTAGTTATGTCTTTTGTCCGGGATGTTATTAAGTAGCTCCCTATCGTTGCTTGTTATTTTGCTTAAGCCATTAGAGGCCGTAATTTTAATTTCGTCTTCGCTCGTTGGTAATAGTACGATAACGTCCTTGATATAGGTACTGCTGTTCTTTATGGCCAACAGTCTTTGTTGCAGACTTAAAATCGCGCTCGTCCGATCATATAGATTCATCGTTTCAGGTAGATTCGCAATCTTATTCAAATTTACATCGTTAATCAAATCACTTTGAAGCAGTTTTATCCTATCCATTTCCTTTTCGAAATTCTCGAAATAGAAGTTGATTTGAGACTGTATGGAATTTGAAATCTCTTTTTTTACTGCACTCATTCCGAGATTAAAAAAATTGATTCCTAACAAACAAATTGGGATCACGACCACAAGAAAGGTAAACAGCAGCCTTCTGAATATCCCCCTTTTCCATAACGTAAGTAACATCTTCATAAAGTTTCCCCCTATGGATTAAAACTTGAATAAGGAGGCGAATAATTCGCCTCCTTACAGCTTAGAGCTTGAATCGGATGTAGTCGATGCTGAACGATCCGGTGGTTACACTATCCTCTGGATCGAATCGTAATTGCTTCAAAACCCCTGTCCATCCTGGCACGGTAGACATATCCACGACATACTCGGTATAGTTCGGATCATTTGCTATCGTAGCAAATGTTTGCGATTTCGCTTCGCTCCACGTCGTATCCGCATTTGTCGTAAAATAGAATTTAGCCGTTCTAGCTGCCGTTGCATTCTTCATTCTAATTTTAATAAAATGATGATCGACTAAGCGTATGCCGAGATGATCCGCAGACGTCAAATTCGGGTCAGTTCCCGTCACATTGCCACCCATATATCCGTCGGCTTGCCATCCGAAGCCACTCGTATTTCCTCCGGCTGTCCAATTCTCGACTGTTGAATCAAAATTCCATATTCCCCCATAGTACGTAATGGTCGGATCAAAGTAAACCGCGTCATAGGCTGAAGAAGCTTTAGAATTAACGACAAACTGGAATTGATCTCCTGCAGTAACTGCAGCAATCTGATCGATAACGATGCCGGCCATATCGCTTACTTGCACAAATCCTCCGCCGATCGGCCACCAATCCTGATCGTTTTTCTTGATTTTCACCTGTACCCCGTCAGAAGCCGCGTTACTGACGCTCCTTCTCACATTAGCCATGATTCTGACAGTGCCGCTCGCAGGAGCAGTAAAGACTTGAACCGATTCTTTGTTAAGATCGGGCTGTTGTATGCCTGCGCCGACGAAGCTATCAGCCGATGTCCCTATCCACCGATTGTTGGTAGAATCCCATGTCATGTTATTTATCGTTCTAGTCGCTCCATCCCAAATCCACTCCTCATAACTCCATCCATTTACCCCCTGCGTGGATGAGAAGCTTCTGGATTGAGTATACATGGCAGCATTAGAAATAGTTATTTCATCTATGCTGAAAGAACCGGATGAAGCATCCTGATTCGGATCAAACCTCAATTGCTTCAACGTCCCCGACCAACCCGGCACCTCCGACATATCAATGAAATATTCGGTATACTTGTTGTCGTTCGCAGTCAACGTGAAAGTCTTAGATTTCGCTTCCGTCCACGATGCGTCTGAGTTCGTCGTAAAATAGAATTTCCCGGTTGTATTCGAGGAATCATTTTTCATTTTAATTCTAATAATGGTATTGTCGTCCGCATCTATACCCAAGTTGTCAGTCGAAAACAGGTAGGGATCGGAGTCTATGATCTCTCCACCCGCATAACCTCCTGTCTGCCAACCGAATCCGCTGATATCGCCGGACGCTGTCCAATCATCAATCGTGGAATTAAAATTCCATGCCTTTGCAGGAGCGTTAAAAATTCTTATATAGTCGATCCCGAACGACCCGCTTGAAGCATTCACCGCGGGAACGAGCTTGATCCTCTTCAAGGTTCCGCTCCATCCTGCAACATCCGACATATCGATATTGTAAATGGTATAATCCGAGTTCGCGTTAATTGTAAACGATTTCGAATTTGTGTCGGAGAAGGCTGTTTTTACTACAGTCACACTGTCAATGCTAAACGATCCACTTGATACATCTTTGTTAGGATCAATCCTGATCCTTTTGATGGTTCCTGACCATAATCCGTTTATTGCTTCCGTCATATCAATCGAATATTCAGTATAATTACTGTCATTCGCATGGATCGGGAAAGTTACAGACTTGGCTTCACTCCAGTTTGTATCGCTTGTCGTTGTAAAGTAGATTTGCCCAGTCGTGTTAGATGTCCCGTTTTTCAATTTGACTTTGATGATTGTATGATTTGCTGCATCAATACCGAGGTTATCCGGCGAAACAAGGAATGGATCCGGACCTGTTACATTCCCGCCTATATAGCCTCCTGTCTGCCATGTAAATCCGCCAACATTGGCGCTCGCAATCCAATTCTCAAGATTGGAATCAAAATTCCAGGCCGTGACATCGGCTGCGGTCGTAAAATACAATTTAGCGCTTGTCGCATTGGTGGCGTTGCTCATCCTGATCTGCACGACCTTTTTATCCGCTAAATCGATATCGGCATCCTTCTTCAATACCGTATAGGAATTATTCATAGAAACCGTACCTTTAAGCGCTTGCTCCTCGGTAACCCCGAATGCAGCCATGGAAGGTTCGTACATTCTCATTGTATAATGATCCGCAATAGGTACGCCGTTGAAATAGGATGTCGTTCCGCTATAACTTCCGGCGCTTTTAATCACTCCAGCATTAGCAACGGGAGTGCTGCTCAACGACACGGTCCACAGATAATCTCCCGGAGGCAATGCCGTCTGCGTCCAAACATAAATCCACGGATTGGCGGCACCGACGCTGTTATGGATGTACGTCATGAAGGGTGCTCCGTTAATCGTCGTTCCGTAGTCCGTATCCCATTTATAGAGTGATAATCGTAGACCCGTACCGGACCCGGTATATACCGGACTTAAGAGTTCAATTCTGTTCAACCAGCTTGTTGTCGTGAACTTCTCCGCCGCTACATCCGCACTGCCAATCGCGACAGTCGTTCGAGCCGCGCTTGCATTGTACATATCCGTTTTAATCGTATCGACTTTCCAGCCCTCCAGATCTGCCGGATTAACAAATTCCCAGGACTTTGCCGTTCCAGGCACATTGACGTTTTCGGCTAGGGGAGCGAGCCCCGGCATCGAAGCTGGGGTAGGAGACGGCGTTGTTACTGCACTCTCGTCCGTATAATAAGCATAGCTTAATCTTCCGTCGGGCGCTGTGTCGCCATTCACGTAAAAATCCATCACATCGCCGTCATTCTGCATATTATCCGCCCATTTGAATGCGATATTGACAGGATCGCCGATAAGTCCCAGATCGTTTCTCGGTATTTGAATCATCATTTCTTTACCGGAAATGCTATAGCTTAGATTAGCGTTCACCGTGGACCAGTTCCATCCCCCCGTGCTTTGTTCAAGCGTTGTGGTACCGGCCGTCACCCCCGTCCGGTTAATCACATAGTCGAATCCATTCCAGCCGTCTGTCGGATTTCCATCCGTGTTGATGAATAGCCGCATCCATGAAGAATCGGTATAAGAACTAATATTCTCCACACATTTTACATAGAAATACAGGTTGTTCGAATCTCTGGCCACCTTCATCACATCGATATCGTTTCGACCGGAATTGTTTTTGAAATAGAGCGCGCCATAGCCCCTGTAGTCTCTCGCCGCCGTGTCTCCCGTATAGTCCTTATAGGCTGGCGAAACATCGCTCCATTGCGAGAAATCCGTATTGATCGTAATGGTTTTATCCGCGCTTGGCGTTGGCATCGCGTTAAAGCCTTTATATTCTCGAATATATTTAGCAAGAAGCATATAGTAATTGTCTTTAAAGCCCTCCTTCATGGGTTGAAGATCGCGACTGTAGGCCATCGTTGCGGCATCATACGAGTTCACCTTGCGATTTCCGATTCCATCCCAAATGCCGGCCATCCATTCATTCCATCCCGTGATAAATACCATCGGAGGATCCTGAGCGATCGCATTGTTCCACTGCTCGATAAAATTGTAGCCCGAGTTGACGGCCTCCAAGCTATCGTCATGCATCCCGTTATGGTAACCCCTTCCCCAAGTACTAGGCAAACCATGAAATGCATTATCGCTAAATAAAAGGGACCCCGAATTTTGAGCGGGAGATACGCTCATGATCTCCTTTTGTCCGTTATAAGTATGGACTTGCTGAGGTCTTACGAAATCAATCCAGGGAAAGCCGTTGTCTTTCGGCGCTTCTGTCGGCCACTGCGCTTCCTTGATCGTGAAGAAACTAGACACAGCCGATGAAGCCTGACTGGAGATGCCAACAATCATAGGCTTGGATCTCCAATTGAACCAAAGATCCGGGTGTCTGTCCGGTGCCCCCGTTTTATAATATCGGTCATAAATATACTCCATGGTGCTGCCTGAATCGGTATTGGTATAAAAGGCGATTTTAGGAACGGGGGCGCCTTGATCGTACAAATCCTGCATAACGTCTAGCAGATTTTTGAGCACCGTATCGTATGTCGGTACATTGGTTGTATCAAATACGATAAAATCGACTCCTGCCTCCCCAAGCATCTGCAGGTCCTTGCGTATGACCCAAGGATCGTGATGATCATAATACCCATATAACGGATTCCCCCATAGATGATTAGTCCCTATTCCTCCCCACTCCGGTCTTCTATTGTCTAAGACGGAATCCGGATATTTTCTATATAAAAACTCCATATCATAAGGACCAATATCAAAGAACGAATTCAGAAAATAGAACATGCCGACGTACCGATTCCCCTTGACGTCCCCCGTATCGCTGTTCAAAGGCAAGCTGCGATTCAAGCTGTCGGTTCCCACTGTTGCATTGTATACATAGGTATCTGCCGCTGTTGCAGGCTCTGTAGGTAGAATGATGATCATTACGCTGCTGAACAATGCAAAACAGGCCAGTCTCAATACCCTTTGAGTCCATTTGCCAACTCTATTTTCTATCATGTCAATTTCCCCTTTCTTTGATTGGACTTCCAATTCGGAGAAGACTTTAATTAATTTGTAAACGCTTTCATTTTGGGTCGTATTCACAACATCTGGAGTGGCTTTCACAGGATGAATTGATATCATCCAATCCAGATTATTTCGTACAGCTTTGTTCATTTTCGTACCTCGACTTCAAATTCCTCCCCTCCGATTTCAGTTAGATACTCGTGTTTCGGAATTCAAGTTGAATATTATTTGACTGATCGCAAGTTTGTCAACACTTTTTTTCGACGTTTTTGTTTAAAAAATAAACGAGCCGTGGACGATCATACAGATCATTCATGGCTCGTTACACGTTAGTCCAACGATTTATTCGAGGCCTATTTCTGTCCGCTCTCTGTAAACCGTAGGCGATGTTCCTTCGATCTTTTTGAATACGCGGCTAAAGTAGAACGGGTCTTCAAACCCGACTTCGGCGGCAATTTCTTGCAGGCTGGCGACGCTGTTCGACAGCAAATATTTAGCCCGCTGGATTCGAAGCTGTTGGACATACGTTACGATCGTGATGCCCGCATACTTCTTGAACACCTGGCAGATGTACTCGTATTTGCGTTCGAGACTGCGTTCTATCGCTTCCTTCCTGACGTTTTGTGTATAGGTCTCGTCCAGATAGTTGACGATTCTACGAAAGGTTAGAAACGAAACCGGAATGTGGAACTCGTTGCTTGATTGCCGCAGTTCTTCAGCGATAAGCCCCAGCATACCGGCCAGGATAAGCGACATCCGGTAGCGATAATACCCTTCCGGCTCATTGGACTCCTCTATCAGCCTTTCGAATTCTGTCATTAGCCGATATCGGTTTGACAACTGGAATTGTCTCGGAATGAGCAGTCCATCGACATCGCTGCGAGATGAGGTTCGCAATTCATTGGGCAGAGCATGGACAATATTAAGATCTTCGCTATAATTCGTCGAGCTCCCCAGCTCATGCAAAGGCGGATCGGACGAAAACTGCACCCAGAAAAACCTGCCCGACTCTGTTTGCTTCAAACTGCTATGCTGCTCCCAGGGCTTTAACAGCAAGGTTTCTCCGGATTTCAGCACCATTTGGCGCTCCCCCACCTGCAGATAAACAGGCCCTTCCGCTACCGCGATCAATTCATAATGCGGATTATGATGGCTGCTCTCCACTAAGCCGCTTCTCGCTTCAAATACACCAGTCCATCTAACATCGAGTGAGGAAGTCCGAGGTAGCAAAAAGTACTCCATGCTTTACCTCCCATTTTTGCGATAGTCCTTATCTTAAAGCTGTACATGGATTTAACAACTCTCTCACTGCTATGATCATTATAACAAAATATAAGCGCTCAGAAGGGGTTTGAATCATGGCTAGTAAGATTATCAATGAACAGGACTACTATCGCCGGGTGTATGGAGGCTGGCTGGGTAAAAATATAGGAGGAACACTCGGAGCGCCGGTGGAAGGCTCCAAGGAACTGCTCAATTTAACGTTCTATCCCAAGTTACCTGACGGACCGCTGGAAAACGACGATTTGGATTTACAACTCGTTTGGCTTCATGCTTTAGAGCAATACGGAGCGCGATTAACAGCTGTCGAGTTAGGACAGGAATGGGTGGAACACGTTTTCTTTCCTTTCGACGAATACGGCTATGCCTTAACTAACTTGCGTAGAGGTCTAACCGCTCCCGTGGCAGGGTGGTTCAATAATCCGTTCACTCATTGTATGGGCTCACCCATCCGCTCGGAAATATGGGCAATGGCGGCTCCCGGCGCTCCGCATGTGGCTGCCTATTATGCCTATCAGGATGCAATCGTCGACCATGCCGGCGGTGAAGGCGTATACGGGGAGATGTTTTTCGCCTCTATTGAAAGCGCAATCTTCTTCGAAACCGATAGGGATCGGTTAATCGGCATCGGCCTACAGCATATTCCTGCAACGTGTCGGACCGCAAAAGCCGTTCGCGATTTGCTCCGCTGGCATAATGAGGGAAAGGATTGGATGGAAGCGCGCCACCTGATTCTTGAGAATCACGGAAACCCCAATTTTACGGACGCTCCGCAAAATATTGCTTTTACGATTCTTGGCTGGCTGTACGGAACCGATTTCGAGGACTGTATCCTGAAGGCAGTCAACTGCGGCTACGATACGGACTGTACCGCGGCGACGCTTGGTGCAATTCTGGGTATGATTCTCGGACCGGAGCTTCTTCCAGAGAGATGGGTTCATCCAGTAGGCGCCAAGATCGTCGTCAGTTCGCAAATCAAAGGCTTTCCCGCTCCAGCTCATTTGGACGAGCTTACGCATCGCACGATGGCGGTCGGACGCGAGATATTGGCGACATGGGGAACGGGTATCGAAATTCGATCCGACGCCTCTACCTCATTTAACCGTCCATCCACCTTCCCGAAAGTACCGGAATCGGTGACATCGCTATGGCATACTCCGTTTACCGCTAATCGTTACCTTCTCCCTCAAGGCACACGGACTGCCGGACTAGGGGTAGAACTGACAATCGATTACGGCATGGACGGCCCTTCTATCGGACGTGGCGGAACCAAACAACTGTCATTGACCCTAGTCAACCATTCCCGGGAGGCATGGAACGGGGAGCTCGATTGGCAGCTTCCTGAGAGCTGGAGCGGCATAGGTACTCGCCCCTATGCCCTCGCACCTGGCGGCGTCCTGGCTTGGACGGAAACGATTTGCGCACCTGATGCCATTTCCGTAACTAACGAGATTTCGCTAATCGTCCGCCGCATCCATGATGGTGCCCTATGGTCGAATGAAACCGTTAAATTCACCCTACTGGCCGCATCCCGATGGCAAATCTCCGGCCCGAATCAATCGGTTCAAACGGTCGACTTCGCCGGTGATCGTATTGACATAACCGGAGCCTTGAATACTACAGCCCCCGGTACCTATACCGCGGTTTCTAAGCTTGTAAATCCAAATGAACAAGCCGTCCGGTTGATTGCCGGAACTGCTAACCCGGTAAAAGTCTGGTTGAACGGGAATGTTTTATTCGAAGACGACCAAGAAACTGAGTTCATGCCTGCTTATCACCGTTCGCCGAGAAGCAAGATGCATGAACTAATGCTGCCTGCCGGCACCCATGAAATCCGGATCGAGATCATTAAGGACGAAAATCCGCTCGAGCTTTTCGTACTGCCGATCCTCGCAGAGAACTTAGCTAAGATCGGCGAGTTTTTTTACTTAATCGAAGTTTACTTCGACGCAGATGCACCATCTGTTCTACTCGAATAAGGGACAATGAATAAGAGTCAACCTAAGACTTTTTTATTTTGCCTCGAAAGTCACATTCAATCTTAGGTTAATCTTTCTTTTGAATAACTAGAGATAATGTAACGACATTCGAATTGACTGCCTCTAGCGGTCTGCCAAGCCATTACGCGAGCGAAATCGAGCAGGTGATCGCCTCTAGCGGTCTGCCAGACCGTTATGCGAGCGAAATCGAGCAGATGATCGCCTCTAGCGGTCTGCCAGACCGTTATGCGAGCGAAATCGAGCAGATGATCGCCTCTAGCGGTCTGCCAGACCGTTACGCGAGCGAAATCGAGCAGATGATCGCCTCTAGCGGTCTGCCAGACCGTTACGCGAGCGAAATCGAGCAGATGATCGCCTCTAGCGGTCTGCCAAGCCGTTACGCGAGCGAAATCGAGCAGATGATCGCCTTATCGATCCATGGGAGGAACTCCGGAGAGGGCAGCAGTCGATGACTGCACAAAGGAATTTTCGAATTTGGAAAATGAATCTTATGAAGAAGTAAAGAGGATATCAAGGAAATTAATAACGAGGAATATCGTTCAGAATGTCCTCTCCACCATAAAACAGCAACCTTCGGGTTAGACGCATTAATAACCTTGCCTCCCTCGGCCCAGTTATCATTTAGCCACCTTAATTCATCTACTGGAGATTGCTTTCGGATAAACTCTTCCGCATATTCCGGTCCCCAAAACAAATGCACGGGCAATGTGTCAGCTCGATCTGAAAGCTTGCCCGACTTCATCGTCTCCAAAGATTACCCTCATTTTAGCAATGTCGACTACAAACTCCACCGCAAACTACGTTCTATTCGTAGTAACATATATACACCATAGAACACCACAGAAAAAGCCCAAGGGTCGAAAGCTTCGGAACAATGAATGTATGGCCCTTCTTCGTAGATCGATTGTTTCACTTTGTAATACGTCGCTTTGACGATTTGTTAATGCTTTTGATAATTTAGCGTATTAACCTATGTGAATTCCTTCAAAACAAATTGCGCAATTTGTAGAGCTTCGCTAAGAGGGAACACGGGGCCAAGGAGGTGGGCGAATGGAAGTTGTCCAAGGAAAGGCGGACCGCCGCAACTATGTAACAGCGCTGTATGGGGCAACGGTATCCAAAGAGGAATTTGCACAGCTATACGATCGATATTTTCAACGCGTCTTCAACTATATCTGCTATCGGATCAATAACCACTATGCCGCCGAGGATATTTGCAGCCAGGTTTTTGAAACGGTCATACGTAAATATCACACCTATTCCAGCGAAAAAGGCAACTTCGAGGTATGGTTGTTTGCGATTGTTCGCAACGCTGTAACCGACTATTTCCGGATGCAGAACAAACGCCGCCATTTCTCGTTGGATTCGATTCTGGATAGAGTCTTTCCCAAGCCATCTCCCGAAGAGCTGGCGATTCGCGATGACAATAACCGGGCATTGTTCGAGGCTTTGGCCCGTTTGCGCGACAAAGAGCGCAACATCATTGCGATGAAATACGGGGCAGGGCTGAAAAACTCGGAAATCGCGCAGCTCCTGGAAGTCAGCGAGTCCAACATCGGCGTTGTTCTGTACAGAAGCCTGAGGAAACTGCATGCAACCTTAGAAGCGGGAGGGTTCAGAAATGAATAAAAAGCACGATCCTACAGCATTTCATACGACCGTTCAGCGGCTGGAAGCTTTTGATCCCGGCAGCCCTTTAATCAAAGAGCGGATTTACAACCGACTGATCGACAAAATGGACAACCGCACAATGGAACCTCAAATTCAGAATAAGGACGGGATTTCTATGAAACAAGCAAAATGGCGCAAAGGATTGATTGCTTCCAGCCTTGTACTTTGTCTCGGAGGCGCCTTCTCGACAACTTCCTACGCTCACGACCTCTTCCAAACGATTGCGGCGAAATTCCAGGTTGGCAATATGACGATCACGAAATACGAAGGCGAGCTCCCTGACTCCTACAGCAGTCCGTCTGCCGGGGCCGAGGAGGAAAGCGGACGACCTACAGAAGTACAGGCACCAACCTCATTAAGCGTCGATGAAGCGCGTGCTGCGATCGGCCTGAACTTCCCGGCTCCGAATTGGATGGAGGGCTACGAATATGTTAACAGCGTCCTTCACGGCACTACGATGGCCGAGGTTCAGTATGCTTCGGGCGACCAAAGCGTGAACTTCCTAATCTCCACAGGCGGAGAAAATGAAATTCTTACAACCGACGAGGTTACAACGGAACTGATTGACGGGGTGAACGTGTACAAGGCTAACGGCATTGTGATGTGGGAATCGCATGGTTTCACTGTGGAACTGTACGCTCAAGAGGATTTCGACAATGTTACGCTTGGAAAAATCATCGACAGCTTTTCCATAGGAGCGCCGGTTAAGCCGTTGACCGAGGATGAAGCGGCCAAGAATGTGAAAGAGCATGCGGGGGCAACGGCGGCCCCTGCTCGCTAGTAGAATCATCCGGCTGTTCCCCGTATGGGAATAGCCGGCTTTTTATTGCAAGGAGGGACATCCCCCTTACACCTTTGAGCGGAAGTAATGTTATACAAGAACAAAGAGGCTGTCCCATAAGCAGAGTTGCTCGAGATGATCGGTAAAAAAAGAAGGTATATGCACCTGGCACCTTTATCATCGATTATCTTTCAGAGCAACTTGAATTGGTTATGAGACAGCCTCTCCTTATTCCGAATAGCCGATCATGCCGATATAAGCCAAATTGGGCTGGGCGATGTCCATTCTTCCATACTGGACGATGACATCCTTGTCGCTTCTGAACCGCAGCGAATACTGTAGCTGGCGCTCAAGCCGAATGCCTCCGATTTCCTCCGGATGGTCCATGCGAATGCATTTCACCCGCTCCGCCTTGACGAGAATGGGGATGTCCCGGTCCGGCTCGCGCTCCTCGTAAAAAATATCCATGCGCACTTCCGCGTCTTCCGATTGGCAGTTCAAAATCATCACCGCCTCGTGGCCTTCGAAAATATCGCCTTCCACTTTTCCCTTGTATGGCAAGTAGCCGTCGATAATGTACCAGTTTTTCGCGCCTTGTCGGCTCATTCCCGGTCACCGTCCCCTGGCAGCAGCGCTACGACACCGCGTTCCTCCATGTCCGGCTCAACTGCCGAACGAGCGCCGACATCGATTCGTAGCCATCCTCGGTAACGACCAAGCTTTCTTCCACCCGGTTCGAACCGTGCGGATGTCCAAACAGGCTGATGTCCGTATTCACCGTCATGCCGGCTTCGAACGCCGCTTCGCTGTTTTCGTCGGGGTACGGGGATTCCGCTTCCGCCAGCCCGCAGCCGTGCAGCGGCGGATAGAGATCATAGTCGGATACCCCTTTGTCCGCGAAATAAGATTTAACGGCACCGACAAGTTCGCCCATCCGCCTGCCGGGCGCAAGCTTCGAAAGCGCGATATCCTCCGCTTCGACAAGCAGCGTGATAAAGGCCCGCTGCTCCTCGCTCATCCGGCCCGCTACGAATGGAAAACCAACGGTCGCCACATATCCTTCATATTGAACAGCGATCGCAGTCATAATCATGTCGCCGTCCCGAATGATTTTGCGCGTTGGCCTGCCGATAATCGTGTCTACCCGCTCGCCGCTGGTCATGACGATAAACGGCACGTTCTCAGCCCCCGCCCTCATGCATTCCCCGTAAGCATAAGAAGCTAGTTCAAGCTCTGTCATCCCCGGCTTGACGTTGTGGATCATCGCTTTGTAGCCTTCGTCCGCGATGCGGGCCGCTTCCTTCAGGCAGGCGATCTCGTCCGTCGTCTTCGTCATGCGAAGCTGGAATAGCAGCCCGCCGGCGTCTATCCATTCCGCGTCTTTAGCGCTGCTCTCGATCGCCTTCAGCAGCGGAGCCGGCATCGCGTCGATGCCCGCGATACCGATCGCGCGCAGCGGATTGGCCGCGTTCAGCTCGTCGAAAATCGCCTTCAGGCTTGTGTAATTCGCCTGCGGATACTGGATTTCATCCGGCACCGTAACGCACGTGAACTGGGGCAGCAGACGTACATCCGGCCAAGCCGCCATCTCGCGGCACATCAACTCTCCCTCCGGCGCGGCGATAACGATCGGCTCGCCGACGAGCGGAACGATAATCGCGCCCCGCTCGAACAGCGGCCAGTAATTGCTCATATAACGCAAGTTTTCCTTCCGGTACTCGTCTCCGTAGACGAGGCACGCCTGAAGCCCTTTATCCGCCATCAACTTTCTTAATCTGTCCGCTCTCTCTCGAAACTCCGCGTTTCCTATCCGACTCATCTGTGTCGTTCTCCCTCTCTCTATTCAAATGAGCTATCCATAAATACGGCTGGGTTCTCGCGCATCAATACGCCAATCTGCTCGAACGAAATACCTTCGTCCTCCATCATCGGCACGACGTTCGTCAGCATGTGATCGTAACCCCAGCCGCCGTAGCGACGCAGCCCGATTTTCAGACAGACGTCGTTGGACACGAGAATTTGCCGCAAGTAGCCGTCGTCGATCAACGCCCCGATCGTTCGTACCCGCTCGATATCCCGGGCGAACAGCCCCTTCAGCACGCTTTTGTGCCGCCGATCCGCATAAAACTCCTTGCCGAAGTTGTCGAACTCGATATACGCCCCCCGGTCGAGCAGCGCCTTCAAATAGTCAGGCACGATGTCGACGTCAACGTGGTTGATGCATATTTTATCCGGCGCGGCCCCGTGCTCCGTCAAAATATCGATGACAGCGAGTCCTTGCCTTGCCCATAGATCCGTATGGACGTGCAGACCGAGCCCCGTCTGCTGTTGCACCATCGCAGCCGCGATCAGCGTCTTGCGCTCGTTCGGGTGAATCGCCGCGCTCGTACCGATTTCCCCTATGACGCCTGCGCGGATGAGCGTATCCTCCATGCCGTATTTGACATCGCGGTATATTTCGTCCGCGATGTCGTCGACTGTCTTCGCATCCATATCCGGCGGGTGCGAAGCGTGAACGTAATACCCGCAGCCCGCGACAATCTGCACCCCGGTTTCCTGGGACAATCCGGCGAGCAGTGCGGGATCCCGTCCGATATCCCGCAGCGTCAGGTCGACGAATGTGCCGCCTCCCGCTTTCTTGAACGCCGTCAGTTCCGCCTTCGCGACTTCCTCTTCGTCGATGACGGCGTTGTCCAGCACCGCGTACGGATTGCGGTGCAGAACACCTAGATTAGTCAAGCTTACACGTTCTTGCGCCAACCTCTTATCGGAAATGGCCTGAGGCGCGGGGATAAGCCCGCGCAAATCGATGAACGCATGCTCATGAGGCAGCACCCAGCCCAATTTCTCCTTCTCCACGCTGCCCGTTACCGTCATTACAGCCAATCGAACCCCTCCTTGAACCACGACAATATCAGCTGTATCGCATCGAAATCCGGCTAAAATTCAAGCTCGACGACGACCATTCCTCGTCCGGGAACGTACAAGCGAAACCGCGAATCGTCCGGAAACACCGGAATGCCCGGAAAATCTGTCATGACGCGCACAGCCGCAATGGTTCGGCCGACATCGAGCTTGGCAATTTTGTAATTCAAATGCAGATTGCGTATAAGCACCAGCCAGCGGTTCGGAGCCATTTCAAGCGCGATCGTGCGAATATAGTCGGCATTGGCCAGCGCTTGCGGCGCGCCGGTGTGCTTCGCAGCCATCTGCGCGCAGCTGTCGACGAAAGCGTCCGGAACCGGCGAGAACGCCAAGTGGTCCAGCCAAATGATCGCATCGTTAATTTCCCCGGTTTTCTCCTGCCATTGCGCCCACCCGGCTTCGTTTTGCGCAGCGACCAAGTGGTCCAGGCTTCCGTCCGCTTCCCTCACAGCACAGAAATAATCGCCTATCACGCACGCAAGCGACAAACCATCTGCGGCTGCAAACGCAACAATCCTCTCCGTCATCCGGCCGATCAGCACGGCGCGGCCGCCACGATAGGCAAGCAGCTCGCGCAGCTCGTCTTCGGGAAGCGCGTGAACGCATGTCGCCACGATCGCCCCTTCCGTCCGCGGAAGATCGCGAACATTGACCACGCCGTGCAGCGGAACGCCGCGGTCGATAAGCTCGTTCGTCCATTTGTGAACAGGCCACTCCCGGGAAGCGACATAATCTTCAAGCGAATGATGAAGCGCTTTGTCGGACCAGACGAGCGTAGGTCCGGCGATATCTTGCGGCTGGCCGTCGAAGCCCAATTGCCAGCGGCTCGTCAGCCATTGCCAGCCATCGCGACTGATGCCGTCCCCGAGGCAGGCCATAAATCCGGACGACGCCCTGCGAATGCCTTCCGGTTCCTTCAAATAAACGTTGGAAAAAGCGAAGATGTCCCGCTCCAGCACGGTAGGCGCATGCCGAAGCGCATCCCACTGCTCGTTCGTATCCTGAATCGCATTAAGGCAAATAAGCTTTGTATCCGGCACGTACGCCTTGATCGTCATAATCATCGTCATAAACTCCGTGCCCGGCTCGTATTCCGTTTCGTCCGCCCCGGCCGAAAGCGAAGCGCCGACGGATTCAACGATAAAGCCGTCGATCCCCGTTTCGGCAAGCAGCTTATAATCGACTCCATAGCGATACAGCGCTTCCATCGGCTCGCGCGTCCATGCCGTGTTGACGAATGTCTTTTTGCCCGCTCCGTGCACGGCGTCGACGATTTTTTGCCAGAATGCCGCCCAGCGCCGGCTGTGAAAAGAAATCCAATCCAGCCGCCGGCTGCGCCAAATCCAGCTTGCCCGTCGCTCCATCGCGTCGGGATCCCCGTCGCAAGCTTCGGCGAACGCTCCTTCAAAGGATATACCGGCGTAACGCGCGAACTGCCCGATCATATCGTCGGAATAATCCGTCTCGGCGAGACATTTGCGCGGGCTTGTATAGCCATCCGCCCCATGATAACCGTCGAAGCCGTAATCCTGCATGACGATCAGCAATTCCCGTATAAATAAATCCTCGTAAAGCGAACCGTCCGCAAGATGCTTCAGCGGATTAATAAATCCGAATCGCTCGCCCCTTCTCCCTGTCTCGTACAGCTCCGGGTGCGCGCCGCACCATTCGCCGTCCCTGTCGCCATGAGCATGGAATAGATCGAAGAAGCTGCAGTAAACGGGTACGCCGAATTTGCGGAGCTCCGAGACCAGACCCCGGAGCTGCACATTCGTCCACGACTGACGATTGCGGTCTCTGCCATACGGTCTGGCGTTATAAGAACAGACTTCGACCGGCAAGGCGTACTCTTGATCCATGCCGGCATGCGCATGTACGAAGTCCGGCGTAAAAAGGAGCAAACACATCCCGTCGGGCACAAAACCGATCCGCTCGATATATTCCGCCACGCCGAAATCGCCCAGCGTATTGTCGAACCCGATCAGCTCGATCCAAATCCATCTTTCGTAAGCGGTCATGCGATTTACCTCGCTTTATTCGATTTTGAGTGCATCTCAACGGCTTATTCTTATTTCCCTTTGTAATAATTCCGAAATTCCTGGGGCGTCATTTGCAGCTTTTGCTTGAACTTGCGAATGAAACTGGACACATCCTTATATCCGACCGCTTCTACGATATCCTGCACCGGCATACTGGTTGTCTTGAGCAGCTCCTTCGCCTTGGAGATACGCATTTCTTTGACATAATCCATAATCGTACTTCCCGTTTCCTCTTTGAAAATCCGACTGATATACGAGACCGAATAGCTTAGATCGTCGGCCATGCTCTGGATGCTCAGGTTGTAATCGTCAAAATGCTGTTGAACATACTCCATAATGCGGTCCGTACCTAAACGATCGGGATGCCGGTTAGCAGTCTGGATCGTCTCGCAAGCCATTATGCAAACTTTCACCGTTTCCTCCAGCAACCGGTCAATGGAGTTGAAGTTGGCGTAGGCGATAATATCGGGCAGCGGCACGGAACCTTTACCGGAGCCCGAATTGTAATGCTGGCGCAAATATTTCAGAATCGTATTGATCACTTCAATGCAGCTCGATTTGGCTTGAAACAACGAATTGCTTCTCTCCCTGATTTCAGACGCGATCATCTCAACCGTCTTCATCGCTTGCTCGACCGCTCCCCGGTCCATATGGACGAGAAGGTTTTCCACAGACGTTCTTACGTCCCAACCCTGCTGCGTCAGCTTCAGATCAAGGTCGGCGAAAAACAGCACCTTCCCGCTGCCGTATATGAATTTATGATCCAGCGCAGTAGAGGCTTCAATGTAAGAATGCGTAACCCGGCTTAACTCGCTGAAAACCGTTCCGACGCCGATTGTAACGGGCGCGTTGACGCTTCTGGTTAAGCTCGTCTGTAGGGCGGCCAATTCGGCTTCTGGAATCAGCCGGTTATCCTCTGCGGAAACAATCAATGTAACGCCTGCCTCCGTATGCACGTCAAATACCTGATGCCCCTTTTGCTCAAGCTCCCGGTAGAAGGATCGGTCTACGGAATCGGACGCCAGTCCGCTCTCATTCTGAATAACAGCGACAAAGTAGTTTTCTTGGACCATGCTAAGTCCGACAAAACCGCCTTGGCGGTTAAACTCCTCTGTATCCGTTAATCTTCCCTGCAGCAGGCCAAGCAGCAAATGCTGGCGGACATAGGGCGCGTTGAATTCGTTCTGCCGGTTCCAACGCTCTGCGGCTTCAAGCAAACGCCGGATCGGATTGTAATTGAACCGCATAAAGACGTAAATCGCGATGCTGCCGAGCAGCAAAATAATCACATAGGATAGGAGCGCAATTTGCTTGATTTCATTGACGTCCCGAAGCAGCTCCTGCTCAGGCGTAAGTACGATATAGGTGAGCCCGGTCGTTTTGGATTGGACCCCGGACGCATAGACCGGCTCGCCGTAACGCGTCTCGTGCAAGGTCTCGTTGTTCTTGGCAGCGGACAGCAATTCGGCAATGAGCGGCGGTTCCAAGGGCTCCTCTCCGTAAACGCCAGTTATGACCGTACCTTTGTTGTCGATAATAAACGCTTCATTTCCTTGAAACAACAAAACGGTTTTCAAGAGGTCGCGAAAGGTCTGTTCCCTGATCAAATAAACGGCAGTTCCACGCGGCTTGCTTGACGATATGGGTATCGGCCGTAGATAAGTAATATACCGATCGCCGTTCAGAGGCTCGGCTTTGCGGATCACCGGGGATGCGACCGTATTGAACTCGTTTCTTACCTGGTCGTCCGGCCACTCCGGATAAGCGAACAATTGATGAAACATATCCAGCGAATACATGCTTTCCGAAGAGTAAAAGGACTCTCCCTCGCGATCGTATAGAAACACCTGGTCGATAAAAGTATTGCTCATTTTGTAATTCATCACGTGCCGCATGGAAAAGAAGTAGAAATAGTTCCTATACTGGCTCAGCGACACTAACGGATTCCTCGACAAATCCGCCGCGATGCTGATCATTTCCTTAAAGCGCGTATCCACGACTTCTTCGACCCGCTTCAAAATTTGTTCGTTGTTGGTCAGAGACTGCGTCCGGACTTTATCGAGGATGCTGCTGTAGATAAACATGCTTGTAATAAAAATGGGTATAAGCAGAACGATCGCGTACGAAATCAAATACTGCATGTATATAGGCAGCCTTACCCGCTTTTTCATGACAACCCCAACCCCCTCATCTGACTGAAAGCGGTTCGACCTTCTATATGGAAGGAGGCGGCTCGAGACAGAAATACGAAGCCGCCTGCTGTCATCATAGCATTACAATTGATATTTCGAATGAATTTCCAGAAATTGATCTACATTCAGTTTTTTCAGCTGACCCAGATGTTTCTCCCACTTCTCGTCCGTCAACCCGTTGATAACGAAGTCGGCAAAGATCGTGTTGACGTAGCCGTTCCAGCCGTTCAAGTCGCTGAATTGCTCAAGCGCTTCATAGTCCTCCGCATCGTAGACGAGCAGCGCATTGATCGCTCCGTAGCGAAGCAGCGGTTCCTTCAGTTCGAAAGCGGCCAGTTCCTCCGTCTCGCGCGGGGTGATGAAGATCCCTTCGGAATAATTCTCGGACGGAATAATATTCGGCGCGTTAAAGCCTGGCGCCAGACTGAATCTAAACGCGACATTATCCATGCCTTCCGGCGGCGGAAGACTCTCATATTTGCCGTTGTCCAGCTTCTTCAGGCCGATTCCGACGGGGCCCTCCTGAATTTCCAGGCTCATCTCCAAATCGTAATGGCTATCGACCCATTTCATCGTAATTTCCGGATTTTGGTTCGCCGTCGTCAGCAGGAACGCTCCGCCCCAAATCCCCGGGTTTTCCCGCTTCCAGCCGTAATCGCCCTTCGGGCCTTTTAAACCGAGCAGCGGTACGTATTCGTCGCCGTTCGTCAAATAACTGTTGATCGGATAAGACGCGACACCCAGTACGGGAACCTCGTTTTGCATCCTTGAAGTGTACACTTGGGAGGTTTGCGTGAACAACTCTTTGTCAAGCAAGCCTTCGCTGTACAATTTGTTCATAAATTGCACGTATTCCTTATATCCTTCCTGCTGAGGGGCATACAGCAGCTTTCCGTCCAGGATATACGAATGATTGCCCTCGTGGTCCATGATTCCAAAGGAACCCGACAAGGCATTGCCGCCGATCCAGTTGGAATTGTACATGAAGCTCATCGGAATTTCGTCCTGTTTGCCGTTGCCATTCAAATCTTTGCCCTTAAACGCTTTCAGCGCTTCGTACAGCTCGTCCGTCGTCGTCGGTACGGGAAGATCTACCGCATCCAGCCATTTCTTGTTGATCCACATCGTATCCGGCGCTTGATAGAACGGAGCATCCACCACTTTCGGAAGCGCATAAATTTTGCCGTCCGAATGCGTAATGGCCGCCTTGTACTCTGGATGTTTCTCGAATATCGCTTTCAGGTTTGGCGCATACTGATCGATCAAATCGTTAAGCGGGAGCAATATGCCTTGGTTCGCCCAATTCGTCAGATCGATTCCGCTTGGCATCGCTCCGTATACGGCGTCGGGGTAATCCCCGCTTGCGAACACGAGATTCAGCTTTTCCATCTTGGTCGATTCGTCGACAAGCGTCCAGTTGATATGGACGTTTGTTTCCTCTTCCAGCCGCTTGAACAGTTCATACTCGTTATAATCCATAATTTTGCTTGCGCTTGCTTTAAAGGCCAGGATGTTCAAATTCGCTTGCTCGGCGAGCGGAAAAGCGAATTCCCCTTCCGCTGGAGGTGTGTCCGTCGATTCTGTCGTCTTCGTTGCCGGCGAGCTCGCAACACTGCCTCCCGAATTCGCATTGTTCTTGCCCGAGGCGCACGCAGCCAACAAGATCAGTGACATCATGAGTACGAAAGCCGTGCCTACCCGTTTCCTCAAATCAATTTCCCCTTTTTCGTTTAATATATATAATGTCGGAACTATGAAAAGCTATCCTTTCACAGAGCCGATCATCATACCTTTCACAAAATACTTCTGCAGGAACGGATAGAGCACCATCATTGGCAAGCTAGCCACGATGACGAGTCCGTATTTGACCAGTTCCGCCTGCTTGGCTTTCTCTTGTGCAGAATTCAAATCGCCCATCATTTCGCTTGACTGATTCTCGATCAGTATGCGGCGCAAAATAATTTGCAGCGGCTGCAGCTCTTCGCTGCTCAAATAGACGAGCGCCTTAAAGTAGGAATTCCACTGCGCCACCGCATTAAACAGTACGATTACCGCAATGATCGGCAAGGATAACGGCAGCACGATCCGAAAGAAAAACCGCAAGTTATTGCAGCCGT
Source organism: Cohnella sp. LGH (assembly GCF_017671885.1). Lineage (NCBI taxonomy): Bacteria > Bacillati > Bacillota > Bacilli > Caryophanales > Paenibacillaceae > Cohnella > Cohnella sp. LGH. Next base: position 7,660,924 of record NZ_CP072117.1, read on the forward strand.
CCACCATCGACGCTTCCAGCAGCTCGTCGGGGATTGTCTGTTGAAAAAACGTGCGGACGATCACGATCTGAAACGCGGAAACGGCTCCAGGTATGACCATCGCCCACATCGTATCCAGCATCCCCAAGTTTTTCACCAAAATGTAAGTGGGAATTAGCCCCCCTTGAAAAAACATCGTAAACAGGATGAACAGCATGATGACTTTCCGGCCGAACAGGTCTTTGCGAGACAGCGCATACCCTCCGCTAATTGTGACCGCAGTGCTGATCCCCGCTCCAAGAACGGCATAAAACAACGAGTTGCTGTAACCGAGCCAGATCTGATGATGGTTAACGATGGCCGCATAACCTTTCCAGGAAACGTTCGCCGGCCAGAACCACACTTTGCCGGAATTGACGGCTACCGGATCGCTGATCGATGCAATAAGAATAAAGTATAGCGGGTATAGAATCACAATTAGAACAACAATAAACAACGCGGTGTTGCTTAGATCGAACAGGCGATCGGACAATGTTTTTCGTTGCATGGCGCACCCCCTACCACAAGGAAGTTTGATTCATACGCCGTGCGATCGAATTTACGGCGATGAGCAAAATAAAATTCATGACGGAGTTGAAAAAACCGATGGCCGCCCCATAACTGAATTGCCCGCCAACAAGTCCTTTCTTGTATACATAAGTTTGAATAATTTCCGCGGAAGAAATGTTCAACGGATTTTGAAGCAGGTATGCCTTTTCGAACCCGAGATTGAACATATTGCCGATGCTCAGTATAAGCATAATCGTTACGGTGGGCATAATGCCGGGCAGGTCGATATGCCAGATCCGCCGGAATTTACTGGCGCCGTCCATGACGGCCGCTTCATGAAGCTCGGGGCTGATCGCCGTGAGGGCAGCCAGATAGATGACCATACCCCACCCCAAGTTCTGCCATACGCCGGACCACACAAAAATCGACTTGAACCAGGACGAATCCCCGAAGAAATAAATCGCTTCTCCTCCGAGCATCGTAATGACGCGATTAACTAGCCCGCTGCCCGGCGAAAGGAACAAGTTCAGCATACCGGCCAGAACGACGGTCGAAATAAAATAGGGCGCATACGTTACCGTCTGCACGATTCGCTTGAATTTATGGCTTACAAGCTGGTTAAGCAGCAGCGCCATAAGGACCGCGATTGGAAAGGTGCTCAATTCGTACAAGCTCAACAAAACCGTATTTTTCAGAATGTCCCAAAATAAATAAAAATCGAAGAAACGTTCGAAGTACTTCAGCCCCACCCATTCGCTGCCGGCGAATCCGAGCGCAACCTTGAAATCCTTAAATGCGATTTGCAGCCCGTACATCGGAACGTACTCCAACAATGCATAATAAACGACCGTTGGCAGGAGCAGCAGGTACAGATCCCAGTGTTTGATCCTTCTTATTCTTGTCATGTTCGTATAATCGTATCTCCCCTCGATGTATGCGCTTCATGTGATTTGCTACCCCAATTTATAACGAATCTCGCGTCCTTCGCAATATGCCGTTCTTTGTGCGATAGGCGAAACTTCTACTAATGCGTTGCAGGTGCAAATCTCGCATACCTGTGCAAGAATAAAAGAAAAAGGCCTAGGGGCTTCCCCTGGCCTTCAACACAAACTTCTAATACCCCAGAAAACGAAAGTTATCAAAGTAGACGGTAGTCGGGCTGGTCGGCTTCATCCACAGCTCGATTCCCTTCATCCGAGTCAGATCGAGATTGCCCAGCTCACTGAGCGAGATGCTGACCGATTGCGACGAATTCGGACCGATGACAATCGGATGTGTATCGTTCGGCGTGTTGTCCTCATCGAAAAACTTCGCAGCCACCATCACCTGCGTACTGTTCGGATTGAAGACGTCGAAATTCACATAAATGTAATTCGACCAATCCGCCGACGGGAATGCAGTCCCCGCGCCGAACATTCTCACACTCGGGAATTCTACGTTGGTCGTATAATCCACCTTCAACGAAGAATTGCCTTGCGTCACATGCTGAGTCGACAAGCTCAAGTTGACGTTGTTACCTTGCAAACGGCCCAGATCCTGACTCGTCTCCGCGTAATTGAGCGGAGTTACCGTAAGAGGTTCAAACCCTAGAAAATGAAAATTATCGAAGTAGACGGTAGTCGGGCTAGTCGGCTGCATCCATAACTCGATTCCCTTCATTCGGGTCAGGTCGAGATTGCCCAGCTCATTAAGCGGAATGCTGACCGATTGCGACGAATTCGGACCGATGACGATCGGATGCGTGTCGTTCGGCGTGTTATCCTCGTCGAAAAACTTCGCGGCCACCATCACCTGAGTATTGTTCGGATTGTACACGTCGAAGTCCACTGAAAGATATTTCGACCAATCCGCCGACGGAAAAGCGGTTCCCGCGCCGAACAATCTTATGCTCGGGAATTCTACGTTTGTCGTATAATCCGCCTTCAATGAATAATTGCCCTGCGTAACATGCTCGGTCGACAAACTCAGGTTGACGTTGTTTCCTTGCCAACGGGCCAGATCCTGGCTCGTTTCCGCAAAATTAAGCGGGATTACCGGAACAGGTTCGTAACCGAGAAAATGGAAGTTGTCAAAGTAGACGGTAGTCGGACTGTCCGGTTTCATCCACAGCTCGATTCCCTTTATCCGAGTCAGATCGAGATTGCCCAGTTCATTGAGCGGGATGCTGACCGATTTGGACGAGTTCGGACCGATGACGATCGGATGCGTATCGTTCGCCGTGTTGTTCTCGTCGAAAAACTTCGCAGCCACCATCACCTGCGTATTGTTCGGATTGTACACGTCGAAGTCCACTGAAAGATATTTCGACCAATCCGCCGACGGGAATGCGGTTCCCGCGCCGAACAGTCTTATATTAGGGAATTCTACGTTTGTCGTATAATCCGCCTTCAACGAATAATTGCCCTGCGTAACGTGCTCAGTCGACAAACTCAAGTTGACGCTGTTCGTTTGCCAGCTGGCCAGATCCTGGCTAGTCTCCGCATAGTTGAGCGGAATTGTATATACCGGAGGCGCCGGATCTTGACCGAACAGAACGATCGTTTGCTCTCGCGAGATCCCGTTGCTAGAAACCGTCAACTGCAGCTCGTTAATTCCCAGCTGTACATCGACCGTCTTCGTGTAGACGACATACTGCCCGTGCTGTTCCGCCGGAGACAGTGTCTGTCCCTCCAACGCGACCGACGTCCCCGTCCCGACAAAGATGGTTACCTGCTGCTTCAAGTCCTCGACCGTCTCCGAAGTGACGAGAGCGAGCGGACTTTGTTGCAAGGCGACAATTCGCTCGGCAATCTCCCGGCGCGCTTGCAGCAATCGTTCAGGCTCCTCGTCGTATCGGCTAACCGACTTATACAGCCGATCGTAATAAGACTTCATCTCCGCGTCGACGTCGAACGAAGCGATGCCAAGCTGCAAAGCCGCAGCCTTCATACGATCTTCAAGCAGCCACAAATATTCATAATCCTCCAAGCCTTCGCGAATCGCATCGAGCCGAATGGTCGGTATCGGTCCGTTGATTCCGAGATCCCTGCCCGGATACAATAAGAAGCCATCGCCGTTCGCTCCCGGGTAAGCCATCGGATCGTTCCACACGTCGCGATCGACGTCCTGATTCTGAGACCTGTCATATTTGAGGAAGAAAGTAGTGGACCAGAACAGATTGCCCTCTATCTTGTTCTCTCGCTGCATCCAGGACAGCAGTCGCGCACCCAACAGGTCGTCATCGATATGATAGGACGGATAAGGATGCTGCGGTACGACGCAAGTATACCACCATACATGATCGCCGGCCGCCAGGCGAGCCTGAGCCGCGTTACGGTCGTACAGGTGCAGGAGCGGAGCCCATGTGTCTACGTAGCCGGTCAATTCCGGGACAGGCTCTTTGGTCACGAGAAATTTGGCGTCCGGCGCGATCGTCTTCAGCTCGTTGGAGATTTGCTGCACGAGCGGATAGCGGGCGGGCTCCGGCTCATCCGTGCTCCATACATAGAAATAACCTTTGCTTAGCCAGCCTTTGTTCCGAAGCTTATCCACAAGCTCTTTCGTCTTGGTCGGATTGCCCTCGTAGTAAGGAATTCGGAAACTATTCACCCGCGGATCCGTCAGGAACGGCTCAGCCTTCTGAATATATACGTCGACGTCGTCCGTCGGAATCGGCAAGTCCCCGGATGCGACTCTGTATTCCAATTGGGCCCAGTAATAATTCTCCATCAAAGTCCAATAAGCAGGAGTGTTGGGCGTTACCCCGTGGTAATAGGCCACTTGACTGTTTGTAATGGCAAACGCGGTCTGCGTATGAGGCGTGTCGCCCAATTCGAAATCCCAGACGCGGAAGGTGATCTTCACCTGGAATGAGGTCTCGTTGGCCTGAAGGGTAAGCTGCCCTTGGTAATCTCCCGGCTGCTGCCCTTTCGGAACCTTGACCGTAAGCCAGATCCCCTGGTTCTGTCCAAGCGGCACGTTGAAGACGCTATTCGCATTCAGCGGAATAAGGGCATCCGGATACCAGCCTGTCGGATAAGCGCCTGTCGTTGGCGTCGTCACTTGGACATAATGCTCTCGATACAATTGAATGCTGCTTACGGGAATGACAGCCGTTCCGCCGCCGGTCACGGTAAGAGGGGTGACGCTGGCACTCACGCCGGTCAAAGAAGTATCGGCGGCCTTGAAGATAACCTGTCCGCTTTCGTATTCATTTTTGGCCGCTTCCATGTTCAGAGTCTGCTTCGGGTTATTCGGGAATGGGGCATTGCGCAGCACCTTCTCCGTATTGGTCGGCACCCAGAAGGACGATCCTGCAGGCGTAGGTGTGGGTGGGTTATCCGCATACACAGACATGGCTCCGCTTGAGAACAGCATCAACATTACCAATAGCAAATGCTTCTTCACGGTGATCCCCTCTTTTCATCAAAATGATTACTTCAGACCTGTCATGGAAATGCCTTGAACCAGCTGCTTCTGAACGGCAAAATAAAGCAATAGAATCGGTATGGTCGCCACGGTCAGCATCACCATGATGTTGTTCCATGTCGCGAACGAGCCGTTCTGCGCGGTATAGATTCTGACCATGATCGTCCATAGCTTGTCGCTTGGAAATACGAATAACGGCATAATGAAATCGTTATATACCGCCATGAACGTCTGCAAAATATTTACGGCGAATACCGGCTTGGAAAGCGGTACGATGATTTGCGCAAACATCCGGAAGGCGCCCGCGCCATCAATTTTCCCCGCTTCCATCAGCTCGTTCGGCAAACCGTCGAAAAATCCCTTAAACAAAAAGATCATGTACCCCCAGGAAGCGGAGGGCAAAATATACGCCAGATAGTTGTTCAATAAATTCACGTGGATGATCGGCAGGTCCGATAGCATGATATAAGTCGGAAACATAAGCGCCTGACTGCTGATCATCAGCGTACCAAGAAAGAACAGCAGCAGCGTCTTACTGAATTTAGGCTTAAGCTTGGATAAGGAGAACGCCGCCATAGCGCTGATCGGGATTTGCGTCAGGATAACCCCTCCGCACAACACAATCGTGTTCCACAAATTCTCCCACAGCGGATATTTGGCAAATGTATCGACGACACCGGAGAAATTCCAGGCTTCCGGAAGCAGAGTGGGAGGAATCTGGATGATTTCTAGGCTCGTCTTAAAGGAGTTGGAGACCATCCAAAAAAACGGAAAGAGCTGAAACGGTATGCCAATGAGCAACAGCGCGATGATGCCTCCATGAAGCGCTCTGCCTTTCGTTTTTTTGATCTCGGCTTCATTCAGGACTGACACGTGCTTTCCTCCTACTTCTCTCGGGAAGTCAATTTCATCTGTAACGCCGTGATAATAAAGATGATGACGAAGGCGATATTCGCGAGCGTAATGGCGTAGCTATAATCCAGATTGTTCATGGCGGATTTGAGAGCATAGAGGATCAGCGTCGTCGTTTCTCCTACCGGACCGCCTCCCGTATACACGAGCGGAACCGCCGCTTCGTTAAACCTATTAATCAAATCCATAATAAACATGACTTTGACAATCGGCATAATGAACGGGAGCGTAATATGCCAGATTCGTTTGGCGACGCCGGCTCCGTCAATCATCGCCGATTCGTACATTTCCTTGGGAACCTCGTTTAAGGACGCCATATAGATGACCATCGACATGCCGCCGGAAATAATCAGACCCGGCAAGTACATCGCCCATTTCACCAGAGCCACGTCGTTCAGCCAGGTCAGACCCGGCAAATGGAAGTAATTAAGAATAGCGTTGGCCAATCCATAATCCGGCGAATAAATATATTTCCATAACACAAGAATCGCAATGCTGGGCGCTACGGCAGGAATAAAATATGTCATTCTGAAAAACGTCTTACCCTTCCTGACCTCGTTGACGAGCAACGCCAAAATAATGGGAGGCCAGAAATTCAGGATTAAGCCGATGACCCAAAACTCTACGTTATTGCGAAGCGCGGCATAGAAGTCCGGGTCCGCGAATGCGCGCGAATAGTTGCTGAACCCGACGAAGTTGCCGGGAAGCTCCACGATATTGATCTCATAGAAGGAGATAAAAAAGCCTAGCAGGATCGGATAATATTTGAATATCAAAAAAGCGAGCAGAGCGGGAAGAAGGAAAACCCATGCTGCGAATTGGTCATTCCCGCTCTTTTTTCTCGAAAGAAGTTTCATTTCTGTCTACCACCCAATCTTCAGGGTCTATTTACGGAAAGAGTCCGGATATTTGGCGTAAAGCTCATCCGCGGTTTTGTCCAAGAGACTCTTGACCTCGTCGCGCGAAATGTCCTTCTTCAGCAGAATTTTCTGCAACGGCTTCGACAGTGCGTTCTTCAGATCGTTCCAGTTCGGGCAGAACGGCTCCGACTTAGCGCCCGCGGCAGCGGCGACCAGCTCTTGCTTAATTCTCTCCGGCACGGTAGTGGATAGGCTCAGCTTGAGCTCGTACAGGTCTTTGCGGGCTGGAACGTTCAGGTCGGAAATATTCTCTCTCGCCGCAATTTCCCATTGCTCCTTCAGAAGCTCTTCGTCATAGGTGATATAGGTCAATACGTCGAACGCCGCCTTCTGCTCTTCCTTGCTGGCTTTCGGATTAATCGTAATGACTCTTCCTCCCGCTAGAGAAGGCCTAGTGATGGACTTGTCTTTCACGGGCATCGGCATGATGCCGAAGTCGCTCATCTGTTGACCATACTTATCCAGAGCAGTCTGATCCAGGCCGCTGACGTCAAACCAGGAGAAGGCTGCCCGGCCTGCCATAATATCATCTTGAAGCTTGTTCCAGTCCTGCAGCGTATCCTTTTGCGTCATTTGGTACTTCCATACCATCTCGTTCCAGAATACAGCGGCGTCTACGCCCGCTTCTTCATTAAATGCGATTTTATAGGTGCCATCGTCATTCGGTCTGACCATTTCTCCGCCAGCCGACCATACCCATGCCGTGAACGGCCAAGCATTCCAATCCATGCCGACGATTTCATAGCCGAATCTCGGTACGCTGACATCGGTAATCTTCTGCCCCATCTCCGCGAATTCCGCCCATGTTTCCGGAAGCTTCTCCGGATCTCCGCCGCCTGCTTGGATCGTTTTCGCGTTATACAGTGTATTGATGAATCCGCTGAACACCGGGACGGCATACCATTTCCCGTCTGCTGTCGATATCGATTCGTTGAAGGTGTCGATCATCTGGTCTTTGTATTCCCATGAATTGTAGAATTCGCTAATGTCCGCAATCGTTCCGTTCTTGATCCGGGTTGGAATATCGACGTTCGGCAATTCGCGCCAACCGGTCGGCGCTTCATTGGCCATCAGCGCTTTGTCATATTCCTGTCTGTAGTCCGTGCCCGGCTTCAGCGTCTCATCCTGGATTTCGATGTTGGGGAATTTCTGCTTCACCTTCGCCATCATCGCATTGTAGGCTTCGACTTTGCCCTTAGGCGCATCCGGTTGAGGCTTTTCCCATAATTTGATTTTTACTTTCGCGGCCTGCTCCGTTTGCCCGCTCTGCTCCGCCGTATTGCTCGACTTCCCGGCCGAATTCGACTCGGACTTGCTTCCCCCGCAGCCAGCTACGGTCAATAAGGCTACACCAACAACTGCCGACAAACAAACGGATTTCGTTAACATCTTTTTCATTCTTGTTACTCTCCCCTTTTGTTAGTTATCCTGTAAATCCGCCGGAAACGATGCGGAAAGACATCCTTCACTAAAACTGAATCAGAATTGCGCTAAGCGGCTTCACCGAGCACGAAAATGTTCCCGACTCATCTGCCTGCACAGTAAGCGGCTGCGAGCCGTCCGGATGCGTCAGCAAGACGGCATTCCTCCCAGAGAGAGCCCCCGTTCCCACGCAGAACTCCTGCTCTTCATGGGTATAATTGACGAACAATTGAGCCTGGCTGCCGTCGTCCGCCTCCCATCGGGTGGTAAGCACCGCAGGCACCGCAAACTCGCGGCCGTCATGCATACTGAACCGCTGCACCCCAACGCCGGACAACGGGAACGGCTTCAGCATGCGCCCTTGATAGAGATAAGCTTTGCCTGCTCCGGTACGCCATGGATTCGTATTGCGGATGAACTTAACAATCGACTCCTGCTCGGGCAGACCGACATCCTGACCGACTCCCCAGTTCCACGTTATCTCGCCGTTTTCCGTCAGTACCACGGTCGACATATCGCCCGCATGGAAGGAGTAAGCCATCCTGTACAGCAGATTGTCCGGAGAGCGGCCGTGGTCGAAGGCTTCGTGGGCCATGACCTGATTTCCCATGAAATTGTTGATGTAGCGGTGATACAGGAAAGCATATAGTGGAATCGGCGTCCCGATAAAATAGTTAAGGTTAAACCGAGCGTCGTTGAACAAAAGGTCCGAGATATACGGCTCCGCCGAAGCGGATTCGCATCCGAATAGCACCTTTCTGCCGACCTGATCGGCCGTCTCTCGCAGCTTGCGGAACAGGGCATTCATCGCCTCTGTCTGCCATTTTCCAGGTGCAGGCGGATGACCGTGCGTTCGGCTGTAGCAGAAATAAGAAGTTCCGCCATGGTTTTGGTCGAACGCTTGGATATAGTCGACGCCTCCCTCGATCATTTGCCTGGTCTCGGATACCATCGTCTCGATTGTAAAAGGATGAGTCGAGCACAAGTCGTAACCGCGGCGTTGGGCCGTGCAGATTTTCGAATAAGGCAGATCGCCTTCGGGCGACAGGCACATCGCATCCGCCAGATTTTCCTGATCGAACTGCTCCTTGCGGTTGTACGACGAGATCAGATTGCTCTGCTCCGACCATCCGATACCGCTGCAGTAGACGCCGAGAAGATGTCCAGAGGCATGCAACCGATCTGCGAACGCCCGAAACGCTTCCTCCCCGCCAAACGGCGGCCACACATACGGAGGCGCCCAAGGCGCGCTGCCCTCCCAGTGCATCAGAAGCACCATAATTTTGCCGCCGAACTCTTCTGCCAGCCGTTCGATATGCGGCATCGCTTCCAAGTAAGGAAACAGCTTGTTCGGATCCATGACGTCCATATCGTGCCTGCCCCGCACCGGGTAGGTCACGACAATCGGAGAGTCCGCATACCAGTCGGGAAGCCGATTGTTCTCGGCAATCGGAACCGAGTCGCGCCGGACGTTCGCCTCGTACCAGTCCCGATAAATCGCCGCCGCATCATGCCAGTCCCCGTCGAATACGCCCAGCACCATGTCGTAAGACATCTCATAGGCGCCGCCTCCCGGATACAGTCGAAACTGCAGACGTATCCCGTCTTCAACCGGGTAGAACTCGACGCACTTCACATGTCCGTCCGGATCATGCGCTCCGAAATAGAGCCCGCCGCTGTCGTCGTAGTACGCCATAAACTGCGACGGGACAATAGCCGGGTAGATCCCGTCGATGCCGCGGCTCGGATAATTGGGCTCAACGTAGTGGGCGAAAGTCGATTCGCGGACGGCGACGTCCTCAATCAAGACGCCTTCGTTAAACGGCCAGACCAGCTTGCCCGTACCTCCCGTTGCGATCAGGTCATTCGGCACGACAACAGTCGGAAAATCGATCCATTCGATGATCCAGTCCGTCTCATGATTGGCCTCTATACGCCAGTAGGTAAACGGCGAGTCTTCCGGGCAGCGAATCGTCACCAGCACGCGGAGCGGAAGCTCGCCGAACTCCGAATAGCTCACTTCGATTCGGTCGGCCCCTTCTGCCGCAGATACTGAAACCGCTTTCGATTCATGGGCTAAGACGTCATGAATTCCGCCGCCGGGATCACGAAAGCGAATCGTAAACAACGGCCTGTTCACGCCTGCGCGGATGAATTCTTTATCCCCCTTGTTCAGTGCCAGCAAAGCTCCGGACGTATCGTCCAGTTCCATTCGATAGTAGCGATTATGCACATTCATTGACTCTACGACCTTCCTTGCCTTGATGTTTCCTTTATTATAGAAGGTCGTTTTATGTAAAGCAGTCGCACCTTTTTACTTAATAGTGGTCATTTTGTTCCTGGCGTCTCGCATTTTGCTTGGCGTCAGTCCCGTATACTGTTTGAATATTTTATAAAACTGCTTCTTCTCCCCGTACCCGACTTGGCGTCCGATCTCCTCTACCGTCAGGTCGGTTTCCCGTAGGAGGCGGATCGCTTCGTCCATTCGCTTCTCATGGATGAACGCCATCGGACTTTTGCCGTAGCATGCTTTAAAGATCCGGCTGAGATAGGAGGCGTTGTAGCTGTACTTTGCGGCAAGCTCGTTCAGCGAGATTTTACCGAAGAAGCTCGCCTCCAGGTCCTGCAGCATATCGGAAGCCACTTTATGCGGTAGAAGAGAGGCTCTCTCGTCGCCTTCCTCCCTCATCTTTCTGAAAATATACGTGAGGAGCACCTGTAGATATCCTTGGATCGCCGTTTTATAGCCGATCGATTTCTCCTCGAATTCTTCCAGCATGCTCTCGAACAGCAAGTCCAATTTGAGAAGATCTTTTCCCCGGAAAATGACCTTCGGTACAAACCGACTGACCTTCGTGCTGAACTCCACATAAGCCGACAGCGTCAAAATATCTATCGCGTTCTCCGCGTTCATTAATTCTTTGCCGATAAAAACGGGATCGAGCAAGCAGTTGACAATCGTCATCTGCGTATCCGACGAGAAAGCATGCGTCTGATCGAAGTCGATGAACAGCACATCCCCGCGCTCAACTGAATAGCTCACCCCGCCTACGTTATGTACGCCGCTTCCGGAGGCGATGAACACGATCTCGAAAAACTCATGAGTGTGCTCGTAATCGCTGCTTGTTGTCGAATACCGAAACATATTGATATTCTCTTGAGGATCGATATTATCGGATAGCTTATATTGATACATAGCCGCTTCCTCCCGTGATTCATGTTGTTAACCGAGAAGCATCTAGGTAAAAAAGGCCCTTTGTTGCCTCTATTATCGCATAATCCCCAATTATTCGACACGATCAGATTATTTCAACGTAAAAAACTCCGACCGCTTAAGTCGAAGTTTAGAGAGAAGTCTTAATTTGTTCTCCGTACTATACCCGGTCTCAATTCAGTCACAACGGAGGGCGGCGACGGCTTCCCCCCCAAGCCCCGGTACTCAAGCTTGCTCGTACCATCGTAACAGTTCACGTGTCTCATCATGCGCTGTGCGACAAGCGGCTTCGGGATGCTTCTCTTTCATACACGCGATCGTCATTTCTGCTGTCGTACATTCGTGTCCTCGATCGCATGTATAGCAAAACTGAAGAAGATATTGGGTTAGTTGTTCATCTTTGCGGTTGTTTAACATGAGGATCACTCCTTGCTTCTTGTTATGTCTTAATTATATTACAAGAGGCTCAAAGTTTTTGTGATTTATTTCACAAACTAACTTTATTTCTGGGAGGATTATTTGGTTTGTATGAGCCTCCTCAACTGATTAAGAAGGCTGCATCTTGAGAGAAATCGCCACCTTAAACAAATCGCCATCGACATCAATCGTAAGATGGCCTTCATGGAGATCCACGATCGATTTCGCTATCGCCAGCCCAAGACCGGAGCCCTCCGTATGACGGGAAGAATCCCCGCGCTTGAACCTTTCGAACAGCTCATCCCTGTTTTCGCTGATTTCATATTTGGATACATTCTTAAACGAGATCAGCGCATGATCGCCCGACGTTTGGATCGTAATATAGACGCGCGAATTTTCCAGGGAGTATTTCAGGACGTTGCCGATCAAATTATCGAAAACGCGAAACAGCTTTTGCCCATCCACAAAGGCATATACGGGTATTTCCATATTGGGCAGCCGAAATTGAAGATTGGACTCCTTGATCAGATTATCGTATTCCGCAAGCGTCTGCTGTAAAAGCTGGACCAGATCGACTTTTTCCTTATTCAATTCCACGTTGCCGCTCGCCATTTTCGAAACCTCGAACAGATCGTCGATCAGTACCTTTAACCGCTGCGACTTTTGATCGATAATTTCCACATAAGCGATTCTGTCCTCGTTCGAGACATCTTCCTTTTTCAGCAGCTCAGTGTACGTAATAATGGAGGTCAGCGGCGTCCGAAGATCATGGCTGACATTGGTAATCAGCTCTGTTTTAAGACGTTCGCTCTTGGCTTGCTCGTTCTGCAGCGTTGTTACTCCTTGCTTTAATACGTTCATATTACCGGCAAGCGTGGCCAATACGGATTTCCCCGGCACCTGCACATCCGGGCCCAGCTTGCCGATTGCCAGCTCATTCGCCTGTAATACGATCCGATTAAAATACCCGATTCTCCTGATCAAGACCATCGAGAGAGGGACACCTATAGCGGCAAGCAGCACCATATAAGCAACCATAAAATCGGGATTCAGGATCACCATTAACGCCGCTAATCCTAAACCGAATACGATCGTTAACACGATAAACAATTGCGCCCCCGTGCTCGTCTTGAGGAAAGCGTCTTTCAGGCTGATCTTGATTTGAATGAATTGTGCCTTAGCGCTCTGCCCGGCCTTATTCAAGAGTCCCTTACGCCATTCTTCTTGTATATATTCCCAATCCTTAATTCGTCCCGCCATTAGCCTTCCTTGGGCAAGCGTAATCGCTAAACCTATCGATGCGAATACCATCCCGATAAAAAGACTCCAGCCGGAAACGAAGGGATTATCCAAGACATATAGGAATTGATCTTGTATCGAAAACAATAAATATAGAGTCACCCAACCTGTCAGGAGGATCAATGCTGCCCGTACGTCGATTGGGAGCTTATTGTAATAGGGTGCTCCTCTTTCGACTGCTGCCGGCATAACTCTTGCCTTCTTCATAACGAAGAGACATAGAATAAAAGAAACGATACTTGCCAAAGTATAGGCCCACACAAGGATTTGTTCTTGCTTGTATTTATTGTACTTGATCGCAATGGAGCTGGATGAGGGCAAGGCCTTCGATACCGCTACCTCTCCTTTGAACGGAATGAGTGAATTTGCTCGTTGATTGTATTGGCGTAGCCAGTAATAAGAATCCGAGTCTTCCGTTGGGATCGAATAGCTGGAGATATAGCTCATGCTATGGGAGTTCATCTTATCTGTAATCGATTCGTCATCGGCAAGAATGACATTAGTATAGACCTTATCGGACACATCGCTTGTAAAATAATACTGAAGCTGCCCCTTGTAGCTTAAAAAATCCAAATAATATTGTTCTTTTCCCTGGTAATACTCCTCCACCCTCTTTTCCTTATCCGTTATAATCTTTGCTCTAGCGTAATCGTCGCTTTTGAAAACTTGAGTGATCTCCTCGATCTTTTTATCTCTTTCCGCAATGTAGATCTCCACTGCGTCTTGGTTATTCGCCAATTCGGCTCCATCAATTAGAAATTTATACTCATCTTTGAGGAAGGTCAGTTGCTCCGTGATATTTCCAAACCTGTTCCGGTACTCCTCGATTTCGTCTTGGGATACTGTTATGGATTGCTTCGCACTCTCTATTGGAATATGGTTTAACTCAAACAAATTTAGATATTGGGCAAATAGGTTAAGCTCGTCGCGAAATTGAGTCGTGTGAAAATAATCGCGATGAACGTAAGTGGAACCGAATGCGGATACGATGATGAGCCCGCTCAGGCCAAAAGTAAACAAAAACGCGCATACGCCGATACTGAGCCTACTTTTCCATTTTGTAGCCAATTCCCCACACCACCTTTAAATAAGTCGGATTCTTCGGATTAATTTCGATTTTCTCCCGAATGTTTCGAATGTGGACGGCTACCGTATTTTCCGCGTTAAAGCCGGGTTCCTTCCATACTCGCTCGTAAATTTCATTAATCGAGAACACTCGGCCGGCGTTTGTCATCAGAAACTCAACAATTTTGTATTCAATAGGCGTAAGCTTTACCGGTTCGCCATGAACGGTGACTTCCTTGGCCGATTTGTCTAAGGTAAGCCCCTTAAGATCAATCACTTTCTTAATGCCTTCATACGAGCCCAGCGTTACATACCTTCTCAGCTGGGATTTCACGCGGGCTACGAGCTCCATCGGATTAAACGGTTTAGTCACATAGTCGTCCGCGCCGACATGAAGCCCCAATATTTTGTCGCTATCCTCGCTTTTCGCGCTTAGCATCAGGATCGGAATGTTTTTCTGCTCGCGGATTTTGGACGTAGCGGCAATTCCATCGAGACGAGGCATCATCACATCCATAATAATAAGATGAACGGGATGCTCGTTAATGATCTCCAGCGCCTCAGCCCCATCCTTTGCTTTCAACACTGTAACGCCTTCATTTTTCAAATAAATCTCGATGGCATCCCGTATTTCCTTATCATCATCCACAACGAGCACGAAGAACTTATCCATCTTTCACTCTACTTTCCCTAGGGCGTGTCTGCATACTCCGAGGACAGCAGATTTGGCCGAATTTTCGTTCCATGCGAGGAACTTTTGTGAAGGCGTACCGGAGGTACGTCAAGTAAAAGTGACGAAGCAGGGGGCGAAAAGGCGGTGAAAGATGCCCCTGAGCGAGTTTGCAGACACGCCCTAAGTCGTCTTTCCATATCTTAATAGTAAGCGGAAAATATGAACATCCGTTTAGGATAATTATGAAGAACTTCTTAAGGTTTTGGGGAACGTGGGGTATGGGGCATGCTCATTCGTTCTGGCGTCTCTTCTGGTTAACGCAAAAAAACACCGGCCTCTAAGGACCGATGTTTTATTTGCAGAGATGAACTTACTCTCCTGGGCAAGGTTTGAGGTTAAAAGGACTATGGGCGATCCCGGTCGTTGGCCTCCACTCCACAGCATCGGTAGCTCGGAGGCACTTTTTTAGCCTTCACTCCACAGCTTGGGTAGCGCCGAGGCACTTTTTTGGCCTCCACTCCACAGCATCGGTAGCTCGGAGGCACTTTTTTGGCCTCCACTCCACAGCATCGGTAGCTCGGAGGCACTTTTTTGGCCTCTACTCGCAGCATCGGTAGCTCGGAGGCACTTTTTTGGCCTCTACTCCGCAGCATCGGTAGCTCGGAGGCACTTTTTTGGCCTCCACTCCACGGCTTGGGTAGCGCCGAGGCACTTTTTTGGCCTCCACTCCACAGTATCCGGAATACACCGCCGCCTTTTCATTGGCTTCCGCTATTTTCTGATGCAAGCCCACCTCGGCCTACGTCCTCCCAGCTCTCTCGCGTTACGAAATCCTGTAGCGAATGCTAGGATTCCAACTGGCCCCGTCGTAATAAATATTCGCGTTCTGGTTCACGACAAAGTAAATACGATCGCCTTGCTGGACCTGGACATCGATGTCATGAGCGACGCCGATCAAATCGACCGCCTGGATAGACTGCCATCCGGAGGACGGCCAGACTTGCGTACCGTTTTTCATAATTTTGACCCGAATGCCGTCGCCGCACCCATAACACCCCGATCCGCCGTCGTCGTCCATCTTCGCCGTTCCGTAAATTCTTACCGTACCGTCAAATGGCGCCTCCCAATTCGTAAGCAAATCGTACGTTTCGGCCATCAAATGCGCGGTGGGTTCGACGAACGAGTAGTCGACGGATCCCGGCCCTTGCCATCTGTTATTGACCCATGTCATGTCCACAGGACCGCTGCCGCCGTCGTATTGATACCGCCAACCCTCCTGGCCTTGGACATTGGAATATTGTGCGGACAATTGATAGACCGGCGCCACGTAGCTAATGCTAGGATCCCAGCTCGAACCGTCCCAGTAATTATTCGTTTTCTGATTCATCACGAAATAAATGAGGTCGTTCTGAGCCACATTGACCGTTAGGTCATGCCATACACCTATCAGATCGTCGTCGGCCAGCTGTTGCCATCCGGTAGTGGGCCAGATTTGCGTGCCGTTCTTCATAATCTTGACTTGAATGCCGTCCGCGCACCCGGGGCAGATCGCTCCGGCCATATCGTCCTTCTTCACGTTCCCCTTGATTCGAATCGTTCCGCTCTTCGGGGCTTTCCATACGGGCACAACATCGTATCCGTCCGGCATCATATGGGTCGTGGACTCGATGAACAGATAGGGGTTTGGCCCCTGCCATCTCCCTGCGTTCCACGTCATATTCACGTACCCGTTTCCATCATGGTATTGATAATACCACCCGTTCTCCCCTTGAGTAGCGGAATACTGCGAGGACAAACGATAGATCTTCGGTGGAGCCGGAAACTCGGTAAAATGATAAGACAGAGCGTCCAGGTTAACGAAAGCATCGCTGGACAAGGCGTTTTTCTGACCCGTCGCCACAATTTTGATCGTATGCTCCCCGTCCGTCAGGTTGTCTTTCGCATACAGCACCTGTTGATATTGCTTTTGCCCCGCATACAAATCCACTCCGCTCGCTTCCAGAAGGCCGTCGAT
Source organism: Cohnella sp. LGH (assembly GCF_017671885.1). NCBI lineage: Bacteria > Bacillati > Bacillota > Bacilli > Caryophanales > Paenibacillaceae > Cohnella > Cohnella sp. LGH. The sequence continues at coordinate 7,677,795 of NZ_CP072117.1, forward strand.
ATAGATGTCCGCTTTCCCGTGATCAGTCCCTTTAGAACCGATCCATTCGATCCGGTCGCCGTTAAAAGTAAATTCGACGGAAGCTCCGACTTGATCCGTCGCCAGAACATCGCCTTGGAACGGGCCATCCTCCCGCTGCTCCGTCCAATTTCCTTGAAGGATCAGACTGGGATCGTCATTGTTCGTTTTGTGCCAGTCCAACCTGTCGATGTCCCGAAGCAAATGGACATTCATAGGTTCGGGATTGTTCACATAGAGCGTGTCGTAGTATCGCTGATACGCGGCGCTGTTGCGATTCAGCAGCATATCGTAGTCGCTGACGAACATAGATTGCGAAGGGTTGTTGATTTCGGTGACTGGGTCCCCTAAATAGTCGTCGACGATGTCTTCGAAAAGCTGGCCTCTATCGATAAACTTCTGTAAGCTCTTGTTCCAATTGCCGTTCGTGACGTATTTGGCGCCATGCTCGAACGCCGTGGAGGCTTGATGATAATATGTCGCATTGTCTGCCAGGTCCGGTCCGTCGAATTCATGGGCCAGTTCCTTGCCCGGCAGATTGGTTCTTAACAAATCCATCGAGAAGGCATGGTTGTATTCGGGGCCGTCATCTACGAAAACGATATCCGCTTTCTCGGCTAGGTCCACGAAATCCAACGTCCCTCTTTTGCTAGCCGAATCGTCGAACATCGAGCCCATGACCAACGGGAATTTCGTTCCCCCGATAGCGTGGTTGGCATCGGCCAGTCGATCGACCGCGCTTTTTAAGGCGTGGTGTCGAAACTGGTACCAGGTCAGCCCCTTATTCCCGTTGAAGTCGGTAGGCGGCTCCACTTGAGCGAAGGATGCGTATTGCGTGCCCCAGTGCGTATTCAAGCTAGAGATATCCTCATACCGATCAAGCAGCCAGGAACGAAAGGCTTGCTTCGAGGCTTCCGAGTAATCGCCCATTAGCCCGTTTCCGCCGCCCGAGATTTCGTTCTCGCCATACATGCCGAACAAAGCGGAGACGAAGATCGGCTTGTTAGTCGGGTACCGCGCTGTATACCGAGAAATCACCGCCTCGTACGCCTCGACCATTTTATCCATGGCCGTAGCGGAGTTAATAGAGAGATAAGGCGTGAGCGCTCCCGAAGCATCCCTCACTCTTTCCGCTTCCGGTAATCCGCCGTCCGGCCCCATCGCAAAATAAAGCGATAATGCAAACGGCATGTTTTTATTATCGATATAGTCGAGCTGCGCATCCATTAAGCTCCAGTCGAACGTACCGTCCTCATTCTGAAAGGACGACCAAGAGAACCATACCCGAAACGAATTCATCCCGTACACGATCGCCTGATCGACCAAATCCTCATACAGGTTCATGTCCTGCGTATCTCCGGCTCCGTACATGAAGTAGCGTTGATCCGCATTGCCGGAGTTGGCGCTTGCGATCAATTGACGGTTTGCAGGTTGATAGGCCGAGTAAACGGACAGCACAAGCAAAATGGATAGTGCGCAGATGGACGCTTTTTTGAACATTTCGAATTATCCCTCCTCGATGGGTTAAACGCCTACGATTCGAATAATGCCGGATTTTCCGCTTAAATGGCTGGCCCATACCCAGCGGCTATCTCCGGAATCGATGCAGGCGAAAGGAATTTCGCTGCCATTCCAGCACGCGCGCTCGATTCGGGTATCGGGCGGATAAGGTCCCAGACGGATGCTGAGACGATCGACAGGATGCTGGAGTTCGAAGGAGAAGGTATGCTCGCTTGCGCTTCCCCGCTCTCCTCGATCATATACATACGAGATCGATTGTCTTGTTTGGCCGGTCACCACCGGATATTCCGATATTGACATCTTCGTCCAATCCGCCGGGTAACGGGGGACGAGGCGCAGATGACCGGGGTCGTTATCGTCGATGCCCAGAAGCAGGCGAACCGCCTTGGTACTGTCCGCGACATGCGAATCCTGGCCCATGTATCCGTTGACCGGCAAATAGTACTGACCTGAGCGATGCACGATAATCCCTTCCGGGGCGGCCCAGCCTTCCAGATGAGGCAGGTAGGTATGAGTTAGCATCAGGTGCAGAAACTTCTCTGCATCCGCCATCCGATCGAGCAGCAGCGCCGATTGCGTCATCATCCCTTGACCGTACCCGAACATTCGCAAGCAATTGTAATTTTCCGATCTCATCAGATGTCGGTAGGAATTCTCGCTAATCTCCAAAAAGGTTCGATCCATCGAGTCGCCGCTTGCCCAGTCCTCCAACGGCGTATAGGAGTCGCCTTCCGTGGCCAGTTGGATCGGCACGAGCTTATGCGCATGATCCTGCCAATAGCAATCCTCCTCGGTATGCCAGATGGGCCCGTCCTCCGAGGGATCGACCAAATGATCCAGAATGCCTTGGCGAAGTCGCTCGTAAAGCTGCTTCCAGCGTTCCGCAAGCTCCGTTCTTCCGAGCTGTTCCGCCATTCGGATCGAAAGCTTGATTCCATGCAGGCAGTTGTAAGACGAGTAAATGTCATAGGAGCCGTGGGCGCATTCGCTTTCGGTGAACAGCACGTCTTTGCGAACTCCCGGCCGGATGCGATCGTTCGCAAGCTGCCACTCGATCCACTCTACCGCCGCTTCCGTAGCGGCAAAGTGCTGCTCGTTCCAGTCCGCCGGGCGGCCCATCCCGTGCCAAACCATGTAACGACCCCACATGCAGATGCCGTGACCGTCGTTCTCCCGGACTCCCTTCTCGACTGTTCCTCCCACCTCAACCTCGTACGTCGTATAACACGATCGGCCGACGATTCTGTTCCAGTGAGGCGGATTCGCTTCCGCGAACAAGGCGTTGTCCAGCCAATCGACATAGGAGCGGACGAACTTGTCGTAGCCGAACGCCATCGCCTCCCGCAGCAGCTCGCCGACTCCGCGGGCCCACGCTTCGCTAATCCCCGACAGCTCGCCGGGCGACCGCTCCCGATAAAGCTTAAACCAGTTGTCCAAGCTGCCGAACACCGGGTCGAACCCGAACCAGATACCCATCCCGTAGATATAATGAGGGATGGCCTGTCTGGCCGTGGAGGAGGAGCAATCCGTTCCGTTGTCCGCGATATAAGCGGCGCACTCCGGACCATTGCGATACAAAAAAGTAGCCGCGTATACCGAATCGGGATTCCCTTCGAAGCGGTAGCGCGGCCCGAAATAGCCGTCCGGCACTAACGGTTCGTCCAGAACGGGTAGCTCGTCGACGTACGTGTACAGCAGCTTCTGCAGCCGCTCGACTCGATCTTGCCAGTCGCCCGTTTCAATTTGCTCCAGGCTGACCGGCTTCCTAGCACTCTTAACGGAACCGAGATCCGGCAGCATCGGCAGTTCGGAGCACTGCTCCGCGGTCTCCAACGTAACGGCCGATACGACGGGATGTCCGTACAGCAGCGGGTCGTCTTTTAAGGAGATGGACTCCACTTCGCGTTCGCCCAAATCGACGGAGAAGACGAACCGGGCGTTGGAGCTTAACGAGCCCATCGCCCGAATGCCGTCGACAAGAGCGACGGCTTCCTCGACGATCTCCCTTCCATCGTCCCGGCCGCTGAACATTTGCTCGTCCAGATGGCCGATATACTGGCCGTACATCCACCAATGCCAGAACATGTCCCACGCGCGGGAGTACCACATGTTGAATCCGAATACGAGCGGAACGACAGTCTCTTCCCCGTCCGTCCAGCGAATTGCGATTTCCCCGGCCTTGTCTCCAACAAAGTGGGAATAGCCGTGATCTCCCTTCGGCGAAAACCAAGACCCGTTCGCAACGTCGATGCTGTGAATCATGCCGAGAAAATGAGCGGTTCGAACCTTCGCGCCATAACACGGGAGCGTCATTCCGTCGTTCCAAGGATGCAAGCTCCCCCGATCGCCCGGGGAGTCCTTCACCAGATCGTCAATCTCGAATTCGTTAAGCTCGGACAGATGGAACGGGATGCCTCTGACGATCGCCAGCTGCCCATCGGAGATCGGCGGAAGCGCCTGATAAACGCCTCCGCCTTCGTTCCGTCCGACGTCCCCGATCAGTCTCGTGTGCAGCGGTCTCGAAGCGCACAAGGTGAGCGCGAGCTGCAATTCCCTCTCGGAGCCTTGAGCCTCCTCTTCCAGTTGGACAAGAGCTCGATAGCCTTCCCTGGTCCCTTCCATCTTCAGAAAAGCCACTCGTACGGAGCTGCCGTTGATACTTAGACCGTCGAAGCCGTCGAACTTCTCCTCGATCGCTTTGCCCAAGCGGCTGTCCTGATCCGGCCAATAGACCAATTCCAGGGCATGAATTCCCGCAGGAGCCTGCAGCCTTTGGCGAAAGACAGTCGTCTGTCCCTGCTTCACTTCCGGTTCTCTCGTCTGGAGCCGATCAGCCGGCAACACATCGGATTCCCAATTGCCTGTAATATCGATCGCATTCATAGACAAGCTTTTGCCTCCAGTCTCGGTTACTCTTTCACGCTGCCCAGCACGATCCCGGACATAAAATATTTTTGCAGGAACGGATAGACGCACAGCACGGGCAAGGTCGCCATGAAGATTTGTGCGGCCTTCACTGTTCGGTCCGAGATTTCGCCCAGCAGCTTCGCCTGCACGGGGTCGATATTGGCGAACGTCGACGTGTTCATTTTGACGACAACAGTTTGCAAATAGCTTTGCAACGGATAATGCGAAGGCGAATTCATCAGCACGATCCCGTCGAACCAGGAGTTCCAGTGCCCCACAACGGTAAACAGCGTAACGGTAGCCAGCACCGGAGCCGAGAGAGGAACGAAGATCCGTCCCAACGTCGTCCAGTGACTCGCGCCGTCTACGAATGCCGCCTCCTCCAACGCCTTCGGCAAGCCGCGGAAGAAGTTCAGCAGCAGCAGGCAGTTGAACACCTGTACCGCTCCCGGAAGCACCAACGCCCATATGGAATCGAGAATGCCCGTCATTTTAATGGTCATATACCAAGGAATTAATCCCCCGTTAAAGAGGATCGTAAAGACGAAAGCCCAGGCATACAGCGTGCGACCCGGGAAAGCCCGTTCTTCCTTGGACAGCGGATAGGCGGCCAGGACCGAGATGAGCATGCTTAGCGCGGTCCCCAGCAGAACGCGTTCGAGCGTAATGCCGAGAGCGGTAAAGAACTCGTGCCGCAAAAAAACGAATTGATAAGAAGAAAGGGTGAAATCGACCGGCCATAGCTTAACCAAGCCCGCGGCCGCCGCCGTCTTGTTGCTAAGGGACAACGCCAGCACGTTAAGAAAAGGAAAGAGCGCCAGCAAACACATGATCGTCAGAAAACTATAGTTCGCCATGTTAAATGCGATTCTGGAGGTAGACATTTTTCCAACCATATCCGTTACACTTCTCTCTAAAAGATTCGATAGCCCGCCAACCGATAAGCCAGCGCATACGAGACGGAGATGAACAAGCACGAGATGACGGATTTGAACAAGCCGACCGCGGTCGCCACGCCATACTGCGTATCGATTAGTCCGATCCGATAGACGAACGTATCCAAAATATCTCCCGAGCTATACACCTGCGGACTGTATAAGTTAAAAATTTGATCGAATCCCGCATTCAGCACGTTGCCGAGACTAAGCGTAGCGAGCAAAATAATAACCGGCAGCATGGAAGGCAGCGTAATGCTCAACGTTTGCTTCCACCGGTTCGCCCCGTCGATCACAGCGGCTTCGTACAGAGACGGATTGGCGTTCGTGACCGCGGCCAGAAACACGATCGTGTTAAAGCCGGCTTCCTTCCACAAGTCCGTAAAGACGACCGTAAAGCGGAACCAGCTCGGATCTCCGAGGAAAAACACGGGCTTGAATCCGAAAGCGCGTAACAGATCGTTAACGATTCCTTGAGACGGCGACAGAATGTCGATCAAGATGCCGCCCAGCAGCACCCAAGATAAGAAGTAAGGCAAATAGATGATCGTCTGCACCGTTCTCTTGAACAGCTTCAGGCGAATTTCATTCAGCAGCAGCGCCAGAACGATGGGGACGATCAGATTCAGCACGATTTTGCAAAGCGCGATAATGACCGTGTTCGCGAGCACTTGCTTCGTATCCGGCAAACTCCACACGTACTTGAAATTATCCAATCCGATGAACGGCGAGCCGAACATCCCTTTGGAAGGCATAAACTTTTGGAAAGCGATGACGATGCCCGTAATCGGTCCATAACCGTAGATCAACAGCAGCGCCAGGGCAGGCAAAAGCATCAAGTGCAGCGGCAGGAGCCTTTTCCATCTATGCGAGAGCATCTGACTCCCTCCAAATTCCATAGTTCGATTTGGCGGAAGATGCGGAGGATTTCCGCACCTCCCGCTCCACACGTTTATTTGTTAGCGGCATACCAATCGTTGACTTCCTGCGTAATCGCATCTCCGCCGAGCTTCTTCCAATCGGAGACGAACTGGTCGAACGCATCGATCGAAGCGGCCCCCATGACGATCTTCGTGAACGATTCCAGCTGCAGCTTCTCCAACGTCGACTGTTTATCGACCATCGCGTCAGTCTTGGAGCCGTAGAATCGATCCGCCTGCCCCAGTCCGTTGCTCAGATAATAGTCGAGAACGCTTAACCCCGAGTTTTGGGGAGCGGTCCAGAGCGCGGTGGCGTATTGACTCTGATCGCCGTCCTTCGTGAATTTCGTGTAATTGTCGTAGTTGTCTTTCACCTGCAGGTTCTTCAGCGCGTTCTGATCGTTGTTCTCGACGACGGCCTTAAGCCCGCGGTAAATGTTGATGTTCTGCTCCGGATCCGTTGCGTACACGGGAGCGAACCTCCAACGGATGTAGCCGTCTGGATTAGGCACCGGTTGATGGAACGACAAGTCGATGCCGCCCGTATCCCACCCGTATTCTTTATCCGCATAATAGTTCGCCAGCTTAACGATCGCCTCAGGATGGGCGGCACCCTTCTTGAAGACGAAATAGCTACCTGCGCCGAGTCCGATGGACGGAGATGCCGGCTTGTCGTCGGAGGACACGATCGGATACGGTTTCCAGACGGCGTTCGGATCCTGCTTGTAGGAATCCGGCAGCGGCCAGAAGGCGTTCCAATGCGCGCCATAAAACATTCCGATCTTGCCGGAGACGACCGACTCGTTAACCTTGCCGGCATCCTTCACTCCGAACTCGGGATCGATCTGACCGGTCTTGAACATCTCTTGCAGCTTGGCAAGAGCGGTTTTCATCTCTGGCTGAATGCCGCCGTAGACGAGCTTGCCGTCGGCACCCTCGATCCACAGATTCTTGTAGGCATGGTAGCCTTCGAGGAAACCGGTCAGATCATGCAGCCCGCCGTTATACAGATCCTTGCCGATCCCGAGGCCGAACGTATCCTTCTGGTTGTTGCCGTCCGGATCGCGGTTCGTGAACGCATCGGAGATGGCCAGAATGTCGTCCATCGTCTTCGGTTCCGACAGCTGCAGCTTATCCAGCCAATCCTTCCGGATCCAGATCATAGGCGCGTCGTCGAGTCCGGCGGTCGTGACCGGAAGCGCCCTTACTTTCCCGTCAAAGGTGGCCGTTTTCAAAGCCAATCCGCCGTTGGACTCCAGGAATTTCTTGTATTGAGGGGATGCGTATTTCTCGATGGCACCGGTCAGGTCCTCCGCCATATCGTTATCCACCAGCTGCTTCAATTGCTTGGCGTTGACCGGGATAATGTCCGGAATATCGTTGGAAGCGATCGTGATGTTCAGCTTCTGCTCCCCCGCTCCGCCCGGCTCGTCGCCGATGACGGACCAATTCAGCTTGAGGGCGATGCCCAGGTCCGCCAGGATCGCGTCGGACCAAATGTTTTTCTCCGGCGTTTCTCCCGGTTCGAATTTATCGGCCGAGTTAAACACCTTGACGGTCGAGATCGTAATCGGAGGATCGTACTTCCCGAACGGATCGGGCGATTCCTCCGCGCCGGATGACGAAGCGGACGGCGATGCGGGAGAGGACGGCGTCTCGGACGATGCGGCATTTTCTTTGTTCTGGCTGCAGGCTGTCAGCCCGAGCAGTAAGGTAAGAGCTATCAGGAACAATCGATGCGACTTGTGGCCTTTCATTCTGTGTTTCCCCTTTCGATCGGCTGTGTTGGAATCGCTTGCAGTCTTAATTATAATGAGCTCGGCCTGGAACCTATATAGAACTCTTTTTACGTTTATCGTTTTCTGTTGATATGGAAGCAAGTCGACAGGCTGGCCGTTACGCGATGTACTCTATCGCAGGATTCCAGCTGGCGCCGTCGAAGTAGGGATTGCCATTGCGGTTCATGACGAAGTAAAGGCGGTCCCCTTGCTGGACTTCAATCGTGGCATCATGCGAGACGCCGACCAGATCCGTAGCTTGAATCGACTGCCATCCTGAGGACGGCCATACTTGCGATCCGTTCCTCATAATCTTCGTGCGTATCCCGTCCCCGCATCCGTAGCACGCATTCCCTCCGTCGTCATCCATCTTCGCCGTGCCGCGGATGCGGACGGTTCCATCGAACGGCGCTTCCCAGGTCGGCACAGCATCATACGTTTCCGCAAGCATGTGCGCGGAGCGTTCGATGAACAAGTAGGAGATAGCATCCGGCCCTTTCCATTTGGCCCCGTCCCATGCCATATCCACATACCCGTTGCCGTCGTGATACATGTAGCGCCAGCCGTTCTGCCCTTGCACCGAGGAATACTGCTCCGATAACTGATACATTGGATTAAAGCTGCCCGATATCGTCATCGGCTCAGCAGTTACCACTTCGACTCGTCCTATCGAGTCCTTAATGCCGTTGCCTGCCGTCAGAGAGATTGTATCGCCGGCCTCGACCGTCGGGTTATTGCCTAAGGTGATGGTTAACGTCCGATTGTCGCCGCTCCAAGCAAAAGAAGGATACGTGCCGAGCGTATGGCCGTTCGACAATACGAGCTTTCCGGCAACCGGATTTACGTTGCCGTTGGTCGCGTAATCGAACTTCAGTACCAGTTGATCCCCGCTTGCCGTTCCCGGCGTCCCGCCGACGTCGTAGGCTTTGGCTGCCTCAAGCGTTGGCAGCGACGGGATGACCGTCACTTGGCCGATTGTATATCTCTTCTCGGCGTCTTTCCCCTCAATGGCCAACTCGATCGCGGGATTCCCCGACAGTCGATCTACCATTGCAATTTTGACGTCATAGGTGCCGCCTTTCAGATGGGCAGGGAGACTGAACGTAGACTGAGCGGAATAGGAATTGCCCTTGAAGAAGCGGCGTTGATCGAACTCAGAGTCCGTTCCATACCAGACCGTTCGGCCGTTGCCGTCTACCAAGTAGATTTTCAGCGGATATTGCTCCGGCGATTTGCCGGTCGCCCGGTTCACCCAAGTATGATCGAACGTAAAGCTTTCGCCGGCCGCCACCTCCGCCGGATACTGCGCATTCGTCAGGACAAAGCGGTATCCGATGTTTTTTAACATTCTGCGGACTTCATCCGGTCGTTCATTGTAATAATCGTCTGCATCGTGCGCAGGCTCCCACCCCGGCAAATTCAAGAAGTTGAAATGCATTTTGTCGATTATCTCATTGTTGGCCCATTCGACTTTATTGCTGCTTTTGTAATGCTCATAAGCGAAACAATATTCCGCGCCTAACGGCAAATCGGTATTAAAGAAAACATCGTCCAGCAGCTGCTTCTCGTAATCGCGGTAAAAATCCGGAATGCCGTCCCTGCGGAAAGAAATTCGCGGCTTCGAAGCGCTGTAGTCGTAGGCCGACATGTACAGAAAGTCCTCGTAATCCTTATAAGACGGAGCATGATCGTCCGGCCATGCCGTGCCTTCCAGAATATTATTTTGCAGCAGCCATTTTCTTCCTTCCCAGGCGTTGTTCCAGATGTCGATCAAGCCGATAAAAGCCGATCTTCTGCTCTCGGTCGTCGGATACACATAGCCGGTCTGCCCTTCTCCCCACAAGCCGTACGTTCTTAGATCGACGTATTCCACATTCGGGTCGTATTTGTAGCGATTAGCGAATTCGGTCATAAAGGCAGTCAGCTTCTCTTTATAGATCGGATCGTTCTGATCCACCCATTTCGCGTCGCTTCCTCCGCCGAACGTCTGGTATTGATAAGGCAGATTGTATTCCGTGAACAGCCACTCCGGCAGCAGCTCCTGGTGACCGTCCGCGTAATAGAAAGGCTCGACGGACAATTTGAAAGCGATTCTCTTGCCCTTGGACACCCAGTAATTATAGAGCTGATCGACGTACGACCAATCGTATACTCCTTCCTCCCTCTCGATATACCCCCATGTCGTAGCGATCGCGACAATGTCCACTTCTTCGAAGCCTGAAGAGACCCCCATATCCATCAAGCCCGGATAAGCGATCTCGGTTACAGTCAGCCCCATGCCGGGATTATGCAGAACTTCATCCGTCTCCACCGGCGTAATATCTACCGTGGCCGACGCCTCCGCTTTAGGCAACAATCCGACGAAGTTCTCCCCCAGCAAAGCAACCAATAGTAAAATAGGAAGCGCAAATCGTCTGGCAAATTTCAGCTCCATCATCCACCATAACCTCCATTGTATTGGAATCGCTTACAATGTCGATTATAATGAGCTGGATTTTGATCCTATATAGAACTCTTTTTACGTTTATCGTTTTCTGTTGACGTGAGACGCGGCGTGACAGGAATCCAGCCCGCGATTAGCGAATCAACTGTTACATATTCTGACGAAGCTAGGTGGGGAACATCATGAAAGCGCTTTTCGATACGATTAAAATATACCCGAAGCTCATCATCACCTTCCTGATCGTGTTGACGCCGCTGTTCACGCTCAGCCTTGTCATGAACAAGTACGGCTCGGCCAGCGTAAAATCGGAAATTACGAACTCCATGCTATCGAAGGTTCACTTCTACAATAGCACGCTGGAGAACGAATTCGGACGCACGATTGCCATCATGCGGGAATTCGCCCGCTATGACGACCTCGATCTATTAAGCAATCGTACGGAGATTATGAACTACTACGAGCAGCGGGGAGCCATCCGCAACCTGCAGAAGGAACTGTCCGTCATTAAGAACTCAAGCACCTATATCCAAGAAGCCAGCGTTCATATTCCCTCCATCGACAGGACGATCTCGGACGACAACTTCGGTACCATTCAACAAGATGAATTCGATGCGCTTAACGTCCTTACCAATCACTTCGAGTCCCCTTTTATTTACTGGCAGGACCGCCTGTTCATCAGTTTGCCGTACCCGATCAAGTCGAATCGGCAGCCGCCCGATTTTGTCGTCGATATCGAAATCTCGATCCCACTGCTGAAAAACGCTCTGCTGCAATTTACGAACCACACGGCTGGCAATACGATGCTGGTCCATTTCGAGGACCGCTGGAGGATCGGCGGCGATGAGCCCGAAGGCTTCCTGCAAGCCATCAACTCCGTCATTCAAGCGGACAATGCCGACAATGCGGAGCTTCATTCGGCAACCGTCGACGGACAGAAGTATTTAATCGCCTTCGAGAAATCGAAAACGTTAGGCACAACGCTGATCATGTATGAGCGAGAGAGCACCGTACTCGGCCCGCTGGACCGATATACCGTCTGGTTTTGGATGATCTCTATCCTGACGCTTATCGTTATTATGATCGTGTCGTATTCGGTGTACCGTCTCATTCACCGGCCGTTAAGAACCCTAGTGCGCGCTTTTCGCAAAGTGGAGCATGGTAACCTGAGCGTCGCCTTCGACTATCGGGGCCGCGATGAGTTCCAGTACTTGTACACGCAATTCAACGCCATGGTTCAACGGCTTCAGCAGATGATTCAGGAAGTGTACGAGCAGAAATTCCGCGTGCAGCACGCAGAGCTCAAACAACTGCAGTCGCAGATCAATCCCCATTTCCTGTACAACAGCTTATTTATCCTGTATCGGCTTGCCAAGAAGAGTCGGGACGAAAATCAAATCCGCTTCTCCAAGTACTTGTCCGATTACTTTCAATTTATTACGCGCAACTCCAGCGATACCGTCACCTTGGCCGAAGAAGTGCAGCACGCCAAAAACTATGTAGAAATTCAGAAGATGCGATTCGCCGGCCAGATCGAGGTCGCGTTCGGAGAACTGCCGGCGTCGTATGTCGACCTGACGGTGCCTCGCCTCATTATCCAACCGCTTCTCGAAAATGCGTACAAGTACGGGTTGGAAGAGAAAGAAACAGGTGCGAAGCTGACGGTACAATTCGCCGAGGATCAGGCGGACTTGCTCATTCGGGTGGAGGATAACGGGGAATTGGCGGATGAGGAATTGATCGCGAATCTTCGGAGGAAGCTGGACGTACAAGATGCCGGGCTGGAGACGACGGGTATCCTCAACGTGCACAGACGCTTGCAGCTGCAGTTCGGCGCCGAATACGGCCTTGTCATTGCTCAGGGGGAATCCGGAGGGTTCTCAGTCACGATCCGATTGCCTCGAACGACGTCCATGTAACCGGAGAAAGGAAGTTGTTATTATATGTACAGATTACTGCTTATCGACAATGAACCGTTTATAGTAGACGGATTGTACGACCTGTTCCTGGAGCTCGAATCCGTGGAGCTCGACGTTCTGAAAGCCTACTCGGCTTCGGAAGCGCTAGCCCTCCTATCGGCGCATAAGATCGATATCGTGATTGCCGACATTCGAATGCCCGGCATGAGCGGGCTGGAGCTGCAACAAATCATTAAGAAACAATGGCCCTTCTGCAAAACGATTTTTCTGACCGGGTATAACGATTTCTCCTACGTGCAGACCGCCATGCGGCACGGGGGCCTGGATTACGTATTAAAGACGGAAGGCGACGAAAGAATTCTCGAAGCGTTCCACAATGCCATTGCCGCCTTGCAGGAGGAATGGGAGAAGGATCAGCTGATGGAGGAGGCGCGGAAAGAGCTGCATCTGGCCAAGCCCCTGCTGCAAAAAGAGTATTTGTTGAGCCTGCTGAACGGCGAACGTCTGCACAACGAAAGTATTCAACAACGCTTCGAGGAGCTCGACATCTCCTTAAGCACGGCCGATCCCGTATTGCTCGTCGTCGGACGCGTGGATGAATGGCCGGGCGACTACTCCTTCGCGGATCGAGAACTGCTGATGTTTGCCATTCACAACATCGCTCAGGAGTATTTCTCGAATTGCCGGATCGCGGTTCTGTCGTATGACCGTGCCAAATTCATATGGCTGATCCAGCCCCAAGAAGGGGACGGCGCTAACATGTCCGCATTCGTCCAACGCGTCCACGAAACGCTGGATTCCGTCCAGTCCGCCAGCCGCGGCGTGCTTCATCTTCCGATATCGTTCGCAATCTCCGGCAGCTTCTGTTCGTGGAGAGAGCTCCCTTCCGCCTTCCATCGGTTGATTCGTTTGCTGGGACGCGGACTTGGACTAGGCAGAGAAAGTCTGCTGACGGACCTCCCCCCAGTGGAGAGATCGCCCGGGACGGCTTCTAAAGGCGTCCATTCATCCGGAGACAACGCAAGCCTCGCGGGGCAGAGAAGAAATATTCCACTACTCGAATCTTACTTGGAGGGCGGGGACGCTGGGGAGTTCGCCTCCCTCTGCAGCGGGATGCTGCAATCCGCGGCTCACGATCCTTTACACTATACGGAGATGTATTACAGCATAGCCACGATGATCTTATCCTATCTGAATCGGCTGGAAGCGACCCAGGATCTGTTAGAACAGCAAGACTTCGACGGGCTAATGAGAACCGACGACCATCCGAACTGGGAAGCGGCCGCGCATTATTTCGAGAACGTCGTCGCTCTGCTGTTCGCCAAACGGCATGACGAGCAAGAGGAGAAATCCAATTCTGTTGTCACTCGCTTGCACTTGTACATCAAGGAGCATTTGCACGAGGATCTGTCCTTGACCAAGCTTTCCGAAGTGACAAATCTCAGTCCCTCCTACTTGTCCAGATTGTACAAGCAAACGACCGGGCACGGACTCGCGGAATACATTGCCGAGAGTCGCGTCGACAAAGCCACCTCCCTGCTAACTGAAACCGCCATGAAGATCCATGAGGTCGCGAGAGAAGTCGGATTGGAGCATAACTATTTCATCAAAATGTTCAAGAAGCATACGCATATGACCCCTCAGGAGTATCGTGAGCTGAAGGTGCGGGTGCTATAATCAATGAGGACTTACATATTTCACCATAGAGATAGGGGATTCGTATGACTAACCGAAAGATACCTTTTCTTATGCTTTTAACCATTCTTCTGTTTGTGACGGCCGTTCCGGTTTCTTCAGCAGCATCTGCCAGCAAAGCCATTTATGTTAATGGGACAAAGGTACAGTATGCGCAGGAGCCTATTTCGGAAAATGGAACAACGCTTGTTTCCGCCAGAGAGACGATTGAAGCGTTGGGCCTTAAGTTTCAATGGGACAAATCCAGCAAACGCATTATAGGCACTAGCGATAGCGGTGAAACGACGATCGCCATCGTAATCGGGGAGTACACCGCTACCATTAACGGCATGTATTTGATATTGGGAACGCCGGCAGTGGAGAAGAACGGCCGCGTCATGCTGCCCTTGCGTTTTCTGACCGACAGCCTTGGCGCAAGTCTCACCACGAAAGGAAATACGACTCTTATTAAGACGGTTGCCGAGAACAAAGGACCTTACTACACAGGTCTTCCTTTGGAAATCACCAACACCTACGTCAAAAACCGCAGCAAACAAACCCTCACCGTGAACTACGAGGAGTTCTCTTCCAACGATACGCACAACTTTACCTATAGCCATTCCGTGACTTTGGAGCCGGGCAAGAAGGGCGCCTTTAATCTCTACAAGCTCATCCCAGGGGATGCCGTTCCAGGTGAGGATGATACCTATTATCTTGGACGCGCCGTCAAGAGCATCTCCACGGGGGCCGATGACACGGAGAACGTTACGGAGAGCAAGAGCTATAACAAAGCCCATAAATACATCTTCTCCGGGGATTTCGAGAACACGCTTACCGCGCTGTTCAAGAAAGTCATCGAGGAGCAAACAGCACGATTCAAGCAAGAGCTGAAGCAGGAATTAATTAAGAACAAGTATGTTCCGCTTAAAGTCGTCGATTCCTTCATTACTTACAGCGTTCTCGATACTCCGGAAGCCAATATTCGGGTGGCCAATTTAACCGAGAAGAAGATCGTTTCTTTCGACGTCACCTTTAAGTGCTACGATAATTACGGAGATCCGGTAATCGACCCGACTTCGGGCTCCAGCCTGTTCAAAGGCATTACTCGAACCTTCGAGCTCTCTTCCGGCGACTACGCGACATTCACTTGGGATTTGCTGTGGCAGGACAACACAAGCTCCCTCCGCAACATCACAATCACCAAAGTCGCTTACTCTGACGGCACGGTTTGGAAGCGGAAGTAACTAGAGAAAAAAGGGCTGTCTCATAAGACAACCCAGTTGCTCTGCTGGATAATCGATGAACAAGGTGCAAGGGGTATATACCTCTCTCCGATGCTATACGCTCCTGAAATCTGCATGGGGAAATCCGTTACAATGTTGTTTCAGGAGCGTATGAGGTAGCCTCCGGGCTAATCATGACCCACAACGTTTACAATTTATTGGATATTAAACTTTTACGACGGATCTATTTGCACACATGAGCTTACGCAGGGAAGTTAGTCGGAAATTCGTACAAAGCAGCTCGAACCAGGCTTAAATGGCGAACTTTTGTAGGAAAAACTGCACAAAGCAACTCGGATCAGATTCAAACGACGAACGTTTGTAGTAAAAATCGTATAAATCAACCAAGGTCAGGAATTCTATGTCATTAAAGCGTCTTCGATCATTATACGAATAACTTCTGGGAATTAACTGGAAGTATTGTGGGTCAAGCATAGTTCTCCGGAGGTGCATCCCCCTTCTTTGTCTATCGATCGTCTTGAGCAACTCTGCTTATGAGGACAGTCCCTTTTGGTGTAAATGAACTTTTCGATGGCCTTCCCAAAGAAGGCGTTTAAATTATACCTGTCCATTAATCCATACCAATCTAAACGGTGGAACACTTTGCTTATAATCCATGCTACTGGAAAGTAATGATTTCATGACAGCATTGAAATTTAATTTATTGTCATTTGTTAAAACAACCACCTGACTATCCTTTAATGGATTTCCAAATTGCCCTTCTAAATTCAGGAGGTATGCTTCCCACCTCGCTGTTGACCGGTTTGTTCGTCGCGCTGCTCTGCCAACGTTTCCTCCAAACCAATTCAAACCTTCAGTCCCGCTCGGGGCCGCGAACCGCCAATTCGCTTGCCGCGGAGATCAGACGAATCAGGCTGCGCGTCGAGCGGTACAATCCCCGCTCGGCTTTTCGCATGCACTCTTCCAGCGTGGACGGGCCTTCGACGATAGAGAAGCAGCCCGCGAAATTCGGCGCGAGCTTCTCGCTTTCCGCTCCGAGACTGCCCGACAGCAGTACGGCTTTCGTGCCCTCCTCGCGGGCCAGCCGGGCGACGTGGAGTGGAAGCTTGCCGTACATCGTCTGCCCGTCGCTTCTCCCCTCTCCGGTGACGACCCAATCAGCGTCGCGGATTTTCTCCCGCAGCCCGAGATGGGCTTCGAGCACTTCGGCTCCTGGAGCGAGCTTCGCCCCGAGCGCCAGGAAAGCAAAGCCGAGGCCGCCCGCCGCGCCGGCTCCGGGAACGTCCCGCAGAGGAGCACGTCCGGCCTCTACCTTGTCCGCGTAAGCGGCCATCGCGGCATCCAGCCGTCGGCACAGCTCCGGCGACGCCCCCTTCTGCGGGCCGTAGACGGCCGAGGCACCGCTCTCGCCGAGCAGCGGATTGCGGACGTCGCACGCAACCGTAATCCGGGCGGACGCGAGCCGCGGATCGAGCCCGTAGAAATCGACGGTCGCGATCTCCGCCAAGTCTGCGCCGAACCCGAGCAGCGGCTTCCCTGAGCGATCGAGGAACGTCGCGCCAAGCGCCCGAAGCATTCCGATGCCGCCGTCATTCGTAGCGCTTCCGCCCAGCCCGACGACGAATTCCGCGTAGCCGGCGTCCAGCGCCGCCCGCATGGCGTCGCCCAGACCGGCCGACGTCGTCCGCAACGGATCGCGGTCCGCCTCCAGCACCATCGGCAGCCCGAACAGGTTCGCCGCTTCCAGCACAGCCGTTCCGCCGATCGTCCCATAGTACGAACGAACCTGATCTCCAAGCGGTCCCGTCGCTTCCACGAACCGCTTCTCCCCGCCGCCCGCCGTCACGAGCGCGTCGACCGTGCCTTCTCCCCCGTCGGCCATCGGCAGGGCGACCGCCTCCGCGCCCGGCAACTCGTCCCGTACGGCCCGAACCATGATCTCCGCGGCTTGCACGGCGCTTAAGCTTCCCTTGAAGGAATCCGGAGCCAACAACACCTTCATCTTCATGAACTCCCCTTTCTCTTTAGAGGAAAAGGGCCGCCCAGCCGCGATGACGGCCGGACAACCCCGCTTCCGATGATATTAATTTAATATTTAATGCCCGCACCTGATTCAGTCCTAACGCAGAAGCTCGATTACCGGGACTCCTAGAATACCGGAAGGAATCAAGCCGTACGCCTCCGTATACGATTCCCCTTGCGTCAGGAAATGGAATGGTCGGTACTCCGGAATTCTCGTCGGAACGAGATGCAGCGGGCCGAACGTGTTCCTCCGCGTCAGCACGACTTCCACGCATAGCGGACCGCGATTGCGCAGCTCCTTCGTAACGTCGGCTTCGTACGGCTGCCAGGCGACCATCTTCGTCTCCCCGCCATCCGCGCCGACTTTCACGCAGGCAGCGTCGAACGCAGGCAACTTGAGTATCGCTCTCCCTGCGTCTTCCGGCCATGCCCCGAACGCGTCGGCATCGACGAGATAACCAAGCTTGCCGCCGTAGAACGGAAAACCATGAACGGTCAGATCCCCGAAAGGGACAGTCTCCGGCAAGGCGACTAGGCATCTCCGTACGCCGTCCAACCGTACGCCAAACTCTCCCAGCAAATAGACGGTTTCCAGATTGATCTCGTTTCGGAAAGCGGTCTTCAGCTCCAGCCGGTTCTCGCCCAACCGCAGCAGCGCTCCCGGGAGCCTGATCTTGGCGAAACAAGGATCGACCCACCAGCCGTCCGCAACCGTGCGGTCGACCGCAACACCGTTAACCGAAATCTCGAACAGGTCCGGCCGCTCGATCGCGATCCATAAGTCGTCTTCCGGGACGACATCCGCCGAAAACTCGAATCGCAGCTCGAGCGGAGTCGCCGTCTCGTTCAGCTCACGATGATACAGCGCGGCGTACCACGGCTGGATCATCCGTCCGCCTCTGAGCGGCAGCCCGAGCTCGGCGCGAATGCTCCGGTCTGCTTGCAGAATTTCCGCCTTCTCGCTCCATACTCCGCCCGCGATCCTGTAGCTCGCCATGTCCAGCACACAGACATTGCTCTCGCTCAAACGGTAAGGATAAGCGCCATCCAGACGAATAGGCCTCGACAGCGACGTAGGCGTAGTCGTTGTCGTTGTCGTTGTCGACCCGACGACGGCCGCACTGGTCGACTCCGCTACCGGCTCCTTCCCATCGATAACATATAGATGCTCTTCCGACGGATGGAACCGAACGGTCCAGATCAGCTTCCCGTCGCCGCTTTCGCAAGATACCGACTGCTTCCCGCCTGTCTTGCAATCCCACTCCTCGATTGAGCCAACGACGCCGAGCTCGATCCGAACGTCGTAAGCGACGCCTGGATTGACGTTCAGCAGCGCGAAATAATAGCGCCCGTTCTCGTCCTCGTTCAACCGGCAGAAAATATCCGTCGCCGGAGATCCCGTCGCGGCGTCGACGACCCGTACCGGCGCGCTCTGTCCGCCGCGAACGGCTTCTACCATGTCGTCGCCGTCGAACGGAACCGACACCGACCTAGCCGCCAACCGCGCACATCGATCCGAAGGGAGCGCATCGACGTACGCGGGAACCTCGCCCGCGAATACGACCCGGCCCCCGGCTTCGGCGAACTTCTCCAGCGCGGCCACCGTGCTTTCGCGAATCGTGGCCATGCCCGTGACGAGTACGACGCGATACGCCGCTTGTCCGACCCGGAACACTGGCGCGCCAACGCCCCCGGCTTCGACCGAGTACAATCGCCCGAGCATCTCCTCGTCGGCATAATCGAAGTCGACCTGCGCCCCCGCGAGCCAGTGGAACGTATCGCGATACTGGTCTTCCAGCTTTTGCACGTCAGCGGACTGCGTCTTCATATCGATCGACCAGCCCGGATACACCTGGCACCAGACGCTCTCCACCGGGTTCATCACGAGCACGTCGCACTTGCGCTCGCCCTGGGACAACGCCAAGCCGAACCGGGAGAAGTATGTCTCCACGAAATCGTATTCGTCCCACCAAGCCGATTGGAAAGAGATGCTTGCCGGATAATCCCGCTTCGACTCTCCCTCCATCGTGTACCAGGACAGATGATGATTGCGGATGTTAATGCCGAACAACGTCTGCCAATCCCCGACCGCCTTGTGCGATTCGAAAGTCATCTGCCAGCCCGTACAGCCGTACAGCTCCGACAAAAGCCATTTCTGGCCTAGTTGCCTAGCTGCCGACGATAGCTGCTTGACGAGCCAATACTGACGATTGCCTTCGCGAAGCACGTCGACGCCCGGGTCGTCCTGGTATTCGTAGAAACGCATCGCCGAACCGAGGTACGCCGTCTGCGCCGTCAACGTGTCTTCGTGCAGCATGTGGCCGGTCAGCCGCAAGCCGTTCTCCCTCGTCCAAGCTTGCATCGGCTTCAGGTAGTGCTCCAGGAAAAGGCGTTGCGTCAGCTCGACGTAATGCCATTTCACTTGGGAGACGAGCCTGCCCTCCGGCTTCAGGAACAGCTCCGGCAGCCTGCCGCGCAAGTCGTAGCCGAAAGCCCGCTCGAAATCGTCGAACAGCGTATACGTCCAAGGCACGCTCCACAGCCGAAGCTCGTTCGTGATGCCGAAGCCGTCCATCAGTGCCCCGCGGTGCGGTTCGTCCGTGAATACGCCCTGGATCGCTCGCCCGAAATGCCGGCCCACGCGTTCCTTGTAGCGGTCGTGCGTGATCTCCAGATAACGGTCCGTCGCTTCGCGGTTCATCGTATCCACGTACGTGTATCCGTTATAGAAGCTGTCCTTGTTCATCTCGACGATCTCGAACAACAAGACCGAAGTTCCCGCCCCCGGGAGCTCCCCGTGCGCCAACGGAACGCTGTCGGAATAAGCGACGCCCTCCAACCGGCAAGCGAAGGCCGCTACTAACGCTTCCGGATCCGGCACCGACAAAGTCCAGTCGAATTCCTCCGCGGGAACGACCCGCAGTTGAATGAATTTCAACCGGAACCGGGGCTCCTCGGTAACCATCCCCCCGGCCGTGCCGCTGGGCCAGCGATCTTCGTCGTAGATCCACACTTCCATGCCGAGTTTCTCGGCTTCCAGCGTGCAAGCCTCGACGAATTCGAACCATTCCTCTCCCAGATACTCGGTAACGAGACCCGTCCGGGAATGGATGAAGAAACCGCCCAATCCCATCCGGTGGAACACGCCGATCTGCCGAAGCAATTCTTCCTTCTCGAGCTTGCCGTTCCAACTCCAAAAAGGCTTGCCGCGGTATTCGTTGGGAGGCTGCAGGAACAGCTCGTATACGCGGTCGGTCATAGCCCCTCTCTCCCTTCTTTTCTCCCCGGATTAGCCTTTGTTGGCGCCGGCCGTAATACCTTGCACGAAATATTTCTGCATGAACAGGAACACGAGGACGAGCGGCAGCATGACCATGCAGATCGCCGCGGACAACGGTCCCCAGTCGGTCGCGAATTCGGATTGGAACACGATGATGCCGAGCGGCAGCGTCTTCATCGTCGCCGTCGACAGCGCTACGGTCGCCCATAGCAGCTCGCCCCATAGAGAGACGAAGTTGAAAATGATAACGGTCGCGATCGCCGGCATCGCCAGCGGCACCATGATCTTGCGGAACGACAGCCACTCCGAGGCTCCGTCGATCCGAGCGGCTTCAAGGAGCGAATTCGGAATCGATTGAAAATAGTTTTTCAAAATATAGACGGCGATCGGCAGCCCCCACCCCGCATACGGCAGAATGAGAGAGATATGCTCCCCGATAATGCCCATCCGGCTCATCATCAGATAGAGCGGCATGACGAGCGATTCGTGGGGCACCATTTTCATCGCCAGAAAAAAGAGCAGGATCGCTTCGGCATACGGAAGGTTCAACCGGCCGAGCGCGTAGCCCGCCATGACCCCGAACACCGAGATGATCAGCACCGCTATGACGACAACGATCGTGCTGTTCGTGAAATATTGGCCGATCTTCGCGTCGAACCACGCTTCGGAATAGTTGCTCCAGTGGATCGCCTTCGGAAGCGCCCAGACGTTCGCGTAGAATTCGTCCGTGCTCTTCAATGAGTTGATAGTGACGAACACGATCGGATAGATCGTGATCGCCACGAAGAAGAGAAGAACGACGCGCGTGATCCAGCGTTCGAGCCGTTCGGAGTTTTCGCTAAACTTCATAGTTCTCCCCCTTAAACAGGCGCTGCAGCAAGACGATCGCCAGAATGCCCGCCACGGAGAACAACAGCCCCAGCGTAGCCGAATAGCCGAAATTACTGTACGTGAACGCCGTTTTCATCATATAGATCGGCACGGTCTGCGAGACCGTTCCCGGTCCGCCCCGCGTCATGATGTAGACCAGATCGTAGGTGGACACGAGCACGATAAACGAAAATACGGTAGAAACTTGCAGCGACGGACGAATAAGCGGCAGCACGATGGAGAAAAACTGGCGTGGGTACCCCGCGCCGTCCAATCGGCTCGATTCGAACAATTCCCCCGGAATCGAGATCATCGAGGCGAAGCTGAGCATCATCGTGAGTCCCGCCATTCTCCAGGCGCCGATCATAGCGATGACCCAGAGCACCGTGTCGGGATTGGCCAGCCAGGCGCGCTGCAGATTTCCCATGCCGAGAAGCTCGAGCACCTTGTTGATCAGCCCCATCTCCGGGTTCAGCAGGAACGTGAACAGCAAGCCGATGATGGCCAGCGGGATCATGACCGGGACGAACAGGACGACCCGGTAGGCCGAGCCCTCGTACTTGCCGACCTTGAAAACGCAAGCCGCGAGAAGGACGCCTAACGGTACGGCGCCCAGCGTGGATAAGATCCCGATGAAAAACGAGGCCTTCATGCTCTCGATAAAATAACTATCCGAAAAGGCGTTGCTAAAATTGTCGAAGCCGATCCACGTCGCCGCCCCGAAACCGTTCCAGTCCTGAAAAGCGATGACCAGGTTGGACAGCACGGGCAGCAACGTAGTCGCGATAATGGCTGCAGCCGCCGGCGCTAACAACAAGATGCCGAATAAAATGTTCCGTCTCGTCGGATGTTGAGCCATTCCGCATTCTCCTTACTTAAAGGCGTTCTCACGCAGTTTATCCAATTGGCCGAGCACGTCTTTGATTTTCGCTCCCATCAGGTAGTTGGGAACCATTTCGCCTTCGTAGTAGCTCTTCATCTTCGCTTCTTTCGTATGGAACTCGAACGGATACAGATCTTCCGTGAACGTCATGATCTGCTGCAGCACCGGGTTCTCGACCTTGATCGTCCGATTCGCAGGCGGATAGCCGTGCGACAAATGGATCGATTGGATATCCGAGCCGAGCAGCGTCTTCAGCACTTCCACGGCCGCGTCCGGATTGGCCGCGTTGGCCGGGATGAAATAACCGTTGGCTCCGCCCAGCAGCACCGTTTCCGGACCCATCGCCGGCCACTTCACGACCGTCACGCCGAACTCGGCTTTTTCCGAGATCGACAGAGCCGTTCCGGCCACTTCGGCCAGCATGCCGACTTTCCCTTGAAGGAACGCAGCGTTGATCTCGTCGCGAGTGATATTCAGAGCGCCTTCGCCCGGATACCAGTAACCTTTTTTATACAGATCTTTAATGTTGTTAAGGGCCGTTTCGTAGTAGCCGCTGTCGGTCGCGACTTCGCCTTTGGACAGCGCCTCAAGCTTGCCGTCTCCGTTCGCGAGGCTCATGACGCCTTGGCGAATCAACCAGCTTTGACGGTCGGGTTCGGAGCTGACGGCGAACGGGGAGACGCCTGTCTTCGTCTTGATCTGCTCGCAAGCCGCCATAAATTCCGCCCAAGTCATCTTTTGCTTCGGCTCTACGCCGGCTTTCTCGAAAATCTCGTTGTTTACGAGAATGACCGGATAAGCGCTTCCAAAAGGAACGTTGTAGTATTTGCCGTCGATCTTGCCCAGGTCGAGCAGCTCCGGCGTGAACGTGTTCTTCCACTCGCCGCCGTTCGCTTCGAGATAGGGCGTCAAGTCGAGCGCGAGCTTATCCTTGACGATGTTGGCCATGTTCTGCGGCCAGTAGAAATAGATGTCGGCGGGGCTTCCTCCCGCGATGCCGGTCCGGATCGACGTATCGATCGTTCCGGTGTCGACTGTCAGCAGCTCGATATCGTATTGAGGCATCTTCTTTTGCAGCTCGGCGCCCATCTCCTCCATCGAGGTGTACGCCATGTTCATGCCGAAAAATTTGATTTTGACCGGTGCCGCGGCTTTCTCTCCGCCGGACGCGGACGGGCTTGCCGCCGGCTTGCTCGCAGCTCCGCTTGCCGCCGGTTCGTTGTTGTTCGCTCCTCCGCAGGCGCTGACGACAAGCGACAATGCCGTCGCGAGGGCGAGGCCGAATACTCTTTTCTTGGTCATGGGGTGGAACCTCCCTGATTGGTCGCGGTTTGATTAAGTTTCGGATCGACGTAGTCGATCGCTTGCTCCAGCAGCTCGGCCGCTTCCCGGCCGTCCAGCTTGGAGGTGAGCAGCTCCGCCAATACCGTCTGCCGGTAGAGCGCGGGCGCGTCCATGTCCCTCTTGGACAGATGGGCCATGATCGTCGTGAAATTGTCGACGCCGTCGTCGTAGCTCATCAAGTCCTGAATCGATGGCTGCGGCTCAATATCGTCCAGGATCGGAATCATCCCCGTATCGTCACCGAGCAACTGCTGCGCTTCTCTGGAATTCAGGTATTTCAAGTACTCGACGGCTTGGTCGGGATACTTCGAGTTGCGGGAGACCGCATACGTCGTCCAGTTGTTGTAGCTGATCGGAGCGATGCGTTTGCCCTCCGGATTCGGCACGTAAAACTTCCCCACGTTCACTCCGCTGTTCTCATACAACAAATTGTTCCAGCTTCCGTCCACGATCATCGCGGCGTCGCCGTTCGTAAACGAGAGCTGCCAGCCGACTCTGTCCTGGGTCACGTAGTCGCGGCCGAAATAGCCTTTTTCCGCGAAATCGCGAAACGCTTGCAAGCCTTGAACGATCGCGGGATCCGTCAAGCGGACGCCGGGCTTGTCGTTCATGAGCGCCTCCGATTGCTCGGGGGCGAACAGCGCCAGGAAAGCGTAGCTCAGCCACGAACGTTCCTTGTACTCCGTGCCGGGCATGGAGATCGGGGTTACGCCCCGGGAGACCAGGACGTCGAGCAGCGAGACGAAATCGTCCCACGTGCGGGGAGGAGCAAGATCGTACTTCCGGAAAACGTCCTTGTTGTAGTAAACGAGCTGCGTGTCCATGAAAGCCGGCAACGAGGAATACAGCGTGCCATCGACCGTTCCGTATTGCACGGCCCCTTCCGGGAATCTTCGCAAGTCCAGCCCGTAATCGTCGAGCGGCAGCAAATATCCGTTCAGGGCGAGTTCTCTCATCTTGGTCGTTTTGTTCCCTTGGACGTAGAAGACGTCCGGGAGCTCGTTGGACAGGACGCCGAAATCGAGGCTTTCGGGCGTCTGGACGTACTTGTAATTAAGGCGAATGTTCGGATGAAGCCTCATGAAGTTCTCGTTGATGCGTCTGAACGAAGCTTCGAGCGCGACCTGGTTGCCCAGGTCCCCCCATACTTGCAGCGTGACCTGGGGACCCGCGGCTTTAGACGTCGCGTCCGGATCTCCGGCCCGCAAGGAATCCCCTTTCGAACAGCCGGCCGATAAGACGAAGGCCAGCAGCAGGAACGCCGCCGCATGTAATCGCTTGTTCATTGGACCGTACATAGACCACCACATTTCTTTTGTTTCCCGATGTCTTCGATTGTAAGTTCGAGCCGCGTTCCGTTCCATGCACAGTCCCCTCGCTTTGATGCCGGATATTCCGCTTCTGTCCCCGGCCGATTCCCGATTCTCCGATCTCATGCCCGAATCTACGATTTATGTTGGGCTTTGAATTCCGACACCGTCAGTCCCGTTGTTTTCTTGAACACTTTCACAAAATAGTTGGCGTTCACGTAACCGACCGTGGCGGCGATATCCTCGGTCGAACGGTCGCCGCTCTTCAGCAGCTCTTTGGCTGCCGCGATCCGGACGCCGGCGACGTATTCCAAGAAAGTCATGCCGGTTTCCTGGCTGAAGCGCTGGCTGAAATAGTTTTCGCTCCAATAGACGTGTGCGGCCGCGGCCTCCAGGCGGATGGGCTCGGCGTAACGCTCGTTCACGTAGGCTTTGATCTTGACAAGCCATGCCTTGTTCGTCCGCACAGAAGCAATCAACGCATTCGTCCGTTCGAAGACGAGCCGGATCGCCGCGATCCAGCCGTTTTTGCGCTGTGGCCAGCCGATATGGCGCTCCAGCGGCCACAGATCGCCGAAATGCTGCTTGATCTTGTCGACGTCCAAGGCGTAATGCTCGATCAGGAAGTCGGTCGTCTGCGTCGCCAGCATGCCGCCAATTCGCAGCCAATCCCGCGGCCGTAAGAGCCCCGACCCTGAGGAAGGCAAATCATCCAGCCAGGCGAGCAGCTCAGCGAACTTCTCTTGCTGCACGTACTTTTTCAGCGTTTTATAGAGGTCGAGCCATTGCTCTTCCGTATATTCCGTCCACACGAACGCGCCGGCGTCGAGAGCGATGTCACCGTCGCCGTAAAACAAAGAAGCCAGCGCATCCCCCGCCCCGCGGTACGTCGCTTCGTATTCCTCTAAAGGGCCCGGCCGGCCGATCCCGATCGCGAAGTCCGCGTTGCACTTCTGCCGCAGCGTGTCCAGCAGATTCTCGCAGAACGGCAAGACGTGCTCCCGCAGCGTCATCTGCCCCTTCGGAAACTCTCCCGCGTAAAATAAAGCATGAACGACGGAACCTCTCGCCCCGAGATACTCGGTGTAACGGTAACGCTCCAGCTCCTCTTGCACGAGGAAAGAATAGGACGGCGGGAGACTCTCGTCCCGCCAAGCCGGGCCGATCGGGCGGATCGTCATCCAGCACGCGTAAGGCCCCAGCTCCGCAACTTGCTTCTCGAGCTCGCGAAACGCTCCCGGCGAGACCGGCCCCTCGGGGCCCGCTGTCCGAGTCGCCGCAACGATCAGCTCCTCCTTCTCCTTTTTCAGCTGCTGGCTGATCGCCCGCTCTTCTTCTCCGCCGCGTCCGTTCTCTTCGATCTTCAGCCCGTCGAGCATGCGGATCAACTCCTCGGGCTCGAGCCGGTGCTTCTGGATGTAATCCTGCACGCCCAGCTTGATGGCCGTGCGCGTATATTCGAAATCGTCGTAGCTGCTTAAGATGACGATCGGAACGCGCGGCGAGATTTGCCTAACGTTCTTGATAAACTCCAAGCCGTCCATGACGGGCATGCGAATATCGGTCAGGATCGCGTCGGGCATCGCGCGCATGCAGGCGTCGAGCGCTTCCCGGCCGTTATGGTATACGCCGGACACGGAGTAGCCGTAGTCCTCCCATGGAATGATCGACTGCAAGCCGACGCGCACCAACGATTCGTCATCCACGATGATGATGGTTTTCATTATCCGTTCTCTCCTCGTATTTAAGAGTCGCTTCGATCGTCGTTCCCCGGCCGGGCTCGCTGTCGATCGTCATGCCGTAAGGATAGCCGTAATGGGCGACGATTCGCTCGTGTACGTTCAGTATGCCAATGTGCTCCGTCGTTCCCTTCGGCGCAGCGCCGCTCAACTGCCGCCGGATCTCGGCCAGCTTGTCCGGGGCGATGCCGATGCCGTTGTCTTCCACCGTCAGCTTAAGAACGCTTCCGCGGATCGAAGCGCGCACCGTGATCTGGCCCATCCGGTCGAGCGGCTCCAATCCGTGCAAGAGCGCGTTCTCGACTAACGGTTGGATGATGAACTTCGGAACCGAGGCGTCCAGCGCCCGCTCCTCGAGGTCCGTCGCGTAGCCGAATTGACGATAGCGAATTTTCTGGATCGAGATGTAGTCATCGAGTTTCGACGCATCTTCCCGGAGCGTCGCCAGCTCGTTGGCGTCGCGCAGCGTGTAGTTCAGCAAGCTGGACAACGAATCCACGATCGCCTTGATGTTGTTTTGCTTCTGCAAGATGGCGAGCCAGCGGATCGAATTAAGCGTGTTATACAAAAAATGCGGCGACAGTTGCTTGCGCAGCGCCTCGATCTCCGCGGCGCGTTTCTTCTGCTCCTGACTGACCGTCTGCTGGATCAACTGCTCGATCTCGTACATGACGGAGACGAAAATATCGTTCATCTCCCGGATTTCGATCGCGCCCTTGAACTTCGCGAGCTTGCGCGGACTGGCGGACTGAATGCCGGACATCATGTTGTTCATGAGTTTGCGGATCGGATTGACGACGTCGATCGCCAGGTAGCGGGTGACGACGAGCCCGAACACGAACACGACCAAGATGATGAGGATCGTCAACCGGATCATCCGGTTGATCTGGGCGTACAGGTCGTCCATCTTCAAGGAGGCTGATAACGCCCAATCCTCCCGGATATCGGAATAGTCGAGGTGCAGGTCCTGGTAGCTTCCCGCGTCCTCCTCGCCGTTGCCATTGTCTACGAGAATGCGTCCGTCCGCCGTCTGCAGCCGAAGCAACGCGTTCTGGTCCAGCTTCGTCTGGTTGAAGATCGAGCGTACCGCCTCGACGTCGACAACGATCGTCAGAAAGCCGACCTCGTTCAGCTTGCCGTCCCGCACCCAGCGGCCGACCCGGAAAGCTTCGAACTGCTGGAAGCCGTTCGAGAACCGGGCGGGCTCGAACCAGACGGCGCCGCCCCGGTTGTTGCGGACGGCCCGCTTATATTCCGGGTCGCGAATGCGGTACTGGCTCACTTCGTTCTCGTTGTAGAGATACGTGTCGTCGCCCGTATCGAGTACCATCGCGACGATAAATTCGTTCATGTTGTTGTTAAGCCAATAATGATTCATCCAATTTTTGATCGCCATCGTTTTGTCGAGCTGCTCGTAAGTCGACACGTCCGTTCGGCCGACCAACTCCAGCAGCTCTGCGTCGGTGATCATCTGCTTGCCGAGATCTTCGATGGAGGACAGCCGGTAATCCATCTGCTCGACCATCAAGCCGACGAGGTCGCCGGCGTAATCTCGGGAAGCTTGCTTGCTGGAAGCGGTATAGCTGTTCATCAGCAACAGGGACCCTAGCAACGTCGGGATAACGATCAGCGGCATGTACACAAGCACAAGCTTTCGGGGCAATCGGATCCCGCTCCAATATTTTCTGAACCATTTCACGAAGGTTAACCTCGCTTTTGTTAGGATATACGACTCATTTCGACATATCTCGTTAAAATCTTCGGATGTATTCACCCATTTTAAGTCTAGAACAATAGAAACTTCAATTGTATTCGCAATGTATTGATGGCTAAAGACTTCTAGGTATTTGTGCAATTTCGGGCAAATACACCTTCGGCGTCCTTTGACGCTGAAGTAGCAAGGGAAGCCGTGCCTGACTTATCTGTCGCTATCGTCATTCGCGACATCCGAACTGCCAAATATCGGAACGAGGGCGTGATCGCGACCGATTAGTTGCCTGCATTCTCTTCAATCGACAACGAAATCACATAGCTGGAAATGCCATCAGCCGCTACAAACCTTGTAACTACCAAAATAGCACAACGAGGCTGCCGACATGGATCGGCAGCCTCCTTAAAATAACCCCTTCCTTTACCGCCCCCGCCGTTCAAAACGATGAGAGCTTTCCTTAAGTCCGCACAAGTAAACGTAACGCTCATCCTCGTGACGGAAGCCGCTTGTTCGTTATCCGGAAAGCCGATGGCCAGCGCCAGCGCGGACACGGGACCGGGATTACGGCGAATGACGAACTGAAACCCGAACCGATAATCCTTCCAACGCTCCCCTCGGACTGTCAGGCCGACGTCGTTGCCCTTAGCCAGCTTGCGCAGGATGAGCCAGCCCTCCACCATCGTCCAGGCATCAGTGTTCGGAAACGGCGAGACCTGTGCCGTGTACGTGCTCGCATACCATACCCCATCTTTGTTTATCGATCGTCTTGAGCAACTCTGGTTATGGGACAGTCCCTTTCGAGAAGTCGTGGCCTTAAACAGACGCACGGCTTGTTATACGTTGCACAGAACAAGCGGTCAGCGTACCCGACAATATTCTGGAAAACTTTACGCCATCTGCTTATGGGCATTATGCTTTATCAGTAACACCTCTACTCCATTAAAGTATTAATGAAGAATATGAAAAAAAATCGCTGTCTCTCCTTTAACGAAGAGACAGCGATTTTTCTAGGATTATGAGCTCTGTGATTTTCTTCTTCGTAAACTAGCACCTATTACTGTGCCAACAAGATACAAGCCATAACAGAGTAGCATACAAAGAAAAACTAGCCTATAGTCGGATGGAATATCTAATAGTCGTCTGATGCCATATGTCGGTCCTGGAAGTATAAATCCAGTAATAAAAATCAATGGAGTGACACTGAGGAAAAAACCTACAAAGTATAATGCGGATCCTACAATCCAATAGTAATTAAACATTTTAAACAAAGTTGTTTTTCTAGTGAGTCCAAAAAAAAGCCCATATAAAGACCAAAGAATTATATAAAGAATGGAAGTACATACCTGAATTAAGTTTGGCTGGTTTCCCCAAAAATATGCGTTCGAATTCACAAAACTAAAAGCAATAGATATAGCTAAAACTAGTAGCAAATGTATGATAGGTTTATTCATTAGGGTGACTTTGGTACCGAAGACGTAACTAATACTAGGTAATCTTTCTGTATTTTTGGGGTAACTGTAAACACTGAATGCATTTCTTTATTATCCATTTCAGCTTTTGTTATATCCCAATAGTCATTATTGCCGTAAACTCTAAACCCATACCATTCATAAGAATACTCGATTACCCCGTCACATCGTATAAGAGTTATCTCATCAACATCTATCCAGTCACCGAGACTAGTATCAGCATCGTCCCAGTTAAGCATATGCCAGACTGTGTATCCAATTTGTGCATCCTTAAGTGCTCTCGCTTTTCCAACAAATAGATCTCTATAATTTTCAACAATTGATCCACTTGGTTTATAGACGCCCTTGAAGTTGTTACCATCTAAGAAGTTAGCCCAAGAGTCCCACTTAACGACACCTGAACCTGAGTGATGAGTGACGGGTAGATAATAATCGCTATATGCACTATCCATCATTCCAGCATGCCAATCTGCACCAAAGAATACCCCATCTCTATATATCGCATATCCCTGATATCCGGTTGCGGCACTAGTAGTACCTGTATATACGGATGTTGCTACTAATGTAATAAGCAAAGCAGATATAATCAGTTTATATTTCCTCATTTATAGTCGCTCCCTTCAATATTATTAATATTTATTAGTGCTATTAATACTTTTTGATTTTGTTTTCAGTACTTTTTCGCTTTTTTCTATAAGTTCTGAATCATTGATGTTTTTCGTCGCCGTTTCAAGGTCTTCAATTAAATTATTAACTGGAAGTATTTCCAATGCCTGAATCACCATTTCTATATCTGAAATATCAGAAGAATTCTTTAAAATATCCTCTAGTACTTTTGCGTTCTCATCTATTGCATAAGCCTTAAGTTCAATATCGATATTTTTATTGTTGATAATTTCCAATAAAGATTCTTTTGTACCTAATTCCGAAAGTGAAAATAGCGCAGCATCCTTTAATAGTGCACTTTCGTTACTATTAATAATCTTTTTATTCAATTCAATAAACTCATATTCATTTATAGAATAAACAGTATCGCTGGACTTATTTACATTGTTTTTGAAGTATTTGCTAGTTGCTTTCAATGCAGCCGATATTTTGAGTTCTGAATGGGAATCCTGTTCGGAAAGAATATTACTTGAAATCTCGTAAGCAAGTTTTTCATTTATTTTACTTATTCGTTTTAAGCTGTTAAATGCCAGTATTCCAGCATCTTTCTCGACAAAATCAACAAGTAAGTTAATATCCTCAGTCTTTAACGGCACTATAATAACAATTCTAGCTTTAAGCTCTGTTTCAATCTCATCATCAGTAAGCAGACTCTTAATCTCGTTTTTCTTGGCGGGATCTTCAGTATTTTTAATCATAAAAAAGTCTATCATATTTTCTCTAGCAACCACTGAATTCGATTTATTACTAATAAAATCAATAATCTCACTGTTCTGAATCTCATCTTTCCTGTTAACTAATTCTTTCATTAATGGAATCAATACACTGACATCACTTTGTATATTTGTTACACTTGCAATTTTATTGAATTCCGCAAACAGTTGTGCTGTATTAAAATCTTGTATTTCTTGGGTTAGTTCAACTTCATTTTTTCCTAGATATTTTTGAAATGAATCGTAGTTAGATGCAACAGAAACTGAAGAAAATAAAAATACGATACAAAAAACCGATACAATAATTTTCACACTTTTCGTCACTTGAACACACTCCTCTGATTAAATTTCAAACACTTTTCCGCTAACTTCAATTCACCTCGCTACATATCATTTTTACCAATAGTCACACAATTCTCCTATTGGTCAATTGATTTTACCAGATATTTGTAATTAATTACAATAGGTAATCAGAACTTATATATGTCGGATCATGTAGGTTTTTGCATTATTAATAAACCGTTAAGTTGCTTCATTATCGTGCTCATTCGCTCAAATAGTGCTTGTACGGCTCTTCTTGATATTCTTCTCATCCTTTGACTCTCTGGCCAGTATGATAGCCACAGTCACTACAATAGAACACTCAACTGAAAAGGCAGTTGGATCGGAGTCTCCGATGCCTATTGGCCAAATCGAAAGAAGGGAGCTCTCCCCAACTCTTGAAACTCTCGTTAATTTAGCTAGCCGCTTGAGCGTCACGATCGATTATCTCCTTCTTGACTCCCTCGTACCGGGCGATGATAATGTTATCGATTAAATCAGACAGTTGTTTGCAAATCGTTCGTTCGGCCAATGAAAAACAAATGGCTTAGATTTGATAAAAGTGATGTTTGGACATTTGGGGAACAATACGGGGAAAAAATAACGCTCTCCATCATAAAACTCTGACCTCATGTGGTCAGAGTTTTATAATGTTATTTTATGCTCTTCGCTTCTTCACCGGGCCCCATTTGCCCCATCTTCTCAGCTTGTCTTCCAGAAGAGCTCCATGCCAGTAATCAACTCGGAATTTATCGGCCTCTTTTCTTGCCTCTACCGTTAAATCCGATGCCGTTACCAGCATAGATAACATGCAGTCATGGTTTCTTTTGGCCGTATTTAATTCGCGAATAACGCTAGGACCTACATTGTTTCGGTCCGAATAGCATTTCGCTTGAACGGCCGTTTTCTCGCCTCTTCTGTCGATGATGACTAGATCAACTCCGCCATCTCTTCCCCCAACGCCAACTTCATGTACGACATACCCTTGATCGCGAAAATATAAAGCAAGAAGACGCTCAAACTCGACCCAGCCTAATTGATTTAACGGAAGAGAGAGAATGACTTCGTCCGAGCGACAAGTGCTGGACTTTCTCTGACTTGAAGCCCCATTTCCACTGGATGTCGAAACGCTTCTCTTAGCTGTAGGCTTACGTTTTCTTTTTCTCTGTTTTTTCGAAGGTTGCAGTATGCCCGCAATAACACCGAGTATGATTATGCCAATTATGAACCATTTAAAGGTGGGAGGAATCGAAAATTCCAAGCCTTCAAATGAGATGGCCTCAAGTCTCATGCGTTTGTCTCCCCCTGTTTCAGCTTTTCGATAAAAGAAACATCCGCCGGAGCCCACTCGAACTTATCTAACTCCGCCTTCTCCACCCACCGATGGTCATCGTGATCGACTAACCGAATGTCGCCTTGGATGTACTTGGCTTTATAGGCGATCAATCGGATCTGAACAGTTCCGTAGTCATGTTCGTTCGCTCCAAATCGCTCGTACGGCTCAATTCGAATATTCATCTCTTCCTCCAGCTCCCGGATCAAGCACTCCTCCGGCGATTCGGTTGGCTCCAACTTGCCTCCTGGGAACTCCCATAAACCTCCTTGGGCTTTCCCCTTCTTACGCCGAGCTATCAGAATCTGCCCATGCTCATTCTCGATGATCGCCGCTGCCACTTCAATCATGCTGTTCACCCTCTAAGATTAACCCGTTTAATCGATTGGCTTGGTCCAAGTGATAGTCGTTCCAAATAAGCTTAACTTTCCCCAGGCGCCGCTTTTCTCTCCACTCTCGAAGCTCATCATCCGAGTCCAGCCGCAGCTCCGCGATTTCTTCTGCACGATTAAAGATGTGCTCCGACGTGAGCAGAATATTTTTAATCCCATGTCCGCCGGGCAAAATCGGCTTGCTTCTAGGCAGCCACTCCTCCACATCGAACTTGACGTAAAGCTCGGCTGCCGCTTTTCTTCGGGACGGAATTTCAACGATCTGATCTCGAGGAAGAACGCTCCATGCTTTAATTCGGCCGTATAGATGTACTCCCGCGTTCTGCCGTCCGAATTTATCAATCGATTGATAAACCGCCACAATCTCCAGCTTCGCCAGATCGGCATGACTCGCAAAACGAGCCAGAGGCACATGATAGAACCGATGCTCCCGAAGCTCGCTCAATTGGTCCTTGTGGCTTAGCGCCCCTACGAGAACCGTTTTCCCAGCAGTCTGCTCCACGTAATATTCCTTAGTTCCTCTCGGCTGGGTGGCACGTTCGAACGCTTTTTCCGGACTGTCCAGAATCAGATCGTCCAAAAACTTCTCTACTAGCGAAGTCGCGCTAGGCAGGAACGGAAGCGCCCCAACGTTTACGAGCTCTATGCTCCGGTAAAAAGGATGCTCCCGATACTCTTCCTCGTTCGAATACGGGAAAAGGACGTATGCCCCGAACATGGTCCGTTCGAATTGCTGACGATCGCCACCCGCTTCATAGACAATGGCGTCCCTATAGCGATGCATCGTGTTGATATCGTCTTCTTGCGGCCCCGGTGTGACGTAGTCCCTTTTATACGCTGTGCCCTCGAAAGCAGGATTGATCCGGTACTTCGCATCGAAAATATACTTATATTCCATGCGGGATTCCTGCTTCTTAAGCGTGAGGACGTTGTCCGGTCTTTGCGATACTGTCTGGCTCCGATCACCGGAAGGCAAAGCGTTGTAATATAACGTAAACTCTTCGCCGTTGCTCGGATTCCGATAAACCATTCGCGCGTTTTGCGTCCGATCCAACGTTACGAAAAGTCCCCCTCGGTTTAGCTTGATCGCATTCTGTTTTACGAGCTCATATTTTCGGTTTAACAAGTCGTGGATTTTCAAGAAGCACCAGTACTCGTAAAGCTGGGCCACATCTTTCAACGACAGCTTAAACAAGTCGTTTTGGATGGACAGGCCCTTCATGAGAATCAGGTAGTTCCGGTACACTTCACGATAACCCGGAGCCATCTGCAAGACCAGCGAGATCGTGAGCTGACTCATGTCCCCTACACGCAAAAAATCAAACTTCAGCAGTCGCTGCAGTTCCGTTTGCATTCGGTTGAGTTTAGCTAGTAGTACAGGGTCCGTCGCGCAGTCTTTCTTGTTGAGTAGTTGCTTCATTCTTTTCAAGCGTTGCTGGATTCGAAGAAGAACCCAACGAACGAACCGATTTTCCGGCGTATCGTAATCCACCTGTCTTTTGGTCTCCAGCACTCGTGTTGGCATGTAGCTTTGGTTCTGTATCCGAATGATCCCCTGTCCGCCTGTCGGGGCAAGTAGGTGCGGATTCTTCGAGAGATAGGAGATATTGACGCGTCCGGCCTTCTTTACTCGCGAAGAATC
Organism: Cohnella sp. LGH; assembly: GCF_017671885.1. Classification (NCBI taxonomy): domain Bacteria; kingdom Bacillati; phylum Bacillota; class Bacilli; order Caryophanales; family Paenibacillaceae; genus Cohnella; species Cohnella sp. LGH. Next base: position 7,712,846 of record NZ_CP072117.1, read on the forward strand.
GACCACTCGGTTCTCCACACGATGGCGATGATGCGGTGCTTGCTCTATCCGCTCTAAGTGATGTACGAGCTGTTGGAACTGGGTTTGCAGAATTACGAAAAATTCAGTCAGGCTTTGATTGGAGGTCTCTTTTAATCCCGTTAAGTTGTAGGTCTTGCGCAGAAAATCGAACGACAGGTTATAGATCTGTTCGTTCACGTCTCGCAGAATCGCATCATAATCGTTCCTGTAGTCCATTTTCGACGGGAAAATCTCCAGTTGCAGCCGAAAGACCGGCTCCCCATGCAGACGAAGCTCCAACTCGGTATATCCGACCTCGTTTTGGAAGTTCAGCACTCCCGTAAGCAGCCGTTTCCCCTTCGGCAATACCGAGTCCCGCAGCGACACATGGTCATGGTAAAAGGTGAGAGGAATATTCTCTTCCAGTTCAATGACCAGCTCGTACGTTTGCGTTTCGTAGAAAAGCGGCGGACAAGCTTCCCCGAGATCCCACTCCGTAAGTCGTCCCGCCTCGGGAGAGAATCGTTCAACGGCATGTATCGTCAGTTCCGGAGTCAGAGATTGCGGCAGCATCCGTGCCTCTACCCAGGAAGACTCTTGTCTATGAAGTTGCAAAGTTTCGACGGTCGGGTGATAAGGCTTTCCTTGCAAGTAAAGATGAAACCAGTTCGATTTGATCCGAAGCAGCTCGACGGTTCGATTAGGAGAGCCAGTAGGAGGTGAAGCCATCCTCGTCTAACCTCCGTAACATGTATACGATTTTCTGGGTGCTGTGCCGATACTTGGCCGACTCAACCGTCTTGGCCACGTTGCTCCACAATTCGGAAGCGTCGTCTTCCAGCTCGCCTTTTGAAAGCCTCTTATCCAGCGCAATCTCCAGCAACTGAAGCAGAACACGTTTGACCGATCGATTGCTTCCTTGAATTCGCGGCAATATTTTCTGTAGCAGTTGGAAGTCGAATGCTTCGTTGTTGGTCAGTAGAGCGGCTTGCTCGTTATAGATCAGATAGAAGCAAATGGCATCTCGAATACGAAAGCCGACGTGAGAATGAATGGATTCGAGAATGCCATTGATGCGGACCAATTCGTTTGTTGCGTTTTCGATGGTAGGGATTGTAGCTCCCTGATACGCATCGACCAATTGCAAGTAATCCGTGCGCAAGAAGGCATTAGGGGCCGGAAACACTGTAGTTTCACTCGCTGTTAACGAGGGGTACTCGTCCAATTTAATCTCGTTAAACTCGATCGTATTGGCGCGATCCAACACCTTTTTGCTAAACGGATGTGTGGTTTCGTCCATGTTGACAGTACCGATCAAATACACGTTATCCGGGATGTGGAGTCCGCCATATTTTGAGCGATCCTCCTCATTGGCGAGAGAGGAAGAACGAATCAGTTCATCCGTAACGATGCGATCTTCTTTTCGTTTTTGGGTCTCCAAGATACTGAGAATATCGCTAAAATAATGCTCGACCCGCGCCAAATTCATCTCGTCTAGACAAACGAAAAATGGCTTGTCCCGATTGGCCGGTTCGGATGCCTTCACCAATACGTCCGTAAGAGGACCAGGGCGAAAACGATCACTGAGGTCTTTATAACCGATCAGGTCAGATGGATCGCTCCAATCCGGTCTAACCGGGATCAAAGTATACTGTCCATTCTCGCTTGTTGCTCCAATCGCTTCGGCGAAGAGCTGAATAAGCTTGGTTTTCCCGGTCCCAGACACTCCGGCAAGAATAACGAATGGCTTTGTTTTTAATGAGAGGTAGAAGTTGTTGATTAGGTGATCTGGGAACGAGAAGCCTCTCTGGCGGATATAGTCTTTTATAGCTGTCAGTCGTTCGCTTGTGCTTAGATTTGGCACGGGCAGTTGAGCTTCACCCACGGTTGAATTCTCCTGTCCGTCTTCGGATTGTAGAACCATACGAACATATTGTTTGTAGTTGTCGACTAGGTTTTCCAAATCCGCTGAGAGCTGTTCTTCCGAGGGCAAGTTGTCTCCGTCGTACTTATAGTACGCGACCGTTGATACTTGATAGTCACGCCCTAACCCGCCCGAGGTTAGATGGATTTCCTCATCTTTTTGAAGACCTTCCAAGGGAATCATTGAACGGATTTCTTGAACTTTGTGGCGGAAGTATTTATAGGCTTCATTTTTTCCGTTCTTGTTCGGCTCTGTAACTCCTTGAATAAATGTGAGGTACACTGAACTCATGTCTTCAGAGAATAAGTAGACGATATATTCCCCTTTTTGGGTGGTTTCCGTTAATCGACGATCCATAATAGCGATCCATGGTATAGTTGCCCAGGTCCCCATACCGACAGAAGCCTGAACCCTTAAATTAGGATCATTAATGAATGGGTACTCTTTTATGCCAGTAGGGATTTTCTGACGAACGTATACGCCTAAAGAGTTGTTCTTCAGAGGTTCCCGCTTTGCTTCTGGGTACTTAGTCAATACGTTTAAAAGAGCGCCTCTAATTGTAAAATCCGAAATCTGCCGCTGATAGAATTGTTCTAATTCCTGTACGGCATGATCGTGCAACTCGATTAATACATCCTGATGCCATGTATTATATAGGCGTTCCTTAAACCCTATGGTCTGTTGTTGGGTATTCACATCTAAAATGCTATTCAACGCGGAGATCGGTGAATAAATGATTTGCGTGATAAGTGACAACGTAACATCGGCCCACCGAGGGATGTTGTTTGCTGGCGAATCTACGGGTTCCCGATGTTTTTCCCGTACCTGCAAGAACGCCAAAAAGTGTGCCTTCACGTTCTCCAGTGAAACTTCACGCTGATTGGTTTGACTCATTTCCTGCAAGAGCGCGATGATGAGGACCATTTTATATGACTTTTGTTTATGGGTAAAAATACCGGATAACTCGGCTGGTAAACTCATAAATAAACCACCTTGGTTGGAAGATGTAGGAATGAGACAATTTACCTACAAATTCGACAAGATGGTTTGGGGGTCCTGCTATTATGTATATAGTATTGCATTTTAAGAAGATCCAAACGTACCTCTTCAGTAGATGCTATATGTACCGTATGCGGGAAGCGACCGCATTATTGTGACTTCTGTTATAGTCGCTTAGAACCGCGTAGAATCAAGGCTCTTGTAGTTTGCTGTCTTAGTATTATTTTTCTTTACTATACTTTAGCACGAATTTTTGCGGCAGTTTTACGGCAGATACCGGCAGATACCATCTTAATCCCAACGCACTTGAGAATTAAATATACACTACAATGTCGTTGTTTTTCTGAATTCTTGCTCACTCTTCCATAATGCCATGCTACCATGTCAATTCTACGACATCAACTCTATTTTTGTTTTAGAAATTAGGGGATAAATTTATTAGAGATCTATATTAAACCTTGATACTAGTAACTCCACTCAATCTAATTATCTTCTTAGGTCTGAGCGGCTTGTGAAGATGCCTTGGAGGATGCGTCGGGGTGGTAGCATTCTGAAAATGACGTGTAATGCTTACACCATTGTTAAGCAATACTTGATCGTTTTCAGTAGGGCCATCACCGTTTGTAATCAGAGCGGATACCTCAAATGCTGGAGGCCATCCGGCCAAAGGATCGTCGGCACTATTGGGACGAGGAACGCGCAAATTCTCTCTCAGCCAAGCAAAACTCTGGTACTCATGATCACTTATTCTCCCTCTGGCCACCGAATCTTCCTGCCCACGCAACTTTGCATCCCAAATCGCCTTAACATCTTTATACGTTGGAGTAACCCCAGCATGTTCGACCTGCAAGCTAATATCGGGTGCCCGTAATTCACCAAATGGATCTTTTATTTTGGTTCCATGAACCACCTGCCATTTCTTCTTTGTCACCTTGTTCTCAAGAATAAAATAACTAAAATTACGTTTTAACCCCGGCTTTCTTGGTAGAACAATGTCCCCATTGTGCTGCCGATTCTCTATTGATCCTGTCCAGCTATTCTCTGTCATATGGTCAAGAAGACTGAACAATACCTTCATTTCGAACAGATAGTCCGCTGCGTCGGTTGATTTCGCGACTGATCCATATAAATCTTCCGAAGGTAATAAACCAATTACTTGACTTAGATTTTTGGAAAGTTTTTGAATGTTATTTACCATCTGTGGGGACGCCATTCTTTATTTCCATCCCTTCGTGTATCAATATATTCCTGATTTTCTGGTAAGAGCTCGTTTATCATTTTCCAACTTGGCTGAATATCTCGAAGTAGACCAGGCGCTCTATTGATCAACTTAGATATACTCCATCTGCTTGCTTGTCTTTCTCTTACTATATTACTTTCACTATCGTGATCTGGCAGCTTAGCTTCAACATAGGGATTCTCCAAGCCCATACGCGCTAAAGATTTCCTAAACGCTGGCTCGGTTTCCGAACTAATCTCTAGTGGCTGAATTACTAATTTATTGATAAGTCCCTGCAATTCGTATATTGGAAATGTACGGTCTATTTCATAACGTCCTTTGGCGGAGTTCTCTGCCATCGAGCTATATTCGAGATATGCCCTCCAATCAGCAGGTAGATGTCGAAGCAACCCAAAGTACAATGATCTTCTTGTATTTATTGTGCCAGAAATTAATGTCTCTAAATCTGCCTCTTCGATTCGTCCTAAATGACGAAAGTTCAAATACGGCTTACTGAAATTTGATACGCGAGTAAGACTAAACATGAAGGCACCCAGCGTTCTATCACTTGGCAATGATTCAACTTCATCTAGCTGTAATTTAGTTACATATAAACGCTCACTGTCTTCGTTTATCGTTTTTTGCTCTTGTACCTCAACATTTACATCCAAAACAGTAGACGTCCCAAAGAAGTGAAGTTCATCGCCTCTTCCCCTCGCAAACAATATAGTATCGCCCACATTAACGAACCATCGCCTTTTAGAATACTCCAGAATCTCGTTAGAACCCCAATAAAAATGTCCAAATCGATCTACTTTATACAAAAAAATAGTCAATCCTGTTATCCTCCCCTATTTAAATTAAATCATTAAATATCCCCTTTCTAAGGTTGAAAGAATTGTCGGTGATTTCATATTAATAATTGATTTTATTATTATAGATAATTGAAGCCTAGTAGATCATTTCGTAAATTCACATAATTCATCTATCAACTAAATGTCATATTACAACGGTATGAAGTGTTCTACAACAAAGTGCGAACTTTTGAAACGATCCACTAGGATATCTCTTTAAGAAGTTTCATACAATATACCCATTATTTCTTTATCATGAATATCCTGCCATTCGGACGGAATATCTGCTATCCCTTCTCTATGTACAATATATAAATAAACTTTAGCTTCATCTGAAAGTTTATCAAATGCTGTTTTATTAAAATATATATTTAGTGCATTAATTAGCAGTTCCTTTATGAAATTCCACAAATACATAAGTTGTTTATTTTTGTCTTTGCAGGATTCATACTGCTTTTTCAATTTGTCAATGCTAACAATTCTTTTTAGATCTTTATAATAAGAAACAATAATATACGGCTTTTTGCTATTTATTACATTGACATAACAAAATATATCCTCAAACTCAATAACTTCTGAAAGAGAAAGGTTAATCCTGTCAACAGGCAATCCAAAGTAAATGGTTTCTAATTCAGATTCTGCTTCCTGCTTTTTTAATTGTTTTAGTTCATTTAACATTTTTAACATTAAGGGATACAGCCTAAATAACGTTTCAACTGAGTTATAATAGTTCCTAAAGTATTCAGACTGGGAGCCATCAGGTTTACATGTAGCATACCTATTTTCACAAATTAGTTCTGCCATATAAAAAATATTCATAATTCGGTAGTAAATATCAAAAGTAATAGCCTTTAATGAATACTCGATATTTTGGATACTTGTTCCCGAATAATCAGTATTTCCATCCTTTTCAATTTCAGCAAATAGTTCTTCATCATGCTTTTCGCAAAACGAGACTGTAACACTCGCTTTTCTAATAGGCACTTCAGAATAAAACTTTGAGATTTCTTTAACAAGTGTCTCCACATTAGGTACTTTATGATCATTAAATCGAATTACTTTGTTGCCAGAACTTAAGTTATTCAGAACGTTTCCCCGAGACAATGTATGCGAATGTACTATGGTCTCATCGTGATTGCAATCACCAAAAACTTCATGAGCAGAGCAATAAGCAATGTTTTTTTTATTTACAGATTTTTCTTCTATTTTATGACTTATCAATTTGCTGTCTTTTTGGAAATAAAATTGATTGAGCTCTTCTTCTACTAATTCAAAATTCTCTTTTCTAAATTTAATAGCTTCAACAAGTTTTTTTTTGCAACAGTCTTTATAATGTTTCCCTATTAAGCAAACACATACTTCCTCATCCATGGGTAAGTATGATTCTGGTGAAAATTTAGGATACTTTTCTCTATTAAAAAAATCTTCATATTTTTGAAAAATACCTTTATATTTTCGAAAAACACCTTCATATTCTTGAAAGTCCAACCTAATCGCCCCTAGCATATAATTGGGTGAAGTTACAAAAAAAATAAAATTTGTTTAGCGTGTTGTACATCGATGCACACTCGCTATTAATATTCTATTTTCAATTAATTTTGAAGAAATCCGTCAATTTCTGGTTCATACTATATTCTTATTATCGAATTTGCTATACGTTTTTCTCTACCGTCGGGAGTTGTATAAAAACGTTGCCCGATACCGTACAGAAGCAGTTGTAAATCACTCTCGTTATTAACATTAAATTTTCCATTACTAGATAATAGATCAGGGCAGTATTCTTTAATTGATTCGAATATGACAGTTTTCTGTTCTTCTTCAAAAGAATTAAGTTGTTCAAGAGCAAGAGCTATCCGCTTCCTATTAGGAATTTTCACATGATTATAAGTAAATTGTTCATCTACTATTAAAAAATCTTTTGATAAAAACTCAACAATCTCTGCATCAGTCGCTTCACGATAGAGCGAATCAATACCTTTAAAAATGCTGGTTATTGAGGAAAGTTTCTTGAAGTATAATAAGTCTTTGTCTTTTACATACAGTGCATCAGGAAAATCATTGATAATAATTCGTTTACTGCCTTCCACAACCTTGAATTCATCACCCAAACTTATAAACTTCCTGTTAATTACGGTTGCTTTTTGAACTCTTTGAAAATGAAATTCATTTGAGTTTTGATATGAAATGATATATTCTATTTTTCCGATCTCACTGCGTTCTAAAGTTCTGAACCTTGTGGAATTGATATCACTTCTTAATATATCTAAGCAATATTCTTTTGTTGAAAATTCGTTTAAAACAAACCAATTTTCCTCGTCAAGATTGTGTTCTGGAGAATACTGTACACAATTATCATCTGGAATGGTTAATGAGAATATTGTCGTATCAGAGATTACCGTCTTAAACGTAATTCCTCTTCCGAGTTGTGTTACTTTTCCTAAAATTTGATCCAAATTACTCCACCTCTTCATCGATGTAAGTATGATAGTTTATCCTTCTTAAGTTCATAAATTCAAGTTCATTCTCACCTTCAAAAGTTCTTTTAGAAATTATGATATTCATACAATTATCGTCTGTAGTCACATAATAAAAGTGATATTTCAGAAGCAGGAATACTGGGTTGAAGTAGTGTGTTTGGGAAAAGTAAACGAATATAAATAAGATAGAAAACACAAACAAGAATGTATATGTATCAGGCACGCTAAGAGCTACAAAAAAATAGCCCAAATAGCTTGGCAGGTAAGCATTGTTTGCTTCCTCAATTTGTAATATTTTACCTTCAATACTGTCTTTTTTTAGAAGTTTGGAGGTTTTCAAGATCAGTAAAGATAAAGGAATCGGTATTAATACATAAATTAAATGAAGCGTCCATGTTGGGATAAGATGCACTTTGAAAATAGTGATTTTCTCTTTTATCAAATAAACTATCACTATAAATAATAAAGAGTTCAAAGTCAGAAATAACCTGTAAGCTAGTTTTATAAAGCTCACCTCACTAACACAGAAATAAAGTTTAACAGAACGCATGTAATCCACTTCTTGTCCTCATCATTGTGAACGGCAGTGGTAAAATCCCCAATAACGGCACTTGAAAATCCCCCATAATCGGCAGATACTCCATTATTTCTATTATCTACCACTCCTTATTAAAATTAAAAAGATCTTTCGTATCTTCAAAGGTTCGCAATAATACCACTATCTCTTTTATTTCATCAATAGATAACGAGCTTCTACAATCTCGTAAAAGTACAACTAATGATCGTAAGATCATATCCACTTCCCAATTCTGGCGATAACCTACTGAAAGCGTATTCTGGTATTCCGTAATTTTCAGACAGATATTCTCCTTGGTCAATTCTTTTAGTATTAATTTTGATGAGATATAACCAAAAACATCATCTGTAATCTTTGACCTGAATAAAGCCAACTTCAATGCTTCATATACTTTACTTACGTCTACTGCTAAAGTCATATCACGATGGATAGTATAATAACTCTGTATTTCTAAAATAAGATCATGGAGATCTTTTACATTAGCTATAGCTTTGGATTTCGCTGGTAGATAGTTACGCATTGACTTTAAATAATATGGATAGAAATCGTCGACTATTTTACAAAGCTCTTCTACTTCATCACTGTTCAAATGGAAGCGGTTATGTGGGAACTGAACAGTATATGTAGCTGTCTTTTCATCAAAACCAACTAGAAATCTCCTTTTATATTCTTTTGCAGGTGTACTTTTACCATGAAAGAAGGTCTCAATAAGATTTTGTCCATGCAGAGTGAATTTGCAACCTGAGATTTCTTTTTTAACAAATTCAACACTACATGATGCCGAATCATATTTATTGGGCAAAAATGCGGATCAAAACCGAAATGAGTGCTTGACGAAATGAATTGAGGATAGAAATGGAAAAACATCTGCTACTCCTGTATTGTTGTAAGTCCTACCCAACAACAAAAAGGAATAGACAGATGCAAACTCAGTATATCAATGAATGGCTCGACATACCAGAGCTAAAGATTCATCAACTGTTATCCATTCATGACGATGAAGTTCACATAGAAGCCTTGCCGCTAGACGACAAGCAAATCTGCCCATGCTGCGATTCAGATCAAGCAGTGATTCGGAAGGGAAGCAATGGGATGCGAACCGTCCGACATCTATCCGTTTTTGAGAAGAAAACCTATCTGCACGTGCCGACCATTCGTATGTTTTGCAGTAACTGTGAAGCCGGATTTGTATGGGCATACGATTTCGTCGGTCCCAAACAGCGCTACAGCAGGCTTTTCCGCTCCCATACGGTCGAACAGGCGCTTGGGTCCACGGCCGCGCATGGCGCTCGGATACAGCAAGCGCCGGCGAGTACCGTACAACGTATGCATAACGAGGCGGTCCCTGCTCTTTGCGATGCGCTTTACAAACAAGTGTGGGAAGAAGCAAAAGAAACAGCTGAACTGGTTCTGGGTGTCGATGACTTCGCGATCAAGAAGGGTCATACGTATAACACCGGCATTCACAACCTCAAAGGCGAGACGATGCTGGACCTGTTGCCGGGCCGAAAGCTGGAAGCGCTGCGTGCGTACGCTCAGGCGCACCCTGAGTTCCTTCGGCTTGATCCGAAGGCAGTGGTCATGGATTTGGCTCAGGCGTATCACACCTGGATCAGCGAGTGTTTCCCGAAAGCGATTCGCATCGCAGACCGTTTCCATGTTCACGGTTATGTGATTGAAAGCGTACAGGAAGTTCGTAAAACTGTTCAGCCAACGTTATCTCCGCGAGCCAAAACTTATCTAAAAGCAAACCACCGTCTGCTAAATCCGCCTGCCGAATCACTGAGTGAAGAAAGTGCAAAGAAGTTGGACACGATGCTGAATTACTCCCCGCTGCTACGCAGCATGTGGGAATGGAAAGAAGCGTTCACGACTTGGTATGACTGCTCGCCAAACTATACTGTTGCCAAGCTGGGATTTGAGCGTTGGTGTACGCAAGGCGATCAGATCGACCACGCTGCCGTCCAAAGTGCGCTAAAGACCATGCGCAATTGGCAGGAAGAAATCGTGAATTACCATCAATGCCGATGGACAAACGCAACCGTAGAAGGCCGCCATAATCGTATTAAAGCCTTTCAACGCCGCCATTATTTCACAAGGAATCGCAGTCGCTATAAAGCGGGCATTCTGATCGAATGTAACCGCCATCGGATGTTAAGCTATTAATCAAGCACTGATTTTGAGGTTGAGCCAAAATGCAGTTAAATTAACATTTTTAATGCTGTGTTTGTGGTTTGTATCATCAGATCTGAATTTATGCTCATAGAACTCTACTATTGGCTTGTTCTGGTCCCCCTCGGAAAACTCCGCATCTTCTTGCAATCCTACTTTATTTTGTAAGATAAACTCTGGAATATTCCCCAGTTCTGGTTCTTCGTGTTCGGCAGTTTCATAAATTGTGTAGAGCAACTGCTTATATCCTGTCTCATAGCAACTGGCACTTGATAAATCGATATAGATCAATGATGACATGAAGGTAGGTATACATTCCGCGCCATCTTCACCACGTTCGGCTAGTATTGGTATAAACTTCTCCTGCTTAACCCTAGTATAAATACTGTTTGTAATAACTTGCGTCTCAATTCCAACTCCACCTATTCGTTGATTAGCTTTTTCTTTGTATCCTTTATCGCATATTACTAAAACCTTATGGATATCTTCAGAGCCAATCATCTCTTCCATAAATGCGAATCTGTCATGCCCAGCCTTTAGCCGCCACTTATCAATAACTGCATTTACGCCATCCCTGCGTAATCTTCTTGCCAAATCCATTACCCAATTTTCATGATCCATAGATGTCCAGCTATACGATATAAATACACTTGGTGTAAAATTATTTTTTGTCATGATTCGACTCAACTTTCCATGCTAAATTTCGTTGAAAATGTGAAGCGTTTCTTAGATATGATCAAAAAGAAACTACTACCGAGATATTTACCACAGAATATTGACTAGATTCCCCGCATGAAGTTATCGCCTGTTTACTACAACAAATTACATATTTCGGCAACCACTCCTAAAAATCCTCTATAAAATAGGAAAAACATCCTTACGGATGCTAGAAATTTTGGCTATTTAGCACCAATGATCAACTTTGTTATTTATTCGTGTACATTTTCACTAGCTCGACTAAAGTATGAACTGATATCAACTGATCTAGATCTCAAAGCGATGACATATGAGCTTGGATCTGCCCTAAAAAACATTCGTAACATTTGTTAAGCAAGTCCGTTGTCCATGCTGACGAGACAGGACTGCGTGTAGATGGAAACCGCCAACGCAAATGGCTTCACACGGTCTCTACCCCAGAGTGGACACTGCTCTCAAAGATACGATGTATATCCCAACCGGCAGTGGACAGCTGGTCTAAATGCTGTTCACAACCATCTTTATGTGCAGCTACACAGAGCATATGAGTTGGGCGCGTCATTCCGACATACGCCATTTTCAATCCGCTTAGAAGCGTTGAGCCTCTCGGTGGCGAATGGTTGCCTTTCATATATTCGACGATCGATTGAATATCATATTTAATATAAAAGGTTTCAAGGTATAATGTGGCTGTGTGCGTTTCGCCTTTCACACTATGGACACTACAAACATCGATGCTGATCTTCTGATTTGCCTTCTCATGAATATATGTATCGGCTTTTTGTTCTAGTGCAAGTTGAGTTGATGCAGGCGCATCCAAAAATGCCTGCAATTCAGGATTTATTGCTACACCGAACTGCGGACATATTTGGGTTCTGATGAAGTTCCTTAAGTCTACCCCAATATCTTGATTTCTGAACAAGTCTTTGCACCAATGAAGCAGCTTTAAGTTCAACATTTCATACAAAGCCTTGTTTTCTTTGCTTATAAACTCAATAAAGGAAGTTTCGGTATAATGTACGTTATTGTTTTTTCTGATCCCTAACAGTCGTAAGCTTTTCAGTATCGCCGCGAGTATGAATTGTCGGATTGTGGCAATGGATTCACCTTGCTGGTGATCACGTGCCACCTTTAAATAATCTAGTAGGCTCTCAAAATCTTGTTTTTGTTTGCCACCTAATTTACCAAATGAATCAAAGTAAGAAGGCAGTGTACGTCTAGGGTTTGGCTTACCAACCCAGCCGACAGCTTTATATATTTTCTTTTCAACCGTATGCAAGCTATTTTCAATTATTAGATCGCCAAACTTTGGTATAACATTTGCAATTGAAGAATCATCAAAAACAATTAGCTTTGGATTTATATTTTCTATTGCTGGGTTACCGTTTAGATTTTGAGGGCTTGGACAAATAGTTTTAACCCTTTCTGCAATCACAGCGGAGAACCGCTTGCTGTCGGAAATTGATAAGTGATCAGCACGTATTTGCCAAGATGAATTATAAATCGCCTGATTACTATCTCCAATTCTCTGAACGATAACCTTTTCTTGATCAAAAGCCATATCCAATATCCCTTGTTGCTTTGCGTCAGTATCTTGCATTTCATCGATAAACACGTAGGCGAATCTCTCGGATATCACATCTTTAAGGTGAGGATATTCACGCAAATACCAGTATGCAAGCGAATATGCGTCATCAAAACACAGTATGCCTTCGCGCAAAACATCTTCTTTTAAAGACTTTATTCGCTGATACGTTGGTGTGGTACGACCGACTACAATCGTTCCATCAATTGTTTTGGATATGACATCTAAATCATTTAAGGTAAATCTTAATGAAGGCAAATAAATATTATTTCTCTCTAGATATTGTTTAGTTCCAGGAGGGAGTGTTCTGCCCTTCCTCTCTATATACCCTTGGTGTATGTCGTCGTCAATGCGCGCGGGTCGTTTGCCATATTTGTTTATGAAAGCCGGAATCGCCAAAAATTTATTAACAAAAGATTGAATTGTCCCAAAATGATTTGGATATTCAAATAATATTTCGGCTTTATCATCCAGTCTTTCTTTGATTTCATTTACAGCGACATTTGTATGCGTAAGCACGCAAATTCCTTTGTTACTCTTCAGCGGGAGCTTCTGGGATAGTATTGATAGCTTAGCCAGCAATGCTGTAGTTTTCCCGCTTCCCGGACAAGCTTGAATGTCCTTTGATTCCATGCAGCGAATTACGGCTCGTCTTTGCTCATCAAAAGATTCGCCAGCAGGAAGTAACAAACGCTCTGCAAGCTCAATTTCATGATCTTCGATACTAAGCATTTGCGTCATCTAATGTACCTCCTGTTGCGTATGTAATCGCATCAACGAGATATTTAAGATTTGGATCTTGGCTAATGCGCTCCTTCAATTCTTCCTTATCTGCGGTTTCCAGTAATATCTTTGCTAGACATTGGGCCACTATTGCTTTGGATATTGAATTCGCAACTAGTATCTCGTGGTATATTGCAAATGCAATTTCATCGCGTGAACGCTGTGCCTGTTGCCATGCCGCTAAGTATTCTTGTACTTCCTCGTCACACTCCCGCTGCTTAGCCTCTGTTAAACCGAATCTATCACTGCCTTCTATTTTTTTGGCGTACAATACAGCCTGATATAGTTCTTTGGTTAAACACCCTGCAGCCATATCAAACTCCAATGTCCAATATGGAGAGACGAATGCCTTCACAGTTTGATGGGTAAGACGATTTATTTTGTTTTGTCGCGGATTAAGTCCAGTATAATCCATAGCTGTTCTGGCATTTGGGTTAACGCGTTTATATAAATTTGGCTTCACATCGTTATCGGTTATAATCGCAACAGGAATATTCATCTGCCCAAAGGACTCATCCTGACGTTGAAAGATTCTACTGTAACGCAAAAACGCAGTGCTACCCACATTCACAATGGTAGTACCATAACTAGAAAGCGGACGACCAATTATCTCGGCTATTGTAGGAATAAGCAGGTTCTCCGCATCTCCCTCGACCAAAATGACACCTTTGGCGAAAAACAAATTTGACTTGGTAGAATCCAAAAACCTTTCCAAGAAGGAATAATCCCCTTTTTCCAATTTTGTACTTTTATGATCCATCGGGAAACAAAAGCCGTTATTACAAAGAATCAAGTTGTTAAGCGAAACTTTGGACGCAAGTACAGTACTGTGTGTAGTTAAAAGCAGTTGTATGCCTAACGCGTTAGCTTCTTTCTGCAAAAATTCAATTAACCGAAGTTGTGCTTGGGGGTGAATGTGAGCTTCAATTTCTTCCACCAGTGCAATTTTTAGTCCCGTAAACTCTTCTTGATTTAATAGCAATAATTCCACAGCAATGAACAAAAGGTTGTGCGATCCAAGTCCAGATTTATTGGAGGACAGCTGTAGACTCAATTTTTCTAAAATTGACCTGAGCCTCATGTCGGAGACAGAAAAATTTGAAGCAAGTGGTGAAGTTAGTGGTGAAAATTCTTTCAAGTATGTATTGATTTTCTCAAGCATCAACTTTCCGTTTTGATCATCTAAATCGTTTTCCCCATCAGTACCCTTAAAATACTGCTCAATCATTTCATTGGCACTTGCCATCGCTGACTTGAGATGATGCATCTCCTTGTCTTCAAATGCCTGGTGGCTATCCAAGATTTGAGACAGACGAGAATTTTTTCTTGGTGCCAATTCATTTTCTGCATCCCGCAATGGCTTAAGGTACGTAGCCTTAAGAAGCGCCCTGGCTAAACTGTTCATTTGAGTACCTTCGTCATCGCTACCTGCTTTCACATCAAAAAAAACGCGTCTGCCCTTACGAGTAGCCTTTAGAAACACTTTTAGATAATACTGCGTCTGGCCATCAATTGTTTCAATGCTCAGCCATTCAAGAAAGTTTTTCGCTTCTACGGGGGTCATATTGCGAAATACACATTGAATTTGTAAATGGTCGGAACGATACTGCTCTTCAATTCTTCCATTTGGCATGTGAAAGTCATCATACTCGATTTTGAAAAAGTCGCTACTCTGCGTAGTCAAAACTAACTTGATCGCATCGATAATTGCTGTTTTTCCGGCATCATTTTCGCCAACAATTAGGTTTAATCCGGGATTGAATTTCAGTTTTAAACCCGGCTTGGGTTTATGTGTAACCGCATCTATTTCACCGCTACCGTATTTCCTAAAGCTCCAAATACTTAGTTCTGACAAAAACATGTCCCGAGAACCCCTTTATTGATTTGTCTATTCCAATATTCGACAGGGACAACTCTTTTCCTCCATAAAATGGGATTGTCTATGGATACTATATGTATTTAATAATATAATACGGCAGATGCATTCCAAGCCTATAATTTTATGGATTGCAAAGCTCTACAAAAGTTTGTGAGTTTTTAAACAACTCAAAGAAGCTACGCATCAGCATACACTGATTAGTTGCTTCTTCATTCAACCTTGTGACGGCGACTCCTCTCATGAATTCATAGCCGCCCCCCTTTATTCTTTCGGCTCTTCGATATCGAACCCACCTTTAAGAATGAACTCCTGAAGTAAATAGTGTACTTTTATGTTGATCTTGAATGGTGATATCTTTGCATTTTCCAGTTTTTCAAAATAATCCTTTGCCTTAGCTTTGTCTACCGAAGCCTTCAAATCATCGAAGCGACCGAATTCGTTGATGCTTGCCTCAGTTACATTGACAGCCATCAGATTGCGGAGCTTCCTTTCATCAACCCCTAAAAATCGTGAAACACGCCGGATTTGGTCATTCTTTGCTCTGAATTGATATTCTGTGACGTATTCCCTGAAAGTTTTACCACTTTCCATCTTGGCATTTCCGCTTTCTACGTCGTGAAGAAAAATATTTGCATACTTTTGTTCTTCCTGCGTCAATGTAGCGAATGACTTGTGCAGATCATCAAGCGTATTCCGCATTTCAGCTTCATCTACATTATCTTGAGTAAGAATTCTCTGAAACTTTTCAAAACGCGAGTTCATATAATCTGAATCGATTCTCCCGGTATCAATCTCCGTCAGGTAACCAACGATCTCGAAAGGAACATCGTCGCCGCCACCCCCGCCTCCGCCGCCGAACAGCTCTTTATACCGCATAGCCAGAACCAAATAAGTATTTTCATCCAGTTTCATTTCGACTCGGGTCTTTGGCTTACCACTGCCCTGGCTGAACATGTAAGTTGATTGATTCCACTTAAAACCTTGAATTTTTGAAGCTTCCAGATAGTCATTGAATGATTTGAAGAGCGAGGCAAATTTACCGCGGTCCGAACGATCATCCGGCAGTTTTTCAAAGTTCGGAATCCCAGAACGAGCGAACAGTTCACTGATATCAACAAAAATTGCATTCAGCTTGTTTAAGTTATACTCAAGCCGTTCTACAAACAATCCAATTGGCTTATCGCCAGAATAGGTCTTCACAGCTTCTTCGATGTGTTGCTCCATTGTATGCGGATATCTGTAGTATCGTATAGTTCCAAAGGGTTTTTCCGGGCCGAACAAACGATTGGTGCGCGAGAATGCCTGAATGATATTTTCGTATTCAAGCATCTTATCCATGTACAGCGTGTTAATCCACTTGGAATCGAAGCCTGTAAGCATCTGGTTGACAACAATCAGAAGATCGAGCTGCATTTCGGGTGTTCTCTCAATAAATTGATATGGCTTTTTGTGAGCAAGTCTTGCAGCAATGTCCTTTTTCAGCTTGTCGTATCTCTTCAGACTAAATTCCTGTTTGTATCTGGCGTTATAATCCTCGATTATTTCAACAAGACCATCCTCTTTGAAAGCTACTCCACCGTTATTGTCAATGCTTGGGTCAAACAAGCAGGTAGCCTTTAATGTGGGCAGGGCTTGTTTTATTATTCGATAATAACGGATCGCCTCTGGAATGCTGCTTGTAGCAAAGATTGCATGAAACTTGCTATTATGGCTTAATGTCACCCAGTTATCTGCAATGTCACGAATAACCGTACTCCGATGTTCTTCCCTTTGATATTGGGATTTTGCCAAATAGTCCTCAATACCCTTCACATACTTTCCATCATCACCAATATAGCCAGCCATTTTTACTTCAGAGGAATTCATATATTTATAAAAGACTTCGCTCTTATCAGGATCAGCTAGCGCTTCTTCAACGGTAGAGGCTTTTGCCCGCTCCAAAGCAACAGCCTGCCGAATATCCCGATCTCTGTAGGTCAACACTTTATAAGGATCAAATCCAAGAACATTTTTATCACGAATCCCGTCGGCAATGCTGTACCTGTGCAACTCGTTGCCGAAGATGGTCGAGGTAGTGTTCATGTTTTTCTGGTTTTCATCCTGAATGGGTGTTCCTGAAAATCCAAAGAAAACGGCAGACGGAAAAGAATCCTTTATATTTTGGAGCATATCTCCAAAGGTAGTGCGATGCGCCTCATCGACAATAATAACAATTCTCTTGGAATTCATTATCTTAATATCATGAGCATTTAATCCGTCTTCTTCGTCCTTGATATTGCTCATTTTCTGAATAGATGTGACGATGAGTGTATTGGCCGGGTCGTCGCTTTTTAGTTTTGAAATTAATACTATCGTATCTTCCGTTGCCTGAACGGACTCATTTTCATCTGCAAAACCGCGATACTCTTTTAAGGACTGAGTTCCGAGTTCAATTCTGTCCATAAGGAAGATGACTTTATCGGCATCTTTGGAGTTTGCAATCAATTGCGCCGACTTAAAACTTGTCATCGTCTTGCCTGAGCCTGTGGTATGCCAAACATATCCGCCAAGCCTATCTCGACCGTCCCAGTTGGTTTTGGAAACCCGGTCAGAAATCGCATTTGCTGCATAGTACTGATAACTACGCATGACTTTCAATACGCCATCGGTGTCATCAGCAACAGTGTAAAAGCCGATAAGCCGGTGTGCCATCGGAATGGAAAGCAGTGAAGAAGCAATCGTTTTCCAATCATTAATAGGCTCGTTATTAAAATCTGCCCAGTGAAAATAGTAATCTTTATTGAACTTTCCGTCCATTCCGGGATTAGCGAAATAAACAGTTTCTGCCGGTTCCATAGCAACAAATATTTGAATCAGCGCAAATATTCCGGTGAAAATCCCTTCATCGGAGTATTTTTCGATTTGGTTATAAGCCTGGCTGACCGAAACGCCGCTGCGCTTCAGCTCAATATGTATAACCGGCATACCATTGATCAAAAGCATCAAGTCGCCGCGGCGGTCATTTAATATTTGGGACTTGCTCTTATATTTAGGCTGTTGTACGATCTGATAGCGGCTTTGTCCGGCAGCGATTTCACGGCGGTCATAAATTTTAAGGCTAATTTCTTTCCCGAAGTGAAGAGTATCATCGGGATTATCACGAATAATGGCTACAGTTCTCCCATTGATAAATCCGTTTAATTTCAAAGGAGTCCTCAATGTCGTGATCTGCTCCATAATCTGTTGCATCTCGCCGCTTGTCAGAGGATAATTATTTAAACGGTCGATTCCTCTGTTGTTTTCAAAAAGAATATCCGCCCAGTTTCTTATCAAATCTTCTTCAGAGGGATTCTTTAAAACCTTAGATTCCCAACCTTTATGTGACAGCACCTCAATCAAAGCTTCCTCAAAATCAGATTCTTTGTTAAAGACCATCGTGCGTTCCCCCCTCCTATACAAACATTTTTCCGAGCATGGCTTTTTTGATATTTTTCAACTTCTCTAACTTACGCCGATGAAGGGTGATGAGATTGTCGAGATGTGAAAAGAAATCACCAATAACCCTTTGTTCCTCGACTTTTGTTATCAAAATTTCAATATCGTTAATAGCTGTTTTGGATAAACTTGGAACTCCGGTTGACTCATCTTTATTCTTCCAATCTATTCTTTGAAAAATAGCAAATACAAAATTCAAATCATTATTTTTTCTTGGAATTGCATAAAACAATGTATCTACGGTCCAAAACGGTGCTTTCAGAATGTAAGGTTTATCTATTGTTCC
This sequence comes from Cohnella sp. LGH, assembly GCF_017671885.1. NCBI lineage: Bacteria > Bacillati > Bacillota > Bacilli > Caryophanales > Paenibacillaceae > Cohnella > Cohnella sp. LGH. The sequence continues at coordinate 7,731,771 of NZ_CP072117.1, forward strand.
TTTTCTTCCAATACCAATCGCATTTTCATCATATGATAATGCTTCATTCACACTCAGCATATATCCGCCTGTTCCGTAAACGGGAATTGTACCTTCGGAAAGATGTTTATAGTCTTTTCCGCTTCGAACATCAACAACGTCCCCGAGCTTACGCTGTTCCCAAGCATCGGTAAATCCCGCAAAGCGAATTTCCGGAACATTTGATCCATCCTTAGGGAACATTTTTTCGAGCATGGATTTTTTAACGATCACCAGCTTGTCATACTTACTCTGATGAAGGGTAATAAGGTTATCAAGTTGGGTGAAGAAGGCCGTAATTCTTTTCTGCTCAGGCAACGCAGGTATACGACACATTACTTTAATAAACGAGTCCCAATATAGCCTTTTTCTGAAGTCGGTCACTCCATAAGAGAGATTATTCATCTGAATAATCATTTCATCTCGGCGTAAACAATAATCCATAAACAGAGGGTAAAGCTGAGCACTGGGAATAGCAGTAATATAAGCAGGACTTACCATCCCTTCGGACTTCACAACTCCGATTGCACCTTGCCACGCACGCATCATGTTTAGAACGAGATCACCGAAATACACATGTTTATAGAGGGACTTATCTTCGCTTCTGCGCACTTTTTTCCCTAAAGTATTGCTGTCTAATTCTCCGTTTGAAATACCATGATGGATGGAAACGGAAAGGATCGGTAACGAATCGTCTCCTCGTTCGTTCCGCTCCGTGTATATTTCCCCCAACTTTCGTTGTTCCCAAGCATCGGTAAATCCGCTGAACCGAATATCTGGTTTTTCATTTTTTCTGGTCATAATGTTATTCACCCTTTAATAGCTTCTGAAGCTCGCTGAGACCTTTCATATCATACTCGGTGCCGACGAGTTCATCCATAAGTACCGAGAGAGTAGACTCCGTTTCTCGAATCTCCGTTTCAACAGCAAAGTAAGTGACAGCGTATTTTTCAGAAAGAGCTTTGACGTTATCTACCAAAACAGAAATTAATGCATGAGGAAGCTGCTTAATACTCTCCGCAAGCGGAACAATCCATTTTAGTTCAAGCAGTTCAAGCGCCTGTTCGTCGGATAGCGATTCAATGGTTTCCTTGGTTTTCATATGCAAGGCTGCGGCATCCGCTTTTACCTGAGCTTTTACTTCCTTTTCTTCGGCCATCAGCTTACTAACTTTGATAATCTTCGCTTCAAAGGATTCTTCCGGGAATTCAAAAACAGATTGAAGCTCCGCTATATAAGCATATACTACTTTTTTAGCATAGGTGCCATCATGGCTTGCTTCCATATTGGACCATACTATGTCGTCGTGTGCGCGGATAAAGGCAAGTTTATCGGCTTTCCTTGAAAGTGCGGCGTAGGCGTTAAGAGCCTTAATTTCCTGGGTATCGACGTCAGCATAAATTTCTTTAAGTTTTTCGTTGACTTCTTTTGCGACGAACGCATCACTGGACTCGTTTGTCACGCTTGAATCCTTTTCTTCTTCGGTAAGTGAGTCGAGTAACTCATCATATTCAGAAGAGATTTCGGCAAGGCGGACCTCTTTTTGCATAACCGCTTCATATTCATCCGAAAGAAGTGTCCGCTGCACAAGTTCAAACGGAATCACATGACCGTTCCAACCATCCTGTACTTCTTCCTCTTTGCCGTCCTTCTTCTTGATGACCATGTTGGGATCAACCTTCTTAACAGCATTGAAGCCCTCTGTCTGAATAACTTCAAGATCAACAGATGTTTTTGCCCACTCATCAGCGAGATATTGATAGGCTTCGTATTTGTTAATAAGTGGAATGGAAGCAAGTCGGGCAAAAATTTCAGCACTCAATACAGCCTCTTCCTTTGAAATATTCAGGCTCGCCATATTTGTTATAAGCTCGCTTTTCATGAAGCCTTCGAAATCTCCAAAAGCATCCATGAAATTGGAAATAAAAGCTTTTACAGCGGGATGCTCGTTGACAGTCTGTTCAATATTTTCAGCTGTCAATTCAGCGTAAGGACCATCACCATATTTAAACAATGTCTCCTTTAATCCCGGAAAAGCACTCCAGTACGCGTCAAGTTTATCAGTTTCGCTCATGGGAATGCCTCCGAACATAGAAGCATAGAGATCCCATTTCTCTGCGCCTTCGGAGGAATCAACATATCTCGGAATATTCAAGTTGTATTCATTCCGGCGAATCTCCTCGAGGCAGACTTTTCTTGCGTATTTGTCAAGATTAGCTCTGGCCGTTACGGTATCAACGATCTTCTTAATATCAGACGCTCTGAGTTTATTGTTCTTACCAGCTTTAATAAAGCCCTTGGATGCATCAACAAACAGAACATCGGTATGTTCACGCTTTTGCTTCAACACCATGATGACTGTCGGAATACCCGTGCCAAAGAATATATTGGCAGGGAGTCCGATGATAGCATCAATGTGATTGTCTTCAATCAGATTTCTGCGAATCTCGCCTTCTTCACCGCCGCGGAATAGGACACCATGCGGAAGAACGATCGTCATGATGCCATCCGGCTTAAGATGGAACAAGTCGTGGAGCAGGAAAGCATAATCAGCTTTTGATTTCGGAGCGAGGCCGAAACGTGCGTAGCGAGGGTCTGATTCCTTATTGCTCGGATCCCAATGCTGAGAGTATGGAGGATTGGAAACAACTGCATCCACATAAAGTGGATTGTACGTTTCAATCGGGTTTGCTTCATCAAAGTATGGCCAATCATCCTCCAAAGTGTCGCCATTGCGGGTTACGATATTATCCGGAAGGATGCCGCGCATAACTAAATTCATACGAGTTAGGTTGTATGTATTCTGCTTCAGTTCCTGTGCAAAATATTTGATGTTATCTTCATCATCAATATACTTTGCAACAGAACGACCGATGTTAATCAAAAGAGAACCCGAACCGCTCGTCGGGTCGTAAATGTTGATTTCCGCCCTGTCCTTCAAATGTCCTGCTACAATTTCGGACATAAGAAGGGATACTTCATGTGGCGTGTAAAACTCGCCTGCCTTTTTTCCAGCATTGGCTGCAAACATGCTAATCAGATATTCATAAATGAAGCCTAGGACATCATAATCCTGCTTGCCATTCATTGGAATATCTTTAATCATATGAATCAGATCGCTGATCGCTTTGGTTCGAGATGCGGAGCTATCACCGAGTTTGCTCAAACCGGCCTGCAAAGTATTAAATATACCCTCGAACACCATCTTATAAGATGGATTAATCAGACGGTTAAATGCTGACAAGGCATCCGTGACATTAGACACGTCGAAATCTTTACCCATTCTGAGCCAGGTTGAGAACAAGTCCTTGTAAGCAATAAAATATCCGATACGTTCACGAACATACTTTACGGTTTCGGCATCGTCTTCAACAAGCGTCTCGATGTCTTCCTGGGGAAAGCCTTCTTCTTTCAGAAACTTTAACTCCCTGTCCGAAAGATACTTATAAAATATGAAGCCTAGAATGTAATCTTTATATTCGTTGGCCTCGATCTTTGAGCGCATTTTATTAGCGGATTCCCATATTTTCGTGGCGAGTTGTCGCTTATTCATGATAATCCTCCTATAGATTCATGTATTGCGGTGTATTTAAAGTTTGTTCATCGTCATTATGTATTGCTACTCCAACTCAAGTGTATCAAAATCAGCTTGAACACCTCCTTATACTATGTTGCATCCGTGCAGTCGTCAACATTATGGAGACAATCATTGATTTCCGATAGATTGCGCAGTGGGGTGCGACAGCACCTTGCCTGTCGCGATAAGGAGTCGGGTTTACTCTTCTATCGCTTCATTAAAAAGGCCGAACCCCACGGGGCCCGGCTTCCTTCATCCTCATTTTAGAGTGCTACGATAAAAATGCAGTCGAAAAATGAAAGCTAACGAGGGGACGGGTGACAATGAACAGGTACGACAAAGCATTCAAAGAAGAAGCAGTAAGATTGAGCGATGAGATTGGACCAAAGAAAGCCGCCGAGCAGTTAGGCGTATCCTACTATACCTTGCAGGAATGGAGAAAGCGAAGAACCCTGCACGGCGACGGAGCGCATATCGGGAGCGGACGGACTTATGCATCTGCCGATGAGACTGCGCGTGAAATCGAATTAGAAAGAGAAATAGGCGAGCTACGCCGAGCGAATGAGATTCTCAAGGACGCACTCGGTTTTTTCGCAAAAGACGGAAGCGGTAAAGGCAATCCAGCTCTATGCTTACATCTGTGTACGACGGGATCGATGGCCCGTCATGATGATGTGCGAAGTACTTACTGTCAGCGAATCGGGCTATTACCGTAGCTTGAAGCCCACGCCCAAACAGGAGCGGCAACAACGCCTTCTGGTCAAAATCAAAGACATCATTGGCGAACATGAAGACAACAGTAATTACGGCGTCCAGCGTATCCTGTTGGCGCTGTCACAGATCGAGATCACAGCCAGCTACAGCACCGTCTATCGCATCATGAAGCAGCATGGCCTACTGAAGAAAGTGAAGCGTCATCCGAACGGCATTACCCGCGAAGATGCCGCAGCTCAAAAGAGCGAGAACCTGATTCAGAGAGACTTCAGTTCTTCAGCCCCCAACCAAAAGTGGCTATCGGATATCACCGAAGTCCCTTGTTCAGATGGCAAGCTCTATCTGTCCGCAGTACTGAATTGCTTTAACGGAGAGATCGTAGGCTTTGCAATGGACGACAATATGCGTAAGGAACTCTGTATTGAGCCTTTGAGAAACTTTGAGAACGCCTGTAAAGCAAGAAACGCTCGCGGAATGATCTATCACAGCGATCGAGGCAGCCAGTTCACGAGCCATGCTTTCCGGAAGTGTCTGGCTAACCGTGATGCCATTCAAAGCATGAGTGGTACGGGGCGCTGCTATGATAACGCAAGGATGGAAAGCTTTTTTGCTACGCTAAAGAAAGAGAAGCTGTACAAGATCCACACTGAGCGCTATCCGATGGCCTCTATTAAATCGATCATCTTCAGGTACATCACCGTTTACTACAACAGACGGCGGATCTACACCTCTAATCCAGGGGGCTGGCCCCCAGCTATTTACCATGAAAGAATGCTGTCACAAGCAGCTTAGCAACCGAATTTCTGCATCAGCATCTCTTGCAGCTTTGCGACGCTGATCGCGATGACCTCTTCGAGCGTTGTGTTCTCTGGACGATATTGTTTTGGCGTTTCCGTCCAGCCGTCGCTTAATTGGTGGCGATAGTCCAAGATATGAAGAAATATTTGTTCTTTGCTCTCGAAGTGCGCGTAGAAAGCTCCGTTGGTCTGCCCGGTCAGCGCCACGATATCCGCAATCGTCGTGGTCGCGAATCCTTTCTCCAGAAAACACTTATCTGCCGCCTCGATGAGCTTTCGATAGGTCGCCTCTCTCTTTAACTGGAACTTGTTTTTCTTCAAATCGCCCGCTCCCTGTCCGAATATAGAATGAATGCAGGTCCCTTTGGTAGAGGTCCCTGCATTAGATTTGCAACTTGTTAAATTATAAATCTATTATATCCGAACTCCGCGATCGATACCTCTGCGAGAGGTCATGGGTAGATAGCGGAGCCGGGACCGAACGGTTCGGGCGTAAAGAATGTCACTTCGAACCGTGTCAGAGCAGCCTCCCTAGATCCCCCGTTCTCCGTTTACCGCCCCCGCCGTTCAATACGATGAGAACCTTCCTTAAGCCCGCGCAAGTAAACGTAACGCCCGTCCTCGTCCAGCGTAAGGTCTTCGGTTGAATCCACCGCAGGCGCAGCGGAATGAAATACCACCGCTCCATTCCAATAGATGACGAACTGCTGACCCTCCGGCTTCGGAATGCCGACGACCGCGTTTGTTCCTTCCGGCGCTTCGAGCGAGGCGAGGAACTCTGTCTCCGCCAATCCCCATTGAAAACGGATTTCGCCGTAAGGTGTAGGAACCGTGCCCTCCGCCCGTTGCAGATCGCACGGATGCGGGATGGCTGCAAAAGAGCGAAACCCGGGCTCCGTAGGTTGAACGCCCAAGATGTAGCCGGACAGCAAGTGAGCGACCGCGGTATCCGGGTGGGAGCTGTCTCCCCAGTTCTTACCTGGCGGCATGACGGACGGTGGATAGGTCATGCATTCCCAGGTTGCATGAGGTCCGCGCCAATCGGCTAATGCGCAAAGCCAATCTACGCCGCCTCCCGGCTTGCGAAGCGTTCCGAGAGCATCCTCGTCATAGCCGTAGTGGAATTTCCCGCGAATCGCCAAGCTTTGATACTTGCCCATGTCTGTTTCCTTAAGCTTTTCTCTGACGGACGCCGCTTGCTCGCCATCCGGAAAGCCGATGGCCAGCGCCAGCGCGTTGGCGTAAAACTCGAATTCGCGGCTGCCCTTCAGCTTGACGTAATACCCCTGCTCTTCATCCCACAGGTGCTCCTGGATGCCCCGACGCAAGACCTCGGCTTTCTCTTCGAATGCCGCGGCATCCGCATCGAGACCCAGCAATCCGGCCAGATATGCGCCTTCCTTGAACGAATCATAGACGAGAAAGTTCACGTACGCGCCCTTTCCTGTATATTCCAGAAGATGGCCCCAGATGCCCTTGGACGTCTCATAGCGCTGATAGAACAAGCCGTCGCCTTCCACGTAGTTCCACAAGTAATCCAAGCTTTTAACCATCACGGAATACAGTTCGCGGGCCAGCTCCAGATCGCCGGTGAATAGGACATAATCGGCCAGAACGGGCGCGAACCAGGCGGAAAATTCATCGGATTGGTAATAGCCGTATTCGCCGATTCCCGGCTTCACCTGATTTTCCGGATAACAAGCGGCCCAGATGTAGCCCTCCGGCGTTTGATGCCATGCGAACATCCTGATCGTTTCTTTCATGTAGGTGTAATTGTCGAATGCGTAATAGACGTTGCGACCCGCCCAATCCAGATCGCCGAGCCACGGCAGTCGGTCCCGCTTGGCGCCGTCCGCAATAAATGCGGGAGTACGGGCGAAGGACCAACCGCTTAGATCCCCATTGAAATCATCCGCGAATAGAAGCTGCCCCGCAGCGTCCTCTACGCGAACCTCGCGTATGAGCGCCCACTTGTCCATGGGTTGGCAAAATCCGACTTTTCCTTCGGCATAAGTATCGTCTATGGTCGTATCGATCAGCGTCCCGTTAAGCAGCGTCTCCATCCTCGCTCCGTCCAGCCTCACCTCCAGATGATAGACGCGCCCATCGACAATTGGAATGGAGAGAGATACCGCCGGCTTCAAGCGCACATATACCCCGTCCGACCGCTTGAACAAATGCAGCCTTCCGTCCAAATCGATCTGACCGACATAGCCGTTATTTTCGTCGGAAGCCCGAACGATCCACCCCACCGCGGACACGGGGCCGGGATTACGGCGAATGACGAACTGAAACCCGAACCGGTAATCCCTCCACTGCTCCCCTTGAACCGTCAGGCCGACATCGTTGCCCTTAGCCAGCTTGCGCGGGATGAGCCAGCCTTCCACAACCGTCCAGGCGTCGGTGTTCGGAAACGACGAGACCTGTGCCGTGTACGTGCTCGCATACCACAACCGATTTAACTCCTCGTCGCTCGAATGGAAGCGGCCTTTGTACGGCGACAAGTCGGACGTGATTTCGAGGCTGAAATATTCGAGCTCCACGCTGCCTTCGGTATCGAGTTGTATGAGCACCCAGCGCTGCTGGCCTTGAATCATTGGCGCGATATACAAGCCGGCTTCTTCAATCGTGTACAGCTCGTACCTGTAAGGGTTAGCAGGCGGAACAGGCAATTCCACGCCGAGATACGTGCACGACCCTCTGCTAAAATCTCCGTTTTCCCCGTGTACCGGATCGACGATCCATTCATACCAGTCGGCATATGCGATTCGCAGCGTCGGACGCCCCGTCTGTCCGGCTATCTTAATGATCGGATATCCTCCCGGAGCGGAAGGGCCAAGATCGAGCAGGATCGACGGTTTCTCGCCCCCTGGAGCGTATACGAGCTTTGCTGCCAGAGCGTCCTCCCGCAACATGTGCTCCGCATCCGTCACGTCGCCAGTCGTCGAATGAACGGCAGTCCCGAATACGCGTTTGGACGCCGGCGTCAAAATGTACTTCTCCTCTTTATTCATTTAAACCACACTTCCTCTCGTTACCGCTTTCGCTATCTACGATCCATTATATTTTTTATCGCTCGCATGCCCAGCCATTATTCAAACCGAAAGATAAACGATTTAAACCTATTTTCGAATTCAGGTCTTTGTTGTATCAACGAATCGCTAACTATAAAATATAGGTATCCAAACTCTCTACCTTCGAGGTGAGCAACCTGTCCGTTCTCTACTTTACGGCCCCTCCCCTACCGCATTACATCAATTCCGGCGAGTCCCGGTTTAAGCCTGGAGACATTCATCCCGCCCGCGGCCCGATCGGATTGTTCGACCTGCTCGTCGTTCATCAGGGCACGCTGTTCATGGGAGAGGATGACCGGACGTGGACCATTAACGAGGGACAGGCGCTTCTGCTGAGGCCCGACCGACATCACTATTCGCCTCGTTCCGTCGACATGGACACGAGCTTTTATTGGCTTCATTTTCATACGAAAGAGCTGTGGGACGATCGGATGCGAGAGGATCGGATGAGGGATAAAGCTGAGGAGGAGCTTTCGGATGGCAAAAATCAATTCCACGTCGAGCACGGGCTCATTCCGCGCGAGTTCGGCTTTTCTATCCCGCAATATTTTACGCTGCAGGATCCCGTGGACGTCTATCGCCGCCTTCGAGAGCTGATCGAGCTGGAGCGGCAGCCGCTATCGTGGGCGCGATGGCAGCAACAGATCCATTTGCAGAACTTGCTTAAAGTATTGGCCCAGGAGCAGGACAAGCTCAGCCAATCGCCTGCCGCCCTGCTCGCCGAACGCGTCGCCGTCCATCTGCGCACACATTATCGCTCGCACCTGACGAACGAGCTGCTGCAGCGCGAATTCAATTTCCATCCCGTCTACATCGCCCGCTGCATGAAGAGAGCATTCGGCTGCTCTCCTCTGGAGTATCTGACCAGGTACAGAATCGAGCAAGCCAAACTGCTCATGATCAGTACGACGCTGTCGATCGAGGAAATCGCATGGGAAATCGGCTTCCGTCATCAGACCTATTTCTCCAATACGTTCCGCAAGCTCGAGTCGATGTCCCCGAGCGAATTCCGCAAGCGTTACGGCGGCCGATAATTGAGGCTAACATAAAAGAAGCTGACCCATAAGTAAAAGAGTCGTACGGAAGGATGTACGACTCTACTTATGGGACAGCTTCTATAGCGCATCTATTCCATTTACCGCCGGCTTTACTTTTCCGCCAACAAATTCGCGATAATATCCAATTGCTGCTCTACCGAGATCGGATCGCTGGGAAGAAACTGATTGAAATCCAGCCTATAGATCTTTCCTGTTTTCCCTGCTGGAGAGTTTTGAATGAGCTTCTCCACTTCCTTCACATGTTCCTCTGCGCCTTCATTCACAGCCAGGAATAAGCGATCGCCTATAAAGTCGGGAATGACCTCGGAGGAGATTTCCCACGTTTCTCCGTTGATGACGTCTGTCTTTACTTTGTCGGTTGGCTTCAACCCCAAATACTTATAGATAATGTTGCCGCCCATATTCGTATCCCCGTAAATGAAAACTGCATCCTTACGCACATTTAAAATGGAGAAGGTTTCATCTGCGCCGACAATCGGACTAATCTTCTCCTTATATTCGGCTATTTTTGTCGCAAATGCTTCATTCCATTGCTTCGCTTCCTCCTGCTTGCCGAGAATATCGCCAAACATTTCGACGTCCTTGATCGGGTCGTTGTACTGCTCCACCACAATGGTTGGCGCGATCTGGCTCAGCGCTTCGTAACCGCCCTCTACGACCTCCGCGAATGGGGCCGTTGTCACAATCAGATCCGGCGCCAGCGATAGAATCTTCTCCGCATCGGGCGGAACTCCAACATCTTCAATCCCGGAAACATCGCTTAGCATCGGATTGCTCAGAATGAAAGTAGTTGCGCCTACCGGCTTCACTCCCAACGCCATGAGTTCACCCAGATGAAAAAGGCTGACTACGCGTTGAGGCTTCACAGGAATTTCTGTCTCGCCATTCAAATGCTTGTAGGTCCGCGTCTTGGCAGCAGTCTCGTCGGTAGGGGCGCCTGTTGATGCAGATTGGGTAGCCGGCGGCGTCCCTGCATTACTGCCTGTATTGCCTCCTGTATTACTGCCTGTTTGACATGCACTCAGAATCAAGCTTGTGCACAATAGCATCATGGCTCCGAACGATGGTCTTGAAAATCTAAACATGGATGTGTCCCCTTCTCTAAATGATTGATAATAATTCTCATTATCATTATGAGAAACAGACATTTGAGATACAATGGACGATTTTAATAGCTGTAATGGATTATTCTGAACAGCCTTCCGATTGTCCTCGCGAAATTGCAGCGGAGAGCGCCCCGTATGCTTTTTGAACAACCGACTGAAATAATAGACATCCGCGTAGCCGACGCTGCTCGCGATTTCCTGGATACGAGCCTCCGACTTCAATAGAAGCTGCTTCGATTTGTGTATGCGTACATGAATCAGATAGTCAATCGGACCGACCCCTATCTGATTTTTGAACAAGCGGGACAAATAACTCGTACTGCAGCCGTAAAATCCGGCCAATTCCTCGGCTGTAATCGGCTCCTTGTAATGGTCTTGAATATAGTGAATGGCTTGCGATACCAAGTTTGGTTTACTGTTTTCCGCTGCCGATGTGCGTATTTGCCTCATCACCTCGTACACAAACGGAAGAAACGCCGACTGCGCCTGCAGCTTGTCCAGCGGAGATGCCTGCTGCCACAGGCGACTCATGGCTTGACACTTTTCCAGTAGGGGTAGCATTGCATAAGGAGTGAACGTATACGACATACGAAAGCTCTGCAGATCCTCCTGCGATTCGCACTCGGCTTGATATAGCACCAAGTAACAAGCAAAGTCGTTCCCTAACGGCATAAAATTCAGCTCCGAGCCCTTCCCTCCATGCAGAATGTGAGGCGAACAAGCCCGATACACCGTTCCCGACAGGCTCACGTTTGCTTCTCCTTGGGTCGTAACTACGAAAAAGCTAGTATGTGCCTCATAGCGTTCAGGGACAGTTCCGCTTTCCACGCGTAACTGCCGAATATCCAGCAATCTTACGGCAGCTCGACCCCACCGCTCGATATGAGCCTCCCACTCCATACTAACCCCCTCCTTTTCACCATTCATCGGCTTACGCCAGTATAACAAAAAAACTCTGACCTCGTACGTGTACGGTCAGAGTTTTGCTGGCGGAGAGAGTCGGCAATTGGGGTGAAATCGGCCGGCGTAGTTGAGATGCCCCCGACCGGCCTCAACTGAAAGCGCCCCTGCCCCTCACAAGGGCAAAGGCGCTTTATCCGACTACCAGCGCAGATTGCTGCAATACTTCGCTTTGATGGACGCTTCCGCTTTCAAGCCGCTTTTCTTGAACAATTCTTTAATCGTCTTCTTAAAGTCGCTTTCCTTGCCCTTAACTGCCGATTTCTTCGGTTTAAGCAAGTCGATGCGGAAAGGACCGGCTTCCGCCCGCAGCATAGGTCCGTCGGTTCGGCAGCGGGTGTCGAAATCGTAGCCCAACTTGTAGCCGGCCTGCAAATTCCCAAGTCCGGCCGTCAGCTTACCCATCGCCTCCAAGGTGAGCTCATGCTTGGCAAGATCCTCAAATGGAGAAACTTCAAGGCCAACGCCGACGCCAAATCCCGTATCCCCGCATGCAGAGACGCCCTCGTCGGTAATACACACTTTTCCGCCAATCCCGACGACAGCATACACCGAGGCTCCGACGCACATTTGGCCGCAAGGGTCGCGGAACATAACCGGGTTGTTGTTCACATAGGCGTACAGGTTCGCTTGACCGCTCTCGATCAGGACCGGGTCTCTCGCCGTCCAGCGGCTCGACGCCGGGTCGTAGTCGCGGAAGCCAAAGCGAATCAATCCCGTATCCCGATCCTCCAAACCGCCGGCATAACCAAGCAATAGCTCGAACGCCGGATTGGAGTCGGCTTGCAGGCTGCCAAAGCTGTCATAACGCAGCTCTTTCACAACAGCTCCGTTATCGTCCAGCACCCGTTGAGGCGTTCCTACGCCATCCGCGACGACATAATAACGCTGCCCGCCGCGCTCCAACGCGATCAGCACTCCCATCTCATTGTAGGAGTAGATCGTTGGCTCGCCGCTCGGATCGACCGACGCCGTCATTAGATGCAGAGAATCCGGGCTGCCGTACAGGTATTGATACGTCCGCCCTGCGCTGTCTTCCTTGGCTACTCTGCGTCCAAGGCCGTCATACGTGTACTTGTAGGTACCGTTCGCCACGGTCGCTTCCAGCAGCTCTCCGCGAACGCCGTAAGTGAACGTATCCGCGCCGCGCTGCGTCAGAAAACCATCCGCGTCAAAGCTGTAGGCAAGATCGCCCACACGCGTCAACACATCGTGCTCTGCGTAGCTGCTGACCACGGGTCCGGCGGCTCCGCCAGTCTGGCTGGTGATCCGGTTCTTGTTTGCATCGTAGCCGTACGCCTCCGTCACGACATTGCCGCTCGGCTCGACTCGCGTCACGCCTGTCAGTTGCCCATCGAGGTCATACTCGAAATGCGTCGTTTCCCTTCCCTGCGCCGAATCCGCGGCAATGTCCGTGACGTAGCCTCTCTTATCGTACGTATAGGCCGCTTTGTAGACTTGGCTTCCCTTCAGCGTATAGGTGGCGCTGCTGATTTTGCCATATTGGTCATAGTCCACTTGAATGTCCAGCTTGTCGTCATGGATGGAATCGACCGCCTTCAAAGGACCTCCCCGATTAAATTGAAAAGCCCCGTACTGAGTCAGATTGTCTTCGTTGTCATACCGGATCGGGGTATGATATACAGCGCCGGCAACCGTCATCGCAATATTCGTCATGTTAAAGAAATCGTCATACGTGTAGCTGAACGAAGCGTTCGCTTTCCCGGTCAGCGCCATTGTGCTGATGCTCTCTCCCGAGTATCCGTACTCAATCTTCTGTCTTCTGGAGCTATCCTGCTGCATGACGCTTTCGATCGTTTGCGCATAATCGGATTGCCCCACATACGTAAGAATGCGCTGAATATCGGCATCGTTAATGCCCACCGGCCGCTTGCCGTCCCCCGGTTCCAGCACGTGGTCGATGACCCGTCCGCTGCTCAGCGTAGTTCTCAGCAGGCTGCCGCCATTGTCATGATCCGCAGCATACCAGAGTCCGGCGCCGCTCGGAGCGAAGCCTTCGAATTGCCCCAGCGGATTAAACTGCTGCTCGTATACCGCGCCGTCAGGCATCGTTAACCCCGTTAAGTTGCCCAGGCTGTCATAGCCCTTGCCGTATACTTTGTTGCCCGGAGTAACCACAGAGATAATGCGGCCTGCGGCGTCGTATTCGTATTTTTTCACGCTGCCGAAAGCATCCGTCTCCTGTTCGACCCGATTTTGCGCGTTATACGTATATTGGATAAACCGCTCTCCCTGCTGCATCCGCTCCAGCCGGCCAATGGAATCGTAAATCGCTTCAATCGGGAAGAGATCGGTTCCCGGCCAAGCCACCTTGCCGATCCTGTCTTTCTCGTCCAGATAGGTTTCCGTCTTGGTACCTTCGGCCGTCGTCTCCGTAAACTTATGGCTGGCCCGGTCGTATTCGATGGTGGACACATCGCCGTTCACCGTATGTTTGACCCTGTAAGATACCAGCTTGCCGTTGTTATCCGTCACAGCGGATCGTTCTTCCTTGAATTTCGTTACTGTACCGTCAGGCGATGTGTAGGTTAATTCCGCAACGAACGGCGTATTTTTGCCCATGCGAGGGTCAGTTCCGAACGTCTTGGTCATTGTCGTGCCGTCGGGTAACGTCGCCGTCTCGCTCTGCTCGCCGATCCTCTCGGTTACGGTCTGATATCCGTTCGGGTCCGTCAGCGTATAAATCTTTTTGCCGTTGGCAGCCACGGTCTCATATGTCGTTGTCCGATTGCTCGGGTCCGTAAAGGTAACGCTGTAGCCGTTGTCGAAAACCGATCTTTGCAGCGTTTTGACGCCGCCCTCCGGATTGACCGCTCTCACCAGCATCCCGGCATCATCGTAAGCATACTGGCTGACGCCTTGCTCCGGGTCCGTGAACTCTGTGAGCAGTCCGCCCTCCTCGTACTTCATGCGGTACGTCTCCCCAGCGGGGTTCGTAATCGCGACCAGCTCGCCGCCGGCATCCACTTCAACAACCGTCCGCTGCCCGCCTGGCGCGACAATCGCTGTCGGGTTCCCTTGCGCATCGCGTTCGATCTGTGTCAGATTCCCGCTACGATCCGCTATCGACAGTAGCCGACCGTCCGGATCATACGCAAAATCTCTCAGCACAACACCGGAGAACGCACTGACATTTTGCAGAATCCGGCCTGTGTGCAGATCGAAGGCATTCACCGACAAGCCGTCCTCCTCCGGAAATTCGGCGATTTGGAGATGAGACTCGCTCATCCGATAGCTGCCGCTGGAACCGTTGCTATAAATGAAGTTCCCATTATAGTCTATCGCAGCCAACGATAACGTGGTTTGGGCTGCTGCGTTGAGGTGATCGAGATCGACCTCCTCCACAATCCCCTCCTTGTTGACTTTATACAGCTTTTCTCGCTCGTAGGTGTTCTTTGAAGCGATAAACCACAAATCCCCTTCCACATCAATGAACATTTTCCTCATGTAAAATAACGCCTTATTCGCAGCCACGCCGTGGGCAATGACCTGATTGCTGTAAGTGTCCGGCGTTTTCCCCACGATCTTGGTGATCGTGCCGTCCGAGCTCATTTTTCTTACCCTCGATGTATATTGCATGTGATTGAAGTTATCATAGATGCGATCGTGAATGTACAAGAAACCGTCGGCGCCCATCGCAACGCTAGTCACTTCGCCGATCGTGGCCGGATTGGCTTTGCCGCTGTCCGCTCCGGATACCCCTTGCGTCGTGTTGCTCATCATCTGAATACGGCCTTCGGCATTAATCCGATATAACAGACTTTTGCGCGCATCCTTATTGTAGCCGACAACGTACAAGGAGCCTCCGCTTGCCGCAGCTATACTATAGACGACATACAAATCCGATTCGACCGCCATAGCGCCATCGACGATATCTCGATTTGCATTCCCCGTCCCGGCAAAAACAGTCCAACGATTTTCGTTAAATTTCTTCAGATAAATCTTTCTGTCCGTGGGAGAGTACCGGTATACATTCCCCTGAGGATCGGCGGTAATGTCTCCGTAAGTTTCATTCGGGAAGCCTTCGCTTTTTTGGAAGGTGCCGTCATTGTTCATACGGATGACAACTTGATCGCGATTGCCGCTTCCCACCTCTCCGTAAGCCATGAAGTAGAACGTATTGCCAGGGCCGGGAACGATTCCTGTATTGGCAATCCGATAACCTCCGAGACCGCTTAATTCGATCTTTTTTAGTTTTTTGTAAGACGCCGTTTTTTTATTGCGATCCCCTGTATACAGAATATTCGTTTGCATACTGAGCAAATGCTGCGCATCCAGGCTCCAGCCCGCGACTCCCGCTTGCTCGTACGGGTTGTTCGGGCTCTCCAAATTCCCGTACCAGACACGGGAGACAGGCTGCCTCATGGAGGCTCTGCTAAAACCGATGACCACGTTAGATCCGCTGACCCGCCCGAAGCTTTGCGTCTGTTCGTCAGCCTCATAATATTGAAAATCGTAGTAAAAGGATACGGTAACCTTGTAAGGGTGCGTGCCGATCAGCTTCCTCTCGTAAGCGTCCAACCCATCCCATTGAAAAGTATGCGTCACGTTCGTGGCCGGGGCGAACGATTTACTGTACGCTTTGCCTCCGATTTCGACCGTAACACTCATGGATTTCAGCGAATCAGGAATCGTATCCCCGCTGACCGGTATCGTGAGCTTTGATTTCTCCTTATAGCCCGGCGTTCTCGTGCTCACGTAATTCAGGTTCATGCCCGTTCCTTCGATCGGGATCGCTTGGCCTAAGCTCTGATTCTGACAACCGATGATCGAGCCTGCTTGCTCGCAAGGATCGTCATCCTCCTCGTTTCGCGGATCTTCGTCGAGCGGCGGCTCGGCATCCATCGGCGGGCCGTAAGGCCAGTTGCAATCCCATGGCGTGAAATGCTCAATCGGCACGCGCCATAAGCTTTGGCCTGCGGCATACAGCTCTGCAAGCTGCTGTCTTTCCTTATCCGTAAATCCGGCTGCGGCCAGCTTCTCGGCGCTGTCGGCCATCCCGTCCCCGTCCGTATCGACAGTGGCGATTCCTCCGTCGATCTGGAGAATGCGGATAACCCGCCCGTTCTCGGACGCCACCCAGCGCCCGGCCTCACGATCGTAGTAGCCCATCGGCACAACTTCTCCGACCGGGAACGCCAGGTAGTTCTCTACATAGTAAAATAATGGCTGATTGAAGCGAATCTCCGTCGCTCCCGCTTGCACCGCTTCGTCGGCGGACAGCTCCACGGCGTGCGTATAGCCGACATAGTCCGGCAGCTCGCCCGGCATGGCCTCCGGCCCGTTCTCGCCCACGGTGTATTCGGTAGCGCGCAGGTGAATCTCCGTGAGCGGCACGACAGACCCGTCCGGCAGCTCCATCGTTGCCGACGACCCCTCCGGGAAAATGACCGTCGATTGCCGGGTGCCGTCCGCATCCGTTACCGGAGAGCCTTGCGCCGCCTGAACGCCTGTCGCCCCATCCAAGTCAACAACCGTCACCTTCGTATCGTAAGCCTTCAGCACCACATCCGGCAGCGTCTCATATTTTTCGGCTACTGCCGCTACTTTCCGCTGGACGGGCATATACCCTTCCTTGGTCATTTGAAGCGTCAGAATACCGCCGCCGTTGACGACCAGATCAAACATTCCGTCTTCGCGGCTCTTGGTAGAGCCCAGCTCGGGCTGGTTCAGGACGCTAACCTGTACGCCTGCCAGCGGCTGATTCCCTGCATCCAGCACCTTGCCGCGAACAACGGCCACCAGACTGTCTTCAATCGCTCCGGCAGCGACTCCCGTCTGCAGCGGTTCGCTTCCCTCGTATAGAAACTTGATCGTCGAAGAAAAGGTCGGCAGCGCTGTTGTTGATATCGGAGTCGCCACTTTAACCGGGTCCGGCGTCCCGCTCGAACCCTTCGGCGTGACTGTGATCGCTTCCGCCCGCTCCGAGAATCCGCCCGCCGTATTGAAGGCCCTCACCGTGAAGCGGTACGCTGTCCCGTTAACCAGACCTGTTACTGTAGCCTCCGTTACTTTGCCGACTTGGGGGCCATTCATCCACGTAGTTCCAGCGTCTGCGGAATAGAGAACCTCGTATCCCGCCAGATCCGTCTCGCTGTTCGCCAACCAGCTTAACGTAACGACCGTATTGCCGGCCACACCCGTTAATCCGCGCGGCGCAGCCGGAGGCGCCGTTTCAACCGGTGGAGCTTGCGGCGTCGCATCCGCTCCGGCCGACTTCTCCGACTCGTTGCCCGAAGTGTCGTATGCGGTCAGCGCGAAGCGGTACGCCACTCCGTTCGTTAATCCGCTCACGATGTAGCTCGTTACGCTGCGGCCGGCGACATTCGTTCCGGCATCCCATGTCGCCCCATGATCCGTTGACCGGTAAACCTTATATCCCGCCAGATCATTCTCGCTATTCGCCAGCCAGCTTAGGCTGACACTGGCGTTTCCTGAAGCTGCGCTCAAGCCCGCAGGTGCGGCCGGCGGCGTCGTATCGACACGTACAGGGTTCCCCGAGCTACCGCCGCCTCCACCGCCCGATGTTGTAACAGGTCGAGCCCCATCAATGGACACCTTCCCCAGCTTCAACGTTTGTCCTGCGCCTAATGAGGTGAAGGTTTGACTCGCTTCATACTTATGACACTCGCAGCCCGGCGTCTGCGTCTGCTCCGAATCGAGCAGAGACAATCCCGGGAATGCCGAACCGCTCGCCCCGTAGATGGACGCCGATCCTCCCCCTTTTACTACGATTTGCGATAGACTCGCGTCCTCCACAAGCGTCAACCGGTACGTCTTCTCCGGCAGCACATTCGCACGAAACGTACCATCTGCAGCCGTAACGGCGTAGAACGTCGGGTTGGTCGTAAACGAAAGAAAAGCCCCGGCCAACGGCTTGCCGTCTGTTCCCAGCACCGTTCCTTCAATCCACGCAGATTGCTGAGCCGTTACTTCCAAGTCGCTCTGTCCCTCGCCGTGTACGACGGGCTGATAGCCAGCGAATCCTTCTTTCACAACGTGCACATCGTAATTCCCGTAAGGAATCGCCGCCGTTGTCCAAACTCCCTGCGCATTCGTGCGCCCCCACGCCTTGTACACGCGCTTCCCTTTCTCATGCACGAATACTTCGGCATCCGCCAGCACCGCCCCGTCCGCCTGACGAGCCTTAATGGACAGCGGTCCTGCTTTCGCCTGATTTCCTCCCGCGCCTGCAAGCTTCTTGGCACGCTGAAGAATGACGGCCACTTCCGCCCGGGTTATGCCGTTCTGCCCCTGAAACGTGTTATCCCCGTAGCCCTGCAGCACACCTGCTTCAACCAGAGCCGTTACCGCAGACTGCGCCCACTTCGGGATCATCCCTTTGTCCTTAAAGGACACTGCTCCCGCAGCGGTCTTGCCCACAATTCGATTCAGCATCACCGCCGACTCTTGGCGGCTCACTGCGGCGCCGGGTCTGAATAGGCCAGCTTCATTGCCTTGTACAATCCCGAGATTGGCCGCTTGGCGAACCTCCTTGGCGAACCACTCTTCTCCGACATCCTGAAAAACCGGAGCCTGCACCTCCTGCAGCTCCAAAGAAGCCGCCTTCACGAACCGAAGCAGCATAACGGCCATCTCCGCCCGTGTGACACTGCGCTCCGCGCGGAACGTCCCATCCTCATACCCCTGAATCACACCCAGCTCCGTCATCTCGGCAATCGAATCCTTCGCCCACTCCGGAATCCGCTCCTCCGGCTTCTGGAGGCTTACGCCGACATCGCTAGCCTCAGCTCCAGCTCCAGTCCCAGTTCCAGTCCCAGTTCCAGTTCCAGTTCCAGTTCCAGTTCCAGCCTGCACCACACCAAACGGGAGCGCTCCCTGGATCAATAAGGACAAGAGGAGCAGCAGGGAAAGCCCTCTTCTCGCCAGCAATTTCTTCATAGGTTTGAGCCTCTTTTCCACACTATTTTGGAATCTCACGTTCCCTCCAATCTACCATGGCGAATTTCACCCTGAGAATTATACGAAAGTATACTTTTTCACCTATACTTTGGCCGCCGGTCCAAACGCCCATTAAAAAAAGCGACACCCTCCGAAAAGTCCGAAGCAAGTGTCGCATTTTATTTTTGTTCAAATCAGGCACCGCTATAACGAAAAATCGGTAACCCCCTTTTTAGAGGCATATTTCAGAGTATAGGTTTCCCCTTCTTTTCCATAGGGCATTGTCGCAATTTTGATACGAGTGTAATCCAGCCTGCTCTCTCTTAAAACCCTCTTAACCAAGGCTATACTCCGTTCTTCGTCCGTTACGACACAAAATATATTAAGTGCAAATTTTTTCGGATCGGAGATGCATTTCCCCATATCAAAACCATCAACAGAGCCTAAGTCGGCATCTGATAGAGCCAGGTCCAAGTATTCCATGACTTTATCTCTTAACCAGTTGTCGCGTTGGCTTCCTTTTGCGCTGTTCAGCGGATATTGTACCGCTAACCAAAATTTTTCGCTCATTTCCACACACCTGCCTTTATTGTTTTACCTTATCCTCAATATCGGATCGCGGGGCTCATTCAGCAATAATTATGTGAAAATTTATATATGAACTGGGCGATTCGATGCCGTTCGACATCATTTCCTATTGTAAAAATAAAGAATTAAATGGTAAATTAAGAGATATCAACTGATGCCCACGAATCTTCCGCCTAATCCTTCATTTATCTTCAAAATGAAAACGCTTTAACATCCTCGCAGACTAAAGAATCCAACCTTTCACATATGTATCATAGCAGTGCCTGTACCGCCACCATCGTTCTCCCATAACTCAGCCTATTGAAGTCCCACTTACTACTGAAAGGAGGTGAGGTCGAATTCGTGCTTTTCAATTAAAAGGAGGTGAGGCTTGACCAGCGATCAGCAGTACCCATTTCACTATTAGCGTGCCCACTCAGCATCGTACGAGCACGGAATAGTGACTAGTCGTTTTAAAAAAGGAGGAGAATTCATGATTAACGGAGGATTTGGATTAAAGAAAGTCGGTTGGGCCTGGGTCTGTTTGCTACTTATTCTCATACCGCTAGTATCCAGCATTGGCGTACAAAAAGTAAGCGCAGCTAACCCCAATGGCAATTACAAAATCGTTGGGTATTTCCCCTCCTGGGGAATCTATGGCCGCAGCTATAACGTTACGAATATCGACGCCTCCAAAGTCACGCACATCAACTATGCTTTTGCCGATATTTGTTGGGAGGGTCGACATGGGAATGGTTCAACAGCGATAGACAATCCGAACAAACAAACCTGGTCTTGTACGGTAACGGGGATTCCGCTTCAATCCGGCAGCGTTCCCAACGGCAGTATCGTCCTTGGCGATCCGGATGCCGACGCCTTGCGCCCGACCCCTGGCGGTCCAACGACCGGCTGCTGGGCCGATGCGGCTTGCGGCAACTTCGGAGCTCTACGGAATTTGAAGGCGCAAAACCCTCATCTAAAAACGATTCTCTCGGTCGGAGGCTGGACATGGTCCAATCGCTTCTCCGATACGGCGGCATCCGATCAAACTCGGAAAAACTTCGCCAAGTCCGCCGTCGATGCACTGCGAGCCTACGGGTTCGATGGGGTGGACCTCGACTGGGAATACCCGAATGTCGAAGCCATTCAAGGCAATAGCTACCGCCCGGAGGATAAGCAAAACTTCACCTTGCTGCTGCAAGAAATCCGCGATCAATTGGATGCAGCAGGAGCGGAGGACGGCAAGCATTACCTTCTTACCATCGCATCCGGAGCAAGCCAAAGATTCGTCGATAACACCGAGCTCAACAAAGTTGCTCATATCGTCGATTGGATCAATATTATGACTTATGACTTCCACGGCGGTTCTTTTGAAGCTACGACGAGTCATAACACCGGGCTTTACGGCGATCCTAGCGACCCTTACTACAGCAACAACTTCTTCGTGGACGGTGCGATCCAGGCCTACAAAAATGCCGGCGTGCCTCTCAATAAAATCGTTGTCGGCTTGGAGTTCATGGCTCGCAGCTGGAAAAACTGTCCTCCAGGGCCGAATAACGACGGCCAATACCAGACCTGCGCGGCAGATACCGGCTCCGTATTCAAATGGGCGCCTAATGGGACCTGGGACGATACCAATTCCGGGAATACAGGGGTGTTCGATTACGGGGATCTCGCCGCAAACTATGTGAATAAGAACGGGTATACGCGCTATTTTAACAACATTGCCAAAGTTCCTTACCTCTACAATCCGACGACCAAAATCTTTATCTCCTACGACGATACGGAATCCATCGGTTACAAAACCGAATACATCAAGAACAACTATCTCGGCGGAGCCATGTTCTGGGAGTTCAGCTCCGATTGCCGCACAAGTCCCAAATACAGCTGCACGGGACCTAAGCTGTTGGATAAAGTCGCTGGAGATTTGAGTCAAGCTACTCCGCCTGCAGATACGGTTCCTCCGACAGCGCCAACGAACCTGGTCGATGCAGGGCATGGCGATAAGAAAGTCACACTAAGCTGGAGCGCTGCTACGGATAATGTCGGTGTTATGGCTTACGATATTTATCGGAATGGTTCGCCGGTTCTGTCTGTTGACGGAGCAACAACATCTGCGCTCATCAAAGGATTAACGGGCAGCACAACGTATATTTTCACAGTCAAAGCCAGAGATGCCGCGGGCAACTCTTCCGCAGCCAGCAGCGCCCTTTCCGTCATCACTTCGCCGCCGATCGTCGACCATCAACCGCCAACTGCTCCAACCAACCTCGTCTCCTCAGCCAAAACAAAAACGACGGTAAAACTAAGCTGGGGAGCTTCGACCGACAACGACGATATCGCCGGCTACGATATTTACCGGAATGGCACGCTTATACAAACGACGGAAAACACAACGGAAACGATCACCGGACTTTCTGCGGGAACGACCTACAGCTTCTATGTGATTGCCAGAGATTTGTCCGGTAACCCTTCTGCATCTAGCAACTCCCTCTATGTCACAACGCCGACCGACCCTGTTTTCCCTGCCTGGCAAACCAACACAACGTATGCAGTCGGAGCTTACGTCACTTACAACGGCAATCTCTACAAATGTACGTATGCCCACTCTTCCATCCAAGGCTGGGAGCCTTCGGCCGCTCCAACGTTATGGCAGCTTCAATCCGCTCCGCCTGCGGATACGCAGTCTCCGAGTGCGCCTACGAATCTCGCCATTTCTGCACAAACGGCAACGGCCGCTACCTTAACATGGACAGCGTCTACCGATAATATCGGCGTAACCGGCTACGACATCTATCAGGATTCGAATTGGGTCGGTAGCTCCGCAACAACCACTTATACAGCGTCAGGCCTCACAGCAGCCAATTCCATATCCTTCTATGTGAAGGCCAAAGATGCCGCAGGTAACGTGTCCGCTGCCAGCAACATTGTGACTAAGACGCCGACAACGCCAGATACAGTACCTCCTGCGGCTCCTGCAAATCTGATTTCTACAGCCAAAACTCACACGAGCGTCACATTGGCTTGGGGAGCTTCTACAGATAATGTTGGCGTAACCGGCTACGACGTCTATAACGGTTCTACGCTGGCCGCTTCCGTGAACGGCACGACGCTCACCGCAGTTATTGGTAGCTTGACGCCTAACACGCCCTATACTTTTACGGTCAAAGCCAAGGACGATGCGGGCAACGTTTCAGCTGCCAGCAATGCCGTGACCGTCACGACCGATGAAACGCCTTCAGTGGATACCGAGCCTCCAACAGCTCCGACAAACTTGACTTCCACAGCCAAAAACCAAACGAGCGTAACGCTGGCTTGGGGAGCTTCCACCGATAACTTCGGCGTAACGGGCTACGACGTCTATAACGGCTCTACGCTTGCCGCCTCCGTGAACGGCACGACGCTTACTGCCGTCATTAGTAACCTAACGCCTAGCACGTCCTATACTTTTACAGTCAAAGCCAAGGACGACGCAGGCAACGTTTCGGCTGCCAGCAATGCCGCGACAGTTACAACCGATGCCCCTGCAGCTGCGGCATGGGTTGCTAATAAGGCGTATGTCAAAGACGATCTAGTTACCTATAACGGAAAAGTATATAAATGCGTACAACCGCACACATCGCTTGCCGGTTGGGAACCTACGAACGTACCGGCTTTATGGAGCGTTCAACCTTAATTCCAGCCGCAGCGATACAGTCTGAGTAGAAGGAGGGGGCGGCAACGCCCCCTCTCTGCCCTCCCTCTTCCCGTTAGGAAGTCGGGAGGGTTTTTGTTTTTGTTTTTGTTTTTGTTTTTGTTTGTGTTTGTGTTTCGGGACATATCCTATGCTATATCATGCCCATCGGTGTGATAGTTAGAGACTGCCCCCGTTAGGATGCAGTCTCCGATACTACGATTTATTACGATCATTGATTATTTGTTATTTATTATTTTTAGAAGTTCTTTCTCAAATAATTCATAAAATGAAACCTCTTGCTTGATAAACTCGTTTAGCTTTTCTTTTCTATCCTCTTGTATTTTATCTTCTGAGTTGTCTATAAAGTTAATTGTAATTAGGATCTTTTGTACTGTAATGTAGTATTCATCCATCATAGGTCTGTCAATATCCTGATAACCCTCTTTTATGTTGGTATTATCTAAATCATTTATTGAATTTATGGTTAGAAATGAAGTGCTTTCATTGTCAGATAAAGTAGGCATATAAATAAAATTTACCTTTATCAGTAGGTCAGATGTTAGAGACTTGTAATATACCTCATAACGAGCAGGAAATTCAACGCTATCGTTAATGACATCGGCCGCTCTATCATCTATCCTGTTATTAGGAAAAGAAGTTGTTTTAACCACTAAATTATCTGGGGAAACCAAAATATAATTAGGACTAGGATTAAATGATTCTTTGAATTCCGAAAATATGCTTTTGAATTTTTCATAAGTGAATGTTGAATTTTCTGGATTATCAACACCTGTGCTACATCCAGTTAATATAAGAAGTAGAATAATCAGAAGAGTCTTTTTTTTAATAATTTCCATCATTTTCACATCCTATGTAAAAAAAGGCCAACAATAATGTTGACCTTTTTTGTTTTTTATTGAACCCAAGATTGCGAATGTAGATCGACATAATCAGCCTTAAAAACTTTGGTAATTACTTGATGATTGGTATAATATCTTACACTAGGATTTTGTGTGTTGTAGGTATAAGTCCTTAATGTCCCCCCACTTTTTTGAGCAGCATACCACACATTAATATATCCCGTCTTATAAGCTGGAACACTCAGTGGTCCAGCTGTCATACCAACAGCTTCGTTAGTAGTGCGAGTTTCTTTATATGATCCACCAACAGTTGCACTTATCTTCGCGAAAATACCCGCTTTTATTTCCCCTGTAAAGCTTACGCTCCCAGTCCATTCGGATCCCTGTGATGTAGAATTAGTAATTGTCACAGACATCGGGAATGGCTGAGAGTTTCTGGTGTTATCATGGGAAAATGAAGCGATTTGCCTGAACATTGGTACTCTAACCTGTGAGCTTGGGTCTGGGGTATATGAGTCGAAATATGGTCCTGCAAGAACGTCCATGGGGCGTATAATTTCTGACTCAGGGACTCCATTTATTGTGGTTTCTGTAGATGGATATACAATTTCATTAAAGTTATATTTTGGTGAAGCTTGAGCGCTCAAAGGTAGAGACAAAATTAATGCGATAACACCTAATTTAATAATAATCTTGTTTTTCATTGATATACACCTTATTTTATTTTAGTATTTTACTTTATGTTCGTTCTAGTTGGATCGCTCGTCCCCCCATTAAGTTATTGTATACCTTTCAAATCGGTACGCTTGTACAAAATCCCTTTAGGGCTTTTATACTCCGCTTCCAATATTTAGCTTACACTAACAACACCCCATTAATCAACGATTTAATTACAAAATCACACTAAATTAGTAACAAAATCCTATAGTTGCGTCAGATTACGACATGTTGCGACGAATCATGGAATCTACCTTTCCCCCCCTGTCGCTAGTTATGACTCATTCCCCCTTCCGTAGCCACACGCAGAAACTGGTTTCTAATTCCGTCTGTGGTTAACCTATTGGCTAGAGCAAATCGTATAGCCTTTTAATCTAGTGTTCCATGGCAGGTTATAATCAATGGAAGAATAGGAGTTGTTTCGTTGAATAACCTATAGCTTTTACTACCGTAAACCCTTTTATATTTTTAAGTATTGCAGAAGAGTGGCAATTTTCTCCGTCATCTCGCTCGAGCTCGCAGGTTCCGAATCGTGGTTATGGGTCTTAGTATCCCTCCCAAGTGCTTGAATCGTAGAGCCACTCGGGCGTTAGCATGACATTGATGTCTAAGGACTGACAGGCATTCAGATACTTATACAGAGACAGTATTTGCGGAGAGTCCCAGGTGAAGCCTTTATAAATTATAAATGTTGAGTCATTATTGTCGTTGACCGGTTCGATAAAGAAGCTAACCATAACTCGATGAATGATGGTTGCGACTTCAGCACGAGATGCCGCACCTGTCGGATCAAGGGTGCCGTTACCTTTGCCGGAAAGCAATTGGTTGCTTACAGCCCATTTCATCGCATCCACAGCCAAAACTCAAACGAGCGTCACACTGGCTTGGGGGGCTTCGACATATAATTTTGGCGTAACGGGTTACGACGTCTATAACGGTTCCACGCTGTCCGCTTCCGTGAACAGCACAACGCTTACTGCCGTCATTAGTAACCTAACGCCTAGCACGACTTATACCTTCACAGTCATAGCCAAAGACGCCGCAAGCAACATATCGGCCGCCAGCAATGCTCTGACGGTGACAACAGATGCGCCAGCAGCTGCAGCATGAGTGGCTAATAAGGCGTATGTCAAAGACGATTTAGTTACCTATAACGGAAAAGTATATAAATGCGTACAACCGCACACATCGCTTGCCGGTTGGGAACCTACGAATGTGCCAGCTTTATGGAGCGTTCAACCTTAATTAAGTTCAGTCGCGGCGATATGCAGCACAGAAAATAAGTAGAAGGGGGCGGCAACGCCCCCTTTTTAACCCTCCCTCTTCCTAGCAGGAAGTTGGGAGGGGTCCTTTACAGTCGTAAAATCGTACCATAATCGTCAAGAGTTGTTTTATTTGTAATCGGGGTTAGCAATGCTCGAAGCCCCCGCCCCAAACTGATAACGATACAAAATAACTACAGCAATGATTAACAGAGACATGACGACAAAAATATTGCTGTATACATGGCCGGCTTCATTCGTAATCACAGGATTAAACTGTACGGACGCGGCGCCCTTATCCAGTATTTTCCCGACTACGCTCATGGCCATCGCGCCAGAGATAAAATTGATCATGGAGAGTAATCCCATGCCCACGCCTGTCTCCTCTTTGGACAGCGTCCGCGAAATCGTATTGGACATCGCAATCTGCATGAAAGTCTGACCTACATTCCCCAGTATCAAAATAATAGCGATGAGATATGCCGATCCCCAATAAAGGTAGATAGCAGGGAAAAAGGAAGAAATAATAATATTGAAGCGACAAAAACAAGGGCAAAATTGCCGCGATCGTCCGCCAGTCGCCCGCCCTTGCGTCCCATGATGGCCGAAGCAATGGCAGCCGGAACTAACACGAAACCGATATTCGCAGGGGACAAACCATTCACTGCCGCTAAAAACTGCGGTGTCAGGAATACCATACTAAAGCTCATTGCAGTGGTCGCAAAAGCAAGCGTTAACCCCTAGCTTTCTAGATCCGCCCAACTAGGCATGAAACATCCTCGCTACCGACTCCACATCATCTTCCATTAAGACACGTAGTATATAAGGAGCGTGTTTATGCCGATTGGGCGAATTGTAGAATTGTGAATAATTGTTCTCGTAGTCTAATGCATATTCTACTAGATGACGTGCCAATTCATATCTAAGCTGATCAAGTGATTCGCCATCTGCTACGATATCTTCAATCTGCTCTATCGAACCGGCGTATCTACCATCTTCATCTTGCTCATACTCGAATGTTAATTCATATACAGCGAGCAATTCCTTCATTTGTTGTTTAGAAAATGCCATAATTACATCTCTGTTACGTTTTACAGCTTGAGGTTTTTCTCGAACAATCGTATCAATGAAGCCCCCAAAATTTGCTCTAACATCAGTCGCATTCAGGATTGTTTGCATGTTCATCCTCCTCACCCCCATTGTAACAAAGTATGTACGCGACGTACACAACGTACACAACGCACATTCTGTACATTCTGTATTTTACTCATTATTTATTGAAAATATTCACTTCATTCACCCCACCTTCTCTAATCACGCGATCTCAAGTTTTGAAGAACAATATTCCCATATCAAGTTTCATTAACCGAATAATTTGAGTAATAAGAAACGAGGGTATTCATTCTTTTTTCAGGAGGCTATAAAATGAATGGGCTCTGTAACGAAGAAGTGAATAATGCAGTGTTACAATTCGCGAATCTTGCCAAGAGGAAGTTTGAGAACGGCTCCTTCTTCAAACTCTATAAGATTATCTTTGCTCACTTACGAGAGACTGAAGAGGATATGACGATAAAAAACCCGGCAGTTTCTTTCACTATCGCAACCTTCGAACATGTACTAACCGGAGCGACAGAATGTCCAAATTGCAGGATGCGCTATCAATTCCGACATAGTATCTCTGACAAGGACTGGCACGGTATCGAGATCCATTGTGAATCTTGCGGCGATCATTTCAATTACTCGGAAGAGAAGGAAACGGAAACCTACTACAACATTAATGTGATGAATAAAATAGCTAGCTATAACAGGAGAAGGAAAGGTCTTAGGATCAAAACTTTTAGAGGGGACCTGTTCCATAAAGCAAAACTAGTATGGGAAGGCGACGATCTGCCGGTTTTATGGCTCAATATTAATAATGTTCGAAAAGTAGACGAGGTTGAAGCCTACTGGCATCAATGTAAGAAAGAAGTTCAGAAGAGAAATCGATTACGAAGAATGCTGCTGGATAATATGAAAACTCCGATGGCTCAATGATATCGGAATAACCACGGACGTCCCCCTATAGATCAGGTTGACCCAACACAAGGTTTGGCCAACCGATCATTCTAATGGGGGACGTCCGTTTCGAATTTACTTTGAATTACAAGTTAAAACTAACCATAAATCGATGAATGATGGTGGCAACTTCAGCACGAGATGCCGCACCTTTGGGATCAAGGCTGCCGTTCCCTTTGCCGGAAAGCAATTGGTTGCTAACGGACCATTTCATCGCATCTACTGCCCACTTAGAGATTTTTTTCTCATCTGTGAAAGCCGCTAGCGACTGATTCGCGCTGACATTCAGCTTGTTTGCTTTGGCATAATTGTAAAGGATCTGCGCAAGCTGTTCCCGAGTAATCGCTTGATTTGGGGCAAAGCGGGTTGGATCAATCCCATTCACGATGTTATTCTGGCTGGCCCAAGCGACTGCCTCTTTGTAATAGTCATTCGCTTTCACATCTTGGAAGCGATGGGTCCCTGCTTCAGGTTTGCCGGCCAAGCGGTGCATGATCGTGACCAGCATGCCGCGAGTCATCGTTGCGTCCGGGCTGAATGTATTTGCAGCCGTTCCGGTGAACAAAGAATGCTCCACAACGTAGTTGATGGATGAAGCCGCCCAATGTTTCGAAATATCATTAAATGTAGGTGTAGACGGCACTGTCGGTTTGGTCGGCTCGGTTGGTTTCTCAGGCTGCTCCGAAATCTTCTCGAAGGTTACAACAACTTGATCGGTAGATTTCACCCCCGTCAATTGCGTGAGCGCGCCCTTGGATACACCATTAATCGTAACCTCTTTAACCTTATAACCTTGATCTGGCGTTATCGTAACATGGCCATTGGAATCGACAACTGCCGTTCCTCCAGCGCCAGTGACGGACACATTCGGTTTACTGGCGTTGCCGCCACCGCCGCCTGATGAGCCGTTGCCTGGCGTGCCGCCGGAAGGGTAAGCTTTTACGATGACAGTATACGGTTTGTCCTGGCTATGGTCGCCTCGAGATACCGTTGCAGTCAGCGTGACATTGGCATTGCTCGAGCCTGAAGATGGGCGTGTAACGATTGCCATGTTGTTGTCGATGCGAATAACATTCTCGTTGCTGCTCTTCCATTCGATTCGGGCGCCATGCACCCCTTCGGCAGGGAGCGGGACGTTCGCAACAATCGCACTCGTATCGCCCAGCGTTGACGTTACATTCGCAATCGTATCGGCAATGGCTTGCTCGTCGCTATATGCAGCCACATCAACAAAGATCGGATTGGAATAAAACCACAAACCTGTATAGTTGCGATCATTAATATTGTTAAAACGCTCTTCGTTCTGTTCCGGAGTTACACTGCCGCTATAATCATAGGACTGATCCTGCAAGGGCTCGCCGTTAGCCGTGAAGCCTGCAACATCCGTGCCTAGGTTCGTTCCCCGCAGACGGTAATAACGGCTTTTGTCCGCAGGAACTTTGTAGGAAACCGTGTAATAACCCTCCGCGTCAGGTTGCCCCCAATCGGCTTCCGTAAACCTTTTGACGACCTGCGTCGTGGCATTGGTCGTGTTGCTGGCATATTGACTTTCTTCAAGCTTGCCGGTCACTTCTCCGGAGATCAGATCGACATGATCGACTTTGACCTCATTTGTGACCGAGGTAGGATGAGGGCTAATCGGCGCATAGTTGTTGCGCTCCGGGCTCTTGAAGCGAATGCTGATCGTTGTCAGATCCCCTTCGGTCACCTGCAGGTTCTCGCCCATCTCAGCCTGATTGCCATTCCCGCTTGCCTTAAAAACAAGCGCATGGATGAGATCGCCATACACAGCATAGGACTTCCCTGAACGCATCCCCTCTACGACGTCTTTAAAGGTATTACCCTCGACCCAAGTCATGTTTCTCGAATACTCGCTCGGCCAGTACCCGCTTGAATAACTTCGATTGCTGCTCACTTTAAAATGAAAGTCGGAATTGGTGAAGTTCCAGAAGCGGCGGCCTTCGCCAAGCAAAGCATCCCACATTCCGCCAAGCTTGCCGACCATGACGTCAGCTCCGCCGTAGATGTCGGCTAATTCCGCTCTGTTCTTACTGGCTGCCATCTGGTTGCCCGGCAACCCTTCCATGCCAAATACAATGTCAGGAGCAGCATCGTTCATTTTGCGAATGTCTTCGATTGTGACCACACCCGAGCTGTCGCCGTTATGTCTGGACGGATGGTTAAGCAGCACATAGCTCTCCGGATAATTCGTTTTCAGCCAGTTAAGGGCTTCAAGGGTTTTATTTTTGTCGGGCTTCAACGTATTCTTGTCCGGCCTTGGTCCCCAAAGCTCGGCCTCATTGGCATGAAACATGCCTGGAGCCGTATCGTAGCTGTACAACCACTCGAATTGATGAATCGCATCGATGGGCACTTCATCGCTCATGGAATCGATAATGCCGACAGACCCGTGGTCCAATCCCATCATATCCCATTCAAAGCCGGAGTAAATGAATTTGCCTTGATACTTGCCGGCGGCCTGGAGCGCTTTAATTTTATCCTGTTGATCTTTAATCGCCTCCCAACGCGCAGTGGCCTTGTTGTTGCCATCCGGGTCTCGCGGCGAGTCGCGCAGATGATCTGCGAGTACGATATAGTCGAAAGGATCGCCGTAAACCAGCGAAGTGACCGTTTCGGCTGGCTTGTTGTCCATATCCTCTCGGAAGGCGGCATCGAGTACATTTTCCAATTTCATAAAAGACTCGGAAGCATCAGCCGATTGTACGGTATGAGTATGATACTCGCCCGACATCCATCTCCCAGTAGAATTAGCTGAGGGCGAATAGTCTGCTGCAGACGTCAACGCCGCGCTCTGGGCAAGTGTTAAAAAAGCGAACGAGGTGCAAAATAATTTCTTCAGCTTGCTGTTCATATTGTCGTAATCCTCTCCAAAAGCAGTATGGTATCGATACCAGTATGGAGGCGAACTGTAAACTTACATCCTGAAGTGATGAAGTGTTTTGTAAAAAGTATCTTGGCCCCCCTCTCTCACGGCTGCAAAAAAAGACCTTTGTCTGATGGAATTCAGGACAAAGGCCGTTATTTCGTTATATTTTCGCTTCTCAGCCACCGGAAAGA
Organism: Cohnella sp. LGH; assembly: GCF_017671885.1. Taxonomy (NCBI): domain Bacteria; kingdom Bacillati; phylum Bacillota; class Bacilli; order Caryophanales; family Paenibacillaceae; genus Cohnella; species Cohnella sp. LGH. The sequence goes on from NZ_CP072117.1 coordinate 7,763,213, forward strand.
TGTTTGGCAAGCGCCCTCGCGGCAACATGACCGGAGCTCCAGGCCCACTGCAGGTTATAGCCGCCGCAATCCCCATCCACATCCATCACTTCGCCAGCCAAATAGAGCCCAGGTACGAGCTTGGATTCGAGTGTTCCTGTTGTTAACTCCTCCGTATCGATGCCGCCTGCTGTCGTCTGCGCATGCGTGAAGCCGTTCGTATCGGTCACTTTAAATTCCCAACGCTTCAAGAGTCGATAAAACTCCTTCTTCATCTTCCATGTCAGATCCTGGCAAAGCAGGTGCGACTGCTCGTCGATACCCGCCTCCTTCAGGAGAACAGGAATCAGCTTCTTGTTTAGAATACCCGCAAGAGAGTCCGCAACCGTCCGATGTCCAAAAATCCCCCAGTGAGTCTCCAGAAAATCTACGAGCTCCTCCTCGGTGCGTCCCGACATCAGATCAACCGCTAAGATCACCTCTTCCTCTTTCGCGAGCTGATAGGCAGCCTTTCGGCTTAGCTGGAGAATCGGAGGGCCAGAGATGCCATAGTCCGTAAAAAGAATTTCGCCATATTCACTGCGGATGACTTCATCTCTGACGAGGATACGTCCCATTCCCTCGAACTTGATGCCTGACAGTTCCTTTAAATACGGATAATCCAGCTTCAACTGCACAATCCCAGGCACAGGGTAGATTCGCGTATGTCCCAGACGCTCGGCAAGCACATAACCGGAGCCGTCCGTTCCTGTTTTCGGAGCAGTGAGGCCACCCGTACATAAAAAGAGGTATTCGCTGGTATAGACCACCTGCTCCTCATTCTCTGTCTGACATTGAAGCGTAAAGCGCGGATGGTTCGGCGAATAGGTAACATCCAGCACTTTGGTTTGGAAATAGACGGGAACGTTCCTATCCTCTAACGCAAGCTTAAAAATCTCCAAAACCGCTGCAGCCTGCAGCGACATCGGATACATCCGGCCATCCTCCAAGCTAATCAGCGGCAGCCCAAGCGTAGCAAAGAAATCGATCGCTTGCCGGACCCCGAATTGCTGCAGCACAGGCAGCGGAAATGCCCCTTGATTACTGTGATATTTACGCGCTAGAGCCACCGCTTCATCTGTCCCCGTTGCAGTCGATTCGTTCGTAATGTTACAGCGCCCATTGCCCGTCGTTAATACCTTTTTTCCAATCCGGTCGTTGCTTTCAATAATCGCGGCATCAATGCCCAAGTCCCGTGCAGTAACCGCAGCCGTTAAACCGGAACCGCCGGCGCCGATAATGATGAGTTGATGATGCTGAGAAGTTTGTTTCACTTGTTTTTCCCTTCCGAAATTTGTTTAGCGAGCGCTATCGCAGCCACGTAGCCAGAGCTCCAGGCCCATTGCAGGTTATACCCGCCAAAATCCCCGTCAACGTCCATCACCTCGCCAGCCAAATAAAGCCCAGGCACCAGCTTAGATTCCAACGTTCCTTCGATTAGCTCTGTTGTATCAATGCCGCCGGCCGTCGCATGCGCATTCGCGAAGCCGTTCGTATCGGTCACTATAAATTCCCAATGCTTCAAGATTCGATAAAACTTTTTCTTCGTCTTCCACGACAGATCCTGGCAAAGCAGATAAGGCTGCTGATCGATCCCTGTCTCCTTCAACAATACGGGGACCAGCTTCTTATGAAAAATGCCGATAAAGGAATCCACAACCGTCCGATGTCCGAAGATCCCCCAGTGCATCTCTAGAAAATCGACGAGCTCCTCTTCCGTGCGGCCCGGCATTAAATCAACTATTACAGACACATCGTCTCTTCTCGCGAGATGGTGCGCAGCATTCCGGCCTAGCTGGAGAACGGGAGGTCCGGATAAGCCCGATTCCGAGAAATGAATTTCACCCGATTCGCTGCGAACGACTTCCCCGTTGACTTGGATATGAGCTTTGCCCTGCAGTTTAATGCCGGACAGCTGCTTCATATTCGCATATTGCACCTTCAACTGCACAATCGCCGGTACCGGGTCGATCAAGGTATGCCCCAAACGCTCGGCTAGCGTATAACCTGAACCATCGGTTCCCGAGCTCGGAGCGGTAAGGCCGCCAGTACAGAGAAACAAGTAGTCGCTCGTGTAAACCGCCTGCTCCTCTACTTCCTCCGTCACCACTTTGCATACGACCGTAAAACGCGGATGCTCCGCCCGGACGATAACATCCTCCACTTTGGTGTTGAAGTACACAGGAACATCCCGATCCTCCAGCGCAAGCTGAAAAATATCCAGCACCGATGCAGCCTGCAGCGACATGGGATACATCATCCCTTCCTTCAGCTTGGTGAGCGGAAGCCCGAGCCCAGAGAAGAAATCGATGGTTTGACGGATGCCTAATTGCTTCAGTACTGACACTGGAAATCCAGCCTGATTACTATGGAACTTGCCCGATAAGGCGGCCAATTCGTCCTCTGCCCCCGTCGCAGTAGATTCATTGGTAATATTACAGCGGCCATCGCCCGTCATTAATATTTTTTTCCCAATTCGGTCGTTTCTCTCTAGAATCGCGGCGTCGATGCCTTGATCCTTCGCAGTAACGGCGGCTACCAGTCCCGCAGCCCCTGCACCGATAATTAACAACTTATGATGCATAGAAGTTTGTTCCTCTTTCAGTTGTAGTCGATATGCCCTTAGTTCAACATTATAGTACAAGTATAACCCTTTGCTTGCCGTCGAGCCAAATGTAATAAAAACCGAAGCTCGTTAATCCACTTATTACCTGATCGTCCCCAAAATTTTATAACGGGAGGCTTTTAGTTCAGGCCCTATTGGGTTGTCCTTTCTAGCCCTCGTAAAAACAAAATAGCCCGCCCAGTTTCGCATTGTTAAGAGGCGTGGGCGGGATCGGTTAAATAGATTATGTCTCATCGAATCCGCTGTGCTATTCGAAAGGGTCAGAAGATATTGAGGTCGTATCCTTCATATTTGTTATCCCAAAAGGAACATGAGCAGACGGAGAAATACTTGAAACCCCTTCAATGTGGCCTACTTGATCATCAAAGAAGATATGTGGGCGAAATACCCGAAGTACCCTTCCTTTATCTATCCCCCCTAAGAAAAATGCTTCATCAACGCGTATTCCTAAGCTTCTCAAGGTTGTAACGACTCGTTCATGAGCCGGTGCGTTTCTTGCTGTAGCAATTGCGATTCTTATTCGCGGAATATGAGATGAGTCCTTTTGCTTCTTTTCCCACTCACGATGCTGCATTCGAGCAATTTCTCCAAAAAACTTGGACAAAGGCCCAGGCGGAAGTGCTTCGTTTGCTTTTTGTTTCTCATTTTCATGGAACTGTTGCATCCCTAATTCCTGATAGATCCCTTCGGAAGAATCGTCGGCAATGATTCCATCAAAGTCAAAAGCGATTCGAAGTTCTAATTCGCTTTCATCATCCACAAACTGCGAAGGAAATATTTGTGCAGCAGGAAGCCCACTCCTCACCGCTTCCCTGACATCATTAGGATTGGCTGAAAGAAATAAAGAAGCGTTAAAGGCCTCCATGTAAACAAACGGATTTGCCCCAGCCGTAAAAGCAGCCCTTGAGATTGAAAGTCCGTGGTGTTCGATGGACTTAAATACCCGAAGTCCTGTATCAGGATCGTTCCTCGACAATAGAACAACTTCAACTGGCTGATCGTTTGGATCCTGACCATTGATCATGAGTAATCGCTTAATTAGTGGGAAAGCTACCCCTGGATCTAAGATAACATTTTCGTTTTCGTGCTGGTATTTCCGATACTCCTCTTCACCCTTCTCTCTGAATATCTTATCGGATTCATCAAGGTTAAAAAGAGCACTGGAGGCAACTGCAACTACGAACTTTTCTTCTATGGGAAATGGCATGAGTTCCTCCGCATCTGGGTCTGGAGTGTTCGTAATCCAATTACATCGTAAAGCGAAAAACACTCCGCCGTTTAATAACATCGTCTCCCATTATAGCAAAAATCCACAACCTCTTGCGGTTGTGGAATTACATGTGAGGTGAACCGTGGGAGGTCAAATCCTTAATTGGTCGCCGCTTCTGAATAAGGATGTTTGGTGATGCTGCATAGTTTAGGATCACCAATGGCTCAGTGTAACGACTATACGTCGAAAAACAATTAAATAACAGCAAACTTTTATGATGAATGCAAAAAATCGCTAAAATTGCATGTATTGCGTTTATCAAACTGTAAGTAGACTTCTTTACGTTTTTAAGAAACTTCTAATTTCATCAGTAACACTGAATGTTTTTAGTCCATAATTATTGAGGTTTTGGATGTTTATATTGAACTTGTCATAGAGTTGACTATCTTCGAATGATATTATTTTTATTTTTACACAAGAGACGTTAGATTTAGAATCCACAAAACTTTTAAGTTCGATTTCACTATTAAATCCACAAATTATCTTATTAAATATTTGGTCATTCCATATAGACTCTATACTTTTTTGGGAGTTAGATTCTATAACGACAGAATAAATAACTTGTTTGTTTTCTTGAATAACAAATAAATCTCCAGGACTAGGCAGCAGACTTTCTTTCAATATCCATGGCCATGGAAAGTTTACAGTTCCCGTATTACTCCTGAATATATTTCTAAACCAACGTGATTTCGTTGGAGTTGTAACTTGCATATAGCCGGTTTTTGAGATAATAAATTGATCTGTATGATTTTCTAACGCCTCATGATTTTGCAAAAAAGGACTCTCTCTAAGTTCTCTATGTGTTTTTGATTTTATAACATTTGAAAGTAAGACGAGAGATATTCCGAAAGCCAATAATGTAGAGGCATTATTTATTCTATTAATTGCATCTGAACTCAATTGAAGAAGTCCATACAAGCCGTTCTCATTTATACTACATAATATTGCGAGAAATAATACGATAGTAGATGGTACCCCGAATTTTATTAATTTTTTATTATCGGGTGTAAAATAAGTCGCTAGGAAATCAAACCAAACAAAGATAAAGCCTGAAAACGTAATAAAGGAAATAAAGTTTGGGTTTATATTATTTAAAAAAAGTGCACATAGTCCGCACAAAAAAAATATTAAGCCAGTAACAAGTGTTGAATAGTCTCGATTATTTTGCATAAGCATCTCCGTTAACGATTTAGTAATTTAGTATTTCAAAAATTCTTAAGTTTATTAATTAATGAACACCATAAATTATACCATGAATGGAAACATTATATGTAGTCATAAATATACCCTAAAATCCGTCTTTAGGGGGACACCTACAATTTCTATATCACTTCTATAGATTTTGCCCCCTCTCTTTCTTCCCCCTGTTCTTCGCCCTACTTATGATAAGGCTCACCGTATCATAGGTAGAAGATGGCTGCAAATAAGAAGAAACGGAGCATACAAAACCAAAGAAAATAATCTCTTATCCGGCCTTATTTTCTGCGGAGAGTGCCTTATTTATCATGGTACTGACTTCGCCATGATGGGTAACTCGCGAAATTGCGGTAGGAATAAGTCCAAGTATGTGACCTACCACTGCGGCAACCGTGATCGTACCAACAGCTGCAAAACGGCGTGAGTACATCGGGAACTACGTATTGGACGAGTTGCAGAAGCTTATTTTCAACGACGCGGTGCTCGTGCAAAAACTGAATGCATTCCGGGAGCAGAAGGACGATGGACAACAGGAAGAGAAGAAAAGATTGGAGAAGGCAATCCGGGACACGGAACGCGAAATCGAGAATATCGTTGCGGAGATCGCGAAAGGCTTCACGCGGCCAGCGTTTCTGACGAAGGTGGAGGAAACTTGAAACGCAGAAAATCGACATGTCGTCCCGTTTAGCGGGAATCCGGACCGAAAAAACAAAAACAGCCATCTCTGAGGGAACCTCTGCGAAAGCTGTTCGGCATGTTCAAAAGCTATGTAGCCGAGAAGAACGTCCCGGAAGTTAAGAAGTTCATCGGCAGCTACATCAAAAAAGTCATCGTGTACAAAGAGCACATATGTTATATTTAACCTCAAAATTGAGGATTTGGTTGGGTGGAGGCGAGAGGAGTATTCAATTCCTGATTTAATCTGCTGCCGAAGCCTACTCCACGATGACAACCTTAGCGGTAGAATTGAATTGCGTGCTCAGACTGCTCCGCAGTCTTCCGCGCGATCGAACCCCAATGTCCTCCTTCGGACTGGGTGACTCCCCAAACTTTCCACCAGCACAAAAAAGCCGAACTCATGCGGTCGGCTTTCATGATGGTGGAGGCGAAGCGCGGCTGAGCAAATCCACAATACGCCGCCATGAAACTATTAACAAGAAATAACGTCTTCCTAGAGTCTTAACGAACTTCAACATAACACGTCATGCCAATGGTATAGTGTTCTTCAAAAGTTGCCGTTCAGTGCTCAAGCTAGGATATCATTGAAGATTCAATATTCCATAAGGGAATATCTATGTTATTAGTTTCACTTGACTTATTACTTTTTGTTCCATTGCATTCCCAACAAAGCAGTTGTAAGTTTGTAGGATCATTGCTTCCGTAACTCGCTATTGGTACAATGTGATCTATTGCAAATCTATTTTCTAAATTTAATGTCCCTGAAACATCTTTTCTACAAATAGAGCAAACGCCCTTATCACGAAAAATTATAGCCCTTTCAAGCCATTTCGGCCATGAAACTCTACGAACTTTCCCACCAACAATATGCTCAGGATTTTCGATCATCAATAAATTGATGTCAGATTCGATACATTCTGAAATATGCTCATTAAAATCCCTTAAAAACTTCTTATTACTCATAAACAAATGAAAGACAGTATGCACAAGAGAAAGAACAGAATCATCCCAAGCAGTTCTAATCTCTTTGTTAATTTCCGCATATTTAGAGCACTCGACACATCCATCACAAAAATTGCACTCATTCAACAAATCAAAATTTGGATGCTCAGACAATAGAAAACCTGCATCCTCCACAATCTTCGATTCCAAACTAAAAACATCCCTTTGCTCAAAATGTCGATCCGCGTACCAGTGATGGAAGTTAAACACATAAAATATCCATTCATGCATAATAGTCCATTTATGTGGCTTAAAAATCCTTGGTAGCAGTTGATGTCTTGAATCCCTCCAAAATTCTGGTAGAAGCAGATTGCTTTCTTCATAAAATTCTCCGATGGTGGCTTCCGCCAACCAATACGATTCCAGATACGCGAACGAAAAATGCTTAGCCATTACCTCACCTTAAATATTGAGATTGTCATTTCATTTCACAGAACTAATAGGTATAAGCCACCTAATGCCGTTTTATAAATAGTACTTCTCCAATACATCTAACTCTTTCTTGTATTCCCGTTCTTTCATGAGCCTTTTCAATTTCTGACCATCGTAATAAACATCCAGCATGGACGGCTTCAAACTGCTCTCATTTAGTTTGTTGAGCGTTTCCAGAGCCTCTTCAGAGAATCGAGCCGTCGTAATGTAACATGCCTTCATAGGATGCTGATTAGCTTTATCAATATCACCGTAATATTTCTTGGCAAACGGGAATGTTCTTCTAAAAAACCATCGTACAGTATTTTTAGAATCTTGATCCCCAAGCTTTATTTCGTTACTCCCTTTGTGTCCCTTTAGTTCAAAAATAATACGTTCTTTAGGACCGCCTTTTTGGATAATCAAATCGTACTCGTAATATTCCACCTTGCCTTCCGAATTCTTTTCTTTCAGCACAACACTCTGTTCAATGTATCCTTCACCAATAATTCTACGAAGAACCGAATACATCAGAAATTCAAAAAGATCCCCTTTTAAATTCTGTAAGTTTGTCTCTTGACCGGACTCCCTTAAGTTCTCCAGTATATTCGTTACTTCTGGAATGACCTCTGCAGGATGCGACCGGAATCTAAAAAGCTCATTTATCTTATCCAAGCTCTTCAAAACTTCATATATCCGCTCCCCATAAATCGTACCCAGATGAAATGACAAGAAGCCAAGCTTTCTAATTCGATTTTGTACGCCTGTTTCCGCTATTTCATTTATGATGATGATTGGCAGTACCTTTCTTTTCCTGCTCGAAGAACTGCAAATCACACCCTGAACTCGATTATAAAATCCGTCCAAGTCTTGCTGGGAGTAAGGTCGACTCATTTGAACATCCAGAACAATAAGTGTGTTCTTACCATCCTCTCGGTCATTAGTTATTCCTGTGGCAGACGAATAAGCAAAAGCATCCCATACAAAGTTATTATGTTGAGCACCTTTAGAAAGCTCATTTTTACTCCGATAAACAACTTCTTCACGATTAATTAAGTTATGCTTTTTTAACCAAATAAGCACATCTCTTATAAACGTGCAGTCTAACTTCATCTTACACTCATGGCTTTTCACAACCGATGGCCAATTTGCTCCATGTAACTTATCGATTATGTAGGTCACACTGTTATACGTCTGTAATTCCATAATCAAACCTAGATGAAGCAAGTCTTGAATAATACGATCTAAATAATCCATCTTGGTTTTTTCTCTGTCCAGCGGGCTTGAGGTAACCTTCAGAGCCTCGTAGTACGAGAGAACCCCTTGTGAATTCTCAAGAGTAACTATGAGTCGATACAGAGAAGGTCGATGATTCTTCGTAATATGCTTAATGGCAGATTTGTTTAACGGTCGAGTAAAGTAAACGTATTGATTATTTCCAAAGGTAATCGGAGAAGTCGAGTTAATTTTCCCACTAGCAGTCATGCGTTGAACAATTTTTCTACAGTTCGCAGAAGTAATATGAAATTGCTCGGACAATTTCTGATTTAATTCTTGTGCTGTTAAATATCCTTGCAGTTCAATCTCATTCTTGATAAACGTAAAGTAATCCATGATCCGCTTTGCCTCCAGCATGTCACACTGCTCTTATAGAATATATTAAGTTATTTAAGACGCTCCTCGCAAACCTAATTTTCGTTGTTATATCGGGCTTTTTCCGCATTGATCTTATTGAAAATCGTAAATTCTCTGTCACACTAAAGTAATGATAGCATTAACCGATGCACCATAAATTGCTAGATACGACCTATTTGCTAGTGATGAATTTCACACTGAAGGTTGTGGTTTGCAGGGAGGAAGGCCTAATTCGCAAATGCGAAATACTCAGGTTATGCGGAAATCGCATTACTCAACAGACTACCACTTATCTGTAATTACCATCAAGCCGCTTTCCAATGCATCCTCTCGACCCCCGTATAATGCAATTTCTTTACCCATACAAAAGAAGCCTCACCATAAAAATTTGATCAAGCTTGGAGCAAAAATGAATATCTTTCCGGCATTAATGGTTGTGGTTTTGTATAGACAAGGATTCAAACAACTGAAGCGCGGCGGGGCAAATCCGCAATTTGCCACTGCGCGATTGTTTGGAGAGGTGGCATTATATCCTTCCATATTTAGCTCGACTACACAAGCCTAGACTTTATTGCCTTCTTGACATAATAGCTTAACTTCTGCACACAGTTACTCATCTTCACTACAACCTCATCAAAATTGCTGTCAACCTGTGTATGCCCCACTTGATTACGAAGGTAGGTGTAAATGGTTTCCTTTGTACCATTCCCTCTTGTTGAATCCATTTCTACTTCGGTATCATCAATTCCCCAAATAAACCTGTCTACCTCGTTCTGGGTTCGAAACATATGATAAAACAATCCATACAATAACATAAATTTAGTGAAACTATCATTATTGTTCATAGCCGCACGATACAGCTTATACAAATAACTCTTAGCTTTTCCATTCTTAATCTTTCTGCCAACTTTTTCGAAATTTTCGTCCGAAAAATTTGAAAAAACTTCCATAATCCCGCCGATTTCAGAGTAGTTAATATTTACATGCAGTGCGTAGCTTGAATCAACCTCTTCATATTTATAAAATGATCTTCCGGTGATATAAGTCAAGGAATTAAGAAATTCAACAACTTTTCTCTGACATATTTTCTTCGCTAAACTTCGATCCTTAATGCTATCAAACAATATGAATTTAAGCGTCAACTTTCCTCTTTTATATTGAGATTTATCGTCAGTTGTTGCTTCAACTTCTATTCGCTTAATGTTTTCATGGTCCAACTGTAATGTATATTTCTTATCACGAAAAAAACAGTCCGAGTATGCCTCGTATGTGATGTAGTTATCTTCCATATTTCTCCCTCCTCGATTGCCCTCTTAAGTTTAAACAACGCTAAAGTATTCAATCCGCAGTCGAAATGTACTATTCATAAGTCTTTCTTTCTTGCATGATAACATATCCTCATTCGGATAGTGATTAACATGAAGATCATCAAAACACACATTAACTGTCTTCGTTGCCTCTGCGTGCTTCGGCGGTGTACGATACGGAAAAAGACTGGAGCAGTCTAATAGTCACCATTTAAAACGGTAGACGGCCTTAGCACAATCTGTGCTCTACACAAGTGGGTGCTCTTGTCGGTTACGGGGTCTCCGAAATGCCACCGAGCAAGCGTTAATGACTGCAACGGTGCAGAATATGAAGAAAATGGCCCTCCATCTTGAGAAGAGGGCTTAAGGGCTAATCCCTTTTCCTTACACTTCGCTTCCCTAGAAATACAAAGAGAAATCTTGACGTTTAAAAAACGTAGGGTTTCTCGACGAATCTGAGAGTCAACCATTAACATTAATGGTTTGACTCTGTTATTCCATCTCTCGGGTTTAATTCCAGTGAAACTTAGAAACAATAGATACATATTCATCCGCAATATGCTTAAACCTATCGTATGAGCCTCGAAATAAACCTGCTTTTAGTGGAGGCCACTCCTCTTTTTGAGCCTCTGCTTCTGCTAAGAGAAGTTTGAGCGGACTATCCCCGTAACTATTATGTTTCCAAGCGAATCTCCCAGGAGGCCCCCAGATACCGTATCCCTGGGTATCGTATAGGTCAGCATACACAAGTGCTTGCAAAATTTCATATTTGTCAAATATACCCTCGTAGCTTTTACCCAGAAAAAATAAATCATCCATTTGGGGCTGAAGCATTTTAAAAAGATATTCACTTCTCGGAACATAGTTCCGTTCATGACCCGGTATAGTTTTGAATGCATCATTTAAGTCAGTTAATTCAGAAATCGTTGCAAGTAAAGCTGCTTGATCTCGACTTCGGCGTTCATTCGTTACTTTTGTCAAAAATAAGGCAGCTAACATTTCGTAATTTTGGCTTGCAATGGCCCCTATTCCTCCAGCATACATTGAAAGCAGGATTGGGTACCAGCGCAAATGCAACCACACGACAAGACCACCGTTAACTCCATTTAGATCAGCCAATCGAGAAATTGTTTTCCTCAAACAAGGCACATACCTTGAAGTTCCCCAATAGGACACTGCTGCTACCATTCCAGCAATGTTCTCGGTGATATTTTCATACTTTTTCAGACGTTCAACAAACTCTTCATTACTAAACCTGCCCTGCATTTCAAATTCATTGTTGTATAGTCCAACAGCATGCCTTAACTCTCGGTTAACCAGATCATCCAATTTAATATAGCAACGTTCTTCCGACAGGTACTCTTTCACTTCATCAATCATTTTATCTTCATCATGCTGTCGGCCACTATAAACCGGCTGCACGACAATCATTTGATCAGCTTCTGCACCTCCAGCATCTACTGCCGTAAGAATTGGCGCTTTAAAGATAAAATCACCGTCACCATCAAAATAACCAAAGTGTGGAGTTTGATTAGAATACTGATCCTTCGATACTTTTTCGTAAACGTACGACATGACGCCGTTGGCTGTAATTGTGCCATCCTGCTGAGTCGCCTTACCTCTGAGGGCTTCAATTAAATGTCCAGTAAAGATCGAATGTCCAGGAATGGGCCCTCCAGCATCGGCAACGACTTCATCAGCCTTTCCAGCTGTTAGTACCTGCCGTGTATACCTTCTCAACATATCTTTTAGAAATCTCGTACTTCCTGGTTGTAGTGATCTCGTTATTGCAAGACCACCATAGCACGCATCCATTATAAACAACGCATGTTTCGCTTGAAACAATTCGGAATTTCTGGTTAATTCATCCCATCTAATGAAGCTTGATATGTCGTCAATCTCCCCATCTACGGGTATTAAATAACCAATTTCGCCTCGTTTTCCTCGAATCGTGTGACCATGTCCAGCATAGAACACAAAAATCCTATCATCAGCGGCTGTATAACCGTTTGCATGCTTCATGAATTCTCTCAGAATGTTTGCCTTAGTAGCATTTTCATCGAGTAAAAGAACTACATTGTCAGCAGGGAAATCGAATTCTTCGACCAATAAACTTGCTACTGCCTGTGCATCATTACACGCAAAGCCCAATGGACTAACGTTTTGGTATTTATTAATTCCAATGACAATCGCCCAACTGTTTGAATACGTAGGCTGATAGACTGTAGACAAGCTTCTTCCCCCTAAAGTTTACTATCAATAAGTATAGCAAAAATCCACAGCCTCATGCGGCTGGCTTTGATGATGGTGGAGGCGAGGGGAGTCGAACCCCTGTCCGAAGACAACGCCACATGTGCTTCTACGGGTGTAGTGACAGATTTGATGTCACCCTAGAGACTCCCCGTCTCCATTGAAGGTAATGCCGAGCTGATATATACTAAAATCAAAAGCAATGAACGGAGGTTCATCATGAAGTGGAACGAAGTGCAAAATCTTTACCCTAACGAATGGGTAGTCATTGAAGCTATTCAAGCACACTCAGATGACGGGCTCCGTCTCGTAGACGAAATGGCAATTGTACAAAAGTTCGACGACTCTTTTGAAGCAATGAAGCAATGTAATGAATTGCAGAGAACTCGTCCAGCCAATGAATTTTACTTCTTTCATACTTCTAGACCAAGGGTAGAAATTCGTGAACGGAGATGGATTGGAATTAGAGATAGAGGATGAACATTGAACTTATTGACGGGTTACCTTTCATATCTGTTTCAATTTCATTCCGAGGTCAGGAAATCACCCTCAGCAATGTGCTCGTAGATACAGGGTCAGCTGGAACAATTTTCAAAGCTGACTTGTTGCGCAATATCGGGGTATATCCAGAATCAACTGATTCAACCTGTGCCATTAGAGGTATTGGTGGCTCAGAGATCGTCTTCTTCAAAACAGTAAATTTCTTAAAGATCGAAGACATTCAGTTAGATCATTTTGAAATTGAAGTTGGAGAAATGAATTATGGGTTTGAAATCAACGGCATCTTAGGTTTTGATTTTATGCAATTAGCGGGTATCATTATTGATACTGAGATGCTAGAGATTCATAAAAAGTAAATAGTGTGTATACGATTAACTCCGATCGCTTGCTATCGGGGTTTTACTTTGTTGCAAGAGTCACTCAGCTTCCCAATCGAAACCGACCATTTCATGTCGGATTCTCGTGTCGCAATTTTGGGGAGGCTCGGGGGTATCTGACTTCATTGATTGAACTTGCTGACGAAGCTAATTCGACGAGGACAACCTTAGCGGTAGAATCAGATGCCGTGCTCGGTTTGCTCCGCAAACCTGCGCGCGGAACGCCCCCAACTGTCCTCCTTCGGACTGGGTGACTCCCCAATACTCTCCACCAACACAAAAAGCCGACCTCATGCGGTCGGCTTTCATGATGGTGGAGGCGAGGGGAGTCGAACCCCTGTCCGAAGACAACGCCACATGTGCTTCTACGGGTGTAGTGACAGATTTGATGTCACCCTAGAGACTCCCTGTCACCGGATTCTCTTCGGGTCAGCCTGATTGTCTTCTTCAGCTAGCCCCAGGCGGAGACTAGACAGCGTATCCCACTAAAGTTGAGCCCTTAGCCCGCCACATGGGCGATGGAAGGTAAGAGCCTGGTGACCGTTATTAGGCGGCCAGAGCCAGAGTTGGTTGTTTAGCTTTGCCGTTTAAATTGGCTTCCGCGTTAGTGAAGCAGACGCAGCCCTACTACCCGCTACCCACGCTCGTCCTGTCCCCGTCGAATCCATAAACGCCCCCGAATTTGGGTTGCCGGACGTCATTAACGCCGGAACTCCACAAGGTCACCCGCGACGGATGATTAGAATCAAGCTGTGTTGCAAAATCTATTATAACACGAGCGACTTACCTTTACCGAAAATGTTGATGCCAGCAATGCCACTTTATATCCGTATAACCAATGTCCGAATATAACCCGAGATTGCCGGTATGCACAATCCGTATTAAACCTTCTGCTTCTCCCGAAGAATCCGCTGAATGTCGCGCTGGGCATCCCGCTTAGCATCGGACTCGCGCTTGTCGTACAGCTTTTTCCCTTTACCGAAACCGATCAGGCATTTGGCATAACCATTGCGCACGTACACTTTAAGCGGAACCAGCGTATAGCCTTCTCGTTTCGTCAGTCCAAGCAGCTTGTGAATCTGCTCTCTATGAAGCAGAAGCTTGCGCGCTCTTGTCGGGTCGGACGGATTGTGCCGATTGCCTTGTTCAAACGGGCTGATATGCATGTTGTGCAGGAAAATCTCCCCGTTACGGATCGTCGCGAACGAATCGTTCAGATTCGCCCGGCCAGTTCGCAAGGATTTGATTTCCGTTCCTGTCAGAACCATGCCGGCTTCGTAGGTATCCTCGATGAAGTAATCATGGGAGGCCTTCTTATTTTGCGCCAATGGCTTGTCATACTGGCTTTTCTTGCCCACTTTCCTTCACCTGCTCTCTTAGAATTGCCGGATTTCCATTATACCATGCAGCATGCCGCACCTTCAACCGAACGCTTCGGTTAGGTCTCACATAACCACATAAGTATATACGCATACCTGAATTTCGAGAAAGTTAACAAAAGGAAAGGGAGCACAAGTTGCGCCCCCACGACCCACACCTTAACCCTGCCGGGATTCCGTAATACACTTGTCCACGAGCGCCATCCGAATGTACAAGCCGTTGACGGCTTGCCGGAAGTACGCGGCGCGAGGATCGTCGTCGACTTCCTCGGCGATTTCGCCTGCGCGAGGCAGCGGGTGCAGCACGATCACATGCTTGCTCATCCGCGACATCAGCTCGGCGTCCACGATAAATTGACCAGAAGCTTTCTCGTACTCCTCGACGGAAGGGAAACGCTCCTTCTGAATTCGAGTTTGATACAGCACGTCGATCGATCCGGCTACCGAGTTCAGATCGTTCGTTTCTTCGTACCGTACTCCCTTCTCTTCCATGTATCTCTTGACGTTGTCTGGAATCCGCACATTATCCGGAGAAATATAATACACCATTACA
Organism: Cohnella sp. LGH; assembly: GCF_017671885.1. Lineage (NCBI taxonomy): Bacteria > Bacillati > Bacillota > Bacilli > Caryophanales > Paenibacillaceae > Cohnella > Cohnella sp. LGH. The sequence continues at coordinate 7,778,417 of NZ_CP072117.1, forward strand.
TCCTCGTAGTTCGCCAGCATGTAGCTGAGCGAGTGAACCGTCCGCCCGTATGCAAGGTCGCCGACCATCGCGATTTTGAGACCGTCGATCTTACCAAACTCCTTGCGAATCGTATACATGTCAAGCAGCGCCTGCGTTGGATGCTCTCCCGCTCCGTCGCCGGCATTGATGACCGGAATCGAAGCAACCTTCGCAGCTCGCTTTGCAGCGCCGATTTCCGTATGACGCATAACGATGACATCGCTGTAGCCGCTGAGAATGCGGATCGTGTCTTCCAGCGTCTCTCCTTTGATTGCGGAAGAGAACTGCGAAGCATTTTCCGTCCCGATCACTCCTCCGCCCATCCGATGCATCGCCGATTCGAAGGATAGCCGAGTCCTCGTACTCGCCTCGAAGAATAACGTTGTCATAATCCGTCCTTCGTGACGCCGGTCCCCGCCTCGAGCAACGACCTTTTCCATATCCAACGTCGAGTCGAATAGCCGATCGAGCTCATTCCTTTCGAATTGCTTCGCGCCAAGCACATGGTATAACTGCTTCATCTCATGTCATCCTCCCCGTACCTGTCCAGTGCACACCAAATATTATCCTAAAGGATACAGGCACAGTTGTAAATCGGCAATCTTCAACAAATTCCGCTCACGGGATTAAGGCTTCCGACGTTCCCCTGCCATCCATGCCTGCAGCGAAGGCATTAGATTTCTCGCATCCTCCATCCCCCGTTCATACAAAGCCAGCAGCTTCGCCGGATTCCGTTCCATCCGTCCGACTTCAAGAGGGACGCTAGGCCGAATGACATACGCTTTGCCCTCCTGCGCTCTCTTGTCGATATAGCTCAACGTCTCGTTGTAGATCTCATGTCTCCGGAGAATCGTTTTTACGAAGGCCGGATATTTTCCGTAAGCGGCCCGAAGCAGCCAAGGATAACGATTCGGAGATTTCCGGTAGTTCTCGTTTCTCGTTAATATAAGAATATTGTGGGTGCAACCATCTCGTTCCGCTTGTCTCAGCGGAATCGGATCCGAGATTCCTCCGTCCAGCATCGGATGACCATCATACTCGACGCTCGGAGCAATAAACGGCAAGGAACTCGACGCACGCAGCGCCCTCAATACATCAAAGCCAGGAGCACTCTTGTATCGGTATACCGTTTCCCCGGTCTCGCAATCCGTCATCCCTACCACGAGCTCCTCCTTGCTCGCAGAGAATGCTTCGAAATCAAACGGAACAAGAGAATTCGGAATTTCATCGAAAATAAAATCCATGCCGAACAGCTGCCGCTTCCTCAGCCAATTTCTCCAGGACAAATATCGCGGATCCGCTACCCAATCGATATTGACCACTTTATTCCGCCCTCGTTGCCTGGACAAATAGCTTGCCGCTGTGCACGCGCCTGCCGACACTCCGATCGTATAAGGCAAATAAAGCCCCTGCTCCGCAAAATATTCCAGCACTCCGGCCGTATACGCCGTGCGCATTCCGCCGCCCTCCAGCACCAGTCCGATCTTTTCCAATGACAGCACCTCCCTGCGTCCCCTCACCATTTCTTTCCACACTAGCATCTATGCTGCGCACATGCAAACGGACGACTCAATGCCGATCGACTGCTGGAACCCTCCGCCCCGATCCGCTACAATTAGAAGATACGAAAGGCGGTTGAATACGGATGACAGAACGAATCACAAGACTTCAACAATATATGGATCGACAGCAGCTGGATGCGATGTTGATCACCTCTCCGAAACACGTCTATTACTTAACCGGCTTCGCGACCCATCCTCACGAGCGGCTGCTGGCGCTCCTTCTTCCTAGAGGAGAACAGGCCCGCCTCCTTGTACCAGCGCTTGATTACGAAGCGGCTCAGGCGGCTTCCTCCGTCGCAAGCATCCATACACATCAGGATACGGACAACGCATACGAGATCCTCGGACAGTTGCTCCCTCCAGGTATAACGACGCTAGGGGTTGAAAAGGACGACCTCAACGTCAATCGATTCGAGGCCATCCAGGCAGTTGCAGCTGCAGCAAGCTTTGTCGACATCGGTCTTCCACTAAGGGAAATGCGAGCAGCAAAAACGTCGGCAGAGGTCGCGAGCATGAAGCACGCCGTGCGCCTAGTCGAGGAGGTGCTGCAAGCCGGGCTGTCGCTCGTCAAACCCGGAGTGACGGAGATCGAGCTTGTCGCTGAGCTGGAGTATCAGATGAAGAAGCTTGGAGCAGAAGGGCCCTCCTTCGATACGATGGTGCTGACCGGACCGAAAACAGCGCTGCCGCACGGCTCGCCCGATCGGCGGTCGGTAGCCGAGGGCGAGTTGATTCTATTCGATCTTGGGGTATATGCCGAAGGCTACGCTTCGGATATTACACGTACGTTTGCGGTTGGAGAAGTATCTGAGGAACTAAAGCGAATATACGATGCGGTACTTCAAAGCAACCTGCGAGCCATCGAGGCAATTCGCCCTGGCGTATCGCTCGGTAGTCTCGACCGCATCGCTCGGGAAACGATCGCCACAGCTGGTTACGGCCCGTATTTCAACCACCGGCTCGGTCACGGCCTTGGCATGGACGTTCACGAATACCCTTCGATTCACGGGATGAACGAAGATCTTGCCATTGAAGGAATGACTTTCACCGTCGAACCGGGAATTTACGTTCCCGGCGTAGGCGGTGTGCGCATTGAGGACGATGTGCTCGTCACCGCCGGCGGCGTCGAGGTGCTGACATCGTTCCCCAAGGCCTTCACGACAATCGGGGGCTGACGTTGGAGAAAGCCACGCGGTGCTGTCAGCCAAAATGGCCATTACAGAAAAAAAACCTTCCAGCCAGAGCATCGGATTAGGGGCTGCCCCCTTAATCCCGCTGTTCTGCCGGAAGGTTATTTTTATTCCTTCTTTTTTTTGCGTTTCCGAGGCTTCTCGCTGCCGCCGGACTCTTGCGGAACCGCCGCGACGGGCTTGACAAGCGGCTTGGACGGCTTGCCCGCTCCGCGTGCTGCTCCGTCTCCGCGACCTTTGCGTTTGCCGTAGGATTTGCCGCCATCGGCCTCGTCGTCAATCGTCTTGTAGTTGCCGGAACGCGGCAGTCCCCACATATCCAGCCCAGGACCGCGCTTCTTTCCTATGGCCGTTTTGGCGCTCTCACGATCGCCTCTGCCCACCTTCTGGGCGTCCCGATCGCCGCGCCCTCCGCTTGGGTCGCCGTTCTCGCGAACTCTGCTACCCCTTGCCTCATCCCGAACGACAGGCTTCGCCGACTCATCCGGCATAGGCGCGTTGACCGCCTCGGCTCCGCCGCCGCGCGGCTTCTTCTTCCTCTTCCCGCCGCCGGAGACGACGCTGTTGTAGAAGCCGCCGTCCAGCTCATCCGGCACCGACTGACCACGCCCAGAACCGGAGCCGCCGTTACCTTTGCCGCCATGGCGTTCCTCGCGTCCGCCATCAGCTAGGCCGCGCCCTTCGCCTTTGCCACCACTTCCGCCGACTTGGCTGCGTCCGCCTTTGCCGCCACGTCCGCCGTCACTGCGACCGCCGGAGCCTCTGCGCCCGCCGCGCTCGTCCGAGCCGCCGCCGATGCCGACCCAACGGCCAGCTGCGTTCAGCTTTTTGCGCTTGCGATCGGCATTGCGACCGGAACCGGCAGCTCCTCTTGCATCCACGTAGCTGATGCGTTCCGAGCTCCGCGGTCTCATGTTAAGCAGCTCGAAATCGATCGTATGCTCGTTCATGTTGACCCGAGACACGCGAATTTCCACCTCGTCGCCGATCCGGTAGATTTTGGACGTCCGCTCCCCGATCAGCGCCATATGAAGCTCGTGGAAGTGGTAATAGTCGTCCGTCATATCGCTAAGACGAATAAGTCCTTCGACCGTATTTTCCAATTCGACGAACATGCCGAAGCTTGTCACGCCGCTGATAATTCCGGAGAACTCCTCGCCGATCTTGTCCAGCATATACTCGGCCTTCTTCAGCTTCTCCGTGTCCCGCTCGGCATCCACAGCCGTGCGCTCTCGCTCGGACGACTGCGTCGCAATGTCCGGCATACGCGCGTTCAACGCTTCGAAGCGCGACTCCGGGAGCGCCCCTCCGTTTTCCAAAACCTCGCGCATGACGCGGTGAACGATGAGGTCGGGATAACGACGAATCGGCGAGGTGAAGTGCGTATAGTAGTCCGCAGCCAGCCCGAAATGCCCCAGACTCTCCGCATCGTACTTCGCTTGCTTCATCGATCTCAGCAGCATTGTGCTGAGCACCGTCTCTTCCTTGGCGCCGCGAATTTCCTCCAGCAGCGTCTGCAGCGCTCTCGGGTGGACGGTGTTGCCTTTGCCCCGAACCGCATAGCCGAAATTGCTCGCAAACTGCATAAAAGTCAACAACTTCTCGTTGGTCGGCTCCTCGTGAATCCGGTACACGAACGGCACCTTTAACCAGTGAAAATGCTCCGCCACCGTCTCGTTCGCAGCCAGCATGAACTCCTCGATAATCTGCTCTGCGATCGACCGCTCCCGCTTGACGATATCGACCGGCTTGCCCTGTTCGTCCACGATCACCTTCGATTCCTGAAAATCGAAATCGATCGCGCCCCGACGCATTCGCATCGAACGCAGTCCCAAAGCCATCTCCTTCATCAGCTTAAACGTATCCACTAGCTCCGAGTAACGCTCGGCCACTTCCGGGTCTTCTTCGTTCACAATTTTCCGCACGTTCGTATAGGTCATTCTCTCGGTCGTTCTAATAACGCTCGTAAACAGATCGTAGCGAACCCGCTTCATCGTGTCCGGTTCGAATTCCATCTCGCACGACATCGTCAGCCGATCCACCTTCGGATTCAGCGAGCAAATTCCGTTCGACAAGCGATGCGGCAGCATCGGAATGACGCGATCGACGAGATAGACGCTGCAGCCGCGATTGTAGGCTTCCTCGTCCAGCTTCGACTTCTCGCGCACATAGTAGCTGACGTCAGCGATATGCACGCCAAGCAGCAGATTGCCGTTCGGCAGCCGCTCCACGTTCACCGCGTCATCCAGATCCTTCGCGTCCTCGCCATCAATTGTCACGATAACCTTATTCCGCAAATCCCGACGGCCCTGCTGCACGATCTCCTCTTCAGAGATTGCATCCGGCGCCGCTTCCGCCTCGGCCAGCACGTCGTCTGGAAAGCCCTCCGGCAAGCCATGCTTACGGATAATACTCAGAATATCGACGCCCGGATCGTCCTTGTGACCGAGAATCTCGATAATCTCGCCTTCAGCGGCCGTACGACCTTCCGGATATGTAATAATGTTCGCGACGACCTTCTGCCCGGTTACCGCTCCCTTGAAATTTTCCGCCCGGATAAAAATATCCTTCGTAATTCTTTTATCGTCCGGCTCCACGAAGCCAAAGCTCTCGTGATTGTGGAACAAGCCGACGACCTGCGTCACCGCCCGCTTGACGATGCGGACGATCTCTCCCTCGAATCGACCGTTCTCGTTCTTCGCGGACACCCGCGCCAGCACGATATCCCCGTTCATCGTCCCCTTCATGTCGTTGGCATGAATGTACAAGTCGGGATGCTCTCTATCCTCCGGAATCAGGAACGCAAAGCCTTTGGGATTGCTCTGTATGCGTCCGCGCAGCAAATTCATCCGTTCCGGAACTCCGTAACGGTTGGAGCGCGTCAGCAGCACCTTGCCCTCCTGCTCCAGCTCGGTCAACAAACGCAAAAATTGTTTGAATTCCACCGCGTCCTCAATGCCGAAATGTTTCTCAAGCTCTTTGTACGTCAATGGTTTATAAGCGGTTTCCCGCATGAAATCGAGCAGCTCCTGCTCCGTGCACAGCGGCATCCGAATCACCTCTTCCAACTATAGTATGTACATGATATGGGTTTGGCAATCGGACGACGCCCTGTCCAGTATGCCGTTCTATGCAAAAAAGGCGGGAAGCTCTCGCCCCCCGCCTGATTGTTATCCCGTCCTAGTTCTTCACGAAATAAGCAACCACCAAAGAAAGGATGAAGAAACCAACTGCCAAGCCGATCGTCAGACGCTGCAGGAACAAATCGATCCCGCGAGCCTTCTGTTTTCCGAACAAGTGCTCAGCGCCCCCGGAGATCGCCCCAGACAGACCTGCGCTCTTCCCGCGTTGCAGCAGAACGACCGCAATCAGTCCGATCGAGAAAATGACCAGGATAATTTTCAGTACGATGTCCATCGACTACACCCCCTAAATCCCGTTACAAAAACAGTATTTTTATTTTATCACAATCACCGCCCGGTTGACAACCTTCCAAAAAATGCCCGCCGCGGATAGCAAAGTACCTTTACATCGAACATAGCTTCAGCTTTTACTGCAACTCGCCCCGCATCCCCGCAGCGGCAGCCGTCCGGTATTCCGTCGGGGACATTCCGATCTTCTGCTTGAATTTGCGAAAGAAATAATTCGAATCGGAGAATCCGCATAAAGACGCGATTTCCGATGCCTTAAGCGAAGTCCCGGCAAGCTGTTGCATCGCGTCCTCAAGCCGCAGCCGATTCAAATAATCGCTGAAAAACTCCCCCGTCTCCGCTTTGAAAAGGCGCCCCAGATAGATCGGGCTTACATGCAGCTCGTTGGCGACCATTTGCAGTGTCAACTCCTCGCGGAAGTGCTCGCGCAAATATCGTTCCGTCTCCACCGTCAGCCGATTTTTCTCGTGGGAGGATAGCTCTCGGACGATTTCATCGACCGCCTCCAGCAGACGCAGCACGTCCTGGCGAATCGCCGGAACCGTAGCGGACGCGAACGGCCGGGCGAACAGTTCTTCCGGCAAGCGTTGACGAGCATCCTCGGCCCGAAGCAGCCGCAGCGCCTCCTTCACGGTTGCGATCCATTCCGAAGCGATGTATTTTGCCGCAGCCAGCGGGTCGTCCTGTTCCAGCGAGACCGCGAAATCCCGTTCCAACGCTGACTCCCATTCCTCCCGGCGACCGGCGGCCAGAGCGGGAACGATCTGCCCGTGATCGCTGGCCTCATGCCCGGCTTCCGCGGAAGCGGCAGCCAGCGAACGGCGGTCTGCGCATTGAGCGGGACCGGTCTGCTCCATGCCGTCCAGTAGGCGCAGCGCGTCTCCGTACGAGACGTGTGCGAGGTGCAAACGCTCCGCGGGTTTGCCTATCGCGCAGTACCACGGCGTCTTCAACAGACCCGAGCATTTCTCCGACGCGCTTCGCAGCCAGGCCAGATTCGCGTCCGCGAACGCCTCGGCATCCTTCCCTTCGCCAAATAGCAGACAGACGATCTGCTGTCCGGCGTTGAGGAACGCCACGCCCTTTCCCTCCTCCGCGAGCAGTTCGTCCATCGCGTTATAGATCGCGAAAGAACGGAAATTACGCTCCGCCTCGGTTAGCGCTCCCTCTCTCGCATCCTTCCACCCAATCACCGCAGCCTGAATGAGACGCGTATGCGCGACTCGAATTTTCAGAAAATCGAGCTTCTCTCGCAATTGCTCGTCTTCGATTCTGTTCTCTACCCAGCGGTTTAATACATTGTTGCGAAGCAATTGGAACGTTTCCCGGCGGATTTGCTCGTCCATCCATCGGCTTTCGATCTGTTCCACGCAGGATTTGGCGATCTCCTCCAGCTCGCCCGGATCGACCGGCTTGAGCAAATAATCCTCCACCTGGTATTTCATCGCCTGTCGAACGTAGGAGAAATCGTCATAGCCGCTCAGCACGATGAGATGCGTGTTCCAGTTTTTCTTGCGGATTTTCTCCATCAGCTCAAGCCCGTTGCCGCCGGGCATGCGAATATCGGTGAGCACGAGGTGCGGCGCCTTGCTCAGAAACATGGCGTAGCCTTCGTTTCCGCCTTCAGCCTCTCCCACGATCTCGATGCCGAGATTTTCCCAATCGATCAGATGCTTTAATCCGTTGCGGATATATTCGTCGTCGTCGACGATCAGCAGCTTAGGCATGCTTATGCGCCCCTCTCGGTGTGGAATCGGCCGGAAGCTTCATCGTCAAGGAAAACCCCTTCTCGGGAGGCAAGGAATTGACGAACAGGCCGTAAGCGTCCCCATAATAGGACCGGATTCTTTCGTGAATGTTTTTCAGTCCGAGATGCTCCGTCGGAATGACGTGCTTGGCGTTCAGCCAATCGTTCAGCTTGGCCTGTTCGGCGAGCGTCGCTCCCTTGCCGTTGTTCCAGATTTCGATCAGGCGCGCTCCCGTTTCCCGCTCGCGCCCGATTTTCAGAAGAATAAACGGATCTTCCGCCTTCTCCAGTTCCCCGTGCAAAATCGCGTTTTCAACGATCGGCTGCAAGCTGAACTTCGGCATCATGCAATCTCGCAAATCCTCGTCGCTCTCCGCCTCCAGCTCGACTTGTTTCGTCTTCCCCATCAGCAGCAGATCGAGATAATACTGGGTATACCGAAGCTCCTCCTCGACCGGAATCTCCTCGCTCTCGGTTTTAAGCAGCCAGCGGTACAGCCGCCCGAGATAGAACAGCTTGTTCGCCATTTCCGGCTGCTTGCCGACGACCGCCTGCATCCGTAGCGATTCCAGCGTATTGTACAGAAAATGGGGATTGATCTGCATTTTCAGAGCCAAGTATTCCGCATTGCTCTTCTGAACGTCCGCCACGTACACCCGGTTGATATAATCCTGAAGCTCCCGGGTCATTCGGTTAAAGCGGTCGATCAGATCGCCGATCTCGTCGTTGCCGGTGTTCTCCATCGGCTCGGCGAACGGATTGGCCTGCACGCGCTTAAAATGCTGGGTCATGCCGCGGAGTCGCTTGGTGACAAAGCCAAGAATGTAATGGATAAGCAGCATACATAGAATCCAAATCGCGAACAGCCCTCCAACGATTAACAGCGTAATCTCGGACAGCCTGCCCTGAATGCTGGCTTTGCTAACCATGCCGGCAACGCTTATCCCGTATGCAGGAATGTCCGCTGAGGCCCGCAGCATCACTTCTTCGCTCAGTTCCTCTCCCTCGCGGCTGTCCAGAAGCGTCCTCCCCGCTTGGCGAATGACGACCCGTCCATCCCGCTCCTCCGTCGGCATGAACTTGCCGAACAACGTGCGCGAATCGATGACCGTCATAAAATATCCCGTAGCGTTGTCGGCGCGAATATCAGAAAAGTCGAATAACGGATTGATCAGATAGAGCAGCGGACGATCTATATTGCCGTACAAGCCGTCTACGCGCCCGATGAACGGGTATTCGTAGGTTTGAGGCAATGCGGCGAACAAACCCGTCAAATCGAACTCGCGATCCAGGGCGGCCGACGGATAACGGCTCTTGTGAAAAAGTGCTCCATCCGCCCCTCGGTACATGAGCACCGACATCACGTTCGCGTTTCTCTCCAGCATGTAGGATTGCAGTCCGGTGAAATACTTCCGTTCCGCGATCGCCTCCTCTTCCGTCCTTGCAACGCCCTCCGGTAAAAAGCGGGAATAATAGCCGGGTGTTCCGCTCAGCGGGTAGATGGCGATCGTCTCCCGCTTGAACTGAGTGATCAGATCGGCCAGTTCTTCCCGCAACAGCTCCGTACGGACCTTCAGCAAATCATTTTCCCGTTCCTCAAGCAATCCGTAGAACCGGTAATACGTTAGCAGCCCGATCAGCACGAACACGAGCAGCAGCGCCGCGCCGATGCCGAGCGTCAGCTTGCGGAAGACAAACCGTCCAATCAAATTACGGTATAATCTGGCTAACATCGGCACCCTCCTGTCCTCGCGGTGCGAATTCGTTTAATTCGTCCAGCAAATCGCAAGTTATTCCTGTAGAGAGCGTTTTCCGCCTCGAAATATACTAGAACTGTAGCAAATCTCAACAAGATTCGAAAGGGGATCATCAGATGAAAACAAGAAAATGGCCGCGTCTGGCAGCCGCTTCGACGCTTGTTCTGTCCTTGGCGTTCACCGCCGCTTGCGGCAAAAGCAACGATCCGGTCGCATCCGGCAGTCCGTCGGCTTCTCCTGGTCAGTCGTCGTCCCAAACACCTGAAGAGCAGGTGGAAATTTCTTTTTTGTCCCTCATCACGACCAACCTGACGGAAGAATTCTGGGACAAATGGATCGCAGATTTCGAGACGAAAAATCCCGGCATCAAAGTCAAGCGGATTCAGGCTCCTTCGCTTGAGGGCTTGAACGACAATTATGCGAAGACGCTGCTCACTGCCGGAGATTTCCCGGACGTGCTAAGCAACATCTCCTATCAGGATTTCGCCAAGGCCGGAGCGTTGATGGACATTCCGATCGACGACGACATTAAGAAAATCAACGATTACGAATCGCTGCTGCTCGAAGGCAAGCTCTACACGCTCCAAGCCTATCTGCAACCGCACACGCAAATTTTCTACAACAAGGACCTGTTCGCCCAAGCCGGCATCGAGAAGCTTCCTCGCACATGGGACGAGCTTGAAGCGGTCGCCGACAAGCTGAAACAAGCGGGCATCACCCCATTCTTGACCGCGGGCGACTGGATGACGACTCTGACGTTCTCCATTCTGACCGGTCCGGAGATTTTCGGCAAAAATCCGAACTGGTACGCGGACAAGAACGCCGGCAAAGTCAGCTATCAGGACGAAAACTGGATGGCCGTCGCCGGACGCTACAAAGATTTCGCCGCCAAAGGCTATTTCAACAAAGGCGCGCTTAGCATCGGATATGAGCAGGTCGAGCAGGAGTTCCTCAAGGGCAACGGCGCGATGTATCCGATGGGTTCCTGGTTCACTGCAGCCTATGCGGCGGCCGATCCGGGCTTCGAGGCCGGAGTGTTCGCTCCGCCTACGCTGGATGGGGAGAAAACGTACATGTCCGGCTCCCGCGGAACGAGCTTCGCCGTATCGAATACGACGGCTCATCCGGAAGCCGCGCTGAAGTTCGCCAAGTATTTGGTGCTCGATCCCGATTTTCACAAAGCTTTCGCCGCTAGCGACGGCATGTTCTCCGGTCTCGCCGAGCCGGACAACTACGAGTTCTCTCCGCTGCAGCAGGAGATTGCCGATCTGCTTGCGGAAGCAGGCACGATGTCCGGCTACGAGACGCAGCGCGCCGGGGATTTCCCGGTGAACGGGCTCGGCAACCAACTGGCCAAGGTTGGACAGAACCTGCTACTGAACGGTAGCGAGCTCGCCAAGGAAATGAAGAGCCTCGACGATTATTGGGAGAAGAACAAGTAAGAGGCCCGGACGCCCGATCCGCGGCTGGCTTGACCGCAGTCCCGAATCGAACGCCAAGGGTACACGCGCTCGTCGCCTGTACCCTTCCTTTTTCCCGCCGGATCTCGCAAGCAAGGGAGTGAATCGACTATGAGAAAAGACGTATGGACGCGGGGACTTCTGTTTGCCCCGGGCTTCCTCGTCTACCTGATCTTCATGATGATCCCGATCGGCATGTGCGTCTACTACAGTCTGCACGATTGGGACGGACTAAGTCCGGTCTATCAGCTTGTCGGCTTGGACAACTTTATCGCCGCCTTGTCGGATGCCGACTTTCTGCGCGCCCTGCGCGTGACCGCCGTCATCACGATCGCGGGCACGCTGGCGATCAACGTGCTCGGCCTTCTGTTCGCCGTGCTGCTCAACAAGCCCGGCCGCATGACCAATCTGTACCGTTCGGTATTCTTTTTCCCGCTGCTGCTGAGCGCCGTCGTCGTCGGCTTCCTGTGGAAAGCGATTCTGAATTATAACGGCATTCTCAACGGCGTACTGGAGCAGCTTGGCTTAGCGAAGCTGGAAATCTTCGGCGTCCCGAGTAACGCCATCCTGACGATTACGATTCTGATCGTCTGGCAGAACCTTGGGGGCGTCATCGTTCTCTATCTCGCCGGCTTGCAGGGCATACCGAACGACCTATACGAAGCGTCCAAGATCGACGGAGCCGGGCGGCTGCAGACGTTCCGCAGCGTCACCTTCCCGATGCTGGCGCCCAGCATGACGATGTGCATGATCTTCATCTTCACAACGCTGGCGCGGGAATACGACCGCATCGCGGTCCTGACCAACGGCGGGCCCGGGGGCGCGACGGAGACGGCCGCTTTCACGATCGTCAAGCTCGGCATCAACACGAACCGGTTCAGCTACGCCGCTTCGCTGGCCGTCATTTTGATGGCGCTTGTCGCCTTTATCTCCATCGTCATGACCCTTTATTTGCGCAAGAGAGAGGAGCGGATCTTATGAGCGAACGCGCGGCCAACCGACTGCGGCACGTCTTCTTGATTTTGCTCTGCCTCGTGCTGCTCGTCCCTTTCTATATCGCGGTCGTCAACGCCTTCAAGCCGAAGGACGCAATCGTTTCCGATCCGATGGGCATCCCGTTCGCGAAGCTGACGCTGCGCAACTTCGCCGAAGCGGCGTTCACGCCGACGTTCAATATTTTCAAAGCCTACGGCACGACCGCGATTATTACGATCGCTTCCATCGTCTGCCTCGTCGCGCTCGGTTCGATGATGTCGTATGTGCTGGCCAGAACGAAGCATCGCTTCTTCACCTTCGCCTACCTGCTGCTGCTGGGCGGGATGATGATTCCTCCCCAGGTCATCCTCATTCCGATCATTAAGCTGCTGCGGGCGCTTGGTCTGATGTTTTCCGAAACCGGGCTGATTCTGTACAACACCGGATGGTACATCCCGTTTACCGCATTTATTTATACCGGCTTTATTCGCACGATTTCGAAAGAACTGGACGAATCGGCCATGATGGAAGGCGCGAACGGGTTTCAGATTTTCTGGCGCATCATCTTCCCGATTCTGAAGCCGCCGACCGCATCCGTCGTCATCTTCCTGTTCCTGTTCGTCTGGAACGACTTCCTGAACCCGCTCGTACTGCTCGGCTCGACCAAGGGCTACACCGTCACGACCGGAATTTATATGGCCGTCGGTCAGTACAGCACTAACTGGGACGAGATTTTCGCCCTTGTCGTACTCGCCTCGCTGCCGGTTCTGATCGTCTTCCTGTTTTTGCAGCGCTACTTCGTCTCCGGCCTCGCCGACGGGGCCGTCAAAGGATAACCGAAAGGATGATTCGCAATGGGAAAAACGCTGATGAGCGCCCTCGTCTACGAGGGTCCGCGAGAGATGAACGTCCGGGGAATGTCGATCCCTGAGCCGGCAGACGGCGAGGTGCTGATTCGCGTAGCTAAAGCCGGAATCTGCGGCTCGGAGCTGAGCGGATACCTCGGGCACAATTCGCTGCGCAAGCCTCCTCTCGTCATGGGCCATGAGTTTTCCGGCACGATCGCCGCGCTTGGACAAGGCGTTCAAGGCTTCAGCCCAGGGGAGCGGGTGACGGTTAATCCGCTCCTGTCCTGCCATGTCTGTCGAAGCTGCCGGGAAGGGCGCCCTCAGCTGTGCGAGAGCCGGAAGATCGTTGGCGTTCACCGCCCCGGCGCGTTCGCCGAATATACGACGGCTCCGGCCGCCAGCGTCTACCGGCTGCCGGAATCCGTCTCCATGGAAGCCGGCACGTTAGCGGAACCGCTCGCCTGCGCCATACACGCGGCCAGACTGGCGGAGCTGGACCCTGCCGACCGGCTGCTGATTTACGGCGGCGGCCCGATCGGCCTGCTGCTCCTGCAAGCCGCGCGGCGCTTCGGCCTTAGTGGCATCGTGCTGGCCGAGCTGAATCCGCATCGCCGACGGATTGCGGAGGAGCTCGGCGCGATCGCCGTAACCGGCGAGGAGGAACTCCGCGCGGTGATGCCCGAAGGCGGCTTCGACGTTGTTGCCGATGCCGTCGGCGCGGCGGCTACGCGAATGCAAAGCGCTCTGAACGCCCGGCTTGGCGGCAGAGTAGTGTTCTCCGGGCTGCACGAAGCGGACAGTCCGCTGCCGGTCAACGTGATCATTCGCAACGAGCTTAAGCTTAGAGGAGCCTTCTGCTACGACGACGCCGACTTCGAAACCGCGCTGCAATGGCTGGCGGATGGCAGCGTCGGCTTGGACGATTGGTTCAAGATCAGCCCGCTGTCTGAGGGCAAAGCCTCCTTCGAGCTGCTGCTCTCCGATCCGGGCCCAGTCGCTAAAATTGTTCTGTCTATTTAGAGGAGGTTAATCAACCATGAAGAAACTGCATGGAGTCATTCCCATTCTGCCGACTCCCTTTACGGACGACGGAGCGAACGTTGATTACTCCGATCTTCGCTCGATCATCGACACGGTCATCGCCGAAGGCGTTCACGGCGTCGCCTTGCTTGGAGTCGCCAGCGAGTTTTACAAGATAGACGACGCCGAGAGACGGCTAATGATCGAAACAACAGTCGAGCACGTCGCGGGCCGCGTTCCCGTCGTCGTCAACATTACGCGCAACGCCACGGCGCTGGCGGTCAAGGACGCCCGCCATGCGGAAGAGGCCGGAGCGGACGCAGTGATGATCGTTCCGCCGTCCTTCATCCCGCCGGGCAACGAAGCCATTATCGAGCACATCCATGCCGTAGCGGACAGCGTCAAGCTCCCGGTCGTGATCCAGTATGCCCCGAATGTCACAGGCGTTTCCATTCCGGTCTCCACTTTCCTGGATATCGAGCGGCAGCGCGGCGGCGAACTGTATATTAAAGCCGAATCGGTGCCCCCGGGGCCTCTGCTCAGTTCGATCGTCGAGCAGACCGAAGGACGGATGGGCGTATTTATCGGCAACGGCTGCGTCCAGATGTACGACTCGCTGGAGCGAGGAGCGGTTGGAATGATGCCGGGAGCGGCAATGGTCGTCCCCTACCTGGCCGTCTACGAAGCCTTCATGCGCGGAGATAAAACGACCGCTTTCCGCCTGTTTAACGACCTGCTTCCGGTTCTGAACCATACGACGCAAGCGGCGGAGCTGTTCGTCCAATTCGAGAAAACGATTCTAAAGGCCCGCGGCGTCGTCAAGAACGACGTCTGTCGACGGCCGAACGCCGTTCCGGATGAAGCGATGAAAACGATGCTCCGCCGTTACAGCGATTATGTACGGGAACGCTTCGGCGCTCCGCTCATGCCTTAACCCGGGAAGGAAGTGACGAGGATGAGAAGCGTTAACGCCCAATCTCCGGCACGCATCGCCTTCATCGGCTGCGGCGGAGTCGCGGATTTTCACGCCCAAGCGATCCTGCGCTGCTCCGCCGCCCGTCTGGTCGCTGTCAGCGATCGCAACGTCGGCTTGGCGGAGGATAAAGCCGCTGCATGGGGCGCGGAAGCGCGGACGACGGAACGGCTTTTGCTGTCGGACGACATTGAGGCGATCTACGTGCTAACCCCGATGGAAAGCCACATCGAGCTGGCAGAAGCCGTCCTAAAGCACGGCAAGCACGTATTGGTCGAGAAACCGGTCAGCCACGATCTCGAAGGTATCCGCCGCCTGATCGACTTGTCCGGGCAACAGGGCAAGTGGTGCGTTCCCGGCCACAGTTATTTATATTTGCCGGAGCTGGCGCGCATGAAACGGCTGATTGGCGAAGGCGCCGTCGGCCGTCCGCTGTCGATGTTCATGAGCGAGATTTACCGGATGCCGGACGAGCGGGCCCGCCTCTATCACGGCCCCTCCATCGAAGTGCTGTGCCATCAGATCTATCTAATGATCGCGTTGCTCGGCGTACCCCGACGTATTCAGGCGTTCGCGGGGACGATCCGGCGAGAGCTCTTCCCGGACGGCGACGAACAGGTGACGGTAAATGCAGAGTTCGAGAGCGGAGCGCTTGCTCATCTGTACGTCTCCTGGGCTGGAGAAGACGAGACGAGCGATCCTTGGACCTTCAAGCTTAAAGTGCTGGGCGAATCCGGCGGCATGCACTTCTCCCGCCGCGACCAGGTGAACGGGTCGGCGGAGACGCAGCGGGAATACCCGCTCTATCTGGAGATGTTCGAGCAGCAGACCGAGCATTTTGTCCGCCGCTGCCTATTAGGCGGGGAGTCGCCCCTGTCGACAATGGCCGACGCGCTGCGAACGATGGAGATCGCGGCTGCCGTGCGACGCTCCTTCATAAACGGAACGGTGGAAGCTTTGACATTTTAACGAAAGACGGTGATTTTCATGAGCGAGTTGGTCATTACGAATATCGAGACGATTCGCCTGTCCTACCGCTACAGCGAGGAAGAGCGCTGGCAGTGTCCGGGCTGGACGACGCTGCAGCGCAACGCGACCCTTGTACGCATCTGGACGAATAAAGGCATTCACGGCATCGGCGAAGTCAGCGAGGACTCCTGTATTCCGCAATCGGTATCCTCGATTATCGACGAACACTTCCGAGCCATGCTGATCGGGGAAAACCCCTTCGACATCGAGAAGCTATGGCGCAAAATGTTTGTCCGCTCCCTGCACTGGGGCCGTAAAGGCGGCGCGATCAAAATTATTAGCGGGTTGGAGATTGCCCTGTGGGACATCGTGGGCAAGGCGCTGAACCGGCCGGTGTACGACCTGCTCGGCGGGGTCTGCCGCGATCGCGTCCGCGTCTATGCGAGCGCGGGCATGAGCAATGAAGAGAACGAGTTGATCGAAGAGATGCTACGGCATAAGGATGAGGGCTATACGGCGCTGAAAATGCGGATCGGCAGCAGCCCTCGCGGCGATGTGGAGAAGGTGCGTAAAGTCCGCGACGCCATCGGCAAAGACATCGACCTGATGGCCGACGCCGGCATGAGCTACGTGGATGCGACCTGGGACTTCAACACGGCGCTGCGTGTGGCGCGGGGATTGGAGCCAGCCGACTTGTTCTGGCTGGAGGAGCCGCTCATTAACGACGATATCGACGGCTATGCCCGCCTTGCTGCCGAGATCGACATTCCGATCGCCGCCGGCGAGAACGAATATACGAAATACGGCTTCAAGGAGCTCATCGCTCGACGCGCAGTCGACATCGTTCAGCCGGACGCCACCCGCAGCGGCGGCATTATGGAGTGCAAGAAAATCGCCGCGATCGCGGACGCGTTCCAGATGCGCATGGCGCCGCACATTTTCACGTCCGGCGTATCGCTGATGGCGAACCTTCACCTCATCGTTTCCTCGCCCAACGCGATCGTCATGGAGTACGACCGTACGATTAACCCGCTGCGCGACGAGCTGCTGGTCGAGCCGCTGAAATACGAGAACGGCTTCGTCACGTTCCCGAAAGGTATTCCGGGCCTGGGCGTCAACCTGACGGACGAGCTGATCGAGAAATTCAAGTTCATTCCGGGCGAAATTTTGAGCAAGGGCCCCTTCACCTGCGATCATGCGTTTTGATGCGCATCAGCATTTCTGGAACATCGAGCGGCTGCATTATCCGATCCTGAGTCCGGAAGCATTCGGAGAGCTGTACCGCTCAATCGAGCCGCCGGATCTGGAGCCGCTGCTTCGGGAAGCCGACATCTCCGGCACCGTCGTTGTGCAAGCGAAGGACGGCTTGGACGAAACCGAGTATTTGCTCGAGCTGACGGACCGGTATCCCTGGATCGCCGGCGTCGTCGGCTGGGTCGATCTTGCTTCCCCGGAGCAAGCCGCTTCGCAGCTTACAGCGTTCGGTCGCCATCCGAAGTTCAAGGGAGTCCGGCATCTGGTCATGGTCGAACCGGACGACGATTGGCTCGTTCGGCCTGACGTTCTGAAAGGACTAAGCGCGCTCGCCGCTTCGGGCTTCTCGTTCGATGCCGGCGTGGAATTCCCGAAGCATCTGCGCCATGTGGAGACGATCGCACGGTCCGTACCCGACCTGAGAATCGTCATCGATCATCTCGGCCGGCCGCCAGTCGGCACGCCGGACATGGCGGCCTGGGAAGCGGAGCTGGCCCGTGCCGCTGCATTTCCCAACGTCTACTGCAAGCTGTCCGGCCTGAGTGTCGCTCAGCCCATAGCTCCTGCTGTCGTAGCCGCTCTGCGCCTGTTCGGCGCCCGGCGACTTATGCTCGGAAGCGATTGGCCAATCTCGAATGCTGGCCTCCCGTACGAAGAGGCGCTGGACACTCTGGTTCGTTCAGCCGGAGAACTCTCGCAGCCGGAATTGGATGCTTTGCTCGGAGGAACGACTAAGGAATTTTATCGCTTGTAAGCGGCAGCCGGTCCATTCCGGATGATAGGAGCTTTTATGTCGCATATGTCGACGCAACCGCGTCGTTTCGGCAGCGTTGTTCGCGTTCGCGCGGAGCGCTGGGACGAATATCGCAAGCTGCATGAAGCCGTATGGCCCGGAGCACTCCTCTTCGTCCGGCTCTTTGTGGGCCGACATGCAGGAAATTTTTCATATGGATGGTCGCGCGAAAGGAGATTAACGACATGAAATGGTTAACGATGAAAAAAAACGGGGCGCATCGATTGGGCGTGCAGTTGGAGGAAGGCGTGCTCGACGTAGAAGCCTCGCTGGCCTCCCATCCCGCGGATGGCGTTCCAATCGAGCCGACGGCTCTGCTTCAATCCGGCACTCAAGGACTTCAGGCTCTCGCCGACTATGTCTCGGAGATTCGCCGTCTAGGTCTTCCCAAGCTCCTTGCGGCCGATGAAATCGATTGGGCGGCCTGCGTGCCGAATCCCGGCAAAATCATTTGCGTCGGACTGAATTACCGCAAGCATGCCGACGAATCGAAGCTGCCCTATCCGCCCGTGCCGCTGTTATTCAGCAAGTACGGCAATACGATCGCGGGACAGGGAGCGGACATCTGCATTCCGGAAGGAACGGCGGAGGTCGATTACGAGGTCGAGCTCGGCATCGTCATCGGTCTCACGGCCGCCTCGGTCGACGAGCAAAAGGCGCTCGATTATGTACACGGCTATTGCGCCGTGAACGACGTCTCCGCCCGGGACTGGCAGATGCGCACATCGCAATGGATGCTCGGCAAGACGGCGGACGGCTTCTGCCCGATCGGCCCGTATACGGTGACGGCCGACGAGGTCGGCGATCCGCAAAATCTCGGTCTGCGCACGTGGGTGAACGGGGAGCTGCGGCAGAACTCCAACACGAAGGACATGATCTTCTCTTGCGCGGAGATTGTCAGCTACGTCTCGCGCCATATGACACTGGAGCCGGGGGACCTGATCCTGACCGGTACCCCAGAGGGCGTCGTCTTCGGCCTTCCGCCGGAACGGCGCGTCTATCTGAAGTCGGGAGACGTCGTCAACGTAGAGATCGACAAGCTGGGCAAGCTGACGAATCGATTCGTCTAATACGGCTCATGCAATGATTGAACCAAAGTTATGGATAAGAGAACGATGAAAAAGGGGGCATGTATCTCCTGTAGGAGCGGAGCGTTTGCCTTTGCCGATGTGAAATCTCCCTGTTGCGGGTTTACCTATTCAGATTTCACATCGGCAACAGCAACCGGAAGGAAATACTTGCCCACAAAAGTCTAATCGTGAGCATAATCGTCCTTATCGTCAGAAAAAATCCATAAAGAACGGAGTCCGCTCAGGAATACGTCTCTCCAACAGCCTCAGGCTATCCGATGGCCCGCTGACCCGGCCGACCGATGCAAGCCAAGTCGGCTTCCGCCCGCCGAGCAGCATCGCCGTCAGCGCACGAATATCGCAACGGATCGCTTCCCCGTTTCCGCCCGCTTCCTGTGACGTGCTGCCTTCAAGCCGTTCCAGCTTGCCTTCGCCCTCCGAGCTCCACGATAGCCGGAACGCGCCTTCGTTCCATGGCGCATGCCGATCCTCCATGCATAGCAATACGCTCTCTCCGTCCTTCCCGCCGTTCCAAACATATTGCTCTGCGAACGCCTGCGCATCCACGATCCGGGACATGAAGTACGGAACGACCTCTTGTCCGATTCTCGGATCGTCCAGCAAATAAGGAAGATCGTCGTCTATCGGCGCATTAAGGATCGTTTCGCTGAACATGGAGTCGTGATTGGCGATGAACGTCCAAATGGCCGCTCTTGCCGTCTCGTTAAGCGCCGTCAGCTCATGCACCGTCATTTTGCCGTTCAGGCAGTCGTAGAGCAGATAGCCTTCGGGAGAACCGTCCTCATTATAGTAAACGGCAGCCGTCCCTTCCTGTCGCCGCACTCGATCCTCCCACCACTCTGCCGAACGCGCCAACGTCCCGTTATAACGAGAAGCGTAAGCCGTATAGACCATATCCAGAACGGAAACGTCCGGTACCGTCATCCGTCTCACCTCGCCCGGCGTTTCCTTGCGAGTAGGCAGCAGACGGGTCGCGATTGTATACTTCTTGCGATCGATCGTCTGCTCGTAGCCGTACTTCTTATAGAAGGGGAAGAAAAACGGGTGAAGCATGCTCACGCTTTGACCGTTCTTCCTCATCGTCTCCAGCGCATGCGAGAGTAGCCGACCGACGCAGCCCTGCCTTCTGGCTTCCGGCCATGTTGCGACGCTGCCTATGCCGCCGAGAGCCAGCTTTTTTCCCTGAACCCATGCTTCAAGAGGCATAAGCCCCAAAACCGACAGCAGCTTATCTTGTTCATCGAAAAAGCCCCACTGCTGCTCGGGACGAAAGTTCTTCTTCCGCTGCTCCAGTTGCTCTGCCGTTAATCTCTGTTGAAAGGCGAATTGAAACAACGCCATTCTTTCATCGTAATCCGCCATCGTCAATTGTCTGAGTTCCATCGTCGTTCACCGGCCTTTCATCCTCATTTCCTCTCTATCCTAACAAAAAGCGATCCCGCAGTCTCTCTAGTTCCGCGACACCGCACCTCATGACAACAAAGAGACCCGGCTTCCGCCGAGTCCCTCCGCTCTAAATCGATATCGTCCTAATTAGATCCAGCCGCGAGCTTTGAACCACTCGAAGTTGTTTTTCGCGCTGACGATCGAAGACACCTCGTATTGCTCTTGCTCGATGATAACGTATTCCACGCCGGCCGATTCGCAAGCCGCGAGCGCCGAATCCCAATCTACAGAGCCTTTGCCGATCTCCGAATCCGTGCCGTCCTCTTTGAAATCCTTGGCGTGCACGACCGGGAGACGTCCGGCGTATTTGTTCACATAAGCTGCAGGATCTTCGCCAGCCACCTTCACCCAGCCCAGATCGAACTCGGCGAACAGCAGCTCGGCCGGAACTCTTTCCAGAATGTGATCGATGACGAGCTTGTCGCCTACAGGTTTGAATTCAAAAGCATGGTTATGGTAGCCGAAAGACATTCCCGAATCTTTGACGATCCGGCCAGCTTGCTCCAGGGTATCGGCCATTTTGTACACGTCGTCCAGCGTCGGGTTGTCGCCAAGCGGATACCACGGCACAATAAACCGTTGAATGCCCAGCTCTTGCGCATATTCCACTTGCTTCTTCAGATTGTCCCAGATCGCAGCGTCGTTCACCGACAGCCCTACGTGAGCGGAAGGAGCGTGCAGTCCGGCATCGGCCAGCGCTTGCTTCACTTCCTTAGCGGAATGTCCGTAGTAGCCGGCCAGCTCCACGTTTTTATAGCCGATTTCCCCGATCTCCTTGATCGTGCCCAAGAAATCCTTCTCGCTGCGGTCGCGCACGGAATACAATTGAATGCCTACCTGCGGTTTGCTCATTTGATCTCCCACCATCCCATGGTTTCGTTTTGTACGCACGGTGTTCCGCACGGCTTCAAACTTTGCTCCTCTCTATTATAGGCTTGGAAATGCATTCTCACGAGCGGGGTTTTTGTCTTCTTTATATGCATTTTGGAGATCGATTTTATGGAATGGAACAACTTTCCTCCCATTTGCTACGTATTATGGATATCGAACCTTCGGGAAGGATGGACAAACGTCATGGAGCAAGAGTCGACAGACGCAACGAGCCTCTCCAGATCGCGCGCACCCAAGAAACGCATAAGTAAAAAGAAAATGCTGCTTTACGGGGGCCTTGGCGTCTTTCTCATCATCGCTTCAATCGCAGCCTATTACATCTATACGATCGTTTCATTCGCCGGAGAGATCTATCAACCCCCGGCCGACAACCAGCCGAGCGCCGTCATGCCGGCGGACGGAAGCGCTCCCACTCCGGTGCCGGTTATCGAGCCGCCCGAGCGTTTCGCGGACGAGCGGATCAATATTCTCCTGCTGGGAGGCGACTCGCGGGGCGTCAAGAGCAACGCCAAGCCCCGCTCCGATACGATGATTGTCGTATCCATCGATCCGGTCTCCAAGAGCACCCATCTATTCTCGCTTCTGCGGGACACTTACGTGGACATTCCGCGCCATGGCTCCAATCGGCTGAACGCCGCAATTACTTTAGGCGGACCGCTGCTGGCGATGGAAACGGTGCAGAACCTGATCGAGCTGCCGATCCATTACTACGTTTACACCGATTTCGAGGGCTTCATTTCGCTGATCGACGCGTTGGGCGGAATCGATTTCGAAATCGAAAAAAATATGCGGCATATCGACAAACGGGACGATCCGAGATACAGCATCAACTTGGAAAAGGGCGTACAGCACCTTGACGGGCTCACCGCGCTGCAATATGTTCGATTCCGCAGCGATGCCCTATCCGACTTTTCCCGCTCCGAGCGCCAGAGGAATTTCCTCTCGGCGATCGCCGACAAGCTGAAATCGACGACGACCTTGCTCAAACTGCCTCAACTACTCAGCGGGATCGCCCCCTATATCGAGACGAGTATTCCGCCAAGCGATATGTTCGAGCTGGCCCGACTCGGTCTTAAGCTGGACACCGGCAACCTGAACGGTATTCAGGTTCCGCAGATGAACGCGTTCAAGAACGCCATGATCGGAGGGATGGATGTGCTCGTTCCGGATGTGGAGAAGGTTAGAAGCTACGTCCAAGAGCAGCTCTCCGGCCAGCTCGTTCAAGATCCATAAAGTCGACAAAACTCTGATCTTAAAACTTATTAACATCATAGGATTAATATGTTACGATGGGTTCATCTGACAATGGAAGGGATTGGACGGCATGGCAATCACGACATTCAAAGCATCGGCTCATTTACAAGAAGGAGTCGTCGTTAAAGTTAGCTCCAGAAATTTCGAAATGACGATTGACGAGCCAAAAAGCTTGGGCGGAACGGATACGGGAATGAATCCGGTAGAAGCGGTTCTAGGCGCGCTAGGCGCATGCCAATCGATCGTGGCGAGAGTGTACGCCAAGAAGTTCGACGTTCGCCTCGACGATTTCCGCGTAGAAGTGGAGGGCGATCTCGATTTGGACGGTTTCTTCAAAAAATCCGACGTTCGTCCCGGCTATTCGGACATTCGTTATACGTTCTACATTAAAACCGACGCCCCTCAGGAGCGTGTCGAGCAGTTTGTGAAATTCCTGGAAGAAACGTGCCCGGTCGGCGATACGATCGCTAACGCCGTTAACCTTAAACTGAGCAATATCGTGATCGAAGCTCCGGAAACGGTAGAGTAATCCGCAGCTCTCATACGTTTCTCGTTCAAACGGTCCTCAGCCAAGCCTCCCGTGCAAGCGGAAGGCGGCCGAGGACCGTTTTATGATGTATGATGCTTATTCCTACCCTTTGCTCGCTCCCGCCGTCAAACCGTCGACCAAATTGCGCTGCAGCACAAGGAACAGGGTCATGACCGGAAGCGCAACGAGCACCGCCCCTGAAGCGAACAGCGTAAACTCCGTCGAATTGCGCTGGTTCACCATTTTGTACAGCCCGACGGCCAGCGTCCTCTGATCCTCCGAGCGCAGCACCAGATCGGCGAAGATGAAGTCGACGAAGCAGCCGTTAAAAATCATAAGGCTAGCATAGGTCAGCATCGGCTTGGCTAGCGGTATCATAATTCGGAAGAATACGGTCAGATGGCTCGCTCCATCGATCCGTGCGGCTTCCTCCAGACCGGATGGAATCGTATCGAAGAAGCCTTTGGCCACGAACACGTTCGTGACGATCGCCCCGGAGCTATAGACGAGTACAAGCGCCAGATGCGAGTTGAGCAACCCCATCGTATTCAGCACGACATACACGGCGATCATCGCCATGAAACCGGGAAACATCTGCAGCACGAGCAGCGTATTCAACGAAAAACGACGTCCGGCAAAACGGAACCGGGACACCGCGTAAGAGGTCAACAGCAGCAGGAACGTGCCCAGCACCGTCGACAGCGTCGCAATTTTAAGCGTATTCATAAACCATAGCGGATATTTGGTCGCACGAAAAAGCTCGCGGTAATGATCTAATGTAAACTGACGCGGAAACAGCGTCTCGCTGTACAGACTGTTCCCTTCCTTCAACGAGGACAGCACGATCCACAGCGCGGGATACAGGCTGACGATCGTCAGAATAATGAGGATGGCATAGCTGAGACTGAGCTTCAAGCGAGCGTTGGAGCCGTTCATGCGATCATCCCCTCCTCTTTGTAGGATCGGGTGCGGCGGTAGCTCCAGATGGACAGGGAAGCGATCATCAGGAAAATGATAATGCCGATCACCGACGCGAAGCTGTACTGTGCCTGATCCAACGCCAGCTTATATAGCCAGGTGACGAGCAGATCGGTGTGGCCGGCGTATTGGTAATGCGTATTCACCGGACCTCCGTCCGTCATCAGATAGATCACGTTAAAATTGTTGATGTTCCCGGCAAACTGCATGATCAGCACCGGAGCAGTGGCGAACAGCATCATAGGCAGCGTAATGCGGCGAAACTTCTGATAAGAGCCCGCTCCGTCGACCTCGGCAGCTTCATAAAGGTCTCGCGGTATAGTCGTCAAAATTCCGAAAGCGAGAATCATCGTAATTGGAATGCCGATCCACATATTAACAACCATCAGCGTCGCTTTGGCCCACATCGGATTGGTCAGCCACGGCACGCCTTCCAGTCCGATCATGCGCAGCATATCGTTGATCGGACCGAACTTGTTGTTGAACATGTTGCGCATCACCAACAGGGAGATCAGGCTCGGGATCGCGAACGGAACGATCATCACAGTGCGCCAGAATGCCTTGAACCGAATGCGCGGCTGATGGATCAACACCGCCACCAAGATTCCCCCGACATAAGTGGTCGCAGTCGCGACGGCCGCCCAAATGACGGTCCACAGCAGCACGCCGAAGAACGTATCGCTCCATACCTTTAAGCTCACCAGCTTGACGAAGTTCGCGAAGCCGACCCAATCGATGAGGTTCGCCGGCGGCAGGTTCGGGTCCGCATAGTTCGTAAAGGCGAGCAGAATCGAGAAGATCAAAGGAAGCACGGTCAAAAATAAAATGAATACGGCGGGCAGCAACAGAACGAGGTAAGCGAAATTCCGTTGGCTCATCGCCCGGAGCGTCTGCCGGAACGTTCGGATCTTCTGCCCCGCTTCCCGCAGAACGCCCGTCTTATAGGCGTCGCGAATGCCGGCCGCATATAGCGCGACAGCCAGCAGCGCTGCGAGCAGCGCCATCAGGCCTTTGATTAGAAGGAAAATCGAATGATCCCCCTCGACCATCTGCGTCAGCTTGCCGACCTTGACCAAGCCGCTCGGCTGGTCTCCCAGCGTCCACAGCCCCCGCAAATATTCCGGCAGGTCAAGCGCCGCGGCTCCGCCTAGAAAGCCGATTCCGGCAGCCAGAAACAGAAACCCTTTCATCCGCTGTCCTTGATAGAGCTGGCCCAGGCCCATGAAGAGCGCCGACAGCAAGGCGCCCGCGATTGGTTTGCGCATGCGCGATTCCTCTCTTTCTTCGCCTCGGACGGCCTTCACCCGACAGCCGGAGGCCGTCGGGTGAAAGCCGCTCTTGGGCGAACCTTCTCTCTATTGGGAAGCGATGGCCGTCTTCACCGTCTCGACCATGGCGTCCAGCGTCGTCTTGACGTCGGCTTTCGGATCGTCCCACAGCGTCGTGAACGCCGCCTTAAGCGGATCCCATAGCGCATTGATCGCGGAGATGCCGGGCATCGGAGTCGAATTCTCGAATTGCTGGAAGAATCCGCTGACATAAGGATCTTTCTTGATTTTCGGATCTTCTCCGGCCTCTTTGTTCGCCGGGATCGCTCCTGTCATTTCGTAGTTTTTCAGTTGATTCTCTTTGTTCGCCGCGAAGTTCGCGAACAGGCGAGCCGCGATCGGATACGGCGAATACGAATTGACGTAGTAGGATTTGACGCCGGAGAACGAAGTGGACGGCTTCCCGCCGGGTACGGCCGGAAGCGGTGCAACACCGAAATTGACCTTGTCCTTGAAGGCGCCGACCGACCAAGGGCCGTCGATGTTCAGAGCCAGCTTGCCGTCCGTGAACAGCTGCGTCTTGACGTCGTAGGTGATGTCCGCCGCGTTCATCGGCAGAATCGGTTTTAGCGACCGCAAGAACTCGAAGCCTTGCACCGCCCCCGGGCTGTTCAGCCCGATGTCGGTCGGATCAGTATTGTCCTGCCCGAAGAAGTACCCGCCGAAGCTGCCGACGAACGGATAGGAATAATAGCCAACGAATTCCCACATGACGGCGTACTTGTTCTCCTTGGAATTCGTAAACGTCTCCGCGAACTTAATGACCTCGTCCCACGTTTGGGGCGGTTCCGGGAATAGATCCTTATTGTAGAACAGCGCGTACGTTTCTACCGACTTCGGATAGCCGTACAGCACCCCCTCGTAGGAAGAAGCCTTGACGGCCGCTTCCGCCATCGAAGATCGGGTTTCCTCTTCGAACACGTCGTTGGGAAGCAGCAGCCCCGCCTTGACCGCCTGGGCGATCTGATCGTGCGGAAGCGTCAGGACGTCGCCCGCCAGCTTCGAAGGGCCGTCCGTCGCCAATCTTCCGCCTTGATCTCCTCCGGCCACCTCCTCCAGCGTAACGGGAACTCCGTATTCCTTCTCGAAAGCAGCCACCACCTCTTTCATATAAGGCATTTGCTCCTTGGATTCCCACACCTTCAGCTTTGCTCCCGCTTCCGGCTTCAGAGCCTCATCTTCCTCCCCGGACGAAGCCGGACTGGACGGGCTTTCAACCGCGGCCGAAGGACTCTCGTTCTCAGACGGCGAGGCGCTCCCGTTAGCTCCGTTACCGTCCCCTCCTCCGCAAGCGGTCAATGCCCCGAGCAGCAATACGCTTACCAAGCCGATACTCCATTTCTTAATCTTCATGTTCTCAGCCTCCCGTTTTAAGTGCTTCCCCTTTTCATGCATCCGATGATCCGACTGCCGACTGTGCCGATCGCTTCCGCTCCCTTACGTTGACCGCAAAAAAAGGGCACACCCTCGCCAAGTGAATAACTCAACGAGGATGTACCCTTATGGGGTAGCAGTGCCTTCAGAATGTGGAAAAGCCTAATTCCGAATGTTCGTGAAAACGATTGCACAAACTCATCATATACGATGAACAAAAAAGTTAGCAAATTCCATTTTCAGCTCATATTCATGATTTTCGGCTTAAAATTCGCATTAAATCTCATTTTTTCTGTTAAACCCTCCGAAATCGTCCGTATTTCATTCTATTTACAGATTTGGCGATTTGGGATAACATGAAAATTAAGGATAGAGCGTGGCCTCACAGCTAGGGCAAACGGTTGCACCCTGTGTAAGCCACCGAATCGGCCGTATTCCGCTATCCGAATCCGCAAACATCGCACAAGCAACTTAAAGGCGCTGTTACCGTAAGGTACAACCTCGTCCGTGCACGACGAGGCTGTGCCTCTTTTGCATTCTACTTTCTATCCAAAAGGAGTTATGCGCTATGCTGCGAGAAGCCATCTATCATCGCCCCAAACAAAACTGGGCTTATGCCTACGACAACAAAACCATTCATTTGAGGGTTCGGACGAAAAGAGGCGAAGCGGATGAGGCCTTCGTGATCGCTGGCGACAAATACGCCTGGGAACAAACGCGCTATATCGTCCCGATGAAGCCTCTCGCATCCGACGAGCTGTTCGATTATTGGGAAGCAGAGGTCGTTCCCCCTCTTCGTCGATTGAAGTACGGCTTTCGCTTTCGTTCAGGGAACGAGGAGCTTTATATGTCCGAGAAAGGCTTTTCCTCCGTCGAGCCTGAGAACTACCTGACGCTGTTCGAGTTTCCTTTTCTCAACCCGGCCGACGTATTCGAGCCTCCCGCTTGGGTGAAGGACGCGGTGTTCTATCAGATTTTCCCGGAACGGTTCGCCAATGGCGATCCATCGCTCAATCCCGCAGGGACGCTGCCTTGGGGCGGCGCTCCGACTCCGACAAACTTCTTCGGAGGAGACCTGCAGGGCGTTATCGATCATCTCGATCATTTGGTCGATCTGGGCGTCAACGCTATCTATTTTAACCCGCTGTTCGAAGCGACGACCAACCACAAATACGACACGAAGGACTACATGAAGGTCGATCCTCGGTTCGGTACGAACGAGAAGCTGAAGGAGCTCGTAGACGCCTGTCACGCCAAGGGTATTCGGGTCTTGCTGGACGCCGTATTCAACCATTCGGGCAAAGAATTTCCGCCCTTCGTCGATGTGGCGGACAACGGGGCCGATTCCCCTTTCGCCGATTGGTTCCATGTACGGGAGTTCCCTTTGCGTGTGGAGAACAGGATCCCGACCTACGATACGTTCGGCTTTGAACCGATCATGCCTAAGCTGAATACGGAAAACGCAGAGGTCAAACGCTACTTGCTCGACGTCGCTCGTTATTGGATCGAGGAAGTCGGCATCGACGGCTGGCGGTTGGACGTGGCCAACGAAGTGGATCATGCTTTCTGGCGGGAGCTCCGGTCGGTTGTCAAAGGCTTGAATCCCGAAGCTTACATTCTCGGGGAAATCTGGCACGATTCGATCGCATGGCTGCAAGGGGATCAGTTCGACGCGGTGATGAACTATCCGGTGACGGAAGCCGTTCTGGACTTTTTCGCCCGCGGCGTAATTGAAGCGGTTCCCTTCGCCAACACGATCGGCAACCAATTGGCCGCTTATCCGCGTCAGGTCGTGGAAGCGTCGTTTAACCTGCTCGGAAGCCACGACACGCCGCGCCTGCTCACCGTATGCGGAGAGGATGAACGGCGCATGAAGCTGGCCACGCTGTTCCAGCTGACGTTCCCCGGGACTCCAAGCATCTACTATGGCGACGAGGTGGGGATGAACGGCGGCGGCGACCCTCACTGTCGAGGGTGCATGGTATGGGAGGAAGATAAGCAAAACAAAGAATTATTCGAGTTTTTTGCGGCGGCAATCCGACTTCGCCACAATCACGAAGCGCTGCGGAGCGCAAGCTTCAAGTTTCTGGTTGCCAATGGAGGACTGCTCGTGTACGAACGGCTGTCCTCCGACAACTCGGAACGCCTCGTCGTCGCGATGAACGTCTCGGAGCAGCCGGTAGAAGTCGTCCTCCCAAGAGCTACAGCCGGTCAAAGCTGGACACCAATATTCGGCGAAGCCCTCGTCGAGGAGACTGGCGGCCCCATGAAGGCCGAACTAGCGGCCTTCGGCTATTCCATCTGGCGGTGCTAGACAAGGGGGTTGTCCTCTAGACGCTAGGTAAAAGGGGAATGTACCTCCTTCCGATGCTATACGCTCCTGAAATCTGAATTGGGAACCCGTGATACGGTGATTTCAGGAGCGTATGAGGCATTCTCCAGGCTAATCATGATCCACAACACTTCCAGATAATTCCTCGGAATTATCCTTATAATCATTGAAGACGCTTTAGTGACGTACAAACCCTTGATTTTGGATGCTTTGTACGGTTTTCCCTACAAACGTTCGTCGTTTGAGCCTAGGCCGGATGGCTTTGTACGATTTTCCCTACAAAAGTCCGCCGTTTAAGCCTGGTTCGAGCTGCTTTGTGCGGTTTTCCCTACAAAAGTCCGCCGTTTAAGCCTGGTTCGAGCTGCGTTCGGTTGTACGTCTTTCCGACTAACTTCCCCTTTGTAAGCTCATGTGTGCAAATGGATCCGCCGTAAAAGTTCAATTTCCAATCAATTTGAATCGTTGTGGTTTATAGTACATCCCCTTAACAGGCGGCAATACGAATGTAATCCACTTTCAACGTACCCGCAGTTGAAGAAGGAGCCCTAACTCTAATTTAGCTTAGACGGGCTCCTTGTCCATTTATTTTTTTGCGAAAACGATGTCGGAATACAAATAAGTGCCGCCCGGCAAGGACGATTGCTCCGGAGATACGGGCAGAACGAAGATGTCCTCGTCCGCGGGATTCCCTTCAATTCGGAACTCCAAATCCAACGTATGCTCCCCAGCCGCTAGATTCACGTAAACGCAGCGGTTGTGCGCCGCACGATGGAAGGCTGGCATATTTTCTGCCGGCTCGGCGTTATCAAGGACGACTTCGCCGTTCAAACGCGCAACGACCGGTGCCGTTGTGCCGACGATCAGCTTGGCGTCGCGTGCCGTAGGAATAATCAGCTTGGTCGAAGCGCGATACGTCCCTGGAGTCTCGTCGCCCGACGCTTCCGCAAGCCGCAGCTGGTGACCCGGGAAGACGACGTCCTTCCCATCCGGCATGCCGGGTCCGGCAATCCGCCAATGGGTGGCGGCAGCCAAAGCCAAAGGAATATGCTCCGTACTCCATACGACGCGATCGTGGTTTCTGTGAACGTTTAGTTGGAGCGCATATGACGGTCTCACAATCGCGCCCGCTTCAACCTCCGCCTCCCACTCGAACGTCTCTCCAACCGCCAAGGCGAATGGGCGCTCCAAAACCGCCGACCAATCCTCCGGAGTTTCAAGCTCCAACGTTCCGCTCCATGGCTCGCGCGAACGATTGGACACGGCTATGCGGATACTTTTGCGCTGTCCCGCGCCGATCGAAGGTCCTTCCGCTCCGTAGTCGACCGTAACGGATAGTCCCTGCGGCTCCGAAGAACCCTGCGGCAGCAGATAGCGCACCGCGGTGGGAGCGATCTCGTAATCCTCTAACCGAATCGTCCGGTCTTCCCAGACGGCGAGCACTTCCCGAGACATGCGAATCGTCCGCCGCGTCAGTTCGTCCAGATTGGTCGGCGCGGGGAAGCCCTTCACCGGCGGGCTGACGACGACGCGGTCCCCGACCGGCTCGACCCACTCCGCAGGCAGACTGGCGCGCCCCCCGATGATGCCGAGAATCGCTCCGAGCGTCGCCGCCGTGCAGTCCGTATCGTAGCCGCAGTTCGTCGCCTTCAGCAGCGCATCCCCGAAGTTCTCCCCGTATAACCAACCGAGAATCGTAAATGCGATATTTTGTGGTGCGTCCGTAAAATTATCCCGCCCGTGATGCTTGAGAATCAACTCCCGCGCTTCCTTCCAATCGACGCCTTCCCCATGCCAACGAATCAGATCGCGAACGGCCAGGGATGTGCGGCAGTCCTCCGGAATCATCGACAGACCGATGGCGATCAGACGGTCGCGGTCGCTCTCGGAGAAAGCAGCGGCTTCGATGGCCGCGAAAAACATTTCCCCAAAGACGCCCTCTCCCCCCGCATGGTCAACGATCGCATCCTGGTATGCGTAATAGGCGGCCACGTCAGGGCGGTTCGGCGCGACCATCGCCCATATCTCGGAGCGGATCGGCGAGCCCATGCAGTCGTTAAACGGATTGTTGAACGAGCCGCTAAGCGGTGCCGGGAGCCCCCGCCGCAAGTTGCCCAACGCATAGCCGTACTCGTCAAAAGGAAAGAAGATATGCTCCACCCATTCCTGACCCAATTCCTTCGCGGTCAGCCGGGCGCCGTATTGCTCCAGCGCGTGCAGCCATACGAGCTGCATGTCCAGGTCGTCGTTTTCCAGCGGTTCGTCCGGAAGCACCGGATAGAAAGTCAGATCGAGCAGCTCCTTTTTCCCTTCCATGGGGACGCCCAGCGTGCCTCCGATATTTTTGCCTAACCAACCTCCGTACACCTTTTCGTAAAACTCTTCTTCAGATAGCCGGGTCATAGGTACATCTCCTCTGCGCGGTGATATAATCGATTCAAACCGACTATACCGGAGAGCATTCCGCGATAAAATGGACGACGTTACGATTTGCGGCCGTCCGAATCGGAGAGGTGTCCAGTGAACTTCTTGTCAATATCCAGCCGCTCGCGCTTGGACGTAAAATGGGCCAACAGCCATACGGGCGATCCGTTGTTCTTCAACACACCCCATGCCAATCCAAATTTTCAATTGTTTCTCGTGAATGACGGCCCCGTCTATCTACAGGTCGAGGAAGAAAAACTGACTCTGCATTCCGGGGAAATCTTGCTGCTCAAGCCCTGGCAGCGGCATTTCGGATGGAAGGAGGGCGGGGAACATTTCAACTTCTTCTGGGTGCAGTTCAGCGCAGACCCGCAGATCGAGGAAGTGGACGACGAGACCGACTACGCGCAGGATTTGTCGTTTATCGGTTCGTCCGGCGATCTTCGCAGCGCGGCCTCGACCGAGATCCGAATGCTGCTGCCCCGCCGTCATCGTCCCTCGTGCCGATTCGAGTTGGCTTTGAAGTTCGAGCGGATGATCGCCGAGATGAGAAAACCAGCCGGTTATTTTCGCGTACGGCTGTCGGTACTCATCTGGACCGTGCTGGAACTGATCGCCAACGACTTTATGGAGAGCCAGCATCCGGACCCGGCGACGCCGGAATCTTTTATTCTGTATCGCCGGATCGTCAACACGCTGGATGAAAATTTTCAGCGCGAGCTCTCCAAGGAGATGCTCGAAGCGGCGGTCGACCGCACGTACAACCATATCTGCTCCGTCTTCAAAAAATATTCCGGAACGACCATCACCGCCTACACCCACTCCCTGCGCATCCAACGCGCCAAATATTTGCTGCAGACAACGGGCGACACCGTCGCCGCGATCGGGCTCGAGGTCGGTTACGACGACCCTTATTATTTCGGTCGGCTGTTCAAGAAAATAACCGGGGTCACTCCTCTGGAGTTCCGGTATCGCTCTGGGCAATAGACAACGGACCTCGCCATTGCGCGGGGTCCGTTTGTTTTCCTCGAATGTGTATATATTTACCCCAAACAATCTATTTATGAACTTGAAAGCAATTGTCTTCCATTTTATGTTGGTATTACATATGGAGTATCATATTTAACTTACAGGGGTTAGATAAAGGGAGGAATTCTTTTGTCAGAACCTCGTACTCGCGCTCGCGTCACCATACTTTTATTCACCTTCGCCGCACTAAGCCTTGTCTTCCTCTCAGCCTGTCAGAAGAGGGAGAAAGACGACCTGGAAGATTTCGATCCGAATGAACCTGTTAAGCTGAAGGTCATGTATATTCTCGAAGAGACCTTTGGTCAAACCTACGGAAATCTGTTGCAACGGAAGTTTCCCAATCTTGAACTTGAGATTGTAGCTCCGGGACTGGGGACCTTTACAATCGATGATTATTTACAACAGATCAATAAGGAACAACCGGATGTTCTCTTCCTTAGCCTTCCACTCTACGAAAAGCTTGCCGACGCAGGGCGTCTTATGGAATTGGATTCGGTCATCCAGCAGGATCGGTTCAATTTAAGCGGCATTTATCCGGCTGTGATCGAGCAACTGCGAGTCAGTGGAAACGGCAAGTTATACGGACTGACTCCAGAGTTGTTTTCTCACGCGATTTATTACAATGCTGATCTATTTCGGAAATATGGGGTGGAGCTGCCCACAGATCGAATGTCCTGGGATGAAGTTTTCAAGCTCGCCCAACGGTTTCCGTCCGATGGGAACGAAGAGGAACGCGTATACGGTTTTAAAAAAGATGTTACTGGCGGGTTATCCGAGCTGGTTATGGTCGTTGGAGATACGATCGGATTGACATCGGTTAGCTCGGACGGCCTTCGCCTCACGCTCCAATCCGACGGCTGGCGGAAAGTCTTCGAATCCGTCATGAAGACCTATCAATCGGGAAACCTGCACATTCCTACAGGCCCAATAACATTTGCCCCTGAAACTGATCCCTTTATCAAAGGTCATCTTGCCATGAGATTAGATTCCTTTTCGTATTATTCACAAATGTTAGAAGGTAGAAGAAAATGAAATATCAGCGATCCGTTTGAACTCGGAGTCGTCACCGCCCCTGTCAATCCGGCGACTCCGGATATGACCAATCAATTTACGATCGGTTGGATTTTTGCAGTCAATAACCAGACTGCCCACAAGAGAGCCGCATGGGAAGTCGTCAAGTACATCAATAGCGAAGAAGTCGCCAAAATTCATTCTCGGACAGCCTATCTGTCAGCCCCGGCACGCAAGGAATATGCCAAGGCATTCGAGGAGCTTAATATCGAACCTTTTTACGCTTTGAAGACGACTGCGACGCGGCATAGTGATAGCCGTTTCCCGCATACGTTTGCCAGGGTATCATTAGGCCCGCTCGTCACAAACGAGCTCCAACTCGTCGCCGACGGAGCAAAATCGTTGGACGAAGCAATCGAGACGATCCAAACGGAGGGGCAGCGATTGCTGGATGCCTATCTGGTTAAGCCAAGTCCGCAGGGAGGTGAATAAAATGCCAAAGCC
This sequence comes from Cohnella sp. LGH, assembly GCF_017671885.1. Classification (NCBI taxonomy): domain Bacteria; kingdom Bacillati; phylum Bacillota; class Bacilli; order Caryophanales; family Paenibacillaceae; genus Cohnella; species Cohnella sp. LGH. Next base: position 7,812,605 of record NZ_CP072117.1, read on the forward strand.
TATAATCCCTCACCGGGCTGCTGCCCTTGCGCTTATCGCGCTTAGCATAGCTCTCATAGCCGGCTGCCAAGGCGAGCGTTCAGGGCCTTCGGAAACCTTCGATCCCGATCAGCCGGTTAAACTGAAGGTTATGTTTTCGAGCAGCGATTACTTCTATCAACGTTACGGAAATATGCTTATCGGCCAGTTCCCTAATGTGGAGTTCGAAGTGATCGAACAACCGTCCGGTTCAATCGAAGAACAGAAAAAAGCAATTCTGGCGTCGCAGCCCGACGTCCTGCTGCTCAGCTCCCCACTGTACGAAGCGCTTGCAGAAGATGGCGCTTTGATGGATCTGGAGCCCGCCATCGAACGCGATAAATTTGATCTAAACGGGATTTCCCCCTCGGTGACCGAGCTGCTAAGAGAAGGAGGAAGCGGGAAGCTATATGGTCTTGCTCCCGAGTTTTCGACTTCTGTGCTCTATTACAACAAAGATTTGTTTAATCAGTACGGGGTGGAATTGCCCAGGGATCGCATGTCGTGGGATGACGTATTGAAGCTCGCTCAGCGTTTCCCTTCCGAGGGAACCGAAGAAGAACGTATTTACGGTTTTGAACCCGAATCAGCTCAAGGTTTGTTCGATTTAATACTGGACGCAGGCACTGCGATCGGATTAACTCCGATCAGCGTCGACGGCTCCAACATCGTCATCGCTTCCGACAGTTGGAAGAAGATTTTCGCGTCTGTTATGCAGGCTTATCAGTCGAATGTTCTGCACTTTCCTTCGGGAGACATCGTCGAACAATTTAGAAACGATCTCTTCACGAAGGGCCGGGTCGCCATCAAGGAAAATGAATTTTTCTACTATTCGACGATCGCTGACAAACAGAGAACAGAGCCAAACAGCAAGCCTCTTAACTTCGATGTCGCAACTGTTCCCGTGGATCCCGCGAACCCAGATGTGACGAACGCTCTTTCTCTGAACTCCATTTTTGCGGTTAGCAATCACTCCGTACAGAAGCCGGCCGCTTGGGAGGTCGTGAAGTACATCAATAGCGAAGATCTTGCCAAAGTCGAATCCAAAACGATGAACGGCCAAATTCCGGTACGCAAAGACTATGTTCCGAATAAAGAAATCTTCAATATCGAACCTTTCTTTGCCCTGAAGCCCGCCGCAAAACGTTCGAGCGACAGCGCCGCCACTCCTGAATTTAAGCAAGCGTTCAAAGAATTGGCATCCAATGAACTTCATCTCGTTGCAGATAATGCGAAATCGTTGGACGAAGCAATCGAGACGATCCAAACGGAAGGACAGCAGTTGTTGGATTCTTTTCTGCTTAAGGCGACTCCTTGAGAACCTCCACCAAATAAAAAAAGGACGAACCGCGTCTAAGCGCAAGGGTTCGTCCTTCTTGTCGTTCGTTCTGTCTGACTAAGATGTCGCTATTTACCTTATTTCAGGTTGCTGAGGTTATAGAACGCCGCTTTGCCGCCGTACTTAGCCGTGGAGCCAAGACGATCTTCGATGCGGAGCAATTGGTTGTACTTCGCAACGCGGTCCGTACGGGACGGAGCGCCGGTTTTGATCTGGCCAGCGTTCGTCGCAACTGCGATGTCGGCAATCGTGCTGTCTTCGGATTCGCCGGAACGATGGGAGATTACAGCTGTGTAGCCTGCGCGCTTCGCCATCTCGATCGCGTCGAACGTCTCGGTCAAGGAACCGATTTGGTTGACTTTAACGAGGATGGAGTTGCCTACGCCTTTCTCAATGCCGTCAGCCAGACGCTCGGTGTTCGTAACAAATAGGTCGTCGCCAACCAGTTGAACTTTGCCTCCGAGTTTCTCCGTCAGCAATTTCCAACCTTCCCAGTCGTCTTCGGAACAGCCGTCTTCGATGGAAATGATCGGATACTTCTCTACCCAGCTAGCAAGCAGGTCAACGAACTCAGCCGGCGTGAAGGACTTGCCTTCGCCTTCGAGGTGGTATTTGCCGTCTTTGAAGAACTCCGTGGAAGCGACGTCCATGCCCAGGAAGATTTCTTCGCCGGCTTTGTAGCCCGCTTTCTCGATTGCTTCGAGGATCGTGGACAACGCTTCTTCGTTGGAACCAAGGTTCGGAGCAAAGCCGCCTTCGTCGCCAACTGCCGTGTTCAGACCTTTTGCCTTCAGAACGCCCTTCAGAGCGTGGAAGATTTCCGTGCCTGCGCGCAGAGCTTCGGAGAATGTCGGCAAGCCGATTGGCAACACCATGAACTCTTGTACGTCGATGTTGTTATCTGCGTGCTCTCCGCCGTTAACGATGTTCATCATCGGTACAGGCAGCGTTTTGGCGTTAAATCCGCCCAGATAAGTATACAGAGGAACGTCAAGCGCATCGGCAGCAGCGCGAGCAACCGCCATCGAAACAGCGAGGATCGCGTTTGCGCCCAGGTTCGCTTTGTTAGGCGTGCCGTCGAGTTCGATCATTTTGCTGTCGATTTCGACTTGATCGAGCGCATCGTAGCCGATGATTTCCGGAGCGATAACCGTATTGACGTTCTCTACAGCCTTCAGAACGCCTTTGCCCAAGTAACGGCCTTTGTCTCCGTCGCGAAGCTCGACCGCTTCGTATGCGCCGGTAGAAGCGCCGGACGGAACGATGGCATGGCCTTTAGCTCCGGATTCCAATTGAACTTCGACTTCGACAGTCGGATTGCCGCGAGAATCGAGCACTTCGCGCGCATATACGTCAGTAATGATCGTCATAGGTAGAACACTCCTTCGGTGGGTTTATTTTTAATGCGGTTAGACAATTAAGGATTGGCCCGTCATTTGCTCCGGCTGCGGCAACTGAAGCAGCGCAAGCAGCGTCGGGGCTACATCAGCCAGAATGCCGCCTTCGCGAAGCGTGAGGCCGGCTTGGGTCACAATGCACGGAACGATGTTGGTCGTGTGCGCCGTAAACGGCCGATCATTGTCGTCCAGCACCATGTCTGCATTGCCGTGGTCGGCGATAACCACGCAAACGCCGCCTTTAGCCGTTACCGCGGAAACTACCCGTCCGAGACATTCGTCAGTCGCTTCCACCGCCTTGATCGTCGGCTCCAGCATGCCGGAGTGACCGACCATGTCGGGGTTCGCGAAGTTCAGAATGATCGCATCGTGCTTGTCGTCGGCAATTTCCTTTTCCAGCGCTTCCGTTACCTCGTAGATGCTCATCTCCGGCTGCAGGTCGTAGGTGGCGACCTTCGGCGAATTGATGAGAATCCGAGTTTCGCCCTCCAGAACGTGGTCCCGTCCGCCGCTGAAGAAGAACGTGACGTGCGGATACTTCTCCGTTTCGGCGATTCTGAGCTGCTTTTTCCCGTGTTGAACGAGTACCTCGCCAAATGTATTATCCAACTCTTTAGGCTTATACGCAACCAAGCCGCCTACGGTTTCCGCGAACAGCGTCATACACACGAAATACAGGTTCTTCGGGAAGCCCGGGCCGCGGTCAAAACCGCGAAAATCCTCATTCGTGAACACATTGGACAGCTGAATTGCACGGTCGGGACGGAAGTTGAAGAAAATGACCGAGTCCTCGGACTCCACCAAGCCGTTCGGCTTGCCGTCCGCTCCGACGATCACCGTCGGCACGAAAAACTCGTCGTATACGCCTTGCTCGTAAGAAGCTTTGACCGCTGCGATCGGATCAACCGCCGTAGGACCGTCGCCGTAAACCATCGCGCGATAGGACTTCTCTACCCGCTCCCACCGCTTATCGCGGTCCATTGCGTAGTAGCGGCCTTGCAGCGTGGCAATGCGGCCGATTCCGAACTCTTCGATCTTGCCTTGCAATTGGGTCAGATAGCCGACTGCACTGTCGGGAGCTACGTCGCGGCCGTCGAGGAAGCCGTGGATATACACTTCCTCAAGCTCCTCCCGCTTCGCCAGCTCAAGCAGCGCGAACAGGTGGTCGATATGGCTGTGAACGCCGCCGTCGGACAGCAGGCCGTACAGATGCAGCTTCTTGCCGTTCTGCTTGGCATGGCGCACCGCGCCGACCAACGTCGAATTGTCGAAGAATTCCTGATCGCGGATCGACTTGGAGATACGGGTCAAATCCTGATACACGATGCGGCCCGCGCCGATATTCAGATGTCCGACCTCGGAGTTGCCCATCTGGCCCTCCGGCAAGCCGACCGCTTCTCCGCTCGCCGTCAGCGTCGTGTGCGGGAAAGTGCTCCAGTACTTATCGAAATTCGGTTTGTTCGCTTGAGCCACGGCGTTGCCGTGCTTCTCTTCGCGAATGCCGAAGCCGTCCAAAATAATTAACGCAACCGGTTTGGGAGCTGCCATCTTACTTCGCCCCTTCAACCAACGCCACGTAGGAAGCCGGCTCCAAGCTTGCGCCGCCGACCAACGCGCCGTCGATATCGGATTGGCCGAGGTACTCGGCTACCGTATTCGGCTTAACGCTGCCGCCGTATTGAATGCGCACCTTATCCGCCGCTTCCGCGCCGAACTGCTTGGCTACGACGCTGCGGATGTAGGAGATCGTCTCGTTCGCTTCCGCGGACGTGGACGATTTGCCCGTGCCGATCGCCCAGATCGGCTCATATGCGATCACGGTTGCCGCAACCTGCTCAGCCGTCAGGCCGGACAGCGCGCCTTCCGTCTGTACGCGAACGACTTCGTTCGTCGTGCCGGCTTCGCGCTCTTCCAGCTTCTCGCCCACGCATACGATCGGAACCAGTCCGTGACGGAATGCCGCATGTGCTTTCTTGTTCACAATCTCGTCCGTCTCGCCGAAATATTGACGGCGCTCGGAGTGGCCGATAATGACGTAATCGATGCCGAGATCTTTCAGCATAACGCCGCTGATCTCTCCCGTGTACGCGCCGTTGTCTTCGAAGTGCAGGTTTTGCGCGCCGACTTTGATTGTCGTGCCCTTAACCGCCTCGACCAACGTTGGAAGCGCCGTGAACGGAGCGCAGATAACGCTCTCCACGCCGGATACTTCCGCTTTGCCTTTGACTTCGGCTACGAAGGACGCTGCCTCGCCTGCCGTCTTGAACATTTTCCAGTTGCCCGCGATAATCGGTGTTCTGCTCATCCTTGTCACCTCTATTTGTCGTTAAGAGCTACGACGCCCGGAAGCGCCTTGCCTTCCATGAACTCCAGAGAAGCGCCGCCGCCTGTGGAGATGTGGTTCATTTTGTCAGCCAGATGGAACTTCTCAGTCGCAGCAGCGGAATCGCCGCCGCCGATGACGGTGTAAGCGTCCGAGTCCGCGCAAGCTTGCGCAACTTCACGAGTACCGTTTGCGAAATCATCCACTTCGAATACGCCCATCGGTCCGTTCCAGAGAACCAGCTTGGAGTTTTTGATGACTTCCGCGTAGATTTTACGCGTTTTCGGACCGATATCGACGCCTTCCTTGTTAGCCGGGATTCCGTCGATGCCGACAATATCCATGTTAACAGCCGATTTAAAATCTTCCGATACAACGATATCAACCGGGAGATAGAAGTTTTTGCCGAGCTTCTTCGCTTTCTCGATGAATTCGAGCGTCAGGTCCAGCTTGGAATCATCGCACAGCGACAAGCCGATCTCATTGCCTTGCGCCTTCAGGAACGTATAGGAGAGACCTCCGCCGATGAGGATGTTGTCCGCGATCTCGATCATTTTGTTGATGACGTCGATCTTGTCTTTTACCTTGGAGCCGCCTACGATGGCCGTGAACGGACGCTCCGGGTTGTTCAGAGCTTTGCCCAGTACGTCGAGCTCTTTCTCCATCAGCAAGCCGGAAACTGCAGGAATGTGATGCGCGATGCCTTCCGTGGACGCGTGAGCGCGGTGAGCCGCTCCGAAAGCGTCGTTCACGAACAGGTCCGCCAGCGCGGCCAGCGACTTGGCCAGCTCGGCGTCGTTCTTCTCCTCGCCCGCTTCGAAACGAACGTTCTCCAGCAGCAGCACGTCTCCGTCATTCAGCTCGTCAACCTTCGCTTGCACCGAAGCTCCGACGACTTCGTCAGCCTTCGCTACCGGCTTGCCCAGCAACTCGGACAGACGAGCGGCAACCGGCGTCAAGCGCAGTCCGTCGACGACTTGACCGTTCGGACGGCCCAGGTGACTCGCCAGAATGACTTTCGCGCCCTTCTCGATCAAATGCTTGATCGTAGGCAGAGTTTCGCGAATACGCGTATCGTCCGTGATTGCGCCGTTTTCCAGCGGCACGTTGAAATCAACGCGCACGAACACTTTCTTCCCTGCAACCTCTACGTCTCTTACACTTTTCTTGTTCACGGGTCGAACCTCCTCAGATGGCTGTCTATCTCCTTGCGCAAAGCTAGGCTCCTAGAGGGAGCCCGCCTTGTTTTTGTATCTTTTGACCTTGGTTCGCGAGCGGCGCAGTCATTGCGTGGGGAACTCTCGCACTTGACCTTGGTTCCCGAGCGGCGCAGTCATTGCGTGGGGAACCCTCGCCCTTGACCTTGGGTTGCCGAGCGGCGCAGTCATTGCGTGGGGAACCCTCGCCCTTAGCCTTGGGTTGCCGAGCGGCGCAGTCATTGCGTGGGGAACCCTCGCCCTTAGCCTTCTCTCCTCAAGAAGCGCAGTCATGCGCAGAGGAGAGCCGCCCTTCTTCCGGCCCGCGGCCGCTCTTCCTGCTCGATAGTTAAGCGTAGTCCCGGGTTTGCAGAGCAAATCCGGGACGCAGCGATCCAAGCAGCCGTTCCCCTTCCCCCGTCCTCTGCCACTCATCCGACAGCGCCGGGTGTCCAGAGGGCGGTGCCCTTTGGGGTCCCCCTTCGGGAAGGGGGATTTAGGGGGTAGCGACTTATTATAGGCCTTTGCTTGCGATATAAGCAGCCAAGTCAACAACGCGGTTGGAATAGCCCCACTCGTTGTCGTACCAGGAGATAACTTTAACCATGTTGCCTTCAACGACCATCGTGTTCAGCGCATCGATCGTGGAAGAAGCAGGATCGCCGTTGTAGTCGCTGGATACGAGCGGCTCTTCGGAGTAGTTCATGATGCCTTTCAGCGGGCCTTCGGAAGCAGCTTTCAGAGCCGCGTTCACTTCTTCAACCGTAACGTTGACTTTCAGTTCGGCAACCAGGTCCGTAACGGATACGTTAGGCGTAGGAACGCGCATGGACATACCGTTCAGCTTGCCTTTCAGCTCAGGCAATACGAGAGCAACGGCTTTCGCAGCGCCAGTGGAAGAAGGAATGATGTTCTCTGCGGCAGCGCGAGCGCGGCGCAGGTCTTTGTGAGGCAGATCCAGCACTTGTTGGTCGTTCGTGTAGGAGTGGATCGTGTTCATCATGCCCTTAACGATGCCGAACTTGTCGTTCAGAACTTTCGCGAACGGAGCCAAGCAGTTCGTCGTACAAGAAGCGTTGGAGATGATTGTGTGCGAAGCTGCGTCGTACTTGTCTTGGTTAACGCCCATTACGATCGTGATGTCTTCGTTCGTTGCAGGAGCGGAGATGATAACTTTCTTCGCGCCGCCTTTCAGGTGAAGCTCGGCTTTGTCTTTCGCAGTGAAGATACCCGTGGATTCAACTACGATTTCAACGCCTACGGAAGCCCAAGGCAGGTTGCCCGGATCACGCTCTGCGAAAACTTTAACCGATTTGCCGTTCACGATCAGCGCGCCTTCGCCGACTTCAACCGTTCCGTTCAGTTTGCCGTGCGTCGTGTCGTATTTCAGAAGGTGAGCAAGTGTATTTACATCTGTCAGATCGTTGATTGCAACGATTTCTACTTCAGGGTTGTTCAACGCTGCGCGAAATACGTTGCGTCCGATACGTCCGAATCCGTTAATGCCCACTTTTACTGCTGCCATGTTGGTTCCTCCTTAGAATTGAAAAAGGTGTTGATGCTATATATCAAGGCGCACAGGCGCCGAGACCTCTATAAAGTAAGGATTACCCGATTTGCCGGCTTTAACGCTCTACATACCGCAAAGCTTCGCGGGCCGCCGCCTCGTCCGTGACAAGCACGTCATCGTGCCCGAAACGCATGACGGATGCGATCGCTTCGCCCTTGCTTCCGCCTCCAGCAATACCGATAACCATTTCTGCAGCTTCGATGTCCTCCAGCCTGAGTCCGGCCGTCGCCATCCGATGAACGACCTTGCCATTGCGGTCGAAATAATATCCGAAAGCTTCCGCCAAAGCTCCGTCCTTCACCAGTTCGTCTTTCGTCTCGTCCATCAGCTTTCGCCGACTGGCCATCGTGACCGCGTCGCCGATTCCGTGAACGACGATACGCGCGCCTCGGATCATGTCGACGACTTCCCTGACGTTCGGCTCCTGCATAATCGACTGGTAAGCTTCTTCGCTCAAGTGATCCGGAACGTGCAGCATTCTATACCGCGCGCCCGCTCGCTTAGCCAGCTCCGATGCGATCGTGTTGGCCTGGTAGTCGACGCTCTCGCCCAATCCGCCCCTGGCAGGTACGAACCAGTTATCCTTCAATTGGGACGTAGTAGAAAATTGTTTGGCCAGATGCGCCATCGTAGATCCGCCCATGACGGCAACTACATCTCCGGAGGAGAGACTTTCCCGCAGAACGCGGCTGCCCGCTCTTCCGAGTTCCGCTTTGACGAGATCGGATTCGTCCGAATCTCCCGGAACGACAATAACCCGCTTCAAGCCGAAAGCTTCGCGAATTCTGTCCTCCAGATCGGATAGGCCGAACAATTCCTTGACGATTGGCTCCATCTCTTCCACCAACTGTCTGCCGCCGGCGGTCAACGTCATTCCAGTTGTCGCCGTGTTCAGCAGCCCTTGGGACTTAAGCAGCTCCAGCTCCGAACGCAGTACGCGCTCCGTCATCTCCAGGCTCGCCGCCAGCGTGCGCCGTCCAATCGAACCCTCCAGATAGATCCGGTGCAAAATATCGTACCTCGTCTCCATCACCTGAAGGAGATCCGGAAGCAGCTTTTTCTGTATGTCGATCATTTTTCGCATTCCCTCCGCCTATCCCCCTAAGACCGAATGGTCACCGTCGGCAATGATGCGAATTGTATGGTTGGACGAAAAATGTCCCGCCATATCATTTTGAGTCCCACCTCTATATTAGCGAATTTTCCCGTTTGTTGCAAGGGCTGCGTCGCACGAAATTCTGTTCGCCATTATACAGGTACACGCGAACAATCCGGAAGCCGCGTTTCGCGCCACAAGCGAAATTGCTTAAGATGACCCATACACAAAGTAAGGGGTATGTACCTCCTGTAAATGCCTCATACGCTCCCGAAATTACTCTGCAACGGGTTTACCCATTCAGATTTCGGGAGCGTATCGCATCGGAAGGAGGTACATACCCCTTTAACCTTTAGTATCGATCATCTGTCAGAGCAACTTAAAGGGGCTTATGGACAGCCCCCCTCTTAGCCTCTTACGCAAACGTCAGCGTCAAGCTTTCGCCGACTTCGATCCAGCCGTTCACCCTTCTATCTCCCTCTGCCTCATCCACTCCGTCAATCGCATACTTGGAGATATTACCGTTCTCCACCCGGATGCGAATCGGCCGGTCGGTCGTCAGCGCATACGACCAGCCGCCCGCTTCCTCCCGCTTCCATTCGATGCGAATCGAAGCCCCCTCGTCGGTCAACGACGGGATGACGCCGGAGGCGGACGATACGGAGCCCGGCTGGAACAACAGCCGGTGACGGTTCGAATCGCGATCATCTGGGGCCGGGATCAAGCCGAGCAGATAGCGGGACAGCTGCCAAGTCGGGGCCGCCGACCACGGATGGCAGTGGCTCCAGCGCGTGTCGAACACCTCCAGCAGCGTCGTTGCGCCCTGCTCCAGCATCCACCCCCAGCAGCTTCGGTACTGCTCCAGAACGAATTCGGCCTCCCCGGCCTCCCATAACGCCTGCAGCGAAAAATAGGCAAAGCTGGGGGTGATCAGCCGATCGCTCGCCGCATCCGGGTGGGACAGCCTCGGCGCCTGCGGGTCGTTCGGGAAGCAGCTTGATATATGCCGCTTGACGAATTCGACCGCAAGAGGCTTCGTCCGCTCGTCGAACATCTCGTTCAGCAAGCCGAGAACCGTCGCATGAAACCCCGCCTTGCGCTCTTCGGGCGCACTCGCTCCTTCCGCCGGAACCGACTTGGCGAGCAGCCCTTCCGCCGTCGAGTAACTCTCCCCGGCGATCCGCCGCATCTCCTCGGCCTGCGCCAGCCGCAGCTCCGCCTCGTCGGCCATGCCGAGCGCCCGCTCCCATGCCGCCATTTCCTTCAGCGCCATTATTAGCAGTAGATTCAAGCTGACGTTGATCTCTCCCGCGGAAACCGAATGCCCCCAATCGAGAAAATCCCAGGTGCCCGGTGGCGGACATGTGCCTCTAGCCCCCTTGTGCGAGATAAAGAAGGCAAGCGTGCGCTCAGCCGTGTCGTAGCCTTCCCGCAGCAATTCCAAGCTCCCGGTCAACCGACTGTAACGAACGCAACCGATAATCCAGTACAGGGCGTACGAAGTCAAATACGCCTCCTGACCCGGACATAGCCCGGCCGCCAGTCCATCCTCGCTTCTCCTGCGATAAGAGGCTTGCAGAAGCCCTCTCCGCACCAGCTCCAGGTTGCCGTAGACGACGCTTAGCGTCTCCATTCCCGTAACCGCCGCATCCCCCAGCCACTGTCCTCGCTCCCTCGTCGGAGTATCGATCAGAGCGTCTTCGCAGCAAGCCTGCAAGGTCGCCGCGCCCATACTCCAGATTTCGTTCAACAACGGATCCGCGCACTGAAAGCTTCCTGCCGGTCGGTCATAAAGCGTCCGCATCGTTCCTTCCGCACGAAACACCCGAGCTTCGGACGAGGAAGCGGCGATATGGACCTCCAAATACCGGAAGCCCCGCGGAACGAACGTCTGCAGCACCTGCCGCCCGCCTTTGGCGATCCAGCGGTCCATACTGCAGGAGGTGCTGGCGGAGAGCGTGATGACGGGATGCACCTTGCCATCGGTTAGCGACTCGCTGTACCCCGCCTCCACGATCGTCCCGGCGGGAGCCTCGATCTCGATCCGCGGCCGGTACAGGCCGATCCGGCCGAGATCGTAGCGCACCCAGAAGCCGTCGGCCGGAACGCCCGGCCGAAGATCGCGGCTAAGAAAGCGCAGCGGGGGATCGTCGTCGATATAGCCGAACCGGTCGGCGTATTCGCCCCGGGCGATCTCTTCCGCTTCCGCGGGCAGACTCAGGCAATCTCCGATCGTCTTCGGCCCGTATGCCGCATCTCCGAGCGGCTTAGCAACGACAACCGGCTCCGTCCAGCCTTCGCCTTCGAAAGCCAGCTGCAGATTCGGCAGCCTCCGGGTGTCGCAGTTCTCCATCCAGCCCAGCTGCCCGTTCACCCTGCGTTCGGTCGGCCCAAAGGCAGACAGCTCCATGCACTTCCACTCAAGCGGCAGCGCTCCGTTCGGACCGGTCGCCTCGCATTGCAGGAAAGGAGGGAGCCCGCCCATCAGAATGCGCGTGTGCACGCCGTAATCGTGGACAATCGCGGAGAGGACATGCTCCCCGCCGTCCAAAGCCGGCAGCTCAAGCTCATCGTATTCCGGCCGATCGGGAGAGAAACGCGCCGGACCTTCCCCGATCTCCTCGCCGTCCCAATACAGTCGATACAGACTAATGCCAAAAACGCGCAGCCGCAGCGGACCTGCACCGGCAGCTTGGCCGGAAATTCGCGCCTGAAACAGCACGTAGACGTTCTGCGACCGACTGGGCGCAGGATGCCATAAACAAGGAACGCCGATCATGCGAATCCCTTCCTCTCTTCGAATGCTGCGCGGCTTTCCCAAGCCGTCAATGCTACAGGGCCGATCAGACCAGCCGGGGCCGGAACGTCCCTGCGGAAATCGTCTTCCCTGAAATTGGGGCCGAGCGTGTTGGTCACGGTTACCCTGAGCCGATTCTCGCCGGACTTAAGCGCCTCAGGCGGGAGCACCCACCGGTAAGGAGGACACAGCCTTGGAGACAGCTCTTGGCCGTTTACCGCAAGCGCGGCGATTTCTCCGACCTCTCCCAGATCGAGCGCGTAACTTTCCTTCAAGCTGTCCAGCTCGAACGACGCCTCGTAGTCGACGCTCCCGCAGAACGTCTCCATCCCCTCCATACGGCCCCAATCGCCAAGCCCGGACAAGCGTGCCGAGTCAGGCGCCAGAGCTTCCAGGAGAGAGCTGCGAACGACCGTCGCGCGCCATTCCTCGACACGTCGCTCCCCGATTCGCATCTTCAGCCGGAGATTTCCATCCTCCGTCCGCTGCGCACGATGCCACTCGTCTGTAGACAGTCCCAGCTCCGCCGCGCTCCCCCCATGTCCGTCTCCGTCCGGATCGACGATAATAAAGCAGGATTCGTACGGCTCTAGACGAATCGGAGCGCGAATCCGATCTCCCGCACGGTCGTACAGCGGCAGCTTCTCGATTTTTCCGTCCATCGGCGTCCAGCGCTCAGCCACTCCGTCAGCGGGAAACTCGACGATGTCCTCGAACGTCTCTTCGACGCTTTCGTTGTTGAGGAAGAAAATCTGCAGGCCACTCTTCTCGTAATGACAGAAGCGAAGCTCAGGGAACGGCTTCGTCGTTCCGACGCCTGGCGCCAGCCAATGGGACAGGCGCTCCGCCAATTCGTCCAGCCCGACGGGCTCTCCGCCTTCCACGGCGGCACGGTTCACCGACACCACCTTGCCTCCGGACCGGATAAATGCCTTGAGCCGTTCTCGAACCGATGCCGGAAGCCGGACGATCCCCGGAAGCACGACGACGGAGAAGCGTTCGTCGCGGATACGCAGCGTTCCTCCCCCAATCTCGCAGCGATCCTCGTCTACCAGCAGATCCATCGACAAAATATCAAAATCGTACTGGCTCTGCATCAACGCCTTGCACACCCCGTCCAGCTCGTTCTCGTCTCCTCCCCAGTGCGCCTCGGCCGGATAAAGGACGGCGATCGGCGCGACATGCCGCGCTTCCCTGAGCATGAGGCAGGAACGGTTCGCGTAGTCCCCCCATTGCCTGAAATACGGCCACTGCGGATTGCGTCCGCCCGCATAGAAGTGAGGAGGACAATCCGGATCCGGAAAAATCGGGGAAAACGCGTGCGGCACATACCAATTCGTACCCCTGGCCGTCATCCAGTCGGTCAGCCATTTCATCTCCCGTAGGCCGAGGTCCCAGCCGTAAGCGCCGAAGTTCTCGCACATGACCAAGCTTGTGCCTACCTCCAGATGCGCCGCCGATTGGGCCAGCTTGGCCAAGGTGTAGTGGAAGAAGTCGGGATAAGGACGATCACGATACGTTTTGAATTGCGGAAAATGCTCCTCGTAGGAGGAGCTCTTCTGCTCCGAATCGACCTGGCGCAGCACGAAATCGTAACCGCCCATATCGAAGTGCTTCGTCGTACGAAAAAAATGCCCGACGCCGAAGCCGTGATTCATATGCGCCCGATTATCCTCAACGACGTGCCCGATGAACTGCACTCCGTTCGCGTGGCACCAACGCTGGATGCGGGCGAAAAAGTTTTCCGAGAACAGCTTCGTAAGATGATCCATAAAATCGGTCCGGAAGCTTGCGGTATTCTCCTCGTCTTCGTCCAGCCACAGCGCTTCGACGCAGCCATACAGGTCGTATCCGCACCTCTGCTCGAAAGTATGCCGCACCGAACTCGGCCACGGGAAGCATGGCGTCTCCTCCCCGAATAGCACGTCGTAGGAACCGAAATTTTCAAAGCTGGTCTCGTCCCCGAAGAAGCCCTTCAAGGTCGTGCCCCAATATTCCGGAAAACGGCGCTTGGTCGCTTCGTAGGTAAGCTCGATAAAGCAGTCCGTCACTTCGGGCGACAGGTAATCGACCATCTTGTCGAACATACGCCCGCTCCACGAGGGCTTAACCCCGATGACATGGACCGTCCACGAAGCCGCCTCTCCCGCTTCCCGACGCTCGCGCGCCCATGCCTGCCATTCCGTCCATTGCGCGAATGCCGCCCGTTCTCCCCTCTCCTCAGGAACGCAGACGATTCTGAACAATTCCCCGTCCAGAGGCATGGCCTCGGGCTCTTCCCCTTCGGCGCTCCACAGGAAGCTCGTCTTCGTCAGCACCTGCATCCGATAATCGGGCATTCTCTCCAACACTTTGCCTCCGGCAATGCCTGACGGATAATATTCTTCGTCGAACATCCATACGTCCATGCCAAGCCTTCTCGCTTCGTCCAGACAGATGCCGACGTCCCTCCACCAGTCATCGCCCAAATAATCTGCGTGAGGGCGAGACTCGATGACGAAGCCGCCGCAGCCGCCCTCCTCCATCGCGCGGATCTCCCGCCGCAGCGCTTCCTCCGTCTCCTCTGGCGCTCCGTGCAGCCACAGCAACGGAAACAGGCTGCGCGGCGGTTCGTCGGAAACAAATCGCTCGCGCAGCAAGTCGGATGCTTTCATGAAAATGCCCTCCTCTGTCGATCATAAGCCGATTGTAGCAGTCGGCCGATTCGACCCGGGAGGGCGCAGCTATCGGATGAGGTGGACAATACGATCATTTTCCGGCGAGAAAGTGCTCGCGGTATTGCTTGGGGCTCATTCCTTCGCGCTGCCGGAACAAACGGCTGAAATACTTGCTGTCCTCGTAGCCGCAGACGAAAGCGATCTCCTTCACCGACAGCTCCGTCCCCAGCAGCAGCCGCGCCCCTTTCTCCATCCTGAGCTTGGTCGCATACTCCAGCGGCGGGAGCCCGGTCTGCTCCTTAAACAAGCGATGAAAATGAGGAGCGCTAAAGAACACTTCCTCTCGCCAACGATTGTGGATCTCGCCCGCGTCCGTGTTGTCCCTTACGGCATCGTGGATTTTCAGGATATAATCGGTAATCTCCGCTCTGCCCTTCGATTCCGTCTTCGTCTTCCTGTCGCCCAGCGACTCGTATGTCAGTTCGCCTTCCTGAAGCCCCGTCGCCAGAACCAGCAGCAGCCGCAGCATAGCAGACTGCAGTTCAAGCTTGCGGAGAGGCCGCTCCTGGCGGAACGCCTCGACGACGCTCTCGATCAACCTGCGGATTTCCTCTCCTACCCCGTCGATCCTCACCAGATTCGGCAGCCAGACGGAGCTCAAGCTTGATGCTTCCCCGGGAGCTTCGTCCGGGCGGATCGGTCCGGCCTCTTCCCCGACGATCTGCAGAAGCTCCTCTTCCGAACGAGGCTCCCAATCGAAATGAATCGCCCAATGCGCATAACCGGACGATGCGTCGAGGTCGTCCCGAAAAGAGTGCAGCACCCCCGGAGGGATCATAAGCAGGCTCCCTTCCTTGTAAGCATGGGGCCCGCTTTCCGTGTACAGGACTCCCCGTCCCTTGTCGACCAGAATAAACTCATGGTCGCGAATATAGCGAGAGGGTACCTTTAACGGGAAATCCGTATAATGAGCGAAGCGCACGTAAGGCCTGATCTCCCTGAATTGCGCCAATTGAACGAAGGGCGGCATCGTCTTTCATTCCCCTACTATAAGCTGTGTGATTGGTCTTTTATAACTTTTCGCAGAGGACGACCGGATTCCTCCTAGACTCTATAAGTTGAACCAATGAAGGGGAAGCCCATTACATTCCAAAAGAGATGATTTTGCCGACTTCAGACAGGTTGTTTTGAGCTGCTTGGATCGATAAGAACGATAGAGGTAAGCAGCCCAAAGCCAAAACTCGCGGCAAAACCATTCCCTTTCTCCATTCCACTGGGTCATCTCTTCAAGGTATCTCTGGTTCAACTTATATAGTGGACGATCCTTTTGTTCGCACCCGCTCCGAACTCCAAAATTTAAATGCCAAATCCCTTGCATTTTCAGCCTCCATCCCCTATAATAACTCTTGCTGTACTTAACGAGCGCCCGTGGTCCAACGGATATGACGCAGCCCTCCGAAGGCTGAGATTGAGGTTCGATTCCTCACGGGCGCGCCACCTATACAATTAACATACCGGCCGACTCGGCCGGTTTTTTTGTATTCTCTCGATCGATGAAACGCTCCACGCAAATCAACTTTGACTTTCTTTGACTTTTGCACTCGAATTCGCTATGATAAAAAAACCAATACATGAGGAGGGACGCCAAACATGAGTTTTGTACCTATGGTTGTCGAGCAAACCAATCGAGGAGAGCGGGCTTATGATATCTATTCCCGCTTATTGAAAGATCGAATCGTATTTCTGGGCACACAGGTGAACGACGTAGTCGCCAACTCCATCATCGCTCAGCTGCTGTTCCTGGCGGCCGAAGATCCGGAAAAGGACATCCACCTCTACATCAACAGCCCGGGCGGTTCGATTACGGCCGGAATGGCCATATACGACACGATGCAGTTCATCAAGCCGGACGTCTCCACGATCTGCGTAGGCATGGCCGCATCGATGGGCGCATTCCTGCTCGCCGCCGGCGCGAAGGGCAAGCGTTTCGCCCTGCCGAACAGCGAAGTGATGATCCACCAGCCGCTCGGAGGAGCCGAAGGCCAAGCCAGCGACATCGAAATCCGCGCGCGCAGAATACTGAAGCTGCGGGATAAGCTGAACGGCATTCTCGCCGAACGCACAGGTCAGCCTTTGGAGAGAATCGAGAAGGATACCGACCGCGACAATTTCATGGAAGCCGAAGTCGCTCGCGAATACGGACTGATCGATAAAGTCATCGACAAAGTCAATTAATCCGCTTCACCGCCAAGGAGCTGTTCCGCCTCGTCAAGAGGATGAGAACAGCTCCTTTTTTAACGAAAAATAAATAGCATAATTCCATATTTATGTCAATAAAAATTCAAAAGATTGAATGCCCTCTCTGCTAACCCGCCAAACCATGGTATCCTGTAAGATGTAGGATTCCATTTAGACCCAGTTCTAGCTATCTCTTAGGAACTTTGGAAGAGAGGAATTATGTATGCTCGAAAGACCGTATCCTTATTTAGTATCGTCCGAGACTCCGTCTGCGGCAGGCTGCGCGAACTCCGTTCCCGTAGACATGGTAGCAGCTCGTCGATTGAGCGATAAAGCATCCTTGCTTCGCCCGCTTAAAGATGAGCATCTGTTGGAAGTTTACAGAGAAGCCAAGAAGATGAATCTGTCTCACGAGTTCATCGAGTTGTTGGAAGAAGCGCTCTCTATTCGACAGTTGAGCCACTATAAGGAAGCCTAAATCTGCATCTTGTTATCGCACATCTTATTCCTGCCCGCCCGCCGGTCTTGGCGAGCGGTTTTATTTTTTTTCGAGGTGGGACAATCGTAAAAAGGCCGCCTCGCGCGCCGAAGGTTCCCTGAACGGGAATCCGATCGATGCGCGAGACGGCCTCTACCCAGCCATCCGCCTTACTGCATTTCGTATTGAACGGTCACCTGCGTGCTGATCTCGATCTGCCCCGATTGCACCGAGGAGGATGCACCGGCTGCCGAAGCCATTTCATTCATCATGACCTTCGCTTGGTCGCGGGCGTAAACAACCGGAACGTTGGCAACGTCGCCTTGCACGATGTTGACGACGCCCTTCAGCTGACGGTTGGCCGACGTCGCTAACACTCCTGCTTTAGCGGCCGCATTTTCCATCGCCTTCTTAAGCGCATCCAGCTCGTACTGCTCCTTCTTCTCCGTAGAGAATTGCACGCCGTCCAGACGATTCGCGCCGGATTCGGTCAGAGCGTCGAACAGCTTGCCGATGTCCGGAAGCTTAC
This sequence comes from Cohnella sp. LGH, assembly GCF_017671885.1. Classification (NCBI taxonomy): domain Bacteria; kingdom Bacillati; phylum Bacillota; class Bacilli; order Caryophanales; family Paenibacillaceae; genus Cohnella; species Cohnella sp. LGH. The sequence goes on from NZ_CP072117.1 coordinate 7,830,243, forward strand.
GGTAAGTCACTTGAAGCGAATGAACGGCAATATAGCCCTTCAGCACGCGTCCGTCCTTCTCCGTATAATCGTATTCCGGCTGTACGTCGAACCCGGTCGTCGTGACGTCCTTCTTGGCGATGCCGAACGTCTCGTACAGCGTCTTCTCCACTCCCGCGAACTGCTTGGCATTCGCTTGCTGAGCTTCCGTCGCTTTCTTCCCGCGCGTCTCGACCGCCAAGCGCAAATAGGCAACGTCCGGCTCCACCATTACCGAACCGTTGGCTCCGACTGTAATCGTGTAAGGCGCCGCTTGCGCAGTTTCAGCAGACACTGTATTCCCCTCCCCCTTAACAAATCCGAACCATCCAATCACCGCTGCGGCCAGTACGACCGACAACACCTGCAAAGCTCCTTTTTTCATGACCATGCCCCTTTCATCGGTTTGTCTTTATAAACGCGACGAGAGAGACAAATGTTTCACGCCTAGGACAAAAAATCCATAAACGCAAAAAGCCCCTCCAGGGGGCCTCATGCAGAACTTATTATTGATTTTCCAGTTCTTCCTTGCTCACAAGCTGCACTAAAGCGGTTACAGCCTGTTCTGCGTCCGAACCTTCCGCACTTATCGCAACTTCCGTCCCCGAGCTAATCGCCAGGCTCATAATGCCCATGATGCTCTTCGCGTTAACCTTCTTCTCGTCCTTCTCTACGAAGACGTCGGAAGAAAATTTATTGGCCTCTTGCACGAATAGTGCCGCCGGTCTGGCGTGAAGACCTGTCTTAAGCCGAACGACTACCGGCTGTCTCGTCATGGACCGGATACCCCCTATCTTTAATTCGTCCCACTAGTCGGGACCTCCCGTACTCCAGCTCTACATCATTATAACATTGATATGAACAAATGCGCCATACGGTTATGCCCCGCCGTTTCGGATTTTTTCCGCCAGTTCGTCGAGCTTGCGGAGCCGATGGTTGACGCCTGACTTACTGACTTGCCCTTTCAGCAGATCTCCGACTTCCTTCAAGTTAATATCGGGATGCTGAAGTCTGACTTCGGCTACCTCCCGCAGCTTGTCGGGAAGATTGTGCAATCCGACTTCTTTGGCGAGCAGCTTGATATTATCGATCTGCCGAACGGCGGCTCCGATCGTTTTGTTCAAGTTGGCCGTCTCGCAGTTGACGATGCGGTTCACGGAATTGCGCATGTCCCGCATAATGCGGACATCCTCGAATTTGAACAGCGCCTGATGCGCGCCGATGATGTTCAGAAATTCGATGATCTTCTCGCCTTCCTTGATGTAGAGGATAAACCCTTTCTTCCGCTCGATAAACCGGGCGTTCAGATGGAACCTGTTCGCCAGATCGACAAGCGCCTTGCAGTGCTCCTCGTACATCGACGAGATTTCCAGGTGATAAGACGAGCCTTCGGGATTGTTCACTGAGCCGCCCGCCAGGAACGCGCCCCGCAAATAAGCTTTCTTGCAGCAGCTTTTGCGCACAAGCTCCTTGTCGATGCTTGGATGGAACAGAAACCCTTCCGAGACGATGCTCAAATCGTTCAATATCGCTTCGGAGCCGGCCGGAATGCGCACGACATAGACGTTGTTTTTTTTCAGTCGCATTTTTTTACGAACGAGCAGTTCGGTCACGACTGTAAAATGACGCTTTAACAACGTATAGATCCGGCGCGATATGGCGGCGTTCTCCGTAGCGATGTCCAGCATGACCCTGCGGTTCGACAGCGAGATCGTACCGTTCATTCGAATCAGCGCCGACAGTTCCGCCCTTTCGCAGCAGCTGTCGCCCTCAAGCATCGTGAGCTCCTTTTTGGTCTGCGCTGCAAAAGACATGCCTTTGTCACCCCTTTCTGAGCATCCAGCCCTCGACCAGCTGGTAAATATGCTCGCTTAGTTTCTTCGCGTCATGACGCAAGTAAGTGCGGAACAGGACAAGCTTGTCTGCAATTACCTTGTAGCCTCGCCGGGTAACTTCCTCCAGATCGAGGTGAACCGCCTTGGACCCCTGTTCGGCGTACAAGCTTTCCACCTGCGGGGGAATTTCCCCATCGTTCACAATAACATAATCGAATAGATGATGGCCGATATGGGCGTGAACGGCGGCCAGGTGATCGCTGACGGAGTAATTGTCCGTCTCTCCCGGCTGCGTCATGACATTGCAGACGAACAGCTTAACCGCATCCGATTCCACGATCGCTTCCGCCAGCTCCGGTACGAGCAGATTCGGGATAATGCTCGTATATAGGCTTCCCGGACCGATCAGTATCGCATCCGCTTCCCGGAGCGCTTCTACCGCTTCCGGAAGCGCCTTAACGTCGGGCGGCTCCAAGTACACTCTGCGGATAGCGAGTCCGGACTTCGGAATCGACGATTCTCCGACTACGATCGAGCCGTCTTCCATCTCCGCCTTCAGCACGATCGACTGGTTAGCCGCCGGCAGAACGCGTCCCCTGACGGCGAGAATCCGGCTTAGCTCGGTAATGCCTGTAACGAAATCTCCGGTAATGTCCGTCATCGCCGCCAGAATGAGATTGCCGAGACTATGTCCGGCCAAGCCCGTACCGTTCTGAAATCTGTATTTCAACACTTCGGCCATCAGCGGCTCCCGATCGGCAAGCGCGGTCAGTACGCTGCGAATATCGCCGGGCGGCGGAATCTGCAGCTCCTCTCGCAAAATACCGGAGCTGCCGCCGTCGTCGGCGACCGTGACGATGGCCGTGATGTCCAGCGGCTTTTGCTTTAAGCCGCGCAGCATGACGGACAGACCGGTGCCTCCGCCGATCACGACGATTCGCGGCTTGCGCGCAAGGGATTGTATTTTGCTCATTCCCTCACCTCAATGCCGATCGCGCTCGGAATCGCGGTGGCTCACCCGCACCGATTCCGTTTCGCTGGCTCCCAGTCTACGTCCCAAATATTCGGCCAGCGCCACTGATCTGTGCTTGCCTCCCGTACAGCCGATACCGATTACGATCTGACTTTTACCTTCCTTGTGGTACATCGGGATCAGAAACTGCAGCATATCGAGCAGCTTCGTCAGGAAGGTCTGCGTCTCCGGCCACTTCATCACGTAATCGTACACGTCCGGGTCGGCGCCCGTTTTTGGACGAAGCGTGTCGATATAATGCGGATTCGGCAAAAACCGGACGTCGAAAATGAGATCGGCATCGATTGGAACGCCGTATTTGAATCCGAACGACGTGACATTGATCGAGATGTTGTTCTGATCCATATTCGTAAACCGGGCGACGATTTTCTCCTTTAACGCCGCCGGCTTCAGGTTGCTCGTATCGATAACCTGATTGGCCCAGCCCTTCAAATCTTCAAGCAGCTTGCGCTCCGAATGGATCCCGTCCAGCGGCAGTCCGTCCGGAGCAAGCGGATGGCGCCTGCGGCTCTCCTTGTAACGCTGCACAAGCACCGCATCCGTCGCGTCGAGGAATAAAATCTCGTAATGGATCGTACTGTTCTCGCGAATGTGGTTCAACGATTCGGACAGCGCCGTGAAAAATTCGCGTCCGCGCAAATCGATAACCAGGGCCACCTTGGCGATTCTCCCCTGCGACTGGTCGATTAAATCCGCAAACTTGGGAATAAGCACCGGCGGCAAATTGTCGACGCAGAAAAAGCCTAGATCCTCCAAGCTTTGCACGGCGATCGTTTTGCCGGCTCCCGACATCCCGGTTATAATGACGAGCCTTGGCTGCGTCGTTATCGTATCCATGCCCTTCCACTCCCCCTGAGGCTCATCTTGCCATCGTCCCTTCGCAGAACGACGAATAACATGAGGCGCCCGGACCGCCTCACAAGCTGCGGAGCCGAGCGCCTTGCTGCGATTATGCCCGCAGGAACAACCCTGCCGCTCCTACCACTCCGGCGTTGTTGCCGAGCTCCGCCGCTACGATCTCCACGCCTTCCGTAGCGTTCGCCGGCGTCAGCTTGCGAAAGACTTCGCGGATTTGCGAGAACAAATATTCTCCTGCTTTGCTTACCCCGCCTCCAAGAATAAAGCGCTGCGGATTGACGACGAGCGCCACGACCGCCATTGATTTGCCCAAGTAGAACGCCGCCCGGCTGACGATCCGTACAGCCACCTCATCGCCTTCCTTCGCGGCGTCGATGACGTGCTTGGCCGTTAATTCGCCCTCCACAAGGGCGAGTGACGTCTTGTCTCCCCTGGCAACGGCGTCCTTCGCCATCCGAATAATGCCCGTGGCCGAAGATACGGTCTCCAGGCAGCCCATCCTGCCGCAGCCGCACTGGATCGCTTCGAGATCGGGCACGATCGTGATATGGCCTAGCTCTCCCGCCATTCCCGAAGCCCCTTCAATCAACCGATCATTCAGAACGACGCCTCCGCCGACACCGGTTCCAAGCGTATAGCAAACGCAATTCTGCACGCCTCTCCCCGCTCCGCCCCAGGCTTCGCCCAGCGCCGCTACGTTGGCGTCATTGTTGATCTTGACCGGCTTGCCCAGCTTCTCTTCCATAATGAACTTCGCCGGCACATCCTTGAACGGAAGATTCGGCGAGAAGTTGATGATTCCTTCCGGAATGTTAAGGAACCCGGCAATGCCGATGCCTACGCCGACGACCTTCTCCCATTCCTCCGTTCCCGGAGGCACGAGCTCCCGGACATAGGCTGCAATATTGGACAGAACGGCATCCGCTCCATCGGAAGCTTGCGTGGGGCCTTCATAAGTACGGAGCAGGTCTCCCTCCTCGTTGCACAAGCCTACCTTAATGGACGTTCCGCCCAAATCTACGCCTACGAACAATGAATCTGACATATTGTCGACACCTCATAAGAAATAATAAGAATACTCGCCGTCAATGGAACGACGGCCTCGTCAAGTCCAGCTTCTCCCGAATTCCGCAGGCTTCGTCGATCCGATTCGCATACCGGCTAATACTCGCCTGAGACACGCCGTATCGGCTGACCAGGTCCGCATAAGTCACTGTTCTGCGATGCATCTTGGCCGTCCAATACTCGAGCGCCGCCGCCCATCCCGTCGACTTGTGCAGCTTCGGCACATCCGGATATACGCGCGACAGAAAATCGACCCACAACGTCATCATATCGTGCTGCTGTACAACGTCATAACGCCCGGACATTCCTTCGAGCGCCTGCTCCAGCACCGTCTGCCATGCGCTGTCCCATACCGGAAGCTGCGCGGATTTGCGACGCGCCTCCAGCGTCAGCGCCCGTCCGCTGAAGATGACGGAAAGCGAATCCTGCACTCCGATGGAGCGGAGCACCAGCACAGCCACCCGCTTCAGTTCGTCCTCCTCGTCCGGATCGACCAGGAAAGCTTTTAGCGCCTCGACCACCTCGTCGTCCGCAACAAGTCCAAGCGCCTGAATAACCTGCACCTTCGTGCGGCGATCGCCGTGCCTAAGCGCCCAGAAGAAAGAGGAGCGGATGAGAGGATCGCTCTTAAGCGCCTCCGTCACCTGGCCGGGGCTGTTTTCCCACTGTTTGAACTGCTCTTCGAAAGGAAGATGGTAGTGATAATGCGCAGGAGGACTCTCCTCACCCGCACTTACCCGCTCCAATCGCTTCAGATGGAATGCCGGCACCTGGGAGCCTGGATCGAGCTTCTCGGCCTGCTGCCAATGCTTCTTGGCGTCCTCATACCTATGCAGATTTACCGCCGCAATCGCGGCAAAATGATGCAAACTCGGCTCTCCCGCCAACTCTCCCGTGCGCAGCAAACGACGGAAATGCTGGTACGCCTCGCGATGCTCCCCTACGATGCCCAGCGTTGTCGCCATTTTGAACACATGCTCGGGATGAAACGGAATCGTCTTGTTCAGCTTGGAGATCAGCGCTTGAAGCTGCCCCTGCTGATTGGAATGCTGATAGAAGATCGCCAGATTGCACAGCGCGTGCAGATTGCCCGGTTCGGCATCCAGCACCTCCGTAATCGTCGCAATCGATTTGTCGAACAGTCCCATGTAATAGTATGCCAATCCCAGGTTATTCCTTGCGGCCAGAAAGTCCGGCTGCCGTCCGATAATTTCTTCCAGCATTTTGACCGCCTCGGCGAACCGGCCTGCCTCCAGCAGCTCCCGTGCCTTGTCGTGCGCGTAAATATTTTCTTTAGCCTTGATGGTCGACAGCTTCGCCGGGCGGTTCAGCTCATAGTGAAGCAGGTCGAGCAGTTCGTCCGACTCCTCCAGAAATTGGCCCTCCGTATCGTTCTCCAGATACCGGACGAGCGCCTCCTCGGCCGCTTCGAAAAGCTCCATATTGGCATAGTTATTGGCCAAATAGTAATAGCATTCCGTCATTGCCGGATCGATCTGATCCAGCACCGAGCGCAGAATCACATTCGATTCCTCGTACCGTCCCATCTCGGATAGAATGCCGGCCATATTGCAGTGGTTGACCGGATTCTCCGGCTCATACTCCACCGCGCGGCGAAAATATTTCAGTGCCTTGTCGTAATGGTACCGATCCAGCGACTGTACGGCGCGCTCGAAGAAAAATGTCGCATCCAATCTCATCGGGATAACTTTGGGACGCCGGGGTTTCGCAGCGCGCTTCCGCTGGTTCATCGCAAGGCACCTCCCTCGTAGTCTGAAACTCGTTATCCAAGATTATAACACAGCCTGCGCCGTCCATAAAATAAAACCCGCTGGCGATGATGAGGTTCTGGTTGCCGCATGCGTCTCGACGCGAATAACAAACAGCTTGCCGCTTGTAACGGCAAGCTAAAGATGGTGTTGCGGATACAATCTATGGTGCGATTTGGCAACGTTACGAACTAATTGTCGTTGTCCGCTTTCTCGCCGCCGCTATAAGCCACATTTATCGAAACATCCGATTTGCGATCGTCGCTCCATCCGGTAGTCGTAAAAGATTGAACGATTTCGGACAGCATCTCGATCCGTTTTCGCAAAGTCGTGCAAAGCGCCTCTTTTCTGGTTTCGTCAATAAATAAAGAGCCCTTCAATATTTCGCGAAATTCTTCCTCGATATCGTGCAGTCGAGACAAATCAAGCCAGTCAAAGCTTGTCACCAGTTTAATTTGCTCTGCATGATCGGTTTTGAATGGCTTGCATGTGATTTTCCGGGTTGCCGAGATGAGTGCCGTCGGCTTGGAAAACCACAGCGACGAACCGCTGTCGTAGATTGGAGCGGCCCCGATCCATTCCAGCGTGTCGGCATTCCGCACCACGCCGAAATTGTTCTGATGCCGATCCTCGTTAGCGATCAGATAGTCCACGACGATCATTCGGTCAAGCGCTTCTACAATATCCGGAATATCCAACGCTTCGCAGCAATTCACATAATGCTGATACACCGAGACATGGTTTGGTTTTTGCTGCGTCTGCATGATATACCATGCCGTGACAAGCTCCGTTTGCGGCGTAATGAAGTTCTCGCATACGCTATACGGATAATCCTCTTGGACCATCAGCGTGTAAGGGACGTGGGGAATGCCGAGCCGCTCCATCAGCTTGCTGGCCAACACCTCGTTGTATGGCTCCTGCTGAGTGGCCCCGCTTCCCCCTTTGACTAGACAGCGCCGACCGTCCATAATCGTCCATTTCTTTTTCAGCCAGCCGTCTGAGGTATTGTCGGGAGACATTAAGCTGATCGCTTCGCTTGAACCGCCCTTGCCAAGCAGCACATTCCCGACGTCTTCGGAGAAATCATTTTCAAAGAAGTTGTACTGGGACCAAGCGGCATCCGTATCCAACGGACAAATCCAATATTGGTCGGACAAACTTAGCCCTAAGCTTTTATCCAACAGCTTATGCGTAGTGGACAGCCTCAATTCGAGCAGCGCTTCTTTAATGCCATCCCGGCTTGCCGGAATGGCTCTCCCTCGCCACCATTCATTGAGCGCTGCCCGATCAATCCGCCCTTTTCTGACGAAGACCCCAATAGGCAAATGACGCTCGTCGGTTGCAGGGCCAACTGCCGAGATGGCGCCTGTCGCCTCATCAAGCTCGATTTCCGTAACCGCGATATTTTTATGTTTCAGCACATACTTCTTGTTCCAAGCATCTGCCATATGATCTACTCCCTAATCTAAGTACTCCTATCATACCCTCTCTTTGTTATTTCTTCTTTTCCTGTCAAATCCCTGCCTATACAAGTTGAACCTGTGAAAGGGAATCCCTTGCATTTCCGAAGTTGCTTCAAAAGATCGATAAAAAAAAGAAGGTGTAAGCACCTCCCGAAGATTGCTTCATAGGAGGTACTTACACCTATCTTGTTTGTCGAATATCTTTCACAGCAACTGGGTTGGCTTATGGGACCGCCCCTTCCGCCTAACCTATGCTTTCTATACGCCCTTAGTCTTGAACAGCGTGCTGATCGAGCCACCCTCCATGATAATGCGCGTCGCTTCCGCAAGCATAGGCGCAACCGAGATGACCTTGAAGCGAGAAGAACGCTCTTCCGGCAACAGGATCGTGTCGGTGACGACCACTTCCTTGATGCTCGGGTGGTCGAGACGCTGCAAGGCGGGATCGGAGAACAACGGGTGAGTGGCGCATACGAACGGGTCTTCCGCTCCGCGCTCCTTCAGCCCTTCCACGACGTTCACGATCGTCGTGCCCGTATCAATCATATCTTCGATAATAATTGGCGTAAAGCCTTCGACGTCTCCGATCACGTGCGTAATGACGGATTCGTTGTGCGCGGGACGCTTCTTGATCATGATAGCGAAGGAGCAATCCAACTGGTTCGCCAGCTTCTCCGCCGTCGAAGCTCGTCCGGCGTCCGGAGATACGACGACCGGATTGCGGATGTTCTTCGACTTCAGATAATCGCTGATTAAATCCAGTGCGGTCAAATGGTCGACCGGAATGTCGAAAAACCCCTGGATCGCAGGAGCATGCAGATCGATCGTCACGATACGGTGAGCGCCGACCGTCGTCAGCACGTCGGCCACCATCTTCGCGGAGATCGGCTCTCGTGGAGCGGCTTTCCTTTCCTGCCGGGCATAGCCGTAATAAGGCAGCACGACGTTAATCGTTCGCGCCGAAGCCCGCTTGGCTGCATCGATCATAACCAGCAATTCTACGAAGTAATCGTTGATCGGATGAGATAGAGACTGGACCAAGAAAACGTCGCAATTGCGAATCGTCTCCTCGTAGTGAACGTACACTTCGCCGCTCTTGAATCGGGAAAGCTTGATTTTCCCCAGCGGCACTCCCAGATTGTCGGCGATCTTGCCTGCCAATAGCGGATTGGATGATCCCGAAAAGATACGAAGCTTACTACTGCTGTACATGTGCCCCTCCATATTTTGGCGATTCGACGCTCCAGGTGTCGAAATCCGTCAGTCATCATTTCCATTATACATGAGTTCGGGCCTTTTTTAAAAAGATTTCAATTTCCGTTTTCTTTCTGTAAACACGGCCAGCTCCGTATACCCCGCTTTTCGCAGCAGCTCCTTCGCCTCCGCCCCTTTTTGTCCGATTTTGTCGGGGTGGTGAGCGTCGGAACCGTACGTGACAGGGATATCGTAAGCTCTGGCCCGTTCAAGGATCGACACGGACGGATACATCTCTTTGCAAGGGGCATAAATTCCGGCTGCGTTCAGCTCAAAGGCCAAATCGTGCTTCTTGATCGCTTGCAGCGCAGCGTCTTCCAGTGCGCTTACATCTTCCTCCGGACGATAGCCGAACCGCTTGATCGCATCCATATGGCCGATATAGTCATAGAATCCGGTAGCCGCAGCCTTCGCGATCGCATCGAAGTATTGCTCGTAAACCTCGACGACACGGCGCCCTTCCCAGCGGTCGACCTGGCGGAAGTCCGTCACATCCCACGCTCCGAGAAAATGCACCGAACCGATCACGTAATCCCACGGATAACCGTTTACGATCCGCTCGATCTTTTCCTCCTGGCCTTCGACGTAATCGCCTTCCAGCCCGACGCGCACCTCGATGCGGCCCTTATACTTCTCCTTCAGGGCAAGAGCCTCCTCGACATAGCGGGGAAGCTCCTCCATCGGCATTGCGGAATCCGGGTTATCCTTGTCGGTGACATGCAGCAAAGGCATGTGATCGGACAAGCCGATCTGCTCCATGCCTTGCTTCATCGCGCTGAGGATGTAGTCTTCGAGCTTGCCGACCGCATGGCCGCAGCGCTCGTGATGCGTATGATAATCGATGAGCATGCCTTGCGTCTGTGTCATGGCCGCTTCACCTAATCCTTCTTGACCGGCTTGCGATGGCGGAACTCCAGCTCTTTCAGCACATCGTCGAACGGAATGCCTTGCTCGCGAAGCAGTACCATCAGGTGGAAAATGAGATCGGCGGACTCGCAGCGCAGTTCGTCTCCGTCGCGGTTTTTCGCGGCGATGATCACTTCGGCGGTTTCCTCTCCGACTTTCTTGAGAATTTTGTCGACGCCTTTCTCGAACAGATATGTCGTGTAGGCACCTTCCGGGCGCTCCGCATCGCGCTGGGCGATCGTCGCCTCCAGCCTGCTGAGCGGACCGAAGCGGTCATCCTGCTGCGCTGCGGCTTCAGATGCATGAGCCGTTCCTTCGCGATAGAAGCAGCTGTAAGCTCCCGTGTGGCACGCCGGTCCGTTCTGGCGCACCTTCACGAGCAGCGTATCGCCGTCGCAGTCATAATGCAGAGACTCGATCTGCTGCGTATGGCCGCTCGTCGCTCCCTTGTTCCACAGTTCGCCGCGCGACCGGCTCCAAAACCACGTTTGACCGGACTCCAGCGACTTTTGCAGCGACTCCTCGTTCATGTAGGCGAGCATAAGCACCTCTTTGCTCAGCGCGTCCTGCACAACCGTCGGCACAAGCCCGTCGGCGTCCCACTTAATCTCTTTTTGCCATTGCTGTTGCTGTTGCGTCATCTGACGTTCACTCCTTTTTCCCGCAGCGCTGTCTTAACCTCTTGCACCGTAACTTCCTTGTAGTGGAAAATGCTCGCCGCCAGCGCCGCATCCGCTTGCCCTTCCGCGAACACATCGGCAAAATGCTCGGCATTGCCCGCTCCGCCGGAGGCGATGACCGGGATGCCGATGCTTGTCGAGACCGCTTTGGTCAACGCGACATCGAAGCCGTCCTTCGTGCCGTCCGCGTCCATGCTCGTCAGCAGAATCTCGCCCGCACCGCGGCGCTCCGCCTCCTTCGCCCACTCAAGTGCGCGAATGCCCGTCGCATTGCGGCCGCCGTGGGTAAACACTTCCCACTCGCCCCACTCCGCGTTGAACTTCGCGTCAATGGCCACCACGATACATTGCGCGCCGAACGTCCGCGAGCCGTCCGTAATCAGGTCCGGATTGCGAATCGCCGCCGTGTTGATGCCGATTTTGTCCGCGCCGGCGCGAAGCAGCCGCTTCATATCCTCCACCGCCGAGATGCCGCCGCCGACCGTGAACGGAATCGTAATCTCCCCGGCCGTTCTCCGCACGACGTCGACCATGGTCGCCCGACCCTCTACTGAGGCGGAGATGTCCAGAAACACCAGTTCGTCCGCGCCTTCCCGATCATAGATCGCCGCCAGCTCCACCGGGTCTCCGGCATCTCGCAAATTCACGAAATTGACGCCCTTAACGACTCTTCCGTCCTTCACGTCCAAGCAAGGTATAATTCTTTTAGCCAACATGTAGCGTTCCCCCTTATCCCTCGTTATCCGTTATGACGACCGCGACGGATCGCAATAGGCCACGACTTCGCTATAGGGAAGAGTCCCTCCGAAAATATCGAGAGCGCTGCCGATCGTAATGTCCAGCTTGCCCCGCGTCAATTCGCGGAATCGCGCCAAATCCGCGAGCGATCGCGCACCGCCTGCATAAGTGGCCGGAATCGTCGCCCATTCGGCGAGCTTGGCAGCCAGCCTCTCTTGGACGCCCTCTCGCTTCCCTTCGACATCGACCGCATGGATCAGGAACTCGTCGCAGTAGCTTTCAAGCTCTCGGACAGTGGTTTCGTTGACTTCCAGATCGCTAAACGTCGTCCACTGGTTGGTCACCACGTACCATTTGCCGTCCCGTTCCTTGCAACTGAGGTCGAGTACGAGCCGTTCCCGGCCGACTTCCGCAACGATACGCCGCAGATTGTCCATCTGAAGGCGACCGTCGCGGAAAACGTAAGAAGTGACGATGACGTGCGAAGCCCCTTCGCGCAAGTAATCTGCTGCGTTCTCCGCCGTGATGCCTCCGCCGATCTGCAAGCCGCCGGGATAGGCCCTTAGCGCAGACAGCGCAGCCTCCCGGTTGCCGCCGCCGAGCATAATAATATGCCCGCCGGTTAACCCGTCTTGTTTATACAGCGAAGCATAGTATTCCGCCCCCCGTTCGGAGACGAAGTTCTCCACGACCTTCGAGGCGTCCGCTTGCAGCGTTTCCCCGACGATCTGCTTCACCTTGCCTTGGTGAATATCGATACAAGGTCTAAACTTCATTTCCCGACAACCCTCTCCGTGAACTTGCGGAGCAGCGCCATGCCGAGCTCGCCGCTCTTCTCCGGATGAAACTGCATGCCGTACACCGAACCCCGGCCTACGATCGCCGTGACCGGCTGGTAGTAATCCGTCACGGCCAGCAGATCGGACTCCCGCTCCGGCAGCGCGTGATACGAGTGGACGAAATACACGTGCCCCGGCTCCACGCCCTCGAACAACGGGCTCTCCTGCTTAAACGTCAGCTCGTTCCAGCCCATATGCGGAACCTTGTAATCCCCTTGAAACCGAACGACGCGGCCCGGCAGCAGATCCAGCCCCCGATGCGTCCCGTGCTCCTCGCTCTCGGTGAACAGCAGCTGCATTCCGAGGCAGATACCGAGAAACGGCTTGCCCGAAGCCGCGTATTCCTTCACCGTATCGACCAGCCCGGTCTCGCGCAAATTCGCCATTGCATCGCCGAACGCGCCGACGCCCGGCAGAATCGCCCCGTCCGCCGCCAGTATTTCGCGCGGATCGGAAGTGACCCGCGCCTCGCAGCCCAGCCGCTCGACGGCTTTGCTGACGCTGTGCAGATTGCCCATGCCATAGTCGATAATCGCAATCACTTACAGCACCCCTTTGGTCGAAGGCACGCCCTTCACGCGCGGATCGATCGAAGTCGCTTCGTCCAGCGCGCGTCCGAGCGCCTTGAACACGGCCTCGACCATATGATGCGTATTGCGTCCATAGTGGACGATGACATGCAGCGTAATACGCGCTTCCAGCGCCAGTTTCCACAGGAACTCATGCACAAGCTCGACCGTGAAGCTGCCTACGTTAGCCGCCGGGAATTCCCCGCGCAGCTCGAAATGCGGCCGGTTGCTAATGTCGACGACGACTTGCGCAAGCGCCTCGTCCATCGGCACGAACACGCTGGCGTAGCGTTTGATGCCCTTCTTGTCTCCCAGAGCCTCGCGCAGCACCTGACCTAAGCAAATGCCGATGTCCTCAACCGTATGATGATCGTCGATGTCCACATCGCCGCGCGCTTCGACCTTCAAATCGAACTGGCCGTGCTTCGCAAACAAGTCGAGCATATGATTCAAGAACGGAACGTCCGTCTCAAGCGACACCTCGCCGCTTCCGTCTACTCCAAGGGACAATTGGATGTCCGTCTCATTCGTCTTGCGGGATACGGCCGACGAACGGCCTCCTTGCACATTTTCTACGCTCACTTCGTCTCCCTGCCTTCCAATCGGATTTCCACCGCGCGCGCGTGACCTTCCAGCCCTTCGTGCCGGGCCAGCGTCGCGATTCCTGCGGCGTCTCTTAACAATGCCTGCTTGCTGTATCGGATCAAACTCGACTTCTTCAGAAAATCGTCCACGTTCAGCGGCGACGAGAACCGCGCCGTGCCGTTCGTCGGCAGAATGTGGTTCGGGCCCGCAAAATAATCGCCTACCGGCTCCGAGCTGTACGGGCCGATGAAGATCGCCCCCGCCGTCTCGATGCGTCCGAGCAGTTCCATCGGCTCGTCCGTCATCACTTCCAGATGCTCCGGCGCCAGCTTGTTGACCACGTCCAGCCCTTCGTCCAGGCTGTCCACGATCAGGATCGCCCCGTGCCGCTCCAGCGAGCTGCGGGCGATGTCCACCCGCGGCAGAGCCGCAACCTGGCGCTCCAGCTCCGCCTGCACCGCAGATGCCAAAGCCTGCGACGGCGTCACGAGCACCGCCGAAGCCATCTCATCGTGCTCCGCCTGCGACAGCATATCCGCGGCCACATAACGCGGATCGGCGCTGTCGTCCGCCAGCACGACGATCTCGCTCGGGCCCGCGATGCTGTCGATGTCGACCGCGCCGTACACGGCGCGTTTCGCCAGCGCCACGAAAATGTTGCCGGGCCCGCAAATTTTATCGACGGCGGGGATGCTCGCCGTCCCATAGGCGAGCGCGGCGACCGCCTGCGCTCCCCCGACCCGGTACATCTCCGTTACGCCCGCCTCTGCGGCCGCCACCAGAATGTACGGGTCGATCCCTTCCCGTCCGCCGGTCGCCGGCGGCGTCACCATCGCAATCTCCGGCACGCCGGCCACCTTGGCCGGAAGCACGTTCATGAGCACCGACGATGGATACGCCGCCTTGCCTCCGGGAACGTACAGCCCGACGCGGCGCAGCGGGCGGATCGCCATGCCCAGCATCGTGCCGTCCGGCGCCACGTCCATCCACGAGCCGCGCTTCTGCTTCTCGTGGAACGCCGTAATGTTCGCCGCCGCCTGCCGCAGCGCTGTGAGAAACTCCGGCTCTACCCTAGCGTAAGCGCCCTGAATCTCTTCCTCCGTCACCCGCAGCTGTTCGGGCGTCAAAGACACCTTATCGAACTCCGCCGTGTACCGCAGCAACGCCTCGTCGCCTTCCAGACGCACCGCCTCCACGACCTCCCGCACGGTCGCGTTCTGCTCCGGAGAGCCGTATTCGCTCTGCCGATCTAACCGGAATCCGTCCGCTTTTCCAATATACATGCCTTCGCCTCCTCGCATCACCGTCTCAAACCCGCCTCACACCGGAGCGCCGATAATCGCGCCCAGCCGGTCGCAAAGCTCCTGAATCGCCGCATTTTTCAGCCTGTAGCTGACGCGATTGGCGATCAGCCGGCTCGTCACCTGGAATAGCGTCTCCATCTCCACGAGTCCGTTTTCCTTAAGCGTCTGCCCCGTTTCCACCATATCCACGATCCGATCGGCCAAGCCGATCAGCGGAGCAAGCTCGATCGAGCCGTTCAGCTTGATCACTTCCACCTGCTGCCCCTGCTCGCGAAAATATTGCGAAGCTACGTTCGCATATTTCGAAGCCACACGAGGATTGATGACCGGCTTCCAGTCGGGCAGTCCGATGACCGACATCCGACACTTCGCAATTCCGAGATCAAGCAGCTCGTAGACGTCCTTATTTTCCTCCATCAGAACGTCCTTGCCCACGATGCCAATGTCGGCCACTCCGTACTCCACGTACGTCGGAACGTCGACCGGCTTCGCCATGATGAACTCCATGTTCGCCTCCGGCACCGGAATAATCAGCTTGCGGGAGTCGTCGAAATCCTCCGGAATCGGCAGCCCCGCCTGCCGGAACAGCTTGCTGGCCTGCTTATAGATGCGCCCCTTGGGCATCGCGACTTTCAAAGTGCCGCTGTCCGTCATGCCAACCCTTCCTTTCCGTCGTCAAAAGGAACCAGCTTGTCGTACGACTTGCCCCGATAAACCAATTCGCCCTTGCTCAAGTGTCGTTCCAGATCCGCAGCGCGCAACTCCTCCAGCTCCGCAGTCGATACGAGCGCCGTTACCACGATCGCTCCTTGCTCGCGAAGCTGGCTTGCCTTCACAAGCGCCTCTTGTCGCCGCGTGCTTGCATACGCGACCAGCGTCCGCTCGCGCTGCTCGGCGACGTCTTCCACGACTTCGAGAATGCGCGTCGTCTTCAATGCAAAGCCCGTCGCCTGAGCGGGACGCCCGAACTGCGCGAGCAAGTTGTCGTACCGGCCTCCGCTGCACACCGGAAAACCCAGATGGGAAGCATAGCCTTCAAAGGTCATCCCCGTATAATAAGAGAAATCCCCGATCATCGTCAGATCGATCAGCACATGCTCTTGAATGCCGTAGGCTTCCAGCACGTCCCATACTTCGCACAGATGACGGATCGCCGATTGCGCTCTCTCGTTCGCGCTCAGCTCCAGCGCTTGATCGCATACCTCCTGACCGCCGCGAAGCCGCAAAATATCCTCCAGCTCCCGCTTCCACGCAGCGTCCAGCGTTAGCTTGCGGATCGCATCCCGGTAGCCGACGTGGTCTCGCTGCAGCAGGCAGGCTTTTAGCGTCTCCTGCTCGCTAACCAGCCCAGGCAGCGTCTCCTCGAACAAACCGTTCAGGAAACCGACATGCCCCATCGCGATCTTGAACGACGGCACTCCCGCCGCCTTTAAGGAAGCGACGGCCAGCGCAATCATCTCCGCATCCGCCTCAGGAGAAGCGTCTCCGACCAGTTCGACGCCGGTCTGATAAAACTCAGAATCCCTTCCGCCCTCTTCCTCGAATGCCCGGAACACATTGCCATGATAGCTGAGCCGGATCGGGAACGAATCGTCCTTAAGCAGCGAGCCGACGACGCGCGCGATCGGCGCCGTCATGTCGGAACGCAGTACGATCGTCGTCCCGCGGCGGTCCAGCAGCTTAAACAGCTTCTGATCCGATGTCGAGCTGGCCATTCCGACCGTGTCGTAATATTCCAGCGCAGGGGTGATGATCTGTTCGTAACCCCACAGCTGCATGCACTCCAGCACGCTTCGCTCGATCTTCCTCAGCTTGGAGACCGCGTGCGGCAAATAATCCTTTACCCCGGTCGGCTTCTCGAACACTTTCGGTTTCGTCATTTTCGCGCACCTTCTTCGTTTTATCCTCTATTGCAAACGGGTTATTTTCAAAATGGGGGGACCGCATCTATAAAAGTTGAACCAATGAAGGGGGAAGCCCATTGCATTCCAAAAGGGATGGTTTTGCCGACTTCAGACAGGTTGTTTTGGGCTGCTTGGATTGATAAGAACGATAGATGTAAGCAGCCCAAAGCCAAAACTCGCGGCAATACCATTCCCTTTCTCCATTCCATTGGGTCATCTCTTAGATATCATTGGTTCAACTTATATAACACCCCGCCAATTACTTCGTTGCGTTAAAGTGCTACCATGTTACCATACTGCCAAAATAAAGAGATTAGTGGTATATTACCATGTCGCTCTATTCGAGTCAATCCTCGCCTGCGCCTGTAAGGACTGCCGCAGGAAATCAAAAAAACCGCCCGTTGCCGTCATCGGCAGCAAGGCGGTGATTCGCGCGCCTAACCTACAACTCCCTGAGAGGATTGCCCCCTACTCTCATTCCAGGCGCAACATCCTTATGAACAACCGCACCGGCCGCAACGACCGCACCGTCTCCGATCGTCACTCCCGGCAGAACCGTTACGTTTGCCCCGATCATCACGTTAGAGCCGATCCGGATATCTCCCAGACGGTATTCTTCAATCAAGTATTCGTGCGTCAACAGCGTCGAATTATAGCCGATGATCGTGTTATCTCCAACCGTAATTCGCTCGGGGAAGAAGACGTCCACCATTACCATGAGCGCAAACGCCGTATGCCGCCCGACTTTCATTCCGAGGATGCGCCTGTAAATCCAGTTTTTAACCGGCAAGCTCGGGCAGTATCGCGCGATCTGGATGAAGACAAAATTGCGAACCGCCTTGAACCGGGACACCGTGCGGTACACCTGCCACAGCGCATTCGCCCCTTCCACCGGATACCGCTCCACGTTCCTCAACTCAAGCACCCTCATTTCCGATTCCGCATAGGGTCAGCAGTTCGTCCATCTCCTTGATGATATACGATGCCCCGGAACTGCGCAGCAGCTCCTCGCCTTTGAGCGACCATGCCACGCCGACGGGAACGGCCCCCGCCCGGAGCGCCGACACGATGTCGACGGAGCTGTCTCCCACCATCAGAGTCTTCGAGGCTTCCGCGCCAAGCGCGGCTACCGCTTTCGCCACCGGCTCGGGATGCGGCTTGGCGTTGTCCACATCGTCCAACGTCACGATCGTATCCATATAGGAATAGATCTCCAGCAGCTTAAGCGCGCGAAGCGTCGTCTCCCTCATCTTCGTCGTCACGACGCCAAGCCGAATGCCCTGCCGATGAAGCTGTTCGATCGTTTCCTTCACGCCGGGGAAGAGCGATACCATCTCGTCATGCTTAAGCAGATTGTAATCCCGGTAAGCGCCTACTAGCGTCGCTACATCTTCTCTCCCGGTAAAATGCTTCATCTGCACGGACAGCGGCTCTCCCATCGACGGGATGATATGCTCCCTCCCGAAGCTTGCGGGAACATGACCGATCAGCGCATGCATGAAAGACTGAATGATCAGTTCGTTCGTATCGATAATCGTACCGTCGAGATCAAACAGGACGGTCGTGATTTTCGCTTGGGGCTTCCGTGCCGCCGACGCCGTTTCCTCCGTCTGCGTCGTTGGAGTCGTTCTTGTTTGCGTCATTCTTGCTGTTCTCCGTTTCTTCGCGCGTCTGCGACGCGGTTTTCCCGGTTTTGAAATTAACTAGCGGGTCGTTGTACCTCTCCGCTACGTATCCCATCGTTCTTCTCGCCACGATCAAAATGATACCGCCAAGGACGAGCAGAAGCGCAAGTAACTGAGAAATCCGGATATTGCCCTCAGCCGGATTCAAATAGCCTTGCTCGAAGACGGCCGTCATCGGAGACCATAGCGCGTCGAGCACCGACTTAAGCCACTCCGGCCCCTTAAAGGCCAAGCTGTCGGTACGAAGCGCCTCAATAAAGAAGCGGCCTATGGAATACCAGATGAAGTAGGTAAACAGCAGCTCGCCTTTCTTCAGGAAATTGCGGCGTCTGATCACGAACAACACAACGAGGCCGAGCAGGCTCCACAGCGATTCGTACAGGAAAGTCGGGTGATGGAACACTCCCTCGACGTTCATCTGATTCACGATAAAGCCCGGAATATGCAGCGTATCGCGCAGGAACGACTCCTCCACCTCTCCGCCGTAAGCCTCCTGATTAACGAAGTTGCCCCAGCGTCCGATCATTTGCCCGATCAGCAGCGAGGGCGCGCAGATGTCCGCGATTCTTAAGAAGCTGTAGCCTTTGGCCCTTATGTAGAAAAAACCGCTGAGCAGCGCGCCGATCAACGCTCCGTAGATGGCGATTCCGCCGTTCCATATCTGGATGATCTCGCCCGGATTCGCCTGGTAGTAGTCCCATTTGAACGCAACATAATACAGCCGCGCGACGATAATGGATGATGGAACCCCGATTAACAGCAAGTCCAGGAAAAAGTCGGCGTTCAGGCCGAAGCGCTTTCCTTCCTGCACCGCAAGCAAAAGGCCCGCCAAAGCCGCCGACCCCAAAATGATGCCGTACCAATGTACATCCAGAGAGCCGATCGAGAACGCGATCGGATTGAGCAGCATCGTAAACATCGTCTTCCTCCACTCGATTATTCGTAGTCGTCCTCGGATATCGCTTCGGTTAGCTTGTTCGTGAACTGCTGCGCCGCATTGTATCCCATCCGCTTAAGGCGATAATTCATAGCCGCCACTTCCAGAATGACCGCCAGATTTCGTCCCGGCCTTACCGGAACAGTGAGCAGCGGCACTTCCGTCTCGATAATCTTGGTCGTCTCCTCGTCCAGTCCGAGACGATCGTACTGCTTGTCCTGCTGCCAGTTTTCCAGACGAACGACTAGGCTGATGCTCGTCTGATTTTTCACCGCTCCCGCACCGAACAACGTCATTACGTTTAAGATACCCAAGCCGCGAATTTCCAGCAAATGCCGAATCAGCTCAGGGGACGTGCCGAACAGATGATTGTCCGCCGTCTGTCGAATTTCGACCGCATCGTCCGCAATCAGCCGATGGCCGCGTTTGACCAGTTCCAGCGCCGTCTCGCTCTTGCCGATGCCGCTGCCTCCGGTAATGAGCATGCCTACGCCGTAGACGTCCACGAGTACGCCGTGAATCGTCGCCGAAGGCGCCAATTTTTTCTCCAGGAAAGTCGTAATCCGACTTAACAGGATCGTCGTCGCGACCGAGCTTCGCAGCACCGGAAAATGACGTTCATTCGCAATCTCAACGAGTTCGCCCGGGATGTCCTGTCCGCGCGTAATGATAATGCAAGGCGTTTCCTCATGGCACAGCCGCTCCATCCGGTCGCGCCGTTCTTCCGAAGTCAATGTTTCCAGGAACGCGAGCTCCGTACGGCCTAACATCTGCGCCCGCTCCGCCGGATAGTAATTGAAATAGCCGGCCATTTCCAAGCCAGGACGATTAAGATCATCCGTTACAATAGTGCGCCGCAATCCGTCTTCGCCGGCCACAATTTCGAGGTGAAATTGCTGCACGAGCTCGGATACTCTCACTTTCTTGGCCATCGTACAGCTCCTTTCCTGTTTTCCCCTATTTATCGTATCGAAAATAATCGGACAAATCAATTTATACTTTCTCTAACCTATATAAAGCTGACCAAGTGACAAAAACCGTCCGGCCATTGGCCGAACGGTTTCCGCTCTTACCGATCTATTAGTTCTCGAAAATGTTCAGTTCCGAGTCTTTGTCGAAAATATGGATTTTGTTCATGTCGATCGCGAGCTTGATGTTTTGGTTCTCGCGAAGACCGGAACGTCCGTCTACACGAGCAATGACGTTCTCTTTGCCCAGACCGTTCAGGTACAGATACTGCTCGTGACCCAGGTTCTCGGCAACCTCGATCGTCGCGTTAACGACAGTGTTCGGGGAAGCTTCGATGAATACGGGTTCTTCGTGAAGGTCCTCTGGACGTACGCCAAGGATGATCTCACGACCGATGTAGCCTTTAGCGCGCAGCACTTTCGCTTTGCCTTCCGTAACTTCAACGTTGAAGCCCGTAGCGCGGAAACGTACGGAGCCGCCTTCTTCAACCAGTTGGCCCGTGATGAAGTTCATCGCAGGAGCGCCGATAAAGCCGGCAACAAACAGGTTGATCGGGTGGTTGTACAGAACATCCGGAGTAGCGGCTTGCTGAATGAAGCCGTCTTTCATAACGACGATACGATCGCCCATCGTCATGGCTTCCGTTTGGTCATGCGTTACGTAGATACAAGTCGTCTCAAGACGCTTCATCAATTTGGAGATGTTCGCGCGCATTTGCGTACGCAGCTTAGCATCCAAGTTGGAAAGCGGTTCGTCCATCAGGAACACTTGAGGCTCACGAACGATTGCGCGTCCCAGGGCGACACGTTGACGCTGACCGCCGGAGAGAGCCTTCGGCTTACGGTCGAGCAAGTGCTCGATTTCCAGCGTGCGAGCAGCTTCGCGTACGCGACGATCGATCTCGTCTTTGCGGAATTTACGCAGTTTCAGACCGAACGCCATGTTCTGATACACGTTCATATGAGGATACAGAGCGTAAGATTGGAATACCATCGCGATATCGCGGTCTTTCGGAGCGACGTCGTTCACGACACGGTCGCCGATATACAGCTTGCCTTCGGAGATTTCTTCAAGTCCTGCGATCATACGCAGCGTTGTGGATTTTCCGCAGCCGGAAGGACCTACGAGAACGAGAAACTCTTTGTCCTGGATGTCCAGGTTAAAGTCGGTTACCGATGCTTTATCGGATCCCGGATATTTTTTATACACGCTTTCTAAACGAACGCCTGCCATGTACATTTCCCCCTAAACTTCGTTTGAAGGTACATGACTATCTTACCTTAAGGCCGGGCCAGATGACTATGCACAAAGCGTACAAAAAATTCATTTCCTTTTCGTGACTTTGTACAATAGCAGCAAGATCCGGACAAGAACGGCGTCGTTGAAGGAACGCACGTCCAATCCCGCCTCGTTTTTGATCTTGTCCAGCCGGTACAGCAGCGTGTTGCGGTGAATAAACAGCTTTTTGGCGGTTTCGCTTACATTGCAGTCCATCGAGAAGAACGCGTCCAGCGTAGCGACCGTCTCCGAATCGGTGAACAGATCGGGCCTGCCCATCATCTCTTCGACAAACCGGGAACGAACCGTCTCGGGAATGCCGCTGAGCAGCCTTTCGAGATGAACGAGCCACGGCAGATGGATCTGCATCCCTACATGGAACTTACGGCCCAGGAAAGTCGTTTCCCTCAGCGTAGCGACGATGCGTACGACGTTCTCCGACGGCACGATCGGCTCCCCCACCGCGATGTGGCACTCTCCGCCCCATTCGGTCGTGATCAGCTCGTGCAGCCCTTGAGCCAACGAAGCAAGCAGCTCCTTCGTCTCTTCATGGCCGATTTCCTCGTCCCCGTCCGCATCCGCCTCGGACAAGACGCTGTCGCTGGTGAGCACGAGCCATTCGTGCTCCCGAAGAGGAATCAACAGCGTGTCTTCCGGAATATACGTCCGAATCGTCTTCTCCAGCTCGCTGTACGACGGTTCCTTGTCTTCCACTTGCTCGCATGACAAAAGGAACGGCACCATTCCATCGAATAGCCGATTGCGCAGCTCCATGCGCTCGGGAACCTCGGCTCTCCACTCGCCCGCCGCCACCGACTGCTGGACCCATTCCCCGAATCGTCTGGCTTGACGTTCCAAATCGGAGGCCGCCGAAACAGGGCGCATGTTTCCTTGACGAATCGCCCAGCTCAGAAGCCGTTTCTCGAGCGGAGTCAGCACGGTGCTAATCTCGACGCAATGAAGCTCGGAGCCGTTAACGCGCGCGATCATCAAACAGCCCGAGTCCGTCTGAATGGCGTCTCCGGCTTCGGGGTGCTTCTCGCCGCCCTCCTTCTGCCATTCGGCTCCGGTCAGCACTTTGGCGACGACCGTCACGTCGAGCAGCTTGCTCAGCTCCTGCAACTTGGTTTTGTTCATCGTTGAAGCCCCTTGTCAGCAAAGATAGCGATATGCGTCATTGTACCATATTTGACGCTGGCCGGGCGATTCAACGAAGAATGAGCAGCACGACGATCGACAATAGCGAGAACACTGCCGCGATCAGATAAAGGAAGCTTACGGTCTGAACCTGAGTCAGTCCCCACTTCATCAGACTGTGATGGGTGTGCAGATTGTCTGCTCGATGCAGGCCTTTGCCTTCGAGCAATCTGCGCGAAAATACGATCATCGTATCCAGGATGGGCACGCCAAGAGCGAGCATCGGAACCGATAGGGACAGCAGCGTCGCTCCCTTGAGCGTACCGTCCACGGCCGTTACCGCAAGCGTGTACCCCAGGAAGGTCGCACCCGCGTCTCCCATGAAAATACGGGCGGGGTGAAAATTGTACGCGAGGAAAGCCAGGCAAGCGCCGGAGAGCGCAATGGCTATGAGCGCGGTGTCTTTATGTGAGAATAGGAGCGAGGCGGCGAACAACGTCATCGAGGAGATCGCGGTTACGCCGGAAGCCAAGCCGTCGACCCCATCGATGAAGTTGAGCATATTAATAAGTGCGAATACCCATAGCAGAGTAAAGAAGGCCGCCCAGCCCGGGGAAAACAGGATCATCGCGGAACGAGACGGCGCCGAAATGCCGGCAATCGAAATTCCGAATGCGGACGGAATGAGCGACACGCCGATATAAGCGATCAGTCTCGGCCACACCGGAAACTCCTTGCCGTAGGCCTTAAAGGCGTCGTCGATCAAACCCACGGCTACGAGCAGCCCTCCCCCGAGCGCCAGCGCGCCCAGCTTCGGACCGCTTCCGAGGAATGCCCATACAGCCGCAATGACTCCAGCATAGATAGCCAGACCGCCGCTGAGAGGAATGGGCTTCGAATGCACCTTCCGCTTGGTCGGACGATCCACGAAACCGATTTTAAGAGCGAGTTCCCTTATGGCAGGGACCGTCAAGAGCACGAGCAGAAAAGAAAGGCCACACGCGTAAAGGTAGATCATCGGGAAATCCTCCTGATCGGTTGCTCGACGATTTCCCTTACTTTTCCCCAAAGACATTCAAAACACCCGGGCTATTTCTACTCCCCTGTTTTTTTCGCTTTATCCGACGACAGAGGGATAACCACACTCCGGGTATGCTCGAATTGGTAGGGGCCTTCTCCCGTACCCGCTGCCGCAAACAAATGCGTCGGTTGTCCGTTCTGAATCAACAAGTACGGTCTCTCCAGGTTGCACATCTCCGTAAGCGTGCCATCCTCCCAGATCACCGTTCTGGAGTAAGCCTTCGGATCGGGATGGATCCGCCACTCAATACAATCCTCGCTCGTCGCATACACTCCGGCTCCCCACTCGCCTGTCAGTCCATACGATCCGTTCTTGCTATCGTCCTTGATCAGCAGATGGAACATCCCGTCCGAATACCATAGGAAAGGGTCCTCCACATGAAGATCCGGATCGGAGAAGCCCAGGATCGGATCGTCCGTCAGTCGGCGAAAAGGGCCTTCCGGGCTATCCGCGGCCGCAATACCGAGCTGCAACGTGGCGCCTGCGTACTCTCTCGACTTGTAAATCATATAGGTCCTTCCGTCGGGCAAAATCGTCACAGCGGGGTTTGTCGTCACTGTGCAGTCCCAATGGCCCAAACGCGGCTCCAGCAACGGCGTATCCCGTCGTGTCCACGGACCGAATATTGACGAGGCTACGGCCAGTCCGATCCGTTTGTTGTTCCACACCTCGATTTGCCGTTCCCCCGGCACCTCGTCTCCAGGTCCCGGAATCGGGCCTCCGTATGTAGTCCCCATATAGTAAAGATAGTAGGTGCCATTCCAGTATTGAATATATGGATTATGCTGGCTCATTCCGTCGAAAAACGAACGATCCCTTCGACTCAGCACGGTCTCCTCATACTTGTAGGGTCCTTCCGGAACATCGCTGGAGGCCCTTACGACTTCGCAATTGAATAGCCAGTTGCTCCCGAAGCCCAACTCCTTGCTCCACCGGGATGCGAACAGATGATAACGCCCATCCTCGCCTCGCACACAAGAGCCGCACCATATATAATGGTCCTTTTCACAGTAACCGCCCCCTGCAGGAGCCGGCATCAGCCGTTCGAAAATCGGATTTGTCACGCCTTGATCTCTCCTTATATCTCCATTTGTTTTGCCAACGATCGACGGCAATCAAATCCCCCGCTCGATTCGCTGATGAGGGAGTACACGCTGTAGTTTTAAAGCTGAAAAACCGCTTTAAATTCGCGGCCGCACTATTTTTGAGCTTTTTAAGGCGGGTTTTCCGCTCTATTCCTGGAATTCTTCCGTTTTGGGAAAATTAAGTAGAATTTTCCACTCTAAATCAACTTACTTTGCTCTTTTAGCCAAATTAGGACGGGTATTCCACCTTAAATTCTCCTATATCGGCCCCACTCGGCGGCCAAATTATCGTGGGCTTCTTCTTAAGCGGGTTTCCGCCTAAATTGTTACGCCTCCTGCTGTGCATAAATCAAAAAAGCAGACGTATCAACGTCTGCTGTCAGTTCAAAAACTGGTGAGCCATGAAGGACTCGAACCTTCGACACCCTGATTAAAAGTCAGGTGCTCTACCAACTGAGCTAATGGCTCGGGTAATGGTGGAGGGTGATGGATTCGAACCACCGAACCCGAAGGAAGAGATTTACAGTCTCCCGCGTTTGGCCACTTCGCTAACCCTCCATATTTGAAACCCGATGAAACGAATGGTGGCTCGAGACGGAATCGAACCGCCGACACGAGGATTTTCAGTCCTCTGCTCTACCAGCTGAGCTATCGAGCCTTGCTTGTCCCTGTTAAAGGCAACCGATGCATAATCGGAAAATAAATGGCGGAGCCGACGGGATTCGAACCCGCGGTCTCCTGCGTGACAGGCAGGCATGTTAGGCCTCTACACCACGGCTCCGCATTGTTATGGTGGAGGCTGAGGGGATCGAACCCCCGACCCTCTGCTTGTAAGGCAGATGCTCTCCCAGCTGAGCTAAGCCTCCATGGGAATAAGGTATGGTAGCGGCGAAGGGACTTGAACCCCTGACCCTCCGGGTATGAACCGAATGCTCTAGCCAGCTGAGCTACGCCGCCACATCGAGTACACGATTCGGCACGATACCTGAACCGATACACGTTTGTTTCAATTCGCAAGGCTTGCGCCCTGAAAACCGGATACGAACCAAACTCGCGCATTGTTCGTAGCGATTTGCATCGCACGATGTTAGGATAAGCCCTCGACCGATTAGTACTCGTCAGCTCCACACATTGCTGCGCTTCCACCCCGAGCCTATCAACCTGGTGTTCTTCCAGGGGTCTTACGAATTGGGAAATCTCATCTTGAGGCAGGCTTCGCGCTTAGATGCTTTCAGCGCTTATCCCTTCCGCACTTGGCTACCCAGCGATGCTCCTGGCGGAACAACTGGTACACCAGCGGTGCGTCCATCCCGGTCCTCTCGTACTAAGGACAGCCCCTCTCAAATTTCCTACGCCCGCGACAGATAGGGACCGAACTGTCTCACGACGTTCTGAACCCAGCTCGCGTACCGCTTTAATGGGCGAACAGCCCAACCCTTGGGACCTACTTCAGCCCCAGGATGCGATGAGCCGACATCGAGGTGCCAAACCTCCCCGTCGATGTGGACTCTTGGGGGAGATAAGCCTGTTATCCCCAGGGTAGCTTTTATCCGTTGAGCGATGGCCCTTCCATTCGGTACCACCGGATCACTAAGTCCGAGTTTCCTCCCTGCTCGACTTGTAGGTCTCGCAGTCAAGCTCCCTTATGCCTTTGCACTCTTCGCGCGATTTCCAACCGCGCTGAGGGAACCTTAGAGCGCCTCCGTTACTTTTTAGGAGGCGACCGCCCCAGTCAAACTGTCCGCCTGACACGGTCCCTCTGCCCGATTCAGGGCAGCAGGTTAGAACTCCGATACGATCAGGGTGGTATCCCAACGGCGCCTCCACTGAGGCTTGCGCCCCAGCTTCATCGGCTCCCACCTATCCTGTACAGACCGTACCAAAGTTCAATATCAAGCTACAGTAAAGCTCCATGGGGTCTTTCCGTCACGTCGCGGGTAACCTGCATCTTCACAGGTACTAAAATTTCACCGGATCTCTCGTTGAGACAGCGCCCAAGTCGTTACGCCATTCGTGCGGGTCAGAATTTACCTGACAAGGAATTTCGCTACCTTAGGACCGTTATAGTTACGGCCGCCGTTTACTGGGGCTTCGGTTCACAGCTTCGGGTTGCCCCTAACCACTCCCCTTAACCTTCCAGCACCGGGCAGGCGTCAGCCCGTATACTTCGCCTTACGGCTTCGCACAGACCTGTGTTTTTGCTAAACAGTCGCTTGGGCCTCTTCACTGCGGCCCCCTCGGGCTATTCACCCTACCGAGGCACCCCTTCTCCCGAAGTTACGGGGTCATTTTGCCGAGTTCCTTAACGAGAGTTCTTCCGCGCGCCTTAGAATTCTCATCTCGCCCACCTGTGTCGGTTTACGGTACGGGCACCTTCTCCTGGCTAGAGGCTTTTCTTGGCAGCGTGGGTGTACGACCTTCGGTACTGTGATTTTCCCTCCCCATCACAGCTCAAGGTTACAGTATGCGGATTTGCCTACATACCCCTCTCACTGCTTGGACGAGCACATCCATCGGCTCGCGTCGCTTCCCTCCTGCGTCCCCCCATCGCTCATAACGGATTACGGTGGTACAGGAATTTCAACCTGTTGTCCATCGACTACGCCTTTCGGCCTCGCCTTAGGTCCCGACTTACCCTGGGCGGACGAACCTACCCCAGGAACCCTTAGGCTTTCGGCGGACAGGATTCTCACCTGTCTTTTCGTTACTCATACCGGCATTCTCACTTGAATGCAGTCCACCAGTCCTTCCGGTCTGACTTCTACCCGCATTCAACGCTCCCCTACCCAAGTCGTAGTCTTCACTTCACCCTGGTGTGCTTAGCTGGGCGCATTTGGTCAGAATCCTTGAACAACCTTAGCGGTTGATTCTGACGAAATGTCCCGGTGCTTAACCAGAACAAAGTGAAGACTACGACATGCCATAGCTTCGGTGGTGTGTTTAGCCCCGTTACATTTTCGGCGCAGAGTCACTCGACCAGTGAGCTATTACGCACTCTTTAAATGGTGGCTGCTTCTAAGCCAACATCCTGGTTGTCTTCGCAACTCCACATCCTTTCCCACTTAACACACACTTGGGGACCTTAGCTGATGATCTGGGCTCTTTCCCTCTTGACGACGGATCTTAGCACTCGCCGTCTGACTCCCGAGTATACATCCATGGCATTCGGAGTTTGACTGGACTTGGTAACCCTTGGCGGGCCCCGCACCCAATCAGTGCTCTACCTCCATGATGCTCAACCTCGAGGCTAGCCCTAAAGCTATTTCGGGGAGAACCAGCTATCTCCGAGTTCGATTGGAATTTCTCCCCTACCCCCACGTCATCCCAGAGCTTTTCAACGCTCACGAGTTCGGGCCTCCAGTGCGTGTTACCGCACCTTCACCCTGCACAGGGGTAGATCACACGGTTTCGGGTCTACGACCACGTACTTAAGCGCCCTATTCAGACTCGGTTTCCCTTCGGCTCCGCCTCATCAGCTTAACCTTGCACGTGAACGTAACTCGCCGGTTCATTCTACAAAAGGCACGCCATCACCCCTAGATCGGGCTCTGACTTCTTGTAAGCGCACGGTTTCAGGTTCTCTTTCACTCCGCTCCCGCGGTGCTTTTCACCTTTCCCTCACGGTACTGCTTCGCTATCGGTCGCCAGGGAGTATTTAGCCTTGGCAGATGGTCCTGCCGGATTCCCACGGGGTTTCACGTGTCCCGCGGTACTCAGGATCCGTCTCGGAGAGAACACACTTTCGGCTACAGGGCTTTTACCTTCTGTGGCAGGCCTTTCCAGACCTCTTCGCCTAATATGCTCTTTTATCACTCCATGTGAGACGTCCTACAACCCCAGAGAGCAAGCCCTCTGGTTTGGGCTAATCCGCTTTCGCTCGCCGCTACTGACGGAATCACTGTTGTTTTCTCTTCCTCAGGGTACTTAGATGTTTCAGTTCCCCTGGTATGCCTCCGACGAGCTATGTATTCACTCGAAGGTAACTATCCATTACGATAGCTGGGTTTCCCCATTCGGAAATCTCCGGATCAAAGCTCACTTACAGCTCCCCGAAGCATATCGCTGTTCGTCGCGTCCTTCATCGGCTCCTGGCGCCTAGGCATCCTCCGTGCGCACTTATTAGCTTAACCCAGTCGTTTGACACTAGTAAGGCAGAGATGCTTCATTCTTCTTCGCGCAGCATGCAATCGTTAGATTGTATGCAGTTTGGTTCGATATCCAGTTTTCAAGGTGCAAGGGGTTATGAAATTGGTTGGCCTTAGTGGACTCGAACCACCGACCTCACCCTTATCAGGGGTGCGCTCTAACCAGCTGAGCTAAAGGCCATCGCATCTTTCCGCTTGCGCAGAAAATAGCATGCCCGGCTTGGCAACGTCCTACTCTCCCAGGACCCTGCGGTCCAAGTACCATTGGCGCTGGAGGGCTTAACGGTCGTGTTCGGGATGGGTACGCGTGGAACCCCTCCGCCGTCATCACCAAACCGGTTTTGCGAAAGATTGCTCTTTCAAAACTGAACATGAGCGTAAGAAACGTTTGCCACTTCCTTGCGGACCGTGGACTTTGATTAGCTCCGAAGAGCTCCTTAGAAAGGAGGTGATCCAGCCGCACCTTCCGATACGGCTACCTTGTTACGACTTCACCCCAATCATCTACCCCACCTTCGGCGGCTGGCTCCCTTGCGGGTTACCCCACCGACTTCGGGTGTTGTAAACTCTCGTGGTGTGACGGGCGGTGTGTACAAGACCCGGGAACGTATTCACCGCGGCATGCTGATCCGCGATTACTAGCAATTCCGACTTCATGCAGGCGAGTTGCAGCCTGCAATCCGAACTGAGACCGGCTTTGTTGGGATTGGCTCCACCTCGCGGCTTCGCGGCCCTTTGTACCGGCCATTGTAGTACGTGTGTAGCCCAGGTCATAAGGGGCATGATGATTTGACGTCATCCCCGCCTTCCTCCGGTTTGTCACCGGCAGTCAACCTAGAGTGCCCACCATAACGTGCTGGCAACTAAGTTCAAGGGTTGCGCTCGTTGCGGGACTTAACCCAACATCTCACGACACGAGCTGACGACAACCATGCACCACCTGTCTCCTCTGTCCCGAAGGCCGCCGATATCTCTACCGGATTCAGAGGGATGTCAAGACCTGGTAAGGTTCTTCGCGTTGCTTCGAATTAAACCACATACTCCACTGCTTGTGCGGGTCCCCGTCAATTCCTTTGAGTTTCAGTCTTGCGACCGTACTCCCCAGGCGGAGTGCTTAATGTGTTAACTTCGGCACCGAGGGCATGATACCCCCAACACCTAGCACTCATCGTTTACGGCGTGGACTACCAGGGTATCTAATCCTGTTTGCTCCCCACGCTTTCGCGCCTCAGCGTCAGTTACAGTCCAGAGAGCCGCCTTCGCCACTGGTGTTCCTCCACATCTCTACGCATTTCACCGCTACACGTGGAATTCCGCTCTCCTCTTCTGCACTCAAGCTCCCCAGTTTCCAGTGCGTCACGGGGTTGAGCCCCGCACTTAAACACCAGACTTAAAGAGCCGCCTGCGCGCGCTTTACGCCCAATAATTCCGGACAACGCTTGCCCCCTACGTATTACCGCGGCTGCTGGCACGTAGTTAGCCGGGGCTTTCTTCTCAGGTACCGTCATCGGATCATCAGTTAAATGATCCTTATTCTTCCCTGGCAACAGAGCTTTACGACCCGAAAGCCTTCCTCACTCACGCGGCGTTGCTCCATCAGGCTTTCGCCCATTGTGGAAGATTCCCTACTGCTGCCTCCCGTAGGAGTCTGGGCCGTGTCTCAGTCCCAGTGTGGCCGTTCACCCTCTCAGGTCGGCTACGCATCGTCGCCTTGGTGAGCCGTTACCCCACCAACTAGCTAATGCGCCGCAGGCCCATCCTCAAGCCACAGATTGCTCCGTGTTTCCCGATCCGGTCATGCGACCAAACCGTGTATCCGGTCTTAGCATTCGTTTCCGAATGTTATCCCGATCTTGGGGGCAGGTTGCCTACGTGTTACTCACCCGTCCGCCGCTAACCTCATCAGGAGCAAGCTCCATCAGAGATCCGCTCGACTTGCATGTATTAGGCACGCCGCCAGCGTTCGTCCTGAGCCAGGATCAAACTCTCCATAATAGAGAGCCAGAAGGCTCATTACTTTATTGCTGGTTTGCCTTCCGACGACCGAAGCCGTCTTCCGACGTTTTTGTTTCTTACGCTCAATGTTCAGTTTTCAAAGAACAATCGGTGTTTCTCAGTGTTGCTTTATTCCGTCACCGCGTTAACAGCGACCTTTATAATGTATCACAGCTGACTACCTCTTGGCAATAGTTTTTTTCAAAAACTTTTTTGCCGTTATTTCGAAGATTGTCCGCTCGTCCCCTCTAAAAGCGGGGCGAAAGCTAATTTACCACAATTTAATAGCGCTGGTCAAGCTCTAGATTCGATTTTTTTCAAGATTTATGAGTTTGCTGCTTTAACCCTAGCGCATAACGCGATAATTCCCTTGGCGGAGCAATGCGCGCGTACATGCGGAAGATGATTTTGTACCGCCTTGTAATTGCATCTTTTACAGGTCCGTCTAACCGACGATCGCTCATATCGAGCAGCATCTCGTCCATTTCCTTGCGAAGCAAGTAATCGAACTCCTTGCATTCCTTATCCGTAAACATCATACCGAGCATAGAACGGAATCATCCTCCCGTAATTAGAAGGCCGGAGCCTTCGCCCGACAGGTCGCGGGCAAACTCCGGCGCGTTCTACTGTTATGCTCCTTTTCTGCCAACTTTATGACATCGATCTGGAGAAATCGCCCTACTTAACTTCAAGGCTTCATTAGCCAGAAAGTAACCGTACTCTCCACAACGGCGCCAAGCAGCAGCAAAACGACGACAACGATTATAGCCGGTAACGCTCCCGTAGCCGTTCGGACGAACGGCTGCCAAGGTTCTTTTTTACCGAATGCCGAACCGAACACGCCCCTGATCAACGTCATACCAAATCTTATTCCGAACGCGCAAGCGAGGAATACGGCTGGCAGCTCCAAAATACCGTGAGGCAGCAAGCCTTTGACGATCAACATGAACATGTTCTCTCCGCTTTCCGAGAATTGCGACAACAAGTAGCCGAGAACCATTCCGTTGGCCACCAGCGTGTAGATCGGCATAATCCCCGCAATAATGCCCATCCCCATTGCCATCAATGAAGCAAAAATGTTATTCGCGGTGATCAGAAGAAACGCCATTATCTCAGGTGTGTCGGAGTTTTTGATCGAGTTCGAAAGGGTAGCGATTCCTTGGAGCTGGCTTTCCAGATATTCCGTAGGCGCGTTCGGCGTCCCCCCAATGACCATTCCGGCAAAAAACAAAATAACCGCAAAAATAAAATACGGGCGCGTTTCTCTCCATGAGAGCAGCAAGCCTTGACGCGTAAACATTAGCTTTATCCCCCAATCGAACGACTGATGTGAGCTTCAACTCTATTCGAATATCTCTATGGGCCAAGCATACATTGATAGTATCCAAGTTCTACGGCCAGTCCCGTCTTAGGCGCAACGAAGCCGTCGAACCATCTTAACCTCCGGAAAGGAGCCGATCGAATCCATGAATCACTTTTTCGTATTTAACGGGCGGCGCATTAAAAAGGCATTTTTTCTTACTATGGCGGCCATGCTATCCGTAGCCGTGATCTGGGTCGAAAAAAACAACCTGAGCGTCTTTGCTCCGCATCCTCCCTCCGCCGTATACAACGTGCCGACGGACCGCAAGGTGATTGCGCTTACGTTCGACATTAGCTGGGGAGAAAAACGAGCCGAACCAATCCTGGAAGTCTTGAAAGCCAAAAACGTGGAAAACGTCACCTTTTTCTTGTCTGCGCCTTGGAGCAAAGCGCACCCCGATCTCGTCAAAAAAATCGCGGATGCCGGTTACGAAATTGGCAGCCACGGTCACAAGCACGACAACTACAGTCAATACAGCGAAGAGGAAATCCGCAGGCAAATCACGATTGCGGACGGCATTCTAAGGGATATGACTGGCAAATCCCCGTCGTTGATCCGATTGCCCAACGGGGATTTCGACAAGCGCGTGCTCCGCATCGCGGACGAGCTTAACTACAAGGTCGTTCAGTGGGATACGGATTCTCTCGATTGGAAAAATCCCGGAGTGGATACGATCGTAAACCGAGTCGTCGAGAAGGCGCACGAGGGCGACATCGTCCTGCTGCATGCCAGCGATTCCAGCAAGCAGACGCATCAGGCGCTTCCCGAAATCATCGATCAGCTTCGCGCCAAAGGTTACGAATTTGTTACGGTATCCCAATTGATCAACCAGACAGAGACCAAAAGCAAAGTCGTGCAGGATCGTTCCGCATGGAACGAACTGGCCTCTCCTTACTTTATTTAGCTAAGGCGGCAGCCGCTCCGGCTCCGGACGGCTGTCCCAATATTTTATGCAATTGCATGATTTGATACCCGTTGCAGATAAATAGCGGGAGCAGTTGGTACAGCAGGGAAGAGATGTCCCCCGTTCTGAAAGCGGGGATGGACTCCAGCACCGTGATGGCGACCATGAAGAAAATCGTCGGAATCCAGGCTCCTGCCGCCGTCTGGCTGACTTTAAACCACGCAACCAGCACCGAACCGACCAGCAGCGCGAGCGGAACGACCAGGAACGTCAAGCTTGGAAAATTCGTGTCGTAAGTCCAATAACCGATTTCAATCAGCACGAACAGAGCGACAAAGCCTTGAATGGCCACCCAATAATAAGGCCGTTTGAAAATGCTGCGAGCGATATAATTCAACATCATATACGCGAAAAAGCCCATATGCGCAAAAGCGCCGAAAGTCATTCCGATCAAAGCCATCATTAACACGTAGGACAACCATCCGCTTGCCTCTACGTTGCGAAAATCAGGATTGAACAGCTGAATGCATACGCTCCCGACCACAGTTACAATAGCGCCGATCACAATCGTCATACCGAATAATTTCATCCATTTTCGTAAGCTCAAGTTAAGGAAACCTCCTCCGAATGTTCAACCTTCATTTTACCATGAACAAGCTAAAAAGCCATGAACAACTCCTTATATTCACAAGGTTGTCGAAGCATACTACAGCCATAACCCTATGAAGGGAATGGTCGGTATGCGATATCGCTTGCGATGGTTAGGATGTCTGCTGGGCGCCTCCCTCTTAGTGACGTCCTGCGGGCAGGAGTCCGGAGGCGGGGGCGGGGGTCAAGTCAGTTATAAAGAAGTCAAATCGATGGTCGTCGACATCCTCGGTTCCGAGGAAGGTCAGAAAGCAATGGAAAAGGCGTCTAACGCCCAGTATGGAGAAAGCACGCTGCAAATGAAGAGCATGACGCCTTCGGATCAGGTCCAGGTCCGACTCGCCGTTAAAGACGTCCTGACTGCACCGGAATATGCCACCGTATTGGAAGGCATTATGCGCGATCCCAAATTCGCAGGAGAGTTTGCCAAAGCCGTCAGCAAAGACAACAAACAAATTCATAAAGATCTTATGAAGGATCCGGCTTATCAGCATGAACTCGTCGACATGTTTAAAACACCGGAAATGACGAAAATTTTGACCGATTCGATGAAAAACCCCGACGTTCGCAAAGTAATTATGAGCTCGGTCACCGAACAAATGCAGAATCCGCTGTTTAAGCTGGAAATTATTAAGCTTCTGCAAAGCGTCGTAAAGGAAGAACTGACTCCGAAGACTCAGAAAAAAGAGGAGAAAAAGGATCAGAGCGGCGGTGCGGAAGAAAGCGGAGAAGGCGAAGGCGGAAGCGGAGATTCGGAAAGCGGCGGCGGTGAATAAAGTTAGACAACGTGGGGCTGTTTCCCGCGGCGGCAATATGCCCGCAGCAGGAAACAGCCCCTTTGCTTCATTATTTGGCGCAGCGGTCGATGATCGTCTGCGCCAGAGCTAGATATTCGCGCCCGATCTCCGAGTCGGCCTTGTACACCGACGGGGAGAAATCCGGTTCAGCCGGATGATTGTCGGGAGCTCCGAGCGGAAATTGCGCCAGCAGATCGGTGCCGAGCGTCTCGGCCAGCTTGCCGCCGCCCCCTCTGCCGAATACATATTCCCTTTCGCCCGTCGCTTTGCTCTCGAAGTAGGACATGTTCTCGACGACTCCGATAATCTCGTGATTCGTCTTGATGGCCATCGCTCCGGCCCGAGCCGCAACGAAGGCTGCGGTCGCATGAGGCGTCGTCACGATGATTTCTTTGCTTTGCGGAATCATCTGGTGAACGTCAAGCGCCACATCTCCCGTTCCCGGCGGCAAATCGAGCAGCAGGTAATCCAGCTCTCCCCAATCGATCTCGGCGAAGAAATTGCGCAGCATCTTACCAAGCATCGGTCCGCGCCAGACGATCGGACTATTGTCTTCGACGAAGAAGCCCATCGAGATGACCTTCACCCCAAAGCGTTCGATCGGCTGAATTTTGTTGCCGACCTGCACCGGACGCTCCTCAATGCCCATCATATCCGGCACGCTGAATCCGTAGATGTCGCTGTCGATCAGGCCTACTCGCTTGCCTTGGCGCGCCAGGGCGACAGCCAGGTTTACCGTCACCGTAGACTTGCCGACGCCGCCTTTGCCGCTGGCGATGGCAATGAACTCGACGCCGCTCTCCGGATGAAGAATCGTATGCTGCTCCAGACCGGCGCCATGCCCTTTAATCGGCGCTTCCTGAGCCTTGGCCGACGACTTGGACGCCGCGCTCTCCCCGCCCGCTCCCGCCTCCGACAGCTCAAGTTCCGTCATCGCGCGAACTCGAATATGAGGCGTGCCTTCGACTACGCTTGAGAGTGCCTTAACGACGTCCTGCTCCATGGCGGATGCCTGTCCCATGCTGTCCGGATGCAGCACGACGGTCAGCGAGACGGCCGACCCCCGAATCATTATATCTCGAACGAGCCCCAATTCGGTCAGGCTTCGTTTAAGCGCGGGCTCAAGCACGGGCTGCAGAGCTTCCAATACCTTTTCTTTGGTGACCACGAGTCGACCCCCATTACTTAATAGTGCATGCCTTTACAATAGCCATTATAACACAGGCTCTTTCGATTCACCGGATTGAGGCGGAGATTCCGGCTGCTCGGACGCAAATTTCAGAATTCCGCGATAAATGGACGCCGCCACCTTCCTCTGATACTCTTCGTCCGCGAGCAAGCTAGCCTCTTCCGGGTGCGACAGAAATCCGACTTCGACGAGCGCGGTCGGCATTTTGAGCGCCTTAAGCAAGTAGACGGTGTCCGCCTGCTTGGCAATCCGCTGCGTGTTGCCCAGCACGTTCCTCAGCTCGGTCTGGATATCTGCGGCCAGACGCTTGCCTTCCGCGTTATTCGCCGCATAGAACGTCTGAGCTCCAGACCATCTGGGTGACGGGATGCTGTTCATATGGATGCTTACGGCCAGATCGACCTGTCGCTTGCTGACCTGCTCGGCTCTGCGCAGCAAATCCTCGGTCTTGCGGCGGGTATAGCTCTTCGTACCGGGCTGCGCCAGATCGTAATCGCCTTCCCGAGTCAGAATTACAAGAGCTCCGGCTTGCTGCAGATAGTCCCGCAAATACAGCACGACAGCCAGGTTCAAATCCTTCTCGATCACCCCGTCTCGGCTGACCGCGCCTCCGTCGGCTCCTCCATGTCCGGCATCTAGCGCAATGACTTTGCCGGACAACGGCAGCGTCCAATGCGTCCACGTCCGCGCCGACGGAATTTCGCTCAGAAACAAAGCCGCGGTCAGAGCGATCAGGCATACGACGATCCCAAGGCGCAGCAGAGCCTGCCTCGTCACCCATACCACCAGATGTTTACGTCTCTTCAGCGTGTGAAGCCATGATTTGCGTTGTCCGTTTAACAAAATAAATCCACCTCGTCCCGGGAAAACTCCCTACATTTTATGGGACAAGGTGGATTTTTATGAGTTATATCGAGTAAGATTTGCTCGCTTCAGCCATGCCTTCGATGAGAATTGCTGCCACTTCGGGACGCGAGAACTCTGGAGGCGGACAGATTCCGTCGCGCAACAAGGCGCGGACCTTAGTGCCTGACAAAGTCAGATGGTCTTCTTTGCCATGCGGACAGGTTTTGCTGGATGCCATATTGCCGCATTTCGTGCAGAAGAAGCTATGCTCGAAATAGAGCGGAGTAATGCCCAATTGCTCGGGAGGGAACGCCTTCAGCAGTTCCTGGGCCTCGTAGGTTCCATAGTAGTCGCCTACGCCCGCGTGATCCCGGCCGACGATAAAATGGGTGCAGCCGTAGTTCTTGCGCACGAGCGCGTGGAAGATCGCTTCTCGCGGGCCTGCATAACGCATCGCCGCAGGGAATACCCCCAGAAACACGCGATCTTGCGGATAATAGTTTTCCAGCAGGGCCAGATAACTCTTCATCCTTACGTTAGCCGGGACGTCATCCGATTTCGTCTCCCCGACGAGCGGGTTCAGGAACAGGCCGTCGACGATTTCCATCGCCGCTTTCTGAATATACTCGTGCGCCCTGTGTACCGGATTGCGAGTCTGGAAGCCGACTACGGTCTTCCAACCTTTCTCCGCGAAAATACGACGGGTTTCCGTCGGTGTAAAATAAAATTCGTTGAACTTTGCGGGAACGGGACGATTCAGCACTTGAACCGGTCCTCCGATGTAGGTGTCGGGACGATCGAACAGCTTTACGACGCCGGGATGCTCGATATCGTCCGTCTTGAATACTTTTACGGCCTCATGCCGCTTATCCGCTTTATAGATACTCTCTACGGTGATCACGCCGTATAGGATGCCGTCGCTCTCTCCGACAAGAGCGGCCTTCTGACCGGGAGACAGCTTTTTCGCGTAATCCTCCGACACGGCCAGCGTAATCGGGATGCTCCAGATCGCTCCGTTCGCCAGCTTCATGTCGTTCACAACCGATAGGTAGTCGTCCTCGTTCATAAATCCGGTCAACGGGCTGAACGCTCCGACACCGATCAGATCCAGATCCGATATCGTCCACGCGTTGACAGGAATCGATACCCATTCGCAGGCTTGGGCCAACAATGCCTCGCGTTCCTGCCCTTCAACCACCCGATTAACCAATGCTCCGCCATGCGGTAAAATTGCGCTCATCTTCTGAGTAGCTCCTTCGTTAAGCGATAAAATGCGATAAAATTGATATCATTCCATTCAAACAGCTCGGCAACTTATTTGTGCAGACCGCACTCCGTCTTCTCATTGCCCGCCCAACGGCCCGAACGGGGATCTTCGCCCGGCATGACCGGCTTGGTGCAATACTCGCAACCGATGCTGGGAAAGTTCTGGTCGTGCAGCGGATTGTAAATCAGATCGTTGTCGCGAATGTAATTCCAGACGTCTTCCGAAGTCCATGCAGCGATCGGATTAAACTTCACCAGGCCGAACTTCGTATCGTATTCGACTTTCTTCGAATTTGCGCGAGTGGGCGCCTGATCGCGGCGAATGCCGGTAATCCACGCTTCGTACTGGGAGAGAATACGCGTCAGCGGCTCGACTTTGCGCAGGTTGCAGCAAGCTGTCGGATCGCTCTTCCATAGCTCCGCCCCGTGCTCCGCCTCTTGCTGCTCCGGCGTCAGCTTCGATTTCACTTCGACGAACTTCAGGTTGTACCTCTCAGCGATGCGGTCGCGCGTCTCGTACGTTTCCTTGAAGTGGAAATCGGTGTCCAGATAAAAAATGTCCGTAGACGGGCTGATCTTCTGAATCATATCCACCAGCACAACGTCCTCTGCTCCGAAGCTGCACGCGAACGTGATGTTCGGGAACGTCTCGATCGCCCAAGCGATGACGGTTTCCGGCGATGCGTTCTCAAACTCTTCGGCTTTGATTCGAATCAGATTTTCCTTTTCGATCAAATTCATCGTTAAGACCTCCGCTATACCCAAGTATTTAAGTATGAATACACCCATTATA
Organism: Cohnella sp. LGH; assembly: GCF_017671885.1. Taxonomy (NCBI): domain Bacteria; kingdom Bacillati; phylum Bacillota; class Bacilli; order Caryophanales; family Paenibacillaceae; genus Cohnella; species Cohnella sp. LGH. The sequence goes on from NZ_CP072117.1 coordinate 7,869,181, forward strand.
CGCCTGCAACCCAAATACTTCAATCCAAAATAGATTAAAGTGGATGCAAGATCAGCAATTTAATTGAAAAAAAGGAACGAAATTATCGCTCCTTCTCATTGAAAAACAACAAGAAAGCCCCCGACCATAGGGGTCGGAGGCTGAGTTTCCTTGTATGCCGAAGCTTCTTAACGCTTCGAGAATTGAGGAGCGCGACGAGCGGCTTTCAAGCCGTATTTCTTACGCTCTTTCATGCGGGCATCGCGAGTCAGGAAGCCGGCTTTCTTCAGCGCAGGGCGCAGTTCCGGATCCGCTTTAAGCAGTGCGCGGGAAATTCCGTGACGGATTGCGCCGGCTTGGCCGGACGTACCGCCGCCATGAGCCAGTACGATAATGTCGTATTTGCCGACAGTCTCGGTCAGGTTCAATGGTTGTTTAACGATCAGCTTCAACGTCTCGACGTCGAAGTAGTCGTTGATTTCGCGTTTGTTGATAACGATGCGGCCTTCACCCGGCACGAGACGAACCCGCGCAACGGAGTGCTTGCGGCGACCCGTTCCTAAATATTGCACTTGAGCCATTCGAAAGTCCTCCTTTTATTATCCGCGAAGTTCGTAAACTTCAGGTTGTTGGGCTTGATGTGGATGTTCGCTACCAGCGTACACTTTCAGCTTGCCTTGAAGCTGATGTCCGAGCTTGTTCTTAGGAAGCATGCCGTAAACCGCCAATTCGATGATGCGAGCAGGTTTCTTGTTCAGCATTTCCTGAGCGGTCGTCGTTTTCAGTCCGCCTGGATAGTGGGAGTGCGTGTAGTATTTCTTCTGCTGCAGCTTCTTGCCTGTCAGGACGATTTTCTCCGCATTGATGACGATAACGAAATCTCCGGTATCGATATGAGGAGTAAATTCCGGTTTGTGTTTGCCGCGGATCAGAGCAGCCGCTTCGCTGGCCAGACGACCGAGCGTTTTGCCAGCGGCGTCAATGATAAGCCATTTGCGCTCTACTTCAAGCGGCTTAGCCATGTAAGTTGTACGCATGAAACATCCTCCTTCGGGTAAATTCCCTGCTTTTATGGGTTAGATCAATTACATTCATACATCGGGTAATTCAGCGATGCGCTTGACTTGGATGTGGAAACCGATCGAGGATCGATTCCGTCAAACACACCAAAAGAGTGACTTCTCTGCGCTGGGGCCGTGGGTAGCCACGCAGAAAGCACAAACTCTATTTTACATGAAGCCCAATGCTTATGCAAGTTTAAAGTTGCAAATTTTCGCTCGTAGCCTCCGGCAAGAGTTCATAGACGACCTCCCACAAGGAAAGTCCTTGAGGAATGGCCGTCGGCCCCGACCTTGCGCGGTTGCGAGCCGCCAAAATGCCCGGCATCGCTTCGGGGGCGATCTTGCTTTCGCCGATCTGAATCAGTGTCCCGGCAATAATGCGCACCATATTGTAGAGAAACCCCGTGCCTGTCACGTAGAGATGAATCACACCGCGCGTCTTGCCCGGATAATGGCGCTCGTCCCACTCGCGGTTATAGATCGGATTGGCGTACAGCCCTTCCGCCTCGGTTCTTGTTTCGTGAACAAGCTTCGTCTCAAGAATGGTGCGTACATGACTCGGCTTGGTCGACAGCGGGGAAGTAAACGAAGTAAAGTCATGCTCGCCGACCAGATGCGCCGCCCCGGCTCTCATTGCTTCGAGGTCTAGCGGAGTCGGATGGTGGAATTCATAGCGTCGCCGAAACAAATCCGGCATGCGGTTGCAATTGATCGTATAGCGATACGTTTTGCTGAGGGCATCGCGGCGGGAATGAAAATGATCGGGAACGCTATAAGCGCTCTGCACGACAATATCGTTTGGCAGTCTCGTGCTTAGCGCGATTGCCCATCTCTCGATCGGAATAGTGGAGGACGTCTCAAAGTTGACGACTTGGCAGCGGGCATGTACCCCGGCATCGGTTCTTCCGGAGCCCATCAATCGCACTCGCTCGCCGGTCAGTTTAGAAATTACCTGCTCCAATTTATCCTGAATCGTATTGCCGCCGGGTTGGCTTTGAAACCCACTGTAGTCCGTCCCGTCATAACTGACAATGAGAGCGATATTGCGCATGCCATCTCCTCCAAGCGAGGCCTAAGCGGCCGAATTCCAAGCTTCAGCACAAAAAAAGGATGATCCGAATGCGGGATTCGGTCCATCCTTCTTTGCTCCGTTCCTTAAGCGCGATCTACGAGCTCGAGATACACCATCGGAGCCGAATCTCCGCGGCGAGGTCCCAGCTTCAGGATGCGCGTATAGCCGCCCGGACGCTCCGCATAACGCGGTGCGAGATCGGAGAACAGTTTTTGGATGGCGTCTTGCTCGCCATTCAGCGTTTCACGACGAACGAACGCCGCCACTTGACGACGGGCGTGCAAGTCGCCGCGCTTAGCCAAAGTGATCAGACGCTCTGCGATCGAGCGAACTTCTTTAGCTTTCGCTTCAGTCGTTTGGATGCGCTCGTACAGGAACAGGTCGGTCGTCAGATCGCGGAACAAAGCTTTCCGCGCGCTGGAATCGCGACTCAGTTTTTGATAAGCCATTTTGTTTTCCCTCCTTTGCTGCTGGTAACGATGCTATTCCTCGAAGCGTAAGCCCAATCCCAGTTCTTCCAGCTTCTCTTGAACTTCCTCTAAAGACTTGCGGCCCAGGTTGCGGACCTTCATCATGTCCTCTTCGGTTTTCGTGATCAGCTCTTGAACGGTGTTGATGCCGGCACGCTTCAGGCAGTTGTAAGAACGGACGGAAAGATCGAGCTCTTCGATCGTCATCTCAAGCACTTTTTCTTTCTTGTCCTCTTCTTTTTCCTTCATCGTTTCGGTATCTTTAGCCTCGTCCGTAAGCCCTACGAACAAGGAAAGGTGATCGGTCAAAATTTTGGCGCCCAAGCTCACTGCTTCTTCAGGCCGAATACTGCCGTCGGTCCATACTTCAAGCGTTAGCTTGTCGTAGTTTGTAACCTGACCGACACGCGTATTCTCAACCTGATAGTTCACGCGAGTAATCGGGGTGTAGATCGAATCGACCGGAATAACGCCGATCGGCTGATCTTCCTTCTTGTTCCGATCCGAAGGCACATAACCGCGTCCGACACGCGCGAAAATGCGCATGTGCAGACGGGCTCCCGAAGCCAGAGTCGCGATATGCAAGTCCGGATTCAGAATTTCGACGTCGCTGTCCGCGCGAATATCGCCGGCCGTTACGACCCCGTCGCCTTCCGCATCGATCTCGAGCACTTTCTCCTCGTCCGAATGAATCTTCAGCGATAACTGCTTCAGATTGAGGATGATTTGCGTTACATCCTCAATAACACCCGGAATCGTGGAAAATTCATGAAGCACGCCGTCAATCTGAACCGATACGACGGCTGCGCCCGGCAAGGACGACAGCAGAATGCGGCGCAGAGAGTTGCCGAGCGTCATGCCGTAGCCGCGTTCCAGCGGCTCAACAACAAAACGCCCGTATCTCTTGTCATCATGAAGTTCCACGGAATCGATTTTTGGTTTCTCGATCACTATCATAACCAAAACCTCCTTCAAAAACGTCGCTGACGTTGCCTTTGTTCACCCAATGAGATATTTCAGCAATGTTTATGGGCTAAACCGTGTAGTATGCCTAACCGTTACAACCATTATTCTCAAGTTGTTCTTGTTTGATACCACAACAGCAACGTTGTTATACGCGGCGGCGTTTCGGAGGACGGCATCCGTTATGCGGGATTGGCGTTACGTCTCGGATCATGCTGACTTCAAGACCGGCAGCTTGCAACGAACGAATCGCAGCTTCGCGGCCTGCGCCGGGACCTTTAACGGATACTTCAACCAAACGCATTCCGTGTTCCATTGCAGCGCGTGCTGCGGACTCGGCAGCCATTTGAGCGGCAAACGGCGTGCTCTTACGGGAACCTTTGAAACCGAGGTTACCGGAGCTAGCCCAGGAAACCGCGTTACCGTGCGGGTCCGTAATCGTAACGATCGTATTATTGAACGTGGAACGGATATGTGCCACGCCGGAGTCGATATTCTTGCGATCACGACGCTTGGTACGAACGACTTTCTTGCCCTTTTGTGCCATGTTTTGTTATCCCCCCTTATTTCTTCTTGTTCGCTACCGTACGACGCGGACCTTTGCGTGTACGAGCGTTCGTCTTCGAACGTTGTCCGCGAACCGGAAGACCGCGGCGGTGACGGATGCCACGATAGCAGCCGATTTCGATCAGCCGTTTGATGTTTAGTGCAATTTCGCGACGCAAGTCGCCCTCGACCTTCACTTCTTTGTCGATCGTTTCGCGCAGACGAGCCAGCTCGTCTTCGGTCAGATCACGAACGCGAGTGTCGGGATTGACGCCCGTGGACGCCAGCACCTTCTGGGAAGTGGACTTGCCAATTCCGAAGATGTACGTCAGGGCGATTTCCACGCGCTTGTCGCGCGGGAGGTCAACACCAGATATACGTGCCATAGTAAGAGGCACCTCCTTCTATCGTTAGCCTTGTTTTTGTTTATGCTTCGGGTTCTCGCAGATAACCATGACGTTACCTTTGCGGCGAATGACTTTGCATTTTTCGCAAATCGGTTTGACCGAAGGTCTCACCTTCATGATAATACCCTCCTTAAATGTGGAGCGAACGAACTTATTTGCGGTATGTGATACGTCCGCGCGTCAGATCGTAGGGCGATAATTGAATAACCACTTTATCCCCCGTCAGAATCCGTATGAAATGCATCCGGAGCTTACCGGAAACATGCGCAAGGATTTGATGTCCGTTCTCCAGCTCTACCTTGAACATGGCATTCGGCAACGGTTCAACGACCGTTCCTTCAACCTCGATGACGTCCTCTTTGGCCACCCGTCATTCTCCTTTCTCTTCAGCATCGAGCCGTCGTTCGATTTGATCGATAGCGTACCGAAGCTTCGCGTTGGTTACGCGTCCAGTGTCGCGAATGCTGCTGGCAACCTCCTCGCTTCGGACCCCGATCCGTTCGAGATGCAGCACGTTTTTGCGTTTGGGCCGGTCGAAGCGGCGTTTATCGCCGTCGGCCACGAGCGCGAATCGCTCCTCGACGAGGGCGATCACGACCGCTAGCTCACCTTCGTCTTTTCCACGCCGGCTTCTTACGATGTCGCCGGGCGCAAGCTTCACGTTTACCGTCATATCCTTCACCTGGCTTTATGCACGGGTCAGTATTTCATACCCGTCTTCGGTCACGGCTATCGTATGCTCGAAATGCGCGCACAGGGATCCGTCCACCGTAACGACCGTCCAATTGTCGGACAAGGTCTTTACATATCGCTCTCCCACATTGACCATCGGCTCGATCGCGAGCGTCATCCCCGGCTTCAGTCTCGGTCCGCGGTCCGGCGCTCCGTAATTCGGAATTTGCGGTTCTTCGTGAAGAGCCGCGCCTACGCCGTGTCCGACATATTCTCTGACGACGGAGAAGCCCGCGTCTTCGATCACCTTCTGAATACCATGAGAGACTGTAAACAACCTGACGTCCGGACGAACCAACTCAAGCCCTGCATAGAGGGAAGCTTCGGTCACGTCCAGCAATCTTTGCGCTTCGTCGCTGATCTGGCCGACTCCGTATGTCCATGCGGAATCGCCGTGGTAGCCCTGATACTGTGCACCGATATCGATGCTGATGATGTCGCCTTCTACGAGCTTCCGCGGTCCGGGAAACCCATGCACGAGTTCCTCGTTCGTGGAGGCGCATATGCTGGCGGGAAAACCGTTGTAACCTTTGAAAGAGGGAACGGCGCCTTGGCTTCGGATGAACGCGTCGGCGATCCGATCGAGCTCGGCGGTCGTCACGCCTGGAACGATCGCTTGCTTCATCAAGCGATGCGTCTCAGCGACGATTCGGCCCGCCTCCCGCATCAAGTTCAACTCTTTCTCGGACTTGATCACGATCATAGCCGATTAACCTCTGAGTAGGGAAGCAATATCGCCCGTTACCGCGTCGATATCCTTCTCTCCGTCTACTTCGCGGAGCAAACCTTTGTCGCCGTAATACGTCAGCAGCGGAGCCGTCTTGCTGATATACTCGTCAAGACGAGTGCCCACTTTCTCTTCCGTATCGTCGGAACGCTGATACAGCTCTCCCCCGTCCTTATCGCAGATGCCTTCCTGCTTCGGAGGGTTAAACACAATATGATACGTTGCGCCGCAAGTTTTGCAGATTCGTCTTCCGGTCAGGCGGGCCAACAGGAAGCCGCGGTCCACCTTGAGGTTGATGACGTGATCGATCTTGCGGCCCATTTCGGCCAGCATGCCGTCGAGCGCTTCAGCTTGAGCGAGCGTCCGCGGGAAGCCGTCGAGCAGAAATCCGCTCGCACAATCTTCAGCCGCGAGACGATCGCGCACGATGCCGTTCGTCACTTCGTCCGGAACGAGAAGACCTTGGTCGACGTACTCCTTAGCCTTCTGTCCCAGCGGCGTGCCTTGCTTCATGGCTAAACGAAACGCATCACCCGTCGAGATGTGCGGAATGCCGAATTGCGCTACGATCCGCTCTGCCTGCGTTCCTTTGCCGGCGCCAGGAGGCCCCATAAACAGAATGTTCATTGCTGTTCCTCCTGTCCGTCTCGTAGATTACTTATTGATAAACCCTTTGTAATGGCGTTTGATCAATTGGCTCTCGATCTGCTTCATCGTCTCAAGCGCAACCCCGACAATGATGAGCAGCGAGGTGCCGCCCAGTTGAACTGTACGAGGAAGATCCGCAAGATATCCGAAGAACACCGGCAGAACCGAGATCAAAGCCAGGAAAATCGCGCCTGCAAGCGTGATGCGGGTAATGACCCGCGTCAGGAAACCGGCGGTTGGCTTGCCCGGACGAATGCCCGGAATGTAGCCGCCGTTCTTCTTCATATTGTCCGCCAATTGCTGTGGGTTGAACTGAACGAACGTGTAGAAGAACGTAAATCCGATAATCAGCAGTACGTACAGCACCATGCCAAGCGGCTGGTCGTAGTACATATGATTGATAACCCACTGTGCCCAAGCCTTGTTCGCCCAGAACTGAGCAATCGTGATCGGGAACATCAGCAGCGATACCGCGAAGATAACTGGGATTACGCCCGCGCCATTCACTTTAAGCGGAATGTGCGTCGATTGGCCGCCGTACATCTTCTGTCCGACAACCCGTTTGGCGTATTGTACAGGAATCTTGCGCACGCCTTGCTGAATGAAGATGACGCCTGCGATAATCAGGACGATTACGATCAGGATGATCAGCACCTTCACGATGTTCAGGAACACTTGGCTGGAATCTACGAATTGGGTTTCGTAAATGTCGCGAATGTGTTTAGGCAAGGATGCGACGATCGCCGCGAAGATCAGGATAGAGATACCGTTGCCGATACCTTTTTCGTTGACCTGCTCGCCGAGCCACATCAGGAATGCCGTACCTGCCGTCAATACAATCGCAATCATAAGATACGTCGCGACATTCGCATCGATGACCATTTCGTACGAATACATCCGGTTAAAGCCGATTGCCGTAGCGAAAGCTTGGATAAGCCCGAGAACGATCGTTCCATAACGAGTGATCTGAGCCAGCTTACGCTTGCCGTTCTCGCCTTCCTTCTGCCATTCCGAGAACTTCGGAATAACGTCCATGGAAAGCAATTGAACGATGATCGACGCCGTAATGTACGGTGTGATTCCCAAGGCAAAGATGGAGAAATTGAACAGCGCACCGCCGGAGAAAGTATTCAGAAGGCCGAACAGGTCGGTACCCGCTTGGTCGGCCATCGTCAACACGTCTTTATTAATGTTCGGGACCGGGATAAAGGAACCGATACGGTAAATTAACAGGATGAAAAGGGTGAAGAGGATCCTCTTGCGAAGGTCCTCAACTTTCCAAATGTTAGTGACGGTCGCGAACATTAGATCACCTCGGTTTTACCGCCGGCGGCTTGAATTTTTTCTGCAGCAGACTGAGAAAACTTATGAGCTTTAACAGTCAGTTGCACACTCAACTCGCCATTGCCCAAAATTTTAATTCCGTCTTTTGGATTTTTCAGTATGCCTTCGCTCAGAAGCAATTCAGGCGTAACTTCCGTTCCCGCCGCAAAACGGTTCAAATCATCAAGATTAACGATCGCGAATACAGTAGCAAAACGATCGTTGTTGAAACCGCGCTTAGGAACCCGACGGTACAACGGGTTTTGTCCGCCCTCGAATCCGGGACGCACACCGCCGCCGGAACGAGCGTTCTGCCCTTTGTGACCGCGACCGGACGTTTTGCCGAGACCGCTGCCGGCGCCGCGTCCAACCCGCTTACGGGTGAACTTGGAGCCTGCGTTAGGAGACAGCTCATGCAATTTCATCGTACGTCGCACCTCCTTGATTTTTTATGCTTGGTGTCTATTTTACACTTCTTTAACTTCGATCAGGTGACTAACCGTATTGACCATGCCGCGAATCGCGACATTGTCTTCCTTAACTACGGACGAATGCAGCTTGCCGAGGCCCAGAGATTTCACCGTTTGGCGTTGATTCTCAGGACGGCCGATCAAACTGCGAACGAGGGTAATTTGAAGCTGTGCCATCTGTTTCCCCTCCTTAGCGGAATAGCTCTGCAACGGTTTTGCCGCGCAGTTTCGCTACGTCTTCGGCGCGTTTCAGGCGAGACAAACCTTCCAACGTCGCATTGACCATGTTAATGGAGTTGGAGGATCCCAGCGATTTCGTCAAAATATCGCCGACTCCAGCCAGTTCGAGCACCGCGCGAACAGGACCGCCCGCGATAACGCCCGTACCTTCCGATGCTGGTTTCAACAACACTTTGCCGGCGCCGAACCTTCCCGTAACGGCATGTGGAATCGTCGTTCCAACGAACGGTACGAAGACCAGATTTTTCTTGGCGTCTTCAACGCCTTTGCGGATTGCGTCAGGAACTTCGGACGCTTTGCCGATGCCCGCGCCAACCCAGCCTTTGCCGTCTCCGACAACGACGAGTGCGCTGAAGCTGAAGCGACGTCCGCCCTTGACGACTTTGGAGACACGGTTAATTTGTACCATTTTCTCCGTCAGTTCCAATGTGTTCGGATCTACACGCAAGTCGTTTACCTCCTTGTGTCAAAAGTGAATTAAAACTGTAAACCGGCTTCGCGTGCAGCATCCGCCAGTGCTTGAATACGTCCGTGGTACAAATAACCGCCGCGATCGAACACAACGTTCTCGTGTCCTTTTTCCTTCGCGCGTTTAGCGATCAGCTCGCCAACTTTGCGCGCAGCTTCCACGTTTCCGCCGTTTCCGTTTCCAGCAAGCTCCTTGTCGACTGTCGATGCGCTGGCCAGCGTTACGCCTTGAACGTCATCGATCAATTGAGCATAGATGTGCTTGGAGGAACGAAACACGGACAGACGTGGACGCTCGCTTGTCCCGCTGATTTTCTTACGAACCCGAAGGTGTCTTTTCAGACGTGCCTTGTTCTTGTCGGCTTTAGTAATCATCCGCATTTACACTCCCTTCATAAAATTAACGCCGAACGGCACTCAGGCCGCCGCGTTCGTCTTATTTCTTCTTACCTGCTTTACCCTCTTTACGGATAATGCGTTCGCCTTCGTACTTGATTCCTTTGCCTTTGTAAGGCTCAGGAGGACGAACGGCGCGAATTTTAGCCGCGATCTCGCCAACGGCTTCTTTATTGATGCCTTTAACGATGATTTTGTTCTGAGCAGGAACCTCGAATTCAATACCGTTCTCAGGAACGAACTCAACCGGGTGAGAATAACCAACGTTCAATACCAGCTTCTCGCCGGATTTGCTTGCACGGTAACCTACGCCGACCAGCTCAAGGTTCTTTGCATAACCGTCAGTTACGCCGTTTACCATGTTGGCCACTACGCTACGAGTCGTTCCGTGCAGAGCACGGTGAAGCTTGTTATCGGAAGGACGTTCAACAGTAATGACATCGGACTCGTACGAAACTTTCATATCTCCGTGGAGCGTGCGGGACAAAGTTCCTTTCGGTCCTTTGATTGTAATTACGTTGTTGTCCAGGTTCACGTTCACGCCGTTAGGCACCTGAATCGGTTTGCGTCCAATACGGGACATGGGTACACCTCCAATCGTGTGACAGTTAAATTACCAAACGTAGCAAAGCACTTCGCCGCCGGATTTGCCTTGACGGGCTTCCTTGTCGGTGATGATGCCTTTGGATGTGGAAATGATCGCGATGCCGAGGCCACCCAACACGCGCGGAACTTCGTTCGATTTCGTGTATACGCGCAGGCCGGGCTTGCTGATGCGTTTAAGGCCTGTGATAACGCGCTCGTTGTTCGCGCCGTATTTCAAGAAAATACGGATCAAACCTTGCTTGTTGTCTTCGACATACTCCGCGTCGCGGATAAAGCCTTCGCGCTTCAGGATTTCAGCAATTTGCTTTTTCACCGTCGACGCAGGCAGTTCCACAGACTCATGACGCACCAGATTCGCGTTGCGAATGCGCGTCAACATATCTGCAATAGGATCAGACATAACCATGGGGTAAACCTCCTTCCCGAACTAGGCTGATTACCAGCTCGCTTTTTTGACGCCAGGAATCTGGCCCTTATATGCCAACTCGCGGAAACAGATCCGGCAGATTTTGAACTTTTGTAATACGGAATGCGGACGTCCGCAACGCTCGCAGCGCGTGTAAGCTTGGACTTTAAACTTCGGCGCGCGTTGTTGCTTGATTTTCATCGATGTTTTTGCCACTTGCTTTCACACCTCCATTAGGTAACCTTTTGCTATTGACCGGGTTATCGTCACTTCGCAAACGGCATACCCAATTGGGTGAGCAGCTCACGCGCTTCTTCGTCCGATTGTGCCGTCGTGACGATGACGATGTCCATCCCGCGAACTTTATCGATCTTGTCGTATTCGATCTCCGGGAAGATCAGCTGCTCTTTCAGGCCAAGCGTATAATTGCCGCGGCCGTCGAACGATTTGGTCGAGACGCCGTGGAAATCGCGTACGCGAGGAAGAGAAATGTTGAACAGCTTATCCAGGAAGTGGTACATCCGTTCGCCGCGCAGCGTAACCTTGACGCCGATCGGCAAGTTCTCCCGCAGACGGAAGCCTGCGATCGATTTCTTGGAACGCGTAACTACAGGCTTCTGACCGGCAATCTTCTGCATGTCCTCAACCGCAAAATCGATGATTTTGGAGTTGGAAACCGCCTCGCCGACACCCATGTTGATGACGACTTTCTCGATTTTCGGCACTTGCATAACGGACTTGTAGCTAAACTTCTGCATTAGCGCAGGAGTGATTTCATTCAGGAAACGTTCCTTCATTCTTGCTGCCATGAGTCACAATGACCTCCTTTCCGTTGTTACTCCGATTAGTCGATCGATTCTCCGGAACGTTTTGCGACCCGGATCTTCTTGCCGTTATCGAGCGTTTTGTAGCCGATACGTGTCGGCTTGCCGCTCTTAGGATCGATATGCATGACGTTCGAAGCATGAATTGCCGCTTCGCGTTCGATGATACCGCCTTGTTGGTTTTGCGGGTTCGGGCGAGTATGACGTTTGATCATGTTCACGCCTTCGACAAGAACGCGGTTTTCACGCGGATAGGCTGCGATAATGCGGCCTTTCTTGCCTTTGTCTTTGCCGGAGATGACGATTACGTTATCGTCTTTCTTCACGTGCAGTTTATTGTTGTGCGATTCAAGCACTTTTTTCAGACGGGGCATGGGTACACCTCCTTGAGTCTTTCTCCATCGGTGCGTTCCGGAGTCTTACAAAACTTCCGGTGCCAGGGAAATGATTTTCATAAAGTCGCGTTCGCGAAGTTCGCGGGCAACAGGTCCGAAGATACGAGTGCCACGTGGGCCCTTATCATCCTTAACGATGACGGCTGCGTTCTCGTCGAACGCAATATAGGAGCCGTCCTTGCGGCGTACCGAACGTTTCGTACGAACGATAACACATTTGACTACGTCGCCTTTTTTGACAACGCCGCCTGGTGTTGCTTGTTTGACAGAGCATACGATCATATCACCGATATGTCCTACGCGGCGTCCAGTACCGCCAAGCACGCGGATGCACATCAATTCTTTCGCGCCGGAGTTGTCGGCAACTTTCAGACGCGTAAACGGTTGAATCATCGCAGGGTCCTCCTTTCAATAACGAGTAAGTCGAATTAAGCCAATACAGCTTTCTCGACGATTTCGACCAGACGCCATGTTTTGTCTTTCGACAACGGGCGGGTCTCCATGATTTTCACGGTGTCGCCAATTTGCGCTTCGTTGTTCTCATCGTGCGCTTTGAACTTCTTCGTGTATTTGATCCGCTTGTGGTACAGGCTGTGCTTCTTGTACGTCTCAACAGCTACCACAATCGTTTTGTCCATCTTGTCGCTGACGACTTTACCGATTTGCACTTTGCGATTATTGCGTTCGCTCATGGTCATCCTCCTTTTCCCGGGTTTTAGCCGATGCCGAGTTCACGCTCGCGCAAAATGGTTTTAGCCCGAGCGATTTCTTTCCGCAGTTCGCCAAGGCGGTGCGGGGTGTCCAGTTGGCCGGTAGCCAGTTGGAAGCGGAGGTTGAACAGTTCATCCTTGAAGCCGGCGATCTTCTGCTCGAGTTCCGCCGATGTCAGGTTGCGAAATTCACTGGCTTTCATTTGCTTCACCACCCAGTTCTTCACGTTTCACAAACTTCGTCTTCACCGGCAGCTTGTGAGCGGCAAGACGCATTGCTTCGCGTGCGATCTCCTCGGATACCCCTGCGAGCTCGAACATTACTTTGCCCGGTTTCACAACGGCAACCCATGCTTCTACGTTACCTTTACCGCTACCCATCCGCACCTCGAGAGGCTTTTGGGTGATCGGTTTCGAAGGGAAGATTTTGATCCAAACTTTACCGCCCCGTTTGATGTAACGAGTCATCGCGATACGAGCAGCCTCGATCTGACGGTTCGTTACCCAAGAAGCTTCCTGTGCCTGCAGGCCGAATTCGCCGAAGTGCACTTCCGTGCCGCCTTTGGCGCGACCTTTCATTTTACCGCGATGTACTTTGCGGTGTTTGACGCGTTTAGGGACCAACATGATCAGTTGCCTCCTTCCTGGACAGCTCTTTTCTTCGCCGGAAGGACTTCGCCGCGGTAGATCCATACTTTTACGCCGATACGGCCGTAAGTCGTATGAGCTTCCGCTGTTCCATAATCGATGTCAGCACGAAGCGTGTGCAGCGGCACCGTTCCTTCGCTGTATCCTTCTTGACGAGCAATCTCCGCTCCACCCAGACGACCGCTAACGGAAGTCTTGATTCCTTTTGCTCCAGCGCGCTGCGTCCGTTGCATCGCTTGTTTCATAGCGCGACGGAAGGAAACGCGACGTTCCAGTTGTTGCGCGATGCTCTCGGCAACGAGGATAGCGTCCAGCTCAGGGTTTTTGATTTCAGAGATGTTGATGTGTACTTTCTTGCCGTTCGTCAGCTTGGTCAGTTGGCCGCGAAGCACTTCGACTTCCGAACCGCCTTTACCGATGACGATACCTGGCTTAGCCGTATGAATCGTAACGTTGACGCGATTGGCCGCACGTTCGATTTCGATTTTGGAAACCGCGGCTTCTTTCAGCTTCTTCTTCAGGAATTCACGGATTTTGACGTCCTCGATGAGGAGGGAGCCGAAATCTTTGTCCGCATACCATTTGGATTCCCAGTCACGAATGATGCCGATACGAAGACCGACGGGATTTACTTTTTGACCCACACGTTGTCCCTCCTTATTTCTCGGATACGACCAGCGTAATATGGCTGGAACGTTTGAAAATACTGAATGCACGACCTTGGGAACGAGGCTGGAACCGTTTCATGGTTGGTCCTTCGTTAACGAAGGCTTCGGAAACGACCAATTTGTTCACGTCGAGCTGATAGTTGTGTTCGGCGTTAGCAATCGCGGAGTTCAGCAGCTTCTCCAGAACCGGAGAGGCCGAACGAGGCGTATGACGCAAAATCGCGATCGCGTCTCCAACCTTCTTGCCGCGGATCAAGTCCACGACCAGGCGGACCTTGCGCGCCGGAATGCGAATGTTATTCACAACAGCTTTCGCTTGCTGAGACATCGGTGTACCTCCTCCCTTACGTACGTCTCGTGACGATCGCCCGCTACGCCTTCAACGCTCGGGCTCGATCTCACTTCGTAGGGTTATATTAGCGTTTGCCTGTTTTCTTGTCGTCGTCCGTATGGCCTTTGAACGTACGCGTAGGCGCGAATTCGCCCAGTTTGTGACCGACCATGTCTTCAGATACATAGACCGGCACGTGCTTGCGACCGTCGTATACCGCGAACGTCTGACCCACGAATTGCGGGAAAATCGTCGAGCGGCGAGACCAAGTCTTGATAACGACTTTTTTATTCGAACCGGACAGTTCTTCTACTTTCTTAAGCAGATAGCCGTCCACGAAAGGTCCTTTTTTCAAACTGCGACCCATGGAATGCTCCTCCCTTCAAACCAGCTTGAGAGTTCGACGCTCGCGCCGGCAAGCAAGTAACGATTACTTGCTGCGGCGACGAACGATGTATTTGCCAGAAGCTTTTTTCTTCTTGCGAGTCTTGTAGCCGAGAGTTGGCTGACCCCATGGAGAGAGCGGGGATTTGCGTCCGATTGGAGCGCGTCCTTCGCCACCGCCGTGCGGGTGATCGTTCGGGTTCATGACGACGCCGCGAACGGTCGGGCGTTTGCCTAACCAGCGATTACGGCCGGCTTTACCGATGTTAAGCAATTCGTGGTCTTGGTTACCAACTGTGCCGATCGTTGCGCGGCAAGTTTTGAGAATACGGCGAATCTCGCCGGAAGTCAAACGAATTGTAACGTAGGCTTCTTCTTTACCAAGCAATTGAGCGCTTGTGCCTGCTGCGCGAACAAGTTGTCCGCCTTTGCCCGGCTTAAGCTCAATGTTGTGGATAACCGTACCAACAGGAATGTTCTCCAGCGGAAGCGTGTTGCCCACTTTGATGTCGGCTTCAGGTCCGGACGTAATCACGTCGCCGACTTTAAGGCCTTTTGGAGCGATGATGTAAGCTTTCTCACCGTCCGCATAGTTGATCAAAGCGATATAAGACGTACGGTTCGGATCGTATTCGATTGTAGCCACGCGAGCGGGGATGCCGTCCTTCGTGCGCTTGAAGTCGATAATCCGGTATTTACGCTTATGTCCGCCGCCGTGGTGGCGAACCGTAATTTTACCTTGATGGTTGCGGCCTGCGCGTTTGGAGAGCGGCGCGAGCAACGATTTCTCGGGCTCGTTCGTCGTAATCTCTTCGAACGTGGCGATCGTCATTTGACGACGGCTGGCCGTTGTCGGATTAAACTTTTTGACTGGCAATTGGATTCCCTCCTTACTTTAGAGACTTTTTATACGGAAGCTTCAAAGAAATCCAGCGGTTTGCTGTCTTCGGAAAGCTGCACGATGGCTTTTTTCCACTCGGACGTATAACCGCTGTGTCTGCCGTAGCGCTTCGGCTTGGCAGGCATTCTGAGCGTATTTACGCCGACGACCTTCACCTTGAAGATCTGCTCGATCGCTTGCTTAATTTCCGTTTTGTTAGCTTTCAGTTCAACTTCGAACACATATTTGCGCTGTTCGATGAACTCGCTCGTACGCTCAGTAATGACCGGCCGTTTGATCAAATCGCGAGGGTTTCTCATTACGCGAACACCTCCTCGACTTTAGCGACCGCATCCTTCGTGATGATCAATTGATCATGCTTCATCACGTCGAGGACATTAATTCCGTCTGCAGCGACGAACTTCACGCCTGGGATGTTGCGGGCGGACAGAGCCACGTTCTCTTCGTAGTCCGCAGTAACGACCAGCGCTTTGCGGGATACTTTGAGATTGTTCAAGATTTTTGCAATTTCCTTCGTTTTCGGTTGGGCCAGGCTCAGTTGATCTAGAACGATCAATTGGTTATCCACAACTTTGCTGGATAGAGCCGACTTGATGGCCAAACGACGAACTTTACGAGGCAATTTGAAGCCATAGCTGCGTGGCGTCGGTCCGAAGACGATGCCGCCGCCTTTCCATTGCGGCGAACGGATGCTGCCCTGACGAGCGCGTCCGGTACCTTTTTGTTTCCATGGCTTACGTCCGCCACCGCGCACTTCAGAACGTCCTTTAGTGTCGTGTGTGCCGGAACGAACGGCAGCTTGCTGGAGCAATACGGCGCTGTGCAGAACGTGTACATTCGGCTCTAGGCCGAATACTCCTTCCGCCAGATCCAATTGTCCGACTTCTTTGCCGTCTACGTTAAATACGGATACTTTCGGCATGAGTGGTCCTCCTTTCCTCTTACGTTACGAATTATTTCTTCACCGCTGTGCGGATTTTGAGATAGCTGTTGCGAGCGCCCGGTACGGAGCCCTTGATCAGCAGCACATTGCGCTCTGCGTCGACTTTGACGATTTCCAGGTTTTGAACCGTGATCGTCTCGCGGCCCATGCGACCGTGCATTTTCTTACCTTTCGGTACGCGGTTGGCGTCACGAATCGTCGCGAGCGAACCGTTACCGCGGTGGAATTTCGAACCGTGCGTCATTTTGCCGCGGGCAAAGCCCCAACGCTTAATGGCGCCTACAGTTCCTTTACCTTTGGAAATCCCCGTTACGTCAACAATATCGCCCTCGGAGAATTGGTCAACTTTAAGTTCCTGACCAACTTCAACTTCTGCTGGCGTAAGTCCGCTAACTTCGCGGATGAAGCGCTTGGGGCCCGTGCCTGCCTTCTTTGCGTGGCCGATCGCGGGTTTGGTAGCCAGCTTTTCGCGTTTGTCCGCGAAGCCGAGCTGAACTGCTTCGTATCCGTCGTTATCCGCAGTTTTCTTTTGCAATACGATGTTCGGAGTCGCTTCTACTACAGTAACAGGCACTACGCTGCCGTCCGCTGCGAAGATTTGCGTCATTCCGAGTTTACGTCCCAAGATTCCTGACATGTTGACACCTCTTTTCTTGATGAATCTGTTTGGCTCCAGGCCTTATTACAGTTTGATTTCGATATCGACGCCAGACGGCAGATCAAGGCGCATCAGCGCGTCTACCGTTTGCGGCGTCGGATTGACGATATCAATCAAACGCTTGTGCGTACGCATTTCGAACTGTTCACGCGAGTCCTTGTACTTGTGGACCGCACGCAGAATCGTGATGATCTGCTTTTCAGTCGGCAGCGGGATTGGACCCGACACACCTGCACCAGTACGTTTTGCAGTTTCTACGATTTTCTCCGCGGATTGATCGAGAACACGGTGATCGTAGGCTTTCAAACGGATGCGGATTTTTTGCTTTGCCATAGAATTCCCTCCTTCATTCGCCCAATTTTGGAATCGGACATACTCCGTGAGAATAACCCGACTTGCACCTGTTGGCCACCCTTATGGCAAAGGGGCCGGGTGTGTCGGCAACCTCTCACATCAGCGCACAGTCACAGACCAACATTCACTATTATAGCGATCTGCCCATGCAAATGCAACAAATAATTTTCATAAATTAAAAACGTACGGATTCGATCCGTTTGGCCCCTTCATCTTCTCATCACGGCTCATACATGAGGGCGATATTTTTGGAGACACTGAAGCAATGAACGTCTACAACTTCGGTTTGCAGCACAGCAACCCTTTAATGGAGGAATCGGTATGCCGACATGGCTGGAGATTACGCTTCGAACTTTAATGGCTGTAACAGTCTTATTTATCATCACTCGCATTCTCGGGAAGAGGCAGGTGTCCCAGTTGTCTTTATTCGAGTACATAACGGGAATTTCGATCGGCAACCTGGCCGCCTATCTGTCACTTGATACAGACTCCGAATGGTACATCGGTATTATTGCCCTTGCTGTCTGGGTAAGCATTTCCTTCGGGATCGAGTTTCTGCAGTTAAAAAGCAAGAGAGCGCGCGACTTTCTGGACGGCACTTCGACCATCCTCATGAGGAACGGGAAAATTCTCGAAGATAACTTGAGGGAAGAACGAATCACATCGGACGAATTGCTGGAGATGCTGCGCAAAAAAAACGTGTTTAACGTGGCTCAGGTCGATTTCGCAATTCTGGATACTAGCGGAGAACTGAACGTCCTGCTCAAAAAGGAATACCAGCCGCTTACTCCTTCCGACATCAACTTGCCGGTGCCTCCCGAGAAGTACAATATGGCGGTCATTATGGACGGAAAGATTATGGAGGACTCCTTGAAGAAAGTCGGGTTGAATCGCGACTGGCTGAATAGCAAGCTCCGTCAACTCGGAGTCTCTATGGATAAAATCTATTTCGCCCAGGTCGACTCGCAGAACAAGCTATATATCGATCCATATGACGACTCCCTTAAGCGCCACTAGTAGAGAACGTTTTTCCCCTTTTTTCCAGTTAAACGTCATTCTCCGCCTGTCTTCTCCATATAAATAAGACAGGCAGGGAATGAAAGGGATGATCGGTTTTGCTCTCGTTTCGAAAGCTTGTCGTTATCGTGGTCGGTTGTCTGTTAATCGCCGTAGGAATCGACTTCTTCGTTATGCCTCTCAAAGTGCTCGACGGAGGTTTTATCGGAATCGCATTGATCAGCAATTATTTGTTCGGAGTCAAGGTCGGCATTATCCTTATCGCATGCAGTTTGCCTGTCTTCGTATATACTTGGTTTAAGGATCGAGGCTTTTTTTTCAACAGCCTGTTTGGAATGATATTTCTGTCCTACGCCATCGATCTCCTCGATCCCTACAATCCGTTTGCCCCTATTATTGCGGTTCACCCCTTCGTCGCCTCGGTTGTGGGCGGAATGTTTATCGGAATCGGCTTCGGAATACTGCTAAAATTCGACACAAGCACCGGAGGCGTCGACCTGTTGGCCAAGCTGCTGGCGAAAAAGATGAAAATCAATGTGGGCATTCTTATTCTCATTATGGATGCGATTGTGATCGGAGCAGGAGGAATTCTATTTTCGCTCGATACGTTTTTTCTGTCCATTGCGACAATCACTTCCGGCGGTCTTGCGACGAGCCTCTGCACCTCTAAATTTTTCGCTTACTGATTACATATATAATAGAAGAAAAAAAATGTCCAAGGCTGAAAGCCTTGGACATTTTTGTTTTGAAGCTCTTATTTTTGGATGGATGCAACTGCGCCTGCGCCTACCGTACGGCCGCCTTCGCGAATAGCGAAGCGAGTGCCTTCTTCGATAGCGATCGGGGAGATCAGTTGAACCGTAACTGTGATGTTATCGCCAGGCATAACCATCTCAGTGCCTTCCGGCAGGTTGATGATGCCCGTTACGTCCGTCGTACGGAAGTAGAACTGCGGACGGTAGCCTGTGAAGAAAGGCTTGTGACGGCCGCCTTCAGCAGAAGTCAGAACGTAGATTTGAGCCGTGAATTCCGTGTGAGGCTTAACGGAACCTGGCTTAGCGATAACTTGACCGCGCTCGATATCTTTACGGTCAACGCCACGGAGCAATGCGCCGATGTTGTCGCCAGCTTGAGCTTGGTCGAGCAATTTACGGAACATTTCAACGCCCGTTACAACCGTTTTGCGAGTTTCTTCGTGCAGGCCGATGATTTCAGCCTCGTCGCCGACTTTGATGATACCACGCTCAACACGGCCAGTAGCAACCGTACCGCGACCTGTGATCGTGAACACGTCCTCAACCGGCATCAAGAAAGGCTTGTCAGTTGCGCGCTCAGGAGTCGGGATGTAGCTGTCGATAGCTTCGAACAGCTCAACGATTTTGTCAGCCCAAGGGCCGTCTGGATTAGCCAGAGCTTCACGGGAAGCGCCGCGAACGATTGGAGTGTCGTCGCCTGGGAACTCATACTCGTTCAACAGGTCGCGAACTTCCATCTCAACCAGCTCGAGCAGCTCTTCGTCTTCAACCATGTCGCACTTGTTCAGGTAGACGACGATGTAAGGAACGCCTACTTGACGGGAGAGCAGGATGTGCTCGCGCGTTTGCGGCATTGGGCCGTCAGCAGCGGATACAACCAGGATTGCGCCGTCCATTTGAGCAGCGCCCGTGATCATGTTTTTAACGTAGTCAGCGTGTCCTGGGCAGTCAACGTGAGCGTAGTGACGGTTAGGCGTCTCGTACTCAACGTGAGCCGTGGAGATCGTGATTCCGCGCTCGCGCTCTTCTGGAGCTTTGTCGATTTGGTCGAATGCTACAGCAGCACCGCTTCCGTATTTTTTGTTCAATACCGAAGTGATTGCAGCAGTTGTCGTCGTTTTACCGTGGTCAACGTGACCGATCGTGCCGATATTCACGTGGGGTTTGTTACGTTCGAATTTAGCCTTAGCCATTGATACTGTTCCTCCTTAATGAGTAAAAGGATTTGATTTTTTATTTAATGACGTGGGAGCGCCGCATCAAGCGATTCTCCCTCCGCCTGCTTTCCAGAAAAGGCAAACCTTACGCTCAGCCTTTTGCCTTGGACACGATTTCTTCGGAGATGGATTTAGGCACTTCTTCGTAGTGCGACAGCTCCATCGAGAATACACCGCGACCTTGCGTACCGGAACGAAGAGTTGTGGAGTATCCGAACATCTCTGCCAACGGCACCTTCGCACGAACGATTTGTGCGCCGAAACGCATATCCGATCCTTCGATGCGTCCGCGGCGGGAGCTCAGCATACCCATAACGTCGCCGAAATACTCTTCGGGTACCGTTACTTCAACCTTCATGATCGGCTCGAGCAACACAGGATTACATTTGTCCTTCGCTGCTTTAAGCGCCATCGATCCGGCGATTTTGAACGCCATCTCCGAGGAGTCGACGTCGTGATAAGATCCGTCGAAGATCGTTGCTTTGATATCTACGAGCGGGAAGCCGGCAAGTACGCCGTTCTTCATCGACTCTTCGATACCGGCTTGTACCGGAGCGATATATTCGCGCGGTACGACGCCGCCGACGATCTTGTTCTCGAACGCGAAGCCGGCACCCGGCTCCTGAGGTTCGAACTCGATCCAGACGTGGCCGTATTGACCGCGTCCGCCGGATTGACGAACGAATTTGCCTTCGACTTTCGCCGGCGTGCGGAACGTCTCGCGGTAAGCAACCTGCGGCTTACCAACGTTAGTCTCGACTTTGAATTCGCGAAGCATACGGTCAACGAGAATTTCGAGGTGAAGCTCGCCCATCCCCGAGATAATCGTTTGGCCGGTTTCTTCGTCCGTGTGAGCACGGAACGTCGGATCTTCTTCAGCCAGCTTCTGCAGAGCGATACCCATTTTGTCTTGGTCGGCCTTTGTTTTCGGCTCAACCGCAAGCTGGATAACCGGCTCTGGGAAGTTCATGGACTCAAGAATAACCGGATTCTTCTCGTCGCACAGCGTATCGCCTGTCGTCGTATCCTTCAGACCTACTGCCGCAGCAATATCTCCGGAGTAGACGATGTCGATTTCTTGACGGCTGTTCGCGTGCATTTGGAGAATACGGCCGATACGCTCGCGTTTGCCTTTCGTCGCATTAATAACGTAAGAACCGGAGTTCAGTACGCCAGAGTAAACGCGGAAGAAAGTCAGACGGCCAACGTATGGGTCGGTCATGATTTTGAACGCCAGCGCCGCGAACGGCTCGCTGTCCGAAGACTTGCGCGTCGTTTCCGTGCCGTCGTCCAGAACGCCCTTGATGTCAGGAACGTCCGTCGGAGCAGGCAGGTAAGCGACTACAGCGTCCAGCATTGGCTGAATGCCTTTGTTGCGGTAGGAAGTACCGCAGACGACCGGGAAGATTTTCACTTCGCAGACGCCTTTGCGCAGAGCTGATTTGATTTCTTCAACGGTAAGCTCTTCGCCTTCCAGATACTTCATCGTCAGCTCTTCGTCAAGCTCTGCAACCTTCTCTACGAGAATAGCGCGCAGCTCTTCGACTTTGTCGGCATATTCCGCAGGAATTTCGATCTCGTCCGGCGCTTTGCCCTTGTCGTCGGTGTACTTGTATGCGACCCGCTCAACGATGTCGATCATGCCGATAAATGTATCCTCGGCACCCATCGGATATTGAATTGCGACCGCATTCGCGTTCAGACGTTCTCTCATGTCGTTGATAACATTGAGGTAGTCTGCACCGATGATGTCCATCTTGTTAACGTAAGCGATCCGCGGTACGCCGTAACGGTCGGCTTGACGCCATACCGTCTCGGATTGCGGCTCTACGCCTTCTTTGGCGCTAAAAACGCCAACGGCCCCATCCAATACGCGCAGGGAGCGCTCGACTTCTACCGTAAAGTCAACGTGACCCGGAGTGTCGATAATATTGATGCGGTGACCTTTCCACTGAGCAGTCGTTGCGGCAGACGTAATCGTAATGCCGCGCTCTTGTTCTTGCTCCATCCAGTCCATCGTCGCAGCGCCTTCGTGCACTTCGCCGATTTTATGAGTACGGCCGGTAAAGAACAGAATCCGTTCAGTAGTCGTGGTTTTACCCGCATCAATGTGCGCCATAATCCCGATGTTGCGCGTATTTTGCAAGGAGAACTCTCTAGCCATGAATATAGTCTCCCTTCAAAATGTCTAGCTTCGCGAAAATTACCAGCGGTAGTGAGCGAACGCTCTGTTCGCTTCCGCCATTTTGTGAGTGTCCTCACGCTTCTTGACTGCTGCGCCCGTGTTGTTGGAAGCGTCCAGAATTTCTGCTGCCAGACGTTCTTCCATCGTTTTCTCGCCGCGATTGCGTGCGTAGTTCACGAGCCAACGCAGTCCAAGCGACGTGCGGCGCTCAGGTTTAACTTCGATCGGAACTTGATAGTTTGCTCCACCTACACGGCGAGCTTTAACTTCAAGCACTGGCATGATATTCTTGATCGCCGCTTCAAAAACCTCCATTGGGTCTTTGCCGGAGCGCTCTTGAATCAATTTGAACGCATCATAAAGCAATTGTTGCGCTACGCCTCTCTTACCGTCGATCATGATACGGTTAACAAGGCGAGTTACCAGTTTGCTGTTGTACAGCGGATCCGGGAGTACGTCCCGTTTCGGAACCGGTCCTTTGCGTGGCATTAAGGTTCCTCCTTTCTCGTTCTTAACGTTCAGTCAGCTTAGGCCGTCTGTAACGAATTAGGATTTCTTCGCTTTCGCTCTTTTCGTTCCGTACTTGGAACGAGCTTGTTTACGGTTGTTAACTCCCGCCGTATCCAATGCTCCGCGAACGATGTGGTAACGAACACCCGGAAGATCTTTAACCCGGCCTCCACGTACAAGAACGACACTGTGTTCTTGCAGGTTGTGGCCGATTCCTCCGATGTAGGCTGTCACCTCTACGCGGTTCGTCAAGCGAACACGAGCGTATTTACGAAGAGCGGAGTTCGGTTTTTTCGGCGTCATCGTACCTACACGGGTGCAAACCCCGCGCTTTTGAGGAGCGCTCAGATCCGTTTCCACGCGTTTGAGAGCGTTGAAACCTCTTTGAAGCGCCGGCGATTTCGATTTTACAACCTTCGATTGACGACCTTTACGAACGAGCTGGTTGATTGTTGGCATGTTGCCACCCCCTTCCCTTGACGGGTAAAAAATATAAAGAATAAGCGATCGGATCGACGCGGTCGCGAAGCCCACAGATCCAGGTGGTTCATTTTGAGAGACGAGAAAGGGCCCGACCGGAGATCCGCACGCAAGCGGTCAACCGCATCAAACCCGTTATTCCTATTCTCAAGCGGCTCGGCGAATCGCCGGCCGACAACACTTCACCATCGCCCAGGTCCGCACCGGTCAGGATACGTCGGATGGACGCACCTCTGGCACACACTAGAACATATTATCACTTCGAAAATGGCGTGTCAAGAACCTAGATTCCAACTTAGGCGTGTCTGCATACTCCGAGGACAGCAGATTTTGCCGAATTTTCGTTCCATGCAAGGAACTTTTGTGAAGGCGTACCGGAGGTACGTCAAGCAAAAGTGACGCAGCAGGGTGCGAAAAGGCGGTGAAAGACGCCCCCGAGCGGGTGTGCAGACACGCCCTAGAGCATCTTTCGTTTCATCAGTCGCAAATAAATGAGCAATAAAATCAGACCGTACAGCGGCGGAGCGAGCAGCGCGTAAGCCGCCTCCGCCATCGAAGCGGTTTCGTAGCGATTAAAAGCATCGATCAGGGAAAATACCGGAGGAAGCAAATAGGCGATAAAGCTCAGCCCTTCGGGAAGCGATTCCCGGATGCCGCCGGCGGCAAAGGAAAGACTCAATACCAGAACCAAACCCGTAATGGCGTAATTTAGTTTTCCAACCAGTCTGCAAGTGAAGAGATAGGCGATTCCGACTCCCAGCAGCGCCATTCCCATGTGACCGGCCAACGCCGACAATACTTCTTCGACTCCAGGCTGTCTGTCGAACTTGTTGAATAAGATCGGGTAGAACGTCGCAAAAATGGTCAGACACGCGCCAACTCCGAGCATAAGCAGCCACCTGCCGACAAAATACGTAATCCATCCTCCGGCATGCAGTACACCGACAAGCTGTTGCGTTTCATCTTCAGCGTCTACGAACCCGAAGCCTAGCCAAGCCGCAATCAAAAACGTCAAGGAGACCGTCATAGAGTAACTCGGCATCACCGGATTCGGCACAACGGTATAGACGAAGATGAGGAATGTCATGAACGCCAAGAGCGGTGCGACATAGCGATATGATCTGACATAATCATGGAAAGCAAAACGCAACGTTCCGATCATCTCGCTCCCGCCCCTCCTTCTTCATCCGCAACGGAATGAATGCGGCCTCCGGAGTTCAATATAGCAAGCAGGAAAGCGTCGGCCTGTCCAGCCTCGACCACGGCCCGCCAACCCGCCCGCACTCTCTGTAACCGAATATCCGCCGTCATCAAGTTGCACACCTGTTGCGCCGCTTCCTCCTCCGGTTGAAAATCAATTGTTTTGACGCGGATAGGAGCGATCTTTTCATTTTCCTCTATGGTGATTTTCCCTTCCGTCAGCCGTACGGTCCGATCGGCGATCCGCTGCGCAAGGTGGAGCTCGTGCGACGAGTATACGATCGCAATTCTCTAAAATGAAGTGGGGGTGCTCGTTAGCGCGCGAATTTCGCAAAAAAGCGGATACCGCTGTCGGTATCCGCTTCTATGTCTATCGATTTTACTCCGCGCCTACCGGCTCAAGCTCGGCCTCTTCATCCGTTTGCTCGTCAAACGGCGAGACGACCTTGATGTTGCGGTAACGTGCCATTCCCGTACCTGCAGGAATGAGCTTACCGATAATGACGTTCTCCTTGAGTCCTAGCAGGCGGTCGACCTTGCCTTTGATAGCGGCATCGGTCAGAACGCGAGTCGTCTCTTGGAAGGACGCTGCCGACAGGAACGAATCCGTCTCGAGAGACGCCTTCGTAATCCCCAGCAGTACCGGGCGAGCAACCGCAGGCTCCTTGTCGGAGAGGATCGCTTCGCGGTTGGCTGCTTCATACTCATGCAAGTCGACAAACGCGCCTGGAAGCAGCGGCGTATCTCCGGGATCAACGATGCGGATCTTACGAAGCATCTGCTTGATCATAACTTCGATATGTTTGTCGTTGATCTCAACGCCCTGGTTCCGGTATACGCGCTGTACCTCTTGCAGAATGTAGTTCTGCACCCCGCGAATGCCCTTGATGCGCAGCATTTCTTTCGGGTCGATCGAGCCGTCCGTCAGTTCGTCGCCGGCTTCGACCTGCTGGCCTTGCACGACGCGAATGCGCGAACCGTAGCTGACCGGGTAAATCTTCGATTCAGCTCCGCCCTGCAGCTCGATTTCACGACGGTCCTTCGTCTCGCGAATTTCCTTGATGACGCCGTCGAGCTCGGAGATGATCGCTTGACCTTTTGGATTACGCGCTTCGAACAGCTCCTGAATACGCGGCAAACCTTGAGTGATATCGTCTCCGGCAACGCCGCCGGTGTGGAACGTACGCATCGTGAGCTGCGTTCCCGGCTCGCCGATCGATTGCGCGGCAATGATGCCGACGGATTCGCCGATCTCCACTTGCTTGCCAGTCGCCAGGTTGCGTCCGTAGCAGAGCTTACAGACGCCGTGACGGGCGCGGCAGCTAAGCACGGAACGAATCTGAATGCTCTTGATGCCCGCGCGAACGATCTCTTCCGCCTTCGGCGTATCGAGCAGATCGTTGCGGTGAGCAATGATCTCTTTCGTCTCCGGATGGCGAACCGTCTCGAACGCGTAGCGTCCTTCGATTCGGTCGAACAGATCTTCGATAACCTCTTTGCCGTCCTCGATCCGAGAAACGGTAATGCCTTTATCCGTGCCGCAATCGTCCTCGCGGACGATGACGTCCTGCGCGACGTCGACGAGACGACGAGTCAGATAACCCGAGTCGGCGGTACGAAGAGCCGTATCGGCCAGACCTTTCCGCGCTCCGTGCGTGGAGATGAAGTACTCCAATACGGTAAGGCCTTCGCGGAAGTTCGACTTGATCGGCAACTCGATAATCCGTCCGGACGGGTTCGCCATCAAGCCGCGCATTCCGCCCAACTGGGTGATTTGCGACTTGTTGCCCCGCGCCTTGGAATCGACCATCAGCATGATGCTGTTGTAGCGATCCATAGACTTCATCAGGATGTCCGTGATCTCGTCCTTCGTCTTGCTCCAGATTTCGATAACGCGGTCGCGGCGTTCTTCGTTCGTGATCAGACCGCGACGATATTGCGTTGTAACGACTTTGACGCGCTCTTCGGACTTCTTGAGAATCTCTTGCTTCTCCTCAGGTACGATAACGTCGGAGACGCCGATCGTAATACCCGCCCGCGTCGAGTACGTAAAGCCGAGCTGCTTGATGTTATCCAGGATGACCGACGTCTGCGTCGTATGGTAAATACGGAAGCATTCGCCGATGATGTTGCCCAGATATTCTTTGCCTACTGCTCCAGGGATGGCCGGATCCTCGATAAACTTCGAGAGGTCGGCGCCCTTTTCGTAGATGAAATATTTATCCGGCGTACCTTTAACGAGGTTTTCTTTTGTCGCCTCGTTAATGTAAGGGAACGTGTCCGGGAAAATTTCGTTGAAAATGATTTTGCCGATCGTCGTTACGATCAGAGCTTCCTGCTGTTCCGGCGTGAACGTCTTCTTCTTCAGTTCCTTAACCGGAATAACGACGCGGGCGTGCAGCGAAACGCCTTCCGTACCGCGTTGATAAGCGGAAACCGCTTCGTTAACGTTGGCGAACTTAAACCCGGAGCCGTAAGATTTGTTGTTATCCATCGTCAGGTAGTAGCAACCAAGTACCATATCCTGCGACGGAGTAACGACCGGCTTGCCGTCTTTCGGGTTCAAGATGTTGCCGGCAGCCAGCATGAGCAAGCGGGCTTCCGCTTGCGCTTCGGCCGACAATGGCACGTGAACGGCCATCTGGTCGCCGTCGAAGTCGGCGTTATACGCTGTACAGACGAGCGGGTGAAGCTTGATTGCGCGGCCTTCGACCAGAATCGGTTCGAAAGCTTGAATGCCCAATCTGTGCAGCGTCGGCGCGCGGTTCAGCAGCACGGGGTGCTCCTTGATAACTTCCTCCAGCACGTCCCATACTTCTGGGCTTACGCGTTCGACTTTGCGCTTCGCGCTCTTGATGTTGTGAGCCAAGCCTTTCAGCACAAGCTCCTTCATCACGAACGGCTTGAACAGCTCCAGCGCCATTTCCTTCGGAAGACCGCACTGGTACATTCTCAAGCTCGGGCCTACAACGATAACCGAACGACCGGAGTAGTCGACCCGTTTACCGAGCAGGTTTTGACGGAAACGTCCTTGCTTTCCTTTCAGCATATGGCTGAGGGATTTCAGCGGACGGTTGCCCGGTCCCGTTACCGGACGGCCGCGGCGGCCGTTGTCGATCAAGGCGTCGACCGCTTCCTGAAGCATCCGTTTCTCGTTCTGCACGATAATGTCCGGAGCGCCCAGGTCGAGCAATCTCTTCAGCCGGTTATTCCGGTTGATGACGCGGCGATACAGGTCGTTTAAGTCGCTCGTCGCGAAGCGTCCGCCGTCCAGTTGGACCATCGGGCGAAGCTCCGGAGGAATGACCGGAAGCACGTCGAGAATCATCCAGTCCGGCAGGTTGCCGGAGTTGCGGAACGATTCGATAACTTCCAGGCGCTTGATCGCACGGTTGCGGCGTTGGCCTTGAGCCGTGCGAAGCTCTTCCTTAAGCGTCTCGAGCTCGCGATCGAGGTCGATGTCCTGCAGCAGCTTCTTGACCGCTTCCGCGCCCATGCCGGCATGGAACGCATAGCCGTACTTGTCGCGGTAGCTGCGGTACTCTTTCTCGGAGAGCAGCTGTTTCTTCTCCAGCGGCGTATCGCCCGGATCCGTGACCACATAGGATGCGAAGTAGATGATCTCCTCGAGCGAGCGAGGAGACATGTCCAGCGCCAGACCCATGCGGCTAGGAATCCCTTTGAAATACCAGATGTGGGATACCGGAGCGGCAAGCTCGATATGGCCCATCCGCTCGCGGCGCACCTTAGCCCGCGTGACTTCGACGCCGCAGCGATCGCAGACGACGCCTTTGTAACGCACTCTCTTATACTTGCCGCAATGACATTCCCAGTCCTTGGTCGGTCCGAAAATTTTCTCGCAGAACAAGCCTTCTTTTTCCGGTTTTAATGTCCGGTAGTTTATCGTCTCCGGCTTCTTGACTTCGCCTCTGGACCACGATCTGATCTTATCGGGCGAAGCCAAACCGATCTTCATAAACTCAAAGTTATTGACGTCTAACAAGGAGCAAGCCCTCCTTCATCGTTGCTAAGATTTCGGATCCTAAAGTTATTCGACGCCAACCTCGGAACCTTCGAGGTTCAGATTCAGCTTATCTCCCGCGGAATCCTCATCGTCGTCGATTTCCTTCATTTCGATCTCCTGCTCGTCGCCGGACAGGATCTTCACGTCCATACCCAAGCTTTGGAGCTCTTTGATCAATACTTTGAACGATTCAGGAACGCCCGGCTCCGGTACGTTCTCGCCCTTAACGATCGATTCGTACGTTTTCACGCGCCCGACGACATCGTCGGACTTGACGGTCAAAATCTCTTGCAGCGTGTAGGCCGCGCCGTAAGCCTCGAGCGCCCATACTTCCATCTCCCCGAAGCGCTGGCCGCCGAACTGGGCTTTACCGCCGAGAGGCTGCTGCGTAACGAGCGAGTACGGACCTGTGGAACGGGCGTGAATCTTATCGTCAACCATGTGCGCCAGCTTGATCATGTACATGACGCCGACAGTAACTTCGCGTTCGAACAGCTCTCCCGAACGTCCGTCGCGAAGGCGCCATTTGCCGTTGCGCGCCATGCCGGCCTCTTCCATCGTATCGAAGACGTCGTGTTCGGACGCTCCGTCGAATACTGGCGTAGAGGCGTGGATGCCGAGCAGCTTACATGCCATGCCGAGATGGACCTCAAGCACTTGCCCGATGTTCATCCGGGAAGGTACCCCCAGCGGGTTCAGAACGACCTGTACAGGCGTTCCGTCCGGCAGGAACGGCATATCTTCTTCCGGCAAAATACGGGCGATAACCCCTTTGTTTCCGTGACGTCCGGCCATTTTGTCGCCTTCGGAAATTTTCCGCTTCTGGGCGATATAGGCACGCACGAGCTGGTTAACCCCAGGAGGCAGCTCGTCGCCGTTCTCGCGGGTAAACACTTTAACGTCAACGACGATGCCGTCCGTACCGTGCGGTACTCGCAGCGACGTATCGCGCACTTCGCGCGCCTTCTCGCCGAAGATCGCATGCAGCAGCCGCTCTTCCGCCGTCAACTCAGTAACGCCCTTCGGCGTAACCTTGCCGACGAGAATGTCGCCTGCGCTGATTTCCGCGCCGACGCGGATGATGCCGCGCTCGTCGAGATTGCGCAGCGCGTCTTCGCCGACGTTCGGGATGTCGCGCGTAATCTCTTCAGGCCCAAGCTTCGTATCGCGCGCTTCCGACTCGTACTCTTCGATGTGAATCGAAGTGTAGACGTCCTCGCGAACGAGTCTTTCGGAGAGCAGGATCGCATCCTCGTAGTTGTAGCCTTCCCACGTCATAAAGGCAACGACGACGTTGCGGCCGAGCGCGAGCTCGCCTTTGTCCGTAGAAGGACCGTCCGCCATAATGTCGCCTTTCTTGATCACGTCGCCGCGGCGAACGAGAGGACGCTGGTTGATGCACGTCCCTTGGTTGGAACGCATGAACTTTTGCAGCTTGTATTTGATAATGTCGCCTTTGACTTCCTTGCCGTCGATGATCTCGACGCGGCGCAGTTGGATTTCATTGGCAGACACGCGTTCGATATATCCGTCGTATTTGGATACAATACATACCCCGGAGTCCTTCGCAGACTTATGCTCCATGCCCGTTCCGACAAACGGAGCTTCCGGAATGAGCAGCGGAACGGCTTGACGCTGCATGTTCGATCCCATCAGCGCGCGGTTGGAGTCATCGTTCTCAAGGAACGGAATCATCGCTGTTGCGACCGACACAACCTGCTTTGGAGAAACGTCCATGTAGTCTACCCGGTCGCTCGGCATCGTCAAGATATTATCGGTCTGCTTGTTGTAGCGCACGATAATGTTCTCTTCTTGGAACGTACCGTCCGGGTTCAGCAACGCGTTCGCTTGCGCGATAATGTAGTTATCCTCTTCGTCCGCGGTCATGTAGACGATCTCTTCGGTGACGCGGTTCGTGTTCGGATCAACTTTGCGGTAAGGCGCTTCGATAAAGCCGTACTCGTTAATTCTCGCGAAGGAGGACAACGAGTTGATCAGACCAATGTTCGGTCCCTCCGGCGTCTCGATCGGACACATCCGGCCGTAGTGCGAGTTGTGAACGTCCCGCACCTCGAAGCCCGCGCGTTCCCGCGTGAGACCGCCTGGTCCGAGCGCGGACAGACGGCGCTTGTGCGTCAATTCCGCCAACGGGTTCGTCTGGTCCATAAACTGCGACAGCTGGGAAGATCCGAAGAACTCCTTGATCGCCGCAATGACCGGACGAATGTTGATCAATGCTTGCGGCGTGATCGCATTCTGATCCTGAATCGACATCCGCTCGCGAACGACGCGCTCCATCCGGGACAGACCGATACGGAACTGGTTTTGCAGCAATTCGCCGACGGAACGCAGACGACGGTTGCCCAAGTGGTCGATGTCGTCGGTGTTGCCGATGCTTTGCAGCAGGTTCATGAAGTAGTTGATCGACGCGATAATATCCGCCGGCGTAATGTTCTTAACCGTCTTGTCGATGATCCCGTTGGAGATTACCTTCACGACTTTGCCGTCTTCCAGCGGAGAGAATACGTTGACCGTCTGCAGAGGAATATCCTCTGCTTCTTGA
Source organism: Cohnella sp. LGH (assembly GCF_017671885.1). NCBI lineage: Bacteria > Bacillati > Bacillota > Bacilli > Caryophanales > Paenibacillaceae > Cohnella > Cohnella sp. LGH. Next base: position 7,900,462 of record NZ_CP072117.1, read on the forward strand.
ACGCCGCCGACAACGCGATAGTTCTTAAAGCCGACATTCTTCTCAAGCATCGGCAAGATTTGATCGAGCAGTCTGCGATCGATCATCTGGCCGGCTTCGGCGATGATCTCGCCCGTCGAAGGATCGACCAGCGTCTCGGCAAGCCGTTGGTTGAACAAGCGGTTTTTGATATGCAGCTTCTTGTTGACCTTATAGCGGCCCACGTTCGCCAGATCGTAACGCTTCGGATCGAAGAAACGAGCAATCAGCAAGCTGCGCGCGTTCTCGAGCGTAGGAGGCTCGCCCGGGCGAAGACGCTCGTATATCTCGATGAGCGCTTTCTCGGTCGAATCCGTGTTATCCTTCTCAAGCGTGTTGCGAATGTAATCGTCTTGTCCGAGCAGATCGAGAATTTCGGCGTCTGTTCCGAAACCGAGCGCGCGAAGAAGCACCGTAACGGGAATTTTCCGCGTACGATCGATCCGCACGTATATAATATCTTTAGCATCCGTCTCAAGCTCAAGCCAGGCTCCGCGATTCGGGATGATGGTGGCGGTGTAATTCTTCTTGCCGTTCTTATCCACTTTCGTACTGAAATAGACACTCGGGGAGCGCACCAATTGACTGACGATAACGCGTTCCGCGCCGTTGATAATGAACGTGCCCGTCTCCGTCATGAGCGGGAAATCGCCCATGAACACTTCCTGCTCTTTCACTTCGCCGGTTTCCTTGTTAAGCAACCGAACTTTCACGCGAAGCGGAGCCGCGAAGGTGACGTCGCGTTCCTTGGATTCGTCAACCGAATATTTGGGCTCTCCCAGGCTGTAGTCGATAAACTCCAACACCAAGTTGCCCGTAAAATCGGAGATCGGCGAAATATCCTGAAAAATTTCCCGCAAACCCTCGTCCAAAAATTTCTGGTACGATTGCTGCTGGATTTCGATCAGGTTGGGAACGTCCAACACTTCATTAATTCGGGCGTAGCTGCGCCGCGTACGGCGGCCATACTGAACAAGATGTCCTGCCAACTTAACCTCACCCCTTAAGTCTGCTTCAACACATAAATAAAGAAAAGCCACTTATGCGCCGGTAGGCGGCACAATGGCAACTCACCCTGCCTTTACCCCAAAACAAACCCATTATACGCCAATTGATGCAAAGTTATTCCTGGGAAAGGACCTGAGTTTGAGGGCTTCCGTGTTGAAGACAATTAGCCCATCCTAATACTGACATTTTCTAATAATACCACAGCGAATTTGTCAAGTCAATTTTTTTATGCACTTTTTGTTTTTTTGGCCTTGTAAATCCGAAATCCTTTGTCCTTAGCGACTTCCGCGACTTCTTCCTCGCCAAAAATTTCTTCCAATTTGGCTCTCGCGGATGGAGCGCCCTGCTTGTTCTGGATCACAATCCAAAGCTCCCCTCCGGGATTCAGCCTTTCGAAAGCTTCCGAGAACACCCGGTGAACAACGGCTTTGCCTGCGCGAATCGGAGGATTGGACAGAATGATGTCGAAGCTGTCCTCCCGAACGGCTTCGTACAGATCGCTCTGCGCGAACGAGACGTTGCTTATTCCGTTCGCTTCCGCATTCAGTCTGGCCAACTCAACCGCCCGCTCGTTAATATCGATCAGCTTGACATGTCCTTGCGGCGCAAGGCGGGCCGCAACAAGTCCGATCGGACCGTATCCGCATCCGATATCCAGCACCTTCGCATCGGCGGGAAACTCCATATGCTCGATCAGCGCCCGACTGCCGTAGTCCACCCCGTCCCGCGAAAACACGCCAGCATCCGACATCAGCCTCAGACGAACGTCGCGCAGCGTCGTTTCGAAGACGCGCCGATCGCTCGCCGACTGAGGCTTGACCGAATAGTAATGATCGTTCATTCGTGTGACACCTCCGCACTTCTGTAGGGATGCCTTCTTTGCGAGGGAGTTCATAAAGCCCGCTTTTGACCACATATTTAAGCATGATCAACTTTACGCATGAACAAACCCCTCGAAGAAAATCTTCAAGGGGTTCGTGAGGTCCCGCTTATTATTTTACTTCTACTTTAGCGCCAGCTTCTTCAAGCTTAGCTTTAACTGCGTCCGCTTCTTCTTTGGACGCTTTCTCTTTGATTGGCTTCGGTGCGTTGTCAACGAGGTCTTTAGCTTCTTTCAAGCCAAGGCCCGTCAGCTCGCGAACCGCTTTGATAACGTTGATTTTGGAAGCGCCAGCGTCAGTCAGGATTACGTCGAATTCAGTTTGCTCAGCAGCCGCTTCAACAGCGCCGCCTGCAACTACAGCTACAGGAGCTGCTGCCGTTACGCCGAATTCTTCTTCGATTGCTTTAACCAGGTCGTTCAGTTCGAGAACAGTCATCGCTTTGATGGCTTCCAAGATTTGCTCTTTGCTCATTTGTGTATCCTCCATTGTATTGAGATCAGTTGATCTTCATAATTTGATGAAAATTGGGATTATGCGCTTGCTTCGTTCTTCTCCGATACCGCTTTAACCGCGAGGGCGAAGTTGCGGACAGGAGCTTGAAGAACGCTAAGCAGCATGGACAGCAAGCCTTCGCGGGAAGGAAGATCCGCCAACGCCTTCACTTGAGCCGCGTCGTAGAACACTCCGTCTACGATGCCGCCTTTGATTTTCAGCGCATCGTTCTTCTTCGCGAAATCGCTGAGGATCTTAGCTGGAGCTACGGCGTCGGCGCCGAATGCAACAGCCGTCGGTCCGGTCAACACGCTGTCAAGATCGCTCAGGTCCGCGCTTGCTGCAGCGCGGCTAACCAGAGAGTTCTTCAGAACTTGGAATTCAACGCCGGCTTCGCGCAGCAACTTACGGAGCTGGGTCACTTGAGCTACGTTCAGACCGCGATAGTCGGCAACGACCGTGCTGCTGCTCTCGCGGAGCTTGGCTGCAATCGCGTCGACTTCCTGCTGTTTAGCTGCAATGATTTTCGCATTTGCCATTGTGTGCACCTCCTATAGTGGTTTGGATAAACTCCGTATATACTCTCGCAAAGTCCCGAGGCATAAGAAATGCCCCCACAGAAGTTGCGGAGGCATGGCACGACTTGCTTGCATGCGGACGCACACGGCGTCCGGCACGCAAGATAAGCTCTATTCACACACCTCGGTAGGAAATTAAGCTGGACGACGGTCTCATAGTCGGCGAATGCCGCTATTATACCCGCTCCCCAAGCACCTACGGTCTACGGTATCCATATTCGTTTGTCAACTTCATCAGACTACCATTAAAGCGGTCCGATGTCAAAGACCGTTTGTTGCCAGCAGCTTAGGAATTAGCGATATACCGCCACGTTAACGCGAGCGCCTGGTCCCATCGTGGAAGAAACCGCGATGTTCTTCAGGTAGATTCCTTTAGCAGATGCAGGCTTAGCACGGTTCAGCGCGTCGATCAGAGCTTTCAAGTTCTCGTTCAGCTTCTCAGCGTCGAACGAAACTTTGCCGATCGGAGCGTGAATTTGTCCGGCTTTGTCCAGACGGTATTCGATTTTACCGGCTTTGATCTCTTGGATAGCCTTCGTAACGTCGTTCGTTACGGTGCCAGCCTTAGGGTTCGGCATCAAGCCTTTGCCCCCGAGAATACGGCCGAGCTTACCGACTTCGCCCATCATGTCCGGAGTCGCGACGCAGACGTCGAACTCGAACCATCCCTGTTGGATTTTGTTGATGAGGTCGGCATCCCCCACGTAGTCCGCTCCGGCAGCTTCAGCTTCTTTCAGCTTGTCGCCTTTCGCGAATACGAGGACGCGTTGCGTTTTGCCGGTGCCGTGAGGCAGGACGACTACGCCGCGCACTGCTTGATCTTGTTTTCTCGGATCAACGCCGAGACGGACAGCCGCTTCGACAGTTTCGTCGAATTTGGCCGTTGCCGCTTTCTTCACGAGCTCGATCGCTTCCAACGATTCGTAGGTTGCGTCGCGGTCGATCAGCTTGGCGGACTCATTGTATTTCTTGCCGTGTTTTGCCAAGTTGTTCTCCTCCTTTTGTGGTATTAACGGTTTCGATCCGCCACCCGTAATAGGGAACAGGCAGAATCTCCTCCCACTTGCGCGTCCATTCGGGCGCGCGAACCGCCATTAAGGCGATTAATCTTCGATAGCTACGCCCATGCTGCGAGCCGTACCTTCGACCATACGCATAGCTGCTTCAACGGAAGCCGCGTTCAAGTCTTGCATTTTCTGCTCGGCGATCTCGCGAACTTTCGCACGCTTAACCGTAGCGACTTTCTTCTTGTTCGGCTCGCCGGAACCTTTTTGGATTCCCGCCGCTACGCGAAGCAGTACCGCTGCCGGAGGAGTTTTCGTCTCGAACGTGAAGGAACGATCCTCGTAAACGGAAATAACGACCGGAATTACCAGGCCGGCTTGATCCGCCGTGCGAGCGTTGAACTCTTTACAGAATTGCATGATGTTAACGCCAGCTTGACCGAGCGCAGGACCGATTGGCGGCGCAGGGTTAGCTTTACCCGCGTTAACTTGCAACTTTACCAGCTTAATCACTTTCTTTGCCATGTTGCACACCTCCCTGACCCATAATGCGGTTTAACGGAACTCTCGCCCCTCCCGCTCTTTCAAGAAACCCGAACCACAAAGATAACTTATATCTTCTCCACTTGAGTGAAATCCAACTCAACCGGGGTTTCCCTGCCAAACATGTTGACATGCACCTTAAGCTTGCTCTTGTCGGCGAGAATCTCTTCCACGGATCCGACAAAATTGGCGAAAGGACCGACTTTGACGCGGACGTTCTCTTTCAGTTCGAAATCGACTGCCGGCTTCGGCTCGTCCATGCCCATATGACGCAGAATTCCTTCCACTTCATCAGGCAGAAGCGCCGTCGGCTTCGATCCCGATCCGGTAGAGCCTACAAAGCCGGTAACGCCCGGCGTATTGCGGACTACATACCAAGAATCGTCCGTCTGGATCATCTCTACGAGGACGTAGCCCGGATACACTTTACGCATAACCGTCTTTTTCTTGCCGTCCTTGTTGACGATCTCTTCTTCCATCGGCACGAGGACGCGGAAGATTTTGTCTTGCATACCCATAGATTCCACGCGCTTCTCCAGGTTCGCCTTAACTTTGTTCTCGTACCCGGAGTACGTGTGCACTACGTACCATCTTTTCTCCATGGAAAAGCCACCTTTGGTTCCTGCGTCAGATGATCATATCGACGAGGGATGAAATACCGATGTCCAGCACCCAGAAATAGATCGTAACCAGAACCACCGTCACAATAACAATGACAGTGTAGCTTACGAGTTCTTTCCGGTTGGGCCAACGGACCTTCTTTAGTTCGTTCCAGCTATCGGCAAAAAACGAAAAAAAGGACCCAAAGTTTTGCTTCATTTTAGCCAGGAAAGTCACGTTCATACCTCCTAGGGTTACCGCGTCTCGCGATGAGGAGTATGTTCATTGCAAAATTTGCAGAACTTCTTCAACTCGATGCGATCGGCGTGAGTCCGTTTATTCTTGCTCGACGTGTAGTTCCGTTGCTTGCAGCTCGTGCAAGCCAGCGTGATGATCACCCGCATCCCTTCCACCTCCCGGGACCATGACTTCATAAAAATACAACCATTCAGCGGAAACTCCAGCTTGGCGAACCAAGGCTGAGTTTGAAATTGTCGACTGATGGCAAGCCATCAAGACAACAATTCCTGGTGTTTCGCCGATGATTCAGAGCCAGCGCATAAGAAACCACATTAAGGTTACTAAAATAATTTATCACAGGGGCATATCGATGTCAACGAAAACCGTCTGGACAAGTGTTAACCTTACAAAATCGGCTTAATACCATTCTTCCTGTTTTCGCTCTATTTAACCGTCGGCCCCGGAAAAATAGACTTCCCGCTAACCGATGCGCTTGTTGATGACGACCAATTTCGTCTCCGTCATTTCCTCGACCGCATATTTGACGCCCTCGCGACCCGTCCCGCTTTCCTTGACGCCGCCGTACGGCATATGGTCGACGCGGAACGTCGGAATATCGTTGATCATGACGCCCCCTACCCGCAGCCTCTCGGCCGCGCCAAGCGCCGTAAACAAATCGGTCGTATAGATGCCGGCCTGCAGTCCGTAGGGCGAATCATTCACCTCGCCGATCGCTTCGTCCACCGACTTTACGCTGCCGATTACGACGAGCGGAGCGAACGCTTCCCGACACGAAACCTTCATTTGCCGGTCCGCCTCCGTAATGATGGTCGGCTCGAGCATCCCGTTCTTGACGGCTCCCCCCGTCGCAATTTTAGCTCCTTCGTCCCTCGCCTCCCGAATCCAGCCCAGTGCCCGCTCTGTCTCACGGGGAGATATCATCGCCGACAGATCGGTCTCGGGATCGAACGGATCGCCCTGTTTTAAGCGTTTTGCCGCCTTTACAAACTTCTCGACGAAGCTTTTGTAAACTTCCTCATGGACGTAAATCCGTTGAAGAGAGATACATACCTGACCTTGGTTGGAGAAAGCGCCGGTCACGCAGCGCGGCATGATCGCATCGAGATCGACGCCTCTGTCGACGATAAGCGCCGAATTGGAGCCAAGCTCCAAAGTAACGCGCTTCAGTCCCGCTTTCGCTCGTATGCTTTTGCCAACCGCGGGACTTCCGGTGAACGTAATCATCGCGACCCGCTCGTCCTCCACGATCGCGGCGCCTGCGACCTCCCCGTGCCCGGGCACCACGTTCAGCGCCCCCGAAGGCAGTCCGGCTTCCGCGAACAGCTCGGCGATATATAGCGCCGACAGAGGCGTCTGCTCGGCCGGCTTCAGCACAACGGTATTGCCGGCGGCGATCGCGGGCCCGACTTTGTGCGCGACCAGATTAAACGGGAAGTTAAACGGCGTGATCGCCCCGATAACGCCCAACGGCTCCCGCACCGTATACGCCAACCTGTCTTCTCCTCCCGGAGCGGCATCGAGCGGTATCGTCTCTCCGCCGATTCGCTTCGCTTCTTCTGCAGCGAACTTGTAAGTCTGCACCGTGCGGCCGATCTCCGCCCTGGCCGCCTTGATCGGCTTGGCCGCCTCCAGGACGATTAGCCGCGCAGCTTCCTCAATGCGGCTGTCGAGCAGTGCGGCTACCCGCTCCAGAATGGCCGCCCGCTCATGCGCCGGCAGAGCGGCCATCGCAGCTTTCGCCTCGCAGGCCGCGCGAATCGCTTCGTCCATCTCCGCTTTATCGGCGACGGGGACTTCAGCAATGATCTCCCCCGAGTAAGGCGACCTCAGTTCCTCGCAGCTCCTCGCTTCCTGCCATCGACCGCCGATGAACAACCTTTTTCTCTCTTCCACTTCACTTCGACTCCTTTCTCTCCGCTCTTGCTTTTCTACGCTGAGTCCGCTTCTGCACTCCCCTTCGATCCTCATTGCCAATAAAGCGGGAAACCCGCTTTATTTCCGGCTACCGGGCCGATTCGGAGCAATTAAATCGAGTTTTCCGCTTTAATTTTCGAAAAATCGGCTTTTCTCAAATTTAAGATGGAAAACCCGCTTTATATTTTTTCAAAACGACCGACTCCCCAATTTAAGCCGGATATTCCGCTCTATCGCCGCCAATCGTCCAACCAGTTCATCTACTCCCCCCGCATCCGGGGAAATGAAGCTAGCGCCTGAGGAACGGAGTGTAGAAGAAACTACAACCTACATGAGTACCGGAAGGTCCGGCTGAACTCAAGCTTCGACGTCGAATCTGTTCCCCGAAATGCCTAGCGAGCAGAAGCGGACTCTCGGAACAACCTCACAAAGGGCGTAAAAAAAGCAGCTACATGTTGGCTGCTTGTGCTGTACTGCTTATAGAATGTATCGGATCAGTGCTCACTGCCTATGTCGCGAATCTCCAAGTACCGTTCGAGCTTGCGCTTAACGCGCTGAAGGGCGTTGTCGATCGATTTTACATGCCTGTCCAGATCAACCGCGATTTCCTGATAAGAGCGGCCATCCAGGTAGAGCATCAACACCTTGCGCTCCAGATCGCTCAAGATCTCGGACATCTTGTCCTCAAGCCCGTAAAATTCCTCTTGATTAATGATCATTTCCTCAGGGTCGCACACCCGCGAACCGCAGATGACATCGAGCAGCGTTCGGTCCGAGTCCTCGTCGTAAATGGGCTTGTCCAAGGAGACGTAGGAGTTCAGAGGAATATGCTTCTGCCGAGTGGCCGTCTTGATCGCGGTGATGATCTGTCGGGTGATGCACAGTTCCGCGAAGGCCTTGAACGATGCCAGCTTATCGCCCTTGAAGTCGCGAATCGCCTTGTAGAGGCCGATCATCCCTTCTTGAACGATATCCTCTCGCTCCGCTCCGATGAGGAAGTAGGATCTCGCTTTGGCTCGCACAAAATTGCGATATTTATGAATGAGAAACTCTAACGCTCCGCTATCTCCCAAGCGAACGAATTCAACGATGTCCTCGTCGGCCCTGAAGTCGTACTCTATTGTTGCCAGTCTCTCCAAGTCGACGCTCACGAACATCCCTCCGGTCTGCATTGGCGTACTGGAACCTCTTGCTCTAACAAACTATTATCAATATACTTGATCCGGCGCATAGCGTCAATGGATGCGCCGTTATTGGTCCACAAACCCGCCGTGGAAAAATTGTAAATAAAATGCACAATTCGACACAAAGCTTTACAATTCGTCACGAATCCTTAAGCCCGCGTCTCATCCGTTCCAGTCGCAACTGCACATCCTCCGGCAAAATTCCTTCCAAAGGATTTTTTTTCAGCTGCTTATCGTTCCGGATTGTCGCCTGAATATCGACGCTACTCTGCCGAACCGCATGCCTCAGCTCGCGCGCCGACACCCGAAGCGCCCCTCGTCCAAAAACGACATGTTGTTCGACAAGATCGGAAGTGGCGACGTAGACGTTGCGTTTGACCGACAGCCAATCTCCGACAAGCCTTTCGATGCATTCGTCGGCGGTTTCCCGCTCCCTGGTGTAGACGACGCTGAACTTCTTGCGCGGACGATACTCCTTGCCGGTTCCGGGCACTCGGAACGCGTCGAAAACGACGATAACGATCAGTCCCGCGTAGCCTTGGTAGTCCGACAGCATATCCAGCAGCCGATCTCTCGCATCCTCCAGTTTTTCGTCTTTGAGCGCGCTAAGCTCGGGCCACGCTCCGATTACGTTATAACCGTCGACCAGCAGAACGTCCTCTCTCTGGAACTTTCTTCCCTCACGCATGTCCGGGAGGAGACGCCGGAGGCGGAGGATTGCCGCCCTTCGCCGCCGCTTGCCCACGCTGGCGAACGACCTCGTACAAAATGACGCCCGTTGCTACGGACGCGTTCAAAGAATTGATCTGTCCGGCCATCGGCAGCGACAAAATAAAATCGCATCTTTCCTTCACGAGCCTGGACAAGCCTTGACCCTCGTTGCCGATCACGATTGCGAGCGGCCCGGTCAGATTCGTCTCGTAGAAGCCTTCCTTCGCTCCGACGTCGGCTCCCGCGATCCACAGTCCCGCTTCCTTGAGCTTCTCCATCGTCTGCACGAGATTCGCCACTCTGGCGACCGGAACGTACTCGACGGCCCCTGCCGACGTTTTTGCGACAACGGCGGTCAATCCGGCGCTCCGGCGCTTCGGTACGATGACGCCGTGAACCCCGGTGCAATCGGCCGTCCGCAAAATCGAGCCCAAATTATGCGGGTCCTCGACTTCGTCCAGAAGCACGATCAGCGGCGCTTCGCCCCGCTCGGCGGCGCGGGCCAGCAGCTCGTCCACATCTGCATAGGCTACGGCCGCCGCTTGCGCGACAACCCCTTGGTGCTGCATGTCGGGAACGAGCCGGTCAAGCTTGCTTTTGTCCACCTGCTGCACGACGATGCCGCGCGTTTTCGCTTCCTCCAGAATCGGCTGCACAAGCGAACGCTGCGCCTGGGCGGATAAGAAAATTTTGTTGATCGAACGTCCCGCCCTAAGCGCCTCCAACACCGGATGTTTACCGGCTACATACTCTTCCTCGTTCTTTAAAGCCCCGCCTTCGCTCTGCCAATCGTCATCCTGCGCGTTCGCATCGGCCTGAATGCTGCGGGGCGGACGAGCGTCATGCTTCTGCTCCTTGCGGTCGCCTCGCCAGGAAGCAGGGCCGCCGTGATTGCGCCCTCCCTTGCCTTTGGAAACCGGCTTCCCGCCTTGAGCGGGACGGCCGCCTGCCGAAAATTTCGGATCCTTGTTGCTCATTTGTGTCCATCTTCCTTTATCGTTTAATGCGCTTAGTCAACATCCGCTGCTGCGAACGTCAGCTCCATCAGCTGTTCCAAGCGCTCTTTTTTCCCTTGGTAATACAAATAACCGACAAGACATTCCAGACCCGTCGCCTGGCGGTAATCCGCAGGATCGGCATTGCGGGGCGGCTGACCGGACTTCGTATTGCGCCCTCTGCGAACGATGTCCGCCTCTTCCTCCGTGAGCAAGGGCGCCCAGCGCTGCAGCAGCCTCGCCTGCGCCGCGGCGGATACATATTTCGTCGCGGCGCGGTGCAGCTCGTGCGGCTTGCGGCTGCTGCCCGCGATTAAGCGCTGGCGGACGTACACCTCGAATACGGCGTCGCCCACGTAAGCGAGCACGATCGGGGACAGAAGATGAACCGGAACGTCGGCTGGAACGACCGGCGCAATGACGGGTGCAATGACGGACATCTGCGTGCGTTCCGTCATTTGCGGCGCCAGCGGATGCCCTGCGGGGTATCTTCCAGCACGATGCCTCGTTCCGCGAGCAGATCGCGAATTTCATCCGCTCTGGCGAAATCGCGATTCGCGCGCGCAGCCGTCCGCTCGGCGATCAGAGCGTCCACCTCTTCGTCCAGCAGCTCCGCGTCCGCTTGATCGGGGATTAAACCGAGGACGCCGTTCAACTCTTCGATAAGCTGGCCGATGTACAACAAATCCGCCTCGCTGACGATTTCCTTCTGCAAGTACGCATTGGCTTCGGATACGATCCCGAACCAGGCGGTAATCGCGTCCGGCGTGCTGAAGTCGTCCTGCATCCGGGAATGGAAATCCGCGCGCAGCTGCTCCAGCCGGGCCTTCAGCTCCGCGTCGGAAGCCAGAGAGAGCTTGCCCTTGGCCACTGTAGACAGCCGGTGCTTTACATTGTCGCGGCAGTTGGTCAGCCGCTCCACGCTGTTGGCGGCTTGACGGATCGTCTCGTCGCTGAAGTTCAGCGGACTGCGATAATGCGTCGCCAGCATCAAATAGCGGATCGCGTACTTGCTCGCGCCTTGCAGAAGCTGGCGAACGTTAACGCCGTTGCCGAGCGATTTGGACATTTTCTCGTTGTTGATGTTTACGAAGCCGTTGTGCATCCAGTAGCGCGCCAACGGTTCGCCCGTCAACGACTCCGACTGCGCGATTTCGCATTCGTGGTGCGGAAACTGCAGGTCATGGCCGCCTCCGTGAATGTCCAGCGTATCGCCGGCGAACTTGCGCACCATGGCCGAGCATTCAATATGCCAGCCCGGGCGCCCTTCTCCCCACGGGCTGGACCAATGAATCTCGCCCGGCTTTGCCGCCTTCCACAGCACGAAATCCTGCGGGTTTTCCTTGCGCTCATCCACGTCGATGCGGATCCCGTACTGCAGTTCATCGAGATTTTTGTGAGACAGTTTTCCGTATTCAGGGAACGTCGACGTGCGGAAATAAACGTCTCCCGCGCTTTCATACGCTTTGCCCTGCTCGACCAGCTCGCGGATGAATTCGACGATCTCTTCGATCGTCTCCGTCACGCGGGGCGACACCGTCGGAGGATAAGCTCCCAGCGCCTCGCGATCTTCTTTGAACGCAGCGATAAACTTCTCCGCCACCTCGGGCACCGTAATGTTCATGTCCGCTGCTTTGCGGATCATTTTGTCGTCGACGTCCGTATAGTTCACAATGTAATTGACCTGGTAGCCGATCGCCTCCAAATAGCGTCTCACGACATCGAAGAAGATAACCGGCCTGGCATTGCCGATATGAATGTAGTCGTACACAGTCGGGCCGCATACGTACATATTCACTTTTCCCGGATCGCGCGGGACGAAAGCCTGCAGCTCCCTGGTCATGCTGTCGTATATTTTCAAGTTCACGTTTATTTTAGCTCCTTTTTTTCTCCAAATCCGGAGAATGCATAAGATCGCGCATAGGGTCGGAAGTATTACCCTCTCCCGGCTGCGAATAGTCGATTGGGCCGGATGGCTGCCCTAATCTTCCGCCGTCAGGTTGAACGCCCGGTTGGCGTCCCCCTTTGAGCCGTTCCACTTCGGCCTTGAGTTCATTGATTTCCTTCTGCATGAACCGGAAAGTCTCGATAAGCGGATCCGGCAGGTTCGTATGGTCGAGCCGATCGCCGATCTTCTTGCCGTTGCGCTTGACGACGCGTCCCGGAATGCCGACGACGGTGCTGTTCGGCGGCACCTCGCGAAGCACGACGGAGTTGGCCCCGATATTCGTATTATCCCCGACCGTGAACGATCCGAGCACCTTGGCCCCCGAGGCGATGACGACGCGGTTGCCGATCGTCGGATGGCGCTTGCCCTTCTCCTTGCCCGTTCCTCCGAGCGTGACGCCCTGATAGATGACGACCTCTTCCCCGATCTCGCACGTTTCGCCGATCACGACGCCCATGCCATGGTCGATGAACAGCTTGCGTCCCAGCTTCGCTCCCGGATGAATCTCGATCCCGGTAAAAAAGCGACTGGCTTGAGAGATCAACCGGGCGACCGTATACAACCGACGGCAGTAAAAAAACTGCGCGACGCGATGCGCCCATATCGCGTGCAGCCCCGCATACGTAAAGACGACTTCAAACCAGCTCCGGGCCGCGGGGTCGTTCTCGAACACAGCTTCGATGTCCGATTTGACCGTGCGCCATATCCCCATAGCCCATCCCCCCTTTTCTCTGACTCCTACGGCACTACGATTTCAATGCACTCTATAATAAAAAAAGCCCCTGCAGCGAAATTTCGCTGCAGAGACGTCGTGACGCGGTCCCACTCTGCTTAAGCAAGCGCCAATCGCGGCAAGCCTGCTCCTCAACGGATCGGTAACGGGAATCCTCCCGGCACCGCTTAACGAAGCCGCGGCAAACGCGACTATCGTCGCATCCCCTGTCGGTTGTCCGCTCGGCGGCGCAGCTCCCAGGCGCATTTCGGTTCTGCGCGAATGAGGCGGCTCTCAGCCATGGCCGCCCTCTCTGGGCATTCTGCAGCAAAACTTACTTTCCTGTTCGTCGCACATTTTCGATATGACTCAAGTATATCCCAACCCCGAACCGGTGACAAGACGCAGCCGCCGATCCGGGCGCGGTAGCCCTACAGCCGCTCCGCCAGACGCTTCAGCACCTTGTCCCGGCCGAGCAGCCAGATTGTGCCGTTGAGGTCCGGGCCATGCATCTGTCCGGTCAGCGCGACGCGGATCGGCATGAACAGCCCTTTTCCCTTGACCCCGGTAGCCGTCTGCACCGCTTTAATCAGTGCCTTCATATTGTCGATCGTAAAGCCGGCTTCGCCCGCTTCCTCGATTTGCTGACGGAACGCCTGCAGCACGGTCGGCACGGTTTCTTCCGCAAGCACCGCGCTCGCCTCGTCGTCAAAAACCAGCTTCTCTTGGAAAAATAAATCCGACAGAGCCACAATCTCCGCTCCGAACCGCAGATGATCGCGGAACAGCGTCACCAACGCCGAAGCCCACTCCGTCTCCTGCTCGTTCGGCGCTTCCGGCAATCTGCCGGCCGCCTTAAGATGCGGCAGACACAGCCCCAGCACCCGCTCCGGCTCCGCCTGCTTCAAGTAATGCTGGTTCAGCCAGCTCAGCTTGGCCGTATCGAATACCGCCGGACTCTTCGACAAACGGTTGGCGTTGAAAATTTCAATCAACTGCTCCCTGCCGAAAATCTCTTCCTCGCCTTCAGGGGACCAGCCGAGCAGCGTAATAAAGTTGAACAGGGCCTCCGGCAAATAGCCGAGCTCGTCGTATTGCTGAATGAACTGCACGATGGACTCGTCTCGCTTGGACAGCTTCTTGCGCTGGTCGTTGACGATCAGCGTCATATGTCCGAATTCCGGAGGCGTCCAGTCGAACGCTTCGTAAACCATCAGTTGACGAGGAGTGTTCGTAATATGGTCTTCCCCGCGCAGTACGTGCGATATCGCCATTAGATGATCGTCGACGGCTACCGCGTAGTTATATGTCGGAATTCCGTCCTTCTTAACGATGACAAAATCGCCGAAATCGTCCGATTTGAACGAGATCTCGCCTTTAACGATGTCCTGGAACGTATAAGTGCGATCGGCGGGAACAGTGAAGCGAATGCTCGCCGCTCGTCCTTCCGCAGCCAGCTTCTCTTTCTCCTCCGCACTCAGGCGACGGCATTTGCCCGAATATTTCGGCGTTTCGCCGCGCGCGGATTGCTCCTCGCGTTCCCGCTCCAGCTCTTCCTCCGTACAGTAGCACGGATAAGCAATCTGACGATCCAAAAGCTGCTGCGTATGGGCACGGTAAATATCGAGACGTTCCGTTTGGCGGTATGGCCCGTATTCACCGGGGCGATCGATGCTCTCGTCCCAGTCGACGCCCAGCCATTTCAAATATTTGAGCTGGCTCTCCTCGCCTCCGGCAACATTGCGCTTAACGTCCGTATCTTCAATGCGGATAATAAATTCTCCCCCGTGATGACGGGCAAACAAGTAGTTGAAAATAGCGGTTCTCGCATTGCCGATATGCAGATGCCCCGTCGGGCTAGGCGCATAACGGACGCGGACTTTAGTAGACATAATCCGTTCCTCCTCGAACAATCGTGTATCTATTATGTTGCGCGCAGGCCCTTGCAGCCTACTCCTTCACCAGAAGAACGACCGCCTGCGAAGCGATTCCTTCGCCGCGCCCCGGAAAACCGAGCCGCTCGGTCGTCGTCGCCTTCACGTTGATCTGAGTCTCCTCGCATTCAAGCGCGCGGGCAATGACCGTGACCATTGCCGGAATATACGGAGCCATCTTCGGCGCTTGCGCAATAATCGTCGCATCGGCATTGCCCAGCTTGTAGCCCTGCTCCTTCGCCAGCTCCCAGACGCGCTCAAGCAGCTTTACGCTGTCGGCGTCCTTATACGCCGGATCGGTATCGGGAAAATGCTTGCCGATATCCCCCAGACCCAAAGCTCCGAGAACCGCGTCGCTGATCGTATGCAGCAGAACGTCGGCGTCGGAATGGCCGAGAAGGCCTTTTTCATACGGTATCGTCACGCCGCCGATAATGCACGGCCGGCCTTCCACCAATTGATGAACGTCAAACCCTTGTCCCACTCTAATCATATTGAAAGCTCCTCCCCTAACTCTGCCGTCTCCATTTATCCAGCAGAAGCTCCGCGATCGGCAGATCCTCCGGCGTCGTAATTTTCAAATTCGCGTAATCGCCCCGGACGATAGCCACCTTGCGCCCCAGACGCTCTATCAGCATCGCGTCGTCCGTCGCCGCCGCTCCGTCCTCCTTCGCCTGTCGGTGCGCCTGCATCAGCTCCAGCCGCCCGAACGCCTGCGGCGTTTGCACGCTCCACAGCGTGCTGCGCTCCGGCGTCGCCACGATAAAGCCCTGCCCGTCCGATACTTTGATCGTATCCTTCACGGGCACCGCCAGCGCAGACGCGCCATGGTCCTCGGCAGCGGCGCAGCAGGCCGCGATCTGCTCCGGGGAGACAAGCGGCCGCGCCGCATCGTGTACGAGCACGCCCTGCGTCCGCAAGGCTCCCAGCCCGGCATATACGCTGTCTTGGCGTTCCGCGCCGCCGACGATCACGTCGGCAACTTTGCCGTAGCTTCCCGCCGCCACAATCGTCGCCGCCCGCTCCGTCTCGCCTTCTCCGACGACCAGCACGATGGAGGAGACGACGGCGCAGCGCTCGAAAGCGTCAAGCGCGTAATCGAGCACCGTCTTGCCGCCCAGTTCCAGGTATACCTTGTTGTCCGCAGCTCCCATGCGGGTTCCCCGGCCTGCCGCGACAACCACGGCCCCCCACTCCCAAGACATTTTCAAGATCCCCCAACGCACGATGCTAGAATAACAAACGAAAGACGGGACACTGTAGGACGTGACTGAAAACCCGCTCGGGGGCATCTTTCACCGCCTTTTCGCCCCCTGCTTCGTCACTTTTGCTTGACGTACCTCCGGTACGCCTTCACAAAAGTCCTTGCATGGAACGGAAATTCGGCAAAATCTGCTGCCCTCGGAGTATCCAGACACGCCCTTGAGCGCGTCCCGCCCGTAATTCTATTATCATACCGCTTCAGAGCGCTTTTTCCAATAGCTTCGGCTTGGCGAAAATCATTCGGCCCGCCGAAGTCTGAAGCACGCTCGTCACGAGCACCTCCATCGTCGTTCCGATGTAATCTCTCCCGCCCTCCACAACGATCATCGTGCCGTCGTCCAGATACGCGACGCCTTGCCCGTGCTCCTTGCCGTCCTTGATGACTTGCACGATAATTTCTTCTCCAGGCAACACGACCGGTTTGACCGCATTGGCGAGATCGTTAATGTTCAGGACGGAGACGCCCTGCAGCTCGCATACTTTGTTCAAATTGAAATCGTTCGTTACGACCTTGCCCTGCATCGCCTTGGCCAGCTTCACCAGCTTGCTGTCCACCTCGCCCGGCTCTTCGTTCGCATCCTCGTAGATAAGTACTTTGACGTCCAGTTCCTTCTGAATCTTATTCAGAATGTCCAATCCCCTGCGTCCTCTGTTGCGCTTGAGCAGATCCGAAGAATCGGCAATGTGCTGCAGCTCCTCCAGCACGAACTCCGGAATGACAAGCGTGCCTTCAATAAATCCGGTTTTGCAAATATCCGCAATCCGGCCGTCGATAATGACGCTTGTATCCAAAATTTTATGCTCTTCGTAACGCGGTCCCGTCTTCTCGGAGGGTTCTCCCCTTCTACGTCCTTGCAGCAGCGTGCCGAGCTCGTCCCTTTTTCGCAGACCGACGCTCAACCCGCCGTAACCGAGCGCAAGCGCAACTCCCGCCGCCAGCACCTGTCCTACATAAGGAATATCAGTCACGTACGGATACAGGAAAGAAGAAAGCGCAAGGCCGATCAGCAGCCCGACCATACCGGTCAGCAGCTCTGACAGCGGATAGTCCGACAACCTGTCAATCGTGTGATGCAGCGAACGCGATAGCGGCCCCGCCACGGAAGTAGCCAGCAGGAATCCGGCCCCCGCTCCGATAACCAGGCTCAACGTACCGCTCGCCCCCGTAGTCGCTCCCAGCAGCGTACCCATCCAGGGCGACTCGCCGGCAAGCTGCGGAGCCGACATTTGCTGGCCAAGCAGCGCTCCGATCAGCAGCCCGAACGTCTGAATTACTCTTTTCATAAGCATAGAATCACTCCCTCTCTTGTGACTTTCTGAACACTTACTTCTAGTATGTTCCAATTTTTCGCTCGCTAACCTTCCCTCCCGTCTGCATGTTAAACTTTCCTTAGAAAAAACAACTTTCTTTGAAATCTTGCCCCCCTTGCTCTATAATGAAGAGGAAAAAGTAAATAAAAGGTAACCGAGGTGGAACGGATGAGCGCGCCTACGCTTAAGGAATTTCAAAGTCAGGTGTCAGAATTGTTGCTCCGCCATCGCAGTCTGCTCGACGTGGTCACGAAGTTCAGTCAATCTAATGCTTCCGTCAACCGTGCCGTCTCCAAGTCGATTACGGAATGCGGTTGTATCGCTCTTAATGCCAAAAACCAGGGATTCTCCGAAGAGATGCCGCTCGATCAGGCCCATCTCCAATCGAAGTCGCATATGGAGGGCGAGCTCTGCGAGCAATGTCGTGAAATTATTCGCAACGAAATGGGCAAAAATCTATTTTACATGTCGGCCATGTGCAATCTTCTGGATATCAGCCTTGAAGATGTCGTCGCAAGGGAATCTGACAAGTGCTCAACGCTCGGCTGGTTTAACCTCACTTAACTTCCATGCCGACAACTGAAGGGGCTGTTCCGTAAGCCAATCAAGCCGCTCCGTCTCGAGCAGCCCTGGTTATGGAATAGCCTCTTTCGTATAAGAAAAAAACGGGCGAGTTGCCCGTTCTTGAAGTCGCTGACGGATCGATCCAGTATTCAAAAAGACGCCGACCCTTCCCGTTAAAGGAAAGATTCGGCGTCTTCGTTTATTTATGCGCTGTGTTTGGAGCTTTTTTTCTCTTCGTCCGCTTCGTCTCGAGCGGCTCTTCTTCGGGAAGGGAACAGGCTTTCAACGTTTTTTTTTAGTCCCCACAATGCGTACAGAAGCAGCAAGGCCAGAATGACCTTCGGAATCGCCTCTTGGAACATATAAGCGAGCACCGCGGCGCCCAGCACAACGACGGGAATCGCCCAGATCGCTTTTCTCGGGAGGCCCAGCTTTTTGAAGTTCGGATACTTCATATTGCTGACCATCAGGAACGAGAGAGCGAGCGTGCTTAGAAGCAGCAAGGAATAGTGCAGCTCTGTATGGAACAGCGCCAGCGTTGCCAGCACGCCTCCCGCAGCCGGAATCGGAAGTCCGATGAAATAGCCCGGAATGCCGTCTTTGACGTTGAATCTAGCAAGTCTTAATGCGCCGCAAATCGGGAAAATCGCCGTCACGGCCCAGGCCAGCGCCGGAGGAAGTCCCTGGAAGGCCGCCTGATACATTATGAATGCCGGAGCAACCCCGAAGGAGATGACGTCCGACAACGAATCCAGCTCCTTGCCGAATTCGCTCTGAGCATTAAGCGCGCGCGCTACGCGGCCGTCCAATCCGTCCAGCAGCATGGCGATAATCACCAGCAGCGCGGCCGTATTCGAACTGTTCGTATCGTTATTGAATGCAAGGATGATGGCGATTACGCCCAAACCCAGATTACCTATGGTAAATAAATTCGGTATTGATTTCGTAATCATGTATGCCACCTCGACTTTACTATACCCTAATGGCTTGTTCGTTAAGCATTAAGCGACATTGTTCGCCATTCTAGAAAAGGGATGATCTGGAAAACGAGACCATTAAGACCCTTCCCATTGTAGTCCGCTTATATCTGTCTGTCAATAAACACCTGATCCTGAATTCTTTTTAAACCTTCCTTGATCGCCCGCGCCCGAACCTCTCCGATCCCGTCAACCTCATCCAACTCCTCGATGGAAGCCGTCACAATGCGCGGCAAAGCTCCGAACCGCTCAACCAGGTTGTGAATAATGACGGAGGGCAATCTCGAAATCTTGCTCAAAATCCGATAGCCTCGCGGATGCAAGCCTTCGTCCGCGACGGAATTGATCGACGGATAGCCCAGGATTCGAATCAGCGCGGCCGGGTCCAGCAGCTCTTCGGAAGACAGCTTGCGAATCGCTTCCTGAATTTCCTTGATCTTGGCTTCCCCGTTGTCCTTGGCGTAATCGCGCAGCAGCAGCCTGGCCTCTTCCTCTGCGGAGCCGATGAGCTCTTCTTTCTGCATGCTGATCAAGCGCCCTTCGTTCCCCAACTCCAGCACGTATCGGTTAATCTCGTTGTTGATTCGCAGCACCATCTCCGCGCGTTGAATGACATGGGCCACCTCGTGCATCGTGACCATCTCTTCGAACTCTAACGCGGACAAATTCGTTAGCGACTGCGTAAATACGACCCGATATCTCTCCAGCGTCTGAATCGCTTGATTCGCCTTCGTCAGAATAACGCCCATCTCTTTAAGCGCGTAACGCAGCTGCCCCTGGTACAGCGTGATGACGTTGCGTCGCTGCGAGATGGACACGACCAGCTTGCCCGTCTGCTTGGCCACCCGCTCCGCCGTCCGGTGACGGATGCCGGTCTCCGAAGAAGAAATGGATGAATCGGGAATCAATTGCGTATTGGCATAAAGGATACGCTTTACGTCTTCGTTCAGAATGATCGCGCCGTCCATCTTGGCAAGCTCGTACAGGTAGTTGGGGCTAAAGTCGCAATTGATCGAGAAGCCGCCGTCCACGACCTCCATTACTTCCGGACTGTAGCCGACGACGATCAGCGCGCCGGTCTTGGCCCGCAGCACGTTCTCCAAGCCATCGCGAAAAGCAGTGCCGGGGGCGACCATCCGAAGCAGCTGGTTCATCGTCCGTTCCTGCGGTTGGCGCTCTTTTTCTTTGCCGTCCTTTTCTTTAATCATGATGTGATCCCCCCTTATTCCAATGCAGCCTTTAATGCCTCGGCCACCGTACTGACGCCGATCAGCTCGATGCCCCGTGGCGGCTGCCAGCCTTTTATGCTCATCTCCGGCAAAATGACGCGTTTGAAGCCTAACTTGTGCGCTTCCTTGACTCTTTGCTCCGCGCGCGAGACGGCCCGCACCTCCCCGGTCAGGCCGACCTCTCCGAAGACGGCGTCGAACGGCTTGGTCGGAGCATCCTTGAAGCTCGACGCGAGGCTGACCGCAGCAGCCAAATCCGTCGCGGGTTCGTCCAGCTTTACTCCGCCCGCAACGTTCAGATAGGCGTCCTGATTTTGCAGGAACATTCCCATCCGTTTCTCCAACACGGCGATAACGAGCGACATCCGATGGTGATCGAACCCTGAAGCCATTCGCCGCGGAGACGGAAAATGAGTCGGAGACACGAGCGCCTGCAGCTCCACGAGCACGGGACGAGTTCCCTCTATGCTGGCTACGACCGTAGAGCCCGCGACCCCGAGCGGTCTCTCGGAGAGGAATAGCTCCGAAGGATTGGCCACTTCCCTCAAGCCGTCCTCCGTCATATCGAAAATGCCGATCTCGTTCGTGGAGCCGAAGCGGTTCTTCACCGCCCGCAAAATGCGATAAGTATGATGACGTTCGCCCTCGAAGTACAGCACGCAGTCGACCATATGCTCCAGCAGCCTCGGCCCGGCAATCGCGCCTTCCTTGGTCACATGGCCGACGAGCACCGTCGCCACTCCGTTTACTTTAGATATTCTCATAAAGTGGGCGGTACATTCCCGCACCTGCGCCACGCTGCCCGGCGCGGAAGCGACCTCCGGCCGATAAACCGTCTGAATGGAATCGATCACGAGAAAATCGGGCTCCACTTCAGTAATCGCCTCTTCAATCGTTTCCAAATTCGTCTCGCACAGAACGTACAGTCTGTCGTTCAATGCGCCCAGCCGATCGGCCCGAAGCTTCGTCTGGCGAACCGATTCCTCGCCGGACACGTACAGCACCTTGAGCCCCTGCGCGGACAAGGAATGGGAAGTTTGCAGCAGCAGCGTCGATTTGCCGATTCCGGGATCTCCGCCGACAAGCAGCAGCGAGCCGGGAACAAGCCCTCCTCCGAGCACCCGGTTCAGCTCGGACATGCCCGTCTCGACGCGGGGTTCTTGCCCGCTTTCTATATCTATGATCGCGCGCGCCTTTTCTTTCGTTCGGATCAGCTCGCTTCGTCCGACAGGCGCCTTGATCTCCTTCTCGGTCTCCTCTACCATCGTGTTCCATTCGTGGCAGCCCGGGCATTTGCCCATCCATTTCGGAGATTCGGTTCCGCACTGGGTGCACACGAATTTTATTTTAACCTTAGCCATAACAGATGATGGCTCCTTTAGCTTATGAAGTCCTTATTCAAGAATTTTACCACTTTCGCCCTCGCATAGGAACCGAACGGGATTTAAAAATCATCCAAAGAATGCTTGCCTTAAGCGATCCAAAGAATCTCGATTGATCATTTGACAACCATTCTGCTCGCGCAACGGCCTTCCAGACTGCAAGAGACAGATAAATGTAAAAAACGTCTACAGTGTGGGAGGGCTGTTCGGCACATCCCGGTTTGACGTTCTGGCCCGGCCCAGTCAGCTTGCAGCTTCAGACATAACGAACAATTGTTCGCCTAAGACGGAAAAGCCGCCTTAAAAAATGCTGCCGCACCATTCCGAGAGCCAATAAAGCGGATTTTCCGCCTTGTTTCTGTAAAATCACCCGTTTTGAAAAAATAAGCTCGATTTTCCTGCTTATTTTCACCATTTATGCCCATTTCGTGGAATTATGGCGGTTTTTCCGCTTTAATTTTGACGCCCGGGTGACCTGCTGCCCGTGACCTATTCCGCCGCTCGGGCGACCTACTGCCCTGTTGGCTCGCCGCCCGCCAGACAAAGAGAGGGTATCAACAATAGATCAGCTAATTGTACTTCCTGGCAGAAAAAAGAAGCTGTCCCATAAGCAGAGTTGCTTAAGATGATCGAAAGACAAAGAAAGGTGTATGTACCTCCCGGAGACTGCCTCATACGCTCCTGAAATCACCTTATCACGGGTTTATCCATTTAGATTTCAGGAGTGTATAGCATCGGAGGGAGGTACATATACCTTTTGCTCTTATCATCGATTATCTTATAGAGCGACTTGAATGGCTTATGGGACAGCCCCTTGCTATAGCATCAACCAACCTTATTTGACCTGCTCTCGTCTGCGAAATACTTTCGGCAGTGCCATCAGCGCCGGTACAAGCATCGGCAGCAGCACGAAGACGAGCGCGACGAGACCCACGATGACGGCCGTAGCCATCTCGATCAGCAGCACCAGCCCCGAAGGCATCAACGTAGCGAAGGTTCCGCCGAGGATGATCATCGCGGAGATGATGACCCCTCCTACGCTTCGCGTCGCCCGCTTGATCGCTTCTTCATGGTCGATGTCGCCGTATTCCTTATACCGCATCATCAAGAAGATGCCGTAATCGACGCCAACCGCAACGATAACGATGAAGGAGAAGAACGGCACGAACGAAGACAAGCCCTCCGTTCCGAGAATATGCTCGGCAACCAGCTTAGAGGCCCCCATCGCCACATAATAGGAAGCGATAAGCGACAGCACAATGTACAATGCAGGCAATATCGAACGAATGACCATCAGCAGCACCAGGAAGACGCTGACGATGACGATAATCGCCGCGCTATTGAACGACGCCAGCTGAGACTCGTTCATATCGTGCGTAATCGATGTCGGTCCCGCCGCTCCGCGAGCCGCATCGGCCAGCACGGTGCCGTCGAGGCGGCTGTCCGTCGTGGCGTTGACCTGGTCGATAATCTTAAGCGCTTCGGGGGAATACGGATCCTCGTTCAGCACGACGATCAGCTTTGTCACCGTGCGATTCTTCGACATGAAAGCATCCTTCGCCTGGGCGAATTGCTCGCTCTCCAGAGCCTCGCGCGGAATGAAGAACGTCTTCGTCGTTCCCATCTGCACGAGGAAATCCCCGGTCATCTTCAAGCCGTCCGAAATGTCCGACAGTCCTTGACCGCTCTTCTGCAGTCCGTCCTTCAACTGATCGAAGCCCCCGTTCAGAGCTCCGAGCCCTTCGTTCAACTGCTTCTGGCCTTCTTCGATGTCGGCCAACGCCCCGCTCAGCCGCTTCATCGAAGCCGCGAGCTTCTGGCCGCCGGATTCTCCTTGAGACAGGCCGGAGGACAGTTGCTTGGCTCCCTGCTCCAGCTCCTTCAGCCCGCCCACGATCTGCTGCTGTCCTGCAGCCAGCTTCCGCAAGCCGTCGGCGGAAGAGCCTAATCCGGTTTGCAGCTCGGACGAATTACGTTCCAATTGGGCAAATCCGTCGGCAATGCCGGCCAGAGCGGTCGCCAGCTGTTGTCCCGTGCTGCGAAGCGTCGCGTAGTCCTGGTCTTCGGCCAATTCGCTATGCGTCTGCCCCAGTTTGTCGATTAGGCCGTTCATTCCGGCCATACCGTTCTGCAGCTCCGGAATTCCGTTCCCAAGCTCCTTGTAGCCGCCCCCGAGCGCTTCGTAGCCTTGGCGAAGCCGTTCGAGCGCGTCAGCCAGCACGCCGGTTTGCGCGGCGATGTCCGTCATGCCTCCGCGCAGCTTGGCGATTCCTTCTTCCAGCGCGCGGCCTCCGCTTGCTCCGTCGCCGATACCGGAGACGATCCGGTTCACCGCGTCGGTGACCTGATCCAATCCGTCCCGTACCTGGCCGGTGCCTTCCGCCAACTGCTTCACCTGCGAGAAGTCGGGCGACTTCAGCTCGGAACGCATCTGATCCAGTCCGTCCCGCACGGCGTCAACTCCGTCTCGCGATGCGGCAATGCCTTTGGTCACCTCGGCCGTCTGGCCCTTAATATAGAATTCGTCAATTGGCTTGCCTTCCGGCTGAGTGACTCCGGACACTTGGTGCACGCCCGGAATATCCCTGATCGCGTTCGTCAGATCGTCGATTACTGCCAAAGCCTCGTTGTTGTCCAGCTCTTCCTTGCCTTCGATCACAAGCGTCGTCGGCAAAGCCTGCCCTCTGCTGAACCTCTCGGCCACGATGCCGAACGCCTTGGTCGACGGATGGTCGTCGCCGAGCTCCGCCAATTGGTCGAAGCTGAGCTTCTGGCCGCTGGTCAGGAAGACGGGAATCAGCAGCGCGACAATGACGGCAATCGTGATCAGAGGCCGCTTAACCGCCGTTTGAGTCAGCCCCGCCATCAGTCGGCTTTCCTTATGCCCGGCCGCTCCGCGAGAAGGCCAGAACAGCTTCGCCCCGAACGTCTTCATCACGAACGGCGTCAGCGTCAGGAGCACGAGCACCAGAATGACGGTTCCGATCGCGACTACGTTCGCCGACTGATAGATGCCGAAATCCGAGAACGTTAAGCCCGCAAACGCGATAAACACCGTCAGAATGCTGTAGATGATCGTCTTGCCCGCAGTCCGGTAGGAAGCGATGATCGCTTCGTCCGTCGTTTTACCCTGGGACAGCTCCTCCTTGAATCGGTTGAACAACAAAATATTGTAGTCCGTTCCGATTCCGAACAGGATCAGCACAAGCAGCATCTGGGTTACGCTGGTGATCGGAAATTCAAGCTTATCGATCAGTTGAGCCGCGATCCCCATCGACACCAGATACGATATCCCCACCGTCAGCAGCGACACGAAAGGAATGACGATGGAACGGAACATCAGCAGCAGCACGACCAAAATGAAAATGACCGTCAGCGCGGCGCTCTTCTCGACCCCGGCGATCGTCGCCTTCAAATAGTCGTTTTCAATAAAGTCTTCGCCCGTCAAATAAAACGGAACCTGTACGTCTTTGAGCGCCTCGGTGAATTGATCGCCAATATCGTCCACGCTGCGCCCGTTGACCTGGAGCACGAACGGGACCATAACCGTCGTACGATCTTGCGAGATCAACTGCTTGCCCGCTTCCGGGGAGGAGAACGGATCGATCAGCTCCGCCGCGCCAAGCGCATCCGACTTCGCTTGGATTCCTTCTACCCCGCTTTTGATACTCTTCATGTCGTCCTCGGACAGTCCTTCTTCCTTGAAAAAGACGACGATATCGCTCCGCCCCTTGACATTGCTCATTTTCTTGAGCAGATCGTGAGCGATGACGGCGCGGCTGTCCGCAGAAAGCGGGTTTTGTCCGCGTTCGTGCAGGATGGCGTTGACGTCCGGCTGAATGACCGTCAGCACGACGGTAACAGCCAGCCATATCGCCAATAGCGGCCAGCGCCAGCGTATAATTCGTTGCATTTCGTTTCCTCTCCTTCTCTCCTCAGTCTCTCTTCACTCCGCCAAGTCCGCTCGAAGAAACGATTGAGCGCTTCACCCGATAAGATCCCGGTAAACCAACAACCTTTTCTCCACTCTGCCGCCGAACACATCGATCAATTGCTCGACCAACGTTCCTAATCTTTCGGAATCGTGATACTTAGCCGCGATCCAGGCAACGCCTTCAATCAAGGTCGCCGACAGCATGCCGATCTCGATCCGTTCGTTCTCGTTCAGCGGTCCTGCCGCTGCTTTAGCGGCCGAGAAGGTTTTCGTCAGCAGGCTTTCGACGAACCCGGTAAGCTCGCTGCGGATGCTTTCGTACTTCGAGCCTTCGCTGCGGCACAGCAGCAGCAGCAGACTGGGGCCGGACGCCATCAACAATCCGATGAGCGTAGCCTGAACCCGTTCGAAGAAGATCGTTCTCGCCTGGACGTCCCAGCCACCCGTCACGATCCCTTCGGCAGTTTGCAAGTATTCCTGCGCGTAACGGCTATATTCGCTATAGAGAGGACCGACAATAGCGTCGAACAAATCCTCCTTATTGCGAAAATAGCGATAAATGTTGCCCGAGGTCATTCCGGCGGCGGCGGCAATCCGGCGTATCGACGCTTCCGAATAACCGCTCTGCCGAAACTCCTCGTATGCGGCCAGCAAAATGGCGCTGCGCACTTCCTCCTTTAAAACCTGCATTAGTAATCACCTGATCATTATTGTACTAAAAGCTATTATACTCCTGTTGCCGTCATTTTAACAATTTACAAAAATGTGAACGGAGACACTCCCCCGTTTTGAGAAACCCGCCGGGACTTATGGCCTGTCGCGAATAAAAATGTAGTATCGCTCATGCCGATTCATCCTGTCTTTTCCAGTGGCCAAGCATATGATGTGTTATCCGACAAGGAAAGGAGGTCATGATATGACGACGTTATTCAATTACAACGCGACCGTAGTCACTCCGATTGCCGGAGGGACAAACATTGCGGTCCCGCTGACCCCGGCCAAAACGGACATCGCTTCCGTCATCGTCAGCGTTCCGAATACGGTGCCCCGATATGTTCAAATCGTTGCAACGGTCGGCATCCAGAGCAATCCGGGTTCCGGGTCCGTTCTGTATCGCATTCGTCGCGGAGGTACAGAAATCTATTATTCCCGGATCGGCATCGAAGCTTCGTTCACCACGTTCCAATTGAACTCCTTGCTGACCATCGATGGAAACTCTCCTTCCGGCCCTCAGATTTATACGCTTTCTATCGAGAGCGTAACTCCCGGATTGACCGTTGCCGTCATAGGTCCCGTAGAAATCAGCGCCTCTTCTTTCGGCTAATGCGCGTCCGGATTCGTTCCCGAGTCGCGGCATCGCCCGAACGGCGGCGCGGTCCGACCGCGCAAATCCCCCGAGCGATTACCGCACGAGGACTGTCCGCGTCCATTCGTCCGAGGACGAAACTTGAGGGACGACGCCATAAAAAAAACCGTTCCAGGCGCGAGCCTTACGGAACGGTTTTTTTATGGCGTCTTAAGCCTTGGACAGCTCAATCTCGCCTTTCAGTTTAACTACGAGACTTCCATTCTCCTCGTCGATAACAAGAGCGTGGCCTTTGGCGATTTTGCCGAGCAGCAAATCCTCCGACAGCCGATCCTCGATATGCTTCTGGATCGCTCTGCGCAGCGGACGCGCTCCATATTGCGGATCGTAGCCTTCCTTCGCCAGGAACGCTTTGGCCGAGTCGGTCAGCTCGAAGCTGACGTTGTGCTCGACAAGGCGCTTGCGAAGATCGTCGGCCATCAGCGTTACGATCTGAGCGATGTGCTCCTCGTTCAGAGGGTGGAACACGATCGATTCGTCGATCCGGTTCAGGAACTCCGGACGGAACGACTTCTTCAGCTCCGCCAGCACCTTCTCCTTCATGTTCTGATAGTCGCGTCCCGCATCCTGCGCGGCGGTGAAGCCGAGCGTGGAGTTTTTCCGGATCTGCTCCGCGCCTACGTTGGACGTCATGATGATCAGCGTGTTGCGGAAGTCTACCGAACGACCCTTGGAATCGGTCAGACGGCCGTCTTCCAGCACTTGCAGCAAAATATTAAACACTTCCGGATGCGCCTTCTCGATCTCGTCCAGCAGCACGACCGAGTACGGCTTACGGCGCACTTTCTCGGTCAGTTGGCCGCCTTCGTCATAACCGACGTATCCCGGAGGCGCTCCGACGAGGCGGGACGTGGAGTGCTTCTCCATGTACTCCGACATGTCGATGCGGATAACCGCGTTCTCGTCTCCGAACATGGCCTCCGCAATCGCGCGGGCCAGCTCGGTCTTGCCGACACCCGTAGGTCCGAGGAAAATGAAGGAGCCCATCGGACGCTTCGGATCCTTGAGTCCGGCGCGAGCGCGGCGAATGGCGCGGGACACCGATTTAACGGCTTCCTCCTGGCCGATGACGCGATCGTGCAGAATGCTTTCCATCTTCAGCAGGCGCTCCGTCTCCTCCTCCGCCAGCTTGCTGACCGGGATGCCGGTCCAGCTTGCCACAACCTGAGCGATATCCTCAGGCGTCACTTCGGAATCGGTGCGGCCTTGCTTTTCCTTCCACTGGTTTTTCGTGAAATCCAGCTCTTCGCGGATTTTCTGCTCGGTATCGCGCAGAGCGGCCGCTTTCTCGAACTCCTGGCTTTGAACGGCGGCGTCCTTCTCCTTG
This sequence comes from Cohnella sp. LGH, assembly GCF_017671885.1. NCBI lineage: Bacteria > Bacillati > Bacillota > Bacilli > Caryophanales > Paenibacillaceae > Cohnella > Cohnella sp. LGH. The sequence continues at coordinate 7,928,601 of NZ_CP072117.1, forward strand.
CGGATGTCCTCCAGACGCGTCTCAAGCTGCTTTAGATTAGGCGGAACCGTGTAGGAATTCAGCCGAACCTTGGAGCCGGCTTCGTCGATCAAGTCGATCGCTTTGTCCGGCAGGAACCGGTCGGGAATGTAGCGATCGGACAGCTTCACCGCCGCATCGATCGCCTCGTCGGTAATTTTCACCCGGTGATGCGCTTCGTAGCGATCGCGCAGCCCAAGCAGAATTTGCACCGCTTCTTCCGGAGTCGGCTGATCCACCGTAATCGGCTGGAACCGGCGCTCCAGAGCCGCATCCTTCTCGATATATTTGCGATATTCGTCCAGCGTCGTCGCGCCGATGCACTGCAGTTCGCCGCGTGCCAGCGCCGGCTTCAAAATGTTGGAGGCGTCGATCGCGCCTTCCGCGCCGCCCGCTCCGATGAGCGTATGCAGCTCGTCGATGAATAGGATGACGTTGCCGGCTTGACGAATTTCGTCCATGATTTTTTTCAGACGGTCCTCGAACTCGCCGCGGTACTTCGTGCCTGCGACGACCGAGCCCATATCCAGCGTCATGACGCGCTTATCGCGCAGCGTCTCGGGAATTTCGTTGTTGACGATGCGTTGGGCCAGCCCTTCGGCGATCGCCGTTTTGCCGACGCCCGGCTCCCCGATCAGCACCGGGTTGTTTTTCGTCCGGCGGGAAAGCACTTGGATGACGCGCTCGATTTCCTTCTGCCGTCCGATGACGGGGTCAATATTGCCTTCCCGCGCGCTTGCGGTCAAGTCGCGGGCCAGGCCGTCCAGCGTCGGGGTGCTGACATTGGCGGACGGACCGTGGTTCGGCGATGCGTTCTCGTTGCTGCCGAGCAGCTGAAGCACTTGCTGGCGCGCCTTGTTCAAGCTGATGCCCAGATTGTTCAGCACCCGGGCGGCGACGCCTTCGCCTTCGCGAATGAGTCCGAGCAAAATATGCTCCGTGCCGACGTAAGTGTGGCCGAGCTTACGCGCCTCGTCCATCGACAGTTCGATGACCTTCTTCGCTCGAGGCGTATAAGCAATGTTCGTCGGCTGCTCCTGTCCGCGGCCGATGAGCGATTCCACCTCGTCCTGAATTTTCTCCAATCCCAATCCGAGAGCGATCAGCGCCTTGGCGGCGATGCTCTCCCCTTCCCGAATCAAGCCGAGAAGAATATGCTCCGTACCGATATTGTTGTGTCCCAACCGCACTGCTTCTTCCTGGGCCAGGGCCAACACCTTCTGCGCGCGTTCCGTAAATCTGCCAAACATCATGAGACACACCTCCTAATAAATTTAGAATAAAACATTTATGAAAGAGTTGCCAGTCGAGTGCGGATTAATTCCGCCCGCGACTTATCGCGATCCTCCGGGCTCATCGCTTCCCCAAACGTCAATTGCAGGAAGCCCGGCTGCGTCGAGACGAGCAATTCGTTCAATGCGTGCGGCTCAACCTCCGGCAGCAGCCCCAGATGGGAACCGAGGCGAATATCGGACAGGCGCTGCGCGGCTTCCTTCGAGTCGATGATCAGCGCCTGTGTCAAAACGCCGTACGATCTGCGCACGCGGTCCTCTACACGCAGCCTCGATTCGCCGAGCAGCTTCACCCGCGCCGACTTCTCGTGCTCGATGATCTGATGCGCTACCTGGAATAGATTGTCGATAATCTCCTGCTCCGACTGTCCGAGCGTCGCCTGGTTGGAGACTTGGAACAGGTTGCCCGTCGCTTCGCTGCCCTCGCCGTAGATGCCTCTGACGGCCAGCCCGACCTGCGTCACCGCCGACAAAATCCGGTTGATCTGTCCCGTCATGACGAGCGCGGGCAGGTGCATCATGACCGATACGCGTATGCCCGTGCCGACGTTGGTCGGACAGCTCGTTAAGTATCCGTGCTTCTCATCGAAGGCGTAATCAACCTGTTCCTCGAAAATATCGTCGATCTTGCTGGCCGAATCCCAAGCCTCATTCACCTGAAATCCCGGGTATAAACATTGAATGCGAAGATGGTCCTCTTCGTTAATCATTACACTAATATCTTCTTTTGGACTCAGAATCAGAGCCCCGTTGCGCGATTCATTCGCCAGATTGGGGCTGATCAGATGCTTCTCGACCAGCACCAGCTTCTCCAGCTCGGTCAGCTCCGCAAGCCGAATCTGATCGATCTTGCCCAAGCCGTTCAGCCGCCCGCTCTCCGCCACCCCGAGAAGCTGGTCCGCCGCCGACAGCGATTGTTCGGGACTGGCCATCAGCGGAAAAGGAATATTCCGCAAGTTGCGCGCGATTCGCACGCGGCTGCTGATCACGACCTCGGATTCGGGGCCTTCCCCTTTCATCCACTGACTGAGCGCTTGCTTCGTGAATTTTCTTTTCGCCATCGTTCAACCCCTCCCTTTCATCCGCTCATTTCGCTCTCGAGCTCGCGGATCCGGTCTCGCAGCTGCGCGGCGGTCTCGAAATCCTCCCGCTCGATCCTGCCCTGCATTTCCTTCTTCAGCCGCTCGATTTCGCGCTTCGTCTTCAAGTGACCGGCCGCCCGCTTCGGCATTTTGCCAACGTGGACCGTGCTGCCGTGTACCCGCTTCAGAAGCGGATCTAGCCGCTCGGAGAATTGCTTGTAGCACTCGCTGCACCCGAAACGTCCTACCTTGCTGAACTGAGTATAGGTCATCCCGCAAGCTTCGCACTTAACCGCCGGCTTGACCGTCTGGTTCCGGGGCTCGAAGTCGAGCAATCCGGAAAGCAGATTATGAATGGAAAATCCTCCGGCCGTCCCGGGAAGCATCTCCCCTTTGTCCCTGGCGCACGTCTCGCAGATGTGCAGCTCGGTTTTCTCCCCGTTGACGAACTTCGTAAAATGAAGCGTAGCCGGCCGTTTGCCGCATTCCTGGCACTGCATAGCCTTCTTCCTCCTCCCGTCATTTCGCAAGCAAGGCGATCAGCATCGCCTTGAGCAGCTTCGCCCGAATCTCGTCTCTGACCGGAAGCTTAAGCGCCAACGCATCCCGCGAGACGGCCGCCTTCAGCAAATGCGCTTCCCTCTCGGTCAGAAACCGGGCCTCCTCCAACTGGTAAATCAGACCCTCCGCGGTTGTCTGGTCGATCCGTTCCCCGACCGTCTGACGGATATGGCGCTGTACGGCCTCGACCGACGGCAGGCTCACGCGCTGAATACGGATGTAGCCTCCGCCTCCGCGTTTGCTTTCCACGTAGTAGCCCTTCTCAAGCGTGAACCTCGTGCTGATTACATAATTGATCTGCGACGGCACGCAGGAGAATCTGTCGGCCAGCTCGCTCCGCTGAATTTCAATAGCGCCTGCCTGGCTGTTCTCCAGACTCTGCTTAAGGTAGTGTTCGATAAGATCGGAAATATTACGCAACGTCCAACCTCCTTTCTTCGATCCAAGCCGGCATAGCCGGTTAGTCAATGAGGGGTGGATCTGACTTTGACTTTCTTTGACTATAACTTTATTATACGCCGCTTTTTGAAAAATGCAACTTCGCATGCACGAGATTCCGATGCTGCGGAAAAAGCAAAAAAAGCTGCCCGGATTCACGAGGCCGCATCGCCTCCCGGACAGCCATGCTTTTATCCGCTTCGACCCGGTTCCGGACCGTTCCTTCGCTTCTCCAACCGCTCCCGGATCTTCTCGCCAACCGCTTCCGGGGAAAAAAAAGTTCGGATCGTTCTCTGTCCGTTGCTGGCGATCCGCCGTCTCCATTCCTCGTCGTACACTGCTTTCCACATGAGATGGACGGCATGCTCCTGATCGGGCTCCGCCCATTGCTGGTGCGCCTTATACGGGCCGTAGTGGGTTCCGATCCGGGTTAGACGATAGCGCACCGCACCTGAGTTCATCTCGTCCATAAAATCCGCGTTGCCCGACCAATGCGTTCCGATGACCGGTTTGCCAAGATACATCGCTTCAGCCAGAGGCAGGCCGAAGCCTTCGGAGCGATGCAACGCAATGTAGCAATCCGCGCAAGCAAGCAGAGCGTTGGCTTCGGAGCGGCTGAGCACCCGATCGACGATCCGCACGTTCGGCAGTCCCTCCGCCTCCTGCTGCAGATTGTCGACCTCCGCCTGCTGTGGATTGTTCATTTTGATAACCAGCCCGGCCTGCATACCGTATCGCTCGACAGCTAAGCGATAAGCCCTCAGAACGGCCGACGGATTTTTGCGCGAAGAATAGCTGTAAGTATCGTACATGCATAGGAACAGAAACTTTTTCTCCGGCAGGCCGAACGATTTCCGCTGGACGTCTTGGGGAACCTCCACTCGAATGCCATGAGGGACGACGTAGACGGGAACGGGGGATTTGCGCGCCACGCTGTCCCGGACGAAGGCCGAAGGAACCCATACTTCGTCCAAATGACGAAAGCCTTCGGCGTATTCGTCGGGAAACTCCGGAAGCTCCCAGTGCCAGTAACCGATGTTCGTTCTTCCCCCGAACCATTCCTCTCCAAGCTCCGAATAGGCGAGCGGCATCCGATCGGCATTGATGTGAAACAGATTGACGGGGTAGAGCGGCGCGTCGATCTCGGCCGAGCTCCAGGACAAATCCCGATCGCGCGAAATATTGCCGCCCGAGTAGTTCAGAATGCCGAACGGAATTCCCGCTGCGCTCAGCGCCTTGGCCGCCAGCCTGCAGGACTCGCCGATCCCCATCTCATATCTCGCGTATCCGATCAGATTGACGCCAGGCAACATACCGTCCCCCTCCTAAGCGTAGATCATGGAATCGATCACCGGTTGCCAGACAATCGGGTCCATGCCGTATTCGATCGGAACGAACTGCCTGGCCCAGGTCATCAATCCCTGCCGGTCCGCTCCGTGAGCGGCGGGAAACAGCCTTTGCAGGTCGACCCGAGTCTCGTAGATTTCCTTCAGCAAATTCGGCATCGGAGCGGCGACGCTCGCCGGAGCGAACAGCCAGCGGTAGAATCCGTTCGGAGTCAGCGTGTGGAAAGGGTTGCCGAACGTCGATGGCGCTCCGAGCTTCCGATACAGCTTGCGGGCGACTGTCGGAATTACGACGCCGTTATCGAAGTAATTGTAGGTATAACGGCTGCCTGCCGTTGTCGGATAGCCGTTCGCGATCAGGCGAGAGACGTAGGCGTTGAACAGCCCGTGCAAATGCGGAGCATCCGTCCATTGGTGACGGTTCTGATGCTTCGAGATGCGGGAAAGATCCGGAGTCAGACCGCTGAAATGGTAGAAGATCAACGGCTTCCCGTATATCTCGTACATCCCGTTGCGCCAAAGGATCGGCCGTTCGTGAAGATTCCAATATGCGGCATTGTATGCCGGGTCCTTCAAAATATGAACGCCCTCGAACAGAGCCGGCGCGAAGTCCATCCATTTCTGATCGACGTGGTAGCCTTGAGCGGGCTCCATCAGACATTCGCATGTCAGCCTGTCTTTCCACCAGCGCAGCATCTTGAACGTCTCGTCCGTACCGTGCAAAGCGATAAAGCCGAGATTGTATACTCCCGCCTGCAGCAGCTCCGCCTCGCCGGGCTTATGCCGGTCGGATGGAAGAGGCGTCAAAATATGCGGAGTCAGCACGATCGCATGCTGCGGCAGCAGCCGGTACAGATCGTCCATCCGGTGCGTGATGAGAATGTCGGGATCCATGTACACAATCGATTCCAGTCCCCGCTTAAGCAGCAAATATTCGAGAAAGAACGGTTTTACCGCCGTATTGAATTCCGTAATGTCATACTGGAATCGCATATCGGGCCAAATCGGCAGACCGATCTCGGGCAGGCGCACCCATTCGAACGGCTCTTCGCGATGCGCAAGCGTCCCGTCGTCCTCATCAGCCAGCAAAACGTACACTTTGCCAGTCGGATGCTGCTCAAGGAACGATTGCCCAAGCGTTCGGGCAAACGCGATATAATTTTTAGAGACAATCGTGCACAGATTATCCATTAGTCCTCTCCTTCCTTCAAGGCTGCGAGCGCCAGTATTGAAGGAGATCCTGCATCGTCCGTTCGAACGGAATTTCCGGCTTCCACCCTGTCGCTTCGTTAAATTTACGGTAATCCCCGAGCAGGATTTGCACGTCCGAAGGACGCAGTCGGCTCGAATCGGTCTGCACTTCAATATTGACGTTGCTGAAGCTCAGCAGCGTATTCAGCATCTCGGCGATCGTGTAACAGGTTCCAGACGCGATATTATAGTTTTCGCCCGGCTGCCCCTTCTCCAAGGCCAGCCAATAGCCGCGGACAACGTCGCGCACGTCGGTGAAATCGCGTTTGGCTTCCAAATTGCCGACATGAATGACGGGCGCTTTCCGGCCCTTCTCGATATCGACGATCTGTTTGGCGAAATTGGACGTTACGAAGTTTTCCCCGCGGCGCGGACCGGTATGATTAAACGTAATCGTTCGAACGACGTGCAATCCGTAGCTTCTAAAATATTGGTAGCCCAAATAATCCTGCGCTACTTTACTGATCGCGTAGGGGCTCAGCGGACGAAGCGGGTTTGTTTCCCGAATCGGCGTCTCCTCCGGCTCCACTTGACCGTATTCCTCACTTGAGCAAGCGATCTGGATTTTCGCCGGCAACTCGAACCTGCGAACGGCTTCGAACAGATTAACCTGACCCGCGACATTGTTATGAATCGTATCGATTGGCGAATTCCACGACGTCGGCACGAAGCTCTGCGCCGCAAGATGGAAAATAAGATCCGGCTTCTCCTGACCGATCAGCGTCTCTACCGAGAATGGATCGCGCAGCTCGCACTCCGCGAGACGAATGTCCTTCCGCAAATGAGAGATATGGTCCATCCGGCTCCGGTTGCGAATCGTTCCGACCACTTCCACGCCCTGGCGCAGCAGAAATTCCGCCATATGACTACCCACGAAACCCGATATGCCGGTCACGAGCGCTTTCATCAACCGACGCCTCCCCCCTGTTTTTCCACGTGCTGAACGATCGATTTTAGCTTCTGCTCCATTGACTTATGGCAGATCAATACGCCTTCCGCGGTCGAGACGATAATCAGGTCTTCCGCTCCTATTACGATCGTCTTGCGACCTTCGGAGAAAATAATGCTGTGGCTCGAATCGAACGCATGGACGGAGCCGTGCAAAATATTGCCGTTCGAGTCCGCCTCCTCCTCCCGGATTCTCTCCAGCGAAGCCCAGCTTCCCATGTCCTCCCACTCATAGCGGAACGGCAGCGTAAACAAATTATCCGCCTTTTCCAACACGGCGTAATCAACCGATATTTTCGGCAGGCTGGCGTACACCTTTTCCGTATGCTGACCTGCTTGCGAAAGCGCGTTCCAGATGGTCGGCTGGTGCTTCTCCATTGCCTCCGCGATCGTAGACGGCCGCCATACGATTATGCCGCTGTTCCAGAAAACGTCCGGCTTCGCCGCCAATTGGCAGGCCGTCTCCAAGTCCGGCTTCTCGATGAAAGCGATGACCTGCCGCTCGCCCTCGATTCCTTTTCCCCCGGCGGTCTGAATGTAACCGTAATTCGTCTCGGGACGAACCGGGACGATGCCCAGCGTCACGATGGCGCTGGAGGCGTCGGCGATCGCCTCCGCTTTGCAGAACGCTTCATACAGTGCGAGAATATTCGGGATATGCTGATCGGACGGCATCATGACGAGCGTCTCATTGTCTTCCTGCCGAAGAAAATACAGCGCCGACAACGCCACGCACGGCCCCGTATCCCGCTGCACAGGCTCCAAAATAAGCCGACTCTCGTTCAATTCGGGCAGTTGCTCCAGAACGAGTGACCGATATAACTCCGCGGTGACGACATAGATCTGCTTCGGAGGGACGATTCGGGCCAAACGGCGGTACGTCAACTGGAGCATCGTCTCCTCCGAGGTCAACGCGAGAAACTGCTTGGGCCGATCCTCCACGCTTCTCGGCCATAGACGGCTGCCTTTGCCGCCTGCCATTATGACGATTTTCATTTGTCTGTCCCCTTCGCTGATATCAACGGAATCCGATCCCGGCGGATCGACCGCTGCAAATACACGGTTTATTGTATGGATCGCCCGCCCTGACGGCATGGACGATTAACTACCGCGCCGCAAAATGGTCCATCCGCCCTGCTCCGTCGCCTACGAGCGGAACCCCGTTACCGCATGCCCAACAGCTGCTTGATCCTGCTTCCGACAACGGAAGGGGAATATTCGAAATGAACGTCGAAAGCCGCCTTTCTGCTGATTTTCTCCCGCTTAGCCCTGTCCTCGTACAATTCCCGCATCGCCCCACCTACGCGATCGGGCCGAATGTCGGCCCACATATGGCTGTAGTAATATTCCGGACGTTCGGACTGCAGCTTGGCGTCGACCGGCACCAGCTCCTTCTCCGGCTCGATCAGCACGCTGTTGTCCTCATTCATAAATTCCGTGTATCCTCCCCAGTTCAGACCGATCGCCGGCTTGCCGAGCGCCATCATTTCCATCGCGGGCATCCCCCAGCCGGCCCGGTCTACGGATACGTAAGCGTCGCAGCTTAAATACAGATCGATCAGCTCCTGCTCGCCGAACGGTTCAACGATAACGAAAATTTGCGAGAACAGCCGATCTGCGGGAACGTAAGTGCGAATAACCGCCATGACGTCCTCCGGTTTATAGCCGCTGTGCACATAAACCTTCAGCACGAGCGAGACGTCCTCCGTCCGGTCGAACTCCCTGCAGAACGAATAGATCAGCAAGTCAACGCCTTTGCGAAAATCGAATCCGAATACGTAAAGGAACGAGAAATTCCTGAGCGGAGGAGAGAAGACGACCCGGTTATACGGCCTGCCCGGGTAAAAGCGCGTCACGTCGATCGGATAAGGAACGACCCGCAGCTTGGAGGCATCGACACCGCTTCGCGAAAACGTATCGTAGTTAAACTTGGAAGGCACCCAAACTTCATCTAATTGGTTGCACAGACGCGGCCAATCGACCGGAACGCGGTCGGTCTCGAACAACGTGACACCGATCGTTCCCGTAACTCTTACACTGGGGCGATGCATATGGAAATGAGCCGGAACCCCGTGCTGGACGCAGACCGGTCGGTCTCCGATGTTGCCCGTAGACAGCCGCTCCAGCCAGTTTACCGTCTCTTCCCCAATTTCCGTATTATGCCGGGTGGCCATACTCGGAGCGATATAGACGGGAATGTCCGCCGCCTCCAGCGCCCGCAAGTAGTTTCGCGATACGTTCCCGTAACCGCCCATATCGTACACCGGGCCGACCCAGTAAACTCCCGTACAGGTCACTTAAACACCGCCTCTCTTTCATTGCCACTCCTTTTCGTCAGTATATGAACGCTTGAGCGGGGTTGCTTCGCCCTCGCCGCCCTTAACGCGACCTGTACCGACATTTGTCCATGCACAATAACGTTAGCCGCATATACTTCATTACTGGTGTGAATTATCTACCCCGTTAAGGAAGGAGTGCGCCCTATGGGAATTACCGACCTGGAGCTGTTCAACTATTTTCTATGCGACCGGGAGCCGCTTCCCTACAATCAGCTCCCCTACGGCAATTGTTCCGAACGCACGATAGAAATACCGATCGCAATCCGTTTTCTTCGCCGGATGGAAGCAGGGATTCGTGAGCCGTATCTGGAGATCGGCAACGTCTTCGCCAATTACTTGTCGCTGCTCGATCCGCACCCCGAGCTGAAAAACCGCATCGTCCTGGACAAATTCGAGGAAGCACCCGGCGTGCTGAACGAAGATCTGATGGACTATACGCGCAAGCATTCTTTGATTCTCTGCCTCTCTACGGTAGAGCATATCGGCCAGCATGCGTACGGAGAGCAGAAATCGGGCGATCGCGAAGCCCCGCTCCTCGCCCTTCGCCACTTGTATAATTTGCTGGAGCCGGGCGGCTCCGCTCTCGTTACCGTGCCTTTCGGCAAACTGATGGACATGGGGTGGCTCATCCAGTTCAGCGACGAGTACCTCAGGCTGCTGACCGACAGCTACGGCGTCCCCGCCGAAGCGCTGGAGATCTCCTATTTCCGCAAGCTCGATATGGATATGCATCTGAACAATCCCAAGCAGTGCTGGATTCAATGCGAGAAGGAGGAAGTTGCGGAGGCGCGTTTCGACAGCCCCTTCATGTTCGCCAACGGCATTGCAGTCATTCATATGAGGAAGATCGGACGCGACGTCGCTTCCGCTCCGCTGGCCCACGAACCGTTGAGCTTCTTGTCCGCTCCGGCCGTCTCCAGCGTCTATTTCACCCCTTTTGTCCGACCGGCCGGCTTTGATAAGGACGGCTATTTTCCGGCGGTTCGTCCCGGTTACATTTTCTATGGTCCGTCGCTAACGTTGGCCCCCAAGAGCTATATCCTGCAAGCCTCGTTCGAAATCGACGGTCCGGGCGAGTTTACGTTGGAGATGACTTCCAATCGAGGACGACGCCTTCTGTGGAGCCGCACCATCCTTCGCAGCGAGCAGTTGTCCGAACCGATCGAAATCGGGCTCGAAGAGCAGCAAGCGGAAATCCGTCTGTATCAGCACAATGCCGCGCATTGTCGTGTCAGAGTCCCTGTACTCATCCTGAAAGAGGCGTAAACGAATTTAGGAGGAATTGAATTGTTCGATCTGACCAGACCTTACGTCTATGTAGGGGATCATACGATATTGACCAATTTAAACGCCGGTCCCGCCATGTTTCTGGATTTGCGGGACCCCGTCTGCATGGCGATCTATCTTACCGGTCAGTGGGAGAGCTGGCTGACGGGCACCTTCCTCTCCGTTGTCAGGCCCGGAATGATCGTTCTGGATATCGGCTCGCACAGCGGCTATTTTACTCTTCTGGCCGCCAAGCAGGTCGGTCCTACGGGGTATGTGCATGCGTTCGAGCCCAACCCGTTCCACCATCGCAATTTGATCAAGAGCGCCGCCCTCAACGGATACGCCCATGTGCTGCTTCACCGCGTGATGGTCTCGGATAAGAACGGCGAGGAAGTCATTGAGACGAATGGAGACGGAGGTTCCAGCATTGTCTATCCTCAGTTGGCCCCGCTCATCAAGCCTACTAAAACCAAGGTGCGCAAAGCTGTCCTGAAGGAGCTGATCCTTCCCCATACGAAAGTTGACGTTATCAAGATCGATATCGACGGCGGCGAGCCGTATATTATGGACAGTCTGTTCGAAGTAATCGACGCGAGCGGACGGATGGTGATCTTCATGGAGTACTTGCCATTTCTGTGGGGCGGAATCGATCCTGCTCCTATCATGCAGAGGTTTTACGATAAAGGCTTTGCGATCTTTAACGTGGCAATGAACGGATCGGGCATGAAGCCTGTTACGATACACGAGCTTGCCGCACATACCGGTCACTTGCATTGGGATTTGATCATGGTGCGCAACTAAAGTCCGAATCGAAAGAGCGAGGTGCATGCGTCTTTGCGAAGCAATCGGGAAACGGCTTCCCGGCTGCCTTCGGAGACGTATGCACCTCGTCTTTTGTTACGGTTTCTCGATAATCAGACCGATCGATGTCGAGACATATTGACCGAGCAGAAGCCGAAGATGAACGGGATTGCTATAGGGGGGAAGATCGACATAAGATTCGAACGGTCCGGTGCCCGCCGTATAATCGACCGTTACGAGATAGCCTTCTCCTCTAAGCTCCGCGGCCATCGCTTCAATATCCTGATGGCGGAAAATGACCAGCACCGGCGCTTCCAGCGTAGCTACGTTAGACGTCAGATTGTACTCCGTCGTATGCACGGCGACTCCTCCGGGACGAAGGCATTTCATCTGATTAACGATAAACCGTTTGCCGTGCTCGATCGATCCCAGATGCTCGAAGCTGCAGGAGGACCACGTAAAATCGAATTGGCCCGTGTATTTGGGATGGATATTGTTCATATCGGCGCTTTCATAAGAAACCAGCTGCTGGAATTGGTGCGGATCGCAAAGCCCCTTCTCATTGAGATCGGCGAGGCCGACAGCATGCTGATTCGTATCCACCCAGCCTTGAGCTTTGGCGAGGTCTACGTCCAGATCCGTAGCTACGATCTCCGCTCCCTGCGAAGCGAACGCGGCAGCAAGCGGCTCCTTGCCCACTCCGAAGCCAAGCCCGCGCCTGAACGGCATCAGCTTGCCGCGTTCGCGCAGCGCTTCGTAAATATAACACCATTCCCACAGCTTGCGGTGAAACCTCATCGGTTCGTTCAGCTTGACGCAAGCGTCGACAAACCAGGTCTGCGAGAAATCCGTCTCCCGGCACAATTGCGATTGAAGCATCGCACGTCCTCCTTCGTTACGTTGTTCGGATTTGCGGGACGCCTCCCGGACTTTCCTGAATTCGCCATAGCACCGTCGGATTTTCGCCTAAGGAACTGCTCAGCTCTATCGCCTCCTGCAGCGCTTCCGAGAAAGTCACCATCGTGCGGAGCTCGCCCATGCAGGCCGAGGCGCGGGCAGATAGAGCTTCTCTGTCCTCCTTGTCGCGATACAATCGACGCATCGCTGACAGCAAGGCATTTTCGACATCGTCTCCCGGTTGAATTTTTATCGCCGCATCATCGGGTACGAACCGGCAGAAATCCGCGTCGTACATGATCGTTGGAATGCCTGATGCGATCAGCTCATTCACGATATCCGACAAAGCATAGGCCTGCGGATCGCTCAGCTCGATCGCGGCATGCGCTTTAGCGAGCTGTCTTTTATACTGCTTATACTGAGGTGCGATCTTGAGGTGAACGTACTTCTCCAGCCCAAGCTCGGTCACTAGATCCTCTACTCCTTCGGGGAGTGCCGACCCGTCGCCGGACAATAACGTATAGCTGACATTCGAGCAACCCTCGTCGATCAGCCTTCTCAAGCAGCGAAGAATCAAGCGATAAGACGTTTCGCTTCGCTCCGTGCAGACCGTTGCGAAGAGGATGTGCGAACGGCTGCCAGGATTGCCGGGTTTGCCGGGTTTGCCGGGTTTGCCGGACGCAGACGAGATTGCGGGCGGCGGCGCTTCGATAACCGTGCGATACTTCTCCTGCAGCAGCCGTTCCCTTGTGTTCCGTTCATCGACAATAATGGCTTTGGCATGCTCCAAATAGTACCGATTGAGCGGTACGGCGGAACGGGGCGCCGCCCCTCCAAGTATGGCGTCCATCCAGTTCGGCGCAAGCGATCCGAACTCCTTGGCCAGTACCCGATAATACGCATGCAGATCGTTGCGTTCAATCGTAAGCCTCCAGGTCAGCTCATGCAGATTGCTGCCGTGTAAGACGACGATACCGGGAATATGCGCCATCTCGGTCAGATAGGGGGCGATAAACGAAAAGCGTTCCCCATTGCCGATCTCGTAGACGACAAAATCGTATTTACCTTTGCGACTCTCGAAATCGGTATGAACGTAAACCGCAATCGGACTGTCCTCCGTCCTTTCTTCTCCGACCCGGTCGTCCAGCAGCCGTTCGACGAACACGTCGACTTCCCCCCGGTTCGTTAAATAAGGCACGGTGTAGTAAAGCGCCCCGTAGGCTTGCGGATAAAAAGGATGCCGCGATGCAAAAACCGCGATTTTGCGCCGATATACCTTCTCGTAGCCTTCCATCACCTTCTGCGCGACCGAATCCCAGTTGTATTGCCGCGATTGCTGCAGCCCTCGGGCCGCCAGCTCCTGAGCCAACTGCGGATGGGTCAACATCTGAACGATGCCTTCCGCAATGCTGTCCCGGTTTGCGGGATCGACTTGATAGACTGCATCCCCTCCGATCTCCGCCAGCGAGGAATTGTTGGAGGTCAGCACGGGGGTGCCGCAAGCCATCGCTTCCACGATCGGCAGTCCGAACCCTTCGTACAGCGATGGAAAAGCAAACAACGCAGCTGCCCGGTACAGCTCCACCAGATCTCCGTCCGGAACATAGCCCGTGACGACAATCGAGCCCTCTCCTCCGAGCAGACGGGCATGCTCCAGCATGGCCTGTTTCTCATCCTCCGAGGAGTTGTAGACGATGACGAGCTGGTAAGCGTTGGACAGAATTCGATTCGCCGAAATGAAGGCTTCGATGAGCCGCGCCAGGTTTTTACGCGGATCGTCGCCTCCCGTGCATAGCACGTAAGGCTTCGCAATGCCGTAACGATATGGCGCCATTGGGATGGCTCCTGCGGGAAGTGGGGTGAATTTGGGATCGTAGCCGCCCATAATGACGCTGATTTTGTCAGCATCCATTCCGGTTAACCTGACGGCATCGGCTTTCGTCGTCTCCGAAATCGCGTAAATAATGTCGCATGAGCGGATCATCTCAATAACCCGCATGTAGATCGGTCTGACAAAATCGTTCATGTACTGATGCTCCAGCACAAGCGGGATGACATCGTACAGCGTGGCCGCAACGCGAGTGTAGCCGAACCATGCCTTGTTCAGCATCGTATCGCTGTAAGCCTGAAACAGATTCGCCGGCAGGTGGAAAAGATTGAACGGACTCGTCATATGGTACACGTCGATACGGTTGCGATACAGAAACTGCTGCAGCTGGTCCTTCAGATATTCCGCGCCTTTGCTCACGTCCGGATAGAAATAATAATAGGAGTGCCCCGTTTCCTGCTGCAAAATGGCCTCGATCATATTTTGCGAATAGCGACCGATCCCCCTCTTCATCGCCTCCGTCTTGGCGAAAAACATATCGAACGCAATATTCATCTGAACAGATTCACCACCGTTCGCAGACGTCTTCATCTTACACATGGTTATCGTATGTTTCCTCGGCAAGAGGGGATGGGCAAGCGCGGGGCATTCAGAAAAAAAGGGCGGGCTTTGAGGCGACAACTTCGCGGGGGAACATTTTTTCTGCGACGATCTCATTCACGTAGAGGTATATGCCCCATGGTGGGGCATCCGTAAAGCAAGTAACGCCAATTTCCTGAAAGATCATCGATTGCCTCTTACGGTCTCTCAGACCGTTACGCAGGCGGATTCGGGGGATTCGCTCCTTCTTACGGTCTCGCAGACCGTTACGCAGGCGAATTCGGGGGATTCGCTCCTTCTTACGGTCTCGCAGACCGTTACGCGGGCGGATTCGGGGGATTCGCTCCTTCTTACGGTCTCGCAGACCGTTACGCAGGCGAATTCGGGGGATTGGCCCACTCTTACGGTCTCTCAGACCGTTACGCAGGTGGATTCGGGGGATTCGGTTGCCTAAAGGAAGGGATTGCTCAAAAAAATCGCCTATTAGCGCTTTCGCACCATATAAACACAAAAAACACCCGGTTAAGGGTGTTTCTCTTGTCTATCCAGCCCTGGTCGTCGACTTCGTCGACTGCTCGGGCATGCATCCAGCCTGGCGACGTCCTACTCTCCCAGGACCCTGCGGTCCAAGTACCATCGGCGCTGGAGGGCTTAACGGTCGTGTTCGGGATGGGTACGCGTGGAACCCCTCCGCCGTCATCACCAGACCAGATTGCTTCATTTCAAGCCATGTTTAACATGGCATTCAAAGCTTGCGCCCTGAAAACCGGATACGAACCAAACTCGCGCTTAGAAGAAGGTGAAGTGTCTTGCTTTGTAGGCCAATTCACTGTTCGTAGCGATTTGCATCGCACGAGGTTAGGATAAGCCCTCGACCGATTAGTACTCGTCAGCTCCACACATTGCTGCGCTTCCACCCCGAGCCTATCAACCTGGTGTTCTTCCAGGGGTCTTACGAATTGGGAAATCTCATCTTGAGGCAGGCTTCGCGCTTAGATGCTTTCAGCGCTTATCCCTTCCGCACTTGGCTACCCAGCGATGCTCCTGGCGGAACAACTGGTACACCAGCGGTGCGTCCATCCCGGTCCTCTCGTACTAAGGACAGCCCCTCTCAAATTTCCTACGCCCGCGACAGATAGGGACCGAACTGTCTCACGACGTTCTGAACCCAGCTCGCGTACCGCTTTAATGGGCGAACAGCCCAACCCTTGGGACCTACTTCAGCCCCAGGATGCGATGAGCCGACATCGAGGTGCCAAACCTCCCCGTCGATGTGGACTCTTGGGGGAGATAAGCCTGTTATCCCCAGGGTAGCTTTTATCCGTTGAGCGATGGCCCTTCCATTCGGTACCACCGGATCACTAAGTCCGAGTTTCCTCCCTGCTCGACTTGTAGGTCTCGCAGTCAAGCTCCCTTATGCCTTTGCACTCTTCGCGCGATTTCCAACCGCGCTGAGGGAACCTTAGAGCGCCTCCGTTACTTTTTAGGAGGCGACCGCCCCAGTCAAACTGTCCGCCTGACACGGTCCCTCTGCCCGATTCAGGGCAGCAGGTTAGAACTCCGATACGATCAGGGTGGTATCCCAACGGCGCCTCCACTGAGGCTTGCGCCCCAGCTTCATCGGCTCCCACCTATCCTGTACAGACCGTACCAAAGTTCAATATCAAGCTACAGTAAAGCTCCATGGGGTCTTTCCGTCACGTCGCGGGTAACCTGCATCTTCACAGGTACTAAAATTTCACCGGATCTCTCGTTGAGACAGCGCCCAAGTCGTTACGCCATTCGTGCGGGTCAGAATTTACCTGACAAGGAATTTCGCTACCTTAGGACCGTTATAGTTACGGCCGCCGTTTACTGGGGCTTCGGTTCACAGCTTCGGGTTGCCCCTAACCACTCCCCTTAACCTTCCAGCACCGGGCAGGCGTCAGCCCGTATACTTCGCCTTACGGCTTCGCACAGACCTGTGTTTTTGCTAAACAGTCGCTTGGGCCTCTTCACTGCGGCCCCCTCGGGCTATTCACCCTACCGAGGCACCCCTTCTCCCGAAGTTACGGGGTCATTTTGCCGAGTTCCTTAACGAGAGTTCTTCCGCGCGCCTTAGAATTCTCATCTCGCCCACCTGTGTCGGTTTACGGTACGGGCACCTTCTCCTGGCTAGAGGCTTTTCTTGGCAGCGTGGGTGTACGACCTTCGGTACTGTGATTTTCCCTCCCCATCACAGCTCAAGGTTACAGTATGCGGATTTGCCTACATACCCCTCTCACTGCTTGGACGAGCACATCCATCGGCTCGCGTCGCTTCCCTCCTGCGTCCCCCCATCGCTCATAACGGATTACGGTGGTACAGGAATTTCAACCTGTTGTCCATCGACTACGCCTTTCGGCCTCGCCTTAGGTCCCGACTTACCCTGGGCGGACGAACCTACCCCAGGAACCCTTAGGCTTTCGGCGGACAGGATTCTCACCTGTCTTTTCGTTACTCATACCGGCATTCTCACTTGAATGCAGTCCACCAGTCCTTCCGGTCTGACTTCTACCCGCATTCAACGCTCCCCTACCCAAGCATGCCATAGCTTCGGTGGTGTGTTTAGCCCCGTTACATTTTCGGCGCAGAGTCACTCGACCAGTGAGCTATTACGCACTCTTTAAATGGTGGCTGCTTCTAAGCCAACATCCTGGTTGTCTTCGCAACTCCACATCCTTTCCCACTTAACACACACTTGGGGACCTTAGCTGATGATCTGGGCTCTTTCCCTCTTGACGACGGATCTTAGCACTCGCCGTCTGACTCCCGAGTATACATCCATGGCATTCGGAGTTTGACTGGACTTGGTAACCCTTGGCGGGCCCCGCACCCAATCAGTGCTCTACCTCCATGATGCTCAACCTCGAGGCTAGCCCTAAAGCTATTTCGGGGAGAACCAGCTATCTCCGAGTTCGATTGGAATTTCTCCCCTACCCCCACGTCATCCCAGAGCTTTTCAACGCTCACGAGTTCGGGCCTCCAGTGCGTGTTACCGCACCTTCACCCTGCACAGGGGTAGATCACACGGTTTCGGGTCTACGACCACGTACTTAAGCGCCCTATTCAGACTCGGTTTCCCTTCGGCTCCGCCTCATCAGCTTAACCTTGCACGTGAACGTAACTCGCCGGTTCATTCTACAAAAGGCACGCCATCACCCCTAGATCGGGCTCTGACTTCTTGTAAGCGCACGGTTTCAGGTTCTCTTTCACTCCGCTCCCGCGGTGCTTTTCACCTTTCCCTCACGGTACTGCTTCGCTATCGGTCGCCAGGGAGTATTTAGCCTTGGCAGATGGTCCTGCCGGATTCCCACGGGGTTTCACGTGTCCCGCGGTACTCAGGATCCGTCTCGGAGAGAACACACTTTCGGCTACAGGGCTTTTACCTTCTGTGGCAGGCCTTTCCAGACCTCTTCGCCTAATATGCTCTTTTATCACTCCATGTGAGACGTCCTACAACCCCAGAGAGCAAGCCCTCTGGTTTGGGCTAATCCGCTTTCGCTCGCCGCTACTGACGGAATCACTGTTGTTTTCTCTTCCTCAGGGTACTTAGATGTTTCAGTTCCCCTGGTATGCCTCCGACGAGCTATGTATTCACTCGAAGGTAACTATCCATTACGATAGCTGGGTTTCCCCATTCGGAAATCTCCGGATCAAAGCTCACTTACAGCTCCCCGAAGCATATCGCTGTTCGTCGCGTCCTTCATCGGCTCCTGGCGCCTAGGCATCCTCCGTGCGCACTTATTAGCTTAACCCAGTCGTTTGACACTAGTAAGGCAGAGATGCTTCATTCTTCTTCGCGCAGCATGCAATCGTTAGATTGTATGCAGTTTGGTTCGATATCCAGTTTTCAAGGTGCAAGGGGTTATGAAATTGGTTGGCCTTAGTGGACTCGAACCACCGACCTCACCCTTATCAGGGGTGCGCTCTAACCAGCTGAGCTAAAGGCCATCGCATCTTTCCGCTTGCGCAGAAAATAGCATGCCCGGCTTGGCAACGTCCTACTCTCCCAGGACCCTGCGGTCCAAGTACCATTGGCGCTGGAGGGCTTAACGGTCGTGTTCGGGATGGGTACGCGTGGAACCCCTCCGCCGTCATCACCAAACCGGTTTTGCGAAAGATTGCTCTTTCAAAACTGAACATGAGCGTAAGAAACGTTTGCCACTTCCTTGCGGACCGTGGACTTTGATTAGCTCCGAAGAGCTCCTTAGAAAGGAGGTGATCCAGCCGCACCTTCCGATACGGCTACCTTGTTACGACTTCACCCCAATCATCTACCCCACCTTCGGCGGCTGGCTCCCTTGCGGGTTACCCCACCGACTTCGGGTGTTGTAAACTCTCGTGGTGTGACGGGCGGTGTGTACAAGACCCGGGAACGTATTCACCGCGGCATGCTGATCCGCGATTACTAGCAATTCCGACTTCATGCAGGCGAGTTGCAGCCTGCAATCCGAACTGAGACCGGCTTTGTTGGGATTGGCTCCACCTCGCGGCTTCGCGGCCCTTTGTACCGGCCATTGTAGTACGTGTGTAGCCCAGGTCATAAGGGGCATGATGATTTGACGTCATCCCCGCCTTCCTCCGGTTTGTCACCGGCAGTCAACCTAGAGTGCCCACCATAACGTGCTGGCAACTAAGTTCAAGGGTTGCGCTCGTTGCGGGACTTAACCCAACATCTCACGACACGAGCTGACGACAACCATGCACCACCTGTCTCCTCTGTCCCGAAGGCCGCCGATATCTCTACCGGATTCAGAGGGATGTCAAGACCTGGTAAGGTTCTTCGCGTTGCTTCGAATTAAACCACATACTCCACTGCTTGTGCGGGTCCCCGTCAATTCCTTTGAGTTTCAGTCTTGCGACCGTACTCCCCAGGCGGAGTGCTTAATGTGTTAACTTCGGCACCGAGGGCATGATACCCCCAACACCTAGCACTCATCGTTTACGGCGTGGACTACCAGGGTATCTAATCCTGTTTGCTCCCCACGCTTTCGCGCCTCAGCGTCAGTTACAGTCCAGAGAGCCGCCTTCGCCACTGGTGTTCCTCCACATCTCTACGCATTTCACCGCTACACGTGGAATTCCGCTCTCCTCTTCTGCACTCAAGCTCCCCAGTTTCCAGTGCGTCACGGGGTTGAGCCCCGCACTTAAACACCAGACTTAAAGAGCCGCCTGCGCGCGCTTTACGCCCAATAATTCCGGACAACGCTTGCCCCCTACGTATTACCGCGGCTGCTGGCACGTAGTTAGCCGGGGCTTTCTTCTCAGGTACCGTCATCGGATCATCAGTTAAATGATCCTTATTCTTCCCTGGCAACAGAGCTTTACGACCCGAAAGCCTTCCTCACTCACGCGGCGTTGCTCCATCAGGCTTTCGCCCATTGTGGAAGATTCCCTACTGCTGCCTCCCGTAGGAGTCTGGGCCGTGTCTCAGTCCCAGTGTGGCCGTTCACCCTCTCAGGTCGGCTACGCATCGTCGCCTTGGTGAGCCGTTACCCCACCAACTAGCTAATGCGCCGCAGGCCCATCCTCAAGCCACAGATTGCTCCGTGTTTCCCGATCCGATCATGCGACCAAATCGTGTATCCGGTCTTAGCATTCGTTTCCGAATGTTATCCCGATCTTGGGGGCAGGTTGCCTACGTGTTACTCACCCGTCCGCCGCTAACCTCATCAGGAGCAAGCTCCATCAGAGATCCGCTCGACTTGCATGTATTAGGCACGCCGCCAGCGTTCGTCCTGAGCCAGGATCAAACTCTCCATAATAGAGAGCCAGAAGGCTCATTACTTTATTGCTGGTTTGCCTTCCGACGACCGAAGCCGTCTTCCGACGTTTTTGTTTCTTACGCTCAATGTTCAGTTTTCAAAGAACAATCGGTGTTGCTTGTCCGCTCCGTTCCCGAAGCAAGGTCTTTATCTTACCTCATTCGCCGCCGTCTTGCAACCCTCAATTTTTACCAGATTCGATATTTTTCGAGGATATTCGACTTTGCGAATTCATTCGTTATCCGTCCGTCTCGCGGCCGGAATTAGAATATATCACGTTTCATCATAGATTGGCAACCCCTCAAAATATTCCATTTTAAATCGGGAGTGCAATCTCTATCGTCGTCCCCTCGCCCACAACGCTCCGGATCGCCAGACTCCCTCTATGAGCTTCAATAATCCGGCGGCATACCATCAAGCCCAGCCCCGTTCCCTGTTCCTTTAAAGAAAAAAACGGTTCTCCGATTTTCTCCAAACGGTCCTCAGGAATTCCGACTCCTTGATCAACGATGCGGGTCAGAACCATGCTCTCGCCTATCTTCTCCATCGATATTTCAATGCTGCCGCCTGATGGCATGGACTCGATAGCATTCTTTAGAACGTTCATATATACTTGCTTGATTTGGTTCGACTCGCAAGGAACAAAGTATTCGGGAGAACTCGTCGTTAGCTTCATTTCTACATTGAACAGCAACGCCTGAGGATTCATAAAGACAATAACGCTATTCATGAGAGTCAAAATATCGCATTCGATGAAATGATTCACCTGAGGTTTGGCCATGCCCAGAAATTCGTTTACGATATAGCTTATTCTATCGATCTCCATGAGCATGATGTCAACGTAAGCGGTATTTTGGACTTGTAGCAACTGCAGGAACCCTTTGAGAGCGGTCAGCGGATTCCGAATCTCGTGCGCCACGCCCGCGGCCAACTCCCCCGCGATCGATAACCTGTCCGACCTGCGGATCATTTCTTCCGTTCTTTTGCGCTCGGACAAATCCCGAATGACCAATTGTACGACGGGATTAGCCGAAGTCCGATTGACGCAGATGGAAGCCACCTCGATGTCTACCAACTCCCCGTCCAGCCTTTTCAGCTTCATCTCGATGAAATCCATCATTGCGTCTATTTGTACGACTTTCGTCATTCTCTCTACAATAATCGGAAGATAACTGGAACAGAAAAAGTCCACAATCGGCTTCCCGACGAAATCCTGGTTGGACTGTCCCTTCAATAGCTTAACGCCTGCATCGTTAACAAAAGTAATCATACCCGCTTGATGTAAAATGATCGGTTCGGGGGATAGCTTGATTACTCGGCTGAACTCCTTTTCCTTTGCAGCAAGCTCCAGCTCGGCCCGTTTGCGGTCCGTCATATCCCTGATTAAGAGCTGAACGGCCGTTTCCCCCTGAAAGTCGATCACGACTGCCGTCGCTTCCACATAGATGAGGCTTCCGTCGAGCCGAATCAAGTGTTTCTCCACGCGGTCGGACGATGCGTTGCCAGACATCAATTCCGCAAGAGCCGTCGGCAACTTGACCATTTCTTCAGCGGGAAGGAATCGCGAGACATGCTGACCGAGCAACTGCTCCTGACGATCGGCGCCCATAAGACGCAAAGCGGCCTGATTCACGAAAGCGATCTCATAATTCCGATAAACGACGATCGGCTCGGGCGAGCGTTCTACTAATACCCTGTAGCGTTCCTCGCTCTCCCTCAGCTTGTCCTCGGCTCTCTTTTTCTCCGTCGTATCCCTTTCGATCGCGATGACCGCGACTAGGACCCCTTCCTCGTCGTGTACGGGCGAGATGGTCACGTCTGTATGAAAATAGGTGCCCTGTTTCGTCTTCTTGACCGCTTCGAGCACCGTGATTTGTTCTCCGCGCCTAATTCGTTCCAATATCTGCTTGGATTCGACTCGGACGGCCGGGTCCAGAGGAATTTCCTTGCCGACGATCTCCTCCCGGCTCCAACCGTGCAGCTCCTCGAATTTCTTGTTTGCTTCCAACACAATACCGTTCAGATCGACGACATATACCGCATCCGAAGTCAAATTCAGGAAAGCATTCAGAAGCATTAATCGCTTATTGACGTCTAAGAGCAAATTTTCGCTAATGTTAATCACCCTGAATATGAAATGAGATACTTGAGATACTATTCACCATTCCTCTGCAAAATCCTGTATGTTAACGGAAGCTCCGTAAAAGAATGCTATCTCCTTATCTCTCACTGAGCGAATAATCCGTCCATCGAGCCTGATTGTTGCGATCCAGCTCGTTATCTCCGCCCCTCGAACATTGTAAAAAGCCCTCGGTTCCCGATAACGGGAAAGCCAAGGGCTTTTCTAGTAGAGTTCTATTCACGGGACTTTCCCATCTCCATAACTGAACCGCTCGGCATCGAACCGCCCAGATGCTTCAACCACCCCTTGTACTTCTCCAAAGAAAACGCCGGAAAGCCGAGCAGATAATGATTGCCGTACGTCTGACCGTCGACGGTCCAGCGGATGAGCAGCATCCGTTGGTCGCTATGCGAGATCCGAATGCGGCCCAGCTCGATATTGCCGTTAACGGCGGAGACGAACGGCCCTTCCAGCAGGGTCTCGCCCGAATCGGCGTCCCATACCCGGTACGTTCCCCGCTTCTCCTCCAACGTATCGTTGGACAACACGACCCGGACGTGCCAGTCGGACGGCTCGTCGATCATGACGCACAGATCGCGATGCACGTTTTGCAAGTATTGGAAAGCCAGCTTCTTATTATAATAGTAATCGACCACCGCATCGGAAAACTGCGGCCAGCCGTCGATCATGTTCCACCAGATGATGCCTGTCCTGCGCCATTTTTTCAGCCGCGTCATCTCGACGAAAAACTTCTTGGCCTCGGCCTGGGAAATTTGCGAAGCCAGTGCGAAGTCTTCAAGCCGGTCCGGCACCTCGCCGAACAGCTCCTTGATCTGATTGGCCATCAGCCCGATCCGGTACCCCCACGTCCCCTTTGTGCCGATCGGATCGGAGGCGTGGATCGCCCACTGCTCGTTGTCTTGCCAGGGCCAGAGATGGTCTGCGTCGATGAACCGCTTGATCGATTCGACGTCCGGACATGAGGGGGCATTCCTGGCGGTACGGCACTTCGTGCAAAACGGCCACATTCGCATCGGGTACATCGGCGACAATAAGCTGTCTCCGGGATTTCTCGCCCGCTACCGCGGCTTCTGCGACGCGCTCGATTTCTGGGGGTTGGAGCGCCGCTCCGAATATATGTACGACGTTCATTTCGCCGATTCGTTCGGAGACATCCACTTCGATATAATTCCGTCCAAGCTGGATTACGGGAACTTGCCGTCCGCCTTCTTCTGCGCGAACGATCCGATAGCCTTCGTCGTCAATCACGCTTTGACCGCGCAAGGTATCCGCACGCCGGACGACGTGTCGATTATCGGATTCGATAACCTGGAGTCTTGCCAATGGCAATCCCCGCCGATCAGTTCGCTCGATTATCAGCGGGAGCAGGTCGCCATCCAAGCCGTGAACCTCATGCTGTGGCGCATGGATCACCCGGATGCGCCCCGCAACAAAATTATGGTGAAGCCCGAGCTGGTCGTACGCAAATCCGTGGCCCCTCCGGCAATAAAATAAACGAAAGAGGCTGTCCCATAAGTAAAAAGAGTCGTACGAAAAGATGTTCGATAGAGAATGTTGCCGTGCATGCATCTCTATGAGGCAGTCTCCAGGCTTCAGGAGATACATGCACTTTTTCTGATCGATCATCTTGTACAACTCTGCTTATGGGACAGCCTCTTCGCGCACAACCATCAGCAAATCTTTTCCTTCTGCCAGCGGATCGATTCATCGTACTTCGAATAATGGAATCCGATGCTTTCCCAGTATCTCTGCAAATCTTGACGCTGCCAGCCCTCGTACAGTTCCTCCCACGTATACGGACCGTGCGGCAGCAGCGAGCCGGGCTCGATGACCGTGTCCGGCTTCAAAGCCTGGTACCTGAAATCGCAGGACATTCGGATTTGCCCCGGCTCCTGGTTCGGCATCGACTTGTGAACGGTCAAGCTATTAAAGGTCAACACATCTCCGGCTTCGAAATCGATCGTCTGCCATTCGTAATCAAGGCCGCACAGAATCGTTTCCAGCCCGCCGGCTCCCGGCGCTTCCGTAACGCCCAGCAATCCGGCTTTATGACTGCCTTTCAGCACAGCGAGACCGCCTAACTGACGGGAAACGTCTCCAAGAGGAATCCAGGCCGTCCAAGTTTCGGTTTCTCCTTGTATATGAAGAAAATCCTGATGAGACGGCGTGATTGTGGCATCTCGATGGGGCAGCATCACCCGGGCGATATTTCTGGGATGGGGGAACGGTTCGTAGCCGAATAACGTGCGATACATGGAGAGCAGCTTTTCGTGATGGGCCATTGCATGAAAAGACTCCAGCCCCTGAATCGCCCGATAGATATCCCTCGTCACCCCTACGCCATTCCAGCGAAGCTCTTCGTCGGAATGGCGATTAACCGCTTCCACATCGGCCATCCCGTCGATCAGCGAATAGCGGGAATCCATCAGGCCGCGACTTTCCAGAATCTCCATGACTTCAAGCCTCAGCTTCAGTACGGTCTCCCGCGGAATAAGCCCTTTGAAGAAAAGCATGCCGTCCTTCTCCGCTCGGCCTCGAAGCGCCTCGGAATCGGCAAGCAACGGTGAAGAGTCTAGAAACGTCCCTGCGATCGGACTTAGATTATTGTCCTTAACCGGCTGTTCTTTCACGATTCATCTCTCCTTGGAATATTGATTTTGATGCCATATTATCATAGAAAGAAGATAGAAGGATTTAGCGGCAGCCGGGTCGTATTTGTCATTTATCGGTTTTTACGTTTTCCGTCAGGAGGTATCGTCCATGTCCGACAACGAGCGCAAATTCAACCCAATCGTTCATTATGCAAATCGACTTGCCTGCCGGCCGGGAGAGACGTTCGGTCCGAGAGTAATCGATGATTATCAGTGGCTGTACGTTGAAAAAGGGAAGGGCGAGATCACGATCAACGGTCAAGTGCACCCCGTGGAATCGGGTTGCCTGCTCGGCTACGGCCCGGAGGTTCCGCACCGAATCTACGCCGATACAGAAGATCCCTTCGTCCTGTTCGGCTTGCACTTCGCACCCGATGAATCCGAATACGTCGACCGGCCGCATCATCCCTCCGTACGCAACATCGAGCTTTCTCCGGAAATCGTTCACGGCTCCTCTGCCTCGGACGACGTTCCGAACGCCCTGATCCCCCCTTGTTCGCTTGTCGGGTCATGGGCGCTTCCTTTTTTCGAAGAGCTGGTTAAGGAATTTGATCGTCGGGACGAATATGCGCCGCTGGCTCTTCGCGCCGCGATGATTCGACTTTACGTTCGTCTACGTAGAACGGCCAATGCCGATTCCGCCCCGACCAGGCGCAACGACATCGCCGAACGGATTCGCACTGCGCTCGAAAAGCGTGCGGAAGAGGATTACCGGATGGAGTGGTTGGAGGAGATCACGGGGTATAGCCACGACTACGCCTCAAAAACCTATAAGGAAATCGCCGGAACCTCCCCTCATTCCGATCATCAGAGGATGAGGCTTCAAGTCGCACAAAGGTACCTCGAAACGACCGGGCTGTCGGTGACGGAGATCGCGGATACGCTGCAATTCGGGAGCATTCATTATTTTTGCAAATGGTTCCGCCGTATGTCCGGCTTGTCCCCAAGCGCTTATCGTTCGCGAAAACGGATGATCTAACCTATTGCGAACGCCGCCTCAATCGATTAGGATAATCTCAAGTAAACTTATCGACATTGAGGTGATTTGAATGCGCGAAGTTCCTATGAGATATGTAAAGGCAAACCAAGCGGGAATCGTGCTATCGGTTATTTTATTTTTCCTGCTGCATCAAATTTGGATTTTAGCAGCCCTGTGGGCCATCCAATTGGCCGGCCTGCTTACCGAGGGAAAGCTGAATCTGTTTGTACAGATCGCCAAGCTCGCGCTTAAAAATAAAGGAGAAGAAACGCAGGCGCTTGAGCTGCAGCGCTTCAACAATCTGCTAGCCGTCCTGTTTCTGACGCTTGCGCTCGTCTTTTTCGGCCTGGGCTGGGACATTGCCGGATACGCCTTCGTAGCCATGCTGCTGTTGGCAGCCGGGGCGGCGCTGGTCGGGTTCTGCATCGGCTGCACGATCTATTTCTGGATCAAACAGATACGCGCGGGGCGTTTTCGCCGGAATTAACGGCAAATCCCCCACATACTTTGGTGCATGAAAATATAATTATACGAATATATATTGCGACGGCATCGTCAAGACAAAAACGGCACAGGTTGCCGTTCCTTGAGGTCGACCAGATTAAACGGTCTATGCGTTACTCCGGCCGTTGGGCAATAAGGCACTGATTTAGCCTCCGCTCCACGGCTTGGGTGACACCAGGGCACTTTTTTGGCCTCCACCTGACTCAGACGGATCGATTTAGTCCCTCCCAGACACTTATCCACCTGTCATCAACTCAGACGGATCGATTTAGTCCCTCTCAGACACTTATTCACCTGTCACTGACTCGGACGGATCGATTTAGTCCCTCCCAGACACTTATCCACCTGTCATCGGCTCAGACGGATCGATTTAGTCCCTCTCAGACACTTATTCACCTGTCACTCCGCGGCTTGGGTAGCATAAGGGCACTTTTTTGGCCTCCATTCCACGGCTCCGGTTGGCTAGAGCATAATCTAATCGGCTGGACCGCGGAGTGAGTAGGTTTAGGCTTAAACTGACAACATTGGGGACTCCCCGCCTTTTGCCTTCAACCGTTGAAAACGGTCAATTTGCCTTTATCTCCACAACCTCGCCTCGCCTCACCGCTCCGCCCCACCACGTTACGTCACGTCACGACTGCCGAATCTGTTTAAAAGAAGAAAAAAGCCCCTGCCCACTTGTAAAGTGAGCGCAGAGGCTTTATCGATTTGTTCTATTCCGTGCCGCCGAGAAGGCGAACCAACTCTTCCTCATCCTCCAGCACGGGAACGCCGAGGTCGCGCGCCTTGGTCAGCTTGCTGCCGGCGCTCTCGCCCGCAATGACGAGGTCGGTTTTCTTGGATACGCTGCCCGACACCTTTGCACCGAGCGCTTCCAGCTTTTTGGCGGCTTCGTCCCGCGTCATCAGCGTTAACGTACCGGTTAGCACAACCGTTTTGCCGAAGAGAGGATGGTTCGCGTCCGCGCTCGCAGCGGCCGGGGCGGCAGCTTCCGCCCTCACGCCAAGCTCGCGCATCCGGGCGATGCTCGCTTCATTAAGCGGGTCGCGGAAGTAGTAATAGATGCTCTCAGCGACGATGCCGCCGACGTCCGGCAAGCCGATCAATTCTTCCACTTCCGCGGCCATCAGGCGATCCAGGTCCCCGAAATGATCGGCCAGCATTTTCGTCGTCGCCTTGCCCGTATTCGGAATGCCGAGCGCGTTCAGGAACGAAGCGAGTCCGCGGGACTTCGACTTCTCCAGCGCATCGAGCAAGTTGGACGCCTTCTTTGCTCCGAACCGCTGCAATCCGACCAACTGCTCCAGTGTCAGGCTGTACAGATCAGCAGGCTCCCGAACGCCGAGCTCATCATACAACTGCTCCGCCGTCTTACCGCTGAACGTCTCGATATCCATGCAATCGCGCGAAGCAAAATGGGTGATTCGTCCGATAATTTGCGGCTTGCAGCCGAGACGATTGTTGCAGAACAGATGAGCTCCGCGCATCTCAAGCGGGAAGCCGCAGCCGGGACATACCTCGGGAACGGCGATCGCCGCTCCTTCCTCGTCATCCGCCTTGCCGAGTATTTCCGGAATAACGTCATTGGAACGGCGAATAAAGACCCTCGTTCCGAGCGCATTCAGCAAGTTTTTCCGTTCGATGTCGCCGATGTTGTTGAGCGTACAATTTTGCACGGTCACTCCGGCCAACTCGACAGCCTCCACGCGAGCAAGCGGAGTCACTTTGCCTGTACGGCCCAGCTCCCAAGAGACGGACTCGAGCACGGTTGTCGTTTCCTCGGCCTCGAATTTGAAGGCGACGGCCCAACGAGGAAATTTGTCCGTATAACCAAGCGCCTCGCGCGTTCTCATATCGGTCAGCTTGACGACCGCTCCGTCGATCAAATAATCCAGCTCTCCGCGACGTGCGACGATCGACTCAAGCTCCTTAACAAGGTCGTCCACATTCGAAAAATAGGCGATGTACGGATTCACCGGAAACTTATTTTCCCGCAGGAACGCCATCATCTCGCGGTGGTTGGCGAACGAAATTCCGTCCGAATAACCGACGTTGTAGAAGAACGCGTCCAGCTTGCGCGAAGCCGTCACCCTCGGGTCGAGGTTGCGGAGCGCCCCGGCGGCGCCGTTGCGTGCGTTCTTAAGCGGCTCCGCCGCCGTTTCGTTATACTTTTCCAGCACGGAGAGCCGCATAAAGCCCTCGCCTTGAACCTCGACCGTTCCGCCATTGTACCCGACCGTCAGAGGAACGGTCCGAATCGTACGAACCTGGGCCAAGATGCCTTCTCCGACTTCTCCGTTCCCTCTCGTCGCGGCCTGCGTCAACTCCCCGCCGTCATAAGTCAGATTAAGCGACAGTCCGTCGAACTTCAGCTCGACGACGTACTCCGGATCAGGGAGCGGCTGTTCCGGATTTTTGGCGTTGTAGTCGGCAATCAGCTTATTGACGCGCGCCAGCCATGCAGTCAGATCCTCGATATCCTGCGCTTTATCCAGGCTCCACAGCCGGGACAAATGGCGGTGAGGCTCAAAGCCTTTCAGAATGTCTCCGCCGACTCTACGCGTCGGGGAGTCCGGCAATACCGTGCCCATCGACGCTTCGAGAGCGGTCAATTCGTCGTAGAGAGCATCGTATTCCTTGTCGCTGACCGTCGGATTATCCTCCGTATAATAACGATGGCCATGCGCGTTTAACTCGTCCACGAGGTTCCGCATCCGTTCCAGCAATTCCATTTGCGCCATGCACGTTGTCCCCTCTTAATTAAAAGTAATCTCGGGCTTCTCTTAAGTGTGAATGTTCAACAAGTTCGAGTGGTCAAACTCCGACTTACTGAACAACATCTACGTCTATTGTAGCTCGGAAAGCCGCCAAATGATACCCGGGAGCCAGCCGCCTTCATTGAAGGAGTTGGAGCTTGTTCTAGACCCGACTAAGTCAGCTTGCAGCTCCAGCTTCCATGCCATTAGCCGCTCCAGGCCTACCCAGTCAGCTTGCAGCTCCAGCTTCCATGCCATTAGCCGCTCCAGGCCTACCCAGTCTGCTTGCAGCTCCGACTTCCGTGCCATTCGCCGCTCCCATCGCGAACTGAACTCTCCAGAAAGAAAAAACTGCATAGAATTTAATTCTACGCAGTTTTCTAAAAACCTTTGAATATTCTGTTTGTCGGAAAAGGCTAGCTTTGCGAGGCTTCCGCAGCAATCTCCGCGGCGGTCAGCGCATAGCGATACAGCTTGACTTCGTCGACCAGTCCGTCCATCGTCCGCGCGGAGTTATGGCCGATCGTTAGCGACAGCTTGTTGGAAATATCGCCGCCGAGCAGCGAGGCGTTCTCCCCGACCAGCACCCCGTCTACGTACAGTCTCAACCCGGCGTCTCGATCCGCGACGGCGGCGACATGGTGCCACTGGCCGTCCGCATATCCCGCAGAGGATTGTACCTGATCCGCGTTGCTGCCGTAATCGAGCCAGAAGCGGATCGTATCGTCGCTTTCGATTCGCAGGGCGTAGCTGGCATTCGTATCGCCTTTGTTCGCGATATATTTGAACGTGCCGGACACGTCGGTCTTGAACCAGGCGGTTAAGGTGAAATCGCCGTCCGTGCCGAAGTCGTAGGCGCCGGAATCCGGATCGCCCAGCTTGACGAACTGCCCGCTCCCGCCGAATCGAACGGCTCCTCCGGATCTGCCCGCGGAGCTGCGCGACGCACCGTTAAGCAGCATGCCGTATTCGTAGCCGTTGGCGTCATTGGCCGTCACAATCCCCGCACCTGACTCGTCGAAGCTCCAGCTTCCGGCCATGCCGCCCAAGCCCCGTACTTCCTCTTGGCCAAGGGCATAGTTGTAAAGCTTGACCTCGTCGATCAGCCCCTTCATCGTTAAAGCCGAATCGGCGCCGATCGTCAGCGGCAAAGCGGTAGTCACGCTCCCGCCGACCATCGTCGACGTCTGCGCGGCAAGCGCTCCGTCCACATACAGCTTCAGCCCGGCATCCCGGTCGGCTGCGCCGACGACATGATGCCACTTGCCGTCCGCATAGGAGGCGGCGGATTGCACGGCATCGTACGTGCTGCCGTAATCGAGCAGAAAGCGCAGCTTGCCGTCGGCTTCGAAACGAAGCCAGAATGCGGCATTCGTATCGCCCTTGTTCACGATGTATTGAATCGAGCCGGTATGGCTCGTCCGCACCCAGGCCGACACGGTAAAATCCTGCGACGTCCCAAAATCGAAAGCTCCATCGGCCGGGCTGCCCAGATCGACGCGATCTCTCGCCGCAGCGAAGCTCAGAGAGGCGCCGAAACGGCCCTCCGCGCCTGGAACGGCACCCAGAATCGCGCCGCTTCGTCCTGCTGCCGAATCGTCTGCGGCGACGGTGCCGGCCGTTTCGTTGAGCGCCCAGCTTCCCAGCAAAGAACGGTTCCACCAGATACGGGACACGATCGTGCTGTTAGGCTGCAGCGACTTCCATTCATTGCTCGTCACGATGCTCAGCTCCGGCGTCACGTCCAACGTTCCGAAGTTGCCGAGCTGTGCCCGGTCCGTCGTATTGGGCATGACGATGCGCTCGGTTTCTTTCATCAACCGCAGCGTTGCCGGATTCACCTCCGCCATCCATAGAGGCGCGCGGTAGCGGAACATATCTTCATTGATCGAATCCTGACGGGTGTATACGAGATAGAGGCCGTCCGGACGCGCGATCCAATGCATCTGCGTGTTCATGCTGCCGGACACGGGAGTGCCGTCCTCCCACAGCAGATCGACGGCAGGCTGCCAGAGCAGGCCGTCCGCGCTTTTGGCCAACCGATTATAGGAATCGTCCCGGCTGGTCAGAAAATATTCGCCGCCGAACCGGGTCAACGACGCTTCGATGCCCGATCGGTTGCCGTTCGACCCGGTGTTCGCCACTGTGCCGCTCATGCTCTGGTAGACCAGCGCGGTTCCGTCGAACGACGCGGTCACGACCTGCAAGGCGCCGGAACCGGCCGTCGAATGAATCGGCCATAGCACGCTGCCCGTCTGCTCGTCGACGTAAGGGTAAGAGCTTCCCGCATGACCGTATACGGGCGGCCAAGAGAATAACTGCCAATCGGCGCTCCACGCTCCGGAGGACGGATCGTATACGGCATAGGCGGGATAGGTTTGCCTTTTGCCATAGGAGGCGTCGTAGGTTTGAGCCATTCCGAGCAGGAGCACCTTGCCGGTGGCGGCATGGTAGACGGGTACGGGATCGATCAGCATGCCGCCGTAGCCGTTCGGCAGCGTCTTCCATTGATATTGCGGAATAACGGAATAAGGAGTCCAGCTCTCGCCAAGATCCGTGCTGATCGTATAGCCGATGTCGTAAAACACGTCGGTATGATTGTCGTTCAAATCCTGGGAGGCGGTGCATAGAATCGCCGGCCCGCCCGCCTCTCCCTGCCCGGGAATGGCGGCGCAGCGAGTGTGCGTCCACCAAAAGTCGTTGGAGCCGTCGTTCTCGTATATTCGTTTGGGCTCGATGAGATAGTCGGCAGCGGGCGAGGCCGCGGCGATAGGTGCGGATAACGCCAGAACAAGCAGCGCGAAAACGGCAAACGGACAAACGAAGCTTATAGCAGTCGCGTTATTTTTCATGGTATTCGTCAGCTCCTCGATCGAAATAGGCAGCACATGCGATTCAAACCATTCCGTTTCCTGTTCCTCTGGCGTTTACGCTCTTGTACCCGCCGCTTGTCGCAGCGTTCCGTTGCCTTCATAAAAAACGCGGATCGCCGCCGTCTCCTCCTCCGTCAACTGCTTAAGAGGCTGCCTGGTCTTCGGAGTGCGGATGATGCCTTGTGCGTAACAAATGTATTTCTCGTACGGAATGACGTCGAACCGAACCATGTGGGCGATGACCTCATTGGCCTCGGCCTGCAGCGCGGGGAGCTGCTGCCAACCTCCCCGCGCAGCCTCCCGATACATCCGGACGAACAGCGGCGCCATCATATTGTAAGTGCTGCCGATTGCGCCGTCGGCCCCGGTAAGCGCGCCGGCCGCATACACCTCGTCATGGCCGTTGAAGACGAGAAAGTCTTCGCCGCAGCGAGCGCGAATCTGCTGCATCTCGAACAGGTTAAGCGAGGTGAACTTGACGCCGATGCATTGGGGATGCCGCGCCAGCTCCTCGTAGAAGTCCATCGACAGCTGGACGCCGGTCGCGCCCGGGTAATGGTACACGATCATCGGCAGCGGCACGGCCGCCATAATGGCATAGTAGTGCTCCTTGATCTGGTCCGCCGTCGTTTTATAGTAGAACGGCACTACCGCGGACATCGCGTCGACGCCTTGCCCGTGCGCATGCCGCGCCAACTCGATGGAGGCTTCCGTGCCGATCGACCCGATATGGGCGATGATCTTCGACTTCCCTTCCGCCGCACGCACGACCGTCTCCAGCACCGCCTTCCGCTCCTCCCCGCTCAGGATGAAGCCCTCTCCGGTGCTGCCTCCTACGTAAAATCCCGTTACCTCCTGCTCCTGCAAATGCTGGACAAGACGAACCAGCGATTCGTGGTCGATGCTGCCGTCCTCGTGCATCGGCGTAACGAGCGCAGTGTAAATGCCTTTGAAATCGTTCGATTGGGTCATCTTCAACAGCTCCTTTTATGTGCGTCCGTCGGAAAAATCAACCTTTCACGCTTCCCGCGGTCATGCCTTCGATCAAATATTTCTGAATAAACGCGAACAGGACGATAATCGGCAATATGACGATGACGCCGCTGGCGAGCAGGCCGCCCCAGTTCGTGGAGCCCATGCTTTCCATCAGCTCGGCGATGCCGACCTGAACCGTCTTCGCTTCGATCGAGTTCGTCAGAATGAGCGAGTACTGGTAATCGTTCCATCCGAGAATAAAAGCGTACAGCGCGATGGATACGAGTCCCGGCAAGGCGAGCGGAATAATGACGGTGAACAGCGTGCGCCATTTGCCCGCTCCGTCGATAGCCGCAGCCTCCTCAAGCTCGGTCGGAATCGTGCGGAAAAACCCGCTCATGATCCATACCCCGACCGGAATCGTCAATGTGCCGTAGATCATGACCAGAATCGCCTTCGTATTGAGCAGCGAAAAGGCCGCCGCCATTTTGTACCACGGAATCATAATCAGCGGGCCTTGAATCATCTGCGCCAGCACGATCAGGACGACGACGAGTCCGACGCCCGGCACCTTATAGCGGGCCAGACCGTAGCCGCTAATACAGGAGATAGCGCCGGTGATCAGCGCGGTAGCGCCGCAGGCGACGATGGAGTTGAGCAGCAGCCGGGGCAATCTCAGCCCCGCGTCGCCCAGCGCCCAACGGTAATGCTCCCAAGTCAAGTTGTCCACGATCCAGGTCGGTACGGACAGGAAAATTTCGTTGTCCGGCTTTAGCGTCGTATCGATCAGCCAAGCGAACGGCAGCAACGTAAAAGCCATCAGCAGCGCGAGCCAGACGTAATTGGCCGTTCTTTGGACCAACGTTTCTTTCATAATGCGTCACCTCTATTCCAGATTCCGGCCGAACAGCCGGGCGTACAGGCCAACGAGAACGAGCACCATCGCCATGGACAGTGCGGCGATCGCGGAGCCTTTGCCCAGATCGAAATACACGAACGAATTCGTATACAGATAGGTCGGCAATATGCTGGTCGCATATCCCGGCCCGCCGTTCGTCAGCGCCCAGATCATCTCGAATTTCGTCCAGGAGGACACGATGCTGACCAGTCCGGTCACGTACATGATCGGCTTCAGCATCGGCAGCGTAATTCGCGTAAACCGCTGCCAGGCGGAGGCGCCGTCCATATGGGCCGCCTCAATCATTTCCTTGGAGATGCCCGTCAAGCCGGACAGCATCATCAGCGTAATGTAAGGAAACCCCTTCCACGCCGACGTCAGCAGCAGCGCGGGCCAGACCAACACCTCGTCCCCGAGCCAGACGATATTTTCCGAGATGAAGCCGGCCAGCTTCAAATAGTGGTTAAACAGCCCGTAATGACCGTCGTAAATCCACTTCCAGACGATGCCGATAATGACGACGGGCGACACCCACGGAACCATCATCAATCCCCGCCACAGCCCTCTCATCCGGATTTTCCCGAACAGGATCAGCGCCGCCGGAATGGCGATGGCGAATTGCAGCACGGTGGAACCGAGCACCCACACTAGGCTGTTCTTGAATATACGCCAGAAGGCGTTGTCGTTCATTAGCAGCTCCTTGTAGTTGTCGAAGCCGTTAAACGTCATGCCGCGCCCGGAAATAAGCGAGTAGTCGTACAAGCTCAGCCGGACCGTCTCCACCAGCGGATAAAATTGAAAGATCACAATATAAAGGACGACAGGCGCCAGTAAAAAATACCCGAAGCCGAATTCCCGAAAAAACGCCGAAGCGCGTCTCCGCCGCTTGCCGAGCGACGGAGCCCGTTGTTCCATCCGCAGTATGTCGGACATATCTCCCGCTCCCTTTCTCTGCTCCGTACCCCTTGAAGCCAAGAGGAGCCGCAGTGCCTCGGCACGCAGCTCCCCCGGAGTCCGGCCCTATTCCAGCTTGGCCTTGATTTTGTCTATGCCGTCCTTGATGGCGGCGTACGTATCCTCGACGGTCGCCTTGCCGGTCAACAGCTTCACCATCTGCTCCTGCACGACGACCTCCATCTCGCTCTGTCCCGGAATCTTGTCCATCGGGACGCCCGATTCGTCCAGCAGACGGCTGAAATCGTTCAGCAGCGTCTTGTGGCCTTCGATCGCCTTCGGATACACCTTCTCGGCCTTCTTCATGATCTCGTCCAGGCTTGTGCTCTTGATCGCCGTTACGTTAACGACGGATGCCGCCGTACTGTTGAATTCCTGGGACGACCATTCCTGCATCAGCCGCCAGGCGATCTCCTTGTTTTTGCCATTCTTGAACATCGCGATGCCGACGTTGGACACCGGCGCCTTGGCCGAGGAGGAAGACGGACCGTGCGGGTAAGCAATTGTCCGCGACACGTTAACGATATCCGGATTGATGCTGTACACGTTGGCTGTGAAGAACGTCCCCGCCGCGATCATGCCGACTTCGCCGTTGCTGAACGCCCGGAACATCTCCGGATAGCCCCAGGTGAGGTGCGCCTTCGGCTGATACGGCTCAAGGTTTTGAAAATGGCGCAGCGTCTCCAAATATTTGTTTTTGCTCGCATCCGAAGTATCGCTCAGGAGCAAGTCGTTGCTGTATGCCGCCGTGAACGGCACGCGGAAGGCGAACCGGGCGGTGCCCAGCGGATAGCCGAAGCCGTACTTGCCGTCCTTCGTCATCGCCTTGGCCGCTTGCTCGACGTTCTCCCAAGTCTGCAAGTCCTCCAGCTTCATCCCCGCTTCGTTCAGCATCTGTTCGTTGACCATCAGCGTGAAGGAGTTGGCGAGGTTCGGCACCGCGTAAAGCTTGCCGTCCTCCTGGGCGTACTCCATCGTGCCGGGGAGGAAATCCTCCTTCTTAAGCTGCTCGCCCTCCCGCTCGAAGTATGGCGTCAAATCCTCAAGGCCGTTCAAGCGAACGAGATTCGTCACGTCCTGCGTCTGCGTCAGATCGGGTACGTCGCCCGAATTGAGCATGACCGCCAGCTTCTTCTCCATATCCGCCCACGACAGATACATATATTCGATATTGACGTTCGGATATTTCTCTTTCATTCTGGCCTTGAACTGCTCGGCCAGCTCCTTCTCCGCCTCGGACGTTCCCGGATAGACGAAGCGGATGTCCGCCTTGACCGTGCTCCAGTCGATCGCTTCTCCGCCTGCCGATGCCGGCTGGCTGCTTCCGCTCTCTGCCGCTTCGTTTCCGCCCGACGCTCCGCACCCGCCGATCAGCAGCGTCAGCGCCAGCGCCGCCGCTCCAAGCCCGAACCCCTTTTTCCCTCTGAGCATGCTTCCCATCATCCTCCCGTTTCGACTTGCTTAGCTTGTGCACACTCTCATCTTACTCGCCGCCTCCCAAGCCAACAATGCGGCAATTTCAAGATTTGGTGGACTTCGTCAAGAACCTCGTCCCCGGGAGCGATTCCCTTATTGAATGCCAGGAAAGCGTTTGCTAATGTAGTAGAACAAGAGATCACGCCTTACTGCCGACGGAGGAATCGCCATGTTCGTATTCAGACAATTGCAAACTAAGCTGTTCGTCTCCTTCGTCCTGCTCGTCCTTATCCCGCTGCTCACGCTCGGCTTCTTCTCGTTCCGCACGGCTACCTCCTCGCTGGAGAAAGAGACGAAGCAGAATCAGGCGCAGACGGTGCGTCTCATCGGCAACAACATCAAGCTGATGCTGGACGACGCCGGAGAGATGACCTCTTATATTATGAACAACGTCAGCCTGCAAAGCTTGCTGAGCCAGGATGGCAACGGTCCGGTCAGCGTGGAGCAGGCGGCGGCGCTCGCTTATCTGGACAACATCAAGTCGGCCAAGAAATACGTCAGCTTCCTCGTGATTTACGGCAAGAACGGATTTCTGTACCGGGATTTCAGCGAATTTTTCCGCCAGGTTATTCCGTATTCCGATTTTATCGAGATGCCGCTGTATACGGCGGTCGCCGCGCGGGACGGCGAAGCTTTCTGGACGTATTCCAGCACTCCTCTCTTTACTTACGGGCACAGCTATAACGAGATTATGGTCGGACGCCGCATCGTGGATCTGTACGACCGGGACAACAAGCTCGGACTGCTGTTCATGGGCGTCAACCGCGACTCGATCGGCAACATCATTCAGGATATCGAGATCGTGCGCTCGTCCAACATTTTTATTTTCGACGACAACTACAATCTCGTATCAAGCAAAACCCGCGACAACGAGCTGAGAAAAACGCTGACGAACGACATCGGCCTGAAGCAGAAACTGTTCCTGGAGACGCATTCGGAAAATTACGAGATCGGCGGTAAAAGCTACGCCGTCGCCAGCGCCGTCGTCGAGCCGTACAACTGGAACATCGTCAGCCTTACGCCGATGGAGGTGATCCGCAGCGAGCACCGCATCGTGCTGAACGCGACGTTGGCGCTATCGCTGTCGCTGCTCGCCCTCGCGGCGATCAGTTCGGTATTCCTGTCGCGAACGATTACGAAGCCGATCAAGCTGCTGCTGCGCTCGATGAACAATTTCAAACGCGGAGATTTCAACCAGAAGGTCGAGGTCGTCTCGCGCGACGAGATCGGCCTGCTTACCCATAAGTACAACGAGATGGTCACGGAGACGAACAGCCTGATTCAGAAAGTATACGTCAGTCAGACGAACCAGAAAATGATCGAGCTGAAAACCTTGCAAACCCAGATCGAGCCGCATTTTCTGTACAACACGCTCGATTATATTTTCCTCAATTCCAAGATGAACGGGGATGAGAAAACGGCCAAGGTTACGCAATCGCTGACCGAGCTGTTCCGGCTTTCCCTGAACAAGGGGAAGGATTACTATACGATTCGGCAGGAGATCGGCCAGGTGAAAGCCTACATTCACATTCAGCATGCCCGTTTTCCGAACCGTTTCGTGCCACGTTACGAGATCGATCCGGACATTCTGCCGTTCTACACGATGAAGCTGCTGCTGCAGCCGTTGGCGGAAAACGCGATTTTGCACGCGTTTAACGCGAAGCGCGAGCGGCCGGGCACATTGACGATTACGGGGCGGAAGCTGGACGGGGAACGGGTGGAATTCATCGTCGAGGACGACGGCTGCGGCATGGAGGCGGAGCTGGCGAATTCGCTGCTGTCCGGGGACGGCGGCGGGCTCGGCGAATCCGGCGGATCTCGCGGAGGCGGCGGCTCCGGATCGCCCACCGGAAAGAGCTCCGGCTCGGGGTATGGCATTCGCAATGTCAACGAAAGGCTGACCATGCTGTTCGGTGCGGAATATGCCCTGCGCATCGAAAGCGAACCGGGCCGCGGAACGAAGATCAGGCTCGCCATCCCGCTCCTATCCGACGACAACGAATGGAGGCTGCTCTATGAAAATCATGGTCGTTGACGACGAGCCAATTGTGCCCCAGGCGCTGCGCGCCCTTATCCCTTGGGAGGAGCACGGCTTTACCTGGCTGCCCCCCGCCGACAACGGCGCCGAGGCGCTGGAGCTGATCGAGCGGGACAGGCCCGACTTGCTGCTGCTCGACTGCCGGATGCCGGGCTTGACCGGGCTGGAGCTGCTGGAGGAAATCAACGCGCGCGGGCTTCCGATCAAATCGGTCATTCTGAGCGGACACGACGAGTTCGTATATGCGCAGCAGGCGATCAAGCTAGGAGCCCTCGACTACCTGCTGAAGCCGCCGGACCTCGATCAGCTGCTCCATGTCGTCTTGTCGGTCAAGCAAAGCTGGGAGGAGGAACGGAAGCTCAAGCATCAGCTCACAGATCATCTGCCGATGGTTCGCTTCCGCTTCCTGACCTCTCTGCTGGAAGGCGCCCGTTTTAACGAGGAGCTGTTCGAGGAGAAGACGGGTTTTCTGCAAATTCCGTTGCGCGTTGGTCCCATCTATCTGGCGATCGTCGACCTGGAAGAGGATCCGGACGATCCGAAAAACTATTCCTACGAGGATCAGCAGCTCATGAACTTCGCCGTGTTGAACGTCTCCGAGGAGACGCTGGCAGCGTGGCCGCACAAATTCATGATCTGTCCCGGGCACAATCGGTTCGTGCTGCTGGTTAACGTCGCGGATGCGGACAAACGGAAGTTCCGCAACGATCTGCGCGCCCTTGCCGATAATCTGCGGACGACGCTCCGCTATTCGGCGATGATCGGAGTTTCGGCGCATGGATCGAGCCTGAATACGGAGGGAAAAAGCCTCTATCAATCGGCCAAGACGGCGCTGGAGTACAAATATTACACGGGTCCCGGCGAGGTCGTGTTCGTGGAGGATCTCGAATGGGAGAACGTCGTCGCCCCCGATCTGGAGCTTCCCGCTTCCGCTCCCGTCGATGAAGCGCTTCAGCTTGCGCTCAAAATCGGCAGCCCCGAACAGCTAGACGCGTGGCTCGGCGACTTTATCGTTCATTTGAAAAGCAGCGATTACCCCGTTCAGGTGACCAAGTCGATCGCCGTTAAGCATATGGTGACGGCAGCGGACTCGCTGGCGACCATGCATCCGAAGCTGACCCTCGACGAGCTGCTGCCTCCGCCGCAAATCTCGCTGTTTTTCGCGGCGGCCACGCTCGACCAGTTGGCTGGAGAGCTGCGCCGCTACTTGGACGGGCTGCTGCGGCGGACGCTGGATTTGCGCAAGGACGGCAAAAACGCGGTCGTGGAAAAAACGAAGCTGTTCATCGCCGAGCGCTTTCGCGACAACATCACGCTGGAAACGGCCGCTCAAGAGGTGCACATGTCCCCCGTCTACCTCAGTTTTCTGTTTAAGCAGGTCGAAGGCGTCAATCTGTCCGACTATTTGACCGAGACCCGGCTCGGCGAGGCAAAGCGGCTGCTCGCGACCACCTCGCTGAAAAACTACGAGGTTGCGGTTCGCGCCGGCTATGCGGACGAGAAGTATTTCAGCCGCTTGTTCAAGAAGAGAACGGGATTGACGCCGACCGAATACCGGAATCGGGAAGCGTGATAAAGCCCGGCAGCGCGGCTCCGAGGAGCTCCGCTGCCGGGCTTTGTAGTTAGACTTTGGTTACGGGAGCGAACGCCGCAAGCAATCGCTTGACGCCGGTCGGCGCCGGGAAAGCGATCTGCAGCTCGGCGTCGTTGCCTGTTCCTTTGACGGAGACGACGGTTCCGACGCCCCACTTGGCATGCTGCACCTTGTCGCCGGCTGCGATCGCCATGCCGTCTCCGACCGGCTTGGCCGCGGAAGGCGTCTGCGGACGGGCAACCGATGACGAGCCGCCTGACGAGCCGCCGTTCATCGGAGAAACGGTTGGACGCGCTCCTAGACCGGAAGGCGGATAACCGCCTCCTCCTCCGCTTCCCGTCGTCGAGCCGGAACCGGTGTAGGAGGAGCCTCTCTGAGAGCCGTAGCCCGAACCTCCGTAAGAGGAACCGGAGCCGCCTCCGCCTATCCGAGAGCCGTAGCCTCCGTATGAGCCTGGACGCGCCCCGCCTGCCGGCGCAAATGCCTCCTTCAGCTCGTTCGGGATTTCCCCAAGGAACCGGGACGGCGCATTCGAGCTTGTGCGGCCGTATAGCAGTCTCATTCTTGCGCAGGTCAGGTACAGTTTTTTCTCTGCGCGCGTAATACCGACATAAGCCAGCCTCCGCTCCTCTTCCATCTCCTCGTTGTCCATCAGAGAACGGCTTCCCGGGAAGACGCCCTCCTCCATACCGACGATGAAGACGATCGGGAACTCCAAGCCTTTGGCGCTGTGCATCGTCATGAGTATGACGGCGTCGCCGTCGTCTTCCTCGTCCTCGCCCATCGAATCGATGTCCGCGACAAGCGCCAGCTCCGTCAGAAAGCTAAGCAGCGATTTGTCTTCGTTGCGTTTCTCGAATTCCTGGGTAACGGACAGGAATTCTTCGATGTTTTCCAGCCGGGCCTTGGACTCAAGCGTATTCTCGCGCTGCAGCTCCAGCCGATACTCGGACAGTTCCAACAGCTTCTCGGTCAGCTCCGTTACCGACAAGTAGTCGGTCATCGCACTGAGGTTACGGATCAAATCGCGGAAGCTGCCGAGCGCCGCCTTGGCCCGATTCTGGATATCGAGGTGATACAGTCCGTCGCCAAGCAAGCCGTCCCCTTCGTTCAACAGCCGCAGAATCGAGATGCCTTTGCGGGTCGCTTCCGCCTGCACTTTCGTCATGGTCGTATCGCCAAGCCCCCGTTTAGGCTCGTTGACGATTCTCAGCAAGCTGTTGTCGTCATCCGGATTAGAGATCAACCGCAGGTAGGACAAAATATCTTTGATCTCTTTGCGATCATAGAACTTGATGCCGCCGACGATCTGATATGGGATTTCCGACTTGATCAAAATTTCCTCAACGACCCGCGACATCGCGTTTGTTCGATACAAGATCGCATGATCGCCGTAACGTCGGCCGCTCTGACGATTTTTGCGAATTTCTCCGGCGACGAAATAGCCTTCCTCATGCTCTGAATCGCCTTGATAAATCGTAATTTTGTCCCCGCCGGCCTGGTCCGTCCATAGATTTTTCGCTTTGCGGCCAATATTATTCTTAATAACCGAGTTGGCGGCGTCCAGAATGTTCGAGGTGGACCGATAGTTCTGCTCCAGCAAAATACTGCACGCTTCGGGATAATCCTTCTCGAAGTTGAGAATGTTCGTAATGTCCGCGCCCCGCCAGCGGTAGATCGACTGATCGCTATCCCCGACGACGCAGAGGTTGTGGTGCTTGCTGGCCATCATTTTACAGAGGGTATATTGCGCTTTGTTGGTATCCTGGTATTCGTCTACGTGAATATATTTGAATTTGT
The DNA here is from genome assembly GCF_017671885.1 of Cohnella sp. LGH. Classification (NCBI taxonomy): domain Bacteria; kingdom Bacillati; phylum Bacillota; class Bacilli; order Caryophanales; family Paenibacillaceae; genus Cohnella; species Cohnella sp. LGH. The sequence goes on from NZ_CP072117.1 coordinate 7,970,698, forward strand.
TCTGATAGAAATCGAGCACTTCGGGGGCGTCCTTGAACAACTGGATCGTCAGCAGCAGCAGGTCGTCGAAATCGAGCGAATTGTTCGCCTTCAACCGCTTCTGGTACTGCGTATAGACTTTGGCGACGATCGATTCGAAGTAGTCTCCCTGCCGCTGATCGTACTGCTCCGGGGACACCAGCTCGTTCTTGGCGGCGCCGATGGCGGCCTGAACGGCTTTCGGCTCGAATCTTTTGACGTCGAGGTTGTTGTCCTTCATGATGTTGCGGATAACCGACAACTGGTCGCCGGAATCGAGGATGCTGAAGCTCGTGCCGAAGCCGATTTTATCGATATCCCTACGCAGAATACGCACGCACATCGAGTGGAATGTGCTGACCCAGATGTCCCGGCCGGATGGGCCGACCAGCTTGGATACGCGCTCCTGCATTTCGCGCGCCGCCTTGTTCGTAAACGTGATGGCCAGAATGCTCCACGGCGCTGCCAGACGTTTGGAAATAATATAGGCGATGCGATGCGTCAGTACTCTCGTCTTGCCGCTTCCCGCCCCCGCCATAATGAGCAGCGGGCCTTCGGTCGTGACCGCCGCTTCCTTCTGCCTCGGATTAAGTCGATTGATTGAATCGTCGATATCGATGGAATGTTCGTTATCCCTTTCGAAGAACATCTTTTTGCTCCTTTACCGCTTGGTTAACCGCGTTAACTGTAGCCAACGCGGCAGCCAGATTTTCGTAAATGATATTGCCTACGACAACCGTATCCGCTCTCAGCGCCGCTTGCGCCGCCTTGTCGGGGCTGTCGATGCCCCCTCCGTAGAAGAGATGGGCTTGATGCAGCGTATCGCGGATGGTCCCGAGCAGCTCCATATCGCCGAACGTCCCGCTATACTCGACATACAGCACCGGCACGTTCCACAGTCTGTCGGCCACTTGAGCGAAGGCGACCGCTTCGGCGGGAGAGATGTCGGCGTCCGCTTCGGTCAGCTTGGCGACGGTCGCATCCGGATTTAGTACCAGATACGCTTCGCCAACGATCGAATCCCATGGCAGCAGATGCCCGAATTCCCGAATGGCGGCCGCATGATGGCCGATCAGCCACTCGGCCCGCTTCGTATTCAGCACACTCGGGATAAAATAACCGTCGAAGCCCGGCACTCCGCACGCCGGATCGGACAGCTCGAATGCGCAAGGAACCTCGTACCTGCGTATCCGGGCCATCAGCTCCACCGTGTTGTCGAAGGTCACCCCGCTCGAGCCGCCGACGAGGATCGCATCCGTACCGGAGGCGCATACCGCCTCCAGCGCTTCGTCTCCGATGTCCCTGTCGGGATCGAGCTTAAACACATGTTTCCAACCGCTATAAAATGAGGGGCGCATACAGCCTCCATAATTCCGCATAATGTAAAATGCCGGCAAACGATTCCGCTCTAATAGAGTCGGCTAACTAGGGCGTGTCTGAATACTCCGAGGGCAGCAAATTTTGCCGAATTTTCGTTCCATGCAAGGAACTTTTGTGAAGGCGTACCGGAGGTACGTCAAGCAAAAGTGACGCAGCAGGGGAGGTGAAAGGTGCCCCTGAGCGGGTTTTCAGACACGCCCTAGTAGAGGGACTCAAAAGTAACGTAATCCAAACATCGGAAACCTGCAAGCTTGGCCAACATGCTTGCAGCTGCGTAACCTCGTGGTTGGACGCTCTAAGCTTGGCCAGCACGCTTGCAGCTGTGTAACATCGCAGTTGGACGCTCTAAGCTTGACTAGCACGCTTGCAGCTACGTGAACATCGCGGTTGGACGCTCTAAGCTTGGCCAACGCGCTTGCAGCTGCGTAACATCGCGGTTGGACGCTCTAAGCTTGGCCAGTCGTATTACGCATCTCCAGGCGAATCATTACGTTATTTAGGGATCGCTCTTCTAGTTAATAGTCTACAGGAAATCGGCCGCTCTTCCAACCTGGGAACTAGAACTAATTTAGCCTCGGCTCAAAGTGGTGAGCGAGGCAGTCATGAACGATTCATTCGAAATAAATCTGAACGAATAAGCACGTAGGACGGTCTAATACCTGCCGTTCGACCCGATCCCAGGCGAATAAGACCGCGCAGCGGTCTTATCGCTCACATCCCGGCTCCGTTCAGACGAATAAGACCGTGCGGCGGTCTTATCGCTCACATCCCGGCTCCGTTCAGACGAATAAGACTGTGCGGCGGTCTTATCACCCACATCCCGGACTCGTTCAGGCGAATAAGGCCGCGCGGCGGTCTTATTCCAGCCGTCCGTCCCATTGCAAGGCAGATAGGTAAGCAAGTCGCTGGGGAAAAAATTATGAAGTCATCATTTCATAAGCAATGTCTTCTGTCTTCTTGAACTTCCTCGTCTTGAATGCAGCATGTTTCACGATTAATTCCTTATTCTTGATTTCAAAAGTAAAACCTTCGCCTGAGAGATTGCCGTTTTTTAAAGACAATCGAACATAGTTTGGCTTGGCGGAGCCTTCTTTTTCTACCCTCGCCCACCACTGGTAAAACAGAACTCGTTCTGTTCGATCCTCATTTTCCCATACCCCTGAAAATTCAATCATCATTTGTATATACTTCACATATTTCCGGCTCAACTCATCGTTTGCAGCTCTCGACAGCAGCAGATTCGCATGATGAAATTTGCCTTCTTTATATTGGTCAATTCCGTAAGCGGAATTCACTTTTTTGAGGAACGCCACTGCCTCTCTATGATCCTGCAGCTCCTTGAGAACATCGATAGCTTTCGTATATTCTTTTGCGGAAAAATGGCGCTTGCTTATGTTGAATTTTGCTTGGTAGAGCAGCTCCTCGCTGTCCGAATAACTTCCGAGCTCTTCGTATGCCTGCGCGGCGTTCTCATAATTTTCCGCATTCATTTGCCGGGCGGCCCTCTGGTATTTCCTTTCCAAGCTACCCTGCGAGGAAAGCTGCAGCTCGATCGTATCCCGAAACTTCCAGAAGGATTCCTTAACGCTTACATTCTCCGATTCGGTATATTTGATCACCCACATAATGACAATAAAGACCGCGGTCGCCAGCAACAGCAAATTTCTGCCTAATCCTCCCGGCTTAGAGGAAACGGGAGCGGTTTTCTCGTAGCTGGTCACTTCTTCGCTGCGACTTATCTCTTCTTCCTCTTCTTCGCGACCTGCCTCTTCTTCCTCTTCCTCTTCCTCTTCCTCTACTCCGAGGTCTGTCTCTTCTTCCGCTGACGCTCCCGGCTCCTCTATCCGCGTTCCGCACAAGCGGCAATAGAGATCCCTCTCGGTCACGGGCTGTCCGCACTGGACGCAATTCATCGCATGTCCCCCTATTCAAACAACTATAGAGTATCATGCTCTCCCAAATTCAGGCAATAAACATCTCCGCTGACGACTTTTTTCGGGATCGATGGAAAAAGTTCAAGCCGGCGGATAGGCCGCCGGCTTGTTCGTTGTGGAAGTGCGCAAATGGGATTATTCCTGAAAATTGACGTCCCGTTAGAGGTTAGCGTCCCAGCTTTTCCTCCAAATAGGCCCGAACCTCATCCCGCAAGTCCGGACGATCAAGCGCAAAATCGATGATCGTCTTCAAGTAGCCGAGCTTCTCCCCCGTGTCGTACCGAGTCCCCTCGAACTTGTACGCATAGACGGACTCGTCGTGCATCAGACGGTAGATCGCATCGGTCAATTGGATTTCTCCTCCGGCCCCGACGTCCTGGTGCTCCAAAATATCAAAAATCGCAGGCGTTAAAATATAGCGCCCGATAATAGCCACGTTCGACGGTGCGTACCCCGGTGCGGGTTTCTCCACGACCCCGCGGACTTTCATAATCCGTCCCCCGTCGCCTCCGGACGGATCGGGATCGACGATGCCGTAGCGGGACACCTCTGCGTCCGGCACTTTCTTCACGGCGAGCACCGAACCTTGAACCTGATCGTACACGTCAATCATTTGCCGCAGACACGGTACTTCCGACTGGACGATGTCGTCACCTAGCAGTACGGCGAACGGCTCGTTCCCGATAAACTTGCGGGCGCACCAGATCGCGTGTCCAAGCCCTCTCGGCTCCTTCTGGCGAATATAATGAATATCAATCAACTCGGACGGCTTCTGAACCTCCGACAACAGGTCCAGCTTGCCCTTGCTCAGCAAATTGTGCTCCAACTCGAACGAGCTGTCGAAATGATCCTCGATAGCGCGCTTGCCTTTCCCGGTCACGATCAGAATATCCTCGATGCCTGCGGCAACCGCTTCCTCGACAATATACTGAATTCCGGGTTTATCGATAATCGGCAGCATTTCTTTCGGCATCGCCTTCGTCGCCGGAAGGAAACGCGTTCCCAGTCCCGCCGCCGGAATAATCGCCTTGCGAATTTTCATCTTGCAGGCATCCTCTCTACAATTACATTGCGAGCTCGCCCGCCCTGCGAGAGGACGGCCCTGGAATGGATGGCAGCCGTCCGACCCCGATGCAGACAACTCCCTGCGCATTCAGGCTCTCGGCGTCCAAGATATTCCTTCCATCCATAATTATAGGCCGATTCATCCAACTTTTAAAGTTATCTGCCTGAATATGCCTGAACTCGCTCCAGCCAGTGACGACAATGGCAGCGTCTGCGCCGCAAAGCGCCTCCTCCGCGGATGCGCAGATCGCGACCGAAGCAGGCAGCACGGAACGGGCCGCAGCGACGGCTTCCGGATCGTATGCCGTTAATACGATGCCGGGATGGCGGCGACTCAGCTCCGCGATGAGGCGCAGCGACGGCGCGTCCCTCATATCGTCGGTTCCCGGCTTGCAGGAAAGACCAAGTAGAGCCACCTTGCGGCGGGCCGGGTCGGACAGCGCCGCTTCCAGCTTGCGTACCATGCGCAGCGGCAGCATTGCGTTAGCGCGAACTGCGGCCTCCACTAGCGTCTGGGGCGCTCCCGCATCGTCGGCCATACGGACGAGCGCGTGGGAATCGCGCGGCATGCTGGAGCCGCCGAAGCCGAGACCCGCTTCCAGAAAATACGGCCCGATCCTCGGATCGAGTCCAAGCGATTGCGCCACCAAAGGGTAGTCTGCTCCGACCTGCTCCGCGAATGCGGCCATCTCGTTCGCGAATGAGATTTTGACCGCCAGGCAGGCGTTGGCGGCCAGCTTAGCCAGCTCGGCGCTTCTGCGATCTACCGCAATAATCGGTCCCGGTAGTCTGCGATGAAGCTGCGTAAGCCGATCCGCCGCTTCGGGGGTAGCCGTCCCGATCACAATCCGCGCCGGCTCGAAAAAGTCGCGAACCGCGTTGCCCTCCCGCATGAATTCCGGGATGGACACCACTTCCACCGCGCAGCTTGTCGGCAGGCGGCCGCGCAGACGCGACTCGGCCCTCTCCGCGGTGCCGACCGGCACGGTGCTGGCGATGGCGATCAGCCTTGGGCGACCGTCGTCGGCCGACCATGCCTCGATGCGGTCGATTACCTTCCAGAGCGCGGCGAGCGACATATCGCCGCGCTCGTCCGCAGGCGTAGCGACGGCAATAAACAGCAGCTCCGCCTCGTTCATAACAGCCGACGGATCGTTACCGAAGCTTAGCCGTCCGGCAGCAAAATTCCGCAGTACAAGCGATTCCAACCCCGGCTCTCGATAGGGAACGATTCCCTGCGACAACTGCGCGATCTTCCCTGAATCGCCATCCACGCATCGCACTGTATGTCCGAGCTCCGCAAACCCCGCACTCATCGTCAATCCGGCCGCGCCCGCTCCCACAATCGCCATTTTCATATTCCGAGCCTCCTCTATGTCCAGCGCACTCATGCGCAATGTTGACTTGAACCGATTGTAGCATCGGAATGAAAACGAGAATGCGCGATTGTGTTAGCGGAGTGTAAATTATGCGCAAAACCCCGCCCCCGCAGCGAGCGGGAACGGGGCCTGGTCATGCCGTTTATTTCACCAGTTGACCTCTAGTAACGCCCAACTGGTTGATCGCTTTAAGCTTGCGCCAAACCTCGGTGCCGGAGATACGGCCATCGATGGCGGCGCGGTAGAGGGTGAGCACCTCGTGCACCTTGTCGGCGCTCTCTTCGAGAAACTCGACGCGATAGGAGCGTACGCCCAGCTCCATGAACAGGTCCAAGTACTCCGAGCCGGACTGCTCGATTGCGTTGTAAACCGTATTGCGGCAGCCCTCGTCCACGCGCACCGGATGGGACATCCCGATCCGGTCCTGTAGCGACGCCCGCTTCTCTTCGCACGGACGGCCGCAGTTGGTGTAGTTCGTGCCTTCGCTCATGAACGTGCAGTAGACGCAATGCTCGGTATGGAACATCGGCATATGCTGGTGAATGACGACCTCCAGACGGGACGTGTCCGCCCGGCGCAGCATATCGACCATCTGCTGAATGTTCAAATCGTAGGAAGGCGTCACCCAGTCCAAGCCCGCTTCGCGGAAAAGATTGACCGTCTTATGGTTCGCCACGTTCAGCGAGAAGTCGCCGATCAATAGCGGATGCTCCTGCCCCGGATTCTCCATGCGATTCTTCAAATAGTAGTACAGCGCCCCGGTGTTGCGTACAAGCACGGCATCCGGCTTCAGGTTGAGAATGTTGCGATGGTAGCCGTTCTCGCCCGGCATATGAATGCGCGGCGTCACCAACGCAATTCTCTTGCCCGCCTCGCGGCACACTCGAATCGCATCCGGGAACTGCTTAATAAATTCGAAGTCGGCGTAGATCAGCTCGACCTCCGTCTTCGCCACCGCTTTGACCTGTTCCAGCGTCCGACACAGCGCGGTCAGCTTCACCTCGCTTGGCTTCACGCTGACATCGACGGCATCGGAATCGAACGCATCGGCAAACTCGTCGATTTGCCGCTTCACATATTGCGGCGGCAGCTCCCGCATCGCCTCAAGCTGCTCGACGGCTTCGCGGCGCATCCGGTTCAGCTCGCTCTTGGGCACGATGACGTCGCCCTTCAGTCCGACCTCGAGCTGGTCCAGACGGTACAGAGACCCGCCCAGCCGGCCCAACTGCTCGCTCAGCACCTCGTGTCCGAGCGGCCGCTTCTCCGCGCGTTCCAGAGGCATTTCCGACTCAACGGCCACGGTCGTTCCCTTGCCCGTATCCGTCCAAATCGTTCTAAGCGGCACGCCCTCCTGTCCGAATACCGAGACGGCCAGCGGGAACGTGCGATACGGTTTCTCCGTCTCGAAGCTGGCGCGCAAACGGCGATCCAACGCCGGATCGCTTGTCTTCCAGATCCGGTCGCCCTCGTGCACGCGGTTGAGGTCGATGTCGTTGCGTCCCGGCACGATCTCGATTCGCAGCCCTTCCGCCGCTTCTCCCTCCAGCTTGGCTCCGGACACCCGCACGTCGTAGACGCGTCCGCCTTCTTCCTTCTTCGTCGGATCGCCCGCATCGAAAACGATGCCGTCGCCGCGTTTCAGCGGAGCTTCCAGCTTGCAGATCACCGCGTCGCGCAATATTTTCTCGACTTTGCCCAGATAGACGCCGCGGCTCTTCGGGAACGTTCCTTCCACAAGCTGCTTGTTGTTCGTCCCTTCCAGAAAACCGTGCGTAAAGCCGCGCGAGAAGCTCTGCTGCAGCTCCCGGACCTCCTCCTTCGAAGGCCCGTTCTCGTCTCCGGCGAAATATTTATCAATCTCTTTAGTGTACTTGCTGACGACGTTAGCCACATACTCGGGGCTCTTCAGCCGCCCTTCGATCTTAAACGAGGCGACGCCTGCCTCGATCAGTTCCGGCACGATGTCGATCGCGGCCAGATCTTTCGGAGACAGCAAATACGCAATGTCGCCCATCGGCTGCTGCACGCCGTCAACCATCAGATCGTACGGCAGTCGGCACGCCTGCGCGCATTCGCCGCGGTTCGCCGAACGTCCGCCCCAGACCTCGGAAGTGAGACACTGTCCCGAGTAAGAGACGCACAGAGCGCCGTGCACGAACACCTCCATCGGCAGCTTCGCCTGCTCGCCGATTTTCTGAATTTGCTTCAGATTGTTCTCCCGGCCGAGCACAACCCGTTCCATCGCGAACGGTTTCGTAAATTCGACCGCCTCGGGCGACGTAATCGTCATCTGGGTCGAACCGTGGATCGGAAAATCGGGCGAAATCTCGCGGATCATTTTCACCAGGCCCAAATCCTGAACGATCACCGCATCCACTCCGGCGTCGATGCACGCTTCGATCAGCTTGCGCGCTTCCGGCAGTTCGTCCTCGAAGACGAGAATATTAAAGGTAAGAAAACCTTTTACCCCGTACTTGTGCAGAAACGCCATAATCTCCGGCAGCTCGTTCATCTGAAAATTGTGCGCCCGCGCCCGCGCGTTAAACTTCTCCACGCCGAAAAACACGGCGTCGGCCCCGTTGGCCACCGCAGCCCGCATACACTCCCAATCCCCGGCCGGGGCCAGCAGTTCAATATCTTCACGCCGCAAATCGGCTTTGTCCACCATGTTGTACCATCCTCCAAACCGCTCCGAACGAGCGGTATTCGCTGATCTCATTATTGCGCTTTACGGCCGATCAGGTCAAGGAAATTGGGTTTCCAGCCTCGCCATAACCAAAGAGGCCGCCCCTCGTCGACTCCACGGGAGCGACAGGGCAGCCTCTCTTATTCTTGACTCCGATTTAACGAGTAAATGCGAACGTGCTGAGCGCCGCCTCCATGTTTTTCACATTAAAGTCGCTGGCGTTGGCCAAATAGTAGAACCCCCATACGTTGTACACTTTGTCGCCCTTGAGCACGAAATAATTCGTAATCCGATACGGAGTGCTGTCTTTATTGTTGGTCTTATCCTCGAAGACGACCTTCTTGGCGGTAAATCCGGCGAATTGGACGGTTGTGTTCTCGATGATTTTGAATTTCGTATTTTTCTCTGAGCGCTCCTTATAAAAGCCGTCAATCGTCGACGTAAGTTCGCTCAACGTAAATGATTCCTCGTCCCAATAAGTTACGCCGGCAAAAACTCCAGTCGTGCCGTACTCCATCTCGGTCTCTTCCAGGCTTTTCTTATCCCCTGTCCAATACTGCGGAAGCGTGATCCGATAACCGTATTTCTCGCTCGTTCTCGTCACGACGGCGCTGCGATCGATATTGTCCAACTCGTCGGCGAGTTCGCCAAAATTGCTCTCTACCGTCGCAAAATCAGCCTTCATGGAACGAAGTACGTTATCCAACAAGTTGGACTGGGCGGCCGGGGAATCCTTCGGATAGGCTAGCTCTGTATAATAGCGGTACTCCCCCTCGATCGCGAAAATCTCGTACTCCTCCCACCACTTCTCCGTATCCCAGGAATAAGCAAGCTTCATCAACTTGGCGGACACGCCGTTCCAGACGACGTTTTTGATTTCCGGCTCCTTCCGGAAAGCCGTCGCGAAAGTCTGTTCGAAGCGAGCTTGCTTACGCTTAATCCACTCATCCAGCGTATCCCCCGGAACAAGAGAGGTGACGTCTAGGTACAGATACCCGCTATCCTCCAAATAAAACCACGGAATGGAGGCTTCCGTGTCGGTCTTCCACTCTTTGGGAAGCTTGACGCTGAGCCCGTAATCCTCGTCGGCAAACGTCTTGAAGCCGTTGACGATCTGCGTCAAATCTTTGACCGAAACGTCCGAGCGGTTAAAGGCAGTGCGGAAGCTATCCAGCAATCCGGTGGATTTCGCCAACTCCTGGGCCGTCTTCGCCTTCTTACCGAAAATGACGATATACAAAGAGTCGTTCGCTTGGATTCCCCGATATTCGAAGAAGAACCCTCCCTTATTCTTCGTGGTCACCCGCTCGTAGGCTGCGGCTCCGCTTCCGACCGTCTTTTTATCGACGACTTTCTCTCCCTCGTCGAAGTAGCCGTAGATCGTATCCCGCGTTTCTTCCATCGTCAGCTTGTCCTTCGCTTCCTCGACGATAACGGCCAAGTAGTATTCCTTCTTCACATCCTCGAATACGACGATATCGCCGTCCTGCGTCTGCGAGCTCATCGTCAAACCGGTCGGATAATTCATCGACCAGCCGTAATAGCTATCTCCGATCTTGGATTTGCCGGCATCGGTGTCGATGTTCTTGCCCCCGGCGCTCTTGTCGTTGACGGACACAAACTTCAGCACGAGCTCCTGCGTCGCCGCATCCTTCGCCAGCGTCGCCTCGAAGCTCTTGGCGATAATCGACAGCGGAACCATCGTGACTCCCTGTTTGCTGGCCGGAGCGACCGGAAGCGTCGTTTTCTTCCCGTCGATCGTTGCGTCTTTGCTGCCCAGAGTAACTACGATTGTATGAGTGCCGTAAGTGAGCTTAATAATTTTGTTGTTCGTCAGTTGAACCTTAGCTCCGAATCCTTTCTTATTCGTAAACACGCTGAGAGGAACCATAACGGTACCGGATTCTTGATACGGAGGTTGAATAGATACGGACTCTCCGTTGATTTTCATCTGCTTGCTGCCGACCTTCAGACGGATTTCCGTCTTGCCCGGAGCCTCATCCGCATAAGCCGGAATGGCGCTTACCGCCAACAGTACGACCGTCAGCAGGAGCATAACGAAGCCTTTTCCTTTATGAAGCATAAATAAATGAACCCCTCTCCACCTTTACGTCCCTAAATGTTAATGCCCCGAATATTCGGACAATACCAGCTTGCGAGTCACCAAGTCTCCGTCGGACAGCAGCGTCACGTTGACAGTCTGACCTGGAAGAAACGCCTTCAGCAGCTCGTTCAGCTCGACGTTCGTCGAGACTTGTTTCCCGTTCACGGAATAGAGCTGATCCCCGGCGGAAATGCCGACTTTCCTCGCATTCGGCGAAGCGGCTCCGAGCACGGTCATCGGCTCCTCCGTAGGCAGCCCAACGACCGCCGACCAGCTCTCTTCCAGCTCCAAGCCAAGAGAGGCCCGCTTCACTTTGCCGTATTTATCGAAATGATCCAGCACGTATCGCACCGTATCCGCTGGAATGGCGAAGCCCATACTATCGATATCGACATCGACGAACTTCATCGAGTTAATGCCGACGACCTCTCCTTTCAAATTCACGAGCGGACCGCCGCTATTGCCCGGATTAATCGCCGCATCCGTCTGCAGCAAATTATAATCGGAAGAGACCGAGCGGTTCATCCCGCTGATCACGCCCACGGTGGCTGTATTGCGCAGCGAGAAGGAGACGGGCGTTCCAATCGCGATTACCGTTTCTCCCACCTCCACCTTCAGCGGAGCCGCGGCAAGCTTGGCAGGCTTGAAGCCCTTCGCATTGATCTTCACCAGAGCCAGGTCGCTTGCCGGATCGATCTGCTTGCGGGTTCCGGTATATTCCTTGCCGTCGGACGTGACGACAACGATTCGCTCCATATCCTGAACGACGTGCGCATTCGTCACAATCCATCCGTCGCTCTTGACGAATACGCCCGTTCCGTGGGATAGCGCGAACCGGCTCGCGTTTTTCTCGTCCGCCGGTTTTCCGATGATCGCCACGACCGAAGGCGATACTTTCTTGATCACGTCGGGTACGAGAGAGGCTTTCACATACAACTCGCCGTCAATGACCCGAGTCGACGGCCCTTCCTTACTCCCCGCAGCAATAACGCCGCTCGTTGACATCGTCAAAGCCAACAGCGCCGTCGCCAGCATCATGACGACTTTCCGTTGCCGATTTCCTCTCAACAACTTCCTCTCCCAACTTTTTCAAATAAACAGATTTACTTTATCATAGATTCCAGCGAATGGAAATGAAAAAATACATACGTCGAAACGTTGCACGAAATCACAAAAAAAACAAGCCCAAAGCTCCGCAGCCTAGGCTTGTTTATGTATCGCGGTATTTTCCTTACCAGCCGCTGATCATCTTGAAATCAGCCGCAAGGAATACGAGAAGACAGACTGTGGCAAATCCGATTGCAAGCATGTTTTTGCGAGGCCTCTGCAGCAGCAGACGCACTAAACCGATTGCAATGAGAACCGTGAAAATCAGCATGAAAATGTCGAAATGCGAGTATGTGCTCTCCACAGCTTCCGTTGCCGCTTCGGCTAGAAACATTAAGGGGACCTCCTTTATCTGACCTAATGAACCCATCTTTATCTATGTTATCTTCTGAGCGTCCTCGTTGCAAGTCCAATATTGGTCTCGTAACAACTTTGTCACACATTTCTAGCTCCGGCTCGACCGACCTGCGTTAGGGTTAGTATCCGTAAGATAGAAGAATCGTATTCCAAAATCCGGTTGGTGATAAATGATTTGCACCTGCGTTCGGATTCCAAAGAATGGGAAGTGTCGTTTTGTCCATACTAATGGAGAATCCAAGAAAGGGGCAGAACACGACATGAAACGTTATTTGCACGCTTTGCTGACCTTTACCGCGCTGGCCCTCGCCATCCCGGCGGTTGCTTCCGCCCATCCGGACGGTCATCACCACCACGATCACCAGCACCCGGCCCGGCCGAACATCGATTGGAGCGCGATGCCTGCCGATATTCAAGCGTTAAAGACCCAGCTCGATCAAATTAAAACGGAGCAGAAAAGCTTGTTCCAACAGATGAAATCCCAGAACGAGCAGATCAGGGAAGCTGGAAAGGCACTGTCGAAGGACAAGCGCAAATCGCTCAAGCAACCTGCCAAGCTGCTGATCGAGAAAATGAAAGCCTCCAAAGAAGCGATCCGCGAAATGCGCGATCTTAAGCGTGAATCATGGAGCAGTTTCCATGAGCATGCCGAGAAGAAGCAGTGGGCTGCCGCCAAAACCGATATGGAAACGATTGTGAAGCAGAAGCGGCAAATTATCGAGAAGCAGCAAAATATCGTTAGGCTGCAGAAGCAGCTGATTACTTTGATTGGCCCTTCGGCTCAATCCTAGGGCGTGTCTGAAAACCCGCTCAGGGGCACCTTTCACCGCCTTTTCGCCCCCTGCTGCGTCACTTTTGCTTGACGTACCTCCGGTACGCCTTCACAAAAGTTCCTTGCATGGAACGAAAATTCAGCAAAATTTGCTGCCCTCGGAGTATTCAGACACGCCCTAGATTACGGGCGCCCCACTACCTGAAGATCACGCAGTGATCGGCCGCGATGCGGTCAGGCGGTGCGGGCGTCTTTCTTATTCATAGGGAGATCGAGAGGGAACTGCTGCTCGTCAAGCTGACAGCCGAGCCCGAGATGAAGGCCGAGCTGTTAAGCCTCATCGAGACGTTCCGCTCTTCGATCGTCGACGTCGCGCCGCGGACTCTCATCGTTCAAGCGGTCGGCGATCGCGACAAGAACGATGCCTTCCTCCGGCTTCTGCGCCCTTACGTCATTCTCGAAATCGCTCGTACCGGGGAAACGGCGATGCTTCGGGAGTGAAATTAAAAGGGATTTATTCGGGTTGGACGCTGTTGGCGCCGCTGTAGAGCGCTGTTAGTTCAAACCGCTGAGTGGAATGTATACGCCTTGTTGATTGAAAGCGGAAAATCCGCTTTAAATTCGCTGCCGAGTGCTTTTTGGGCTAATTAAAGCGGGTTCTCCACCTTATTTTCTCATTTTTCCTTTTTTAGAGAAATTAAGTCGGATTTTCCGCTCTAAATCTGCGTAGAATTCTCTTTCGACAAAATCAGCGCGGATTTCCCGCTCTAAATTCTCGACACTCCCCTTCAACCGAGGCGAACCACCAAAATTCAGCTATCTACCCCGAGAGAATATAAAGGAGCAGGCCGCGGGCCTGCTCCTTCTTAACATCTATACAACGACGACTGCAGCGATCAAACCTTGGACATAGCCGCTTCCGTGCGAGCGCGATCCCGCTCCAGAACCGGGCCGAGATACTTGCCCGTATAGGACTTGTCGACGGCGGATACGTCCTCCGGCGTGCCGGTGGCGATAATCGTTCCGCCTCCGCTGCCGCCCTCCGGCCCCAGATCGACCAAATAATCCGCCGTCTTAATGACGTCCAGATTATGCTCGATAACGAGTACGCTCTCCCCGGAATCGACGAGACGGTGCAGCACTTGAAGCAACCGATCGATGTCGTCGACGTGAAGCCCTGTCGTCGGCTCGTCCAAAATATACAGCGTCTTGCCCGTGCTCCGACGGTACAGTTCCGCTGCAAGCTTAACGCGCTGCGCCTCTCCGCCCGACAGCGTCGTCGCCGGCTGGCCGAGATCCATATAGCCGAGTCCGACGTCCATCAGCGTCTGCAGCTTGCGGTGAATGCGAGGAAGATTGACGAAAAACTCCGTCGCGTCCTCGATTGTCATCTCCAGCACTTCGGCAATATTCTTGCCCTTGTATTTCACTTCCAGCGTCTCGCGATTATAGCGCTTGCCTTTGCAGATTTCGCAAGGCACGTAGACGTCCGGCAGAAAGTGCATCTCGATCTTGATAATGCCGTCGCCCTTGCACGCTTCGCAGCGGCCGCCCTTGACGTTAAAGCTAAAGCGGCCTTTCTTGTAGCCTCTCACCTTGGCTTCGTTCGTCATCGCGAACACGTCGCGAATGTCGTCGAATACGCCGGTATACGTCGCCGGATTGGAGCGCGGCGTGCGACCGATCGGAGACTGGTCGATGTCGATGACCTTGTCCAGATGCTCCAGGCCGATAAATTCCTTATACTGACCCGGTCGCGTCTTCGCCTTGTTCAAGTCGCGAGCCAGCGTCTTGTACAGAATCTCGTTCACGAGCGTCGACTTGCCGGAGCCGGATACGCCGGTCACCGCCGTGAATACGCCGAGCGGGAACTTGGCGTTCAGATTCTTAAGGTTGTTCTCCTTCGCTCCCTTGATCTCCACCCATTTGCCATTCGGCTTGCGGCGGTTCAGAGGAACGGGGATGAACTTGCGGCCGCTCAGGTAAGCCCCGGTCAGCGAGTTCTCGTTCTCCATTACTTCCGACGGCGTGCCTTCGGCGATGACCTGTCCTCCGTGCTTGCCCGCTCCCGGCCCGATGTCGACGATCCAATCGGCGGCCATCATCGTGTCCTCGTCATGCTCGACGACGATCAGCGTATTGCCGAGGTCGCGCATATGGTTCAGCGTCTGGATCAGCCGGTCGTTGTCCCGCTGATGCAGGCCGATGCTCGGCTCGTCCAGAATATACAGCACGCCCATCAGGCTGGAGCCGATCTGCGTCGCAAGTCGGATCCGCTGCGCTTCGCCGCCAGACAGCGTACCGGCCGCGCGGGAGAGCGTCAAATATTCGAGACCGACGTTAACGAGGAAGCCCAGCCGGTTGTTGATCTCCTTGAGAATCAGGTTGGCGATCGACAGCTCCTTCTCGGTCAGATCGAGGCCGGAGAAGAAGCGCTGCGCTTCGCCGATGGACAGCGAGGTGACGTGAGCAATATTCTGCGCGCCCACCGTAACGGCTAGCACTTCCCTCTTCAAGCGCTGTCCGCGGCACTTGCCGCAAGGCTTGGCGGACATATA
Source organism: Cohnella sp. LGH (assembly GCF_017671885.1). NCBI lineage: Bacteria > Bacillati > Bacillota > Bacilli > Caryophanales > Paenibacillaceae > Cohnella > Cohnella sp. LGH. The sequence continues at coordinate 7,986,058 of NZ_CP072117.1, forward strand.
CACTTCGATAAACTCGCGAATGCCTTCGGAGCCGGTCTCCCGATAGCGGCGTTCCAGGTTGTGGACGACGCCCTCGAACGGCACCTGCGCATCGCGCGTATGGCCGAATTCGTTCTCGTAGCGGAAGCGGATGCGTTCTCCGCCCGTTCCGAACAGAATGATCTGCAAATGCTTGTCCTGCAGCTGTTCGATCGGCACGTCGGTCGGTATGCCGTAATGCGCGCACACCGCGTTCAGAAATTGCGGATAATAGTTGGAGGTGCTGCCCGCCCAGGCCTCGAACGCGCCCTCTTCGATGCTCTTGGAGCGATCGGGGACAAGCAATTCGGGATCGACGATCATCTTGACGCCAAGCCCGTCGCACTCCGGACAAGCGCCGAAAGGCGAGTTGAAGGAGAACATGCGCGGAGCCAGCTCATCCATCGAGAAGCCGCATTCCGGACAAGCAAGATTGGAGTTGAACATCAGTTCTTCCTTATCGATAATGTCGACGAGAACTTGACCCCCGGACAGCTTCAGCGCCATCTCAAGCGAGTCGGCAAGCCGCGTCTGCACATCGTCCTTGACGACAATGCGGTCGACGACGACCTCGATCGAATGCTTCTTGTTCTTCTCCAGCTCGATCTTCTCGGAGAGATCGCGGATCTCTCCGTTGACGCGAACGCGCACGAAGCCCTGCTTCTGCACGTCGGCCAGCAGCTTGGCGTGTTCGCCCTTGCGCCCCGATACGACAGGAGCCAGAATCTGCAGACGCGTCCGCTCGGGATATTCCATAATGCGGTCGACCATCTGCTCGACCGTCTGGGAAGTAATCTCGATGCCGTGATCCGGACAATGAGGCTTGCCGACACGGGCGTACATGAGACGCAAGTAATCGTAAATCTCCGTGACCGTGCCTACGGTCGAACGGGGGTTGCGGCTCGTCGTCTTCTGGTCGATGGAAATCGCCGGAGACAAGCCGTCTATGGAATCGACGTCAGGTTTATCCATCTGCCCGAGAAACTGACGGGCGTAAGCGGACAAAGACTCGACATAGCGGCGCTGCCCTTCGGCGTAAATCGTGTCGAAGGCGAGCGAGGATTTGCCCGAGCCGGACAGCCCGGTTAGCACGACAAACTTGTCGCGCGGAATCGTAACGTCGATGTTCTTCAGGTTATGGGCGCGAGCGCCCTTAATGACGATCTGCTCGTTAGCCAAAACGAAAAAGCCCCTTTCGCGACAAGGCGGGGGCTGCTCTTCCAGCTTGACCGTCCGCAGTCGCACTCCGTATAGGAATGTACGTTCCCGTTAATTATACCGAACTGAGGACGGCCTTGCAAATAGATTTGAGAGGATGTTCAAAAAGTCAACTTTTGATGACGAAGTAAAGCAGGAAGCGGATTCGACATCGAATCTTGAATTCAGCCGGGCCTTCCGGTGCTCACGTAGGTTTTCCTACGCTCTGCTCCTCACTCCCTAAGCCTCATCCAACCTTCTTGGTCCTGAAAAGCCGACTTTTTGAACACGAACTTGTATGGAAGGTCTACGAAAAGCTACATCGTAGCCTTCAGCTCAAGCAACGCGTCGCGGAGCTCTGCGGCGCGCTCGAACTGCAGGCTCTTCGCCGCTTCCTTCATCTCGAACTCCAGACGCTCGATGACAGAAGCGCGATCCTTCTTCGATAGCTTGCTGAGATCCTCTGCGCCGGTCAGGAACGAGCTCTTCGTTTCTACGGCTTTCGTCGCTTCGATCAAGTCTCTGACTTTCTTGATGATCGTCTGCGGCGTAATGCCATGCTGTTCGTTGTAAGCCAGCTGAATGGCGCGGCGTCGCTCAGTCTCGCTGATCGCCCGCTCCATCGAATCGGTTATCCTATCTCCGTACATAATGACGCGGCCTTCGGCATTCCGCGCCGCACGGCCGATCGTCTGAATAAGCGAGCGCTCCGAACGGAGAAACCCTTCCTTATCGGCGTCCAGAATCGACACCAGACTGACCTCCGGCAAATCGAGTCCTTCCCGCAACAGGTTGATGCCGACGAGCACATCGAACGTCCCCAGCCGCAGGTCGCGCAGAATCGCCATCCGCTCCAACGTCTTGATGTCCGAGTGCAAGTAGCGAACCTTGATACCGACTTCCTTCATATAATCGGTCAGATCCTCGGACATCTTCTTCGTCAGCGTCGTTACCAGCACGCGCTCGTCCTTCGCGATCCGGTCGCGAATCTCTCCAAGCAGATCGTCGATCTGCCCCTTGGTCGGACGTACCTCGATAATCGGGTCGACCAGTCCCGTCGGACGGATGATCTGCTCGACGACGGTTGGACAGTGCTCCAGCTCGTAAGGTCCCGGCGTTGCGGAAACGTAGATCAACTGCTTCGCCTTCTGCTCGAATTCCTCGAAACGAAGCGGACGGTTATCCTTGGCCGACGGCAGGCGGAAGCCATGATCGACGAGCACCGACTTCCGGGCCTGGTCACCGTTGTACATCGCCCGCACCTGCGGCAGCGTAACGTGCGACTCGTCGATGACGACGACGAAGTCGTCCGGGAAAAAGTCCATCAGCGTGTACGGGGTAGCGCCGCGCTCGCGGAACGTCATCGGCCCCGAATAGTTCTCGATGCCGGAGCAAAAGCCCATCTCGGCCATCATCTCCAGATCGTACCGCGTGCGCTGCTCCAGCCGCTGCGCTTCAAGCAGCTTGCCCTGCTCTCTCAGCTCGGCCAGCCGTTCCTCCAGCTCGCGCTCGATGTTCACGAGCGCCCGCTTCATTTTCTCCTCGCCGGTAACGAAGTGAGACCCCGGGAAAATGACGACGTGCTCTCGTTCGCCCGTAATCTCGCCCGTCAGCACGTCGATCTCCGTGATCCGTTCGATCTCGTCCCCGAACATCTCGACGCGAATCGCCGAATCCCCCCGCGACACCGGGAAAATCTCAATCACATCGCCGCGCACGCGGAACGTGCCCCGGACGAAGTTGAGATCGTTGCGCTCGTACTGAATGTCGATCAACTTGTGCAAAATGGCGTTGCGAGACTTCTCCATCCCCACTCTCAGGCTGAGCCTGAGATCGCGGTACTCCTCGGGAGAACCGAGACCGTAAATGCAGGACACGCTCGCCACGATAATGACGTCGCGCCGCTCGAACAGCGCCGCCGTGGAGGAGTGACGCATCTTATCGATTTCGTCGTTGATGCTGGAATCCTTCTCGATATACGTATCGGTAGACGGTATATACGCCTCGGGCTGATAGTAATCATAATAACTGACGAAGTATTCCACCGAGTTCTCCGGGAAAAACTCCTTGAACTCGCTGCACAGCTGCATCGCCAGCGTCTTATTATGAGCGATCACGAGCGTCGGGCGGTTCACCTTCGCGATCGTCTGGGCGATTGTAAAAGTCTTTCCCGTCCCCGTCGCCCCGAGCAGCGTCTGATGCCTCTTGCCCGCCGCTATACCTTCCGCAAGCTGGCTGATCGCACCCGGCTGGTCGCCGGAAGGCGCGTACTCCGAAACCAGGTTAAACGGCTTATTCAACAATTCCGTATCGGCCATCCGTTATCGTTGCCCCTTTCCGCATCCGCAGCTGCACGTGATCGGTTCAATCCCGTTCTTCTCTGCGAATCGTTCGTTTATATCCGTCCCGTCAACAGAATGTGTGTTCCCATCTATTATATCGGTTTGTCGGCGAAGCGTCAAAAGAGCCCGCGCCCAAGACGGGGTCGGATTTTGGCGATTATGCAGCAAACTTTCGTCTTTTTATGATACGATATAACTAATTGAACATATTCGCTAAAAAATCGCCTTTCGAGCGTTCGGAGGCAGACTGGAGAGTGACGCATGGGTTTGTTTGATTTCATTAAAGGACAGTTCATAGAAGTCATCGAATGGCTCGACGATCGGGGGATTGTCGTCTATCGCTTCCCGGCCTACGACAACGCGATCAAGATGGGAGCAAAGCTCATCGTCCGCGAATCCCAAGCCGCTATTTTCGTTAACGAAGGGCAGATTGCCGACGTTTTCGGCCCTGGCACCTATACACTAAGCACGCAAAACATGCCTGTGCTTACAGCTCTTAAATCGTGGAAGCACGGCTTCAACTCCCCATTCAAATCGGACGTTTACTTCGTGAACATGACCACCTTTACCGATCAAAAATGGGGCACGACAAACCCGGTCATTATGCGCGATCCCGAGTTCGGGATGATTCGGATGCGAGGCTTCGGCAATTATTCCTTCCGAGTGCAGGATCCCGTCATCTTTTTGCGCGATATTTTCGGAACGAAAAAGGAGTTCACGACCGCTGGCATCACCGGCTATCTGAAAGCGGTCGTCGTATCCGGAATCAGCGATCTCGTCGGCGAAGCGAAAATTCCGGTGCTCGACTTGGCGAGCTCCTACGACGAGCTCGGACGAATGACTGCGGAGAAGCTGCTGCCGAACTTTGCGGCGATCGGTCTTGCTCTGACGAACGTAACGATCGAAAACCTGTCGCTGCCGCCGGAAGTGGAGCAGATGATCGACCGCAAATCGTCGATGAACATCGCCGGCAACCTGGATCAATATATGAAGTATCAGACGGCCGAAGCGCTTCGCGAAGCCGCGAACAACCCGCACGGCGGCGCGGCGGGCGCAGGCGCGGAGTTGGGCGCGGGCATGGCGATGGGTCAGATGATGGGACAAATGTTCCAGCAGATGAACTCGGGGGGCGGCGCGGCGGGCGCGGCCGGGCAAGCTTCTGCAGGCCAGAGCTCGACGGGGCAAGGGGCGGCTCCGGGAGATGCGGGGCAGCAGGGGCAAGCTTCAGGCAGCAAGAAGTTCTGCTCCGAATGCGGAAGCCGGCTGAACGAGAACGCGAAATTCTGTTCCGATTGCGGAAGTAAACTTTAGCCGGAGGCGTCATTTAGATGAATAACGCTGCGACCGCGATTCGATTCCCGTGCCCCAGCTGTGCGGGTCCGATGGTATTCGATGCGGAAAGTCAAAACTTGAAATGCCAATATTGCGGAGCGAATAAGGAAATCGAGAAAATTCTCGACGAGCCCGTGGAGCATGCCTTCAACCGGCGCGACGAGAATCTGGATCGCCTGCAGGACTGGGGTGCGCAGCAACAGGCAATTCACTGCGAGACATGCGGCGGAGAGACGCTGATCCCGGCGGGGCAGACGACGTCCACCTGCGTCTTCTGCGGCTCTCCGAAGGTGCTAAGCCAAGAAAATGTACGCAGCATCCGCCCGGAATCCGTTATCCCCTTCCGGGTATCGCGCGATGAGGCGCTCACCTCGTTCGCCCGTTGGAAGAAAAAGAAATATTTTATGCCTAATCACTTCAAAAAAACCGATGTCGACTCCCAGTTGAACGGGATCTATATCCCCTACTGGACTTACGACACCGAGACGTATTCGGTTTACTCCGCAGAGGTTGGCATATATCACTACCGGACGGTAACCAAGACGAGGGTCGTCAACGGCAAAACCGAGACGTACACCGCCCAGGAGAGATACACCGTCTGGCATTCTACGCGAGGGGATTACGGCAGGAGCTTCGACGACATTCTCATCCCGGCTTCAGGGCACTATAACTCCGATTTGCTAAAGGAGCTGGGAGATTTCAAGCTGTCCGAGCTTCACGGCTACAAGCCGGAGTATTTGAGCGGCTACATCTCGGAGCGTTATTCCATCACTCGCGAGGAAGGCTGGGAGAAGGCACAGCAGCGAGCCGACAGTACGCTTAATACGGAAATCCGCAGTGTGATCGGCGGGGACGAAATCCGCAACCTGCGCATCCGGACTACGTACAATGCCATCACTTATAAACATCTGCTGCTCCCGGTATGGAACGCCAACTACGTCTACAAATCGAAGAAGTATTACTACATGGTGAACGGTCAGACGGGAACCGTCTCCGGACGCGTTCCCCGCAGCGCCCTCAAAATCACTCTGTTCACGCTATTCCTGCTGGGTATCGTCGGCTCCATCGTCTGGTTTATCGCCAGCCACCCGGAAATCACCTCGACTACAACATAACAAAGCGAAGTTCGGTTCATCGCCGGACTTCTTTTTTTTTTGCCTTCGACAGATAGTTGACTCCTTTCGATATTTAGCTTATCATCTAAATATAAGATTTAGATATTTATCTAAATATCGAAAACACCACCCTCGCGAAAGGAGGGGCCGCTTTTATGAACGACGCGTTCAAGGCGCTTTCAGATCCGACAAGACGCAAAATTCTCCAGCTGCTGAAAGACCGGGACATGTCTGCGGGAGAGATCGCCGACCACTTCGACATCTCCAAGCCGAGTATTTCCCATCATCTGAGCATCCTGAAGCAGGCGCAGCTCGTTCAAGACGAAAGACAAGGACAGAGTATCATCTATTCCCTCAACATGTCCGTGATGCAGGAAGCCATGAGCTGGTTTCTCGGCATGATCGGGACTAAAGGAGAGACGCCCAATGACTGACGGCAACGACAAAAAAACGACCCTATGGTCAAAAAACGACTGGCTGCTGCTTGGCATGAACATCGCGATTTTTATCACACTGTTCCTTGTATTCAATTCCCGGCTTCCCGACACTGTCGCCTCCCACTATAACATCAACGGCGAAGCCGATCGCACGATGACAAAATGGAGCTTCTGGCTCTTCAACGCCGCGTTCACAGTTGCGCTGCCCGCTCTGCTGTCCCTGATGCGTTACGTTGATCCCCGAAAAAGCAATTACAGCCGATTCGAAGGCTACTATCATCTGATGCGTTGGGCGATTAGCCTTTTCTTCCAATCTGTAATGCTGATTGTCATTCTGGACAATACCGGCCATAAAATGCCGATGCTCAATCTGGTGCTCGGAGGAATCGGGCTGTTGTGGATTATTATCGGCAACCGCATGGGGCAAGTGCGCAGCAACTTCTTCATCGGCATCCGTACGCCCTGGGCGCTTATGGATGAGCGCAATTGGCGTTTGACTCACCGTCTAGCCGGTCGCTTGTGGTTCATAGCCGGCATCGTGATGTTCGTGTCCGCCTGGTTTGCCTCAATGCAATGGATAGCGGCAATCGTTATTATATGCGCCTTGGCGAGCGCTCTGGTTCCCGCCATCTATTCTTACCTGATTTTCAAAAATAAAACGGAGGTATGACCCATGAAAAAAATTAGAAAAACCGCCCTGATCGCAACCGCATCCGCCATGCTTCTATCCGCAATCCCGTTATCGTCCTCTGCCGCCTCAGCGACTGCTTTTAAGCTTAACATCGACGGTCAAGCGCTTCTCTTCCCCGATGCCCAGCCGTACAGGAGCGGCAATGACGTCATGGTCCCGCTTCGTCCAACCGCGCAAGCGCTGGGCTTCAAGGTCGAATACGTTCCCGCTTCCAAGGAAGCCGCAATCACCGGCTCCGCCGTAACGGCAACCGTCAAGTCGGGCAGCAACGAAGCGCATATCGGAGGCCAAGCCAGCATCGCGTTTGGCGCCAATGCAGTCGTCAAATCCAACCGTATGTTCGTCCCGCTCTCCTTCTTCGAGAGAACGCTCGGCTTGCAAACGGCCATTCATGAAGATAGCGCAACGGCTTCTATTCTCACGGCGAAGGCTAGCGAAAACGCCGTGAGGACAATTGTCGAGAAGCTCGTTGCGGGCGAATATGAACAGCTGTCCGGCACTTATTTCGATAACGCACTGCAGAAAGCAGTACCGCCTGAAGCGCTGAAAGCCGGCTGGGAGCAAACGGTTGCTCCAGTCGGAAAATATAGCGGAATCGAAGCGATTCAAGTAAATGCCGCAGCTGCCGATCAGCCTCAGTTCATCGCTCTATTAGCCTTTGCCAAAGCAAAAGTCGCACTAACGCTAGCCCTGAACACCGACAATCAAGTTACCGGGATATGGATAAAGCTTGTTGCGGAGCAAACTCCCGTTCCGGCCGGCCTAATCGAGGAGGAAGTCACCGTCGGAGAAGGAACGAAGTATCCTCTTCCAGGCACGCTTACACTGCCCAAAAACAGCTCCGGCAAGCTGCCCGCCGTCGTTCTCGTCCACGGCTCAGGCTCAACAGACCGGGACGAAACCGTCGGCCCCGCCAAGCCGTTCCGCGATCTTGCCTGGGGGCTTGCCGAGCAGGGGATCGCCGTCTTGCGCTACGACAAGAGAACGTTCGCTCATGGACAGAGCTTCACCCCCGATATGCTCTTATCCTTCACGGTTAAGGATGAGACGGTCGACGATGCTATCGCGGCGGCGAAGCTGCTGAAGGCTGACCCGCGCATTGACTCCTCGAAGGTGTTTGTCGTTGGCCACAGCCTGGGCGGCATGCTAGCCCCCCGCATCGACGCCGACGGAGGAGATTTCGCCGGACTTGCGATTCTGGCAGGCTCTCCCCGCACGCTGTGGGAAATTATCGCCGACCAGAACGCTGCGGCGATCGCCACAATGAAAGACGGCGATCCGGCTAAAGCCGCCAACACGGAGCTCGTCGCCGCCGAGGTTAAGAAAGCGCAAGCTCTTGCCGGCCTTACCGACGATGAAGCGAAAAAACAAACCTTATTCGGCATCCCGGCTTACTACTTCAAGGAAATGGACAGCCGCGGTGCCGACGGCATCGCCGCCAAGCTGACCAAGCCGGTGCTCGTACTGCAGGGCGAGGCCGACGTCCAAGTGTATGCGGATAAAGATTATATTCAATGGCAGGAAACCTTGAAAAACAACAGTAAAGCATCCTTTAAGCTGTATCCGGGCCTTAACCATTTCTTTGCGAAAGACAAGGACGGGCATGTCGACGCGCAAGTCATTCGGGATATCGCCGACTGGATTATCAAGTAATCGCGATTACTCGCCTCCGATTGCCTTAAGACCGACTACAGCCGAAACTACAAGCGCAAGGAAAAAAATTCTCCGGGGCTGGCGGGGCTCTCCATACAGCAGCATGCCGACGAGCGTTCCGCCGACCGTCCCGATCGCAGTCCATACCGCATATGCGGTTCCCATAGAGATCGACTTCATCGCTACGGACAGCAGACTAAAGCTGATTATAAAGCCCAAGACAAGCATGAGCATGCTCAGCTTGTCTTTTTTCTCCTTCAGCCGATTCATGGCAAGCACGCCCACAACCTCAAACAGCCCCGCGAAGACAAGCGCAATCCACGCCATTATTCGCTCACCCCCTTCGCTTTGACATCCGTCGTCATTTTCAGTCCCCCGATACCGACAATCAGCACGGCGACAAGGAGCAGCTTGACCGCATTCCACTCCGCACCGAAAAACAAAGACTCCGCCAGCACCGCACCCGCCGCTCCGATCCCCGTAAACACCGCATATACAGTGCCGACGGGCAAGTCGCGCGTTGCCCGCAGCAATCCCGCGAAGCTGAGTACGATGCCGACGACGGTCAGCGCCCATTCTCCCAAATTCGACGCATGCTTCAAGCCGGATACCCAGCCTACCTCGCACACACCGGCCGCAAGCAGCAATAACCAGGATCGATTCATGATTTCATACACCTCCGAATGTAGTGTGTCCCGCCGCCTCCAGTACTTCCGGCCGAACGACAAAAAAAGCCCGAAGCATCGCAGACCTTCGCGATCCGTGCAGGCGTCGCGGGTCGTCATCGATACTCCCGGGCTTTTATCCCTCCGTGTTCATCCCGCCACAACGGCGAAGATGCGCTCCCTCTCGGACCGAACCGGCGTTTGCTGCGCCGTGGAACCCTAGGGATCCTATTCCTGATGATCACTTAAAAATACTAAACCTTCCGCCCCTTGTCAAGACTTCATCCGGACATGGGCGGCGCGGGGAGGCAAGCCGATTTCTTCCTCCGCCTTCTTCCGCTCGGCCTCCGCCAGCGCCTCCGCAGCAGCTTGCGAAGCGGCCGCTTGTTCGGCTGCGGCCAGCTCCGCCTCGCGGCGAGCTTCCTGCTGCCTCATCGTTGGAGAGTTCCTTAGACGCCGTGCTCCCGCTTCTCTTAGCCCTTGCCAGATCGACGCAGAGCGCGGCGAGGCCACGAACTCGATGTCGTCGTCCGGAGCCGGAATAAGCCCCAGCTGATAATGCTCGCCCTCGTAACGCGCTCTTTGGAGGAACTTGACGTGTCCTTCGCGATTGACGACCTCCAGTTTGCAATAGGCCGATTGAAGCTGCAATGCGGCATGCAGTTCCATCTTGTTGCGCACGACGGCCCCGTTAACTTTTTTGATGACTTCTCCGGCCTGCAAGCCAAGCTCGGCCGCCGGCGTTCCGGGGAGCACCGCCAACACCTTTACTCCTGTTCCGTCCTGGGAGTACAAAGGATCTTTGCCTGCTTCTCCGATCCGGCTAATCCATAGCAAGCCTTCATGCAGCAGGAAGGCTGCTGCCGAAGCGATCGCGACAAGCGGAGACCAGTAGACAGCGCAGACGGCCAACAAGGCGATAATCACGCCGTAAAGCATTAGCAGATTGCCCGACATCCCGGCCTTGCGTTCCGGCCAATTGGTCGCCGTTCGGTCGCTGAAACCGATCAAAACCGGAAAAGCCAGGAAGCTCCAGGCCGCCGCATCGCCGCCGAACAAAGGCGCCCACGGCAACGTAAACCCGCCGCTCGATGAAGGCACAAGCCAGAGCAGCGGAATGGGCCATACACCGGCAATCGCGTATGCCCCCATTGGCTTGCCTCGTTTCCCTTGCAGAAACAGAGGAATCGCAATCGTCCCTCTCTGCAATCGGACGAGAAAACCTTCCGCGATATGGAGAACGCCTGCTATGAAGAGCAGAGCAGGAACGTCGATCGCCAGAAGCATCCTCAACGCTTCTGCGACAGCCGAACCTTGGGCGGCCTCTATTCCGGCCCATTCCACCCCGGACTGCAGCAGACCGAGCGCCCCCGCAGCGTATGCCAGGCACACGTACCTGAAGCGAAACAACGCTAACACGGCCATTGCGATCCAGACGAACATTAAAGTCTCGCCGTTCAGAACGGCGCCGGCTCCCAGGCCGACCACGGAAAGAACGATCCCGACAGCCAGCCCGGACGCCGTTCTCGTCAGCGTTAACCGCATTGCGCCGTATAGACGAACATGATATAGCCTGCGCTGCAGCGTGACTGTATGACGGGTATGCCACCATACGAGCGCAATCGCAATATAAAAATATGGAAAAGTGAACAGACCGACCGCGGCTTGTCCAGCCTCTTTAAGTATATTCAAAAGATCATCCATCGCGCCTCTCCTCTTCCTTGCAACTCAACGCACGCCAACGCAAAAAAGGAAGCTGATCGAGATCAACCTCCTAATTGATATTCGACGGCGCGAGGGAAAATCCTTCTCCCGCCGTTTTTTTGAAACACACCATTTTATGGAGATTCCGATGACTCCAGCAGCTTGCGGGCTTCGGCGAGCGCCGTCTGCCACTGGGCGTCGTTGGTTTTATCCTGAATAATGGAGTAGAGCTTCTCTTCCAGCCGTTGGGCTGTTGCGGAATCGACTTCGCCGGTCTTCGGCAGCGATTCGTCGGCCTGGAATCGTTCGACGGCCTGCTTGGTCTTCTCGCTGTAATAGCCGTCCCTGCGGTCCGTCGGATAACCGACGCCCGACAGAATCGTTTGCAAATTCCCGATGTCTCCGCCGGTCGAATCGAGCTTCAGCACCCGGTCTCGCGGCAGCCGCCACGCCAGAAAATAATCGGGCTGAGCGACCGGAACATCCGGCTTAAGCCCCTGCTCGTTGATCCAGGTCCCGTCCGGAAGCAGCCATTTGTATACGGTCAGCTTGATCAGACTGTCATCGCCCAATTCACTGTTGAAGTGAACCTGTACGGTTCCTTTGCCGTAGCTCGTATCTCCTACAAGCACGGCGCCGGCCGATTGCTTCAGAGCGCCTGCCAATATTTCCGACGCGCTGGCGCTGCCTTTGTTGATCAGCACGACTAGCGGGTACCGCTCGCCGTTCTTCGCCCCATGCTCGGCAACGTCCACTTTGCGCTGGCCGTCGCGATATTCCGATTGCACGATCGGCTTGCCTTTCTCCAGCAACTGATCGGCAACTTCCACGACCGACTGAAGATACCCTCCCGGGTTGTTCCGAACATCGATCACGAGAGCCTTAAGTCCCTGGCTCTTCATCGCTTCGAGCTCTTCGGCCACTTGCGACGCCGTCTCGCTCGTGAACTGATTGATGAACAGATGCCCGATGCCGTCCTCCCCGACCTCCGAACCGACCGCGATCGGGTCGATCCGGTCGCGAACAAGCTCCAGGTCCAGCGGTTCCGCCCTGCCTGCCCGCTGTACCTTCAGCTTAGCTTTGGTTCCCTTCGGCCCCCTAATCTTGGCTATAGCTTCGCTTAGGGATAAGCCGTACAGGCTTTCCCCGTTAATCGAGAGAAGCACGTCGCGCGATTGCAGTCCCGCCCTCTCAGCGGGAGAGCCCCGAATCGGCGCTTCGACGACTACCGCCCCTTTTTCCATTCTCAGCTCTGCGCCAATGCCCGTGAATGCCCCTTGAAGGGCGTCAACGTACGCATCGGCTTCGTCAGCCGACTTATATATGGAATACGGATCGCTTAGCGATTCCACCATGCCTTGCAGCGCTCCGTCGAGCAGCCTGTTGCGGTCGGCAGGAAGGAGATAACGCTTCTCGATCAGAGACACGGCCTTGTTGAGCTTGTCGATCTCGCTCTGTCGAAGGCCTTCCTGAGTCTGTCCGTTTCCCCAGACCGCCGTCCCTGTCGCTATTCCGTTCCACCTCGGAAATTCAAGGACGGCATAGGTCGCGACGCAGGCCGTTACTGCCGTTAGCGCCATCAATGCCGCGACTGTGCGACCTCTGAATCCCACATGCCCCACTCCCCAAAATTTTCCTCGTCTATCATCTTATAGAGGTTATTCAAAAAGTCCGATTTTGATCACGAAGCCTCCCAGGAAGCCTACTCGACGTCGAATCTTGAATTCAGCCGGAACTTCCGGTGCTCACGTAGCTCCCACTACGCTCCGCTCCTCATTTCCTAGCTTCATCCAACCTTCTTGGTGCTGAAAACCGGACTTTTTGAACTCACACTTATAGTTAGATTATGACAGGCTTAGTTCATTTAGACAATTCCTGTCCAAAAAGAAGCAGCCGATTCTCGACGATTCGTCGGGAGTCGACTGCCCTTGACCGTTACTTCAAATAAGGCGCCGGATCGACCGGCTCGGAGTTTTTGCGGACTTCGAAATGCAAGTGATTGCCTGTCGATTGACCCGTAGATCCGACCAGTCCAATCTTTTCTCCGCGTTTCACCGTATCGCCTTTTTTCGCCAAAATCTCGCTCATGTGCCCGTACAGCGTCCACAAGCCGCCGCCGTGATCGATAATGACGCAGTTTCCGTAGCCGCTCCACGATTGAGCGATGATGACAACGCCCGTCTCCGCAGCATAGATCGGCGTTCCCTTAGGCGCAGCCATGTCCATGCCCGCATGCAGCTTCTTGGAGCCCGTAATCGGATGAATCCTGTAGCCGAACGGAGAAGATAATCGGTACTCCGACTTCAAAGGCATCCCCAGCTTGCCGCCCGTGTAGTAAGTCTTAATCCGGTTCTTCTTCGCTTCCAGCTCGGAAGCCTTCTTCGCCAGCTCCGTGAGCTGCTTGGCCGATTCCTCGCTAATCTCTTCCAGCTCTTCGATCTCCACCGCCAGCTTGGCGATCAGCACTTCCTTGTCCTTCTCTTCCTGCTCCAAGGTCGACTTATGCTGCTCGATCTCTTCGTACAGCAAGCGGATTTCTTCAAGCTCCTGCTCGCTCTGGAGCTTCAAGGCGGCAACCTCGTCTGCATACTTCTTCTTCTCGTCGAGGATATTGCGATCCTGTACGGCGATCGCCTCTACCGCATCGTACCGCTCCAGGAAATCGGAGAAGCTAGAGGAGCTGAGCAGTACGTCCAGGAACGATACCGGTCCTGCCGTATAGGCCATCTTGACCCGCGACGCCATCAACTGATCGCGGTTGTCGCGCTGCTTGATTGCATTCTCCAGCTCCACGCCCGTCTGGATCAGCTTCTCTTCCGACTCTGCGATTTTCACTTGCGTATTTTCCAATCGCTTCTGTACCGTCTCGATCCGGCCCAGCAGCTTCTCGATGTCTTCCTTGGTCGCTTCCTGCTTGCCTGTCAGCTCTTGAACCGTCTTCTCCGCATATCTCTGGTTGTGGGCCGCTCGGTCCATATCCTTCTTGAGCTGCTTAAGATCCTGCTCGATCTTCTCCAGCTCCGTCTTAGCCTGTCCATCATACGGTCGGCCGACCAGACCGACAACCAACAGCATCGCGAGTAACAGCAACAGCTTCTTTTTCACTAGGCTCCTCCTCTGAATAGCGTGGACGTATTCCACAATATCATTAGACCCTTAAGTATCTGCGTACTGAAATCGTGCTTCCGAATATCCCGAGCAGCGTTCCCAGCCCGATTATCGCGCCGCCTACGCTGTTCATGACTTCGTCCATCGTCGCGAACTGGATCATGTACAACCCTACGGTTGCGCTGGTCGACTCGACCATCTGAGAATATCCGAACATTAGAATAACGGCGCTCACCAGCGAACCGAAAAATCCGATAATCGCCCCTTCGATGAAAAAAGGCCAACGGATAAAGCTATTCGTGGCTCCGACCAGCTTCATGATCGAAATTTCCCTGCGCCGCGCAATAATCGTCGTCTTGATCGTCGTCGAGATCAGGAACATCGCCATTACGGTCAAACCGAGCACGATGACGATTCCGATGTTGCGTACCGCATTCGTGATGCTGAACAGCTTCTCAATCGTGTCTTTGCCGTATTTGACCCGCTCGATCGACTTCTCGGGGTCGGTTAGATTAATCGCTTCGATCTGCTTGGCAATATAGGCGATCTGCTGCGGATCGAATGCTTCGATCTCGAAGGAATCCGGCAGCGGATTGTTCTCTTCGTCGTATCCGTCAAGCGCTTCGCGCCCTTCTTCGCCCATGCTCTCGCGAAACCGCTGCAGCCCCTCTGCCTTGGAGACAAAAGTGACCGTCTTGACCTGGGGAATCCGCTTGATCAGCCTCCCGACCTCCTCCGCTTTCGCTTCGGCGGTCCCGGTCTGCAAGTAAACGTTGATCTGGACCTGGCTGTCCAACTGATCGGCCAGCTTGTTGACGTTCATGGCCAGAAGCATAAAGACGCCGAGAATAAACAGGGAAATGCCGATGGAGCTCATCGAGGCGAAGGTCATCCAGCCGTTGCGGCCGACGTTCTTGAGGCCCTCCCGAATATGGCGGAGAATCGTGCTAAATTTCATAGCCGTATTCTCCTCTCGCCTGATCGCGCACAATGGTTCCCCGTTCGATGGCGATTACGCGCTTGCGCATCGTATTCACGATCTCCTTGTTGTGGGTAGCCATGACGATCGTCGTGCCGCGAAAATTAATCTCCTCCAACAGGTTCATAATGCCCCATGAAGTCTCGGGGTCCAGGTTTCCCGTAGGCTCGTCCGCTACGATTACCGCAGGATTGTTGACGATCGCGCGAGCGATCGCGATTCTCTGCTGCTCGCCCCCCGACAGCTGCGCCGGCAGGCTGCCCGCCTTATGCTTCAGGCCGACAAGCTCGAGCACTTCCATCGTTCTGCGACGAATGAGACGGCGCGGCGTCTCGATGACTTCCATCGCGAACGCCACGTTCTCGAAAGCCGTCAGCTTCGGGAGAAGCTTGTAGTCTTGGAAAACAACCCCTATGTTGCGTCTCACGAACGGAATTTTGCGATGCTTCAGTTTTCCTATATTAAAGCCGTTGACCGAGATTTGTCCCTTCGATGGATATTCTTCCCGGTAAATCAGCTTCATGAAGGTGGACTTACCCGCACCGGACGGACCCACAATGTACACGAATTCGTTGCGGTCGATCACAACGTTAATGCTTTGAAGAGCTGTCGTGCCGTCTGGATAGGTCTTCCAGATGTCCTGCATTTCGATCACGGTATCACTTCCTGTTAAGATTCAGACTTTAGATACTTCGACATCATGCCTCATTTTCCTCTCTCTGTCGATCGATTGCCCGGGAAATCTGTCGAAGGCGCGGACTTCCGAGCCTTATTGGGCTTGGGCTTCAGCCATTTGTTTAGAAATTTTTAATTTTTGGAAAGAACGAATCGATGAAACCGCAGTATAACTCATTAGAAACATTTTACAGACGTTTGCGGTCATTTGATCGCAGGAAAGGCGGGTAGAAAACGACAATGACGCAGACGATGAATACAAGACAGTCCCGTCACGCCGTAAGCAGAAGGAGGAAGGGGTCCGGCATGAAAAAACTCGGCATAATCGTTCTTATCTTCGTATTCTTACTGGTTGGCGCAGGAGTCGGCAGCGCGATGAGCTACGGAAGCGATCAAGCTCTGCCGGACGGCTTCCGCGTCGGCGGACTCGAGCTCGGCGGCAAGTCGCCGGAGGAGGCTTTGGCAACGATCCAGGCGCGCATAGCGGAAGCGCAGGCCGTTCAAGTGTCGCTGGATCCGAGCAGTCTCGGAGGGCCGGTCAGCGCGGTTAGTACGACGGGAGCGAGTTCGAGCGCGGGCATTCCGGCTTTGACGCTTGAGGAGCTCGGCTTACGAATCGCGGCTGACGAGGCGATCCAGGCGATCGAGCGCCGCCTAGATTACTCCTGGTGGGAACGGGCGAAGCTGCGGATTTATGGCGAACAGGGAGCCTCATACGGCATTGACGTGGCGTGGGATTCGGAACGGCTGGAGCTGGCCGCGAAGCAGGCATGGGGAGACCTCGTGCGGGAAAAAGGGGCCGACGCGAGCCGTACGATCGACGAACGCGACAATGTCGTGTACACACCGGAAAAGATGGGCCGGAGCATCGAACTGGGCCCGGCGATTGAAGCCATCCGCGGGCTGGCCCCGTCCTCGTTGGCGGATATCGGCAGCAGCTCGCGGCTCGTCCCGGCCGCTATCGTCGAGACGCCTCCCGAAATTACGGTCGCCAAGCTGAGGGAAGAAGGGCTTGAGCGCAAAATTGTCGAATTCACCACATCGTTCACTACAAGCGGAGAAGGTCGCTCGCACAATGTCACCGCAGCCGCCCTGTCGCTGAACGACACGCTGCTGCAGCCGGGGGAAGTGTTCGAATACGGCAAAATCGTCGCCAAAGCGGAGAAAGAACACGGCTACAAGGAAGCTCCGGTTATTCTTAAGGGCAAGCTGACGCCCGGCATCGGCGGCGGCATCTGCCAGGTGTCGAGTACGCTGTACAACGCCGCGCTGCTGGCCGGGCTGGAGATCGTCGAGCGACGCAATCATTCGCTGCCGGTCAGCTACTTGCCGCGCGGACTCGACGCCACGTTCGCGGACGGCTACGTCAACTTCAAGTTCCGCAACTCTACCGGCAAACAGCTGCTGATCCGCACCGTCGTCGCGGACAAAACGGTCACGGTCAAGCTGTTCGGAACGATGGACGAACGCGTATCCTACAAAACGGAAACCGCTCAAGTGAAAGTTAACCCGCCGAAAACGGTCTACGTCGCCGACAGCTCCGTCGCGCTAGGCAAGCAGAGCGTGCTGCAGAAGGGCGAGAACGGCTATATTGTCGAGGCGTTCCTCGTGAAGCTGATCGATGGAAAAACCACTGAGCGCAAAAAGCTGTCCAAGGACACGTATCGCACGCAAGACACGATGATCGCCGTCCACCCGAACGACCCGCGGCTGAAGCCTCAGGGCGCCGAACAGACGCCGGGCGGCGGATCGGGCTCGGAGCCGGCTCCCAATACTCCGGCTCCGGAAGACGGCGTTATTGTAGAGCCGGTGTGAGGGAAGCATGACGCTGTAAGATAAGCAAACGGCCAGGCTGTGGAGTGGAGGCCATGAATGTGCCTTGGCTCCTCCCAAGCTGTGAGGTGGGGGCCATAAATGTGCCTTGGCTCCTCCCAAGCTGCGAGGTGGAGGCCAAGAATGTGCCTTGGACCCGCTCGATCTGCGAGGTGGAGGCCACGGATTGCTCCACTACCAGCACGTCATATTGGCCTTCGTTCAAATCCGGTTATTCGCGAGCATTCGACATCGCCGCCTCCAGCCATTTCGTGCAGTTTTCCCGATCCCAGCCGTCGATCTCGCTCTCCCGCTCCAAAGCCTCCCGCCAATGAGTCGCAGCCTCCTCCCACCGCTGTTCGATGGCGCAAAGCTGGCCCAACGATTGCGAGAGGATGGAGCGAAGCTTGGTAGAGACAAAATTATAGTAGCTCGTCAGTTCAGCTGCGTCGGCGCTAGGCTCGATGGACGACGATTTGTGGGTGGCAGAGTCGTCAGAGGAATTGGATGCTGCAGCATGCTTGTTCGATGAGTCGGTTGTCCCAAGTTCGGCGGACGACGGCCCACTTGCGGCAAGAGGCGATTCGAGAATGGCCAACGCCCGCCGGCATTCGGCGATTCGAGCACGGGGAACGGCTCCGTCATCCGCGGCCGGTTGCCAGTCGAAAACGGCTTCCCCGTCCGTCCTCAGCCACGTATCGGTAAATCTGAGCTTGAAAAACTCCGTATTGTACGCCGTGAGTCCAGACAAGGCGTCCGAGAGCCGCTCCAGCTTCACTCGGCAGATCTCGGCTCGCGATCCATACAGATGACGGCATAAGCGATCAATCGCCGTTCCCGTCTCTTCTCCACCCCAAGACATCCGGGCAAACACGTAAAGATTCGGCCACATCGCGGCTCGCTCCGAGTCCATCTCCCGTCCGGCGTCGGCTGCCGTCACCGCCTGTCCCTCGATCTCCTCCCGGATAATACGGACCGACTTGCCGTAAGGCACGATTAAGCTCATGACGCCGGTCGCCCCGATGCGACGAAAATAAGCCATGTCCTCTCCGATCGTTCGAAACAGCGGTGGGAACAAGGAGGTCAGCATCCAGTAGTCGGAGTAATATTCGAACGCCGTCCAGCCGGTTCCGAATGTCTCGCACGCCTCCGCCCATCGGTCGACAGCCGCTTTGAACCTGACGTCGCGCGGCAGCGTCGGCGCCTCGAACGAGTCCCGATAGTTCCGCCCCCAGCAGGCGATCAAAGTATCCAGCTCGCTTGATGCCGGAACGTCCTCCAACATGCGCCATTCCAACTGCGCATTGTAGGCGATGTGCTCTACGTTTACCTCGATGCCATTCGTCTCGAACGCTTGGCGAAGCCGATCGAGAAACCCTGTATAAGCGGCTATGAACCCGGCTTCGCGGCAAGCGGTACAGCCGCATACGCGCTTGTTGTCGTTGGGCCACAGCGACAGCGTCCGCAGCACGACGCCCTTTTCCAGCTCCCGCTCCACGAAAGAGACGATGTTTCCAATCATGACCTTGACGCCTGCCTCGCACGAGTAGCACGGCTGATCGGTCATTCGTACGCCTTCCTCGCCCGCCAAGGCAAACCATTCCGGATGCACCGGATAAAGCTCCGCCGTCGGGAAAAACCGGCCCAAATTATGGCCGCCCAATGTCAGCCTCAATTGGCGTTTAGCAAGCTCGGGCCTTAATTGTTCCGCGTCCCTCTCCCATAGCTCGATTGTAAAAAACAGATCGTTTAAGCCGTTTTTGGCGGACCAATCGATGAGAGCCAGTGCGTATTCGGACGTCTCCGCGCTTTCCAGGACGATCCCCCTTCTCGGAAACGACGGTTTGAAGCGTCGGCTGCCGGTTATCGTTGCGGGTTTGTCCATGGGAACTGAGCGGTGTTCAGGCGTCGGCCAGGCGATTCCCGTATGCTCCTCCAGAAAGCGATAGGCGCCATACAATACCGCTCTTGGGCTGCCGCCAACGATGACTATGCAGCCGTTCTCGGCGGCAAGCGCAAACTCCTCCTCCTGCATCTCGTCTCCGGGACCGGCCAAGCGAAGCGCAAGCCCGCCGTTTTCCGCCGCCCTCTCCTCCTCTACTGAACAACGATAGCCGGCAAGCGCCAGATGCGTCTTCAACTCGTCCGCAGCAAAGTGCAGCGTTTCATGAGGCGACGCGGGAAGAGATAGGAGCAAGCCGGATTCGCGATAGTCTGCTAGACAAAAGCTTTTTTCCTTTTTCAAAAGGATCATCTCCTTAAATATAAGGGAAGGCACGGTCCGCATCAGGCGCCGCGCCTTCCCGCTTGCTATTGTTCGGGTACGAACAGAACGTCCCGGAAATAGTTCGTATCGTTAAACGTATAGATCGGCATCGTGCCGATCGCGGTCGTGCTTACTCCGCTGCCCGTGTAGGTAACCAGATCCCCGTTCGAGTTCGATTGGGCAAAGCCGTGCGGAGTCGCAGCGTAATAATAATCCGACGGTCCGTTCGTGATCGAGACGATATAGTCCGTCCCGGCGGAGACGGCAACCGGCTCGGGCAGCAGGAACTCCCGCCATCCGGCGTGCCGCGTGGACACGTTCCACGTATACGGACCCGCGATTCTCTGCCCGTCGCTTACTCGCCAGAGAGAGACCAGATGAGCTCCCCCTTCGTCCGGATGAGCGTACAGCCGAACGCCGACAATGCGGCCGTCGACCGTCGTCTTGAACTTCGTCCCCAACTCGTAACGGGCATCGTTGGAGAAGCCGAGCGGAACTTCCGATCCCAGAGCGGTCTGCTCGTGATCCGCTACGAAGACGACGTCCCGGAAGTAATTCGTGTCGTTAAACGCATAGGTCGGCATCGTTCCGATCGAAGCCGAGCTTACGCCTTCCTCATAGGAGACGAAACTTCCGCTTCCAGATGGACCCGAAGGACCCCCTTGCCCGCTGACGGCATACAGCTTGTCATACACGCTGTTCGTGACCGACACGACGTAGTCGGCGCCGGCCTTGATCCTCACCGGCTCCGGCAAGACGAACTCCTTCCAGCCGGACGAACCGGCGCTTACGTTCCAATCGTAAGGACCGGCCAGCAGCGTTCTGTCGGCGGCCTTCCACAGCGATACCTTGTGAACGCCTGCCTCGTTCTCATGCGCGTAGATTCTTACTCTCGTCACGTACCCGTTCGTGTTGGCGGAGAATCGGGTTCCAAGCTCGTACACCGCATCGCTGTCAAAGCGCTCCGGGACTTGCCCGGCCTGCAGACTTCTGCCGTTGTTCGGCGTGAACACGATATCCCGGAAATAATTCGTGCCGTTAAACGAATACGTCGGCATCTCTCCCAATTGAGACGAGTTGACGCCGCTGCCCGCGTAAGAGACCAGGTGCCCCCGCTCGATCGGTTGCGAGAAGCCTTGCGGCGTATAGACGTAATGTTTGTCTGCCGCGCTGTTCGTGACAGAGACGATATAGTCGGCCTCGGCCTGAACGGCTAGAGGCGATGGCAGCTCGAACAGCTTCCAGCCCGCGGTCCCCGCAGGGAAGGTCCAATTCAACGGGCCGGCTACCCGCACTCCGTCATCGGCTCTCCAGATGGAGACATCGTGCTGTCCGCCTTCATTGGCATGCGCGTACAGCTTCACATGCGTAATCGTCCCGTCCACCGTCGTCTTGAACCGGGTGCCGAGCTCGTAGCGAGCATCGTTGCCTGACGCCGTCGGCGTTTCTCCGACCAGAATCGATTCGCGTCCCGACTCTGGAGCGGACGCAGGTGTCGCCGCCGTCGGAGCCGAAGCAGTAACGAAAGCGTCTGCGAAAGCAGCCGTTCCCGTGGACAGACGATGCTTGTCCGCAGACACGGTTAGTGTGGCGGTGTGCGTTCCGGCGGGCAGATCCAGCGCCAGAACAAATTCCTTAGCGTGCTCTGTCCGAGCAGCGTACAGCTCGGCGTAAGGGTATTTCACGCCGTCGATCTCGACGTCGATCCGGCCTTCGTCCGGTCCGGCGGATGCGATCAGCGACAAATACGAGCCGGAGAAAGAAAACGTCAGCTTAGAGCCTGGAACGCTCGACGATAAGGCAGCGCCCCCGGAGTAAGAAGGATTTGCCGCATCATTCCATGTCCCTGTTCGGACGACCGAGCCGCTTTCGGCTTCGATTGCCGCAGTGTCGTAAGGAACGACGGCGAATAGAGCAGTTGCCTCGGCCTCCAGATCGTAGCGGAAGTTGGATACGTTCTCCCCTACCGTTGCCCGATTCAGCACGTCCACCACTCTCGACGGCTTCGGCAGCGCAATCGACTTTATCCCCGCGTTGCCCGACGCCGAATGAACCATCAACAGCTTGCCGTCAGTGCGGATATTATCTTTGCCGCCATAGGAATACACGTGAGCGCCGCCCAGATTGTCGGCGATCGAGCGGATCAATCCGGCCTTGAGCGGTCCGGAGCCGCTAAAGATCGAGGTCCACGTTCCCATGTCCTTGCGGGCGAAGGCCGTTTTGCCCGGTTCTCCGTCGTAATAGCCGAGCTTGACGGCGGAGGCGTCCGTGACATGGAAGGACGGAGTGTGCGCGTATTCCGCTTCCACGCCGCCGCTGTCTTCGCCGACCATCCAGCCTCCGATCGTCGTCGCTCCGCTGCCTTCGGTAGCAGGGTCGGCAAAATTGGAAATGATCGTAGCTGGGCTGGAATAGTCGGACTTGGCGACGGTCATGCCGATCAAGTCGGTAATATTCGCGGCGCTGGAGCCGGAATCGTTGAAATAGCCGGGCGCTCGCAGAAAAACGAGTACGTTGTCGTCCCGCTTCAAGGCGTTAATCTCCGTTCGCTGAGCCGACGTGGCGCGATATGCGTTCAGGAACACGAACGTTTTGACCGAATCGGGGATGTTCGGCAGATCGGACATCACGTAGTAGCCGAACTTCACGCCGCTCCGGGCCATTTCCCGCTGCTGCTGCTCGAACAGATGAAAAAATCCGTAATCCAGATGGTACTGCGGGCCATAAGGATTGTTGGTAGGCGTTACCTGATTGACGTTTAACGTATGGTACGGAAGCGAGTTCTCGTCCACGATGACCGCCACGTCCGGCTTGAACTGCCGGTCGGCGCTTTGCAGATAACGGCTCGCTTGTACGGATAACAGCTTCTGGTATTCGTCCCAAATTTCCTCCTGCTTAAACCAGCCCTTGGAGTTGATGTCCATCAAGTACTGGCCGCCTCCGGTGACGATCTGATTGCCCGTCTCCCTCCGCAACGCTTCGAGCGTCTCGTCCAACGAGTACGTTCTCGGGGTGAACAAAATATCGTCGCGGTAAGGCAGGCCGTCCACGAGATGCGTACGGGTGTCGTTTTCCAGAATGAACATTTTGCCGTGCAGCGCCAGCGAGTCGAAGGAGCCCATAGGTCCCGCGTTTACGCCCATGGCGCGATCCCCGTATTTGACGGGGGCGCTGATGAAATCGACGGTGGAGGAAGCCAGAACGTCGCCCAGTGCATAGTGGCCGTTATTGGACGGACGCGCGTAGTGGGCGGCGACGTAATGATAGCCGTACATCGAGCCGAGCAGCGTCTGCCCTCCCGTTTCCCGCTTGAACAGTCCCCCCGCGAAGTCGATTGTCTCCGCTATCTTTTTGCTGTAGAAAGTCTGATAATCAATGACCTTGCCTTCAACGGCTATCGAACGGAAGAAATTTTCCTCCGAATGATCTCTCTCGGCCAGCGTCGGAATGCCAGCCGTTGTCAGCGTCACTCCGGAATCGTTCCACGCCGCTTGCAGCGCCGCGTCGGTCCCGTACTTGGCGGTCAGCCATTGCCGGAACGCCGCGACCATCGGAGGCGAATAATCCTCTCCCGCACCGATTCTGCCCTCGCTATTGGAGTCGAAGTACCATTCTCCGCTGTCCATATTCATAATCTGAAAGCCCAGAATCCGGTCCGCATAGGGCTGCTGCTTCAGCCAGGCAATATAGTCGACGACCAGGTCGTCCAGTTGATCCCGCCAATCCTGGGACGCCAACGACGGCCACCCGGAACGCAGCCCCCGCTCCGTCACCGCGTGCTGATCGGCCGCCAGATCGAAAAGCTGCCCGTCGGCGATGCCGATGCGCAAAATGCCGTAGGCTTGGGAGTCGCGAGCGAACACATCCTCATTAACCTGCTCGTTCCAGGCCATGTCGTCCAGCACGTTGATCCAGAACGTCACGTGCACGTCGCGCGATTCGGCCATCGTAATCGTATCCAGAAACGGACCGTAGTTCGGATGGATTTTCATCGTGCTGCCGTAGTTAAACTGCGGAACGACGGGCGTTCCGTTAATTTTGAACACCGGCCCGCCGTTCTCATTGGAGATCGTAGCGGTGACGGGCCAACCGGCCGAGGCGCTGGCCCGGGAAGAAGGCTTCGATGAAAGCGATAACGTTCCGGTCAAACTCAAAACAATGGCCAAGCAGATTCGAAGTGCCGCGGACAAACGGTTCATGTTGTTTCCTCTCCTCATCTTGGATTGTCGAGCGTTGTCAGCCTTTGACCGCGCCGGACATCAGTCCGGACACGAAATGCTTCTGCCCCGCGATAAACAAGACGACCACGGGCAGCGAAACTAAAATTAGAAACGCATACACCAGATTCCAGTTCCGCACGTATTGACTAATAAAATTGTAAACGAGCATCGGGAGCGTCCATTTGCTGCTGTCGTTCAGGAAAAACAGCGGCATGCTCAGATCGTTCCACACGCCGACCAGCATCAGAATCGATTGTGTTGCGATAACCGGCGCCAGCAAGGGCAGAATGATCGACCAAAAAATTCTCGTCGTGCCGAAGCCGTCCACGAAAGCCGACTCGTCCAGCTCGCGCGGAATGCCTTTAATAAAGCCGGTAAACAGAAAGACTGCGAACGGAAGATTCGTCGCGACGACGACCAGAATCAAGCCGGTGAACGTATTCATCAGGCTCAGAAATTGCAGCGTTTTGATCGTTGGAATGTACATCAGAGGAGCGACGAGGCCCGCGATGAACAAAAAATACGCTCCCGACGCAAACCGGCTTTGCCTTCTCGCCGTGACGAAGGATGCTACCGCCGCCAGTACGACCGTCAGCACGATCGAGAACAAAGAGATGATCACGCTGTTGCTCAGCGATTGCAGCATCCTCTCTCCGGACAGCACTTGCCGGAAGTTTCCGAACTCCCACACCTCGGGCCACAGCCGATCGAAGGCGGACGCCTCCATGCTGCTCTTGAACGAACCGAGAATCATCATCAGCACGGGAAAAAAGTAGAAGAAGGCGGCAACGGCGAGCACGAGCTCCAGTAGAGGCTTTCCTATCCGTTTTCTCATGCTAGATGTCCACTTCTTTTCTTTTGAAATAGGCCAGCATCAGGAAGGAGATGGCCGTAATGAGCAAAAACAGGATCAGGTTCATCGCCGTGCCGAGTCCCCAGCGGCCGTCCCCGAACATTTGGAAGGCGATCGAGTTCAGCACCGAGGAGGCATAACCCGGCCCGCCGTTCGTCAGCACGAACACCTGCTCGAACACCTTGAAGCCGGCGATCAGGCTGAGCACGACGTTGACGCTGACCGCCTGCATCATAAGCGGCAGCTTGATGCGGAAAAACTCCTGAAACGGATTCGCTCCGTCGATCTGCGCCGCTTCTCCGTAATCGCGCGGGATCGCGAGCAGACCGGCCATGAAAATAATCATGTGAAAGCCGGTGCCCTTCCACACGTCGACGAAGCTGACCGTATACATGACAATGCTTCGGTCCACCAGCCACTCCAGCCGTAGTCCTCCCAGTCCGATGAAGCCGAGAAACTGGTTAAGGAAGCCGTCGGGATGCAGCAGCGCCGTGAATAGTACGCCGACGACAATAAAGCTGAGCACGGTCGGAAGGAAAAAAACGGTGCGAAACAGCCGCTTGAATCCGATCCGGCTGCATAAGGCGACTGCGAGCAGCAGGCCAAGCACGTTTTTCCCGATGCTGGTCGCGAAGGCGAACAGAACCGTGTTGCCGATCGCCAGTCTCAGGTCGGCGTTGTTCGCGATTTTGAAGAAGTTGTCGAGCCCGGTAAACCGGATCGTATCGCGATAAGCGTTCCAATCCGTAAACGAGTAGACGAAGCTGAACAAGGTCGGAAAAATAAACAGCGCCAAATAAATCAGCATAGCGGGATACAGATAAAAAAGCGGGTAAAGCCGTCTAGCATTCATAGCGTCTTCCTCCGAGTCTGTGAATAAAGGAAGAAGAGGCTTCCTTGTCGTCGGCCTCTTCTTCGGCGGCTGCGCCTTATCGCTTACCAGCCCGGCAGCTCGGCGGCTTTGGCCAGCTCGGCGACTTTCTCGTCCCAAGCCTCCAGCACCTGCTTAGGCGTCTTGCCTTTGCCGAACATGTCCTGATAGAGCCGGAACAGCTCGGACGTATCTACGGCGATCAGATCGTTATATTGACGCACGACCTTGCCTTGGGAGATATACTCGTCGTATTCTCCTTGCATCAGCGGGTTAAAGCTGACCTGGACGTCCTTGAACGCCGAGAATCTCGGATCTTCCGCGTATTGAATGCCGATAATGTCCGGCTGGCTCCAGAAGTCCAGAAACTTCTTCGCTTCTTCGATGTTTTTGGAGTTTTTGGAGATGAACCAGCCGGTTACAGTGCCGACGGTCAGGTCGGGATTATCCACGCCAGGCGTGGCGAAAATGCCGTAGTCGCCCAATTGCTCTCCCGCTTCGATAAAGTCTCCAAGCACGGTCATGGCCGCTTTCCCCGAATTCATCGCCGCCCCCAGACCGTCGAATCCGACGGAGAGATGGTCTTCGTTCACGTAGCCTTTCTCGAACAACTGCATGATTTGTCCCAAAGCCTCTTCGAAGCCCGGAACGTCCGCATGCTTGAGCTGGTTGGCGTTGATCTTGTCCATGATGTCGGTGTCCTTGACGACTTCCGAGAACGTGGTCAATCCCCAGATTTGCGCGACCCAGCCGTCCTTGTTCCCCAGGTAGAACGGCGTAATGCCGTTCGTCTTCAACGTCTCGCTGACCTGCAACAGCTCCTCGAACGTTCTTGGCACGCTCAGGTTGAGATCTGCAAATATTTTCTTGTTATAGACGATGCCCAGCGCGGAGCCGGAAGCGGCGAAAGGCAGATTGTAAATCTTGCCGCCGATTTTGAGAATGTCGGGATTAACGAGACGGGCGACCCACGGTTCGCCGGACAAATCGACGAAATTGTCGGCCGGGTTGTATCTTCTCGCCATGTCGGAGACGTTATGTCCGATGATATCCGGCAAGTTCTTCGTCGCGATGCGCGTTCTGAGCAGCGTGTCGTACTGGCTTCCGTCGACCGTCTGCAGATCGAAGGTCACATGCGGATTGCGCTTTGTGTATTCCTTAGTAATCGTTTCATAAAATTTGTTGTTGCCTCCGACCATGATCGAAAGCGTCACTTTCTCCGGCGCCGTCTCCTGGCTGGCCGACGGCGTTTCGGATGCGGGCTGCGAGCCGCTGGCAGTCGGTTCTGCCTTATTCCCCGATCCGCATGCCGCGAGCATAATCAAGACGAAGCTCGTTAGAAGAGCTATCGCGGGTTTCCGTAGACGTAAATTCACTTGCCGATTCCCCCGTTCATATGGATGTCTGACTGTTTTTGTCGAGCTTCGGACATGTCCCGATTTCTATTGTAAACGCGTTCAGCGGGAAGAAGAATGGACTCGTTAGGAAAAACGCATGTACGATTCGGCACAAAAATAACGCGCGGGCCGGGCGTTTGACGAATCGTCGAGTCGTCTGGTACATTAGGCAGAAAAGTCGGAGCATTGCGAAAGCGAGGGCGGGCGGATGCTGAAAAACTGGAGCCTTCAGACGAAAATTTTCGTCACGTATTCGATTCTAATTCTGTTGATCATCGCCGGCTTTGTCGCCGCCTTGGCCGTGTACGCCTCGAAAATGGTCCAAAAAGAGGTGTATACCGGAACCGAACGCCTGCTTCAGAAAATAACGGAGCAGTTCGACGGGCGCGTGAAGGATATGGAACGGATCAACGTCAGCTTGTTGCTGGACGAAAATCTGGCCAAGCATCTCTATAACCCGGCCAGCCTTCCCGACCTTGGGGTTCAAGAGACGAGGAAGCTGGCCAATACGATTTTCTCGATCAACGGTCCTTTCAGCTCCGCCTATAAAATCGTCGCTTTTAATTTCGAGCATCGGTACGCCCTCTCCCCTCAGTCGGTAGACAATGCGGAAGCGCTCTTCCAAGCCGGATTGGAAAGCATCCCGGTCTTCGCACCGCTGGCGGACGGGGACGGCAGCTTCACGCTGCTTCCCCCGCATCTCGACAATTGGTCGCAGCTTCAGGTTCCGGTGTTTTCCCTTAGCCGCAAAATCAAGGATACGGCGGGCAAGGAATACGGCTATATCGAAGTGCAGCAAAGATATAGCGATCTGGCTCGCTTATATGAGCCCGACCCTGCGATCGATTCGGAGTTCTATATTTTCGACGCGAGCGGCGATCTGTTCTATCCTCGACCGTCCGTCGATGTCTCGGCCTCGGTCTCGGGTTCTGCCGAAGATGCTGCGTTTTACAAGCGTTACGTTGTGATAGGCTCCAGCGGGTCGGCAACGGTTCGCAACAGCGCGGGAGAACCGATGCTACTCGCCTACCGCCAATCTCCGCTGACCGGACATGTGCTGGCCATCGCTCAGTCTCGAGAGCAGGCGTTAGCTTCCGTTGGCCGGCTGAACGCGCTCATTGTCGGCGCAGGCTTGCTGTTCCTGCTGGCGACGCTGCTCGTCCTTCATCGCAGCTCGAAGCGGCTTACCCTCCCTCTTCGGACGCTGGGCAGCTCGCTTAAGCAGGTGACCTTGAGCAATTTGGCGCTGAATATTGATCATTCGGATAAAAACAACGAGCTTCAGCAGCTCGACCGGCTGTTTCGAAAAATGTTTTCGCGCTTGCAGCTTTCGATCGAGCAATTGACCGAGGCGGGCGAACGGGAGGCCAAGGCGCAGCTGCTGGCTCTCCAATCCCAGATTAATCCGCACTTTATCCATAACACGTTAGCGACGATCGGAGCCGCGGCCAAGCACGGCGAGCAGCCCGAGAAGGTCGCGGAAATGTGCAGGCAGCTCTCCTCGCTGCTTCGCTATACGACCTCCTCCTCCGACTTCGTTCGGGTCGAGGACGAAATCGAATATACGCGCAACTATTTGAATCTGTTGAAATACCGCTACGAGGAGCATTTCGAGTTTGAGATTGACATCGATTCCGAGCTGAAGAACATCGAGCTTCCGAGAATCACCATCCAGCCCTTCGTGGAGAATGCGATGAAGCATGCCTTCGCCTCCGTTCCCCCTCCTTGGCACATTCGGATCGAGGGACGAGTTGCGGACGGGCGTTGGGAAATTTCCGTCCTTGACGACGGGGCCGGAGCCGATGAGGCGGCTTTGGAGTCGCTTAAGGCGAGAATCGAGGCTCTGTTCTCCCGCGACGGGAGATCGGAGGAAGAGCTGCGAACAGGACCAGATAGTCTGGGAATCGTCAACACGTATGCGAGGCTGATGCTTCTGCATGGAGAAAGCGCAACGATGAAGATCGAGAACGCCCCAGAACGGGGACTGAAGGTAAGCTTTGGCGGAAAAATCAAAACGGGAACGGAGGACGGACATGTATAGGGTGATGGTAGTCGAAGACGAGCCGCCTTTGATTCGGGACATCCGGTATGAGATCGAACGGAATTCCACGCTATTCCGGGTGACCGCTACCGCGATCAACGGCGCCGACGCTCTGCGGAAGCTGGAGGAGGAAACCCCGGACGTTCTGTTCACCGACATTCGCATGCCGGTCATGGACGGCTTGGAATTAATCAAGGCGATCCGGCAAAAGCACCCCGAGCTCCCGTTCGTCATCCTGAGCGGCTACCGGGATTTCGACTATGCCAAGGAAGCGCTGAAATTTCAGGCCTACGACTATTTGCTGAAGCCGGTGTCGCCAGACGATGTGCGGGAGGTGCTGATCAAGCTGGAAGCGATGCTGGGGGAGCGGCGGGAGCAGAAAAAGCGGGCGGTGCTGCTCTCCTCGCTGCAGGGCGAGCCGATCAGCGGCGAATTTTCCGAAGCGTTGTTTGCCGACCAATCGCTGGCTCTGCTTGTGGCGCAATGCGACGGAACGTCCGGAATGGGGGCAAACGCTGTGGACTTGGAAGCGGAGCTTGCCTCCGCGCTGGCGGTTCCTGGCGCTGCGATCCGGGTATTAAGCGGGAGAACGCCCTTGGAGAAAATCGCGATCGTGGAACACAATAGTCGTGGTTACGGTGATGGTGATGGCGACTGTGATGGTTATGGTGACGGTGATGACGACGGGAAGTTTGCGGAAAGAGAGCAATTGGCGATAGCGATGCAGCATTGGCTGAGCGGGAAGTCGGGGTCGGCAGTTAACGTCGCGATTGGAGAGCCGAGGGCCCGATTGGCGGATCTCTCCGAATCGCTAGGATTTCTCCGGGATTTGCTGCGGCGGAGGGCCGAGCATGGGGTATCCAAGCTGATACGCGAGAGCGAAACGTTCGAAGCAGCGGTTGGCAGCTCACCTGTCGCCGTTCTGACGAACGAGCGGTTGAGCTCATTGAGATCGATGGTTCAATTGCAGCAGAAAAGCTTGTTCAAAGTCGAAATGTCCTCGCTAATCGGAGAATGGCTTTTAGCGCGACTTCCCGTTCCGGACTTCACGTCTCTTGTGAAGCGAACCCTCCACGCTGTAGGCGAAGGGTACTGGCGAAGAGATGCCGATATCGATTCCGTCGTCGACGAATGTTTGGAGGGCGTTACTTCGGGCGAAACTATGAGCGAATTTCTGGTTGCTCGGCTTGAGAATGCTTTGTTCGAGGAAAGCAGCGCTTCCCGCGACTCTCCGGAAGGAGTCGTCGACAAGCTCGACGATTATCTGATAGCCAATTGCCATCGCAATTTCGATCCGAAGGAGCTCGCCTCAGGCGTCGGCCTCACCGCTCCCTATTTGAGCAAGCTGTTCAAGCTGCACAGAGGAATGCCGCTGATCGAATATCTCGCATATCTAAAGATCGAGAAGGCCAGGCAACTGATCCGCTCCGACCCGGAGCTGCTGGCGAAGGAAATCGGCGAATTGCTCGGGTTCTCCGATCCTTTCTACTTTAGCCGTCTGTTCAAGAAGTTTGAAGGCTGCAGCCCGTCAGAATATAGGAAGAGGTTGGAGAAGCGGTAGTGTCGCACCAGTAAGCGAAACAAGCCGCCCAAGAGTCTGGGCGGCTTGTCGGTCTTAGAATGGAAGGCTCGAACCGTCGGCATGAATGAAGAAGCCGTTGTGATCCGGCTTGCGCAATGCGGAAGCCAGTTCATAGATTTGCTGCGCCGGCTCCGAGACGTCTAGCGGAGCCTCGGGCCCGCCTTGGTCGGTGCGAACCCAGCCGGGATGAATCGCGTAGACGGTTATACCGCTATCAGCCAGTTCATGCCGCAGCTTGCCGGTAAACATATTAAGCGCAGCCTTGGACATGCCGTAGGAATAGTCCGGGCTTCGAACGTCCTGAATAATGCCGGAAGCCGACGACATGTTGAGAATCATCGCCCGGTCGCTCTCCCGAAGAAGCGGAACAAAGTGCTTGCACACTCGCACAGGACCGAACACGTTCGTCTGGAACGTCGCCTCGTAGTCTTCCAATTCGGCACTCTCGACGCCATCCTTCCGGCCGATGGCGATGGCGGCGTTATTGATGAGAATGTCCACATGACCAAATGATGCCTTAACTTGCCCGGCAGCCGCCCGTACCGAACTCTCGTCGGCGGCATCCAGCTCTAGGATCGTGATTTTGTTGCCATGAGCCGCCTTCAAGCCCGCAAGCTTGTCCGCCGTCGCAGGATTGCGCACAGCTGCGATAACGTCGTGCCCCTGCTCGGCAAACTTCTTTACCAGCTCTAATCCAATTCCTCTGCTTGCTCCGGTAATCAATACCTTCATCGTTGTCCCTGCTCCCATCTTGTTGTTTATGTCAACTCCATTCCGGATTAGTTCTCCTGTAGTCACTGGCACAAACCGGCCGTATTGCCGTTCTCTTGCGATCACTAGGTGATCCCGGTCGCACATCCCAAGTCAAGCAAGTATCGCTTTTACGTAATCAGCAACTCGAGCATAAAATGTCGACCCCGGATCGACACCACCGATGACGATAGCATTTCTAGCGTGGAGAT
Organism: Cohnella sp. LGH; assembly: GCF_017671885.1. NCBI lineage: Bacteria > Bacillati > Bacillota > Bacilli > Caryophanales > Paenibacillaceae > Cohnella > Cohnella sp. LGH. The sequence goes on from NZ_CP072117.1 coordinate 8,017,978, forward strand.
CGACCGATTTGGCATGATCCGGCAACGCAACGCCCTCCAATACGGTGATTTTAGGATGATCGGCCAGTTCGCCATGGAGAGGAATCGCATCGACGCCGGTCGGAGCCGGAACTTCGAACGGGGTATCTTTCGCTTTCGTTGTAATGGGCACGATGAATCAGAGCTTGCGGAGCTTCTCCACTTCGACTAGCGGAATTTCGAGGGTATCCGCCACTTGTCCCGGAGTAAATCCTTTGGCGATCATCCGACGGACAATAGAGGCGCGCTCTTCGGCAATTCCTTCGGCAATTCCCTCGCCTTTTCCTTTTTTCAAGCCTTCTTGAATCCCTTCCTCGTACCCCCAACGTTTCCAAGCGGGCATGAGCTCCATCATCTTCACCCTTTCCTCCGGATAGTCTTTCAATATTTCGTCCAACAGCTTCTCGTCCTCGGCCTGATTAGGCTCGAAATATAAATCCGCCACCGACATCAAAAGCGCCATTCGCGCGTCGTCGAGCTTGTACCTGAGCCGTAAAAGCATTCGCAAATAGGCCGAACGCATTTCTCTTTTCTCCTTCTCATTGTACCCCATCTTAGCTAAGAGCGCAGCAGCCACAGGATTATCCGAGGCGATAAACCGCCTCCAATCCATAGCTCTCAGATCGACTTTCAGAAACTTGAAACGGACGATCTCATGATCAGGCATTGCCATTACAAACGTATCCGGCTCCTCCGGTCCTTGCCCCGCAGTAAAAATGGCAATCGGGATAATCATCCGATGCTCCTTGCGATGCCTCTCGAACAAACGGCTGAAGTAGATGAACATCCGTTCGCGGAAGTCCTTTTGATGATACGACTGTGGCTCCATATGCACAAGAATATAAGCGTCGAGCGCTTTATATCGGGTTTCCAGCAGCAGGTCCAAGGTTTTAGCCTCTTCGCCTACGACATCGACAAGCAGTTCCTGCATCAATAATCGAGTATGACGATGATCAAGCAGCAAGCTCAGCTCCGGGAAAAAAAGCTCAATAAACTCCGCAAAAAACGTCTGTAGCAGCTTCTTGAACGCTTCGTCGTGAGGTTTGGCTTTTTTATCGTTCATTCGCATTCCTCGCCTTCTTCGACGGTCGTTTAAAACAAAACGCCGCCCACTCCCCAATAAGGGAGCAAGCGGCGTGTGCTTCACGACCGAATTTATGATATTGGCTTTATCTTACCTGATATCTCGGCTCATGAACAGGTTTAATTTTATTGGCTTTTCTGTTCGTACTCTTCCACCCATTTCGTTGTACGGGACAGCTCCGCTTCTGCGCGCGCGATAGCAGCTTCCACCTGAGGAGTCGCCGTGCCGCCGTAGACGTTACGAGCGTTAACGACCGCTTCCGGCTGCAGAACGGCGTAGATCCGGTCGTCGAACAAATCGGAGAACTGTTTGAACTCGTCCAGTGTAAGATCGAGCAGGAACTTGTTCTGCTGGATGCAGTACAGAACCGTCTTGCCGATAACCTCATGCGCTTGGCGGAAAGGCAGCCCTTTGCCGACCAGAAAATCGGCGATGTCCGTTGCGTTGGAGAAGTCCTGATCGACGGCACGGCGCATCTTGTCCTTGCGCACCTTCATCGTCTCGATCATCGAGGCGAACAGTTGGAGCGCTCCTTGCAGCGTTTTGACCGTATCGAACATGCCTTCCTTGTCTTCCTGCATGTCCTTGTTGTAGGCGAGCGGCAGCGACTTCAGCACGGTCAGCAGGCCGACGAGGTTGCCGTATACTCGACCGGTTTTGCCGCGAACGAGCTCCGGCACGTCCGGATTTTTCTTCTGCGGCATAATGCTGGAACCGGTGCAGAACGCGTCGTCAAGTTCAACGAACTGGAATTCGGTGCTCGACCAGAGGATCAGTTCTTCGCTCAGGCGCGACAGATGCGTCATGATCAGCGAGGCGCCGGCGAGAAACTCCACGATAAAGTCGCGGTCGCTGACAGCGTCAAGGCTATTTTCATAGACGCGTCCGAAGTTCAACTGTTCCGCAGTAAAATGACGATCAATCGCAAACGTCGTGCCGGCTAGAGCTCCGGCGCCCAGCGGCAGCGCGTCGATACGCTTATAGCTGTCCTGGAGGCGCTCGATGTCGCGGCCAAACATCGAAACGTAAGCCATCAGATGGTGCGCGAACAGAATCGGCTGCGCCCGCTGCAGATGCGTGTAGCCCGGCACGATCGTGTCGAGATTTTGCTTGGCTTGTCCGATCAGCGCCGCCTGGAGCTTGCGCAGCATCTCGACGAATTCGACAACGCGCTTGCGGAGATACAGATGCATATCCGTCGCCACCTGGTCGTTACGGCTGCGTCCCGTGTGCAGCTTGCCTCCGACCGGGCCGATCTCTTCGATCAGCGCTTTCTCGATATTCATATGGATATCTTCGTCGGCGATCAGGAACTGCTGCTCGCCGCTGCGGATTTTCTCGCGTACCTTCAGCAGACCTGCCTTGATCGTCTCTACATCCTCCGCCGGCAAAATGCCGCACTTGCCAAGCATCGTCACATGCGCCAGACTGCCTTGGATATCCTCCTCAGCCAGCTCTTTATCAAATGTAATCGACGCCGTATATTCTTCCACCAGTTGGTCCGTTTGTTTCGTAAAACGGCCCCCCCACAGCTTGCTCATAATCCGAATACCCCTCTCTTATCCTTATCGAGTAACCTCATCTGTTCCCTCGGCGTCCCTCTAGGTGCGGAGGAGCACGTTACGGTCTGACAGACCGTTATACCCTCGAAATCCCGCGTTCACGGACCTGTAACGGTCTGACAGACCGTTAGAGCACTAAACCCTCGTGTTCCCGGGCCTGTAACGGTCTGCCAGACCGTTAGAGCACCAAACTCCCGCGTTCCCGGACCTGTAACGGTCTGGCAGACCGTTAGAGCACCAAACTCCCGCGTTCACGGACCTGTAACGGTCTGACAGACCGTTAGAGCACCAAACTCCCGCGTTTACGGACCTGTAACGGTCTGACAGACCGTTATACCCTCGAAATCCCGCGTTCACGGACCTGTAACGGTCTTGCGGACCGTTAGAGCACTAGACTCCCGCGCTCACGGGCCTGTAACGGTCTGGCAGACCGTTAGAGCACCAAACACTCGTGTTCTCGGGCCTGTAACGGTCTGGCGGACCGTTAGAGCACTAAACTCCCGCGCTCACGGACCTGTAACGGTCTGACAGACCGTTAGAGCACCAAACCTCCCGCGTTCACGGACCTGTAACGGTCTGGCGGACCGTTAAAGCACTAGACTCCCGCGCTCACGGGCCTGTAACGGTCTGGCAGACCGTTAGAGCACCAAACACTCGCGTTCCCGAACCTGTAACGGTCTGACAGACCGTTAACCGATGCGCAAAGTCTCACGCTCAACGCCACCCGCCGATAAACGGCAAAAGGGGAGCGCCGCGCGGCGAAGGTGCCTCCCGTCATAGCCCCGGCTGGCGGGGGATGGTTCGGCAGGCTTCGGGCGCGGTTCTCCCTTTTACACTTTATCGATTAAATGCCGGAAGCTCCGTTGACGCCGGAAGAAACCTTCAGGCGCAGAGCGTTCAGGCGGATAAAGCCGGTAGCGTCGCCTTGATCGTACGCTTGCGTAGGATCGGCCTCCATCGTCGCAATGTGCGGGTTGTAGAGGCTGACCGGGCTTTTCAGTCCGGCGGCGATGATGTTGCCCTTGTACAGCTTAAGGCGCACGGTGCCTGTCACGTTCTGCTGGCTTTCGTTGACGAGCGCTTGGATGGCCAGACGCTCAGGAGCAAACCAGAAGCCGTTGTACACAAGCGTGCTGTATTTGGAGATCAGAGAATCGCGCAAATGCATCACGTCGCGATCCATGGTCAAAGACTCGATTTTGCGGTGAGCGGCGAACAGGATGCTGCCGCCCGGCGTTTCGTACACGCCGCGGCTTTTCATGCCGACGAAGCGGTTTTCCACCATGTCGACGCGGCCGATGCCGTGCTTGCCGCCGACTTCGTTCAGCTTCTCCATGACGTCAAGCGGGCTCAGACGCTCGCCGTTGATAGCCACGCAGTTGCCGGCCTCGAAATCCAGCTCGATATATTCAGCTTGATCCGGAGCTCTCTCCGGGGAAACGCTGAGCACGTACATCTCTTCCACTTCCGGAGCGCTTGGATCGAACCAAGGGTCCTCCAGCATGCCGCTCTCGAAGCTGATGTGCAGCAGGTTGCGGTCCGTCGAATACGGCTTGGCAGCGGATGCTTGAACCGGAATACCATGCTTCTCCGCATAAGCGATCATCTCCGCGCGTCCCGGGAACGCGGCGCGGAACGCCTCGTCGCGCCATGGAGCGAGCACTTGAATGTTAGGAGCAAGCGCAGCGGCCGTCAGTTCAAAACGAACCTGGTCGTTGCCTTTGCCCGTTGCGCCGTGCGCGATGTAGGTTGCGCCTTCCGCTTGCGCGATTTCAACCATGCGCTTAGCGATGAGCGGACGCGCGATGCTTGTGCCCAGCAGGTATTGCCCTTCGTAAAGAGCGCCTGCCTGGAACATCGGGAAAATGAAATCTTTCGCGAACTCGGCGCGAAGATCGTCGATGTACACTTTGGATGCGCCGGTTTTGAGCGCTTTTTCCTCAAGGCCGTCCAGTTCGTCCTTCTGGCCGATGTCGGCGGTGAAGGTGATAATCTCAGCGTCATACGTTTCTTTCAGCCAAGTCAGAATAACCGAAGTGTCCAAGCCGCCGGAGTAAGCCAGCACGATTTTGTTCTTTGCCATGGAAATTAGAAGCTCCTTTGAACTGAAAAGTGGATATGCAATAAATATTGCCGCTATCTCCCGGGTTCGGTCGACAGATTTACATAATGGCGGCCATGATCGCTTTCTGCGCGTGCAGACGATTTTCGGCCTCGTCGAAAATAACGGAGTTCTTGCCGTCGATGACGCCCTCCGACACTTCCTCGCCGCGGTGCGCGGGCAGGCAGTGCATAAACAGGTAATCCGGATTCGCGTACTTCACGAGTTCTTCGTTCACCTGATAATTTTTGAACGCCTTCTCGCGCTCCTTCTGCTCTTCCTCGAAGCCCATGCTCGCCCACACGTCGGTGTAGACGATGTCCGCTCCTTCGATCGCTTCGCGGGGATCGCGCAGAATTCGCACGCTGCCGCCGGTTTCCGCCGCAGCTTCAATCGACGACTGGACGGAGCGCTCGGACGGGTCATAACCTTCCGGAGATGCGCTGGAGAAATGCATGCCGAGCTTAGCCGCGCCCATCATCAAAGAATGAAGTACATTGTTACCGTCGCCGATGTAAGCGACCTTCAGTCCTTCCAGCTTGCCTTTGTGCTCCAGTGCCGTCTGATAATCGGCCAGCGCCTGGCAGGGGTGAGACTGATCGGACAGAGCGTTAATGACCGGAATCGTAGCGCCGCGCGCCAATTCCACGACATTGCGGTGACCGAACGTACGTAAAATCATGCCGTCCAGGTACCGAGACATGACTTGCGCCGTGTCGAGAATCGTTTCTCCGCGTCCCATCTGGATGTCGTTGCGACTCAGGAACAGCGCCTGACCGCCTAGCTGGTACATGCCAACCTCGAAGGATACGCGCGTACGCGTGGACGATTTCTCGAAGATCATACCGAGAGATTTGCCCTTTAGAGGCTGATACGCTTCTCCGGCTTTATGTTTACGTTTAATCTCGACCGCAAGATCGAGCAGGTACCTAATCTCTTCGGGGCTAAAGTCCACCAAACCGAGAAAATCCCGGCCTTTCAGTTGTGCCGCAATCTGTTCCAGGCTCGCTGCCGTAGTCATGGCAAATCCTCCTTCTCTATTTGCAAAGCTGCGGGCTCCGCCGCAACTTCTGTTATTGAGCCGCTTTCGCCGCCGCTTGCTCGGTCAATACGGCTGCAATCAGGTCGACCGCCGTATCGATCTCTTCGTTCGTGACCAGCAGATTCGGCAGCAGCCGAATGACGTTCGGTCCCGCCGGTACAACGAGCAAACCGCGCTTATGCAATTCGGCGATCGCGTCTCCCGCAGGAGCGTTGCACAAAATGCCGATCAGCAAACCTTTGCCGCGCACCTGATCGACGTTCGGCAAGCCCGCCAGCTTCTCTTGCAGTTGGGCGATCAAATATTCGGAAGCCGCTGCCGCCTTCTCGGCGACATTTTCCTTCAGCATCGTCTCGATCGTAGCCGCAACAACCGCCATCGCAATCGGCGTGCCGCCGAAAGTCGTCGCATGCGCGCCTGGCACGAACGCCGGCTTCACATGCTCTTTGGCCAGCATAGCGCCAACCGGGAAGCCGCTGCCGATGCCTTTAGCCAGCGTGAAGATGTCCGGTTCGACGTCATAGTGCTCGTAAGCGAACAGCTTGCCGGTCCGTCCCATGCCCGTCTGGACTTCGTCCACGATCAGCAGCAGACCGTGACGATCGCATAGCGCGCGAACCGCCCGCAGGAAGTCCTGATCGACGGGGATAACGCCGCCCTCGGCTTGAACCAGCTCCAGCATGATCGCCGCCGTCTTGTCGGTAATCGCTGCTTCGAGTGCCGGCAGATCGTGAAGAGGCACATGCACGAAGCCTTGCGGAAGAGGCAGGAAGCCTTCCTTCACCTTGTCTTGGCCTGTCGCGGTCAGCGTAGCGAGCGTGCGTCCGTGGAACGATTGTGTAAAAGTAATAATCTCGTAGCGTTCGTTGCCCTTGAGCTTCTGATGGTAACGACGGGCCAGCTTGATCGCCGCTTCGTTCGCTTCCGCGCCGCTGTTGCAGAAGAACACCGCATCGGCGCAGCTGTTGTCGACCAGCAGTCTGGCCGCCTTCTCCTGTCCAGGGATATGGAACAGGTTGGAGACGTGCCACAGCTCGTCAAGCTGGCTCACCAGCGCAGCCTTGACGGCATCCGGTACGTGACCGAGGTTCGCTACCGCAAGCCCGCTCATAAAATCAAGGTACGCTTTCCCTTGATCGTCCCATACGCGGCTGCCCTTCCCTTTCACCAAAGTAATGGGATATCTCGCATATGTCGAAAATAACGCGCTGTCACTCATACCCAATCGCTCCTTTTTCCACCGTGTGGCCTTACGCCCTTTATGCTCTTACGATCCGAGTGCCGATGTCGCCCTCCGTCAGAGCCCTGCTGAGAACCCGCTCCGCCGCGCCGTCCACGATCCGCACTTCCTTGACGTCGCCGTGCAGACAGCTCATTGCCGCTCGAACCTTCGGAATCATGCCGCCGTAAATTTCGCCGCTGGCAATCATCTCCTCGATGTCCGCAAACGTCACGACCGGAAGCACCTGCTTCTCGCCGTTCACGGTGCGCATAATGCCCGGCACATCGGTGACGACGATCATCGTCTCAACGCCGAGCGAAGAGGCAACCGCGCCCGCCGCCGTATCCGCGTTGATGTTGTAGCGCTGCCCCGACTCGTCGATGCCGATCGGCGCAATAACAGGCAAGTAGCCAAGCCCGATGACGCCTTCGACCAGCTCCGCATTCACACCGACGACATCGCCCACATGGCCGATCTCGTCCGCGTTCGCGACCGGTTTCGCCACAATCAGCTTGCCGTCCGTACCGGACAGGCCCAGCGACTTCGCGCCGTTCTGCTGCAGCTTGCGCACGATCTCCTTGTTGATGCGGCCCGCCAGCACCATCTCGACGACGTCAAGCGTCGCTTCGTCGGTTACACGCAGCCCATTGACGAACCGGCTCTCGATCCCCAGCTTGCCGAGCGTCTCGTTGATAGCCGGACCGCCCCCGTGCACGATAACCGGCTCGACGCCGCGCTCCTGCAAACTGCGCAAATCTTCGAAAAATACGTCGGGAAGCGCCGCTAAAGTGCTCCCCCCACACTTCATCACAAATCGTTGTTTACTCATACGCCCGTTCTCCTTACGTCCGATAAGCGGCGTTGATGCGCACGTAATCGTACGTCAGATCGCAGCCCCATGCCGTCGCTTTGCCGCTTCCCATGTTAAGATCAACATGAATGCCCACGGTATCGCCCTTCAAATATGCCAATGCAATTTCTTCGTCAAAAGGAACCGGACGGGACTGCTCCAGCACGACAATGTCGCCCAGACGAATGTCAACCGTGGCCACATTAACCGGCACTCCGGCGCGACCGACAGCGGCAATAATGCGTCCCCAGTTGGCGTCCGCACCGAAAACGGCCGACTTCACAAGGCTGGAGCCGATGATCGTCTTGGCAATCGCCTGCGCCGCATCGTCGCTGTCCGCGCCGACAACCGTCGTCTCGATCAGCTTCGTCGCGCCTTCTCCGTCGCGGGCGATCGCTTTCGCCAGCTCGGCGCACACATGGCGCAAACCGTCGACGAACGCCGCCAAGTCTGGATGGCTGCGGGTCAGCTCGCTGTTGTCCGCCAAACCGCTGGCCATCGCCACGAGCATATCGTTCGTGCTCGTATCGCCGTCCACCGTAATCATGTTAAAGCTCACGTTCGTCACTTCGCGCAGCAGCTCTTGCAGCAGAGAGGAGCCGATCTTGGCGTCCGTCGTTACGAAGCCGAGCATTGTCGCCATGTTCGGATGGATCATTCCCGAGCCTTTGGCCGCTCCTGCAATCGTCACTTGCTTGCCGTCTATCGTCAGCTCGACGCAGCTTACCTTTTTAACAAGGTCAGTCGTCAGAATCGCCTGGCAAAAGTCGTCGGAGCCTTGATTGTCACCTCGCAGCCGTCCCGGCAGCTTCTCGATGCCCGCGTTAACGCGATCCATCTTCAACAGCTCTCCGATGACACCCGTGGACGCTACAGCCACCTCGTCCTTGCTGATGCCCAACGCTTCCGCCGTATTCGCCTGCATCGCGCGCGCATCCGCTTCCCCTTGCGCTCCCGTGCATGCATTGGCGTTGCCGCTGTTCACGACAACCGCGCGCAGCACGCCGCTTCGTCCCAACGCTTCCCGCGTCACCAACAGCGGAGCCGCTTGGAATAAGTTGGTTGTATACACTGCGGCGGCCGAAGCCGGAACCTCGCATACGATGACTCCCAGGTCGTGGCGATCGGTTTTTTTCAAGCCGCAGTGTAGCCCTCCGGCCTTAAACCCTTTTGGCGTCGTAACGCCTCCGTCTTCCACGATCGCGTAGCTTTGTTTTCCCATGATATTCGGTCGTTCCTCTCATCCGTAAAATTGAGCCGCTCTATTATGGATAAACCGGAGTGAACTGAAGCCCGAGCGTCTCGTCCCAGCCCATCAGCAGGTTTAAGTTTTGAATCGCTTGGCCGGCCGCGCCCTTCACCAGATTGTCCGTGACGGAAATGATCGTCAGTCGTCCCGTCCTCTCGTCCACGGAGAAGCCGATGTCGCAGTAGTTCGTGCCGTACACTTCCTTCGTCGCCGGCCAATGACCGGCAGGACGAACGCGGACAAACTTGCGACCTTCGTAAAATTGACGGTACAGCTCGACGATCTCTGCATCGGAACGTTTCTCCGTTAGCGTAGCGTACATCGTCGCCATAATGCCCCGGGTCATGGGCACGAGATGAGTCGTAAAGGTCGTTACTACCGGACGTCCCGCCGCCTCGGACAGTACTTGCTCAATTTCTGGCGTATGTTGGTGCCTATTCAGTTTATAGGCTTTGAAGTTTTCGTTGATTTCCGAATAATGAGAGCTTAGATTGAGACCCCGTCCCGCTCCGGAAACGCCGGATTTCGCATCGATGATGATGCAGTTCGGATCGATCCAGCCGGATTTAACCGCCGGATACAGACCGAGCAAGGACGTTGTCGTAAAGCAGCCCGGGTTGGAAACAAAATCGGTCGTCTTGACCTGTTCTCCATACACCTCGGACAGACCGTATACTGCACGCTCTACGAGCGCCGGGTCGGCCGGCTCGTGTTTGTACCATTGCTTGTACGCGTCTCCCGACTTCAACCGGAAATCTCCGGAAAGGTCGATCACCTTCAGCCCCGCTTCCAGAAACTGAGAAGCCAGCTTCATGCTGACGCCATGCGGTGTGGCTAAGAAGACGACATCCGCCTTGTCTCGAATCAAATCCACGTCGACATCGTCGAGCAGATCGGTGCGGATCTCCGTCAAGTGCGGATAACCGTCAGCGATCGGAGCGCCCGCGCTGGATGAAGAGATGACGGACGTAACCGCCACATAAGGGTGAGACTCCAATAAACGAATGAGTTCGACGCCGCCATAGCCGGTGGACCCGACAATGGCCGCGCGGATTTGCTTAGCATTCATAATAGTATCCTCCATAGTTTAGAAAAGGATGAATCGCCAAGAAACGGCTTGCGCCGTTGTCAGGACTTTCGGTTGCGAATAGAGTTGCGGTTTGCCCAAACATTCTCAATTGTAACGGATTACGCTAGGGAATGAAAGATGTACTCTTGAGCGGCTTCCGCCATTTTTCGTCCGGTTCGGTTGTGTATTATTATACATTCGATGTATTATTTATGCAATGGTTATATTCGCTCGTCCCTAAACCCCTCGCCCAACACTTCCGCCGCATTCGTAATAATGACGAAAGCATCGGGATCGGCGTCTCGAACAAGCAATTTAAGCTTTAGCACTTCGTTCTGCCCGACGACGGTCAGCAGCACCGGACGATCGTCGCCCGTAAACCCTCCTGTGCCTTGCAAACGCGTCAGCCCCCGATCCAGCTCGTGCAAAATCGCCGCAGATACCCGTTCCGGATCGCGGGAGATAATGTAGGCGGCCTTCGAGGTTTGCAGCCCGGTTTGGATGACGTCGATTGTTTTGCTTGTCGTGAACAGAGCGATAAGCGCATATAGCGCGTTCTCCAGAGAGATGAATAATCCTGCGGATAAAATAACGAGACCATCCAGCATCGCAACCGCGAGGCCGAGACGAATGCCCAACACTCGATGAAGAATTTGCGCCGCAACGTCCAGCCCTCCGGTAGAGCCCCTTCCGCGAAAAACAAGGCCCAGTCCGATCCCCACGCCGAGCCCTCCATAAATGGCAGACAAGAGCGGATCGCTAGTAGGCGGTGTCCAATGGGAGGTAAGAAGTACGAATAGAGGCAGCACGATAGAGCCAACCGCCGTCTTCACGCCGAATTGTTTGCCAAGCACAAGCACGCCTGCAATAAACAGCGGAATATTGAGCGCCCACTGCGTATAAGCGGCCGGAATGTGCGTTAATGTATTCAAAATGATGGAAATCCCCGATACGCCTCCCGAAGCGATTCGGTTGGGCAGCAGGAATAGATTGAAGCTGGCCGCTATGAAGAAAGCTCCGGCCAGCATAGCGACGTAGCTGAATACTGTACGGGTGTTTTGGGAGAAGCGAGGGGCTCTCCTCTTGTTCGGAAGAGCGGGGACGATAGGTTTCCGTTCGTCGATTGTACTCATGGCTCTGCCTCTCTTTTACGATTTACCTTCATTATGTACAAGGAATTAACGGATTACCGCTACTTTCCTCACATTCTCTGCATCGGTTTTGCCGAGCCGTTAAACGACATGGGAAAGGGGCTGTCTCATAAGCAGAGTTGCTTGAGAGGTTCGATAGACAAAAAGGTGTATGTACCTTCCCGGAGACTGCCTCATACGCTCCTGAGATTACCTTGTCACGGGTTTACCCATTCCCATTTCAGGAGCGTATAGCATCGGAAGGAGGTACATACACCTTGCACCTTGTTCATCGATTATCTTTCACAGCAACTTGGTTGGCTTATGGGACAGCCCCTTAGTCGGATGCTGCGCCTCGATTATTGCGCTTCCTGCTTGATCTGGCTGCGAAGGTAGCCGTCGATGAAGGAATCGAGCTCGCCGTCCATGACTGCGCCGACATTGCCGGTCTCCACCTGTGTGCGATGATCTTTAACCATGCTGTACGGATGGAAAACGTAGGAGCGAATCTGGCTGCCCCAGGCGATCTCCATCTGTTCGCCGCGAACCTCGGCCAGCTCGCGCTGCTGCTCCTGAATTTTCAGCTCGTAAAGCTTGGAGCGCAGCATCTGCATCGCTTTCTCACGGTTCTGAATCTGGGAGCGCTGCGTCTGGCAGGCTACGACGATTCCCGTCGGCAAGTGGGTAATCCGGATCGCGGAATCCGTCTTATTGATGTGCTGGCCGCCCGCGCCGCTGGAACGGAACGTATCGACCCGCAAATCGTCGGGACGGATCTCGACTTCGATCTCATCGTTGATTTCCGGCACGACATCGCAGGAAACGAAGGACGTATGCCGCCTTCCCGAAGCGTCAAACGGAGAAATCCGGACGAGCCGATGCACGCCCTTCTCCGCTTTCAGATAGCCGTAGGCGTTGTGACCGCGAATCTGGATCGTCACGCTCTTGATGCCCGCCTCATCGCCAGGAAGGTAGTCAAGCAGTTCGACCTTAAAGCCGCGTTTCTCCGCCCATCTCGTGTACATGCGGTACAGCATTTGCGCCCAGTCCTGCGACTCCGTACCGCCCGCGCCGGGGTGCAGCTCGAGAATCGCGTCCAGCTTGTCGTAAGGCTGGTTCAGCAGCAGCGTCAGCTCGAAGGCGTCCACTTTGGCGGAAAGCTTCCCGACGCTCTCGCTCCACTCCTCGCCAAGCGCCTCGTCCGCTTCCTCTTCGAGAATCTCGAGCATGTCTTCGAGATCTTGGCACTCCGCGGCCAAGCTCTCGTATTGGTCGACGACCGATTTAATCGCGTTCATCTCGCCGATTAGAGCTTGCGCCTTCTCGTTGTCGTCCCAGAAATTCGGATCGCTCATTTTGACTTCATAGTTCTCGATCTGTTCCTTCTTCAGATCTAAGTCAAAGAGACCCCCTAAGTTGCTGTAATCGCTTCGCGTTGGCGCGAAGGTCTTGCTTAACAGATGGGTCTAACTCGAACATCGTTGTATCACCTCGTTGAAATCTTAGGCCCTGCGCGGCGCTGCCGCCCCGCCTTCTAGGCGCAGGACGGCAGCATCGGGCAGCTCTCTATTCTATGCGACCATGGCACATTTTGTATTTCTTTCCGCTGCCGCACGGGCACGGATCGTTGCGACCGACGACGCTGGCGCTGCGAGTTTTCGGCTTCTTCGGTCCCTCTTCCGCCTTCGTGTCCACGGCTTGGCCCTCGGCAACCGCTTCGCGCTTCGGTGCGGCCTGAACTTGCGCCTTCGTAATATACAGCGTAACTTCTTCCTCGATCCGTTCAATCATGGCGAGGAACATGTTATGACCCTCGAACTGATATTCTCTGAGAGGATCGTTGCCGCCGTATGCGCGCAGATGAATGCCTTGGCGCAGATGATCCATGGAATCGATATGATCCATCCATTTGCTGTCAACGGCGCGAAGAACGACGACCTTCTCGAACTCGCGCATCGTCTCTACGCCGATCGACTCTTCACGCTCGTCGTAGAGCTTGTCGACCAGACCGACGATCAGTTCGATCATCTCGTCCTTTTCCTTGCCCCACAGATCGTCCTTCGTCAGGCGATCTTCCGGCAGGTAATGGGAATGCGCGTAAGCGACCAAACCGTCCATATCCCAATCTTCCGGGACGTCGCTGTCGGGACAATGATTCTCGACCGATTTCGCGATAACGGAACGAATCATGCCGGAGACGATATCGCGGATGTTCTCCGCATTAAGAATCGCGCGACGGTCTCCGTAAATTTTCTCCCGCTGCAGGTTGATTACGTCATCGTACTGCAGGACGATTCGGCGTGTGTCGAAGTTGCTGCCCTCAACCCGCTTCTGAGCCGATTCAATCGCACGCGAGATCAGCTTGCTCTCGATCGGGGATTCCTCGTCAAAGCCGAGGCGTTCCATCATCCCCATAATGTTGTCGGCGCCGAACCGTCTCATCAATTCGTCCTGCATCGACAGATAGAATTGCGAGGAGCCCGGGTCGCCTTGACGTCCTGCGCGGCCGCGAAGCTGGTTATCGATCCGGCGAGACTCGTGGCGCTCCGTGCCGATAATGTGTAGGCCGCCCTTCTCGGCAACGCCTTCGCCCAGCAGGATATCCGTACCACGGCCGGCCATGTTCGTCGCGATCGTGACTCCGCCGTACTGTCCCGCGTTGGAGATGATCGCCGCTTCCTCTGCGTGATACTTGGCGTTAAGCACTTGGTGGGTTATGCCCTTCTTCTTGAGCAGCTCCGAGATGCGCTCGGAGTTCTCGATCGAGACGGTGCCGACAAGTACTGGCTGACCTGTCGCGTGACGTTTGACGATCTCTTCAACGACCGACTTGTACTTGCCATTCTCGGACTTGTACACGACGTCCGGTATATCGTTGCGGATCATTGGACGGTTCGTAGGCACTTGAACGACTTCAAGGCCGTAAATGCGCTTGAACTCCTCTTCCTCCGTCTTAGCCGTACCGGTCATACCGGCCAGCTTGCGGTACATCCGGAAGTAGTTCTGGAACGTAATCGTCGCGAGCGTCATGCTCTCGTTCTGTACGGTGAGCTGCTCCTTCGCTTCGATCGCTTGGTGAAGACCTTCGCTGTAGCGGCGGCCGGCCATCAGACGTCCGGTGAACTCGTCGACGATAACGACTTCGTCTTCCTGAACGACGTAATCGACGTCGCGCTTCATAATATAACGTGCGCGCAGCGCTTGATTGACGTGGTGATTCAGCGTCACGTGCTCGTGCGAGAACAGGTTGTCGATGTTGAAGGCCTTCTCGACCTTCGTTACGCCAGTCTCGGTAAGAGCAATCGTGCGCAATTTAATATCGACCGTGAAGTCTTCGGTGTCCGTCAGCTTGCTGACCAGCCGGTCTGCCGCATAGTACAGCTCGGTCGATTTCTGCGCTTGTCCGGAAATAATAAGCGGCGTACGCGCTTCGTCGATGAGAATGGAGTCGACTTCGTCGATGATGGAATAGTGAAGCGGACGCTGAACCATCTGCTCCTTGTACAGAACCATGTTGTCGCGCAAGTAGTCAAAGCCGAACTCATTGTTCGTGCCGTAAGTGATATCGCAAGCATAAGCTTCCTGTTTTTCCTCATGCGAAAGCCCATGAAGGTTACAACCCACCGTCATGCCAAGGAATGTATAGATCTGTCCCATCTGAGCGCTGTCGCGCTGGGCCAGATAGTCGTTGACCGTAATTACATGAACGCCTTCGCCCTGCAGCGCGTTCAAATAAACCGAGAGCGTACCGACAAGCGTCTTGCCTTCGCCGGTTCTCATCTCCGCGATTTTGCCTTGGTGAAGCACCATGCCCCCGATGAGCTGTACGTCGAAATGACGCATGTTAAGCACGCGTTTGGACGCTTCCCTCACGACTGCGAACGCTTCGGGAAGAATGTCGTCCAAGGACTCGCCTTTGGCAATGCGTCCACGGAACTCGTCCGTCTTCGCGCGAAGCTGATCGTCGCTCAGCGAGGAAATGGAGGATTCAAGTCCATTAATTCGCTCGACGGTTTTGAGAAGCCGTTTCACCTCACGTTCATTGGCATCTCCGAATATTTTTTTGACAAGTCCCATCATAATCGAATGTACCCCTCTCTCTCGGGCTAACTATATCTTTACATTTTAACAGTTTGGGGGTATTGGAGCAAGAAAGGACAGCTGGAAACGGAAGTCATTAGATATAAAAAAATGCTGCCCGGGCGGGCAGCGTGGAGATGGATTAGATCAGGGCTTGTTAAGTTGGAGGTCTCGCACGATGTTTTCTTGTTCTAATGAACGAAGGCATAACGTTTCGAGGAGACGCATTTGCCTCAATTGGCCGTTCTTTAGTTCGTCCGAATCTGATTTTAATGAGGCTGTGGTAGTCTTCAGTTCGGCTACACCTGACTTCAGTTCCGCTACGTCTGTCTTCAGTTCCGCTACGTCTGTCTTCAGTTCGGCAACATCGCGTTCCATCCTGGTAATCTTGGCATCCATCATTTCTACGCTGTGCTTAATGGCAAGCAGAATCTCCTTTGTTTCATCCATTTCGTTTCCCCTCCCCATTAATGAAACTTATATCCGAACTCGTGCAACTTGTCCCTTTATTATACCTCACCTTGTCAGGGAGTGCAGTACCGATAATAACGCCATGAGGGACATACGCATCGTGAAAACAAAACGCCGCCCAACTCCATAGAAGAAGTCGAGCGGCGCGTGCTTCGCGTCCGAATGTTATTTAATTGGATTATATCATGTGCAGGCTCAGACATCAAACTCATCCCTTCGACACTACAAAACGCTTAATCTCCTCTACCATATACCGAATCTCCTCCGTGCCCAAGCCCGGGTACACCCCCAGCCAGAAAGAACGATTCATGACCTCGTCCGTATGGGTCAAATCCCCAATGACACGATATCCTTGCCCGGAGGCCCGCATCTCGTCAAACAAGGGCTGTCGCAACAGATTTCCCGCGAACAACATGCGCGTTTGTATGCCCCTGCTTTCTAAGTGTCGAACGATCTCCTCTCTGGTGAAGGGCGCGTTATCCCTTACAGTCAGTAGAAAACCGAACCAGCTTGGATCGGAGTTTTCTGTCGCTTTTGGGAGACAGAACAGATTAGCTAACGGGAGCAGGCCTTCGTGCAGCATCCTCCAGTTGCATTGTCTGGCAGCGACAATAGTCGGAAGCTTCTTCAATTGCGCGCACCCGATAGCAGCCTGCATATCGGTAATCTTGAGATTGTAACCGAAATGCGTGTACACGTACTTGTGATCGTAGCCTGCCGGGAGCTCGCCGAATTGCTGAGAAAACCGCCGCTTGCACGTATTGTCCTTACCGGAAGCGCACCAACAATCCCGTCCCCAGTCACGGAACGATTCGATGGCTCTTTTCAACCGGGGATCGTTCGTGTACACCGCTCCGCCCTCTCCCATCGTGATGTGATGCGGGGGATAAAAGCTGGACGTGCCGATATGGCCGACCGTTCCCGTCAGCCGCCATTGCCCTTCGTAAAAATATTTTGAACCCAGAGCATCGCAGTTATCCTCAATCAGCCACAGCCCATGCTTGTCACAAAACGCACGAACACGCTGCAAGTCGAACGGATTGCCCAGCGTATGCGCGATCATAATCGCTTTCGTTCGGGCGCTTAGCGCCGTTTCCAGATGGACAGTGTCGATATTGTAGGTTTCCGGGTCGATATCGACGAATACGGGCACGGCACCAAACTGCACGATCGGGTTCACCGTCGTCGGAAAAGAAGCCGCAACCGTAATGACCTCATCGCCTTTCCGAATTCTTCGATCCTTCAGCATCGGAGAGGTTAGCGCCATAAAAGCCAGTAAATTGGCGGAGGAACCGGAGTTCGTCACAAGCGCATACCGTACTCCGAGATAGTCGGCAAGCCCTTTTTCAAAGCGCTCTACATACCGGCCGCCGGTCAACCAGAAATCAAGCGACGAATCGATTAGATTAAGCACCTCGCGTTCGTCAAAGAAGCGACCTCCATAGGAGATTGCTTGACCAGGAGAAAAAACCTTCTTCGGGGAGTGTTTCACCCGATAATGGCGAGCCGTCTCCAGCAGAACTCGTTTTCTGAGGACTGCTTCGAGAAGTCGGCTCTCCGCCTGGGCCAAGAAGACCTCGACCTGATCTTCGGAGAGCGTGTAGGTTTTGCCCGCAACAATGTCCGATTCAGTTGCACTACTTGGGTTCGCCTCAGGCTTCAGCATCATAAACTGTGCTTCACCGCTGTCGTCGCTATCGGTTACAGCAATCGCCGACCGCAGCTCCCCTTTCCATTGAACTTGCCAAATCGAGCCCAGTGTAATCGTCATCTCGCCTCCCCCTCCTCATACTCGGCAATCTGGCGAAGGCATAGCTCAGCGACGTTTGCTCCTTTCAAATAGGCTTTGTGCCACTCTACCGTTTTGAGGAGTGCCGTGTGCAGATCCCAACGCGGACGCCAGCCAAGTCGAATGGCAGCTTTGGAGCTGTCGAGCTTCAAGGCTTGAGCCTCCGGCCAGCCCGGTTTCTCCATATCAAACGTTAAAAGCCCCCCGCCCGCTCCCCACAATTGCCGAAGCCGCTCCGCAACATGGCCGACTGTCTGTACATCGCGGTCATCCGGCCCAAAGTTCCAAGCCCCTCCGTACGCAGATCCCTCTTTGTATAAACACTCCGCCAATCGCGAATACCCCTCTACAGGCGCCAACACATGCTGCCAAGGCCGTGTCGCATGCGGGTGCCGCAGAGTCATTTCGCTTCCTTGCTGTAGAGCTTGCAGACAATCCGGGACGAGACGATCTTCGGACCAGTCGCCCCCGCCGATAATATTGCCGGCCCTCGCGGTAGCCACGGCTACTCCATGTTCCGTGTAACGCCCCGCCGGAAAAAACGACTCCGAATACGCATGAGTCGCTAATTCTGCGCACGCCTTCGAAGCCGAATACGGATCCTTACCTCCAAGGCGTTCATTTTCCCGGTATCCCCATATCCACTCCCGGTTCTCGTATACCTTATCTGTCGTCGCAACGACAACTGCCCGAACCGAAGGGCAGCGCCGAACGGACTCGAGCAAATTAACCGTACCCATTACATTCGTTGCGAAGGTAGAGACCGGATCGGCGTACGAACGGCGTACGAGAGGCTGGGCGGCAAGGTGGAAAACAACCTCCGGCTCGGATTGAAGCATAGTTTTCTTCAGATCGTCCAGATTTTGAACGTCTCCGTAGTTGTCGGTGAGTAACTGATCAATCCCACCCAGGCTATATAAGCTTGGCTCTGTATCCGGCCTTAACGCATAACCGTTCACCACTGCGCCTTGCCGAATCAGCGTTAAAGCTAGCCAGCTCCCCACAAAGCCCGTATGCCCGGTTATCAGCACTTTTCGGCCACGCCAAAAAACCTCCATTGCAGAACCTCCTTGCTTGCATAGCTGCCAGGTTGGCAGTTATGCGTTCCGTTCTTCATCATATGGAAAAGGGGGCTGGGAGGATTGTACTTCGGGGCGGGCGGCGAGCAGATGGAGACAAAATGAAAAGCCCCAGCGAGATCGCTGAGGCTGAATTGTTATTGTTATGGATTATTGCGCTTCAATCAGTCCGTACCTGCCGTCGTTCCGACGGTAAACTACGTTCACTTCTTTCGTCTCGGTATTGGCGAACACGTAAAAGTTGTGGCCGACAAGATTCATCTGCAGAATCGCTTCTTCGACATCCATCGGCTTCAAATTAAACCGCTTCGTTCTGACGAGTTCCATATCTTCGTCCTCGTCGCGGGCCAATGTCGTTACGCTGTTCCCGACGCCGAAATCTTCTATGAACAAAGCTCTCGCCGAGCCCGGTTCGCGGAATTTGCGGTTGATCTTCGTCTTATGCTTGCGAATTTGTCTTTCCAGTTTGTCCACTACGAAATCGATCGCAGCGTACATATCGTCCCGCTTCTCTTCGGCGCGAAGCATTGCTCCCGGAAGTGGAATCGTAACCTCGACGGCCTGATGGCCTTTCGTAACGCTTAGGGTTACGTTAACATCGGATTGTGGAGGTGTTTCAAAATACTTATCCAGACGACTCAGCTTTTTCTCGACGTACTCTCTTAATGCATCTGTGACTTCCATACGCTGACCTCGAATGTTGTATTTCATGGGGCAACTCCTCCTTTGCTTACCTCTATAATATCACATCCGCGATGGGCGTTTCAAAACATTCCGTTAATAATTTTGAATTTTTTGAAAACTTGGCTTATTAACTGCAAATGCCTTTTAGAAAAAGAAAAACCCTGGATTGCTCCAGGGAAGCGCTACGTTGCTTGTATGTGAGTTCGGCGATCGCGCCGGTAGGATTACGATTTGGTAACGTTAGCTGCTTGAGGACCGCGTGCGCCTTGCACGATGTCGAATTCGACCTCTTGGCCTTCTTCAAGAGCTTTGTAACCGTCCATTTGAATAGCCGAGAAGTGAACGAACACGTCGCCACCTTGCTCTGTTTCAATGAAACCGTAACCTTTTTCTGCGTTGAACCATTTTACTTTACCTTGCATGTGTTAAACATTCCCTTCATATTCAAATGACGTTAGACATAGGCACCAGTACCCAGCCCACAATTCGAATATAACATTAGGTAAAGATTGGTGTCAATTGTTTTTTGTAAGCGGTGTCAAACCGATTATACGAACAGTCTTGTCACATGATGCTCAAATTAATCCACAAACCGTTATCATTTTCTCAATGGATTTGTGAATAGTGAGCGACAGACTGTCCCGCTGCCCACATCACAGGTTGCTGTATAAGGCAATGATCCGACTGGTCCGCTCTTGTCGCGAAGTGGCCCACGAACTGCAAACATTAGTCATACCGTCTTCGAACCATGTCTACTAGCCGACCTGATTATAGACTTAGAATTCATAAACTCGGAACAGCCCTTAAACTGCATACAGTACCGTTTCATTATCGGCAAAACTATAATGTCTGATATAAAACTGATAATCCGGCACTAGGCTTTGTAAAAACAACTGAATTTCCAACATATCCTCCGGCTTGTGGTATACACATATTGCCAATCTAGGACGATACTTGACGATCGTTTCACGTGCTCCCTTCAAGGCTTCCAGTTCTGCGCCTTCGATATCCATCTTAATAAACGTGGCACGTGCTCCCTGCAACACACTGTCTATGCTTCGTACATTAATCGAATTTACTCCTTCAGAATCAATCGAAGAAGCCGAATCTCCCCTAGCGTCAAACTGCAATCGATCGTCGCGGCTCCAAACCCCTGCATTCAGAAGTTCAATATTACGAATCTCTTCTCGATAGATAATAGACTGACAGTTACGGTAGTTCGTCGTGTCAGGCTCAAATGCATAAATTTTGTCATAATCCCCCCCGCACCACTCTTTAAAAAGCAATGCTGTCCCACAATCATAACAACCTGCGTCAATAAATACTTCATTGGGTTGAGGAGTTATAATAGGAGCTTCGAAATACTGGCTCTCATCCCATGAAAGTCTTATATCCTCAAAAACAATATGATCCGCAGGGAATCCCAATATCTGCAATTCTTTGAATACCTCTTCATAGATAAACGGAGAGCCTATGATAACATAATCGTTCTTATGATTGATTATCAATTCCTCAGGTGAAATAACAGGTAGATTGCAATAGGTCGTTCCTTGCTTGGTAGTATCCTTGTCGCAAAAAGCATACCAATTAAATTCCTTAAATGCAGGAATCCATAGTCTCCCAAACACACCGGCGCCATAAACAATTAGTCGCGCATTACTCTGCTCGCTTATCCGCCGCAACTCCCCACTTAATTCTATCATTTTTTGGAATTTAAGGGTCAATTCCAACATCTCATATAAATATTTGTAATCGTTTGTTAAATTATAGTTCATTCGAGCTGTATAAAGTGCTTTCGATGTAGGATCCGCTAAGTTCGCATAAGCTTCCTGAGACAACTTAAAAAAACGATTTATTTCGTTTACTTCTGTCATAAAACTACCCCCAACCCCTCTAATATGGTTAGTCCCCACACTATGTCTTGGCAAACGCATCCATGATCAAATTATCAAAAATTTGCAATAATCTACTTGATTGGATTTTGCACCATCTGAACACATTAGAATAAAGGAAATGTCTTTGTTCGGATATTCAGATTGAATAACTCTTAAACCGCATATAGTACTGTTTCACACCAGAAATTACTGTAATGTCTGATGTAAAACTTGTAATCTGGTATGAGGCTTTGTAAATATAACTGAATCTCCAACAAATCCTCAGGCTTGTGATATACACACACTGCCAACCTAGGACGATGTTTGACGATCGTTTCACGCGCTCCTTTCAGCGCTTGCAACTCCGCACCTTCGATATCCAATTTAATTAAAGTAGCACGTTCCCCCTTCAACACGCCATCAATGCTGCGTACATTAATCGAGATAGCCCCTTCAGAATTAATTGAAGACGCCCCATCCCCTGCGGAATTAAAATTCAATTGATCATCGCAGCTCCATGCCCCAGCATTCAGAAGTTCAATATTGTGGAGCTGTTCTTGATTAATGGCGGATTGACATTTGTCATAGCACTCCGGGTCTGGCTCAAATGCATAAATTTTGTCGTAGTTCCCCCCACACCACTCTCTAAAAAGCAACGATGTTCCACAATCACAACAACCAGCATCAACAAATACTTCATTGGGTTGAGGAATCATTATAGGAGCTTCGAAGTACTGATTTTTAGTATCACATTGAAATCCAGAAGAACTTTGAAACTGTGCGAGTATATCCCCAAAAATAATTTGATCCACAGGAAACCCTGACCTCTGTAGTTCCTTGTAAACCTCTTCATAAATAAACGGAGAACTGATAACCACATGATCACTCTTATGATTGACTATCAATTCCTCAGGTGAAATAACGGGGAGATTGAAATATGTAGTTCCTAGCTTGCTACTGTCTTTGTCACAAAATGCATACCAATCCACTTTATCGAATAGTTCGAGCAGCGCGCCCCCAAACCAACCTGCCCCATAGATGATTAATCGAGTGCCATCCTGCTTGTTTATTCGTTGTAATCGCTCCCCAAGCAACTTCCGTCCTGAATCTTTTCCTGCAAAACTAGGACTCAATTCAACCATATCAAATAAAGACTTATAACTATTCGTTAAATTATATTGCATTCGAACCGCAAAAAGAGCTTTGGACAGAGGGTCCGCCAAACTAGCATAAACCTCCTGAGACAACTTAAAAAAACGATTCATTTCATTTTTTTCTACCATCAAATTATCCTCCGCTTTTCCTTTGAGCAATAAGGTTAGTTCATTACGATCAGACCTACTCATTTGTCGTCGAATACTCACAGTCGTTATTCGGCATAACCCCAATATCCCCCAATGCGTAGTTACTCCAACGAGGATAATAACTCAGCAGTCACGTCCTTAGAAGCTTCCTGCAAAATCGAAGCATACCTAGACTTTGGAATTTGAGCGAATTCTATTTGTTTCACCACTTCTTCATCGTTGAGGAGAGTTATCAGAATAAAATTATTTTCTGTCGCCTCTTGTAGATAGTCGTCCCAAGAACAGATCGAAATCCCCTCGAAGCTTGAACCTTGTTTGGAGGAATAATTGTCAATCACCTTCGCCACACGAATCCCTCGTTCCTGCAGAAAAACGGTGACATGCCGACCAACCTCGCCAGCGCCAAATACATATATCTTTCTTTCCCGCAACACTTCAAGCTGATTCGTGCAGTAATCTCTAACATAGTTCACTACGTTATGTTGTGCCCATCTCCATTTGGCGACTAGTGTATCTTCAAGACTCACCGAGTCATAGAACGCAATTCGTTTGTTCGATTCCCATATCCTTTGTAAAATAAGCTTCAAGCGTTCCAACATATTCTCCCGCTTATCTACATCCGATTCTTGTTGAAAAACATTTCTCCAGCTATTGAACAGTTCATGGTCCTCTTGCGAAATGGAAATATGGAGATTCCGCAACAAAGAGTTAGCAACGATCAAACCACTTTCAATTTCCAAAGCTTCTTTCTTTTGTTTTGTTATGTTATTTTCCCCGTGACGGTACTCGCCCAGCACTTCTGGAATATTAACAATATCCGCAACGACTAATACACGCGTCCATAACTCGAAATCCTCATTCAAATATGTATTGTCGTAGAACAAATCATGATCAATTATCATCTTTTTTCTTAACATTAGCGTAGAATGACACAGATCGCATTTGAATAGCAAATTAGTTCGTGTTTGCTCTGCCTTAACTGGCGGCCTATGAACCCAATTTATACCAGGACCGAAATGGTTCTGATACGTTCCGCATATGGCTACATTGGGGTTGGCATCCATTAGTTCCACTTGTTTAGCAAATCGCGTGGGATGCGAAAGATCATCCGCATCCATACGAGCAATGTACTGCCCTTCAGCTAGCCTTATGCCTTTGTTCAATGACTCCCCTAATCCTAAACGTTGATCATTCTGAACCAACCGAATCCGCTTGTCGCCCTTAGCGTACATCTCCACAATTTCAGCAGATCCGTCATTAGATCCGAATTCGTTGATGATAATAAACTCCCAATCTGTAAACGTCTGCCGCTGAATACTCTCAATGGATTCATGCAAATGTTGAGCGCCATTATAGACAGGCATCACAACTGAAACCTTAGGCAATTGGTAACACTCCCTCACAAATAATGCAGCCTACTCAATCGTCTCTTTCAGCATTATTCCATTATTTTCACTGCCACCTGCCAACCTCTCGGAATGAATCCTAAATATTCGAACTTAAATCCAGTTTCTTCGATAAACTCCATAAACGCTTTATATTCCCCATTCTTCCAATTGGGGTAATTGAAATACTCGTCGAATACAATAATCGTTCCGCTCACAATTCGATCTTTCAACTCATTGAATACCGTTCTAGTCGAAGAATATAGGTCACAGTCAATATGAATGAACGTACATTTCTGATCATTATTTTCCAGGAACTTCGGGAGCGTTTCGTCATACCAACCTTTAACAAGCTGTATATTTGGACGAACATTAGGAAGATGCGGCACTGCAAATATTCCTTTTTCGAATCCCGGATACCAATCCTCGGGCAAGCCTTCAAAAGAATCAAATCCATAAACCACTTCAGTCGGAACAAGCGAGGCAATCTGATTTAAGGACTCACCCTTGAATACACCGAATTCAAGATAAAGACCATTAACTAATGGATTGCGAAGAACGGATTGAAACAACATTTCCCGAGAATTGAATTGCGGGACGTGAAACATATTCTCCTTCACAAATGCAGCCGTTTCGAATATTGCCTCTTTCTGCATTTGAAGGTTGATATCCGTATATTCCGCATAAAGGTCTTGTAAGACATCTTCTGTCGTATACTTTAGAGTGGAATCGTACGTATAAATGGAATCGTACCTATACTGGGAAATCCCCGCATCATCTAGCTGACGAATGACTTGTCCCGCTTGGATAAGAGCAACTATAATAAAATCCTTGTCCATAGCTTGTGTCATATACGTATCCAACGAGTCGATTGAGATTCCTTCGAAGGTTAAACCCTGCTTGGAAGAATCGTTATCGATAATCATGTGTACATTGAGACCGAATGCCAATAAAGCCTCAACAGTATGTCTTCCAATCTCTCCAGCACCAAACACATAAATCTTACGTGTTTGCAAGAAAGCAAACCGCTCCAGGCAATATTTCTTAACTTTCATGGGGTCTTCTCTCCTCGTGCCGTCCGCACTCTCATAATTAGTTTGTCATCGATTAGATATTAAGATAATCCTCACACTTTTTCGCTCGAATAACGATATGAAAACAATCCGGATAGATCTCAACAGTTCCTTAATACGGAATGGGGTGGTTCGTTCCGCCTCTTGGAAGGTCTAAAGTATGAATGATCTCCGAGCACACTTCAAAGCCAAACTGCTCACGCTTCTCCACCCACCATTCATAAGGCCTGACAGTCACATATCAATTAACACCGGTGTCCGGATCAATATCATCCCAATTAGCAACAAAAGCTGACATCACATTATGGAAAAACATCTCCAGATCGCATTCCCGAGTGTGTTCCAACACTTCCCATGCGGTAATTACATCAAAAAGCTGCTACGTTCCAGTTTCTCGATCCACCAATGCATAAGACTTCGTTATATCGCATGTAAACAGGTTGTCCTTGAGCAGGCGCCATTCCGCGGACGCATCGCTTCCTTCTAGGTCCACCCTAAGATGTCCACGCAATACGGCATCTAACACCATGCCTCCACCAGAGCAACCTGAATCTAAGAAAGCGAGCTCCTTCTTGTTCAAGAACAAGGTTTCACACTTCTTAATCAGCCATTCATTCACTTATTCGTTCCTTTCTCTCTCGTTAGCTAACGCGTTCAGAGTAATGCAGAACAAATTCAGTAGGTTAAATTCGCGAAGAATAGCTTCGACTTTTTTTAATATGTTGCAACGGTCTCTGGCTTAGCGTCTCACAGCGTTATCAAATTATTTTTACCGCCACCTGCCAACCTCTCGGAATGAATCCTAAATATTCAAAGCTAAATCCACTTTCTTCAATAAACTCCATGAACGCTTTATATTCCCCATTCTTCCAATTGGGGTAATTGAAATACTCGTCGAATACAATAATCGTTCCGCTCACAATTCGATTTTTTAACTCATTGAATACCGTTCTAGTAGAGGAATACAGGTCACAGTCAACATGAATGAACGCACATTTCTGATTGTTATTTTCCAGAAACGTCGGCAATGTTTCATCAAACCAGCCTTTAACCAGTTGTATATTTGAACAAACGTTCGGAAGTTGCGTTACAGCAAATGTGCCTTTTTCATTTCCCGGATACCAATCTTCAGGCAACCCTTCAAAAGAATCAAAGCCATAAACGGTCTCAGTTGGAACAAGCAAGGCAATCTGATTTAAAGAATTACCCTCGTATACACCGAACTCAAGATAAAGACCATTGGCTACTAGGTTATGAAGAACAGATTGAAACAGCGCTTCTCGAGAATCAAATTGCGGGACGTGAAACATGTTTTCTTTCACAAATGCAGCCGTTTCGACTAGTGCCTCTTTCTGTATCTGAGCGTTGATATCCATGTATTCCATTACATACAGTTCTTGTAATACACTTTCTGTCGCAGCCTTTAGAATGGAATCGTACATATAATGAGAAATTCCCGCATGATCTAGTTGACCAATAACTTGTCTATCTTGAACAAGCGCAACTAGGATAAAATCCTTGTCAGTCACTTCTGTCATATACTTATCCAACGAGTCGATAAGGATTCCTGCGAAGGTTGACCCCTGTTTGGATGAATTGTTATCGATAATCATGTGTACATGGAGACCGAATGCCGACAAAGCCTCAACAGTATGCCTTCCAATCTCTCCAGCACCAAATACATAGATCTTACGTGTTTGAAGAAAAGCAAACCGCTCCTGACAATATCTCTTAATTTTCGATTTAGCCATTATTGGGATCCCCCACCTTTTTCGCTCGAATAACAACATGGAAACAATCCGGATAGATCTCAACAGATGGTTCCTTATATGGAATCGGGTGATTCGTACCGCCTCTTGGAAGATCTAAAGTATGAATGATCTCTGAGCATACTTCAAAGCCAAACCGCTCACACCTCTCCACCCACCATTCATAAGGCTTAACTGTCACGTGCCAATTAACACCAGTGTCCGGATCAATATCATCCCAGTTAGCAATAGAGGCTGCGAATATACCATTTGGTGCTAGATGTTTCATTACATTATGAAAAAACATCTCCAGATCGCATTCTCGAATATGTTCCAGCACTTCCCACGCAGTGATTATATCGAAAAGTTGCTGTGTGCCGGTGTCTCGATCCACCAATTCATAAGGCTTCGTTATATCGCATGTAAACAGATTATTCTTGAGCAATCGCCATTCCGCTCGCTGTAGAATAAGAGACGTATCGCTCCCTTCTAGGCCCACCCCAAGATGTCCACGCAATACGGCATCTAACACCATTCCTCCGCCGGAGCAACCTAGATCTAAGAAAGCGAGCTCCTTCTTCCCCGGGAAAAAGGTTTCACACTTCTTAATAAAGCGAGGATACCTTGTATTATCTCTAATTGTGCCATGTGGAAAAAGATGATCAATACTTTCGTAGGCAATCGGATGATCCGTAACAAGCTTTACATCATGCCCCGCCACGAAAGCCATTTGTTTCTCCAGCACTACCATAATATCACGATACGTGTAATCGATATGGGTATGAATTTCTTCAAATAGCCCTTGTAATACATCTTCTGTCGCAGCCTTTAGAATGGAATCATACCTATACTGGGAAATCCCTGCGTCCTCAAGCTGACGAATAACTTGTCTATCTTGAACAAGCGCAACTAGGATAAAATCCTTGTCAGTCATTTCTGTCCTATACTTATCCAACGAGTCGATAGGAATTCCTGCGAAAGTTGACCCCTGTTTGGATGAATTGTTATCGATAATCATGTGTACTTGGAGACCGAATGCCAACAAAGCTTCAACAGTATGCCTTCCAATCTCTCCAGCACCAAACACATAAATCTTACGTGTTTGCAAGAAAGCAAACCGCTCCAGACAATATCTCTTAATTTTCGATTCAGCCATTATGGGGATCCTGCTTTCTTTATGATGTTATATTCAACGAGTCGGCTACGAATCTCCAGATCTTCTCTCCGCTCGTGCCGTCTGCATTTTCTAGGCAAGCGTTAATTTCCTTGCGTTGTTTTTCACCCCAACTTGCGTTGTTGCCTCGGACGACCATATCCGTGAATACCTCCAAGGGAAGCAGATAATCATAAAAGGTGCTCCTCAAATCTATTTGCCCCTCAAAGGGAACAAGCCAGCAAGTCTCAATATACGTCTTCTCGTCGTCTGCCCGATCTAGGTTTACATTTAGCTTCCGCACCTCACCTGTACTCCGGTGAAAACCTATCATTTCAGTAGCTGTAACGGGATAGAACCAAATCCACTCTCCCTGTATGGCCGCTCCTGAAAATAAACGATCATCTGCATCTTTGTCATTATTTCTACCTTCATAACAAAATGGGTACCACGCTTGAAGTCTGGCCCATTTGGATTTAACCAAGCCCGAATGGGCAGCAACAACCTCGCCACTGGGCACATGTATTCTGACAATTTGGTTCGCATCTTGCGGAACAAGCCATATCCATTCCCCATCGAACAGTGCCTCCATGAACGGCTTCTTACCGCCTTTGAACCCCTTCGGCCATTTGTCGTATACAGTTTGTTCCCCTGTTGTCGGATTCCAGCGGATTACAGCAGCATTCGCTTCCGGAATAAGCCACAGCGCTGTCCCATCTGAAACGATTGCCCGAACAGGCTTCTGCAGAAAATCCAGTTTATGCAGACGCACGTCCCCAGATGCAAGGTCTCTTTCCAACAACGTTGCGCGTTCATATACCGACATCCACAACTGTCCAGCATGGATTGTACCGTCTGAGAACCTCAAGTCTGCTCCTTCATATGCATCATCGCTTATGCTTTCTTCCACCATCTCTCCTGTTTCCATGTTCAATTGTACTAGAGAGTTGCCATGTACAGGAAGCACCCATAAGTGAGACTCATGCTCTACAGCTGCAACAAAACCATCCCCTATTTGTTCGCCGCCCGCATGGGGAAGCTCATGTTTAATCAGTTTCCCTGTATTTCTGCTGTAGCGAATCAACGATGAAGAACGACCCGGGACAAACCACACATCGTCTTTCCAAGCTACGGATCGAATAAAACACCGAGCCAAGTCATAATTGTCAGGAGAAAAACCAGTAAGAGCAGACAATTCCTCCGTCTTTAAATCTAGCGTATAGATATGTCCCCTATTTAACGCAGGGAATAGCAACATATTCTCCTTGATCACCCCGGGAGCAACAGCAATAGGAACATATAACTCACTGTTAAAGTTCGATAACAATTGCTCCCCCCTTGACCTCGAATCCATCGCTGCTTTCCTGTCAGCGCTAGGACTCATTTTCAAAATCGGTTTGCCTGATAAAGCGTACGGAATAAGCACCGAGCTATAATCTCCAACATAGGCATCTGAACAGATTATGGCCGTATACATATCTTGAGATTCATCATAGACGGCATTAGGCATCCGTTTAAACTCGGTCACAAGCGTGAGATACGCGTTTACCATGTGGGGTCTCATTGATTTCAACGTCTGCAAGCTTAGCGGATGTGGTCTCCAAATCACTGAGGTATCGGAACGAGATGTTAAATAGTTAAATATATTTCGCATATCTCTTATGCACTGATCATCATTCAACAATCGATTTAACGTCGAGTTATAGAGAAACACTTTTCTCCCCTTAAGCACAGGTTCCCATTCCGGTGGCATTGGGGCCAGTTCCGACATCCGATTAATTAAGTAGTCCAGCTTCGGAGACCCAAGAGCTACCACCTTATCAGCTGGTATCGTTCCTTGCATCAAGTACTCCTGCCTAATAAATTCAGACTCAACGATTATCTTCCAAACATTTTTCATGGATGGGAACTGCGTTAGGCCTGCATTAATCTTTCCGAGCGAGACAAAATAAGGAATGTATACAAGTCTTCCCGTATATTGCGCCAACACTTGGCTGAAATATCCCGGATGCACCCGTGTTACTGTATTGTACCCATCATAAGGGTTGTGAATAAAAATCGCATCTGGCCTACTCTGACTTACATCATAATCCGCATAATGCGTGATATCCACATAAGAAGGAAACTTCTCTCCATCGTATTCTTCCGCAATAACTGCCAACCCCGGGCCTAAACTTTGATAAGGAATCGGCACCACGCGCACGTCGCACATGGGATCAGCTGTCGCTGCTCGCCAAACACTATCCAGTGCATCCCACATCTCTGCTTTATACGGCATAAAGACGACTTCATATTTTGCCATCACTTCCGCTTCAATCCACCGATATAAGTTATCAACCTGCTGCAACGCCTTTACATAATCTGAATTATTAATCGCTGAAGCGGACATATCACAATACTCAACATACCGTTTAACTTCTAATGTTTCTAATTCAATTGAAATTCTAGCAATACAATCAAGACAGTCACTACGCAGATAATCAGCTACACTCCCCTCCGGTGTATTCAAGTATTGCAGTGCCTCTATTAGCGTTTGAGTGAGTTCTAATATTTGTAATTTTCTACCTTGCCGCAAAGCTCTCATCCTCTCTTATCCCCTAGGAAATCACTTCTTCTTTTTTCGACACTTTGCACCTGTTATTTTACTCATTATATAATGTTTCTTCCGACCTTTTTCGATAATATAAGAGAAGGCTATGAAATAGCAGAAAAACCGCAAGGAGGGACTTACTTTGATAATTACTAGAACGCCATTCCGCGTAAGTTTCTGCGGCGGCGGGAGTGATCTCGCATCATTTTACGAGCAACACGGCGGATGCGTATTAAGCTCCTCCATCAATAAGTACATGTATATTTCTGTACACCCATACTTCGACGAAAAATACACTTCCCTTAAATATTCAGAGAATGAGCTTGTAGATGATCTTTCCAAAATCAAACATCGAATACTCAATAGCGTGCTCAATCAAAGAAAACTGTCCGGAGTTGAAATAAGTAGCACAGCAGATGTCCCTGCGGGAACCGGCCTCGGATCATCCAGCACCTTCACAGTGGGTCTTCTCCATGCGATCTATAGCTATAAAGGTCAGTATGTCTCGAAGGCTACACTTGCCGAAGAAGCCTGCGAAGTGGAGATTAATCGCTTGGGTGCTCCCATTGGCAAGCAAGATCAATACGCCGCCGCTTTCGGCGGTCTTAATTTTATTCGCTTTAAACGGAATGGCAGTACGTCAGTTGAACCAATCATGATGAAGCCAGAAACGTACAACAAACTCCAAAACAACCTTATCATGTTCTATACGGGAACGTCTCGTTCGGCAAACACCATTCTTAGCGAGCAGAAAAACAATATTTCTCAACAAGAAACCACCAAAAATCTTCAGCAAATGTGCACTCTTGCTGAAGAAATGAAGGCCGCTCTCCAAGAGGACGATCTATCCTCCTTTGGAGAAATTCTGAATCGCGGCTGGCTGCTGAAGAAGACCCTAGCCTCCGGTATTTCCAATCCGGATATTGACCACGCCTACGATGTCGCTATGGAGAACGGCGCGCTGGGCGGAAAGCTACTAGGTGCTGGGGGCGGCGGATTCTTCTTGTTCTACTGCGAGCCACATAATCAAGAGAAGCTAAGAACCGCTATTGGGTTAAAGAAAATGGACTTCAAATTGGAGTACGACGGTTCATCCGTCGTGCATGTTGGCGATAAATATTGGAACTAACTGTTCATCTGGAGGGATAGTCATGAAGATGCTCGTAGCCGGAGGTGCCGGCTTCATTGGAAGCCACCTCATTGATGCACTCTTAGAAGAAAACCACGATGTTGTTTGCATCGACAATTTTTTTAACGGAACATTGCAGAATATTGACCACCTACGTGAACATCCCCGCTTCCGTTTCTATGAACAAGATTTATGTGACTTCGAGACATTGTCAGATACTTTTAGGCAAGAACAGTTCGACTTTGTGTTCCACCTCGCAGCTAACTCAGATATTCAAGCCAGTGTAATAGATCCGAAGATCGAATACAGCAATACATATGGCACTACATTTAATCTTCTAGAGTGCATGAGAGTTCACGGCGTCTCAAAGTTCTTCTTCGCCTCTACTTCCGCCGTATACGGAGAAAAGATGGGGGTACGGATGGACGAATATTCGGCACCTCTAGAACCCATTTCGTATTACGGCGCTGCCAAGCTCGGCAGCGAAGCATTAATATCGGCGTATAGCTTCATGAATAGCTTCTCTACACTAATATTCCGCTTCCCCAACGTCATTGGACCCCGACTGACTCATGGCGTTATTTATGACTTCATCAAGCGTCTGAGGGCGAATCCGAAGGAACTGCTGATACTCGGAGATGGGACACAGGCCAAGCCGTATATGCATGTGTTTGACCTGATTAACGGTATTGCCACCATGAAGGATACATTGCAAGAAGGAGTTCAACTATTCAACATTGGCGTTGAAACTCAAACGACAGTTACTCGTATCGCAAACATTATTTGCGAAATGATGAACCTAGACAATGTTATTTACAACTATACCGGTGGACGCGGAGGCTGGCGAGGCGATGTGCCTGTGTTTTCCTACAGCCTCGACAAAATTCATTCGACTGGTTGGAAGGCAAGATGGACTTCGGATGAAGCGGTCTCCAAAACCGTCGCGGAGGTCATATGAAGCAAGCCGTCATTATGGCCGGAGGGAAAGGCACCCGTCTTCATGCCATCACGAATGATGAGATCCCAAAGCCTATGGCCCCCATTCTCGGAAAGCCCATTTTGGAGTGGCAGATTGAAATTCTGAAATCTAACCAAGTGTCACAGATCCTCATCGTAACCGGACACCTTGGGGAGCAAATTGAAAAGCACTTCGAGAACGGCGCAAAATATGGTGTGAATATTTCCTACTACCGGGAAGAACAGCCTTTAGGCAGCGCCGGTGCTCTAGGGGAAGTCAAAGAATGGCTTTCCGAGAATCATTTTCTCTTGGTTTATGGAGACGTCATCTTTGATATAGATGTGAGTAAAATGGAACGGTTTCACCGAGAGAAGCAGTCCAGCGCAACGCTGTTTGTCCATCCGAACTCGCATCCCTATGACTCCGATCTTGTAATCGCGAATGAGGCTAGACGAATAACGGGCTTCAACGCCAAAACGAATAAGCGAGACGATTGGTATAACAACTGCGTAAATGCCGGTTTCTATATCTTAAATAAGGAAATTTGTGACTTAGTGAAAAAGAAGCAAAAAATGGATCTTGAAAAGGATTTATTAATGCCTCTTGCTGCACGAGAAGCTGCAATTTATGCCTATTCTTCCCCCGAATATATCAAGGATGTAGGAACACCCGAGCGTATTGCCGCGGTTTCTGAGCAATTATCGAAAGGGCTCGTCGCCGCCCGGAATCTGAAAAACAAACAGAAATGTGTGTTTCTTGACCGCGATGGGACGATTAATCAACATAAAGGGCTTATAAGCAGAGATCTTGATTTTGTTCTTGAGGTTGGCGTAATTGAAGCCATTAAGCAGCTAAATGATTCCGGATATCTCGCCATTGTCATTACCAACCAGCCCGTCGTCGCACGTGGACTTTGCAGCTTGGAGGATTTAACCCAAATCCACAACAAGATGCAGACACTTCTGGGTGAGCACGGCGCCTACCTTGACGACATTCTATTCTGTCCTCATCATCCGGACAAGGGATACCCCGAAGAAAATCCCGTTTACAAAATGAATTGTACTTGCAGAAAGCCATCTACCGGAATGATCGATGATTGTATTCGAAAGTATAATATCGATGCCGCTTCTTCATGGATAATCGGGGATACTACGATTGATATTCAGACTGGAAGAAATGTCGGACTACTGACCGCTCTTGTTTTAACTGGAGAAGCTGGGAAGGATGGGAAGTACGATGTGCAGGCGGATATGAGCGCAGAGAATTTACTTGAGGCCGTCAATGCTATATTAAAACCCAAAACACCGTGATAGGAGGCAATTACAATGGATTACAGAGTGGATATCCAAGCGTACATCGAGCATGAAATCAATACATTACGAGCACTAGACATCAATGCTATTAACGACGCGATTCGTTTAATCTTGGAAACCTATGAGAAGGGGAACACAATATATATCTTTGGCAACGGGGGCAGTTCGGCAACGGCTTCCCACTATCAGAACGACTTCAACAAAGGAATATCTGAGTACACAGAAAAGAAATTCAACTTTTACTGCCTGAATGACAATGTAGCCACGGTGATGGCGATCGCTAACGACATTGGTTTCGAAGAAGTCTTTCGCTTCCAACTACGGGGACGTATCAAACCTGGCGACCTGGTTATGGCGATTTCTGGTAGCGGTAATTCAAAAAATGTAATCAATGCTGTAGAGTACGCCAAGGAACAAGGAAACCAGATCATTGGTCTCACTGGATTCGACGGCGGAAAGCTGCGAAAATTGTCCGATATTTCCTTACATGCACCGATTCAAAGTATGCAGGT
Source organism: Cohnella sp. LGH (assembly GCF_017671885.1). Classification (NCBI taxonomy): domain Bacteria; kingdom Bacillati; phylum Bacillota; class Bacilli; order Caryophanales; family Paenibacillaceae; genus Cohnella; species Cohnella sp. LGH. The sequence continues at coordinate 8,052,447 of NZ_CP072117.1, forward strand.
TACTGAAGACATTCATATGATTTTAGACCATCTAATCATGGCTGTGTTATCCGAGAGGATGTGTGGCATTAATCATATTAAAGAGGTGGAGCTGGTTTGAACCGGCTTAGGCAATACGGTTGCGTGTCCTCAAAGCTGGACATACAGCTTCTTGGGCGAATCGAAGAGATGAACGGCGTGTGGGGCAATTATCCATTCTCTGATGTTTTGCAGGTTTATCTTGAACTCGATTATTTGTTAAAACGTAGTTTTCTATTACTTATACAACAGATGGAACACTCTGAGGCCTACGCCATTCTGCATGAGATTTGGACAAACGAAACAGCTAGCTTATACACTTACTATGAAGATCGCCAGTTGTTCAGTAATGCCAAGGAAGCTGTTAAACTGAAAGATCTTGTAGAGTTGTGCTTTTTCTACGCTGAGGAGCTGTTGAAGCGTCCTGCTCATGTATATACTGACGGCATTCCGCCTCTTATTAGCATCATCTTGCCTGTCTATCGTTCGCAACGCTACCTATGGGAAGCACTCCGTTCTATATATGAGCAGACCTATCCACATTTCGAATTAATTATTGTAAATGGTTACCGAAACGATGACCCTTTGGATGTAATTCTTTCTATATTCGGTGACAATCGGACGATTATTGTGCAAGAATCCAAGAAGGTTCTATTAGGAGCCTCGCTTAATATGGGCATAAAGCAAGCACAAGGCGAGTTCATCGCCCGAATGGATGCGGACGATATCGCACATACGGATCGCCTCGCGAAGCAGATTGACTTTATGCAAGAACATAAAGACATTGACTTATGCGGAACGATGTTTCGCGCCTTCGGAACGACAAACCAGTGGAACTATGCTCCATTTCCATTGACGCACTTGGAGCTACAGTGTCGATCACTAAAATACTGCAATTTTTTGCATCCAACTGTAATTTGGCGCAGGGAGAAATTTTTATCCGAAGGACTTTGGTATAACGAGGAGGTATTATCCGAGGACACTGACTTATTCGCACGTGCTGTCTTTGCTGTAAAGACGGCCAATTTGCAAGAGTCACTTCTGTTATATCGCCGTGAAGGCCATAACCTATCCATTGAAAATTTGAAGAAGCGCGACCCAAACCGTCAGAGCCTTGCCGTCGGTCAGAGCCTACAACTTGAGCAACGCAATTTAGCAGCATTGCATCGAACTCTTAGCGAAAACGAGAAACATTTAGTTGGTTACAAAGATGTCGAGGCCTTCACTTATGGAGATGCCTTACAAATATACCGTTCAAGACTAGCGCGCGAGGATCTATCCAATTTGCTACCCTCCGACACTAACAACTCTGCTACTATTTTCGCCGCCAACACACATAATCGTACTCCCGTTATATGGGGATACGGCTGGAACGGTCAAGTATTAGAGTACATCTTGCAGCGACAGGGCTTTAAAGAATATAAAATTGTAGATCAGTTCTGGCAGAAGCTAAGTATTAACTCCGATATGCCAAACTTAATGAACATAGAAGATCTCGATAGGAGATCCGATACATTCTATATCCTCATCTCTATGGACAAGCATTATCCGGAGGTTACGGAACGGCTGCACCGTTATGGCTACGCTCTTAGGCAAGACTACATCGAATATTTCGTTTAAGGAGGAGCCGCTATGACAAAAGCAATTCTTATGGCCGCAGGTCGTGGTACCCGCATTAGCCGGGACATTGACGGTAACTGTAAATGCACATTAGATATCAGTGGAACTACTCTCATTCGTCACACGGTGGAAATGTTGCTCAAGCATAACATCGAAGTTCATATCGTAGTCGGTTACCATAAGGAACACATCGTCCAGGCACTTCAGGGCCTACCGGTTCTTTTCCATGAAAATGTGTTCTACTCCGTAACAAACAGCCTTTCGTCTCTGTGGTTTGCAAGAGAGGCCCTTTGCGGCGATTCCATTATACTAGGTAATGCCGATGTATTCTGGGAAGAGCAGTTGCTCCCCCTACTTCTAGAGGACGAGCGAGATTGCGTCATGCTTTGTGATTCTAGTCGCGTGGAGCAAGGCGACTACCTTTTCCACGTCATAGATGGATCGGTACGGGAATATGGCAAAGGGTTAGACAAGAACCATGCCAATTGTGAATATGTTGGATTGGCTAAAATACAAGGCCCATTTATTCAAGAGTGCCGCGCAGAATTGGAATATATGGTACAAACGCAGCGTCATAACGCTTGGTGGGAACAAATTCTATACAACATGATTCCTGGACGAAACATTTGGACTACCGATATTGCTGGCCACTTCTGGGCTGAAATCGATTTTATCGAAGACTATCAACGCATTTTGGAGTATCGCAGAAAGAGGCTGGCATAATGACACCGCCTAAAATCAGTCTTATTATTCCGACCTGGAATTCCGAACCGTATTTAGAAAGATGCCTGGAGTCTATCCACAAGCAAACGTTCACTTCATTTGAGGTCATTGTTCTGGACTCGGAATCGACGGATAGGACTTCTGAAATTGTCCATGATTATGTTCGCCGAGACAGCCGTTTTCGCTATTTTCGCCATGCCTCCGTTCCGCCTGGAAGCGCCAGAAATATTGGGTTAGAATTTGCGAGCGCTCCCTATATCGGCTTTGCCGACTCGGATGATACGATGGCTGAGGATATGCTAGAAACAATGTACAATGTTGCAACCGAGAGAGATGCCGACATTGTTGTGTGTGACTTCAACATGGTATACCCTGATCGTGATATTCCTGACTTCTCGCATATGCAAGATGAAGACTTTAATCTTTCCGCCTCAAATCTAGCCGATTATTATTTTCGTTATAACGCTGCGCCGAAGCCAAATAATTATTTATGGTCTCGCTTATACCGCCGGGAGTTTCTTCAGCGTAGCGGTGTCCGTTTCGCGGATACGCGTTATAGTGAGGACCACCTCTTTAACTTGATGTTGAATTGTCATATGCCGCGCATCGCACATATTGGCAAGTCGCTCTATAACTACATCCAACGTGATGATTCAGCCGTCCGTCAAAGTGCGCGCGACAGTAATCATGGTGAACTTTACTATACAGTCTTCAAAGCAGCGAGAACCTATCTTGAGAGCCATAAGGAACCTTTCGTTACGCCGATCCTTAGTATTTATGCTTTTACTCGCATAAGAAGCATCGTTTTCTATGGACATTTAGCGAGACTCTCCGAGGACAAGCTCCAAGAATCGCTTTCGAGTTTTTTGGAGGGTGACAAAGTCGAATATTATTTATCTCTTTGTTTAAGTGATGGCCACCTATCGGACTATTGCCAGCTCCATGAAATCTCATTTGAACAAGTACAGATGTTTCAACAGCTTCTTGCATTATGTATGGCCAAGGAGCCGATTCAGCTCGACAAAGGATGGTTTGCATGAAACCGGTAGTAAGCGTTATTGTACCCATTTATAATAACGAGGAGTATTTGCCACGGTGCTTGAATTCTCTATACAGCCAATCTCTGCACCACTTAGAGATCATACTAGTTGTGGATGCTGGCTCAAATGCTGCAAGCCGCCGAATCGCATTCGAATATGGTGCGAAGGATAGTCGGGTCATCATCATTGAGAGCGAGGCACGAGGAGCAAGCGCAGTTCGCAATGTCGGTTTACGTCATTCAACAGGATCCTATATTGGGTTTACCGATTCCGATGACTACCTGCTTCCTGATATGTTTACTTCTCTCTATGCATTCGCCGCTGAACAATCGCTTGACATTGCGGTAAGCGGGATTTGGAGGGACAACAATATTGGCGAGCCGCCGTATTCGCTTATGCGTTATCCAGCAGAGATAACGCACGTTCCTCAAATAAACCGGCATCAATTTTTATATAAATGGGTGTTGTCCAATCAATCCTACTTTGTGTGGAACAAGCTATATCGCAAGTCATTTCTTGATCAGCACAGCTTACGTTTCGATGAGCAGATTAAAATGGGCGAGGACGCTGTTTTCAATTTGTGCTGTTTTGCGAAGGCGGATTCAGCAGGCTCAATCGATCAAGCTCATTATATTTATTTTAATCGTCCCGGCTCTCAACAATATGCAGTTAATACGACGGAAATTGTGCATGACTTTCAACAGCGATGGAACGCATTTCAGGAGACCGCATCTTCTCTTCCTTCTATTGCCGATAGGGACTCTCTACTCGCCATTGCCGCACTCCGTCTAGTTACAAACGCACTCTTTCTCTATAAAATACGTGGCTATGCGTTGGAAGATGCCTGCGAATTCACGGCGTTTATTATCGCTAATCTTGAGCTTCAACGCTACCTCGAAGCTGCGTTGTTGCCTGATGTTCTGACTATATTTGCAAGAGTATCCCATATGGATGAACGCTCTCTACTCCATTTCCGCAAGCTTGCTGAAGCGGTCAGTCACGGGAAAGAAGCTTTGCTAGAATGGCAGCTGTACTTTAAAAATGTCATCGAAAAGAAGGGCTAGTCAATGAAATACGCACTTGTTACGGGTTCAACATCAGGCATTGGGCTTGCTATTGCCTCCAAACTTTTAAAAGAAGGGTACTTCGTTTTTGCTAATTATGCACACAATAATGAGAACGCTCAACAAGCTGCGCAGGTATTTGCCTCGATAAGCACTAACTATACGATCGTTCAAGCGGATATGTCTAATCTTGACGGTATCCTTAAGTTATGCGAAGCCGTAAAAAATCAATGTCCTCATCTTAACTATTTGGTACTCAATAGTTATGCTACCGATAAAACCGCTTTCGAACTTGTTACGCTTGACAACTGGCACCACGTAATGGATATGAATGTGAATATGCCATTTTTCCTGATGCAGCAGTTGTATGACCAAATGGCTGAACACGGGGCTGTAGTCTGTATTGGGGCAATGATGGGGATTCATCCACACGCCATCTCTATTAGCTACAGCGTCTCCAAAGCAGCGCTTCATATGTTGTGTCAAAGTATGGTTAAAGTGTATGCAGCGAAACGAATTCGGATCAATGCCGTATGTCCTGGTTTCGTCGAAACACCCGCACAATCGAACAAAGCCCCCGATCATCGACAGCGTATCGAGAATAAAATTGCGCTTCAACGATTTGCTGAGCCTGATGAAATTTCAGATTTCTGTTACAGCGTATTGTCAAACTCTTATATCAACGGCTCGATCATACCGATATCTGGTGGCTATGACATGGCTTAACAACAGCAAAATCCCTTCCCTATCTGTCTGGATGGATTCTGAGAGGCTGTGTTCGTACTTTCTTTATATCGTGGGTCTGCGTCTGTTTTTCGTTTCCAGATGACCGCATTGGCCACTAAGGTTGCTTGGCTCATGCCAGTGCACATTACAAATTGCAGTTATCATGGGCGATTGCAAAGCAAAAGAGCCATCTCAATGGCTCTTTTATTCAACCTTTCGCTCTCTCAACAGCAGGCTCATACCCATACGAAGCAGATAGCGCGTAATACCGCTGCGCCTCAGACCTGTTCCCTATGGACTCATAAAACACAGCCAGATTATAAGCCGCCAAGAAAGTCGAAGAACCAACTACAGTTTCAGGAACTCCCCGACGCCCCAGCTCTAGACACTTCAAGTAACTGTTTTCAATGTTTTCGATAACCGAGTAATCTTGCGAATCAATCGCATAGTCAAGTAAAAACTGCCCAACCGCAAAACAGAAATCAGGGGAGTATTCCAAGCGTGCCACCTCATCCCCGGCCAGCTCCATCGCTTTATCATAACGCTTGCATTTTGTGTAGGCTTGAAGCAACTCGGTAATATTTTCTAGCGCAACTGGATCGGTTTGTCGAAACAAAGCATACGCTTTTTCCAAGTATTGCACAGCGAGTTCGTGCTGCTTCATGCCCTGATATTGCCTACCTAACTGGAAATTCAAATATGCACTGCCAGGCTTGTCTTTCAACGCTTTCAGCAATAACGGAATATTGCGGTCAGACTTATCAGTCATATAGTAACCGTCATGCAACAACCTCAGCCCTGTCTCTACCATTGGTAAGATCGGGGTCGGTTGCTCATGAATACGCCCTTCATAGGTGACTCCTCGGGGAAACAGTCTTGGGTTAGAATGTATGCCTTCGAATGTGTGTCCATCCTCTACGAATTTGGATACAATCTCGATCAAGCCAATTCGGCGAGAAGTCGATCTCGTAAATGCCCTGATCGCATCCGCGCTTTCTTCCACAAAGTACTCGTCGGCATCCAGTACGAGTAGCCAATCTCCTGACGCTTGCTTAAGCGCGTAATTTCTGGCTGCAGAGAAATCGTCGCACCATTCAAAATGAAACAACTTTGCCCCGCACTCTAAGGCTATTTCTCTTGTTTGATCCGTTGATCCCGTATCTACAACAATGATCTCGTCAACCATCGCAGCGGCGCTGCGCAAACACCGAGCCAGATATTTCTCCTCGTTCTTAACAATCATAGCTAACGATATCACGGTTACACGCCCCATTGTGTTCGGATAGACTGTGTAATGCTCAATTAAACAATACTTTCTGTCCATTTGTTATAGTAATCATACAGAGCAGCTTGAAAAAAGTCGTAATGCCTTCTGTTAAGATAGGCTTCATACTTGAAATCCAGCATTGCGTTCTTTAATTCATTCGTCTGATACTTCAAGTCTATATTGTCGAATAGCATGTAATACTGCGCGATCAGCACCTCTGCCCGACTCATCCCTTCGATTGCGCAATCTATGCTTGTATGCCATTCGTCTTGTTGAGATATTGGGTAATTGGACAAGACATACTGTAAAGCCTGAAAAACTTCTTGATTATAGGAATGAATAAGGTCCATTACTTGTTCTTTCAGACTCTCCTTATATGAAACTGCAGACGACTCTTTGGAACCAAAACTGGCTATAAACCCTTCCGTCCCAAACGGATATAGTCTAAGATCATCCGCTGATAATAACTGATTCAACTCTACTCCATACATTCCCGAACCGTACAAAATCACCTGGCCGTTCTTGGCCGCCAAACGATTGCATTCGTACAGCATGCTTTCAAATTGGTCTCTGAACAGGTCAACGTTAATTAGTACTGCAACAAAAGCCTTGTCAGTTAAAACCTCCAAATCCTGAAAGCTTGTGCCGATGATGGAGACCCTATTATCGGAGCTGTTGGGCCTATAGTTATTCTTATCGCATAGCTCGTACAATAGATTGTCTTTACCGAACATGCCAACCACATTTGCATATGCGCTGTTAAGCAAGCCGCCGCCCACGCTCAGCAATGCAACAGAAGCATTTCTGGAAGACATCGTCTTAAAAATCTCGGCAAAAATAACCATCGTTTGGGCCTGGATGATTCTCGGAAGATCAGACTCGTAAATCTGCTTAATCAACTGACAATAGACTTGAGCTTGCTGCTCCATCCCCATCGAAGAGATGTTCCCGTACCTATCATTAAAATCGTAAATTACGTTACCTTCAAAAACTAACCTACCTCCAGTAAAAGCAAGTGATTGCCCATACAGATAGATGTCTTTTATAGAATCAGTCAATTTACATGTCCCCTGGCGAAAGATTTATTAAATGATTCAACTTGTAAACAATTTTTTCATAGCTAAAAAATCTTTCACGATACTCTTGAATATCATAGCATCCTCTGGCAAAGTAACTTTCATCATTGCAACTCTCCAACAAAATTCGCGATAATTGCCTGATGTTTCCGACCTCAAAACTTTTGCCGCATTTCCCCCAGTTGGTGGCGTCGTCTACTGCATCAATTTCACTACATACTATGTAACATCCGTTTCTCGCAGCTTCAACCCATACATTGGGGGTTCCCCCTTCAAACTCGGAGGTCAGTGCAAATATTTTTGCATTTTTATATTCATTCTCAAGAATATCCTTATCCATGATTTTTCCGGTAAAGATCACTCTGTCTCTAAGATGCGGGGACTCGCTGAAAAAATCTTCAATATACGGTCTAAAAGCTTCTTCAATTCCACCTACCAATTTCACTTTCCAATCGGGAATGGAATCCGCGATTAATCGGAAGGATTCCATTAATATTTCGTTCGCCTTTTGCCGTGTTCCGATCCTGCCCACTGTTAAAATCGTATTCTCTTTTTCCGAATACTCGATTCGTTTGCGAGGGACAAAATCAGCAGATGCGTTAGGTACATAATCAATGATGTACGGCCATTTTCGGGAAAGGTGCTGCTTCATTTTTTTGGACTCGACAGTGATTAAGTCACAATTACCCAAAAATTCCTCATAGCCAGCCTCTCCAAAAGCTATTCTGTCTTGCCAGTAAAGGTTAGCATCCAGCTTCAAAATAACTTTGCCATCGGGTCGCAATTGTTTATATCGCCGGACCATTTCGATGTGGGAAGGGTAGGCTCCGAAACAAAACATCACATCAATTTTAAGAAAATGTTCAGAAATATATTCGCAGCACATTTCCACCCATTCGTTTAAATCTTGAGGTGTTCTCAAGATCTCCAACTCAAGCCCGCTTAACAGTTGCTGATAGGTGTATTCCTCTTTTTGGGCAGTAACGATGACCGTCCTATACCCTAAATATCTATGGAACATATAAGGGACAAGGCAACAATCCTTCATTAGTTGCTCATTTCTATAGTAAATATAAGGTGAAAAATTGTATATTCCCTTTGCCATATGCGTGCCGTCCTTGTCTTATAGTTTAGCTTATATTAGAGTATATCGGCCTATTTCATTCACACTATTAGAAAGTCACAAATATTCCTTACACCCCCTGATTGTCTATTGGACTTTTCAGTAAACTGTATTAATATTTAATCACGTGCATCCCCAATAAGCTCGTACCCGGAGGCCTTATGAACAAACTGATATCTTTATGTATGATAGTCAAAAATGAGGAGCAATTCCTTGAACGTTGCTTAAGAAGTGTAGAGAAGTGGGTAGACGAAATCATTATTGTGGATACAGGATCTACAGACCGAACGAAAGAGATTGCTCAAGCTTTTACCAATAACATCTATGATTTCAAATGGATTAACGACTTTGCTGCAGCCCGCAATGAAGCGCTTAAGCATGCAACCGGCAAATGGATTTTGATTCTGGATGCCGACGAATATATGGAAGAAAAAGATATTCGCGGATTAAGAGACTTCCTGGCTGGCGAGAAGCCATCGACTGAATTCGTCTATCGCGTCACCGTACGCAACTTTATGGACTCCTCGAATCATACCGGAATATCCGAATCTCCTATTCTCCGGATATTTCCTAATCGAGTGGGCTTCGAATATTATCGCCCGATTCATGAACAAATCCGGCTGGCTAGCGGTTCCTCCTATCAGATTATTGCATTGCCATTCCAGATTCTTCATTCCGGGTATCTTGAAAACGTCGTGGCTTCTCAGAACAAGCATGATCGCAATATGTCTATTTTTGAGCAAATGATGAGTCATACTAAGCTTAATGCCTACGATCATAGCATGATCGGCCAACAATTAAGCATGATGAGGAAAAGCGAAGAAGCTCTACAACATCTAAAAATCGCCTTTACCTACGGGGACAAATCCTCGCCCTGGTTCTTAAATAATCTCTGGACAATGCTCGACGTTTACCTGCAATCCCAGAAGCATATCGAAGCATGGAACTTGATTGATCAGCATATGACCGAATATACTGACTACCCTGATATTCGCTGCGTACGCGGTATCATCCTGATCTCTCTGGGACTTCGCGAACAAGCTAAACAAGAGTTGATGCTAGCACATCGCGAAGCGGAAAATCGTGCTCGACTGCAGAAAAATATAACCCTCGTCAGCCCAAATTTAGGCATGCGCATGCCTCTATGGCTTCTTGCTGTCATGTTTGAAAACGAAAATAATTTTCAATCATGCATCCACTATCTAACGCTCTTACTTAGAGCAGACGATCAAGACATAGAAGCTTGGGTTAAAATGGTTGAAATATTAAGTTTGAACGAATCGGCTGCGAATATTGCTGCTTTTCTGAACAGGTTACTTGATGTCGATGCAGTTCCACAAAAAGTCGTCGCAATGGCGAAAATCTCAATTAGCCTCGGAAATCAGCAACTTGCACAATATTATGTAGACCGCTTGCCGTCCATTGATCGATTAAGCTTAAGCGAGCAACTGCGATATGCATTATTAAGCAAAAATCCGATCACTTTCGAACAATTCCTTAAGAACAGAACCGTCGAAGAATTAGCTGAATCTGCTGCAGTTAAGATGATCATTCTCGGCTCCATCGTATGGTCTCGTCCAGAATGGATAGAGCTGTGCAATCAGGGGCATACAGATGAAAGCGTTGGATTGCAGTTTGCCAAGGATCTTCTTCAACCCGCTTTGACCAAGGAACTAGATTCTTCTCTTGAACCTGTAGCGATCGATATCTTAAGCCAACTCTACTTTTTGAAAGCATGGGATACATTCGACTCACTCATTGACCAGTTTAGTTCAGCGGCCGTCATCAATCATTTGGCTAATGTTTTTCTATCTAAGCATTTTGTGCAACCCGCCATGCAGTTTTACCAACACTTGCTCGATCACAACGAATTAGATGCCACAAGTTGCGAAAACCTTGCCTTATTGCATATCATTGATGGGAAGACCGATGAGGCGCTTGAGTTCTGGGAACACGCCATTTTGCTTCAACCTGAAGCTCCCATAAGATTATTTATTCAGTATTGCTACTATTGTAGTGACGCCTCTGCCAAAGCAAAAATGAAGGCTAAGCTTGCTTCACAATATCCCGATGACGCCAATTCTCCATTAATTAAAGGTATATAGTCAACAGAAAGGCCTGCGGATATCCGCAGGCCTTTCTGTTAACCTGAATACTATTCAAATCTGCTGGGCTTCAGCCTGAGCCGATTTTCTAATCGCTGTGATCCAGGTTGCCTTCAACTCTAGCAGATGATTCAATGCCTCTTGAGCAGGCGCGGTCTCTTTGCGAGTATTGGCCGTAATTAATTGATGAATCATATATTCGTAGATTTGAACAAGATTGTGGGACAGTTCATATTCAAAATTCAGGGAGGCCACTAGCTCATGAATGACTTGCTGCGCCTTGATTAAATTGGTATTGGATTGCTGCATATTCCGCTGTTGAATACCCTCAATCCCTGCACGCGTAAACCGAATGGCTCCATCGTACAGCATTAACAACAACTGCGGGCCGGATGTCTGTACTGCTGTCTGTTGATACTTCATAAACGGGTTCGTGTTCATCCTTATACCCCTTTGTCGAACATGATGCTTTCATGAGTACCTGTATACCCATATCCTTCTTTTAGCTTTCTGGAGCCGATAATCCGCTGAATACCTGATGCAGCTTCTTCTTTTAGCATCTGCATATGACTAAGGAGTATCTCGTCATACTGCCCTATGCTGCTCAATAATGCTTTCTCTGCTTCGGATACAGTACTTCTCGCTTGCACTTCTTCCGCTAATGCCTGTCTACGCTCAGTCAATCTCACATAGACTTCATAGTCTGCCGGTTCCGCTAACCTTGCCAAGCGGTCACTCTCTGCCAAAACCTCTTGAACAAGCTGATTCATCTTATCCATTAGGAGAACAGGCCGGATTGTGCTTGATAACGATTCATAGCCTTCTCCATTGCAGTAAATTGCTTGTAATAAGAAGTTTCCCAACGATCCATTCGCACATTGAAGTCGCTGATGCGCGTACTAAGCGTTCTTAATTGTTCACTGATCAGGCTGGATTCCAAGAACGCTGCATCCTTGCTTGTACTCACCTTGGATGTACCTGCTTTTGAGGACAGACTTTCAATACCTGTCATTAAAACGTTCGACAGACGGTTAAACAACCCGCTATCGGGGTTAGTCGCTGAAGTTTTCTTTGCAGGGTCTGTTTCCTTAGTTTGTTGAATAAAAAGTTTCTCGAAAGCGTTAGGGTCTGCCTCTATTGCAGCACGAAGCTTAGCTTCATCTTTAATAACTAATTTGCCACGTTGCTGCCAATCCCCAGTTTCGATGCCAAAAGAGGCTAAATTGACGCTTTTCCCATCAATTGTAACGCTTGTCATCATCGAAAGTCTCAAGTTATCAACCATAGTCGTAAGCGTCGGATCGCGACGCAGTAGACCACTCCGTGCTTTCTCCTCCCAGAGCTTGATTTCGTCATCTTTCATTTCTTCTTTCTGGGCGGTCGTAAGTGGAGCGTAGGTGCGGTATCGCTCTTCATTCAGTTTATTGTTAACCGACTCCAGTAAATCGTTGTAATCCTTAATAAAAGACTTGAGCGAGTCCACAATACTGTCCGTATTGGACTTAATGGATAAGTTGCTTACCGCCCCATTCGACTTTGCATTTAAAGTGATTTCAACCCCGTCTTCTGTAAACGTATTGCTGTTTCTCTCTACTGCAATTCCATTGATCACAACTTTAGCCGTACTTCCTGACCTCGTATCTACATCTGCAGGCAAAGTTGAAGGAAGAAACTTCTTCAGTAGCGACCCTGTTGAACTGTCCCACGTAATCGTTGTCGCTTCCATCGTTTTGGAGGTTAACGAAAGCTTGCCGGAAGCGGCATCAATGTACGCCGTTACATTCATTTCTTTATTTGCGTTAATCTTGGCGACCATTGAATTGAGCGTATCCGTATTCTCGTCCAACTGAATCGTCTTATTGTTGATAGTTATGTTCACTTTTCCGCTGTCCAGCGTGTAATCCAAAACTCCCGCAGTCTTTAGTTCCGCGAGCGTTTTGGTTTTATCAACCTGTCCAACACCCGTCTTACTTGCGACAGACGCATTGACTCCCAATTCCGTAACCTCTATCGTCATCGCGCCAGTGACAGCAGATGAAGAAGCTTTGGCGCTGACCGCTGACGAATTGCCGGATACACTGACCTGCTTTGCATTTAAAGAACCTTCGAGTCCGTAGTTGAACAACTTGTTATTGCGCAAATCAATCATCTTAATGTTCAGGTCGCGATACTGCTCCCGCTGCCACTCCAGTGTCGTCTTTTGTTGTGTCAGCTTATCCAGAGGCGCCCGCTTCGCCTTCATTAAGTCTTTGACAAGACTGTCAATATCCAACCCCGATGTAAATCCTGTAATCCGTGTAACCATGTCTTTGACCTCCTCTATACCTTTTCATCAACCAAAATACCGGCAATTTCTTTCATTTTGACTACAAGATCAAGCGACTTCTCTGGAGGAATTTCCCGAATCAGTTCGCCGGTTTCCTTATTGAATACTTTTATCGTAACGACGTTTGTTGCGTCATGAACCTTCATCTCGAATCTTGTCTCCGGTCCTTCAAGGGACTTGATTGCACGATCGATTGCCCGGATCAATTGCTCTTCTCCTACCGACAGCTTTACACCTTTCAATTCTGCTAATTGCAATTGTTTCCCGCTACGCACTTGCAGAATCTCCGATTGATTTGGCTGTTCAAACCCCTGCCTCACAGGTTCAGCAACGGGATTACTTGTGATCGGTGAATAACCAGTTGACTGAACATGAGTCGAAGATTGCACGTTCATGGTATCACTCCGCTCCGATAATATTGACATATTATTTATATCGACTGTTCTGCAACCAAATATTAGCTTGAACGCAAAAAAAGACCCTTGAAGATTTCCAAGGGTCTTTTTTGTGCATTCGTTAAGCTTAACGGAGCAAGGACAGAACGCCTTGCGGAGCCGAGTTCGCTTGTGCAAGCATAGCTTGCGAAGATTGCAACAGGATTTGGTTCTTCGTGAGCTCGACCATTTCCTTCGCCATATCCGTATCGCGAATACGGGACTCGGAAGCCGTCAAGTTCTCGATTGTCGTACCCAGGTTGTTGGAAGTGTACTCCAGACGGTTTTGCATAGCACCCAGTTTAGCACGCTCTTTCGCTACCGTTTCAATAGCCGTTTCAATCGTGCTAATAGAAGTAGCGCCTGCCAAGCCTTGAATGTTCGAAGTCGTAATGCCTGCAATGCCAATCTTAACGGAGTTATCGTCAGCTTGGATCGATACCGTTCCGCCGGAGATGGAAATACCGTTAAACTTGGTGTTTTGAAGAATGCTGTCGATTTGATTCGACAGATTTGTCAACTCAACCTCAATGCTGTCTGCCTTCTGAGTCGTAGTGTACGTACCTGTAGCATATTGAACGTTCAATTCTTTCATACGAGTAAGCATCGAGCTGATTTCGTTCATCGCGCCTTCAGCCGTTTGGATGAAAGAGATACCGTCTTGAACGTTGCGCTGCGCTTGCTCCAGACCGCGGATTTGGCCGCGCATTTTCTCGGATACAGCCAGACCTGCCGCATCGTCGCCAGCACGGTTAATACGAAGACCGGAAGACAGCTTCTCCATGTTCTTCCCTGTTGCTACGTTGTTCAAAGTCATGTTGCGGTGGTTGTTCAAAGCAGTAATGTTGTGGTTAATACGCATAATGATATTCCTCCCTGAATTATACAAATTGAGACCCGCATCCTTGCAGATCTCCTATTTACCGATAACAAGTCGGCCGCCTCGTTCCGGTCATAATTTATATATCGGTACGAAGATTCGGTAACTTAATACTGCTGTCATTATTTTTTTATTTTTTTTAATTGCTCTGATAATGCTGCGATGTCCGTCGGCTGCGCAACGGAATCAATATTCGATTCTTTGACGGAAAGAAGCAACTCTTTCCGAACGATTGGCATTTCTTTTGGCGCAGAAATCCCTAGTTTGATCGTATCTCCGTCGATCTCCAACACGGTAATCTCTATCGAATCCTGAATGACAACGGATTGTCCCTTTTTTCGCGAAAGTACGAGCATCCCTCTCGCCCCCTTCTAGCGCCCTTCGGACGGCTCAAATAAACGATGTCTGGTCGAATATCGGGTATTGGTCAGAATGACCTGCCTGCCTTCGCGATTCGTTCTATTGACGACAATCGGAGCGACCAGATTAACCGAAGCTTCTCCTGCCTCTCCCCGGATGGAGACGATGGAACGAATGAGCAAATCCTCGGCTTGACGGATTTGCAACTCCTGGCAAGACGTTTCGGCTAGATCGAACTCATAATCCTTAAAAAACAGAAACGGATCAACGACAACAAAGCTTATCGTTTCTTGGTCCGTAGATTGCAAAGTGCCAAATGGTTTATTGCTTTCGTTCTCAAAAAGGTTAAACGCCTTATAAGCTTCAAATCCGGGAAGTCCCTCTTTGAAATGTATCCTTAACGACTCAACGTTATCCGTTTTCGCTTCTGCAGACATTTTGACTGAACCTCCATGGTCAACAAAATTAGAAAAGCTATAAGCGATAACTCGCTTACAGCCAATAATGTGTCACTCTTCCCGTTATGCCGTAATGTCAATCTCGGGAGGAGTGATCGTCACTTTAGGATACTGCTGCATATAAATACGCACAGATCCGCGATGGAATTGTATATCTGGCCGATGGATTTGCGCGTCGACGGTTAACTTCCCTCGTTCAACTTGGATATTTACATCATTTGGTGTATATTGAAACGCAATATTAGTCGGAGAAGCATGTCCGAAAACCTGCAAATCTGGAGCTCCTTCAATGAAAGCCCCCAGCGCGATATCTGCAATCGGGCTTCCCTTGATATGCAGCGCTCCCATTCGGTTACCGTTCTCCACGATTTGCTGAATGTTTTGCGCTGCGACCTGTTTATACTGAGAATAGATTCTTTCCCAGAAGGCTTGAGGCTTCCCCCCGGTCAAAGCATCGTTAGTTAGATTCTGATCGACGCTAAGCATGCCTGGTTTGTTGTTCGCCGTAATCGTTGCACGTTCGGAATGAATTTTCAGTTCGGGCTGCGGTCTGCTAATTTCATACTGCCCACGCTGTGATTCTATTCCGATAAGTGCCCTTTGTGACTGTATAGAAATTCTCGGGAACATATGGGGGGACACCTCAATTCTTAAGCTATCTCAGAAAATCGACCAAGGAAGGCTGAATCACTTTAGCTCCGACAGATAGGGACGCCTGATAGACCGATTCATTCACTTTTGATTTGATCAATACATCTTCAATGTCCGCATCTTCGGTCTTCGATTGGAGCGTCGTCAAGTTCAAATTCAGATCCTGCAATCTTTGCTCCATCAACTCGACACGGTTTACTCGCGCTCCCAATTCCGCGCGCTGAGTTAATACTTTATTTGCTCTGGAGTCCAGGAAAGTGAGTTGGGCGCTTACGGCTGACGTGTCACCGGCTTCCAAACCGGCAATCATCTGGTCCAGAACATGAAACAGATTGTCATCCTCATTCTTCGGCGCAGTCACGCCAGAAGGAGGGTAACCGAATACATCGTTTCCGGTCAGATTCACTCTCACAGGAGACCCCGAGCTAATCAGGTACTCAAGACCGAAATCGTCTGTAAGCGTATTGGAAGCATTGGTAAGATTGGTATACGGCTCAACATCCGTAAATTGACCGTTAAACACATACTTTCCTTTGAACTGACTATTTCCGATTCCCTGCAATTGTTCCTTCAGTTGCTTCATTTCCGCTGCAATATTATTCAAGGCAACATCCGGGTTAGTGCCATTGGAACCTTGAATTGCTAGTTCCTTTGCTCTCTTGACTACCTCCCCGACTTGATTCAGCAAAGTATCGCTATAATCCAACCAAGAAGCAGCCGCAGTGACATTTTCTTGATAGCGTTCATTGAGGGAAAGATCGCTTCTGTATCGCAGCGAGTAAGTGATCCCTACAGGATCGTCTGAAGGCCGATTGAGCTTCATCCCCGTCGACAATTGCTCCTGCAGCCCCTGCATCTGCCCCAGGTTCTTGTTAATGTTGCGAAGCAATTGATTGGTTATCGTTCCTTGGGTTACGCGTCCTAACACTTTACTTCACTCCCTCTCCTGCCTATTATCTACCTACCGTACCCATACCGTTAATAATTCTATCCAATGTTTCGTCGATGGTTGTCATAAAGCGAGCAGCCGCATTATAAGCATGCTGGAACTTCACCATGTTGCTCATTTCCTCGTCCAACGAAACTCCGCTTACAGACTGTCGTCTCGACTCCACCTGATCCACTACGATTTTGGCGTTAGTCGTTTGACGATTGGCTTCTTCAGCTTCAACGCCCAATTGACCGACGATCGACCGAAAAAAGTCGTTAACGGTGCCCTGCGCAGTAGCGGCTCCGGTAGCTACAGAAGAAAAGTCAATCTTCATTTCGCTGAATTGGCTGATCAGGAGCGCCAAATCCTTGTTCCCTTTAACGACAGTTTCAGGCGTACCCGTCGTTCTCATCGAGGAGGCAATATATCCGGCATCATTAAGGATATTCTGGTTTAATGCCAAATTCCCGGCCGTCACAGGCCCTCCGTCTTTGGATACGAAGAAGGTACCACCAGCTTGAGGCGGGTCCATCATCGTGTACCCGAGTTGGTGGAGGCCGTTAAACCCCTGTACCGTTACAGTTAACGGAGAAGTCAAAGTGCGAGCCGTTCCACTATAGGTGACATTATTCAAAGTTGTGCCGTCAGGCAGAACCGTCCCTGCCGGAAGCGTAACCGTAATATCTCCGTTAACCAGTCCATTCACAAGCGTATCCAGTTGCCGTTGATAGTTGGCTACATATTGATCTCTGGAAATAATCATCCCGTGAACTTCGCCGCCGTTCAAGTCGCCGCCTGCGAAGCTGGCTAGCAGCCCTTCGGCCGTTACCGGTGTGAACTCTCCGTCCTCTACCAGTGCAGCTCCACCCATTAACACCTGATAGTTGCCCTCAGTGGTTTCCACGCTCGTTACATTAATAATTTTGGACAATCCGTCCATTAGTAAATCCCGTTGATCCCGAAGATCGTTCGCGTTATCTCCTAGTCCTTCGATTCGCTGAATTTGCAAGTTGAGGTTGGCGATCGTTTCAAGTGATGTATTGATTTGATTGGCTTTCACGCCTATGTTCTCGGTGATGTCGGCACTAAGATCGTCCAACTGACGGGCCGTCTGGTTGATCGCGTCCGTAACTGCCTTGGCTGTTTCGCGGACCAGTTTGCGAGCCGTTATGTCCTCCGGGTTCTCGCTAAGATCGTGCCAAGACTTCCAAAACTTATCAAGCACCGCCCGCAATCCAGTGTCCGAAGGCTCATTCACGATCGTCTCCAGCTTCTGCAGCGTATCCGCCTGAATCGACCAGCTTCCATGGGTTTTGCTTTCATTCCTAAACTGGGCATCCAAGAAGCCCTCTCGAATCCGGGTAATCGAGCTGAACTCTACGCCGGTACCTAGCTGCCCCGGAATGGTCGACTTGGTCATTCCAATCGCTTCCATCGGTTTGGTCGCCGCCATATTCACGACTTGGCGAGTATATCCGATTGTATTAGCGTTGGCCACGTTGTGTCCGGTCGTCTGTAGAGCAGCTTGTTGCGTGAACAAACTGCGCTTGGCCGTTTCAATCGCATGGAAAGTGGAGCGTATCATTTACTATCTTCCCCATTTCGCCGTAAGTTAAAGTGACTAGGCTTTAGAATCAAAAAAGCTGAGCTTGTTTTGCCCGTATGCCGATTCGGTCGGCTTCTTGTATACATAATCTTGATCGTCATAAGAGCTGGATAAGAGATTTAAGGAAAAATCATTAAATTCGATGGATTGCTGCGTCAGCCTCATGTTCAGTTCATTCAAGGCTCTGACGTGCTCAACAGCAGCACTAAGTTTCTCTGCGAGGTTCGAAAGCTTCAATTTGTCTTCTGCGTTCGTAATCATTCGAATAAGGCTGGCCACTGTAGTTGAGGGCGTAGGGCTGAAGCCCGCTTCCTTCAGAAAATGAACGACGGCTTGCTGGCGACGTCCTTCAGTTTCCACGATTAGCCTGACCAATCGCGACTCTTTCGTCACCATTTCGTTCAACAGCTCAATATCGTTCGCAATCAGCGCCTCTTTCTTGCGCTCGGCAAATCCGCTCATCTGTTCATGCTGAAGCAGCAGCGTTTCCATTGCTTCGCACAATTCGTGAACTGCCATTGTTATCACCTTCCGCCATCTGGATTGCGAGCGACCTATTCACGAACGAATGGCAGCATCTTCTCGGCTAGCTTGCCGGAATCGACATGATACGTTCCCGTTGCGACTTCCTTCTTCAACGTCTCAATCCGCTGGGAGCGGTTCGGATCTTCCGCGCGCTGCGCTCCGAGAAGCTCCATCGCTTCAGCCGAAAACTGCACCTCGTCCTTGCGGCGTTTGCCAGAGGCCTGGCTGGCGCGGATATCGTTTTGCTGCTGATACGTGCGGTAGGCGCCAATGCGCTGAACATCATTTATTTTCACGAAGATCACCTCTATAAATAAAAAAGACCGATAATAATCTATCCCTATTATCGGTCAGTTCCTATGAAATGTTTAGAGTTTCCTTTAATTCCCGCCGCGGTCTTGAAGCCGATCGCCGATCTGATAGGCGCTTCTGTGCTTCTCCTCGTCAGGGTTGATGCGTGTTCCCCCCGGAGAAGTGGCATTCCTTACGTCCCGCTGCAGACGCTTCCGGCAATTCTCGCATATGTGTCCTTCACGAATAGGCGTGCCGCAAGATTCGCAAGGATAGGTCAGGTTAGGCGCGTCCATCATCGAAATCCGGCCTTCGCGCACCCATCTGGCAATCTGTTTGATGCTGATTTCCGTTTCTTCGGATAGCTGCTGGATGTCCATGCCTTTATTTTTGCGAAGATGCTCGGCGCATCTCTCGTAATCCTTCTCTAGCTCCTGGTGGCAGTTATTGCAGACCTCTCGGAAGTTTTTCGAGAATAGTCGCCCGCATCTCGGACAGTAGGTTAAATCCATGCCATCATCTCCCCGAATTCCGACATCAACTACTACAATTGCTTAAATTATACTAAATATAACCTAAATTCGCCAGTCCATCAAAGATTATGCCGATGCAGCGGGTTTGCCGGACGGCTTGTCGACACGATTCGAGTCCGAATAAGCGGCTTGAAGCTGATTAGGAACGCTGCCGAACAGCAGCCAAGACCATCCGGTCAACCGACTCAACGCA
Organism: Cohnella sp. LGH; assembly: GCF_017671885.1. Lineage (NCBI taxonomy): Bacteria > Bacillati > Bacillota > Bacilli > Caryophanales > Paenibacillaceae > Cohnella > Cohnella sp. LGH. The sequence continues at coordinate 8,072,397 of NZ_CP072117.1, forward strand.
GTGACGACGACCCAGGAAATCAGCAAGGCAAGCAGGAAGCCCCCGGCATACCAGGCGTGATGGATGAGCGTGCTACCGCCATTAGGCGGAAATTGCCGATAGACAAGCAGGACAAGCGGATGCACCAAGTACACGCCGAACGATACGATCCCCAAATGACGCAATCGGCCGACCCAGAACGAAGTGTTCATTTTTCCGCCAATCAGAAAAGCGATCTGGATCAGAACCAGCGGAGTAATCATCGTGTAGAGATCCCACACGCCGTCGTATAGCGCATTCGAATATCTCGTCTGATACAGTCGAGCGTTATAGAAAATCGTCACATAGGTGATGCCGGTCCCCAGCCAGACAGCCCAGAGCGCGATCCATGACGCTATTTTCGTCGCCGACAGATTTTCCTTCGCAATGATCAACCAGCCTTTGATCCGATCAAAGTAGATGCCCAGCCATGCCCCGAGAAAATAATGCCCGAAGTACGACAACGACCAGCTCCCCCGATTCGTGACCTGCCAGTATTCGCGATTAAGCAGGAAGAACGCCCACTGCAAGCCGACGCCGATCACGATCGCGGACGCCGCGAGCCATTTGTACCGTTTCATCAGAAACAGGAAAACCGGAAACAGCAGGTATAGCTGAATACTAATAAACACAAAATACAAATGCGTGTAGGCCTGGCCCTGCGACACTTTGCTCCAGAAGCTCGGCCACATCTGCGATAAATCCCAGGCGAAGCCGTTCTGATACCATCTCAGCACGAAATACACCATCGAAAACAGCAAATACGGAACGATAATATACATCAATCGATTGCGATAAAACTTCTTGAAGCGCTGCAGCGTGAGCGGCTGCGGATAATAGTTGTAGAATAGCACGAAGCTGCTGAGCAAAATAAAAGAAGTCGTCCCGATCTTGGAAAAAATGTTTAGGAAGTTGTAAACCCCGAACAGAGTTGTATTTTTCATATCGATTGTTGCGAACGAGGTCGAGTGCACCATCAGCACGCCCAGAATCGCAATACCGCGTACAATGTCGATTTCGTTTAATTTAGCGCGACGTTCCATGTCTCCTCCTTTTGATTGCAGGAATAATTTGGATGAGAGTGCAATCTGAAGTCACCCTATCATAGCATAGGCGAACGCCGTCGAAAAGGAAGTTTCAATGGAATATCTCTAGGATCGGGCCCAGAGCAAGCCGTAAATTCGGCGCTCCGATTGCGGTTCGGATGCTTGCAGTAAGACGCGAGCGCACTCATCAAGCGTGCTGCCGGTCGTGTACACATCGTCCAAGACCAGGATATTTCCGGAAAAAGAGCTCCTATGAGCTGCTGCGAAATTGCCTTTCATGTCGACGACGCGGCTGCGACGGGTTTTGAGACTTTGTTTCTCGGTATGACGTAGGCGAAGGAGCAGCGGCTGATAGGTCATTCCGTACCATTGAGCCAATCGAACGGCTAACCGCTCAGCTTGGTTGAATCCGCGTTCACGCAGTCTCTCAGGAGCAAGCGGAACAGCCGTAATGAACGGGAAATGGGCTTGGGGATCCGCCGCTCGCAAACGCTCAAATGCAAATGCCGCCATAGCCGCCAAAATGGTCTCGACACCCTCGTTGCCCCGATATTTGTAAAGCGCCAGCCAGTTCTTCATCTCATCGGTGTATCGCACCGCGCAGCGACTGATCGCGTAAAAGCGTTCCGTCCTGCGAACGCAGTCCTCGCACAGCTCCGCGCGTCCGCAGACGCGACAGACCGGATTTGCAATCCAGGGGATGTTTTGAAGACAGGAGCCGCACAACGACGCCAAAGCCTTCCTCGGCGCCGAGTTCTTAACTGGAATCGGCACAGCGGCCGGACGAGAATCTCGCCCACAGATCGGGCATTCGCGCTTGGCCGGCGCAAACCAGGCTCCTATGTTTATAGGCATGGGAAGATCACTCCTATTTGGACGAGGTAAAGTTCGGAAAAGTTACGAATGAAGAGAAAGCCCATTACATTTCTCAAGAATTAGCTTTGCCGACTGGGTCGCCTGCTGCGATACTCACTTTTCTTTTAAGTACCCTCTGCGTTTTGCAGCGGTATTCATTTTCTGTATCTGTCTTACCGAGCTTCGCTGAGAGCTTGTCCACTCCGGAGCGCCGTAGTAGACGAATCCGAATGGATCATCCCCCGAGCGCCCCGCCCTGCCCGCCATCTGGACGAGCGAAGACGCATCGAACAGCGAGTTATGGGCGTCAATGACAAAAACGTCGCTACGCGGGATCGTAACGCCACGCTCCAAAATCGTCGTTGTCACAAGAAGCTGTACGGAGCTATCCCGAAAAGCGACAACTTTGTCGCCCCGCTCCTCGTCTTGAGAAGACGTGCCCGAGATCGCCGAAGCAGTCAGTCCAAGACTCTTCGCACCCTGACGGAGCAAGCGAACCATCGGTTCCACTTGTTTCACGTATGGCACGAACAGAAATACTTGCGCTCCTCGGGCGACGGATCGACGTATTGGGCTCAGCAGCTTATTAGGTATTGTCTGCTTACCTAGCATGAAGCGGATAGAAGGCAGCTTTAATCTACCGGGTACAGGCAAAGGATAACGATGGTACCGAACCGGAACTCTCGCATAGCTCAGTTTCCCACGCGAAACATCACGCTGCATCGCAACTGGAGGCGTTGCGCTAAGATATACCGTGCGCCCCTCTGGTTTGCCGCATTTACCCGCAGCGTAATGAAGCATCGGATCGTTGTGGTACGGAAAAGCATCCAACTCGTCAATCAGCACGAGATCAAACGCCCCTTGAAAACGAAGTAACTGATGGGTCGTCGCCAAAGTCAGCTCTCCTTCCCGCCACCGATCCGGACTCCCTCCATACAAAACAGCAAATCTGCGATCAGGGAACGCTTTAGCCAGCCTCGGCGCCAACTCCAGCACGACATCCCTTCTTGGCGTCGCCACTAATGCTCGCCCCCCTCTCTCCAGAACCGAATCCAGCAGCGGGAAAATCATCTCGGTCTTTCCCGCTCCCGTCACGGCCCAAAGCAGAAACGAACGCCCCCGGGAAGCCGACGGGTCTTCCAGAAAAGCGAGCGCTTCTGCCGCAGCGTCGCTTTGTGCAGGGCTGAGCCCCCAGCGCTGGGCGAGGTAGCGTCGAACTTCTCCGGCTTCGGCCGCGCTTTTGGAATTTACAGCCGGTTTGACGGCTATTTCGGGCGTCGAAGTGGCGGCCCCATGAGACGTCGACTTTGCGGCCGATATGGGCATCGGGGATGTGGATTCGGTGCCCGCCGAGCCTGAGATCGGCGCGCCGATAATGAGCAGCTCGCATTCGCGGCTGCGCCCCATCGTCAGGCATGCCTCGCAATACGCGCAGGCTTGCCTCCCGCATGCGGCGCACTCCGTGCGCCGCAGCCTAGCGCTGCTGCAACGCCGGCAGCGCAATTCCGGGGCGCGACGCCGTCCGCGCCCCCACAACAGCCGAGCGCGGCGCAGCGCCCGCTCGGCCCAACCAGGCAGCCCCGCCGCAGCGGGGGCTGCAACATCATCGGGGGCCACGGCAGCCGTAAGCTGCACGGCCCCCAACAGCGCCGCGAGCTGCAGCGCAGCAAGCGGCTTGACGCCCGCGCTGCCTACCGGCGCGGCGTCCAATAGCTGCTGCGCTTCCTCGCGGAGCAGCGAGCGGCCGGCCATGCGCTCGGCCGCTAACTCCGCCGCTTCGTTCAGGCGCGAATCCGCCCCTTCCTTCAGCGCAACCCTCTCTATCTCTCCACTGTATCCGGCGGATCTCGCCGCATTCCCCAACCGATCCGCCCAGCTGCCGTCCCTATCTCGCCCTTCTACTGAACCTTTCGCGGAAGCTTCCTTCCCGCCGTGCAAACCCGTCGTTCGCTCAGCGTGTCTATCCGCCTTGGCCGCTCCCTCCCACTCTGCCTTCAACAAGCGGCACAACTGCTCCGCCTCTCCCAGAGGAAGCCCTTCACGAAGGCGAACGACTTCATCCGCTCTTCCGCTCCAATACTGGCGATCCGTCTCCCAGTCGATCGAGAATATCACTTTACGCTCGCTATTCAGCCGCACCGCATATACGACAACTCTCATTCGCTCCACACCCCCTCGCCTGCACCAAATCTTTCAAGAACAACAAAAAACACACCTACGCCTATACGGCGATTCGAGGTGTGCTTCACCTTGCTGCAAGCCTATTTATTACCCGTAGTCTCCCCGCTCCACCCGACATCACGTTACTTTGTCGACTTCAGGTCGCAGACTAAGCTCACGAATCCGCCCTGCAGGCAGCCCAGTCAATTCTTCCACTATAGCCGGATCAAGCCCCTTCGCCAGCATTTTAGTGGCGATTTCTTCCTTACTTTCTTGCCTGCCCTGCTCCAAGCCCTTCTTCTCCCAGGAAGTTAACCATTCCATAACCATAGCCTCCTCCTTCAGTTCTGTTTGCTCTATTTTCTTCACCAACTGCTCATTCTCCGTTTCCGTTAATGGCATATACGTTTCGAAAAATATCGTCAGCAACTTCATTCTCGCCGGGTCCAACCGAAGACGTATCATCATCCGTAGAAATTCTAATTTTACGGTTACGCGTTCCTTCTTATTATATCCCATGCTGCTCAGCAATGCAGCAGCCACCGGATTGTTCTTCCGCACAAACTGACGCCAGTTTTTCTTGCGCAACTGCACCACATAATACCGAAACCATACTACCTGCAGAAACGGAAACCCCCAACCAAACGTTATCGGTTCCTCCGCCCGACGCGCATGACTGAAGATTGCAATCGGCAGAATAGGTCGACGATATTTCTCATACAGCTTGCTTGAATACAAAAACATCCGCTCCGGAAAATCGGACTCATGATAAGACTGCGGTTCCAAGTGGATAATGATCAATGTTTTGTTCAACTTGCTCCGTATATTCGGTTTGTTTTTATGCACCTGACCGACCTCCCGCTCCTCTCCGTCCTCCAACAACTTCGTCTCCACCACTAAATCCACCCGTTCCGTCGTCCCGCCAACGAGACCGGAAAACACTTCTTCCGATAAAAACTTCAAATGCGTATAATCGATTGCTGCCGAAACTTTTGGAAAGAACAGATCCATAAACTCCTTGAAAAAGGTTTGCAATAGCTCCTTGTACAGTCGATCATGATCTATTGTATCTGCGCCCATTTTTTTGCTTCTCCCTTCATCTCGCCGATTTCGCCGCAAAATACAAAAGCCGCCCATCCCCCTGAATTCATCAGGAGAAAGAGCGGCGTGTTCTTCACGACCGTGCTTGCTTTCCATCATCGTAACATTTATTAAATGACGAATCAATCCATTTTCTCTGCTCTTGTCGTATTCCTTTATCTCACTGTTTCTCTTTCTGTGCGATTCATCTTACTCATTATTTCCTCTACAATCGTATTTCTCACTTCTCTTTCTGCCTCATTCATTTTATTCACTGTTTCTCCTACTGCCGCATTCCTTTTCCCACTCTTTTCTCGCTTCTATTCAGATATTCAAACGCTTCCCATCCTGCCCCAGCTCCAACCAAACTACGCGCGAATCCGCAGCCGATGACTCCAACATTGCCTCCGTCCGTTCGCAAACCTTTTCATATTCCTGCCTGACATCGTCCGATCCGTTCCGCCGCACCCACGCGATCCCCGAATCCCGGCGAGCCATACGCTCCAAGATCGGCCCTGTCTCGTCCGTCGAACGGTCCAGCAGGACCGTTATGCCGATCTCCGTTCCCGTCCTTCTCGAAAAATGCTGAAGAGTCCGAATATATCCCTCAATCTGCATCTGATGATTCCCCGCGACCAGCACATAGTGGCGACGCCCTTTGCGGGAGCTTCGACGAACGATGGCGCTCACCAGCAACGCAGCCGCAACGTACAAACCGACAATCCACAACAGCTCGGGAAGCATGGCTGTGCTCCTCCTTTGCCATGAAGATGAGCGACGGCTGACCCGAACCGGACTTTTCCTCCCCGTTCACCGACCGTCTACTCGTTCCACAATATATGCCATCTTACGTTGCGGGGTTCCGAGGCTCCTTATCCCATCCGCCATCCCGCCTCACAAATAAAAAATCGCGATCCTCAGGCCCAAGCCCGAAAACCGCGATTGCTATTCCCTACAAAGTCACCCAACCATACTTGATCGAGTTGATAACCGCTTGAGTCCGATCGTCCACTTCCATCTTCTGCAAAATGCTGCTGACGTGGTTTTTGACCGTTTTCTCGCTAATAAACAGGTTCTCTCCGATCGTCTTGTTGCTCTTGCCCTCGGCCATCAACCGAAGCACCTCAGCCTCGCGGCGAGTAAGCGGATTGTTTCCGCGAGGAACAAGCTTGGCCACCGTCTCCCGGCTGGCCGCAGCGCCCGAAGCGGCGCCGATCTCGTCAAGATAAGTCATGCGACGGAGCTGATTGATCAGCTTGCCCGTTACTTTCGGATGTATGTATGCATGTCCTTCAGCGACCGTTCGGATCGCATTCACCAGCGACTCGGCCTCCATGTCCTTAAGCAGATACCCCGACGCGCCCTTGCGCAGAGTCTCGAACACGTAGCTTTCGTCGTCATGAATCGAGAGAATGATCACCTTGATCTCCGGAAAAATATCGCGCAGCTTCTCCGTTGCCACCACGCCGTTCTCAATCGGCATATTAATGTCGAGCAGCACGACGTCCGGCTTGGCCTGGTTACAGAATTCCAGCACCTGGATTCCGTCGCCGCACTCTCCTATAACCTCCAGATCGCTCTCCATGTTCAGAATCCGCTTCAGTCCTTCGCGGAAGAGCTGATGATCGTCGGCTAGCAGTACTTTAATCGTACGTACCGTTGTCTTATTCTCCATACGCGATTAACTCCTTTCCTGAATCCGCTTTGATGGGAACATTGATCTTGATTACCGTACCTTGACCAACTGTTGAATCGATCTCTATCTTGCCTTGCAGCAGATCCACTCGCTCATTCATTCCAATCAAGCCGAAATGGGAATGCGACTTAGAACGAACAGCCACGGCTTCCCGATTAAAACCAATTCCATTATCCTCGATAAACATCCGAACCGTATCGTCCAGAAAGATCAGCTCAAGCGAGACGAAGGTCGACTGCGCGTGCTTCAGCACATTGTTGAAGGCTTCCTGCACGAGCCGGAACATAGCCGCTTCCATCGCGTCGGGCAGCCGCTTCTCCTTGCCCGAAGTCTCGAATACGGATCTAATTCTCGTCTTCTCCTCGAAGTCCTGCACGAACTTCCGGAGCGTCGGCACCAGACCGAGATCATCCAAGGCCATCGGACGAAGGTTGAAAATAATTTTGCGAATCTCCTCCAGCCCGATCCGGATTTGCGACTTCAGGTCGATTAGCTCGCTGCGTACGACCGTAAGATCGCCCGTATCCAGCAGCCGTTCGGCAATCTCCGTTCTCAGAACGAGATTGGCCAGCGACTGCGCCGGTCCGTCGTGAATTTCCCTGGCTACTCGCTTGCGCTCATCTTCCTGGGCCAGAATGATCTTGAGACCGATCATCTGACGATTTTTCGCCGATTCCAATATCCTCGTAACCTGCGTCAGATCGCCCGACAAGTAATCAAGTACAACACTCATCTGCAGACTGATCGTGTCCGCTCGTTCGATGGACTGTTCTACTCCCCTTACCCTCATCTGCAGCTCGTCTCTACGAGCTTTCAGATAGCTTTCCTTTTCGCGGTACACCATCAAATCAAGCTGTAGCTGAGTTGCCTTCTCGTACGCCAATTTGATATCCTGCTCGGAATACCTGACGAAATCCCGGCTCACTTCCGTGAGCCGGATTCTCGCCAGCCGGTAGTCCCGTTCGATGCGATCTACCTTATCTATTGTGTCCGACGTCTCCTGCAGGACGGTCTCCAGCTCATTCGTGAGGGAGAGCAGCTCCCGGCGGGCAGCCTCGCAGATTTCGAACACTTGAACCTTGCTGTCTTCCATGACGGAAATGGCCTTCTGGATGACGCGGTCTATCTGATCAACATGATAATCCACGTTAACTACTCCCCTACTCGAGACGCCGTCTACAATCTTCCTCTATCACAGCTTGCAGTCGATCACATTTTGCTATAACAAGTCGAAAACCTTTTCCGTTTTATTACTTAACTCATATAGCATTGTTTATCATACCATATTTCAGCGTTTTATTGAGAGAGGAATAGGTCCTTCGGTCTAAAATTAACGAATTGTAATCGTTTGAGTTTTATTCTCCCAATCTACTTTTTGACCGAGCTGCTCGGATATGAGACGAACCGGAACGTAGACGCTGCCCTTGATCAGCTGAGGAGCCGCCGGCACGGGCTGACGAATTCCGTTCGCGGTCATCGTGTCCTTGCCGACCCACAGCTCCAGCATTTTATCGCCGCGCAGCACCGTGACTCGCTTCGTTTTATTGTCCCAGACGACCTGCGCCCCAAGCGTATCCCCGACAAAGCGAAGCGGCAAATAGTTCGTGTTCGTGCCTTTTTGGATGAAAGGCGCTCCCGGAAGAGTGACCTTGGCACCGTCAACCGTTGCTTGCTTGTTCCCAACCTTCATTTCGATCGTCGGATTAGTAACTGCGATCTTTCCCGGTGGATACTGAAGCACCAAGTTGTCAAAAGCGATCTGGCCCAGCATCGAACGCTCGTCCTGATCATTCTCCTGATTAACGAGATACAGCTTAGTCAGCTTGGCTTCGCCCTTCAGCCCGGCTTGAGCGAGATCGAAGCGAATGTTCTTCCAGCCGGTCCAATCGACTTTATCGGCAATTGTAGCATAAGCCGGTTTGCCGTCTCCGTTGATAAACTCGGCCCGCAGCCAGTGCATGCCTCCATCACCCATCACATCAAGCGACATAGCGCTTGGCGAACCCTTGATCGCGATGCCTTTGCCGTCGTTCAGAACGGCGTTCGCATACCTTTTGCCGGCTCCGACCGTAAAATCGTAATCCATCGCCAGAACCTTCGACAGCTCGCGCCCGGCAATTCCCGTGACGATCGCCGCCGACCCCATCGTCTCGACAGGCGTGCCGGCGAAGCTTACTCCGTACGCGGCTTTCTCGAAATCCTCCAGCACCTGCTCCGAACCCGAAGCGAGCACCGCAACTGCTCCATAGCCGTCATAGCGGGCAATCGCATAGCCTGCGGCTGCGTCGTTCTGCACCTTGTTCACCGTCAGCTTGCCGTCCTGCACCGTTGCCGTAAAGCCGCGGAACTCCCAAGACACCGACGATGCCGGTACGGACATCAATCGTCCATCCGTCAGCTGCGCTTTGACCGGTACATTGATCACAGATCCCGGCTTCAGCAGCGTCGAGCTTGGTTCGACGATCAGCTTGGCAATCTGCGCCTCGCCGACAATCTCCAGTTTAAGCGAGTCGCTGGCGCTGCCCGATTTTACGCTGACCGTGGCCGTGCCGGCTTTCGCCGCCTGGAATGTCCCGTTCGAGAACGAACCCAACTGTTTATCGATACTCCATGTTGCGGTCAAGCCGTTCGGATCGAGCGGATTGTAGTGCGTGTCATAAGCCTTCAGCGAGTAAGCTGCCTGTTGGCCGATGAACACCGTTTGCGGACCGCTGGCCGCAATGCCCTTCAATGAGCCTTGCGGAGCCGTCGTATAGACGCCGATCCCGTTCGTGACCAGACGCTGCGTCGTCCCATAAGAGGTCGGATGCGTAAGCTGCGTCTGAAAATCTCCCAACGGACGAGTCACCATCGTCGTCGACCCGCCCCCGTCCAGATTGACAGCCTTCCAGACGCCCAATTCCTTCAGCATCTGCTGCAATTCCTTCAGCGTGACGCCTTTGCGGCCACCATTCTCCTCGACGGTGAGCATATAGGCAGTGGAGCCGTCCTTGGAAAAGCCGACGGCCGTGCGCGCACGATCCGCATACCCGCTTAGTCCGTTGACATCCCGCGTGAAAGAGACGGGCGCCCCTTGATCCATTAGCAGCGTATGTCCGCTCACCATCATCTGGAAGTCGGACGGATTGTACGTTTTGCCCGAGGCTGTTGTTAATGAATAGTCTGCAGCAACACGGTCTCCGACTGCCAGACTTGCGACGAAATTGCCGGATTCCCTTCTATTGTGCCCTCGAAGAATGAAGCCGTTCTCGGGGATCGGAGTTGAAATCGCCGCCCCCTCTACAACCTCCGTTACGATACCATCGACGATAAGCGCCTCATTCGGGGTAGCCGAACTGTTCGCAGGCCGCTCAGCCGCTGTCCATGCATTCGTATACATGTACAGAGCGTTAACGTGACTGTAGGCTTTGTCCGGCTCCGTGCGATAGGCTGACTTGTTCAGCCCCGCCAGAGGATACGACACCCCCTTGTCCGTCGCTGTGACCGTACCGCTAAACACAAAGTTGTCGATAACAGGACGACGATCCTGAGTTACGCCGAACGCATACATTCCCTGCAACTGCTCGGTGCTGGCAAGCAATTGTCCTGAAGTGATCTGCGCCCCCATCGGCACGCCTTCCGTGCCGCTTGCCGTACGGAACACGTCGCCGTTAATGCCGGCAACCGCCCCCGTCTCCCTGGTCATCGCGCCAACTGATTGCTTAGCGGTGACGCTTCCTTTCGGTCCTCCCATAGCATTGAGCTGGACGTAAGGATTTTGGAGATCCACCTGTAGAACGTGCAAAACCTCGGTCGGAATCGAAGAGTCGGACGGAATCCAGGCATAGGTCAGTTGGCGAACGCCGGAAGTCACGATCGATTCGCTTTGCTTGGAAAGCTTATAGGTGACCGCTGTCTTCTGAGTCGCGGCGACGGCATAAGGAACGGGGAGAAATCCCGAGCTGACGGGACCTGTAAACACCAACACTCCTGCGAGAAAAGGCAACACAAAACGGGAACGCTTCTGTCGAGCATTTGAAGTGAATAATCGCATGTACTTCTGTTCTCCTGTAAGTCTATGAATTTAGGGAGAAGTTCCTCTACGACGGTAGTAGCGGCCATAGCCGGGCAACTTCCCATTATCCCTAATCTATTAGACTCTAAAATAGAGCAAAAGTTACAGTCGACGATCGACTTCGCAAAATTTAATAGAAAAAAGACGACGATCGCTCGCCGCCCTTTTACCTAATCTTCCACTATTACTACGTTATATAGGTTGAACCTATGAATAGGAAAACTCTCGCACTTCGCCATAAGAGTCGCTTATCTGCGGTTCAAACTTTTATTGCAGCTCATCTCTCTCCCGCTTAGGAAGCTTGTCCCGTACAAGTAGATAGGATTGCTCCAGCATTGCAAGCACCTCGTCGTCCGGAACTATACCGTTCAAGACAACCGTATTCCAATGCTTCTTGTTCATATGGTATCCCGGCAGCACGGCTCCTTCATACTGCTGACGCAGCAGCCACGCTTCCTCGGGGTCCGCCTTCAAATTGATGCTCTCCACCTCGCCCGTATGGCCAAGCAACGCAAACATTTTGCTGCCGACGAACAGCACGGGCAGGTCGGGATCGAAAGGATAGCGAAGGGTTGTTCCGGGCCGCTGCAACCCCCTCTTCATCAGTTCGGCGTGGTTCATCACAGAAACTCTACGTATTCCAGGAACCGCTTGAGCATAATCGCGGCCTCGGCCCGGGTCGCATTGCTTTGCGGGTTGATTAATTTCGCATTCGTTCCTTGGATGAAGCCTGCGGTTACGCAAATTTCCATGCCTTTTTTCGCCCAACCGCTGACCTTGGTACGATCCTTGAAGCTATTTAGCGCCGTACTGGAAGCAGGTGTCTGAACACCGACATAATTCATCGCCCGAACGAGCATCGTCGCCATTTCCTCGCGTGTAATCGCCGCATTCGGACGGAATTTGCCGTCCGTTCCGCCCTCAACGATCTCAGCTTTGCTGACCGCACCGATGAACGCTGCCGAACCGTTCGTGACCGTGATATCGGAGAAACGAGTGGCCGAATTACGATCGCCGTCCAGTCCGATTCCACGTGCGATAAACTCCGCAAAGTCTGCGCGAGTAATATTTTTCCCAGGTGCATATAGCTTGTTGGACTCCCCGGTCACAATAAACTTTGAGGCCAACAGCGTGACATCGTTGCGCGACCAGTGACTGGTCATATCTGTGAAGGAGGCAGTTCTGCTCGCAACCGTATATACGCTGTTGCCTTTACGCTTGAAGCTTGCTCTTGTCGCCCCTCCGACGCTGTCGAACTGTGTCGGCACATAAGTCGTCTGATTGGCCTCAGGGTCGAAGCGCACAACCGCCGTATTGTTCACAGAGCCGGTAAAGCCGGGAAGCAGGAACGATCTCGTCACGTATTGCTCGTAATTATCGATCGCTCTGTAATTCGAGCCGGTCAAAATTCCTGCGGAGAAGTCCGCAGGCGTCGCGACCGACTGCGCTCCGAAGATATTCAGCGTAGACAGCACCGGCGCTCCCGGCACTTTCTCGATAATGAACTGCAAGTAGGACGAAGTCGTATTTCCTCCGGCAAGGTATATCTCCTTGCTGTAATTTACCGCCAACAGTGGCAGTTCCAATTGATACTCGCCGTACTCCACCCGGAACGAAGTGTTCGAGGCTCTGGCTGACGCGTCCATGATCGAGTTGATCGGAATGGCTACGATTGCCCCTAATTCCGTCGCTGGCACCTTGAACGTCAGTCTCGGCACCGTTACTCCGCTATTCGTCCGAATCGAATCGTACGCGCTAAGGAACTTCGATCCGTCCAGCGTGTAGCGAGGCATTGTTTTGCCAGATGGCGTCGATCCAAGGGAAGTCGTTGAAGCTTTTGCGGTCAAGAACTGAACGCCGCCGCTTCCGTCCCCTTCCAGATAGTCAGGAAGATTCGATATCGTTCCGCCACCTCCACCACCGCCCCCGGTGGACGAAGATTGAACCGTAACCGGCGTGTCTGTAAAGCCGGCAACCTGTTGTTGGTTCGTCAAATCCTTCAACGGATTTCCAGCCGTCATGTAGCTGAGTGCGGCAGTCGATCCGAGTGAAACCGGCACGGCCAACGTCAATCTAACCTGCAAGCCGTTCACATACACATTCGTAATACTGGCGAACGCGCCATTCACCTTCAAATAATACTGCGAAGCATAAGGAACCGAAGACGGGCTTAGCGGAGCGCTGTAGGTCAACGTAAGTTCGTTCTGATAAACCGTTGCCGATGCCAACGTTGCCGTTGTCGCTGCCGTTCCCGTCACCTGATAGCTGTTGATAGCTGGAGCCAAATTGCCAGCCAGATCCTTAATCCCCTGGCTTGTCGGAATATAGGATACATACACGATTGCATTGGTCGCGATCGACTGTGCTGTCGTCAGTTCGACCGTATTGTTCGCAATCGCCACCGAAGAGATCGTAGCGGCATTCCCCGCGATGATGACCGAGAAATTCGATTTTTGCGGGATCGAAGACGGGCTTAGACCTTCGTTATAGATAAGCGTAATTTTCGTCCCACTCGCCGTCGCACCGTTAAGTACAGGCGGCACCGTATCGTTCACATTCTGAATATAGAAATCGTTGAAGCCGACGACGGCATTCCCGCTTGTGTCCCTCAATGGGTAGGAACCCTGAACATACGAGACTGATGCTGTCTGCGTATTGTTAACACTGCTCGACAATGTCAAAGTGACCGTAGATCCACTGGAAGCAATCGAGTTTATTCCATAGGAACCCCCGTTAATCTTGACCGTGAACTGGGATCTGGCATTGCTATTGACGGCCGCGAGCGACTTATTGAAATTGAGCGTCAACGTTGCTCCGTTCAGAACCCCGCTTACCGGTCTCGGAAGCGTCGTATCGGTCGTATTCGTCACGTCTCGACTGGTGAACGCAGCCGCCTTGTTGCCTGAAGGATCCTGAAGCTGTTTGTTCGTATTGATGTCACGGGTGTAAGCAACCTTAACTACCTGTCCAACCGAAACGCCGGACTGCAGCGTCAGTCGTACCGTTTTCCCGCTAATTGCCACCGCGTTAACTTGTCTCGGAATGTCGTTAACCGTTACATAGTAGTTAGCCGGATAAGGAACGACATCGGCATCCAAATCTTCATTGTAGGTCAAGACGATAACCCCGCCATCCATCGCTGAGCTTTGAATAATTGGAGCCGCCTTGTCGGAGCCGATCGTCTGGATGGTCCAGCGATAATCGTTAAGAATCCCAGGGAAAGCGTTGCCTGCAAGATCGGTAATCGCGTTATCCGGTATGCTGACAATATAGGAGGACGACCCTTGCAGCGAGGTAGTCGGAGTCAGGACTACCTTCTTGGAATCCGTTCCATCCATTGTCAGCGTAGCCGGGATCGGATCCCGGGTCGTTCCGGATACAACCCGATACAGAGTAGCATTGACTCCATAATTAACCTGAACAGGCTTATCGAACGTCATCGTAAATATGGCGTCCAGCTTCACGCTGTTGGTTCCAGAAGCCGGCGACGTGCTGACCAAATCAGGCTTAACGGTATCCGTTGCCACGTTAAATCTCCAGGTCGTGAAGTCGTTAGTTCCGATCCCAACGTAAGCATTGCCTGCCAGGTCGGTAATAGCCAGGCTGCCGATTTGTACGGCATACGTCGTGTTTTTCACAAACGATCCGCACGAAGAATAGGCAGACGGTGTAATGGAGATTGTATTCGTCCCCCCGCCTGTTACCGCGGCATGAGTAACCGGTATGGAGCATACGACGGCTTGATTCGCCACATTTCGGAGGACAATCATGCCGCTTCCGGGTTTAACCACTTCATTGAACTCAATGCTCAAAGTGCCATTAAGCGCGGTAACCGTACCGCCTGAGGCCGGAGTGAACTTGTTCACTAACGGCCTTGTGGTATCGACACCTGTCTGGGTAGTGAAGCTCCAGCTCACCGCATCGACGATACCCTCATAGATCGTCCCACTTGCATCTTTCAGAACACCGGGATCCATCATAATGTAATACTCTGTACTCGCCACCAGGTGCTGAGGGAAAGCGATGCCGATGGCCGTCGTCCCGTTGCCGGATACCCGAGAGCGATCCGAAACGTTTGCCATATTAAGCGCGCTAACAGTCTCATTCGTCTGAACCTTCTTGAGATAGATGTACCCTGACGTTCCGGTGAACATAGGTGTTGCAAACGTCATTTGAGCCGTAAAGGCGCCAATCGCTACGTTCGTTGCATTGTCTGTAGGCGTTGTTGAGATCGGCGACAAGACAGAAGCGGTTGTCGTAAGCGTCCAATTCGCTCCTCCAAAAGAGTTGCCTACAACATCAACAAATGACCCCGCGGGTACAATAACTCTATAGCTCTTGCCCGACACGAGACGAATCGAAGGTTGTATCGAGATCGTCGTTCGGCTGTTGCCGTCCACTATGCCGCTACCGGTGACTTCAGGGGAGAGTACCGAGATGACCTGCGTATCGTTCGTATCCGTTCGAATGATCTGGATATTGCCGCTGGCCGCAAACACCTTCTCATTGAAATTTAGCTGGATCACACCTGTTGCCGACATAGTTCCGCCATTCACTGGAACCGTATTTGCATAAGGTGGCGTAGTGTCGCTGGCAATGACGCCAAAATTCCACGTCGTTGCGTTGCTAATTCCCGCAAAACCCGCTCCAGTTGCATTCGTAAACGCATTTGAACTAATCTCGACATAATAGCTCTGACCTGCGGCAAGAGAACCGTTCGGCTCGATGATCATCGTGTCCGCGCTCGTAGGATCAACCCTGACATAGCTGTTATGCGAAGTATTTCCCATATCATAGCTCGCAACAGTCGCGTTCGTATTCGAATTTTTGATCGAGACCGTTCCGCCGCTGCCCCGATAAATATTTTCGTCGAACTTAATCTTCAATTTTGCATTGGCCGGTACGGTCGATTCGTAGCTCGCAGGATACGTCGACACCATCACCGGACCGCTCGGAGCCGCGAAAGAAGCCCCAGCTACCCACAATTGCATCACCAGTGCCAGAATTAACGTAAGGAATAGAGTACGTTTAAGCCGCAAAAGATTTACCTCCCGTTGAACACACATAATATCCTTTATTTCGGCATTTTGGCTCTGTAAAGTTAGGGTCGGAGGTCTTATTTTCCAATTGGGGACAAAAAAAGACCTCCGCATTAGCGAAGGCCCTCGTGAATTGTCGATGATTTTTATTACGCCAAAGCCCCTTGCTTCAAGGCCTCAACCCGATCCAGTTGCTCCCAAGGAAGCTCAACATCCGTGCGACCGAAGTGGCCATATGCCGCCGTTTGACGGTAGATAGGACGACGCAGATCAAGCATCTTAATGATGCCAGCAGGGCGAAGATCGAAGTTGCTCTTGATCAATTCAACAAGCTTCTCTTCGGAAACTTTACCTGTACCATACGTATCAACGTTAATGGAAACCGGGCTAGCTACACCGATAGCGTAAGCAAGCTGGATTTCGCACTTGTCGGCAAGACCGGCAGCAACGATGTTCTTGGCAACGTAGCGAGCCGCGTAAGCCGCGGAACGGTCGACCTTTGTTGGATCCTTACCGGAGAATGCACCGCCGCCGTGGCGCGCGTAACCGCCGTAAGTATCAACGATAATTTTACGACCCGTCAGTCCAGCATCGCCTTGAGGGCCGCCAATAACAAAACGCCCCGTCGGGTTAATGAAGAACTTCGTGTCCGCATCCAGCCACTCTGCCGGAACTTCGGGGTAAATAACATGCTCGCGAATATCTTGCTGGATTTGCTCCAGTGTAATATCTTCGGCATGCTGAGTAGAAACTACGATCGTGTCAACACGCACCGGCTTACCGTCCTCGTATTGTACCGTAACTTGAGTTTTTCCGTCTGGGCGTAAGTAAGCGAGCTTACCGTTCTTACGAACCTCCGACAAACGGCGAGACAGACGATGAGCCAGCGCGATCGGTAGCGGCATAAGTTCAGGTGTCTCATTCGTCGCGAAACCGAACATCAAACCTTGATCGCCTGCACCGATGTCTTCATTCTCTTGTTGAATGTCTTTGCCGTCACGGGATTCAAGAGCGGCATTAACACCTTGCGCAATATCCGCGGACTGTTCATTCAGCGAGGTTAGAACTGCGCAGGTGCTGGAATCAAAGCCATACTTCGCGCGAGTATATCCGATCTCCTTGATCGTGCGACGTGCAATAGCGGAAATATCGATAAAATCGGCTTTACTGCTGATCTCGCCGATCACGAGTACAAGTCCTGTCGCTACGGAAACCTCACAGGCTACACGTGCATAAGGGTCCGCCTCCAAAAATGCATCCAACACCGCATCAGAAATCTGATCGCAAATTTTATCCGGATGGCCTTCCGTGACCGATTCGGATGTGAAGAGATGCCTGCCTTTAATCGACAAAGTCTCCAACCTCCACATATAAAAATCAACCTTTCCCAATTGGAAAAGGCTGTTAGGAATAAACCTTCGATAAATAATGATACCGGAAGTGTCGGATAGTGTCAATAAACAGGCGCCCAGCTTTGCACTGTACTCCACCCGATTTATAGAAGTGTCTGTTGTGCCTGCTGAATCAATCGCTTCGTAATACCCCCGCCAAGAGATCCCGCTTCCCGCGAGGAGATGTTACCAAGATAAGCTTGCCCGAATCCGGCTGCCCCTATGCTCCCCAACTCTCCCGCAAACTCCGTATCCAAGCCTTGCCCATGCTGACCGATCTGAACACCTATCTCGGATGCGATTTCGTATTTCATTTGATTAATCGCATTAGCACATTCGGGTACGACAAGCCTGTTGCTCCTTCTAGCCATGATCCATTCCTCCTTGAAAGTTGATACACTTATTATGGCTCGACTGATCCTCTTCAAGGCGTATTACATTTTGGATGGTCGGGGAAAATGTAGGAATCTAATCAGAAGGACTGGCGGAGTGCTTGTATTTTTCTTCGTTTGTTCCATGCAGATGGCACTAGTCGTACCAGATTTCGGATACAGCCAATCAACACTCCCGGATCTCGAACAAGCAAATAGCCATGAAGTGCAACTTCGTATAGAACCAGCTTAGGTAATCGGCTCCACCAGCTTAGATTAAATTGTTCATTTTTCAGGATCATCAAATATCTATTCTGATGAGAATGCTGACGCACTTTTCTGGAAATGTGCTTCCGGTCCTTTCTTGATCCCCAATTTCTACCATGAATGCCCTTAGCGCGAGGTTCGTACCAAGCTTTCCAACCGAGAAGCTGGGCCCTCCATGCCACATCAACATCTTCTTTATAGGCAAAAAAGTCCTCGTCAAAAAATTGTCCGTTAATTGAAATAGCATTAATCATTCTTCGAGAGTATAGAGCCGCCGCTCCCGACACGCCGAAGACCTCTTCTGCTACCTGAAATTCTTGCACCGATCTGCCCGCGCCTCTCTCTGAAGCCCGTCTCATCTCATTGATTTCCATTCCTGCCGAATCAATGCGTTCCGGATTGGAGATGAAAGTTAAACATCCAGTCGCGCTTCCGATTGAAGAATCTGATTCAGCTCTTTCGACTAATTTTCGAACATAGTCTCTCTCCAACACGACATCCGGATTAAGTACCAGCACATAGGGTGAATTGGATTGAGCAATCGCTAAATTTTGCCCTGCTGCAAACCCAGTATTATTCTCATTTCGAAAAACCCGAGTTTCCCCTATCATCGATGAAACGATCTCAACCGTGTTGTCCCTTGAAGCATTGTCCACAATAACAATATCGATTGCAGGCCACGTCTGGTTCTTAACCGCTATGAGACATGCTTCAATATCATTCGCGCTATTGTAGGTTACAATGCAGATTGTGACGCTAAGCTGTTCGCTCATATCGCCCTGTCCTTCAAAAAGTCCGTCAAAGCCTCACGCCAATGCCGTAAATCTTGCAACCCGTTTTGTCGGATTGCGGAGTGGTCCATCACCGAATAAACCGGACGTGGCGCAGGGCGTGGGAATTGAGACGTCGAACAAGGCTCGACACGGATCGGGCTGCCGATCTCCTCAAATATGGCCTGTGCGAATTCATACCATGTACATGCGCCAGCATTGGTTGCATGGTATATTCCGTAAGCTTCAGTCTTTATCAAATCGATTAAAAAACGCGCCAGATCAAGGGTATAAGTAGGTGAACCCTTTTGATCCTGAACAACGGATACCGAGTCCCGCTCAGCCGCAAGTTTCAACATGGTTTTAACGAAATTGTTTCCGTATTGCCCGTATACCCAAGAAGTTCTCACAATAAAATAATGACTGCTTAAACTCTGAACCATCATCTCTCCGGCCCGCTTGGATTTTCCATAGACCGATTTCGGGTTGGTGTTGTCATATTCATTGTAAGGTAGAACCGACGTTCCATCGAACACATAATCGGTACTGATATAGCAAAGCTTTAACCCTTGCTCTCGTGAAGCAAGGGCCAAATTCCGGGTGCCTATTGCATTGACCCGATACGCTTCATCTACATCCGTCTCAGCTTTGTCCACAGCAGTATAAGCCCCGGCATGTATAATGGCGGACGGCTGAATTTCCGAAACAACTTCACGACATTGAACCAGGTTTGTGACATCTAACTGTTCCCGTCCGCAGCCAATCACATGAATGAGATCGTCATTCAGTCTGACCAATTCTTGTCCCAATTGGCCACTAGCCCCCGTAACAAGAATCGTCGTCTTGTCTTTACCCATCGTTTAGCCTCCCAAACGCTGTCCGTACTGCAATTGATAATACTGCTGATAAGCTCCAGTCCGAACGCTCTCCATCCAGTCTTGGTTATTCAAGTACCATTGGATAGTTTCGCGAATACCTGTTTCATAGTTGTATTTCGGCTCCCACCCCAATTCATTCCGGATCTTGTCAGCATCAATCGCATAACGGCGATCATGGCCCAGCCGATCTTGCACGTAGCTGATCAACGATTCGGGCTTATTCAACTCATTCAGTATTGTCTGAACTACCTGAATATTGGTTCTTTCGTTATTGCCGCCGACATTGTATACTTCACCACTGTACCCTTTCCGAATAACCAGATCAATAGCGCTGCAATGGTCCTCGACATACAACCAATCACGCACGTTTAATCCGTCCCCATATACCGGAAGCGGCTTGTCAGCCAGCACATTCTGGATCATTAGCGGAATCAGTTTCTCGGGAAACTGATAAGGACCATAATTATTTGAGCAACGAGTGATGTTTACATGTAGGCCAAATGTCTCGTGATAGGCACGAACTAACAAATCCGCGCCGGCTTTGCTTGCAGAATAGGGGCTATTTGCTTGAAGCGGCGTAGTCTCGGTAAACAATCCTGTATCGCCCAACGTTCCATACACTTCATCTGTGGAAACTTGAACATACTTGGCGACTCCGTATTGCTTCGATAGATCAAGCAGGGTTTGCGTCCCCATAATGTTGGTGCGCACAAACACGCCAGGATCAAGTATGCTCCGATCCACATGCGACTCAGCAGCAAAATTCACGACAACGTCAATGTCCGCTGCAAAGCTCGGCTCAAGCGCTTCCCGATCTGTAATGTCGGCTTTAACAAATTTATAATTGGGATTAGCATCAACGGACTTCAGGCTCTCCAGATTTCCGGCGTAAGTGAGGCTATCGATATTGATAATCTCATCTTGCGGATGCTGACTCATAACATAATGAACAAAATTACTTCCAATGAATCCGGCACCGCCGGTTACGAGAATTCTCATTGTGTTAATCCCCCTTCATACTGGATGTTGATTTCCGCATGGGCCAGCAATGGATGTTTGGAATCCTTTTCGGACAATATGGGGTTTGCCAGCGGCCAATCAATGCCCAACGCCGGATCATTCCATGCGATGCCACGGTCGTGTTCAGGAGAATAACATTCATCCACTTTATATAGAACCTCCGTATTAGGCACTAACGTGCAAAATCCGTGAGCAAAGCCTTGCGGAACAAACAACTGGCGTTTGTTGAAAGAGGACAATATAAACCCTTCCCATTGTCCGAATGTGGGTGATCCTCTACGAATATCCACGACAACATCGTAGATTGCTCCCGACACGACTCTCAGCAATTTCGCTTGAGCTTTCGGGTTCAATTGGTAATGGAGCCCTCTAAGCACCCCAGTCTCGGCGGATAAGGAGTGATTGTCCTGAATAAATACATTATGGATATCGTTATCGATAAAACGACTCGAATTATAGGACTCCATAAAAAAACCCCGGTGATCGCCGTGTACAACCGGATCAATTATCTTTACGCCGTGAAGCTTTGTTGACATAGCCTTCATTTTTATTTCACCTCTATAGCTTTAATACTCCGAACTCTTCTCCGAATACAATATCTTTTGCCAATTCATTGGCATGCGTAAGCGAAGCATGAGTTCCGGCATCTGTCCACCAGCCCTGCAGAATGTCATATTTTAATTGTCCTGCAGCAATATAGGCATTATTTACATCGGTAATCTCTAGCTCTCCACGCCCCGATGGTTTCAAGGTACGTATCACATCGAACACTTTTGCATCAAACATATATATGCCTGTCACAGCGTACTGACTCTTCGGATGACTAGGTTTTTCTTCAATGGATACAATTTTGTTGCCGTCAAGCTCGGGTACTCCGTATCTTTTCGGATCGGACACTTCTTGCAAGAGAATCCTTGCACCGCCGCCCTGCTCAATATAGTTATTCACAAACGGAACAATGCTATCGGAAAATACATTGTCGCCCAGAATAACGACCATCGAGTCATCTCCGACAAAATGTTCAGCTAACCCTAGAGCTTGAGCAATGCCACCGGCCTCGTCTTGTACTTTATAGGTAAACGTAACTCCCATTTCGTAGCCGCTTCCGAGCAAATTTACAACATCGCCCATATGATCCTTACCTGTGACAATCAAAATATCCGTTATGTCGGCCTCTTTCAGTTTTGCAACTGCGTGAAAAATCATAGGGTACTTGCCAACAGGCAAAAGATGCTTATTCGTTACTTTGGTTAAGGGGAATAGCCTGGAACCTGTCCCCCCGGCTAGGATAATACCTTTCATTTTCATTCTACTCCCTCACTGAAAACTTACTGACAATATGTGTAATCCACTACCAACTTAAAACTAATTTAGATTTATAAAATGGTCATGTCAACGAAAAAAGCATGGTTCATTGTGTTGGGCTCATTATTGAGGATACAATCTCTTTATGATATTTGCTAGAATGACAATATGCAACATTGGGTTGGCTTTCGCATCCCTCTCCCTTGTTTACTCTCACGCAAGAAGATTTAAAACCGCTGTAAAAAGAAATGTAAGGGGGGATTGAAGTGGAATTTACAGGAGAACGTGTAATTAAAGGCATGGTCACAGATGACCTCTACAACGAACATATCACTAGGTACCTATTTGCTGCACAATATCTCAAACCGTATACTCGTCATCTCCTAGATGCCGGATGCGGAAGCGGCTATGGCTCTTTCGAGTTATCAAAATCGTTCGAATCCATTACGGCGATTGATATTTCAAAAGAAGCAATTGAATATGCAGTACATCGTTATCCAGCCCCCAATTTAACTTACGCAGTCGGTGACTGCAAACATATGTCCTTTGAACATAAATTCGATGCCGTTACTTCGTTTGAAGTGATAGAACACCTCGACGAAGTGGAGAAGTATCTCACGTCCGTTAAGAATGCTTTAGTTCCTTCTGGAATTTTTATCGTCTCCACCCCTAATAAAAAGTTGTATTCTGACGCCTTGGAGAATTATGAAAATCCCTATCACGTCAAGGAATACTATTTACAAGAATTTGTTGAAATACTACGGGGGCACTTTAATTATGTTCAGATTTTTGCTCAAGACCTTCTTAAAGGTATCTATATTCGCCAAACGACGAGCATTCCGGTAAGTACGGGAGTATTCTTTCTTGACGATCACGTTTACACTCCTGAAAGTTCATCCTTTTTTATTGCAATATGTTCTGATAGGGCACTACCAGAGGAGCAACATGATATCATTTTCCCATTAACGCACAATAACATCATAGCTGAGAAAGACAAATATATTGACGCCTTAAAAAAAGAAGTAGACAAACGAGACAGCAGCATTGTTGATATACTCCGAAATCAGGACGAAATTAACAACTGGATCGAGGACTTAAAAAATAATGTTGTAGAACGGGATCTAATAATTGAACGTTGTATGAGAGAGAATAAACAATTAAGCATAGATCTTACAAGCTCAATTCAAGAAACAAATAGAAGAGATGAAATCATGCAGCATCTTGTAAATGAAATAACAGAACTAAAAAAATGGGTAGAAATCCTTCAACATGAAGTAAGTATTCGCGATGAGAGTGTCGTAGCACTCCAACATGAAATAAAAGAACTAAGAAAATAGCGATGAAGATCGTTGAAGCTGCAAAAAGAAGCCCTCCCGTTAAATGGTTGCTGGACACTTCCATTCTACCAAGGTAGGCTTCTTTTTATTTTGAGAATATTATCAAATCACTCGAATTTCTATTTCCTTCTGATCCAAATGCTTCCTCCACAATTACCCAAATGCTTTAATGGCGCTGTTAATACTTCGTCCATTTCTTTTCTATGGTGAGTAGCCAAGTACCTAGAGGAAAATACGATTTCAAAACTCTCATTATACATTAAAAAAGCATGCAAAACGTATTGCTCATTCCAAAAGAGATTAAGTTCATCTACCCAGTTAGAAGGGAGCTCATTCGGTAAAAAGATATCATGGATATGAATAAGCACACCGCTTTTAAGAGTAGGGAGGATATTGAAAATAAAATGATTAACATCACTACCAAATTTGGATACATGGGAACCGTCGTAAAATAAAATATCATTTTCTTCAAGTCGAGCGAAATATTCAATGGGTACATCTTGAATTTTGCGTTCAATAATTTCAACCTTGTTTTTTTTGGCGATACTGTTTAACTCGTTTGACGGATAGGGCTCGATGATCGATAGAATGTTGCTAACATTAGACTCCTGCTTTAATAATGATGAGATTGCCAACTTAGTGGAATTTCCGGCACCCACTTCAATGACTTTTTTCGGATGCTTAATTTGAATTAGAGAATAGTAAAAAGCGGCATCTGAGTGCGAAAACGAACTATTATTCCAGTAAAATTCGAATTCATTCTTCTGATCAATCGAGCAAGAAAGCAGATCCGTCTGTATGTTTTTGCATGCATTGAGGTAGGATAATTGAACAGCATCATTCCAGCCAATTCCAACAGTACTATATTCATCATTTCTATAATCACGAATCTCTTCCTTTGTCGGAACAGGAGAATAAAAATGAGCAGGTAGACATATAAGATTTCTCTTTTGGGCTAATTCCACAATCCGATTATCAGGATGATAAACGCCAGGCACTCTATTCATATAATTTTTCGAGAGAACACCAAAAAACTTATCGCAGAGCTCCATAAATTGGGCAGGAGATAGTTGATCGATGGTTTTCAGCAAATCATCTGACATAAATTGCAACACTCCCGTTCCGTAAACTATATAGCCTCTGGCGGCGAAGAATTCGAGCCCAACAGACGCTCGCCCAGAGTCACAATCTGATTGTACTAATCTCCTATCACGGTGTGCGGTAATAAAATATCGCTTGACCGGTGGGCATCTTCAATAGCTTACCGGGTTTATCCGCCAGAAAACGATCAATTGCCGATTTGGTCTCTGCGTGCGGTAGCCATCCGTAATCATCGAAGAGAATGACGCTTCCTGCTTGCAATGAAGGATAGAAGAACCCTAATGCTTCAATGGTAGCTTGCGCCGAATTCAGGTCGATATGGAGATAGGAAATCGGGGAGATTGACTCCGTCAGGGTGTCCGGAATGTATCCTCTATGATACTCGATGCGAGGTTCGAATTCAGCAAGGTTCATTTGCGCCCGTTCAAATGAATTATTTCTGTATTTGCCGAGCATCGAATGTTCGCTATCAGGGAGATTGTCGCCTAGTATCATCCCCCAAGAGTCATAAAGGTGCATTCTATAGTCGAATGACGGACATTCTTGCTCGAAGTGATTCAATTCGCGAAGCGCGAAGAAGGCGGACATGCCGTCTCCTACTCCGCATTCTACGAAATTGCACCTTGTATGATTAATTTCCGTAAATTCCAGCGCATATTGAATGACGAAAGCTACGACCCAATGTCGCCAGAGCAGATGATCCGCGTTGCCCGCATGGATGCCTGTATCTGCCTTCAAGCCGAAGTTGAACCTTCTTTTAATATCTTCGCTCGCGGTTCGGAAGGTCTCCCACTGATATTCGTCATCCCAGGGGAGCTGGTGATTGGTCGCCATACCCCATCCTTCGAATGTAAGCTCGCTCATGTTTGTCTTTGACAGGTGGAGCTTCTTGGCCAGATTAATATATTCTTGCTGCAATTGGACGATATTGATGTCGGGCACCTGCTTATTTTCGCTTACGATAAAGGGCAATCCATTCGATTTTTGCTTTGTTGCGGAATCGTAAAGGTACAGGGTGTGCGTTCCCTTGAATGTGTAAAGCCATGCAGGGACAACAGCGGTTATAAGATTTTCTTCTACGTTCGCATGACTAACCAGCGCGACATCGTCGATCTTCATGACCGTCGTACTCGTCAGGTTTTGCGCAAGCGCCCAAATGGCGCTGTCTCCGGAGGATTGAACATTAAACGGGACGCCTGCCACAATGGCATTCGGTTCGAATTGAAGCAACTGTAGCTTGCTGACGCTGCGTATTTCCGAATGCACACGCGCTTTTTTCCGAGATTCGAAAACGATGGAGTTGTAGCGATAATAGTACAGCGGATCGGTTGTCAGATAGTCGGAATAGCTAATGTCCACATTCGTAATCTCAGCTGGTTGATAAAAAACGTGGAGGTTCCATTGCTTGGTCTCCATCCCGAAGCGCGACGTGATTTCAGGGAGATCGGTCCCCCAGTCGGTGTACACAAGGGCTCCGCCCGCCCGAAGTGCATCTCCGTGGAATATCGGTCTTAAGTTCGCCCTCGATTGGGTAGGCGAGGTTTCATGCAGGGGGACGGTAAAGACGTGACAGCCTTCCGGCTTGAGCACGCGATTCAGCTCTGCGAGTGCAAGCTCAGGCTGCTCGATATGTTCGAACACGTCCTGGCTGATAATGATGTCGAACGACTCGTCATTGAATGACAATTGCTGCAAGTCATTGCTCATGACACCATTGACAATCACCCCTGGCTCGGTACTGTCTATAAATTCAAAGCAAGTGTAATAGGGATAATCTTTTAATACGCGGTGAATGGCGCCGCTCGCTTGCGCTTCCAAGATCGATATCTTTTTGGAGGCGAGCAAGTCGACTCCATGTAGGAGCGGGATATCTCTTCCGGTGACTGCTAACATCAGGATTTTAGCCGTATCCGAATTTCGAATACTCGCATGGCAGTGACTGCAAGTAGCCTCCCGCAACAAGGTGGCGTTGTCCTCAATTGTAAAGTTGGCGAGCTCCCCGCAAACATAGCATACTTCGACAGATAGAATCATCGTATTCCTCCCGGATTTTACAGCATGAAGGCTGCCAAAAGTGATGGATACATAGCAAGTCTAGCATACCGGGGACTCTCAAACCAATCATTAAGAGCCCTACACAGAAGTTCGCACAACGGCCCTATTGCAGGCTGATCTGCGCCGTCTCAAAACAATATTATTGCAGAAAAAGATAACTATATTAATTCATTAAAACAAGAGAGTAACAAGCGAGATGAGAGCATAGCAACAATGCTTCGCCATCAAGAGGAAGTTAATAGATGGATCGAGGACTTGAAGCAAGAAATTGCGGATAGGGATAGAAAAATTACCAAAAAAGCAAAAATATTGGATAACCCCTTACTGGGTCGCACACGAAATCGATTGAAGAAACCCTAAAGAGAGATGATACGGTCTACTGAAATAAAGAAACTTAACAACTGGGTAGAGATTTGCGATGCAAGGTCAGAATGGTCATCGATTCCGAACCTTCCTCGCTGGTGCGCCTACCATTACCGAATAGGGCTCCGTATCTCTGGTCACAACTGCATTTGCCCCTACTACAGTTCCTTCGCCAAGGGTTACACCTGGCATAATCACGGCGTTTGCTCCAATCCACACATCATTTCCAATGACAATCGGCTTAGGAACTGTCGGGCGGGTAAAGATTGGAGGGTATCTTGCTTCGATGGGATGAATACCGGACGAGATGGTGACATTCGGGCCTAAAAGTACGTAATCCCCGATATCGATACCCCCAATGGCATTGATGTATGTTCCGCTATTTACGCCGAACGATTTGCCGACCTTTAACCGATTGGTATACACGAACACCACATTAGGCTGAATATAAGCCATCCCAAACAATTGTTTAAACAACACCTTGGCTACCAGAGTGCGCAGCACGAAACCAGGAATACCCGGGATCGATTTGACAATCCAAAACAAATAGGCTTCCCATTCGCCGTAGAGAATATGTCGAAGCTTTAAGTGCCCTATCTTCTGTTTTAGAAAAGAACTGGTGTTTTGCGAGCTCCCACTCTCTTGCCGTCGAGCCATATTGTATCCCCATTCGAATTCATTTGCGATAAAGACAAGCCTTACACTCCTACATTCACTTTCTTGTTTGCCTCTTGGATATCTGCTTCACTGCTAATTTCTTTCCCTGCCGGCTCGAAAGATTTCAAAGAATCATGAAAATTGATTCGTTCCTTCTCGATGACCAAGGGTCTTTTGAGCACTTGTGTATGAATTGAACCGATATACTCGCCAATAATTCCGATAAAGAACAGCTGAACGGAGGAGAACAGAAACAGACCAATAATTAACGGAGCCATCCCAACCGTGAAGTAATTCCAGAATATTAGCTTCGCTGAAAAGTAAATTACCGCTACCAGAAAGCTTAATCCTGACATAACAAAGCCGAGTAGAGCTGCCAACCTAAGCGGGATTTTTGAGTGGTTGGTAATTCCCAACATTGCGATATCATACAGCGTATAAAAATTGTTTTTAGTGATTCCCTTTTTTCGTGCCGGTTGAACGTACTCGATTTTGTAACTTTCGAAGCCAATATCCGATATCAGCCCCCTAAAATAAGGATAGGGATCATCGATTTTTCTTAGTACTTCTATAACTCTTTGATCGTATAACCCGAATCCCGTATTGTTCTTAGTAAGCTCTATTTCGGCAACTCTATTGATAAAATTATAGTACATCTTCCGGATGAAAAACATCGATTTGGATTCTTCGCTTTGATGTTTAACCCCTAGAACAACTTTGTAGCCCTCTTCCCATTTTCTAATAAAGTCAACGATCATCTTCGGAGGGTCTTGCAAATCAGCAACCAAAAGAATAACGGCGTCCCCCGCCGCTTGCAGCAACGCATGATATGGAGAGCGGATGTGACCAAAATTACGCGAATTAATAATTACCTTTACGCGTGAGTCTTGCATCGCTATTTTTTTCAGAATGGATGCGGTGCGATCTTTAGAGGCGTTATCTATAAAGATGTGCTCGTACTCGTAGCCATTTAGCGTATCGAATATCGCTTTTACTTGAAAATACAGTTCCTCAACGTTTTCCTCTTCATTGTAACAAGGCGTTACGATACTGATGAGCTTCATTGGAAATAGACCTCGTTTATTCTTTTAGTTTAAATAGCAGCACCGCAGCTACATCACGAATACAATCTAGCGAACTGTATTGAGGAAAATACCCGACTTTTGTAGCCGAGTTATTTTCAGAGAAATAGTTTCTCTTCTGGCCGCCGACTGAACTGCCCAACTGGACCTGCGATGACTCGATTTGCAAACCGTACTTTCCCTGGAAAAAGTTCAAAATCTCTGATTTAGAGATCGCACTTTTACTATAAAGATCAAAAGATTCATTTAATCTTCTTGTATGAACACAGCTTTGAATCATGTTTATTAAATCTAGAGGGTGAAGGAAATCCCGAACCAACTCTTCATTGTTTGTGCTCAAGGCTTCATTCTTCTTCAAGCAATTAATAATGTCGGACAGCAAGAAGCTTGAGTTTAAATCGATAAACCTGCTAAAGAAGCTAAAAACCCTCAAGTCTACAATATTTAAATGGTTTAAGGATCGATGCTTCGCCTCGATATACAGCTTTGCAATCCCATAGTAATCTGAATTCTTTAGTTCATTGACATTAATGATAGCTTGTGATCGAGAATTCACCGCATTTTCGAACGAACCGCCATACACCGCTCCGCTGCTTATATGAATATACAGACAAGCAGGATGTACCTTAATATACTTCAAGGCGTAGTTATCATACTTCTCTCCCACCTGAAAAACTTCATTCGGTTGATCATTTAATACGTTACCCTGCGTTACTCCCACGCAATTGATAACGACATCGTAGAAACCCTTATCAAATTCTTCATAAGGGCGCACTTCAATCAAATTTAGTTCCATTTGGGTTTCCGCTAAAAAGTCTTGCACTCGTTCAGTAGAACGAGCGAACAATATCAAGCGATAACGGCCATCTTGTCCGAAATAATAGATAATGTTTTTAGCGACATGGCTAGTGCTTCCCAATATGGAAATGCAAATCGGCTCCGTTTTCAGGGTATGGCTCATTTTGGTACATCCACTTCCTCAACAAGGTCGATGAGCATCATCTCCCGTAATTCTTCACGATCCAAGTGCGGGTACATGTCTTCGATTGGTCGATTAACAACGAGTTTCGGATTTACTGCTGAATCTTTAGATACCTCGACATTCACCAACACCGGACCCTTACAATTGAGAGCCTGTTGAACAATTCTTTCCGCTTCGCTCCAATTAATGATGTTAAATGATTCGATCTCGTAGGCCATAGCAATGTTGCAGAAATTTGGTGCATCATAAACGGTAGACTGCTTGCGGCCATCGAAGTACAACTCTTGGAACTGCCTTACCATTCCTAGCGAATTATTATTGACAACGAATATTTTAATCGGCAACTTGTAGCGCTTAATCGTATCCAGTTCTTGGATGTTGAGTTGGACGGCTCCATCGCCCACTATGGCAATGACATTATTCGTGGTCAGAAATGCACTGCCTATCGCTGCCGGTATAGCGAAACCCATTGCCCCCATACCGCCGGAATTAATCAATCGTTGTTGTTCCTTCAAATGAAAAGATTGAGAAGCCCACATTTGATGTTGTCCGACATCCAAACAAACTATATCGCCCTCGTTGCAGTTCGAGGATAACATCTCCATAAATCGATTAGGGTCGATTGTGTTATTCGTACCTTGGTCCGGTAGCTCTGAATACTTTGATCGAAATTGCTGAATTTTTTCATTCCACGCAGTCGGGGCTATAAAATCATGATTAGCGATAGCTCCGTTTATCTGATCCAAGAAATCCTTTAATTCGGCGTGAATGACGACTTCCGTATTTACCTTTGCATTTAACTCATTCGCGTCGACATCTATATGAACCTTTATGGCTGCTCTTCCGAAAGTATCCGGTCTCGTTCCTGTTTGCCTTGTATCCAGTCTGGAGCCTAGAATAAGAATGAAATCAGCATTAGCTAGAGCCATGTTGGCGTAACGATTCCCATACGAACCAATTAAGCCGACGTATGACGGATGAGTATGCGGAAGCACATCAAGGCCCATCAGAGAGCAGGCAACAGGAATGTTAGTCCTATTAACGAAATGTTCAAATTGTTGCTGTCCGTTAGCCGTTCGAATTCCCCCGCCTGCTAGAATTATTGGACGCTTCGCTTCTTGAATGAGTCTAATAATTAGTTGAATTTGATCGTCAGGCACAGCTTTGCGATAGGTTTCCGATTGAACAATTTCTTTATATTCCGTACTGTCGAAGAAACTCTCCAATTGCTCGGGATCGACATCTTGCCGTTGAAGATTCATTGGAATATCCAGCAGAACAGGGCCAGGTCTTCCCGATTGCGCAAAATATACGGCCTTTTCCAAATGGAATCTAATCTTATTCGCTTCAACAACCATCTCCGCGTATTTAGTCAAGCTCTTCACTACACTTACGATATCTGTCTCCTGAAATCCAATCTGTCTTACAGGACGATCAAATTTATATTCATAGGTGTTTACCTGCCCTGTAATAAATAAACATGGAACCGAATCAAAATAGCAGCTGCCGATTCCGGTAACCAAATTTAATGCGCCTGGCCCGCTAGTCGCCATTGCAACGCCAAGTTTACCATTAATTCTCGCGTAGCACTCTGCTGCGAATGCTCCAGACTGTTCATGGCGTACGGATATCGTTTTCATGTCATCTCTCAACGCAATTGAGTCGATTAAATGGACGATCGCACCGCCAATAAATTCAAAGACATGCGATACTCCCTTCTTGGAGATAAAATCGACAATATAGTCGGATACTTTCAATTGTCGTTCTCCTCTCATAGAGATTTCATATAAACATCTATCTGTTTAGAGCAAATACTATGTACATTTTGTCCGTTCTTATATTCGATATTCCAGTCAATAATTTTGTCGATGGCTGCACTTAATGACCACCTTGGTCTCCAGTTCAACATATACTTCGCTTTCGAACAATCTAGCTTTAAGTAGTGCGCTTCATGAGGATGATCCGCATGATTTAGTTCAAAGCCTTGATTATCCGTCCATTTTTCAGTCAACTGCTCCACGATCCATTTTACCGGTTTCGCATCCTCATCGTCGGGGCCGAAGTTCCAAGCCTGGGCATACGTTTTTCCTTCCATGTAAAGCTTCTGAGCTAAAACCATATATCCGCTCAAGGGTTCTAATACATGCTGCCACGGACGAATGGCATGCGGGTTTCTTATTATTATTTTCTCGTTATTCAGAAGGGATCTTACACAGTCCGGGATGAGTCTATCCTCTGCCCAATCGCCGCCGCCGATTACGTTTCCGGCTCTTGCCGAAGCAATTTGCATACCGCTATTCTCTTGATCATAAAATGAGCTGCGGTACGATGCAGTAACTAGCTCTGAACAAGCTTTACTGCTGGAATATGGATCGTGTCCGCCAAGCGGCTCATTTTCGCGATAGCCCCAAAGCCATTCTTTATTCTCATAGCATTTGTCAGTGGTTACGTTAATGAATACCTTGGCGCCATTGTATTCACGTAAAGCCTCATGCAAATAGACTGTTCCCAGAACATTCGTCGTGAATGTCTCTACTGGGTCTTTGTAAGAGGCTCTTACAAGCGGTTGGGCTGCCATATGAAACACAATTTCCGGTTTGACCAGTTGGACCGCGTTCCTCAACTTTTCACGATCTCTAATATCCTCAAAATATGTCTCATACAACTTATGATTTCCCGTCAACTCGAACAAGGACGGTGTTGTTGGCGGTTTCAGTGAATATCCCGTTACGTTTGCCCCAAGTCGAGTAAGCCACAATGAAAGCCAGGAGCCCTTAAAACCGGTATTGCCGGTAATCAGAACGTTTTTGCCCTTCCAAAATGTCGTATCAATTATTCCCATAGCTTCCAAGGTGCTTTCCCCTCTTTCCACAAGTCCTCCAAATAATTTTTGTCCCTGAGGGTATCCATTGGTTGCCAGAAACCGTCATGCTTAAACGCCATCAATTCCTTATTAGATGCCAACCTTTCTAAGGGTTCTCTCTCTAATATCGTAGAATCTCCTGCGATATGATCGAATATTTCCGGACCGAATACGAAGAAGCCGGCATTAATCCATGCTCCATCGCCTTTTGGTTTCTCTTGAAAACCATTTACTTGATTGTTCTGTCCTAAATCCAACGCACCGAATCTGCCGCCCGGTTGGACGGATGTCACGGTTGCAACTTTCCCTTGCTTACGGTGAGACTCTAATAGTTTTCCTAAATCTACACTGCCGACTCCATCCCCATAAGTTAGCATAAAAGGCTCATTACCTAAGTATTTTTGAACTCTCTTTAACCGGCCTCCAGTCATCGTATCTATTCCCGTGTTAACAAGAGTTACTTTCCATGGCTCGGCCGTATGTTCATGGGTAACATATTGATTATTATTCTTGAAATCAAAGGTAACGTCGGATTCATGCAAGTAATAATGCGCAAAATATTCTTTTATATAGTAACCTTTATATCCTAAACAAATAATGAAATCATTAAAGCCATACGAAGAGTAAATTTTCATGATGTGCCATAGAATGGGCCGGCCGCCGATTTCAATCATCGGTTTAGGCCTAAGATGGGATTCCTCGCTAATTCGAGTGCCATAACCCCCGGCTAAAATGACAACTTTCATTCTTAGTCCCTCCCCGTCACGGTTGCGCAGTCATTACGAACTCATTAATCTTCTTCACCATATAATCGATCATCTGATCGGATAGCCCTGGATACACGCCCACCAAAAACGTGTCATGCAAAATTTTATCCGTATTTTTCAATTCTCCATGGATGCGGTAATTTATATTTTGAAAGGCAGGTTGCCTAGTCAGATTTCCTGCAAAAAGCATCCTCGTTTGGATTCTATTTTTCTCCAAATAACCTACGATTTCATTTTTGGTAAACCGAGCATTATCTCTTACAGTAAGAATAAATCCGAACCAGCTTGGATCTGAATTATCGGTTGCCCTAGGAAAAATGAAATACTCATCAAGATGGGAAAGACCGGCAAGCAATCGATTAAAGTTCTTCTTTCTCGCTTCCGAGAAGCCCGTAACCTTTTTAAGCTGCTCAAGGCCAATGGCTGCTTGCATATCGGTTACTTTAAGATTGTAACCGATATGGGAATAAGTGTATTTATGATCGTATCCCTCAGGCAATGCACCCAACTGCCACCCGAATCTCTTTTTGCAAGTATCGTCGCACCCAGAAGGGCACCAACAATCCCTGCCCCAGTCCCGGAAAGATTCAACGATCATTTTTAATTTGGCGTCGTTCGTGTAGACCGCACCGCCCTCTCCCATTGTCATATGGTGGGGAGGATAAAAGCTGGAGGTCCCAATATGTCCAAATGTTCCCGTTAATTTGCCGTTGTAGAGTGAACCTAAAGCATCGCAGTTGTCCTCCACTACCCACAAATTATACTTATTCGCTATTTCCATAACTTTATCTAGCTGAAACGGATTACCCATCGTGTGTGCGATCATAATCGCTTTTGTTTTTTCCGTAATTGCTTCTTCAATTTGATCGGCTAAAATATTGTACGTACCTAAATCCACGTCTAAGAAAACGGGTACCGCACCATTCTGCACGATAGGCGCCACTGTCGTCGGAAAGCCGGCTGCAACCGTAATGACCTCATCCCCGGGCTTTATTCTACGATCGCCAAGTTTGGAGGAAGTGAGTGCCGAAAAAGCCAGAAGGTTAGCAGAAGAACCAGAGTTCGTCAGCAATGCATAACGGACCCCCAGAAATTCCGCGAACTCTTTTTCGAATTGTTTACTATATCTGCCTGCCGTCAACCAAAAGTCGAGAGAGGAATCGATGAGAATTTTCATCTCCCGTTCGTCGTAGACACGGCCTCCATAGGATAAGGAATCCGTATCTTCGTTGAAGCTGCTTTTCTTTTCATGAAACAAGTGATAGAATCCTTCTACTTTTGTTAGTATATCTAATCTTAAAACCTTCTCCAGCTCCGAATGGTTCAAGCTGCCTTTGAGAATAAGCCGATCTGAAGAGAATGTTTTCCTTTTTCCCCAATCGCAAAATAAGGAGCGAGTATCATGTTCAAGTCGAATGGACGTTTGTTGGTCGTTTGACTGTGAGTCGTTCGACAATTCAACAACAATATAGTCCCCCTCGACACTATCAACAATAAGCCCCAAGTATCCTTCAACATTCTCAACTCCGACAACGTTTCCGACTTTATACATCCGCACCCGACTCCGTTCTATTTTTTCTGAAACTCCAATATTTGTGTCCTACAAAACTAATCATTGTCGTAATCATTAGGGTTATCGCTTGCGCGAAGATCTGGTTCATAAAAAAGATTAAAACACTCAAAAGTAAAAGATTCAAAGAAAAAGTGATGCCGTAAACG
The DNA here is from genome assembly GCF_017671885.1 of Cohnella sp. LGH. Classification (NCBI taxonomy): domain Bacteria; kingdom Bacillati; phylum Bacillota; class Bacilli; order Caryophanales; family Paenibacillaceae; genus Cohnella; species Cohnella sp. LGH. The sequence continues at coordinate 8,107,273 of NZ_CP072117.1, forward strand.
GTAATAAACTTGTAAATCGTTCCGGCTTCAACTTTGCCAGCCTTGAATGTCCACTTATTGTTCCAATAATAACTATGACAAACACCAATGATATGGGAGATCACTAACGATAACGTGTAGTGGAGACCTAAAAAATACACGCATAAAAAATATACAGCAAACCCTACAACCGTGTTTAATATCCCAACTATCACAAATCTTAAGGACTCATGCAGTTTCATCATTACCATCCATAACCGGATTATTAATACGTCGTCTTGTCAGGTCTGACTTTTCACACTAAGGCTTTATCTTCTTCACAACAGCAATTCCGACAAGCCCAACGAGCACCGGATTTTCAAAATCATAGCCACTGAGCTTCATTCTTTCCACAATAGCTGCATTTATTTTTCCCGTTGCTTCCGGCCCCAAGTAGCTGGCGGTACCTCCATAAATATAAGCTCCGGTCGTCTCATCTTTCCCCAAGATCGTCATGACTGCGTAGTCCGCCTGCTCGATGCCAACAGGAAAGAAATTCACTTGTCGATTCTTATATAAATTCGCCATAGCTCCTTCAGGCACTGTGACAACAGAGCCCTCAGGAACAGCCGCTTGAATTTGCTTCTTACTGTCCTTGATCACTTTGCCGTAGTCATCGGCATAAAAAAGCCTCAAATCCTTGGCATGTTTATAAAACGGGTTGTAAGCCACATTCTGTAGAGAAATGTTGACCGACTTGAATTCGTAAGGATTAATAAGCCCCATACATACTGTGATCGCCACAGGGATTGCGCTTCCCACCCAAAGTTTTCTTGCCCCTGCTTCTCGCAATCTGGCATTCAATACGACAAATCCTGTAGCCGCTGCAAATGCAAGAAACGGATAATAGTTGCTGTGATAGTGAGACATCCAACCAACTTTTTCAGCTCCTCCGATGTTACCAATAATATTGGGTAGCATCGTACCGAACGCCAGTAAAGCAACCCTCCAGTTGAAGAACATAAAGAAGCCCATGAGCACCACATTAAACAACAAAAAAATCCATGCCATTTCCATAAACTCGGGATTTTGCAACCTCGATACTACTTCTTGATAGCTCTGCGGCAAAAAATTGTTGTAGGCTTCGTAACTGGTAAACAATTTTTTCAACAAAGCTGATCCTATGATCATTCCTAAACCAATCGTGAGACGATAATATTTCAGCGTGTCAATTTTTTTCCAGTACAGCGTTACAAAACCTACAGCAAACAACCCGGCGATCAGTCCGGTTCTCTCGGTAAAGGTCATGGCAAGCAAAGCTGAAAATAGAATGTAATATTTATTCGGCTTCGCGCTCGTAAACAGGATAGCAAACAACAGACCAAAAAACATAAAAAAGCGGTCGACATAAAGCTGTCCCTGCAAAGCTTGAGACCATGCGGGATGTGATACAAGCGGAACGCAAAACAACGCTGCTGCGCCAATCGACACCCCGCGTCTACGCATAAACATATACAGCAAGTAAGGGATGCCGACAAAACATCCCACCGTTAATGCTTTTAGCAGAATATCTACAGGTATCAGCCAAGCCAAGGGAGCGACCACGTAAAGAAATAAATAAGTATGATACTTAAAAAAATTCATTTTGTACTCTTCCGGCATTTGCAAACTATCCGTAATAAATTGTTCTATCGGCATGATCGTATAATGCTTGTCGAACAAATAGTTGACGATCCCTCCGGCGACCCCCGATTCTGGCTTCCCCGTATACGCGATATTCTCCGTCAAATCAAATAAAAAAGCACTGTCTCCCTGGTCTGGAAGCCAATTGAAGAATCGTATGCTCGTTAAAGAAATAGCCAGCAACAAGAAGATCAATGTTACGATATAAAACTCCTTTTTTTTCAACCTGAGCACCTCGACTCAACATTATTAACTTTTTGCAGTTAGCCTAGTTGCTTCGCTCCTCAAAAGATAGGCTTCATTTCCCCTTAATCACTCCGCTGCTCATCATTACAAGTATGCCGATAAACACGATGACACTACCTACCGCTTGCAACATCGACACTTTTTCTTTGAAGATCAACACACCGGCACAAATATTAAGAATATAAGTTAACGATGTTAATGGAATAACTAACGAGAGATTATTGCGTGACAACAAAAAGAGAAATAACAGCATTGAACCGAAATAAAACACAACGCCTAAAATGACTTGAAAAGAAAACAATATGGACAAAATGCTTCCGACACTTGAAAAAGAAACCGTGTGCTTCGCAAAATAATATTTCCACAGCGTGTTGCCGACAGTATTACACAAACAGGCCACCACTACCGGTAAAATAAGCTTCAGGAAAATGAAACTCAACTCCTTAACTATGAGGCAAATACTGTCTTAAGATTTTGAATGTTTCGTCCGCATGCTTCTGAGAAGACAAACCCACAATCACATGTCTTACGCGTTGCAACGAAAATAGATACTCATACGCTTCTTGAGGCGGGATTCTCCCAGAAGCCAATGTGGCCATCGCAATCACGGTGTGATTAGAATTCTCGATCGCCTGCTCGGTCACTTCCCGACTCGGATTCATTAGAAATCCTTTCTTGTTGACCGAGGTCATGACAGGTACTCCGGATATGCCAGCTTTATCAAGCAAATCGCAAAACAGCGGATAGTTTAGTGTGCCATAAGCGGGAAGCGCGTCATATTTGGAACGAATATATTGGTCAAAGTTGCGAATCACTTTTTCCATGTTATAGCCTAGAACCAGATCACCTAACACATTATGCAAGAACACTGCTTTGATATTTAAACCATGAAAGGGATTCAATTCGGCGTCGATTAGCCGATTTACGATTTGCAAATAATTCTGGGTGCCGGCGTTGATTATTCCCTGCAAAACATATTTCATTTTATCGATCGTACTGAGACCTTCCAATATCTTATTGATTGTATTATACAGGCCCATTTCGTTTACCATCGTGACATACTTTACGATGTAAGGCACATTGACATATATATTGAAATGATCACGCAAAGCGGAGTCCGCCCGCATCATATCGGTAATTTGATAGATGGAGGGATGCGTAGAGAACATTACACCTTTCACGCCGTGTTCCATTGCCATGTAAAGGACTTTTTTTATTTCGTCCATGCTTTTGAATTGTTCCTGAGTCTGTTTGCCCCGCTCATGGGACATATGGTTCACTCCGAAAAACTGGTTGTCTCCCAATATAACCGAGTCCAGATTCATGTTAAAAGTCCTCGCTTATCATCTTTTTTCCCCCGGACGCTGCAGCAGCGTAGATCGACTCTACAACATGCTGAATATAGACTCCGACGGTAAGGTCCGCTTGCGAATTTTCATTGCGACTGATGGCATCGACCAAATCCTTCATCTGCTTGCTAAAGTGAGGACCTCCAATATCGATATGAACGCCTTCGTAGAGATCCGGATAATAGAGCTTCTCAGGCTCTGTACCCGGACGATCGATACTCAACTCCTGATCGGTTATCGTCATAGTGCCCTTGCTTCCGGTTACCACCAGCTTGTAATAGGGCTTGCGATATTCGGGATTGCTCCAGCTAGAGTGTAGTTGGGCCTTGACACCATTTTGGAAATCAAACTCCGCCGAGACCTCGTCTTCCACTTGTGCAGAATAAATACTATTAATCGTTCCGGATACCGCGTTGATCTTACCAAAATAGGAATACAGCATATCAACCATATGAATGCCAAAATCAATCAACACGCCGCCGCCGGAAATTTGAGGGTTAAATCGCCAGCCCTTCTGCTCGGACATAATGTCCGAACAATACATATAGGCGGAAGCTTCGGTGATTCCGCCAAGTTCTCCAGCCTCGATAATTTGTTTCCCTTTCGCAAACATCGGATTATAGCGCATGCAGAATCCGACCATCGTAATTAGCTTGCTGCTGTTACCGCTCTTGGCTAGTTCCAACGCGCTTTGCAGATTGTTACTCAAAGGTTTTTCCACGAAAACGTGAATGTTGCGATTGATAACCTGCAGAGCGATCGGTACGTGACTAAACGATGGGGTAGTCACGATAACTAAATCCAACGTGCATTCGTCGAGCATTTTTTCATACGAAGTGAAACACTTGACGGATGGAAACACCGACTTAAAACCCTTTAGCACTAGCTTCGACGTGTCGGTTACCGCTTCGATGCGTACATCCGGCAGCGCATTTAGCAGCCCGCCGTGCAGCATGCCCATTTTACCGAAGCCTACAATTCCTACCTTTAACATGTTATTGGCTCCTCCTTAACGTTCCACATAGGGCCACTTACGATTGTATTGATCAAGCAGCTGGTCGATGATATTTACGTTACTTCTCGATTGTTGAATCAACTGTACGCTATGGATAGCGATAGGCTGCTCATCATGACTAGTGAGATACAAAATGCCGCTATCCGCATTTTTCGGTACATCGCTAATAATGTCGGAGATGTAGTGCTTTCGTTTGTTTTCCAGTTCAAAAGGGATCAAAGACGTAGAAATGAACTGTTGTTTATCGTCTACCCAGTTGATCTGCCAGCGCCCCATATGATTCCCCGCATTCGCCGGTCCCACTTCCAAATCGATTCTGTACTGATTTCCCTCCACCTTGAAAGGAAGTACAGTAGGACTGGAAACTTTGACTTGCAGCGGCTCGGCATAACTCTGATCTATCAAGATTGTTTTATGGCTAACTTGATACAACACATGAGACTGATTTTCCTGAACCTTGTGCAAAACTCCTTGCAGCTTCTGATTGTTTTCCGTCATTTGGTCTCCAAAGTTTACAGGAATTCTCTTATCGATCAGATAATAATCGAAAGACTGCATCAGTTCCACCGGATCAATCTGACCTTGTTGTAGCTTGTCTGTCAGCAGCGTGTTATACCACGTCAGCGTATAGTAGCTACCTGCGAATGTACCACGAAACGGGTCATTGTTGGAAAGCAACCGCACATCCTTACGATTAACCGCCTCAAGAATGGACTCATTTTTATTCATCATAAAATTATCATGGGGGTTAATCATTTCTTTTTGAACCCCCCAGTAGTAGCTCGGTTTTACAATGAAATACATATTTGGTGCAGCAAGCAGGGCGATAATAACCACATGAACCGCCATGTTCATTGTTGCGTTTCGAAATAATATATTGCACACGAACGTAATAACAAAAGCAACCAGGATCGTCGCAATGACAATAGCTCCGAAGAAATACCGGATATTGTTCGTCATTCCGATAGAAAGCACATAAGAAACCAAGCAAATAAACGTTAAAAAGCCGGCCAGCTTATTTCTCTTGAAGATGAGCACGATTGGCGCAAGTGGAACGAGTAACAGGAAATATCCCAGTCCACCGTCCTCCAGTTCCATATTTCTGCTCGTGTGAAATACGATTGATAACAAAGAAGAAATTGAAAAGCCAAGCTTCGCATCATCAAACGGGTCGGTGAAATTGAACGCCGGAAAATACGGACTTTGGAATGTCTGATTCATAAACGGAAATACCGGATTCCCAGTTTTATACCAAATAAGAGCGATTACGGGGGCAAACGACGCAATGCAAATCAAAAAGCTGACGGTTAATCGATGCAGACCCTGTTTGAAAGACAGCACTCTCCAGGTGAAGTAAACTGCTACAACTGTAATGGGCACAATTAAATAAATAGATGTTTGCTTCGCAAAAAAAGCCACTCCCAAAAGGAAGAATAGACTGTAAAGATTAGAAACAATTGTATTCTTATCGAAATTCCGAAAATATAACAAAGCACTCATAATGAAAAACAGCGGAACAATATCAATATATAAAATCGTGGAAAGCACATAAATAAGCGGCGTAGTAAAGTAAATGCAACCGAGCAAGTATGGAAAGGCTTTGTTTTTGATGATCGTCTGTGAAAGTCTGACAAGCATCAGAAAAACCATGAACGAAAAGCTCATGTTTAACAGCACTAGCGCCTTCATACTTCCTAGTGACATCAAAAAGCTATAGAGCAGATGCGGTAAGAGGGCGTAATCTCCGTAGCCGATAAACTCCACAACGTTGTAATCCCATTGAGAGCCTTGCGAGATTTGAAATGGAATAGCCGCATGCTTTACCAGAGCATCGTACTGCCATACCGGATACACTGCAGGAATCAAATAAAACAGCATCACAGCAATGAATAAAAATAAAAACCAAGGCCTTCGAACATAGGCGAATCGGGCAGCCCGGAAAGCATCGTTCAGAGAAGCGCCAATCACTTTTCTCTGTTTAGCGATAACCGCCAAGGAAAATACCCAGTAAATCGATTTGGGTTGGAAATTAAAAAAGCTATACAACCAGACTATTAACGCCAGTATACCAAACCCAGTTGCCATTCGCAGGAAGAATCCATCGTAGCCTCGCTTTTTTTTGATAAAAAAGCCACCCAACCCAATTGCCACAAGCATGAATACAATAAGAATCAGAATGTCGTGGATTACGTTATAATAAATCGCCTCAGCGATAAATAGTGTCGAGAAAATAGCCAACATCCATTTTTTCATTATGGCCGCCCTTTTCCTGCATTTAATTGAGCTTTCAATTCGTAAATTTCCCGCTTCATAATTCCAACTTCCTGAACTACGTCTTTCATTTTCATAGACAGTCGCGAAAGGGCGATCGTCAGGCTGAATACAATGGCTATCGAACACGCGTGGGCAATTAAAAAGATCGTGTTCACCGGCATTTCGATGCCGAGAAGATCGGATAGTGTAATCGTAATATCCGGAAATAATCCAATGATCAAAATAGATAAGCTAAGCAAAATCCATAGAAGGGAATATTTGAGCTCCAGCTTGTACTTCCGGATCAAGTTAACAATAAATAAAAATCCGATAGCCGAGGTACCGATTAGAATGATATGTAACTTAAACGAAATCACTTTTGACCCTTCCTCCCGTTCGCTCCCTCAAAAGATCAATCAGGATAGCCAAAGACACTTTAATCATATAGTACGCGCTTTTTAATGACTTGATGGAAGAGATCCCTGCAGATCGTTCCTCCATAACCACGGGGACTTCTTTTAATCGGAATTTTTTGCGTGTAAGTACCACAATGGATTCCGGCTCAGGATAATCAATAGGATAATTTTTAGCAAAAATATCGATAATTTCGGCATTGCAAGCCCGAAATCCTGATGTTGGATCAGTAATTTTGTGTCTCGTAAAAAGATAGATTAACTTGCTGAAATAGTAGATTCCTGCGCGACGTAAAGCCGTAGATTGGAAGCCCTCTTTTTCTATATACCGTGAGCCAATGACAAAATCCGCCTCACCTTTAAGGATCGGCTCGACAATTTTGGCAATAAATCTGGGATTATGCTGACCGTCGCCATCCACCTGAACTGCTACATCGTAACCATGCTGCTTCGCATATTTATACCCCGTCTGCACCGCTCCGCCAATCCCCAGATTGCAAGGCAAGTCTACCACCGGCACATTCATTTCCCTCATGACCTGAGAGGTGTGATCTGTCGAGCAATCGTTAATAATCAGCAAGTCATATTGCAGTTGTTTCTCCCTTTGTAAATTCGCAATTAGCCGCTGAATGTTGTCTTGCTCGTTATATGCGGGAATAATGATCAAAATTTTCATGTTTTTCGTTATATCCCTTCTATAAAAAGGATTCTAATCAGAGACATTATAACACTGATTTCGGCATCAATCACGAAAGTATAACAAAACCCACTAGATGAAAAGCTACTTGTCAATGCTTTGAATGATACCGTCTAGCGGAATCAAAACTTGATTCCAATTGAAATTTTGCTTAATGTGCACAGATAATCCGCTATCGATAGGTTGTGTCGTTAGTCGTATCAAGCATTGTGCTATCGAATCGACATTGTCCGGCTCGCAATATTGCGCATAGGAACCAAAGTATTCACGAACCGGACCTACATCGGATACCCCAATCGAACACCCTAACGCCGCTGCCTCTAAAGAAGCCAAACCGGGCGTTTCAATATAGCTCGGCTGGATGTGACCTGCGCTCCGCTTCATAATTTCAAACACCGTGCTTTGCGGAACGTTGTTTATAAGAGTTAACCCGCTCCCGCCGGCAGCTACAATCTGGCGATAATAATTTTCAGCACCTGGAGCTGCTCTACCTACCAGCACAATCGGAACGTTCGCCGATCTGGAAGCCTCTATCAACTTCAATTGATTCTTTCTAGGCCCAATCCCCCCCACACAGCAAATGAAAAATTCCGGCAAGCAAAACTTGTCGGTAGAGGCAGCGGGATGTTCAATTATATTAATGTCCAAGCCATTAAAAACGACCCGTATGTTATCCTGAACAGAGTTCGGCAACTGAAACCGCTCGATCAAATGACGTCGTTCGGCTTCGGAATTTGGACATATACAAGCTGCCTGAGCAAGCACTTCGCTAATCATAGCCGGTATGGACGACGCTCTGGGCGTAATCTGTCCGGTTGCCCCGCTATTCTGTTTGGCAAATTTACGCAGCCTAATCAGATCCTTAACCCTTTGCGGCAGACATTTCTTTGCCAAGCCGCTCCATCCGCGTTGCATCGGTAATGCATCCAAGTCCCAGTATACAGGGAATACAATATATGGCTTGCGATAACGCATGGCTTGTTTGGCCTGCAAGAATGCTTCAATTGGGCGAGTTAGATTAAATAGAATAATAAGATCAAAGTCTTCCAGAGAGGATTGCCAGTCCGAAATAATCCTCACCTCATACCCGCAGCTTTGCAGAAACTTGCGGATAGCCAACAATTGAACGGTGTCTCCTCCTGGATAGAGTTCAGCATCCGGACGATTAAATATACCTATCAGCTTACTCATATCATGCTTCACATCCATTTTCACCTAACCTACGCAACACCTGAGAAACTCGTCTATCCCACGTGTGAGCAACTGCCGCTTGACGAATCCGTTCTGGCCATACAGGATCCATCATCAATCGATGGGCCTTCACTAACGATGATTGAAACTGCTCCTTGTCTTCGGCTACCAGTACTCCTTCATATCCAATTACCTCAGGAAGCGCAGTGCTTACAGTCGCTTTCCCTCCAGCCATATATTCAAAAATTTTTACAGGTGACGTGCTGCGCGTGATGTCGTTAATTAAAAATGGAAGTATGGCAATATCGAAATAGGCAAGCAATGCTGGAATCCGATTGTAAGAGGTACGTGGCATAAAATACATATTGGCACATTGCCTCTGGATGCCTTCGACTTGTGAACGTACCTCAGCATAGACTTCTCCGACAATTACAAAGGCCCAATTAGGGTTAGCCTTAGCAGCATACTGTACAAGCTCAAAATCAAACCAGGGTGCGATCGCCCCATAGTAGCCCACAATTACTTTATATTGTGCTTTCAACTTGTCAAGCTCAGGCCAATCTGCAGCCTGGCTCGTTACAAAATCGCATATACTTACGCCGTTCGGCACAAGTTGGGGACTATAACCATTTTGTATCAGCTCTTCTTCAATACTTTTGGATGTGGCAAGCAGCCATTGCGCATGATGAAGGGATTTCTCGAAGTCTTTCGCAATCCCGGCATAGGGCCGGAAAGTCGTCAGATGATCAATGCAATCGTATATTGTCCTAATCCCCAATGAGGAAGCCTTTTTTGCAAAATTGAGCTGACTCGGCCAATACTGCCACACATAAGCTTCCCTATTGCGCAATTCTTCGAGTAGAACTGTCCCCTGTCTCCCGTCACTGTACAGATACAAATTCCGAGCCATTTCCATGGCTCCTCTTACACTCCAGTCCGGCTCATATGGAAAAGATGACTCGCCAAAATAAAAAACGAGGTTGCCTTGCTCAGCCAGTGCCTTTGCTAACTGTTGCGGACGTTGAAACATATATCCCCAAGGACTTCCAGGTGAAGGGAATATAAATACAGACCGTTCCGGATTTGCCTCCAAAATGCTCTTCAGCATTCCACGAACAGCCTTCGGAGCAGGGCGACGAAAGTAATTGCGAAATAGCTTATAGAGTACCTTTCTGGAAGCAACTTTAGGCTCACTCAGCAATAACCGCAATAACTTAATCGCCCGCCCCATATCCCCATTCCTTTCAATTCTTCCAATAATAGATTACAATTCAAGCAGTTGTTTGCCCTGAATACCGAAAGAAGCATCGGGAGAACCATAAATATGATCGAAGTTAACGCTCTTTAGCAGATCAAGCCTGCTAGTAGCATATGCCCCTGGTCCCAGCTTGCGTATGCCATGAATCGGCTCGCCGCAATAGGTTTCCAGATGCATGATTACCAACACAGCATCAGAATTCATCGAAAAAATGCGACTACGAATAGATATCGGGACTTCATTCCATTCCCGCTGCGAATCGGTAATTAGAACTGTTTCACCTTTATGGCTTTCGGCGATTCGCTTAACCGAATATTCGTCTTGTTCTCCGAAAAATAAAGAGTACGGATGAGGTGGGAACTTCCATTTGCGCTCCCATTTCTCTTCAAATTTACGCTTATTAATTTGGAATAAATCTCGATAAACCTGATTCTCCAACTTTTTAAAGCTAGCACTGCCATGATGATAGACAAATGCATCCTCTACAATTCCCAGTCGGAAGCCTTTGGCTCGTACACTCAGACAATAGTCATCGTCTTCAAACATCCCGATTCCGTATCGAATATCAAGCGGTCCTGCCTGTTCATATGCAGCCCTGCTCAAAGCCACACAATAGAAGCCCAGCAGTTCTGTATCTCTGACCCTGCCATCATAAAACGCGTAAAAGTCCTGCAGCCAGCGCTTATCTGCCCCCTGTATCGGATTGCCAACGAAGAAATCGAGCATCTGGTCATTGCCCACAGAGTTGGACATCGGACCTACAAGCCCTAATTTAGCATCTTGCTCCAGAGGACGAATCAGCTTTCTGATCCAGTTTTCCGGCACAATGGTATCATTGTTCAGCAAAATCAGGTAATCTCCAGTTGCCATTTCCAATCCTATATTGTTACCAGCAGCAAAGCCAAGATTTTCATTTGAGAGATACACCTTTAACCGCTCATTCGAGATAGACGCAAGCTGCAATCGAGTCTCATCCGTCGAGGCGTTGTCGACTACGATAACCTCATAATTTGGATAGTGACTATTTGCAAACACACTTTGCAAACATTGCTTCGTATATGCCCAGTTATTGTACGTTACGATGATCAAGCTTACTCTAGGATAGAAGCGCATATGTAGCATCGACAGCATCTCTTGATAACGAGTCTCCCAAGTATTAGCCGCAGCAAACACCTTCCGTTGAATCTGCAGCTCTTCGACATTGGCCTGCTCTAGGGCGCGCTTGATGCTGGTTTCAAAGTCCTTAACGGAATCGCATAGGAATACAAGCGAATCACCAATGAGCTCCACTTCCGGTAGCCGGGTAGATATAACAGGTTTGCCTGCTGCCAAGTATTCATACACCTTTACAGGATTGGTAGCAAGCGTTAGGTCGTATATTTTGAACGGAATCAAACAGACATCAAATCTATACAGGTATTGCGGCAACTGCGAATAGCTAATCTCCCCGGTAAATTTCACGTTAGACAAACGAGAGGCTTGTTCGATATCGCAGCCAAAAGTATCGCCGACTAGAACAAATGTCCATTCCGGGTGCTTATTTGCAAGCTCTGTTACCAGATCAATATCGAACCATTCAGAGATGGCGCCATAGTATCCAATAATTGGAGAAGTTACATCTCCCAGCTCTTCAGCCAATACAGACGGGATTTGCGAAAAGTAATGATATTCACCTGCATTACGCAGCAATGAGACCTTATCCCCCAAATTATGCAGCTTATCAAATAGACGTTGGGATGTGGCGATGACATGGTCTGCGCGCTCCATCATCACTTGTTCCTGATCGAGCATTTGCTTTGAGTTGGTGGAAAAGCCTGCGTGGTCGTCCATACAATCATAAATCGTTATGTTATCCGATAGCGCAAAAACAAGCGGAGCCCAGAAGGGCAAATCAACCAAAGAAACGGTTGAAAAAACATTGAATTTACGCTTCATAAGAAGCACCGAACGAAACAGCAGCTCTAAATCCTTACTATCGGCCAGCGAATCCCTGTATATATTCAGCGTCTTGAACGAGCAAAGCCTGACAATCCAGACATTGGTCATAGGGCTGGAATACTGAATTGCGGCCTCTAAAGCTTCATCGTCAAGATCCGTCCGTCCAACTCCCGTTGTTTCAACTGTAAAATAAAACACCGGAAAGCCATGCTGCGCGAACTTCGAACTCAATTGTTGCGGTCTCTGCCAGCGGAAATGCCAGTCGATCACTGGAAAGCGTAGTAATGCAAATCCAGCCGCAGTTCCGGTATCCAGAGCCGGACTGATCGTGAGGATATTAGCCGCTGCAGAGGGGCCTTCCGAGGCCGCAACATGTTCAACCTCCGCCAGAGACTTAATTCGAATAGGACTATATCTGGCCAGTTCCAGTTCCTTGGCAATCGGCCTTCTGCGAGCTTTATGCATCAGCCATCTTGAGAATTTCTTTCGCTCAACGCGATCCCCTTTCAAGAATTGTTCGTTCAGTCTACGCAGAAGCGTCATTGCCCTCCACGCCTTCGTCGTCATGGCCGCACTCAATTCGTTTTGATATTGAGTCAACACATTCTTGTTATGCTCGTAAGCAAACTGATAATCTTCCTTTTGCTGAAGCATTTGCTGTGCAGCGTTCAGCTTATGTTCCGTGATGTCCAGTTGTTCCCTAGTCTCCAAAGTCTCCTTGCATTGCTGCTCCAATTCAAGTTTGACCGCCTGCTCAGACTCCGCAATTTGCTGCAACTTTTGATTTTGACTTAAAATAATTGCTTCTAGCCGGGCTGACTCCAAGGACAGTAAACTTTCCTTTTCTGCTACTAGCTTATCCTTGTCTTTGAGTTGCTCCATAAGCTGAGTAATCGCTTTCGAGGCTTCAGTAATTGTAGTCTCCTGTTGAAGAATAATTCTGTCCTTTTCCTGATTGTCTCCAAGCAATCGATCGTAGTAAGTACCAGTCCGAAACGAAAACCGCTCAAGTTGGCTAGCCTCGATTATACGGATATCATACACTTCGTTAAATGGAATATTAATGGAATTCTCTACAGTAAAGTCCGTTTTACGAATCAGTACGATTGAACCATGCTCCTGCGAGTCGGAGTTGTTGCGCGACTTGCTCAGACCGGCGTAAATCGTTCCTTCAGTAATGCATAACCCTCGAACATACGAATCTAGTTGAAGTTTACGGATACTAGTTTCATTGTCAGTCTGGGCCCATATCTCTTTCTCTTCAGAGTTACACACATATAGTCGGTTATCGTCCCATTTCGGAGAATGAGGCTGGGATAGCCTATCAAGAAGGATTTCTCCACTTTGCACTTCGAAAACAATGCCATTGCCATTCGTGTTGTTCTTGTAGCCGCGATGCATATCAAATTTGCCGAATGCTGACACCACCAACTTGCCATTCCACATCTCCAGACAATTGAGATGCCAGCTATCCGACTTACATGGAAATGAATAGCGATGTTGAATCGCACCCTGCAGAGACATTTGAACGACTTCATTCGTACCTGTAGAAACCACGTACACACGATCTTTGTAAATGTATATATCATGGATATCGGAAATATCATCATGAATAAACGAACGAATTGAGCCATCCGGATAGTACACGAGAATCTCCGAATGATCATCATGTTGAATGGCCCTGTATAAGCAACCGTTATAGATAAAAACTCCCGTGGAGGAAATATGGTCGATGACCTCCACTTCCAGAAGATGATTAACAGTAAACAATCCACCATTGTTGGGGGAGGATACTAGCAGAAGTTGCTGGGAAGTAAACACGTCGTCACCTTCCTGCTTTAATCTAATAACTGAAAATTTACGTTCAAATCGACAATTCCCGTAAAAGGGTATTCGCTCGTCACTTCAAACAGAATCGCATCATTTCTTCGGTCGACAGCCTTAGCCTCGCCGTTAAGCTCCTCCTCGGAGATCCCGACAGACAAAGAATACTTTCCAGCAGTCACGTTCAATTTAAAGCTGTATTTAAGTATGCAGATTTCGTTTGCTTGCCTTGGGGCAAGATCAATGCGAGCCATGCTGGTATTAAATCCGCTGACAACAACTCCATCAATCGTTTTGAGAAGCAGACCGAAGATGACACGGTCTACTTGCTCGTGAAACAAACACTTAATATATACTGTAACAAGACTATTTGAGAGAATATAAGTCGGATTCACTTGCCCCCCTCCGACTTCTAAACAATAGTCAATAATCGAGGCCCTCTGGTCTCCCCATCGAAACTCCCCCGGGTTATATGTGCCGTGCCGAGAAAACACATCCTCGGTCTGATTGGAAAAAAATTCACTGTCGAGTTCGATCAACTCCCTACCGAGAGGACCTTTTGCAAAGCGAACTTCTTCAGCAGCACTTTTCCTGGTGACTAATTCCATTTTCCCGCTTTGCGTTAAAGATTGTGTATACAGGTTTACGATATCATTGACAGCCCCATCGGCTACCATCCTTCCTTGCTCCATAAACAATGCCCGCTGACAATGCCTCGTAATAAGCTCAAGAGAGTGCGTTACGAACAAAATTGTCGTGCCGCTTCGTTTTAAAGCATCAAACTTCGCGAAACACTTATTTTGAAATGCGATGTCGCCGACAGACAATGCTTCGTCCACGATCAAAATATCAGGATCCGTACTGATCGCGCTAGCAAAGGCCAGACGTACAAACATCCCGCTCGAGTAGGCCTTGACCGGCTGGTAGACGAAGTCGCCAATATCTGCGAAATCCAGAATCCCCGCGATCTTGCGATCCATTTCCTCTTTGGTGAAACCCATAATATATCCATTCATGTAGACATTATCGATGCCGTTGAGCTCAGGGTTGAAACCCGCTCCCAACTCCAACAGTGAGGCCATTGTACCAGATACGCTTACGGTGCCCGAGGTTGGGGTTAAAACACCCGCGATAATTTTCAGCAAAGTGGATTTGCCAGACCCGTTCTGTCCAATAATACCGACGATTTCCCCTTTGCCAATCTCCATTGTAAGATCATGAAGTGCATGGAAATCCCTATGATACTGTTTCCGACTAAAGCTCAATGCTTCCTTTAGACGATCCTTCTCCCTATCGAACAACTTATAGATTTTGCTGATATTGTTTACCTTGATTACACCATTCCCAACCTGATCTTCCCCCATATCGGCCTCCACTACAGTACATCCGAGAAATGCGGTCTTAGTCGTCTGAAGACAAATCGCCCCAACAAAACCGCACATAAAGCTACGGACCAAAAAATTATCGTTAAATACGGTTTGTTCTGCCAAAACCAAACTTCTCCAAACAATGAGTTGCGATAGCCTTCCACAATGTAATACATAGGATTATATTGTAAAATATTTGCGTATTTCTCCGGAATTAGCGATATGGACCAGAAAATCGGTGTCAACCAAAAACCCAACTGCAACAACATACCAATGAACGGAGAAATATCCTTAACAAATATCACTACAGACGACGCAAGCAATGCCAAACCGTACAACAAAAAAATCATAGCTGCCAGATAATAAATTAACTGCAAATTATATATCTGAAGGGTATACCCATAGCTCACGTATAGAATAAACAATACCGCGATAAAAAAGAGATGCACAAATAGCGAAGAGAGCATACGGACTACTGGCAATAGTTCCACATCAAAAACGACTTTCTTGACGAGAAACCTATTGTCAGAAATGCTATTCGTTGCATACATTAGTGTTTCTTGGAAATAAAACCATGGAATAATCCCTGCAACCAACCATAGAATGTAGGGAATTTGTCCGACCGGAACAGACCTGAAGCCAATCTGAAAGACAAACCAATATACAAGAATTGTAATCGTCGGCTGGATAAATGCCCATACTATGCCCAGCAACGACCCAAAATATTTGGAGGAAAAGTCCTGTTTGGCAAATGTCCAGATTAGATGCCGCTTTTGCACAATCTTGATCATAAATATACAGTATCCTTTTTAATGTAGGTTACATTCGATAAACCGCATAAGATTAGTAATCTCTGTTCTCAGCATATTCTAACAGAGTTGTGGCTTGAGTGCTAACTCAGACAAATAATGCGTGGGTAACAACACTGGTCAACTTAATCGCAAATAAATTACTTATCGGCCTCCGAAGCCTTAATGGAGTGTCATCAAACGTCAACAGTACAGTCTATGTACTGGTTCTTCTCCAAGTAATCCATAATAGTTTGTACAGATTCTTCGATGGATTGTTTATCTGTTTCCAACATAATTTCAGGTGATGAAGAAACTTCGTAAGGAGCAGAGATACCTGTAAATTCCTTAATTTCTTTCGCTCTTGCACGCTTGTACAATCCTTTAGGATCACGACGCTCACATTCTGCTACATCACACTTGACATAGACTTCAATAAATTCGTTAGCAGCAAACATATCTCTCACCATCTCTCTATCCTCTCTGTAGGGAGAGATAAAGGCAGCAATCGTAAACAAGCCCGCATCTACGAACAGCTTGGCTACTTCCCCGATACGTCGAATATTCTCTTTGCGATCTTCAGGGCTGAAGCCCAAATCGCGATTCAAACCATGTCGAACGTTATCACCGTCTAGAACGTACGCGCTAACTTTTCGCTCAAACAAACGTTTCTCGACTTCATTAGCAATAGTTGACTTGCCTGCAGCGGAGAGTCCTGTCAACCACAGGACGCAGCTTTTATGCTGGTTCATTTGTCTACGATCCGAGACCGTAATTTTATAATGATGTCTATAAACTTCATTTTGGGGCGAGTTCATTGTAAGCTCCTTGGATTCACAGTCATGTCCTTTACTAAGCAGTTTTTATGTAAATAGCTTCTCATAAGCTATTCCTAGCACAGGATTTCTTTGTCCTACTCCACCTTATACCCCCCACGAACCAAAACAATCAATCCTTTTGCCTGCTTAGGATCCGCCTCTACGCCCCTGCCCCCCCTCGGAGCAAGGATGAGATGATTATTAGCTAGCGGCTTCCCTGGAGCGATGTCAAGTCCGTCTGTTAGATCGGATAAGCCGTTTTTATCGGAACTGTAGGCAACGGCTTTCCCGGACCGCACAATAATCTCAGCTCCATCTTCCACAATGAGCTTGCTGCCCCATGGGAGCGTTACAACTTCAAGCGTTGCCGAACCGCTTTCTTTGCCGCCTGTTTTCTTGTCGAGCTCCGCTTTAACTAATTTAGCTACGGCTTGATCCACATAACTCTTCGTTACGATTGGATCATCAATATTACCTGGAGTAGAAGAGCCATCTGCCTGAGCGGATTGATACCAACCGATCGCTCCTACAACGACCACCAGCACGATAATAGAAATAAACTTTAATGTATGCTTCTTCAAGACGTTCACCTCATTATTGTGTTTGTATTTTCACGTCGATCCCAGAATCCCGGATGCATACTCATTCCTCTACGCATTTTTCTTGGAAGTGTATGATAGAGTAGTCCTAATCTATACCCGATGTATTTGACTATGGACTCCCCGATCCACAAGGGGATCCACCGCCAATTATTAGGTCGAATGAGTTGGCGAACTTGTGATTTAAGCAACTGGCCTCCCTGGCCCTCTGCAGAGGTGTAATCTAGTATCCAGCGGTTCATGCCGAGGGCACCGCCGATGTCGAAATATCTCTTGAAAGTTTGCCGCAACGTATAATTATGCGAATGATCTACCTGAGCATCTGCTGCATAGGCCACCTTATAACCAGCCAGTATACATTTTGCGGAAAGCATCATATCCTCGCTTACAATGATCGGCTCAGGGAATTTCCCCACTTTATAGAATACAGAGGTCTTAACAGCTGAGCAGACATTTGTGAAGAAAAATGTCTTGATCCCATATCTTTGTATATCCTCTTTAGACTTGTAAAACGACTGTGGCGGGTAATTGAACTCTTTGGTAATTTTCTCCAAAAACTGAGTTCCCGGCAAAGATATTTGCCTTCCGTGCGCAGCCGCCACTTGTTCATCCTGCAATGGTTTAATCAGATTTTCGATGAAGAACACATTGTGCGGCATAGCATCCTGCGTAAGAAACAGAAGAACATCTCCCGTTGCATGTGAAGCTGCGAAATTTCTTGTACCGCCGTGATCAAACTCTTCTTGCTTAACCGTTAACACAATGGCACCCAATGATTTGGCAATATCGACCGTTTGATCCGTAGATGAGGAATCTACGACTATGGTTTCATGTGGTTGGATAGATTGACTTTTTAATCCATAAATTAACTTCTCTATATACTGGGTAGCATTTAAGGTCGGAATGATGACTGAAACTCGGATGACACTCACCTCCCTTTACTCTTTTGCCTATCGTGGCTTTACTTTTTCATATGCAGACCGAACAACATTCGTAACTTGGAAGGGCCTGAGCAGTTCAATCGTCTCCGGCAGCTCCCGTATTATCTGCTCTTGCTTCTCCATCCTTAAATAAAGCTGCTCGATCTGTTGCGCCAGTTCAACTAACTTACCAGAATCAGTAGCCGACTGCTGCGCCTCGTACTGTCTCAATAGTTCTTTAGCCGTCAACTCATACAAAGCTGTGTCAAAGGGATAATCATTAATTTTTTCTAGCAAAATTTCAGAAGCGCGTTCAGAATCGTTATTCCTTAGCGCAATATAGTAATTTAAATCCACTATCTCACGATATCTTCTCTCATGCTGATTTAAGCGCTCTGCGTAGCTGCTCGCTTTCTCGAGATACGCAGGATCTTCAGTTTGATCGAACACCTGCAGATTCAGAACCGTCGCTTGATAGAGCGCTACAGGATGATTTGGAGATACGTCCAGAGCCGCAGTCAGTTCCGCCTGAACTGTCGCAAACGCCCTTTGGCTTTCCAAAGCCGCCTGGGCCTTGTTGAACTTTTCAAGTGCATACATTTGCCTTACAACAAAAACAAAAACGATAACACCAACCACTGATAGGGAAGCTGCCGCTGTCCACTTCACTTTGTTAAGCCCGCGCTTGGTGATTTGAATCTTTAACTTTCCATTATGCATACCAGCCAAAACACCTAGACAGAAGAATACAATAAATGTATAGAACAAGTAACTCATCTCAAAATCAATCAACGAATGCAACAGAATCGTACTCGGAACGATATAGTAAAAAACACTAGCTGTAGAGAATTCAGCAAGTTGACGGCGTTTCCTAATATAGTGCACAAAGGTTGTCACAACAACCCCCAAGAATACGATTAGCCCTACCAGACCAGTTTCCACTAGCAGTTGAAAGAGATAGCTATGAGGTTGAGCGCTTAAATAAGCATAGGATTGATATTGCTCATAGTATGACTCCCACGCCCCGCGTCCCGATCCGAATATTGGGTTTTCCGCCCAGATCTTAAGGGCATCCTTATACATGGTGAGTCGCTCATAAACGGAATGGGTCTCCCAGCTAATGTTGCCGACTCGAGCTCGAATCACTTCGGGCAAAAGCTTGTTGATTGCTGGGATTGCAACGACCAAGGCTCCGATCAATGTCAAAACAAGCGTTATTGCAGGCATGATGAATACTCCGATATTGGACGAGTTCCACTTTTCCGCCAGTTTATCTATTTTGGGTCCCAACCAACGTTCTGAGAAATAAATAGCTGCTGCTGATACCCCCGATGCAGCGATAAGCAGTAACCAATGGGGGAGAGACTGATTGGAAAAGAAAGAAATTGTTTCATACACAACGGCTGCTGCTTTGGCACTTTGAATACGCTGAAAAGTTTCTTCCCCCGCATTTTGCAATGGGCTGTAAACCAACAAAGCTAGGATCAGTGGAACAACTGAATATAATATTAGCTTAAGTTGTTCCCTGAACCTAAAGAGCAACAACGTAGCGATTGCAATAATCGGCAGAATAAATACGGCCCCTCTGGAGAGAGTCAGTAAGAAGGACAATATCACTGGCACGAGCATGAAACCATGGCTTAGGAGAGCCCACTTAGTCTGTACCTCTATCACTTTCGTCAACAAAACAATCCACAAGGTTAGAAGCAGCACTGCATAAGCATTCGGATACTGGAAAATAGAAGATATTCTAACTCCTTCGTTCATGGAAAGAGCATCATTAAGGTAGACATTGCCGAACAGATTTAGAAAACCATAACCAACAACCAGATAGCCGAACAGAATGTACAGCCGCGGAAAATATTCAACGAGTCGGCGGTAACCCGCGACAAATGTTCCTGCAATGAATAAGACCGCAATCATAAAACCAAACCATATACTATGCTTCATCATATAGTCGCTTTCAGAATTCATACTACTTACAACATATACGATTCCGAGGGCTACCCCTGCAAGAGTGTAGATGTCCCTGTGTTGAAGCTCATAATCTTTCTTAAGAAAATGAATTGCGACCCATAGACAGCCAGTAAAGCTTATCAGTAAGCTGTACAGAATGGGAGGTTCATAAGTAAGATTGATTAAACTTGAATGAAGACTTAGTCCATTAAATATCCCTTTTGTTGTCAGACTAAGAATAAATAAGGCTGACAACCACAACCAAGCGAATATTTCCAATGCGCCAACCTGATTTCGCTTCTTCAAACCGGACACTCCCTTAATATGCGCCTTCCCCTTTTAAAACAGCAGGAATTGTTTTTATAAGTATCTTCAGTTCCAGATAAACGCTCCAATGCTCTATATAATAAATATCCAGGTCAATCCATTGTTTGAAATCCAAATCGCTTCTCCCGCTAACTTGCCACAGTCCTGTCATTCCTGGGAGCACATCCATTCTCCGCCAGTGGTAGTCCGAGTATAGTTCAACCTCTCGCGGAAGAGGTGGCCGAGGCCCAATTAGACTCATTTCTCCTTTTAATACGTTGATCAACTGAGGAAGTTCATCAATCGAATACTTCCGTAAAAAGCGTCCAACATTAGTAATTCTCGGATCATCTTTGAGCTTAAACGCAGGTCCGTCCTTAACCTCATTTCTTTGTGCTAATTGATCTTGCATCTTCTCAGCTTGTTCATACATAGATCGAAATTTGATCATGCGAAACGTTCGACCGTGCTTACCGACCCGAACTTGGCGGTAGAATACCGGCCCCTTCGATTCTGCCTTAATCACAATAGCCGAAAGCAAGAAAATCGGGGAACCAACTAGCAGCAAAAACATACTTCCAACCACATCTGCTATTCTCTTCAATATGATATTCAACCCACGCAACGGAGTCTTCACAATTTGCAAGCATGGATAGTTCGAATCATTGCTAAATGTAAAGACGCCAGATATCCGATCAAACATTTCCGGAATGATGCGAATATCGACATCATACTTATAGATGGAAGTTAGAAGCTTCTCAACAAGTGGCTTCTCCGATGGAATAGTGACATAGATAATATCTACTCTACTTTTATTAAGCACCTTCTCCAGATCAGAAATTTTACCTACAACCCAATCCGCTTGTTTATTGTCATCCAAATAACCGATTAGCCGGAATCCTTCTGCCGGTCTTGCGGACATTTTCTCCGCCAATTCCAGTCCAACTTTTCCCGCCCCGACGATCAGAACGCGCTTGATCGCTATCCCGCGCTTGTTCAATATTCCAAGTAGCCATTTTTTCGTCATAACCCATACAGCAGCTTCTGTAACAATCATTATAAGGAATAAAACAAGAGTAACACGCGAGTATAAAAATGTCGTTTTTAACAAAAAGGTAATTCCCAGCGTCAAAAGAACTGCATGAATGGAAGACCGGCATCGTTGAACAAACGACTCCCATAACGTATTCCCTTGACCATTATGTAGTTCGAACTGTACCCTTGTAAAAATGTGAATAAACAGAAAAATTGCCAAGAACAGCATATATTCATCCAACACGAGAACCGTCTGTCCCCATTGAAAGGGGTTTAAACGCGAAGTTCCCGGATACTCCGGTACCACTCGAATAGCCATCAGCAAATAAAAAGTTACTGTATATCCAATATACTCGGCGAGGTGAAAAATCTGATTGAGCCAAACAACCATCCTATTGGAACGGAGACGGCTTTCTGCCACATTGCCGATCTTTCGTATTCTTACGCTATTCATTGCCTCCATCGCTTTCATTTTATCCATCCTGTATTCTCCAATTATGAGAATTCTATTATTCTAGTTTAACACATTATCAGTTAGCTGCGTGTCTTTCGTTGCTGAAGATTTGCTAATCTTGTCGACTTGCTCCCAATAGGAAAGCCGCCCGCATCAATCGAAGCGGAGCGGCCAGCGCCTACTAATTCAGTTTTCTGTCAACATACCAAGGAATCGTTTGTGTTGCAATAAGAGTCTTATAACCAGGCTCTACTTGATAATACACATTGAGTCTGAAGTCCTTCAGTACACGAATCAGACTGACAAACTGCTCATCGTACCACGGAGCTAAATTAAGGGTATTGTTTCCAAATTTTAACGCTGTATTTTCTTCTCCATTTGTTGTTCCGTCTTCATTAGGCAAAGAAAGTTCCCGCGAGAAAGAATAATTATGAGTCTCGTCCTTAATCTCGATAACAATTTTATGATCTTTCGTATTTGCCTTTGTGAGTAGATCCCTTGATAGAGTATAATCAAAGCCCATCGTTATTTCATTTTTGTCAAACCGGGTTTGTGTACCAATACGAGTGATGGAAAATTCAAAAGGAGCTAAGGCCAATTTTTGCATATTATCTTGAACTTCCTTAGCCGTAGGCAATGCCATCACATGTGGGTCGATGTACCCAATTAACTGTTCGGTTGGATCTGTGTTCTGTCCACCCTCCGCTTTCTGCTCAGTTAGCGCTTTACCAACTACCAGCTTGATATCTTTTACGTCAACTCCTTTAGGAATAAGACTTGTAACGTACACGATTGCTGAACCGCCAGTAGTTAATTTTTGCGACACATTTGCAAACTTTGCCGGATAGACATTCCCGTCTGGCTTCTCGAAATACCCCGCTAACGATTTCATGGAGGCTTGACGCTTTTCTAAATTCTTTACTTCGAGCTTGGCAACAAGGAGATTAGCTGAAGAACCCTCAAATACATTCTGCTCCTTGACGGAAACTGCCGATCGATAGCCTATATCTTCTATCTGGAATCCGCCTGTTGCTGTAACCATTGGAATCGGGTCAAAATTTGCCTTAAGTGCAAATTTTACTAGATCTGTCGTCTGCTCGTTCGTACCTTGAGTTGTTTCTTTCTGTTGTAAAACAACATTGAGCTTATCAATATCAAACGTATATGGCACCTTTGTTACGATCTGAATGTTAGATGAAGCCCCTGCAGGAATAGAAATAACTTTATTGTTGCTTGTGACCGAAGCTGACTTTTCGATCGATGAATTAAAAAGATATTTTGCAGATAAATTTGGATATGGCAATGAGGCTTTTGTCGTATTGGCGATTGTCAGATTAGCAATAATAAGGTCTTCATCTTCAATCGGCAATCGATTTAGTGAGTTAAGCTTAACGTTATAGATGCCCTTAGCCGTTGTAATTGTATAGTATTTTCCTTTTACTTCACCTGTATCGATCTGAGAACTTACCAAATTAAACATTGCTATTCCTTGTTTATCTTTGCCCTCATTCTTCGGATTTACAATCACCAATTTCCAATTTCTCTGTTCAACAGAAATCGGTATTGTCGTAGTCAGTAAAAACTCTTTATCCATCAATGGGTCGAGTTCAGTCCCCTTAACATCTGATGCATTCAGTGGATACATGAGTTGGTTTGATGTCATAACATAAAATTGGTAATCTGGCAACGTAATCGAACGGTTACCTTCATTTTTTATTGATAGATTGATCTGAGGTATGTAATACTTTTCACTTACCCCAGTTGTAGTTTGTTTTACTTGAAAGACAGCTTTCATGTCTTCATTGATGACCCTGCGTGCTTGTGTAGAAGGTGTCGACATATTATAGTTGCTCGGAACGCTTATTTTACCCAATACTTTTGTGTAATTGCTAGCGGAGAAGTCCCACTGAATAATTTGAATGACCAAATCGCTTGCTTTAATGGAGGCCCCTGCAGTTCCTACGAAATCTATGTTACGGCTTGACCTTGCCGCGACACTCTTAATATTCGAATCAACCATTTGTAGATTTAACTTAGATCCATTCTTTGTTGTAACTTTTACCCAATAATCAAGAAAGTTGAGCTCAGAGTTGCTGTTATTAGTAATTGTGAGTGTTAACGACACAATCTGGTTCGTATTCGCCGGCAATACGAACAAATTACTGATTTTCGCATTTACATTCGCCTTGAGTTTTACATTCCCTAGTGTGGTCGGTTCCAAAACCTTCACACTATTTTCTTTCGTACTTTCTGCATGAACTGTCGGCTGCACATTGCTTACTAACATTAGAAGTGCAAGCATGAGCAAAAGCGCATTGATCTTAGCTTTCAATGGTATTCATCCTCCTACCAACGATATCTTCTTACTAATATAAACGTTTTGTAGAATAGATAAGTTGCGCATGAGCAATAAAAAAAGACTGTCAAGCTAAGCTTGACAGTCTTTTTTATTTAGTTTCTTACAGGTAAACCAGTACGGATACTGTCTTACCATTTGGTGCGTGTGCTGTAAGAACGAACTCAGTTACACCTGCACCGATGCCGATCTGGTTGCTCGCATTCAGAGTAACCGTTCCGCCTTTGATGTTGCTGATGCTATACGTGATACCGATCAAATTCTTGTAGTTGTCGATACTAGCACCAGTATATTCAATGCCATAGTTATCAACAGCTTTCAGACCAGGCATCAAATCAACAGCATTGTGAGTAGCAGCAGTAGTTTGCTTGTTGCCTTCGTCAGTAGTCAATTTCTCTACTGTTACTGCATCATTCTTAACCGTTACTGTTCCAGTCGTGTTAAGAACTTCACCCTTAGCCGTGTAGACCGTTGCGTTAACGGATACCGTACCAACTTTTTGACCAAGGATATAGTAATTTTGAGCTGTAACGCCTGGTACTTCCGAAGTCACACCAGCAGTTTCCTTACCAACTTCAGCAATTGCGCCGTTAGAAACCGTTACGTTCTGTACCAGTTCACCAGGGAATGCTACAGAAATGCCAGCGGAATCCTTAGCTGCAATGCCGACCTTCTTATGAAGGTTGCCAGTTACAGCATTTTCAGCCGCATATGCACTGTCAGCAACTGCAAACAGGTTACCCATATCTTTAAGCGTGTAAGTTAAGTCTACCTTAGTTGGGTCAATCGATTCGATAGCTTGAGCTGCTGTCGAAATCGTTGTGTTTGAAGCGCCACCAGTACCCAATTTGATAAGCTCAGCCTTGAATTGCACTTTTCCATATTGGCCAGGCTTCGTGTCAAATGTGAAACCGTCGTTAAAGTTCTCAGTAGCTGCGTATTGTTTTACAGCTGCTGCTGCAGTTGCAGTTGCACCTACTCCAGCTGTGCCAATTGCATTAGTACCTCTACCTTTCAGCAGAGTTCCCGAAGTTCCGTCGGTGTTGAAGAAGTACACATCAACTACATAGCCCGTAGGGATAGGGAGATCTGCACCATACTGGTCTCTAACTTTAACAGTGAAGTCGGAGTTAGCGCCCAGAACAGCTTTCGGATCCGAGGATCCAGTTACAGCAAGAGATTCTGGTTTACGAGGATCTTGAATTGTGATCGTCATCGTTTTGTAGTCTTGGGCATCAATTTCAGTAATGCTCAGGCTTACAAATACTACTTGCTTAGCTTGGGCAGCAGCAGTAACGCCATTGATCAAGATTTTGCCTTTGTTAGGTCCGGATTGAACCAGCGTAGAACCAGCGTTGACATTGCCGCTAACATTAGCTTTGATTCTTGCATAGTTAACAGGATCTACGATTTCGTCTACAGTCAGTTCATTTCCTTCAACATCATATGCAAGAACTGGAACATAGAACTGTTTCGCAGTGTCGCCTTCAGCGATTACGCCCGTGAACTCACCCAGGCCAATCTTTGTAGCAACTTTTGCATTGCTTACTTTTACAGTAGCCGTGTCGGAAGCACCGCCAACATAAACGGTCAGCGTGTAATCGCCAGACTTGGCTTCTTTTTGAGTCAATGTAACTTTGGATTCGAACGTGTTATCGCTGTCGAAGTCATCCGTTACAACACTCAATTTGTTCGGTTGAGGAGTGATGAATCCATTAAAGCTAGAAGGGGAAAGCGTTACGCTTTGATCCTTCGTAATCGGGTTGCCGTACTGATCAAAAAGGTTAACCGGAATAGTAGCAACTTCACTTGCGTTAGTCAAGCTCGTTTTGGAACCAGCATATTGCACATCGCCAAACTCCATCTTTGTAACGAATGGAATGTTGCCGATTTTGAACGTTTTGCTAACTTGAACGCGAGTATCGTTGAAGTAAACCGTCAACGGAAGCGGGCTAACACCTTGAGTAAGGATGGAAGTAGCAGGAGTACCTGCTGTTGCATTCGTATTCAGTACTACCAAGAGGTACCCTTCAGCATCCTTAGTAATACGTTCGCCAAGTCCGTTGTAACCTGTGAATACGGAATAATCAGAAGCAGGGAAAGATGCCAGTTCATCGTATTGGTTTTTAGCCGCAACTTTTACTTTAGCGTTTGCTGTGTACGCGATTTCCGCAGAAGCTGTTACAAACTCCAGAGACTTAACAGCTTCCTTCTCAGCTTTGAAGCTAGCGCTAGCAGTAGCGATATCTTCAACGCCGCTCAGAGTAACTGTGTACTCGCCTTCGGAGATCTTAACGTCCTTCAAAGGAAGCGTAGCAACTTTCTTGTCTTCGGACCAAGTTACTTTGTCAAGAGTTACGTTAACGGAACCCTTTTTCAAAGCGAATGCAGCTTTCTCAATGTCAACCGCTTTGTCAAGCGTAACTTCTACTTTTTTGATACCTGCAGCTTTAGCAGAAACCACAGAAACCTTAGCAGGCTCAGTTGGGTTCAGCTTCTCATAAACCGAGTAGCCAACAAGGATCGTTTGGCCGCGAGTAGCGTCAGCTTTGTAGTCAAGACCAGTAGCGATCAGACCAGCGTCCAGAGCAGCCTTGATGTAAGGAGCAGCCCATGTGGAAGCACCTTCAACTGCTTCAGCTTTCTCGTCGATTTCCAGGCC
This sequence comes from Cohnella sp. LGH, assembly GCF_017671885.1. NCBI lineage: Bacteria > Bacillati > Bacillota > Bacilli > Caryophanales > Paenibacillaceae > Cohnella > Cohnella sp. LGH. The sequence goes on from NZ_CP072117.1 coordinate 8,134,359, forward strand.
AGCAGCTTGAACAGCAACTTTGATCACTTGCTCAACTGTTACGTTAGCTTTAGGATCGAATTTGCCGTTGTAGCCTTCAACCAAACCTGCTTTAGCAGCAGCTTCGATTGCGCCATACCACCATTGCTTGGAGTTAACGTCGGAGAAAGTTGCCGTAGCAGGCTTCTCTTGGGCCAATCCGGAGATGGCGATAGCGATCGTAGCGAACTCAGCGCGGTTCAGGTTAGCGTCCAGACGAGCATCGCCGTCAGGGTTACCTTTCAGTACGCCTTTATCAACAAGTGCTTGGTATTTCTGTGCAACCGTCAATTCAGTGTCGGCTGCAGATGCCATGGATGCGAACAAGCCGAATACCAGGGCGAAGGAAAGCAGAATAGATAAACTTTTCTTCATAACCTTTTTTTCTCCTCCTCGAGAAAATATCTGTTGTGTTTGTGTGTGAAAATTATAGCTCGAATCTCTCATTGGCGTTTTCACCCCCTTCCTTGAGAAGAGCATTGTCTATAATTGATGTCTGACGGCATGTCTATTTTAGTAGATACATGTCGCAGAAACTTGAAACCTAGTAATTGTAGTGCCAGACAGGAAAAAAATGGGCAGGGTAAATTATGCCACTTTCTTCATTATACATGAGACGCTTGCCCAGCGTAAAGCACAATTTCATAGAGAGGATGCGAGTTTTAGTTCCTGAGTCCCTCTTGTTGCGACCCACATCTTTAAACGCATGGAATTCGGAAAAGTTGCGGTCGAATTCAAAAACCTCAAACATTTTTTGTTGCACTTGTGCGAATCAACCGTTTCGTTATGTACGCTTAATCGCTACTCTAGTATAGCTTGGCCTATGCTTTAAATCATTGTCAAATCTTTTCCTATAGAACCAAGATAGAGAAAGACAGAAGGGAGAACATGGCGTCCCCCTTCTGCATCTCGCAATCAGTTAGCTCAGGTTTTTAGGAAAGATACTCGTGCTCTTCTGCAAGAGCGCCACCGCGATCTTGCCCGCTTCCGCCCGCGTCATGTTGCCCCTCGGATTAAAGCTGTACACCGGCTTCTTCTCGCCCGGCAACGTCGTCGGGGAGCCTGTCATAATCTTGGCCTTGTTCACGGCGTCTATAGCCGGCCTTGCGTAATATTGAATTAATCCTGAGTCCACGAAAGACTTAGCAAGGTTAGCTTCAAGCTTCGTGTTGTTCACTGGCATCTTCAGCTTGAGCGCTCTTGCAATCATGACCGCAGCCTCTTGACGGGAGATTGGCATGCCCGGCCCGAAGAATCCTTCGTCCAGCCCTGTAACAATACCCGCTCTAGCTGCCGTCTCGATGTACTCGTAGCTCCATGTGTCGGTCTTCGTTCCCGGTCCAACATCGAAGAACGTTTGCGCGCCTTCCGCATTCATCGGAAGATTCAGGCCTTTAACGAGCAGCGTTGCGAATTCCCCGCGGTTGGTTGTATCGTTGGCGCCGAATTCGTCCGCGCGAACATTCTTCATTATACCTTTCGAATACAAAGCATTCAAAATGTTACGCGCCCAAGAATGGTTTGTAATGTCCGTAAACCCTTTGCGCAGCTTCACGACGCGATAGTAGCCGAAATCATCGAATGGCACCGAAATCGTGTGCTGTTTCGCATTGACTTCTCCGCCGATGTTCTCCCATTCGCCACGATCCGTGTAACGGAACACGGATACTGTATAGGAAGCTTCATCTACTACATTGTCGTCGAACTTAAGCGTGAGTTTGCCGCGGTTGGACGGCATGACCTTACGTTCTAATGGGTACTCCGTAAACCTTCCTTCAACGGAGTACGGAGCGAGCCCTCCCACAGCAGGTGCATAACCTACCTCTCCACGATTACCCAGTTCTCCGACTCCGCCGCTGATCCAGTATGTCGGAGAAATCGGTGTGAAATTAAACGTATTGCTGTTGTTGCTGAACCGTACCACCAAGTAGCTCGGAATAAAAATTGGGCTTAACCCTTGATTTGTTCTCTCGTCGTTATTGATATTAATAATATTCCCATAATCGTTCTTGCGTTCGACGACACCATCAGCAGGATCGGCGATGCCGAACAAAATGTTCGTATTGTTATACAGCTTAGTTATACCCGTCGCATTCGGTTTTGCTGCCTTCAGCACTGTTCCTTTAGGGAAAGTCAACTGCAGTTTTTTACTGAACACATCAAATTTGTTGGACATCTTCTGCATGTACTGCGTGTCTACCTGAACCGTACTCGAATAGTAGACTTGAACGGTGTAGTTCAGAGTTGTATCCGCTCGCTTAATCTGGATCTTGATTGGAGTAACCTTATCCGGCTTAAGTCCGATGAAATCATAAACGAATCGATTCGTCAGATCCTCGCGCTTAACGGCCTTCTCCTTCTCGATGATGACCTCCGATGCGCCTTCTGCTTCGATGTCAAAGTGAACGAAGTTTTTGTTGACGATAATCTGATCTCCGACAGTCGGCCGCGGCGATAGAATACGGAACGGCGACAGTTCACGCGTCACCTCTAAAACCTGGGTAGAACGCGCTCCTGTCTCATTAATCAACTCCAGCGTGTAGACATGGGAGCCCGGCGCTTCGAACACCATATTTCTGAGCCGAAGCATGAAATCCTTCTCTTCACCCGCAAAATCATATTTGAAAGCACCGGGAGCGCCTGTCTCAAGATCGGGATAATCCGCATCCACCGTACTTGTTCCCGCAGCAGTCACAGGAATGTTATGCGTGAAGATTAATTTCGATCCGCGCTTGATATTCAGAATTTTGGCGCCTGTACCCCGTAACACTAGATCGTATTTCGTTTCACTCGTCACATATTTGCCATCCTGCAACGAGAACTCTGGCGGGACAGTAAAGATGTTCGCCAGCTCTTGCTCCAGATAGTTCTCGACCTTAGGATGCTGAAACGCTTGCCGAGTATTGGTACTAAGGTTTGGCGAGAAGTTCTTGATAGTGGAGATATTCTCATCAATCAAGTAAATTCGAATTTCTTTAATAATCTCTTGCGATATTCCGGCGTTCTGGTTTACGCCTTTAATCAGAATCTTGTTCTCGCCAAATACAAGAGGACCAGCACCGCCGATATTCAGTGTCAACGTAAAATCCGGAAGCGCCCCACCTGGAGTGACCAGAGTTCCGTTTACGAAAAACTGAGGAGCAACAATAGATTGAAAGCCCATAAATTTCCCATTAACGGTAATACTATTGGTGTTCTTCGAATTGAACGTGTAGGTCTGACCGTCATATAGATTCGCTACATAAATGTAACTCTTCGAGGCGTAAGATACGTCAGCGATATACGTCGATGCCGAGCCCGCGTATTTGAATTGCACTTTCTGTTGGCCCACAGCGAAGTTCGTAACGTGATACACAATTAGCTTCTGGTCCGTACCCGTTGGCTGCGTTCCAGCAACCGCAACCGAAGGACCTGACGAGTTGAGGGGCAGATACGTTGCTCCCAGAGCCCCTGAAGGCACACTATCCGTTTCCACCAAAATATAGAAAGACGTATCTTCGACTTGAGCCCCATTCAAGGGCTCCTTGTCTGCGTCCGCAATGTCAGTGATCGTAGCCGGGTTATAGTTCGGCAAATATTGAATGCTTTTGATAACCGTATCATTCGGAACAAATCTGAATCGACCTTCGAACGATGTACTGAACGATTTGTAAGTTACATTCAATCGGACATTCTGAATCTGACTATACGCCGTGTTGCCCGAGTCAGTCTCGAATGCAAAAGGAGCCGTCGCTGAAGTTTTAAATGTCACAAGTCGATATTGCGGTGTAAATCCGTCACTGCCCGGAATAATAATCTCCGAACCAACGATATCCCCAATCGGAATTGTGGCGGATGTGCTGTTATTCAAAGTAAATGTGGCATGCCCACCAAAAGGGTCTGCATGATAAGGCACTAGCATTGTAACTTCGAGGGTTCCAGTCTCTCCTGGGACGGCAACCGGATTGCCGGTTGTCGATGTCGAAACTTGAGGCACCTGATTATAAATTGAATACATCGTCCCGCCATGGTTCAATTGAACCTCTGTAAACGGACTGTTGGCATCGAAGAAATACAAATCGCGGGTAATGTTTACTGTATTGGCACCATTCGTAATCGAAAGCTTTATGGTATTCAAGCCTGATTTAAGAGTGAGCGCAGGAGTAAATAATGTTCCTTCGTCGTACACGTAAGATACGATAGGGTTACCGCCGTTCAAGCTGATAGAGGCTTGGGTAGCATTGCGCACGACGCCCTGAATCGTGATCATCTGCACAGGAACTACAGCTCTCGCACCCTCATTAAGGTTAAAAGAGGTAGAGCCGCTGTTGACTTTAAGGCTCTCTACATACGGAATCTGGTCATACAAAACATAGAACGTATCGGAACGTTGAATTGTACCTTGGGTACCGGTAAATGTAATTCTGTTCATGCCCGGGAACAAAGTAAGATTAGCCGCCTTGAACTTATTGACGCTGTTCGGCTCCTCTTGCACGGAACCGGTCGTGAAACGTGTGCTGTCCGGCGCCCAAGTACCGTTCGACTGCAAATTCAATTGCTCGATCTTGACGTTCATCGAAGCAGCCGCGACATACGAGAACGTTCCCGTAATTGTCAGCGTGCCGGTTGTCGTTGTATAGGCGTTGTCCCTTGTCAGCAAATCAGGGGAACCTGCAACGTTGGTGACCCGCAAAGCAGTTCCCCTAATTACCGTATTGTCCGGGATAAAAAATTGAGCCGGATCTGCAGCGCTAGCCTGCTTAATTAACCCTGCCGGAACCAATGTCACGACAAGTACAAATGCCAATAGTGCCGATAATATTTTCCTCACTTATGCTCCTCCTTATGTATGGCTAGAACCGATAAGGTTCCGAATTAAAGATAGCGAACTCTAGCCCGAGATCCATTTGCAGTTAGAAGCCCCGTCCCTCCCCTTCTGGCGGCATTCGCCTGCAACGGCATGTTCTACCATTAGACGTCATGATTCCGCAAAAGTTCCGTACCTTTGTTATCGGGCATCTGACGGGAATATTTTAGATATACAGGCAAAAAAAAGACCTGATTGCATCTTCCTCATTTCCGAGGAAAGTGTCTTCAGGCCTTTGTCGTCACTATTTATAGATAAGATCTACTTCCGCGACCCCGTCTGAGGCTTCATCCGAATCCTCGCGAGAAAATCCAGAACCGGACGGCGGGTTTTGTCGACAATGCCGATGAGCTCCGCACCAATCTGCAACAGGAACACAAGCGCACAGATAACGATAAACGTAATCCAGTTGCCCAGACCCGTATTGGTGACGGACGATTGGACAACCGCACACGTACCAAAGAACGCTGCGATTGCATAGATGATCAGAACCGTTTTGCGGTGGCTGAAACCGAGCTGCTGCAGACAGTGGTGCAGGTGCCCTTTATCCGCTTCGAAAATCGGCTTGCCCTTCCGCCAGCGCCGAATGATCGCGAAGAACGTATCCGACAACGGTACGCCGATGATCAACAGAGGCGTTACGAACGACACGACCGTGATCTGCTTAAAACCGAGCATCGACAGCGTCGCCAGCGCAAAGCCGAGGAACAGCGCCCCGGAATCGCCCATGAAAATTTTCGCCGGGTGGAAGTTGAAGAACAAGAAGCCCCCGATGCTGCCAAGCAGCAGCGCCCCCAGCAGAATAACCGCTTCGTTGCTCATAATAATGCCCATCACGAGGATCGTGGCGATGGCGATGCCCGATACTCCGGCGGCTAGCCCATCCAGGCCGTCAATCAGGTTGATTGCGTTCGTGACGCCCACAATCCAGACAATTGTCAAAGCCACGCTGAACCATTCCCCGAGCGGCTGCATTGCCGAACCGAACGGAATGTTCAACAGGTTGATCTTAACTCCGAAGCCGAACACAACGATGCAAGCCGCGCCGATCTGCACGAGCAGCTTCAGCTTGGCGTTTAAGTCGTATTTATCGTCGAGCGCGCCCAGCAGCACGATCAATGTGCCGCCAACGAGCAGCGCGCTAATAAGATTGCGGTCGTATGCGCTCAGGTAACCGTCCGGCACCCAAGGCAGGATACAGAGCAAGCCGATGGTGAAAGCTGCGTAAATCCCTACGCCTCCAAGGCGAGGCATCGTTCTAGTATGGACCTTGCGATGATTCGGCTCGTCGATTGCTCCGACGCGGTAAGCCAGCTTCTTGACTAGCGGCGTCAATACCAATGCTAAAATCATTGCCGCAACGAATGAAATAAGTGCGATTCCTAGCATCCAACCGGACAATATCCACAACTCCCTTTTTTTCTGTACCGAAATGAATTATACTCCGGCCACAAGAAATTCAACAAGGTGGTCAATTCGTCGTTTTCAGCCGTTTTTCATGAATTAAGCGATTTTCACGAATGCTTTCATCGCGGATTGCCCGCTTTCAGGACTTTATCTCCGTCTTTAATCACTTTAAGCGCAAATCGAGGCAGCACCAGCATCCTCCCGAACCGCGAAGGCTCCTGCAGCAGCCGATACAACCATTCCATCCCCGCCTTGCGGAAAATGAGCGGCGCTCGCTTGAGCTTGCCCGACACCACGTCGAAGCTGCCCCCAACTCCCATAACGACAGGTACTCCCAGCTGAGCCTGATACTTTTCGATCCACGGCTCCTGATTCATTGTGGACCGGGCGACGAACAGCATGTCCGGATTCGCCTCGCGAATCGCGGCCACGACCTCTTCATCCTCATCATCCTTGAAATACCCATCTCGGCAACCCACGAAACGCACCCCGGGAAACTGCAAACTCAGCTTCTCCTTCGCCGCTTCGATCACTTCCTTCGTTGCTCCCAGAAGATAGGCGCTCCAACTGCGCACGCTCCCTTCCTTCAGAAGCTCGTGCATCAGATCAAAGCCGGGTACCCGCTCCTTAACCGGCTCGTTAAGCCTGCGGGCAGCCCAGACGACTCCGGAGCCATCGGGAACGACGAGATCCGCCGTAGCGAGCGTCCGATGAAAGTCGGGATTTTCCAATCCGACCATCAGCATGATCGGGTTGCCGGTAATGACTCGATGAGGCGTCTTCGTCTCAATCGCATTTGCCAAATAATTGACCGTCTCTTGCATATTCATTTTCGAGAAGGGTACGCCGTACAAGGAAACCGTAGCAAACGCCTTCGTCTTCGCATTCATTAAAGGTCAACTCCAACTGATCAGACTGTCGTCTCATCTCTCAGGACTCGTTGTCCCCCGAATCGACGTTAGCCTACATATTATTTACGTATGAAAGCGATAATTTGTTGCGCGGGTTTGGCAGCTTCTTCCTTAAGCCGTTTAATCGAGCTCATTTTTTCGCTTTTCCACGCCTCCGGATCCCCCAACAGCGCTGCTGCCCTCTCGGCCGCAGCTTGAGCGTCCAGCGATTCCGTCGTTCCAATCGCTTTCTCGCCCAGACGCTGCAGAAATTGATCGATCTTCGGATCGTATGAAATGCCGAGCAGCGGCACCTCCCGATTCGCCGCATAAATCAGCGAATGGAGCCGCATCCCGATGAGCAGCGCGCATCGGCCCACCTCCCGCAGCATCTGCTGCGGGTCGTCGTGCGCCGGGGCCAACTCGAGCTCCCGCTCGGAGTATGCCCCCGTGCGCGCCAGCCGTTCCATCACGTAGCGGGACGAATCCTCGTCCGCGCCGCGATGGAACGGCAGGAAGCGCAGCCGCGCCCGCACGCCGAGCGCGGCCAGCGCTTCAAGCGCCGCAGCCGCGCGGTCCAGGTCCGCGCGGTCGCTGCGCCAAAACCTGACGGACACGCCCACCACGGGCAGCGTGTCCACAACATCGGCGCCGCCCGTCTCGTCGGCGCCAAGCCCTCCCGGTGGCAAGCCCATCACCGGGTCGGGCACAACCGCCACGCGGGACGCGGGCACGCCATAGCCGCGCAGCAGCGCGGCCGACTCCTCGTCCCGCACAGACACGTATTGCGCGCGCTTGAACGCTCGCCCAATAAACGGCTTGAACATCGCCCGATTCACGGGCCCGATGCCCTGCGCATATACAAAAACCGGCTTGCCGCACCAGCGGGCAATTTCCATAATCCCTAAATAATACGGAATGGAGCCCATCCCAGTTGCATCCTGCAGCAAACTCCCTCCGCCGCTGATCAGCCCGTCGCTCGCCTTAAGCGCCCGCCGGACCTCGGCCAGCTTCATTCGCGGAACGGCTTCGACGCCGTACTGCCGGCTTGTCCATTCCGGGTCCCCCGACAGTACGATTGGCTCCACTCTTACTCCAGCCGCGTCCGCAGCCTCTTCCAGCGCGGTCAGAATGCTTTTCAGCACCGCCTCGTCACCGCTGTTCTTAAACCCATAATACCCCGACAGCACAAGACGATACATTTTCTTCTCCTGTCCGATTGCCCTCCGCCTCCGTCGCTACCTTATCTCTATAGATACCCGTAGGATGCGCTAAAGCGCCGTTTCCTACATCACGCCATTTCTGCGTTAAACCGATTTCTTGCTCCAATGCCCCGACATTCTTGTTTTTCTTTTGCTTAACTAATGCCTTTGTTTATCTTGTTCTGTACTTATCTTGTTCTGGTACTTATCTTGTTCTGGTACTTATCTTGTTCTGTACTAATCTTCGCTTTACTCGCCGGCACCTTACTTATCTAATGCCGCACTCCTCTTGCGCCTTACTGTATCTTGCATCCTACTTATACAGTAACGTTACACCATACCCGCAGCCCATTTCCACAAAAAATTTTTCATTTTTCTCACAGAGCTTCAGTTTAGCCGACTTCTTACGACAAGAGGAGCCCGATTAGACTCGGGCCCCTCTTCCTTTTCAATATCGCCACAGGGCTAAACATTGACTATTGCCCCGCATCTCCCAATACCTTTTTACCCCAACGCTGCCACAGACGTTCCAGCACCTGCCACACTGCAATTGCGACGAATCCCAGCAGCAGGCCGATTCCCAGTCCGAGCAGCACGCGAATAAACGATAACAGCAGCGGCGTATGAATATGAGCGAACGTATCCACCATCGACAACTGCGCGATCGTGCCTACGACCAGCAGCACCATGCCCCAACGATAGCGAAGCGCGATAAAAATGCCGGCAAAGAACAGCGGATGACCGAACATAAACTCCTTGATCCGCGGTCGCACGCCAAACGTATTTTCCATCAGCGAGCGGAATTCCTTCTCGATGCCCGTCACCTGTCCGCTATTGCCCGTACGGGACAAATAATAATAGCCCACCACAGCAAGTACGCCTACGCCTGCAATCCACAGCACCGTGAGCGGCATAGACAGGATCTTCCTGGCATTGCCGATTACCGTATTGCCGGAGCCGTACAAGAAGACGTACAGCGCCACAAGTCCGATAGGCACAAGATGCAGCGCGCTAACGCCGCGGAATTGCTGCAGCACCAGACTGTAGGAGATATGGTTGAGCAGCGCGACAACGAAAGGCACAGCCGCCAACGACAAAATCGTCGTTCTGACGAATAGCAGCAGCGCTCCGCCCAGTCTGTGCAGCGACGACATCTCCCGATCCTCCGCGCTGTCGCGGAGCACTCGAATGCGCTTGACGAGCAGGACGACAGCCGCCGTCGGAGCGGCAATCCCCGCCATCAAAGCTAGCGCCTGCACCATCAACGTCGGGCTAAGCACATACAGTCCTGCTCCTCCGACCGCCCCCGCGACCAGAGAAGGAACGAGCAGCGACGGCAGGAACAGACCGATCGTCAGCGCTACAAGCGCAATTGCGCCGAGCATTGCAACTCCGCGCAGCGCCATTTCGGCAGGAGCATGCTCAATCTGGAACGCCTTCGGAGATCCGATCTCGAAGCCGAAATCGTGCAATTGCTTCACGACGCCAACGCTGACCGTATTGCCGTCATCGTCTTTCTCGCCTTTCAGCACGTCCACGATATTTTGCAGCGGATGCGTCACTTGCCCTTTGGTCGAATCGCGAACCGTAATCGCGTTTAGATAGAGCAAACGAATGTTGCGATCCTTAACCGCCAGCACAAGCCTGTCTTCCAGCACGGGCTTTTTGATCACCGACATTTCCGCCTCGCTGACGGAATGCGCGCGAATCGCATTGTAACCGAGCAGATTGGCCAGCTTGGACATCCCTTTCTGCGGGATGCGCAAGTTTTCGAAAATTGCCACTCCGATTCCATGTTCCTTCAGTTCTCCGGCGAAAAACGTAATGCCCTTGTGTTTCTCGTCGTCATCCGCAAACCCGGTAACGGCCTCGCCGTCGAATACGATGCGGTCGATTCCAAGCTCCTGATAGCTATCGAGCCATCTGGCCACTTCCGTCTGATCGAACGGGTCAAAACGGTCGGACAGCCTCGGAATAACGAGGAAGCCGGCTTCGCTCAGCGACTTGATCGCAAGCGGATTCGGCTGCATCGGCCGCAGGATTGCATCATCGTAGCCCATGCTTATACGCACGCCGGCTTGTCCCTTAACGGACCAGCTTGTCACTTCCGCCCCATGGTGCCGGAACGCCCACTCCATGATCGGACGGAACGTCGCTTCATGCTCCGGACGGTTAAACACGACGTACGTGCCATTGTCATCAGGAGGAGAGACGCGACCTTCGAGCAGCGCGGCTTGCGTAGCGTTGTACACGTTCACCTCGCCCGCCCAGCTCAGCTCCTCCAGCGTGCTCTCGAACACGACCATTCCGTTGACTCCGGCATCCTTCAGCAGTCCAATCTGCTCCTCCACAAAACGCCGAGGGTCGACCTGCGTATTCGAAACCTGCAGCAAGTCACGATAATCCATGACGATTGCGACCTCATTGGCGGTCTGCTCGGTCTGCTCCCTTGCGTAGACGACCGGCAGCGACGCTATGACGCCGAGCAGCACGACCCACCAGAGCCATTTCGCCATTATTGTATTCAATCTATTCACCCATTGAGGCACAAACAGTCACTCCTTAAAGGTAATTCAAAAATTCCGCTTTTGATCTTATCCTAACGAATCGACGCGCGCCATCACGGAAGCCGCCAGCTTCTGCAGAGAAGCGGACGCTTCCCCGAGGCCCTGACCGCGTACCGCAAAATAAACTTTGATCTTCGGCTCCGTGCCCGAAGGACGAAGGCAGAACCACGAATTGTCCTCCAGCAGGAACTTCAGCACGTTCTCGGCCGGCAGTCCGTCCAGGCCCTGCGAGTAATCGAGCATCTGCGATACGCGAACGCCCGCAATCTCCTGCGGAGGAGCGTTGCGCCAGTCGTTCATGATCGCGCCGATCTTCTCCACGCCGTCCTTGCCTTTAAGCGTGCGCGATTCCAGCTTCTCCAAATACGTGCCGTATTGCGCGTACAGCTCCAGCAGCACGTCGTACAGCGTCTTGCCTTGGGACTTATAATAAGCGGCCGCCTCGCTAATCAACAAGGAAGCGACTACCGCATCCTTGTCCCGCGCATAAGTTCCCGTTAAGTACCCATAGCTTTCCTCGTATCCGAAAAGAAACTCATGTGAGCCGTCCTTTTCGAACTTCGTCATCAGCTCTCCGATATATTTGAAGCCCGTCAGCGTGCTGAACACCTTACAGCCGTAAGAAGCGGCAATGTCGGCCCCCATCTCGCTCGTCACGATCGTCTTGATGACCGCTCCGTTTGCGGGCAGCTTGTCCTTGGCTTTCAAAACAGACAATAAATAATGAACCATAAGTGCGCCAGACTGATTGCCCGTTAGCACGACGAATTCGCCCTTGTCGTTCTTCACGACTGCGCCCATCCGGTCGCAATCCGGGTCCGTACCGATAATGAGATCGGTTCCGACCTCTCCCGCCAGCTTAATCGCCAGCGTAAAAGCCTCCTGCTCTTCCGGGTTCGGCGATTTGACCGTCGGGAACATGCCGTCCGGCTGCTCCTGCTCGCGCACGACGCTTACCTTGGTGAAGCCGGTCTGCGCCAGTACGCGCTGAATCGGCACGTTGCCCGCGCCGTGCAGCGGCGTGAACACGATGCCCAGCTCCGCTCCGGCTCCGCCGCGAATTAGCTCAGGCTGCACGACCTGCGCCGCCACCGCATCGACAAAACGCTGATCCGCCGCATCGTCCAGCCAGACGAGCAGCCCTTGGGCCTCTGCTTCCTCGCGGGACAATCTCTTCACCTGATCGAACGAAGCGATCGCCCGAATCTCGCCAATCACCTGTTCCGCTTGATCGGGAATCAACTGACCGCCGTCCGCGCCGTATACTTTATATCCGTTATATTCCGGCGGGTTATGACTGGCCGTGACGACTACGCCGCCCGTCGCGCCAAGATCGCGGACCGCAAACGACAGCTGCGGAGTCGGACGCAAGGAACGAAACAAATAAGTACGAATTCCGTTGGCCGCCAGTACACATGCCGCTTCCAACGAGAAGACATCGGAATTGTGACGAGAGTCGTGCGCAATGACGACCGAAGGGGACGAGGATTGTCCGAGCAGGAAGTTCGCGAAGCCTTGCGTCGCCTTGCCGATCACGTAACGATTCATCCGGTTCGTTCCGGCTCCCATAACGCCGCGCAGCCCGCCGGTGCCGAATTCCAGCTCCCGGTAGAAACGATCCTCGATTTCCCCGGCTTGTCCGGCAATGCCTCTGAGCTCCTCTTTCGTCTGCTCATCGATGTTGACGTCTTTTAACCATCCCTCATATAATTCCAATGGATTAATTGCGGACATCATACCCCATCCTTTCTATAATTAGCCTTTAGACGGATCGGACAGCGCGAACATCAGCTCTCCCTCGGCCGCGATTTTGTCGCCTACGCGAGCGACGCCGCGTCCTTTGCCGATCGGCCCTTTCAGGCGCGTTACTTCGAGCTCCAGTATCAGCGTATCTCCCGGCTTAACCTGCTCGCGGAAACGGAATCCGTCGATGCCGGCGAAAAAGCCCAGCTTGCCCCGGTTCTCCTCCAAAGCCAGCATAGCCACCGTACCGACTTGAGCCAGCGCTTCGACGATCAGCACTCCCGGCATAACCGGATAAACCGGAAAATGCCCGACAAAATACGGTTCGTTCATCGTCACGTTTTTGAGACCGACCGCTCTCTTGCCCGGCTCAAGCTCCAAAATCCGGTCAACGAGCAGAAAAGGCGGGCGATGCGGGATCAATTCCTGAATTTGTACGATATCGAGCATGGGCTATTCCTCCTGAATATTCGAGTTTCTTACGCATAAGCCTTCGCCTGGCGGCGAATAATACAGGCATCCCTCCGGCGAGCTGCAGCAGCCGAGGTTGATATAGGCTGCCCGCTGTCGCTTGGCGATGTCCAATCCGACGGCGGGTTTCTTGGGTTTCTTGCGCGCGCCTCAGGACACTCCGTTTATTTTTCTGAATTTCATAAAATAAATGAACGAAGCGATGAACGACAGCGCAATTCCTCCCCACAGTACCGGGACGCCTCCCGGCAGCTCTAGCATCAGCAGCGTAATCGCAAGATAGTAAATAATCGTTGTCGCCTTGCCTACTCCATTTGCCGGAACCGTCTTAAAACCGCGGAAATAAAAAACAGCCGAGCCGACGATCATCCCCAGCTCCCGGAAAGCCATCGCGATAAAGGCGCTTAAAGGAAGCACGCTCTTAATCAGCAGCGAGAGAATGACGGACAGCATCATCAACTTGTCGGCCAACGGGTCCAGCATGCTGCCTGTGACGGTAACTTGTCCGTTCTTCCGGGCGAGATAGCCGTCGAGAAAATCGGTAAATCCGGCCAGCAGCAGCGTGAGCAGCGCCGCGAGCGCATAGCCTTCGAAGTACAGCACCAAAAAAACGGGAATTAGCACGAAGCGGGACATCGTAAGCAGATTTGGCACGTTCATTCCCGCGTTCCTCCCGTCTCTCTCAAGTTCCCCATCATTATAACGCTCACCTCTACAAATGAAAACTCCCCGAGCTATAGCCGGGGAGCTGCAGTCCCGGTTGCAAAGCGCAGACTCGCGTCAGCCGCCTTCCGCGAACACGAGATCATACATATGCTTCCAGGTTTTAATGTCGAATACTTCCGATACAGGCTTATCCCCAAGGACGGAAAATCCGATTGCGAGTCCGACGATAAGCGCGGCAACGCATAGAACCGGTATAATCAATAACTTTATGCTCATCCAAACGACCCGGGCAATTATCCTGCCAATGGAAGGTTTGCTCTTGCCGTTTGAACGGGAAGGTGCTTTCATGAAATGTCGTCTCCTTCGACGAGCAACGGCGCGGCTGTCAGGCCGCTTTCAATCCGCTTCGCATTAAGCGCGCAGGTTGTTTGCCATCCCCATCATCTGTTCGCTGGAGGACAACGCCCTGGCGCTAAGCTGGTACGCGCGTTGCACCATCATTAAATCGCTCATCTCGTCCGCCATATTCACGTTGGATTGCTCTATGAAGCCTTGGCGAACCGCAATGCCGGCCGCGTTGATATCGCCGGGCTCCCGAACGACGCCGTTCGGATCGACTCCGTCCGGAATGCCGTACAGATTGTCGGCCAGCGTCCGCAGCAGCTCGGCGTTGGTGAGCTCCACCACTTTCAGCCGGCCCAGTCCGACCGACGCAATGCCGTCGGCAGCCACCGCTGTCAGCGTGCCGTCTGCAGCGATCTGCAGATCGTAGCCGTTCGGTACGCGAACCGGTTGATTCCCGGCTCCGATAACCTGCTGGCCGGTATTCGTTACCAGAACCCGCTGGTCCTGCCCGTCGGGAAGCAGTTGGAACGGGCCGTGCCGCGTAAACGCGCGAGCCCCGTCAACGGTCTGAACCTCGAATAAACCGTTGCCCTCGATCGCAACGTCCGTCATGATGCCGGTTTCCAGAAGGGACCCTTGAGTCATATCCGTATGGATCTGCATCAGCCGCGTTCCCCAGCCTTCGACGAGACCGAGCGGAGATTTTCTTCCCGGCTGGTTGAAATCGTTCAACTGGTTATTGACGCTCGTCAAAATGTCCTCGAAAACGGCCGTCTTGCGTTTGTAGCCAGCCGTATTGACGTTAGCGAAGTTGTCGGCGAGCATGTCCAGCTTCTGCTGCAGCGACCCCATCGATACGGATGCGGTAATCATGGAAGTGTTCATTCAGCTTGCTCCTCCTACACTCTGCCAATTTCGTTAACGGCTTTGTCCAAGCTGCGGTCATATGTCTGAATGACCTTCTGATTCGCCTCGTACGCTCTAAGGGCGGCCATCAGATCGATAGCGGCCTGCGTCGTGTCCACGTTGGAGCGTTCCAGGAAGCCTTGCCGCACCTCGACTTGGTCCCCCGCTTCGATCTGACGCAGGCCGTTCGCTTCACCTGCATAGCGGAAGCGGCCGTCGCCTTCGCGAACGAGCAGATTCGGATTGTCCACACGCATAATGCGAAGCTGCGGATTGCCCGGAAGCGTCCCGCGAGTCTCGGCATTTACGAGCCGCCCGTCCGCCGTTACGGCGATATTCTCCCACGACTGTCCCAAAACGATCGGCTGTCCGTCCGCTCCCGTCACCGGGTACCCGTCCGACGTGACCAATGTGCCGTCCTGCGTAGTCTTAAAGCTGCCGTCGCGGGTATAGCGCTCCTGTCCCGCAACGTTCACGGCGAAGAACGCCTGAGGCTGATACGTAATTTGCCCGTTCGCGTCCACGGACTTGCCGGATGCGTCGAAGTTGACGCCGTCCACAAAAATATCCGATACGAGCGCCAAATCCTGATTCCGGTAGGTTTCCTTAAGGTCGCCCTGCGCCATGCTCAGCAGATTCTCCTCGGAGAATACGCCCATGCTCATCTTGCCTACCTTGTTAGCAGACGGGTCCGATCCGCCCATCGCGTAGACGAGCGCTTCCGGAAACGTGCGATTGACCGCATTGCCGCCCTTGAAGCCGACCGTATTGATATTTGCAATGTTGTTCGTGATCACGTCGTGCCGCCGCTGCTGGGCGATCATTCCCGATGCGGCCGTATAGAGCCCTCTTAACATGGAGCCTGTCCTCCTTGCGTATGCTGGATCCGGTTGCTTGCATCCTCCAGGGCGCTATTAAGCTTACCCTAGCCTGCGGGTCATCTTATCCAAATGATCGAGCATAATTCCGGTGCCCTTCACGACGCAATGCTTGGGCTCCTCCGCGATCAGCACCGGAACCTTGATCTCTTCCGCGAGCAGCGCGTCCAGTCCGTCCAGCAGCGCGCCGCCTCCGGTCAGAATGACTCCGCGGTCGATAATATCCGCGGACAGCTCCGGAGGCGTACGCTCCAGCACCGTTTTGGTCGATGCGACAATCGACATGATCGGCTCCCACAGCGCTTCTCGAACCTCGTCCGAATAGATCGTAACGGTGAGCGGCAGACCGGATACCATATCCCTGCCGCGGATATCCATCTCTTCCCGGCGGCCGTTCATATACACGGTGCCGATCTTGATCTTGATATCCTCGCTCGTCCGTTCGCCGATCAACAGCTTATACTTGTTCTTTATGTATCTCATAATCGCGGCGTCGAACTTGTCCCCCGCGACTTTAAGAGAAGAGGCGGTTACGACGTCGCCCATGGATAGAACAGCGACATCCGTCGTACCTCCGCCTATGTCGACTACCATATTGCCGCTGGGCTGGAAAATATCCATCCCCGCTCCGATCGCGGCCGCCTTCGCTTCCTCTTCGAGGAACACTTCTTTAGCGCCGCTTCTCTCTGCCGCTTCCCGAATCGCCTTCTGCTCCACCGACGTAATGTTCGTAGGGGCGCAGATCAGAATGCGGGGCCTGCTGTACCAATTTTTTGCCCCGACCCGTTGGATAAACGCCTTCAGCATCATATCCGTCACTTCGAAGTCGGCAATGACGCCATCCTTAAGAGGCCGAATAGCAACGATATTTCCCGGTGTACGTCCAACCATCCGATGGGCTTCTTCTCCCACCGCTACTACCTTGCGCGTATCGGTTTCCAGCGCAACCACGGAAGGCTCGTCGAGTACGACTCCCCTGCCTTTTACATGAATGGATACGTTCGCCGTACCCAGGTCGATGCCGATGTCTTTGCTAAACATGCGTCTTTTATCCCTCGCCAAAATGGAGTGTCGATATTGTAATAGTATAATATTCGATGCATGCGCGGCAAATCCTTCTTTTCATTCGACATCATTAGCAAAATTATGCTTTTCCGGCTGTCATAACCTCCCGTTTCTTGACGGTCGTCTTCTTGTACTTGATTTTAGTCGCTTCTCCTCCTCTAAGGTGCCGGATCGACTTATGATACTCAAGGATGTGCTTGACCTGGTCAGCCAAATCCGGGTTGATCTCCGGCAGCCGCTCTGTCAGGTCTTTATGCACCGTGCTTTTGGAGACGCCGAATTCCTTGGCAATCGTACGAACCGTATTGCGCGTCTCCACAATGCAGCGGCCAATCTTGATCGTGCGTTCCTTGATATAATCGTGCACGCTCCCGCCTCCCTGCTGAAATAGATTGGTACAGTATATGAGGGGCGCGGTCACTTATTCTAGATTGCCAAGCCTGACAGGCTAGGAAAGTCCCTTTTTTGACGGAAAATATGGGTCTGACGGCCGAAAAGCTGAATCTTAAGCCCTATAAAAAAAGACGAAGGGGGACTTCCCCTCTCCGTCTTTGGGACATGTAGGTATGGTTAATTGTCAGCTTTGCCAACAATTACGACATTCGTATGGGACTGCAATTCCAACGTATAGGGAACAATGATGTCCCTTCCGTCGCTCTCGCGGAACACTTGGACTTGCGGTCTTTGAATCGGGCGGCCGGACGTCTCCACAACCGTCGCAAGCTGCCCGCTGCTCAGCTTCACCCTGGTCGAGACCGGATAGATAATGACATGACTGAGGAACGAGCGGATTAGCTCCCAATCGAAATCGTAATTGCCCGAAGCAGACAAATATTCAATCGCCTCCGCCGGTCCATAAGCGTTCCGGTGATGCCGCGGAGAGCCCAATGCGTTATACACGTCCGCGATTGCAACGATCTGCGCATATTCCGGAATTTTATCGTTCGTCATGCCGAGCGGGTAACCCGAGCCGCGATAACGTTCGTGATGCAGCAGGGCGCACTGCGCGGAAAGCGAAGGAATCTCCTTCATCCCCTTCAATACCCGGTAGCCTTCGCTCGTGTGCTGACGCAAAATCTGCTGCTCCGACTCGTTTAATTTCCGATTCACTTTAGTAAAATCCACGGGCAGCCTCGTCATGCCGATATCGCAAAACAATGCGCCCGTCGCCAGCTCGTACATCTGCGACTTGTCCAACCCGCGCGAGATTCCCATAATGCTCGAGCATAACGTCACGTTTAATGCATGCTCGAATAATATCCGATCCGTCTGCAGCAGAATGCCCAATTCCTCCGCAAGCGCAGGCTGCCGCGAAATCTCCATAACGATATCGCGAAAGGTCTGACGAAAATTCGCCTCCGGAAACGGCAGGACGATCTGCTCCATCATCAAACCGCGGTTTACGAACTCGCCGATGATCCTCCCCGCTTCCTTGCGGGGCCTGTCGTCATTTTTCATTGCCGCGATGTCGGGACGTTCCCACGCTGCAATCATGGCTTCGCCGCGCTTCCTGACTAGCTCCCCGCCGGTTTGGCCGGACCCGTTGGATAAATGCACGTATTTGATTCTGAGCGCCTTCAGCCTCTCGATATAGTGCTCCGTAAGCACGGAGCCCGCCTCCAGCATAACGATGCCGCTATGGTTCAACACCGCTTTCTCCAGCACGTCGCCAGGTTTCAGTTCCGCGGTAGCCACGATCCTCATCCTTGTACTCCCCTTCGAATCATCGGATTTCTGCCATCGTTTCTCTACCCTCTCGCTATTGCAAAATTATCACATATCCGCCCGTTTCTTGTCGAGAACTCTTCCCGTAAAAACAAACAGAGGATCAAGACCGGCTTGCGCCAATCTCAATCCTCCGCCTATAGCCATTCCTACTTCAGTCTAGCATTTTTGCTGCGCGATTATTTCTCCGACTTGATCAACGCGTTCGGGTTGACGGATACGCCGTTCTCCCGAACTTCGAAGTGAACGTGAGCGCCCTCGCCCGGCTCAAGCTCGCTGTGGCCCGCCGCTCCGATGGCATCTCCTTGCTCAACTTCGTCTCCGGCTTTCACTTTCAGATCCGTGAGGCTTTGATAGACGGTCACCAACCCGTTCGGGTGCTCGATTTGCACCTCATAGCCGTTGGTCGGCGATTGGGAAGCGACTTTGACCGTACCGCTCAATGCCGCCAGAACATCGAACGACTCTCCGTCTTGACGGGATAAGTCGGTCGCCATATGCGGCGTGAACGTGTTCTGGTACTCGACCATGGCGGCTACGCGCTCTTCCTCGGATGCCGCAGCATCATAGAAAGGCATCAGCGTAGTCATGTCTTCGATCTTCTCTACCGGCCAGCGAAGCGATTCTCCATTTGCGAGAACGGCTGACGCTTCCGGACTTTCCTGACCGCTAGTGGCGGCTTCGCTCGCGACTTCTGCTTGACCGGGAATGGCTGGATCTTGCTGATCCTTGCCCGTGTTCAGCCAGAGAATCGTTACGATAATTGCTGCCGCGGCCATGTACGCTGCAGGGAAAACCCAGCGCTTGGAGAGAAATTTCTTCCATCCGGTAGGCCTGACAGCTGGAGACGTGCCCGCAATCGACTTGTGGGATTCTTCGATTTTGCGTGGCGTTTTGTTTCCTTCATTCATGATTATCATCACCTCAGTAAGCCATTGTTACCAGGTGAAGAAGTTTTATACCTGATTTCTTTGGAAGATTACAATTTTTAGAGCTCTACCTTGTCTATAGACGTTTACTGGCCGCAATCGCAAGCTTAGAAGCTTGCTAGCTTGGCCCCTTTATAATAGTGTGCCAGAATATGCGATGCGTCATCCCCGGCCCGCGCCATCCCTTCCGCTCCCCATTGGCTCATTCCTACGCCGTGACCGTATCCATAGACGGTCAGCACCGCCATGCCGCGCTCTGCCTTCCATTCGAAGGAAGCCGAGCGCAACCCTAGCAGCTGCCTAACCTCCGTCCCTTTAAGCCGCTTATCCCCGGCCAACAGCGTTTTCACCCTTCGTCCCGCCGTCCGTTCCAACACCCGAATAAGATCCGTCGATAAAGCCCCTCCTGCCGCCGGAGCCGTTTTTACCCCCAGCAGCTCGTAAAACTCCGACAGCTCCATCTCCACCGTCTGTTTTGCTCTATCGGAAATCGCTTGATCCCATGGACTCTCCACAGATCTCAAGTACGGTCGTCTGACCGAAAACACATCCTCCGAATTTTCCGTATACCCGTTGCTTGTCGAGAAGAAAAGGGCTTCAATCGGCTCGCCCTCATATACGAGAATTCGGCCTTTCGTAGCGGCCACGGCGTCCCGAACCTTCTCCCATCCCTCTCTGTCGTCCTCCTTCAACCGCTTCATCTCCGTCAAGGACAAATAAGCCTGATGCTCCTGGGTATCCGTCACATCCGCTTCCTTTGCGTCGCTTCCCGCATGCTCGCCCAGCCACAGCCTACGAATCGCATACGTCCTCGCCGCCACCGCCTGCGCTTCAAGCGCTGCCGGACGGAACATCAGCGGCATCTCCGCCGCCACCACTCCCTCTACATACGTCTCGAGCGGCACCGTCTCTACCTTTCCCTCCTTCGTCAAAAATACAGAGATACTAGGCAACGCCTCCCGCCGCCCCTCCCCGCCTTCCCGATCGAGAACGAAAGCGCCGCCAGCGCCCCCAGCCCCGCTATTTCCGCCAGTCCCGTCAGCCCCACTTCCCGTCCTTTCCCGACTCTGGGCCTCCCCTTTCTCTAAAGCCGAACCTTCTCCTTCTCCTTCTGCTTTTGCTTCTGCTTCTGCTTTTGCTTCTGCTTCTGCTTCTGCTTCTGCTTCTGCTTCTGCTTCTCCCCCTACCTTCTCTACTGCCTGCCCTTTGACCTCTCCCTTCTCTACCGCCCTACTTTCCTCCACTTGTTGAAAAGCTTGTCCCATCGCACTGCCGGCACCGCTATGAATCGACGCCCACATTAAGATCGCGATTATAACCCCCAATCCATATGCCACGCTGATAACCGTCCAAGAAACTTCCCCCGCGCGCGCCCGGCCTCTCCGTCCGTATGCCATTTTTCTCACTCGTCCACCTCCGCCCGGTCGTGCTTCGTCACGTCGAACTCTCGGCTCTCCGCTATCAACCGATGCTTCCAAACTATGCGAGAGTGCGAGAGGGTAGAACTTCGGTCTTGGCCTCGACCTCGCCCCCAGCCTCAGCCTAGGTCTGCCTCCTATTACCTATCCGGAGCTTCCTCAGCATATTTATGAAGTTTCTAGCGTCCTTGCTTCGGTGCAAATTCAATGTCTCTCCTTTTCGCCTCACCTGAGTGATCTGCAGATACCCGAAATCCGCACCTGCCCCTCCTCAATCTCATCTCTCGCCCCTCTCCGAACTCCTTCCCACACCTCTCACCTTACCTTCTCCTGCGCCTCTTTCATTCTCATCCCTTGCCCTTTCTCCGAACTCCTCTCTCACACTTCTCACCTTACATTCTCCTGACCCTCCCCTAATCTCATCCCTTGCCCTTTCTCCGAACTCCTCTCTCCCTGCTCTCACCAACCCCTTTCCCGCGCTCCCTGCGCCTTCATTCAATCTCATCTCTTACCCCCTCAGAACTCTTCCACACCTCTCATCTTACCTTCTCCTGCCCCCTCCAATCTCATCTCCTGCACTCCTCCCTCAAATCTCTCCTCCACTCCTCCTTATTCCTCCTCTACACCGCTCCCCTTCCTGGCCTTCTCTTTATCTCATCTCGTGTACTCCTCTCTGAACACCCGTTGCTCCCCTCTCACCACCCCCCCTCCGATTCCCGCCTCTTCTATCTGCCATTCACTCAGGTAAGCCAAATTCGAGACACATTGTCACGCAACAAAAGCAAATATAAGGAAATTTTCTAGATTGTTTAAAATAAATGTTGAAATAGGAACAAATGTTCGTTAAAATAAAGAAAAGAACACCCGTTCCCACCGGGGTAAGGAGGAAAAAATGGCGTCCATTCGTAAGTTTATGGCGTTGTTTCCGGACGAGCAGTCTTGTCGCAACCATTTGTTTGCCGTTCGCTGGCCGAGGGGATTTATTTGCACCAAGTGCGGAGAGATGCGGTACTGTTTGATCAAAACCCGGAACGTCTACGAATGCGCCAATTGCAAAACGCAAACCTCCATTACATCCAATACGCTGATGCATCGCACGAAGCTGCCTTTGCGCTATTGGATGGTCGCCCTCTATTGGTTCGCTTCAGGCCAGCGCTGCTCCGCCCGCAGACTCGCCCGGACGCTGCAAATTCAACAGCGGACGGCAGAGAGGCTGCTCCTTAAGATTCGGCATGCCATGCATAGATCCGAGCGCACGCCAATGCTTGATTTCTGGAACCGCGAGAAACGAACAGCCCAAGAGCCGATCGTGCGTCGAGCCTTGCTGATGTTGTACAGGAAGTCCCGCGCCTTCATTCGCAAGTATTACGGGCGGCGTGTATCCAAATGGAATCGGCTATATTATTACTACGAGTATCGATTCCGCAGCAACAACGCCCACAACGCAGTAGCAGCGCTTAGCAAGCTGATTATCAGCGCATGCACAACGATCTACACACTCAACGAATACGGGATGCTGCGCGAAAACAAAAAACAGCCCCCGAACCAAACTGTCCAGGGGCGTTGCTTTCAATAACGGCTAAGTATAAGAACGCGTTCATCCATGCGTTTCCCGAAACGCGGCCAAATTAAGCCAACGTCGGTTGTATGTTGCGGATAACCACTTCCGCCGACGCCGCGGCGCGCTGTTCGAACTGCTTCATCAAGTTGTCCGGCTGCAGAGCCGCTTTTTCCGATTCCTTAATGACATCTTCAGGGGAAGGCGCGCGATAAATTTCCGCTCCCAGCCCTGCCAGCTTGTTAACGATATTCACATAACCGCGCTCAATATGGTGCAGACCGCCAACCTCAGTGTTGCCGTCTGCCGCCAATGCGGCGCAAATCAGAGCCGCGCCGGCCCGAAGATCCGTCGCGCACACGCTAGCTCCAGAGAGCTTCGTGCCGCCCGTAACAATCGCCGTGCGTCCGTCCACTTTAATTTCGGCGCCCATCTTGATCAGCTCGTCGACATGCATGAAGCGGTTTTCGAATACCGTTTCCGTCACGATACTCGTGCCGTCCGCAACCAGCAGAAGCGTCATCATCTGAGCCTGCATATCGGTCGGGAAGCCCGGGTAAGGCAAAGTTTTCACATCAACGGCCCGAAGCGGCTTCAACGCGCATACTCGTATGCCGTTCTCGTCGCACTCGACTTGAACGCCCATTTCTTCCAGCTTGGCGATGATCGGACCAAGGTGATCGCGAATCGCTCCGTCTACATACACGTCTCCGCCCGTAATCGCAGCGGCGATCATATACGTACCGGCCTCAACCCGATCGGGAATAACCTGGTGCTCGGCCGCATGAAGCCGTTCCACGCCTTCAATGCGAATAACGCCGGTGCCGGCGCCGCGAACTTTAGCCCCCATCGCATTCAAGAAGTTGGCAAGATCCACGATTTCCGGTTCTTTGGCCGCATTTTCTATAATCGTCGTTCCGACCGCAGTCGCTGCCGCCATCATAATATTCTCAGTAGCGCCAACGCTTGCGATATCCAGATAAATTCTTGCCCCGCGCAATTTTCCGTTTACAGTTGCTTCGATGGAGCCTTGGCCGAAGCCGATTTCCGCTCCCATCGCTTCGAAGCCCTTCAGATGTTGGTCGATCGGACGCGTGCCGATGGCGCAGCCGCCAGGCAACGATATCCGCACCTTGCCCACGCGAGCCAACAACGGCCCCATGACCAAGAACGAAGCGCGCATTTTTCTGACCAGCTCATAAGGCGCTTCCCACGAAGTTAGCGACTCCGCGTTCAGTTTTACGCTATCGTCTTGATGCTGCGCGTAAACCCCCAAAGCCGCGAGCACCTGAAGGATATTAGTGACATCGTCCAAGGCGGGAACGTCATGAATGACGCTTGATCCTTGCTCCGCCAACAAAGAAGCGGCCAGGATCGGAAGGACGGAATTTTTAGCGCCGTGCACGCGGACAGTTCCCTTCAGGGTACGTCCGCCGCGGACGATGATTTTGCTCATGGGTGGTTCCCTCCGCGCGTAATAGATTCATTCCGAAGCACTGGCAAATATACCCGACTCCGAAAAACCCAAATTTTATCATACCACTTTCAGCAACATTGACACAAGCGGCATTTTTTGGGGCAATCAGCCGTCATTCGACTTCTTTCGAGCTCAAATGAACGAATGCTTGGGTTTGTATATTATTGCCCAATCATAAGGAACTAACCGCCGCCAAATAGCCATTTAAGGGTACCTACCCAACTCCAATAATCCAACACGAACCGGGAAACGAGATGCCCCAGCCCGATCGCAGCCAGCAAGTGCAGCATTCGAACCTTCGGCCCGCGCGGATCTCGCGCAATTTTATCCCATCTGATTTCCTGCAGAACGATCCAGGCGATGACAACGCAGCCCAAAGTGACAAATATTGAAAACAGCCCGTTCCATCCCGCCAACTCGAACAACCCTGAATCATTCCCCATAACCTGCTCCTTCCGCCCTAATCGCAGCTATGTCGCGCCGATTCGAGCCTTCCCCCGCTACTCGCTTACCGTTTGAATCTTAAGTCCGTAATATTGGCTGCGATCATACCCGTCCGCAGTCATCTGAACATAATATGTGCCTGGCGACAGCTTTATTTCTCCGCCGGTCGTCTTCTGTTCCTTCCCGCCGGTCCATTTGCCTAGCCTTTGCAGCTTTTTATCCCGTAATTCAACGTTCACAGCCAACGACGACGGAATATTTGTAACATCGAGCTTCACTTTCGCGTCTTTGGCCAGTTCGAAGCGGTACCAGTCTTCATCCTTATCCGATTGGATCAGAGCGTTATACGTCTTGCCCAGAACGAGCGGCGTCGAAGCTAGCGCGCTCTCGTTCGGTTCGTATAAATCCTCCTTCTCGGTAATGTATTCCAGCGAGACGGCATATGTCCCGATTACTGCTTCGGGATTCGACGATACCGCATTGGAAATACGAAAATAATACTTGCCCGCCTTGGCATTGTTAATCGTTCCGTACTCAATGCCGCCGTCGCCGCGCTCATCGACGAGGATCATTTTGCCTCCGGCCGGGTAAATCCGCAGCTCCGGATCGATTCGCGTCGTGTCCGGAGTCAGTGTTAGCTTGAGACTACCCGGCTTGGGAAGCGTTACGACAAACCAATCGACATCCCCCCGACTATGAAACGACCCGTTCCATTTCTGGCTTCGGGCAGGAAGCGTAGCAGCCGATGCAGACGTATCGTTAGGCTCATTGGCGTCGGGCAGCATTGCAAAACCCGAAACGAGTCGATAATTCTGCGTTTCCTCTTTCGAATTCTCGGGCATTTGCGCAAGCAGCCAATTGCGACCTGCTTTTACGGGCCACTGCATAAGCTTGTCCTTGGATGCCGGCTCGGAAGAAATCGACTTGATCAGCTTGCCGTTAGCATCGTACAGCGTGAACCGACCGGAATCGCCCGATAGAATAAACACCCCGTCGTACTTTGCTTCGAACACAAACCAATCGGCATCTGCTTTTCCATCCCAGCTTCCGAACACCTCTTTGCCAAGCGGCAGCACGGCAGCTTGCGATCTCATGTTGTTGGGCTCCCGCCAATCGATCGTTTCATCGGCCTGCAGCGCTTTGGAGGCCGATAAGAGGCCGTAGCCGGTATTCGGAGTCCACGGCTTAAGCACATTCAGTGGAGTCGCCGTTCTACGCAGCGTCTCGCGAATTCGCAGCGGCTCCCATTCCGGATGAGCCGCTCTCAGCAGCGCCGCAACGATAGCGACTTGCGGCGCTGCCATGGACGTGCCTTCCATTTCGATTTCTCCGCCGCCGATCGCCATCGTCTGTACGTTCCATGCCGCTCCGATGTCGTTCTCCGGCCCGGAGGTCGACCCGGCAACCGTCCTTTTGTTGTCAATGCCCGCAACGGAAATAACGGAAGGATACGCCGCCGGATACTGTACGGCAGCTTTGTCCCCGAAGATCGCCGCATCGTTGCCGCTTGCGGCGACAAGCAGCACCCCGCGGCTTTCAGCGTATGCGACCGCTTCGCGCAAGCTCTGTGCATCGCGTCGAAGGCCCAGGGACATCACGATAATATCCGCCCCTTGATTAACCGCATGACGAATGCCCTGCGTCAACTTCTCCTCGTTGCCCGCACCAAACTGGTCAAGCGCCTTAATAGGCATAAGCTTGCCCTTCCATCTGCCCCGGGCCGGAGAAGCCTCCCCCGCTTGCGCCGCCGCCGCAATAATGCCTGCGACTGCCGTCCCATGACCATTATCGTCCTGGGCGGATTTACGGGTATTGACGAGATTGATTCCGGGCAGCAAATAAGGCTTCAACTCGGGACGATTAAAATCGATCCCCGTATCGATAATCGCAATCGTTGCCGTGACGTCTTTGTCTAACAGCGCCCAGGCATCCTCTATGCCGATCGTCCTAATAAATTCGGGCAGCGGCGGCGCAAGATGCGGAGCGTTCTTGATCATATCCGTTGTGCCGATGGCTTGGGCATGAACGGCAGGCGCCCGCTGCATGCCTCCCCAATCGTCCGCTAACCGGGGAGGGATTAGGACAGCAGTGCTCAGAAGAACGACGGATAATGTCGAAATCGCGGCTCGACTGCCAGGTACGAACGTTAGCATGATCGCGCTAAACTGTTTCCCGCCCTTATTCATCTCGCCTCCGCCGCCTTTCGCCCTCGCATGCATTCTATTGTAGCTGCGCCGCCTGACAAATTTCTGAATGAATTCTCCGACAACGACGCATATTCTTTATTACCCATGTTGCATTCTTCTTAATTTCGATTTTCAAGCCCTGTTTCCCTGCTTCTGGCGACAAAATGGGGACTAAGGTCGCAATTTGTCACAAAAATGTAAAACCGCCGAGACGAACCGTCCCGACGGTTTATTCCTAAGCCTTTATGCTTAATAATCTCAACGCACCAGAAAATCGACCGGTATAGAGAACAGATCGTTGATCCAATTAAGAATCGGCACGGGCAGAAACCCAAGTACCAATGTCGCTGCGGTACATAGCCAGATCGTAATCGTCGCCGGAACCGTCAGCTTCAGTCTCGAATCCGTCGCTCCGCTTCTCATATACATCTGACGAATGATCGAAAAATAAACCGCATAGGACACAATTGTCGTGACGAGCATAATCGCCGCCAACCAGTATGTCTTCGTCTGAATGGTACTGAATAATATGAACAGTTTTCCGAAGAAGCCGCCGGTTATCGGCAAGCCGGCCAACGAGCACAGCAGCACGGTCATAGCCCCGGCCGTCCAAGGCGCCCGATGATACAATCCCGCAAAGCCCGATACCGTTTCATTGCCGGAATCGCGCGTCACGATTAGAAGAACCGTAAACGCTCCGATATTCATAAAGGCGTAAGCCACCAGATAATAGATAAATTCCGAGAACATCGATGTATGAATATCCGCGAACCCAAGCGCCAGAGGGGTTAGCAGAATACCGGCGTTAGCTACGCCGGACAGCGCAAGCAGTCGCTTGAAGTTGCGCTGGCGCAGCGCTCCCGCCGTACCTACGATCATCGCCGCGGCGGCGAGAATGCCGAGCCCGAGGAAAACGTCCTGCTGCAGGAACGATTCGCCTGCGGGAACGAGATTCGCCGAATTGATGAAAATCCGATACAGCATCGCAAAAGCGGCGCCTTTGGCGACAACCGCCAGGAACGTCGTTACCGGTGTCGGGGCGCCCTGATACACATCAGGCGACCAGGCATGGAACGGCGCCAGTGCCAGCTTCGCCGCGAAGCCCGCCAGCATCAGGAAGAAGCTGATGTACAGCAGCGCCTCCGAATTCTCAATCGCAGAGCCGAGGTTGACGCGAATCTGCGCAAGGTTCGTCGATCCCGTAATTCCGTACAGGAAGGACATCCCGTACAAAATAAACGCAGACGCCGTTCCCCCTGTAACGAAATACTTAAACGCCGCTTCGCTGGACAGCTTGTTTTTCTTCCTCACACCTACCAAAATATACGATGTGATGCTGAGCAGCTCCAGGCCGACAAACAACGTAATCAAATCTCCGGATGAGGACATGACCATCGCGCCGAGCGTCGCCGGAAGCACGAGCGAGTACATCTCGCTCTTGATCGGAACATCCTCGTCCTTGACCGCTCCGAGCGACGAGAAAACGATAAACGCAGACGCCCCCAAGAAGACCAGCTTCAAAAGATTGCCGAAGTCGTCGACACGGTAGCTTCCCGCCAATAGCTCAACGACGCCCGAATCGGTTCTCGTCAGATCGCTCATGAGCAAGACGACGAACACTCCCGAGACCAGCAGGCCGACAAGCGTCAGCCACCCGACGATATACTGGCTTGCCCTTCGGGGCAACACCAGATCCAGCAGCATCAGGAGCACGGCAAATCCGGTTAAAATCAGTTCGGGGGTCACGTACCACAAATCGCTCAAAGTCAAAGCGAGCTTAGTTTCCATGTTAACCCCCCACCCTTGTCTGTAATTGTTCCAGCAATGCGCCGAAGCCGTTCTGCATCAGATCGGTCAGCAGGGATGGGTATACGCCCAGCAAGACGATTAGCGCGGATAGCGCGACCATCGGCAGCGCTTCGATGAATCGGGCGTCTTTCAGCTCGGCGTACTTCTCATTCAACGCCCCGTAGGTGATGTTCAGCACGCTTCGCAGCACGTATATCGCCGCCAGCAGAACTCCCAGCACGCCGATAGCGGTCAGAACCTTCATCGAACCGAACAG
Source organism: Cohnella sp. LGH (assembly GCF_017671885.1). Taxonomy (NCBI): domain Bacteria; kingdom Bacillati; phylum Bacillota; class Bacilli; order Caryophanales; family Paenibacillaceae; genus Cohnella; species Cohnella sp. LGH. The sequence goes on from NZ_CP072117.1 coordinate 8,163,165, forward strand.
CCCCAGGAAAGACAGGAATTCGCCGACGAAGCCCGACAATCCCGGAAGCCCAAGCGAAGCAAGTCCCGTCAACAGCAAAATGCCGGATGTGAACGGCATCGCTTTGGCCAATCCGCCCAGCTTGCCCAGCTCCGTCGTTCCCGTTCGTTCGTAAATATTGCCGACGATCAGGAAGAACAGCGCCGAGATCAAACCGTGCGACACCGATTGGAAGATCGCTCCTTGCAGGCCAACCTCCTCCAAAGAAGCGATACCCAGCAATACGATGCCCATATGGCTGATACTCGAGTAAGCCAATACCAGCCTGAACTCATTCTGCACGCAAGCCAGAACCGCCCCGTACAAAATGTTGATAACGCCGAGTACAGCCAGCACCGTCGTCCAAGAGCTCGCCTGCTCCGGGAACAGGCCCAGCGCAAAGCGAATCAACCCGTATACGCCCATCTTCAGCAAAATGCCGGAGTGGATCATGACAACTGCCGGCGGAGCTTCGACATGCACCTTCAGCATCCACGTATGGAACGGGAAGATCGGCACCTTGATTCCGAAGGCAACGAGGAGCAAGATGAACGCCGCCCAGCGCATGTTATCCGACAGGAACCATACCGGATTCATTGCGTTGTTGGCAAATGCCCCCCCATCCTGCAAGTTGCCAAGCAGGATATCGTAGTTACTGGAGAAAAAGAAATTGACATTGTCGGTCGAACCGAAGCCCAGAGTGGCGATCAGGATCAAGAAGGCGAACAGCATCGCGGCCGACCCCAGCCCATTATAGACAAGGAAACGAGTCGCAGCCCTCTCCCGCCCGTAATAACCCCAAATGCCAATCAGGAAAAACATCGGAATAAGCGTCACTTCGAAGAAAATAAAGAATAGGACCAGGTCCCGCGCCAGAAAAACGCCGTATATTCCCGTCAACAGCAGCAAAAATAGAAAATAGTACGTTTTCCAGCGTTTACGGATATGCACAGAAGCGAGAGCAGCCATCGTCGAGACGATACTCGTTAGCAGAAGCAACGGCAGCGAGATGCCGTCTACGGCCAGATGGTACTCAAAGCTCAGTTTTAGAGACTCAACCCCGTTGAAAGCCTCGACATTCAGCGGAATCGCCAGCCACTCCATTTGCTCCGAGTATGCCGCTCCCCCCACGGAAGGATTGTAGGAAGCGAACAGCCATAGAGTCAACAGAAGCGGAATGAGCGTAAACACAATGGCGGTTCCGCGTATCCAACTGTTTTTGCCGCTAGGCAGCAAGAGCACGACAAGTGCGCCAAGGAGCGGCGCGAATGTAATCAGAGACAGAACCGGCAGGTCCTCCAGCATTACCAGAACCTCCTTCCGGCGAGCGCGACCATCAGAATCACGATGCCGATCACGGCGGCCAGCGCGTAAGCTTGAACTTGCCCGCTCTGCAGCCTGGAATTCAGTCTGCCGACCGCGCCGACCGCATGGCCGGACAGGCGGACAAGACCGTCGATCACATATTCGTCGAACAGCTCGAGCAGCTTGCCAAGTCCATAAAGCGGCTTGACGAATACGGCTTGATAGAGCTCATCGATGTAATATTTGCGCTCGAGCAACTTAACAAGTCCCGGAACGCGGGAGGAGACGGCATCCCTTCGAATCGTGCCTTTGGCGTACATCAACCATCCGATGTAGATGCCGAGCAATCCGACGGCCGCAGATACGATCATCACGAGACCGCTGACATGGTGCTCCGCTTCCCCTCCGAGCAGCCAACCTCCCAGCCAACCGTTAAACGGCGTCTCCACGAAACCGGAGACAACTGCCAGCACAGCCAGCACGATCAGCGGTATGGTCATAACGGAGGAAGACTCCTTGGCCGCTTGACCCTCCTTGGGCTTGCCCGCGAAGACGAGGAAGAATAGCCTTGCCATATAGAGTGCGGTGAAGAATGCGGCGACCAAGGCAACAATGAACAAAATCGGCTGCTTATCCAGAGCAACGGTCAGAATCGCGTCTTTCGACCAGAAGCCCGACAGCGGAGGAATTCCCGACAAGGCGAGCGCGCCGATGCCGAACGTCCAGGCCGTGATCTTCATTTTGCCGCCGAGGCCGCCCATCTCCCGAATGTCCTGTGTATGTACGCTATGAATGACGCTGCCGGCTCCAAGGAACAGCAATGCCTTGAAAAATGCGTGCGTAAACAGGTGGAACATCGCACCCGTAACAGAGCCGACGCCTAGCGCCAGCATCATGTAGCCAAGCTGGCTAACCGTCGAGAAAGCGAGAATCCGCTTAATATCGTTCTGCGCCAAACCGATCGTCGCCGCGAAGATCGCAGTGAACGCGCCGATAATCGCCACCGTATTCATCGCCACCTGCGACGCTTCGAAAATATCGAAGGTGCGAGCCACGAGGAAGACGCCGGCTGCGACCATCGTCGCCGCATGGATCAAGGCGCTGATCGGCGTCGGACCTTCCATCGCGTCCGGAAGCCAGACGTGCAGCGGGAATTGGCCGGACTTGCCGACCGCTCCGAGGAAGATCAGCAGCGCGATCAACGTCGTAATACCCGTGGAGATGACGCCTCCCTGAGTATCGAACACGTTATGGATCGAGGTGAAATCCAAAGCCTGCCCCGGCATATACCAGAACAGCAGCAGAATGGCGATCAACAAGCCCAAGTCGCCGATCCGGGTGACGATAAAAGCTTTCTTCGCCGCTGCTTTTGCTTCCGGCTTCTGATACCAGAAGCCGACGAGCAGGAAGGAGCATACGCCGACCAGCTCCCAGAAAATGTAGAAGGTTAAAAGGTTGTCCGCCAGCACCAAGCCCAGCATCGAGCTTGTAAACAGCGCCACATAGGCATAGAAAGTCGAGATTCTCTCATCTTTCTTCATATATCCTTGCGAGTACAGATTCACAAGGAACGCCACCAGCGTAACGACGACCAGCATCAGCGTGGACAGATTCGTCACTTCGAAGCCCGCCATCAGCTTCAGCTTGCCAATGGTGATCCATTCGAATTGCTTGCTGTACTCCGGCGCGTCGCTCGCCATTCTCTCCGTAGCGAGACATAATGCCAGCACGAGGGACGCGAACGAAGCCACCGTACCGATCCAGGCGCCGGTTTTTCCTAACGATTTTCCGGCTCCGGTCAATAGGATAAAAGCGACAAACGGAAGCAGCGGAATCAACCAAGCGTATTCGGTAAAGAAGGTGCTCATAAAGTTACCTCCTCAACTCGTCGAATTCATCCACGTTCACCGTAGCGCGGCTGCGATAGAAGACGATCAATATCGCGATGCCGACCGCGGCTTCCGCCGCCGCGACCGAGATGGTGAACAAGGAGAAGATTTGTCCCGTCAGCGACGGGAGCACTCCGTATTTGGAGAAGGCGATCAGGTTGAGGTTCGCGGCGTTAAGCATCAGCTCGATCGAAAGCAGCACGATGATCGCGTTGCGCTTCGTCAGCACGCCGTACAGCCCGATGCAGAACAAAACCGCCGCCAGCGTCAAGTAGGAGGACAGCATGCTCATTCCGCGTCCTCCTCTCTCTTCGCCAGAGCGATCGCTCCGATAAAGGCGACCGTCAGCAGAACGGAAGTCAGCTCGAACGGAATCGCATATTGGGTGAACATCAGAATGCCGATTTCCCTCGTATTGTCTTCAGACGCAAAAGCCGTCGGGACCTGAAAGGTCGCATTGCGGATCCCGAAGAACAGAATGCCGAACAAGCAAATGCATCCGATGGCCGCCAGCGTCTCCAACAACGGCCTTGCCGGCTCTCGTCCTTCCCCGTCGTGCTTGGTCATCATGATGCCGAAGATCATCAGGATCGTAATCGCGCCTACATATAGCAGCACCTGCACGAAAGCGAGAAATTCCGCCTCCAGCACGACATACAACCCGGCCAACGAGATAAAAGTAAAAGCAATCGAGAGCGTCGTATGCACAACCTTGGTAAAATTGATCGCCAGCACCGCTCCGACGATCGCGCACACCGACAATATGAAGAACGCGACGAATTCTCCCGTAAATTCAATATTGAAGTTGAACACCGGTTATTTGGCGCCCCCTTTCGGAGAGCCGATGTTGTTGTTGTCCAGACGAACGTTCGTATTGTTGTCGAACAGCCACTGTTTGTCCTTGAACAGTTCGTCCCGACTGTAAGCCGCCAGCTCGAAATTGTTCGTCATGACGATCGCCTCGGTCGGGCATACCTCCGTGCACAGGTCGCAGAGTATGCAGATTTCGAAATTGACGTCGAACGTATCGATGACCTTGCCCTTCTTTTCCGGATCCGGATTCGGCTTGCCCGTCAGCGTAATGCAATCGGTCGGACAAATCCGCGCGCACTGGTTGCAGACGATGCACTTGTCCGGCTCGAAGTATTGAATCCCGCGGAACCTTTCCGGCATCTGGATCGGGATGTCGGGATACGCGTACGTCAGCTTTTTGGTCCCCATCGTTTTCAGGGTCACGCCTAGTCCTTTGAGCATGCCTTTCACGGCGTCCGCCTCCCTATCCCATCAATTCTATGCCAATTGCCGTCAAGAAAATATTGAGAATTGCCAGCGGCAGCAGTACCTTCCATGCCATGCCCATCAACTGATCGACGCGCAGCCGCGGGAACGTCGCCCGCATCCAGAACAGGAAGAAGACGATAAAAGCAAATTTCAGGAAAAACCAGATTAATCCCGGAATGAAGTCAAGCTGCGGAATCGGCGCGTTCCAGCCGCCAAGGAACAGAATCGTCGTCAGACAGGCGATCGCATACACGTAAATGTACTCCGAAAGCATGAAGAACGCGAAGCGGAAACCGCTGTACTCGACGTGGTAGCCTGCGACCAGCTCGGATTCCGCTTCCGGCAAGTCAAACGGCGTACGATTGAGCTCGGATACCGCGGCGATAACAAAGATCGCGAATCCGAGAATTTGCGGCAGGAAGTTCCAATGCCAGAAGTAGCCGCTCTGCGCCAGCACGATCTCCCGCAGGTTCAAGCTTCCGGTCATCATCACGACGCCGACGACCGACATAACTAGCGGCACCTCATAGCTGATCATCTGCGCCGCGGAACGCATGCCGCCCAGCAGCGAGTATTTGTTGTTCGATGCCCAGCCGGCGATAACGATTCCGATCGTCGTAATTCCGGAGAGCGCGATATAGTAGAGGAACCCGACGTTCAAGTCCGCAAACTGCAAATTCATCGAATATGGAATGAAAGCAAGCACCAGGAACGAAGGAATGAAGGCCAGCACCGGCGCCAAAATGAACAGTCCGCGATCCGCCTTGCGCGGGATCGTATCTTCCTTCAGCAGCAGCTTGGCGACGTCGGCCACCGTCTGGAGCAAGCCGAGCGGTCCTGTCCGGTTCGGCCCTTTGCGATACTGCATCCAACCGATGACCTTGCGCTCGAAATAAATCGCATACGTAACAAACACGATAACGACCGCGAGCACGCCGATTCCCCCGGCAATGAAGATCGCCGCGTTGCCCCAGCTTAACGGTTCATCCAAGAAGCGTTGCATCAGCAGTCAACCTCCCCCAGCACGATATCGATGCCGCCGAGAATCGTAACGAGGTTCGTCATGCTTTCGCCGACGAGCAGCTTCGGCAGAATCTGCAAATTGACGAACGAAGGTCTGCGGAACTTCAGCCGATACGGCTCCGCCTTGCCCTTGGACACGATGTGGCAGCCGATCTCTCCGCGCGGCGATTCGATGCGGACGTAAATCTCTCCGGCGGGAGGACGGATGGCCCGAGGCACCTTGCCCATCGTATCGCCTTCTCCCGGAAACTGCTCCAGCGCCTGCTCGAGAATGCGCAAGCTCTGTTCAATCTCCGCAATGCGAATCAAGTAACGATCGTAGCAGTCCCCGTTCTTGCCTACCGGGACGTCGAACTTGAACCGATCGTACAAGCTGTACGGCTCCGCTTTGCGCAGGTCCCACTGCACGCCCGTACATCTCAAGTTCGCCCCCGACAAACCATAGCTGATCGCCGTCTCCGCGTCGTATTGACCGATTCCTTTTACCCGCGACAGAAAGATTTCGTTGCCGCTAACGAGGTTGTGATACTCGTCAAGCCGAAAGTACATATCCTTGACGAAAGTCTTCACTCGATCGATCCAGCCCTCGGGCGCGTCCCACTTCACGCCTCCGACCCGCATGTAATTGTACGTCAGCCGCGCTCCGCACAATTCATTGAACAGCCCCAGTACGCGTTCCCGGTCGCTAAAGGCGTACAGGAACGGACTAAGGGCTCCGATGTCCAGCAAATAAGTACCCCACCAGACCAAATGACTGGCGACTCGCTGCAGCTCCATCACGATCAGACGCATAAACTCCGCTCGCTCCGGAATTTCCAGCCCCATCATTTTCTCCACCGCATGACAGAGAACATAATTGTTCGTCATCGCGGATACATAGTCCATTCGATCCGTGTAAGGAACGATCTGCGTAAAATTCAAATCTTCCGCCAGCTTCTCCGTACCGCGATGCAAATAACCCATGACCGGAGTCGCTTCCGTGATGATTTCCCCATCCAGCTTAACAATGATCCGAAACACGCCGTGCGTGCTCGGATGCTGCGGGCCTACGTTCAACAGCAGCTCTTCAGTACGAATCACGTGATCTTACACCTCCGGGTCCAGCGGAACGTAGTCTTTGCGAAGCGGATGGCCGACCCAGTCGTCGGGCATCATGATGCGTCTCAAATCCGGATGTCCGGGAAAATCGACGCCCAGCAAATCGTAAATTTCTCTCTCGTTCCAGTTCGCCGTCTCCCAGATCGGAGTGGCGGACGCGACGGACGGATTGTCCCGATCCGTACGTACCTTCACGCAATAACCTTCGCGGGCGTTCATGTTCCACGGGTAGTACACGACTTCCATGTGAGTCTCGTAATCTACGCCGGAAACATTGCGCAAATACTTGCAGTCCAGCTCCGCGTGATCGCAGAACAGCCTTGCCGCCTGCTCCCATCGGTCGTTCTTGATCACGAGCGTCGGCAGGTGATCGTTTGCTTCATTGATATAGGCTTCCTCTACCGCATCCTCCGCGACAAGCTCGCGCAGCATCGCCGCAACGCGATCAAGACGGGGCTGGCTCGGCGACGGAGGTTTCGGCGGAGGCGCATCGCCTCCCGGGCTCCCGTCTCCGCCTGCAGCCGTCGCGGGCGCGCCTCCTTGCGCAGCCGCTTGGGCCGCTGCGGCCTTGGCCGCCTCGCGAGCCTCCAACGCAGCTTTACGCCGCGCCGCCTTCTCCTCGTCCGTCTCCTTGCGACGTTCCGGAGCCGGCGCGGACGCATCGCCTTCGCCTGCCGCCGGAGCGGCCGAGGCCGGTGCCGCTGGCGTCGCCTGCGTATCCCCCGCGACGGGCTGCGCACTTGCGGGTCCCGCAGATGCGCCTCCTTTCGCCGCTTCGGCGGCCGCCAGTGCCGCTGCTACCTTGGCCGCTTCGCGAGCCTCAAGCGTCGCTTTACGGCGGGCCGCCTTCTCTTCGTCCGTCTCCTTTCGACGTTCCGGAGCCGGCGCTGGCGCAGCGTCCTCGACTGTCGGCGGCGCTGCCGCTGCCTCTGCCGGCTGATCATCCGGCTTCGCCGCTACATCCTCGGCTTCCGGAGATTTATTTTCTATTGTATTATCGTCATCCCGTTTGTTCTCTTCGCTCATCGGCTAGTCACCTGCTTCCCGGTTTTTGCCTCGTAGCGAATTTTCGCCTGCAGTTTATTGATTCCATAGATTAGAGCGGCAGGGTTCGGCGGACAGCCTGGTATGTACACATCTACGGGAACGATCTGGTCGACTCCCTTCACGACGGAGTAGGACTTGACGTACGGGCCACCAGCCGTTGCGCAGGACCCCATCGCGATGACCCACTTCGGCTCGGGCATTTGGTCGTACAGACGCTTGAGCAGCGGCGCCATCTTCTTGGTCACCGTTCCCGATACGATCATCACGTCAGCCTGACGAGGCGATGTCCGAAACATAACCCCGAAACGGTCCAAATCGTAATGGGCCCCGCCCGCAGCCATCATTTCGATCGCGCAGCATGCCAAACCGAAGGTCAGCGGCCATAGCGAATTGCTTCGCGCCCACCCCTTCAATTGTTCAATGGTGCCAAAGAAAACGTTACGCTCCACTTCCTTCCGATCCTCCGGAGATACGTTCGCTAAATCGAGTTCCATTTGAACACCTTCTTTCTCCATGCATACACCAGACCAACGAGCAGCAAGCCCGCAAAAATCAGCATCTCAATTAATGCAAATAGACCAAGCTGATTGTAAGCTACGGCCCAAGGGTACAGAAATACGGTTTCGACATCGAATACGACAAACATAAGCGCGTACAAGTAGTACCTGACGTTAAAGCGGATCTGGCTGTCTCCAACCGGCTCGTTGCCGCTCTCGTAAGTGGTCATTTTCTCTTCGGTAGGTTTTTTGGGCCTAAGAATTGAACCGAGCCACAGCACGAAAATCGGAAAAGCGATACCTAGTACCAAGAAGACCGTAACAATGACGTATGAATTGATATAATTCTCCACTGCAACGCCTCCGCAAACAGGTGAATTTACCCCATAATTATAGCAAATGCTCCCAATCAAGTCCATGAAAAAAGCGTTTTCAATGGAAGTTGTCCAATCTTGTCGAAAGGTAGAGGAGGATAATATTGGGGTATTGAGCACTCCCTTATACATATATATGCTGCTTTGTCCCCGCTAGTCCAGAGCGCGCAAGGAACCGCCGAGCTTATGCTCCGGCGGTTCCTTCGATCTCTATCTGGCTTATGCCAGCGTCGCTTTCAACATCCAAACCTGCTTTTGCAGCTCTTCCACTTGGCCGATCAGCATATCCGAAGTTGCGGTATCTTCCGCTTCTTCAGCCGAGGAAGCGGCCGCTTTCAGCCCTTCAATCAGCTCCTTCAGATCCTCGATCGTGGCCGACAGCATGTCATTCTCCGTCTTGGCTTTATCTGCTTCCTTTATCGTCGCCTGCGCAAGAAATTCCTTCATCGTCGATACCGGTTTGCCCTCGATTGAGAGAATCCGTTCCGCAAGCTCGTCCAGCTTCAGAGCCGCCATGTCGTACAGCTCTTCGAATTTCGCATGCAGCACGGGGAAATGCGGCCCTTTCACATACCAATGATAATGGTGAAGCTTAAAATATAGCACCGACCAATTGGACAACTGTACGTTCAACTTATCCGTCAACGAATTCGAATTCATCTGAGCCACTCCTTAAACTTTTTGTCTATCTCTAATGTACCCCTTCTCGTCGAAATGAATCAGTGACACCCGTCACTTCTGACTCCTATTCATCCTCGCTTCCCGACATAGTTCCCCTTCTGAGCAAAAGGGATACCGGCGAATAAACGCATACGAGACAGCGATCACACGTAAAAAAACCGCCCAACGGGAGATCGCGTTCGATCTTCCGCCAGGCGGTCGATAAAGCCGTTTATTGGTTCCGATGCTGCTGTTCCCGCTCGTGGACCGTTTCCAGCCGCAAGATGGCGCGCTGCAGCGCCAGTTCAGCGCGAGCCGCGCTGATGTCCGCTTGCTTCTGCGCGAGACGGCGCTCAGCCCGTTCCTTCGCAAGACGCGCGCGGGAAACGTCGATGTCCGACTCCAGCTCGGCAGCTTCGGCCAGAATAACGACTTTGTCCTTGCGCACTTCCATAAAACCGCCGTGAACGGCAATGAATTCGTTCGTATTGCCGATCTTGGCTTTAACCGGAGCCACTTTCAGCGGCGTAACCAGAGGAATATGGTTGGGCAGAATGCCGAGCTCGCCGGCCACGCCTTTAACGACGACCATATTCACGTCTTTCTCGTAAACCTTGTGCTCCGGAGTGACGATCTCCAACCGTAAGGTACTCATATCGATCCCTCCAAACCAGCCGCCGGATTAAACCTCAGCAGCGAGTTTCTTCGCTTTCTCGACCGCTTCCTCGATAACGCCGACGTTGTGGAAAGCCGGTTCCGGAAGATCGTCGTGCTTGCCTTCGAGGATTTCCTTAAAGCTGCGGATCGTTTCTTTGATCGGAGCATAGACTCCAGGAATGCCGTTGAACGCCTCAGCAACGTGCAGCGGTTGGGACAGGAACAGTTGAATGCGGCGAGCGCGTTGAACGACCTGTTTGTCTTCATCGGACAACTCGTCCATACCGAGGATGGCGATGATGTCTTGAAGCTCTTTGTAACGCTGCAGCAATTTCTTAACGCCTTGCGCTACAGTGTAGTGCTCTTCGCCGACGATTTCCGGCGCAAGAATCCGGGAAGAGGAAGCCAGCGGGTCAACCGCCGGGAAAATCCCCATTGCCGCGATGTTACGCTCCAGGTTCGTCGTCGCATCCAAGTGAGCGAACGCCGTAGCCGGAGCCGGGTCGGTATAGTCATCCGCAGGTACGTAGATCGCTTGGATCGACGTTACGGAACCTTTTTTCGTAGAGGTGATACGCTCTTGCAGTTGACCCATCTCGGTTGCCAGCGTAGGTTGGTAACCAACCGCGGAAGGCATACGGCCGAGGAGTGCCGATACTTCGGAGCCCGCTTGGGTGAAGCGGAAAATGTTGTCGACGAACAGCAGAACGTCGCGGCCTTCTTCATCACGGAAATATTCCGCCATCGTCAGACCCGTTAGAGCAACGCGCATACGCGCGCCCGGAGGCTCGTTCATCTGACCGAACACCATCGCCAGCTTCGCGATAACGCCGGATTCCGTCATCTCGTGGTAGAGGTCGTTACCTTCACGGGTACGCTCCCCTACGCCGGCGAATACGGAGATACCGCCGTGCTCGGATGCGATGTTGTGGATGAGCTCCTGCATCAGAACGGTTTTACCTACGCCTGCGCCGCCGAACAGACCGATCTTACCGCCCTTGGTGTAAGGCGCGAGCAAGTCGACGACTTTGATTCCCGTCTCCAGCATTTCCGTCTGGGTCGTCAAATCTTCGAAAGAAGGCGCTTGACGGTGGATCGGGTTCGTATTCGTGCGGTCGACTTCGCCTTTGCCGTCGATCGAATCTCCCAATACGTTAAATACCCGGCCCAATGTCGCAGGACCTACAGGAATCGTGATCGGTACGCCCAAATCGACCGCTTCCGTTCCTCTAACCAAACCGTCGGTAGAGGACATCGCAACCGCGCGAACCAGATTGTCGCCAAGGTGCTGCGCGACTTCAACCGTAAGGCTGACGTCGGTGCCGCTAGCGCTCTCGGCCTTCGCTTCAATTTTAATCGCATTGAGAATGTCAGGCAGATGACCGTGGTCGAACTCGATGTCGACAACAGGCCCCAGAACCTGAACAACGCGCCCTTTGCTCATGGATTTACCTCCTAAAATAGTGCGACCAACGAGTTGCGCCTTGCATCTACGGTTGGTCGTCACGATAGTGCGACCAACGAGTTGCGCCTTGCGTCTACGGTTGGTCGTCACGATAGTGCGATCACTGAGCAATCGTCACAATTGTTATTGCTGTGCGTTCGCTCCCGCGACGATCTCCGAGATTTCCTGAGTAATTGCCGCTTGACGAGCACGGTTGTAATGCAGCGTCAAATCGGCGATCATCTTCGTCGCATTCTTCGTCGCATTGCCCATTGCCGTCATACGCGCTCCGAACTCGCTCGCTTTGCCCTCCAGCACTGCGCTGAACACGAGCGTCTCTGCGTATTTAGGCAAAAGCACGTTAAGCACCTCTTCGGCGGACGGCTCGTATTCGTATTCGGCTTTGTCGGCTCCCGCGGCGATATCGCCAAGCGGAAGCAAGCGTTTAAGCGTCGGAATTTGGGTGACCGCGTTCCTGAATTCGTTGTAAGCCAAGTGAAGCTCGTCGTACTTGCCTTCTTCGAAGCCTTGAACCGCTTTGGCCGCAACCTCTTTAATGTCCGAGAACTTAGGAGAATCGGACAGTCCGGTCACTTCCTCGACGATCGGTATACCGCGTCGCTGGAAGAAGTCGCGCCCTTTACGGCCGATCACGAATACGGCGTACTCGTCCTTCGAGTTATGCTTCTCTTTAATCGTCAACAGCACTTTACGCAAAATGTTGGCGTTGTATCCTCCGGCAAGACCGCGATCCGAGGTAATCACCAGATAGGCCGTTCTCTTGATCGGACGGCTCTGGAGCATCGGATGCTTGCTGCCTCCCGAAGCGGATGCAATGCTGGATACGACTTCCTTCAGCTTGTCCGTATAGGGGCGAGCGGAGACGGCTGCTTCCTGGGCTCTTCTCAGCCGCGAAGCGGCGACCATCTCCATCGCTTTCGTAATCTGCTTCGTATTCTGCTTACTCTTGATCGAGCGCTTGATCTCGCGCATCCCTTTAGCCAATCGTTTCACCACCTTATTGCCAGGCTTGCCGACGGCAAACCCGGCTCAAGCTTATTGTTGCGACTCGAGTTCCATGTTCCGAATCTATCTTATGCCGATGTGTTGAAGCCCTTCTTGAACGTCGCGATCGCGTCGATCAGAGCGCTGTCGGTATCGGCCGTCAAATCCTTCGTATCGCGGATCGACTGGAAGATTTCCGGACGGTTCACTTCCACATAAGCAAGGAACTCCGCTTCGAAGCGACGAACGTCTTGTACGGGGATCGTGTCCAGATGGCCTTTGGTTACGATATACAGAGATACGACTTGGCGCTCGACCGGAAGCGGCTGATTAACGCCTTGCTTCAAAATTTCGAGCGTACGGATTCCGCGATCCAGACGCGACTTCGTCACTTTATCGAGGTCGGAGCCGAATTGCGCGAACGCAGCCAATTCGCGATATTGCGCGAGGTCGGTTTTGAGCGTGCCCGCAACCTTCTTCATCGCTTTAATTTGAGCGGAGCTACCTACCCGGGATACAGAAATACCGACGTTAACCGCCGGACGTTGACCGGAATAGAACAGGTCTGCTTCAAGGAAGATTTGACCGTCGGTAATCGAGATTACGTTGGTCGGAATATAAGCGGAGACGTCGCCCGCTTGCGTCTCGATGAACGGCAGAGCGGTCATCGAACCGCCGCCCTTCTCGTCGCTCAGCTTAGCAGCGCGCTCGAGAAGACGGGAGTGCAAGTAGAATACGTCGCCCGGATAAGCTTCACGGCCCGGAGGACGACGAAGCAAGAGGGACAATTCGCGGTATGCGGCGGCTTGCTTCGTCAAGTCATCATAGATGATCAGAACGTGCTTGCCGTTGTACATGAATTCTTCGCCCATCGATACGCCTGTATAAGGAGCGAGATAGAGCAATGGAGCCGGTTCGGACGCGTTCGCCGTTACGACGATCGTGTAGTCGAGGGCGCCATGTTTGCGCAGCGTTTCAACCAAGCCGCGCACGGTCGATTGCTTCTGACCGATTGCAACGTAGATACAGATAACTCCGTTGCCTTTCTGGTTAACGATTGTATCGACCGCAATCGTCGTCTTACCCGTCTGACGGTCGCCGATGATCAATTCCCGTTGGCCGCGGCCGATCGGAATCATCGCGTCGATCGCTTTGATACCGGTCTGCATTGGCTCGTGAACGGATTTACGATCCATAACGCCCGGAGCCGGGGATTCGATAGGACGGGTTTTCGTCGTGTTGATCGGTCCGTTGCCGTCAATCGGCTGACCCAGAGCGTTCACGACGCGGCCGAGCAATTGCTCGCCGACCGGAACTTCCATGATGCGGCCGGTTCTTTTTACTTGGTCGCCTTCGCGGATGCCTGTGTAAGGACCCATGATAACGACACCGACGTTGTCTTCTTCCAAGTTGAGGGCCATGCCGATAACGCCGCCTTCAAACTCGAGAAGCTCTCCCGCCATACATTTTTCCAAACCGTGCACGCGCGCGATTCCGTCACCGACCTGGATGACGGTGCCGACGTCGACGACTTGAATATCGGATTGATATTGCTCGATCTGCTTCTTGATCAGAGTACTGATCTCTTCGGGCCTAATACTCAATTCGTTCACCCCTGTCTCCATTGCTTGCAAATGGTATTATTATTCGTTAGATCGCCGCGGTCTGCAGCGTTTTGTCCAGACGTTCGAGTTTGCCCTTCAGGCTGCCGTCGTACAGCGTGTCGCCGATGCGAACGGTCAGGCCTCCGAGCAGTTCGGGGTTTACGGAATTCGTAACCCGTATGGTCTTGCCTAGCAGAGCGCCGAATTTCTCCGCGAGATTCGACTTCTCCTGTTCGCTAAGCGGAGCAGGCGAGGTCACGTGAGCATCCGCGCGGCCGAGAGCTTCGCCCGCCACTTGCAAATAAGCGTCCAATACGCCGGCCAATTCGCCTTCGCGTCCGCGCTCGATCAGCAAGCCGACGGCGTTCAGGACGATCGGCGACACATCCGCGCCGAACGCTTGAAACAGCGTCTTTTTTTTCGTGTCCAACGTAATGTTGGGCGCCACGAGGAATGCGCGAAGATCGGCATTTCCTGCGACGACGTCTACGATCAGCTTAAGCTGGCTCTCGGTTTCCGCGACGAGCCCTTTGTCGTTGGCCGCTTGGAATAGCGCCTTCGCATAGCGCTTGGCGACTACCGAAGCGCGGCTCATGATTTATTCCCTACATTCTGCAGGTATTGATCGACAAGCTCCTTCTGGGACTGCTCGTCGACTTGTTTCTCGATAATCTTGGAAGCGATCAGGACGGACAGGCCGCTGACTTGCGCTTTGAGCGCCGCGACAGCCTTGTTCTTCTCGGCTTCGATCTCGCGAATCGTTTCTTCCTTAATGCGGTTGGATTCGTCGCGGGCGGCTTGAACGATATCGTCCGCCTGGCGGGAGCTAGTCGTTCTAGCTTGCTCGATAATATCGTGAGCTTCTTTGCGCGCTTGCTGAAGCGCTTGCTTCTGCTCCTCGATGAATTGATCCGCTTCCGCGCGATTTTTCTCCGCGCTGTTCATTTGCTCGAGAACCATCTGGCGACGTTTCTCCATGATGCCGAACAACGGTTTGAACGCATACCGCTGCAGTAGTAAGAACAAAACTAGAAACGCAACTAATTGAACAAAAAAGTTGGACCAAACAATGTTTTCCAACACGGATCTTCACTCCTTTCATACGGCTTTACTTAAGCTGTTTCGTGCTTCGCAAAACGAAGGCGTGGAGGCATCGCACTCCCCGCCTTATTCTTGTTGCCGTATTACTCAGCTTGACCCATCAAGATGAATGCAAGAACGAGCGAGATGATCGGAAGGGCTTCTACCAGACCTACGCCGATGAACGCCGTCGTTTGCAGGGAACCGCGCAGCTCAGGCTGACGGGAGATTCCTTCGATTGTTTTGCTGAAGATCATACCGTTACCGATACTTGCGCCGAACGCACCAAGACCAAAAACAATTGCCGCTGCCAACAGACCGTATACCATTTTGTAAATCCTCCTCAAGAGTGTGGGTTTATTTTTAATGGGTAATTCCTATGGGTTAGTGCTCGTCGTGAATACTTGCCTGACCGATGTACACCATCGTCAACATCGTAAATACGAACGCTTGGATCGCGCCTACGAAAATACTGAAACCCTGCCAAACCATGAGCGCCGGAATGCCGACCCAGCCCATCCCGAGGATGATCCCGATCATGACTTCGCCTGCATAAATGTTACCGTAAAGCCGGAGACCTAGCGTAAGCGGCTTAGCGGCCGTCTCAATCAGGTTGATCGGTAGGAAGAATGGCCACGGCTGAAAATAGTGCTTCAGGTAGTGCTTGCGATTATGACGCACGCCTTGGATATGCGACAGCACGATAACCGTAAGAGCCAGAGCCATCGTCATTGCCATGTCCGCCGTCGGCGACTTCCACCATAACCAAGCGAGATGCTCGTGCTCTCCTTTGACGATCAGCTCTTGGCCGAACACCTTCGGAATTTGATTATCATGCGCCTCGGATACGATCCCGAACGGCAAGCCGAGCATGTTGCTCACGAAAATATACATGATAAGCGCAAGCCCAAGCCCGGTGTAGACCCGGCCTCTCTTGAAATCCGTCGCCATGCCGATAATGCTCTGGACAAATTCGACGACCCATTCCAAGAAATTCTGTAGCTTTCCTGGGTTTTCCACCGACAGATTACGAACGGCCAGTCGGGCCAGCACGAATACGATAATACTGGATAGAACAACCATTAGAATAGCTGCGAGGTCAAATTCGATACCGAAAATCTTAATAATGGGCACTAAATGATCCATGTTACTGCTTTTCACCCCTTTCATTTGAGGGATGTCCATTGCGTCTGCGGATGGACGATAATCCCAATACGAGTGTTGCCATCGGAGTCACAATTAATCCAGCCACCGTAGCAGCCGGGTCGTACCCCAACGTTCTGACGGAAATGACCGCGGCCAGCAATGCGATCGCCGCCCTGGACAGGAAGCCGAAGCCCCGTCCCCTGCGTCCTCCGACAGCCAAATCGGCAATGCGGATTACCTTCCATGCGAGCTGCCAAGTAAAAAGGATGCTGCCGACCGCGCCGATCAAGAAACCTCCGAAGTAGATTCCCCACTCGGGCCAGATCGCCCAGCCTAAGCAACCCAAGAACAAAAAGAAGAATGTGATGCGGCTAATCTTGCGCATAATTACCGAAATATCGTCCATTATGACCCCCTGCCTCCCGCATATTTGCGGATAAGGCCGATTGCCGAGCCGATTCCGGCGATGAGACCGACGATTAGACCGACGATGTACCCGCTGTCGGTGCCGTTTCTCTCATCATATGCGCTGCCAAGCCACCAACCGAGACCGACCAGAACGGCAAGCTCCACACCGATGGCCGTCACGAGTCCGGCCGCCCGCCAAGGGTTTTCGTCCTGCGGAGGGATCTTCGGGGAATTCGCCATCTTTCGTCGCTCCTCGCTGTTTCCTAGGGGGATTGAAACCAATCGAAGTAAGCCCTTTCCACCCAAGTTCCACGTTATATTGTAGCTTTGCTTCGCGCGGTTTGTCAATCGAGCGAAATTCAAATTTTATGTGAACACGACAGATAAAAACCGCGTAATATCAAGACTTTCCGGTCTCGCAAACCATACAGTTCAACTGTACGCTGTACGGCTCGCAAGGCTTTCCGGCTGTTGCCGTCTGCTCGGCCTTCTTACCGGCCGAAAGACTCCGGACGTTCCGTCCCTCGAAAATGGTGTAAAATTCCTTCGACAATTCTCCGCGAGGCCTGACCGTCGCCGTAAGGATTCGACGCTTCACTCATCCGCTTGTACAAAGCCGCATCGGTCAGCAGCGCCCTCGTCCGCTCGTAAACGGTCTTTTCGTCCGTCCCGACAAGCTCCAGCGTGCCTGCCTCGATGCCTTCCGGACGTTCCGTCGTATCCCGCAGCACCAGCGTCGGCACTCCGAACGAAGGAGCTTCTTCCTGAATTCCGCCCGAATCGGTCAAAATGAGGTGGGTATGCGCATAGAAATTGTTCATCCCTACCACGTCCAGCGGCTCGATCAATCTGATCCGGGGGTGCTCGCCCAAAATTTCGCGAGCCGGTTCGAGAACGGCCGGGTTCGGGTGAACCGGGTAGACGATCGCGACATCCTCGAATTCGTCGGCGATTTGCTTCACCGCGCGGAAGATTTGGCGATGAGGCTCTCCGAGCGATTCGCGGCGGTGCGCCGTCATCAGAATCATTCTTTTGCCCGCCGCCCACTCCAGATCGGGATGAGCGTAGTCCGGCTTCACCGTGTATTGGAATACGTCGGTGGCCGTGTTGCCCGTGACATAGATCGTATCGGGATTCTTGTTCTCTTTCATCAGATTGCCTGCGGACCAAGAAGTCGGGGCAAAATGCAGATCGGCCAGCACGCCGGTAAGCTGCCGGTTCATCTCTTCCGGATACGGCGACAGCTTGTTCCACGTCCGCAGTCCCGCCTCTACGTGGCCGACCTTGATCTGCTGCAGGAACGAGGCGTAGCTGGCCAGGAAAGTCGTCAGCGTGTCTCCGTGAACGAGTACGATGTCCGGCTTCGCTTCCTTCAGCACAGGCTCCAATCCTTGCAGAACGCGAATCGTAACCTCGTTAAGCGTCTGGCTCGCCTGCATGACGTCGAGATCGTAGTTCGGCGTGATTCCGAACACCTCAAGCACCTGATCGAGCATCTGACGGTGCTGTGCGGTTACGCATACGATGGACTCGATCTGCTCCGGGTGTTTCTGCAATTCCAAAATCAGCGGCGCCATCTTAATCGCTTCCGGCCGCACGCCGAAAATCGTCATGACTTTGATTTTGTCGCTCAACTCTTCTCTCCCTCTCCTACAAAACAATGCTTCCCTTGTTAGCCTTACTTCGTGCCGTACAGTCGGTCACCAGCATCGCCCAGCCCCGGAACGATGTAACCGTGCTCGTTCAACCTCTCGTCCAAAGCTCCCAAATAAATATCGATATCCGGATGCTTCTCCTGAACCGCCTTTACGCCCTCGGGAGCCGCAATCAGGCACATCAGCTTCGTAGGACGGCAATTCCGCGCCTTCAGCATGTCGATGGCCGCATTCGCCGAGCCTCCCGTTGCCAGCATCGGATCGATCACGATCAGCTCCCGCTCCGTCACGTCGGACGGCAGGCTGCAATAGTACTCCACTGGCTGCAGCGTCTCATGATCGCGATACAGGCCAATGTGACCGACCTTCGCGGAAGGAATGATTTTGAGCACGCCGTCGACCATTCCGAGCCCTGCGCGCAAAATCGGGATCAGTCCCATCATGCGCCCGGCAATCACTTTCCCCTCGGTGGCCTGAACAGGCGTCTCAACTCGCACGGTGGATAGCGGAACGTCCCTGGTCAGCTCATAGGCCATCAGCATGGCCACTTCGTCGACCAGTTCGCGGAATTGCTTCGTATTTGTCATTTTGTCACGAATAAACGTGATTTTGTGCTGGATCAGCGGATGATCGCAAATGACGAGTCGTCCCATTGTGTTCTACCCTTTCTTCTACGGCGACGGCAAGCGCCTCAGCGCTTCCGGCCGTGCTCCTATGTAGCTTGCACCGTTCATTATATCATTGTCTCCGAACGGGTGCATAACATCCTTCCTCCTCCGCGCGGATTTCGTCGAATAAATTTCTGGTCTCACCTCCCGTTAGGCGAACGCATAGCATAAAGCACAGACATCTTAGGAGGAATGACGATGCCATCCCGTTCCGCGCCCGCCGGCTCGACGCAGCTGTACAAGGCCGACAGCCAGTGGTGCGACCAATTGAGTAAAACCCGCCAGAAGCTTGCCGGCATATGCGGCCAGTGCATGAATCGCCGAGTTCGCATAGAGACGATTGACGGACATTCGTACGAAGGCGTTGTCGTAGGAGCGGACAACACTTATTTGCACCTTATGACCGGCGATGCCCGTTTCTTCGGCCCTTACGCCTCCAACGCGATTCTTACGCTGGTGCTGTTCGAGCTACTGGTCATCACGCTGCTGATCTGATGACCGGTCCCGCGAAGCCCGCGCGCGAAAGAACCTCTCTTGCCCGATGCGGGAGAGGTTCTTCTCACGTTACTTTTGAGTCGCTCTACAAGTCTGTTCGCCGATCCGGGTTTAGCAAGGAATAAACCTCCTCCCCGGTGCGACAATCGAATAATCGTCCGGAAAGCCCCGCCAATTCGTCGAGACTCCTCCAATCCAACGCCTGACAAACTTTCTCGTCAGGGAAATCAAAATAACGAACCAGGAATTCGCTTAACATTTCCCGTCTCGTATGCAGCTCCACCTCATAGGCGACAAAAGCCCGGTCCACTTCGGCGGCCGTTAAGGCATCCGTATAAAATCCGTCTACCTGCTCGCGGACATATCTTCGAACGGAGTCGAGATCGTTGATCGTATGAAGGAATACCGATGCCCCGACATCCTTTAGCCGCTGCCCCAGCCCCATGCTATAGCGGTCGGAACTCGCGGCGACGAAGCGTATTCCCTTGCTCGCCGCGAACCGTACGACTTCATCGTCCGTCGCCTTCGTTTGGTACAAGGTGTAGACGTATCGCGGAAAAGGAAAAACCCTCTCGACCGCATCGTACATTTCTTCCGTATACAGCTGCGGGATCACGCGCAGCAGGACGTCGTAGCCGAATGGAGCGGCCGCCTCGACCAGCTTCGAGAATTGACGCTCCGCAAGCCTGGGGTCGGAGTGTTTGGTATCCGTGACCATACAAGCGTCCGGATAGCGGATGAGGAACGAGAACAAATCGGCGGCAGTTACGGGCGTATAACGATTCAAGATTTTCAGACTCTTGAATTGCTCCAGAGTAAGCGGCTGACCCTCGGCCTGACCCTCCGGCCGCTTCTGATGAAGATGCCGGTACAAATAAGCCTCCCAATCATGTCTGAGCACGGGCTCTCCGTCCAAGGTCAGCAGAATATCGGCTTCGAAGACGCGATGTCCGCGCTGCGTATAGCTAAGCTCGAAGGCCTCCAGGCAGTTGGTATAGTCTACCCCGTCAAGTCTGCCCCCGGCGTGGCCGATCGTTCGGAAGTCGCCGGACGCGGGGCCCGGCGGATCGGCGCGGTACAAGCTCCCTTGCGCATGCAGGGTTGCGAACGTGTCGAAGCAAGTAGACTCCACCGGCAAGCCGGAAGCCCAGGTCACGATATTGAGGCCTCTCTGATTGGGGCTTCTCTCGATCCCGTTCAGCCGTATGCTGCTGACGTTCGTCGACAGGGAGCCTCCGCTCGCAACGACGGCCTCGGTTTCTCCCAGCATCCCTTCCCACCGCAATTCTTCGACCGAGCATTCTTCGTGCAGCACCTCGTAGGACGTTCCTTCTTTCTTACGGCCGATCCACACGTAGCTGTGGCGAAGCTTCCGTCTGTCAAGCTTGGTCATGCCGAACAGACGCAAGCGTTCCGCAATCTCGTCCGTAATTTGCTGGCTTCCTTCGTCTTTAACGGAGACGATCGCGTAAGCTCCCTCGGGAATGCCGCCGAGATAATCCAGCAACCCGCTTCCCTCCACCACCTTGATGCCGTACCCTTGATAGGTCAAGTGGGGAATATAGGAGCTGGCATGAAAATAAATCGGCCGGTCGTTCCGGTCCAGGACGATATCGGCAAAAGAACGAATCCAAACCCCGTGGCGCCTGTACAGCGATGAGCAATAGGCGGCGTAAACCAGACCGGCTTTTCCGCTCCTCTTCTCCGCCGGCATGCCGGATGGCGGAATGTAGATGCTCTCCCGCTCCAGAGAGACCAGCTCGGCCATCCTAGGAAGCATTCTTCTCCCCCTCTGCCGGAACGGCGCGATAAATGGCGTTATCCTCATACATGGTAATGAACGTATCCACTCTGTAAATCCCTTCCGCCTTGGAATCCATCATATCGAATACGGCGATGTTCATGCCTCGCAGATTTTGCGAGCACTGCCGGCCGTCGATCCGGATACGGGAGTAATTGCCCGCGTGGCAGCCTGCGCTCTCGACCTCCAGGCACATCGGAAACTTGAAATCGTTGATGAAATCCCCTTGATCGTAACGCTTGGCCAACGGTCCGACCGAACACTCTTCGTATAAGTTGATATACGTATTGTGATATTTCTTCCAAATGATATTGATATAGCTATGGCGCAAATGCTCCCTGGTCAGCGAACGTACGCCCACTTCGCAAAGCTTCTCTTGCCAATCGTGATTCAACGCTTGGGAGCCGTCGTCCTTAACAGAAATAATGATAATCGAGAAAGGCGCCGCCTCCCTCAGCAGATCGAATAAGCTTCTCCCCTGAACCAGATGAACATGGTAGTTTTCCGCCCACAGGAGCGGCATCAAGCGGCAGTCGTCGAAATGCGCGGTTATGCGCCCGGAGATCCAATCCGAACGCTCCCGCCCTACAAAGGCAATCCCCTTCTCCTCGCAGCTCTTCGCAAAAACGTCGTACGCTTCCGCTGCCTCTTCCCATCGCGGGTTTTCACAGATGAACTTGCAGGAGCCGTCTTCCTCCCCCAACAGCTTCTCCCATTTCGAGAACGAGTACGGAGGCGCTGCGGCGACAGCCTCCGGCTCGACCGGATCTTCCTCCGCAGCGAACGCCTTCTTCGGATCGAGAATGGCCGGCAACCCGGGGCCCGGCTTCCTCATAGCGAGCAGTATTGAAATCCAAGTCAAAAACAATGCCGCTGCCGCAGCCTGCAACCACACCTCGCTCATGCGCCCACCTCCCGGGAAGATCTTTCTTTGAAGGCCCGATACATCTGCGTATCGATGTGAGTCGAAGCGAACGTGTCCGCTCCGAACATTTCCGCGACGGCTCCCGTCTCCATGTCCACCACCGCGAAATTCAATCCCCTTTGATTGCGGCTGCACGAGCAGCCGTTGACCTTGATCTCGGACAGATTGCCCGCCGCCGCGCCCCGGCTAATGACTTGAAGGTCGCAAGGCAGCGCGATTCCGTCGATCAGCGCCCCGTTCGGCCAGTTCTTTTCGATCGGAAGCTCGGTCGCCTCTTCGTACAAGGAGACGTATCCTTTATTTTTATAAATCAGGTTTGCATAGCTGTGTCGATATTTCGTAACGTCCAACTGAAGGAAGCCGTATTCGGCCATCTCCCGAGCAAACCTCTGTCCGAACTGGGCGGAAGCCTCGTCCTTGGCCGCGACCACGATCAGAGAGTGATCCGGAAGGCCTCGCAAATACTCGGGCAGGGAAACCGGATTCACGGGCTCCACCTTGTAGCCTTTTTCGATCAGTCTATCCGCATAGGAACGATCCCCGAAATAAATCTGCTGCTCGTTGGCGTCCCAGTCGATGGTAGAGTAAAAACGAATGTTCTTTCTCCTTGCCCGCCGGTAATAGCTTTCCAATCGTTTCATCTCGTCCGGGTTCGTCTGACCGCCTGAATACTGACTATCCATGTCCAGCGTTATCGGAATGACGACCGCCGCATCGTCCGCGATGCTTAATAATCGCTCTACGTTCGGAGTAAAAGCCGCCTGCACGGCCGCTCCCTCTCCCTCCGCGACCTCCGAAGGACGATCCGGAACGAGCAAGTCGTTGGCGATCAAATGCTCCGATCGGTTAACCTTCTCGCGACTATACTCGAACCTGCTTTTGTTGATCCCCGACACCGGAAGAACCATCGTTTCTTTCTCACGGTCGAAAATAGCGCTGTACACGTAATCGCCGGATTCGGAAGCGCAGCACAGCGCGTCGCGGGTCGCAAAGGAGCCCGGATGGAACTGTGTTAAGGGAACGACTCGATCCTCAGGCGCCGAAAACAGGTTTGCCCCCATTCCATAAGCGATTTTCGGCAGGCCCAGCAGGTGAAGCAGCGTCTGTCCCACGTCCAGCGTGCTGCCGACCTTGTCGGATACGTGCGCGATTCTCCGGCTCGGATCGCCGCAGGCGACGACGAAAGGCACTTGCGCTACGCTCATCCTGTTGGTTTCCCTCAGCAAGTTCGATTGCGGGATGCCCAATTCTTCGTATAACACCGGAAGATGCTCCAATCCGATCCCTTCATGATCGCCATAGACGGCGAAAACCGTATTTTCCAGCAATCCGTCCCGTTCCAGCAGCTCATAAAACCGCTGCAGCGCCCGGTCGGTATAATTGACGCTTTGATAGTATCGGACCAACGGCTCCGGAACGTCATTATCCAGCTGAAGGCCCCACAGACTCTGTTCGAGTTCAAACGGAAAATGGGAGGTCAAGCTGATCGTAAACGAGAAAAATGGCGGTTTCATCGCTTTGATCTTCTCGACAGATTGCTCGAAAAACGAAAAATCCGACATCCAATAGGAGGCCCGATCCGTAGACAAATAATCTTCTTCCGAATAGAACGCCTCAAATCCGTAAGTCTTCATCATCGTGCGCCGATTATAGAAATCGCCCTTGTACCCATGGTAAGCCGTCGCCTGGTAACCGTGGCTTCGCAATATCGCCGGCAGCCCGTGGAATTTCTTGTCGTAGTGCCTGTAATTGACGACCTCTCGTTTCAAGGGATACAACGATTGCAGCACGGCCAATTCGGCATCGCAGGTGTGTCCTTGAGCGTATTGGCTGAAAATGTCCGTGAAAGCCAGATTTTCGCGGGCCAGCCGGTTAAGGAACGGCGTAATCTCCTGACCTGCAGCTCGGCGATGCAGCAGGAACTGCTGGAACGATTCCAACTGGATCAGAATGAGATTCATCCCCTTAAACCGTCCGAACCATTCGTCCCCTGAGGGATCGTCATCGGCCCGCTCGTCCCCGTCCCCTCCTCCTTCACTATCCTCATTCCGCAGCATTGCCGACTCCTCGCGCATTCGCTCTTGCTCCGCCCGGCTTCTCCGCGCCAACAGCCAGGAGAAATAATAAGAGACGAACATTCCGAACAGATGGCTCTCCATCGCGCCTGTTTTCAGCCTGCGATATTGCCTTAAGGTGAGAGCGACCAGGACGACAAGCGCCCCGTTCAAAACCCGCCATTCCCATAAGGGGTCGTCCGGATCGCCGACAATAAAGAGGGCGGCAAGCGTTTCCGCCCACACAAAGATCAACACGATATCGCCCCGCTTCGCCAGTCGGCCGGCCGACTGAATGAGCATTGCGGCGCTCGAAGAAGCCGTCTTCGCGGAGCGCGAAAACTGCTTGATGTGCGAAAGCGGGATCGGATGCCCGAAGAAGCGCGCATGGACCACATTCCCGTAATAGGCCAGATTGGCCAAAAAGGTCAAGGCGATCGTCGCCCAAACGCTCCAATCGGCGAGCAACTGGAGAGTCGCGCCGGCGACGGTCGATGCCGCGATTTGTTCCATGGAGAGCGGCTTCAAGCCGCGCGCCTGATTCAAAGCCATGTTCCAGCTCAAATGCCACACGATAAAAACAAAAATGAGTATTACGGAGGACATAACCTTATCCCTTCTTCCTAGTCGAACCTTGCCACGGTTGGCCGAAAGCTAAGCTCCGTCTCTTCGGCGATCCACTGCAGCCGGCCAAAGCTGGACTCCGGCGGTTGACCGCCGTCCCCCCGGATAAAAACGGCCATTCCTTTTTTCAGGCAACCTACGACCTCGGGCAGCCAATCTGCCTCTTTCGCTCCGGGCCCCAAGCGGAATTCGATCTCTCCGGGCTCGCGCTTCTCCGCTTTCGCCCTGCCGTCGTTTTGAAGCTCTTCGCTTCCGAGAGCGTCCCGAATCACCTTTTTCCAGCGTTCCTTCCAACTTGCTTTATCAAATGCCTTGGACACTTGAAGCGCATTACTCCCCATTCGCCTGCGCAATTCCGGGTTGTCCAGACACTCGACGATCGCAGCCTCCAAAGCTTCGGCATTCGGACCGACGAGAAGCCCGTTAAACCGGTCGATGACGATGTCCGTCAGACCGCCGATTCTGGTCGCGATCACGGCGTTGCCCGTTGCGCACGCTTCCAGGCAGGACAGGCTCGTCCCTTCGCTGTATAAGGTTGGAATCAATACGATGTCCGCTTCTTTGTAGACCGCATGCATCTCATCGGGATCTCGATGATAGCAGAAGACGCGGCCGGGCCAACGCTTCATCGCTTCGCGAATTTGCCGAACGTCTTCATCGAAGCCCTTGCCGACGAAATGGAATTCGGTCGACGGATACCGGGCCAAAATGCGATCCGCCGAGGCCAGCGTTAAATATAAGCCTCTCGCCTCATACAGTCTCCTGGGGTAGACAATGCGAATTTTTCCGTCTCGTTTCCGCGGAACGGGGAAAAACTCGTTCGGATCGACGTAATTCGGTATCGTCAACATCTGCTGCCCAGTTCGGTAAGAGACGGTTTGAAACCAATTCGCCGTATTCGTATCCACGGAAACGATCTTCTGCAGGTGCTCCGCGCTGCGAATAAAACGTTCGTTGCTCAGCCAGAACTGCTCGCCGTTCGCGTAGTCGCTTCCCCGGTTGTCCCACGCAACGCCGTGGCTGATCCCGATGCTGGGATGGGCGACGCGCGGATAAGCCTGGAAGAACGCCGAGTATATGTGAAGCAGCGACTTGCCTTCCTCCGCGTACAAATACCGCCGATTAAACGCATTAAGCCGCTCCATCGAGAATTCCCCGATATCCAGCGTCCCATGGCCGAGACTGTAAACGTCGATATTGCGGTACTTGCGGTACCAGGCGTAATTGCCATACTGATGCAGATCCAGCCTCACGCCGAGCTCTTCGCATACTTCGTGAAGATCGATAAGGTATCTTTCCGCCCCGCCCGTATAAAAATTTTCCCCATCGTAGTCGAAGAACGTTGCAGTAAATACGCTGACATGCGGGCCATGGGGGCGGTTGGCCAACAGCTTCAGACAGCCCGGCCGGGATTCGAGCTCGCACTCGATCTCGTCGGCCCTCGTCTTCCACTGATTGGAGCCGGCGATCGAGCGCAAGCGCGTTCGGGCATCCGGGGTCAAGTTCCGGAAGCTGTCGTCGAACGCCAAGCCTTCCCCTGAACGAACGATCGTGATCCCGGGTCCGGCATAAGGCAGCACCTCGGCGATCGGTGTCGACAGGATCGGCTTGCCGATGGCGCAATATTCGAAAAACTTCACCGGCGAAACCGCGTTCGTCAAATCGTTCACGACAAATGGGATCATGAGCGCGTCGAAATGCTCGGCATATTCCTTTAGCCTCGCATACGGCTTCGGTCCGAGAAAATGCACGTTGTCCGGGAACGGGTCCTGCGAAATTCCGCAATGTCCGATCAGGACGATTTCGACCTGCGGCAAGCGGGCCAGCTCGATGACCAGCTTCGTATCGAACCATTCCTCGATCGCTCCGTAATAGCCGACGATCTTTTTGTTTTTCGCGACAATCGCTTTAAGCTCTTCCGGCGTTTCGCGTTTCCCTGCCGATTCTGCCCGGAAGTCCTCCGGTCGCACAGCGTTCGGCAAGTAGACGGCATCGGGCCGGTCCCCCACATATTCGGCCAATCGACGCGCAGAATACGTAACCAGATCGGCTTCGTGCAGCACCTCGTAATGCTTGGCCAGCATATTGCGATCGTAGAGACCGAAGAAATCGACCCGATCGAGAACGTCGTACCATACCGTTTTGTGGGGAAGATGATCGGCCCACGCATTTTGCATCAGGTACGTATTCAGCACGAGAACATGGCAGGTCTGCAAGGCCTGAAGCAGATGCTCCTGCCCGGATACGACGTACAGCCCCCGCTCCCGTTCCTTCAGGCGGAATTGGCCGCCGGGCTCGCAGAAAAAGCAAAGATAGCCCCTTCTGGCGAATTCGATCAACAATTGCTGCGGACGTTGAAGCGGCTCCCAGTGCACGGCGATCGGATAAACGACGATCCCGCGATAATCCCCGCCTTGCACAACCTGCATGATCCGTCTTGCTTCGTCGGTCAACGGCGACTCGACGAACTGGCCGTAATAGATGGATTGGTCGCGATAACGCGGAGCGAAGAGCAAATCCGCTTTCGCCAGCTCGCCTTCAAGGCGAACGATTTCCTCGCGAAGCTGCCGGACGGCCGCCACTCCGGCCTCCCCCTCCCTCTCCAGCTCCGCGATCGTCCGCTTACGGCTCTCCAACGAGTCGAACTGATCCTCAATCAGCGCCTGAAAACGTTCCAATGCTCTACGAAGAGCTTCCGCCTCCCGCTGTACCGCCGTCGGCGCCGCGAAGACCTCGGGATTATCCCGCATGCTTGCGCACCTCCAGCTGTGCGCTTAAGGTGGGAAGCATAGCGGCGATGACTCCCGACTCCAGCGCGAACGCATCTTTTCTGGCCGCGGCGTAAGGTCTCCATCTTTTGTCCGAGTAGGTGACGAGTCCGGCTTCTTTAAGCAGCTCGTAGTGTTTAAGCCTTGCCGAAGCATCCATTCCCCACAGCAGGTCCTCGTGCTCGCAGAGGTCGTACCAGATCGTCTTGGCGGGCAGCAAATCGAACCAGGCGGCTTGCAATACCCAGGTGCATAAAATCGTCGGCGCTATTTTTCGTTCGATCAGCCAGCCAAGAAGAGCGGCCTCGTCTTCGAATTCATAGTAGCCATCCGGCATGTCCGTGCCCGAGGAGCGGTTTCCGCGATCGGCATAGGTCAAACAAACGAAGCCTTCGTTCGCTAGCCCCTTCAACAAAGCCGACACGCGGCCGTCGCTGTAACGGAGCCCGTCGGGCGCCACGACAACGCCCTTATGCGAAGCCCCAAGCCGGAGCATTTCGCTCGCGAGCGAGGTTGCCGGGTCGATCCTCCGCGAGGCCTCCATGTAATAGTGTCGCCTTTGCCTATAATCGGAATCGTATGAAACCCGCGCCGTCCGGCTTTCCAGCAGCTGCGACAGACTTTCGACCTGCAGCCGCAGCGCCTCGATCTCCCGCTGCTTCTCCCGTACCGCTTCCCTGCGCGCTGCCGCGTCCCGGTCCATTTCCTCCGCCGTCCGCTTCAGGCGATGAAGCTCCAGCCTCCTGCTTCGGCTCAGTTCCCCAAGCGCGTCCATTTGCCGCTCTTGATGGCTCTGCTGCAAGAAGGCAGCTTCCGCATTAGGTTCCAATCGGATCATAACTTCACTTCCTTGGTTTTATACGAAGCTCAAATGCAGCCACTTTCTTTTCAGCTTCTCGTGCAGCCGGGGCCAGCCCCCGGCGAAGCCCGAGTCGATCCTGGAAGACAGGCTTCCTTCGTGAATCCGGTAATAATACAGGGGCTCCTGCAGGTGGACGAACCGCCCGACCAGTGCGAGACGAATCGCGAAATCCCTGTCTTCAATGCCGAACAGAGACTCGTCGAACCCCCCGGATTTCCGATAAGCCGAAGCTTTCCACAGCAGCGACGGGCCGCCGTTCTGCAGCCCGTTCAGCCTATACGCGGACAAACGCTTCGTCTCGATCGCCAGCCCGTCCTTGTCGATGTGGTAGTAATCGGAGAAGACGGCGCTTGCATCCGGACAGGCGGCGAGAGTCTGCACCATCCGTTCCAGCCATCGAGGCTGGACTCCGTTGTCAGCGGAAGTCCAGCCCATCAGAGAGCCCTCGGCTTTCGACAGGCCATAATTCAGCGCATGCGGGAGCCCCCGGTTCTTCTCCAATCTGTAATACTTCACCCGACTGTCATGGGCGAAACGACGTACGATCGCCGCCACGTCATCGTCCGATCCGTCGTCTACGACGACGAGTTCCAGCTCCAGGTAGGTTTGAGCCAGAATGGCGCGAATGCTCTCGAATAAATAAAGCGTATCGTTATAGACGGGCAAAATCAGACTGACAAGCGGCCATCCCGATTGCCTAGTCGTTTCTGCCTGCTTCGTCAAGCTTCCCTCTCGCGAACGCGCAAATAGCGCGGACCACTCTGGCATATTCAAATAAGAGAATATCGGGGAAAGCATGCTTTGCGCCGCCGGCGAATCGACGGGGAAGGCTTCCATAATCGCCCGGGATATTCGGTCGTGCCCCTCGGCCGCATGCGTCTCGTAAATCGCCCCGGCAAGCCGATAAACGCAGCGCTCATTCGTATAGCCGGAGCTTTCCAAGCCTTGCCGCCAGGACACGAGCGCCCGCAATCTGTCTCCCGTCTGCCACTGAAGCTCGGCAATCAGGGACAACCAATCCGACTCGGTCGTCCGCACGTGCTTCGAATGGACGACCGGATTCGCTTTTAACGTGTCGACCAATAAGCCCAGCGCCTCCCGCTTCATTTCGTCCATCTCCGCGTTCGCGGCAAGCTTCCCGTAGAGATAGACGAAATCCAGCGTCTCCCTTGAGCCGAGCTCGGCTTCCATCGCGTTGTAGAGACACTCCGAAGCTTCCTCCGTCCTGCCCAGATTAATCAAAGCCAAAATTCGATAAAATTGAAAAGTCGGCCATTCCTCCGCCCCGTCCGGAGGCTGGCGCATATCCAATACCTCCTGGTACCTTTGGCAGGCGAAGGCGACAAGCATGCGCTGAATCGGCGGAGCTCCCAAGGAGATTTCGCGATAGGCGTTCCGCTTGTCCGATGAGACGACAAACGGTCTCTCTACGATAATTCCGGCGGTGCCCCGCGACAGGGAAAGCCCCGGATCGGCAATGCCCGAATTGGCCGCAACCCGGATTCGCCGCTCCGTCCATTCGCACCCCAGACGGTCCGAGTAGGCACGCACCAATACGTCTCCTCCGCAGGCAATCGTCTCCGCGAACGTCTCCTCATCCCATTCGGACGCAAGCCGCTCGTTGGGGTGCCATATCCACAAAATATCCGCCCGGCATGCAGCCGCGAATTTGGCTCCGGCTTGTTCCGCTCTTTGCTCCTCCACCCAACGGATGCGGCTTCTCTTTGGCCAATTTTTAGCGTCCTTGCCAAAGCTCGGCTTGGACCACAGTCCGATCTCGTACGGCATGTCCTTGAAGCGAAGCGAGAGATGCTCCAGCAATTCCTCGCGATCCGCCTCCAATTGCGGATGGACGATTAATATCGCCACTTTCATTTCTCGAACCTCTTTTCCGAACGTCTCCTCGATTTTTTTCGCCTTGACGGCGGCGATCCGTCCGTGCCGACGAATGACGTCAACGCGCGAACCGCAGTGATCCGGCAGAAATTCCGTTTGCCGCGCAACCTCCCGCTCCCATCGTCTATACCAGGCATAGGCCTCTTCCCAGCGTCGTTCGCTATAGCAAATTTCGATCTGGATCGCGTAAGGATCCGGATAAGAGGGCAAATCTTCAACGCTTGCCCGAATCGCCTGCTCGGCTTCCAATCCCTGCTCCAAATGCAGACAGGCCATGATTTTAAAATAGTGCGCTTGAGCCCTGCTGTACGCATCCGACCCCGCCAGCAAGCTAAGCGCGGAATTCGCGTATTCAATGCATTCGATGTAACTTCCGACATGGTGAAGCTCCGCTGCGAGGTAACGATGAATTCGTCCGTCGGAAGGGCGCGCCTGCAGCTCTCTGCCTAAAATCCTCATGTTCCTCCGGCTTTTGGCGAGATGGAATTCCGAGGAGTACCCAACGTGGCGGAAGGAAGCGAACGGACATTGCGCGTTCAGTCGCTTAATCCCATCGCAGGCTGCGACCAGCTTTTCGTGAATGCCACCCTCGTATCGATAGTGTCTAGGAGAAAAAAGCCGATCGACGTGAGTTACCGCCAACATCCGGTCGTCCTTCGTCTCGTAGTGGCGACATTCGAATGCGACAACCGTTTGCCGGGCAAGAGAAGCGAGCCACTCCTTGAGATCGGTTTCTCCTTTCCAGACAAACTCTTCGTCCGCATCGATCACCAGAACCCAATCCGCCCCATCCGCGTATTTCAGCGAAATATTTCGCGCCTCGCCGAAATGATCGTTCCACTCCGCTTCGTAAACTCGGGCGCCGAGCTCACGGGCCGTTTGGACACTGCCGTCCTCGGACCCCGTATCCACGATGACGATGTCGTCCAAGTGCGGCATTACGCTTCGCACGGCTTTGGCCAAAGACGCCTCATTGTTTCTCGTCAGCATGCAGCATACGATTTTCATCCCGCTCATTTCTTTCTCGCCTCGTGAAATAGGAAAGGCCGTTACCCGCTCTCGGGTGAAAGCGGGATAACGTCCTCGGAAATCCGCTGCCCGATCAGACCGACGGATCGCTGTTCGAAATCTTCTTCCCTTCGTCTAGCAGCGCTTTTACGCTTTCCTTGTACGCCTCGAAGTTGTCGCCGTTGATAAATGCCGAGGTGACCAAGGCCACTTCCTTGCGATCGACCTGGCTCTTGGGAGCGAATCTGCCGCCTGGCGCCGAGAGCAAGTCGGCTTCGAGGGCGGCCTGGACGTAAGGCTTGGCCCACGAACTGATCTCGCTAGCATCGCTGACCGCCAATCCGCCCCCTTTGCCCACGATGCTTGTCTGCGTAATCCGAACCAAAATGACGGCTAGTTCCTCTCTTGTAAGAACGGCGTTCGGACGGAAGCTGCCGTCCGAGCCCGTCATGACTCCCAATCTGTCCATGACGCTGATGTATTTCAAGCCCCAATGGTCTTTGCTCACGTCCTTGAAATCCGATACCGGCGCGAGCGTCGCGTTCAGGTTTAACGATCTGGCCAAAATTGCGGCAACCTGGGCGCGGGTCAATTTTCCTTCCAGATTGAGCTGCCCTTTGTCGTCGCCAACCATAATGGCCTTCTCCATCAGTTCGTTTACCGCCGCCTGCAGCGCGTCTGGACTTCTTGCCTCGTCGGCCGCGAATACCGCGACCGGCGCTGCCAGCGCATTGGCGACCATCGCCGAAGAAACGACATATCTCGTTATCTTGCTTTTCTTATCGATATTCAAATCTACTTCCTCCGTTTCGGTAGGCTGCATAATTAAGCGACCGTGCGCGGTCAAGCTTCGACATCCTTCGAGGAGTATTATAGTTTGCTCTCTGTAATGCCGGTAAGTGACCGCCGTCATCGTTTTTGTCATCGTTTTGGTCACCCAGGGTCATGTCCTCCCCACGCGCTTAGCTCGAAAAAGACACCGGAACGCAAAAAAAGCCCTCCGGCTTCCAGTCAGGAAGCAAGAGGGCTTGTGCTTATATTCTATGCAACCAAAGCATTAGTACGCCAGGTTCGGGTACAAAGGATACTGCGCAGTCAGATCGGCGACCATCTTGCGGGCTTGCGCCAGCGTCGCTTCGTCCTTCGTATTTCTCAACGTCAGAGCGATGACCTTGGCGATCGTCTTCATCGCTTCGACGTCCATGCCGCGCGTCGTAACGGCCGGCGTGCCGAGACGGATGCCGCTCGTAATGAACGGGCTGGTCGGATCGAACGGAATCGCGTTCTTGTTAACGGTAATCGCTACGGAGTCGAGCACATGCTCCGCCTCTTTGCCCGTAATGTTCAAGTTGCGCGTATCGATTAGCATCAGGTGGTTGTCGGTGCCGCCGGATACGATGTTCAGACCTTCGGCGACAAGCGCTTCGGACAGCGCCTTGGCGTTGATGACAACGTTGCGCGCATAATCCTTGAACGAAGGCTGGAGCGCTTCGCCGAGCGCGACCGCTTTAGCCGCGATGATGTGCATCAGCGGACCGCCTTGCGTGCCCGGGAATACCGCTTTGTCGATCGCCGCCGCCCAAGCTTTGCGGCACAGAATCAAGCCGCCGCGAGGACCGCGCAGCGTCTTGTGCGTCGTCGTCGTAACGAAGTGCGCGTACGGCACCGGATTCTGGTGCTCGCCGCCGGCTACAAGACCTGCGATATGCGCCATGTCGACCATGAACAGCGCGCCTACGTCGTTGGCGATTTGGCCGATTTTCTCGAAATCGATCGCGCGCGGATAAGCGGATGCGCCTGCAACAATTAGACGAGGACGGTGCTTAAACGCCGCCTTGCGCAGCTCTTCGTAATCGATCGTGAACGTCTGGTCGTTAACTCCGTAAGCGACGAAGTTGTACAGCAGGCCGGACGCGTTCGCCGGATTGCCGTGCGTCAAGTGGCCGCCGTGCGCCAAATTCATGCCCAGTACCGTATCGCCCGGCTTCAGAACGGCCAGATAGACGGCCAGGTTCGCCTGAGCGCCGGAGTGAGGCTGCACGTTGGCGTGCTCGGCTCCGAACAGTTCCTTCGCACGATCGCGAGCGATTTGCTCCGGGATGTCGACGTATTCGCAGCCGCCATAGTAACGCTTGCCCGGGTAGCCTTCCGCATATTTATTAGTCAGAACTGTGCCCATCGTTTCGAGAACGGCTTCGCTGACGATATTTTCGGAAGCGATCAGTTCGATGTTGTCGCGTTGACGTTTCAGTTCCAGGTTCAGGGCTTCGACGATTTCCGGATCTTGATTGCGCAAATTTTCCAACATAATAGCTATTCCTCCCGTTTTGTAGTCCGTTTTTTTTGTTCCTTTGCTCATTCGATAAAGCGTTAATCGCAAGCAGGCGACGAGGGACTGCCGCCAGACTCTCCCGCGATGGAAGCATTTCGGCCATCCTGCTCGTAAACGGCTCTTGCGCCCCCGATCAACTTCGGCCGAGTGGCGGCCATGTTAACCCGAGCGTGCCCAACCTCGCGGATGGACGGCCTGAGAGGCACGGCGACGGGACGAAGATGCATCCCGATGAGCGTCTCGCCGATATCGATGCCGGCATGGGCTTGCACTGCCTCGACGAGACAGGGCTCCTCCAGTCGGCGATAAGCGTAGGCGGCCATCGACCCGCCCGCTTTCGGGACGGGAACCGCAGCCACCTCGGTCCAGCCTTGAGCTTCGGCTAGCCGCCGCTCGGCCACGAGCGCCCGGTTCAGATGCTCGCAGCATTGCCAGACGACATGCACCCCGACGCGCGCCCGCACCCGTTCGACCCCTTCATGAATCAGGCTCGCAACCTCCTCCGCCCCGAAGGTTCCGATCCGCTGTCCTCGCACTTCGCTCGTGCTGACTCCCAGCACGACAATCTGGCCCGGACGGAGCTTGCCCATCCTCACCAATTCGTCCATCAACATTTCCGCTTGATCGACGATCGAACGAGACTCCGCAGTCATACCTGCCATCCTCCTAGGGCGTGTCTGCATACTCCGAGGGCAGCAGATTTTGCCGAATTTTCGTCCCATGCAAGGAACTTTTGTGAAGGCGTACCGGGGGTACGTCAAGCAAAAGTGACGAAGCAGGGGGCGAAAAGGCGGTGAAAGACGCCCCCGAGCGGGTTTGCAGACATGCCCTCGCCGCACAGTTGTTCCGTTAGACGACAATACAGGTATTATACCTGAATTTACCGGGCTCAAACATAGGACGGGTGTCGAACGATGTCGCATTAACGCCTCCAGCCGGCGTCCCGATCGGCTTCAAACCAAGTTCGAACAACCTCTTCAAGAGGTAAAAAGACAAAAAAGAGCAAGCGCGCTTATAGCACGCTGCTCTTCGCCCAGGCGACCGGCCGTCATTCCGATGCTCCACCGTGGTATACTCCACTTGTCGTCGCCAGTTACATCGGAATCTTGAAGTTATAGGATCATCATACCTAAGCTTCGCAAAAAAATCAATCACCGGCTCGCGAATTTCCGCGATCCCGGTCCCACTTATCGATCAGCATCAATAAAATATCCTCGATTTCGTCGGCTGTCCGCTCATAGAGCGACAACGGGCCTCCGAACGGATCGGCGACATCGAAGTCCGGAATTCGGCGCTGCAGCTCGAATAGCCGTACCTTCTCCTCGTCCGTCATCGGCTCGCCGAGCAGCTGCTTTACCTGCCACTCCGAATAGATCCGTTCCGCCTCCGCCACATCGTCCATAACCGGATCTCCGCGCAGCGCATATTCCTTCAGCGTGAACGTCTTGGACAGCGCTTCGGGATAACGTTCCAGAATCGCCCTCTTGTGCCCGGCCGTCATCGTCAGGATGAGGTTGGCCCAGACTACCTCTTCCGCGCTTAACGAAGTCGAAGTTCCGGGTATCTCCAGTTTGCGCCTTTTGAGCGTCTCCGCCGCATTCGGCGAAATCGGCGAGCCGTTAGCCGCGGCTATGCCTGCGGAGCGAATCTCGAGCGGCTTGCCGCTGCGCGCGGCCAAATCCTTGAAGATCGCCTCGGCCATGGGACTACGGCAAGTGTTGCCCGTGCATACGATCAAAACCCGATTCATATTCTCCCCCTGCTTGCATAGTTGATGGATAACTCTCTATATCAGAAATAATAGACCAAATCCGAACAAAATAACACCGCCAAGCGCCTCGCCATATCCTCCCAGGCTCCGGCTTGCTTTTCTCCCGAGCATCAGTCCGAACACGCTCAGCATTCCGCCGAACAGCCCGAACATCAGCACGGTTAGCCACACATGCGCAGAGAACATCCCCAAGGATACCCCGACGGAAAAGGAATCGACGCTCACGCTAAATGCAAATACGAGCATCCCCCATAAGGTACGATGATTGATCGAATCCACCGACTCCCCGCGCAAGGAGCTGTACACCATATGCCCTCCAAGCAGAAGCAGCAGCGCTCCGGCTGCGGAAGTGGCGATCCCTCCGAGCAGTTCGCTGACGTATTGCCCCGTATACATGCCGCCGAGCGGCATCAGCACATGGAAAATGCCGATCAGCGTGCTCAGCTTCAAAATATCGTACAGCCGCACGCCCTTCAAACCGATGCCGATCCCTAGCGAGAACGCGTCCATGCCCAAAGCGACCGCCATCACCAGAATGGTCAGCGCCTGACCGGTTGCCGCAGACACGTCAACCATGCTTGTCCCTCCTTGCATTCAACCGACGCCGCGAGTTATCGCGGCGCAAGCTTGCCGCCTGTCCCTCTCCACAACATATGCGGACAAGACGGCGATCATGCAAAAGGGAGGAATGCCGGCCGTTAGCGGGCTTCGATCTCGCGTCCTCCGGAGGCTTTGCGCAGCCGGTTCATCAGCGCAGCGCCGATCCCGTCCTCGGGATAGCCTTCGGCGACGATATAATCGATGCCCTGTTCATCGCATTCGCGCAGCGTCGCATACAAAGTCTGCGCAGCCTTCCCGGGTTCATTGCGAGGGCCGCAGTCGTAGACAATGTCCGCCCGGTAGCCCGCGACGTGTTCCGAACAGCTCAGCACGGCCACTCGCTTCCCTGCGTCCGCGGCTTGGCGCGCCTGGGCCTGCACGGTCGAGGACAGCCGTTCGAACGCACCCGTAACGAGCAGCATTTCGCCCTGCGGCGCATAATGCGCGTACTTGACTCCCGGGGAGCGCGGCGCTTCCGCGTCGGTCGCAGAGGATCGGGACGAGCCTTGCTCGCCTCTTGAGGAGAGAGAGACCTCCGTTCCCACTCCCACCGCCGCGGTTGCCGCCCGTCTCTCCGCTCGCGCCTCCTCCTTCGTCTCCTCCGCTACGATCGCCAGTCCGACGACCGTATCGCGCAGCTGCTCCCGCGTAACGCCGCCCGGCCGCAAAATATGAATCATTCCGTCCACGACCCGCACGACCGTCGATTCCACGCCGACCCCGGTCGCCCCGCCGTCCAGCACTCCGTCGATTCTCCCGTTCAGATCCTCCAGAACGTGCCGCGCCTGCGTCGGGCTCGGACGTCCGGAGCGATTGGCGCTCGGCGCCGCGATCGGGCAGCCCGCCCGCTCAATCAGCTCCCTGGCCAGATCGTGCGCGGGAACCCGCACGGCGACCGTGTCCAGCCCAGCCGTCACGAGCGGCGACACCGCCCCCTCTCGCACCGGCAGCACCAGCGTGAGCGGCCCCGGCCAGAAAGCGTCCATCAACGCCGCTTCGACGGCGCCGATCTCCTTGACCAGGCCGGCCACGTTTGCGCCGTGCGCCAGATGCACGATCAGCGGATTGTCGGACGGGCGGCCCTTGGCCGCAAAAATCCGCCCCACCGCTTCCGTGCTCCTTGCGTCCCCGCCGAGACCGTACACGGTCTCGGTCGGGAACGCGACAACGCCGCCTGCGGCGATCGCCGCGGCGGCTTCCTCGATGCCGGCCCGCGATAGCTCCGCGGGCCAGTACTTCGTCTCTATGTTCATGATGCCGATCATCCTTGTCTTCAGGGCGTTTACGTTATTATAGCACACTGGCTAAGGTCGGGTTAGCCGAACAAGGAGCCGAGAAACGCAAACAGCTTCTCAAGCAATTCCCACAGGAAAAACTTTGCCTTAGGCTCCTCGTCTCCCGCGTCCGCGGAAGATCCTCCGGCCGAAGCTGCGCGCGCCTCCGCCGATGCTCCGGGATCGTCCTTCGCAACAGCAGCCGTCAGGCAGAGCGGCGGGAACAGCACGCACCACCAATTGGTCCCGTTGCCTTTGCCCAGCGTAATTCTCAGCGCTTCGTAATTGCCCGCCTCGTAACGCTCTCCCTCGAACGTTTTCTCGGGAAATGGTACCTCTCCGAGTTCAACTGCTCCCCCATAGGAAACGCCAAGCTCATCCAGTTTGTCGTCTACGATGTGCTGAATGTCGGCCATATGGCTTTTAATTAGCGCATAGGCTTTGTCGTGAGTGTCGGGCATGCCGCCCCACGTTTGGATGTAAGCGGCGACCTCGTCGCGCACTTTATTTTTGACGGACTGATCCGTTTTTTTATCGGAATTGGCGATAATACGAATGCGGATAGCGTCCTCGGGAATTCCATCTCCCGAATTAGCCTCGACATAGCGACCTACCGTTGCAAGCAAACCGAAACCTACAGCTACGATCAACAGAACAACTTTGATAAAGGAAAAGAAATGATGGCTCTTACGCATAGTTACCGCTCCCTGTCGCACCCGTCGGTGCAGCGCTATGCGTTCCGGAACGTCTTAGCCATCAGTATGTCCGGATTTGAAATCTATAAACCTATCCATCCTTTAATAGTTTCAATAGTAAGTTTGGTAGTCAATGTACGGCGCTCTGCATCCTCCCAAAGCGTATGCCGCAAAATGTCCGTATCCTTAAGCAAATTGCCCGTAAGAATACAGGCGGCCGTCTCGTCTCGATCCACCGTCCCACTCGCGACCAGCTTGCGCAAGCCCGCAACCGTCGCCGCCGACGCAGGCTCGCAGCCGATGCCGTTCCGATCGATCAACCGCTTCGCTTCGAGAATCTCTACGTCCGTTACGGAACAGGTCGTCCCCCCGATGCTCTCCAGCAAGTCCCGCGCCTTTTTCCAGCTTGGAGGATACCCGATGTTTACCGCGGTCGCGATCGTAGACGGCCTCTCGAACGGAACGAGCTCCTGCCTTCCTTCGATCCTCATCGCATGAAACGGGCTGGCCCCTTCGGCCTGCACCACGGCGATCTTCGGCATTCGCTCGATAAACCCTAAGGCCAGAAGCTCCTTCAGCCCTTTTCCAAGCGCTGTAACATTGCTAAGCGCCCCTCCGGGAAGGACGATCCAGTCCGGAAGCCGCCAATCCATACTCTGTGCCAACTCGTAGACGATGCTCTTCTGACCCTCGATCCGGTATGGATTAATTGAATTGCAGATGTACCAGCCCAGTTCCCGTCCATGTCGCTCGTAGAAACGAATGCCGTCGTCGTACGTTCCGTCGAAGCCGATCGTCTCTGCCCCGTACGCCAGCGTCTGAAGCACCTTGTTGATCGAAATCTGCTCCTTCGGAACAAGCACGAACGATTCGCAGCCTGCCAACGCCGCGTACATCGCCAGAGAGGACGACGTGTTTCCGGTCGACGCGCATGTAAAACGACTATAACCAAGCGCTCTGCCATGGGATACCGCGACGGTCATCCCGTTGTCCTTGAACGAGCCGCTCGGATTTTCGCTTTGCGCTTTCAGCCAAATCTCCCTCATTCCGACCGCCAGCCGGATCGACTCGGACCGGTACAATCCCGTGTTCCCCTCGTATTTCGTCACGATTGCTTCCTCCGGCAGCTCCGGATAGATCAGCTCCTTATACCGCCACACGCCGCTCGCGTAAGGTCCCGTTCTTTCGGACAGTCTCTCGTGAAAAATACGCTTTAGACGCTCCGTATCCACACCTTTGAATTCATGAATAATTTCAAGCAGCCCCCCGCATTCGCAGCGATATCCCGCATCCTCTTCCTCGTGCCGTTTTCCGCAATCGTAGCATACAATCGTCGCCATCTCGACCATCTCTCCCTCTTCCCTGAAGTTGCTTTCAGACTTAGAATAAGGGAGAGTGTTCCATAAAACTAATATATTATAATTTGGTTTTCATAAATTTAAATTATGATATAGATTAGGAGGGGACGAGAAAATGTTGAATCTTCACGCGCTGCGACTTTTTCTGAAAGCTGCGAAGCTTGGGAGCGTTACTCAGGCGGCGCAGGAGCTTAACATCAGTCAACCTGCCGTCACCTCGCAAATCAAGAAGCTGGAGAAGGAACTGGGACTGCAGCTGTTGTCTCCGCTTGGCCGAGGCGTACGCCTGACTGAGGTTGGCGCTCGACTCGCGAGCGAAGCGGGCAAACTGTTCTCTCTGGAGGGGCGTATCGAAGCGATGCTGGAGGAGTACAGGCAGGGACAGGAGGGTACGCTTAGAATCGCGGCCACCTATTTGCCAGCCAACTTTCTGCTGCCCAGGCCGATTGCGGACTTTAAGCGCGGACATCCGACAGTCGACGTCGCGTTAAAGACAACCGGTTCGAACCAGATCTTCGACCTGCTGCTAAGATACGAAGCGGACATCGCCTTTATTGGCGGAGGAAATCGGCGCGAGCACGCTGATCTGGAGGGTACGCCCTGGTTGGAGGACGAGATGTGGTTTGTCGTTCATCAGGAGCATAAGCTCGCGGACAAGAGCGTTTCTCTGGCCGAGCTTGCCGAAAAGCCGTTCGCGCTGCGCGAGTCGGGAAGCTTCTCCCGCGAGCAGCTCTTCTCGCTGTTCCGCCTTCGCGGGCTGCCGCCGCCTCGCGTCGGTCTGGAAATAAACGGGTTCAGCGAGCTCATTCGAGTCGTCTCCGACGGCTACGGACTTGCCTTTCTTTCAGCTCTGGAGGCGCGAGAGGCCGTCGAACGCGGTTCCTTGCGGCGAATCCGCGTCGAGGACGTCCGGCTGACCAACTCGATCAGCCTGTACACAAGAAAAGAACCTTTACCCGCTATCGCGGCAAGGTTCCTAGAGATTTTTTCATCGGAGGTGGGACTCTCACCTGCGGACTTTCTTGATTAACCATTTGTCCCGATTCCCCACCTAAGTGCCAATCTACAGAGTCACCCGTCATCTTGGACCCGATTTCTCCATCGACTCGGGCGAGTCAGGCTCCGGCCGGCCGTTTAAGACCGTCACGCGCGCCAATTTGAACCTCATCATACGCTTTTTATGTTTCGGCGGGAGGCGCTTATCGAATCGCCACGACATGTCGCTCGATACCGGCGTAATCCGTTACGAAGCGAATCTCGGTCCAATCTGCTGCGGCCCTTAACAGCTCGGCCACGTCTCGAGCTTGGCCAGCGCCGACTTCCCAGGCAACAATCCGCGGAAGCCGCGGAAGCTCCTTAAGCTGCCCCGCCATCGCCCGATACGGATTCAGCCCGTCCTCGCCTCCGTCCAGAGCCAGACGAGGCTCGTGGTCGCGTACCTCGCGCTGCAAGTCGGGAATGTCGGACGAAGGGATATACGGAGGATTGGACACGAGAATATCTACGGCCATTCCTCCTCCCGCTGCTGATGAAAGAAACGGCTGCAGCAAATCCCCCTGAACGAACAAAATTCGTTCGTCCGCCTCATGTTTACGCGCATTCGAACGCGCCACCTGCAGCGCCGCTTCCGACAAGTCGGACGCATTTATCCGCCATGCCGGTCGCTCCGCCGCCAGCGTCACCGCAAGCGCTCCGCTTCCCGTCCCGACGTCCAACACGACAGGAAAGGTGCGGCCGGCTTCTTCCGCTCCATTCGCCCAATCCTTCTTCGCCAAGCTCCTCGCTTCGCTCGCGCACTCTTCAGGCCACAGAGCATCGCCTGCCTGCAGCACAGCCTCGGCCAGCAGCTCCGTCTCCGGGCGCGGAATAAGCACCGCATTCGTCACCTCAAATGCCCGCCCGTAAAAATATTGCTCCCCAATCACGTATTGCACCGGAAGCCCCGTCGCCCGTCGCTCCAACAGCTCCAACCAAGCTTCACTTTTCCCCTCCGGAAAAGCCTCCCGCCAATCCCGCAGCAGCTCCGCCTTCCCGATGCCGAGCGCATAAAGAAGAAGAAGCTCCGCATCCGCGTTCGCTTCCTCGACTCCTGCTTGCCCCAGTCGATTCGCGCC
This sequence comes from Cohnella sp. LGH, assembly GCF_017671885.1. Taxonomy (NCBI): domain Bacteria; kingdom Bacillati; phylum Bacillota; class Bacilli; order Caryophanales; family Paenibacillaceae; genus Cohnella; species Cohnella sp. LGH. The sequence goes on from NZ_CP072117.1 coordinate 8,204,601, forward strand.
CGCTCGCCAAGCTTCTCCCAACGTCGGCGGGCGGCCAGCATTTTGTTCCACGCTCACGCCCAGCCCTCCATTATTGCTTCATCTGCTCACGTTCGAGTATTTCGGCCTGCTCGGCCAGCGTCAGCGCTTGGACGATCTCGTCCATATCGCCGTTCAGCACGTACTCCAGACGGTGAAGCGTCAGGCCAATCCGATGATCCGTCACCCGACTTTGCGGAAAATTGTACGTGCGAATCCGCTCGCTCCGGTCGCCCGTCCCAATCTTCTCCCTGCGTTCCCCGGAATACTTGGCTTCTTCCTCCTGACGCTTGACGTCCATGATCCGTGTCCGCAGCACCTGCAGCGCCTTATCCTTGTTGTCGTTCTGCGATTTGCCGTCCTGACAGGTCGCCACGATGCCCGTAGGCACGTGGGTAACGCGCACAGCCGACTTGGTCGTGTTAACCGATTGCCCGCCGGCTCCGCTGGAACAGAACGTATCGACGCGGATATCCTTATCGTGAATTACGATGTCCAGTTCCTCGGCCTCCGGCATTACGACAACCGTCGAAGTAGACGTATGAATGCGACCGCCGGACTCCGTCTCCGGAACCCGCTGTACGCGATGCGCTCCGCTCTCGTACTTCATCTTGCGATAAGCTTCCGGTCCGCTGACCGAGAAAATAACTTCCTTGAAGCCGCCGAGATCGCTCACGCTCGCTTCCAGCATCTCCGTACGCCAGCCTTGGCTGTCCGCAAACTTCGCGTACATCCGATACAGCTCGGCCGCAAACAAGTTCGCTTCTTCTCCGCCGGCCGCACCGCGGATTTCCACGATAATGTCCTTGCCGTCGTTCGGATCCTTGGGCAGCAGCAGGAAACGAATTTGCTCCTCCAACTCGGTGCGCCGTTCGTCCAACTCCTCGATCTCGAGCTTAACCATCTCGCGCATCTCGTCGTCCAATTTATCTTCCTGCATGGCTTTCGCATCCTGAAGCTGCGTCAGCACTTGCTTATATTCCTCATAAGCGCGGTACGCTTCTTCAAGTCCGGATTGCTCTTTCGCATACGTTCTCAGCCGCGTCGAGTCGTTTACCACATCCGGATCGCTCAACAGTTCGTTAAGCTTCTCGTATCGATCCGCCAAAACTTGCAGACGGTCCAGCACTATCCTCATCCTCCGCTCACTTGCAGTGTGTACATCACCCTATTATAACACACGATAGCAAATTCGTGCGGAATGGGGGCCGATGAGACGAAAAGAGGCCGACCTATAAGCAAAGCTGCTTAAGATGATCTATATACAAAGTAAGGGGTATGTACCTCCTGGAGACTGCCTCATACGCTCCTGAAACCACCTTATCACGGGTTTACCCATTCAGGTTTCATGAGCGTATAGCATCGGAAGGAGGTACATACCCCTTGCATCTTTGTCATCGATTATCTTTCAGAGCAACTCGGTTGGCTTATAGGTCAGCCTCTGGCTCCCAAATTATTTCCGCGGAAGGAAGCCAAGGAACGTCTTGGACTCCGGATCGAAAATCATGACGATCGGTCCAATCAAAGCGTCCTGATCCGTGTTATAGACGATGGAGATCAGCTTGCCGTTAGCAGCTTGGATCTCGGCCAGCTTCTTCTTCTGTTCGTCGGACGACATCATCACCGTAATTTTGGCGGAATCGACTTCCTCAACCCGAGCGTCTTCCTTCTTCGTCGTTACATGCGACTTCTGGTCGGCCGGCATGTTCTTCCAGCTCAGCTCGCGATATTCCTCGATTGTCGCCGGAGCAAGCTGCTCTTTGTCGGACAGTACGACGAGGAAGTGCAGCGGGCTTTGCGGAGGCAGGCTCTTCGTCATGATCGGGCCGTAATAGGCGCGAACCTTGTCTCCAGCCTTCAGGTTAGCGAACGGAACGTCGATGCCTTGGGCCGTCATCACGCTCGTTTCCTTGCCTGCGTTCAGCACGATCGATGTCGTCGTTTGTCCGTCCTTCGTCTCGCCGAACTTCACCTGCCAGCCGTCTTCAGTTTTCTCAATAGACTGAATGACGTCCTCCTTGACAAGCGTTTGTGCGCTGACAACGACTTTATGCGCATGAGACTGTCCGGGGTAGCTCATTGCCATAGCCGGACCGAACTCCGCCATAATCCGCGTTCCCGCCTTCAGGTCGGCGGCTCCAACGGCTTTGCCGCTCTCGTCCGCTAGCTCGGTGTCTTTATCGAAATATAGAATCATCCAGCGCTGGTCCCCATAGCCGAGCACCTCGACCCGGTACTGTCCCTCTTTGTCCGTCGGAACGACGTCCACAATCACACCCAGCATTCTCGCATATTCCACCGCTTGCTCTTCCTTAGAATTAATTTGAATGTTTTTCGTTTTTGAATTCCAGTTGAGCGTATAACCAAGTTCATCCGCCATCTCGCGCGCCGGCAAGTACGCTTTGCCTTGAATGTAGACCGGGTGCAGAGACGTCTGGTCCCCGTTGACGGATACTGCAATATCTTTATGGAACACCCCGGTCACTTTGCTGACCAATCCGCTTGCCCCAACGCCTGCGCTTGTCCCCAACAGTCCCACGGCAGTCATTACCACTAACAGCTTCTTCTTTTGCATTCTACATTCTCCTTCCGGAATATCGATGAAGCGTCGATGTCGACGTCCCTCTCCTGCTTCCTCCTCACTGACGCGCTTCCGATCCCAAATGTTTCATGAGAAAAATGAAAAGTGCGACACCGCCCGGAACATTCCCGGTCAACGTCGCACATATTGTTTCCATTCTGCCTACTCAGTAAAAGGCTTTAGCCGCTAATATCGCTCATTACCTGTGCATAGCTGGATCGCCCCGAAGCGACGTCGTCGACGGCCTCGGCGAACATGTTCAGCATCATTTCAAACAAGCGGATGACGGATAACGCCTCGGCGGACTGAAGTTCCCTGTTAGCCGGAACGCTGTACACATACCGGTAGGTCACTTCGTCTCCGGTCACATTAAAGTGCCCGATGGCCAAGCTGCCGTTAATCGCCGGCAGCAGCTTCTCGACCTGCTCGCGCGTGCCTTCGGCCCATTCTACCGGAACCGTCGTGTAAATCTGCAGCAAATCGATGGCTTCCAAATCCTCTTCGTCCAGAGGCACAAAGCTGAAATGCAAAAAGCGGTCTCTCTGCCGGTGATCCTTCATAAGCGGCAGCAGCACCACGGGGATCGGAATATCCTGCGACGGTTCCACCCAATGCGCTTCCAGTCCCGCTTCGTCAAAATACTGCCGCAGCAAACCCAACTGATCCTTTAGCCGAGCATTCCCTCCGTCAAGCATTCAACACCCTCCTCGATTCGCTTTGCAATCGCCGCCGCTTTATTCCCGCTTGGCCATATTTTCCACGATGAGCTTGCGCTGTTCGCTCACATCGCCGTTTTTCCGGTGCAGCTCGCGAATACTGGTGCCCGTAGCGGCCAAATATCGTTCCACTTGCCGGTATTCTTTTTGAACCTTGTCGTCCAGCGAATACTCGGGCAGCTGTTCGATCATTTCCAGAATCATATTCGCGTGCTCGATGCGTTTGGCCTGCTTCTTGTCCGACGACTTCTCCGCATTGAAGATCGATTTTGTAATTCCCCAAGCTCCCTGTTGGGAGGCGCGATCCCGTCCATACTGCTTGACCTTGCGGGCGATGCTCATCGACACGCCGACGCCGGAAGCCGCCGCCTTGAGCGGAATGCCCACCTGAGCTCCAACTCCGCTCAGCGTCGCGATTTCTCCGGCGATATTGGTCATCTCAAGCCCGACTTGGATCGTTCCGCGAGTCAGACGCTTGCTGTTGATATACTTCATTTCCTTGGCCAACTGATATTCCTGTATATCCTTCAGTTCGGCATCCTCATCCGGGGTGCGATCCTGCTTGGCGGACAACTCATTAACTCGATCCGCCAACTTCTCCTTATCGGTTCCCGTCGAGCTGCGCAGCGAAAAACCGCCTATGCTGTAGTTGTTTTCCTTCACATAGCTTTTTTCCTTGTAGCTGTCTCCGTGTTCGGCTTTGTGCTTTTCCAGATACTTGCTCTTAAAGTCCCGCTTGATCGTGGTCATCTCCCGCTGGGAGATGCTGGCTTTGATCATATTGTACACTTTAACCGTGATTGAGATTCCGCTGACCGCAATGCCAAGACCGGGAATGACCTTGGACAGCTCTCCCGTTCCCATCTTCAGAATCTCCAGAATCGACTTAACCGTCTCTACTCCCGACTTGGCCGCTTCCAGCAGGTTGTGCACGGCGGACAGCCCGCCTTCAACGGTTTCGTCCAGGCTTGCTCCCTCGTCGCTAAGCGCTTTTTTCACCAGCTCATAGATGTCCTTGACCGCAAAGAAAGCGCTTTTAATCGCACCGATCGCCTCTCCGACCGAACCGCTCCAATCGCTGACCGCCTCCGCTTTGGAAAGCTCGGCCCCCTTAAGCGTCCCGATATCGTTGACCAGACCGGACACGCCTTCGACAAAGCCGCTCGTTCCGCTCGCCGTATCCAAGACGCCTTCCGTAATGTCGAAGGCTTTCTCGTCGGTCTCTTTATCCGTCGATTTGGCCGATTTGATGATCTTCCTCAAGCCGATCAAGCCTTCGAGACCGGCGCCGGCTAGCGTACCGGCGGAGCTTGCTACTCCGACTGTTGCATTCTCACGCTCGAGACTTTCCTTCTCATCCGCTTTATCCTCTAAGCCGTCCAGCGCGTCGATCTTCTCGTCCAGCACATCCATGACGCCTTCGGGTCCGGTCATCAACAGCTCGACGCCTTCGGCGGCGTGATCCATCGGGCCTTCCTCATCGTCTTCCTTCGGCGGATTTCCGATTTGGGAGATTTGCTGCGCTCCATGCTTCTTCTTCTCGCTCGCCAGCCCCTCGTGAAGACCCGCCATACTCTTGTAAGAGATCTTCGATTTGCGGAGAAAGCCTTTTTCTTGACCGGAGCGGATCATTCTCCATTCCCCGGTCGAATCGTCGATGCCAAGATCGTAGAACTCATTCCGATGGCCGATCTTGCTGCCCTTTTTCGTCTGCTCCTGAACCTCGTAGGCGGTCTGCCCAGGAGTCGATGTGTCTTCCTTATAATCTCGCATGAAAGCACCCGTCCAGGAGTTCAGCCGGGCGGGCTTCTCCTGTGCCGGAGCGCCTGACGATGATGAGGGTGCGGAGCCGGCATTGGCCTGTTGAAGCGCCTGCGCAGTCGCCTGATTGCCGACTGTTCCCTGCATTTGCAGCAAGGTTCCGCCGCCTTGCCCCGTTAGCGTTTGCGCCAGTCCGAGACCCTGCGCGCCAAGAAGCTGCCCCGTAGATGCTTGCTTACTTAAGGGGGGCTGTTGCGTTGTAGTCGTAGTCGTACGTTGCACCGTTTGAGCCTTGCCCGTCACTTCGCATCTCCTCTCTCTTGGGGATTTCCGGAAGAAATCGCCCGCCGCCGAGATCTATCTTCTATGCGAGTTAAACGCCCTGTCGTACTCTAGACGTTAAACAAGAAGTGCATGACATCGCCATCGGCGACGACATATTCTTTGCCTTCCAGCCGTACCAGACCTTTCTCTTTGGCCGCTTTCATAGATCCGTTGGCGACCAAATCCTCGTACGACACAACCTCGGCGCGGATAAAGCCCCGCTCGAAGTCCGTGTGGATAACGCCTGCAGCTTGCGGAGCTTTCGTCCCCTGACGAATCGTCCATGCCCGTACTTCCTGAACGCCTGCCGTAAAGTACGTGTACAGTCCTAACAGCTTGTACGAAGCGCGAATGAGCCGATTCAGCCCGGACTCGGTCAGCCCTAGCTCCTCCAGGAACATTTCCTTGTCCTCGCCCTCCAGCTCGGCGATTTCGGACTCCACCTTCGCGCTGATATGCACGACCTCGGAGCCTTCCGCAGCCGCATATTCGCGCACTCTCTGCACATATTCGTTGCCGTCGGCGTTGGCCGCGTCGCTCTCGCTTACATTCGTCGCATACAGCACCGGCTTCATCGTAAGCAGATGAAGATCGCGGACGAGACGAGCTTCCTCCGGGGTCAGCTCCAAGCTTCTTGCCGCCTTCTCCGCGGTAAGCGTCGCATGCAGACGCTCAAGCACTGCAAGCTCCTCGACAACCTTCTTGTCCCCGCTCTTCAGCCCTTTGCGCGTACGTTCCATCCGCTTCTCGACGGATTCGATATCCGTCAAAATCAATTCAAGATTGATGATCTCGATATCGTTGATCGGATCGATCTTGCCGGACACATGAGTAATGTTCTCATCCTGGAAGCAGCGAACGACGTGAACGATCGCGTCCACTTCGCGGATATTGGCCAGAAACTTATTGCCAAGTCCCTCTCCGCGGCTAGCGCCTTTGACCAGGCCCGCGATATCGACAAATTCGAAAGCAGTCGGTACGATCCGGTTCGGATTCACGATCTCCGCCAGCTTCTGCATCCGCTCATCCGGCACTTCCACGACGCCGACGTTCGGATCGATCGTACAGAACGGATAGTTCGCCATTTCCGCTCCCGCTTGCGTAATTGCATTAAACAAGGTCGACTTCCCTACGTTCGGAAGACCGACAATTCCGCACGACAATGCCATTATCCTAACACTCCTGACTTCTTGCGACCGCTTGCGACATCTGACGCAAACGCATCGTCAAGCTGTTCAATTCTCACGCAATTATAACGGAACTGCGTTGCAACGTCCACTGTCCAACCTATTGCCCGATAAGCATTATTTCTGCCGCGCCAAGCTCTCGATTTCCTCCGTCGACAGCTCAGTCGCTTTGACAATCGTATCCCTGTCGACGCCCAGTTCCAACAGGTTGCGCGCCACCTTAATCTGTCTGGCCCTTTCACCTTCTTTTCTTCCCTCTCTCCTGCCCCGTTTCAGCGCCTCGGGAATAAACGTCTTGATCATCTCGTTTACCTCCTTTTCCGTTTGTTTATATTCTCCGTAATGACGGTATAAGTAGTTCAGAATATTCTGCAGCACCTGCAACATCTTATCCAAGTCTTCAAGCCGTAACTGCCGCTTCCTGCGCAGCTCCCGCAGTACTTCCACCGTTTCCTCGATCATCGTTTTAAGGCGCTTAAACTCTTGGGCGAGAAGACGCTGCTTCTCGTCGTCCGTACGCTGACTTAGTGCAATGCGGCGCATCCGCTTGCGAGAGCGGAACACCTGCGGCGGCAGCAGAGCGAACAGCTTTCGCTCTTGCATGTCACGGGGCGTCAGCGTCCAGAGCTTCAACACCGGCACCGCGTACATCGTCTCCGTCCCGTCCGGCAGCCGCAATCGGAAGCGCAGCTCGTCGCCGATCGCTTTGTTTTGCTCCAGGAAGATCACGAGCTGCTTGGGGAATGCGAGCAGTTGCACGCCGTCCTCCGCCTTCGCTTCAACTAGCTCTAACGCTTTCTCGAAGCCGTATCTGAACATGCGGATAACCATCGATCTGTTGTTCAGTGTCTGGAACTCGACATGATAGTGAAAAACGCCGCGAATCGTATCCAGCTTCATAAACAGATCGCCGATGATGCGATTGTAATCGTCCGAATCGAATTTGGCGTTGCCGTAGTAAATCGACTTTACGTCGGCTCTGGTAAAATTCTCACCGAACAATCCGTTAAGCAGTTGTAACTGCAAATCTTTGGAGAGTCGGAACAGCACGCTCATCATCTGATCCAACTTCAATGGTTCTTTCTTCGGTTGCTTCTTCTTATCTGGATTCTTTGGCTTCATTATACACCACATCCCCTCTGATCCGCGATTATCCTGCCAACGCAAAAAAGCACACCCCGAGCGCGTTGCCGCGCTAATCGGAGTGTGCTTCACTCGTCGTTTCATGAGCTTTCTGATGACTACTATACCAAACAAACGTTCCTACGTAAAGGAACTGATCGAATGCATTTCCCCAATCCTCCGCTCCATTCTTGACCACCGCCGCAATGCGGATAACGCCCTCACAAACTGCGCACAATGACCTCGAAGAGAGGAGGGATAACCCGTGGAAAACAAATCGCATAAAGGCAACTACAAAGGTACGACCCGGATGCACGCGGAAAATCAGGACATGGCCTTCGTCAATGACACGCTGGAGAATACCAAGTCCGTCGCTCCCGTTCCTAAAGCTAAGAAGAAAACCGATTGACGGCCTCGACTTCTTCCGACGCGGCATCGGCATGAACGCAAACAGCCCGGATATACAGCAAGGAACCCGCTACAATGGGGTCTCTGTACATCCGGGCTATTTCTTAGGAGCAAGCAACAATATGTCCCCTTCCCTCCGCCCAAAAGCAATAAATTATTGCATCTCATCATTTTCCACCGGAACATCTCAGCGATTATTGCGTCTAAATAAATACTTAACTGCAAGGAGGAATAGACTATGCGCAGCAAGTTTCCGCTTCTGGCCGCGGTTCTTCTCGCTGTCCTATTGGCTGGCTGCGGAGCCGCCACCAATAAGAACGGAGCAACCGATGCTCCGATAACTTTCCCGCCCGCATCGTCTTTAGGGGGCCAAGCTACATCTACCGCAAGCGAGGAGCCGTCCGTCGAGCCAAGCGAAAGCTCGCCCGCTCCGTCTACGGATCAAGAGCAAACGTCCGACGCGAAGATCAAGGAGCTTGCGCTCGAAGCCGTCGGTTATTTAAGAGAGAGGGACCTCGGTTCCCTAGTCACCCTGATCGACCCGGAGCAAGGCTTGCGCTTCTCGCCGTATCCTTATGTCAATGTAGATACCGATCTCTCGTTCAAGCCGGAGACGTTCCCAACCTTCAAGGACGAGAAAAAGCTGAAGTGGGGCGAAGCCGACGGCAGCGGAGAGCCGATCGAGCTCACGTTCAGAGATTACTACGAGCAGTTCGTATATACGAAGGATTTCGCGGATGCTCCGCAAGTCAACGTCAATAAAATCGTCGGCACGGGCAATGCGATCTTTAACGTTCCAGAGGTTTACCCTGGAGCCTCATATGTAGAATTCTATTTCCCCGGATTCGACGAAGAGCTCGACGGCATGGATTGGCAGAGCCTTGTGCTCGTATTTACGCCTGCTGGCGACGATTGGCATCTTGTCGGCATCGTTCACGGGCAGTGGACGATCTAGATTTGCACACGACCATCACTGTCGACATCAGACAGGGGCCGGCAACTCCCCCAGCCTTCCGGGAGATGCCGACCCCTGTTTTTAACGAACCGCCTCGGCTATCTAAGCAAAATGAACTTCCTTCGCCAAAGCTACTTTTCTGATGATTTCCTCGGCGCTCTCATAAGGGTTCCACATGCTCTCCGCGCATAATGCCGCTGGGAACCACATATACCGCTCCCATAGTCCATGCTCGACCAACGCTTCGGCGGCAATCCGTTTCGGGTTTTGCTCCACAATGACCTTCAGCGTATCCAACAGATTGTGCAGGTTTTTCATCCAGTAGGCTTGCTGATGTCTCCACTGCTTATAAGGTCGGGCTTTCTGACCGGACAGGCTGTCAATTAACGCTTCGCTGGCTTGGCCGAGCACAATGACGCCTTTCTGATGCTCGAAAGCAAACCAGTTCAGGAACGTTCCGCCCTTGACGACCAAGCCGAAATCCTCCTGCTCGCCTCGCAGCCCGCCGATGTTGGCCGTATACTGCATCGTTTCGGCAATCGACTGGTTATCGTTCGCATCGTAGCTGTACGGGAACGACCCGGCGTCTTCCCAGGTAATGTTTACCCTTGGGTCCAGCTTCGCGAGCAGCGGATAATTCTCTTCGATCGACGTGGCATGGATGCCGAACTTGAGCCACAGCTCGGGGTGTCTCTCCAATAGCTTCCCGGCGATGTGGTTCACCCAGTCCACCACGACCTCCGCAATCAGCTTGCCGCCGATATGCTTTTCCTTCGTTTCCGTGAACGTCTGAAAATAAATGCCGTCTCCGCCCAGATGAGCATACTGCGTCTCGTAAGTGTCGAGCACGCGCTCCGTCCATTTGTTCAGCTCTTCCGGGTCGTTCGGATCGCAATCCTCGCCCCAGCTCCAGGAGAACGACCAGATGACTTTAATGCCCCGGGAATGCGCGTAATCGGTCACTTCCTTGGCGTTGATGGGAGCGAAATCGTTCCAAATCGTAATGAAATTCAGCTTCCACTTGGCCATGTGGTCCATATACTTCCGATAGTCGTAGATGACGTGCCCCCATGTCCAAAAGCCTCTCTCGGGGATGGCCGGAGCGCTGGAGGCTTCGTATTCCGGCATCGGTTCCGTGAAATTCCTTTTCTTCTCGTACAGATCGTCCTCGTTCGGGTCCAAATAATAGTGCTCGAAATCGTTCACGCCGTACAACGTCCCATTCCCGTCCGCGCCGGCGATCACGATCATCTGCCGCTCCGGGTTGAGCGGGCTGGCGAACACTTTAATGGCATACCCTTCCGCTTTCGGATTCGGCTGAATGTGACCCCGCTCCGACAATTCCGCGATCCAGGCATTGGAGCGGACGGTGCCCAGTACAATCAGGTTGTAGTCGCTCAAACTTTGCTTGTCCGTCGCATGCGAGTGCAGCGTCATTAAGTACGGTACATGCGGCTGCACGATATTGTACAGCACGTCGAGCGCATGGCGCTCCACTCCCTCATATTCTCCGTGAACGATCGTCCAGCGGATTCCTTCATGTTTGACATAATCCAAGTAAGGCGCCTCCTTGCTTCTGCTTAAATTTCCGCTTCATTTGCTGCTTGAATCGGCCGTTCTAGCTGGTTTGAATTTCGTTCACGACAAAGTGGTTCCACAGCAGGTTTGCGCTGTTAATTTTAATGCGGATCGCCTTGATCCCGGTCACCGGAGCGAAGCTTACGGTCTTCGTCTCGATGGCGGCGCTATTGCTCGTATAGCTTAGCGTGCCGGAGGACGCTGCTGTGCTCCAACTCGTGCCGTCCGTGGATACCTCCACGTCAAAGCTCGTAATGCCTTGCCCCTGACAAAAATCGCAGGTAAGGCTCAGCTGCTGATAAGACTGCGGCAGGCTGTTGGTCAAGGTCAAATATTGCGGGAAAGTCGGATTATCGGCACTGACGTAAGCCGTGCCTTGATCTCCGTCGATAGCCCGCGAAGCCGGGAACGCTCCGTTAACGCTTGTTGCGCTTGCGGTCACCGTATTCGAAGAGCCGGCGCTATAAGATGGGGTCATCTCATTCACCACAAAATGATCCCACTGGATATTCGCGCTGTTGATTTGGATGCGAATGCCTGTAATTCCCGTTACTGCCGTGAAGTCCACGACGCTCGTCTCAATGGCCGCGCTATTGCCCGCATAGCTTACCGTGCCTGAGGACCCTACCGTGCTCCAATTCGCACCATCCGTTGTCACCTGTACGTCGTAGTTCGTAACGCCCTGCCCCTGGCAGAAATCGCAGGACACACTGAGTCGGTTAAACGTCTGCGGCTGATTATAATAGAGGGTCAAATACTCCGGGAAAACCTGAGAATCCCCGCTCACATAGGCCGTTCCCTGGCTGCCGTCGATCGCGTTGGAGGCCGGGAACAGATTGTTGGCGTTCGTCGCTGCGGCGAATTTCTCTGCCGGAGACAGCTCGATTCTGACCGCCTGCTGCGAGGAATACGGAATCTTCCACGTTCCGTTGCCGTTATTCACGACAGCTATATGGCCTTGGCTAACCCAGTTTCCACTGCTGTCCATATAGCCGTAAGTGGCCGAAACCGGATTTTCCTTGGTCGTAAAATGAACATTCGCGGAATTGGCCGTATCCGATACCGCATAGAAATAGCTTCCGTTGTTGACGACCATGCCCACGGAATTGTCCGTTGAATAGAAAGCAATGTCCTTGCCGGCTACCGACTTGAACGCATTATAGGATGAGACCGGATAGTCGCTCTCCATGTTGTAGCCCGCCATTCTCGACGGATGCGCAGCCGCAATCAGAGAGCCGACTTTATTCATCGCGTTGTTCAGATTTTTCATATCGGTCGCTTGCGCCGTAAACGGGGGCAGCGTTCCGAGCGTCCACGTATTGTACGGGGTTGCGCCTAACATCCCTTGATTGGAGAAAGTCCACGAGTCGTTAAGCTGGTACACGTCGTAAAATCCGCCGTTCACCAGCGCCGTAACCGTCAACGACGAGGTATTTTCGTAGCTTCCCGCATTTTCCGCGATATAGGTCAGGTTGGACCCGGAGCGGGCTTTCACCGAGTTCATCACCGTGGCTACGCTCGATGAATACAAGCTCGGACCATTGAAGTCGATGTGCGGGCTGCTGTTTTTAATATCCGGATCGCCGCTCTTATAGCCAGCCAGATTAACTCTCGTAGCCACGACGTAATCGGACAGCTTGACCTGCTCTGCCAGACTGTTTAGGACGCTGAGCCACTCCGTCTTGTCGGCCTCGTAATTGGCGGCCAGATTCGGCTCGTTGTCCACTTGGAAAAGAATGACTCTATGGTTCGTATCATAGTCGGCCAAGTGATCGAACAAAGCTCTGATCGCTTGTCTCTCCCAGGCGAACAGATTGGCGGCATCCGCGCCTTGCGAAGGAAGATGAGGCGTGTTGGCGCCCGAACCGACTCCGTCCCCGTTATTCCAATATTTATCGTGATTCTGCAAGTAAGGAGGCACATTCGTGTTCCAGCCGTAAGGATATCCCGATAGCACGCCGCCTCCGCCTACATTGGTGCCGAACCAGACGATGTCGATATACAGATCGTACTCGTTCGCCCAATCGACGTATTGATCGATGATCGTCCAGTCGTACACGCCGGGCGTATTCGTCAGCTCCAGATCGGCCCAAGTCAACTGCTGCTGAACGACCTTGTAGCCGAGCGCCTGCGTTTTCTCATAGACGTTCTCCAGCCAACTCAGCGGCATAGGCGTCGGATACGGCGCGTTAGGATAGCTGTCGTTGGCGTATCTGCCTTTTAATTGGGTTGTGCCGGTATTTTGAATGCCGAGGTATAGAAACGGCTTGCCGTCTTTTTGCAAATAATACTTGCCGTCCGGGCTTTGCACGACTTGCGACACGACCGTTTGCGCGGAAGCTTGGGAAGAGCAGATAACGGCAAGAGCAAGCGCGAGCAAAGCAAAACTGGCGTATTTAACCGTTCTTCCGAGCGTAAAGCTGATCATTTTCGAATCACCTCTCAAGTGAATTGGTCGTACCTCCGTTGCGGTTACCCTTTTACTCCGGAGCTTGCCACACTTTCTACGAACTGGCGTTGAAAAATAAAGAACAGCAGCATGACCGGCGTCATTGCGATAACGCTGGCGGGAATCAGCGCGGAAATTTTGACCGAGTTGTCGGACGATTTCGCCAGGAAAGTAAGCGAGATCGGCAACGTCCGCATCTGATCGGAGAGAACCACAATGTTCGCCCAGGCATATTCATTCCAAATGAACGAGAACGCCATAATGCCCAGCGCGGCGATCGCGGATTTGAGCAGCGGCAGCGCGATCCGGAAGAAGATGCGGTACTCCGAGCAGCCGTCGATTCTGGCCGATTCGAGAATTTCATCCGGGATGGCGCGGGCGAACTGCATCATCAGAAAAACGCCGAAGCCGCTGTAGAAGAACGGAATTGCCAAGCCCAGATGGCTGTCGACCAGCCCGAACGATTTCACTAGATTGTAGACCGGCAGAAAAGTAATCTCCTGCGGCAGCATCAGCGTCGCCAGCACGAACACAATCATCAGGCTCTTGAATTTGAAAGAATACTTCACGATCACATACCCGCTGAACGCATTAAGGAACAGGTGGAACACAAGCATCAGCACGGATACGGACACGGAATTCCACAGCGCCCTCCCGACCTGCCCGACTTCCCAAGCATTTTTGTAATTTTCCAAAGAAATGTGCTGCGGAATCCACCGGAACGGAACCTTGAAAATTTCTCCCGGCCCTTGGAACGAAGCGGACACAAGCCAAATGACAGGGGACAGGAGCACAAAAGCGACCGCCGCCATCCCCAGCAAATAAACAAAATCCAGCCAGCTTCTGCTCGCCTTCTGCGTATTCATGTCTTCATCCCCCCTGCTCGGAGAAAAATTTGGTCAACTTCAACTGCAGCAGGGATATCAACATCGTAATCAGGAAAATGACAATCCCCAGCACCGAGGCGTAGCCTACGTTCCTCGATACGAACCCCTGATCGAACATATACATTAGAATCGTCTCCGTCGAGCGGTAGGGGCCGCCGTTCGTCAGAATGACGACCGAGGGATACGTCTTCAAGTAGATCGACACGGCGATAATCGAGGAGAAGATCATGACCGGCTTTAATTGCGGCAGCGTAATCCGGAAAAACAGCTGTCGCTTGTTCGCCCCGTCCATCATTCCGGCTTCCAATTGCTGCGTGTCGATGCCGGAAATTCCCGCCAGAAAAATGACCATAAAATAGCCCATCAGCAGCCACACGCTCAGCATAATAATCGCAACCATCGCCCAGAACGGGTCGGTGAGCCAGGGCACCTTTTTTAGCCCAAGGCCGGTCAAAATGCTGTTCACGTAGCCGAGCTCGTCGTTGAACCACACCTTGAACGTGATAGCGGCCACAATCGTCGAGACGATGTAGGTGGAGAAGATCGCTCCCCGGATGACGGCCTTGCCCAGCTTCAAGTAAAACACGGCCATGGCCAGCGCCAAGGAGACGCCCAGCGTCAGCGGCGTGCTGACCAGTGTAATCACAAAAGTATTTTTGAGCGCTTTCCAGGCGTAAGGGTCATCGAAGAATCGCGCGATGTTTTTCAAACCGACAAATTTCGCACTATTCAGAAAATTATAGTCCGTGAACATCCAGACGACGTTCGTAAAGAACGGATAGTAGAAAAACAGCGCAAAGTACAAAACGGTCGGCGTCAGCACGGCATAGACGATTCCTTGCTTCGACAGCTTGCGTTTTCTCATCTTCGGCGCATTTGCTATAGCTGCTATACTTCTCACTCCCAAGCGCATCGGCCCGATCCGGCCTATCAAGACCGGACCGATGTGTTCTATGTTCGGATATCGAGCTTACGTTAGGAATTCGACGCCTCTGCTATCCCTTTATTGATTTGCTCAGCCGCCTCTTTCATCGTAGCCGTCACATCCGCTCCGCCGATCAAGATTTTCTCAAGCGCGGCGTTGTAGATTTTGGATGCGTCCGGGAACAGGAACGGCGCTTCAAGGAAGTTATATTTCGTGTTTTGCAGCTGCACCTTCTCCGCCATGCGGCCTTCAAAGGTGCCGTCGGCCTTCCAGGTCGCCTGAAGCTCAGGATCGTCGTATAGCGCCAGGTCGGTGGTCAGCCCTTGCGTTTTCAACTGGAATTCCTTCGATACGAGAATTTCAATGAAATCGAGCGCTTCCTTCTTACGCTTCGATTGCTTGAATACCGCCCACTCCACGCCGCCGACGCTGGTCGTATTTAGACCGGACGAGCCTTGGGGCATAGGCGCGTAGCCGGCGTTGATGTTCGCGTTGATCGTTGCCGGGATGTCCCAATCGCCGCAAAACCAGACCGCGACTTGACCGTTGAGCCAGAGCTGGTCGTAACTTCCGTCGATTTTCGGCGCCCACCCGTTATTCACGAAGTCCTGCATAAATTGGTAGGCTTGGATCGATTCCGGCGAGTCGATCAGCGTCTTCGAATAGTCGTCCGTCATTTGCTTGCCGCCGTTGGCCCACAGCCAGTAATCGGTCGCCCAGTTGCCGCCCTCGAAGCTGGTCGCGTAGATCGGCTTGCCGTCCGCCGTCTGCAGGTTCGCTTCCTTGATTTTCTTGGCGATCGCTGCGAGATCGTCGAGCGTTTTCGGCGCTTCGTTAAAGCCCGCTTGGGCTAAAATGTCTTTGTTATAGAACATGTAGACGGTGTTGCTGCTGAAGGTGACGCCGTACACTTTGCCGTCCAGCATCATTCTGTCCTTCTGCCCGTCGCTCAGGCGGTCGTAGACCTCCCAGCTTTTCACCGCTTCCGTAATATCGTCGATGACGCCGGAGCGAAAAAACTCCTTGCCCCAGATCATTTTGCCGACGTCGGCCGACTCTCCGCCGCTTAGCAGAATCAGCTGCTTGTTGCGCAAATCCTGTCCGCCGCTGCCCCAGCCCCCCGTAACGACCTGCACTTCGGCGTTCGGATATTTCTGCTTGAACATTTCCGTCGCTACGTCCAGCCCGTCGCCCTTCAGGTCGGAAGCAACCACTTTCAACGTGAATTTATCGTTCGTGGAGTCCGACGGACTCGATTCCGCGCTGGCAGAGGAGCCGGATGGCGCCGGCGTTCCCGTTGAATCGCCATTATTACCGCTGCCGCATGCCGTCGTGACGCCGGCCAGCAAAATAGCCGAAGCCGCAATGCCGAACAACTTTTTCATTTGCTATGTCCCCCTCGTGGATGTGCAGTCGCAATGGCAGCGCTACCATGCATGTACCTAAATTCTACGTTGCGAGGGAGACGTCCTCAATAACGAGAAATACCGATTCATGTTCTAAAATCATGGATTTGCGTATCGCCGCTGTCGATACTCGGCTGGAGTGACCCCTACGGTCTGCTTAAACACTTTGCCGAAATGGCTCGTATTTTTATAGCCGACCTCCTCCGCGATCTGATGCACCCCTTTTTCCGTCCTCTCCAGCCGGAGCTTGGCTTGCTCCATGCGAACATTCGTCAAATATTCGAGAAAGTTAACGCCCGTCTTCTGTTTGAAAACGGCGCTGATATAGTTTTTGCTCAAATAAAGCCGTTCGGCCAGCAGATGCAGAGAAATGTCCTGCGCGTAGTTCTCCCGAATGTAGGCTTTGATTTTATGCACGACCCGCTCCGCATCCTCTACCGTTGCCGCCGGAGCGAGCGCGGCGAACAGCCGCTCGAAGAATGCGTCGATTTCGGACAGCGTTGAATAAGCCGCCAGCTCCGCAAGCCCCAGCTCCGCAAGCTGTTTCTTCACCGGCTCCGGCGCTTCCAGGCGCGGCAAATTGTGCTTGATCGCCGTCGCGAATTGATAATACTGCCGGTATACGGCATCCAGGTCCTCATCCTTGCGCAGCTCCAGCGTTTCCGTAAAGCCGCGGATCATCGTCCAGGCTTCGTCCAGCAAGCCCAGCTCCAGCTTCTCCGACAGCTGCTCAAGCCTGCGCTGATCCGTCAACGCATCCGGCTCGTCCCCTGGCGCCGTCATCCGCTCCGCAAATCGGTAAATAGGCGGCTCGCCTGCCGCATCCCGGTAGAATAGAGCGGCCTTCGCCTGCCGGTAGGCAAGTCGGATATTTTCTTCTCTGGCAAACGGCGCGCTTATCCCGCATGGATGCTCTGCCGCTCCATCCTTCGTTAAGCGGGCTGCAAGCTCCTCGTCCGTCAGCTCCCGAGCAGTCCGATAGAGGAGGATCAGCTCGCCTTTATAGGCAATGACAGCCGGGTCGCCGCTGCCTCCGATTCGCGAATCGACGCCGTTAGACGACCTGACGACGACCAATCGCCCGCAGCCGTCCAAGAAATCCGGCATCCCTTCCGGACGCTCCGCGAACCCCGTCTCCTCTCCTGCAAGCAGACGCTCCAAGTAGCTCGTCTTCCGCAGCTCCGCCAATTGCCGCTTCGCAGTCTCCGCCTGCCGCTCCTCGTCGATTTTCCGCCCGGCCTTGATCGTCATCTCGACCAGCTTTTTCTCGTCGATCGGCTTGACCAGATAGCCGAATGCCCCGTATTCGATCGCCCTTGCCGCATAATCGAAATCGCGATAGGCGGTCAGAATAATCGTCATTACCGCCATATTCCTCTCTTGCAATCGCTGCAGCAAATCAAAACCGTTCATCAGCGGCATCCGAACGTCGAGGAACAAAATGTCCGCCCGCGTCCGTTCCAGCTCGCTCAGCGCCTCGATGCCGTTGCCGGCCTCTCCGACGACAACGACCTCCAGCTCGTTGCGGATCAACAGCTTTTTGAGCGCCTGTCGGATCAGAGGTTCATCGTCGATAATGAGTACTCGTTTCATGATTACCACCCGCTATTTTAGAATGGGAATGACCAGTTCGACCTTCGTCCCCTTCCGATATACGGAATGAAAATTCATCCCGTATTGGGGACCGTATTCGATCTTGATCCGCTGCTGGACATTCGAAAGGCCGATGCTCCTCTCGGATGCCGCCTCATTATTATCCAGTCGGGCGACGACGGCTTGCAGTTCCCGCTCCGTCATGCCGATACCGTTATCCTCGACCGTAAAATGAATTTGACCGTCTGCGGCAAAGCCCCTGATTCGCAATATTTTCTCGTCCGCCACCTTGTCCAGTCCGTGGAACACCGCATTCTCCACGATCGGCTGCAGCAGAAGCTTGGAAATATAGCACAGCTTGACCTGCTCCTCCACCTCGATGTCGACCCGGATCGCGTGATCGTAGCGAATGTTCTGTATTTTCAAGTAGTCCTCGATATAGTTAAGCTCCTTGAAAATCAGCACCCGCTTCTCCTTCTCGTAGAGGGAATATTCCAGCAGATTGCCGAGCGCGGTGACGACCTGCTCAATATCCCGGCTCCGCTCCAAAACGGCGAGCGAATGGATCACCTGTAGCGTATTGTTCAGAAAATGCGGGTGGATGTTCGATTCCAGCGCTTTGAACTCCGCTTCTCTTTGCTTGATTTTCCCCGCGTACACCTCGTCGAACAGCACATTGATTTTATTGGTCATCAGGTTAAAGCCGCTGCTTAAAATTTTGAACTCCAGATGCTTGTCATCTTCGGGAATGCGGATCGAGAAGTTGCCTCGTCCTACCTCTCGCATATGGTTCATCAGCTCCATCATCGGCTTCGCGTTTTTGCGCGAGATCACGACCGAGAGCAGAATGCTGAAGACGATGACCCCCAACAGCAGATAAGTGGTAATGACGTACGTTTGGTTGACGTTCTTTTGAATTTCCGCCGTTTTGCTTAAATACACGAGCTTCCAGCCCGTCACTTGCGAGGTGGAATAGGTGACCAGCAGCTTCTCCTCTTGAAATTCGGTACTGTAGTAACCGCCCCCGCTCTGGAAAATGGGTCCGACGTCCAAACCCTCCGTGATGTCGCTGCCGGCTTGAAAGCCCGTGTCGGTTGAATAGATCACACTCCCGGAATCCGTCAGCAGAATGATGCGGTCGCTTTGTCCCAGCTTGGAATGCTCGATAATCTGCGTGATTTTCTCGAAGTTGAAATCAATAAAGCAAATCGCGAGATTTTCCGTCCCGTAGTGCATAATGTCCCGGATCGGATAGCTCATGCTGACCACTTTATGATTCGTGAATGCCGAATTGTAATAGTCCGGCACGTGCGTGGAGTAGAAGATCGGCTTCATATGCGGCGGAGCCTGCTCGGCTTCCTTCCAGACGTTCTTCAGAAACGGGGAATTGACGTTAACGGACTTCGTAATCGTCGGCTTGATAAAGAAATCCGGTCGGAAAATAAAAATCTCGCTAATGTCCGGCTTTAGCGATTTGATGTTTTGCAGCATTTGAATGATCTGCTGGGCGTTCGTATAGTTCGTGTAGCTGGGATTCGCATCGTAAGCGGACAGGCTCGACAGGACAAACGGATGAGTCGCGACCATCTCGAGCGAGGTGACGATCTCGTTAAAATAATTGTCCAGGCTCATATTCGTCTGATTGGAAATTTTCTGCGCATGGGTCAGCATGTCCGACTTCATCGTTCTGGAAAACAGCGAGAACATAATGCCGCCGAACAGCGCAAAAGAAAACAACGTAATCAACGAGTAATAGAGCACCATCTTGGCAAACAACGACTCGATGGGCTTCCACCATTTTCGAACCTTGAGTCCTGGCATGCGCCCGCTCCACTCTCCGATTAGGAAAAATTCCGGCTTGCTGCAAATTTCGACAAAATCGGCGTTATTTTGTGTCTGATACTAAAGGAGGCCGTGCGGGAAGTCAATCCTTGCATGGCTCCGGAGCCTGTAATATAAGCTAACAGCCACAAGAGACAGCGCCACAAGACGCCGTCTCTTCTCGCAATCCTATATTTGCCCTTGCTGCTTACACCGCCATAACCGTCCCTTCCTTCTTCGAGCCGCGATATTCCTTGCGATACACGATCACGAAGTAGGCAAGCGTCAATACCGCGAACGCCGCGAAGAAGGCGAACAAGACGTACGCATTATCCCACATGACGGCATAGTCGCCGCTGGAGATAACGGCTTTCAGACCCGATACCGAGTAGGTCATCGGCAGCCAAGCGCTGGCCGTTTGCAGCCAGCCCGGAATCAATTCCAGCGGGAACGTGCCCGCGGAGCTCGTCAATTGGAAAATGAGAATGACGATAGCCACGAATCTGCCCGGGTGCTGCAGCACCGTCACCAGGAATTGAATCAACGCCATGAAGGAGATGCTCGTCAAAATCGTAAACAGGAAGAACAACGGCAGGCTTTGCACCTCAAGCCCCAGTCCGTACAGCAGCACCAGATTGGCGATGACCGCTTGAACGGCGCCGATGAACACCATTGTCAACAGCTTGCTAGCGAACCAGCTCCAACCGCTTGTCGGACGAATCGCCGGCTCTTTGACCGAATAGACGATCGTCAGCAGCAGCGCTCCGACGAACAAACCGAGCGAGATAAAATATGGAGCAAAGCCGGTTCCGTAGTTCGGAACTTCGTTCGACTTGACCACATCCAGATCAACCGGGTTGGCGAACATGTCGACGACCGGATCGCTGCCGTTCAGCCCTGCCGTTTTCTCGGCCGCTTCGCTCAGCTTGCTGGACAGCTCTCCCGTACCGTCGGTCAGCTTCACCAGGCCTTCCGCCATTTGCTGCGCGCCTGCATCCAGCTTGCCCGTGCCGTCCGCGAACTCGCCGACACCTTTGCGCAGATCGCCCAGTCCCTGCTTCAATTGAGACGCGCCCCCGTGCAGCTGCTGCGCCCCAGTCGCCAGACTCTGACTGCCCTTGCCCGCTTCCTTCAGCTTTTCGCCGAACTGTTCGAGCCCGCCCGCCAATTGCGTTGTACCGTCCTTCAGCTTAACCGCTCCGGCGGTCAACTGATCCTCCCCCTTCTTCGCTTCGCCCAATCCGCCCGCAAGCTGCTTGCTCGCCGCAATCAGACGCTGCATCCCCTCATCTTCGGCGAGCTCGGGGTGCGCCTTCGCGTACTGCTCAAGCCCTGCGGCAAGCTCCGTCGCCCCGGCTTCCAGCTTGGCCGCTCCGGCCGCCGATTGGCCCAATCCCCCAGCCAGCTGCGAAGCGCCCTGCTCCGCTTGCTTAGCTCCTTGGCTTAGCTGCCCGCTAGCATCCGACAGCTGCGTCAGCCCTCCGTTCAGCGCGGTGCTGCCCTTCTGCAAATCGCCTAATCCGACCTCCAGCTTCGCGCTGCCGTCGAGCAGCTTATTTACGCCGCTTTTCATCGTCAGGGAGCCAGAAGCCAGCTTATTCAAGTTTTGCTCCAGCAGCGTCGCCCCGTCCTTCGCGCTGTTCGTGCCGGACGCGATCTCCGTTGCGCCTTCGCTCGCTTTGCTCAAGCCGTCCGCCAGCGTCTGCACTTGCTCGAAAACCGTATGAGTGTAGGCCTTGGTCACTTCCTGGCTCAGCTCGGTTTTCATTTTTTCGATTGCGGTATTACCGATCTGTGCGGCCAGGAAGTTATAGCTCTCGTTCGGCAAAAACCGGATTTGCGCCGGCGTCGGCTGCTCCGTCGTCAGCGTTGCCGTATTTTTCGAGAAGTCCTGCGGAACCTCGATCGCCATATAGTACTTGTTGCTCTTCAGCCCTTCAAGCGCTTCGTTCTCGCTTACGAACTGATAATCAAAGTGTTTGCCTTCCTTCAGCTTCTCGATAAAGTCCTCTCCGATATGCAGCTGTTTCCCTTCGTGCACTGTGCCTTGATCCGAATTGACAACGGCGACCGGCAGCTCCTCCAGCTTCGCGTACGGGTCCCAGAACGCTCCGAGGAACATCGCGCAATAGAGCACGGGAACCGTCAACACGGCGATAACCGGAATGAGCACCTTCTTGTTCCGGGCAATCCCGGACATTTCCTTGGCAAACTGCTTAATTCCCTTCATTATTCCACACTCCTGATCTTGTTGGTTTACCTGGTCTTATTGGTCTTCCTTTGTTGGTTTTCCTCATCTCGTTGACTCCATAAATCAAATCGACCATTTTGTTCATTTGGTCATTTTGCAACAAAAAAAGAAGACAAGCCTTGTAAGTTTATTACCCGTTGGCCAGCCCCCGCAGCAGATATAGCTGAAACAGCTCGGTAATCTTCTCCTTCTTCAACGGCTCGTGAACCGTCTGCCACTCCGACGCCAGCGCCAAATACAGCTTCAGCATGACGAACGCGGTGACTTCGGGATCGCAGCGCTTTAGCTCGCCTTTGTCGATCGCGGTCTGTACCTTGACCTGGATGTAGGACAGAATCGCGTTCTCCAGTCGATTCAACCCTTCCAATGCCTTGGGCGTTCCGATATCTCGAACTTCATGAGCCATCTTGACCGCCAACTGATGCTTCTCCCGAAAATCGAGTATCCGTCCCAGCACGCGATTCAGATTGTCGAAAAAGGAGCCTCCCGGATCGTACTCGGCTTCCGCCACGTGCTTCATCTCCTGGATCAGGCTGTTCATAATTTCGTCGAACAGCTCCTCCTTGTTGTTGAAGAACGTGTAGATCGTGCCTTTGCCGACATTGGCCAACTTCGCCACCTGATCCATCGTCGTCGCCTTGTACCCGAACAACGAGAACGACTTCGCAGCCGCTTCTACGATCTGCTTCCTTCGGTCGATCGCCATCGTTGCATGCCTCCCTTCGCGCAAAACTGACTACATGACTAAATTCCATTTTCGGTCATTCGGTCAAAAGTTATGTTAGCACGATTTGCGGCGCTTGGCAACAACTAAAAAATACTCCCAGACCGTTACACGCCCCGCCAACCTCAGATCCACACCTCTTACGGTCTCCCAGACCGTTACACGCCCCGCCAACCTCAAATCCACACCTCTTACGGTCTCCCAGACCGTTACACACCCCGCCAACCTCAAATCCACACCTCTTACGGTCTCCCAGACCGTTACACACCCCACCAACCTCAAATTCACACCTCTTACGGTCTCCAAGACCGTTACACACCCCGCCAACCTCAAATCCACACCTCTTACGGTCTCCCAGACCGTTACACGCCCCGCCAACCTCAAATCCACACCTCTTACGGTCTCCCAGACCGTTACACGCCCCGCCAACCTCAAATCCACACCTCTTACGGTCTCCCAGACCGTTACACACCCCGCCAACCTCAAATCCACACCTCTTACGGTCTCCCAGACCGCATGGAACAGTCAATTCGAGCGACACCACAGCCGCTTCAAACCATTTTACACGCGAAAGCTTCACCAAAAGAGAAAAACTCCTGTACGCAAATAGGTCAACCGTAAAAAACGCCGTTAACCTCCCCATACAGGGGGCTAACGGCGTTCTTCGTTCCGAATTACAGGTGGTTTTCGATTTTCGCTTTCAAAGCTTCTTTGCTTTGCAAGCCGACCAGCTTGTCAACCGGCTGTCCATCCTTGAACAGAATCAGCGTAGGAATGCTCATAACGCCGAATTGGCTTGCCAGCTCAGGCTCTTCGTCCACGTTGACCTTGGCGATGGTCGCCGTGCCTTTCAATTCCTCGGACAGCTCCTCCACGATCGGAAGCTGCATTTTGCAAGGGCCGCACCATGGCGCCCAGAAATCAAGCAAGGATACGCCTTGCGCCACGTTCTCGCTAAAGTTGTCTTTCGTAATCGCAACTGCCATAAGACATCTCTCCTATCCTCAGTGTATAAAGTGATAACACCTATGATGATCGGGCCGTCTGTTCGACCCGCTCCACCCTCTTCGATCGGCCGGACTACGCCTTCGCCATGGCGGTCAGCTGCGACAGCATCTGTCCGATCGTAATCGATTCGAAGTATTGCTCAAGCTGCTGGTCCGCGCCGCAGAAAACCCCGTTCATGACCTCGCCCATATTCGATCCGACCAGACAATCGGATTCCGGATCACCGCTGCACCATTTCGGAGCAAGCGAGCCGGCGGCAAGGGAACGATACACGTCGGCCAGCGTCATATTCCCCGGCTCTCGCGAAAGTCTGTAGCCTCCGCCCGAGCCTTCCCGGGTATCCACGAAGCCGTTTTTGCGCAGACAGCTCATCACCTTGCGAACGCGCACCGGGTTCGTGCAGACGTTGTTCGCGATTTCTTCGCTGGAAGCCATCCCGTCGGGACGATGCGCCAAGAGGACCAAGCTGTGGACAGCTATTATAAATTCACTGTTCATGAGTTCAGCCTCCCCGATTACTGTAATCATAACAATTACAGTTGAGACTGTCAATAGCTACTCTTACCCGGTATTATCCCTGTCGAACCATGCTTCTATGCCTCTATCCTAGAGCATGTACGCTAACCCCTCAGAGGCATCCTTAACCGCCTTTTCGCCCCCTGCTTTGTCACTTTTGACGTACCCCGGCACGCCTTCACAAAAGCTCTTTGCATGGAACGAAGATTCGACAAAATCTGCTGTCTTCGGAGTATGCAAACCCGCCCTAGAAATCGACATGGTCCGGATCCTTGCCGAATCGCCGATTTTCGTTTAACCCGTCTATAGCCACGACGTCCTCCGGCTCCAGCACGAAGTCGAACACGTCGGCATTCTCGCGAATGCGCTCCGCACGGGACGACTTTGGAATCGTGACGACTCCCAACTGGAGGTGCCAGCGGATCAGGATTTGCGCTGGCGTTTTGCCGTATTTGCCTGCAAGCTGCACGATCAGAGGATGATCCAGCCTCCCCTGCATAAGCGGACGCCACGATTCCAACTGAATGCCTTCCTTGCGGCAAAAAGCGAACAATCTTTTCTGCGTAAGCAGCGGATGCATCTCCACCTGGTTCACCATCGGCTTAATGCGGCAGCTTCCCATCAAATCCTCCAGATGAGTGATGTTGAAGTTGCTCACCCCGATCGCCTTCACCAGCCCTTGCTCGTAGAGCTCCTCCAGCGCACGGTACGTTTCCTTATACTTGCCGACAACTGCCCAGTGAATGAGGTACAAATCCGCGTAATCCATACCGAGGCGCTCCAGACTTCTGTGACAGGCCGCTATCGTGTTGTCGTAGCCCTGCTCGTCGTTCCACACTTTGGTCGTCACGAACACCTTCTCGCGCGCAACCCCCGATGCCCGTATCGCCCGGCCGACGCTCGCCTCATTCCCGTACAGCGAAGCCGTATCAATGCTGCGGTATCCCGCTTGCAGAGCGGCCAGCACCGCATCTTCCGTTTCTGCGCCGTCTTCCGCCCGCCAAACGCCCAGTCCAAGCCGCGGCATCTCCGTTCCGTTCAGCAGCTCCACCGTCGAATCAATCGTCAGTTTCATGATTTTCTCCTTTCCGTTGCCTTTTTCCTATCTTATCATGCTGCTATTCAAACCGTACATTGAATACGGCCGAACCGTCTGCCATACTAGGGAAACAGACTCATTCCAAACCAAAGAGGTGTCCGCGATGAAAATAGACGTATATTCCGACATGGTATGCCCGTGGTGCCGAATCGGCAAAAAGAACATGAACGATGCGATCGACGCTTGGCATGAGCAAACGGGGCAAGAGGTAGAAGTGAGCTACCACGCTTATCAGCTCGATCCGACGCTGCCGCCGGAGGGACTTCCCTTCAACAGCGTAATGGAGAAAAAAATGGGCGGAGCGGAGCGGCTGCGTCCAATGCTGCAACGGGTAACCGAGGCCGGCGCCAACGTCGGCGTTACTTTCCGTTTCGACAACGTGGAACGGATGCCGAACACCGTGCTTGCGCATCGCGTCACCGCCCTGCTTCCCCAGGAGGACGAGGCAACCTGGATCGAGGCGGTCATGACGGCTTATTTCGAAGACGGCCGGGACATCGCCAAGCTGGACGTGCTGCTCGAAATTGCCGCCGAGCTTGGATTGGACGCCGAGGAGGCTCGCCGACTGCTCGATAACGGGGAAGGACAGGAAGCAGTCGAACAAGATATGGCCGCCGCCAAAGGCATCGGCATCTCCGGCGTCCCCTTCTTTATCATCGACAACAAGTATGCCCTGTCGGGAGCCTATCCTTCGGCTCAGTTTCTTGAAGCGTTCAAGAAAATCGCCCAAGGCGGTTAATTCCGCTGGCGATTGACTTCCGCGAGCATTTCGTCGGTTACGCCGCGGAGCGTCTCTAGGAACGCTTCGACCGTTCTCGTCCGCAGGTCGCCCCGACGGAACAAAATATGAAAGCTCCGCCTGAAGGGAAGTCCCTCGGCGCGGAGCGGCTTCAAGGAGCCGAGCCCGAGCTCTTTGCGCAGCGCCCAGCGCGACAGCAAAGAGATGCCGAGCCCGGCTTCTACCGTTTCTTTGATCGATTGCGTGCTGCCGAGTTCCATCATCCGGACAGGCTGGATGCCGAGCGAGGCAAACAAATTGTCCGCCGCCGCTCGGGTTCCGGAGCCTCTTTCGCGGACAAGCCACGTTTCTCGTTCCAGCAGCGAAGGCTTAATCCGGGCAAGCTCCGCCAGCGGATGACCGGCAGCAGCAGCAACGTACATCTCATCCTCTGCCAGCTTTACCGCCTCCAGCCCCGGTCCGATGTCCTCGCCTTCCACAATGCCAATGTCCAATACGCGGGCCCGCACCTTTTCCGCGATATCCGCCGTATTGCCGATCATTACGCTTGGCCGGATGTCCGGGTATTGCTCGTATAGTTTCGCTAACGCCCGCGGTAGCACATACTCCCCGAAAGTATAGCTCGCTCCCACCGACAGCGGTCCCGCCGCATGACCGATCAATTCGCCGACCATCTCTCCCATTCGTCGATACAGCTCTCCGATTTCCCGAGCGTGATGAAGAACGATTTCTCCAGCTTTCGTCAACGCGACCGATTTGTTGCTGCGAATGAGCAATTGAGCGTTTAATCGCTCCTCCAGCGCCCGGATATGCTGGCTTACTGCCGGCTGGGTCATGTGCAGCCGTTCCGCCGCTCGGGAGAAATTTCGCGTCTCGGCGACTTCGATGAACACGATCATAGACTGCTCCATCTGTTTTCCCCCCTCTATAATAACCAATAACTTATAACAAAATAAATATAATTAATTTTTCTTATTATAAATTCAAGAGTATGCTGATAGCAACAGAACCGATAACGGAGGTCTCAGTCATCATGCTTGCCAACCCGATCCGTCCCGTTGCCGCATTCACTTCCAATCATCCGCGTCTTGCCGGCGTCCTCCTTACCCTGTCGCTTGCCTTGGCTGGCTGGGCCGTCTCGCTGATTCCCGGTCCGGCCAAGCTCGGTCCGCTCGCTTGCACGCTGCTGCTGGCGGCCGTGTATCGGCATCGCTTCGGCTATCCGCAGACGCTGGACGCGGGGATCCGCTTCTCCTCCGGAACGCTGCTGCGCGCCGCCATCGTCTTGTTCGGCCTTAAGCTCGACATCGCCGAGGTGCTGCGGCAGGGCCTGCCGCTGCTGCTGAGAAGCGGCGCAACGGTCGTCTTCTCGCTATTGGCCGTACTTGCAATCGGCCGCCTGCTTCGCGCCGACCGCAAGCTGACCGCACTGCTGGCGATTGGAACCGCCATCTGCGGCGCGGCGGCGATCGCAGCCACGGCTCCGCTGCTCCGCTCCAAAAACGAAGATACGGCAATCAGCGCCGGGCTGATTGCCGTTATCGGTACTCTATTCGCGACGTTCTACACGCTCATTCTGCCTTGGCTGCCGCTCTCGCCGGAGAGCTACGGCATCTGGTCCGGCCTGACGCTGCATGAGGTCGCTCACGTAGCCATGGCCGCCGCCGCAGGCGGCACGGACGCTTTGGCGGACGGCCTGCTCGCCAAGCTGTCCCGCGTCGCGCTGCTTGTGCCGCTGTGCCTCGTCATTGCGGCTGTCGCCAAGCTTCGCAGCTCCCGGAGCGGCGATCCCGGCGAGAATCAAGCCTACACGGGAGGCTTCAAATTCCCCTGGTTCCTGCTCGGCTTTATCGCTGCCAGTCTGTTCGGCAGCTACGCGTTGCCGTTGCTGTTGCCCGATCCTGCGCCCCTGCTGCAAGAGCTCTCGTATGTGACGACTCTCCTGCTCGGGATGGCGATGGCCGGCTTGGGCCTGAACGTGAGTGTACGCGACCTTCGCAGTCGCGCAATGCGCCCGCTTGTCGCCATGTTCATTGCTTCGGTGCTTTTGTCGACACTCACCTACTGGTCGCTATAACTACTAGCTAATCATAGGATAGAGAGCCGATCGCTGAACGTTACCTCGACTGCTACCCGCTACTTCGTTAAACGCTCCGCCACAGCCCGGGCAATCCAGACGCCGGCCGCGCCCGCCTGCGCGAGACCGCGCGTCACCCCGGCTCCGTCGCCGCCGCAATACAGGCCCGCGATCTCCGTCTCAAGCGTCTCGCTCAGCTTCGGACGCGCCGAATAGAACTTGGCTTCGACCCCATAGAACAGCGTGTGCTCGGAAGCGATGCCCGGCGTTACTTTATCCAGAGCCTCCACCATCTCGACCAGGGATTTCATCGTGTTGTACGGCAGCACCAGTCCCAGATCGCCAGGCACCGCTTCGTGGAGCGTCGGCTCGATAAACCCTTCCTTGATCCGACTGGACGTCGACCGCCGACCGCGCATAATATCGCCGAACTTCTGCACGATTACTCCGCCGCTCGACAGATCGTTCGCCCGTTTGCAAATTTCCCGGGCGTATTCGTTCGGCTTGTCGAACGGCTCCGTAAACTTGTGCGAGACGAGCAGCGCGAAGTTCGTGTTCGCCGAGCCGAGCGCCGGATCCTTATACGCATGTCCGTTGGCCGCCATAACGCCGCTGTGATTCTCCACGACGACGTGTCCCGAAGGATTGCTGCAGAACGTCCTCACCCGCGTGCCTACAGACGTATTGAATATAAACTTCCCTTCGTACAGATGCTCGTTGATCTCCCTCATCACCACATCCGACGTCTCCACCCGCACGCCGACGTCCACCTGATTGTTCACCATTGCGAGCCGCCGCTTCTTGAGCACCTCGGTCAGCCAGCCGGAGCCGTCTCGACCCGGAGCGATGACGACCGTTCCCGCTTCGATCTCTTCTCCGCTCTTCAGTACAATGCCTCGAGCGCGATGCTTGCCGTCCTCCTTCACAGTCAGCAGATCGGCCACCTCGGTCTTAAACCGCATCTCGATCCGGCTGTCGAGATAGTCATAGATTGAATTTAGAATTTCCAGGTTCTGTTCCGTTCCCAGGTGCCGTACCTGCGCCCGCAGCAGCTTTAAACCGGCGGCATAGCCTCTGCGTTCGATATCCCGAACCGTTTCCGTCGTCGGATCGGTCAAATTCAGCGTCGCGCCGTGCTCCAGATTGATCTCGTCCACGTAACGGATCAGATCCAGTACGCGCGAGTGCGGCAAATAGTCGGTCAGCCAGCCTCCGAACTCCGTCGTAATATTGAATTTCCCATCGCTGTATGCCCCTGCTCCCCCAAAGCCGGCCGTAATGGAACAGGCGGGCAGACAGCCCGCGAATTCTTTTTTCCCGGCGGGCGGAGGGCACAGCTCGATTTTATTTTCCAGAATCGGACAGTGGCGGCGTTTGATCTCGTGTCCTTTGTCCACCAGCAGCACCTTCAGCTGCGGAGCGGTTCTCGTCAACTCATAACAAGCGAAGATTCCGGCCGGTCCGGCGCCTACCACAATGACGTCATAAGTGCTCATTCGCAATTTTCTCCTCCCGGTTTGTCCTAGGGCGTGTATGCATACTCGCCCTAACCCGCCAGCCGAACGGCAACAAAAAAATCCCGACCGACGAAGGCGTGGGTATATGAGTATCCCACATCCTCCGTAGTCAGGAATTTAAGGCTCCTGGTAGAGACCCCCGGCCCGTATCGCCGAGGATATACGAATGGATGAATCCTTTAGAATTGTGAACTGGAACTTTTACATAACGTAGCTTAACCCATCAAGACGTACATGTCAATCTTCAAATCGCCCAATTATTCGCCTTTAAAGCACTACCTGTTCGTACTCCATCTCACAAAACACTCAAAACACCGTAAAAGCCGAACATTCATATTTAAACTCGCACAACGGCCGAGAAATGTGGTAAAGTAAAAAGGTTCTTTGAATTCTTCCTTTCAAATCCGCCTCGGCGCAGACGCTGGGGAGAGGGCGGTTTATCTTATGCAATCACATCGCGCGTCGATTCATTTATATGCCAAAACAAGCTTTCAGCCTAAGCGCTGAAAGCTTGTTTTTATTTTGCGCGGAGTAAACATTATTAGAAGGGGCAATCATTGTGGCAACAGGGCATCATTCCGGCTTATTGGCCATCTGGATCAGTCTGATCAGCAACATCGTTCTGACCGTCATGAAAGTGGCGGCAGGACTTCTCCTATCTAGCCCCGTACTGCTCGCGGACGGAGTTCACAACGCGGGAGACATCATCGCTACCATCGCGGCTCTGACTTCTTCGATGATATCGAACAAGCCGGCCGACGACGATCATCCCTACGGCCACGGCAAAGCCGAGGTCGTCGCGTCGGCCTTCGTAGCCGTCATTCTCGCGCTGGCCGCTTTCTGGATTGCCTATCAATCGATACGAGCTCTGTTCGAACCTGCGGGAGGAGAGAGCTGGCTCGCCCTTGGAGCCGCCTTCCTCTCCCTCGTATGGAAGCAAGGACTGTATGTGTATACAATTCGCATCGGCAAAGCGACCAACAGCAAAAGCGTGCTCGCTACCGCTTATGACCACCTCGCCGATGTATATGCTTCTCTCGCCGCCGTGATCGGGATCGGCCTCGGCATTCTGGGAGAGAAGCTCCATTGGGGATGGGCGGCATACGGAGACCCGATCGCCGGGATCATCGTCTCGCTGCTCGTTCTTAAGCTGGCCATAGAGATGGGACGCGAAGCGGTGGACATTCTGATGGAACATACCGTGAGCCCCGACAAGCTGGCTGAATACGAAGCGCTGCTCCGATCCGACGACCACGTGAAGCGAATCGACCGGGTGCGGGCGCGCGAGCACGGCCACTACATTATCGTGGACGTCCGCGTCGGCATTCCCCACGATTACACGATCCAGCAAGGACACGACATCAGCCGCAAGCTCAAAAAGCTGATCATGGACTTCGATCCCCAGGTGATCGAGGTCATGATTCATCTGAACCCTTGGGAAGCTAGCGAGCTTGCGACAGCGCCCTAAAATGGCAAGAGGTTACCCCATATGCCAACCAAGTTGCTCTGTGAGATAATGGATAATTGAAGAACAAGTTGAACGGCGTATATACATCTCTCATTGCTATACGCTCCTGAAAACCGAATGGCTGAACCCGTGACAGGGGCATATCAGGAGCGTATGAGACAGCCCCTTCGAAGTTGATGACTGCCGAACCCGGTTCGATCCGTTTGAGGCGTACGCGCCTTGTAATAGAGCGGAATTTCCGCTTTAAATTCGCTACCGCCCCCTTATATCGCGAGTTAAAGCGGGTTTTCCATCTTATTTCCCCCGAATTACACTTATAAGGATAATTAAAGCGGATTCCCCGCCTTAAAACTGCACATTTTCCCCATTCGACAAAATTAGCGCGGACTACCCGCTTTAAAATCAATCCGTCTGCCGACGCGACAACTGTCAAATTTGCCGAGTTTGCCGAAAAAGAATGTGAGCCTGAGTATCCCCGTTTGCGTTGACCAGTAGCGGCATATATAAACCCGAGAATTAAAAAAGGCAGTTTGCCGCGTCCCGCGCAGCAAACTGCCTTTCCCTATCTTTACGCCACTTTGTTGTAAGTCATAATCCAGATCGAGCCGGCCACGATCGTCAGCACGATGATCAATCCGAGGATTAGCACCATGAAGTTCCAACGCGGCTTGCCCTCTTCTTTCAGATGCATGAAATAAACCAGCTGTACAACGAACTGAAGGATCGCCGAACCGAGCAGTACAATCGTCGCCGCCTTCTTTTCCAGCAAGCCATTCAACACGACCACAAGCGGGATGATCGTCAGTACGAGCGACAGCAAGAAGCCGGTAACATAAGACTTGAGCGAGCCGTGCGTCTCGTGGCCGCCATGATCGTCATGAACGCCATGCGCCTGAGCGCCGTGATTCGTATGCTGCGCCATGTTACATCACCTCCAGCAGGTAGACGATCGTAAAGACGAAAATCCAGACGACGTCGAGAAAATGCCAGTACATGCTGATGACGTTGACCTTGCGGCGCGTAACGGAATTGATGCCGTGACGACCAAGCTGAATCATGATCGCGATCATCCAGACGAGACCGAGCGAGACGTGAAGGCCGTGCGTTCCGACCAGCGTATAGAAAGCCGACCAATGGGCGCTCGTCGAAATCGTTGCGCCTTCGTGCACCAGCGTCGCGAATTCCGTCACTTCCAGCGTAATGAACGCCGCGCCGAGCAAGACCGTTACGCCAAGCCAGAAGATCAGTCCTTTGCGATCTCCCCTGTTCATCGCAAGTACCGCAAGCCCGCTCGTAAAGCTGCTTGTAAGCAGGATGAACGTCTCGGCAATGACTCCCGGCATCTCGAACAGCTCTGCGCCCGTCGGCCCTCCGGCTGTGTTGCCGCTGAGTACGACATAGGTCGCGAATAACGTGCCGAACAGAATACAGTCCGTGATCAGGAAAATCCAGAAGCCCATTACGCGCAAGCCTTCCTGATCGTGGTGCCCTTCATGACCGTGACCGTGTCCGGCCCCGTGCCCTCCGTGCTGCGCCTTAAGGGCGGCCTGATGACTACCCGACTTGGCCATTACACAACCCTCCCCGCCGCAGCTTCCGTGCGTTTGATTTCATCCACCGGGATATAATAATCCGTATTGTAATTAAAAGAGTGAACAAGCATACATACCGCTACGCCGGCAAGTCCCGGAATGATCATCCACAGCCAATCCCATACGAAGCCGAAACCGGCGACGAAGAAGAAGAAAGACATAAT
Organism: Cohnella sp. LGH; assembly: GCF_017671885.1. Taxonomy (NCBI): domain Bacteria; kingdom Bacillati; phylum Bacillota; class Bacilli; order Caryophanales; family Paenibacillaceae; genus Cohnella; species Cohnella sp. LGH. Next base: position 8,237,487 of record NZ_CP072117.1, read on the forward strand.
AATCGGAATTCCCGAGTTTTTCGGCATATGGATCGGCTCAAGCGGCGGCTTCGGCCGCGGAGCTCCTCCGGCGGCGATTCGCTGCTTCTCCTCCCAGAAGTCGTCCTTCTCGGTCACCTGCGGCACCGTCGCGAAGTTGTAGACAGGAGCCGGCGACGGAATCGTCCATTCGAGCGTACGTCCGTCCCATGGATCGCCAGTCGTATCTTTTTCCATAAACTTGATGCTGTGCAAAATCTGCCACACCTGGAACAGGAAGCCGATGCCCATCAGGAAACCGCCGATTGTCGACGTCAGGTTCAACTCGTACCAGCCCTTGTCCCAGCCGTAGCTGCTGACGCGGCGCGTCATCCCCATCAATCCGAGCACGTACTGCGGCATAAAGCAGACATAGAAGCCGATATTCCAGAACCAGAACGCCCATTTGCCGATTTTCTCGTTCAGCTTGAAGCCGAACACCTTCGGCCACCAGTAATACAGACCCGCGAAGTAACCGAATGCGACGCCGCCGATCAGCACCTGGTGGAAGTGCGCGATCAGGAAGTAGCTGTTATGGAACTGGAAGTCCGCCGGAGCGACGGAGAGCAGTACCCCGGTCATCCCGCCGACGACGAAGCACGGGATAAAACCGAGCATCCACAGCATCGGCGTCGGGAACGACAGCCGTCCGCGATACATCGTGAACAGCCAGTTAAACACTTTGACCCCGGTCGGAATCGCAATAATCATCGTCGTCAACGCGAAGAACGCATTGACATTGGCCCCCGAGCCCATCGTGAAAAAGTGGTGCGCCCAGGTGAAGAAGGAAGCGATGCTGATGCTCATCAGAGCGAACACCATCGATTTGTAACCGAACAGCCGTTTCTTGGAGAAGGTCGCGACCACCTCGGAGAAAATGCCGAAAGCCGGCAGAACGACGATATACACCTCGGGGTGGCCCCACATCCAAATCAGGTTGATGTACATCATTGGATTGCCGCCGCCGTCGAGCGTAAAGAAGTGCGCGCCTAAGTAACGGTCGATGAACAGCAGGAACAGCGTGACGGTCAAAATCGGGAAAGCGAGAATGATCGTCAAGCAGCTGGACAGCACCGACCAAGAGAACATCGGCATCTTCATCAGCTTCATGCCCGGCGCCCGCATTTTCAAGATCGTAACGATAAAGTTAATGCCGGTCATCAAGCTGCCGATCCCGGAAATCTGAATGCCCCATATATAGAAGTCCTGGCCCACGCCCGGACTGAACTGCGTTCCCGACAGAGGCGGATAAGCGAGCCAGCCTGCGTCCGGCGAACCTCCGATGACGAACGACAGGTTAAACAGCATCGCCCCGAAGAAGAACAGCCAGAAGCTCAGCGAGTTCAGGAACGGATACGCAACATCTCTCGCCCCGATCTGCAGCGGAATGACGAGGTTAAACAAGCCGAACATCAACGGCATCGCCATAAACAAAATCATAATGACCCCGTGGGTCGTGAAAATTTGGTTATAGTGCTCCGCGTTCAGAAACTCAAGCTCTGGTATTGCCAGCTGAGTCCGCATGAGCAGCGCATCCACGCCTCCGCGGAACAGCATAATCAGCGACGCGATCACATACATAATACCGATTCGCTTATGATCGACGGTCGTCAGCCATTCCTTCCATAGCCATGTCCATTTTTTGAAAAACGTAAGTGCGGCGACGATCGCGACCATCGTCAGCACGATGGCGACGTCCGCCCCGTAAATCAATGGATCGCCCGTAACGAAAAACTCGGAGGCGAACTCCTTGATTTGTTCCCACATGTCGGCACCTTCTTTTCCTCGAACTAATTATTGTCGGTTTTATTTACTGCTGGCCGCGTTCAATTCATGGTTATGTCCGCTGCTGTACTTGGTTACGATTTTCTGGAACAAGCCCTCAGGAATCGAAGAGAAGGTTTGTACGCTCGACACGCCCGGCTTCGCAAGCTGCAAATAGCCCTCCATCGTCAGCCCCGGAGACGATTGCTTCACCTGCTCGACCCATGCTTCGAACTCCTCTTGCGAGGTCGCCCTGGCCGTGAAATTCATCTTGGCAAAGTCCTTGCCGCTGAAGTTGGCGCCCATCCCCAGATAATCGCCCGGTTCTTCCGCGATCAGATGCAGCTTCATCGCCATTCCGGACATCGTATAAATCTGACCGCCAAGCTGCGGAATCCAGAAGGAGTTCATCGGCGCGTCCGACGTCAATTCGAAGCGGACAGGCACGTTCTCAGGGAATTCAAGATAATTCACAGAGGCAATCCCTTGCTCGGGATATAAGAACAGCCATTTCCAATCCAGCGAAGTGACCTGGACAACGATCGGCTTGGCTTCGTGCTCGATCGGTTTGGACGGTTCAAGCATATGCGTATATTTAATGGTAATCGTGCCGAGGATGGCGATAATGATGATTGGGATACCCCACCAGATCGCTTCCAGCTTCGTGCTGTGCTCCCAGGTCGGATCGTATTTCGCCTTCCCGCCCGGTCTCTGGCGGTACTTCCACGCCAAATAGAACGTCAAGATCAGCACCGGTACAATGACGATCAAACAGAGCACCGTCGACAATATAATTAGATCCAATTGGTGCTGCCCGATCTCGCCCTTCGGATTGAGCACGACCACCTTCTCGGCGCACCCGCTAAGCAGCGCCGCCGTCGCAGCCAACGACAGAACGGCCGTCAGCCTCCGCAGCCCTTTCCACATTCCCATCTCCCCCATCCTCTTGCCGCTACCGCGTCATACATTGCATTGGACGATTTCTTCGTCGCTGAATCCAACATAGCAGAAAGCTCAGCGACTTTCCTCACAGTTAACAAATGCGACAACGAAACGTTGAAAATTTGCAATAGTTTGTTCACGCCTTCGACATAATAAAAAGCCCGGAGGGAACGTTGCGTTCCATCCGGGCTTCCTTAATTAGATAAGGTCATTCAGACCGGTTCTTCCGTCGCCTGGGACGGGGCTGCCGGTGCTTCTTGATTCTTCTGCATCAGTGGAGCGATCACGCCGAACAGCATAATCTGCGCGCCGCCGATCAAGAATCCGATGCCGATCATCAAGCCGAGATTCTGATCGTTGAACTGGGCGATATTGAGTACGCAGCAGACGATGCCGACCGCGATGACGATCATCGCCACCCATTTCAGCATTCGGGACATTTCTTTATTTTTCATGAGGGTCCAGCCTCCTTTAATGAGAGCGCTTTTTGTGAATATTTTATCACAAAGTTGTGACGAATTAAAGGCAGAATTCACAAGTTGGACAAATTCACTCCTCAAGACGTCCCTCAACCTTAGCGTTGCTCATGCAGAAGCTTATTATTCCGCTCTAACCTCCACCGACGATCCCCCGGAGGAACTCTCAACTGCGACTCCCGGAGCGGAGCCTGCCGCCGAGCTCGGCTCGGCCGTAGCCGCCTTCTCGCTTTCCTCGGTCAGCAGCTTCTGGCCCTTGACCTGAAGGCTGTCCAGCGCTTCCTCAATCGTCGTTTTGCCGTCCTTGATGCCTTGGAATTCCTCCTGAGACAACGTGTTGAACTTCATGTAGAAATCTCGCGGCAGTTTGTCATAATTGTCGTACATATTGTTGGAGCGCGGCTTTAAGCTGTAGAACGCCGCCATATTGCGCCCTTCCTCGTTACTGATATATTTCATTCGCGCCGGGAAGCCGCCGTTGTTAAGCTTGGAGGTCACGCGCGCGAACTCGTCTCCGTTTATGTAGCTCAGGAATTTCCACGCGCCCTCTGCGTTGGCCGAATTCGCGTCGATCGCGAAGATTTGCCCTACCGACATCGCCGAGCTTTCATCCGGCGTTTGCGGATTAACCGGAACTGTAACAATATCCCAATTTTTTATCCCCTTGTCTTTTAATCGGGTTTGCGCCTCTTTGATCTGGTCCATCACATAATTGCTTTCGATCACCATCGCGGCTTTCCCTCCGATGAAGGCGTCTCCTAACAAATAGTCTTCATAGGACCCGGAAAATCCGCCGTTATTCGGATCTTCGACGAACAGCGAACCCGATTTGAGCGCTTTGTCCGCCGTGTCGAACGCTTTTTTCCATGAATCCGAGTTGATCGTCAACTGTTTAGTCGTCGGATTGATGTAGCTTAGCCCCAACGAATTGCCGATCATCATGCCAAGTTGGTAGAGGTCCGCCCCATAGCCGGCCTTCAAACCGTAGACGCGGTCCTCGCCGCTTCCGTCGGTCGGAAATCTGGCCGCAAGCTGCAGCAGCTCCTCCCAGCTCATGCGATCCGTAGGGAACGTGACTCCGTATTTCGTGAACAGGTCCTTGTTGTAGAAGAGCGCCTGACTGTAGAAATTCGGAGAGAGCCCGTACAGAATGCCGTCGCTTTGTTGCTTGATATATTCCAAAATTCCGGGAGCGATTCCTTCCAGATCGAACTTGTCCTTCTGAATGAACGTATCCAGATTATACAGCTTTCCTTCGCCGGCCATGCGCGAGTATTCCCCGCTACTGAGCAGCAGCACGTCCGGTTTCTGTTCGGCAATGAACTCCTGCGTGGCTTTCTCCATATCTTTGCCTTCTTCATAAACAATGCTGGAGGTGGAGACCACTTCGATCTCGACATCCGGGTACAGAGCGGCAAACAGCATCCCGAACTGCTGATAGAAGCCGCGTTCATCGTAATACATCACCTTGATCGCCGTTTTCTCTTTATTCGTCGTGTCGTTGCCGCCTCCGGTGCACCCTGCCGTTATCCCGGCAATTAAAACGCCGCATAGCGTTGCTGCAATCTTTCTACCATATTGCATTTTCTACACTTCCTTCTATAATGGTATACCCGAATTCACCGTCGGAGTCTGCTTCGCCTTGCCCCCTCTCCCTATTCAATTCACAAATTATACCACAGTCTAGCGAACGGGGTGGTTGATTATGGGTGAAATGGTAGCGTAGTCCTACCCTTCCTCTTGTTCGGTCATCTCTCTCCCCCAACTTAAGTCGAGGTCGATCGTCACCTCTCGTCGGATGACAGCCGACCAAACGATCGGCTATGATGGGAACAGTTCAGTGAAAGGAAGTCTCTGCCATGAATAAAATGGAGTTTATGGATAAAATGAATCGGGACCTTGCCCCGCTGCCGGAGCATGAGAGGAACGAGCTGCTCGCTCGATGCGAGGAATGTTTCAGAATCGGCCAGGAGCAAGGGAAGACGGAAGAGGAAATCGTTGCGGAACTGGACTCCCCTTCTCCGCAGCCCGAAACGCGTTATGAGCCCGCATACGCTGGATCGCCTTATGGAGGCGCCCCCTACAATAATCCCGTTCCGCCACCGCCTCAAGCCTGGTCTGCACCCGCTCCGGGAAGACCGCACGAACCGGACCGCGACGTCCCGCGTTTCCTCGGCGTAGGAATTTTGCTGCTTTTTCTGAATCTGCTGCTTGCGATCCCGGTATTCGCCGCCCTAATTGCGGCATTCGTCTCCGTTTGCATCGCCGCTCTATCGACGATGCTGGCGCCGCTCGCACTGGTTGCCGAGACTTCGCTGTATGGGGAGTTTACGAACGCCAAGCTTATGATGTCGCTAGGAATGACGGGCATCGGAATGATTCTCGCCGACGTGGCCTTCTTGTTCGGCAAAGGGCTGTTCCGTGCTATTAGAGCCTATGCGGGATGGAATTACAAGACCTTGAAAGGAAGAACTTATCGATGAGAAAATTCTGGTATTTAGCGGCGTTCTGCCTGATCGCGATCGGAATAGCGGGCGCGGTGAACCACGATTGGAATAAAGTGGACAGAAACTTGAGGGATTTCGAGAAGAAGTGGACCTTCTCGGCGGAAGAACTTCGCGAGCTGAGCATCAAGAGCGAATACAACGTCAGCATGACGTTCGTCAAAAGCGTCGACGGCACCAACTCGATCGAACTGAAGGGACACGGAACCGAACGAATGGTTGAGACAGTTCAGGCCGCGGAAATCTCCGGTCGCAAGCTGGAGCTGGAGCTCATCCGTCTCCCCCGCAAATACATTAACTTATTCGATTTCAGCTTCGATCCCCCTACGGAACAATTCGTCGTCTCCGTTACGGACGATGCGCTGCTGGACCGTCTGAAGCTCAAGCTTAGCTCCGGCAATCTCGAAATAAAGGACGCCTCGTTGCTGCGAATCTCTAGGGCGGTGCTGGATTCAAATTCCGGCAATCTGTCTCTCGGCGAGTTCGTCAGCGAAACCTTGGAAATCGACGTCGACTCCGGGAATGTTAAGGGAGATCGCGTCACGGCCAACCTGACTGCGTCTATCGATTCCGGCAACATTACGATCGAAAACATGACTGGAAAGGCCGACATTTCGGCCGACTCGGGCAACGTTAAGCTGTATAAACTCGATACCTCCGACACGAACATATCCGTCGATTCGGGCAATGCGTTCGTTCGCCTCCCGACGAGCTTCGCAGGTACGTACGACCTTAAGGCGGATTCCGGTAGAGTCCGGGCACCCGAGTCTAGAAACGAAACTAACGATACGATCAAAGTGAGAACAGACAGCGGTAACATCACGATTGAGGAAGCCGCGCAATAATCGTTTCTTTGTCTGCCGCTCACCTAGCGGGTCTACCTCATAAGTAAAATAGTCGTGCAAAAGGATGATCGATAGAGAATGTTGTCGTGCATGTATCTCCTTCCGATGCTATACGATCCCGAAACCTGGATGGGTAAACCCGTTAAGAGGTGGTTTCAGGAACGTATGAGGCAGTCTCCAGGAGATACATGCACTTTTTCTTGATCGATCATCTTGTACGACCTACTTATGAGACAGCCTCTTGAAACGATAGCGCCCGTTGCAAGACGGAGCTAACGCTCCAACTTAAGTCGGGGGAGCAATCCAAACTTCGGACGGTTACGAAGATTAGCTCGCGAAAGGTAGGATAGAATCAAATACACGCTCCTGCGCGAACCCGACCGACAAGGAGGCTTTCTCTTGTTTACTATTCTGACCGGCATCGTATATGTCTGCGTATTCTTTATGCTTATTTTCTCTTGGATCGCCGGAAGCAAAGCTACTAAATTACTGTATGGCGGATCCACCGAAAGACTGCACCGTAAAACCCGCAAGCAAATCGTCTGGGCCGTCTATGCGACGCTGCCTGCGCTCGGACTGTCTGTCGCCACTCTGGTCATGACGTCGACGATGGACTCCGTCTTCTGGGAGGATCGGGTGCTGCTTCATCTTCCGCTCGCGCTCATTCCTTCGCTGTCTGTGTGGCTGCTTGCCGTCCCGCGCCTGGTGAAGCTCTGGAAAGCGACCCGTTGCCTGTCCGTCGCTCCGCTTCCCGCCGATATCCGCAAGCAAGCTGCTCATCCTCTCGTTATTTTGCCGTATCAGCTATCGGCAATTGGCGCTGCAACGATTTTTTACTACGTATTGGTAACCCCGGTGCCGTTCCGGCTCGGCTCCGTGCTCGTTCCGATTCTGCTTGCCGCGGCGGCCGTTACGGCTTTAGGCTATGCCCAGCAACGCAAATACGTCGGAATCGGCGAGCCGAACTCTCCCGCTCCGGCGCTTCCAGGCAGAAGATGGCTGCGTACCGCCGGCATCTTCTGCGTCGCGATCGGCGTTGCTGCGCTAATCTATATAGTCGGCAGCGCGAACAGCCGCCTTCCTGCCGTCATGAGCATGGCTGAAGGCCCGATGGATTTCGGAGGGGGACCCGAGCTTGTTCACGACCCTCTGCGCGACAAATCGTTGGCAATGCTGACGGGGCCGCGGGATCGGGAGCCCGACCGCAAATTCCTGTTAACCGCGGAGAAAAAGACGATCGAGCTGCGTCCGGGCCAGCCGTTCGAAGCCTGGACCTATAACGGTCAGGTCCCCGGGCCTGAGCTTCGGATCAAGCAAGGAGAACTGGTGGAGATTACGTTGGTCAACCAGGACATTGAGGATGGCGCGACGATCCACTGGCACGGACTCGACGTGCCCAATGCAGAGGACGGGGTGGCCGGGGCGACGCAAGAAGCCGTCATGCCGGGCGACAAGCACGTCTATCGCTTCATCGCCGAGCAGGCGGGAACGTTCTGGTATCATTCGCATCAGCATTCTCAGGAAGCAGTGAAGAAAGGACTGTTCGGCAGCTTGATCGTAGAGCCTGCAGATTCGGAAAATAAGGGGGCGGAGGAAGAGATTACCGTGATGACCCATGTCTGGGACGGCATTGGGCTAGCCATCGGCGATCGCGACGGCGTACAGCGCAAGCAAGTCGTTCCCGGAACTCCGGTGCGCATCCGGCTCATCAATACCCAGGATTGGCTGCGGCAGGACTACACGTTGACGGGAACTCCGTTTCGCGTCGCTGCCATAGACGGCACAGATCTGAACGAGCCGCAGGAGCTGGAAAACGTGCGGATAGAGCTGACCACAGGCGGACGCATGGATTTGACGTTCCTGATGCCCGACACCCCCGTCTTCCTTAGCGTCGGCAGCTCCGATAAGCTGGGAATTCTGCTAAGCCGCGACGGAACGGGAGGCATTCCCGACTTGCCGGTCACGACCGCATTTAATCCGATCGATTACGGCAAGCCCTCCGATACCGCCTTCACGGCGAGCAGCGACTTCGACCGCGAATTCGAAATGATTCTCGACAACAAGCTGGCCTTCTACAACGGGCAATTCGGTTCCTTATATACGATCAACGGAGAGGTATTTCCGAATACGCCGATGTTTATGGTGCGGGAGGGCGATCTGGTCAAGACGACCATCGTCAACCGGGGCGCCGTCGATCATCCGATGCACCTGCACGGCCACCACATGCTCGTACTCTCCCGCAACGGCGAGCCTTCGACCGGCAGCCCCTGGTATTCCGATACGCTGGACGTCCAGCCCGGCGAAATCTACGAGGTCGGCTTCGTCGCCGATAACCCCGGACTATGGATGGACCATTGCCACAACCTGACGCACGCGGCCGTTGGCATGTCGATGCATCTCATGTACGAAGGGATCACCACCCCGTATAAAATAGGAAATGAAACCGGCAATCATCCCGAGTGACCGTTATCGTCAAAGTCCTTGCTCAGCGGCATAGTTGCCCCAGTGCGGACGCCTTCCGTCGACGTCTACGATTCCATAGTCGTCCGACAGCCCCCAGGAAGTATAAAATTTGCCCGACTTGCTCAGCAGATCCGGTTCGGCAGCTAATGCGGCCAGTCCGCGCGCGAGGAAGAACGGCGTCTCCGACTGGAGGAAATGAGGCTCCTTCTCGGCTCCGTCGCGCCAATTCGCTTCAGTGACGCCAAAGTAATCGAGCATCTCTTCAGACCGCAGAAACCCCGGGGTGACGGACAGCGCCGCTACTCCTTTCGGACGCAGCTCCGCCGCCAGCGCCTCCGCCAGATGAATGACCGATACTTTGGCAAGGCTGTATGGCAGATTGCCCCGGTAGCGGTAATCGTATCCGTCCGTCACCTCCACGATCAGCCCTTCGCCTCTCTTGACGAGCAGCGGGGCGGCGTAATAGCTTGTGATCATATGAGAGTGCACGGCTCTTCGCTGCATCAGCAGCGCCTTGTCCAGTGAACCCTCCCAATAAGGAGTCCCCCATTCCGTCAGCTTCTCGCCGCCCCACACGTCGTTGACCACAATATCGAGTCGGCCAGCCTGTTCGTCTCCGATTCGCTCGAACAGCGCCTTCACTTGCTCCGGCTCCGTATGGTCCACGCGCACGGGAATGCCTTGTCCTCCTTGCTCGATCACAAGCTCAGCGGTCTCCTCGATCGTTTCCGGCCTGGCCAAGTCGGAGGGCGCTCCTCTGACGCTTCTCCCCGTTGCATACACCGTCGCTCCGGCTTGACCAAGCGCGATCGCAATCGCCCTGCCGGCCCCCCGCGTCGCTCCCGCGACAACCGCCACTTTTCCTGCCAATGGTTTCATTCTCTTCTTCCTCCCATCATTCGTCTACGTCTCTAGATTAGCCTTGATATATGACACCTGCTGTCATATAAATCGGATATACTGAGAATAATCGAAGCGAACGGAGGAATAACGAATGAGAGCCGATCGATTGCTGTCCCTGCTTTCTCTTCTGCAAGCCCGCGGGAGAATGACGTCCAAACAGCTTGCGGACGAGCTAGAAATTTCCGAACGGACCGTGCATCGCGATATGGAGGCTTTGGCGGCAGCAGGCATCCCTGTCTATGCGGAGAGAGGAGCCGCGGGCGGCTGGCAGCTGTCCGAAGGCTACCGCAACCGGATTACGGGGATGACGATCGGCGAGATTCGTTCATTGCTGCTGCTCCATTCCTCCAGCGTCGTTGCCGATCTGGGGCTGAACGAGCCGTCGGGCACCGCGCTGCGCAAGCTGCTGTCCGCTCTCCCGGAGCCGGTGCGTCGCGACGCGGAATACGTGAGGGAACGCATCCATATCGACGGGGCGGGCTGGCGCTCGGCCCCTTCTCGCTCCGCGCATCTGCAGACCGTTCAGGAAGCGGTCTGGGAGCAACGCAAGCTTCGCATTTGTTATCGCGGGAGGGAAGCGGACGAGTCAACGGAGCGGACCGTACTGCCGCTGGGCCTGGTCGCCAAGACGAGCGTTTGGTACATGGTCGCGATGGAAGATTCGGCGGAAGAGGACCCCTTTCGCACCTTCCGGCTATCCCGCCTGCATGATGCAGACATGCTGGAAGAGACCTTCGTCCGACCGGAGGACTTCGATTTGGCAACGCATTGGGAACGATCAATGGAAAGGTTCAAGTCCAATCTGCCCCGCTATCCCGCGAAGGTTCGCGTCGCTTTGGCAAGATGGGAGGCCTTCGCGGGGGAAAGGTACGTAAAGACGGTCTCTTGCGAGGAAGTTCAAGAGAGCGAGGCAATAGAAGCGGTCGTTGAATTCAACACGCTGGAATCGGCGCGGGACATCGTGATGAAATACGGTCGGGACGCGGAGGCGCTGGCTCCCGAGGAGCTTCGCGCAGCCGTGCGCGCGGAATGCGCGGCTGCAGCCGCGCTCTACGCAGAGTAGAAGGCGCTGCAGCCGTTCCGGCACTTTACCCGTTGGCAATTTCGAGGAAGTACGCAATAAACTGGTCGGACGTCATCGGGCGTCCCGTGAAGAAGCCTTGAATACGGTCGCATTGAAGCTGCTGAAGGCGCTGCAGCTGCCCCTCCGTCTCGACGCCCTCCGCCGTGACGGACAGACCGAGGCTGTGCGACATGTCGATGACCGCTTTCGCAATCGCTGCGTCGTCCGTACTCTCTGTCAGATTACGGATAAACGACGGATCTATTTTGACGATATGTACAGGAAGCTTCTTGAGCCAGTAGAGAGACGACTGACCAATGCCGAAATCGTCGATCGCGATTTTGACGCCGATCTCCACCAACTGGCTGAGCATTCGAATGCTGTGCTCCATATTCTGAACGGCCGTATGCTCTGTAATCTCCAGACATAGATTGTGCGGGCCGATCCCCGTATCCTTCAACACCTTGCTAACAATATCCGGAAAGTCCTCCATTTGGAACTGGAGAGCCGAGATGTTAACGGATATGACGAGTGAAGGCAGTCCCTCGCGTATCCACTCTCGACAGGCGCGGCACGCTTGCTCAAGTACCCATTGGCCAATCGGAATGATCAGCCCGGTCTCCTCCGCCAGAGGGATGAATTCGCCGGGTTGTATCGTTTTTCCGTCGGAAGAGCTCCAACGAATCAACGTCTCCGCACCGTATACCTTGCCCGTAGTAAGAGAAACCTGCGGCTGGAAATTCAGCGTCAGTTCCCCTCGCTCCATCGCATATCTAAGTCCCGTTTCCATATTAAACCTCTCAACCCTTTTTGAGCTTAATGCAGGCGTATATACCTTCAGCCTGTTCCCGCCGTTTTCCTTGGAATAGTACATGGCCAGATCCGAGAAACGAATGAGCGAGTCTACATCCTGCGCATCGTTAGGATATAAGCAAGCCCCAAGGCTCGCGGACAAATAAAACTCCTGCCCCTCCAACACGAACGGCTTGGTCAGCATATGCAAAATCCGCTCGGCGACGCGGTTGATTTCCTCCGCCCCCTCGATCTTTGAGAGCAGCACAATAAATTCGTCCCCGGCGAACCGCGAGACGATCCCGTGCAGACCGACGCAATCCTGCAGTTTGGCGGAAGCGAGCTGCAGCAGAAGGTCTCCGGTCTGATGTCCGAGCGTATCGTTGACGATTTTGAACCGGTCCAGATCGATCATCATAACGGCCAGCTTCTTGCCGTCTTGACTCCGCTCCTCAATAGCCTCCTGCAGCCGATCCTTGAACATCATGCGATTAGGCAGCCCGGTAACGGAATCCCAATAAGCCAGTTGAGTAATTCTCTCTTCGTTGACCTTCTTCTCGGTAATATCGGTAATCGAACCGATGATCCGTACGGCAGCGCCCGAAGCGTTGCGAACCAAATCTCCCGCCAGATGCACCCAGAGCTGCCGATCCGCCTCCGCCTGGCCGCCGATGCGCAATTCGACTTGAATCGGCTGGCGGTCGGACTCGGAACGAACCTGTTTGAGCGCCTGCCAGATTGCCCGCCGATCCTCCGGATATACCAGTCTCAAGAAGGAACGGGGAGCGCTATTCAGCTTGACGGAGGAGGGGCTTAATATTTTATGCGCGCGCGTGCTCCAATCGATCTTGCCCGCGCTCAAATCCCAGTCCCAGATGCCGTCGTTCGTCGTGTGCGAGACGATCTCCAGCTTCTCGTTGATCGAGCGAACGTGATTAAACAGCAATTCCCGCTCCAATGCGACTGCAAGGATCGTGAAGCTGTGGCGGAACAGATCGTTCGAGACGAAATTTGCGTTCGGTTCCACTTGGCCGGCCAGAGCGATATAACCCCAGCTTTTCTTTTCCGATTTGACCGGATGGAGCACGACAATATCCTCTCCTCCGGGTCGCGTTCCCGGAGGAAGCATTTCCAACGGGGGAAACTGCTCGAACGGATAGGCCGCGCCGATGGGCGGCAGCGGATCGCCTCGCTTGCTGAACGACTGGCGTACGACCAACCGTCGGTCTCCGCTCTCGTCCGTCTCCCACAGCGCCAAACAGCCCCAATGGACGCTATTCCAGAACAGCTTGGAAATGTCGATCTTCTCGTCTCTCGTCGCATTGATCAAGCTTTTGGTCATCTGATAGTTGTTATTCGCAATCGTATGGAAGGAACGGCGCATCTGGGACAGGTTGATCAGATAGTGATCAAACTCCTCCGCCGTCCTGAATTGCGATCTCTCCGAGCAAGAGCAAGAGGACCTGACGACCAGTCCGGCGGACACAAGCGTTACCCCGTCCATCTCCAGACGCCCTTCAAGCATCTCGATCGCGATTCTCACCGCTTCATTGGCCATGCTTTCAATAGGCTGGCGTACGGTCGTAAGCGAAGGATAGTTGACCGCTGCCTGATAGATGTCGTCGAAGCCGCTCACCGCGAAGTCTTGCGGAACGCGGAATCCGCGAGCCTGCAAGCAGTCGATCGCTCCCAGAGCGTTAAAATCCGTACCCGCGGCGATCGCCGTAAACTCGACGCCCCGATCCAGCAGCTCCCGCATCGCTTTCTCTCCGGCGTTCATGAGATTGTCCTCGACGTCCACGACAAGCCGTTCGTCTATCGGCAATCCCTGCTCTGCAAGCGCCTCCTTATACCCCAGGTAACGCTCGTACAGATCATACTGAGACAGCTTGCCGATAAAAGCGATCCGCGTATGCCCGTGGGAGATCAAATGCTGCACCGCCGCTTTCATGCCCGCTTGATTCTCGACGAGCACCGAGTGTCCCCCCGGCACGGGAGACGGAAAGCCGATGCAGACGAGCGGCTTCCCGCTCTTCTCCAAAGTCTCGAGGACCGTCTGGCTGGCCGAGGGCAGAATGACGATCCACGCATCGATCAGCCCGGATGCGATCGGCTCTTCCAACGAATCGATTCCTAAATAATCGTCTGCGACTTGCACGGCAAAGAGACGGGAACACCTTTCTCGGACAGCGTGTTGAATGTGAGGCAGCAGTCTGCCGAAATATTCGCCGTCCAGATAGGGTGCGATGACACCGATCCGGTATTCCTTAACCATGATGTTCCCTGCCTTCTTTGCTTGCGTCGAGTGATTAGTGGTTATTTCCATTTTCAACGCGACGCTTTCAAAATCCTTTTAATATCGCGGTTTACACTGAAAAAAGCGACAACAGACCTATTCAGAGGCGGTACGACGCCTTCAGGCTTACAGTCGGATGTGCCGAATTTGCGTCCGAATGCGGTCGTATGCTTTGCGCAAAGCGCTTCGTTCGTCCGGCTGCAGCGACAGCCCCGCTAGCTCTGCGATACGCTCCGCGTTGTCCGCGATCGTGTGCCCCTCCGTATTCAGGTGATGGGCAAACTTCTCCTGCGAGAGCGCCGCCACGCACCGGTCGATCTGCGCGGCCGCCCACGATTCGCTTCCTTCTCCTCGGCTTTTCAGCCGCCGCAGCAGCGTCTCCCTCTCGGCGCACAGCGCAAAATGACGCACCTCCGCTCCTTCCTCCCGCAGCCGTCCGATAATCTCGTCGAAATATTGCGAGCTGACGAGCGTCATCGGCGCGATTACGATACCGTCATATTCCCGATCCAGATGCTTTAGCATCGCATAGTTCGTGTCCCGCCACATCGGATAGTCCTGAAAATCGCCGAGCGCGATCCGCTTCGGTACATTTTTGCGTATAAAATAACCGGCATTCTCCGGATCATAGACATAGGAGTCCGGCAATCTTCTGTGCAGCTCATAAGCAGTTTGCGTCTTCCCCGCTCCGAACGCTCCGTTAATCCATAGAATCATTCTGTTCACCCTTCAGATAGCGAATAAACGAATTATCAGTTTTCATACTGCTTCCATTCGCCGCGCGGGACGGCCTATCCTGCTTTTTCCACCGACGAACGGAAATCCGCGTCCCGGTTCGGTCCTCCTCCAACCGCACCAAAACAGCCCATATGAAATACGATAGGGATATAGACCATTACAGCAGCCTAGAAAGGTGTGGCGAAAATGAGCGACAACGCGTACGACTATTATGGGGGCGGCAATACGGCTCGGGGTTACACGAGCTTACTTCCTTCCTCGTTGCAGGGACTGGAGCGGCTTTGCGTGGTAAGGGGCGGCCCGGGATTGGGAAAAAGATGCGAGCTCCGTTCGATAAGCGACAAGCTGTCGGCGGCGGGACATGAGGTTTGGCGCATCGCCTGCGCCTCCGATCCGGACGCGCTAGACGCGCTGATCGTTCCCGGCCTCAGCCTGGGGATCGTCGACGGCACGACGCCAAACGCCATTGTTCCGGAGATTGTCGGAGCGACGGTTGTAGAATTTGACCTAGGGGAAGCATGCGATAAGTCGGCACTTTCGGCCAGGGAATCGGAAATGGCGAGCTTGGATCAGGAGATCGCGGACAGATTCGCGGAGGCCTACGCCGGGTTTGCCGAGGCGCTCCGGGTTCATGACGATTGGGAGAAAATCTATATCGGGAACATGGATTTTCAGAAGGCCGACGAGTTGACCCAGGAATGCATTGATCGGCTGATTGTGGATCGTAAGAGCGCGCGCGCGGGGAGTGAGGCTCATCGATTTCTAGGTGCGGCCACTCCGCTGGGAGCGGTCGATTACGTTCCCGGGCTGACGGAGGGGTTGAAGCGGTATTTGCTGAAAGGTCGGCCCGGCTCAGGGAAGTCTACAATGCTGAAGAAACTGGCCGCAGCCGCAGCCGAACGAGGCTTCGACTCCGAAATCTACCACTGCGGCTTCGACCCGAACAGTCTGGACATGGTCGTTGTCCGCGAGCTTGGCTTTGCCATTTTCGACAGTACCGCTCCACACGAATACTTCCCCGATCGGCCTTCCGACGAGATCGTCGACATGTACGAGCGCTGCATCGCTCCAGGAACCGACGAAGCTCATGCCGACGAGTTGGCCCCGATCCGACAGCAGTACGCCGCGAATATGAAACGCTCTATCGGGCTGTTGGCGGAAGCACGGTCACTACGGGATCAACTGGAGCGGTTATATGCCGAAACCGTGGACTCTCCGGCTGTGGAACGGATTGTCGAGGAGTTTAGGCGGGATGTCTTGGGGTTTGCTTCGATTCAGGTATGGAGAATATAACGGGCTTGTGCACTAAGCAGATCTGCTCGACTTGATCGATTGACCATGAAGGAAGTATGTACTCCCTCCTTCCGGTTTAAGCCCCCACAAAGTGGCGTGCAGCTATAAAGCTTAATTCGCTCACTTTGCGGGGGGCGCGTTCAGACGAATAAGACCGTGCTGCGGTCTTATCACCCACATCTCGGCTCCGTTCAGACAAATAAGACCGTACGGCGGTCTTATCACCAACATTCCGGCTCCGTTCAGACGAATAAGGCCGCGCGGCGGTCTTATCACCAACATTCCGGCTCCGTTCAGACAAATAAGACCGTACGGCGGTCTTATCACTCACATTCCAGCTCCGTTCGGGCGAATAAGACCGCGCGGCGGTCTTATCGGCTGCAGCAATTCCCCCAGAAGCCTGCCTATTTTTCAGCGAAGCGAAAGCCTTGACTCTATCCAACCTACCTATTACCGCGCCCCCTGCAAATCCTGAGGAACGACGGCATCGCGAAGCGCATCCTCCAGCTCCATCGCATACCGCTCTGCAAGCTCATCGCTCCATCCGAGCAATTCCTGCATGAGCGCGACGACGTTTGCCTTGTAGCGCTGAACCAGCGCAATATTGAAGAACAGCGCTCCCGTGCGGCGAATGAAGATATCGATCGGCTTCGCAGCCATCTCTTCCTCTATCGCGTACTTCACTCGCATGTAGAGATCTAGCGGAAGCCCGAAACGTTCCGCTTCCGAAGCATCTCCGCAGCGGTACACTCGCTCCGCGTTGGACCCATAGAAGCGCGCGATCCGCAGGCTCGCCTCGAAGGACAGTCCGGCTGCCTTCCCATGCTCGGCAACAAGCGCGGCATATGCCTCCAGCTTTTCGGAGCCGCCCACCTCGCCTCCGGAAATGGCGATCCCCTTTGTCCGGCAAGCTGCAGTCTGCACGCGTCCCTGCAGTCTGCGAGCGACTAGGTCGATCGTGTCTTCGGCCATTTTGCGGTAGCCGGTCAGCTTGCCTCCGGCGATCGTGATCAAACCGGACTTCGATTCCCAAATTTCGTCCTTGCGCGAAATCTCCGACGGATTTTTCCCTTCCTCGTAAATGAGAGGGCGAATGCCTGCCCAACTCGACTCGACATCCTTCTCCGTAAGACGCGTTTCAGGGAACATAAAGTTGATGGCACCCAGAACATATTTCCGATCGGCCGCCGTCATCGTCGGATGCGCCTTGTCCCCGTCGTAGAACGTATCCGTCGTGCCGACGTACGTCTTGCCGTCCCTTGGAATGGCGAACACCATCCGCTTGTCGTCGGTATCGAAGTACACCGCCTGACGAAGCGGAAACCGGCTCTGATCGATGACCAGATGGATGCCCTTAGACAACCGCAGCTTCTTGCCATGATTGGAGCGGTCCATCTCCCGCAGCGTGTCGACCCACGGTCCAGTCGCGTTTACAACCGCCTTGGCGCGCACCTCGCCGCTATCTCCACTCAACAGATCCGTCACGCTAACCCCACACACATGCCCTTCGCCACTATAGACGAGCTTTTCTACCTTGGCGTAATTCAACGCCGTCGCTCCGAGCTCCACCGCCCGCTTCATCACCTCGATAGTAAGTCTAGCGTCGTCCGTGCGATACTCTACGTAGTACCCGCCCCCGAGCAGGCCGTTCTTTTTGAGCAGCGGCTCCTTTTGCAGCGTCGCTGCCGTCTTCAGCATTTTGCGCCGTTCGCTGCGCTTCACTCCGGCCAAATAATCGTATACCCGTAGGCCGACTGACGTGGAAAACGATCCGAACGTGCCGCCCTTATAAATCGGCAGCAGCATCCATTCCGGGGTCGTCACATGAGGCCCGTTCTCGTATACAATCGCCCGTTCCTTGCCGACCTCCGCGACCATTTTTACTTCGAACTGCTTCAAATAACGCAAACCGCCGTGCACCAGCTTCGTCGAACGGCTGGATGTGCCCGCCGCGAAATCCTGCATCTCGACAAGTGCGGTGCGCAAGCCCCGACTTGCCGCATCCAGCGCGATTCCCGCCCCCGTAATGCCTCCACCGATGACCAGCAAGTCGTATTCTTCCTTCTGCATGTTATCGAATATCGCCGAACGCCCGTGTCCTGCAAATGTGAGTTCCTTCATGCCGTATCCCTCTCTTCGCCAGGTATAGAAAAAGAGACCGCAAACACATTATGCGCCATAACGCATAACGTGAAGCGGTCTCTCCTCATCTCTGACCCGATGTATTTACTTAAGTTTACTTTACCACACCGACGTTCATTTGAAAACCATCGCCGCTTTCACCGCTTTGCCCCAACCTTCGTACAAGCGCGCCGACTCCTCGGCATCCATGGCGGGCGTGAACGAACGATCCGTACTCCACTGCCGCGCGATCTCCTCCGGGCTTTCCCAGAAGCCGACGGCCAACCCTGCCAAGTATGCCGCGCCGAGCGCCGTCGTCTCGTTCACGACGGGACGTTCTACTGCCGCTCCCAAAACATCGCTCTGGAACTGCATCAGAAAATCATTTTTCACCGCCCCGCCGTCGACGCGCAACGCTTTCAGGCTGATCCCCGCATCCGCCTCCATCGCCGCCAGCACGTCCTTTGTCTGATACGCGAGCGATTCCAGCGTCGCCCGGATAAAATGCTCCTTCGTCGTGCCCCTCGTCAGTCCAAACACGGCTCCGCGAACGTCGCTGTCCCAATATGGCGTTCCCAGCCCGACGAAAGCCGGTACAACATAGACGCCCTCCGTCGACTCCACTCTGGCCGCATAGCGCTCGCAGTCCTTGGCGTCAGCGAACATGCGAAGACCGTCGCGCAGCCACTGAATGGCCGACCCGGCGACGAAAATGCTCCCCTCAAGCGCATACGTCACCTTGCCCCCGACTCCCCAAGCGATCGTCGTCAACAATCCATGGTCGGACGCAACCGCTTTGTCGCCCGTGTTCATGAGCATAAAGCAGCCTGTTCCGTACGTATTTTTCGCCATTCCCCGTTCGTAACAAGCCTGGCCGAACAAAGCCGCCTGCTGGTCGCCCGCGATGCCCGCAATCGGAATTTCGCACCCGAAAAAATGATGCGTATCCGTCAGCCCATACACCTCCGACGAAGGCTTCACCTCGGGCAGCATCGACTCGGGCACCGTCAATATTTTCAACAGCTCCGGGTCCCAGCGAAGCTCGTGAATGTTGTACATCAGCGTTCGGGAGGCATTCGAATAGTCGGTCACATGCACGCGCCGTCCCGACAGACGCCATACTAGCCACGTATCGATCGTACCGAACAACAATTTGCCTTGCTCCGCTTGCTCCCGGGCTCCTTCCACATGATCGAGAATCCATTTGATTTTCGTTCCGGAAAAGTAAGCGTCGATCAGCAGTCCCGTCTTGCTTCTGAACGTCTCGTTCAGGCCGGCGCTCTTCAGCTCATCGCAAATGTCGGCCGTCTGCCGCGACTGCCAGACGATCGCGTTGTATACGGGCACGCCTGTCTCCTTGTCCCATACAACCGCCGTTTCTCTCTGATTCGTAATCCCGATTCCGGCAATCTGCTCGGGTTTAACGTCCGCTTCGGACAGCACCGTCGCGATAACCGCGAGCACGGAGCCCCAGATTTCATTGGCGTTATGCTCGACCCAGCCCGGCTTCGGAAAATACTGCTTAAATTCCTGCTGCGCTACGCGAACGATCCGCCCCTCATGATCGAACAAAATCGCCCGCGAGCTGGTTGTACCTTGATCCAGCGACAATATATATTTTTCCAACGCAATTCCTCCCTATGCCCTCTCGACCGGGCCTATTTCCACATGCTCGCATGACTTGTCGATACTGCAATCGCCCCAGCCCCAAACAATGGAGGCAAATCCTCCGGCCCGTCGATAAAGCCGCCCAATATAATATCGATGCCGGTCTCGCGCTGAATAATCCCGATCTTCGGGTGAGAATAGCTCGGCAGAATCTCGATATAATCGGGCTTAACGTGAGACGCCGAGTTGATAATCGTCTTCACCGAATGGGAGTCGATCAGGAAACCCCGCTGAATCGCCATCAGCCCGTATTTTTTCGCATGGATGAGACTCGACGTTCGGGTGCTGATGACGCCGTCCACCTTGATCGCCTTGGACAGAAAATGAATCGAAGCCTCGTCGTCCTTGATCCCCTTTACCATATCGAGATGCAGAAATATTTTCTTCCTCGCCTGCTTGGCGCTCGATACAATGCCTTGAAGATGGATCAGCTCCCCCTCCAGCAGAAAAATGACTTCCTGCGGCGAAGCAAGCGCTTGCTCGAATTCCTTCATATTTCGAACGGCCGGTATCACCGAATGCAGCTTCAACAGTCCCAATTCATCTTCCCCTCCCCGGCTGAACGCCGAAAAAAATACAAAAAAACAGCTGCCGAATCGGACACGGACTCGGGGAGTTCGCACCTGTATGGCAGCTGTTCTCTTCTTCTCACAGCGGTCGGATTTACTTGTAGGTTTTATTATAGATCATTTCGCGGTCTTTTGGAATATCGGGATGATGGGCTTATTTGGATAGCTGCATGCGCCTTTGCTCCAGTTCTTCCCGCCAGCGGGACTCGAACGGATTTTTTGTCGTTAGGTCCTCAAGGATACGAATAGACTCTTCGCGCTCGCCTTGCTCCCACAATATATCGCTCTGAAGCTTCAGATACCAGATCTGTGAGGGATTCGTCTGTAAAGCTTGGCTATTTTCTTCTTTGGCAACGGCTAAATAACGTTGATCTCGGCTTTGCAAATATTCTTGAAAATAGATCTTGGATTTTCGGTCATGCGCTTGATCGGCGAATAGGGCGAGCTTAATGCTTTTATCCAGACTCCTTACCGCATCTGCAGGCTTCTCGTTACGCAAGAGCTCGGAGGCGGTTCGGATATAAGAACCCGAGATCAATGACAAACCTGAAGTTATCATAACAATTAGCGACACAAGAAGAATCCCAGCAATTCGGAAAGCGCCGCTGATCCCTCTATTTTTGGCTCGATTGTCCTCCTCGGTAACCGTAACCCTGCCATTCAACAAAAAGAATATCCCAAATAAAAACGGGTAGGCCAGAACGAAGTCGACCAGACTGTGAATGACAATCGCCGCACTTGCGCATAAACGGCCCCACTGGATGAGCTTTCGTTCTTCTGGAGCGTTTCTTAGCTCATAAAATCCTCGATACAGCAGAACCGAAACGAATCCGATAAATGAAACCGTCCCTATCAATCCTGTATCCGTAGCATTTTGAAGCAGTTGGTTATGAACATATCTTACGAAATAATCGGAGGATTGATATTCGTACTGCAACTGAGCCCATCCGCCGCCCCCGTAGCCGGTCCATACGGCATCAAGCGACATCCTAAGAGCGTCTCGGTAATAGACAAGGCGCGACTGCCACTCCGTTGCCGACAGGCCGAACTTCTCCCATCTGGACAATCCGCCTGCGTACAATTGCCAGCCGGCCCATGTCACCGCCACTGCACCTGCAGCGGCAGCAACGCTCCTCGACAACCCCACAGAAAATGCAGCTTGCTTCCAGACGAATACTCCGGATATCGCAATAATTAGAAGCGTCGCCCAGACGGACTGACCGAAAGCCACTGAACCCATTATCCCCAAGAACGTGCCGATCAGTACTCTCAGCCACGACTCGAAGTATTTTTTACGTGCAGCTGCATAAAGAATGATTTGACTTAACGCCCATAGAATCATCGCTGTTCTTGACTGGGTAAGCCCCAAAGCCATAACGAATGCGAAATGAGCTCCAAGATATCTCCCCTGACGACCTGTCATATACAGCGCTTGGGCGATTATGCTGCATACGGCGAGCAAGAGCCCTTGAGCGTTCGCATAGTCGAGAAACCCCGCCAGCCTGTCGTCGTAAAAGCGATCCCCTGCGATTCCGATAGCGACGGCTGCAAACGAAGTTCCCAGCAATACGCGCAGCGCCCTATCGTTTGTTGCGGGATTAAGATGCTTGAAAATCAGGTATATCGCTGCCACAAATGCTATCTTGATCGCTTCAAGCAGCGCATCCTGTTTATTAATCGCGTAACTCAGACTAACCGCATAACTGCACACACATACCAGAAGAAAATAGAGAGCCGGATCATGAAGTATACGGCGTTTGAAATACAAGACGCTCAGCACACCAAAAGCGACAATGGCGCCAACAAGGTACTCCTCTTCAAACAAAAAGCCGTGAAAGAAGGAGCCCGAAACAAGAAAAATACTCGTAAGAGCAAATAGATACGTCTGCGTTCGAGGTTGTGCATTTTGGCTATTCATGCTTCAATTGGCCCCCGCTATTGAATAGGCAAGCGAGAGATCCCTGAACAGGAGTCTCTCGCTTGAAGCTTGCTATTGCGATAATTGCTGCAGGAGGTTGGAGATAACCTGTACGGCCTCCGCACGACTTGCATTGTCTTTTGGCGCGAACAGGTTGCCGTTGCGGCCCTTCATCAATCCGAGGGAACCTGCTTCGATTACCGACGTTTGAGCCCATTTGCTAATTTCGCTGGAGTCTTTGAATTCGGGAGCAACCTCGGACGAATCTGCCTTAAGCGAAACTTTGTAAGCATTCATAACCATGATCGCCATCTGTTCCCGCGTGATTTGCTCCTGCGGAGCAAACCTGCTGTCGCTCAAACCTTTGATGAGCCCGTGCGCATATGCCGCTGCCACAGCTTCGGAATACCACGCATTCCTCGGCACATCTTCGAATGCTGTGGACACAGCCGCCGGTTTGAGGCGCAGAGCCTTAACCAGCATCGCCGCAAACTCGGAACGGGTAACTTTTTTCTCCGGGGCGAATTTCGTATCGGTTACTCCGTTTACAATCTGTTTCGCCGCCAACTCCTGTATAACTGACAGCGCCCAATGCTTGGCTGCCACGTCCTCGAAGTTTTTCTTAATCTCAAATACGCCATACTTGCTGAAATGGCTTAATTCTGCGACAAGCTCGTTGCCTTCCCATCTTCCGCCGATATACTCTAATTTCCCATTATCGGCGATATAGTAGATGCCGGTTAAGCGGCGATTCGCACCCGGATTTACAGGAAATCTTACTGTGATCGGGGTTTTGAAGGAGGAGAGCAGCTTCTCTTCTCCGTTTTTCCCTACGACAGCAAGCTTAAGCTCATAAATCGGACTGAAAACCGCCACCCCTGTACTCGGATCGGAGGCCAGGCCGCCTTGAACCTCCGCTGGATTCAGCTGAACGGCCGTCAGCCGCATGCTTGCATCCGAAAATCCGCTTGTACTTTGCAATTGCGACAATTGAGCCAGTACTTCAGGAGGCAGCGAAACGATCGCATCTCCAAACCGAACCTCCAGATCGTTCTTTCCGACCAACTCGGTAATTCGAGCGGGTAGAACAACGATAGTCTTGTCTTTCACATCGATCAAAATCTTCCCATCCGAGGCTGCTGGAATATCTCTGTTTGTCAGCGTAACGGTATTCTCATCTTCGGAATTGAAGGGCATGGGGCCACCGCCGATTCCACCGCAAATCCCCGCACATGCGGTGCGGACGGTTAATGATTGGCTTGCGGCAGATAGATTGCCCTTAGCGTCGTACGCCTTGACCGTAAACGAGTATGGCGTATTCGCGGTCAATCCCGTTACTTTATAGGCTGTGGCTCCGCTCGTCGTACCGACTTGGCTGCCCCCGATATAGATTCGGTACCCAGCCACCCCAAATGCATCGGTAGACGGATTCCATGCCAGAGTTACGCTAGTTGCATCAGTTTCTGTTGCGCGCAGCCCGGTCGGAGCGGTAGGTGCAACTGTGTCATCCCCAACCGTAAACGACTTCGTTAGTTTGAATTCTTCGTCGACGCCAATAGGGAGGCTGAATATTAACGTATATTGTCCGTCTGATAGCAATTTACGAATAACAATATCGTCTTGCCAGTTCATTGATTGCGCAGCATAAAGGGTCAAGCCGCTGCTATCTTTGATTTCAATTTTAGCCCATACTGGGTAGAAATAACTCTCAAAAACATTCTCCCCCACCTCTATCAATCTCATTGATCCGCTTAACAGTTCTGGACGAATAACGAGTTGCGTAGCACTATCCTGATCTCTCGTCATGGAAACAATGCTCAAGTTTGAAACAGCCGGGTCTGGCTTCCCATCGAAAGCGATCGTCATGTCCTTTGTAATATTTAACTGTTCTCTGGTTTTCCAGCTATACAACCATCGCGGACCGCTGCTTGAGCTTTTTAGCGTATCTACCGCTAGCCACTGGTTTCCTTCGGCGACAATCAATTTGTTAAGCTGTTGCGATGTACTGTACGGATAGTATCCCCCGAACAGCCCCGGCAAGCTTAAATCTAAACTGCTGGAAAATGACAGGAACGGCAATGCATTTTTAAATTGAACCGCTCGTTTAGGCACATCCGTTACCGCAGCCTGATGTGTAACAGGATCCACAGAAATATGATTGACCAAGCTATATCCGATATTCGTTCCGTTTGTTCCCGTCATTTGAAAGATAAAATCTCCCGGAACGGCAAGCATTTCTGAAAAGGAATGTGCGTAAATAGCGAAATCGCTATAGCCTTCCACTGGCGCGACAAGTTGTGCATTCAAGTAGGAAGCTTCTTTCGGTACTCCAACCTGCTTTATCGAAACTGCTGCCAAATCGTTCGGAATGCCGATTTTTGTTAACGCAAGAAGCTGGCTTCCCGTTAAGCGAAGCGAATTGTAGTAGGTAGAGTACTCATACGATCCCTTCTTGGATAATGTGAGCGACAATAATATTACGTACTCCTGATTAACTACAATCTGGTCGGTACCGTACATTAAGAAATTTCCTGAATGATCAATATTGGCCCAGAGCTTGCTCTCATTTCCCACGGCATCTTTAGTTCTGACTTCCACCGTGTTAAATCCCGGTGTCCTATACGTATATCCCGTTGGAATATCAATCGGAATCAATAGCTTACCCGATCCTCTTCCGTCTTCAACCTGTATGTTTATTTCTCCGTCGAGCTTGACCACGTCGTTCGGGAATAGCTGAGTTTCCAGTTTCAGCGAATAGTTGCCGGGAATCGTCGGCACGTTCAACTCTTCCGTGTGCCCTAAACGAGTATACCAGTGCTCTCCCACCGGTTGGTTTCTCTCATCGTAGAGCTGGTAGATCAGAGTCGGCGCACTTGCGCTTGCTCCACCACTCTGGTAGGGATCATCAGATAGAGATGCCTGCCGATAAACGAAGGAGTCTTCCGATTTCTCCACAATCATACTTGTCTCGCCCTCTTGACTGTGTACATTAAAAGCGAGGGGCTCTTGAACGGCCTTGTGATTAACGATACTCCTTTGCGAGTCAACCTTAGAAACGTCATAGAGATAATTGTTCTGCTCGTCATTGAAATCATTGTACACGAGCAGATTCACTTGACCGGTATGGGACCAATAAGAATTATAAGAACTAAACTGCCTGCTGAAGGAAAACTTTGTGTTCCCGTCTATCTTCGCGTATTGCTCAAACGAGTATCGGTATTCACCCTTCGTTACAGAATAATAAAACCAGTCGCTTACTCCTTTAGAAACATACCACGATGAGCGAGGAGCGCTGTCCCCAATCGACACGACCGCATCCTCAAAACCGCTCGGAGGCTGAACAAAAGCCAAATTTGCAGTGAGATCTACCGTCCCGCTTGCAGCGTCAGCGATTGCTCTCTCATCAGCGAAGTAGTACCCTGCTGTCGTATTCGTTGGATAAATCGTTCCGTACACAAGAATACGATCCGTTGTACTGACATAAATTTCAGCTTTAAGCTGCTTGTTCAACGTGAGCGGAATTGGCCAAGTCGACGATCCGCTTATACTTCTCTTGGCTGCAAGGTGAAGCACGTCCCCTTCAGAAGCAGGAGGAGCTGAATACGTCAACTTCTTTAATTGCTCTTTTTTAAGATCTAGGGCAGACGTTGCGGATGTAACCGTTTGATGATAATAGACACCACCAGCTTGCCCTCCAGCGCTTTTTCCGGTCACGACAATGTCGTACTCTTTGCCCGATCTCAGATATTGACTCGGTATAGATAATTTACCGTTTTCAGAAGCCGCCGCCTGATATTGTAGATACGTGTAAAAGTCCGTTACTCCGTTATTGGCTTCCTCAACGTAGGGCAGTTGTTTCTCATACAGGAAAACCTGCCCATCTTGCAGCGGCTGCCCACTCTCATTCTGAGCAGAAATCGTAATTCCTTTAGGTGCTCCGGTATCTTTGCCGACAAAAATAAACTCCCTAGTTGCCGTGTAGTCCTCGGATTGGCCATCAATGCTGACAACTGCCTCCAACTCGTACTTGGCGCTTGGCAATTGTAATTCGTTTATATGATATAGAGAAGCCCAACTCGAATTGATATTCTGCAACTCCTGAACTCG
Source organism: Cohnella sp. LGH (assembly GCF_017671885.1). Taxonomy (NCBI): domain Bacteria; kingdom Bacillati; phylum Bacillota; class Bacilli; order Caryophanales; family Paenibacillaceae; genus Cohnella; species Cohnella sp. LGH. The sequence continues at coordinate 8,263,967 of NZ_CP072117.1, forward strand.
CTCTCCCCGTTCGTTCTTAATGTAAAACTTCGAACTTATCGGTGACGATAACGGCGGTCCATCAAACCAACGGAAATCATTAAGCAGAAAATCTCCACTCTTTATTTGAATTGTGGCGTATACGTTGTTGCCTGCCAGAGTCATACTATCAAATTCCAGTATAAGCTTATCTGATAGACTTAACTGAATAGCTTCCGTAGCCGTAATAACAGTTTCCCAGTCGTAGCCAATCCCATTCTCTATTACGGAAATGACTATCTGATAATCCGAAGGCGTTAGATACAACTTATTGATTCCAACGAAATTACCACTCACCCCCCTAATTCGAACGGCTTCGTTAGTCGGAAGAATAACTTTGACGGTTGGCTGAAGTTCATCTTCATCCACCTGAAGTGCCATATTGCTTTGGACTTCGATTGTATTTTTGATGAAGTATCCGTTATCCCCTTCTTTTCCGCTAAAGGTATAGCTTAACTTCCCCGGCTTCATCATGAACTTATACTGAACTGGATAAGATGGATTAAACCACATTCCCGCCTCAGGCACGTTCATTCCTACCGGTAGAAAAGATATTTTGATATCCGTGAACTCAGAAGGCAACGCCACAGTCGGACTAACCTCCACCGCTGTCTCAGCAATCGGCCAATCCGTCAAGCTGAGCAACTGTTGACCGTTTAATTCAAGCTTATCAAAATAGGTGATAATAGTATCTGAGAAAGAATCCGTCGCCCTATAGGTCGACGACAAATCTACCGTGTAGATCGATTCTGGTTCAATAGGTAACGCTTGAACATTTAAAAACCCATCGTTGAATGGGATTGATCTCCATTGCCCATCTGAATCCAGCTTATTTAAGCTCGCATATCCATTATGTAACTGATACCCCGGGATCTCCCCTAGCTTAATTATCCCGGACGCAACCGAAGCCACGCTCGGAGCAGCATCCGGAAGCGGAAGTTGCTGATCATCCACTTGCATCGGAGCCTGATTCTCTGGGACTTCAATTGTCCCTTCCGCCCCGGCTTGTGGAACAATCGTTCCGATTGCCAAGCAGACAAGCATCATAAAAGCGAGCAGCTTTCTCCTCATTCGTCTGTTCATTCTCTTTATCCCAATCCCTTCCGTTATTAATCGCCTATGAATTCCAAAATTGCCCAAACAAACTGTGAATATTGTACCATAAAAGTTTCCAAAAGTATGGGTATAAAGATCGAAAACGGTCGTATTTTTGTATATTTTTCTATTATTTCCGAAAATAAAATAGACACCCATCTCTCCCTGCTTTTCCACCAGAGAAATGGCTGTCTATTTGGCAATCCTATAACCTTAATTAAGGCTCACTCCGCCGCTCCCTCATCGGTCATCCAACCGACGCTATCCAACATTACCTTCCCCGGCCCCTCGTTAAAATGAAAAGTAACCCGCTCCCACTCACTTGGATCGAAGTCGGGGTTCTCTTCTACGAAGTCCTTCAACGAAAGCTCATACGTCTGATAGACCGGCTCCTCCGCGTCCTTGAACTTTCCGTCGGCCACAATTGGCTCCAGCGCAGGCAGCCAGGTGAATTCCGTCTCTACCTGCGGCTCGGCTTCCATGAACTGTTCAAGCGGCAGTCTGGCCGAATTACCGGAGCGATCCTCCAGCTCGATGTCGATGGATAAGCTGGACTCCATCGCTTCCTCAATAGCCTCCTCCAGGGCCTGAGGCTGCTCCTCTCCACCCTTGGCCTCCAACGTTTCCTCCAGCTCTCGCCCCCTATTCGCCAAGGAAAACATCAACAAATCTTCCTCCTCGGGCTTCTCCTCCAGGGAGGAGCCGATGACGATCGTGTAATCGCCTTCCTCCTCCCACCCCAGCTCGACTCCTTTATCGGCTTTGCCCTCTCCCTGACGATCAAGCGCATTCGCATGCTGCCAATCGGTCAGACCGCTTGCTTCGGCCGTCACTCCCCAAGCCGGCTGTTCACGATCCTCTCCCGAGAAATCGGCCAACATTCTGAAATCGTCGTTCTCATATTGGTTAAAGTATCGCGTATCCGGAAGATAAGCCGAAGCCGCCCTGTAGTCCCGAAACAAAGCATCGTACTCCCGCGACTGATGAAGCGTTGCTTCCGCAAACGCGGACACGTATAGCTTGGCGATGCCACGCTGTTCCTCGGCAGGAAGCAGCTCCTTGGGCCGAATAAATAAACCGCCCGGCATGGAGTTGTCCGAGCTTCCCCAAGTTGTGTTGAATTGGCTGTGATTCGCATCCTCGATATAGAGCGAAGCCTTGAATGCTCTACCGTTACCGGAAAATGTCGCTCGCCCATACTGGCGATCGCCATAGAAATTCACCAGATCAGCGTCTTTGGCGCCCTGCAGCGTCAAGTAAGAAACGTCCCGCAGCTGCGGACGTTCCCCATCCACCTCCGCATCCGTAGGAGCCAGCGCAATCACGGCTTGAATTTCGTAAGAGTCGCGATCCGGCAGGGAGGCATCGCCCGCAAACCAGCGGTCGGCATCCGCAGCCATAGCCGCGGCCTGCCCCCCGCGAGAATGCCCGAGCAGCGCAACCCGATCAAAATCGATTCGACCGTAGAAAGGCGAGCCCTCATCCGTCGAATACGATTGAAGAAGTCGGATGTGCTGCAACAGCAGCCACGCTCGCAGCTTTATATCCTGATCCGGAATGCCCGACCAGACGGAATAATTGAAGAAATTCTCGTCGACGGAAACAGCCGCAATTCCCCTGCTCGCCAGCAGCTCCCCCAAGTATCCGTAGCCTGCGTCGGAGAAATCCTCCATCAGGTGATTGCCGTGCACCATCAGCATCACCGGGTACGGCCCGGCCCCTTCGGGCAGCCATACTCTTCCGTTCAGCGGCAGCTCGGTCTCGTCGAAGCCCCAAAATTGCTGGCGCAGCCACGGCCAGCTCTCGATATAGGCGGAAGCGTCGACGGACGGGGACGCCAGCTCCGCCTCCTTCCCGAACTCGGAACGATGCTTGTCCTTGCCGCTCCCATAAGTGAAATTGCGATAATCATTGCGTCCCGGCTGCGACGGATCGGAGAGAAGCAACGATGAGGCGCGCACTTCTGGCTGGCCGGAAGCTCCCGCGTCCGTCGCCTCGTCCGCGTCGGAAACGGCGCCGCTGGGCAGCAAGGATGGAACTTCTGTCATAACAACCAACGCAGCAATCGCAGCCACTACTCCGAGCGCAATTCGCCTGTTAGGAGGACCTCTCCTAACTACGAGTCCGACGAGAAGTCCGAAGCCCGCACTGATTAATGTAGCCGTCAGAGCAAACGCCAGAGAAGTCTTCCAGCCCAAACCCGAGAAATAAAATACGAAGTACGCCAGCACCCCCGTATAGACCGCCCCGCCCACCGTAAATCGCGGAACCTTGTCGGAGCCCGCAAGGGCGAGAAGCGCCGCGACGATCCCTGCGGCAAGCCCCATTCCCGCTGCGTTCAACAGCAGCGCCGCCGCAATATCGAACGTTCTGCCAAGCCCTGTCGGCATACCGAGAACGGAGACGGAGACCGCTGCGCTATTAAACGCGCACATTGCAGCCAGCGCATACTTCCAGCCCCCTCGATCCCGCTCGATCAGACGGGCCAGCTTGAGCTTTGTTCGTATGGCTCTATTTTTTCTTGCGTGAAATTCAACATATTCAACCTTCATAGTAAGCTTCGCCTCGATAGAACAGTTTCTCTCTCGAGCCGCCGATCAATCCAGAGAAGGAGCCTCGCCGCTCGCCCTTCTTCGCACTCCGTTGCCGACGCGTTGCAGCACATCCTGCATCTCCTCCGGATGAAGGAGCTCGATCGGCGACACGCCTTTCTCGAACTGAAAGGAATCCCCTTCGATCAGCACGACGTACCGTCCGTTCATCTTGGCGATATGGATGTTGCCGCCGTAATCTTCCATATGCCCTTTGATCAGAATGTCGTCCAGCTTGAACCGCAGCTCCAGATCCGGCTGAAGCTCCACAAGCTGCTTAGTCGCTTCCACGACATGATCGTGGGACCATTTTTCCTGAAGCTCGCGCTTCTCCCCTGCCGCCCAGACGTCGAACTGCTGCTTCTCCTGTCTCATGGCCGCCACTTCTTCCGTCACAGGCGCGCCCGCGACCTCTTCCTCCGCTTCCGGACCCGCGTCGTAATACGGAATATCCGCAGCCTGCCACTTCGTCTCCATATACTGGTGAACCATCTCCATCACCTGGTCGGCGACGATCTCCGGCTTCGACTTCTCGTAGCTGACATACTTCAGGAAATCCTCGAAATAACGCGCGTGGGAAGCTTGATGGATTTTGAGCTCCCACTCCTCGACCATTCCCTCCTCGGGCATATGCGGGTATTGGATCGCTTTAATGTTTTTGGCGTTGATCGCCATCTCGACCTGCGTAATCAGGCTGCGTTCATCGGATACCCTGGCGATCTTCGACTCGAAGTCGCACTTGAACAGGAAGAGGAACGGATCGTCATAAAGCTCGTTCAGCTTCGCAGTCGCCATGACAAACGCGCCGCCGCGAACCGAGTTGGTGTCCATATATAACCGTAGCACGTCGTCGCTGAAATTGTGAAATTCCACCTTGTCGTTCGCGGTGCGCAGCCGTTGGAAAAGGTTATAGTTCGGGTTGCTCGTCAAGTCGTAGCCCGGCTCTACGATAAACCTTCCGATCTTCGTCGGCACGTTCTCGGACACCGCGTTAATCTCGGCTTTGCGCTTGGCGATTCGCTTGAACTCCCCGTCAAGGAACGCCTTCAGCTCGCTATCCTGGTATTCCTCGTGCGTTAGCGTCTGGTAATGCTTATATTTCTTGGGACCGTCCGGATCGGAGCCCTCATTGTGAATAACGAAGAACGATAAAAATTGCACGGAGAATTTCATGTCGTACGCCGATCTCCCATCGCTCAAATAGATTATTATAGCCTATACGAATCTTATCAGGTTCAATATCGGACGACAACCTCGCCGCTCCGCGGCCCGCATCTTGCCGAATATGGTATACTTTTGCTGACCATGAAACAGGGAGTGGATAGCGTGCCGGATTGGTCCTATCAAACTTTATTTAAGCCTGTCCTGTCGCGGCTGCCGTCCAGAATCGCCCGCGGCTTCACACTTGGCGCAATGGGGCGAATCAGCCGGATTCCGGGCGGAACGTTCCTGATCAAGACGCTTGGCCATATGGAGCCGTCTCCCTTGCTGCAAGATAGAATCGCGTCGCTTCCTGTTCAGACCCCTCTAGGGCTGTCCGGGAGCGTTGATCCTGCGGGAATTGCCCACCGCGCGCTGTCGCAATTCGGATTTGGGTTCATCGAGATCGGTCCCGTCACCGTACGCCCGGTCGTCAGCGAAGAGCCGATCGTCAACGAACGGACATCCGGAACGATCATGTATCCGCAGGAATACGAGAATCCCGGCCTAGTTCGCTCTCTTAGCATGCTGGATAAGTCCAAAGACGGCTTACCCCGGTTTGTTCGCATAGCGCCGGAACCCCGTTCTTCTTCCGATCAGGCAATCGAACAGCTGCGCCTTCTCGTCCAAGCCTTCTCCCTGACGAAGGTTGCCGGCTTTTATATCGAAGCTTTGGCCGCTGATAGCAGCCTGGAGGAAAATCTCGCACAAGTCCAACAGTTCTCGGCCTTCATTCGCAGCATGCCGGAAGCTCCTTCACAGCTATCGTTTCTTTATATCCCGCTGGATTTTCCGAATGCGCAGCTCCAGCACATATTGCCCGTCATGGATCGCGGGCTGTGGACCGGCTGTATGATCGGCGGCGCTCTTCGAAAACCCGGAGGCGCCGCTCAGTTCGGGCTGGAAGGAAAGTCTCTCGCATTGGAGAAAATCAGGCTGATTAGAGAGTGCATCCCTGCGAAAAACTGGCTGATCCATTCTTCCGCAGGCATCCACGAACCGCAGGACGCCGTCGAAACGCTTCGGGCCGGAGCCGATCAGCTGCTGCTAAATAGCGGACTCGTCGACTCGGGTCCGGGGCTGCCTAAGAGAATAAACGAGGCCGTCATTCATGAACGGTTATCCGGCACGCCCACCCCAGTGCCTCCCTCCTTCTGGAAGCACTGGGGATGGATGTGCCTGCTCGGCTTAGGAATGATTTTCGGAGGCGTCGTCGCTTGGCTAATCGCCGAATCCTCCGTGCTGCTCCCATACGATGAAGATTACCTGGGCATGGCGCGCGACGAGGTAGGACGGATTAACGAGCATCTGCTTCACTTTATGTCCCACGACCGGATTACGTTGGCGGGAACGATGATTTCCATCGGCATTCTCTACTATAGATTGGGCAAATACGGGATGAAATCCGGCCAGCATTGGGCGCGAACGGCCGTATTGACCTCCGGGGCAGTTGGTTTTCCAAGCTTTTTTCTCTATTTGGGATATGGGTTCTTCGATCCGCTGCATGCGGCGGCGGCGCTGATCCTGCTGCCGATGTTTCTGCTCGCTATGCGCCGCAATCCCGATCAACCGCTGCGCGAGCCGGTTAATCTGCGCAACAGCCGGGAATGGCGGCTTGGTCTGTGGGGTCAGCTTTGTTTTGTCGCATTGGGCGTCTCTCTCAGCGTTGGCGGGCTCGTCATTGCAGGCGTCGGCGTGACCAACGTATTCGTACCCCAGGATCTCGCTTTTATGGGCGTGACTCCGGCCGAGCTCAATGCCGCCAATCCGAAGCTGATTCCCCTGATCGCTCACGACCGGGCGGGATTCGGCGGCGCTTTGTTTTCAGATGCGGTCATGCTGCTCATTGTCGCGCTATGGGGAATTCAGCAAGGGCAGCGCTGGCTCTGGTGGACGCTGCTTGCCGGCGGATCGCCGGCGTTCATCGCCGGATTAAGCGTTCACTTCAGCATCGGCTACCGGGATTTTATCCATCTGCTTCCCGCTTACTTCGCGGCAGCGCTTTACGTTGCGGGGCTAATTCTGCTCTATCCTTATTTGATGAAGACGTCCGCCTCTCGAGCGATAAGGCTGCAAAAAGCATGACGGTAACGTGACAAAAACAATGACGGCGGTAACTTACTACCATGACAACGAACGGACTATAATACTCCTCGAAGGATACAATCGAAGTAATCCAAAGGAGATCATGTTAACATGAAAAAAACGATTCGTTTCATGGCCGCCGCTGCGCTTGTATGCGCCTTGACGGTGCCAACGCTTGCCCATGCCGCAGAAGGCCCCCCGGCATCAAGCGCTCTTAAAGCCTCGATACAGACGGAAGGCGGCTTTGCCGCCGTTCAGATCGAGAAACAAGTATATGTGTATGACAAGGACGGCCAATTGTACCAGACAAAGGGCAAGGATCGCATCGGAGAGCTGAAAGACTTGTTCGTTCTCCCATACGGCCCGATGCAGGTCCCGATGATTCTGATTAAGAACGATAAAAACGGCTATATGGTATTCAGCGACCTCTGGCCGGAATTCGCCAAGGGCAAAGAAACGGATACGGTTGACGCCTACTACAGCGGACGCATTCATGCCGCGTCGCGCGATAAAGTCGTCAGCAGAACCGGACATCACTATGCCGAGAAGATTGGCGATGAGGTCGTGGCTTATACCGCCAACGATTTTTCCGATCTGAAAAAAGGCTTCCACGAATCGATTCGGGTCAAAGGGGAACTGCGAGGCTTGATTCTGTTCGACTGCTGTCCGTACCTTGTCGTTGACGACGGCAAAGATACTCTGTCCGTTTACCATGCGGGAGAAAATGGCGCAGAGCTGGCCAGCTCCATCGAGTTCAAGTCATAGGATACTACGGATAAATCAGCTGCGGCCGGCCTACTAACCGGCAACCGCGAACAAGCGGCTTCTTTATCCGAATGCCGATAAGCCCTCTCGTTCCGAATCCAGCGAGGGGGCTTATTTTGTTGCGTTGGGAGGCCGAACGTGAACCACACCCGAATAAAATCTTACCGTTACCGCATCGGCAAAAATCAATACATCGTCATCAACGCAGTCGAAATCGGCGTCGTTCGCATTCGCTTTCTTTTTTTATCGATCATATTAAGCAACTTAACTTACGGGACAGCCCTTGCTATTCGACGGTTTTCAGATCGAGCACAACCCTGGACTTATCGTCATCACATTTGGAGAGCGTGTAGCGCAATCCGTCTTGCTCCAGATTTTTGCAAAAGTCGGTCGATCTCCGGGGCACGCCGAAGCCATCCATCGAATTGTCGTACGTGTACTGAATCGCCTGCCCATCGAAGAGCAAGTCCTCAAAGATCGGGTCCCCTTCGATCGTGTAAGCCGTAATATGCGCCTCGGCCAGATTGCCCGACCGGACTTGCTCAACGAATTCCGTCCAGTTGTCCAAATTGGTCAGCTTGCCGTGTACGTTCACGATGTCCCCGTTAGCGGCGGCTTGCTCCGGCGTGTAATCCAGCGAACGGATCAATTCTCGCAATCTGTCGGTATGCTCCTCGGACAACACATACCCCGTCCCGCTATCCTCCACATAGGTATACAAGCCTTTCGTTCCCGACTCGTATCCCAACCACAGATGAAAACCGGCTTCGCCATCTTCGCCGACAAACGACACGTCGTATTCCGGCTTGGCAATGTCCAGTTGACCTCCCATCTTTTCTGCGGAGCGGAACGCTTTAACGAACGCTTCAAGCTCTTTCTGTCCCTCGAACGCCCCCAGCGCCGCCGGATAGACGCTTCCGAACCGCTGCGAGCGGCTGACGACAACCTGTCGAAACTCCGTGCCCTTCCACTCGACAGGCGTAACCTCCGGCCTTCGTTCTCCCGACGGCGGGTTTTCTTGCGTACTCGGTCTTGGCTCTTCCGTCGGCTTTCCCGCCGGTTTCGACATGCCGCAGCCCGCCAGAAGCAATAAACCGGCGAGCATGACTAGCCAGATCCGCTTTCTCCTCATCTGCACGATCACCTCGCTATTCTGACGAAGCGATCGGCAGTTTAGTTTCATCTGTCCGAGGGAGCGTCCGCCTCTCGCACTCTCCTCGAACCTGCCTTCGGTAAATCTTCCTATCGGAGCTATGCCCCAAAAGGCTTCTCGCCGTTAATGCGTCCGGTTTCCTTGAGCCAGCCTAAGCAGCATATGAGCGAGCGCATGCCTCTCCTCGTCCGTGCCTGCTTTCCATAGCTCCTGAAGCAGCAGCTCCTCGTTATTCCGCGGCTCCTCATGGCTTGCCAGATAATCGGCTACCTTCTGCGCGATTACAGCCATTTGCTCCTCGCTCATCCCGATGCTTTCGGCCATCCGAATTCGTCGATTCAAATACCCTCTGAACTCCTCGAAATTTCTTAAGATACGGTCCCGCTCCGACGGCTCGATTCTGGAAATGGCAGCCCCTACCCTTTCAGGTACAATATCGCCATCCTTGTCGACCACATGGTTATGTTCGGACATTCGTAATCCTCCTTGCGTTGATTAGTTATGCCCCACTATTGTTCCCTTCCGGGAGTCGATCGAACCTTCTTCTGGAAACCATCCTAAGCATTGCGCAAAACGCGATCGTGCCCATAAGCGTAACTCCCGCACTGATCCTGTACATTTCCTGCGGGCCGAGCTCTTGAAACATCCAACCGCCGACGGTTCCCGCCAAAATCCCCGACACCCCGCCCCACGTCAGACCGTAAATCGCTTGACCGGAAGAACGATATTCGGCAGGCACAAACAGCGATGTCAGTTGGGTTCCGACATAATAATAGATACCGAAAGTCGCACAATGCATTAACTGGATCGCTACGATCTGAAGCGCCGTATCCGCCGTGCCCATCAGCGCCCAGCGGATCGTATACAGCAGACTGGCAATGACCAGCCAGCCGACCATCGGCTTTACGCTTCTCTTCATATACTTGTCCATCAACAGAAACACCGGGGCTTCGAGGAAAGCCGTCGCGAACATCGACCAGCCGACCACAGAAGCCGAGCCGCCCAACTGATCGATATACAGACCGACGAACGTTCCGTTGATCGAGTTGGGCACAGATACGAGAACGCCGATTCCGAGCAGCATCAGAAACGGCCTGTTGGCGAATATTTGGGCATAGGACGTTTTGTTCGAGGAGCCCGCATTTTGCATTTCGCTGCCCCTCGGCAGCAAAAAAGCAATCGCGATCGCCACGAGCATCGCGACATCGAATACGACCCAGAGCTTGTGAATGCCCAGATGGCCGATCAGAGGGCCGGACGCTGCGGCCGTAACGGCCCAGCCCAAAGATCCCCACATCCGGAAAGCCCCGAACTTATGCCGCGTTCCCTCGATCGTATTCAGAATAAGGCTGTTGCTTTGCGTAAACAACGGACTCTGAAAAATAAAATACACCAGGATAGCCCCATAGATCAGCGGTTCGTTGCCTGTGGAGAACACGACTTGCATGGTTGCGAACGCGCCTATCAGTGCCAGAATAAGCACGATGCGGTTGTTGCGCATCCGATCCGCCCAATAAGCCCACAGCGGATTCGCCACAAGGGACACAATCGGCCCGCCCGCCAATAACGTGCCGATCTCGATGGGGGAGATGCCAATATCTTTAAGATATAAGGAAAAAAATGTACCGTATACGGCCAGAGCGCCGTACATGACGAAATTGAATACTCTTAGAATGTTGAATGAATAGGCTGGTCGTTCCGTCATTGCGCTCCGTTCCTTTCAAGCCTGAATTTCATTATAGAGGGACGGAACGGGAGACAGAGCCGGCTATCGTCTCCTCCGCCGTTACTTCCTTGCCCCTCTCATGCGATAAATAGATGCCCTCGCTGACCAGCATCGTGTTCAAGGCGATCTCCGCAGTCGGCAGCAGCGGCACTTGTCCGCGAAGCGCCGCGATCCAGTGATGCTGCGACGATTCGTAAGCATCCGGATACTCGGCCAGACGGCGGCGACGCACATGAGCAAGCTCCAGATTGACCGAGCAATCCATATCCAAGTCCGCTATCGCCGTATGGAAGGCGAAGCGGTTCGGCTCCGCATCGGACACCGCCCCGGACAAGCGGATTCCTCCCTCCGAGCCGACAATCGCGCCTCCCTCGAAGCCGCCGAGGTGAATCGCCCATGATTCCGCGATATCCATCGTGATGCCGCCTTCGAACTTAACGAAGCCTGCGGCGAATTCCTCGACATCGAAGCCGCTGGCGCTTCGCCTTTCCTCGGCCATCGCCATCTCCTGATAGAGCTGGCCCGATATTCTCGACACCTGAGGATTGCCGAGCAAGTAGAGCAATTGAGAGATATGATAGACGCCCATATCGAACAAGGCTCCGCCTCCAGCCGTTTCCTTGCGGGTAAAAGCCGGCGTGCCGTACCCGTCCACGAATGGACGATTCCTTCTGCGGAATCCCGCGGAGCGAGCATGAAATAGCTTGCCGAGCTTGCCGGCGTCAATCAACTCCTTGGCCGTCGCGGTCTCTATCGAGAACAATCGATTCAACTGGATATGCAGCATCCGCCCGGTGCCGCGAGCCGCTTCGACCATGCGCGCCCCGTCGGCGTAAGCCCCCGCGATCGGTTTCTCGCAGTATACATGTTTGCCTGCGTTCAGGGCCGCAACCGTTACCGGCTCATGATAGTTATTATGAAGACATACGTCAACTGCGTCTACATCGTCTCGCTTCAACATTTCCCGAAAATCGGCGTACGTCGATGGGATTCCGTGCTCGGCCGCCACACGCTCGGCTTCAGCGACATTCACATCGCATACGGCGACAATCTCCGCCCCGGGAATGGCTTTGTAATTGGCGATGTGCATTTTGCCGATTTGTCCTGTTCCGATAATGGCTAATCTGACGCTGCTCATTTTGTCGTCATCCTCTCCGATGAATGGATTGTCTAAGCGGTTATGCCCGCTTCCCCCAGCCGGGATTCGGCCTGCTTGAGCAATGCGGAGATCTCGGAATACGGATTTACGGTCGCATTGTGTTCAATGGCCCAGTAACCGTCAAAGCCGGCGTCCCTTAGCATGGCGACTGTGTGCGCAGATTCGGATGAAGCCGCCGTTTGCGCGTCGAAATGCGTATGGAACACCCAGGGCGCCACCTGCTCGTCCCCGGTTTCCCGCTCCTCATTCCAACGACCCATGTGCAGCAAAATCCCGAATGACGGATCGTCCACCGCCTGCGCCAATCTTCTCATCTCACCCGGTACGAGCGAAGGACCCATATGATTTTCCGGACCGATACGCATTCCGTTGTCGCTTGCGATCCGGCAATACTCCCGAAAGCCTTCTACAATATGGGTAAAAGCTTCCTCCGAAAACCTGTCGCTTCCGTATCCGCCCGTATCGATGCGCACCGTCTCCGCCCCCAGAATGGCGGCAGCCCTCAAATGCGCCAGCGCATTTTTCCTGAGAGCCTCGCGCATGGCCGGATCCGGATCCCACAGATGTGCGGTATCGATGGCAAGATTCACAAGACGCAGCTCCTTCTCGTCGAGAGCTTCGCGCACCTTCCTTAAATACGACTCGTCAGCCAGCGTGAGAAGCGGCGCCGTTCTCTCCGCAATCTGAGCGTTCCACAAATCGACGGCATCCAGACCGTAGCGGAATTTGACCGACTCCAAATAGCCGAACACGTCCATCTTTCCTTCGAGAGACAGATGATTAAAAGAATATCCTCCGATCGACAGCTTCATCTCCACATCTCCTCCTTCTGTTCTTTAATTAATTTATTCGACGAATAAATTAATTATCCTTGCCAGATTGAAGACGGAGAGAAGTTTTTTTAGTCGACTTCCCTCATTCGAAAAATGTGATGAAGCCCTAGCGTGGCTGCGCCTACCGCCGCTCCCTGCAGCTTCCAATGCGCCGCCGTAATCGGAGTCGGGCGGCGCAGCTTCCCTGTCTCCCGACTCTGAATCTTCGTCTTCAGCAGTTCGAAATAGCTCTCGTTCTCGGCAATCCATCCGCTTAGAATTGCCTGCTGGGGATTGAGCAATTGAACGATCGAGACGCATTCTTCCACGATCGCTTCCGTCGCCTGAGTGAGCTGCCGACCTGCCGGTCCGTCCGCTTGCTCCAATCCGAGCGCAACAAAACGCTGCAGTATCTCCTCCGGCGCGTCCTGTGCGGGGAACGTCCGGGGCATCTCCTGAGCCAATTGCCCCGCAAGCCTTCGCGTGCCGTACGGATAAAGCCTGGGGAGGCTGCCCGCCCCGCCCTCGCTGCCGCGATAGACGCGGTTATCGATCACGATCCCCGCGCCGACGCCATAACCGATCAGAATGTAGACAATCGTGTCGAGACCTTGCGCCGCCCCGTTGAACCGTTCCGCGAAGCCGGCGGCATCGAGATCGTTCACAAGAAAAGCGCGGGCTCCCGTCGCTCTCTCCACTACGTCCGCCAGCGCAAAGTTCTCCGCTTCGATCGGGCTTGCCCGCACAACGACGCGCTGTGTCGCGTCGATGCGTCCCGGAACCGAAACACCGACCGTTCGCAGACGGGCCGTATCGATTCGGCAGCTTTCAAGAAACGCCGCAACAATCTCCGGAAGCCGCTCCGTGATTTCGGACTCTCCCCGCAACATAGGAATCGTCTCGGAGGAGACGATATCCCCGCGCATATTGAGCAGCGCGCAGCGCGATCCGCCTAGATCCACGCCCAGAGCATAGCCGCTGTCGGCTTTGATGCTCAGCAGCGTCATCCTCCGGCCAACGCCCGATCCGCTCGTGCCGGACTCGTAGACGACGCCCTCGCGGATCGTCTCATCGATCAGGATGGACACGGTGGAAGGGCTAAGCTTCGTCTTGCGGGCAAGCTCCGCGCGGGAGATCGGCCCGTATGCGTAAATCTGGTGGAGCAACAGCGATTTGTTAATATCGCGCATCATTTGCTGATTGCCGATTTTGTTCATTGTCGACTCCCGCGTTTCGTCGTAGTGTTGCGATTGCCCGCCTACAGCCCTTGATTGGTCAGCTTGACGACTTCGAATAGAGGAATTTTATCCTGCGTCTGATCCGCGAACAGCCAAGATCCCTGAACGTGATCGACGAATAGAACCCCGTTCAGGTGATCGATCTCGTGCTGGATGCACCGAGCAAGAAAGCCTTCCCCCTCCAGCTCGACCGTCTCCCCCTGCCGGTTCATCGTCGTAATTTTCACGTAGTTCGCCCTTTTCACGAACCCGTGATATCCGGGATAGGACAGACAAGCTTCCGCCCCCTCCTGCTCTCCGCTCGTTTCGACAATCTCGGGGTTGATCAGCTCGATCAAGCCGTCCCCGCAGTCCATGACGATGACCCGCCTCAAAATACCGACCTGAGGCGCGGCCAGTCCGGCGCGGCCCTCGGCCGCATGCAGCGTTTCCGCCATGTCGTCCAGCAGCTTGGCGATCTTCGGCGTCACTGTCTCTACCGGCTTCGCTTTCTTGCGAAGAATGGATTCCCCGAAAGGAACAATTTGCAATACGGACACTTAAGTCAAGCTCCCTTCGTCTGTTCGGGAGAGGTATAGACCCACAGGTCGCCGGGCGAGCACTCCAATGCCGTGCACAGGGCGTCCAGCGTATCGCTTTTCATCTGCTTGGGCTGATCGTTGATCAGCGCGCTGATGGACGGCGCGGACATCCGGTATCCCGATTTGTCCCACAGCAGCCGCATCAGCTCCGCGCCTGACCTCACGCCTCTCTCCAGCATCGCTTTGCGCAGCACCCACTCCAGCATTCCTCGATCCCCTCTCTTTGCCAAAAATATTAGGTAGCACCTAATATAGCACAGCACGACTGCGCTAACAAGACATAACCGAAAAGGCGTTCCGTTCCGCCTTGTCCCGCTACTGTCACCCTCGCCACTCCTCCGGGAGCAGACGGGCGTATTTCGGCTGCAGGTAGCGGTCGTCAAGGAGCATCAACCGCCCCCGGTCAAGCTCCGTGCGAATCAGCCGGCCTCCGGCTTGCAGCACCTTGTTAATGCCGGGATACACGTAGGCGTAATCAAAACCGTTCATCCCTTGCGCGTCGAAGTGACTGCGAATCAGATTCCGCTCCAATCCGATCTGCGGCATACCGACTCCGACGACGGCAACGCCGTTCAGCCTGTCCCCGGTCAAGTCGATCCCCTCCGAGAAAATACCGCCCATGACCGCGAAGCCAACTAGCGTTTCCTCGTTGGCCTCATCGAACCTAGCCAAAAACTGCTCCCGCTCTTCCTCCGCCATATCGGGCGTCTGAAGCAGCGTTTGCCAGCTTCCCTCCGACTGCGCCGCAAATTCCTCATAAATCCCGTTCATATATTCGTAGGAAGGGAAGAACACGAGATAGTTGCCCCGTCTCTGTCCCGCAAAATCCAACAAAGCCGCCGTCAGCCGCTCCTTCGTCCGTTCCCGGTCCGCATACCTCGTCGAGAGAGGAATAATCCTCGCCTCCCATTGCTCCTTGGCGAAGGGAGAACCGAGCGTAACCGAATAATCCTCTTCTCCCGCGCCAAGCATATCCATATAGTAGCCCAGCGGGGACAGCGTAGCCGAGAAAAAAACATGCGCCAAAAATCCTTTCCCCATCTGCGCAAGGAGATGCGAAGGGTCCAGGCAGAACATTTTCAACCGAACTTCGTTCCGCTCGAACTCCGCATAGGCCACATAGCGTTCATCATACAGCTTCCCGGTTCGAATCCAGCCCGCAGCCGCGAAGTAAGCGTTCAGCAGCCGCTCGCTTCCCGCGCCCGGACCGCCCCCTGCCAGCTCCCGCTCCGCCCGGCCAAGGAACTCCTCAATCAACACTTGCAATCCGTCCGGTACCTCCTTGGACACGAGCGGCTCTCCTTCTGATTGCTTCCTCAGCGCGACAAACCATTTGTTAATCGTTTTGGCGGCCGTATGGATCGATAGACTAACCCCTTTGAATTCCCGTTCGAGCTCCAGAAACTCCCGCTTCTCCAGTACGGCCGAATACATCTCCCGCGCCCGGTCAACCAGATTGTGCGCCTCGTCTACGAGCAGCGCCGTCCGCTTTTTCCGCTCGCCGGTCAATCTCTTTAACGACACTCTCGGATCGAAAATATAGTTGTAGTCCCCTATAACCGCATCCGCGCCATACGCCGCATCCAGAGACATTTCGAACGGACATACGACATGCTTGCGAGCATACCGCTCAATCGTTTCCCGGCGGATCGACGTCTCGTTGCCGAGCAGATCGAGAATGGCTTCGTTGATCCGGTCGTAATAGCCATTGGCGTAAGGGCAGCTCTCCGGGCGGCAGTCTACTTGATCCTGAAAACATACCTTCTCCTTCGCCGTAATCGTCACGGACCGCAGAACGAGCCCCTGCTGGGCCATAGTCGCCAGCGTGTCCTCCGCAGCGGTCCGCGTAATCGTTCTGGCGGTCAGGTAGAACAACTGCTCCAGCTTGCCCGTGCCGATCGCCTTAATCGCGGGAAACAGCGTCGAAACCGTCTTCCCGATGCCCGTGGGAGCGCGGGCAAACAGCTTTCGGCCTTCGCAGATCGTTTTGTAGACGGCCCCTGCCAGCTTCCTCTGCCCCTCGCGGTAAGATGTGAACGGAAACTCCAATTCCGCTATACTCTCGTCTCTAAGCCGCCTATTCTCGGCCAACATGCGCGCATACGGAGCATACGCCTCCGTCACGTCCCGAACATACTTCTCTAACTCGGCCAGAGTCTTCTCTCGTTCAAAGCACCTGACCTCTTCCGTGTCCACCTGAACGTAAGTCAGTCGGACGCGCAGCCGTTCCGCTCTATTCTCCATCGCGTACATATATGCATAGAAATAAGCCTGCGCCCAATGCACTTCGGGAGTCTCGTTCTCCGTCATCGCTTCGATATCGCGAACCGTAGATTTGATCTCCTCAATCGTTATCGCTCCGTCTTCGGAGGCCAGCAGTCCGTCACACCGGCCGTCCACGACGAACAGGAGCTCTCCGCACACAATTTCCGCGCTCAAATATACTTCCTTCCGGTCGCTCTCGCCGTATTTGCTTTGCAGCTTCTGATGCGCTTTTGTCCCCTCGATCATCGTACTAGCCGCCCGAAAGCCGGAATCGAGACTGCCGCCGCGAAACACATGCTCAACAAGCCCCCTGACGGACAGGGATATTGTATCCGCCATCGCGCGCTCTCCTCGCTCAGAACATTTGTTCTATTATAGCACATTTTATTGTATCGAACCTCTTTTCACCCCCTCATCCCTAATGATAAAATGAAAAAAATGGATATCATTTGACCGGAGGCTTCGCTCATGCCCAAAACTCCGAAAGTTCAGTCCTCATCGTCCAGCGCAAAAACAAATACGAATACCCATGTCCCCAACACTCCCGCTTCCGGCTATGTGCCTGGATCTGTCCCCTCGCTGTCCATGCTGGGAGCGATCGGCAACAGCGCCGCCCTTCAATTGATGAGCCAGGCGAGTCAGGCGGATTCGGATCTCGAAGAGGAGGAATCGGATTACGAGGAGCAGGACGAGGATACCATGGATTGGGTTGACTCATTCACGGAGGAGCAGTACGGAGAATATTTGGAGAAAAAAGAGGATGGAGAATCGCGTGATTACGTGCATGAAACGTTAGACTACGACTCCTCGGACAACGAAAGCGAGATGGACGAGGATACGTTCGTCGAAGCGCTCGAACAGATTTACTCCGTCATGGAGCCCTATCAGGACGTGGACGAGTTGAAGGAGCTTTCTGACCGGGTTGCGGAGGATCGGGAGGACGACAACGATATGACGCAGGACACGTTCGGAGAAGTCGGCAGACTTCACGATAATCGCCAAGGCGTTGTCAGCGTCCGGGACAATCCGATCCTGTTTGCGGCGCACCGCGACATCATCCCGATCAAATCCGCCCGCAAAGCCAGAAAAACGAGAATTCCTCTGAAATACGGCGACTACCGCAAAAAGTTCAACAAATCGGTACCTAAAATGACCAGTTATCTCATGAAGCGCAACAAATTCGAAGAGAAGATCATTGCCAAAAGATTAAAATCCAAGCAAGCCAAAGCTTTAAAACTCATGCTGAAATCCGGATCGCTCGATCTGCGCAACGAGAACGACAAGCCTCCGGCACTGGAACACAAAATCAACAAAGCCGGCAAACAGGGGTATCCGATCGGACAAGTTCGCTCTCGCAATCTCGTGCTCGTGAATGACGACCGCAAATATGATGAAGGTCCGCATCCGATGATGCACAGCATCAAAGCGGCCGAAGGCAGCGGCAAAACCAACTACTCGCGACTGGACGACGATGCGGGGGCTGCGATCGCCTTCGGCATCCGCAAAGGACTCGAGAAAAGACGGCTGGAAAAAGAAGAGGATGAAGAGGAAGGTTCGGACACGGATTGATCAAAAATACGCGCTCCAGTAAGGGAGCCGCTGCTCGCACCTGAAAGACTACCTCCCAAAACGACGAAGAGCCGCCCATTTAAGGGAGCGGCTCTTCCGTGTTTTTACCGGAAAAATCGCGGCAAATACGGTTTGTTTTTCTCCAGCATTTCGTCCAGCAGCACCTTGGCGACATTGACGGACGGAACAAGAGGGTGAGCCGCCATCGCTTGCAGCGCGATTTCGCGGTCGCCGGTAATGGCCGCTTGGATCGTCAGCCTTTCGTACGATTTCACCGCATGGATCAGTCCTTTAGTTTGCTCCGGCACTTTCGTCACCGGAAGCGGAATCGGACCTTTGCCAGTCACGACGCAGTTGACCTCGATAGAGGCGTCCTCCGGAAGGAAGTCCAAGGTCTTGCCATTGGTCACGTTCAGCGTCTGAATGTCTCGCTTGTCGTTATACAGGGAAACCATCAGGTTAACCGCGGCCTCGGAGTAATAAGCACCGCCGCGCTGCTCAAGCTGCTTCGGCTTCTCTTCAAGGTTCGGGTCCTTGTACAGCTCGAACAATTCGTCTTCGACACGCTTTACGACTTCCGCGCGCGTACCTTTCGCCTTCAGCGATTCGAGCTGTTCCTCCAGCATAACGTCTGTCAGGTAGAAATATTTTAAATAGTAGGAAGGGAACCCGCCCAGACCGCGGAGGAAGTCGAGATCCCACTCCGTTGCAGGCACGTTTTTGCCGGAGTATTCTTCGCGCTTATCGAGCAGCTCCGTCAGTTTGTCTTCGCCGTCCACTTCGATCCGCGTTACCCAGTGCAAATGGTTAAGGCCGACGAATTCGGTGTACAGAT
The DNA here is from genome assembly GCF_017671885.1 of Cohnella sp. LGH. Taxonomy (NCBI): domain Bacteria; kingdom Bacillati; phylum Bacillota; class Bacilli; order Caryophanales; family Paenibacillaceae; genus Cohnella; species Cohnella sp. LGH. The sequence continues at coordinate 8,283,059 of NZ_CP072117.1, forward strand.
GGTCTGGCGTCGTGTCGTATTTTTTGCTCAACCACTTATGCAATCCGATCGGCGCGTTGCATAAGCCGATGCTCTTCACCTTGGAGTGACGGGAGATGGCTTCGGTGACCATACCGGCGGGATTCGTGAAATTCAGCAACCAAGCGTTCGGCGCCAGTTCCTCAATGTCCTTGCAGATGTCAAGCAGGACGGGAATCGTGCGGAGAGCCTTCATCATGCCCCCTGGGCCGGTCGTCTCTTGCCCGATTACGCCGTATTTGTTCGGAATATGCTCGTCCCACTTCCGCGCCTCAAGCAAGCCTACCCGCATCTGTGTGGAGACGAAGTCCGCGCCTTCGATCGCTTGCCGGCGATCGAGCGTCAGATGAACTTCCATCGGCAGACCTGACTTCGCCACCATCCTCTTCGCCAATTCGCCGACGATCTCGAGCTTGTGACGACCTTCCTCGATATCGACCAGCCATAGTTCGCGAATCGGCAGCTTCTCGTAGTTTTTAATGAAGCCTTCCACAATCTCCGGCGTATAAGAAGAACCTCCGCCGATTACCGCGATCTTCAAGCTTTGTTTGTTCGTCATGTTGTTCTCTCTCCTTAAATTAGGGTAGTCGTGTTGATTTAAGCCAGGCTAAATTCTGCCACGCCGCGCAAGCGTTCGTATACGGCGCGCGGCAGCTCGATGCCCGTCGCCTCTATCGCCAGCCAGACCGCTCCGACGACCGGCTCGACCTCCAACGTGACGACGCGAGCGGACGGAGCGACCTCTTGAACAGCCTCGCGGATACACTTGTGAATGAAGTCTCCTTCGCCGCGAGTCACGATGCTGCCGGCTAGAACGACGTCGAACGTCAGGCTCTCCATCACAAGCCGCCGAATGACCGCCTTAGCCGACTTGCCAAGTTCGATTCCCTGCATGCGCAAAATGTCCGCAGCAACCTCATCCCCTTCCTTCGCCGCCTGGAACAGCAATTTCGCAAGCCTCAACGGCGGCACTTTGTTGTGGTCCAAGTAATCGTCGAACATTTCCTGCACGTTTGCGTAGCCCAAATCGTCCAGTACCAGTTGAGTGAGCAATGTCGAACGCTCTCGGCCGTCCCAAGCGCGGATGACCGTGCGGAATACCTCTACGCAAAGCGTGCCGCCTCCCCCGAAATCGCCGAACATATAAGTGAAGCCCCCGCATTGATAAAACTGCCCTTCCGGGCTAACGCCCGCGCTGTTGGAGCCGGTGCCGCATATCAGGACGACACCGTAAGGCCGATCCGTACCGGCCCGAAGCGCGATCATTGTGTCACAATTGATCTCATGCCGCGGAAATCCGAGCTCTGCGATCATTGGACGCAAAATGCCGTAGTCGATCTCTCTATCCGCGCCCGCCAATCCGAAATAGGCAAATTCGATCTGTTCTCGCTTCAGTCCCGCTTGTGTCAGGGCCATCTCGACCGACTCGCCGATATTAGCCTTCGCCGTCTCGTAATCGATTTGATGATTTCCGTTGCCGCTGTGTCCCTTGCCTACAATAGCTCCCTGCTCGTCGACGATCAGCGTATAAGTTTTGCTGCCTCCGCCGTCGACGCCTAGATAATATTTCAACGAATTCACTCCCATGATGACAGATGATTTCGACTTGCAGCATAACGAAAGCGGCTCAACGCAAAGACGGAGAGGAGCAGCATCGCCGCCCCTCCTCCAGAATAACAAATCGCTTATTCTAAATACTTCATTCAAAAACAATACTTTAATAAAATTGAATTATATAGATAGTTAAAGCGATTTAACTTTAAGAAAAGTATATACCACAAATTTGAGATGCACAAGCGCAATGTTCGGCGTACAAACGCGACTTGGAGGCGCCCGCCTATTTGTCTTTAATAAAGTCCAGCAGCCTTAGGATCGTTACGACTGCTTCGGCTCTCGTCGCAGTTGCCCCGGGCTCGAATCGATCGTTCCCGCGGCCTTGCATAATGCCCAGCTTCCGAATCTCCTCAATAGATGCTTTCGCCCATGAAGGAATATCCTTGTCGTCCGCAAAACTCGTTCGGCTCGAGATCAGTTCCGAGAGCCCGATCGCTCTCATCAGCATGACCGCCATCTCGGTACGAGTTACAATCGCATTGGGGCGGAAGGTGCCGTCTGCATACCCCGTCACGATCCCGGCCTCCGTTGCGATCGCTATCGCCTCTTTGGCCCATGTTCCCACGCTGCGCTCATCCTTGAACTTGGACAAGCTTCCGCTGCCCGAAAGTTGAAGCGCTCTAACTAGAATAACTGCGAATTCGGCCCTTGTGATCGGATTATTCGGCCTGAACGATTGATCGGAGTATCCCTTGATGAGCCCTTGCTGCACAGCTCGAGAAATCTCTTTCTCCGCCCAGTGCTTCCCAATGTCCTTAAGCTCGGGGAGAGAGCTTCCCGGATTAGACGGATTCGCAGGCTCTTGCGGCTTCGTCGGTCCGGTCGGATTAGCCGGCTCAGTCCCTCCAGGCGACGTCCCCCCTGGACTCGACGGTCCACTCTCTTGCCGCTTCGTCGTCACCAGTCTCATGTTGCTCGCTTTGGATTTGTTCCCCGCGGCATCAAAGGCGATGACCATGTACGCATACTGCTTGTTGGCCGTCAGCCCGACATCCTTGTACTGTGTCTTGTTCGTTGTCGCGATCAACTGGCCGTCCCGGTAAACCTCGTAGCCAGCCACTCCCAGATTATCGCTGGATGCCAGCCATCTCAACTCGATCGCCGAGCTAGACGCCGGATTCGCATAATCGATGACCGGAGCCGTCGGCGCTTCGGCGTCGACAAATGTCGGCGACCACCAGTTGCCGGAGACTACGATCATACTGAGCATGCGGATGTTGTTCCCGAAGTAGACCTCGTCCTCGGTGTCGATCGCCGCGCTGTAATCCCACAGATCGTTTAACCACTGCTGATTGCCCGCGTCGATTGTCGCGCTTACCATAAACGGAGCAATAAACGTGATATCCTGCCATTCGTCTTCTACCGAAGCTTGCAGCCCCGCCGAACCATCCAGCTTATACCCCGAGAAAATACGGCTCGGATCGTTCTGCGTTTGGCCGCGTATCCACCGATTAAGCGTCGTCAACTGATCCTTGGCCCGTTTGTCTCCCGTAACCAGATAATCCGTCGCGATTCTCCACGGCACGCGGGAGGAATTGTAATAGTAATCTCCGTCGTGCTCGGATTCCAGCCAGTAAGGCTCCGCCGGTACAAACCGGTCTCCCTGCTTAACGATGAAGTCGGGCAGCAGCCCCGCGTTAGGACTGTAATTCTTGAATATTTCGTCGATCACGCGATAGGTTCCGTCGACCGTCCGTCCCCAGCGCTCATCTCCCGTGACGGTCCCGTAGTCCTTCATATGCTGCAGCATAAAATCGGAAGCACGAGTTGCGCCGGCATACTTGCCCGATGTCGCCCAATCGGCAATTCTGAGCGTCCAATCGGTCTGATAGACCTCGCTGTCCATAATCGCGCGAATGACCTTTTTGGCCTCCTCCAGGTAGTTGATATCTCCCTGGCTCCCCCACTGCTGATCGGCAAGCAACAGAGAATAGGCTATGTCCATATCGCCGTCCGTAGCGGAATCGACGCCGCTGACGTCAATGATCTCCGTCCCCGTATCCCCCTGGCGCCAAGCCATCAGCTGCGGATTGATTTCGCTTGGATGCGCTCTGAAGTAACGGTACATGGCGTCAAAATCATCTTGCGCCGCCGGATCGCGCCCCGCCATCAACGCGGTGATCATCATCCCGTAGCCGTGCGCTTCCGATACGGTTATCGGGAAGTACGAACCGCCGCCTTCCAACGGCTCCCAGCTTTCCAGATCGTCCCGGTCCAGATCGTCGGTATACCATACGTACTTCTGCGACGAATCGTAAGGATTAGCTTGCAAATATTTCTGCTTCCATTCCCTGTACAAGCGAATAACCGTAGCATCCATCTCCGCCTGCGTCACATGATTCGGCTTAATTGAACCGCCGACATATGCAGCGTGCTGCGGGAACGGCTTATGAGGCCCTTCACCCGATGCAGGCTGCTTGGTCGTAACGGCGACCGTATGGCTTGGCAGCGATCCAAGATCGATGGAGTTTAGCGCGATAACATAATAGCTGTAAGCTGTTCCGGCCGCCAAACCGAGATCCGTAAAAGAAGTGACGGATGGGGCTGTGTGTCCGATTTTTACGCCGTCGCGATAAACGTCATAGCCGGATACCGCAACATTGCCGGGAGACGGCTGCCAGGTCAACCGCACCTGGAATTGAGACACCGCTTCCCCTTTCAAGTTCGCCGGCGCCGACGGCGGCTCGTTCTCGTCCGGGCCGTCCATCGTTGCCGCTTCGACCGGATCGGAGTTCATTCTTGTACCGACGGCTTTCACGACAAAATTATACCGTTTAGCCGGATTGAGACCCGGGATCGTATAGCTATATTCCGTTTTCCCCTGCTCAACCGGAATATACGCGCTCCAGTGCGTAGCCACCTTGTCGTGCTTCTCGTAAATTCTGAAGCCCCGCACCGGTTCTTCGCCGCCGGAAGGAGCCTTCCACGTCAGAACGGCGTCGTTCTCCTGCATGACCGCACGCGCCCGCTCTACTCGCTCAGGCTTTACATCCGTTCTCTTAATGCCGTATTTGTCATATTCGATCAAGCCATTCCCTACCGTTCCGAGTTGTCCCTCGTCGGCAACCGCGGCAGTATATGATTTGAACGACAGCGTCTTATCGTCGATCGCTACGTCCGTAAACATCTTTTTCGCCGGCTGTTCGTTCACGTCCGCGAAGAAATGATCGTACGGAATCGGCTGGCCGTGTTCGTCCTTCTTGATCACCGGATTCCAATTCTCGTCGAATTCATACAGCCACTGCTGCTTAGTGTAGAATTTGTTCCCCAAGGCGTTAGGCATCAAATATACCGTTCCTTTGGGATTTACGGCATGGCCGTTCTCGTCGAAGGCGATCTCCGACTTCGGCACGACCTCGTTGCCGTACATCTGGAAGGATCTCATATACATATGATCGTGCGCCTCGAACACCATGTCGATGCCCAACTCGTCGAACACTGGAATCAGATGCTGCCTGTAGAACTGTACTCGGCTGTCCTCGTACATCGCGGAATTGTCTCCGGACGCGTACGGACTTTTATGGAAAGTCACGAACTTCCACTTCTTGTCCGTCCGGGCAACCGTATTTCTCATCCAGTCCACTTGAGCTCGGAATTGCGGATCCTCCCAATCGATGTCTTTGCCGTTAGCGGCAAGTCCGCCTTCATACTGCGAATTGAAGACCATGTACAACGCATCGCCGTATTCAAAAGAATAGACGGAGCCTGGATGAGTATCCTCAACGACCTGCTTCGGCACATTGAAATGATAGTAGAAGTTATCGTTATCCGTCGTTACGTCGCCGTCGTAATCGTTCACCTCGTGCCCGCCAAGAACCGGGACGTACGGCACCTTGAGCAGCGAATCCTCGGCAACCGTAAACATCCATTGCCAATGCGACTCCAAATCCCCGTTGTCTACAAGATCTCCCGCCACGATGAGAAACTTGGGATCGCCAATGAAATCGACGGCTTTCCTGAACGTGTCTCCCCACGGTTCGAAGCCGGACAGACTGGAAGATTGAGAATCGGCGCCAACGATAAAACGGTAGCTCTGATGCTCGGCCGAGTCCGTTGTGAACGAGCCGATCGGACTCCAAGAGCCGGCTTCCCCGTTTCCTACCCGATACTTGTACGCCGTTCCAGGCTTCAAGCCATCGGCAATCGCTTTGTGACTGTAAAATTTCGTTTTGGCGTTCGTACCGCGGTCGCTAGCCGTCATGAAGGTTGCGACCTCCTCGGCCTTCCCTTCATATCCCTTCGCGCCTGCAGCAGGGAACGCGTTCCCTGTCATCTGAGAAGCTTCCACGACTTCTACCACGGTTCCCGTCATCTGATCCGTGTACCAAGCGAACCCGATGCTCGTCCGCGGATCCCCATTGAAGGTCATATTAAACAGCTTGGGCTTTACCGGAGATTCTTTAATTGTAAAGCTCCAGATCACATCGCGAATAAGACTCGAATCGTCCGTTCCGCTGATCGCTTCCTTCGGAATGGTTACCGTATAAGAGTTTCCGTGAATAAAATCGGGATGAGAAACGTGCAATTGATTGCCGGACACGACCGATGCCGCAACGCCCGCCATTGGCGTATCGTGTTGATCTTTAATTCCGATCGAGTGCCCGTCGTTAAGCTTGATCGCCTTGTTGAATTTCACGACAACAGGAGCGTTGTTCAACACTTCCACAGCGCTGGATCTAGGACTGCTGGTCATATCGATTGTCGGAACGACAATCTCGGCTCCCGGAATCTGCTCGCCCGAAATTTGAATATTTCTGATTCTGCTAGATCCCGAGCCGCCGATTCCGCCGGCCATTCCGTTCGTATTGACATTGGAATTGACAATCCACCGCAAGTACAGAAGATCGCGGTCGTCCGCGTTGGCGGAAAGCGGAGCATTGTTCAACTTGCAAGCGTCGTTCGCGCAGTTATAATTGGATACGGACATCGTAAGATTTGTATTCGGAACATCCGTCCAAGTCCGATTGTCCGTACTCATTTGCAGCTTAAAATCTCTGGGACCGGAGCCGGAGGAGTTCTGATCCGATGTCACGGCGATGTTCTGGAACCCTTTAGTCGGCACGGCAACGAGCCAGTACTTCTTATTTTCTCCGCCGTCCCAGCCTTGATAGCTGATGGAAGACTGGCCGGCATCGACCGCTTCGAATACGCCCCCGGAGTTTTGCAGCGTGGCTGCCCCCTTGTACGAGCCGGCCGTCGCCGCGATAACGCCTTCGTCTCCCGAGTTCGCAATGACCCAAGACGCGAGATTCGTTTTGGCTGCGGCTCTCGTCCGAACCTGGACCGCGGCGCTTGCGGCAGATTCGTTACCCGCTGCGTCATAGGCCGTCACATAGTATTCATAAGACGTGTCTCTAGCAAGACCGGCGGAGTCCGTGTAGGAAACAGCGACAGACGAGCCGATCTTCGTTCCATCGCGATAAATATGATATCCTTTGAGTTCTTCGTTGTCGGTGGAAGCATCCCAGTTTAATCTGATGCTCGTATCGGTCAGCCCGACGCCCGCTACGTTCGCAGGAACGCTCGGAGCCTGCGTATCGACGGGAATGTTCGCCCCCTCGACCGCTTCGCCTTTAACGACAACATTTCTAAGAATGTTAACTCCGTAATCCCCCAAAGTTCTGGACGGATTGGCAGCCTCTCCGGAAACGACGCCCCAGCGGATGTAGACTGCAGCTTTGTCGTCCGCCTCTTCGGGAAGCGGGAAATCCGTCAATCTGCACGTGTCTCCCGGGCAAGTATACGTAGCCGCAGGAAGCGCAAGCGACTTCAACAGCGTCCAATTCGTGTTGTCCACGCTGATTTCCACATTGAAATGCTTCGGTCCCGAGTTTCCGGACTTCTGCTCGGAAGAGAGGGTCAGGCTCTTAAAATTTTTGGTCGAGACGACTGCCAGCCAGTACTTCGTCGGGACTGGACTGCCGCCGACATCAGCGTAACCGTCGCGCCAGTCGACAAGTCCTCCGTCCGGACCTCCTACCGCCCCGCCCTGCGAATCATACTTCAACCCCGATCCGACAGCGCTAATTGCCGATTGAGCTTTGTTAATGCCATCCGTCGCAGTTACCGCTGCGCCTGCATCCGTTAGGACGGAATTGCCCGAAGTCCAGGAAGCCACGGTGTAAATCGGTGCTTGCGGCTCTGCTGCGGAAGCCTTTCCTCCGGGGCTGCCGGGTGTAAAGCTTGACGCCGTGACCAGGCATGCCAACAGCACATACAAGTGACGCCGCCAGCGCCGCTTCAGCTCATTGCGAATACGCATTTTTTTACCGCCTCTCAGCTATAATCGTTGAATCCGCATTTCTATATAGGTTGAACCACTGACGGGGAAGCCCACTGCATTCCAAAAGGGATGGTTTTGCCGACTTCAGACAGGTTGTTTTGGGCTGCTTAGATCGACAAGATCTTTAGAGGTAAGCAGCCCAAAGCCAAAACTTGCGGCAAAACCATTCCCTTTCTTCATTCCATTGGGTTATTTCTTCGAGGGTATCTTTGGTTCAACTTATCTAGATTACTTCCCGGCCATTAAGGCGACGTTTTCCTGCCATTTTTGCGTCTTGTAAGCGAGCAGCTTCTCAAATCCCGCTTTCTGCGCATCCGCTTCGGCTTTATCCAACACGGCTAGCACCTCCGCATCGTTCTTGGCGAACAAAGCCTTGGCCGTCGCTTCCTTGTAAATGTCCTCAACCTTCTGCTGAATGATGCCCTCGTCCGAATCCGAAGAAGGATCCAGATTAATAAACGGAGTGCCGTTAAATTGCGTCTTCCAGGTGATTTCCGACTGCCATCTCGTCTCCCAGTTGCGTTTCTCTTCCGGTAAGGTCATCTCGATCGCCGCTTTGCGCGTATCGATAAAGACCGTGTTTCCGTTCCACTGGAAGTTATTCGTCGTGTTCATCAGCTCGGATACTTTGTCCGGCTCGGAGAAATACTTGTCATTGAAGAGCGGTCCGCCTTCTTCGTTGGTGCCTTCCCAATACAATCCTTCCGGTCCCCAGAAAATCGTCCGCTGCCCTTCCTCGCCCGTGAACCAATCCAGGAACGCGAATACGGCTTCCGGATTTTTGTGATTTTTGGTAATGACGCTTACGTTCCATCCCAGTTGAGCCCAATCCCCCGGCCACACTTTGTTCTTGTCCACGCCTTCCTTGTGAAGCGGCCAAATCATCATAAATCCGGGATGGTTCGGATTGGCCCCCTTCACCGTGCTGTCAGCGAGCGCGGCAATCTCCGTCGGACTCGAAGCAGCGAATACGGCAACTCTATCGGCGTACATTTTCTCTTTCACGTGATCTTCCGTTTGCGTCAGGGCGTCTTGCGTAATCAGCTTCTCGCGGAACAGCTTGCTGGCGAATTGCATCGTCTCGCGATAGACCGGGTTAACGAATAACGATGTCAGCTTATCGCCTTCAGGAACCGCTCTCATGCTGACATATGTCTTCGGAAAATCGTTGGCAAACCCGGATACCATCAGCTCGATGCCTTGGCCTTCCAGTCCCGGATCATAAGGAATCACGCTTGAACCGTACTTGCTCTTCACGGACTGCAGGTAGCTGTAGAGGTCGTCGAACGTTTCCAGCTTAGGGGAGCCCAGCTCCTCGTAAATTCTCTTATTCACGACATATCCGGAGTTTCCGTTCGGCTGCGTCGTGTACCAGTTGGGAAATTGGTACAGCTTGCCGTCCGGCGAACGAAGCAAGTTAATTGTCGATTCGCCTACCCATTTTTTCATATTCGGATACTTATCCAGCCAGTCGTCGAACGCAACCAGCATTCCCGCCTCGCGAAGCTTTTCGACATCGCCGCCGCGATCCAGCCAGATGACGTCCGGAAGCGTTTTCGAAGCGATCATCGTACTTAATTTCTGCTGCGCATTCCCGCCGGATTGAATTGCGGTCACATTCACTTTCTTATTCTCTTTAATCCAAGCGGTAGCCGGATCTTCCCCCCAAGGATTCATCGTGTACCAGTCGTAATTTCCGTAGAAGCTGAACTCGATCGGCGTTTCTCCGAATACAAAACCGCCTGCGGAACTCCCTTCGCTCTCCTTGGTTGCCGCGCCTGTCTTGTCCGGACTAGCTCCTCCTCCGGACGACTCCTTGCTGCAGCCTGCAAGCGCCGCAGACGCAGACAGCGTCAAAGCCATCAATAACAGCGAAGCCTTCTTAAACATACTCACTTGCAAAAACCCCTTTCGTTTTTTTATTTATGTTCAAAGCACGCGGCTTCAAACTACTCTTTAAGCGATCCGATTAGGACGCCCTTTACAAAATATTTCTGCACGAACGGATAGACCAGGACGATCGGGATGGTCGCCACCATCATCGTCGCCATGGACAGCGACTTCGTCGTAATGTTGCTCTTCATGCGCGACATGGCTGCATTCGCGGCGGAATTCATCTGCGACAGCTGCTCGCTCATAATGTTGGAGTTCAGAATCTGCTGCAGCTTGGTTTGAATCGGCAGCAACTCGGGATTGTTAATGAAAATGCTTGGCGCAAACCAATCGTTCCAATGGTAGACCGCCGTAAATAACGAAAGCGTGGCGATAACGGGACCGGACAGCGGCAGCGCAATTCGGAAAAGCACACCCCAGTTGTTGCAGCCGTCCATCTTGGCCGATTCCTCGAGACCGTCGGGAAGCCCCTGGAAAAAGGTGCGGAAAATGATCATATTCCACACGCTGATCATTCCCGGAATAACCATCACCCAGAAAGTGTCCATCATGCCCAGCTCGCGAATCAGCAGGAAATACGGAATCAATCCCCCGCTGAAGTACATCGTAATGATGCACACGACCATGTAAAACTTCTTGTGCATCAGTTCCTTCTTCGACATTCCGTACGCGAAAATCGCAGTACTCATAATCGAGAGGAACGTCCCTGCAATCGTTCTTAGAATCGAAATGATGAAGCCGTCGACAATTCTCTTGTCCTTAAAGACAATGTGATAGTTATCGAGCGTAAAATCGCGAGGCCAGAAGGTAACTCCGCCTAACGCGGTATCCATCCCGTTGTTGAACGAGATGACAGCCGAGTTCCAGAAGGGATAGAAGGTTGCAAAGCCAAGCACGCACAGCGAGATGTAAATCGCGCCGTACATCAATCTGTCTCCGGCGGTTAATCTATGCATTCGGTCTCATTCCTTTCTCTGTTGGCCATGCGTTTACCACAAGCTGTTTCCGCTTTTTCTAGCCGCTAAGTTGGCGATGGTCAACAAGGCAACGCTGATAATCGCTTTGAACAAGCCGATGGCGGTCGCGTAGGAGAACCGCTGATTTTCAATTCCGATGCGATACACGTACACATCGATGACATCGGATACTTCGCGAATGCCCGCGTTCGCGAGCAGCAGGATATCTTCGAAGCCGGCGCTGAGCAGATTCCCGATCGCCAGAATCATGAAAATGATAATGACGGGCATGATCGAAGGAATCGTTATCAGATACGTCATCTTAAACTTGCTGGCCCCGTCGATCGCCGCCGCTTCATACATCTGCGGATTAACGCCGGCAATGGCGGCAAGGTAAATAATCGAACCGAATCCGATGCTCTTCCACACGTCCGTCACGACCAGAATGCTCCAGAAGTATTCGGGAAGCGAGAGAAAGCTGATCGGCTCGTCAATCAAATTCAATTGCTGCAGCAGCATGTTAATGCTCCCGTTATCCGTCGACAGCATGGAAGACACCATGCCGGCAACGATGACCCACGACATAAAATGCGGCAGGTAACTGACCGTCTGAATGACCCGCTTGAACGCCAGCTTGCTCACTTCGTTCAACATGAGAGCCAGGATGATCGGAGCCGGGAACCCGATAAAAAATTTCAAAAAGCTAATTACGATCGTATTGCGGATCACCCGATTAAAATCGGGATCGTTGAAGAACGCTTCGAAATGCTTCAACCCGACCCATGGGCTATCGAGAAAGCCTTTAAACAGGCTGTAGTCTTGAAATCCCAGCAGCACCCCGTACATCGGAATGTATTGAAAAACAATAATGAGCAGCAGAGCAGGAACCACCATCAGCTGAATATCCCATTGTCCCGCCAGTCGTTTGAAATAGCTTTTCTCCGCACCGCCATATGCCGGCTTTCGCTCCGACGCGATCGGGGTATTACGAGCCATCGTCATTCTCCCTTCACCAGTTCGTCCTTAAAGTTTAATCGCTTTAACATTTGATTTGAGTTTACTCTGGCATGAAAGCCCTGTCAATCACCAAAAATAAAAACGATTAAACAAATTTTGCAGATTTTTGGGGGAAAATTCACCAATTAACCCCCATTTGACAATATTCTTGCATGTATTTAATATTTGCAAAATGTTTAAGCGTTTATATTTTACAGAAGTATTTCACATGGAGTCCGACACCTCCTTTTGCGCAATACAAAAAGCCATCCATTCGGCGAGGTTCGCCAGAATAGATGGCCTTCGGCTTTCTGCGGTTAGGTAGATCTGGGCACGCCCGTCGTTTCCCGAATAATTAGCTCCGGGTCGAACTCCATACTCACGTTTCGTCTGCTCGGATCCTTGATCAGCTTAAGCAATATGTCCACTCCCTGCCGACCGATCTTCTCGAACGGCTGTCGGACGGTCGTCAGATACGGACGGAACTCGGAAGCATAGATCTGATCGTCGAAGCCGATAACGGAGACGTCTCCCGGAACTTGAATACCCGCATTCTTGAACGCGTCCATCACGCCGAGCGCGATAAAATCGTCGGCGGCAAATACGGCCGTCGGCAGCTTGCCCGACTCGATCCAGCCGCTGGCGATCCGATAGCCCGAGGGAATGTCAAACCCTCCCTCCACAACACCAAACGGTTTAATCCCCGCTTCCTCATGGGCATACAGGTAGCCTTTCTCCCTCTCCCGGCTGCTGAGAAACGACCTCGGGCCGCTAATATGAGCTATATTCGAGTGGCCGAGGTCAATCAAATGCTTCGTCGCATCGTATCCGCCCTTGAAGTTGTTAACGACAATCATCGATACGGACAAATTTTGCTGCTGACTGTCCAAAATAACGAACGGAATTTTTCGCTTCTTGAGCTCCATCACATAAACATCCGAGTTGGCCGGCGACAGCAGAATAACTCCGTCTACGCGATCCTCCTGGAACATGGAGCGCCGGAATGACTCTTCGTCTCCCTGAGAGATCGAAAGCGCAAGAAAATAGCCGTTCTCGGCCAACCGATCGTTGATCTCCTGTACTACCGCATCGAGAACGGAGTCGTGCAAGGTCGCCAAGGTCAGACCGATAATACCGGTTCTTCCGCTTGCCAGACTCCGGGCGGAAGCATTTGGATGATAATCGAGCTCTTTCATTGCCTGCAGTACTTTTTCCCTGTTCTTCTGTCTGACTGACGTGGAGTGATTCAGCACTCTGGACACCGTAACAACCGACAGGCCCGCTTTCTTGGCAACGTCGAAAATACTGACCTTCATCTCACGAACCGTCTCCTGTTACATTCATATTTTCATTAACGTATCATATTTCTTACAGAAATTCATCCTATAGTATCCAACCATCGTTTGTTGTCATTTGCCTTCGTTTTGCTTAAAATGTAACCAAACCTAAGGAGGGAAAGCGATGTTCGCTTCACATAGAAGGGACCGGATATTGGAGCTTCTGCAGCAGGACAAGCAGGTGCTCGTCAAAGATTTGGCGCGCTTGTTCAACGTATCCGAAGGCACGTTGCGGATCGATCTCCGCATTCTTGAGGATGAGGGAATGCTGGAAAGAACCCATGGCGGAGCCATTCCGAGGAAGCAGCAAGCGGCGGCCAACGAACTGCGGAATCCCTCCCGCAGCCAGCTCAACTATGAGGAGAAGCAGGCGATCGGCAGAAGAGCGGCCAAGCTTGTCATCGACGGGCAGTGCATTATTTTGGACGCCAGTTCGACCGCGTTGGAGTTGGCCAAAGGCTTGACCGACCATAATTATTTGACCGTGGTCACCAATGGACTTGAGACGGCAATGACGCTGAACCAGAATCCGCGCAACAACGTCATCCTCATCGGAGGCGTGCTGCGGAGCGGTTCCAAGACAGTCGAAGGCGTACTTGGCAAAGACATTCTGAGCGGCATTCACGCCGATCTGTTCTTCACTTCCGCCGAAGGACTGAGCGTGCAGGAGGGCATGACGGACTTCAGTCTGTACGAAGCGGAGCTCAAAAAACTGATGACCGCCAACGCCAGCCGAACCGTCGCTCTCGTCGATCATACTAAGCTCGGGAGAAGATCAATCGCCTCCTCGGTCGCCTTCGATGCGATTCACATCCTCATCACGGACGGAAGGGCGGATCCCGTTTTCCTGAAGCAGTTCCGACGCACGGAAGTGATCATAGCCGACTGAATTCGCCATCAAACGAACGTTCATATACAAGCGGATGCGAACGTCGATAAACGCACTCAATCGTTGACATTCGCAAGCAAACGAAAGGACAATAGAGAGAAGAGAATTCGCGATTTAGGGGGAAACTGCATCATGGCATTGAACGGAATCGATGGATTGATTATCGACCTGGACGGTACGATCTATCTCGGCTCTCAAGCGATTGAGGGAGCCAAGGAAACGATGGAGCATATTCGCGCCGCAGGTATAAAGGTCGTTTTCTTAAGCAACCGCGGCAATTATTCCCGAAGAATGTGCCAAGAAAAGCTTGAGGCAATGGGCATTCCGGCAGCGGCGGAGGAGATTATTCTAACCTCTTCCGTGACCGCCACATATTTGCTGGAGAACGAGCCTGACGGCAAAGCCTGGCTGTTCGGAGATGAAGGATTGCATGAGGAGCTGAGGAGCCATGGAGTTCAACTCGCCGCCAAGCCGGAGGAAGCCGATTGGCTCGTTATTACGCTTCATGAGTCGCTGACTTACGCGGAATTGAACGACGCTTTTCGGGCCGCTCGCAGCGGCGCCAAACTTATCGTCACCAACGAAGACAAAACTTTCCCCGGAGACGGCGGAGAATGTATCGACGTGGGGGCTACGATCGCCGCGATCGTCCATACGACCGGAGCAGAGGTGTCCGTCGTCGTCGGCAAGCCTTCGGCCTATATGGCCAATGCGGCTCTTCGTGCTTTGGATCTGCCGCCCGAACGCTGTCTCGTCATCGGGGATAGCCTCCATTCCGATATCGCCCTGGGCAAGCGCGCCGGTATCCGCACGGCGCTCGTGCTCAGCGGATCGACAACGCGTGAACGGGGCGAAGCCGCCGAGGAGCGCCCCGATTTTATCTGGGATTCCATCTCGGACATTCGCACGCTGCTGCAGTCCGACAAGGAGGAGCGTCAATGACCTTTCCCGTAAAAATCGAAGCCGGCGCGCTTAACGCGGTTGCCCCGTACTTGAAAGAGCAAGGATATCGCCAAGTCGCCATCGCGGTCGACGAAATGACGTATAAAGTGGCGGGGGAGAGACTGGAACGGGAGATTGAGCGTGCAGGAATTCAAGTTGGAACAACGCGGATTGAGCCTGATCGCCAAGGCGATGTGATCGCGGACGAGGCTTCCATAGTCCAACTGATTCTGGCGCTGCGCCAGGAGGCCGCGGAAGTTGCGATCGCCGTCGGCTCGGGGACGCTGCACGACATCTCGCGCTTTGCGGCATACGCTGTCGGTATCCCCTTCGTATCGGTGCCTACAGCGCCTTCTGTCGACGGCTTTAATTCCGTCGGGGCGCCGCTCATTCTGCGCGGCGAGAAAAAAACGATCGGAGCCATCGGACCTTCCGCTATTTTCGCGGATCTGGACATTCTGACGCAGGCTCCGGACGCGATGGTTGCCGCAGGCTTCGGCGATATGCTGGGCAAATATACTTCTCTATTCGACTGGACGTTCGGCCATCTAGCAGGGGCGGAGCCGTTCTCGCGCGAGGTGTACGAGCGAACGGAGCGAGCGCTGCTGGCGTGCGTGGAACATAGCGAGGAGATCGGACGCCGCACGCCGCATGGTATCGAGACGCTGACTCGGGCGCTTATCGAGTCCGGCTTCGCGATGCTGCAATTCGGCCAGTCTCACTCGGCCTCCGGCGCCGAGCATCATCTCTCCCACTACTGGGAGATGGAGCTGCTTCGACTCGGTCGTAAGCAGGTACTGCATGGCGCGAAGGTCGGGATCGCCTGCGCGATCATTTCGGACCTGTACCGCGAGTTGGCTTCGGAGCGCCCGGAGCTGTTTCCTGCGGAGTATCGCGAGGCGCTGACCGAGGCGATCGCCCGCATTCCAAGCGGCGAGGAAATCCGCCGACTGCTTGCGCTGGCAGGAGGGCCGACCGCCCCCGAAGCGCTCGGCATCGGCCAAGAGCTGCTCGAGCGAAGCTTGCGCGAGGCGCACCGTATTCGCCCCAACCGCTACTCCCTGCTTAGAACGTACAACGAATCGAATTAAGCGACGATGAAGGCCGCCCCACAGCAGCAGCTGACGGGACGGCCTTGATTTTTCCCCGAAGGGGATTAACCGGCTTGCAAACGACGGATTCTCTCTTCGAGGTCCGGGTGCGTCGAGAACAAAGCGCTTCTCTTCTTGCCGCTGATTTGCAGAGTGGAGATCGCGGTTTGCTGACTGTCCTGCATACGATCCTGATAGGCTTTGAGCCCGCGCAGCGCGTGAATCATTTTGTCGCGGCCCGCCAGATGGGCGCCGCCGGCATCGGCATGGAACTCGCGATGTCTGGAATAAGCCAGAACGACAAGGCTGCCCAGAATGGAGAAGGCGATCTGGAAGACGATAACGGCGATAAAGTGAACAAGCCCGGCCAATTCTTCCTTCACGAGCCGCGATACGGCCCAAGCGGCGATACGCGACAGGAAGACGACAAACGTGTTGACGACTCCCTGCAGCAGCGTCATCGTGACCATGTCTCCGTTAGCAACGTGGGCGACTTCGTGGGCGATGATGGCTTCCACTGCATTTTCGTCAAGCTCGTGCAGGAGTCCGCTCGATACGGCGACGAGGGAGCGCTTCTTCGAAGGGCCGGTGGCGAACGCATTCACCTCATTCGATTCGTAGATGCCGACCTCGGGCATATGCGTGAGCCCCGCGGCGCGGGACAGACGGTGAACCATATCGACGACTTGACGCTCGCCGTAGCTCAAATTGTCCTCCGGCTTGAGGACCTGGACTTTCATCATCATTTTGGCCATCCAGCGGGACATCGCCAGAGAGATAAACGCTCCGGTAAAGCCGACGATGGCGCTGAATACGAGCAACGAGCCAAAATCGATTCCGCCCGATTCATTCAAATACGAGCTAACTCCGAACACGGACAAGATGATGCCGATCGTGATCATGACGAGCAAGTTGGTTAGAATAAATAGCAAAATTCGCTTCATGAGTTCCTCCTGATTTCCTGCTATATGTGTTGAACCGAAGCATGGGAAGATCCTTATATTCCAAAAAGGATGACTTGCCGGCTTCAGATAAGCTCGACACATATAGGATAAGATTTTCTTAATCTTTATGTACGGATGAACCCCCTAATGCGTTTCAGTATCAGTCAAGCAAATCCGGATGAACAGGCAAACTCCGCACAATCTCGTTCATGCTGAACGAGGCGCATAAAGCTGCCTTGGAGCTGATCTTATCGTCTTCAGCATATACGTCGATCAGTTCGTAACGATCACCATCCAGCACATATTGTTCCAACGTTAAGTTGGAGAGGTCGACGATCCAATATTCCGGAACGCCGTATTTGGCATATACGATGCGTTTCTGCACCTTGTCCCGTCTGCGCGAATGCTCGGAGGAGATCTCGACGACCAAGTCGGGGGCGCCGTTGATGCCTCTCTTTTCAATAATATCCATTCTAATGCGATGGATCATGATGAGGTCCGGCTGCCGGACTTCCGTATCGGACAAAATAACGTCTATTGGCGACGAGTAGATGATGTATTCGTTGCGGCAGCTCTCATTAAGCTTATACTGCAACTCATAAACAAACGACTGATGTGTTGTCGTCGGAGCAGGACTCATTAGCTCCAGCACGCCGTCGGAAATTTCATAGCGTCTGCCGTCGTCTTCCATATCTGCGTACATGTCGTAAGTAACCGGCGTCTCTTTGATCAGCTCTTCGTATGTTTTCTTTTTCATGCCTATGGCGCCCCTTTCCTTGTTATAATGACTCACACACACAGCGCAGGAAAACTAATTTAACTAATTTATCTTATCCGGCTGTATGGGCAAATTCCGCACAATCTCGCCCATGCTGAACGACGCGCACGAGGCTGCCTTGGAGCTGATCTTATCGTCTTCGGCGTATACGTCGATCAGTTCGTAACGTTCACCATCCAGCACATACTGTTCCAACGTAAAGTTGGAGAGATCGACGATCCAATATTCCGGCACGTCGTATTTGGCGTAGACGATGCGTTTCTGCACCTTGTCCCGTCTGCGCGAATGCTTGGAGGAGATTTCAACGACTAAATCCGGCGCACCATTGATGCCCTTGCCGCCAATAATCTCCATTCTGCTGCGATGGATCATGATCAGGTCCGGCTGGCGGACTTCCGTAGCGGACAAAATGACGTCGATTGGCGATGAGTAGATAATGTAATCGTTGCGGCAGCTGACATTAAACTTGTACTGCAGCTCGTTCACCACCGACTGATGCGTAGGCGTCGGTGCAGGACTCATCAGCTCCAATACGCCGTCGGAAATTTCATAGCGTCTGCCGTCGTCTTCCATATTCGCATACATGTCGTAAGTAACCGGCGACTCCTTGATCAGCTCTTCGTACGTTTTCTTTTTCATGTTCCTTCCTGCTCCCTCCGCATCAACAAAAATAGCACCCCAGCAAAGAAACACATCTGTGTTTATCTTTGTGAGGTGCTTCCTCGACATTATTTCCTTCATTATGCCGCTATTCCCGCAAGCTGTCAATTTCCTGCAATAACGAACCCTTCGTCGGCCAAGTACTCCTCGGCTTCTTCGCGCGTTTCGAACGCCATTTCGAGATTCAGTCCCGCAAACAGATACCACATATCGTCCTCAAACTGCAAAGACAGCTCGTCGCCGTCTTCGTTGCGCCATTTCTCGCTTTCGGCTTCCGCGTCCAACGTTCCTGCCGTTCCAGAATCCGACTTCCCGGATGACGCGCTTCCTCCTAACAGCCGGATCGACCGGGCAACCAGCTCTCTTAGCTGCGGTTCATCGTAATCGCGAACGTTGGCAAAGCCTTTCCCGTCCGTCTCAACGCCGTCCAACCCGACTGCATACACGTAGCCGTTGCCGTTCGGATGAAAATGATAGCCCACGTTTTTCTTATCCGTCAGACTGGCGTCATAATGAAAGTTCACTCTTCCCAGGGAAACGTCTTTGCGCTGCAATTCAGGAAACGACTGCATAATCGCCAGCTTCTCTTCAAAACTCAACATATTGATTCACCCTCCCTTTCCAAATACATTATTACACACCCATTACGACCCTACGCGCTCCGGGGAGCCCTCCGGGTCTCCTCCATTCTCGTCATCCCTCGTAAACCGCCGCTCGATCCTTTTGCTGATCCACAGCGACAGACCCACGAACAGCACGACGTAGACGAGTTCAAACGGCCGCTCGACGAACCGCATCAGATCGTGGCCGATGATCGATACCGACATGACCATGATCGCCTTGCCGAACAGAATCGCGATGAGGAACGAGCGAATCCGCATCTGCGCGATAGCCGCGGCGATATTGATAACGACAAACGGCCCGACCGGGAAAATGCTAAGCAGAAACACATAACTGAACGCGTTGCGGCGCACCCACTTCAAGCTCTTCTGGACCTTGGGCTTTTGCGCCATTCGAACGAAATAAGGATGTCCGGCAATTTTGCGCACTACGAGAAATGTCGTCAGACAGCCCGCAACGATTCCGATCCAGGAGTAGAGAAAACCAAGCCACAAGCCATAGACGGCCGCATTCACTCCGACGATCAGAATCGTCGGCAGAGGCGGGATAAACGATTTCATGAACGTAAGCGCTATACCCGGCAAAGGCCCGAAATTGCGATATTGTTCCAATATATGGGTCAAATTCTCTTTGGTAATGTTGGAGAGAATGTCCGACACGAGACTCATCCGGGGCCAACACCTTTTCCGCTACGCAGTAATGTGCCTATTATACCACTTGTCCGTTCCCGATACTTCAACGCATTTCCGACAATCCTCGGAACTTCGCCGAGGCAACGGTCAGTCGTTTTGCCCGGAGAGGAGCTTTTTCTATGGCTGAGGACTTCTGTCCGGCAATTGCTCTACGAAGCTGTCGGACAGATTAAGCAGCTCCAGCGCTCGCTCGTATTCGGACCGCGAAGCGCCGCTGCCTTCAGACAGCTCTTCACCGTCGAAAGGATAGTTCGCGCCGTCCTCGTAGTCGTTGCCGGTAATGAACACTCCGGTATCCGACACGATGGAGCCGGTCGGCAGGAAGTGCCGCATCGGGAGCACATTGGAGTCCGAGTTCAATAGATCCTGCCCGAAATAAAGCTGATTCCCGAGAGAAGCCCCTACCAGATTAGCTACGGTCGGCAACAGATCGATTTGTCCCCCCGTACGCTCAATGACCGCAGGATAGGTCGCATCCGGAACGTGCATAATGAGCGGTACGTTGAACATTTCCGCATAACCGTACTCATGGCCGACCAATTCCTTCATGAGCTCGCGCTCTTCGTCATTCATCGAGTATACGGGCAAGCCTTGATGGTCGCCGTAGAAAAGCACAACGCTATCTTCCCACAGCCCGCTGCTTTTCAGATCGTCGATGAAGGCGCCTATCGCATAGTCGGCGTAATTTTGCGCCTGAATGTACCGCCCGATCATCGAATCCTCCATCTCCTCGGGAAGGGCCAAACGGCGCTTCGATTCCGGCAGATTGTAAGGGTGATGAGCGCTCATGCTCAGCACCTGCGCGTAGAAGGGACGATCGCTTTCGTTCATTTTCTTCAACTCTTCGATCGTCTTCTCGTACAGAACTTCGTCGGACGAGCCGAACGCGATATGATCCGTATCCCCGAAAAAGCTTTTGTCGTAATACCGGTCGAACCCAAGTGCCGGATATAGCTCGGTCCGGTTCCAGAACTGAACGTCGTTCGTGTGGAACGTAGCCGTATCGTAGCCGTAGCTCTTCAGCAGTTTAGGCAGGCTCGGCAGCTCCTTTTTCGCGTTGTTTTTCGTCGCCGGCTCGTGCTTAGGTACATATAAAGACGTATTCACCACGTATTCGGCATCCGCCGTCGTCCCCTGCCCAACCATCGCATAGAAACGATCGAAATGGAAATTCTCCCGGGCGAGCTTAGATAAATTCGGCATCGCCTCCCGGCCGTTCACCCGAAGGCCGATCAGGAAGTTCTGCATCGATTCCATCTGAACGATAATGACGTTTTTTCCCTCTGCTGCACCGTAATAGAGCGGTTGCTCCCGGGACGTCTTTCCTTTCAGCTCGTCGATTCGGGCTTGGGTAATTTCCTTCATGTCTACCCTTTCCTCATCGACCTTGTCATCCGCGAATATCGTGTAAAACTCGTAATTCAGAATGCCCATTTCCTCCGCTTGCATATTCTCGTTCATGCTGGCGCGGTTAGGCCAGATGCTGATAAAGCAAAGCATGACGGACACGACAAGCAGAACGGACAGCGCCTTGCGGCTAATCGGCCTCAATTGCAGCTGGAATCCCTTCGTTCGGCTCCTCAGCCACAGAGGGATGGCTACCAGAACGAGGATATCGACGAACACTAGCAAATAGTACGGGTCCATCAGCGAGTAGGTGCTGTCTCCGACCTGAGCGACTTTATTGGCTTGATTGAGCGCATGATAGGTTACGATAACGCCGTAATATTTGTAATACATCAGCACCGTAAAATAAAGCAGCGTAAACAGCAGGTTGGCGATCGTGTAATAAAGCAGCTTGCGCTTAGTCGCGAACCATTCGATCAGGCAGAAAACGACCCAGAAAAACGGAATTTCCGTCAGCATCGTCGTCACCGAAGGACCGTCTTCGAACACCACGAACCAGGCGAGACAGCACTTCAGCAGCAATATCAAAGTAAAAAGCACGAATCTCCGGTTGCCCAGCTTGATCAACAGATTCATGTCCATATCCTCTCCCTTGCGAATCGCGGAGAACCTTTTTTCTATTATTCTACCGTATACCCCAGCCTGAGGTTTCTTAAAGTTTCCTTAGATTCACGACCCCTTAACGATAACCTTGAAAAACAGCTCAAAAAACCCGCCGTCTTACACGCAGGTCGGTTAGTTGGGGTAGGAGCGACGATTGTTAGCCTTAAGCGGAAATCCCGCCTTAAATGTGCATCCTCACCCTTTCGGGGTCGCATAAAGCGGATAATCCGCTTTAATTTTGCAAATTCGGCCATTTCGGAAAAATAAAGAGAGTTTTCCACTTTAAATCGTCCATTTTCACCTATTACGGGAAAATAACGCGGATTTTCCGTTTTAACGTTTCCTCCAAGTTGAAAATAGAGGAGGGGTCCCACAAAATCAGAGTCCCTGAGATAAATAGAATATGTAAGGGAGGGGTAAGCACCCCGCCCCCTCCCTGAGGAGCCTCGCACGCCCCTGAAATGACCTCTTAACGGGTTTACCCTTTCCATTTCAGGAGCATCTTCCGAGGCATAAGCCAGCAATCGAACTTGGCTATGGGATAGCCCCTTCTTGCTCTTACCTTTTATGCCTCAATTGCTCCTGAGCCATCCGGATCATCTCCCGCACCATTGCGCCGCCGATTCTTCCTCCAACCTGCCCGGCTTCCTCCGTCGTCAGTTTCCCGTTGTCGCCCGGCTCCAGCGGCACGCCGATTTCCTTGGCAACCTCGTACTTCACCGCGTCCGGCCGCTGCGGATCGACCGAGTAGCCCTCCTTGCGCATCACGTCCGCTTTGAGGACGCTAACGCCCTCTTCCGCTCCGGGCACCGCCAGCCTCCGTCTTCTACTTCTGCCCATCTGTTCGATCGCCTCCGTTCAGTTCGGGAACGCCAAGTCTAATGTCGATGCTAGCCTTCCCGGACAAAAACGAATTATTCGTCAGCCGCTTCCATCCATTGCTCGTACAGACGATCCAGACGTCCCCGCACATCCTCTCTTGCCTCCCAATCCTTCTCCAATTCGGGGGGACTGATCGGCGTTCCGTCGTGCGTCCGGGCATCCAGCTCGGCCAGTCGCCGCTCTAGCTCGGCGATCTCCGTTTCCAGGCGCTCGCGAATAAGATCGGGCTGCCCAACGGAGCCCTGCCGCTTGATCGCCCCCGGACGCTCGAAGGCCGCTCTCGGCCGAACGCCGCGCGATGGCAAGGATTCAGCTTCTTCGGAAAACTCTAAGGCAGCCGCTCTGCGCCTGCTCTCCGCCTTGTAATCGTCGAAATCCCCCAAATAAACCGCCAGGCGTCCCTCATCCAGCTCCCAAACCTTTTGCGCCAGCCGATTGATCAAATAACGATCGTGAGTCACCGCCAGAATGGTCCCCGGATACTCGATCAGCGCTTCCTCGAGCGCCTCCCTCGACGCGATATCCATATGGTTCGTCGGTTCGTCCAGTACGAGCAGATTGGGCTTGCGCAGCACAAGCAGCGCCAACCTCAGCCTCGTCCATTCCCCGCCGGACAGCAGACCAACCGGCTTAAACACGTCGGCTCCGTAGAACAGATAGGCCGCCAGACGCGATCTGGCTTCCCCTTCTTCCATGCCGGCCTCACGGCGAAAATAATCCAACACCGACTCCTTCGGTTCTTCCGGCTGCTGCTGTTGGGCCAAATACCCGATCTCTACGCGCGAACCGAGCTTAAGCTCGCCTCCGTCCGCTTGCTCCTCGCCGAGGATCAGCCGGAGCAGCGTCGACTTGCCCGCGCCGTTGCGGCCGATGAGCGTCACCTTTTCTCCGTATTCCAGCTGCGCCGAAGCGCTCCTCAGAATGTCCTTATTCCCGTATCGCTTAGCCACGCTGTCCAGCGCGATCACCTGCTTGCCGGAACGATCGGTCGGCCGAAGCTCGAACTCCGCCTCCTTGCGATCAAGCGCCGGACGCTTCACCTTCTCCATTCGATCCAACGCCTTCTGCATGGAAGCGGCCCTGCGGAAAAACTTGCCGTTGTCGCCGATTCTGCCCCATTCCATCAGCTGTTTGATCGTTTCGCGCATCTTTTTGATTTTTTTCTGCTGCTCCTGGTAATCGGCGAACTGCTGAAGCAGAAGCTCTTCCTTCTCCTTCATATATTTCGTGTAATTGGCATGGAAAACGAGCGATTCCCCATCCTCCAGCTCAACGATCTTCGTTACGACCCGGTCCAGAAAATAACGGTCGTGCGAGACGATCAAGCACGCGCCTTCATACTTCAGCAGAAACTCCTCCAGCCACTCAACGCCTTTCATGTCCAGATGGTTCGTCGGTTCGTCGAGCAGCAGCAGATCCGGCTTGCGGATCAATTGCGAGGCCAGCCCTACCTTCGTCCTCTCTCCTCCTGACAACGAGCCGTAGTCCCGCTCGTACCACGTCTTATCGATCCGCAACCCCCCAGCGATCTGATCGATACGCGCGTCCATCTCATAGCCGTCCTCCCGCTCGAACCGTTCCTGAAGCAAGGCATAGCGCTGCAGCAGCTCCTCCAGGCGGACCGGATCGTCCGCGGCTGCCGGTTCCGACATCCGCTTCTCCAAATCGGCCATCTGAGCCCGGCACTCCAACAGTCCGCTATATCCGAGAGCTAGCACATCGTATACAGAACGATGCGCCATATTGGCGGGAATTTGCTCCAAGTAACCGATTCCGGCGTCTTTGCGCACGGTAAGCAGCCCCTCGTCGGGCGTATCCAGCTTGGCGATCAGACGCATCAGCGTCGTTTTGCCGCTGCCGTTGCGGCCCACGAGACCGGCCTTCTCTCCGTGATGAAGCTCAAAGGTCACATTGTCCAGCACTAGCTGCGCTGCATTATATTTACGTACGTTTTGGCAATTTATCGTTAACATGTCGGTTCCTCCTGAAATATCGGAGGCTCCTGCCCGGCAAATACAAAAAGGGCGCAGGGAAAATTCCCTACGCCCGTTCGGATACGTTAATCCGCTTCGGTCAAGGCAGGAACCTTCTCGAGAGTTGTGAAATCGTATGGCCGAAAATGGACGCATTTCTCCCGTATTCGCGCGCGCCATGAACGATGCCAGCCATCGCAATCGGCAATCGGCTGACTTGGTTGTTCACAAACTCTCGATTCATCCTGCCTTCACCTCCCGTCAAAAATCGTTATTCCGAGAATACCATGGACTCCGCCGACAGCGCAAGCATTCTCCATCCAACGCTGCCCAAATATGCACTAATCATTATATAATTATTTTATGATACATTATACTATTAATAACTGCTCAACCCCGATAGCTGTCCTGCCACTTGAGCAGGCGGGCCTCCAAAATCCGGACCAGAGAATCGGTCAGCTTGCCGACGATGGCAAAGATGAAGATGCCCACAAAGACGACGCCGGTACGCAGATAAGCTCGCGCGTCTTGGATCAGATAGCCGACGCCCTCATCCGCCCCCATCAGTTCCGCGACGACGAGGCAAAGCCAGGATACGCTGAGAGAAAGTCGAATGCCCAGCAGAATGTTGGGCATCGCGCCGGGAAGAATGACTTTGACGATCTGCTGGTATCTGCTGAACTCCAGCACGCGGGCGACGTCGAACAGCTTGGCGTCGACGTTGCGCACGCCGAGGAACGAATTGACGTACACGGGGAAAAACGCGCCCATCGAGATGAGCAATATTTTCGACAGCTCGCCGAATCCGAACCACAGAATAAACAGCGGAGTAACGGCCAACAACGGCACCGTCCGCAGCATCTGAATCGTCGGATCAAGCGTGTGCTCCGCCCTCCGAAACAGACCTACGGAAATGCCGATAACGAGCCCCGCGACCGCTCCAATCAGAAATCCGCTCATCGCTCGAACGACGCTGACTCCGAGATGATGAACCAGTTCCCCGGACAAAATCATGTCGTAAAAATCGCCGAAGATGGAGATCGGACCCGGAAACAGCATCGGATTCAACAGCCCAAGCTCGACCGCAATCTGCCAGACGACAAGCACGGCAACGGGAATGGAGCTGCCCAGCGCAATGCGGATGACCCTTTCTTTTCTGAACATGGATTTAGACAACCTTTCGTTAAAGTCGTTAGATATGCCAGCTGACGGTGTCTTCCTCGACATGGTTCAGCGCCGACAGCACTTCCGTCCGCAGCGCCTGAAAAGCGGAGCTTACCCGGTTTCGCGGATAGGGCAGATCAACGGGAACGACCGCTTTGATTTTGCCGGGACGGGCATCCATCACGACGACTCGATTGGACAGGAAAATCGCTTCGTCGATATCGTGCGTAACCAACAGCATAGACGTGCGGTTCTCCCGCCAAATGTCCAACAGAGACTCCTGCATATGATTCCGCGTGAAAGCGTCCAATGCTCCGAATGGCTCGTCCAGCAGCAGCACCTTAGGGTTCCGAAGCAGCGCCCTGGCGATCGCCACCCGTTGGGACATCCCGCCCGACAGCTGCTTCGGATAAGCTTTCTCAAAGCCCTGCAGCCGTACCAGTCCGATCATCTCATCCACCCGACGCCGTACGTCGGGGTCCTTCAAGGACAAATCCGCAGCAATATTTCTTTCCACAGTCAACCACGGAAACAAACGATGCTCCTGAAAAATAAACCCTTTCTCCTTGCTCGGCCCCGTTACATCGGCGTCATCCAGACGAACCGTTCCCTCGTAATCGACGTCCAACCCGGCGACGATTTTGAGCAGTGTACTTTTACCGCATCCGCTCGGGCCGATCACCGAGACGAACTCCTCTCGCCCCAGCGTAAAGTCGATCCGGTCCAGCGCATGGGTTATGGCGTCACCGGACCGGAACGTTTTGTTCAAGTTGCGTATTTCCAAAGCTGCCGTAGTCATTGCGAAGCCTCCCGCGCGTGATCATGCTGACCTTCATGAATTTACGGAGAATCTTATCAGACGCCGAAAATCATTGTCAATACGCCTTCTTCGTCATTCCCTTCACATACTGACGATCGATTTCTTATTTAAAATTGTCGTACTCCCGAATCAAATATTTCAGAAATTCCCTCTGCGCGATCGAAAAATGTTTATTCGTCAGTCTGGCCCATCCAAGCGGCACCGTATTAGGTTCGTGATCGACAAGCGGGATTCCGACGATGTCTCCTCCGGTCACCAGAGGGTCGTTCTTCATGCTCAGCTCGATGAAAATACCGATGGCGACATTCTCGGCAATCGTTCTTTTCAGAATATCCACGTTGTTGGAGGTGAAAATAATATTGACCGATCCGTATTTGCCTATAAAATCCTGCATAAACCAGTTCGAGTAATTGTTGTCCGCGTTCACGAACGTCTGATCGAGCAGATCGCCAGGCGTTACGCTCACCCTCCCCGCTAGAGGCGAACGCTTGCCGACGTATACGATGATGCGGGAATCCAGCATTTTGTGCAGCGTTAAATCCTTAAGATCCTCTTGTCTGTGGCGATCGAAGTAGATCAGACCCAGATCAGTGCGGTCCTCCCTCAAATCCTGAACGATCGCCTCGGAATTCTTGCCCGTAATCGCCAGTCGCACGTTAGGGTGATCCCTCTTGAACGAGATGATCGATTGAGAGAGGATCGCCACGATGTTCGGCCCGATCGAGAATCGGACTTCGCCTTCGATCAGCGCGCTTTGGATTTGCGATTCTTCCTTGATCTCCTCGATCAGCGTCAGAATCTCGTCGATCTTGCGGAGGATGATTTTGCCCCGGTCGGTCGGCTCGGTGCCCAGCCGCGAACGCTTGAAGAGCTTAATGCCCAGCTCCTCCTCGAATTTCGCTAACGATTTGCTGATCCCCGCCTGACTGACATGCAACTGCTCGGCCGCAATCGAGATAGAGCCGGTCTTGGCAATCGCGGCCGCATGTTCGAATTGCTCGATGTTCATACAAAGGACCCCTTTACATAACTTCTGGTTATATAAATATAAAGCATAGTTATTTTACTAGATTACTCGGAAATAATACAATGCAAATATCGAAATTGATTTCACATCCGAAGGAGAATGCAACATGACTGCTTCCTCATTACGAATCCGCGCACTCAGAAAAACGGGCCTGTGGCTGCTATCCGCATCGTTAGCCCTCTTTGCCTTGACCGCTTGCGGCAAAAGCGAGAGCGCAGAGTCCTCGAAAGATACAACAACCGTCAACATCGCGATCAACGGCGGCTTGAACCTGCTGACCATCGCCAAGAAAAAAGGCTGGTTCGAGGAAGCCTTCGAGAAAGCAAACGCCAAGGTCCAGTGGAACGAGTTCCAGAGCAGCGTTCCCTTGCTGGAAGGACTCGTCTCCGATCGCGTAGATTTCTCGTTCATCGGGGACGGCACGGTCGTTACCGGCAAAGCCGCGAACAGCCCGTTTACCGTCATCTCCGTTACTGGCGTTCAAGGCAATCAGAACAGCGTCATCGTCAAGCCGGACAGCCCGATTCAATCGATCGCCGACTTGAAAGGCAAACAGATCGCAGTTGCGAAAGGCTCCTCCGGCCATATCTTCCTGATCAAGGCGCTGCAGAAGAACGGGTTGAGCGAATCCGACGTGAAAATCGTGCAGCTTCAGCCGGACGAAGCGAACCCGGCTTTCCAGGCCGGCCAGGTCGACGCCTGGGGAATCTGGGACCCGTTCGTAACGACGGAAGTGGCCGCAGGCCGGGCCCGTATCGTAGAGAGCGTGCAGACGATGGGCTTCGTCGCTCCGGCCGTTATGATCGGCCGCGATAAATTCCTGAAGGAGCATCCCGATCTGACCGCTCTGTACTTGAAAGTATATCAGCAAGCGGTGGATTGGGTCGCTCAGAATCCGGACGAAGCGGCCGACATTCTCGCAACCGAGAAGAAGATGGACAAGGCGCTCGTCAAGACGCTGATCGAAAATACGCAATACATCAACGATCCGATTACCGCCGAGACGGCGGAAGCCATCCAGTCGACGGCCGACATCCTGCTGGAGTCCGGCACAATCAAAGAAAAGCTGGATGTAAGCAAAGTATACGACAATTCCTATTTCGAAGCATCTAAGAAATAACGGCGCATAGCCGGATAATCATCGGGAGGATTACGCCATGACCGCAGTACGGGAAGCATCGATCGCCAACTATGAGTTGACCGCGGACAAAATCCGGGCCAGCGTGGAACATTTGCCCAAGGAGCTGCTGCTATGGCAGCCCGGCCTGGGCAAGTGGAGCATCAACGAAATTGTAGGCCATCTGGTCGATTCCAATATCGTCAACTCGTACCGCATTCGCAAAATCGTCTCCGAGCCGGTCGAAGCTCTGGCGAGCTTCGCTCACGAAGAATGGGTTGACCGGCAACGGTTTAACGAGACGGATTTATCCGAACTGCTCGCCGTTTACGACGCAATCACTCGCTACAACGCCATTCTGCTTCGCAAGCTGAGCGAAGAGCAATGGGCGTTGATCGGGAAGAAGCTGGACGAGCCTATCCCCGTCTCTCATATTATCGACCGGTTCATTTGCAATCATGTGGATAAGCATCTGGGACAGATCGAACGCAACAAAGCGGCCTACGAGGCGCGCTAGAAGGAGTCCGATATGAATCTTGACCGATTGCTGGAGAGAGCCGAAGCTCTCTATCCCCAAGTCGTGGAATGGCGGCGTTATCTGCACCGCCATCCGGAGCTTTCCTTCGCGGAGACGAAAACGGCGCAGTACATCGAGGACATATTAAACGGCTTTGGCGGACTTATCGTTACGAGGCCCACCGCCTCCAGCGTCATGGCCCGGCTGGTCGGAGCCCGCCCGGGACGTACGCTGGCCATCCGCGCCGATATCGACGCCTTGCCGATCCAGGAGGACACCGGCTTGCCGTTCGCTTCGCAAGAGCAGGGCGTCATGCACGCTTGCGGCCACGACGGGCATACGGCTACCGTGCTAGGCGTGGCCCGGGTATTATCAGAGCATGCGGAGGAGCTGGAAGGCGAGATACGTTTTCTATTCCAGCATGCGGAGGAGCTGCCGCCCGGCGGCGCGGACGAAATGATCGCAGCCGGAGTTATGGACGGCGTGAACCATGTCATCGGCGCGCATCTCCAATCGCCCGTCGAGGTCGGACGGGTTGGCGTAGTCGCCGGACCGATGCTCGCTTCTCCGGATACGTTTACGATTACGATTACCGGCAAGGGGGGCCACGCCGCCGAACCGCACAAGACGGTCGACGCCATCGCCATCGGCGCCCAGGTCGTGACGAACCTGCAGCATATCGCCTCCAGGACGACCGATCCGATGAAGCCACTAGTCGTCTCCGTAACGCAGTTTATTGGCGGTCATGCTCATAATGTCATTCCGGGAAGCGTGCAGCTCTGCGGCACGGTCCGCTGCATGGACACGGAGCTGCGTGCCGACGTCCCCCGTCGCATGGAGCGAATCCTCGCGGGAATTACACAGGCTCACGAAGCGGAGTACGAGCTCCAATATCATTACGGCTATCGCCCGCTGGTTAACGATCCGGAAGTGACTCGCGTCGTAGCCGATGCCGTAGCGGAGCTGTTCGGCCGCGACGCGCTGTACGAAATCCAACCGAGCATGTCGGCGGACGATTTCTCCGCTTACTTGAACCAGGCTCCCGGAACGTACTTCAACGTCGGCGCGGGCAACAAGGAGCGAGGCATCGTGCATCCGCATCATCATCCGAAGTTCGACATCGACGAGGAGTCGCTTATAGTCGGGATGAAGGTGTTCTTGGCTTCGGCATTAAAGCTTCTTTAATAAAAAAAAGAGGTCGAGCTCCCGGGCGAATTTCGTCCGGACTCGGCCTCTTCTTCTATTCATTATCCCCTTCGTCCGCCTCAACGTAACGCCTAAGCGCATCAAGCTTGTTCTCCCAAAAACGCTCATAGAAGGCCAGCCAGCTCTTGATCTCGCGCAACGGATCAGCGTCGAGACGATAGCGCGTCTCTCGGCCAACCTTGCGCTCCTTTACCAGCCCGGCTTCGGCCAAAATACGCAAATGCTTGGAGACCGCGGTGCGAGTCATCGGAAAATGACTGCTGATCGCGTTCACCGGCAGCTCCCGCTCGCCGAGCAAGCGGAGGACTCCCCTGCGGGTCGGGTCGGCGATCGCCTGGAAGACGTCGTATTTCGGCTCCTCCGAAGCTCGGTTAAGAGCGGACATATTCGCCCAGCTTCGCCACGATGCCGACCCAGCCGCCGTTCATCCGGTCGCGCACGACTTCATGGGGCTCGCCGAACTCGGTCGCCCCCTCTGTGGACCAACCGCCGTGAATAAGCGTAAATTCGGTCTGTCCTTCCTTGGCCACCAGCTCGAATATCACGAACCAATCCTTGCCCCAGTTAAACGAAAGTCGGTTCGGCGGATCGATCTCCGTTACTTTGCACGGGGATTTGCCGAAAGGCCCGGCATCGAGATGGAACTCATGGCCGACATTCGGCTGAAAATCGTTCGGCATAAACCAAGCCGCGATCCCTTCGGCGGTCGCAACGGCCGTCCAAACCTTCTCAATTGGCGCATTAAACAGTTGAGTCTGACGAATATCGGGCAGTTTGTTCTCATTAGGTGATGCGGTCATGTGTCACTTCGCCTCCGTATAGGAAACCTTTTGGTTTCATTTCACGTCTTCATTATAGGAAACCAAAAGGTTTCATGTCAACCCCTTTCGTTTTTCTCCGGCCAGCAGCGCTTTGCGCATGAACAGCCAGCTCAGCAGCGGAGAGCTTCCTATCGCGAGCAGCAGCCACATCATCGCCGGCGGCGTTTGGCTGACATAGATGACCCCCATGAACACAGCCATTCCGACGATACGGCCAACGTTAAGCGCCAGCTCCCGGGCTACGACGTATTCCACTCTTTTCTCCGCACTCTCTTCGTCTTTTCCGATCAAATCGAAGACAACCGTAGTCATCGGCAGAATGTACAACGGGAAGAACAAAGAGGCGCCAAGACCGAAAGCAAGCAGCGTCGCATAGCTGAAGCCGGCGAACATCGGGAGAATAACCGCGATAAGCGCCACGGCTCCCGCCAGCATTCCTCCGTACCTCCACTTGGGTTTGAGCCATTTTCCCACGCATAGAAAGCTCGCAAAGCCCACCGCGGAAGTCAGCAGCATATAGTTGCCCAGCTTCATCTCGCTCCCGGTCTGCACGTAGATTAACACTCCGATCAGGACGCCAAACACGCTCTCGCGGACACCTTGAGCAGCCAATGCGCCCATGACCTTCGGCCATGAAGAATCGCGCTGTTTCAGCAGATGGTATGGCCATTGCCAATGATAGTTCCCCGACGTTTTGCGATTGCGAATGAAAAAGCTGGTGGCAATCGCGGCCAAGAACACCCCCGCCGAAGCAATGAAGATCGCCCGATAGCCGCCTTCGCCGCCTAAACGGGAGATGAGCCATCCGGAACTCCAAGGTACGACAATGCCGATTAGCGAAGCGATCGTCCCTGCCCAGCCGTTGAACTTATCCCGATTGTCCGGCTCCGTCGCTTCGAAATAGACGACATTATAAGCCAGCCAAAACAGCCCCGTCGCCGCCCCCTGGACGATGCCCAGCAACCAAATATAGTGCATGGCGCTCCCTTTCAGAAGAAGCACAAGGGCGTAGAACCCGGCGGAAATCGCGATGCCCAGCCTTAGCAGAATCATCTTGTTGCCTTCTTTGGCCGCATTGCCGGCAATCCAGAACGTCAGCCCCATGCAGAGATGAGTGATCAGCGTAAACCATCCCAGCTTGAAATAATCGTTGCTGGCTTTCCAGATATAGATTCCGAAATAAGTGCCGGACAAGGCGGTAGCCATCACAAACAGTCCGTTAACCGCGAGCAGGAGGAGCGTCTGATCGTCCAATTTTCCGTCGCGGCGCTGTCGGCGAGTATGCATGAATCTCTCCTTCGTGTTCCGATAAATCGATGCGTCCTATTAGATAACCTTCCCCAATGCAACGTTCAGGAACCGGATTTCATCCGCAAAAAAACAGACAGCGTACGGCCGCTGCCTGTTGCTCGTTGTCTTATAGAGGTCTCTCGATGGAAAAGAGATCGCCTAGCTTCGCATAGGAGCTGCCCGCCAGCCGGCTTACCGCCTTGAGCTGAGCGGGATCGACATATCCGTCCTTGTACACCGACTCGTCAAGATGGAAGTACACGACTTTCCCGATCAGCAGATCGCATGCGCGCGCCATCGCGCTGCCGCCTAGCGGAATCGCCTGCTCCAACACGCATTCGAGCCTGATTTTCGCCTCGGCGACGCCCGGCACAACGATTTTCGAGCTCGGAACCGGGGTAAGTCCGGCAAGCTCCACCTCGCTCTGATCGGACGGAACGCTAGCGGCGGTATCGTTGATCTTCGCAATGTTCGATTCGTCGGAAATATGGACAACGAACTGCCCGATCTCGATCGCGTTTCTGGCCGTATCCTTGCGCTCGCCGTTTCTCCGTTGCGCGGAAATCGAGATCATCGGCGGGTTGGCCGTTACGATATTGAAATAGCTGTACGGAGCGGCGTTCAGGACCCCCGATTTGGAGAGCGTCGTGACGAATGCGATCGGCCGAGGAATGATGCCGCCAATCAGCAGTTTGTAACTGTCCTTATCGCTAATATCCGCCGGATCGAGTCCGATCATATTCGCTCTCCGCCTCCTTCGAATGTTCGAGAAAACCATTGAGCCGCCGCGTCCGCCTCGGTCGCCGTCAATCGATGACCGAACTGTTCCCAGTGCAGCGTGACCTCGGCTCCCGCTCCCGTCAGCAGCGCTTGAAGTTCTCCGGTTTCCTGCGGCGTGCAGATGGGGTCGTTCTCTCCCGCGCCAATGAATACCGGTACTCCGGCAAGATCGGGAAGCTGCAAATCCCTTCTCGGAACCATCGGATGGTGCAAAATCGCCCCGCGCAAAGAGTTGGCGTAGTAAAACAACATGCTGCCTGCAATATTCGCGCCGTTGGAATAGCCGACCGCTACCACATTGTCGCGGGCAAAGCCGTACTCGCCGGCCGCCTGGTCCAAGAAAGCGTGCAGCTCCTTCGTCCGGAATTCGAGGTCCTCCATATCGAAAACCCCTTCGGCCAGCCTGCGGAAAAACCGCGGCATGCCATTTTCCAGTACGTTGCCCCTCACGCTTAGAATAGAGGAGCCCTGCGAGATCCTCTCGGCCAGCGGTAGCAAATCTTGCTCCGTACCGCCCGTTCCGTGCAGAAGCAAAAGCGTAGGAGCGCTCGTATCGGAGCCTTGTCGATAAATGTGCTTCACTGGCGATCCTCCTCCAATACGCGAACTTCGATCGGCGTTAGCCCCTGCTCGATCTGTGCCCGATGCGGCTCGAACCAATCCGGCAGCATCAGCTTCTCGCCCATCGTCTCCGCAGGCTCATCCCGTGCGAAGCCCGGAGGATCGGTCGCGATCTCGAACAGTATTCCGCCTTCCTCGCGGAAATAAATCGCATTAAAATATTGCCGGTCGACAAACGGGGTCGGATGGAAGCCGTTCTCCTCGACAAGGCTCCTCCAGCGAGCATGATCCTCGTCGTCTGTCGCTCTCCAAGCGATATGATGCACCGTTCCCGCTCCGCCAATGCCGGGAGCCATCGGCGCAACGTTAACGTCAATGATATTGCCCAAATCTCCGGTAGCCTGGAATCGAACGTAGCCGTCTTCCTCGGATACTTTGCTCAAGCCCATCACTCGCTCAAGCGCAAACGCCGTTCGTTCCGGCGCCGTACTGAACAGCAGCGCCCCGCCAAAGCCTTTAATCGCCTTATTCTCCGGAACTCCTCCGAACGCCCACCGGCTTGACGTGCCAGCATCCCGCTCCACCAACTCGACCCTTAGACCGTCCGGATCTTCCAGCTGCAGCAGTCGCTCCCCGAAACGGCTCGTCTGTGTCGTCGAAATGCGGAACTTCTCAAAGCGCTCCCGCCAGAAGTCCAGCGCTCCCATCGGCACGACATAAGAGGTGACTCCGACCTGTCCTCCCCCGATCCGCCCTTTGCGCGACGTCGCCCACGGGAAGAACGTGATTATCGTTCCCGGACTGCCCGCTTCGTTGCCGAAGTAAAGGTGGTACACCTCCGGCGCATCGAAATTGATCGTTTTTTTCACCAGTCTCAGTCCAAGCACTCCCGAGTAAAAATCCACGGTAGCCTGTGCGTCTCTAACGAAAGCCGTAACGTGATGAATGCCTGTTGTACGCTGTGTCATTGTTATTCTCTCCTTTTATCGAAATGTCCGTTTAGAAACCGTTATAGCTCACGAACTCGCCTACAGGCTTGCGGTAGCCGCGAGGCCGCTGTGTCGACGTGTCCTCATGGCCGATCGTAATCATCATTGCCGGCACGTGCGTATCGGGGATATTCAAGATTTGACCGACTGCAACCGGATCGAAGCCGATCATCGGACAAGTATCCCAGCCTCTGTCCTTGGCAATCAGCATGAACAGCATCGCCGATAAGCTTGCGCTGCGGATCGCCTCGTCGCGTTTGAACGACTCTCCCCGTTCTCCGTAGAAAGACAGTACCGAATCGACGGTCATATCATACTCCTGCTTGCTCATAACGCCCAGATTCAGTAAGCCTTCATGAATGGGGCCAACGTCTTGGTAGGCGTTAGTATTGCCCA
The DNA here is from genome assembly GCF_017671885.1 of Cohnella sp. LGH. NCBI lineage: Bacteria > Bacillati > Bacillota > Bacilli > Caryophanales > Paenibacillaceae > Cohnella > Cohnella sp. LGH. The sequence continues at coordinate 8,318,326 of NZ_CP072117.1, forward strand.
ACACAAGAATAACGGCGGAGGAGCTTAGCACTTTGTACTGCTTGTTAGCCGCTCCGTAAAGCTTGTTTTTGATCTCCGGGTCCTTCACGACGATATAGTGCGTATGTTGAAGATTAAACGCCGAGGGAGCGAACTTCGTTAAGCTAAACATCTCGTTCAGCTCGCGTTCCGATATATCCACGTTAGGTATGAACTTCATCGCCGATCTGCGATCTTTCACCAATGTCTCGAAGCTGCTCATTCGTCATTCCGCCTTTGATATGATAATTTTAAGAATCTTTATTTTAAGATATATGGCAAAAATAGAAGCGACTTGTGCAAACCAGATGCCCATTGTCTTATTCTTGACTTCCGGCAGCCCCGTGACTGCGCGCTTCTATTTAAATCCCTCTTCCGCCGCTTTTCCAAGCTTTTTGAGCAACGCACTGACCGCCATCTTTTCTCCCTCGTCCAATCCGTCTACCGCCTGTCGAATAACTTCCGTATGCTCGGGAAAAACCTCTTCAATCATCTGACGACCCGCATCCGTAATATCCGCGTACACGAGGCGTCTATCCTCCGTGCAGGCTCTCCGCCGAACGAGTCCCTTTTGCTCCAGCTTATCCACTACGTAAGTGATGTTGCCGCTGCTCATAAGCACTTTTCCGCCGATCTGCTGCAGCGGCTGCGACCCTTTATGATATAGCAGCTCAAGCACTCCGAATTCGGTCCGGTTTAGACCGGAGCGCTTAATGTCCCGATCGACATGCGCATTCACCCACTGGCTCGCCCGAGTCAGAGCGATATACAGATCAAGCGATGTATCCCGTTTATTCTCCGTCATCGGCCTCACCTTCCTTCCGTTCATTTCTCAGCGTATTTCTCAGCGTAAATGTTCTTTTGAAATTTATCTTAAATTTAAGATAATACAATTGTATAGGTTTGTCAAGCTCTTATTAACGGAAATCGAAGCTGTTACATAGCCGGCAAGCCGCCGCCTAAATATAGGTCATTTCTTCCAACATCTATGTTACGATAAAATCAATTCACTTCAAATCCCCATAAAGGAGCTACCGGACTAATCAATTCGAGCATGCCAATTCGCTGAAATACAATATGGGCGATTTCGATTTTCAATTTTGGCAGGAGCATATGGGCGGTCACGGCAAAGTAATCGAGCAATTTGAAAAGATCGCAGAACGCTCCTACGATGTCGAACAATCTTCCTCAGACGATGATGTCGGGAAAATTACGATAGCGATTGAAGCGGGAATTGTACGCGCGGGATATCAAGTGTTGGCGTTAAAAGCGATGCAGAGATTAATTGCCGAGGATGCGTTTGCGGCGCTAAACAAAGACGGATGATTTTATCGCATTCGCTGCCACCGATAACGGCTATGTCGACTACAGCCTGACAATGCGCAAGACGATCGATCTTCAGTTATTTTACAAGGTGTTTCCGGATATTCAAGTAAAAGACCGGCAATTCGAGGCCGAGTTGAATCAAATCAAGGACTTGCCTGTCGCCGCCGCTCTGGATTATTGGACCGACGCCGTAAACAGTGGATACATCGATGTAACGCCGTTTGTCTACACTAAATGCGAATACGATATCTTCCTTCACCTCCAGCATTACGGGAACGAGCTTGCAGCGGAATGTCTGAAGCGGCTGGAAAGCTTCAACTATGATTCGGAAATTGACAACAAGGAGTACGGCTTTATCGCATACTACCTGGAGGCGCTGCATTTTGCAGGAACTCTCACTGAAAGCCAGAAGCTTACCTGTCGGAAGCTCGCCGAGCGCATGCAATCGCAACTTGAAGATGAAGCCCACAATCTCTTGGCACTTGCTAAGTAATTCGTAAGATTTAAAAGATATAAAAGAAGCCATCCCGCAAAAAAGTCTAGACGACTTGCGGAATGGCGGGATTAACACAAGACGGGACTGTCCAATAAGTAAAGTTGCTCGAGATGATCGATAGACAAGGTAAGGGATATATATACCTTCTGTAGACCTAATCATGACCCACAACACTTCCAGATAATTTCCAGAAGGTATTCGTATATTCATCGAAGACGTTTTAGCGACATATAACCCTTGATTTTGGTCGTTTTGTACGATTCTTCCTACAAACGTCCATCGTTTGAGCCTGATCCGAGTTGCTCTGTACGATTTTTACTACAAAAGTCCATCGTTTGAGCCTGATCTGAGTTGCTTTGTACGATTTTTACTACAAACGTCCGTCGTTTGAGTCTGATCTGAGTTGCTTTGTATGTTTTTTCGACTAACTTCCCTCGCAGAGGTCTCTTCGTAGGGTGTTAACTCATGTGTAAAAATAGGGCCGTCGTAAAAAGTTCATTTCCAATTCAATTTGGAAACGTTATGGGTCATGATTAGCCTGGAGACTGCCTCATACGCTCCTGAAATCACATTATAACAGGTTACCCATTCAGATTTCAGGAGCGTATAGCATCGGAAGAAGGTATATACCCCTGTCACGTTCACCGTCGATCATCTTTCAGAGCAACTTAATGCGCTTATAGGATAGCCCCATCCCAGTTTTCCTATAGTAACGACCTTTAAGAAAGCCGATCCCGATTCAGACCAGACTCGCAATTGTGTGCCGACGCAAATAATCCAGCATCTGACGATCCATCGCGTTCATGATGCCGATCAACTCCACGTCAAGCCGTTCGTTCCAATCGACCTCGCCGTATAGCGACTCCTCCGCCTTACTGCCGCTTTCGCTTCCCGACTCCTCCGCGCCGTCCCATCGGATCGCCGCAAAGACGTCTGCGAGCGTAATCTGCTCCGCCGGCAGCTTCAGCCGATATCCTCCGTCTCGGCCTTCGCGCGCCTCGACAAGCCCGGCATGGGCTAGTCGCGCTAAAATTCTGCGCATGAAGGTCGCGTGGGAATGAATTTGATCCGCGATCGTTGTACTCGACAGATTGCAGCCGCTTCGCGCCAGTCCGACCAAAATATGAACGGCAACGGCAAAGCGCGGGGGACCGATCGGACGAATAGAAGCTCCCATCTTACTCGCCTCCTATCCGTCTATTGTAATTCGGCCCTCCGCGCTTCGCAACTCGCTTCCGGAATCAGCGCCCGACGAAGGCGTTAAGCATCCAGGCATGCTTCTCCAAGCCCGTTTTCATGCCTAACAGCAGGTCGGCCGTATCCTCGTCATCGAACGATTCGGCGACTTTAATGCCCTGCTTCAATTCGCCGGCCAGTTGAGCGAAGTCTTCCGCAACGAACGACGCCATTTGCTCTGCCGACTCATCCCCGCTCGCTTCACGGACGCTCGACAGGCGCAGGCTTTCGGTCAAGGTCGCTACAGGCTTTCCGCCGATCGCCAGCAGTCTCTCCGCCAGAACGTCAACATGGGTGGCAGCTTCGGTGTACAGCTCCTCGAATTTGGCATGCAGCGTGAAAAATTGCGGCCCGTTCACGTACCAATGGAAATTGTGAAGCTTCATATAAAGAACGGTCCAGTTGGCGATTTGTTGATTCAGTACGGTGCTCACGGTCATGGTGTTGGAAGTTGTTGTGGTCATATAGAATCCCTCCGTTTTAATTTATACTTGATCTAAATATAATATTAGCACGGATAAAAGAATCCAACATGAACATCGGATGAAGGTTCTATGAAGATTAAATGAAGACACCTTAAGGGCGCCCCAATCACAATCACACTGACATCCCCGTCTCCGCAGCGATTGCACGGGATTCCAATGGGCGCGAAGCCGCCTCCGCTCTCCGTAAATACTTCTGCCCTTTCCATCGTCGGAGCACGAGAAGACCTCGTACCCATTCGTCGGCGATCATGCAGCAATAAATGCCGGCCAGCCCCCAGCCTGCATGAATACCCAGCCAATAAGAGCCTCCCGTCGCGACAAGAGACATGGAGCAAAGAGCGGTCATCATCGTATAGCGGGTATCCCCGACCGCGTTAAGCGCATTGTTCAGCGACATGTTGAGCACCTTGCCCGGCTGCAGCAGCAGATTCAGCGCGAGCAGCGACGTTCCAAGCGCCAGAATCGCTTCATTTTGCGAAAACAGGCCGAGCAGATGACGTCCCATGAACAGCAGCAACAGCGCATTGATCATCGCCAAGCCGATCCCGATCGCAAGCGCGCGATAAGCTCCGACATACGCTTCCCTTGTCTTCCCCGCTCCGAACAGGTGCGCGACCTGAATCTGAATAGCCAGAGAGATTGCGTAGCCCAGCATAAAGCAGAACGATTCCAACGTACTCATATACGTTTTCGTCGCCAGCTCCGCCGCACCCAGCATCGCAATAAAGGTATAGATCGCCAGCTGAGAGAATACCCAGCCCGACATGTTCACGCCAAGCGGCCAGCCGATATGAACGATTTCCTTAAACAGTCTCGGCTTGAACGTAAACAGATCCTTGAAGCCGATTCGGCGATCGAACGCTTGAATGAACACGTAGAACAGCAGCAGGACGGCGATCAGCCGGCTGACGTTGCCCGATACGGTTACGCCGAACAACCCCCATTCCGGAAATCCGAACATTCCGAATATGAGCACGTAGTTCATCGCAATATGAATGACGTTCATCGCGATCCCGATATACATCGGAGCTCTCGTATTGCCCGTGTTGCGAATCGCCGTGCTCAACGCGGCAATTAGAGCGGTAAGCATCATTCCGCCGCCGAAGTAGGAGACATAGACGTCCCAGAGAGGCAACAGTTCCGCAGAGACGTTCAGCAGATTAGCCAGCGCCTTCGCCTGTGTGAGCAACAGCAGGCTGATCGTCAGGCCGATGCCGCCGCATACGGTCAGCCCCATAATCGCAATCGTCCTCGCGTCCTCGCCGCGTTTCGCACCCAGCTTCTGGGCGATCAGTATGCCCGCGCCTCCCGAGATGGTCATGAATAGCGTCGTAAGCGCCGCAAACAGCTGCCCGGACAAACCGACGACCGCCACCGCATCGTCCGAGATTCGGCTGACCATGACCGTATCTACGGTCCCGAGCAGCGTCTGCAGCAGTACTTCAATAAAGATGGGCCAGGCCAGCGCCCATAGCCCATAGGGATTACGATTGGATTTCACGTTTACAACTCCTGTCAAGCCATTATGCTTTGTATAATCTGCACAGGTTAGACTTTGTGCGCAAAACAAATTATAGTGGCATTAACAAGTTCGATGGTTCAGTTTTCAAACTCTTTCTTTCAATTTACAAACCTCATTCGGGAGGACTATGCGCATGGAGCTTCTGGAGTTCACCCTGCCGCCGCTGCCGCATTTCATCGCAAGCGGCTTTACGAAGTTTACGATCGGGGAGAAGCATATGAGCAGAAGAAACATAGGCGTATTCGATATGCTTGCGGTCATGAAGGGATGCCTCTATATCGGGGAGGGAGATCGTCGCTACGAGGTTTCGGAAGGAACCGCTCTGCTCCTTCGTCCGGATGCCTATCATTATGCGACGGAAGGCTGCCGCGAGAAAACCGATTACTACTGGCTGCATTTTCAGACGGCGGGAAGCTGGCGCGCGACGGATACCGTCCCGCCTCGCAGAACGCCGGAGCTTCGCGACGAACGAGACGAATCATACAAATTCGATACCAGCTCGTTTCCGCTCGTGCTCCCCCAGTTCGCCAGGCTGCCCCAGCCCGGCAAATTCGGAGAGCTGATGGAGCAAATCATCGCCCTCGCTCCCGAAGCGCATTTGAACGCCTCGCGGTTCAAGCAGCAGGTGCTGTTCCAGGAAGCGCTGCGGCAGCTCACCGCCAGCATCGAATCCCAGCTTGCGTCGCCTGCCGCCGCATGTGCAGAGCAGGCCGCCGCCTATCTCCGCAATCACTACCGCGAGGAGATTACCGCTCGCTCCCTAGGCGAAGCCTTAAGCTTCCATCCGGTCTACGTCGCCCGCTGCATGCAGAAAGAATACGGTCTGTCTCCGATGGCCTATCTGCTCCGCTACCGGATCGAGCAGAGCAAGCTGCTGCTCATGCAGACCGATTTTCCGATCGCGCGCATTGCCGAGGAGGTTGGCTTTAACCAGGCGCCTTATTTCAGCTCCTGTTTTCTGAAAACAGAAGGCCTCTCCCCTAGAGAATACCGTCAGCGGTTCTCTTAGGGAAAGGCCCTCTCCTCTTACTTAAAACTCCAATTCGTGAATCGTGCCGATCGGACTGCACAGCAGCTCGCAGCCGTCCTCGCGGATGACCGCGCCCTTCTCCCAGCGGATGCCGAACGTGTCCGTGGTGACGAACGTATCGATCTGGAACGTCATGTTCGGCTGCAGCAGATAGCTAGACGACGTCTCCATCCACGGCGCTTCCACCTCGATCATTCCCGTGCCGTGGCACGGGCCGTACAGATAGTTTTTCTCGTACCCGTTATCTTTGAAAAATTGCAGGAAGCCTTTCGCTACGTCGCTTGCCAGTACGCCCGCCTTCAAGTTCGCCTGCGTCCACTCGTGCGCCTTCAGCCCGAATTCGATGACCGCACGGCGCTCCGGAGTCAGCTTGCCGAGGCTGATCGGCATGCCGATGCTCGGCGAGTAGCCGTCTACCTTGGCCGAAAGGTTGAGCTGCACGATGTCGCCTTTGTTGATGACCCGGTGGGACGACCGGGAGATCGCATGACGGGTCGATTTTTCGCTGAAGATGTACATCGGCAAGCCCTCGTACTCCGCCCCGTTTTCATAGATGACTCGTTGCGCGACGCCGACCATTTGACACTCCGTCATGCCCGGACGAATCGTGCGAATGACCTCCTGCGTCGCCAGCTCGGTAATGCGGAAGCCTTCGCGCATACACGCGATCTCGTTCTCCGACTTGATGCTGCGCAGCGCGACCATGATTTCGTCCGCACCGACGATTTCCGCCTCCGGGAAGTTGCTCTTCAGCCCTTCCATCATGACAACGCTCGTGTCGAGCAGACTGGCAACGCCGATTTTCAGCTTCGAGCCGGTAACGCCCAGCGCCTTGAACACCTCGCGATAGGTGTTCGGCTTCAACTCCGGGTAGCTCGGGTTGGCGGATTCGCGGTATTCCATCAGTGTGAACTGCTTGTCGATTTTGCCGAAGTCGCGAGCATACACCGAGCTCTCCGGGCCGACCATCAGCGCTGCATCGCCTGCAGGCGTAATCGCCACGCCCGCCCGTTCGAACAGAGGCCAGAAGCCGCTAAAGTAGCGTGCGTTCGCATAGTCCGCTTCGTTGGAATTAACGATCAGGATGTCCAGCCCTTTGTCTGCCGCAAGCTTTGCCGCTTTCTGAATTCTTTCCTTGTACTCGTGGTCCGGTATATATACTCTTGCTGTCATGGCGCATAATCTCCCTTAGTCTTTTTTAGTTTTGGCGTCTATCAGAACGACGGCCGCAAGAATAAGCCCTTTAATGATCCATTGCCAGTAAGATCCGATGCCCAGAAGCACCATCGCGTTATCGATAATTCCGAGGATCAGCGCCGCAATGACGACTCCGACCACTTTGCCCCGGCCGCCCGACAGAGACGTTCCGCCAAGCACGACGACCGTAATGACGTCGAACAGCATATTTTCCCCGATCGTAGGCTGGCCGGCCATCGTTCTTGACGTAATTAGAATCGCGCCGATCGCCGTCAGGAAGCTGCCCAGAATGAAGGCGATCATCTTGATTTTGTTCGTGTTGATGCCCGACAGACGGCTGGCTTCCTCGTTGCCCCCGACGGCATAGATGCTTCTGCCCGTTGCGGTATGCATCGTGAAGACGTAGCAGGCGATCGCGATGACCGCCAGAATGACGATCGGCGTCGGAATCGGCCCGATATGGCCGGCTCCGAGATTTTTGAATCCTGCCGGAAGACCGGAGATCGGAATGCTGTTGCTGTACAAGTAGTTCACGCCCTTGAGCACGATCATCGTGACCAGAGTGGCGATAAAGGCCGGAATTTTCCCGTATACCGCCATCAGGCCGTTCACGAACCCGACAGCGATGGAAGCCAGCAGAACGAGGACGATGGCGAGCGCGATCGGCACGTTCTCCCAATGCACAAGTCCGGCCAGCAGAACGCTCGTAAAGCCGATCGACGAGGAAGCCGACATATCGATGCCGCCGATCAAGATGACGAAAAATTGTCCCAGGGCGATAATGGCGAGAAACGAGATTTGACGGACGATGTTCAAAATGTTGTTGCCGTCGAAAAATCCGTCCACGAAAATGGCGCAGGCCGCGAACAGCCCTACGAAGATAAACAGAATGGCCCACTCTTTAAAGAAGGAGGAGAACGCCGCGCCCGGCACGAGACTCCTCCGTTGATTGCTTGTCGCTTCCACGGTCACACCCCCAGCAGCTTGCTAATGATATGGCTTTGCGTTTTCTGCTCGCCGGATACGCAGGTCTGGAACTCGCCCTCGAACATAACGTAGATGCGATGGCACGTTCCAATCAGCTCCTCCAGCTCCGGCGACACGATAATAACGGACTTGCCCTTCGCGGTCAGCTCGCCGACCAGCTTGTAGATTTCCGCCTTCGCCCCTACGTCGATGCCTCGGGTCGGCTCGTCGAAGAGGAACAGCTCCGAATCCGCCAGCACCCATTTGGAGATGACGATCTTCTGCTGGTTGCCCCCGCTGAGCTTAACGACCGACTGCTGGGGCGTCGCCTTGACGCGCATCAGCTGCGCGACCTGATTCGCCTGCTCCCGCTCCTGCTTGTGCTGCATCGTCCCTTTCTTAAAGCGCTTGAGAGAGGGCAGCGTAATATTGTGCACGACGTTGAAATTCATCACGAGCCCGAGCTGCTTGCGCTCGTCGGGCACAAGGCCGATTCCCTTGCGGATGGCGGCGGACGGCTTGCGGAAATTCACCTTCTCGCCCTTCCAATACATTTCTCCGCCCGTCGTCCTGTAATTGCCGAAAATCGCGTTCAGCAGCTCCGTCTTGCCCGCGCCGACCAGTCCGGCGATGCCGACGACCTCGCCGGCCCGCACCGTCAAGTCGATGTTACGGAAAGCCTTGCCCGCGCTAAATCCTTTCAGCTCCAGCACCGGCGCTCCGAACTTATCGTTAAGAGGCGGAAATATCTGCGTCATCTCCCGGCCGATAATCATCTCGATCAGCCGGTCCTTATCCACGTCCGCCACCTCGCCGGAATGAATCATCCGACCGTCGCACAGCACCGTATAGGTGTCGCACACCTCGAAAATCTCATCCAGCCGATGCGAGATATAGATGATGCCCATGCCCCGCTGCTTCAGCACGCGGATGATGCGGTAAATATTTTCGATCTCCTTCTCCTGCAGCACGGCCGTCAACTCGTCCATAATGATCATTTTCGCCTGCATGGATACCGCCTTGGCGAGCTGAATGATCTGCTTCTCCGCCATGCGCAGCTCCTTGATCGGCACCGTCAGATCAACGCTCGACCCGAGAAAATCCATAATCTCGGCGGCTTTGCGCATCATCGCCTTACGGTCGACCAGCCCGAACCTCTTCGCGTAGCTGCCGATAAACAAATTTTCCAGGCCGTTCATCTCGGGAATGAGCTGCAGCTCCTGATGGACGACGGCGATTCCCATCGCCTGAGAGCTGCGGACGTTGTAGCCGCCCTTCTCGGTGACGTTCGTCCCGCCCACATATACAGCCCCTTCGGAGGGCGTGTAATGGCCGATGATGATTTTCGCCAGAGTCGACTTGCCCGCGCCGTTCTCCCCGACAAGCGCGCGGCATTCGCCGGGACGCAGGCTGAACGAGACGTGATCCAGAGCGCGAACGCCGGGAAACGACTTGGAGACGTCGCGCAGCTCAATAATCGGTTGTTCCGCCGGTCCGCCCATTAAACCCCCGCCTTCCCGGCACGGCTCCACAGGGCGGCGAAATCGTCCGCGCGATGGAACGTCGAGCCCATATCCTTTAATCTATCGATCAAAATCGAGAACTCGCTCATTGCCTTCTCGCCGCAGCCAAGCGTCAGGAACCGGTCCGGCGTCACCGTCGCTTCGCCATAGTGGTAACTCTCCTGGATCGGAATGAACTCCCACGGATGAAAGTAGAAACAGAGGACGACGGGCAGGTTGCGCTCCCGCAGAAACTTCACGAATCCGTCGATGCGCTTCATCAACTCGTCCGCGCTCTGCGTCCGGAACAGCGGCCACTGGTCGCGGTCCCGCTCCAACCCCGGATCGTTGCTCTTCATCACCATGTCGGCGAAATTCGGAATCTCGACGATGTTCATATCGCCTTCCTTCGTCCAGTCGCTCCTGCTCGGATGGTACGGCACAAAACGCTCCCGGTAGAAATACATCGGATAGGACGCGTCCGACACGTAGTTCAGCCGTTCCAGCGAGTTCAGCAGCGCCGTCGAACCCCATAAACGAGGCGCGCGGAACGAAACCGGCTGATGCCCAAGCACTTGCTGCACCCATTCCGTCGCTTTCTCGATGCGCAGCGGCACCTCCTCCGGCAGCAGCGGCACGACGCCCGGGATCGGGAACAGCTCGTCGCCGACCGTCTCGTGGAACAACGAGTGGCAGCCGACCTCGTTGCCGCTCAGCTTGACGAGTTCTACGCTTTGGGGATTGCGGCGCGCCGCATCCCCCGTATAATAGAAGGTTCCTTTAATACCTTTCTTGTCGAACAGCTCGACGAGCGGTCCGGTTGCGTTCTTCACCCCGTCGTAATAAGGCGTGAAGCTGCCGACGTCCGTCTCCATATCGAAGCCGAAAACTACGTGAATGCCGTCTTTCATACGTTTGCTCCCCTTCCTATAGCCACAGCCAGCCAAACGCCTCGACGCCCAGGAAAATTTGTCTGTCGTTCCGGTTGTCCGGGTCCAGCTCGTTATGGATGACTCTCTTCAGCTCATGGTACGGGTACATGCACGAAGGCATCCCCGTCTCGTCGACCGGATTGACGTCGAAGTACATTCTTTTCACCAGATCGAAATCCAGCTCGTTCAGCCGATCCATCTCCCGTAGGAAGGTCCGCTTATCCTCGGGGGTTACCGCAAGATCGTAGGAAATCGAAGCCAGCGCCAGATCGTAGATGATGCGATTGCGTTCGTGCGAATTTTCGATCTTGTCGAAGTGCTTGACGTACACCTTAAGCCGCTCGTCGCCGCGAATCGCTTCCTTGATCCGCCGGATTCTCGCCCCGAGTTCCGGCCACTCTTTAATCGCTTCCTGAATGACCGGGATATCCTCAGCCTTCACCTTGTTGCGCAGGAAAGGGAACTCCGTCGGGAAAATATTGAACTGGCTCTCGTGAATCGTCAGCATTCTGCGCAGTACGTACAAAATATCGTTGGCCAGCTCTGCGCCGAACACCGCCTCCACGGAATAGCGGTAGAACGTTTCGTGATCCTTTGTCGAGCCCCATCCGTAATAGGCATGAGAATACAGGTTCAGGAAGTAGCCGTACCATTCGAACATGTAGCCGTTAATGCCCTTGACGCCGTGTTTGACGGAATCGATATGCATATCGATGTCTTTCTCGATATACTGGTGATTCGTCTCCTCGTCGGCGCGGATCACGTTCGTCTTGAAAATGCGCATCAGCCGTCCCATCGTCGATGCGACCGCGTTCGCCTCCGTATCCCGGGCCCAGATCCGTTCCTTGCCGAATACGTCGACCCATTTCGGGAACTCGTCGTCCGAGACGTACAGCCCCGGAGCCCAGAACAGAACGATGTCCTCCGGGATGCTGCGCTTGCAGTCCTCCAAATACGCCAGATCCTTCTCAAGCGGTGGCTCGCGCCAAGCGCGAACGCCGACGACGCAGTCCGGATTCTCGTCCTTGATCTCCGTGTAGAGCGTGTTCAGCAGCCAGAAGTTGGCCTTATGCTTCGCCTCCGCAGGAGTCCGGTTCTTCATAAACGTCTCCGCGCAGGCATCGCAATTGCAGAACCAGTAGGACTCTTCGCTCTCCTCGAAGTCGATGCCGTCGAAGCCAAGCTGGACGACGCGCCGGACGGCCGCTTTCAGATAAGCGATATTTTCCGGCCTGCTCAGACACAATGTATCGAAATCGTTTACGAATTTTCCGTCTTTGGGCAATACCATGCGCTTGTCTTTGTAGATGCTCGGATACCCGCCGTTGTAGCTGTTCAGGCCGATATAAGCGAAGAAATCGATGCCGAGCTTGTGGCCGTAAGCGAACAGACGCGATAGAAACTCGTCGGAAATGTTCGGGTGCGTATAAGCGATCTCGATCCAATTGCGGCTTTCTTCGTTCCATACTTTCATTTTGTAGCCTTGGAGCATCGTTTCCGGATATTCGTCGAACTGGAAAGGCCAGTAGCCGTACATGCACATATTAAATTGATTGATTTTGAGGTCGGAGCAAATGTTCAAGTACTCGATCCATTCGTCGTAGCCCCATAGCTGCATATCGAAGCCGATTCGGCCGTAGCCGGCATACCAGGCAAACGTGTTGGAAACGGACCGCCTCTCGATGGACGGCCAGTCGAGAATGTCGGCCTCCCGCAGCGTGTAGCCTCCCTCGTCGTGCTTGGCCAACAGCTGCTTCAGCGTGGACAACGCGTTCACATAGCCGTCCCGATGGGCAAAAGCGATCTCGACGCCGCTTGATCCGACACGCAGGCTAAAGCCTTGCTTTTCGTACAGCTCCGGCCGATCGATCTGCCCGTCGGCTGCGGGAAGCGCGTCGCTCAGCTTGATATCGATGTGAAGCGAATCGGCTTCATCGGCCCGTACCGCAAGGTCTCGATAATTCCACAGCTTCATCTCCGCGATTTCCTTCGCATCGAATCCAGGCGACGCGATTTCCGATGTGATGAGATTCAAGCCGACGAACCGGCCTGTCGTTCCTTCTCCGAAAACCGCCTTTTTCGGTTCCGGCAGCAGCATTGCGCACATCGCATGTTCCTCCTCTACATCTCGTTGTTTCCGGTCAGGGGAAGGAACCACATGCGCCGTTCCCTCCCGTGTTTGTTTAATTCCCCAGCCAGGACCAATTCTTCCAATCGTAGTTGTTGATGTTCTCCGGAGTAATCGTCTCGGGCTTCGGCAGCGGCGTCGTCTCGCCAAGATCCTTGCCGTCGAGCGAGGCTAGCAGCGCTTCAAGCGCAACCTCTCCCAATACGACCGGATCCTGAAGCACTTCGCCGATCCACGCCGGATTGCCGTCCTGGATGTACTGCAGCACCTCCTTGTCGCCGGCCAAACCGATAAACTTCACTTCCTTGTCGCGGTTCGTGCTGACGGCCGCATTGTAAGCGCCGAGAACGAGCGCATCGTTGTGACCGCTGACAACGTCGACCGATTTATTCCGTTGAAGCACGTTCTCGAACAGCGTCTGCGCCGAGTTGCGATCTCCTTTAGGGTCTCCCTCTTCAATGACTTTTGCATTTGGGAACGCCTCCTTGATGACGCTGGAAAATCCTTCGAAGCGATCGACGGACGCTTGGCCGGAGGCCGGAACGGACAAATAGACGACGGTCGGATCTTCTTTATTCAGAGTTTTCAAATAATTAATCGCAACCTCGCCCGCGGCTTTGCCCATCTCCTTGAAGTCGTGTCCGACGAACGTTTCCCATACTGCATCTTCCGGGTTATCCGGCGATTGCGGGTAGTCGCCTACGACGATTTTCACGCCCTGCTCATGCAGCTTGACCATCGTCGGAATGATCGCTTTGCCGTCGACCGGGAATACGACGATGCCTTTGGCCCCTAGCTGCGCCATATTTTCCAATTGAGTGATCTGCGTATTGATGTCGAACTTGCCGTCTTCGAATTGCAGCTTTAAGTTTTTGCCCGACTTCGCGGCATAATTGTTCATTCCGTCGATCGCGCCCTGATACCAAGGCCAGCCGAGATTCATGATCGCGCCGCCGATAACCGTCTGATCGCCCGCTGCCGAAGGACTGCCGCTCGCCGCTCCTCCCGTCTCATTGTTGTTCTTGCCGGAATTCGAACAGCCAACCAACACAAGCGTAAGCACCAATACTGCGGAGAATGACTTAACCCAACCCTTTGTCATACTTATTGCCTCCTTATATATGTTGTTGCAGACCGCGGATAAACCCGCAGGCCCCTAATGCCGATTCGAAAGCAAAAACATAGCGGGCGTTCGCAGATCAGACGCTTAGCCCCATCGTAGTGTAAAATGCCATATTCGTCTGACGGGTATCCAATCTTCCGTACTGGACTACGACCGGGACGTCGCTGACCAGCTTGACGGCATACTGTGTCTCCTTCGGCACGACGTACCCGCCAAGGTCCTCCGGATGATCCAGCCGGAAGCAGCGCACCCGCTGCCCTTCAACCTCTGCGGCAAGGCCTTCCACCGGCTCTTGGTCTGGGAAGTACAAGGTAAACCGCAGGATCGCCTTGTCGTCGTTCATGTTCAGCACGATGATCGATTCGTGGCCTTCCAGCGGATGCTCGCCGGGCGGCGGCAGCTCGCAATCGGGAAATACCCATAGCCTTTTCCCCTTGTTGTCGTTCATGTCGTCATCCCCCGATACGTTTTTGGCTTGACTCATTGATGATCAGCTTGGGCTCGAGCACGATTTTCTCGAACACCGGCATATTTTTGTTTTTCTCTTTCCTCATAATGATCTCTCCCGCAATCGAGCCGATCATATCCGCCGGCTGAACGACCGAAGTGATCTGCGGCCGGATCAAGCCCGTCTCGTCGTTGGCGTCGAAGCATACGGCTGCAATATCGTGAGGAACGCTCAGCCCCTTCTCCAAAATCGCTTTGATCGCGCCGTAGAGCAGAAAATCGTTCGCGGCGAAAATCGCCGTCGGCAGTTCATCCTGCTTCAACCATTCGCTCATGATTTTGTAGCCGCTCTCTTTGCGGAATTCCCCTACGCCGATCCATTCGTCCCGAACGGACAGCCCGTTCTCCTCCAAGCATCTCCGAAATCCCTGCAGACGCTCGGCCGCCGACGATTGGTGCTGCGGGCCGGTCAGAATCGCCAGCTTCTCGTGCCCCTGCTCGACAAGATGCCTCGCCAGCTCGTAGCCGGCCTTCAAGTTGTCAATCGTCACGACGTCGAAATTCTCCTGCGTATTCGGCAGGTTGTCGAAGAAAACAAACGGAATGCCGGATCGCTTGTATTGCTCGAACAGCTGCGGATCTCCCCCTACAGTAGCAAGGACGAGTCCCGTCACCTGCTTCTGCAGCAGGAGTTGAACGTACTCTTCCTCCTTCTGGATATCCTCGTCGCTGTTGCAGACGATGACCGAGTGCTCGTTCTCTCTCGCCACTTTCTCCACGCCTTTGATGACGCTCGCATAGAAGCTGTTGGAGATATCGGGCACGATAACTCCGATCGTATTGGCGCTCTTCCGCTTCAAGCTGCGCGCGACCTCATTCGGCTGGTAGCCCATTTCCTTTATCGTCTTGAGAATCAGCTCCTTGGTGTCCTTATTAACTCTGCCCGTGCCGTTAATGACTCTGGATACGGTCGAGATCGAAATGTTTAGTCGCTTGGCAATGTCCTTCAATTGCACGGCCAATTTTATTCATCCCCCAGCATTTGCGAGAACGTTCTCGCAACTTTGTCAAAAAAATATCGGAATTTCCGACTCTTTTTTTGACCTTTTTCATTTTCCGCAACCATGATTGCGTTTTCATTCGACATATTACCCTAAATAAATCCCCTTTTCAACCCCAAATTGAAAAATAATTTTCATCCAATCGCATTCCCCTCTCCTCTTCCAGGTTTTCTCAAGATAATAATGAGCAAACGTTATCTCAAGTAAAGAATATAACTTTCGCACGTTTATGTCAATAAAAATAACATGATTCTTCGTTTATTTAGATTATTGCTGAATTTAACATTTTGAATGTAATATATTATAACATGATACAGAAGTTTTATGATCAAAGACGTCCCACTTTCTAAAATCGCCTGACGATCTGGTCGTCGATAACCTGCTTTGTCCGACAAACTAGAGAGAAACGAGATAGAGCAGCTTCACTTTCCTCAGCTGAGCTTGGCAAGAAAATACAGCCGCTCGCGAATACCGCTGACGCATGTTATTTGTTATCATTTAGAAAGCCCTTTCACCCAAAGACAGATCAGAGAGAGACGCAAATATCAGGGGGAGTTCATTGATGAATACAGAGAAACAGCGCGGTAGCATGAAGGTGTGGATTCATTTCTTCGCTCCTTACGGCATTCTGCTGGTCGGATTTCTGGCCGTTGCCCTATACGCCTACGACAGAACGTCAACTTTAGTGGAAAATAACTCCAAAGAAACGGCTTATACGGTCATGCAGCAGACAAAGGAAATTATGGATCGCCGGTTCGAGGAGCTGGAGACGATCGCCGAGCAGGTGTCCAGCTCCCCCAAGGTGCTGAGCTTTCTCTACGTCGACAAGCCGTTCTACGGCACGAATCCGGTTCGCATCCTGGAGCTCCGTACCGCTCTGTTCGACTATCCCTTGTTTAATCATTTCATTTTGGATTACTACGTCGCGTATCCACGCAGCGGAGCCGTCGTCTCTCCGGACAGCTCCCATTCGCTGCGGCAATTTTACGATCTGGAATTCCGATACGCCGAGCAAACCTATGAGGAATGGGCGGACGGACTCACGGAATCCGCGGGCCGCAAAACGTTCCTGCCCGGCCAGCCCGCCGTTTATCGGGGCAAGCTCCATTCCGTCGTCTCCTATATGCAGTCGTTCGGAACCCGGGACCGACCCGGCGTCGTTCTGATGCTGATCGACGACAATCAAATCCGCAGCCTGCTCCACAAGCTGGATTCGAGCAACGGAGGCTTCGCCTTTATCGCCGACGCCAAAGGGGACATTATCAGTCGCATCGGCTCGGACGCCGACATCGGCGGGGTGAAGGATCTGCCAGACGGCTTCTCCCAGTTGAATATCGAGGGCAGCAGCATGCTGGTCACGAAGACGACGTCCCGCTACAACGGCTGGACGTACGTATCGGCGCAGCCCGAATCCTATGTGCTTCAGCAGGTGCACTATTTTAAAGAATTGATCCTGACGATTATTCTGCTCGGTCTCGGCTTCGGCCTGCTGGCCGCCCTGCTGTTCTCTTACCGCAACAGTCGACCGCTCTGGATGCTGCTGCGCGTTCTGCCCAGCCAGCGCTTCGGCGGCGGAGAAGCTGCCTCTCAGCGCAACGCCTGGGATCAGATCCGTACCTCCGTCGTCAGCCTGGTCCACAGCAACGATTTTCTGTCCGAGAAGATGGAACAGCAGGTTCCGCTCATTCGCAGCGGCTTTTACGATCGGCTGCTTCGGGGCCACTACTTGTCCAACAAAGACATCGCCGTCGCCATGGAGCATTCCAGGCAAGCCTGGGAGGGCGGCCGCTTCTCCGTCGGCATTCTCGTCATCTCCGGCTATGACGGCACGTATAACGAAGCGATGCTCACCGAGCTGGACTTTCGCAAGATCGCCATTCGGGATATTATCGTCAAAAGCTTCGGCCGAACGATCTCGACTCACGATCTCGGCGAAAACCAGATCGGCCTGTTGTTCAACGACGACTCGGATTCCCCTGAAGCTTTTCTCGATGAAATCCGGCGCATGCTCAAGGAACTCCAAAACCGCATAGCCGCCGCTTTAAACGTGCAAACCTACGCGGCAGTCGGCGGTTGTTACCTGGAGATGACCGAGATCAGCCGCTCATACGAGGAAGCCCGTCTGTTGATGCAGCGAGCCAGCTGGTCCGAGGAACGCACGATCGTCGCGCAGGACGACGAGATCAGTCCGACTACGCTGCCGGCCTACTATTACCCGCCGGACGTGGAGCAACGGCTCATTAATCTCGTCAAATCGGGCAGCGTATCGGAAACCGAGGCGCTGCTCGGTCAAATTCGCGAGAATAATCTCGATCAGCCGAATTTGCCGGCCGCCATCGGCAAAATTCTCGTGAATGAAATGACCGGCACGCTCCTGAAGTGCCTCGAGCAGGCCGGAACGGAGGCGGATCGACAGCACGAGATGATTCATACGGCGCTGCTCGCCCCGGAAGCCGGACGTGCGGCTAAGCTGGCGTTCGGCCAGTTGTCGGACGCCTTCCTGCATCTCTGCCGCGGCCAGCACGACCGGAAGAAAAGCCATAACAATCAGCTTAAAGACGACTTGATCCGCTATCTCGACGAACACTATATGCAGACCGACTTGAGCCTGACTACCTTGGCCGATCGCTTCAACACATCGGAAGCGTACATTTCTTATTTTTTCAAAGAACAGACCGGCGTGAATTTCTCCGACTACTTGGAGAACGTGCGCATGGGCCATGCCAAGCGAATGCTGGTCGAGAGCGACATGCCCGTCAGCGAAATCTCCGCCTGGGTCGGTTACTACTCCCTCAACTCGTTCAGCCGCGCCTTCAAAAGGTCCAACGGCCTTAGCGCCACGGAGTTCCGCCGTAATTCCCGCGGCTGATTCTAAACAATTGAATAGTCTATGAATACGGAATAAAAGCGCTTACAAGCCAATCTAAATTCGTGCATAATCCTTGATTTTGTCAGCTTTACGGTTAGCCCCTCCCCCCTCTATACTTCGAATCACCGGCCGGCAACACCAAGTCTTAAGCCGAGGGGGGATGGCAACTGAAAACATTGACCGATGTAAGGAAAGGCTGGCAACTGTATGCGTTGTTCGCTCTACCGCTTCTTTACATCATCGTATTCAAATACGTACCGATGTTTGGAAACGTTATCGCGTTTAAGCAATTCACTGTCACCAAAGGCATGTTCGGAAGTCCATGGGTCGGCTTCGACCATTTCGAGCGTTTCTTTAATTCCTACGAATTTTGGAGATTGCTCAGAAATACGCTGTCCATCAGCGTCTACACTCTCATTGCCAGCTTTCCTTTTCCGATTCTGTTGGCGTTGGGATTGAATTACGTCAAAAACGAGCGGTTCAAAAAAACCGTACAAATGGTTACCTACGCGCCTTATTTCATCTCATTGGTTGTCGTGGTCGGTTTGCTATTCCAGTTTCTCGACCCTCGGACCGGCATTGTCAACTCGCTCCTGGGCTGGTTCGGCGTTGATCCGATCAATTTCATGGGGCAAGCGGGCATGTTTCAATCGATCTATGTTTGGTCCCACGTCTGGCAGAACGTCGGCTTCGCCTGCATTATCTATTTGGCGGCATTGGCCGGAATCGATCCTTCGCTTCACGAGGCGGCCGTCATGGACGGCGCGAGCAAAATCCAGCGCATGCGCCATATCGACCTGCCGGGCATTATGCCGATTGCCGTCATTCTGCTTATCTTGAACACGGGTCAGATTATGGAGACCGGCTTCGAGAAAATTTTGCTGATGCAAAACGCGTTGAATTTGCGGGCCTCAGAGGTTATCGATACGTACGTGTACAAAATCGGCCTCGTTTCGCAAGCGCTTAACTTCTCGTATGCCACCGCTATCGGCCTGTTCAAAGCCGTGATCGGCTTCGTGCTGCTCATCGTCGTGAATCAAACGGCCAAGAAAGTGGGGCAGGAAAGCCTATGGTAAGAGGAATGAAAGCCTCCGATCGAGCCGCGATCCGGGAATCGGGCGGAGACCGTGCCTTTAATGTCGCGAACTACATTCTGCTGACGATCGTGCTTATCGTTGTGCTGTACCCTTTGGTCTACGTCGTAAGCGCTTCCTTCAGCTCCAGCTACGCCGTCCTGTCGGGCAAAGTATGGTTATGGCCGGTGGAACCGTCTCTTGAAGGCTATAAAGCCGTGTTCAAAAACAAAAATATTCTGACCGGCTTCCAGAACACGTTCTTCTATACGCTCGCGGGAACATTCGTTAACGTCGTTATGACGGTGCTCGCCGCCTACCCGCTGTCCCGTAAGGACTTCCGGGGACGGAACAAGTTCATGCTGCTGTTCGTGTTCACGATGATGTTTAACGGCGGGCTGATTCCGACCTACTTCGTCGTTAAAGATCTGAGCATGATCGATACCGTCTGGGCGATGCTCATTCCGACCGCTCTGTCCGTATGGAACGTCATCATTATGAGAACCTACTTCCAGACAACGATTCCGGGCGAGCTGCTTGAAGCGTCCCAGATCGACGGCTGCAACGATTTCCGTTTCCTGCTGAAGATCGTCGTCCCGCTGTCGGGACCGATTATCGCCGTCATCGCGCTATTCTACGCTGTCGGCCATTGGAATCAATATTTTAACGCCATGATCTACTTGAAAAACCCGCAATTGTATCCGCTTCAACTCATTCTTAGAGATATTCTCGTACAAAACGAAGTCCGGATCGACATGCTGGGAGACGTGAAATCGGCGGCGGCCCGCCAAGGCTTGCGCGAGCTGCTCAAATACTCGCTTATCGTCATCTCGTCCGTCCCGCTCATGCTCGTCTATCCGTTTGTTCAGAAGTTTTTTGTAAAAGGCGTCATGATCGGTTCGATAAAGGGCTAAATTAAATCGCAATCACTCGGGAGGGTCTATCCTATTATGATGAAGAAATCCTTGTTTAGCATGATCGCGACTGTACTGCTATTGTCTACGGTGCTGGCCGCTTGCTCCAGCTCCAAAAACGAAGGAGGCCAGGCCTCCTCTTCTTCCTCTGCACCGGCAGGGAGCGCAAGCGCGGAAGGCAGCTTGCTGACCGAGCCCGGCACTTATCCGATCACCAAGGAAAAAGTGACGCTTAAGGTCATGGTGCGCGGCAACCCGCTCGTCGAGGATTTCTCCACCAACGAGTTCACCAAATGGTACGAAGAGAAAACGAACGTTCATATCGAATGGGAAGTCGTTCCGGAGCAAAGCATGCAGGAGAAGCTGAACCTCGTGCTCGCCAGCGAAGACTATCCGGACGTCATCTTCGGCATGAACGTCTCCCCGGCGCAGGAAATGATCTACGGCACGCAGGGCGTGTTCCTGCCTCTGAACGACCTGATCGAGAGCCAAGGCACGCAGACGAAGAAGCTGTTCGCCGACCGTCCCGACATTAAGGAAGCGATTACCGCTCCGGGCGGCAATATCTACTCTCTGCCGGAAATCAACGAATGCTACCACTGCTCGATGAGCCAGAAAATGTGGATTTATCAGCCTTGGCTCGACAAGCTCGGCTTGGAAATGCCTAAGACGACCGAAGAGCTGTACAACGTGCTTAAAGCGTTCAAAACGCAGGACCCTAACGGCAACGGCAAGGCGGACGAAGTCGCGCTGTCCATCTCTCCGAAATCGTGGAGATCGTCCATCGACGCGTTCCTGATGAACTCATTCGTCTATAACCCGGTATACGGCACGACGAAGCGGTTGTTCGTTCAAGACGGCAAGCTCGACGTCTCGTACACGAAGCCGGAATGGAAGGAAGGCTTGAAGTACCTGAACAAGCTGTATTCCGAAGGGCTGATTACGCCGGAATCGTTCACTCAGGACGACAACCAGTTGATCCAGGTCGGAGAAAATCCGGACGTTCCGCTGCTCGGCGCTTCTACTGGCGGACACCAAGGCGTATTCACGCAGCTTCTCGGCGAGAGCGGACGTTGGAACGAGTACAAGACGGTTCCCGTGCTGAAAGGTCCGAACGGCGCGCAATATGCTCCTACGGACGCAACGAGCTTGACGACCGGCTCCTTCCTGATCACGAACAAGGCGAAAAATCCGGAAGTCGCGCTTCGCTGGGCCGACGGTCTGTACGAATACGAGCACACGCTGCGCAGCAACTACGGACGTCCGGATCAGGAATGGCGCAACGCGACGGATGGCGAGATCGGCATTAACGGCGAGCCGGCCAAATGGTCCGAGCTGAAATCGTTCGGCGAAGTTCAGAACGTCAACTGGGCGCAGACCGGCCCGGCTCTTCGCTCCAACGAATTCCGTCTGAGCGCGGTCAGCAAGGGCAACGACGATCTCGAAGTCATTCTCTACAACGAGACGAAAAACAATTATGAGCCTTACAAATCGAGCACTTACGCAACCGTTCCTCCTCTGTTCATGACGAACGAGCAAGCGACCGAAATCGCCGATCTCTCGAAAACCGTCAACGACTACGTAGAGGAAATGCTCGCTCGCTTCGTCACCGGCGATGCAGACGTCGAGAAGGAATGGGACACTTATCTCAAGACGCTCGACAGCATGAACCTGAAGCGACTGATCGCAATCTATCAAGAAGCGTACGACGCTCAGATTAAGAAATAAGCCGGTTGGGAGGGTGCTGTCCCCTAAGCCAATCAAGTTGTTGTGAAAGATAATCGATGTTAAAGGCGCAATGGGTATGTATCTCCCTCCGATGCTATACACTCCTGAAATTTGAACAGGTAAACCCGTGATAAGGTCATTTCAGGAGCGTATGAGGCAGTCTCCGGGAGACACATACCCCTTGCTTTATTTATCGATTATCTCTGGCAACTTTGCTTATGGGATAGCTCCTCTCCTTATCTTGCCAGGGAATATGGAGAATGTAGGAGGTTGTCCGCTAATGAGCACAAGAGAAGAAAGAACGAGAGAATTTCTGCGCAGTCGGTTCGGCATGTTTATCCACTGGGGGCTGTACTCGATTCCGGCGCGGGGAGAATGGGTTCGGGGCAACGAGAAAATGAGCTTCGAGCAGTACAAGGTCTTCTTCGACGAATTCGATGCGACCCGGTACGATCCTCGGGCTTGGGCGCGCGCCGCCAAGGCGGCAGGACAGAAATATGCGGTGTTAACGACAAAGCACCACGACGGCTTCTGTCTGTTCGACAGCAAGCTTACCGATTTCAAAGCGACGAATACGCCGGCCGGGCGCGATCTGATTCGCGAATACGTCGACGCCTTCCGCGCCGAAGGGCTATCCGTTGGTCTCTACTACTCGATCATCGACTGGCATCACCCCGATTATCCGGGCTACGGCGACCGCATTCATCCGGATCGGGACAACGAAGCCGCCAAGGACAAGCCGATCGACTTCGATCGTTACTTGGACTATATGCACGGCCAAGTGCGCGAGCTGCTGACGAACTACGGCAAGATCGACATTATGTGGTTCGACTTCTCCTACGACGATATGACCGGGGAAAAATGGCGAGCGACCGAGCTCATCCGCATGATCCGCTCGATCCAGCCGGACATCATCATCGACAACCGTCTCGGCGGGGACATTCGCGCGGCGGAACCCGAGGAATACGCCGGCGATTTCTATTCTCCCGAACAGATAATCCCTCCGGGCGGCATCGTCGATGTCAACGGCGCCTCGATTCCGTGGGAGGCCTGCATTACGCTGAACGACAACTGGGGCTATCATTCCGGGGATAGGGAATACAAGTCCGCCGCTCAGGTCATTCGTACGTTGGTCGAATGCGTCAGCAAGAACGGCAATCTGCTGCTCAACGTCGGACCGGACGCCAAGGGCGAGGTCACCCGCGAATCTCTCGACGTACTCGGCGAAGTCGGAGAATGGCTGCGCTTAAACGGCGACAGCATCTACGGATGCGGAGCTTCGGAGCTAGCCAAGCCGGAGTGGGGCCGTTATACTCAAAATGGGAACAAGCTGTACGCGCATGTCTTCGATCGCGGCATCGGACCGGTCTATTTTGCCGGCCTGAAGGGCAGGATCAAGCGGGCGCGATTGCTTCGCGACGGAACTGAATTAAAGGTAGAACTCCCCTGGATGGCGGAGCAATATTCCGACATCGACAGCGGCGCGTTTATTACGCTGAAGGGCGCGCGCCTGCCCGACGAGAAGGATACGGTCATCGAGCTGGAGCTTCTTCCATAAGGGAGGAACAAAAGGATGAGCGAGTTGGCAACAGGACTGGAGGAAAGCTTGGCGAACGGAGCCGAGCCTCTTGTGCTGGAATATCGCGGAGGTTTTCTGGAAAACGTCCATTACGGACATGTATGCGCAGTGAACGAAAAAGGTGACGTTGTCGGGCAATACGGCGATCCGAACGCAATCACGTTCATGCGCTCGGCGGCGAAGCCGATTCAGGCTCTGCCCTTTTTCCTGGAAGGCTTCGACAAGCGGTTCGGGTTCACCCCGGAGGAACAGGCGATCATGATGGCTTCGCACCGGGCTCTCCCCTACCATGTAGAGGCGTTGGAGGGAATGCTCCGCAAGCTGGGGCTGGATGAACAGACGCTCGTCTGCAAACCGACCTATCCCTTGGACGCAGACGCCCGGGATGCGCTCGTCGCCGAGCGGCAGCCGCAGCGTCGCATCTATCACAACTGCTCCGGCAAGCACCTCGGCGTGCTCGCCTCCTGCGTCGGTATGGGCTATTCGCTGGACAACTACTATTCGCCCGATCATCCGGTTCAGCGGCGCATCGTTTCGCTGGCCGCCGAACTGGCGGAGATTCCGCAGGAGGACATCCGCATCGGCACCGACGGCTGCGGCTTCCCGGTATTCGGCATGCCGCTGCGGCACATGGCGACCGCCTTCCTGAAGCTGGCCTGCCCGGATCTGATCGCCGACCCGGCGCTGCGCGAGGCGGTGCGCAAGGTAACGGGACTGATGAACGCTTATCCTCGCATGATTTCAGCTGAATACTTAATCTGCCCGAACCTGCTTATGGACGACAACATTGTCGCCAAGGGCGGAGCCAAAGGCATCTATTGCTTCGGTCTGAAGAAGGAGAGGCTCGGCTTCGCGCTGAAGGTCGTCGACGGTTCGGAGGATGAATGGCCAATCGCGGTCGCTTCTATACTGGAGCAGATCGGTTACGACAACCGGGAAACGATCGACCGCCTCTACCGGATCGGTCCGCCGGAAATCCGCAACGACAACGGACTGGTCATCGGCGAGAATCGCAGCGTCATTCAGCTTCGCCGGGGGGAAAAGCTATGACGCGCATCGATTGGATCGAGCAAGCACGGAGACGGCAAGACGCGCTGCTGCGCGACTTGTCGTCTCTCCTTGCGATTCCGAGCGTGAAGGACGAGGCCACCGCGGGGCCGGACGCCCCTCTTGGCCGAGAATCCGCCCGGGCTTTGGCTTGGACGCTGGAACTGGCCGGGAAGCACGGACTATCGACGGCGGAGATTGAAGGCATCGTCGGCTACGCGGATTATGACGGTCCGGAAAGTCTCGCAGATAGCAAAGACAGTAAGGACAACTACATCGCGGTACTGAGCCATGTCGACGTCGTGCCCGCCAGCGGCGAATGGACTTCCCCTCCCTTCGTGCCCACGATTCGAAACGGCCGTTTATATGCGCGGGGAGCGCTGGACGACAAGGGACCGGCTCTGGCCGCGTTTTACGGCATGCTGATCGTTAAGGAGCTCGGTCTGCCATTGCGCCATCGGGTTCGGCTGATCTTCGGAACCGATGAGGAGACCGGCATGAGCTGCATGGACGCTTATAATCGCCATGAACGTCCTCCGCTCGCCGGATTTACCCCCGACGCCGACTTCCCGATCGTCCATGCGGAGAAAGGGCAGATCAACACGGCCATGACGCTGCGCTTATCGGGCAGCGATGAGGGCGAAGCGGAGCTGAGGCTGTGCGGCTTCCGTTCCGGCTTCGCCGCGAATATGGTGCCCGACGCTGCGGAAGCGATCGTTCACGGCTCTCCGGAAAGGCTGGCGGCCGTCGTATCGGAGTTCTGGTCGTTCTGCTCCGCGAACGGACTGCACGGCACGACCTCGACCGACCTGCAATTGTCGGAATGCTCGACCGTGCTGCGCATGGCCGGCAAGTCCGCACACGGCATGATGCCGGAAATCGGCGTCAACGCCGGGCTGCGGCTGCTTGAGTTTCTGGGCAGCCAGCCGCTGGGCGGGGACGACGAGCGGTTCGTCCGCGGCGCGGTCGAGCTGCTCGTTCCCGACACTTCCGGCGAGGCGCTCGGCATCTCCTGCCGGGATGAAGCGACAGGAGCGCTCACCGTTAACGTCGGTTTGCTTCGCTACGCACCAACCGCGGAAGATGCGTTCTTCCAGCTCAACATCCGGTTTCCGGCTTGCGCGAACGGAGAGCAGCTTGTCGGCAAGCTGGAAGAACGGCTGCGGCCGTACGGCTTCCAGCTCACGCCGCCGACTCTTAAGACGCCTCATGAAGTGCCTGCCGAACATCCGATGATCCGGGCGCTGCAGCGCATCTACACGGAGCAGACCGGGCATACTGCGACGCTGCTCTCGACGGGAGGCGGCACTTACGCCTGCAAGCTGCCCGGTTGCGTCGCCTTCGGCCCGCTTTTCCCGGGCGAGGAGGATACGGCGCACCAGCCGGACGAGTCGATCTCCATCGACAGCCTGCTGCGGGCGACCGCCCTATATGCCGAGGCGATCTACGAGCTTGCGAACATCGACTACGGAAAGGAGCCTTAACGCATGAGGATCGACATTGTGGAAAGGCTGGATGAGCTTTCGGCGGAAGGGCCGGGGGCAGGCTCAGAGTCCGATTCGCGTCCCGGAACGGGTTCGAGTTCAAGCCCGGCCTTGTCGTCGGAGGTCATTCTCCATCTCGCCTTCGAAGGCGGCCAAGAGAGGATCCCCGGACTTAACGTCGAGCCGACTCCTTCCGCAGCCGCTTTGGGGCGAACAAGTCTGCTGTACGGAGCTCCCGGACAACGTCACGCGGCGATCGTCGGGCTAGGCTCTGCGCACGCCCTCAATGCCGAGCGGCTGCGGCGGGCGGCCGGAAGCGCCGCTCGGGCCGTCGGCCGCGAAGGCTACAAGACCTCGGCGGTCGATCTCGGTCCGGCGATGGACGGTCTGGGCGCGGAAGTCGGCGTACAGGCGTGGTTGGAAGGCTGGATGCTGGGCAGCTATAGGTTCGATGCCTATAAGAAGGAGACCGGGAGAAAAAGCGCGGCCTCTTCGCTGCGGCTTCTGGTTGACCCGTCGACTCGCGATGCTGCGATCGAGTGGGTCAAAAAGGCGCAGCATCGCGCAGAAAGCACAATGCTTGCCCGAGATTGGTGCAACGAGCCTGCCAATGTGATGACTCCAGAGCGGCTTGTGGACGAAATTCAACAGCGTTTTGCGGATCTGCCGGACGTTCATGTGCGAGTCTATCGCGGGAATGATTTGGCTGCGCATGGCATGAACGGACTTCTGGCCGTCAGCCAGGGCAGCCGCCATGCCCCCGCTCTCGTCGAACTGATCTACGCCTCCGATCCGTCCCAACCCCTGGTCGCGCTGGTCGGCAAAGGGATGACATTCGATATGGGCGGCATGAACGTAAAAACGGGGCGCGATCTGAGCGAAGCCCGCTTCGACATGGGCGGAGCCTGCGCCGTCGCCGGAGCGCTCGATCTGCTGGCGCGCAGCGGAGCGGCGGTCAACGTCGCCGCGCTAATCGCCGTCGCGGACAACGTGCCGGGGTCGGGCGCTCTGCTCCCCTCCTCCATCGTTCGCTATCCGAACGACCTGACCGTTCAGGTCGGCAACACGGACGCCGAGGGGCGGCTGATTCTGGCCGACGCTTTGCTGCACGCACAGCGGCTTGGCGCAGCCGAGATCATGGATATCGCAACGCTGACGGGCAGCGTCGGCCACGCGCTCGGGCTGCGAGTCTCCGGCGTATGGGGCGATCCCTCTATAACGGAAGCGCTGCGCGACTGCGGCGAAACGTGCGGAGACCGGGTATGGCCGATGCCGCTGATCGACGATGACGAGGAGCTGCTGCGCAGCGACTACGCCGATCTGAACAACATCAGCTCCAGCTCCTACGGCGGAGCTGGAGCGGCGGCTCTGTTCCTGCGGCGGTTCATCGGGGAAGGCGTTAGATGGGCTCATATCGATATGGCCAATACCGTCCAAGCCCCGTCCGATCGCGGCTATGAGACCGTCGGTGCGACTGGCTTCGGCGTTCGTCTTCTTGCAGATTATTTGCAAAGAATCAGAGCTTAGTCCATATCCTGCAAGGCGGCAAAGCCTGGACAGCCTGCGCACCGCGGTCCCAGGCTTGTTTCGCAGTTGGGCGGAACTTTGGTACAATAACTGCAAGGAGTTGAGATCAAACGTGAAAAATGAAATCATTACCCGCTTCAAAACCTACGCCCAGGTAGATACGCAATCGGATGAAAACAGGACAACCTGCCCGACGACCGATGGCCAGCTGACGCTGGGACGAATGCTGGCAGAGGAACTTAAGGAGATCGGCATGCAGGACGTGACGATCGACGACAACGGCTACGTCATGGCCACTCTTCCCTCCAATACGGATAAGGATGTGCCGACGATCGGTTTTCTGGCGCACCTCGATACAGCGACCGATTTTACGGGCAAGAACGTTAAACCGCAGCTTGTCGAAAACTACGACGGCGGGGATATCATCCTGAACGCGGAGCAGAACATCGTTCTCTCCCCTCGCGATTTCCCTGAGTTGACGGAATACAAGGGACAGACGTTGATTACGACTGACGGCACGACGCTGCTTGGCGCCGACGACAAGGCGGGCATAACCGAAATCATGACCGCGATGGCTTATTTGATCAAGCATCCGGAGATCAAGCACGGCCGTATTCGGGTCGTATTTACCCCCGACGAGGAGATCGGCCGCGGCCCTCACCGTTTCGACGTTGCGGCCTTCGATGCGCAATTCGCCTATACGATGGATGGAGGCCCGCTTGGAGAGCTGCAATATGAGAGCTTTAACGCCGCGAGCGCCCGCATTACGTGCACAGGCACCATCGTTCACCCCGGAACGGCCAAAGGCAAAATGGTCAACTCCGCCAAAATCGCGATGGAGATCCACAGCCGTCTGCCCGTCCAAGAGGCGCCTGAGCACACGGAGGACTATGAGGGCTTCTTCCATCTGATCTCCATTAACGGGGACGTGGAAGAGACGAAGCTGAATTATTTGATCCGGGACTTCGATCGCGCCCGATTTGAAGGACGGAAAGAACTGCTCGCAGCTATCGCGGAGGAAATGAGGAAGAAGTACGGAGCGGAGCGAGTATCGCTTGAAATCAAGGATCAGTACTTCAACATGCGCGAGAAAATCGAGCCGGTTCGCGAGATCGTCGACATTGCCCATCAAGCGATGGTCAACCTTGGCATTGAGCCGCTCGTCCAGCCAATCCGCGGAGGAACGGACGGTTCTCAGCTCAGCTATATGGGACTGCCCACTCCGAACATCTTTACTGGCGGCGAAAACTATCACGGACGCTTCGAATACGTCTCCGTCGATACGATGATCAAGGCCGTAAACGTCATTGTCGAGATCGCCAAGCTGTTCGAGCAGCGTTCCGAGCGTTAATCGCACAGCAAAAAAGGGGCTGCCCCCATTAGCGCTTCAAAGTGATAGGAGGATGCGCCTCCTTCCGTTGCTATACGCCCCTGAAATCCGAATGGGGAAACCCGTGACAAGGTAATTTCAGGAGCGTATGAGGCAGCCTCCACGCTATAATCAGCCCACAACGTTTCCATTTTTATGGGAATTAAACTTTACTGGGGATCTATTTGTACACAAAAGTTTACGCGGAGGGAAGTTAGTCGAAATATCGTACAACGCAGCTCAAATCAGGCTTAAACAGAGAACATTTGATCGAAAAATCGCACAAAGCTGCTCTGCTCAGGTTCAAATGACGAACGTTTGTGGGAAAAACCGTATAAATCATCCAAGACCAAAGATTGTATGATATCGATCATCTCAAGCAACTTTACTTATGGGACAGCCTATCTCTCTTTGTACCAACGTCTCCTTACTCCGACTCTCCTGCCTTCTCGTCCGCCTCCGGAACATGCCGATACTGCTCCAGATCGATCAAGCCGTTCAAGCCGATCTCGACCCCTTCGTTTTCCAAGTAGAGCTGCTGCATATATCGCCCATCGCCCTCCTGGATCGCAATCTCTCCTTTGGAGTTCAAGACCCTATGCCACGGAAGCCTGTGCTTCTCGCTCAAGGAATGAAGAATGCGCACAACCTGCCTTGCCGCTCTTCGGCTCCCGGCGCATTCCGCCACCTGCCCGTAAGTCATAACGCGCCCTTCGGGAATGCTGCGAATAATATCGACGACACGCTTCGTAAATGGCTGCATCCGAACCTCTCCCCGTTCGCAATCGAATACTCGTCCCCATTGTATCACGTATGTTCTTGCCGCGAAGGCGTACAAATCGAAACCTCGTTACACCGTTTCCGGCCTCCACCAGACTGCCGCAGGGAATTCCTTCGCGCCGATGCGCATGACTTGACCAATCTTCGGAGTGGCGACGGCTGCACCGCGTTCTCTGGCCGCCTTCGCCGCTCGCTCGACAGGATCGGTCCAGGCATGCAAAGCCAAGGTAAACGCACCCCAGTGGATTGGAATCATCGTTTGGCCGCGGACGTCGAGATGAGCTTGAACCGTCTCCTCAGGCAGCATGTGAATGTTAGCCCACCGCAGATCGTATTGGCCGCATTCCATTAGCGTCAAATCGAACGGACCGAAACGCTCTCCGATTTCTTTGAAATGAGGCCCATATCCGCTATCCCCGCTAAAATACACCTTTGCCTGCTTCCCCGCGATGACCCAGGAGCACCATAGCGTAGAATTACGGTTGCCCACGTTCCTCCCGGAAAAATGCCGTGCGGGAGCGCATATGAGCTTCAGCCCTTCGTACTCCAGCTCGTTCCACCAGTCGTGCTCCGTAATTGTCGACGCATCGACGCCCCATCGCTCCAGATGGGCGGCTACGCCAAGCGGCACGATAAAACGACGAACCTTGCCGTGCAGCTTTCTAATCGTGCCGTAGTCCAAATGATCGTAATGGTCATGCGAGATGATTACCGCATCTATCGACGGAAGCTGGTCGATCTCGATAGGCAGACGTTTGCTGTAGCGTTTGCCGCCGATCATCGGAACCGGTGAAGGGGCGCGTCCCAGCATCGGATCCAGAAAAATCGTTTTGCCGTCGAGCCGCAGCAGCACGGCGGAATGCCCGAACCAAGTTACCGTCGCTCCCTCGTCGGACCGCAGACGTTCCGGCGACAGCTTCTCCGTCTCCAGTGAGCCTTGCGGCCGGCTTTGCGGGTTTCCTCTCACCATGTCGACAAGCACCTTCACAGTGCCTCGAAAGTCCATATTCATCGACGTCGGGATTTGGTTTACAAACTTGCCTGCCTTGCTTTGCGGCGAAGTATCGATCCGCTGTCGGCTACTTGAAGAGGCTTTTCCGCCTAGCGGGGGATAAGAGCGAACAAGAATATATCCCGCGATCGCAACGATCGCCAGAACGATGATAGTAGTAATCATAAAGATCTCCCTCGACTCTCGTAGTATGCGGACAACCGTCCGCATACAGGCTGAATGAATCTATCGTATACTTATTGCATTCAAAAATCCAATCCATTGCCCTCATCTGCGCCAAGTCACAAAAAAAAGAGCGGGCTATCTTCACAGATAACCCTTGCTCTTTTTCTTGATGCCTAAACTAAATGACCTCGCCTCGCAAGGCCCACATTCGTCAGCCGTGTAAGGCCAACACTTCGTCCCAATTCCAATATCCGTAGTAATCTGTCCCCAAGTCCAGGTTTTTGATCCAGACGGAGGACGGCTTCCCGGTTTTCCCCGCAGTCAGGACATCCGCCTGCTTCCCATTGGTCCGCACCCAGACCAGGCTCTGTTCACGCGGGAAAAATTGCGGAGAGAAATCCCCAAAGCCTTGCGGAGGCTCCGTCATTCCAACAGACTTGTTGCTTTGCAGCCGTACTTCGACCAGTCTGGGCAACGGCCGATCCGTACCTTCACCACTGTACTCCTTGGCTCTGGATACCGCAAGACGTCCGTCCTCCTCCCAGGCGAAGCCCCGATCGGCGTATCCCTTCGGCGTATGCGTCTTCGGCTTGCCGTTCGCAGGAATGCGCAGGGTCCGCAGAACCTTGTTGCTGTAAGCTTCCCGGCCGACCCCGGAAATAAAGGCTAACGTGTCGCTACGATCGGCCCACCGAAACCAATCCGCATGGTTCAGCATCTCATCGATCTGATAGAAGCTGGCGCCGTCGGCGGACAACAGGCATAGATAATTGCCGTCTGCCGACAGGGAAGCGGTCGGCTTGGCCAGGAACGCAATCCATTTGCCGGATGGCGAATATTTGAATCCGCTTGTCCCGACCGCGAAAAACTGATCGGACATCTCCGGCAGCGTGTACAGAGTTTGGACTTGTCC
This sequence comes from Cohnella sp. LGH, assembly GCF_017671885.1. Lineage (NCBI taxonomy): Bacteria > Bacillati > Bacillota > Bacilli > Caryophanales > Paenibacillaceae > Cohnella > Cohnella sp. LGH. Next base: position 8,350,255 of record NZ_CP072117.1, read on the forward strand.
CGCCAGCGGAATGTTCAGAATACGCACGCGCTCCCATTTTTCATTCACCATGCGAGCCGCTGTAGAAGCAATGAAGCCCTTGCCGTCGGGCAGCCAGGAAAAGCTGCCGATGCCTGCTGCCGTTTCCCTCGGCGCGTCCGGCTTGTCCGCCCGAATCGTATACAGCTTCTCGTCCAGACGATAAGCCAGTTCATTGCGTACGGGGGACCAACTGAAATCTTCTCCTGCTCCCGCCGCCACGAGGCGGTGCTGGCCTGTAGACACATGCAGCAATCTCAGCTCCGGCTTTTCCCCTCCCTGCAGATAAGCGATCCATTCCCCATCGAACGACCACTTCGGATAACGAATCTCCGGTCCTTGAAGGAGCCGCCGTTCCCCGTTTTCGCCGCTCTTGAGCCATAAGCTTCCTTCTCGTACGAACGCCGCTTTTAACGCATTTTTCGGACTGGCCGCCGCAAGTGCCGGTTGCAGCGACAAGAGCAGCAGCACCACAAGCGCCACTAATCTTCCTTTTTGTCTCCATGTCCGTGTGAACATCGCATTTCATCTCCTTAGAATTCCCCTGTGAACGGTCGAATGGCTTCAACCCTCCTACAGTGTCCTTCCCTTGGAAAACTTATGCGTTCCCGCTCGCTTTCAGCTTTTCCCGCCGGGCTGCCCAGCGAAGATTCCGTCCTCTTGCGGCAAACCCTACTTCCTCAACAACTCCCGAGCGAGCGCGAACGCCGAACCGATTCTCGAAGCTCGGCCGTGCTTGCGAATATACGAGTAGTCGGTGAGCGTCACCCCCGCGTCGCGAAGCGCATAAGCGAAATCATCGTCCAGCATAAGCCGGTATTCCCATACCCTTTTCTCCCAATTCGGCACGTTCTTCTGCATGTATTCATCCTCCGCCGCGGGATGAATATACGTTTCGCTGATTCCTTCAGGCAAGTCGTAGAGCTTGCCGATCAGTTCCTCCTTGAACCGCTCGTAGGTTTCCCCCTCCCGCAAATGGAACGGATGCGACAGCAAATAATCGGGAATCGCTACGCCGAGCACCCCGGCCAAAGCCGAAGCTTGAGCAACCGCCCGCTCGACTCCCGGAATTCCAGACAGCAGCGGGTCGCCCGGATAGACTTTGCGGAAGAGACGGAAGGGCAGCTTCCACTTGGCGCACAGCTTAAGCGCATGCGGAATGTGGCTTCTTCCGGTTCCGATGCCGTATAGGCTGCCCATGTGATTGTCCGCATGGCTGAGCACGATGCCGTGACTGATCGCTTTCTCGTACTGGGCGTTCAGTTCCTTCAGCACGGCTTCCGTGTCGGCATGGCGCTCGAACTCTTCGATCGTCTTGTGCATATGGCCGCTTTCGTCATGAAGCGAAGCGTATCCGGTCAGACTGGGCCATCTGACGGCATCGAATTCGCTAGTCAGCGTCAAATGCAGCCCGACGTTGGTCTGCCCTCTGCGCCTACACCACTCCGCCGCCTCGACGAAGCCGGGAGCCGGCGTCATGATCGTCGCCGAGGACACTCGACGCTCCTCAAGCAAGTGCATGATAGCTGCATTCATCGGCTTGCTTTGCCCAAAATCGTCGCAGTTAACGATGAGATACTTAGGACGCATTCTCTGTTTTCCTCTCTATTTTCACGAAGTACGAAATGATAATTGATACCGTAAGCAGAATTAGCGGAACGACGCTAATCAGATAGCGGAAGGTTTTCTCCGGATTTGGCCCGGGATTGTCCCCGCTCTCGTAGCCGAAAATAACGCCGACGATCAAGAAGGCCAGTGCCGAAATCAAGCCGCTCGAACGAATAATAAAGCCGCTGACCGCCGTATAGATGCCTTCCCGCCTGCTGCCCGTTTTTTCCGCGTCCATGTCGATAATGTTGCTGTTGACCATCGGGGGCGAGACCAGGAAGCCGGCCAACCCGAAGCCGACGATCACTCCTGCGATCACGCCGTTGATCAAGCCCGTTCCGAACCAGAGCGGAATGACGGACAGCGCATAGGCGATAAACGACAGCCTCCAGCCTTTGACCGGGTCCATCCGACGCAAGAGCCAGTACCAGACGCCGACGAGAGGAATGACGGACACGAAGACGGAAGCCAGCAAAATCGTATTCTGTTCTTCGGGAATTTTCAATACGTACTTGGCGTAAAAAGGAATCGTAGCGCTAAGCAGGCCGTTGACGGTCTGTGCGAACGAGTTGGCCAGGTTGATCAGCCAAAACGGCTTGTTGCTGAGCGTTTCCTTAAATGCCTCCTTCAGCTTGGGCTGCGGCGCAGCGCTTGCTTCCGGATCCTCCTTAACGAATCGCAAACAGATGAGCATAAACACCGCAAACGCCACCGCATACACAATCGCCATATTGCTGAAACCCATCGCATTAAACAGAAAAGGCGTCAGGGCCGTACCGATGAGCAGCGCAACGATCTGGAACCCTTGTTGAACGGCGGACGCCTTGGCGCGAACTCGGTCGCCTCGGAACAATTCCGCAAACAACGCGCCGTAGTTCACCCAGATTACGGTCGCCACCGCCTCGTAAAATATGAGCGCGATCAGAAACCACGTAAACAACCCCATCTCGGACATGTTTTCCGGAGGAGAAAACACCATGATAAACGACAGCATGAATAACGGAATCGCTACAAAAATCCACGGCCGCCGGCGACCATACTTGGATTTCGTCCGGTCGGACCAGTAACCAAAGAGAGGCTGGTTAACCGCATCCCAGATCAGATAAATCGTACGGGCCAGCGTTGCCAGACCCAGGCCGAGGCCAAGCGTATCCACATAATAATAGCTGTAAAACGTACTGAACGCCTGGCTCGGTATCATCATCGCCAGCATTCCGAAAGCATACATTATCGGGGTATTCACAAATCTTTGCCGCATAGGCAACAACAACCTCCGCTATTCTCGATTTGTAAACGCATACACGTTTGGGGGAAAGGCTGCGCCGAATCCGCAACTATGAATAGTTCTTCTTCGGTCGTTTCCTTTCCTTCCTATATATTCGAGAAACTGCGATTTATCCCGATTTTTTTCGGCGTTCTGTTAGCGTATAATGCCGGTATTGATTACGTCCAGCGATACGCTGACATCAAACGGAATACTGGGATAAACCTCCTTCCAATCTAGCTTCCGCCATAGATTCGGATAAAAGGACATAATCCTCCGGGCGATGCCAAACCCGTCGTGCCGAGCCTCCTGCATTGTCGCGACAACCGAATCGGCTTCCTTCGTCAACCGTTCGATCAACGTCTTCTCCAAATTGTGCAACACCTCTTTTTTATATAAGTGATTGCTCGGGTCTTCTATGACGCTCACTCTAAGCTTAACATTTAACGCGACTCTGGGACGCCCTCCTTTGTCGACATGGATTTTCAGTTTTCTTCTCGCTTTCAAGATATCAATGGTCGTGTAGTTGTATCCTTCGTCCTTGTCGTCGTCTTGTATCTTCAGCGTTAGACGCAGGTTCTTACTCTTCTCTCCGGCGAGAAGCATATAAACCTTTGAACGATCCAAATTAAGCTTACCCGTCATGTGCACACCATTGAACAGGGCAATTCCTTCAACCTTGGGAACCCCTTCCTTCAATTTCAAATAAGGCAAGGAAAAATCGAAGCCCCTGTCGAGCGGATGAAGCGTCTGAATCGTAACGCGAGGAACTTGTGATTGAAGCTCCAAACTTTTCAACAGATCGTCGACATGAAGACCGATCGTTTTCGGTCCGATCATTTTGACCTGGATAAAGTCCTGCGCTTTGCCTTGAGCGACCGCAACGCGTGCATTTAATGGACTTCTTGGATCGCGGTAATATACGTCCAAATACGGCATAATATCGCGAGTCCGAACCATCCCCTCGCCAAGCAGCAACACGCGCATTTTTGCCGAAGAATATTGGCCCGATACCTCTTCATCCAGCAGCTCACGGGCATGGTCCGTGCTTCTCGCCACCACGGAATGAACCTCGCTCGTATCTTTGCTTCCCGATTCGGAGACGAGAATGTCCCTGATCGATACCGTTGCCCTAATCAATCCTTTCGAAGCAGTATCGATGCCTCCGATGCTAATATTCCGCTCGTCCTTCAACAGCTGCTGGTCCCAGCAGCCGCTCGCCGCAAGGGCTAGGAATATCAATGCGGCCGCCCTGATCGCGTGTCTCATCCCTTCTGCACTTGCTCCTTCCGCTCGATCTTTCGAATATAGGATATTCCCAGAAGCAGTGTCGGCAGCACGACCAAGGTCAGCGTGGTCAGCGCGGAGACGATCCTCTGCATCAAGTCGATCATATCCTGGTCATGCGGATAGATGGCCAGAATCCAAATCATTGCTGCCACAACGGGAACCGTCCCGGCATGCCGGGATTTTCCGAACAAGGAGGACACCGACTTGGCCGCCATATACAGGTAGGCCATCACTGTAGTTAGGACAACCACCGTCCATATAGCCAGAAAATAAAGATCTGCCCGCTCGAACACGGTAAACGAGAGCGCTTTGACCATATAAAGAATCGGTTGGGGAATCAGCTTCAGCTCTAACGGGGTAAAGACGAGCACGCAGGTAAATACCAGGAATGCATAGACAACCGTGGAAAATAAATTGGCGTACATCCCGGCCTTCAGCACCGATTTGCTGCTTCCCTGCACGAACGGAAAGGCGAACAGCAAAATCTCGAATCCATAAAAGGAGTTCATCGACAACGCCGAACCCTCCAAAATATTAAGGAAGCCCGTTTTCCCGATAGGTAATGCGTACAACCACTCCGCTTCTCTATAGGCATACAACGCAATCAAGATCAGAACGAAAATAAGAATAAACGTCAGTACCAAAAAACGGGTGATGAATCGTAAATTCTCCACTGCCATGTATACGGAAATCGCAAGAATCAAACCTAAAATCATCCAGGTGGGGGTGCTGCTAAAAATCCAGTCCCGAACGACATCGGCAAACTGAGCGAGAATCAGTCCGCATTCCGCAATAAACATGACCGAGTAAGCGACATTGATGATTTTGCCTAGTGGCTTGCCCGTCAGCAGCGGCAGATACTCGAAAAAAAACATTCCGGGAAATCTCCTGGCCAATGCCCAAATTACCAGGAGAAGCGCCGCCGCTACAACTCCTCCTAAAATTACAGCTAACCATGCATCGTTAAGAGCCTTTGCCTCCACTGTCGACGGGAGAAACAGTACTCCGACTCCGAACTGGGTTTGAATAATAAGAACCATAAGCTGGCCCGGGGTTATCTTCTCTTTATTCGCGATCATGTCCCTTGCCCTCCTTAGATTCACGCTCTTGAACCAGCTTCTGGGGACGAGGATCGTTCGGTCGTTCGTTGAGCTTCCAGAAAGGCAGCCGGACAAGCGCGTCTTTCCAGTCCAGGATGCGGAAAGGAGCGACTGGCGCAAAATAGGGAGTACCGAAGGATTTTAGCTTGCACAGATGCACAAATATGGCCGTCAGACAAAGAGCAATGCCGATAAACCCGAACATCGAGGCTGCGATCATGACCGGAAAGCGCAACAGACGCACGGAATAGCTCATCTCGTGCGACGGCACGACAAACGAGGCTATCGCCGTGAGGGCTACGACGATAATCATCGGATAAGAAACCAGGCCAACGCGCACAACCGCGTCGCCGATGACGAGTCCGCCGACGATACCGATTGACTGGCTGACCGGAGTCGGCAGTCTTATGCTCGCTTCTCGGAGCAGCTCGATCGTCAGCTCCATGAAAAGCGCCTCGAGGATGGGAGGATACGGGATCCTTTCGACGCTCCCCTTGATTTGATAAAACAGTTCCATCGGGATAACCTCGTAATGGAAAGAAACGACGGCAATATAAAAAGCCGGCAAGGTAATCGCGATGAAAAAACTGAATATCCTAAGCAGTCGGATAAAAGAGCCGGCTAGCGAGCGGCTATTATAATCGTCTGGAGACTGATAAAATACAAAGAAGCTTGAGGGCATTAGCAATGCCGCGGAAGTTCCCTCCATCAAAAGGGCGACGCGCCCTTCAAGCAGATTGGCCGCGACGCGATCGGGACGTTCCGTCTGTAGAATTTGCGGGAAGGGAGAAAAGGAACGATCCTCGATATACTCCAGCACCAAGTAACCGTTCATCAGATTGTCCGCGTCGATGGCTCTCAACCTTTGATCGATATCCTCGACTATTTCTGGATCGGCAAGATCGTTCAAATAGACGAGGGAAGCCTCGGTTTTCGTCATATTGCCCAGCGAATACCGCCGCACGACCAGGTTGCGGCTGCCGATCTGCCTGCGAACCAGCTGCAAGTTGACATGAAGGCTTTCGATGAAGCCGTTGTGCGCGCCTTGGACGGCTTTTTCGTTGGTGGGCTCGTCCACGGAACGTTGCACGATTACCGCCGTCTCGATCGCGTAAAACTCTTCCCGTTCGTGACGGAAAAGAAGAGAGTAGCCCCGCAGCAACAGCTCGATCCCCGACTCCAGATCCGTTAGTCTGCGCATATCGGCTGCGGGTATGATACGTTCGGGATCCTTATCCTCCGAGCTGAGCAAAGGCTTTAAGATCGCTTCATGAATTTTCGCGAGATCGCAAACCGAGCTTAAGTAGACGAGGAGCGCGGGCCGGGCCGCCTGCTCGAACGAACGCTCTTGAAGATCGTCTGTATGGAATAAAGCATTGCGGATGTATTCTACATTGGCGGCAATATCGCCCATCGCGCGTCTTCCATGAGAAGGCGCTCTTCTCGTTACTCCTGGCGGAGACTTGCTTTCTTTTCGATTGTTAGTGAGCATCCTTCTGATAAATCCCATGATTCCCTCCTGAAACGCTGCTGTTCAGGATAGGATTTCCAGAGGATGCGCCGTTTATGAGGCAGGCAGCGCCTATAACAAAAGGCTGCTCCGACGGAATCGGGCAGCCTCTCGCAAATAGAGCTTATCGCGCCGCTCTGTATTCGATCTACAGACTGGCTTTCAAAATATTCAAAACGTCGTCCTGCGACAGCAGCATAAACGAGCCGATCGGTCCAAACTGGGTCGCTTCTTCCGCCATTCGTTCCAGATGCTCGTCGTTAATGCCGACTTCGCCAAGCGTTGCCGGGGCTCCGATTCGCGTAAAGTACGCCCTCGTCGCCGCGATGCCTTCAAGCGCAATCTCGTCGTCGCTCTTGCCGGTCGGATCGACCTGCCAGACTCGCACCGCATACTGCACGAATTTGCTTATCCGTTCCTTGTACACATACTTCATCCAGTTCGGGAATAGAATTGCCAGTCCCGCTCCGTGCGCAATGTCGTAGATGGCGCTCACTTCATGCTCGATGCCATGCGTCGCCCAGTCCGTCGTCACCCCGTTAGGCAGCGTACCGTTGAGCGCATATGTACCCGCAAGCAGCAGATTTGCCCGAGCATCGTAATCGGTGCCGTCCTCCAGCGCTTTCTCCCCGTTCTCGATGACGGTCAGCAGAACGGATTCCGCAAACCGCTCTTGAAGCGGAATGTCGGTCGTCAGCGTAAAATATTGCTCGAACACGTGCGACATCATATCGACTATTCCGTTCACCGTCTGATCGCGAGGGACGGTATAGGTCAGCTTTGGATCCAATATCGAAAATCGGGGATAAACCAGCTTGCTGCCGAGTCCCCTCTTCTGCTTAGTCTCCCAATTGGTAATGACGGCGTTGCCGTTCATTTCCGAGCCTGTAGCCGCGAGGGTAAGCACGGTTCCAAGCGGCAGCGCATCTTGAATGATCGCTTTGCGGATCGTAAAATCCCACACATCGCCTTTGTACACGGCGCCCGCCGCAATCGCCTTCGATGCGTCCAGCACGCTTCCGCCGCCGACCGCCAAGATGAATTCGATGCCCTCGGTTCGGCAGATATCGATGCCGCGGTTTACCGTAGAGAGACGCGGATTCGGTTCGATTCCGGAAAGCTCGTGGACCGTAGCGTCGATATTCCTTAGCTGGAACATCACGTCGTCGTACAGCCCGGTTTTCTTGATGCTCCCTCCGCCGTATACGAGCAAGATCCGCTTTCCGTAGGGTTCAATCAATTCCCCCAACTGCCCGACTTTGTCCGCTCCGAAGACCAGCTTGGTCGGATTATACCATTCAAATGCGTTCATGCTTCGTATTCCCTCCTAGGCTAGCGCCAAAAATGGGTACTCCACCTCTAGTGTACCATTCTTTAGCTTGCCTGGCACAATTGGTTTCATTCTCGGGTGTTATTAGACCCGCCACCACTTGTTCTCATGGCCTTTTCCTCCTCATTACGGTCTGTCAGACCGTTAGACAACCCGCCAACCGCCTTTTCCTCCTCGTTACGGTCTGTCAGACCGTTAGACAACCCGCCAACCGCCTTTTCCCCCTCGTTACGGTCTGTCAGACCGTTAGACAACCCGCCAACCGCCTTTTCCCCCTCATTACGGTCTGTCAGACCGTAAGATGACCCGCCAACCACCTTTTCCTCCTCGTTACGGTCTGTCAGACCGTTAGACAACCCGCCAACCGCCTTTTCCTCCTCGTTACGGTCTGTCAGACCGTTAGACGGAGCTTCCCTTAATGGGTATCCCTTTATCTAAAGTAACCGGCCTTTCGGAGTTAGACGGTAAGCACTAATACGCCTTGTTCCCGAAACTCCCTCTAGAATCTGTTTCTCGCTCAACTCCTTCACCTCTTTTCTCACAAACTTCTCCTTTTTCCCTAGACTGTCGCATGCCATCTCCACAGTAATCGGATTTACCGAACGGGCAGCAAGGCGGACGATTTCCCGCTGATACAACGGAAGTTCAAGTAAACCTTCTCGCTCTTGCCTGTACCACTCCTCCATCATTCTTCGGATACATCTTTGGCAGTCTGCCGGGTCTTCTTTTAACTTATCAACGGAGAATCGCAAGATATTCCAGCTAGCCAAGGCGATCTCGTTCTGCCTGTCCAGTCCCCTTGTAAACGTATTTCTGTCGATATCGCGAGCATGCGAACCAAATCCATCACATTCAATGCAGGTTGGTCTAGGATCATGGATATATCCATAATCCATATAGATATATTTCCCATGCGTATCAACAAACTCATATTCGGGATATAGACCATCCAGGCTTCCTACGACAGGCCACCACGCTTGCTCTAAAAATAGTTTCTCCCCAAATCCGTGACGCTCCTTGATTCTCCGTTGACGCTCTCCACGACTTTCATGAATATGTCGCTCTATCCACGATAGGTATTCCGTTTCGAAGGGCTTCTCCATCCCTCATTCACTCCTTTATAAAAAAATAACCGCCCCAGCCCCCATTCGGGTACTAGAGCGGTGTGCTTCACACGCTTATGTCCTTATAGAATCAAATTCTATCACATCAGTCAATAATCACACTATTTTTCAAAAGGTCCACAGACGATTATTCCACTTCAATATGTTCCTTTTCGCGAATGCAGCTACCCCGGCCAACTAGATAACCAACGAAGCTTTCTCCCCCGTCTGAAGCTGGTACATTTTGAAGTAGCGGCCGCGGAGCGCCATTAGCTCGTCGTGGTTGCCGCGTTCGACGATCTCGCCGCGGTGCAGCACGAGAATTTGGCTGGCTTCGCGGATGGTGGACAGTCGATGAGCGATGACGAGCGTCGTCCGGCCTTCGCTAACGACTTTGAGCGCCCGTTGGATCAGGCCTTCCGTCTCGCTATCGATGCTTGCCGTCGCTTCGTCGAGGATCAAGATAGACGGGTCGAACGCCAGCGCCCGAGCAAAAGAGATTAATTGCCGCTGCCCCGACGACAACGTGCTTCCCCGCTCGACGACGGGTTCGTCGTATCCGCGCGGAAGCTGCTCGACGAACGGGGCCGCGCCGACGTCGGCCAACGCCCGCTTGACCTGCTCCAGCGATATCTCCTTATTATAAAGGCTCACGTTGAACTTGATATCCCCCGCAAACAGGTACGGATCCTGCAGCACGATGCCCATATGCTTGCGAAGCTGCTGCTTGGACAGCGTCGTAATGTCGACGTCGTCGATTGTAATTCGGCCCAAACCCGGCTCATAGAAGCCCAGCAGCAGATTGATGATCGAGCTTTTGCCCGATCCCGTATGGCCGACGAGCGCAACCGTCTCCCCCTGGCGGGCAGTGAAAGAAATGTTCTTCAGCACGTGATCGTCGTCGTTATAGGCGAAAGTGACGTTCTCGAACTTCACCTCTCCTTTAGGCTTAACGGCCCCCGAAGCCTCCTCGACCTCTCTGCCTTCCATATCTAGGATGGCAAACACTTTGTCCGCGGAGACGAATGCCCGTTGCGCGTTCATAAGCTGATCGAATATCCCGATAATCGGATTGAAGATACGTCCCAGGTAGTCAATAAACGCGTACAGCACGCCAAAGGACAACGCGGCGCCGGCGATCGACAGATTGCCGAAATGCCAGATGACGAACGCGGTAACCAAGCTGCCGATCGTTCCGACGATATTCCGCGAAGAGAGGGAGAAGATCCGGAACTGCTTCACCTGCGCGACGTAACGGTCCTCGTTCAGTCGCTCAAACTCCTCCAGCGTCGCCTTCTCCCGACGGAAAGCCTGTAGGATCGGCATGACGAGGATCGACTCGTTGATCATTGCGTTCATATCGCTGAGTCTAGCGCGCATGATCGCGACGTATTTCTTGGAATACTTCAAATGAAAGTACATAATGACCGCAAATATTGGCGGAAGTGCCAACGTGTATAGAGCAAGCTCCACATCCAAAATGAAGAGAGCGATGTATATCCCAAGCAGATGAGCAAAGCTGACGACGAAAGTCGCCATAAAGCTCATGAACAGCTCCCGGATCGCCTCCGTGTCGTTGGCTACTCGCGAGACGATCTGTCCCGCCGGCGTATTATCGAAATAGCGAAGAGGGATACGCTGGATGTGACGCATAACGTCCATTCTCATATTTTTGATAATTCGAAGCGCCGTAGCCTGCAGCAAGTAAGACTGCGAGAAGTTCAATACGCCTGACAGCGACACCAAGCCGATGTAAAAGGCGAGTAAAACCAGTACGGGACCGATATCTCCCGTCGGCGGAGACAAATGCCCGTCTATGATCGTCTTGACAATGAACGGCCCGGCAAGCTCCGCTCCTACAGAGCAAAGCAGAATCGCCAATGCGCCGATAATTCGATATTTGTAGACGAGCGCATAAGAGAGCAGCCTGCTCCCCGTTGATCGTTGGGAATTCATACAAGCCTCCGATCCTGATGGATTCGATTTATTCTTCCAAGCCGGCTTCCATCTGTTGGCGGTCCCACTGCTGTCTGTACCATCCGCCCAACAGCATTAATTGCTCGTGAGTGCCCTCTTCCTTGACGCGCCCTTCGTCCAGCACAACGATCCAGTCGGCATGGCTGACGGCGGACAGGCGATGCGTCGTAATCAACGTCGTCTTGCCGGCGCGCTCGCGACGGATGTTGGCCACAATGCGGCTCTCCGTCCTTGCGTCCACTGCCGACAAGGAGTCGTCCAGCAGCAGCACCTCCGCGTCGACGAGCAGCGCTCGGGCGATCGAGAGCCGCTGCTTCTGGCCCCCGGACAGCATGACGCCGTTCTCGCCGATCAGCGTCTCCAGCCCTTGCGGCAGCTGGGCGACATCGCCGGTGAAGGACGCCATCTCGACCGCCCGATCGATCTCCTCCGCCGTAGCGTCCGGCTTGCCAAGCGCGATATTGTCGCGAATCGTCTTGGAGAGCAGCAGGTGCTCTTGCGGCACGTACGCCATCCACATCTTCATTCGCTCTATCGCGATGTTTTCCGCCGGGACGTCCGACACGAACAGCATGCCGGCGGATAAGGGGTACTGCCGCAGAAGCTGCTTCAGCAGGGTGCTCTTGCCGCTGCCGGTTTTGCCGACGATCCCCAGCGTCTGCCCGCGATTCAGTCGCACGGTGACGTCGACCAGACTAGGTACATTTGCGGACGGATACGTAAACGACAGCGCCTTCATTTCGATCGATTCCGGAATCGCCGGCTCTACCGGCGCCTCCGCATCCTGCACGTCGGCTTTCTCGGCCAGCACTTCGTCCAGCCGCCCCGCCGAAGCGCTGCCTCTCTGCAGCACATTAATGAACTCGCCGAAAGAGATCATCGGCCAGATCAGCATTCCCAGATAAATATTAAAGGTCACAAGCTGGCCAAACGAGATTTCGCTTTGGAACACGAGATAAGAACCATAGCCGATCCCGATCGCAAAGCTTGCGCCCACGATGATAGAGATTAAGGGATGGAATAGCGCGTTCAATATCGCTACTCTGCGGTTTTTGTCCATGACGTCGCTCGTCAACCGATCGAAGGCCTGCAAGTCGTCCTTCTCCTGAACATAGGAACGGATAACGCGAATGCCGGAAATCGCTTCCAAAACGTGGTCGTTCATACGGCCGAACGATTCCTGAGCCGCCATGAATCTTCCTCGAACGACGCCCCCAAGCTTGCTGATGACTACGACAAGCAGCGGCAGCGGAATCAATGCGGCAAGCATCAGCTTGGCGCTGATAAAGCTAAGCATCATTATGACGACGACCGATATACCGACCAGGGTGTTCACAAGCGTCATAACGCCGTACCCGGCCGTCTGTCCGATCGCGGACACATCGTTGGTCGCCAATGCCATCAGTTGTCCCGTACTGCGGCGCTGGAAGAACGAAGGGCGCATTCGGGTCAGATGCTTGAGCAGCCTTGAACGAAGCAGCTTCTCGATCAGCACGGAATTGCCAAATAAGTTAGTTATCCATATATAGACGAAGACATACGTGAGCAACGAAAGGCCCGCAAGAATCAAAACCGTCCGGCTCAGCTCCGCGGCGGTGAGCGCCCCCTTCTCCATCACGTCGATCTCGTTCCCGATCAACCGGGGAGGAATCATCGAGAGCAAGCTGACCAGCGTCATTAAACCGATAGCCAGAGTGTAGCTGCCCCATCTTTCCTTGAAAAACCACTTCAGTCGAATTACGAACGACAGTGTCTCCGCCCTCCCATTTTCCAATTTCTGTGCGCATGCTTCGATCTTAACCGTTCCGTCAGTTCGCGTCTACGCGAACACAACCTTAAATTTGAAACAAAAAAAGGCAGCAAACCCCGGTTGAAATGTGGGAAATTTGCTGCTCTGAGCTGTCTCGATTATTCGTCGCCCTCCGAATAATGCGCCTTGCAGAAATCGGCCAGCGCCGCCTCTTCTTCGTCCTCCAGTTCGGCATCGATGTAACGTCCCGCAGCTTTCTCATACAGTCCGTAGCTTACGACGCTTCCCTGCTCTCCGTCCACCTTGTAGACGGCCTTGATTTCGATTCCGTTCGCGGAATACAGATCGTCTTCCTCGTCGAGATCCAGCTCGATGACGAACTCGTAACGCTTTCCCGACAAAATCCGAAAAGGGTCCTTTATCAATTCCACGCTGTACTCGGTTACCGCCAGCATTTTCTCATCCTTCCTTGCGCTCGATGTCCTCATTATACACATTTCTACGTACATGACCATGAAGACTATGCCTCCTTCCGCTTGGCATGAACCAAATAGCCCAACTTAGCAAGCACCCGTCCCGTAAACGGGTTCAACTCCTCGATCGGCGCTTCCGGATCAAAATAGCCCAGCTCCAAACCTTCTTGATCATTCACCTGCGGCGTCCCTTCGGCTCCGATAGCCTCGTACACGGCCATAACGTTGTAGACCTCGTCGCCATGAGGATAGCAGTAATACATGTCTCTGCCGGAAAACAAATCGATCAGCCGAAACCTCCTGGCCGTCAGCCCCGTCTCTTCCCATAGCTCCCGGGCTGCCGCTTCCTCCAGCGATTCGCCGGGCTCCAGCGCCCCTCCGATCGTTCCCCAATCTCCGCTGTCCGAGCGTCTTTGCAGCAGCAGCCGTCCTCTCTCGTCGAACACCAGCACGCAAGCGCCGGCCATTATTAAAGGGCGCGTCCCGACAACCTCACGCAATTCCGCTATGTAGCCCAATTTCCTCGTCTCCTTTTTTCCCGCAGGGGATTAGTTAGGGTTGGATATGGTGTGCACGGCTTTCTTGGCCGAATAGACGGACAGGTTAAAGGACTGCCAATCCCGGCTTTCGTCGATCAGTCTCGCCCGACGGTTGACCAGCAACTCCTTCAGTTCCGCATCCTGACGCTTCACGGCGAAATCGACGAGAGTCGGAATCGCGTCCGCCGACAGATTGTTCAGATAATACCGATCGATCTTGCCCGTCTCCTCGAAGCGCGCAATGTTGTTTTCCGCGATGAGCCGGTCCATGCCGACATAGTTAAGCAGGGTGTAGGCGGCCAAGCTGAGAATGATAAAACATTTTGCCATCGGCACAAGGGAAGTGCGGATACGAAGCGCCGCGATGAGCAGCAGGAATGCCAGATAAATCATGAACGCATGGACCAGAAACCGGATATACGTGTACCCGTAAGCCTCCTCATACATGGCCAATCGAATATAAGCCGAATACAGCATAACGCCCGAACAGCCGACCAAGACGTACAGCAGGAAGTTGAGGACGCCCTTCCTCGTTCCCGAGAACGTCAGCGAAACGATCAGCAGCGCGAAATTGATCGCCGATACGGCTACCAGCTCGCCGAAGCCTCTCCGGGCATACTCCGCATAAGTCGTTCCGTCCGGAAGCATACCGTCCCAGGCTCCGAACAAGTAGGAGAATTGGATAACCACGAACAGCACGTAGACCGCGTTGACCGCCAGCAACAGCGTCGTCAGCACGACCGAGTCGATGTTCGGCTTCGAAGATGACGAAATGTCCTCTTTGTCGGCGGCTTTGCGGGGCCGCGGCGGTTTGGCGAAGCTCCAATAATAGATCGCGAACAGGATGCCGAATACGACGATCCACAGCATTCTTCCGAACAACTCGCCCAGAGAGAAGCGGCTCATCCACCCCGGAATGCCGTTCAGAAGCTTGTTAAAAGCGCCGTCCGCCGAAGCCAGCAAAGGAATGACGACGAATAGCAGCGGGGTCGCGAAGACGAGACCGATCACGATTTTGGTCGCGGTTTTCTGACGTTCGCCGTCCAGCCTTCTGAACAGTGCAGCGCGCAGCGTCCGGAACACTCGGGGAATCTGCAGCAGGCTGCGCGGAATAAGATGGGCGAGCGCTTCGCCGATGATCCGAACGTCCCACCACGGAATTCGGTTCGAACCGCGCAGCACGGCGAGATGAACAAAAACCAAGCCGGGAATCGCCAGCAGGTTAAGCACCCGAAAGATCGGGTTGTAGAACAGCCCGTAGGTTAGCGACAGAAGCAGGATCACAACGAGCAGAAACCAGGCGAAGCCCGTCGCCTCCTTCAGCCGCCCCTTCCAATCGTGGAACAGGTACACGTACAGAAATACAATGAAGAGGAAGAAGGAGATTCCCGGATTGTGATCAAAAAACAAATATTGATGAACTGCGGCAAGCGCAAAAGCGCCGATCAACGCAAGCAATGAGCCTCCGATTATGGGTTTGCGGGATGAGAGCAAATCCGTCCCTCCGTTTCCTCGGTTTCTAATGCCTATTGTAGATGTTAAAATAGGAAGATAAATAGAAACTAATCGTTGGAAAATTTCCTATTTTATTGGCCGGGTTAAAGGATTAGAATACGGGGGAACGGAAAGGAGTGGCGGACGATGAAGCTGCATCAACAATTTCTGCTGCTGCACTCTCGATTCGGAGGCGCGGAATCGGCGCTGACGACGCTGGACGAGCTTGCCAAGCTGCTCGACTGCACTCCGCGCAATGCCGCCAACATCGTCCGGTCGATGAGCCGGAACGGGTGGATTGCGTGGGAATCGACTCGCGGCAGAGGTCGTCGCTCGACGCTAAGTTTCCTGGCGCAGGCGGAAGACATCGCGGCTCAGGCAATGCTGCAGGCGATTAATCGCAAAGACGTCGCTCGCGCGATAGGCCAGATCAAGATTCATCGCAACTCCTCCACGCTGCAGGAGCATCTGCAGGGACGACTCCTCTCCTATTTCGGCCATCACGTCGAGACGAGCAACGACCGGCAGATCGATACGCTGCGCATCCCAATCCGCCAACCCCTCCACACGGTAGACCCCTTATATATGAACTTGTTGGCCGAATCCTTCGTCGCTAGCCACGTGTTTGACGGACTGGTGCGACGCTCGGATACCGGAGACGACATTAAGCCGGGCATCGCCCACGCTTGGGACACGAACGACAGTCGCAGGAGGTGGACGTTCTACTTGCGCAAGGAGGTGCTGTTCCATCACGGGAAGGTGCTTAGCGCAGACGATGTCGTTTATACTTTCGAGCGTCTGGTGCGATCCCCGCGAAGAACGCTGTACAGCTTTATCTACAAGCAGATCAAGTCCGTGCGGGCGCTTAATCCGACCGTCGTCCGCTTCGAGCTGGAGGAGCCGAACGAGCTGTTCCTCCCGTTCCTATGCACGAGTCGCGCGGCCATCGTCCCGAAGGATCTGAACCAACTCGGAAGTTATCGCTTCGGCACGGAGCCGGTCGGCACGGGACCGTTCAAGGTGACGCAGATGAATGAAACGGTGTGTATGATGGAAGCGTTCGGGCCGTGTTTTCAAGGGCGGGCTCATCTGGACCGGGTGGAGATCGTGCATGTTCCTTGGGCGGCCGAGGCGATGACGGGCGACGGCCACAGGACGGGGGCAGCGGAGGGCGGCTCTGGCTCTGCCCCGGATCAGTCCTCCCCCTTCCACGTCATTCCGAACGCCTCTGCCGGAAACTCTGGATGGAGCCGAATCCACTCGGAGACGACCGTGCGCAAATTTGTCACCTGCAACACGCAAAAAGCCGGACCGTTGACCGATCCGGCGTTGCGAGAGCATTTGTTCGGCTGCTTGGAGAGAGTTGAAGAAAGCGAGGGCGATTCTGCGGAGGCAGCGGCGAGCGGTACGAGGACCTCTTCAGAAAACGCCGAGCTTCCCCCGTCCCCCTCCGAACAGGCCCCGGTGCTTTTACGGATCGCGACGATCCTGCCCTACAAAGCCGATGCCGAAGCGTTGGCCGACGCCCTCGGGCGATATGGCTACGATTGCGAGGTGTCAGCCGTCTCGCCTGAGGAGTTCAAGGGAGAGATTCGTCTGGAATCCGACCTCATTCTGTTCTCGCTACTGCGCGACCAGGACGAAGAACTACGACTCTACGACTCGTACCGGACAATGGCCGAACATGTCGACGCCCATACTCGCATCGACATCGAACGGTTGCTATCCCTCGTGCTTAGAGAGCCGAATTCCGAGGATCGGCTCCAAAGTCTGAACAAAATCGAGTCGCTGCTTATCCGGGAACGGAATTTGCACATCCTGTCGGAGAAGCCGCTACCGACCGCATACGTTCCCACCGTGCGCGGCGTCACCTTCAACTCCCAGGGCTGGGTTAACCTGCGCACGCTGTGGTTTCCTCCGGCTACGGCGGGGGAATAGGGGGTTATTCACCCCTTAACGACCGGACTCAAGCTCCTCGGCAAGCTGCCGATACAGCTCCGGCTTGCGATCGTAGAACGGGGCAACCCCTCCGCTTGAACGGTTATCCTGCAGAAGTTCGAATTCCAGGTCGGCGAGCACCGCAGCATCGGCATTCGTCTCCCCTACGGCCAGAATGCCATCCGGCGCAAAAGGAAAGTCGCACGGCGCGAACGCCCCCGCCTGGCTGTAGGCCGTATCCACCTGAGGCCGCTCCTCGGCCAGCGTGCCGACAAGACCGCTCAGCACGACGAACAGTTGGTTTTCGATCGCTCGCGCCTGCGCGCAGAAGCGTACCCGATGGTATCCGTGCGCGCTTTCGGTGTACGAAGGACATAGAATCGTCTCCGCTCCTCTAAGTGCCGCGACTCTAGCCAGTTCCGGGAATTCGATGTCATAGCACGTCAAGATGGCCATCCGTCCCCACTGCGTATCGAATACGTTGAGAGCGTCCCCCGGAGACAGAGGCCAGTGTCTCTGTTCCTCCGGCGTCAGATGAATTTTGCTCTGAGCTTCGACCCGGCCGTCGGGAAAAACCAGAAACGCCCGGTTCACGAACCCTTTAGGGTCTCGCACGGCATTCTCCAAGGCTCCGCTTCCCTCCGCGCGATCCTTCCTGCATACGTGGGTCCCCGCCAAGATCGCAATACCGTTCTCCCTGCTCAGTTCGCCGAAAAATCGCAAGTACTCGTCCGTCTTTCCGTCCAAATACGCGCATGCATCGTCATAAGACAACGGCGGCAGCAGACTCAGCAAATGCGCGGTCGTATATTCGGGGAACACGATCATCTCCGCTCCCTGCGCGGCTGCGCTCCGGACTTTATCCGCGATTCCGGTCCAGAACTGTTCTTCGGAAGCAATATCCGTCAATCCGTATTGGGTCGTGGCGATGGTCAGCTTTGTCATAGACTCTCCTTTAATAAACTCTGATGTCCTTCATTGTACCACGACTTCGCTCGCCGCATGGCCCCGGCCCTCCGCGATTTTGCACTTTGTTTGCCGAATCGCCACTACCTTTGTCGCCCTCGCAGGGGGAAGGAAACGAATATCGAATAGGGTTAAAAAAGAATGCTGCGATTGGAGTGAACGTCGATGAACAATTTGAAAACGAGAGAGGCGGCGGAGCGGCTCGGCGTAAGCCAAACTACCATTAAGCGCTGGGCGGCCCACTACCCCGCTTCCTTCCGCAAGGACCCGCTGGGACACTACGTGTTCTCTCAGCGCGAGTTCGCCCTGCTTCAGCATATCCAGAGCGAGATCGAACGCGGGCATACGCTTGAGCAAATTACCCTTCCGGGCGCTTCCGCTTCAGCGGACAAGCCTGCCGACTCCAATTCACCGTCAACGATCGGCGCGGATCAGAGAGAGCTCTTGCTGCGTATCTTCGAGGTTGAGCGCTCTCTGGACCAGAAGGCGGACGAGGTCGTCTCCGCGCAGGTGCGCCAGCATCGCGCCGAGCTGGAGGAGCTGCGCCGAACCGTCGTACAGCTCGCAGCCGCCATCGAAACGCTGGAGAGCCGGACAACGAAGCTCGGCTCTCCGGCGAAAACCGATGAACCGCGCCTGCCGCCCGCTCAGCCGTCCGTCCAGCAGATTTCTTTGCCGGAGCGGAAAAAGAAGCTGTTCCGAACCTTCTTCTGACAGAACTGTCTTCTATGGACAACCTTCCGACAAAAAGTTTAAAAAACCGCAAGAAATCCTCCAACTTTTTGGCCGCTGTTACGTCTAATAGGATAACCAAAGAGAACGGACAGCGAAGTCGATCGCTGCAGTCGGGGATGGGGATCCCGACTGCGCCGATCATCCCCGAGCGCCTCTCTTTTCTGGTTGGGAAGAGGAAACGTGGAGGATACAGCTATGAGGGGAACAAAATTTTTCGGGCGCGGCTTGCTTGGCGCGTTCTGTATTGTGATGCTATCGATGGCTCTTGTCGGATGCTCTCTTATTCGGGAGGCGCAGTTTGTCGGAATGACGGGAGGCGGCTCCGCCGACACGGCGACAAGCTCCTCCAACATAGAATCCGGTCAGGAAACTGCGGTATTCGCAGACGCTGACCCTTCAGAGGCGAAACAGGAAGCCGGCACGGCCGTCCATCCTTCTGAGCAAGACGGCGGCGGCAAGCTTCTACCACCCCCGAGCAAGCCCAAGAATGACACGAATGAAAAGAAAGACACGAAGTCTCGGCCCCGTGTCGCCTTAACGTTCGATGACGGCCCGGACCACAAGTATACGGAGAAAATTCTGGATATCCTTAAGGAATACGACGTCAAAGCGACCTTCTTTCTCGTCGGTACCCAAGTCAAGAAATACCCGGAAATCGCCAAGCGAATCGTTGACGAAGGTCACGCCCTGGGCAACCATTCCTGGTCTCACGCCGACTTGACGAAGCTGTCGGCCAAGGACGTCGCCCAACAGATCGACAAAACTCAGCAAATCATCAAGCAAGCGACCGGCGTTTCTCCGCGGCTGATGCGCGCTCCTTACGGCGCTCTGTCGAAGAGCGTGTTGGAGACGGTTCACAAAGCCGACATGAAACACATTGCTTGGACGGTCGACACTAAGGACTGGGCGGGCACCTCCGTCTCCGATATGTACAAGAACGTTATGAGCAATACCCACAAAGACGGAATTATTCTGATGCATTCCTTCGGAGGACGCAAGAACGCACTTGATCATACAGTTAAGCTGTTGCCGACAATTATTAAAGATTTGCAAAAAGATGGCTATGAACTCGTAACAGTAGATGAGATGATTGATTCTGGCGATTACAAAACCTCGGCGATTAAATAATAGCGCAAGAAGCCGTCCTGCCGGTCTAAACCGGCCTCGGAGCGGCTTCTTGCGCTATTATTATTTGCGGTATACGTATATCCTTGTCCTGTACAAGTCCGAGCAAGTCACGACCCGTTCCGGCTGCCAATCCGGCAAGGCGAAGCAGACGCTGACGACGTGCGCGCCGGGCCTCAGCTGCTCTGCCAGCAGCGGACCGAAACGCCGCATCGCCCCCGAATACAAATACGCGACGACTGCATCGGCTTCCCGGTACGAGACATCGTAGAGATTGCCCCTGCGAAAACTAACGGAGCGGCCAGGACCCACTCGGCGCGACAAGCGCCAGCTTCCCGCCGCGATCCAGGCCGCAAGCTTGGATAGGATTAGCGGAACCGGCGAATTTTCCACGCCTTCCACCCTCCAATTCTCGCAATGCCGTCCCAGATACAGGCCAAGCGTTCCCCAACCCGATCCGGCCTCTACGAGCACCCCCTCGCTGTTCAGCCGATTGACTTCCTCAGCCACAGCTCGCATAACGCGCGGCGAAGTGGGTGTCGGCGTTATGCCGTTTCTCCAGCTTGTCCAGACGATCGAGCAGACGACCAGAAGGGCCAGCACTGCGATGGCCAGCGTGAATGTTTCGACTACTCCCAAGTTCATACCTTCCCCCATGCGACTGCTGCCTGATCTCAAACCATCGTTCGCGAATACTGCTACCATACACGCCGGCGCCGCTTCCTGCAAGAGGGAAGCGGCGTTATTGCATTTTGCGCTCGCAGCGTCCTTCTGCTCCTTTCCTCCCCCAACCCCAAATCCCCTCTTTACCTTGACCTTAGGTCAACGTTTACAATAGAGCCGAGGGGGAAGGGCCGTGAACATTAAAGAAGCTGCCGTCAAACTGGGGATCACGCCGCGTACGATCCGTTTCTACGAGAAGAAGGGACTGCTCTCGCCCGCCAAGCAACAAAGCAACCTTTATCGCTCTTTCTCCGAGCAGGACCTCTGGCGGCTGCAGACGATCGTGGCGCTGCGCGAAGCCCATCTGTCGCTGTCCGATATTAAGCAGGCGTTGGAGAAGTTGGAGCGCAACGGAGTGGAGGAGCTCCGCTATTACTTGGAGATGCAGCGCTCGGCGCTGATGTCCGAGTGGCTTCAGCTCAAGCAGGCGGTGGAGACCACCGACCGCATGATCGAGCTGGTGCAACGCGAACGAACGCTGCCTCTGGAGCATCTTTTTGGATTGGCGAACGCTTCGAAGCAGCTACGAGAACAACGCGCCGGCTGGAAGGATCGCTGGGACTTTAATCGTCTGGCGCCAACCCACGACGAACGCGTGGCGGCCAATGAGGGAGATTACGCAGATTACGAGGATGCATTGGAGAGAGTTGTTCGGCTAATCCGTCCGCACCAGAACGAACGCGGACTAGACATCGGGACCGGAACCGGCAATCTGGCAGGCAAATTTCTCACCGCGAGCTGCCACATGTCCGCCGTCGACCAATCCCGCGAAATGCTTCGGCTCTGCCGGGAGAAGCATCCGGAGATAGAGACAAGATTAGGCAACTTCCTTGCGCTGCCTTTTTTGCGAGAGCAATTCGACTTCGTCGTCACCAGCTTCGCATTCCACCACCTGACCGGCAATCAGCAGCAGCTTGCGTTGGAGGAGATGGATCGGGTGTTGAAACCGGGAGGGCGAATCGCCATCGCCGATCTGATGGCATCGGCAGAGGAGGGCGATCGTCCGCCCTCCAGCTATCCTGAAGCTCGCACGCTAAGGCATTGGTTCGAGAATCGCAACTACTTCGTGCAGCTCTATCGCCTGAACGAGCGTCTGCACATTTTATATGCCGACAAAAAGGAGCATCCGTATGCCGAATCATGATGACATCTACCGCGAAGAAGCCGCGCAATACCATGAAATGATTGTTAGACAACCCAATCTGCTGCCTGTGATTGAAGAAATCGTTCCGATCGAAGGGTTGGACATCGTCGACATGGGCGCCGGCACCGGACGACTGTCGGCCGTTCTCGCTCCGGCAGCCAAATCACTGGTCGCCTTGGACGCTGCGGAAGCGATGCTGAGCATTACAGCCGAGCGGCTGCAGGAAGGCGGTCTCGACAATTGGTCCGTTCAAGTCGCCGATCATCGCGAGCTTCCGCTGCCCGACAACAGCGCGGATCTGATCGTCTCGGGCTGGAGCGTCTGCTACCTCGCGAGCAGCAACGTTCCGGATTGGGAGCGGAACCTGGAGCTTGTTATCGGCGAGATCAAACGAATCCTTCGACCGGGAGGCACGGTTATCCTGTTCGAGACGATGGGCACAGGCAGCGAGACCCCCTCCCCGCCGGAATTTCTGCTTCCGTACTACCGCAAGCTAACGGAGGTTTACGGTTTCTCCCACCGCTGGATTCGCACCGACTACGAATTCGCCGACGCCGAGCAGGCGGAACGGCTGGCCCGCTTCTTCTTCGGAGACGAGCTGGGAGACCGAGTTGCCGCCGACAAGCTTACCCGCTTGCCCGAATGCGCGGGCGTCTGGTGGCTGAAACTTTAATGAATGACAGTCGTGTCACACGCCAATTTTATGGCTTTTCTGAAGCATCAAAACAAGGACACCGCCTTAAACCGGGACGGTGTCCTCTTCCATATCTATTCGCGATCTACTCCAGCTTAGTCACCCAGCCGAACGGGTCTTCCACCGCGCCGCGCTGCAGGCCGGTCATAAAGTCGTACACTCTGGACGACAGCGGACCCGTGCGTCCGTCGTTCAGCGTCAGCTTGTCGCCCTGCCAGTTCAGCTCTCCGATCGGGGAGATGACGGCGGCCGTTCCGGTTCCGAACGCTTCCTCCAGCGTTCCCTTGCGGTATGCCTCAACCAACTCGTCGATGGAAATCGTTCTCTCCTCCACGTCGATATCCCAGTGCTTCAGCAGTTGAATGACCGAATCCCGCGTCACCCCGTCGAGTATGCTTCCGTTCAGCGCAGGCGTGACGACTTTGCCGGCAATTTTGAAGAAGACGTTCATGCTGCCGACTTCCTCGATATATTTGCGGTGCACGCCGTCCAGCCACAGCACTTGGGAGTAGCCTTTGCCCGAAGCTTCCTCCTGAGCCCTAAGCCCTGCCGCATAGTTGCCGCCGGTTTTGGCGTTGCCTACTCCGCCCGTAACCGCGCGCACGTAATCCGGCTCCACATAGATCGTGACCGGATTGATGCCTTCCGCGTAGTACGAGCCTACCGGGGACAAAATGATCATGAAATAATAGCTTTCCGAAGGATTTACGCCCAGCGTCGGCTGAGTCGAGATGACGAACGGACGAATGTAGAGCGATGTGCCCTCAGTAGTCGGAATCCAATCCTCGTCCACCTTAAGCAGCTGCTTCAGCGCATCCATCGCCAAATCCTCGTCGATTGGCGGGATGCTGAGACGGGCGTTGGAACGGTTGAGTCTTTGCAAATTTTTGAACGGACGGAACAGCAGCACCGGTCCGCCCGGGGTTTTGTAAGCTTTCATACCCTCGAAGACAGTCTGGCCGTAGTGGAACACTTTGGCGGCGGGGTCGAGGGGGATCGGCTGGTAAGGAACGATACGAGGATCGTGCCAGCCCTTGCCTGCGTCGTATTCCATAATAAACATGTGGTCCGTAAAATGCTTGCCGAAGACGAGCGTCGAAGCATCCGGCTTTGCCTTGGTTGCGGTCGTCCGTTCTACTGAGATTGCGTGAGCCATGTCCGAAAAGTCCTCCTTGATTGAACGCGCTTTATAATTGAATGATACCAGAGTCGGATGTATATTGATAATATCTGTTTTGTCTGTGATGCATACCTTAAAAGTATGGAGTTGGGTCAATATGGATATGCGACAGCTTCGTTACTTCCTCGCGATTGCGCATGAAGGCCAGATCACCCGTGCGGCTAAGCAGCTCAACATGGAGCAGCCTCCGCTCAGCCGCCAGCTCAAGCTAATCGAGCAGGAGCTCGGCGTCGTTCTGTTCGACCGCAACGGCAAACGGCTCCAGCTCACCCAGGCGGGCGAAATGCTGCGGAACAGGGCTCTTGCCTTGATGAAGCAATTCGAGGAAACGATCACGTACGTTCAAGAGCTGGGGGAGGGCGTGCAAGGCGTTCTGTCGATCGGTGCGGTCGTCTCCTGCGTATCGCTGCTCCCTCCAGTCCTGCGCCAATTCACGGAGAAGTACCCGCAGGTGACCTTTAAGATTCAGGAAGGCGACCACTTCCTGCTCGGCGAGCTGCTGGAAAACCGCGATCTCGAATTTATCGTCACGCGACTTCCGTTCCAATCCGATTTTCAGTCGCAGCATTACTCCGTTCTCCCCTTGCCGTCCGATCCGTTCGTCGCCCTGCTTCCGACCGAATGGTGTCCGCAGAACACTCGGGCGATGACGCTGGAGCAGCTGGCGCGCTTCCCTTTTCTCACCCTTAAGACGGATCGTACGACAGGGATGCATACCCAGGTGTTCGACCAATTCAAGCGGCTCGGCCTCGAACCGAAAATCGTCAGCGAATGCTCAAGCGTAGCGATCGCGATCTCGCTCGTCTCGGCGGGCATTGGCGCGGCGATTCTGCCCGAGTCGATCATGAACTCGTTCGCGCCTCCGAACGTCGCCAAAATCTCGATCCAGGACGCCGATCTGCAAAGCAATATCGGGGTTGTCTGGCTAAGGGACCGGCATCTGTCGAAAAGCGCCAGGCATCTGATGGATATGCTGGTCGAGTTCAGCTAAATCGGAATGGGGCTGTCCCATAAGCCAACCAAGTTGCTCTGAAAGATAATCGATGATAAAGGTGAAAGGGGTATGTACCTCCTTCCGATGCTATACGCTCCTGAAATCTGAATGGGTAAACCCGTTACAGGGTAATTTCAGGAGCGTATGAGGCAATCTACAGGAGGCACATACCCCTTACTTTGTCTATCGATCATTTTAAGCAACTCTGCTTATGGGACAGCCCCCACACAGGTCTTCCTATTATTTATACTTGCGAATGAACTCCACCGCTTTGCGGATGTCCGCCTCCGGCTGGCCGCCGACTTCCCGCTCAATCGTCAAATAGCCGGAATAGCCGATGTCTTGGAGCGCTTGGAAATATGCGTTGAAATCCACTTTCCCTTCACCCAGGGCGACCTCGCGGAAAAACTCCCCGCCTGCCACCATCCGCGCGATCTTCTCGTGATCCATCGGCTGATGGCCCAGTGACCCGTATACGTCTCGGGGGTCGGATTCCCGGTAACGGATGCCGTCCTTCACGTGCGTGTGGACGATGTAATCCTTAAGCAGGCGGACGCCCTTCACCGGATCGTCCCCGGTCACCATCACCATATTCGCCGGGTCGAAATTGACGGACACCCCTTTGGAGCTTAACGAATCGAGGAATCGTTTCAGCTGCGCCGCCGTCTCCGGACCGGTCTCGATCGCGAAAAACGCGTTCATACTGGAGGCATAGGCACTCAACTCTTCACAGGCTTCCTGCATGGACGAATAAATTTCGCCGCTCTCGTCGTCCGGCAGAACGCCGATGTGCGTCGTCACGATATTCGTGCCTAGCTCTACTGCAAGGTCCAAGATTCGCTTTGATTTCTCCACCTTCTCGGCATTGTGCAGCCGGTCCTGAAAGCCGTGTCCGCCCAAATCTCCGCACAGCGCGGAAATTTCCAGACCGAGCGATTCGATATACCCCTTCAGCTCTCGTCTGTCCTGAGCATTCAGCGCCTCCGGATCCATCTCGCCGGATACAGCGTAGATTTGTACGCCGTCCGCTCCGACCTCCCGCGCTTTGATTATCCCTTCGCGTACGCCGACGCGAAAGCTGTCGACGATAGCACCTATCTTATTTTGGAGCTTCATTCCGATATGGCCTCCCTTTTCATTTGTCGCATACCTGCCTAGCGCTTGATCATGTAGAACTTATCGACATACAGCTCTTTTAATTGACTCGGGTTGTCCCACGGCATGATAAACACCGTCTGGTCGTGGGTCAAAGAGGGAACGAAGCTTCCGATCTTGACCGTATGCCAAAACATATTATCCAGCTGCGAAGCCGGCATAGTCGTCTCCGGCACTGGATAGGTCGAGGTTGTCGCATCGTATACGCCATAAGAGAAGGCCATGCCGGACGGGGCGAAGAACCGCGTCTGTCCGTTCCCGTCAACATAAGTGTCCGCGGCGTATTTCACCTTCACGACCGCGTACAGGTCGTACGTCGCTCCCGGCGCCAATTGCGCCGGATTCCAAGTCCACTGGATATTCCAGCCTCTTGTCGTCGTGATCGTTTGTTTGGCCGTGAAACCGTCGGACGCGGAGACATCCGTATGGTTATTCGTCGCGTTGTTGTACAACGTAAACGACGCGCTCTGCCCCTCGACGATCGTTAGCGACGGATCTTTGACCAACCGGAGAATAACGCCGTTGCCTGCCTCCAGCGGCAATCCGCTGATCGTGTAGCTCGAACCGCTTGTCGCGAAGGCGACATTAGCGTTATCAAGAACGTTCTGAACGGCTGTTATATCCATCCCCAATTGCGATCTATCGATCGTCAAGGTCATGGTCGCCGGCTGCGTCACGTCGTGGTTGACAACGACGAGATACTTGTCGCCCGTCTGCGAATCCACATGGGTCGTCACGTCCGCGCTCGCATAGGCGGCATTTCCCCCGCCGGACGCGGCGGCGACGTTCGCGGTTCTTCTCATGTTCCGGATCGTTGGCTTCAACGTCTCGATCTCGCTGAATAGCGCCTGCACCGTATAGTAATCGGCTCTGCGCTGATAATTGGCGTCCACCAACCCTTCCCAATCGACTTCCGTTTGATACATGAAATAGGTAAAGCCTTTCGAGCCGTGTCCGATCGCCTCATAGGTCATCGCCCGGATTTCCGCGGCTGTCGGATCTCTCAGCCACCCGGCATTGTTATGCGTCTGAAGAATCGTCCATAGAGGAGCCGGGTCGGCAATGTCTTTCCTCGGCTGTAGAGAAGCGAAGTCCATGTAGCTCTCATACGAAAAGCCGGGGAGATGGTAAATGTTCCTGAAGTCGCCGAGTCCGCTTCCTTCCGTTACACCGTAGGGATCGATATTCATCGCCTGAGGCTTCTGTTCGTTGTAGTGCATTTCCACTCGATCTACGCCTACGTAGGTCATGAGCACCGGTCTGCTCGGATCGAGCGTTTCCAGCATCCGTTTCATATCCTTTAGGTTGTCGGCCAGCTTGGCGTCGTTCTCCGGCTCGTCCCTTAAATAATAGCCGTACAACGCGTTGCTGTTGGTATACGGGTTAATCAACCGACCTATTTGATCGTACATGGCCGTTTCGTCATTATAGAGAGCTTCGTTGAACAGGCTCGTATAGTCGGGAAGCCCGACGATCTTGAGCCCGTTAGCGCTTGCCTTGGCCAACGTGGACGCGTACACATGGGCCGGCTTGGAATCCCAGTTGGCCATGAAGACGGTATCCGCGCCCAGTTGCCGGATGTCCCCAAACGTAGCGTTCAAGTAGGCGTTAGCGCCAGCGCTGTCGTTCGGAATGGCCAGACCTTCGTAGAAGATGCCCTTCGGGATCGCGTCTTTGGCCGTATTCGCCGCAGGCGTTAAAGATACGCCCGTAATGACCTGCACATTGGTTCGGAAGAGATCGGCAGAACCTGCGGAAACCGCAGCGGTATATAAACCGTTTGGAACCGTCTGCCCGCTATTGTTCTTACCGTCCCAGACGACCGTATTCATCCCGGATTGCAAGACACCGCTAACCAGCGTCCGGATTAGAGAGTGGTCGGAAGCCCGATAAATGTTAACCGATACCGTCTGCGAGGAAGACAACGTATAAGTCAATTTCGCGACATCGTTCAAGCCGTTGGCGTCCGCCGGTGAAATTTTGTAAGGATAGGCTTGCATCGACGAATGCGGGAGTTCGTCGCTAGGGTCCTGGGCGAGCGTTACGCTGTCCACCTGGAACGCCGGATAGTTGGCCGCATTGTCCACTTTATAAAAACAGATTTTCACGTCATGAGACGGATTCGGCGCGATGGGAGCGGTGACGATGTTCTGATAGAAAAGTAGCTTCGGTAATGCCGAGGAGTGGACGATTGTCGGGTTGATCAGATACGTATTCGACGTAAAGTCGTACACGGTATAGCCGAATACGTCGCCTGTCGCCGTCGTCCAATTCGTCATCTCCGGCTTCACCAGCATCGATATCCGGTACGATTTGCCCGCCTCGATCCGAGTTCCGTCGATGGGAACCTGCAAATTCCAGTTGCTCCCCGGTCCGTTGACCACCCTCCCGGCGCTCAAATCGGCAGCCATTCCGTCTGTAACGGTCGATGCGTCGTTATACTTGACAAAGCTGGCGTCCTCAATCAGATAATCCTGATGCTTGCGATAAACTATGCAGTCCACATAGATGTCGCTGACTTGCGACGAGTTTGCCGCTCCTGCGATATAGATGCCGATATCGTTTACGCTGGCATTCGGCTTAAACGTCCCGATCCGGTACTCCTTCCAAGTCGAATCGGAAGTAGCGGCGGCCGCCACAGTCTTCTCCGGGATAACGTAACTAGCGGACGTAGAGTCATACAAACCGAGCTTAAAAGCGTTGCCCGTTGGGTTCGCCGCCGCATGTTTCACCTTCACCATAACCGACACATCGTATAATTGTCCCGGCTCCAACTCGCTGAAATCCCAATTTTCATATTGAATGTTCCAGCCGGTCGAATTGTTGGCCATCCTTGCGCTATACCCGTCCGTAGCGGACGGGTCAGCTACCTGCATCGCACCGTTGTGCAGCGTGAACCGGCCATCCTGAATTGTCAAATCCGCCGCATAACTCGTCTTGGCAGCCGCTAACAGACCGCCGACGATCATCAGCGTGAACACCCATAACCCTTTTCGATTTCTATTCATCCGATTGGCCTTCTTATCCTTTCACTGCCGAGCCTGCCATTCCGTCTTGCAGTTGCCTTTGGAACAGAATGTACGCCAGAACCACCGGAACCATCGAGATAATGAGCCCGGCGAAGAGCGCGCCGAAGTCGGTTCGATACTGCATGCTGGCCGATAGGAACGAAATCCCGATCGGAACGGTATAGAACCGCTCGTCGCCGATAAAGGTTAGCGCTACGATGTATTCGTTCCAGAATGAAATCACATTCACGATGCTTACGGTAATCAATCCCGGCTTGGCCAGCGGCAGCATGATTTTATAGAAGGCAGCGTAATTCGAGCAGCCGTCTATCGTCGCAGCTTCCACCAAAGCGGCGGGAATCGATTTGAAAAAGCCAATAAGCAGAAATACAGTAAACGGAACGGCGCCAACCGCATAAACGACGATTAAACCGCCCAGATTATTCGTCAGATGCAAGGATTTCGCGACGAAATACAGCGGGATCAGCGTCAGAATCGCAGGGATCATCATGCTGGACAAGTAGACGGCAAGGACCAGCTGATTCCCGCGAAAACGGAATCGGGCCAGCGCGTAAGCCGTCATCGCCCCCATCAAGAGCGACAAGAAGAGCGCAGCTACGACGACAATCGTGCTGTTCAAAAAGTAGTTGGCGATGTGGGAGCTTACCCACGCGTTATGGAAGTTCTCGAAGTGATACTGATCCGGCCAAGCCCAAGGATCCGCATAGAATGCCTTGTTATCCTTCAAAGAGGA
The DNA here is from genome assembly GCF_017671885.1 of Cohnella sp. LGH. NCBI lineage: Bacteria > Bacillati > Bacillota > Bacilli > Caryophanales > Paenibacillaceae > Cohnella > Cohnella sp. LGH. The sequence continues at coordinate 8,380,127 of NZ_CP072117.1, forward strand.
ATACAGCGCCCAAAACAAAGGGAATATGACCATGACCGACCAGATGAGCAGCAGCAATCTAACGGCATTGGAGGGCAGCCTCCCTATCGCAAGTCTTCCGCCCGTTCTTCTCAGTGCAATCTCCACCATTTCTAAATCTCGTAAGTTTCCCTGTTCAGAAGTTTATTGGCGATTCCGGTGATCAGCAGCGTAATCGCCAGCAGCAATACGGCAACCGCCATGGCGTAACCGACGTTGCTCTGCTGAAAAGCCAATTGATAGATATAGGAGCCGAGCACCTGCGAAGCGTTATCCGGCCCCCCGTTCGTCATGACGAGCACGAACACGTAGTTGCCGCTTAACGTCGTAAATAGAATTGTCAGCATCGCGAATTTGACGTGCTGCCAAACCAGCGGAATCGTAATGCGAAACAGCTGCTTCCACTCGCCTGCTCCGTCAATGCGACTCGCCTCGTAAATCTCCTCGGGAATGCTGTTGATGCCCGCGATAAACACGATCATGAAAAATCCGATTCCCGCCCAGCTGGCCACGGGTATGAGCGCCGGAACGGCCGTCTCCATCTCTCCCAGCCAGGCATGCGTCAGATTCTCCAGTCCGATCGCTTGAAGCCCGGCATTCAGCAAACCGATGCTCGGATGATAGACGAACGACCATAGCAAACCGATGATGACGATTGAGATCATGTTCGGAAAGAAGAATACGATCCGGTAAAACCCGCTTTCGCGCTTGCCGAACCCCAGTCTCGTCACCGCGATGGCGAAAAACATGGCGAAGACGATAATAAGGACTTCTTTCCAGAACAGAATGACGAAATCGTTCCAGATCGCATGGGGAATAAGGCTGTCCTGCGACAGCTTCCGGTAATTGTCGAGTCCGACGAATTTCATGACGTTCGTATAACCGGACCACTTCTGAAAACTGTAATAGATGCTTTGGATCAACGGATAAATGTAAAAGATCGAATAAAGGAGCAACGCGGGCAATACGAATATCGCGATAAATCTTCGAGTCGAAGCGCGATGAATGGACAAGCGAATCACCTTTCGTTGGCCGAATGCCAGGAAAGAACGTCAGCTCCGCCTGGCATTCGGCAATAATCTATTGCTTTTCCGACCGCGCTTTCTCAAACGCCTGTTCTACGCGCTCTCCGTACTGCTCCGCGTTGATTTTTCCGAGCACCAGTGAGTTCAAGCTATCGTAGACGGCCTGCTGGCCTGCCGGATCCCAATCGAAATTCGTGGACACGATGACGATGTTCGGATCGGCGATCCATTTCATGACGCTCTTGGTCATCTCGCTTACGTTCATGTCGTTGACGTCCACGTTATAAATCGTAGGCACGTTCGTCAGTTCGATGAACCTTTTGACGACGTCTTCTTGATACAGGTACGACAGCCACGCCATTGCCGCCTTCGGGTTTTTCGCCTTGGCGGGAATCGCGAAACCGACCGCCGACGGCGCTGTCGCCATTTTCTGGCCCGTATCCTGCAGCACGGACGGAATGAATTTCATTTGGAAATCGGTAGGAATATCTTTTTTCATTTCTCCCTCGAGCCATAGACCGTTCGGAATGAACGCCGCTTTGCGGTTCAGCCATTCCATCTGGGACTGCGTATGGTTGAGAGCGGTCGTGCCTTTCAGGATCAGCCCTTGGTCCCGAAGAACCTCCAGCTTCTTCATGACTTTGATGAACGGCTCGCTCTTGAATACGCCCGGCTCGGCGTTCATCACTTTGGTCCACAGCTCCTGGCCGCCTTCCGCGGCGAGCGCCGGCGTGATCAAGCCGTTGAACAGGTACACCGGGTAGATGCCCGGATAGTCCAGCAGCGCCACGTTTTGAGATTTCAGCTTCTCGCCGATGGCGAGCAGTTCGTCGAAATTTTGCGGCGGCGAAATTTGGTTGTCCCCTAGCAGCTTATCGTCGTAGAACATGCCCATCGTGCTGAAAATGTAAGGCGCGACGTAGATTTTGCCGTTCTTGTCGGGAGTCAGCATGCCTTTGACGAAATGGTCCTGGATCAGGCTTTGCCCATCTTCGGCGAGCGCTTCATCGAACCACCCGCTCAGGTCCATGATTTTGCCGTCCGTCTTGAGCTGCTCCATCGGGATATCCGGACCGTCGAAGTACAGGAAATCGGGCGGATTGTCGTCGATCCATCTCGTTTTCATTTGCTCGTTGATTTTCGGTCCCATGTTGGCGATGACGTTGACTTCCGGATATTTTTTCTTGAAGCCTTCGATCGCTTCTTTCCACCAGGCGTCGCCGTAGCCCCCTACGAAAATCTGCAGTTCGAAATCCCCTTTGACATCCACGTCCGCAGATGCCGAACTCGCGGACGGCTGCGCTGCGCTTGCGGACGGTTGCGCCGAACTCAGAGACAGAGAAGCCCCTCCTCCGTTGTTGGAAGCGCTTTTACCGCATGCCGAGAAAACCAGCGACGCCACCAGTATTAAAGCGACCAATCCGCTTATTTTTCTTAACCCTGTCTTGCTCAATGTTTATGTCCCCCTTTGAATGTGATAGTCCGATTATAGCCGCTTCCCTTCTTAACGCAGGATAGACAACGGTTATGTTGCAGGTTTGTTTCTTTTAGGAATACAGGAATAAAGCAAAGAAACCGCGATGCGGTTTCCCCTGCAATCACTTATTTGCTCCGGGTAAGACCGGCCCGGTATTCCGAAGGCAGCATGCCGGTCATTCGTTTGAACAACTGGCCGAAATATTTGGGATCGCCGTAGCCGACGAGCTCGCTGATGTCCTGGATCTTCATATTGGGATCGCCGAGCAGTCTCTTCGCCTTCTCGATTCTCAGCTTAATGACGTAATTTGAAAATGTCTCCCCGGTTTCGCTCTTGAACAATTGGCTCAAATAGGAGGCGTTCAGATAGAACTTGGCGGCCAAATCGCCGAGCGTAATATCTTGCTGGAAATTGCGCTCGATATCGTCGATGACGGCCTGGATCGTTCGCTTGTTGGCGTAGCCCTGCCTGTGGTCGCATAGGCAAGAGACGATGTGAAGCAGGTCTGCCCTCAGTTCTTCTCTGGCATTGGGAAGACGCCCTTCGTCCTTCTCCAGATTGTTCTTGCGCAAAATATCCTTCAAGCTGCTGCTCTCTTGATCCAGCAAGCGGTCAAGCGAGAGGCGCACCGTGTCGCAAATCCGCAGGACGATTTCCTGCGGAACCTTGTACTTGTGCAACTCGTCGAACAAGGCATGGACGGCTGCCGCGGCCGCCTCCGCATCCGCGGCTTTCACCGCGTCCAGCAAACTTGCCTCGATATCGAAAGGATAGCGGTAGCGCTCCTCTTCAAGCTGTTTTCGGATTTGCAGCAGGGAGCGAACAAGCGCATCCGCATTTACCGGCTTAAGCAAATAGTCGGCCACCCCGTTCCTTATGCTCTGCTGAACATAAGGAAAATCGTCGTAGCCGGTCAGAACGATTACCTTGAGCGTCGGAAACCTCGCCTTCAGCGCTTCCGAGAGCTCCAAGCCGTTCATCGCCGGCATTTTCAGATCGGTCACGACGATATCCGTCTCTTCGCGCGCGACAAGCTCCAGCGCCTCTTCGCCGTTATCGGCTTCGCCGACGATCCGGAAGCCGTGCAGCTGCCAGTCGATCAGCTTTTTCAGCCCTCTACGGATGAGCGGCTCGTCGTCAACCAACATGACCGATAACATTCCTCATCACCTTCTCTTCGCTCGTTATCGCGGGAATGGTCAGCGTGACGCTTGTTCCCTCTCCCGCCTTGCTGTCGATCGATAAGCCATATCCTTCGCCGAAGTATAGCCTGATCCGGTCGTGCACGTTATTCAGCCCGAGATGATCTGCGGCGGCTTCTTCTTTGGCCGACAGTCTCCCGACCAACTCCGCCAGCTTCGTCTCATCCATCCCGACCCCATCGTCCCTGACCTCAAACACGATATTCTGACTGCTTTTTTTAACGCTGATCCATAGCGCGCCTTTCCCCTTTTTGTTCTCGATGCCGTGAAAAATCGCGTTCTCGACGATCGGCTGAAGCGAAAATTTGATAGCCTTATAGCCAAGCGCTTGCTCGTCGACATCGGCGATCACTTCGAATTTATCTTCGTAACGGATCTTCTGGAGATGAACGTAGTTCATCGCTTGTTCGATTTCCTCTTTAATGTCCACGATATCTTCCCTGCCTTTGATGCTGTATCGGAAAATGTTGGCCAGCGCCTCGATCGCTCCGGCGATCTCCCTCTTGTCGTCGATAATCGCCATCATGCGGATTGAATCCAGCGTGTTGTAGAGAAAATGCGGGTTGATCTGGCTCTTCAAAGCGATCAGTTCGGCTTCCCGCTTCTTCGTCTCGACGCTTTTGATCGTCCGAAGCAGCACATTAACCTTCTCGATTAGCCGATTAAAGCTGAGGGAAAGCTGGCCGAGCTCGTTGCGCGAGCGAACCGTCACTTTCGCCTCCGTATCGCCTTTTTCCACCTGTCTCATCGTGCTTTGCAGCAGACGAATCGGCTTGACGACTCCCTTCGATACCAGCATCGAAAACGCGAACACCAAGGTGACGCAAATGATGCCCATTGCATAGAACACGGTCTTGATGCCTTTCACCCGCTGCAAAATGTCCTCGTAAGGCAGAACGCCGACCACTTTCCATCCCGTGTACTCCGACACGCTGCTGACGAGAATCCGTTTGTCACCGCCAACGCCCAAGACCTCGTTCATATTTTCTTTGTCGGCCGCGATGCGGAGAATGTCTTCCGTCCCGCTCGACCGGGCCAGCTGTCCGGACGAATGCATGACGTTCCCGTATTTGTCGAGCAGCAGCACGCTGCCGGTTTTTCCGATGCTCGCGCCGCCGCCTATTTTTATGATGGCGTTTTCATTGTAGTCGATGAGTATGTAACCGATATAGAAGCCTTCATGAAAGCTTAATACTTTCCTGCCGATCGAGAAAACCCGCTTTTTGCCGCCAAACAAATAATCCGTTTCATGCAAAGGCACCATCGTTTTTTCGCCTGTCGATTTTCTTAAACTTTCGTAGATCGGCTCCTTGTAGAAATCGTATTGGGCTTTGACGGCGCCGGCGCGGCTTCGCGAGACGATATTGCCGTTTAAGGAGACGAGCGATACGAATTCGATGTCCTGCCTGACCTTCAGCAAATTTTCCAAAAACGTTTCCACCGCTTCGACGTCGGCAGCCGAATACTTGTCCGTATACAGCTTCACATTGCTGGAGCCGAGCAAGTACCGCTCCGCTTCCGGACTCGTGTAGGGCATTTTGGAGAGCGTATCGATTTGGCGGACGTATTCGTCCAACGTCAAGCTCATCTGCTGGACCGTTTGCAGAGACGTCTGCCTCATTTCCGCTTCCACTTCCTGCGCGCTGACCCGATACAGGATACTTCCGAAAACGATAAGCGGAACGACCACGGAAATCATGAACAGAATGATGAGCTTTGGCCGTAAGTTCAGGTTAGAAAAAAAAGGAAACCAGCCGGTTCTCATCTGGGAATTATCCCCCCCTTCTTGCTGCAAAATCAAGGCTGTCGTTATCGGATGCGCAACCATCGAGCAATGCACAATAAGGCATATATTATATAGCTAATCCCGATGCAGAAGTCAACAAAAAAGAGATGTCCGCGGCCGGCGGGCCTGTCGGACATCCTCATTGGAATCGTTTATTTGGAGACGAATTGCTGCGTCCAGCAAGGCTGTCCATTGTTCGCGACATAGCCGACGCCCATATGCGTGTACGAAGCGTTCATAATATTGGCCCGATGGCCGGGCGAATTCATCCAGGCTTGCACGACCTCCTGTGGAGACGGCTGCCCTTTGGCGATATTTTCCCCCGCGGATTGGTACTGCACGCCGAAATTCCGCATCATCGCAAACGGATCGCCGTAAGTCGGGGAAGTGTGCGAGAAGTAATTATTGGCCGCCATATCCTGGGACTTGGCCCGCGCCGAACGATTCAAATTCGTGTAATCCCCGGAGAACGGCTTCAAACCGGCCTTCTGCCGCTCCTGATTCGTCAGGTTCAGAACCTCGAGCTCGTAACCGGTCATCGTTTCATTGGAAGGGATCGTAACCTCGGTATCCTTCGGAAGCGGCTCGTTTATATTGCCGTTCGGAACGCCCGTTTGACCCTGACCGGGATTTTGTACCTGACCTGGATTCTGTACCTGACCTGGATTCTGTACCTGACCTTGGCCCTGACCTTGACCTTGACCCTGGCCGCCTTGGTTCGGGTTGGCATAGCCGTTGCCGCCTCCGACGAGCCTGCTTAAATCGGGATTCGCCCGAAGGAAGTCCTCGAGACTTACATGATACTGGTTGGCGATATCTTGCGCGGTTTCGTTGCTTTTGACGACGTATTTATTGACCGGAACCCCGGTATCGGTGGCGCTCACTTGAAGCTGAGGCTGTTTTTTGGCCGGCGCCGCGTGCTCCTTCATTCTCATCCCGGAGTTTTGGTTGGCGCACGCGCCGAGCAGGACGATACATGCGATAATTGCCAATCTCTTCATGTGCTATAAGCCTCCTCTATAATCGCTTGTCCCTTTTAATTTCCCCGACTTCACCCAAACCATCCGTCTGAAGATAATTGACCGGTAGAACATTATAACGTTATAATGTTTAAAGAAATTATTTTTGAAAAGAAACCGGGTGAACCACTTTGCAGAAGCTAGCGTTACACAATCTCAGGCTGCCCGACGAAGCTCTTGTCGATATTATCGTGAACAATGGAATCATCGCAGACGTTTCTCCTGCCGGAACCGACCGCGGTTCGGGCTCGGAAGCGGACTATACGGCGGACTACGAAGGCAGATGCTACGTATCCAGCGGCTGGATCGATCTGCACGTCCATGCCTTCCCGGAATTCGAGCCTTACGGCGACGAGATCGACGAAATCGGCGTCAAACAGGGCGTTGCCGTAATCGTCGATGCCGGAAGCTGCGGAGCGGACCGGATCGACGAGCTGATCTCCGCTGGAGAACGCGCGGCGACTCGGCTATTCGCGTTCCTGAACGTCTCTCGCATCGGACTGGCCAGAATCGACGAGCTATCGCAGTTAGAGTGGATCGATGCCGCACTGGCTGCCAGCGTCGCGACCAAGCATCCCGATTCCATCGTCGGCTTCAAGGCGAGAATCAGCCGCAGCGTCGTCGGGAACAGCGGACTGGAGCCGCTCAGAATGGCCCGCAAGCTGTCCGATGAAACCAAGCTCCCGCTCATGGTCCACATTGGCTCGGGACCGCCGGATATTCGAGAGATCGTTCCGCTTCTGTCGGACGGGGACGTCATAACGCATTGTTTCCACGGGAAGAAAAACGGGTTATTCGATGAAAAAGGGCAACCGCTGACCGCCCTTAAGGAAGCACTCCATAGAGGCGTAAAATTGGACATCGGACACGGCACGGCCAGCTTCTCTTTCCGCATTGCCGAAGCCGCCCAGAGGGCCGGAATCCGTCCGCACACGATTAGCACCGACATCTACCGGGGCAACCGGACAAACGGGCCGGTGTACAGTCTGGCTAACGTTCTTTCCAAGTTTCTGTATCTAGGCTACTCTTTGGAGGAAATCATCGCATCCGTCACGCATCGCCCCGCAAGCTGGCTCGGCAGGCCAGAGTTGGGGCGAATCCGTGTCGGCGATCCGGCTAATCTGACTTTGTTTTCAATCGAAGACAGACGGACCGCGTTGATGGATTCCGAAGGAGAAGAACGCATCGCGAATCGCATAATCGAGCCAAGAGGAGTGGTGACAGGTGACATATTCATTAAATGCGAAATACGGGCTTAAAAGAGTCATTAATGCCAGCGGACGGATGAGCATTCTTGGCGTATCCGCCCCTACCGATACGGTCATGGACGCTATGAAGCGCGGAGGCCAGCAATACGTAGAGATCGCCGATCTCGTCGACAAGGCGGGAGATTATATCGCGAACATTCTGGGCTCCGAAGCGGCCGTTGTCGTTAACTCGGCTTCCAGCGGCATTGCGCTGTCGGTCGCCGCTATTGTGACCAAAGGCAACCAACGTCTGAGCGAACGCCTGCATCAAGAGCCGATTGCCGCGAACGAGATCATCATTCTGAAAGGCCATAACGTGCAGTACGGCGCGCCGGTCGAGACCATGGTCTACCTGGGCGGAGGCAAGCTGATCGAGGTTGGATACGCTAACGAGGGCAAGGCTACTCATATCGAGGATGCAATTGGTCCAAATACCGCAGCCATTCTGTATGTGAAATCGCATCATTGCGTGCAGAAGAATATGATTTCCGTCGAAGAGGCCTGGGAAGTCGCGCAGCGCAACGGCGTTCCGATGATTGTGGACGCGGCTGCCGAGGAGGATTTGAGGAAATACGTCCGTTATTCGGATCTTGCGATCTACAGCGGCTCCAAGGCGATTGAGGGACCGACCTCCGGTATCGTCGGAGGCAAGCGACAATATGTGGAGTGGCTCAAAACGCAGCTGCACGGCATCGGTCGGAGCATGAAAGTCGGCAAGGAGTCGACATTCGGATTGCTGCAAGCGCTGGACGAATATGTCGGGAAAAAGGACAACAGCGAGCAGGAGAAAGCGTCGCTTCAGACGCTCATGCCGCTTAACGATATTGCCGGCGTGCAGGTAACGATTGTTCAGGACGAGGCCGGTCGAGCGATTTACCGCGCGCGCGTAAAGATTGACCCCGTCGCTTCGGGCACGAATGCGGGACACGTCGTCGCGGGCCTGCAATGCGGAGAAATTGCTATTTACACTAGAGACTACGGCGTGAAGCAAGGGTATTTCGATATCGACCCTCGTCCCCTTCAAGGCGACGATATCGATGTGATTGCAGTCAGAATTCGCGAACTTACGGGAGGACTCTAAAATGTCGAACTTATCCAAACGCTTATACAAAAACCGCGTCGCTCTTAACGTACTGGCCCGGGATATCGAGAACGCCAAGGAAGTGTTCGAGGCGGCAGAAGGCCACGTTCTCGTAGGCGTGCTGTCCAAGGCGTATCCGAACGCGGAAGAAGCCGTCGCCGCCATGAGGCAGTACGGAGAAGCGATCGACGAAGCCGTATCGATCGGTTTGGGCGCAGGAGACAATCGTCAAGCCGCTGTCGTCGTGGAAATTGCCAAAAGCTATCCGGGGAGCCACATCAACCAAGTGTTCCCGGCCGTAGGCGCGACGCGCGCCAATCTGGGCAGCCGCGACAGCTGGATCAATGCGCTCGTCTCGCCGACGGGGCGTCCAGGCTATGTCTGCATCTCCACCGGTCCAATCAGCGCAGCCCAGGCGGATCAGGCAATCGTTCCGGTCAAATCGGCAATCGCGCTCGTGCGGGATATGGGCGGCAATGCGCTTAAATATTTTCCGATGAACGGGTTGAGCCGGATCGAGGAGCTGAAAGCCGTCGCCATTGCTTGCGGGGAAGAAGGGTTTGCCTTGGAGCCGACCGGCGGCATCGATATGGACAATTATGAAGAAATTTTGCAAATTTGTCTGGACGCCGGTATTCCGCAAGTCATCCCTCACGTCTATTCCTCGATTATCGACCAAGAGACGGGCAAAACGAACGTTGCCGACGTGAAGGAGCTGCTGTCCATCACGAAAAGTTTGGTGGACGGAGCCAATGGGTAAACGGATCGCCGCTTTCGGAGAGGTGATGATGCGCCTGCAGGCGCCGGGGTACGACCTGCTGTCGCAGGCTAATACGCTTAGCTACTCGTTCTCCGGGACGGGTGTGAACGTAATCTCCGCGCTTGCTCGCTTCGGACACGACGGCTATCTGGTTACCCGGCTGCCGGACAATCCGCTCGGCGACGCCGCGACAGCCAACCTGCGCAAGCTGGGCATCGCCCAGAAATTCGTTGCTCGCGGCGGCAGCTATATCGGGATGTATTTTCTTGAAAACGGCTTTGGCGCACGGCCGAGCCGCGTCACCTACTCGAACCGCTTGGAGAGCAGCTTCAACACGGCTCCGGCAGACGCCTACGATTTCGCCGATATCGTCGGCCAACTGGATGTCGCTCATTTCTGCGGCATTACGCTGGCTATGAACGATGCGGTAAGAAGCCATATGCTGCGTTTCGCGAAAGCGGCGAAAGCCCGCGGCAGCCTCGTCGCGTTCGATTGTAATTATCGTCCGTCTTTGTGGGGCGAGGGCGGGTACGAGAAGGCGAAGCCTTTTTATGAACAAATGCTGGGATTGGCGGACATCGTGATGATGAACGAGAAAGATGCGATGTACCTGCTCGGAATGCCGACAAAGGGAACGACGCGCGAGGAGCAGCTGGAAGAGCTGGTTCCCGAAGTCGCTCGCATATACGGCATTGCCGCGGCGGCTGGAACGCACCGCTCCGTAAACGGAGACAATACGCATTCTTTGCGCGGGTATTTGTATAAGGACGGACGCTTTCACTATTCCGACACGCTGACCTTCGCCGTTTATGATAGAATTGGTGCTGGAGACGCCTACACGAGCGGAATTCTGCACGGTGAGCTGTCCGGCTTCGAACCGGAACGGACAGTTCGTTACGCAGCTGCGGCGGCCATGTTGGCCCATACGACCGTCGGGGACACCCCGATGGCTGCGGAACGGGAAATCGTGCGGGCTATGACGCAAGCGGCAGGCGACGTAGAGAGGTAGATAGGAGCAATCGCAATGACCTTGTCCCGGGACCATAAACCTTTGTACCGACAAATTAAAAATATTATTAAAGACCGTATTCTGCACGGCGTCTATCCGCTCGGGGATTTGATTCCGTCGGAGCCGCAGCTCGAGCAGGAGTTCTCGGTCAGTAAAATTACCGTCCGCAACGCGATCCAGGAGCTTGTGCAGGAAGGCTATCTGGAAAAAGGCAGCGGCAAAGGCACGAAGGTGCTGCGCAACACGTCCACCTCCCGACTGTCGAAGCAGATGAGCTTCACCGAAATTCTCGTCGAGGGCGGGCATCGCATCCGCAAGCGACTGCTTAGCACAGAGACGATCCGCAACGCGGAAGGCTCCGAGCCTTATCGTCTGTTTGGGGAAAGCTGCGTTTGTATAGAGCGTCTGTACTTCCTTGACGATGTGCCGTATGTTCACTACACGCACTATTTGACGTCCCGCACGGGCAATGTCGAAGCAGCCGATCTCGGAGAACAATCGCTGTACGGTTGGCTGGAGGAGCAAGAAATCGGGCTGGCGAGTTTCCGCGATCATTTCGAAGTCGCCGTTGCGCCCGTCCGCGTCTCCGAACTGCTAAAGCTGGAGCCGAACACCCATCTGCTGCGGCGCTCGCGTTACTCCCGCGTCCCGTCCGGCGACGTGGCCGAATACAGCGTCGGCTATTACAATACCGCGCTTCAGCAATATTTGGTCAACTACGAGGCTTGAGTTGCTGATAACGGGGCGGGTGGGGATGCTAGACAAGCTTGTTCGCCCCTCTCTTACGATCTGACAGACCGTGGCTCGGTGGCGGCAGAATTGCACGATCTTGCGGTCTGACCAGACCGATAGACACTTAAACAGCCACAGAAAGGGGTTGTCTCATAAGTTGGTCATTCAAGATGATCGATTAAGAAAAAGTGCATGTGTCTCCTGGAGACTGCCTCATAAGGTCCTGAAATCACCTCTTACGGGTTAACCATTCGGATTTCAGGATCGTATAGCAGCGGAAGGAGACACTTGCACGACAACTTCTCTATCGATCATCCCTTCGTACGACCCTCTTTTGCTTATGAGACAGCCCCTTCCTTTTAAGCTTTAACGTTCTCGATCTCCTCAATCCGATTGGCAATCGCCTCGGATAGCTCTTGGGCGGTTTTCGGAACGAACGTTTTCAGAATCGTGTTGACCATCGGGCCCATTGCGCCTTTGGCTGTAATGTCCAGGCATCCGGTCATTTTCGTCGTATTGTCATCCACAGTCTCCGCCTCGAAATATCCGTTGCCTCCGAAGTTGTCGGACAGCCCCGACAGATCGAAAGTTACTTTGGTTGGCTCGATCCACTCCTTGATGTCGATCTTCAGCTTGACCGTTTTCTTCATAAAGCCGAGATCGCCTTTGAAGGCCCAGGTGGATTGGCGATCGCTCAGAATTTCGTGCTCGATGTACCCGGGTACGAGCGGCGCCCACTTATTCATATCGCTGACGAAATTCCATATTTTATCGATCGCAACCGGAAGCTCTATCGTATGAATTCCGTTTGGCATAACGATTCAACTCCTTTTCCTCGTCTGACAATCCCTTGCTTTCTCGCCTGGCCTCAAACCTCCCTAGACGCCGACTGTCCTGCAGCGATTCCCGCCAAGTAGCCCATCGTCATTCCAGGGCCGAGCGTTCCGCCCGCGCTGGCGTACGCTTGGCCCATAATGCCCATCGAGGCGTTGCCAACCGCGTACAATCCGGGAATCGGCTTGCCGCGCAGGCTGATTACCTGGCCATCGGCGTTGATGCGCGGACCGCCGTTCGTTCCCAACGTACCGGCGTATACAGGTAGAGCGTAAAACGGCGCCTGCTCAATCGTGCCAAGATTCGCCTCCGCACTGCCTCCGCCCCCGCCAAGGTTCTCGAAGAAGGTCGTGCCTCTGCCGAAATCCGGGTCCGCTCCTTGCCGCACATTCTCGTTCCATCTGGCGACGGTCCGCTCCAGCCCGTCAGGATCGACGCCGATTTTCGCGGCCAGATCGCGTAAATTATCCGCGCGGTCGACCCAATCCGGCGCGTCTTCGCCCGGCATCATCGTGACGATCATCGTACGATCCTTCAGCTGCTGATCGAAAATCATCCACACCGGAGGCTCGTTCGGCCACTCCAAAGCGACCGGATCGTACTCGTAAAACGCTTTGGGCATATCGTTGTACGTCACGCCTTCGTGCACGAACCTTCTGCCATGGCGGTTGACGATAATGCTGTTGGGTCCCATGCGACCGCCTCCGAGCTGATTCAGGACGCGATCCTCGTATTCGAACGTCGGATCCTGCATCGCCGGATACCACCATGCTTCGCTCATGTTAGCCAGTGCGGCTCCCGCCTCCATCGCCATGACGAGGCCGTCTCCGTCGTTGCCTGCCGGCGAGAGCGGATGCGTCACTTCGGCTTTCAAGAAGGCCTTCACCAGCTCCTTGTTCCATTCAAACCCGCCGGAAGCGAGAATAACTCCTTTACGTGCGCCGATGTGCAGCATAGAGTCCCCCTGCTCGGCGACCAAGCCGATCACTTCGCCCGTATCGTTCAGAATGAGCTCCTTGCCCGGCGTACCGGTCAACGTCTCTATACCCCGGTCGAGCACAGCCTTGAACAGCGAGGCGATGAGAGAGCGGCCCATTGTGACGATGTTGTTTTCCATCCGTTCCGCGATCTTCGCGAAATCGATGCCGCCAATCGCTCCTCCCTCCTCCAGCGTCAGAGGCGGGAAGGCCGGATTGTTGCGTACCTTGTACGCCCATTCTCCGATCTGGTTCATATCGAACGGCATCGGGTCAAGCGAGCGCCCTCCGGTCGGCTTGCCTCCCGGCAAAGTCGCGTAGTACTCCGGATACCCTTTCGGTATCGAAAAACGCACAGGCGTATGCTCGTACAAATAGTCGATCATTTTGTGACCGTTGTCGATAAACGTCTCGATTAGCTCGGGGTCCGGCTCCTTGCCCCCAGTCAGTCTTTTGGCATACCTCAACGACTCTTCCCTTGAATCCTCGATACCCGCTTCCTTCATGTAACGATTCATCGGAACCCATGGCACGCCCCCGGAAAAAGCAGTCGTTCCGCCGATCTGTTCCGCCTTTTCGATAATCAGCACCTTCGCGCCTTGGTCATGAGCCAGAATCGCGGACACAAGAGCCGCTCCTCCCGTCCCCATTACGACTACATCGACTTCGCGGTCCCATTGCTGCGGTTTTTTCGCTGGCATGTGCATCGTCTCCTCTCGCGGTTAAGGGCCGTTATTTCGCGGTAACGCCGCCGTCTACGGGCAGCTCGATTCCGGTCAAATAGGAAGCGGCGTCGGATGCCAGAAACAGCACCGCTTGCGCAACCTCGGACGCTCGACCGACTCTCGGCAGCGCAGTCTGGGACAGGAACCATTGGAGCATCTGCTCGTTGTTGACAAACTCGGCGCTCATTGGAGTTTCGATGAAACCCGGATGCACGGAGTTGACGCGAATGTGATCCTTGCCGAAATCGACCGCCGCAGCTTTGGTTAGCATGCGAACCGCGCCTTTGGAGGCCGTATAGGCTCCTGCGCCGCTGCTGCCGGTGAGCCCGGCAATGGAGGATATATTGATGATGGATCCGCCTTTGTTGGCCTGCATGTGCGGAATAACGTACTTCATTCCAAGGAACACGCTAGTCAGATTAATGTTCATCACTTTGTTCCACTGCTCGATCGTCGTTTCCAGAAGTCCGGTTGCCAGCGAAATGCCCGCATTGTTGACAAGAACATCCACTTTGCCGGAATTGGCGACGGCGGCGTCCACGACGCGCTTCCACTCTTCCTCGGAAGCTACGTTATGCGCGAAGGCAATTCCCTTTCCTCCTTCCGCTTCAATTTCCTTAACAACGTTGTGCACGGCGGCTTCGTTGATGTCGGTGGCGACGACCGTCGCTCCCTCTCTGGCGAACAGCAGCGCTTCCTCGCGCCCCATGCCGCTTCCCGCACCCGTTACAATCGCTACTTTATTGTCCAGCACTCCCATGTTTACGCATCTCCTTTGCTTGTCATTCGAATGTATTTCAGTAGGGCTAATCATCTTGCAAACCGCCTCGGTTGGAAGCGCTTACCGAACGCTTCAAATCCAAATAACGATGCCGCCTCCGATGTGCCGATCGCCTCCTGTTGCTCTCTGTCAGTCCTATTTCAATTTCGTGATAGTGTGACTATCATAACGATTCATATTATATCACCATTGTTCGAAATATCAAACCCTCCTTGTTATGGGAAGAAGCCGAGCTTATAATTACTCATACGCGAGATCGAGTGGGACAAGAAAGGTTTGAACGAGATGGATCCGAAATCGAGGTATCAGCAGGAGAGAAACGACGGCAAGGAGCAGCGGGCGATCGCCATCGTAGATGCCGCAACAGCCGTGTTTATCAAGAAGGGAATAGAAAAAACGACGATGCAGGATATCGCCAAAGAGGCGAATATCGGCATCGCTACTTTGTTCCGTTATTTCCCGAAAAAGGAGAAGCTGGTCGTCGCGGTTGCAGCCAAGCGAACGGAAAACACCTACGAAACCTTCCGCGATATTTCCGCCGATTCGGGTACCGCGCTTGAGAAGCTTGAGCGGCTAATGGACCATTTTATCGCCGACGTGGAGCGTCCGGACAACCCGAATATCAAGTTTATGGAGGACTTCGAGAGCTATGCCGCGCATTCTCCGGAACCTCTGGAGGACTTCGAGAGCTTTAACGAGCTCTACAGGGCAACTTCCCGCGAATACAGCAAGATTATTCGGGAAGGGCAGTTGGACGGCTCGATCCGCTCCGATCTTTCCGTCTCCGAAACGTTGACCACGGTCATTAACGTTTTCGGCATTTTTTCGCGGAAGCTGTCGCTCCAGCATAATATTCTCTCGTTCGTATCCGATCTTGATGCGGGACGGCAGCTTGAGATTCTAAAGCGGATGATATTGGATTATTTGCGGAATCGGCCTTAACGGGAAAACCCGGCCTGCGTTCTTGAGGGAACGGGGCCGGGTTTTGCTATACGCGAACGTGCCAGGCAATGGTGAAATTTCACTGCTCTAATCTCACAAAGTTCTTGTTTAAATAGTCGTCAACGGATTGTTGGACAGCTTCAAGCTGCTTCTGCGCGTCCTTAACTCGTGGCAGAAAGACATTCAAATCTTCTTTGGAGCCGGACTCTGCATACTTTGCAACCGCTCCGACTGACTCGAAGTAAGTTGCGCGCTCCCATCTACCAATGAGCCGAATGATCCTCGGCCCAACCTAGCAATCCATCCAATACGATCGCCTCGCCATCTTCGGAAACGATACGCCCCCGGAACCTGCCGATCATCTGATGAACCTCGGAGCGAATAAGCAGCGCGTTCGTCTTCGCCGTTCTCTCGAACAGCGGCTCGAAGACGAGAGACACCCGATCCGAGCCTGCTGTCCGCATCGTCCATGGCTCCATATAGCGTTTACGATTGTATGTCCAGACGACATCCTCATGAATTTTCGTCAAACGTCCGTTCACGACGATTCCATTCTCCGTCTGTCCAGTTCCGTCCGTCCACTGGCCTCCGAGATTCAGGCCGATCGTGTGACCTGCGGTCGACTTCCCGGATGCCGCCGCCCAATTCCAATTGGCGCGATAAGGCCACTTGCCTCTGCCGAAATCCAGGCAGCCGAACGCCTCCCCTTCAGACAAGGCATAAGTCTGACCTTCCCAACGAACCTGCCCTTGCGCAGGAAGCGCTTCCTGTTTGGAAGTGAATTGATACCGCGTCTTGCTCCACGGCACGACTACGTTTAAGGTTTCATGGCCGTCCGGCCTGCGAACGAAGATGTCGGCAGACAAAGCTTGACCCCGACCGCCGAAGTTGGGAGCCTCTACCCGTAGCCTTGTGCCGCTTGTGCCGTCGCCCAGTTCCTCGAAAGAGATCGTCAGTTCCTTGCCGCTGTAGCCAGCCGATGCGTCCACCTCGTCGGGCAGCCGGCAGCCTACCCCAAGCGGAGCTAGCACCGTCTGCTCTCGAAAACGCAGCGTGCGCAAATCCAACACATACACGAACATAACCGCCGCATAATCCAAATGGGAAATCGTGACGGAAAACAGCAGCTCGGGACTCGTTACGCACCAGTAATTCCATTTCTTTTTGCGAAACGGACTCCCGGTTACATTGCAGCGAATTAGCGGGTGTCTGGCCCACCCGATGCTATCCGGCGACAGATGTCCCGCAGCATCGCACAGATCGGTCGGAACCGTTATTTCCTTGGCACTCATTGCCGTCCCTCGCTTTATGAGGTCGTGTTGGCCCTGCGCGCGAAAACTTCTATGTCGTCAAAATTTCCAGGTTAAAGCCCATGAACAAGCCGGACTCGATCACGCCGGGAATCGATTTGACCTCTTTCTCGTAGCCGTCCTCGATTTTGTTGAAGCGCACGTCCAGAATGAGGTTGCCCGCTTCGGTAATGACCGGGCCGTCTTTAGCCAGCGCCATCCGCATCTGCACTTCCTTGACGCCCAGCTTGGACAGCTCCGTCTCGACCAGGTTAACCGCGCGAGGATCGACCTCGATCGGAGCCGCGAATTTTTCTCCCAGCTGGGAGACGAACTTGGAGGAATCGACGAGAATGTAGTTTTCGGGAGCGCTCTTCATGACCAGCTTCTCCGCAAACATCGCGCCTCCCCGGCCTTTGATCAGGTTTTTCTTCGGATCGACCTCATCCGCGCCGTCGAAATACCAATCCGGTCTCGCGTTCAGCAGAGTCGAAGTTGGAAGCCCCATGATCGAACAGGTCAGCGAAACCTCGTGAGAAGTCGGGATCGCCAGCACGCTCAGCTTCTGCTCCTTCACCTTCTTGCTGATCGCCAGCAGCGCCAAATAAGACGTCGAGCCCGAGCCGACGCCGATCACGTCTCCGTCCCGCACGCGTTCGGCGATTTTGGCCGCGACCGCTTCCTTCTGCTCTCTGTTGGAAATTTCCTTCGTCCATTGCAGCGTAGTCGCGATTTTATTTTCCCAGATCAATGTTCAAACCCCGCTTCGATTAGTGTGAATTGAGCGCCTCAATTGCCTGTTCATTATTATAGCATGATTTACCTTCGGAGCGTTTCTTTCATCCGGCTAGTCAGACTCTCCAACGCATGGCCGATCGGGATGCCTAGCTCCGAGCCCGCTCTATCCGCCGCCGCGGTCATAGACAATTGGGCGACCGCTAACCGCCTGCCCGGATCGGACGTCGCTTGCTCCCGAATACGCTGGAACAATTCGAGATCGTGCCGCTCCTGTTCCCCCCTCATCACGAGCTCGAACAGGCCGTCCAGCACCCGAACCTCCACATTCGGCTGTCGGCCAATTGCGAACGCGTACGCTTGCAGCCGCTCCATCGTCCCTCCCACCGTCGCCCGATTCGTGAACAGCAGCAATTGCGGTCCCTCGAAGCCGCATACCGATTCGAAGAAAAGCTCGTCGATGCCCACGACCGGTACGGATAGCGAAGCCGGATTGTCCCGCAGCTCCGCCATGTATTGGGTGCAGGTAATGAGGATCGCGTCCGCGCCGCTCTGTCCGATCCAGTCGACCTGATCTTGGACACGCCTTCGGGCGTCCTCCTGACGAAAAGACGGTTCCCGGGAAACCCGGCGCACCAGGCCGGGATCGACATAATGCAGCAGCTCCGCCCCAAGTCCCGCCAACGTCCGGTCTATGTGCCCGATATTGGAGTGGTGGGCGTGCAGACAACCGATTGTTTTTCCCATTCGTTTATCGTCCCCGTCTCTTAGGTTTGCTCCGATTGTATCACATCGCTCCGCACCTGATATAATGGACAAAAAAGAACGGAAGCCCTGAAAAGGCTTCCGCTCCCGGATGGCGCGAAGGAGATTATAAGACCATGATTCTGCATAAAGGAGAGATCCTGTTCCGTCAAGGGGAATCGGGAGCTCTGTATCGTCTTGTCAGCGGACTGTTGAAAATCGTCAGGCTTCACGAGGACGGAACGCCTACTCTCGTCAATATCATCGTACCGAACGAAACTATCCCGCATCATTCGTTAATTAGCCCGAGCCCGAATTACGGCACGGCCATCGCGCTCGTTACATGCGAAATCGAGGTGCTTCCCGCCGCGGAGTGGTACCGGAACCTGGAGATCAACCCCGGCAAATGTCGCGAGATCGCCCTGCTGCTCCAGGAAAAACTAAGAATGATGCAGAAGCGGATAGACCAGTTGACTGAAGTCTCGCCTGCGGACAAGCTGCGCAAGCTTCAGGAATGGTTTGCCTCCTATTTCAAGGACGTCCCGCTTACAGAGCTGCTTACCCAGGACGAAATCGCTCAGTTCGTCGGCTTGAGACGGGAAACCGTCAATCGGGCGCTTCGATCTCAGGCGGAAGCCAAGCTGCCGGCGGGACCGAAAAATTCATAGCGCGCATCTTCGTCGGCCACGCCCCATTCCTTCAGCATCCGATAGATAACCTTCATAAACGGCACGGGTCCGCAGAAATAAAAGCATGCGTCGGCTGTCGGGACTAGCGATTGCAGCCATGTCAGGTCGATATAGCCCTCCTTGCCGTATTTGCGGTCTTCCCGGTCCCGCTCCGACGGCTGCTCGTAGCACCAATGAACGCTAATATTGGAATGGCGGGCCGCCAACTCCTCCACTTGCTTGCGCATGGCGTGCGCGTCTCCGTTCCGGGCGGCATGGATAAAGGTAACCTGTCGGGACGAGCCGCTCTCGGCCAACGCGTTCAGCATGCTGACCATCGGAGTCAGCCCTACGCCCCCGCTGATGAGAACGACTGGACGGCTATCTTCCTGATCGAGAATGAAGTCTCCTGCCGGAGCCGACAGCAGCAGCAAGCTTCCCTCAACCACCTGCTCGTGCAGGTAGCACGATACCTTGCCTGCCGGACGACCCCCGAGCTCGTCTTCGCGCTTTACGGATATGCGATAATACGGCTTGCCTGGAGCGTCCGAAAGACTGTACTGGCGAATATGGGTGTTGGTCTCTCCCGGTATTTCCAGCTTGATGCTGATATATTGACCCGGTTCGTAAGCGGCGATTCCTTTGCCGTCTTGGGGGACAAGGTAGAAGGACGTTATGACGTCGCTCTCCCGGACTTTCTTGGCTACCTTGAACGCCCGGAAACCGGCCCATCCCCCTTGCTGCTTCTTCGACTGCTCGTACATCTCCGCTTCCACGCTAATGAATACGTCGGCTATGACACCGTACGCTTCTGCCCAGGCATTCAGGATTTCTTCGGTAGCCGCGTCCCCAAGCACGTCCTTGATCGCGGCCAGCAGGTTCCTCCCGACGATCGGATAGTGTTCCGCCTTCACGCCCAAGCTGCGATGCTTGTGAGCGATCTGGCGAACGACGGGGAGGATCGCTTCCAGCTTGTCGATGTGCAGCGCAGCCGCGTAAACGGCGTTGGCAAGCGCGGTCTGCTGCCTTCCCTGTTTCTGGTTGGCATGGTTGAAAATATTAAGCAGCTCCGGGTTCTCGGCGAACATCATTTGGTAAAAACGTTTCGTAATCGCCGTACCGTGTACCTCCAGCACCGGAACCGTGGATTTTATGATGGCAATGCTTTGTTGACTTAACATGTTATCTCCTCACTTTCTGTAAATGCGAATGATTCCAGTATAGGCACCGCTTCTCCGGCGTCGTGTGACTTCGATCACACCAAAAAGCAACAAACGTTGACAACGGATGGAGACGGGACAGTAGCGGCGAATTTGCTCGTCGGGCGATGGCGACGAATTAGCTCGCGGGACGGTTGTATTTGGCGGGGTTATGGAGCCAGGGGGTTGACGAAATCGCGTTGATCATTTATCTTAAAATTAAGATTTATAAAATTAAGATTAGACGAAGAGAGAGGAGAGATTCATCATGACAGCTTACCGCAGCATCCAAGGCACTCATCGGGGGGCTCCGTTTCATATGGTCGGAGACGGCTTCCGGGTGTCCAACTATTTCCCTTCCGGCGAGGATTTCGGGGCGAGGTTTAGCCCTTTCCTCTTGATGGACTATAACGCTCCTTATGAATTTCCGCCCTCGGATTCGATCAAAGGCGTCGGCGCTCATCCGCACCGCGGTTTTGAAACGGTGACGATCGCATATGAAGGCTATATCGAGCATCATGACAATCACGGCAGCCACGGCGTTATCGGCCCGGGCGACGTGCAATGGATGACCGCAGGCTCCGGCCTGCTGCACAAAGAGTATCATGAGAAGGAATTCTCCAAACGCGGGGGGCTGTTCCACATGATCCAACTGTGGGTCAACCTGCCGCGAGAGCACAAAATGCACCCGCCTAAATATCAAGAGCTGACCAAAGATAAAATGGGCTATGTCGACCTCCCCGACAACGGGGGAACCGTGCGCATCATTGCAGGCGAGTATAACGGAACTCAGGGTCCGGCAAGCACGTTCACGCCGATCCATCTGTTTGATATGTCTCTGAAAAAAGGCGGCAGAGCGAGCTTTAAGCTTCCTCCAGCCTTTAATACGGGTGCATTGATACTGCGCGGGACGGTAAAAGTAAACGATGAGACGACGGCGGGGGAAGGCGACTTCGTTCTGTTCCGGAACGAGGCTGGCGACATCTCCGTCGAAGGAATAAGCGAAGATGCGTTGGTTATTTTCCTGAGCGGCGAGCCGATCGACGAACCTGTGTTTATGCACGGACCGTTCGTCATGAACAGCCGCGAGGAATTGATCGAAGCCTTCAAGGACTTCCAGGCTGGTAAAATGGGCCGCGCTAACTTCTAACCGATCGAACGGGAGAAACCACCCGGGACGTACGAACGAAGAACGTACGAACGAGAATAGCCGAGCGTTCGGCCTCAACACAAGCGAGCTCAAACTCTACATGTGGTGGGGCCGGACGTCGGCCGATTGGATCCCGTATCGAAACCTCAGCTCGGTCTGATCAGAGGAGTAGGAGATTGTCCCGTTCCTAGAAAACAAAGAAGATTTTCCGCTCAATCTCAATATCAGTGCTTGACCTGTATGTTTTTTCACACAATTTGCCCCCAAAACTGTTCGTCAAAGCCTGTTGTATGAAAAACCACACAAAATCGTGCAGAGATATCTAAATAAGCGGAAATTTGTACGACATTTCATATAAAGTACCTGTCATCGTCTGAAAAAGACCGTTCCGTGTGCGAAAAATCATACAAAACAGAGCATCCCTTTCTGGCGCGCTCCAGCCAACCTCATAAGTCAAGCACTCATTTCGGTTTTGAACCAGATTTTCCGCTTTAAATCGGCGTTTCTCTCCGTTTCCTCGAAATTAACGCGGATTTCTCGCCTAAATTTTCCTGCCGCGTTTTATCCCGCTTTGATCTCCAACAGCTCGTACTTGACGATACCGACCGGGGCCTCCACGCTGACGACGTCGCCAACCCGCTTGCCGATTAGTTCTTTGCCCAACGGGCTCTCGTAAGAGATTTTGTTGTCCGTAACGTCCGCCTCGGCGGGGCCCACGATCCGATACTCGATGGTTTCCGCGAATTCGATGTCGTTCAGCACAACAGTCGAGCCGACATTTACGCGGGATTGATCCAAGTCGTTCTCGTTGACGACCCGCACGTTGCGCAGCATTTTCTCCAGCACGAGAATTCTCGTCTCCATGAAAGCCTGATCGTCCTTGGCCGAGTGATACTCGCTATTTTCCTTGAGATCGCCGTAGCTGATCGCCAGCTTGATGCGAGCGGCCAATTCCTTGCGCTTCACGTATTTCAGGTCGTCAAGCTCGGCCTGTAATTTATCCAATCCTTCTCTGGTCAGTATCACTTCATCGTCCGGCATCGCTCACAGCTCCATTCTGCATTCTTATGTCCATTCTATCGTATCTCCGGCCTTGTTGCACTTTAGCCCCTCGTTCCGATCCCGTAATCCCAGCGATGGCGAGGCTACTCCCCCGCGTCTGCTTCTCCAAGGGGAGTCGGAAGACCGTCGATGCTTCGGGCATTTTTCAGCCTTCGGTATTCGATCAGTCCGTCTTCCCCTTGGTGCGAAGCCCATTTCTTCAGGGTGTCCCGCTCCCGCTCGAAGGACATGAAGGGAACCGCAAATCCGCACGACGTCTGGACTTTATCGAAATCCACCGCAATGATCTGCCGCGCGCCCGGAATCGGCGGAAATAACGGATACAGCCGCTCCCATTCGGCCGTCCCGGGCAAGATAACCGTTCCCTGACCGTACAGCCTCAAAATATTCGGAGGACCTTCGAAGGCGCAAAACATAACCGTAACTCTTCCGTTCTCCCGAATGTGTGAGCTCGTCTCGTTGCCGCTTCCCGTCAAATCCAGGTAAATGACGCGATTCGGAGTCAGTACGCGCAGCGAGTCGTAGCCTTTAGGCGACAGATTGACATGCCCTTCCGGGGAAAACGGCGCCGAACCCACGAAAAAAATGTGCTGCTTCGCAATAAAAGCCTCATGCTCCGGCAAGAGAGCATCGAATTGCTTCCCCATCTCCCTATTCCTCCTCTTTCGGCTTACTCGCCCCATCCTCGAACCAGATCCGTTTCAGCCGACGAACAGCCTCGTGAATTCGGTCCTCTTCGATTCCCCCGAAACCAAGCATAACGTATGACCGGGGACAGCTTTCCCGATTCATCCAATGACGGCTTGGGGAATATATCCGAATTCCGCACCCGGCCGCAAGCTCCGTCAATTCCGTGAATTCCCGGCCTTTAACGTCCAGCAGAACATGCAGTCCCGCCTTCTGACCGATAATCGCGGCGCAATCCCCCATCTCCCTCTGTACGGTTTGCAGCAGCGTCCTGCTTCTGGCCTGGTACAGCTTCCTCGTTTTACGAACGTGCCGGGCGTAATGCCCTTCCTTCATAAACAGCAGCATAGCCTGCTGGAGCAGCGGGGATACGGCTTGGCTGTAAGCTTCCAGACGATCGCGGAAGTTATCGACCAACCGCAACGGCAATACCATATAGCTTAATCTCAGCGCCGGCATAAAGGACTTGGAGAACGTCCCCAGATAGACGACTCTATCCTCGGCGTCAATCGCCTTTAACGGAGGAATAGGCTGGCCCTGATAACGGAACTCGCTGTTGTAATCATCCTCAAGGATGATCCCGTCCCTCTCGTCCGCCCACTTCAGCAGCCGGCTCCTCTGGCCGACAGGCATGACGCTTCCCAGCGGGAATTGGTGCGCAGGAGTGACATAGACCGCTTTCGCTCCGCTTCGCTTCAAGGCCGCCAAGTCAAGACCCTCTCCGTCGTACGGAATCGGAACGAGCGGTATCCGATGATTGGACAGTACCGTTCTTACTCCGTCATACCCCGGGTCTTCCATGCCAAAAGGCTCCTCGGCGGACAATAAAAGCTGGCACAGAAGACTGATCGCATGCTGAGTCCCTCCGGCCAGAAAAATCTGCTCCGATGAACATACGATTCCGCGGGCGCCGTACAGGTAACGGGCAATCTCTCGACGAAGCTCCCCGTTTCCCTGCAGTTCCCCGTATCCGAGCGTTTGGCGGCGATCTCCGGTCAGCGCTTCCGTCAGGCATCTCTTCCAGGCGGCGAGCGGAAATCTCTCCAAGGCGATATCTCCATACTGAAAGTCGACGATCGCTGTCGAGCTTGCTTCTGCACCCCCTTCAGCAATCTCCCCCGACCGAAGCGGAATGCCTGCCGTTTCCGCTCTTCCCGCCACCTGCTGGACCGGAACCGGAAGCACGAGCAGCCCGCTTCTCGGCTTGCTCTGCACGTAGCCTTCAGCGAGCAACTGCTGGTACGCGGTTTCTACCGTATTTTTGCCGATCAACAAGTGAGCGGACAGTTGACGGATCGGCGGAAGCCTGTCGTTCTCCATTAACCGGCCCGATTCGATCTGTCGTCGTATGTACTGATAAAGCTGCTTGTAGACAGGAACCTCGCTATCCCTATCCAGCAAAGGCGATAATCCGACTATACTCCTCACCCATCTGTCCCCTATAAACTATTGAATTCTGTCACTTTCAGTCCAGTCAGCGAATCCGTACAATGAGTTTATCACAATGAACGAGAGGAGCGACAGTCTATGATTCCGATGCGAATGTTTAAGCTGGAATGCACCGATACCGACAGGATCGACCGCTTTCTGTCCCTGGCGAAAATCGGGTTTCTCGGGTTGTCCGCCGATGACGAGCCCTATGTCGTTCCCCTGAACTACGTTTGGACGAACGGCTCCGTCTACTTCCACGGCGCCGCCGAAGGACGCAAGGTCGACATGCTTCGCCGCAACGCCCAAGCCTGCTTCACCGTCTGCGAAGATCTGGGTACGATTACGGCTCCGGTGCCGGCTCATACGGACACCGCATACATGAGCGTCATGCTCTTCGGTCCCGTTTCTCCCGTCCCGGACCTTGAGGAAGCGACCGCCGTCATGCAAGCCTTGCTAGACAAATATGTACCCGGCTATTATGATCAACCGCTGTCCCGTGCTCATGTCGAGAAATACGTCTCCTCGCTCGGCAGCCGCACAGCCGTGTTCAAGCTTACACCCGACCGCATCACTGCGAAGAGGAACGATTCTCCCGGGGAGAGCCGCATGTTCTATCCTGGCAAAACGCTTCGGGACGAACCTTAGTGAGCGGCGAACGTTGTGGAGGAATCTCCTTCCGAGGCGACGAATACAATAAGAGCTTCTGCTCGGCTCACGATTTCATCGCTTCGTACGGCTCTCTGTTAGCCGGCGTTCCTTCCCGCATCTCCATTCAGGCGCTCGCGGACAGTCTGCTGCTGACCATCCGTTATTCCGACTTCCGCTCTCTCTACGACAGACAACTTTGCTGGGAGCGGTTAGGTCGCCTCCTCATCGAACGCCTTTACGTGAAAAAGGAGTTACGCGAGCGCGAATTCCTCGCGCTCTCCGCCGAAGCCCGGTATTTAAAGTTTCTTGAGCGTTACGGACACCTTGAAACGGCTATTCCTCAATATCACATCGCCTCTTATTTAGGCATCACTCCCGTCGCTCTAAGCCGAATCCGAAAAAAATTAATCTAGGTTAATGAAAAACTCCCCTTACCCGTTTACATTGAAGTAAACCGAAAGGGGAGCTGCAGCTATGCGGTTATCAGACCATACTATACTGATCACGGGAGGCGCTTCAGGCATTGGGCTTGCCTTGGTCGAGCGGTTCGTCCGCCATCGCAATCGCGTCATTATCGTCGGCAGGGACGAAGCAAAGCTGACTCAAGCGAAAGCCCTTTATCCGGGCATCGCCGCCTATCCCTGCGATCTCGAAAGCAAGGAACAGACGGATCTGCTTATTGAACGTTTGTACTCCGATCACCCCGAGCTAAGCGTAGTGATTAACAACGCCGGAGTTCAATTCAATTACTCTTTCGCGGAAGCGCGGGCAGAAGCCGGCTCCGCAGAGACGGCCGACTGCGCAGATTCCCGAATTGCACGCGAGATCGCCATCAACCTGACATCGCCAATCCGGCTCGTATCCGGGTTGATTCCTCTGCTCGCCCGCCGCGACGAGGCCGCTATCGTGAACGTCACTTCCGGACTGGCCATCGTTCCGAAGAAATCCGCTCCCGTGTACTGCGCGACGAAGGCGGGGCTTCGCTTGTTTACCCGTTCGCTGCGATACCAACTGGAGCCGACGAACATCCGGGTGTTCGAGATCGTCCCGCCAGTCGTCGATACCGCAATGACCGCCGGCAGGGGCCGGGGCAAAATCTCGACCGAGCAGCTCGTCGATCAATTCTGGACCAGCTACGGGAACAATCGGCTGGAAATCCCCGTCGGCAAAGTAAAGCTGCTGCTTTGGATCAATCGCTTGTTCCCCGGGCTAGCCGAGAAAATTCTAAAAAACAGCTGAGACTTACTTATACTTGAAGGTCTCGACCGAATCGTACAGCTTCTCGGCCAGCGTTGCCAACTCCTGCGAAGCTGCAGCCGTCTCCTCCGCGGCTGGGGCAACCCCTTACTTTTCAACTGGAATCATAATCGTAAACTCGGGATCGGGGTCGTACGAATCGCGGCTCAGCGAATAGATCTCACAATGGGTCAATTCTCCCCGGGATACCGAGTATCCTTGCTGTTCGATCCATTCGTAGATGTTGCGGTAGGACTTGTCGATGCTCTGCCCTCTGGCATGCTCGCACTTGGCATAGCTTAGCGTAGGAACCTCCACGGCGACCATCCCCCCCGGAACGTATCCGGTATCGTCCGTCGTCTCGACAACCGCGTAATGAACGAAGCCGGCGTTGCCGGGGTTTGCGTGATAGGAGAGTCCGTAAAAATGCGCCAGCGTGACAGGCTCGGGAATTTCGCGCAACCGCGCTCTCAGCTTCTCATGGATGCGCCGGATTCCGCCCGCGCCGGCTTCCGCAAACGTTCCTTCCCACTTTAGCCCAATGGCCCGATATCCCTCTTTCTTGACGACGATCGTTTCGTTGGTCTGCTCCAATTCATTTTCCTCCTTGTCCGTTATCTCGCCTTACGCTACTATCATAGTACATAATCATGACAAAAACTGTCAGATAATCGAGGGATCGCCATGACGAAAACGAAGCGTCTGATCGATCTAATGATGGTCGTCTACGAAAAACGGAAGTTTACGGCGGAACAGCTGGCGGAGGAGTTCGGGGTATCCTACAGAACGATGCTTCGTTACCTGCAGGAATTGAGCGGAATGGGCGTGCCCCTGTACTCCGAACCGGGCAGGCACGGAGGTTACTCCCTCCTTAACCGGAGCAAGGCGCCCGCCATCGGGGCCGCTCAGTCGCTTCCTCCGACGAGAACACTGTTCAAGCCCGCTGTTCGGCTGATCGGCATTGAATTCAAGGCTCCCTTCACCGCCGTCTACATGGCCAACACGATCATTCCCGGCCTATGGGCCGAGATTCGGGAACGCTTGGGGGAAATCGAAGGCGCGGTCCGTCCGGAGCGTCTGATCGGAGCGGTGCGGAGCCGCTCCGTCGCCTATCATTACGTGGCCGGAGCCGAAGTCGTCTCGTTCGGCCGGATTCCCGAAGGCATGACCGGCATAACGATTCCGGCCAAAGCCTATGCGGTCTATGCGCATCAGGGCCAATACAGACGCGAAGAGCGGGATCAGACCTACTTCCACGCGCTCGAGCGGCTGCGAAGACAAGGGCTGGACCATGACCCCGAAGCGTATGGCCTCGAGACGTTCGTAGCTCAAGCGCTCGGCAAGGACGACCAGGAGTGCGAAATCTATATTCCCTTAAAATGACGAGCGGGGCCGGGCGGTAGAGGGATAATCCGCTTACCTTACAGCCTTTCTCATATTCTCATAGCTGAACGCTCCTAGATAGCGGCCCTTCACGATGCCAGAAGGATCGATCACGTAGGTGGTCGGATATGCCGTCACGCCGTAGCTGCCAAGAGCCTCGCCCCGATCGTCCATCACAATCGGGAAGCTCAGCTCCCGCTTGTCCGCATACTCCTTGACGAGTCCGGGATTGCTCTCCTGAGTCGTCGCGTTGACGGACAGCACAACGACGTCGCTGTCCTTATGCTCTTGGTAAAACTTCTCCACATGCGGCATCTCGGCCATGCACACCCGGCACCAGGTTGCCCAGAAATTAAGAACGACCGTCCGGCCCTGGAAATCCGACAGTCGAACGGCCTCTCCGTTCAAATCCGTCAGCTCGAAGTCGGGGGCAGCCTGATCGATGCGGACGCCGCCCTTGCTCTGAATCGGACTAAGCGCCGTATATCCGACCATCGTCGCCACAAGCATGACGGCCCCCCAGCTAGCCGCAAGCTTAACGGCTTCACGGTTCCCAACGCGGCGGTAATTGCGCAGAAAAAGATATGCCAGCGCAACTACCGAGGCTAGTCCGATTCCCCACGTCCCCCCGCTGAAGAACAGGAGCGACATCGGCTGCGCAATAACGCCTGCGGGATCGAACAGAAATAAGCTACCCTTCCATACGAGCAGCCACAGAAACACGGCATTCCAAGCGTCGCCCGTCTGGCGCTCCCGTTCGGGATGCCTTCTCTGACGGTAGCGGACGGCGTACACGCCGACGATTCCCGCGAGCAGATAGACGAGCAGCTCGATATTCAGAACGGTTGAGCCCAGCTGCAAATTCGGCAATGTCATCGTTCCGCCTCCCCGTTATTAAGCAATCGGAGTGCCGTTGCCCACCTCGCGGTCGGGCTGCAGCAGCACGACGTCGCCCTCTTCGGGAACCGCCCCCAGCACAAGCACCTCGGACTTGAAGCCCGCGATCCGTCTCGGAGGGAAGTTGACGATGGCCGCAACTTGCCTGCCTACAAGCTCCTCGGGAGAATAACGCAGAGTAATCTGCGCCGAGGAAAACTTAATTCCTAGTTCCCCTAGGTCGATGGAGAGCTTAATTGCCGGTTTACGAGCTTCGGGAAAAGCCTCAGCCGTCACAATCGTGCCGATTCGAATATCCAATGCGGTAAAATCTTCTATCGTTGCCATTATAGTTGCCTCCTAGCCTATCCGGAATGCGCAGCGCGCATGTATAATAGATTTATTGTAAGGACCGTCCCCAAACGTTGTCACGAATGGAGAGATTCTCTTGGCCAAATTCGCACTGCCCGCGCTGATTGCGCTGACCGGACTGCTGTATATTTTCGTCATACCGTCGGAGCCCGAAGCCGTTAAGCTGTTGTTCAAGGTCATTCCGATGGCTTTGATTATTGCGTACGCCTACCGTTTGTCCGCCGATTCCCGTAAGCGTTATCACTGGCTCATAATGGCTGGATTGTTCTTCTGTACCGTCGGCGACGGAACGCTGCGCTGGTTTGTCGTCGGCCTATCCGCCTTCCTCGTTGGGCATCTCTTCTATTTGACTGCCTTCATAGGGAGATGGCGCTTCTCCAAACTCAGATTCGCAGCCCTACTTCCGATCGTCGCTTTTGCCGTCCTCATGGGCAACGAGCTTGTTCAAGCTCTGAACGCCGACGGCAAATCCAGCTTGATCGCGCCAATGGTTGCTTATGTAGCCGTCATCTGTACGATGGGCTGGACCGCGATCATGACGGGAAGCCGAACGGCTATCGCCGGCAGCCTGCTATTCATGGTCTCGGATTCGATTCTGTCCTGGAACATGTTCGTCTCCGATATCGCCTACTCCGGTCCGCTCATTATGCTGACCTATTATTCGGCGCAATTTCTGATCGCAAGCAGCCTGCGGGAAAAGCCCGCGACGACCGTCGGGGCTTCTACTAAAGCTTCCGCGCCGCCGGTTTAAGGCAATCGGTAGAGCGCAAACGGCTCGCCGTATCGGAACGAGGCGCTGATCTCGTCCAGCTTCTCGACCGTCTCGGCGTCCAGTTGCAGCTCTACGCTGCGCAGATTGTCCTCAAGCTGATCCACGCGCGTGGCGCCGACGATGACGGTTGCGACTGCCGGCCGAGCCATCAGCCAGGCCAGCGACAGCGCGCTTGGCGTGCAGCCCAACACCGCTGCCAGTTGACCGACCCGATCCGCAAGCTCCAGGTTGCGGTCCGCCATAAAGCGCGTAAAGCTCGGGTCCGTCTGCGCGCGTGAGCCGGCAGGCGCTCTGTCAGCCAAGCTGTACTTGCCGCTCAGGATGCCCCCCGCAAGCGGAAAATACGGAATAATCCCGACGCCCTGATCCAGGCATAGCGGAACTAGTTCGGTCTCCGGCGTACGGTCGGCCAGCGAGTAGCAATGCTGCGTCGATACGAAGCGTTCGTAGCCTCTCTGCCCGCTAACCGCGAGCGCCTTCATCAGCTCCCAAGCCGCATAGTTAGAAGCTCCAATGTAGCGCACTTTGCCGGAGCTGACGAAGTCGTCCAGCGTGCGAAGCGTCTCCTCCAGCGGCGTATTGGGGTCGAACGTATGGATCTGGTACAGATCGACGTAATCGGTGTTTAGCCGTTTCAGGCTCGCTTCCAGCTCCCGTTGCAGATGAAAGCGAGAGGAGCCGCGCCCGTTCGGCCCCTGATCCTTGACCAGACCGGCTTTCGTCGCCAGCACGGCCTCCTGTCTTCTTCCTGTCAACGCCTGCCCGATGATACGTTCCGACTCCGTGCCCGCATAGATGTTGGCCGTATCGATAAAGTTGATTCCGCGATCCAGCGCCTCGTGTACGATTCGGATGGACATATCGCTGTCGGCCCGCTTGCCGAACGCATTCGTGCCCAGTCCAAGCGCCGACACTTCCACTCC
Organism: Cohnella sp. LGH; assembly: GCF_017671885.1. Taxonomy (NCBI): domain Bacteria; kingdom Bacillati; phylum Bacillota; class Bacilli; order Caryophanales; family Paenibacillaceae; genus Cohnella; species Cohnella sp. LGH. The sequence continues at coordinate 8,410,917 of NZ_CP072117.1, forward strand.
GCTGCTGCCCAAACGCCGATATTGCATTCGCGTTTCCCCCTTTTTGCACCGCTGCCGTTAATTCGCGACCGCTTCCTTCTTGATCTGCTTGCTGCGCAGCTGTCCGCATGCGGCGTCGATATCCGTTCCATGCTCCAGTCGCACGCTGACGCTGACCCCTTGCTTCTTCAGCACATCGAAAAACTCGCTCACGACATGCCGCTCCGTCCGCTGATATTGGCTATGCTCGTCGACCGGATTGTACGGGATCAGGTTGACGTTAACGAGCGACCTGCGCTCCCCGATCAGCTCCGCCAGCTCTAGCGCGTGCTCCCGCTGATCGTTCACGTCCTTCAGCAGAATGTATTCGAGCGTCACTCTCCGCCTTGTTTTCTCCAAATAGTAGTCCATCGCCTTAAACAGCTTCTCGATCGGTATCGCTTTGTTAATCTTCATGATTCTCGTGCGGAGCTCGTCGTTCGGAGCATGCAGGGAGATGGCCAGATTCACCTTCAGATCGTCGTCCGTGAACTGATAAATCTTGTCGGCCAGCCCGCTCGTCGAGACGGTGATATGACGTCCGGCGATAGCCAGCCCCTTCTGATGCTTGATCACATCGAGGAACTTCACCAGGTTGTCGTAGTTGTCGAACGGCTCGCCGATGCCCATGACGACGAGGTGGCTGACCGCTTCTCCCAAGCCTCTGCCGTCCAGAAAACGCTGCGCCTTCATCACCTGCTCGACGATCTCGCCGCTGGACAAATCCCGACTCTTGCGCAGCAAGCCGCTCGCGCAGAAACTGCAGCCGATATTGCAGCCGACCTGCGTCGTGACGCAGACGGACAGACCGAACTTGTGGCGCATCAGCACCGTCTCGATCAGATTGCCGTCCTTCAACCGGAACAGGAATTTGACCGTTCCATCCTTCGACTCCTGCCGCGAATGCTCGCCCATCGACTCGATATGGAAATGCTCCGCCAGCGCCTTCACGCATTCCGGATGCACGCCTTCCATCACGGCGAAATCGGTCGCCCGCTCGCGGTACAGCCGTTCCCATACGAGCGTCGCCCTCGATTTCTTGTGCCCGCGCTCGGCGAGCCATTCCGTCAACCCTTCGAAAGTCATATCGTGAACGGATGTTGTTATCATCTCGCAACCTCTTTTCGCATAAATAGCCGGACCTTGCGACTACCTCCTATTTTCCCAGAAAAGCCTCGGATTCACAAGCCGGGAGGCCTTGGGGAGCTATCTACGCAAAAAAAACGTCCTCGGACCGAGAGGTCGAAGGACGATCCTGATAGCCTAACGCGACGCATACAAATTTCGCACCGATTGCCGGGCGATAAGGAACGGCTCCAGCACCGTCGTCATCTGCTCCGTCGTATACTGCTTGGCGATCCGGTCCATGATTTTGCGGCAAGCGCATAATCCCAGATTTTCCGTCGGCTGCGACACCGTCGTAATCTCCAGCAGCGACGCCCAGGCGACGTCGTCGAACATGACCAGGCTCAGATCGCCCGGAATGCTCAGCTTCATTTCCTTACACGTCTTGATGACGTCCATGCCGATCGTATTCGTGCCCGCAACGACGGCGGTCGGCTTGAGCTGTACGATTTTGTTCTTGATGATGCTCTTGAGATCGGTCTGAAAAGGCAGGTGCAGCACGTACTCTTCGTTAACCGGCTTATCCGCCTCCGCCATCGCCCGGCGATAGCCGTTCGCGCGGCTCGGGGAGATCGGGCTTTCGACGCTCAGCAGCAGGATGTCCGAATGTCCGTTCTGCAGCAAATGCTTGGTCGCCAGATAAGCGCCCATCTCGTCGTCCATAACTACGGAATCGATGTCGGCGTAACCCGTGCGGTACATCTGGACGAGCGCGATATTCTGCTTCTTGAGGTTGCGAATAAACGAAGCGTGCTTAGACGTCGTCGGGGTGAAAATAATGCCGTCCACCCGCGACGAGGCGAGCAGGCTCAAATCCTCCAGCTCCTGCTCGGCATTCTCGTTGCTGTAGGACAGCAGCAGTCGGTAGCCGAGCCGCTTCAGCTCCGACTCGATGATTCTCGTAATAATCGAATAGAAAGGATTGTCGATATCGGAGATGACGAGCCCGATAATCCGGCTCTTCTGGCTCTTGAGACTGCGCGCCATGAGATTGGGCGTGTAGCCGAGCTTCTCCGCGGCGGCCAGAATGCGCTCCCGGACTTCGCGGCTGATGTATACGTCGTCCCGGAACGCCCTGGACACGCTGGATACGGAGACACCGGCCAGCTCCGCTACTTCGCGACTTGTCGCCATGAGTTCATCTTCCTTTGCTATGACTTCAGAGTAAATAATGCCGAACCGTCGGAGGTGTACAAGCCCAGTCCGCCGCCGCGTATATCCCGCAGGGGAACGGTCATCGTCACGCCGTTCACGAATACCTCCAGAATATTGTCCTGCAAAAATACAAGGAGGTCGGTGTCCCCGGCAGCAAGGCCCGGAACCGGTCTCTCGCACAAAATCCGCTCCCCGTCGAGCGCGGAGCCGTGAAACGCCCGAACTGCGCGATACCGCTCAAGCCGGAGCGTCCCCGCCCCGTAATCGAGGCCGAGCAAATAAGCGTTGTCCAGACGGTCGGAGGCGCGGAGCACGATGCCCGCGGTCCCCGTTCTCTCTTCCTTGCTTACGGTCAGACGCAGGGAAATATGCTCCTTCGCCTCCTTCTGCACAAGGGCGGCGAAGCCCGTCTCCCTAAGCGACGCAATCGATCCGTTCGGTTCTTCGTTCCATTCTCCGCATAAAGCGATGCATTCATTATAATCCAAATGATGGGATTTTGTAACGGAGGACGCATAGATGTCCGGACAAGCCAGCCTCAGCTCCCCGTTCTCCGCGCGAACGATCTTTCGCGGCGTGACGAAAGTGCCTCCCCACATCGCGCGCGGAGCGTCTTTGCCCTCTGCCAAATCCCCACACCAGCCGAACAAATAGCGATCGGCGCCGTCAAAGCAAGATTTGGCCGCATAGAAGAAATAATCTCCCGCATCGAAGTACGGATTGGCCGGTCTTGTCCAAGGCCCGTAAGGGGAATCCGCCATCCGGTATTCCGTGCGTCCGAATTGGGAAAACAACAGATACCATGTATCGCCCATCCGGAACAGATCCGGGCATTCAAGCGACGGATAGGCGTCCGGAGCATAGATCGGCGCTTCGAACCGCCAATTGCGCAGATCGTCCGAGACGGCCAGACCGATTACCCCGCGTCGGTTGCCGTTGACCGGATGGCGGCAGCCCGCGGTGAACAGCATCCAATACCGTCCTTCCTCCTCGTTGCGAAACACGAACGGATCGCGGAAGTCCTCATCGTAGCCGTAATGCTCCGAGCCGACCCGCAGAATCGGATTCGCCGGATTTTTCGCGAAAGCGATCCCGTCGGAGGACGTAGCGTGCATGATCTGCTCGCGCCCGTCCGGATGGCCGGGACTGAAGCCGGTATAAAAAATATGAACCGTCTCGCCTTCGCGATAGACCGAGCCGGTAAAGCAAGCTCCTCCGTCCGGCTCGGCCTGCGTTCCGGTTTCGAGCGCGTTCGGCAGCTCCTCCCACGCCATAAGATCCTTGCTGCGCAAATGCGCCCAAGGCGTATGATGCCGGGCCCAGCCCGTACCCTCCTGGAATCCTTTCAAGTAATAAGCGTGATAATATCCTTCATCGTAGAACGGAATCAAATCCGCTACCATGCGACCCGGTTCGGGCATATAGCGCAGCGCCATGTGCGGGCTACCTCCTCGTTTCTCTCAGCTGAGCGAATCCAATGTGACAACGTTGTCACTATAATCCGAATTATAACGAGTGATTGTCACAGTGTAAAGAGGCATAGAGTTTTATTTCCGCATTAGATGTAGCTAAATATTTCATGATAAATATAACGTTTTCCTCGTTGACACGGATTCGCGAGCGGGCTTATAATCGCCTCAGGAAATGTGACAACGTAGTCACAAACCAATCAGAAAAACAAACGGAGGGTTTCACGTATGAACAAAGTATGGAAAAGCGGGTCCGCCGGTCTGCTGCTTACGGCAATGCTTGTTGTGAGCGCTTGCAGCAGCAACGGCAACGAGGCGGGTTCCGCCTCGCCTTCGGCCGCCCCATCGACTCCGAGCGCAAGCGAGACCGGAAGCGCAGCTCCGTCCGCCGCCCCGCTCAAAGGCAAGATCAATCTGGTCATGTGGCACCAGCCGACGATCGACGCGGTCAACGCGGAGATCGAAAACTACAAGAAGCTTCATCCCGAGGTCGACATCGAGATCATCTTCTCCGCGTTCGACCAGTATTACACAACAATCCAGACCCAGCTGATCGGCGGCGGCGCTCCCGTCGGCATCGGCGTCAGCCCGGAGACGACCCAGATGCTCGCCAAGTACCTTGAGCCTCTGACTCCGTACTTTGAGGAAGAAAATCCGTACACGAAGCAGTCGTGGAAGCAGGATTACGTCCCCAACGCGTTCGAGATCGGCAAGAGCGGCACGAACGACGTCTGGATGGTCGGCGTAGCCGGCGCAGTCAACACGGGCGTCTGGTATAACAAAAAGATACTCGACGAAGCCGGAGTAGCCGTTCCGACGACATGGGAAGAGCTTATGGCCGCACAGAAAACGATCAAGGACAGCGGACAGATCGCCTGGAGCGAGCAGCTCGTCGCGAACTTTAAGGGCGATTGGTACAATTGGCAGTTGAACTACGGCTTTAACCTCGACGACTGGATGAAGCTGGACACGCTTGTTCCGGACGGACGGGTTTCGCAGATGGAAGTCGTGCGCGGCATCAAGAAGGGCGAGATCGACTTGAAGAGCGAGAAGGTCAAAGCGATGTTCGCGGAATGGAAAAAGTGGGTCGAAGCCGGCTGGCCGGAAAACTTCAGCTCCGACTGGGGCTGGTACGACGCGTTCGTCTCCGGTAAAGCCGCCTTCTTCCTGGGCGGAAGCTGGGACACTCCGGGCTTCGTTCAGAACATCAAGGATTTCGAATTCGGTCATTTCTCGCTTCCGAACCCCGGCAACCCGTCGGACCCGATCGACATGGCCAATCTCGGCGGAGCCTGGGGGCTGAACAAAGCGGCGACGCCCGAGCAGAAAGCGATCTTCATCGACTTCATGCGCTTCCTTTCCCAGCCGGACGTGCATAAGCGCGCCGTCGAGGCGCAGGGCATGCTGCCCGTCGTTCAGGGAGTCGAGCTGAGCGATCCCGTCATGAATGCCTGGGCGCAGGACGCCAAGTTCAACGTCTCCAAAATTCAGGCGATCTCTCTGGACAATGAGCTGGCCTCCAAATTCCTGAGCTATTCCCAAGCTTTTCTGACAGGCGGGGATTTGGACGGATTCGTCGACAAATACGCCTCCATCTATCAGGAAGCGGCGGAACGGCTCATCACGCAAAACAAATGGGACACGACTCAGTGGTAACGCAATAGCGGCTTAGAATGTGCACAGGCTCCTTGTCCGTCAGGGAGCCTGTGCATAAGCATCGATGAAGGGGTGGTCCCATGCAAGGCACTCGCGGCTTCTCGGCCGATGGCCTGCTGCGCAAGCTGGCCAAGAGCGGCAAAGGTTATTTGCTTATTCTGCCTACGTTCGCTCTGATTCTCGTTTTTTCCTATTATCCGTTCCTGCAGGCGCTGCACAAGTCGTTCTTCCATTGGGACGGCCAGTCTACGAGCTTCGCGGGGCTGGACAACTACAAGCGCATGTTTACCGGCGACGCCGAGCTCGGCAAAGCGGCGCGCAATCAAATCGTCATCACCGTCGTATCGATTCTGAAGATCGTAACACTCCCTCTGCTCGTCGCCAGACTGATGTTCGCGCTGACTTCGGGCTGGGCGACTCGAACCTACCGGATCATGCTGCTGCTGCCAATGACGGTTCCCTGGATCGTGATGGGCTACGTATGGAAAAACATGTACGCTCCGAAAGGTGTATTCAACACGCTGTTCGCCCAGCTCGGACTGGAATCGTGGGCGCACAACTGGCTGGGTGATCCGTCGATGGCGCTCGGCTCGGTGCTGTTTATCGGCTTTCCCTGGGCAGGCGGAATCGCCTTCCTGATCTATCTGGCCGGCTTTCAGGGCATCGACTCGTCCCTGCTTGAATCGGCCAGATTGGACGGCGCGGGGTTCTGGCGGCGTTTTCTCTCGATCGAGCTGCCGCTTGTCCAGACGCAGACGCGCATCCTGCTCGTGCTGACCGTACTCGACTCGCTGAAGAGCTACGGGTTTCTGATCTTCCTGACGAACGGCGGTCCCGCTTACGCCACTTTGTCTCCCGGGGTATGGATCTACCAAAACTCGTTTGTCTTCCTGCGGTTCGGCTACGCCTCCGCCATCGGCGTCGTGCTGCTGCTCGTATCCGCTCTGCTGTCCTGGCTCATGATCCGGCTGACGAAAAGGGGGGATCTCCATGACTAACCTGACCAAGCGACTGCTGCTCGGCGCCAACCACCTGACGCTGTGGATCATCTGTCTGCTCAGCGTATATCCTTTCGTATTTCTGTTCGTTTCCTCGTATAAGTCCGACGTGCAAATTTTCAGCAGCTGGTGGTCCGTTTTCCCCGGAGAATATTACTGGAGCAATTACAGCCATGCCTGGGACGTGATTGACAAATACATGGTCAATTCCGTACTGATCACGCTGCTGTCGGTCGTCGGAGTCGTCATCCTGTCCACGCTGACCGGATACGCCTTCGCGAAAATGTATTTCTGGGGCAAGGAGGTTCTGTTCGTTCTCCTGTTCCTGCTGATGCTGATTCCCGATATTTTGACGCTGGCCCCTTCCTTCGTGCTCTACAAATCGCTCGGGCTGCTTAACAACTGGCTCGTGCTTCTGATCCCGTATATCACCGGAGGACAGATCATCGGCATCTTCATCATGCGCAACTATATCGAGGGCATGCCTCGGGAGATTTTCGAATCGGCGCGCATTGACGGAGCATCCGAGCTTCAAGTGTTCTGGTCGATCATCCTGCCACTCACCCGCTCCATGGCCGTGACGGTTGCAATCTTGACCGCTGTCGGTGTGTGGAACGACTACGTCTGGCCGCTGATTACGATCAGCGAGGACGGCTTGCGCACGGTGGCGATCGGGCTGCAATATTTTACGACCCAGTATCAAACCAAAGTCGGCTATCTGATGGCGGGAAACGTCATTTCGGCTATCCCGATCTTGCTGCTGTTCGTATTCGGAACCAAGTATTTCGTCCAGGGCGTTATGTCCGGTTCGGTGAAGGGGTGACAGCATGAAAGCGCGTTTCGGCGCTTGCGGCGTTGCCTTGGCGCTCTTCACCTTTCTTTTGTCGGCCTGCAGCAGCGATACCAACGAAAACAAGAATTGCGACTCGGGGGACAAAACGCCCTTCCTCTTAGGCTCTCCCGCCTGGAAGTGGGAACGGCTCGGAGGAAGCTGGACAGAGCGGCAAGACGGCTCGTTCGGTCAGTCCGACTCGTCCGGTACGGCGATCTCGGTTGCCGGGGAGGAGATATGGGCGGACTACGAGCTCCGCTCCTCCGTCGCGCTGACCGGCGGCGAGTTTCAAGCCGGGATTCTGTTTCGCTACGCTTCGCCCGAAGATTACTACTATTTGATCGTCCGCAGCGAATCTTTCGTCTATCCGTCTCCCACGCTGGAGCTGTTTCGCAAGGTTCAAGGCATCGCAGCGTCCATCGGTTTCGCCGAGCTGAACGTACCTGATAGAGAAGCGCTGCCCCTCCGCATCGAAGCGGCCGGCGATCGCATTCGCGTGTATGCGGGCGACGGGGAGCAACCTCTCATCGAAACGAGAGACGCAGCCATTACACAAGGAAAAGCGGGGGTGCTCACATTGATGTCTGAAGCCGAATTCGGCCCGACCGAGGTTTCGCCGATCGTTCCGTTCTATACCGCTCCGCAGCCTGGAGAGGAAGCTGACGGAAAGCTCTGGAGCGTATCCCGATCCGGCGACGTCTACGATCGTTCTTTCACGGCTCCTTCGTCCGGGGAGCTCGACATTGCCGGAGATGCCGCCCTGCTGACGCATGGGAGCGCAGGTTCCTTCATTAAGATCAGCGTACTGTTGAACGATCAAATCGTATGGCCTTTAGCGGGGATGGAGGCCGCATGGCACGGCGAACAGTCGGAGCCCGAGGCTTGCGCGGTCCGGTTCCGACTGCCGGTCGAGGCCGGAGATCGCGTCACGTTCCGGATCGAGGGCGATTCCCCGGAGAAGAGCGTCTCATGGACTCCCTCTCTTTCTTACGGAGAGCTGCCAACCGTTCCGCTCCATTTCAGGCATTCCGAGCATGAGATCGGAGACGTCCATCCCTACTTCGCCGAGGACGGTACGCTAAACATGTACTATCTCCAGCCCGGGGGCGGCTACGAAGCGGCGCTGCTCACCTCGCGCGACATGCTGCGTTATGAGGAGGCTTCGCTGACGTTGAAAAGAGACGCTGCTGTCTCTCCGGTCAAGCCGTGGTTCGTTCTTGGCGTCTTCTACGACGAGCAGGCGGGCGTCTACCGCAGCTACTCCGGCACGGACGGCAATGTGATGCGCAGCGCCTACAGCACGGATCTGCAAACCTGGTACGCTGCCGGCTCGGAGTACGACATTCCTCCTCAGCCGGGATACGCGGTTCAACGCGATCCGTTCGTGTTCCGCAACGAGGACGACGGCCAATACTGGGCCGTCATGACCTGCCGCAAAGGCGGCGATCAGAACGGACCCGAAGGCTCCGTCTGCTATGCGGTGTCTCCCGATCTGAAGAGCTGGACCGGGATGGGCGATCTGTACGCTCCGGGAAATATCGGAGACCCGGAAGTGCCGCAGATGTTCAAGCATGAAGGAAAGTGGTACTTGATCTTCAGCGTATACGATCACCGAGTCGGTCCGACGACCAGCCTTGTCGCCGATTCGCCTCACGGTCCTTGGCTGGAGGCGGACAAGCAGCTGCTGGACGGAGAGGATTTGGCCGCCGCCCAGATCGCGTTTCCGAAGGGCGGCCATCCGCTGCTGTTCGGCTGGATTCCGCTGCGGGACGTCGAAACGATCGGCTACCAGCATTGGGGAGGCGACATTGCCCTTCCCCGAGAGCTCGTGCGACGTCCGGACGGTTTGTTCGACGTCAGGCTCCCCGATTCCGTCGGCCAAGCCATTCGCGGCGGACGCTTGCCGCTTCCTGCGACGCTAGATACGGCTCCCTCGGCCATTGGAAATTTGGAGGCCGCTTTTCCGGGGCGTTACGACCGCTTCGATCTCTCGTTTGAGTGGCAGCCATCGGACTCAGATGCCGTTGGAGGCGTGCGTATTGTGAGCGACGGCTCCGAGCGGCCGGTCACGGTCGAATTGGACCCGGCCGACGGAAAGCTGCGCATCCGCAGCGACGACGTCGTGCACAGCGAGCTGCAGCTTGAACTTGGTTCAACTGAAGCTGTACGGGCGCGGCTCATCGTGGAAAACGACATCGCGGAGCTGTTCGTCAACGAACGCTACGCTTTGGCCGCCCGGTTGATGGAGCCTGTTCGCCAAGCCACGCTCTCTCTTTTCGATTCCGGAGATGCGGCCGTCTCGCCTTCCGGGTCCGTTTTTAGCGCCGCCAAGCTTTACAGATTGCTAGGCCGGCAAGAGTTGGCCCAATAAATCGAAGATTCGGAGGAACGAATATGTTCGGTTACCGGAAAGCCATCAAGCTTCTTCTAGTTGCAGGTTTGGGCTTCTCCCTCGCTTCCTTCGCGCCCGAGCGCGTATCGGCAAGCGGATGGACGGGTCAAAGCTTTACGGCTTCGGATGCGTTCAGAACCGGAGTGCAGGGCGTTGACGGATGGATTTACGAGGATTGGAACGGGAGCGACTACGCTCCGATGGCTTACGAGGACGCAAGCTTTCGCGCCTGGCAGGGACGAAGCGGCTACAGCCTGATCGGGTGGAACAGCCCGGACACGCTGCATCCCGGCACGGCCACCGATACGGCGCTCACCTTCGAAGCGCCCGCCGACGGCCAGGTGTCGATCGCAGGCAAAGTGCGCAAGCGCGACCTGAACGGCGGGGATGGCGTGCAAGCGCGAATCTTGAAGAACGGGACGCAGATCTGGCCGACTTCGGGCTGGCAGAGCATCGCCTATAACGACGCCGTCGGCGTCAACCATTCGCTTAGTGTCCAGGTGACCCGCGGAGATCGGCTGCGCTTCGTGCTGAATCGCAACGGCAACATCAATAATGACAGCACCTATTGGGACCCTAACGTTGCCTATTCGTCCTCCGACGCTCCGGATCGTCCCGTAGTAACCGGCGTGGCAGACGGCGGCGCATATCCTTCTGCGGCCCCTTCCTGGACCGATCCGAACGGAACGACTTCGTACGCTACGTTGGCCAAGGATGGCGGCGCTCCCGCCGCCTTCACCAGCGGCTCTTCGATTACGGCGTCCGGAAGATATGTGCTGGAGATCGTCGCCGAACGAACGGTATCGGGGAACGTGTTCTCGTCTTCGGCCAAAATCCGCTTCAGCATCGGCACAGGGCTGAAAAGCCGGTTCGTCGCTTCCGAAGGTTATTCGTCCTCAATGCAAGGAACCGACCACTGGTTTTACCGAGATTGGGATGGCTCGACCTATGCGCCCATGACCTATGATTCTTCAGGTTTTCATGCCTGGCTCGGCCGCAGCTCCTACGCCTTGATCGGCTGGAACGGCGCGGACACCGTTCATCCCGGATCGTCCACCGATACGGTTCGCGCATTCGTCAGCCCGATGGAAGGGACCGTAAACATCACGGGAGCGATACGCAAACGCGACCTGAGCGGAGGGGACGGGGTGCAAGCCCGGATTCTAAAAAACGGGACGCAGATCTGGCCGGCCTCCGGCTGGCAAAGTATCTCCTACAAGGATAGCGTCGGGATCAATCCTGGGGTGTTGACCTATGTGCAGCCCGGAGATGAAATCCGCTTCGTGCTGAACCGCAAGTCGTCGATCGACAACGACTCGACGTATTGGGACCCCCAGATCGATTATCGATCGGGAGGTTCGGGAATCAAGCTGCATTACAAGCACCCCTCCCACTATATCGGAGACGTTCATCCTTTCTGGGAAAACGGAACGCTGTATCTCTATTATTTGAAGCCCGGCGCCTTCGAGCCTGCGCTGGTGACGACGACCGACTATAAAAGCTGGCAGCCGGTTGCCTTGACCCATTCGGGTTCCGCTCCCTACCAGAACTACTATGCGCTTGGCGTGTTCAAGGACGGCAGCGTCTATCGCAGCTATTACGGCAACGGTACCGAAATGAAGGGAAGCGAAAGCTTGGATCTGACGGAGTGGAGCAATGCTTCCTCAGCGTATGATATCGCCAACTCCATGACGCCTTATACGGCCGGAGCCCGCGATCCTTATGTGTTCTGGGACGCCGACGCCGGCGTCTACCGGATGGTCAGCTCGGTGTATCGCTCCAACCAGGATTGGGGCATAGGCTCGGGCATGGACGTGTCCATCGCACTGACCAGCTCCGTCGGCAGCTCGCTCACGAGCTGGGGAACCCAGACCGATCTGATCCGGTTCCCGAATACCGGCATCCCTGTCGGCTCGGCTCAGGAGCCCGAGGTCGCACAAATGTTCAAGCTGGGCAACCGATGGTACTTGATGGCCAGCATCGCCCGTCAGACCCCGCATTGGGTCGGCGGCCCGACGTACTGGATCGGCGATCCGAATACCGCCATCGACGCCGACGACTGGGCGTCCAAAACCGCCCATACCCTAGAAGGCGAAGACTTGGCGGCGGCGCAGGTGTTCTACGACGGCGCGAAATGGATTATGCTCGGCTGGATTCCGCAGCAGGCGACCGGCAACGCTTGGGGCGGACATATCGGCTTTCCGAGGGAGCTGTACGCCCTTCCGGGAGGCATGCTGGGCGTCAAGCTGGAAACGACCTTCTCTTCCGCGATCCGCGGCGGAGAGCTATACGGAGGCGTAAGCAGCCCTTCTGCGGAAACGGGAAGCTGGACGTTCGGCTCCGGCGCGTTCTCCTCCTCCGGCTCCGGTTTTTCCATTGCCAAGCTTCCGGGGGATTACAGCCGCTTCGACGCAGAGATGACGTTGTCCATGTCAGGCAGCGCCGACCGCGCCGGCCTTCTGATCGACAAAGGCGCGACGTCGCCTTACGGCTTTGAAATCTCCCTGGATAAGGCCAACAGCCTGATCAGGGTACGACGCGATACGACCGGAACGGGCAATTGGACGAACTTCAGCCAGATCCCGGTCGCAGCCGGAGACTTGGACGGCACGAATACGCTGCGCCTGATCTCCGAAGGCGACATCCTGGAAGTGTTCGTGAACGACAAGTACGCGCTGGCGGCCCGCATCTCCAAATCGCTCGACAGCTCCGATATCCGGCTGTTCTCTTCCGGCGGGGGAGCGACGTTCGGCAATGTCAAAGTCTATGAGCTGAATGAGTAAAAACGAGTCTCGCATATAAAAAAAGCTGTCTTTGAAGCGATCGCTTTCGCTTCGAGACAGCTTTTTTCGTCTAGGGCGTGTATGCAAACCCGCTCAGGGGCATCTTTCACCTCCCCTGCTTCGTCACTTTTGCTTGACGTACCCCGGTACGCCTTCACAAAAGTCCCTTGCATGGAACGAAAATTCGGCCAAATCTACTATCCTCGGAGTATGCATACACGCCCTAGAAAAATCGACAAATTTTTCTCCGAGAGCAGCTTGGCTATAGTAAAATAAACCAGTGACGCGCAAAAGCAGTCTATTCTATCTCGACAGGGGGAAAATCGTTAAATGAGAAAACGAAGTCCTTATGCGCTGACGATGGCGCTCATTTTACTGTTTACGCTCGCTTTTCCGACCTCGGCCTTTGCCATGCAAGTGTTCGTCAAGACGCTGACGGGAAAGACGATAGCCATTGAGACTGAGTCGAGTGATTCGATTCAGCAAGTGAAACAAAAAATCCAGGATAAGGAGGGCATACCAACCGATCGGCAACGGTTGATTTTCGCGGGCAAGGAGCTTGTAGACGGCCGTACTCTGGCCGACTATAATATCCAGAAGGAATCGACGCTTCATCTGGTGCTCCGGCCTAGTGTCGCGAATACGGAATTCGAGACGGAGAGGAACACGGATCTCGTCTTCCTGGCATCCGATTTTACGGCTCACTACGCTTCATCACTCACGCCCGCTATGGATCGAGTCCGGTTCGCAACGGTAACCGACGCGGTGTATGGAACGCTGTACTTAGACAGCGTAGCCGTTCAACTTAACCAAATAATTCCCGTTTCGGAGCTGGACGGGCTGATCTATCGTCCGGCTGCCGATACAAGCGACACCGCGACTTTCGAATGGTTCGGCGGAAACGGTTCGGCCGAGGAAGTGCCGGTGACATTCACCGTTCGTACGCTCCCCCCTCAACCAAGCTCCAATGCGGATCTGGAGAGCTTAACGCTGTCGTCCGGCGAACTCGTTCCCGCATTCTCGCCCTCTATCAAGGAATACGAAGCGACAGTTGCTTGCGCAACGAATTCTCTGATACTGACAGCCGCTACGGCCGATACCGGCGCCACCTTGGTGATCAACGGAAGATCGGCGACCAGCGGAGCCGAGGTATCCATCACCTTGACGAGCGAGTCTGTCGATATCCCTATCGTCGTCACGGCCGCGAACGGGGTCAAGACAAGCCAATATCACATCAAGGTTCGCAAAAACTGCGATGCACCCGTCTGGCCGGTTGGCTCTGTGCTCAGCTTCTCCGATATATCGAAGAACGGGGTTTCTTTAAGTTGGCCGGAAGCTGCCGATTCTTCTCCGATTGTCGGCTATCGGATTTACAAGGGCGAGTCGCTCGAAACGTCCGTAACCGGCAGCGTATATCGCTATAATGCCACGGGACTTACCGAGAGTACCGAATATGCCTTTGCCGTTGTCGCCTACGATAGTTACGGCAACGATAGCGCCGAGCTTAGAGGCACTGTCCGCACCAGCAGCAGTTCCTCGTCATCTCCTTCCGACGGCGGGACCTCTCCGTCGCCGGGAAGCGAACAACCGACAGAGACGGAACAACCCTCGACTTCCAAGCCCGAGAAGCCAAGTGAACCCGGCACGCCCGAACAACCTGGCGATCCCGGCTCTTCCGCGAAAACATTTTCGGATATTGCCGGACATTGGGCAGAAGTCGAAATTAAGCTAGCTGCGGCAATGGGCATTGTCCAGGGCTATCCGGACGGCTCTTTCCGCCCGGATCGTCTGATCTCGCGGGCCGAATTCATTGTTATGCTGATCAACGCCCTCGCTGCAGAGCTTCCCGAGCCGAGCCGCGACTCGCCGGCGTTCAAAGACCGGCAGCTGTTCGGCACCTGGGCGCTCACGGCTATCGACCGCGCCTACCTTGTCCGGCTGATCGAAGGCTATCCTAGCGGCAACTTCCGGCCTCGGCGCGAGATGACCCAGACCGAAATCGCCGCCGTAGTCGCCAGAGCTTTCCGGTTCCCGGCGAGTTCCGCCTCCGATACCGGATTCGCAGAGACGGCTCGAATTCCGGATTGGGCCCGCGATGCCGTACTGGCCGTCCTCCGCGAAGGCATCCGAATCGAACGAAACGGGACTACATTCGACCCTGACGGGAATGCAACCCGGGCCGAAGCCGTGGTTATGCTGTTGAATCTGCTGAATCGGCTAACGGAAAAAGCGAGCGAATAACTACTCATAATTCAGAACTTTACTCTGAAGGAAAAGGGGCTGTCTCATAGGGAACTTTTACTGCGGATCTATCTATTGCACACAAAAGTTTACGCAGGGAAATTAGCCGGAAAATCGTACAAAGTAACTTGAATCAGACTTAAAACGAGAATGTTTGTTCGGAAAATCGTACAAAGTAGCTTGAATCGGACTCAAATTGTGGAGGTTTGTAGGGAAAACGGTACAAAGTTGACCAAATTCAAGGGTTGTATGTCGCTTAAGCGTCGTCGATGATTATACGGATCACTACACTGCCTCATACGCTCCTGAAATCACATTGTAACGGGTTTACCCATTCAAATTTCAGGAGCGTATAGCATCAGAGGGAGGTTTATTATCGATTATCTTGCAGAGCAACTTAAAGTGCCTATGAGACAGCCCTTTACCTGATCTCTATTTCGTCCATAAAGCTCCAGGCGCCAGCGCTGTCGACTTCTATCCTGACGTAGCGGCCGGCAGTGTTGGACATACCTTGCAGCTTGTATTCGTAAGTCTGCGAATCCGTAGAGGCGTTGTCCGGCTTCGCAAGCTCTCCGATTTTCGTGAAGCTGGCGTTATCGTCCGAGACGAAGTAAGCGACCGATTGCGGTAGAATGATCCCTACCGGAAGATCCTGCAGAAACCCGACGCTCACCTCCGTCAAGCTCCTGAGGCTTCCCAAATCGACGGTGACGGAATACGGCTCGGCCAAGTATCTTCCCTGCCATGCGGCATGAGCGTAAGTGCTGTCGGCCCGAATGCCGTCAGTCAACTCCATGGCGTCCGTGTCCGGATAGTTGGCATGAGCCGGCTCGCTTGCCGAATAAGGCCGATTCGCCGCCAGATTCTCCAGACGCTGCGGCGTCGTTACGATTAAGCCGTCGGAGCGTTCCGATTCGTTGCCTGCCGCATCGACGGAACTCACTTGATACGTGTATTCGGTCTGCGGCTCCGCCGATCTGTCGGCAAAGAAGGTCGTCTGGTTCAAGGATGCGTTAAGCAGGACATCGTTACGGTATATTCGATAGCCGACTACCCCCGGATCTTGAACCGGAGACCATTCTAGCCTTACGGTCGCCGAGTTGTCCGTTAACGCCGACAGGTCTGCAGGGGCGGGAGGCGCTTCGAATTCCACAAGGCCGGTCCGAACGTAATTGACGTATGCCCGATGGTAGGCAGCCTTGCCGACGTTAGGGCTGTAATAATGGCTGTAAGCGAAAGTGATAATGCCGTCGACATAGGGCTGCACCCCCTTCAGTTGGTCCACGAAACGGGAGATCGGCGCGCTTGACCAGTCGCGATGATCGAATGTCTCCGCGTCGGACCAGAACTTCAGTCCTTTCTTCGTATTAACAGCTTGACGCAGCGCTTTGAACCATTCCGTAAAATTGTCCATGTTTAATCCGCCGGCCCCAACGCTGTCCTGCGGAGCGAAGATGTCGCCCTTGCGAAAATCCGTCATCTTGAACATGTTGATCCACATCTGCTTGTAGGCTTCCGGTTCCCCGATGGCGGCGTTCATGAAGGGACACAGCATGAAGGGCAGACGAGCGTTCAATTGGTTCACATGACGCAAATTGAGGTTGATCGCATCCGCCAGCGCCCGCTGATCCGCGCTCGTCGGGAAATTCAAATTGTCGACTTCCCACACCCAGTACCAGCCGTAGAACGCCTTCCGGTATTTACGGTAATATTTTTTGTACAGCTCGTCGGCAATCAGATTGCCCTCTTCCATTTTGGCGTTCAGCCATTGAGGGTCTCGCGCCGATTTGCTCCACCAGTCCCCGTCGAAGTTCAGCCCAAGGAAAACCTTGAAGCCCGCTTTCTCCGCGTTCCGCAAAATATTGTCGACCAGATCGGGATACCCCGGCTCCATTTCGAACCGATCGGACGGATAGATCGTCTGCGTCGGTCCGCCGCCTGAGCTGTAGCCGGTAGGCGCCAAAATGATATAGCGCATTCCCGCTTCCTTCAGATACTTGAACTCGCTTTGCCATCGGGCGTCATCCCACGTTCTGACCAGCTCTTTCTGAATGAACGTGCCTTGCGCGATCGGCCTGCCTTTCTTGCTTCCGGCGCTCGCGTATGAAGCATCGAAAAAAGACAGCGAAAGCAGAATCAATGTCAACATCGCCAAGATTGCTTTTTTCACGGACCTTCTCCCCCATCTCTTATCCTTGAATAAGTTTTGGTAAAGCCGCCATGCGCTTCGCTAGCCGTGCGATCGATCCTTCCGTGAACGTACCCATGCTCGTGATAATTTTGTCGCCAAAAGGCGCCAGCCAGCGTTGATCCAGCCCGTCGGGCCCGAAATAAGCGCCCAGAATCGATCCGGCCGTCGCGCCGAAGCTATCCGTATCGTTGCCCTGGCTAACCTGCTTGCAGATGCCGTCCCCGATGCTCTCTGCAAAGCGCAGCGTATTAATCAGCGTCCCGATTTCCTGATAAACGCAGCAGGCCGAATATTCCTTGTATTTGTTATGAACTCGGTAATAACCGTCTGTCCAGTCGGTCGCCCGGCCGATTTCCTCCAGCGAATCCGCGGCGATTTTGTAGAACCGGCTCCGCTGCGGCACGAACTTGAGGGCCGTCTCGAAAATACCGAGACGATCGGATACGACCGGCGCTGCCGCGATCGCCGCCGCGACGAACATCGTCCCGTAGATGCCCGTGCGCCGGTGCGTCCAGCTGGCGTCCCGCCAGGCCAATTCGGCGGCCAGCTCCGGCTTGCCCAAGCAGGCATAGCCGTAGGCGTCGGCCCTAATAAGCGCACCGCATAACTCTTCGCCGGGGTTCAGGAAATCGGGCCAATCTTCGACGTTCAGCTCCGGCTGAGGCTGCAAGGATTCGAGCCCCGCCTTCAGCAGCATGCCCCGCTCCGGTCCCCAGGTTTGATGGATCGGCAAATAGTCGAGCCACAGCTTACGGATGTCATCCTTGGAGAAACCGGTTCCGTGTTTTTCCAGCAGTAGCATGCCCATGATCGTATACGTAATGTCGTCGTCCGGCGCGACGAAGGCAATTCGCTCGCGGACGGTCTCCGTCCACGAGATGTTGCGGCGGCCATAGACGTCCAGCATGCGTTCGGAAATATAATCGTTCAGCGGCCATTCGCCGATCTCCTCCAGCGCTTGGCGGACATCGTCCAGCGTGGCGAACGGATATTCTTCGATCGGCTTGCCCAGCATGCAGCCGCACAAAGACGATAGAAATGCCGTCTCCGCGCGAGCCGCTCGCTCGGTCTCCGTCAATGAACCGATTTCCATGGGGCGCGACGGATCCGATTCGGCCCGGATCTTGTCCAGATCGCTCGGCTCCGAGTAGGGCCAATCCTCGCGAAGAGGGAGCTTGACGAGCTGCGCGGCGAATTCCGCCAATGCGTCGTAGCTGTCCGGCAGAGCCGCCAGACGGTCCAGCAGCCCTTCGACTTGGTGGCCTTGCTGCTGCTTGTTCGAGATAACGCCCTGTAGTTGGCCTCGCAGTATGGGGTAAGACGGAAGCATAGAGTCATCCTCAACCTTTCTCGGTTTATTTCGCAAGCGCACCGTTGATTTCCTTAAGCACGGCATCGACTTTAGGTTGTACGGATTTTTTCCAATCCGCCCATTGCGTATCGATATCTTTTTTCTCCAGAATCATCTGCGTGATCGCGTCGTCGATCGAAATATTAAATTTGTCCTTGTTCGGAGCGGACAAGAACATGACGTCGTAATCCGGCGGAATCAAGTCCGTAATCTTCTCTTTTACTCGGAACATCTTGACCGCCGTGTCCCTTACGCCGTCCGCCAAGGAAGGGTCGCGGGCCGACCAGTCGTCGGGCAGCACGATCTTCGTGTAGAAGAAGTAATAGGAAGGGTACAAGTCGCCCATATACTTGAAGTTGCCTTGTTCGTCCTTCTCCCGGGTAATGACCAGCTTATCTCCTTCCATCTTGTAGTCCTTGCCTTCTACGCCGGCAAAGATCAGGCGCTGTCCTTCATCCGTCGCGATGTAGTCGAGAATCGACAAGATCCGGTCGAATGTCTCGTCGTCAATCTTCGGATTAAACACTTCTCCCGCCCAGTAGTTCAGAATATTTTGCTGACCGTGGAATTTGCCGTCGGGCCCAACAATGGTCGCGAGTCCGATCGCTTCCTCCGGATTCGCGCCGGGATTGGCTTTCGCGAACGCTTGGTATCTTTCGTTGACATTCGCCGCAGAAGCCCCATCGATGAACATGCCGCTGATGCCGGTATCGAATTTGTCGTAATGCTCCTTGCTCTTGAACGTGTAGTAATCCTTATCGATGAATCCCTGTTTGAAATATTGGGCGAAGCTCTTGATTCCTTCGAACGTGGAATCCTCCGCGCTTCCCCATACATATTGACCGCTGTCGACTTTGTGAAACTGGTTGTAATAGGAGTTGTGCGTCTGAACGAAAGCGCTGTAAAGCTGGTACGGTTGAGACGAGAGCCCGATCGTGCGTCCCGCTCCGTTGCCGCCCGAATCTTGCTGGACGAATGCGTTGCCGAGCTCGGCGATTTGCTCCGCCGTGACGGTGTCGCCGAGCTGAATGCCCGCTTGCTGCGCCCAATCCTTGCGATAATACAGCACCTTCGCGTCCAGCACGAGGTCGGTCGTCTCCGTCACCGGCGTATTGTAGATGACGTTCGGAACCATATAGACCCTGCCTTCCGGGTCAAGCGTCTTCAGGTAATCCGAAAGGCCCGTCTTGGCCATGGCGCTGGCCAGATTCGGATATTTCCGCTCGTAATCGGCCGGCAGAGGCTTGATCAGTCCTTGCTTGGAGAAATTGACATAGTCCTTAAAATCGAAGTTCCAGAACATCATGTCGGGCATATCCCCGGAGTTGATCCAGATCCGGTCGCGTTCGACCCAATTATCCCAGCTAAGCGGAATGAGCTTGTACTCGAAATTAAACTTGGCGTCGAAAGCCTTGTAAATTTCGTCGTTCATATAGTTTCCGTCGTCGCTCAAATCGACGGACGTTGCGGAGAACGTAATCCTTTTCTCGAATTTGCCCGCGGCGTTCCCGTTGCCCGAACTGCCGGAAGACGTCGGCGTTCCCGTCGCCGAAGGGGATGACGACGCGTTCGGCTTGTCGGACGAACACGCTGACAAGATCGCGGCGAATGCGGTAACCGCGCAGCACATCACAGCCCATTTCCTGTAACTCTTCATCGATGTTGCCTCCTAGTGTTTTTGTCTCTCGGACTCACGATTTGACCGACCCGATCAAAATTCCCTTTATGAAGTACTTCTGTAAGAAAGGATACGTGAACATGATGGGTGCCATCGTAATAAACACGGCCGCCATCTTCACGCCGTCCTCGAACACCGTCTTGCGAATGGAAACGTTGCGGCTTCCGATATCGTCGATCGTGGACATGACGATGCTTCTAAGCACCAGCTGCAGCGGCCATTTCTCTCCTTCTCGAAGGAACAGCATCGCGTTGAACCATTCGTTCCAGCGGTCGACCGAGAAGAACAGGGTAACCGTCGCGACGATCGGCAAAGCCAGCGGCAACATAATCCGCAGCAGAATGACCAGATCGTTGGCCCCGTCGATTTTGGCCGATTCCTCCAGCGCTGCGGGGATTTCCAGGAAGTAGCTGCGCATAAGCAGCAGATAGAACGTATTGGCTCCGTATACAAGGATAACGGAAGCCAGGCTGTTCATCAGACCGAGATCCCTGACCAACAAGTACAGCGGGATCAGTCCTCCGCTGAAGTACATCGTGAACACGACAAGCGCCGTAATGGCTTTCTTTCCCGGAAAGCGGTCCCGCGACAGCGCATAAGCAGTGAAGGCGGTTGTCAGCATATTGAAGGGAACGCCGATCAGTAAAATGAGCAGCGTATTCCGATACCCGTGATAGATGCGCGAGCTGTTGAAAATATAGGTATACGCGTCGAACGTTATATTTTTGGGAAACAGCATAAACGGCGTCATCATATATTCCTTCTGCGACACCAGCGAAATAAGAATCGCATTGTAGAACGGATATAGAATGGTCAACGCCCACAGGCTTAATACCACGATGTTCAGGATGTAGAACCAGTTGATTTTTCTGACCTGCCCGCCGGACAATGGCGTATCGTTCACTTTCGTACCTCCTTATCGTCAGAAAATGCCTCGTTCGCCGACCGCCTTGGCCAGACGATCGAACACAATCAGCAGCACGAAGTTAATAAGCGATTTGAACAATCCGACAGCGGTGCTGAATCCGAAGTCCCCGGACGTCTGGAAGGTAATTCTGTAAATATACGTGTCCAGAATGTCGCTTACCGGCAAAACGGCGGGATTGTACATATTGAAAATCTGATCGAAGCCCGCGTTCATCGTATTGCCGACGGACAGCAGCAGCATCAATACAACGGCGGAGCGGATGCCCGGCCAGGTGATATACAACATCCGCTGGAAACGGTTGGCCCCGTCCATGTAAGAGGCCTCGTACAGCTCCGGACTGATCGAGGCGATCGTAGCCAGGTAGATGATCGCCGTCCAGCCTGCGCTTTTCCAGATATCCGAAATGTAAATCAGCGGACGAAACAAATCCTGGTTGGCCATAAACATCTGCTCAGACACGCCGAACAAGGACAGAAAATGATTGACAGCGCCTTCAGATCCGAAAACGTTCAGCACCATGCCCGAAACGATAACCCAGGAAAGAAAGTTCGGGAACGTAAAAATCGTTTGCAGCGTCTTTTTGTATTTTCCTTCCCTTAACTCGTTCAGCAGCAGCGCCAGTACGATCGGCACCGGGAATTGAAACAAAATCCGGCTGAAGCTGATGATGATCGTATTTTTGAACGCCCGCCAAAAATCCTGATCCTGAAAAATATACTCGTAATGCTTCAGCCCCACGAAAGGGCTTCCCCAAATGCCCGCGCTTGCCCGAAAATCCTTGAACGCGAGCTGGATGCCGTACATCGGCGCATAGTTGAACACCGCGTAATACAGCAGGCCGGGAAGCAATATCAAATAGATATACTTGTTCCTCGCGATTTCCCGGCCAAGCGATTTCATCGAACCTGGGGCGGCCAGCGCCCGTCCCGCTCTTTTCAACCCGTTACCCTCCCTTCTATCTCGTATAGACCGACTATAGCGCCCCCCAATTCCAACGCGAAAGTCTCTATATTTGCCTGCCACGGCGCGCAAAACACGAAACATCGGTACAAAAAAGGATAAGGCTGCACTTCATTGCAGATCCTTATCCTCTTCCTCTTCTTCTTTCTTGACTGGCTGTCCGCCATGCAGTCTGTAATCGTTTCTGTATTTGCCCGGAGGGACGCCCGTAATCTGCTTGAACACGCGGGTGAAGTTCTGGCTGGTCGTATATCTAAGCTTGTCGGAAATTTCCTTGATCGACATCTCCGTATACACCAGCCATTCCTTCGCTTTCGAAATCCGGAAATGGACGACGTAGTCGACGAAATTGACGTTCATCGCCTGCTTGAAGAAACGACTGAGCTGCGAGGAAGACACTCCGAACTCTCCCGCAAGCTGCTGCAGAGAAAAATCCTGATCGTAATGCTCATGGATATACTTCAAGGTTTCGTCGGCAATCCGGCGGCTTTTGTCCTTCGTCATCCGGTCAATATGCTGTTTGATCGTTGGAAAGAAGCGATTGGCGAACCACTTATGCGCGCTGCCCAGGGAATTCTGCTGATACAGCTCCGTGTACGGGTTCCAGCCGAGCAGATCCTGAAGCGTCAGCCCTTGCACATCGCACACCAGCTGATCGATCTCCTCCAGGAAGTAAGTCAGAATTCCCTTGATCATCCTGAAGTCGGGCAGATGTCCGGGCAGCGCGGCGAACATCTGGTTGAACTGCTTCTCGGCCAGCGCGATGTCTCCCTCCGACATGCTGGTCAGAATCCGCTTGTACCATTTCGCCGTAATCCGGTCGGCCGGCTGTATCCGGTCCGACTGCACGACATCCTTGCGGGTAATCGTCACGTCGCTGCCGAGCAGATGCCGAAAGCCCAAGTATTCCTGCGCCAATTGGTAGCTCCTGCCGATTTCGTGCAAATAACGGACAGGCGGCGCAATCGCAGCCGTGACGGTAAACTTGAACTGCTCGCGCGTCTTTCGGCGGATTTCCGAGCCGATAGCTCCAATCGCCTCCTCCGTAGCCGTATCCGTCCTTCCCGTCAATACGATAAAAGCGATCCGGCCCGGCTGAGGATTGACTGTAATGCATGTATAGTTCGCTTCGAATACTCCGCGAAGCATCGCCTGCAGTTCGTTCAGCATTGAGGTTCGGTCTTTCTGCTTGTACATTTGCATGAATTCGTGCAGCGAATCGATCTCGACAATCCCCGTGAAAAACCATTCTCCTTGAAAAGCCATATCCAATTGCTTCATTCGTTCCAGCAATTCGGACTCGGACAGATTGTCGTGGAGCAATTGGAGAATTACGCTTTCCTGCATCAGCGGCAGCTGCTCCAGCAGTTGGCCGCTGAGCCGCTGGTTCGTCTCCAGCATGTCGCTGACGTACGAATCGATAATGCGGACGCTGTCTTTCTTGGTCCCCGCCACAGGCGTCAGCTTCATGGAGATTCGCCGGATCGGAGAATACATGCGGAGGTAGCCCACGAACGCGATGCATCCCCATACGGCGACGATTACCGCCACCATCGTCCAGGTCAGACGCTCCATTTTCCAGGCTTTGGCGTTCAACTCCCGGCTCGGCGTCATGGCCACGTACGTCCATGCGTTCTGGTCGGACTTAAACGACGTTACGCTGTACTTTTCTCCCCGAAGCTCGGAAATCCCGGAGGTCGCTTCCGGACTGGTCCAGTACGCATATAGACTTGAAGTGCTCGATAGCCGCGCTCCAATCTCTTCCGCGTGCGGGCTGAGTACGATACGTCCTTGTCCGTCCACGACCAGTACGACCGTGCTGCCGATGTCGATCCGGCGAAGATATTCATAAAACTTGGTAATATCCACATGCAGGACCACGATGCCGTCAATCGCGTTCTCGATCGATACCGGCTTGAGGATCAGCAGGTCTTTTTGATTCTCGTACGTATAGGGCGAAATGATCGTAATTCCCATGTAGCCGGGGTCGATCACTTTCATAATCGAGCTGTAGTACCGGGCATCGATTCCCGACAAACCGGTTTGCGTAGAATAGGCCTGGCGATGGTTCGGATACAGAAGCGTGACGCCGAACGGAATTCGGGTCACGCTCCGATATTTTTTCAACGTATCGATCATGCTCATCGTAGGACGGAAGGCGCTATGGGAGATGCCGGCCAGAAAAGAATCGCGCACAATCAAATCCTCGGATATTTGCAAGGTGGACACCTTCAGATCGGAAAGAAAGGCGTTCAACTGATACTCGATTTGCTCGAGAATGATTCGGTGGTTGTTGTCCACTTCCTCCTGAACGCTTCGGACCGACAAATAAGAGGATGCATAGCCCAGAAGCAAGACCGGAAACAGACTGAGAAACAAAGTGACGGTCAGCAGCTTGGTTTGATAGCTCATGCTGCGGAAGAAACGAAGCTTCCCGAACACCCGAAGCCCCCCTTCCATTTCTCTATTTTTCGCTTGGATTGGAAACGATTGCAAAATTGTCCGTACAGCCTTGCTCTCACGTTACATGCTCTATTGTAGCTATCCGGCTTTTCCCGGTCCAATCCGAATGTTTCCAGCAGCTCAGGCGCAAGCCGACAAGCTGACCGACACTCCTCGATCCTGCGTACCCGCGTCACAACAAGCTTATCGACCGGAAGGGTTAATGAGAAGTTTCAAAATTTATGGCCCGATCCGTCATAGGAGGAAACATCGATGCAAACGAGGATACAGGGCAGGGCAAACATGAATGCTTGGATGACGTGAAGTGTGCTTCGAAAGCTGCCAAAACAGGCCAAACGCGCCTTTTGTATGACCCTCTTCTGCAGCCCCGTATGACATTTTCCATATCCCCCCTATTGACATCGGATAACCTTCGTCTTACAATGTCTTTTGTGATTATGAGAATCATTCTCAATTTAAGACTGAGCTATACTAGGAATAGGTTGTAGCTCATACCCCTTATGTTCCGAAGAAATTTGTCATAGAAAAGGGAGAGATCCATTCGATGAAAAAAATGTTCGTTCCGTTGGCAGTAGCCTTGATGCTTGTTATTAGCGCATGCGGAGGCAAAGCAGCCGAGTCGGGAAGTTCATCCAGCCCTTCCGCGCAGCCGTCCTCCGTCGCCCCGTCGGAGTCCGCATCCGCTTCTCCTTCCGACTCGGCTCCTGTCGAATCGGGAACGATTACTTACCAATCCGAAAACGGCCCCATCGATGTTCCCGCTAACCCGCAGCGCGTCATCGTGCTGTCCTCGTTCGCGGGCAACGTTATGTCGCTTGGCGTGACGCTTGTCGGCGTAGACGAATGGTCCAAGAAAAACCCCCGCTTCGACGCCACGCTTAACAACGTCGAAGCGGTTACCGACGAGGATCTGGAGAAGATCATCGAGCTGGAGCCCGATCTGATCATCGGTCTCTCGGACATCAAGAACGTCGACAAGCTGAAGGAAATCGCCCCTACCGTCACTTACACCTACGGCAAGGTCGACTATTTGACGCAGCAGCTCGAAATTGGAAAGCTGCTGAACAAAGAAGCCGAAGCCAAAGCATGGGTGGACGACTTCAAAGTCCGCGCGGCCAAAGCCGGCGAGGACATTAAGGCGAAGATCGGAGCGGAGGCGACCGTATCGGTCATCGAAGCATTCGATAAGCAAATTTACGTATACGGCGACAACTGGGGACGGGGAACCGAAATTCTCTTCCAGGAGATGAAGCTCGCCATGCCGCAGAAGGTCAAAGACACAGCGCTGAAAGAAGGCTATTATGCGCTCTCGTCCGAGGTCGTGCCCGAATTCGCGGGCGACTATATCATTTTCAGCAAGTTCCCGGGTTCGGACTTGTCGTTCACGGAAACGGAGACATACAAGAACATTCCGGCGGTTAAGAACAACCGAGTATTCGAGGTCAACGCCGAGGAGTTTTACTTCAACGATCCGCTGACGCTGGACTTCCAGCTAGATTTCTTTATCAAGAGCTTCTTGGGATAAACAAAGGATGAGAGACCGATGACCAAAACGCATACGTCCGCATTCGCCTACAAGCTTGGGGGCAGCATCGTCTTTTTTGTTCTGTGCTTCGCGGTCTCATTGCTATTCGGCGCTGCGGATACGACCTATCCCGATTTGTGGCATGCGATCACCGGCCGCGATATGGGAGATAAAGCGCTCATGCTGCGTGAAATCCGCATTCCCCGAGAGGTCGGCGCGATTCTCGTCGGCTCAGCCTTCGCCGTGTCCGGCGCCGTTATGCAGGGAGTTACTCGCAATCCGTTGGCCGATCCCGGTCTGCTCGGACTGTCTTCAGGCGCCTATCTCGCGCTGGCGGTCGGCATTGCGTTCATCCCCGGCTTGAACTACTTCGGGATTATGACAGCCTGTTTTATCGGAGCCGCCTGCGGGGCCGCTCTCGTTATCACGCTCGGCTCTATGCGGCGGGGCAGCCTGTCCCCGATTCGCCTCGTGCTGGCCGGAGCAGCGGTCTCTGCCTTCTTGTACGCTATTGCGGACGGCCTTGGACTTCTATTCAAAATATCCAAGGACGTTTCCATGTGGACGGCGGGAGGTTTAGTCGGCACGACGTGGGGGCAGCTTCAGGCAATTGCTCCGGTTATTCTCGTCGCTCTCATCGTGACCTTGTTTATGTCCAACCAAGTGACGCTGCTCAGCCTAAGCGACGAAGTCGCCACCGGCCTCGGGCAGAAGCTCGTGCAGATCAAAGCGATCATGTTCGTCCTGATCGTCCTGCTAACCGGCGCCTCTGTCGCGCTCGTCGGCAATATGGCGTTCGTCGGGCTTATGATCCCGCATATCGTTCGCAGATTCGTAGGCACGGACTACCGCTACATTCTTCCCTTTTCGGTATTCGCGGGAGCTTCGTTCATGCTGCTTGCCGATACGATCGGCCGCACGCTTAATTCCCCGTACGAGACACCCGTGGTCGCCGTCGTTGCGATGTTGGGCTTGCCCTTCTTCTTGTTCGTCGTACGCAAAGGAGGCAAAGCTCTCTCATGACCGCTTCTACGCATCCCGTCCGCAGGCTGATTCGCATTCTGCTGATCGGCGCGGCGCTCATCGCCGTTACAGCCGCTATCGGCATGGGGATCGGACGCTCATCCGTATCCTTCGACCGATTGCTTCCCACTCTGTTCGGACAAGGAACGTTTAAGGAACATTTCGTCGTATTTTCTCTTCGAATGCCGCGCGTCGCGATCACCCTGCTAGCCGGAATGGCGCTGGCGCTGTCCGGTTCTATTCTGCAGAGCGTTACCCGCAACGAGCTGGCCGATCCGGGCGTGATCGGGATCAACTCGGGGGCAGGCATCGGCGTCGCCCTCTTCTTCCTGTACTCCCCGATCGACGTCGGTTCGTTCGTCTATATGCTGCCGCTGGTAGCCTTCTTATCCGCGGTCATTACCGCGATTCTTATTTACGCATTCTCCTACAGTCGCTCGCGAGGTCTTGATCCGATCCGGCTCGTGCTTGTCGGCGTCGGCTTCTCCTTGGCCCTGTCCGGGATGATGATCGTGCTGATCTCCTCCACGGACCGGCAGAAGGTCGACTTCATCGCCAAGTGGCTTGCCGGCAACATTTGGGGCACGGACTGGCCGTTCGTATGGGCGCTGCTTCCGTGGCTCGTCCTGCTCATCCCGTTCACTTTGTTCAAGTCGGTTCGGCTGAACCTGCTCGGACTAAGCGACTCGTCGGCCATCGGCGTGGGGCTGCGGCTGGAGCGAGAGCGCATCGTGCTTCTGCTGGCAGCCGTCGCTTCCGCCGCAGCGGCCGTGTCGGTCACCGGCGGCATCGCGTTCATTGGTTTGATGGCTCCGCACATTGCCAAGGCGCTGGTCGGTCCGCGCAACCAGTTTTTTATCCCCGTGGCCGTTCTGCTGGGCGGGTGGCTGCTGTTGTTAGCGGATACGATCGGACGCAATCTTGTCGATCCTGCCGGCTTGCCCGCAGGCATCATCGTGTCGCTGATCGGAGTGCCGTACTTCGCTTATCTGCTGCTTAGAAAATGAGGAAGAATCGCAAGGAGCCGAGAGGCTCCTTTTTTTCATGCGCGACGCAAAAAGTGTACCGGAAATCCTTAAAATAGTAGACCCGCTCTCTTCTATAATGAGGCTATGAACGCCAAGAGGCCCATTTTACAGAGAAAGAGCGTGACAGTACTCATGAAATCCATATGCGTAATCGGAAGCTTGAACTTGGACATAGTCGCGGCCGTCGAACGGTTCCCGCAGCCGGGCGAAACGCTGACCGCAGACGGTTATTCCGTTTTCTTCGGCGGCAAAGGAGGCAATCAAGCGATCGCTCTGGGCCGGCTGGGCGCCAGGGTGAAAATGGCGGGCAAAGTCGGGGACGACATTCATGGGCACGATTACATCCGTCATCTGCGCATGAACGGAGTCGACGTCAGCGGAATCAGCGTTGAAAAAGGAGCCGCGACGGGAACGGCCATGATCTGGGTCGACCGGCAGGGAGAAAATCAGATCGTCGTCTCGGCGGGAGCCAACGGTCTCCTGCAGCCCTCCGATATCGATGCCATGTGGGAGGAACTCGTCCATTCGGATATTTTTCTGTTCCAGTTGGAGATCCCGATCGGGACGGTCGCTTATGCAGTCAAACGCTTGAAGCAGGCCGGAAAAACGATCGTGCTCGATCCGGCTCCCGCTTCGTTATTGCCGGACGCTATTTTTCGCTATATCGATTATATGACGCCTAACGAAACGGAAATCCGCTACTATGCCGGCAGACAGGAGCGCTACGTTTACCAGTTGAAGGAAGCCGCCGGTTCCCTGCTGCGCAAAGGAGTCGGGACGATCGTCGCCAAAGCCGGAGAAGAAGGCGCTTATTGGATTCGAGAAGCGGAGATGACGCATATCGAGGCTTTCCCTGTGCAGGCGGTCGATACGACGGGAGCCGGGGATTCCTTTAACGCCGGGTTCGCCTACGCGTTGGCTTCGGGGCTGGATGTCGAGGATGCGGTGCGCATCGGTAACGCCGTAGGGGCGCTGTCGGTGCGGCAGGTGGGGGCCCAGTCGGCCATGCCTACGCGCGAGGAATTGGAAAGATTTCTGGAAACTCATCAAAGGGGGATTACGCTATGAGCAGGAGTGAAAAGCTGATTTACCAGCCTTCGGACACGCCCGTGCCGATTCTGCTGGACACCGACATCGGTCCCGATTGCGACGATGCCGGAGCCGTTGCCGTGCTGCACGCGTTGGAGAAGTCGGGTCGAGCCCGCATCGTCGGCATGACGCATTGCACGGCCAGCCGTTGGGGCGCGGGTTGTCTCGATGCGCTTAACGTTTATTACGGGCGGGGGGACATTCCGGTCGGCACTTTGCGGCGCTTGCCCGGTTTTCTCGACGATGACGACGTGTTCGGCAAGTACAACAAGCTCGTCGCGCAGCAGTATCCGAACCGCTACGAGCATGGAGAGATGGCCCCCGATGCGACGGAGCTGACGCGCGAGCTTCTCGCCGCGGCGGAAGACGGCTCGATCGTGTTCGTGGCGATCGGACCGCTGGTCAACTTTATGCATTTGCTGCAATCCGAGCCCGACCGGCATTCGGACTTGAATGGAAGAGAGCTGGTCGCGCGCAAGGCCAAGCATCTGGTCATTATGGGAGGGTTGTTCCCCGAGGGCAAAGAGTGGAATTTTGAGATGCACCCTCAAGCAGCCGCCTACGTGACAAAGCACTGGCCGACCGACATTACCTTTACCGGCTACGAGATCGGAGCGGAAATCCGCACCGGACGCCGGCTTCACATTGATGCCCCTGCCGACCATCCGGTGAGACGAAGCTACAACGCCTGGTACGGCGGCGAAGGCGGCATTCGCGAGAGCTGGGATCTGACGGCCGTGTTGTACGCTGCGGAAGGAGCCGCCGACTACTGGGACATCGTCCGCGGCACGATTGAGGTGGATACCGAGAGCGGCGCCAACCGCTGGCTCCCGGATACGGACGGACGCCACGCCTACCTCTCGCGCAAAATGGACCCCGAGAAGCTGACCGAGCTTCTGGATGAGCTTCTCGTTCGCTATTGAGGCTTAAGGTGGGGGGGCTTTGGCCGGGCGCGAGCGCAGCTCGTTCTCGTGCATCAGCTTACCCACCGTACGCTCAGAGACGATCCAGCCCTCCTGTCGGAGAAGCTTGGTGATAGTGGGGCTGCCGTAACGTTTGTCGGCGTCTAAAAATAGCCATGTAATCCGTTCCAATAGGGCATAGCGGCGCTTTTGGTAGTTGTTTTCATTCGTTTTTTCTTGGCACCACTTGTAATAGCCGCTCTGGGATACATCCAATAATTCGCACATCTTCTCCATTCGAAACTCGGAGCGATGATTTTCGATGAACTGGAACCTCAGTTTTTTTCTTTGCCGAAGATGTGCATAGCCTTTTTTAGAATGGCGATCTCCTCTTTGAGATCCTTGATAGTGCGCTCTTGTTCCTGCAACTGACGATCCCTTTGACGTATCGTTTCGCGATCTACGAGCGGCTCATTCTCAACCTTGCGGAACCTCGTCTGCCATTGGCGTATCGTACCTTCTGGCACTTTAAATTCTTCTGAGATCTGTGACAGTGTCTTCGTCTGCTCCTGAATGTAACGAACGACTTGCTCTTTAAATTCTTCGCTGTAACGCTGTCTCTTGTTACCCAAGCCAGACACCTCTTTTTCTTGTTGTCTTCATTATCTACCCTCGCTTGTGAGAGTTGTCTACTTTTTAATCTAGCTCCAGCAGGGCCGTTAGAGCGGGCTACTTTGCCCGAAACTGGCTTCTTACGGTCTGCCGGACCGTTAGAGCGAGCTACTCCGCCCATATCTGGCTTCTTACGGTCTGCCGGACCGTTAGAGCGGGCTACGCCGCCCATATCTGGCCTCTTACGGTCTGCCGGACCGTTAGAGCAAGCTACTCCGCTCATATCTGGCTTCTTACGGTCTGCCGAACCGTTAGAGCGGGCTACGCCGCCCATAACTGGCTTCTTACGGTCTGCCGGACCGTTAGAGCAAGCTACTCCGCCCATATCTGGCTTCTTACGGTCTGCCGGACCGTTAGAGCGGGCTACTTTGCCCGAAACTGGCCTCTTAAGGTTCCCCCGACCGTAAGAGATTGTGCGGCTTTTCCCTCACCCCTCAACCTGACGCTGGCGAAAATCCGCCGGAGTGAAGCCCGTCTCCTTCTTAAACACTTTATAAAAATACTTCGTATTCTCGTATCCGATCATGACCGAAATGCGGTCGACCCGATATTTGGTTGTAAGCAACAGATGCTTAGCCCGCTCCATGCGAATTCGGCGCAAGTAGTCCTGAAACGTCTCTCCCGTCTTCTCCTTGAACATGACGCTCAAGTAGACCGGATGAAGGAAAAAGCGATCCGCCACCTCCTCCAGCGTCAGCTGTTGGGCGAAATGGCGATCGATATAGTGCTTGATCTGCTGCGCCAGCTCCGCCCCTTTGGCCGTTCGGCTCGGCACTTGGGCGACCGTGTCGCGCACGAGCTGCAGGAAGTGCCTCTCCAATGCTTGGGCATCCGGCTCGTAGCTCAGCAGAGACAGCGTCTCCAGACCGGAATCCGGAGTGATCCGATGCACCTCGCCCAAGTGCTCGACGATGCGATGGTATAGCGTCCGGCAGATCTTCCTGACCCGCCGCATCGTAAAAACCTCCATGCTGCGGAATTCGGCGAACAGCTCCCCTGCAAGACGAAGCGCCTGTGCTTCGTTGCCCTCCTCCAGTTCATAGAGGAAATCTTCGACACTGGACCAGCGCCATTCCGCTCCTCCATCCGCTTCCTTCCCGCCATCTCCCCGCCCCACCTCCGCTCGTTGGATGCCTGCCGTTCTTCCAAATGGCAAGCTTTCTAGCAGTGACACCGCCTCGCGATAGGCTCTGGGCAGAGCTTGGACGGACGAGCACTCGCTGCTAATGGCGGCAACGACGCCCTCTTCACCCGCTAAGCAGGCATACAGCTTGGAGGAGGCCGCTTGCCTTCCGACAGAAATGTCCGAGCAGACGAGAACAATCGTGCCAGGCATGTCCGGGTGGAGAAACCGAACACAGCCTTCCGGCACCCGAACGGCAGCCGCGACAGAGCCAATCGCGACGGCAGCTGCGACAGAGCCTGCCGATAGCAGACGCCGCATGGGCTCGGACGAATAGGCTTCCATACGCAAAGACGTCTCGTCGTCGGAATTCCGGCACAGCCAGGTTGCGAAGCGTACAAGATCAAGCTCCAATTCGATGCCCGTCGCGTTTCTTCGGCTCAGACGGGTCTGCTCGATCCGTTCGATCGCCTTCGTCAACGCCTGACGCAGCTCGCCGTCGTCAAAAGGCTTCAGAATGTAACCCGCCGCGCTGGAGACGATTGCCTCTCTCGTGTATTCGAAATCCGAATAGCCGCTAATGACGATAAGCTGCGCTTCCGAGCGTCTCTCGGTAACGGCTTGAAGAAACTGAACGCCGTCCATCACCGGCATGCGCATATCGGTCAGGACGATGTCGGGTTTCTCCCGCTCGACCAGCATCAGCCCCTCCTCCCCGTCCTCGGCTTCTCCGACCCAGGCCAGCGGCAGCTCGAGGGAGGAAATTTTTTTAATGATCGCTTTGCGAATAAGCATCTCATCGTCGATGACCACATATCTGTACATAGCTATGATGCCCCTTTCGGAAAGTGATCGGATGAGCCGCTTCGCTCTGCGGGGAGCCTGCCGACGCCAGACTCCGGCCCGGGCAGCCGGATCAGCACGGCCGTTCCCCGGTGCTCCTCGCTGTCTACCTCTATCCCGTAGTCGGGCCCGTAGTACAGCGCGATTCGCGCATGAACATTGTACAGCCCGATGGATCGAACGTCGTTCGTCCCAGGATTCAGCTCCTCGAACTCGGCCGTACGACCAAGCATGGCCCGCACCTCCTCCAGCCTGTCCGCCGGAATGCCGACCCCGTCGTCTCGCACCTCCACGCGAATGCCGTCCTCCTGCTCCCAGGCCCGGATACTTACCGTGCCGTAACCTTTCTTTTTCTCGATCCCGTGGTACACCGCATTCTCTACGATCGGTTGAAGAATCAGCTTCAGTACTTTACACTCTTCCAGTTCCTTAGGGATGTCCGTTTCCAGACGTATTTTATCGCCGTAGCGGAACGATTGGATCGTCATATAGTTGTGAACGTGGCCAAGCTCCTCGCTCAGCGCAACCAGATCGCGGTTGATTTTGATGCTGTAGCGGAACATGTCGCCGAGCGCCTTGGACATGACAGAGAGGCTGTGCACTTCCTCCAGCACGGCGATACTGTTCATCGTGGCCAGCGTGTTGAACAGGAAGTGCGAGTTGATCTGGGCCTCAAGCGCCTTCATTTTGGAGGACATGGCGATAAATTGATTGTGATATTTTTCCCGGATTAATGTATCGATCTCCTGCAGCATCGTAAAATAACGATTATACAAAATGCCGACTTCGTCCGTTCTTCGTTCGTACCGCTCCTGCCTCGGGGGCAGATGACCTGTCGGATAACGCTTCATCATCTGTGCCATCCGGTTCACCGGCTTGGAGAAGGCGTTCGCGATCCATAGCGACAAACCGACGGCTAGAACCGCCCAGATGATCCCCAGCCACAAGGCAAAGCGCGAGGTGTCGCGAATCTCTCCGGTGACCGCATCAAGCGAAACCGCGATGACCATGTGCCAGTCGTATTCCGAAAATGTATTATGAAGAACAAGCATATTGGTCCTGGAATCTACCCGGCTGCCGATGCCGACGGCCGACGCCGCCCATTCCTCATCCAGCTCGCCTTCGCCGTACAGCCGATTGCCGATTCCGTTGAGCAAGTAGATCCGCTGCTCCGCCAGCATCCCCTCGCTCAATTCGTCGAACAGGCTCAGACTGCAATTGATAAGCAGCACGCCGATTCTTCGGTTCGTCGACGGCTCGTACAGCGCCCGCGAGAAGGCGATAGACGGATTGCCGGACAGCAGGAAATCCTGCTGCTGAACCTCTCCGACGATCATCTTGCCCTGAGTGCGAATCGTGTCCCGATACCACGCCGAGGAAAGGGGAACATAGTCGGGCTTAAGCTCGGAGCCCTTCGTATTGGCGAACACCGTGCCGTCTTCCGCGAAAACGTACAACCCCTCAATATAGTCGTGATTCAGCAGCAAGCTTTCCGTCGCCTTTTTGAACTCGCGAGTATGACTCAGCCGGTCGTATGTGTCGACGCTCCCGTTCTCCGCATGTTGGCCGAGAAACGACAAAATCGTATCGGTATCGGACATTTGCTGGTAGGCCAAATAAGCGGATACGCGGCCGATCTCCTCCAGGCGGTTCGTCATCCTCAAGGAGGAACGGTCCAGCAGGTTCATGGACACTTCCCGCACCTGATTCTCTACGAGGGCGCCGTAATTCCGGTTCGTCACGACAACGACGATCGCGATCGGAATCAGAGACAGCAGCAAGAGCGCGACGAGCAAACGATTTTTGAGTCCCCAAGCAAACTTCATTCGCATCTTCTCCGAGATCGCGTTTTTATTTATAATAGTAGCATACTTCAACTGGGCCGAGGTGACACGATGAAGCGAATAAGACGGATGGGTCCCCCTTTACTTCTGGCGCTGATCGTCGTTTCGGGCTGTGCAAGGCCCTTCGCCGCGGTACAACCGACGCCGGACCCCGTAACTTTGAAATATATGCATATGGGTGTAGCTTCCGACGGCAGGGATCATAACCGCTACGTCATGCAAGCGTTTCCAAATTTGGTTGAAGAACGCTATCCGGACATTCGCATCAAGACGGAAATGCTGCCCGAAGACGCCTATACCAAATCTATGCTCATGCAGCTTTCCGCCGGCGAAGGCCCCGATTTCTTCGAATGGTGGCCGATGCGGCAGCTGGAGGAGCTTGTCAGAGCCGGGTACTTGCAGGACCTTACCGGCATGGATATTCTAGATTCCTTCTCTCCCGAAGCTCTCGAAGGGTTTACCGTGAACGGCCGGGTATACGGTCTCCCCAAAGGCTTCAGCATGATGGGAGCCTGGTACAACAAGGACATGCTAGAACAGCATGGCTACCGAGAATGGCCGCAGGACTGGAACGGATTTCTTGAGCTGTGCGAAACACTGAAACGCGAAGGAGTAACGCCGATCGTCATGCCGGGTAAAGACTGGTGGTTCCTGCAATTCGGACTGTACCCGCTGGCGGCGTCGGTGGTCTATCCCGAGGATCCCGACTTCGACAAACGTCTTCTGGAAGGTACAGCAACATTCGCCGGATCGAAATGGCGCGACGTACTGCACATGTACAAGCTGCTGTACGACCAAGGCTATATCGCTCCCGATTCCTTGGAGACCGGGGCGGCGCAAGCGGCTGCTTGGTTTAACGACGGGCGCGCGGCTATCGTCTTTGGAGGCAACTGGGATTACGACAGCTTAACCGTATCGGACCGCTCCTCATTCGAACGAGACTTCATGCCCTTACCGGGCAACGCTCCGGGAGAGCCTTTGTTCCTATCCGTAGGGCCCGCCGGAGGAACGGTCATCAGCAAAAATACCCGCAATCTGCCGGAGACGCTGGACGCGCTGGCTTACCAGTTTGATCCTTCTACTCCCCTGTACGAGGAGTTCAAGCGGCAATACCGCGTGTTTCCGATGTTTGCGGGAGAAGAATTAGGCATAGCCGAGTTCGCCGAATATACGTCGCTCATGCGCAACGGACGGTCCGTTCCGTTCAGCAACCAGGCTTGGCCGGTGGGCGTCGCGGAAGCGCTGTGTACCGGCCTTCAGGACTGGCTTGCGGGCAAGGGAGACGCCGATGCAATTCTTGCGGCGATGGACCGGGCGTTGCTCAGAGCACGCTGAGAACGACCTTTGGAAAGTATACTTCAACTCCTTAAAAGAATAGACTCCCCGCCTTCTATAATGATGACCATAAACACATCGACGTGTTTACGGTCATCTTTCCGTTAGACGGGGTCACAACCATTCCACAAAACACAATGGAGGTAACGGTATGAAAGGACAAAAGATTCGCGGCATGGCAACGGCATCTCTGGCATTCCTGCTCGTATTCTCGACCGCATGCTCGCAGAAGGAGAACGGTGCGTCCACAGAGCCGTCCGCGGCGGCGCAAACCGGAAGCGCTTCCCCAAGCGCGGAGCAATCGCAACAAACGAATGAGGATCCGTTCGGCAAATACGATCCTCCGATCGAGGTGTCGGTCGTCAGCTCGACGGGCACGAACGTGCTGTTCGCGGACGGCGAGAGCATCAACGACAACATCATGACTCGCACCTACAAAGATATCCTCGGTATTCAGTTCGTGAACAAGTGGGTGTCCGACGCTTCCCAGACCGTCGAGAAGATGAACCTGTCCATCAACACCAACAATCTTCCCGACATCTCCAAGGTCGATCTGAACCAGTTGCACCGCATGATCAAGCAGGATCAGTTGGCCGACCTGACCGAGGTTTACGAGAAGTACGCTTCTCCCCTGCTGCGCAAGGCGATGGAATACGGCGGCGGAGAAGGCTTTGAAGCTGCGAGCCTGAACGGCAAAATCTTCGGAATGCCCGTTCCGGTCGACTATTACGAGAACGTAGCGATCATGTACATTCGTCAAGACTGGCTGGATAAGCTGAAACTCCAGGCGCCGAAGACGATCGACGAGCTGGTGAATGTCGCTACCGCCTTCGCTCAGCAGGATCCCGATGGCAACGGCAAACCGGACACGTACGGCATTGCGCTGGATAATGCGCTGGGCATGGGCTTCGACGGCATATCGGCCGCCTTCAAGGCATACAAAGGCCTCTGGATCAAGGATAGCTCCGGCAAGCTGGCCTATGGCAGCGTTCAGCCGGAGATGAAGGACGCTCTAGCCAAGCTGCAGGAGCTCTATAAGACGAAGGCGATCGATCCCGAATTCGGAGCCAAGGATTGGGGCAAGACGGCCGACGATATCGGCGCGGGCAAGGGCGGCATCTACTTCGGAGCTTTCTGGCAGCCGCTATATCCGCTATCTACGACGATGACTCATACGCCGAATTCCGATTGGAAGGCTTACCCGATTCCTGTCGGAGCGGACGGCACCGTCGTGCCGAAGCGAGCGACAAACGTCTACAACTGGATGGTCGCCCGCAAGGATATGGAACACCCGGAAGCACTCATTAAATCGA
This sequence comes from Cohnella sp. LGH, assembly GCF_017671885.1. Taxonomy (NCBI): domain Bacteria; kingdom Bacillati; phylum Bacillota; class Bacilli; order Caryophanales; family Paenibacillaceae; genus Cohnella; species Cohnella sp. LGH. The sequence continues at coordinate 8,447,854 of NZ_CP072117.1, forward strand.
TGAATTTATGGGCGGAAATGTGGATTGAAGGCGGCAAGTACAACGATCTGTTCTACAAAGAAATTCAAGGCAGCGAGAAATACAAAGGCAAGGAAATTCACCAATACGCCAAGCCTTACTTCTTCGACGATCCGGGCAAAAACATGGTCATCGGCAAACAGTTCAAAGCAGCCTTGGAAAAGGACGATGGCTCGCTCGTTACTCATCCGGACGGACAATGGAAGTGGGAAGCGTATAAGAACAACGAGCCGAACGGCTGGGCGTTCATGAAGTACTTGTCCGAATCCGAATCGGTGCTGGAGCAATACGGAGAAAATTACGTCCATCAAGCGTTCCTCGGAGCGCCGACGGACACGATGGTCAAGCGGCTCGCCAATCTGAACAAGATCGAGTCGGAGACGTTTACGAAGATTATTATGGGCAATGCGGGCATCGACGAATTCGATAAGTTCGTCAAGCAGTGGAACCAGCTTGGCGGTGAGAACATCACGGAGGAAGTCAACGCCTGGGCGGCATCCAAGTAACAGGGTCAAAGCGCGGAGCTTCGCCTGACAGGCAAGTTCCGCGCCTCTCTGGCGGAGGTACGGAAACATGAAAATTACGAGGAAAGACCGGACATTCTTCCATCTGCTGCTGGCGCCGGGCATGCTGATTCTGCTCTTGTTCGCCTATCTGCCGATGATCGGCATCGTTATCGCTTTCCAGGAGTTTAATCCGATGCAAGGCTTCTTCAAATCGGAATGGGTCGGATTGGAGCATGTACGCTTCCTGTTCGAGCTTCCGGATACGATGCAAACCGTACGCAATACGGTTGAAATTTCTCTGATGAAAATCGTAGCCGGACTGGTCGTCCCGATCTCATTCGCGCTGCTGCTTAACGAGGCCCGCATCGTGTGGTTCAAACGCACGGTGCAAAGCCTCGTCTATTTGCCCCATTTTCTATCCTGGGTCATTCTCGGCGGCATTCTGATCGACGTCCTCTCCATTAACGGAGGCGTATTTAATCAGATCGCGGCCTCGCTTGGCCTCGACCCGATCTTCTTCTTCGGAGATGAAACATGGTTCAGAGTCATGCTGATCGTTACCGACGTCTGGAAGGAATTCGGCTTCTCGACAATTGTTTATTTGGCGGCTTTGACGGGTATTAATCCCGCGCTGTACGAGGCGGCCTCAATCGATGGAGCGAGCCGCTGGCAGCGGGTCGTCTACATTACGCTGCCCGGCATCCTGCCCGTCGTCGTACTGATGTCTACCTTAAGCCTCGGCAACGTGCTCAACGCCGGCTTCGACCAGATTTTCAACCTGTACAATCCGATGGTCATCGGCACCGCGGATATTATCGACACTTATATTTATCGCATGGGTCTCATTCAGGCGCAATACGGGCTCGCCACGGCTATCGGACTGATGAAATCGATAATCGGGTTCGCGCTGATCGTCACCTCGTATCGGCTGGCTTACCGCTATGCGAATTACCGCATTTTCTAAAGGACGGAGCGACGCTATATGAGAATACGCCTGCACCGCTTCCAGGCTTTCGACCTCTTGAATTACGTCTTGCTGGCCGCCGTGTCTCTGCTCTGTCTCGTTCCGATCTGGCACATCGCCATGGTCTCCTTGAGCGGGGAGGGGCCGGCCAATCAATACATCGTCGGATTGCTCCCGATCGAATTCAACTTCAACTCGTATGTCAGCATTTTGCGGCTGGACAAATTTTGGGACGCATTCGGCGTGTCGACGACGCGGGTGCTGCTGGGCGGCTTGATCAATTTTCTGCTGACCGTTATGATGGCTTACCCGCTATCCAAGGAAAGCAGCTACTTCCGAAGCCGCAGCATCTACATCTGGGCGCTTGTCTTCACGATGCTGTTCAGCGGCGGACTCATTCCGGCGTACATGGTAATCAACGAGCTGCATCTTATCGATACGATCTGGGCGCTTGTTCTTCCCGGGGCCGTTCCCGTGTTCAACGTCATTCTGATGATCAACTTCATGCGGCAGCTGCCCAAAGAGCTTGAGGAAGCCTGTCTCGTCGACGGAGCGTCGCAATGGGCGATCATGACGCGGATCTATGTGCCGCTGTCGCTGCCTGTCATCGCGACCGTTACTCTGTTCAGCGTGGTCGGCCACTGGAACTCCTGGTTCGACGGGCTGATCTACATGAATCAGACGTCGAACTATCCGCTGCAAACTTATTTGCACGTCGTGCTTGCTTCCCGCAATCTGGTGAACGCCGACCAGAATTCGGTCATGGCTTCGCTGACGAACCGGTCCGCGATCTCGGCGCAGATCATCTTGGCATCGCTGCCGATTTTGATCGTTTACCCGTTCCTCCAGCGCTTTTTTATCCATGGAATCGTGATGGGCTCGGTGAAGGAATAGAACCTTCCGCGGCTCGGACGCCTCATTAGGGGGTTGTCCGGGCCTGCTCGCTTTTGGCCGTTATGATATGGTATGTGCCGCTCTTCTCCTCATATATCAATCGGCGGTTCCGATTGAAGAGGCAGCGCAAGAAATGAATGGCAATCGCCAGGTTGAAAATGAACAGAACTAGCGCGAACAGCATCATGAGGATCGGCGAGATCGCATGTACGCCCGACCGAATAAACGCGACGTTGGCTCCTCCCGCCAATAAGTAGAGGAGTCCGTACCTCGCTGTCAGCTCCCGCAAGGAGATCCGGTCCCCTTGACCCTTCAGCCGAATCCGCACCAGCCACTTTCCCGCCGTCAACCCGTTGGTCATATAAGGAAGCACAATAAAGTACGAGACGACAATTAGAACGTAGGAATAGGGCACGTGCACAACGGACAGCACGGCAAAGGGCGGAAGCAGAATGGCCCAATCAAACAGGAAGGCGATCCCCCTCTGTGTGTAGGAGACCCGTTTCTGGGACAGGTTCGTATGCTCGTCCAGCTTGTCGATCCGAGGCAGCCACCTGCCGAGCCACTCGGCAAACACGAAGCCGATCATTCCCCCCAGCGCATTCATCATCAGATCATCGACGTCGAACAAGCGGTACGGGTAGTCATAAATCCCGTAAATTCCGGTAACCTGAGTAATTTCGAAAAACAGCGACAGCCCAAACGTGCACAGCAGACAAACCGCCCAGCGCGTGCGAAAATAATGCCGCATGAACATGCCGAACGGAACCGTCAGCAGCACGTTGAATACGACCTGGAGGAAGGCTCTCTCCTTCAGCAGATGAATATAGGTGCTGGGACTGGCCAGCCTCACCGCGGTTTCCCTGACAATATCCGTGACAAAATGGAACGGAATCCACTGCGCATACGATTCCGCCTTCGGCGGGGAGTTGTGGATCGATTCGGGAAGGGGCAGAATAATCAGGTAAAAGGCGTTCATCAGATACAGCAAAAACAAATACAGAATCAACGCTCTGTATTTATGGATGTACCCGTGACGCCGGTATTGCACGATCAGAAAAGGCAGCGTGAACAGCGCCGCCGCGATCGGAAACGTATAGAACGCATAGGAAATCGGAAACAAGTAAAAATCCAGCATCGACACAAGCTCCTGCCATAAGGAATAGGGAATCTTTCTACTAATCTACCTTTTCCAAATTATGAGGAAGCTATGCGACTTTTGCAAATGGATTTGAGCGCAGAAAAACAAGAGGCTGTCTCATAAGTAGGGTCGTACAAGATGATCGCTCAAGAAAAAGTGCATGTATCTTCTGGGGGGGTGTGGGGGGCCAAAAATGTGCCTCGGCGGGCCGGCGGCGGATACGGGGAGACCATTCTTATGAGACAGCCCCCGAGGGCTCAATACACTCTTACGCCGGATTTGAACGTATGCTCGATTTCCGCGCGTCCGTCAAGCGAACGGCGAAGCAGTACCAGATCGGCCGGGGCGCCGGGGGTCAGTCCGAAGGCGGAAGGCAGACCCATCAGCGCGGCGGGGCGAACCGATGCCATATTCCAGACTTCCGGCCATTCGGCGAGACCGCCGTTCGTCAGATGGGCGACGCCGGCCGTCAGCATCGAGGCCGAGCCGGCCAGCATCAACGGATTGCCGGCCAAATGCAGCCTGCCTTCCGGCGTCAGAACGACTCGGCCGCCTACGGGCGTCTCGTAGCCTCCCGGCTCCATGCCCGCCAATGCCACGGCATCGCTGACGAGCAGCGCTTTATGTCCCTTGACTCTCAGCGCAACCTTCAAAAACTGCTCCGGCAGATGGAATCCGTCGGCGATCAAGCAGCACCACAGGCGATCATCCGCCAATTGCTCCCATAGGTAATTGGGATGGCGAGGCAGCATCAAGTGTGCCCCGTTGCCCAGATGTGTCGACATCCGCGCTCCGGCTTCGACCGCTTCCCGGATTTGCTCCGACGTCGCCGACGTGTGGCCGATGGACGCGATGACCCCGCTTGCCGCGCAGCGGCGAATAAACTCCCGGCTCTCCGGCCATTCGGGCGATAGGGTGACGATCTTGATCCGGCCGCCCGAGGCTCGCTGCCAACGGCTGAACAGCTCCCAATCCGGCGGGCGGACATGCCGGCGGTCATGCGCTCCCCTCGCCCCGTCCTCCGGGGAGATAAACGGACCCTCCAGATGGATGCCCGCGATGCAGCCGTTCATCAACGGGTCGCTATCGCATGCGTCCGCAATCGCCGCCATCGCTTGTTCGATCGCATCGGCATCATTCGTGATGACCGTCGGATAACAGGCCGTTACCCCTTGCGCCCATAACAGACGAATACACTCGGAGACGGAGGCGGCGGATAGCGGGAGTTGGTTGAAGTCCCGCCCTTGGTAGCCGTTGATCTGCAGATCGACCAAACCGGGGGCGGCTATCGGCAGCTCCTCCGGTGCGTCCGCTCCGCCTTCGGGGACGGCTTCTATGGCCGTGATGACGCCGCCCTTCAGCCGGATCTCGATCGCTTCGCCCGTCGCATAGTGGATCGCCCTTATCATTGCGGCGCCCCACCGTAGGAATCAAGGTCCAAATAAAGCGTACAATCTGTATGCCTCCGAAGCACCGATGACGGGCATTCGACCGTCATCGGGCCGTTCAGCGTTTGCTCAACCGCCCCCCGCTTGGTCGGACCCGGCACAATGCAATAGAGGTGCGAAGCGGACAGAAGTATCGGAATCGTCAGCGTCAGCGCATGAGTCGGCACGTCGCCGATCTCCGCGAAGCAGCCGTCGTTCACCTGCTGTCGGCGACAGGCTTCGTCCAGTTCGACCGCTTTGATCGTATACGAATCTCCGAAGTCCGCGACCGGAGGATCGTTAAAGGCCAAATGCCCGTTCTCCCCGATGCCCAGGCAGACGATGTCGATCGGCGCCTCGCGAAGGAGCTCCCCGTATCTCTCGCATTCCCTCTCGATCCCGCCGGAGCTGTCGATCAGATGAACGGCCTTGAACCCGACCCGGTCGAACAGCCTCTCGGACAAATAACGGCCGAACGCTTGCGGCGCTTCCTTCGGCAGACCGATATACTCGTCCATATGAAAAGCCGAAATCCGCGACCAATCGATAGAAGGGTCGCCCGTCAAGCCGGCCAGCAGCTCGTTCTGCGAAGGAGCGGCGGCGAAGATCATCCGCAGCTCCGTCTTCGAAGCCAGCAATTGCTTGATTTTCTTGGCAACGGCCTTGGCCGCTGCAGTGCCCATCGCTTCCCGATTGTTGTACACCCGCACTCGAAGCTTGTCAACCGTCGCGCTATGACGCAAAGCGGACTCGCTCACGGCAAATTCCTCCTTCTCTTAGCCGAGCTTCACCTCGGCGCGTTGTCGCGAAGATTCGTACGTACCCAGAATAATAGCCAATGAGTGAATGCCTTCTTCGCCTGTGACGACGGGGTACCGGTCTTCCCGCACCGCCAACGCCATATCGCGGATCTGGATGCGATGCCCGTCTGGGAGCACGTTGAATGACTCGAATGTCGGCAGCTCAACCTTCTCTCCCTGAACCTCCAACAGCTCGATGCTATCCTCGCGGTAGATGACCGTTCCTTTCTCCCCGTGAATCTCAAGCCGTTGCCCCTGATCCGGGTAGACGGTCGTCGTCATATTCAGCACGCCCATCGCCCCGCAGCGATACTGCAGCAGAGCCAATGCCGTATCCTCCACTTCGATCTTGCGCTGAAGCGCGCTCGCCCGGCCATACACCGATTCGACCGGACCGACCAGCCATTGGAGCAGATCGACCGTGTGAATCCCCTGGTTCATCATCGCCCCGCCGCCGTCCATCGCCCAAGTGCCGCGCCAGCCGGCGCTATCATAATATTGCTGGCTTCGGTAGATCTTGACGAAGGCGTCGCACAGCGTAAGTCGGCCGAGGCCGCCTCCGTCCAGAAACGACTTGAGGAATCGGGCCGAAGGCGCCATCCGCCGCGGGAACACCGTCGCCAGCTTCACTCCCGCCTTGCGGCATTCCTCAATGATCAAGCGCGCGTCCTCCAGCCGGATCGCCATCGGCTTCTCGCATATCACATGCTTGCCCGCTCGCGCAGCCATAACGGCTTGTTCGGCATGCAGCCCGCTCGGCGTACAGACGTTGACGACTTCGACCTCGGGCGCGGCGAGCAAATCCTCAAGCCGTTCATAGAAAGTCGCGCCGTATTTGTCCGCGAATGCCCGGCCCTTCTCGGGGTTGGCATCGCATACCGCGACCAGCTCCGCCTCGTCGACCTTGGCGATACCTTCGGCATGCACTTCCGCGATGACGCCGCAGCCAATGATTGCGAACCGGACCCGATTTCCTGCGCTCATCCGTTAAACTCCCTTCATCTCGCTCGTCGTATAGACAGCCCGGCTGTCGGCGACAATCGCGGCCTCGCTCGCTTTGAGAATGCACTCGTGCGTCAGAATCGAGGAATAGCCGTCGATCCTGCGGACGAAATCCTCGGAGATCGTCCAGGGAGGCGCTTCCGACGGGACCTTGGCCCATTCGGCTTGGTCCGTCACTTCCAGCAGCAGCGCTTCCTTCCCCAGCAGCGGATCTCCTTCCAGCCGCAGTTCCGCAAAGCCCTTCGTTCCCGTTACGAAAATCCGGCCGTCTCCCCAAGTCCAGTTTTTCTCCGGCGTATGCCAGTCGGCGTACAACTGCATGACCGCTCCATCCTCCATGACGACCTGCAAATTGACCGTATTGTAGAAGGTCGGATGCTGCGGCAGCATATTTTTGTCCACGACGCCGTCTATCCGCTTAATTTCCTTGCCGGTGAGCCACCTCAGCAGGTCGAAATCGTGAACGAGCAGATCGATCAGGATCCCTCCGCACTGTTCCTTGACGAAGAACCAATCCGGACGGGAAGAGGCATTTAACCGATGCGGCTTGCGCGTGCCGATTCCGACAATGTCGCCCAGCCTGCCTTCATCGATATGCTTCTTGACCGTATGGATCGACGGGCGAAACCTTTCGGTCAGCAGCATGCCGACTTGAATCCGGCCTCGCTCCACGACCCGCTTCAGCCGCTCCAGCCCCGCTTCGTCGACGACCGCCGGCTTGTCCACCATGACGGATTTACCGTGGCGCTCGCACAGCTCGATCACATCGATCTTCTCGCTGTTGATCGACGCGCAGCCGACGATACCGACCTCGTCGCCGAGCAGCCGTTCGCAGTCTTCGACAAGCGGAATGCCGTATTTACCCGCAATCGCCTCGGCAAGCTTGCGGTTATCCCGCTCGTACAGGCCGATACAAGCGAAACCGAGCTCCCGCATCTCCTGAATAAATATTTCAATATGCCCGTGCTGACAACCGATAATTGCATACGTTTTGGCGTTCATTCCGCGGCTCCTAATTGTTTTTCTCGAACACTTTGTCCGCTTGGCTGCGGAATTCCGCAACCGCCTGGTCAATGGTCGCTTGGCCGAACTGCTGCTTCTGCACGATCTGCTCGAACAGCTTCGTCACTTCCCCGGCGCCCTTCGGACCCGGATCGTACCAAGCCGGTTCGATGCCCGAGACGTGCTCCAGCATGGCGATCATTTTCTTATCGCGGTCCGTAAACTTCGGACTTAAATACTCGCGAACTTTCTTGTTCTCCGGAAGGCCGCGCTCCGTCTCGAGAAGATCGGCCGCTTCCTCGGTATTCACCAGGAAGTCGATCAGCATCGCCGCTTCCTTCGGATGCTTGGATCTGGCCGAGGCCGACAGGAACATCGAGGTTTGCAGCACGCTGCCCGTCTTCTGGCCGCGAGGATAGGAGATCATATCGACGTTGTCCTTCATGATGTTCTCGTAAGCAGGCAGAGTCGCGATCCAGGTCGGTCCCATAATGGCTACGCTGCCTTTCAGCAGGGCGTCCTTATTCGGGTCAGCGTTGCTGAGCGGCAGGAACGAAGCCGTCAGGTTGGCCGGAGGGGCGAGACCTTCCTTGCGGGCGTCCTCCCACATTTGCAGCCACTTCTTCAAGTTGTCGTCCTGATAGCCGAGCTTGTTGCCGTCGTACAGCTTGTCGCCTTCCGAGAACAGGTAGTACATAAACGCTTCCAGCGATGGAGCCGAATCGAACACGCCGTACACGTTGCCGCCGAGCTTCGCCTTCAACTTTCGAGCGGATTCGAAAATTTCTTCCCAGGTCGAGTCCAGCTTAGGCAGCTCTACTCCCGCCTGCTGGAAGATCCCTTTGTTGATCAACAGAACGGAAGCGTTGTCCGCCATCGGAATGCCGGCCAGCTTGCCCCCTACCGTGCCTTGATTCGCCAAAATATCGGCATTCAGGTCGGCTACGCCCAGCTCCTTGCCGGCAAACGGATTCAGATCGGCGAGAATGCCGCGTTCGGAGTATTCCTTAATATACAAAACGCTCATCTGCATAACGTCCGGCTCGTTGTTTGCCGCCACCTGCGTGGACAGCTTCTCCCAGTAGCCGTCCCAAGACGAGTACTCCGGCTTAACCTTAATATTCGGGTGCAGCTCCTCGAACTTCTCGATCGCTTTCATCGTCCGATCATGCCGTCCTTGGCTTCCCCACCAGGAGAAGCGAAGCTCCACCTTGTCTCCGCTCGAGACTTCCGCCCCCGCGCCGCTTGCGCCTGCCGACGCGACGGCCGAACTCGAAGGCGATACTTCTGTATTGCCTCCCGATCCGCACCCGGCGATCAATCCTGTAATGAGGGCCATCGGCAGAGCAAGGGAACACCATCTGGACAGCTTGGTCCTTCTATTCATCATTCGCGAAACACCCCTTAAGTTTGAATGACTGGCTCTACCTCTCATTATAGGAATCCCGTTTTCGATAAAAATAATAGAAATCTATAAAATGTACCGCAAATATATGAAGTATGAGAGAATGCCCCCGCTCCTATCCGAACTCGGACGGATTGCAGCCCCAATAGCGTTTGAACTGCTGGCTGAAGTAAGCATTGTTCTTGTAGCCTACCAGAAGCGCGACTTCATACAGCTTGTATTTGCCGGATGCCATAAGCTCCTTCGCCTTTTCCATACGAACTTGGGTCAAGTATTGGTTGTAATTGTCTCCCGTAACCTGCTTGAAAATCTGACTCAAGTAGTTGCGGGTCAAATACACCTTGTCGGCAATGACATCAAGCGTCAAATCCTCGGCATAATGCTGCTGCACGTAGCGCTTGATAAAATCGACCGTTTTCCGGTGCTTGTGCGTTCCCCGGCTGCTCATGACCTCGGCGACCGGCACCGTCATCTCCGTCAGCCATGCTTCGAAATCCCGAAGGCTTGTCATCCGCTCGATGTCCTTGTACACATACAAGCCCGGATGGATCGTCTCCATCTGAACTCCGCTTTCGTAGAGGGAGATCGCAAGCATGCCCATCAGATCGATGGCCATGTCGCGCAGCGTTCCGATCCCGGGCGCCCCCTGCTCCAGCAGCAGTTCCGTCAACTCCCGAATACGTTCGGGGACCCACTCGACTTGCCCCTGCACGACGGCTTCGACGATCTTCTGATAATGATCCAGCGGACGGCGCATTGCCCTGTTCCCTCTGCCCTGCAGCTCGTCTTCACTGAGCAGCCAGGCATCGCCCATCGCATCTTTGTCCGCCAGAAGGAGGCCGGCCTCCCGGTAGGAGACTGGGATTTGCTGCACGGAGTCCACAGGCTTGCCGACCGCTGCCCACACCTGGAGCTTCAAGAAGCTTCGGATATTGTCGGCATACTCCCGAGCCGTCTGTTTCACGCGAGACAGGACGAACTCCTTGCGGACCTCCGCAGGTACGGACACGAGCAAAACGATAACCCGAGACTGCATATCCGCCAGTTGAACGCCGGGTCTCGTCCGATTCATCTCTTCGACGATATTTTTGACACCGTACGTGAATTTGGGCAGGTCGCTCGCCTTGTAATCGGCCCGCTCCCGGGTGACGGCATATTCGAGCATGATGACGGCAAAATATTGGCGGGCGAAATCGAGCTTTAACCGCCGGGACACCTTCGTGAAAAAAGCGGTCTCGCTAAAGCCCGGCTCCAGCAGCCCCTTGAACAGCTGCTTCCGCGTCTCGGGCAAGTGAATGTCCAGCAGCTCGCGCAGTTCCCGCTCCTCTTGCTCGCTGCTGCGCTTGCTCCGGATTTGCTCCACCGCCCCCCGCAGCACTTCGCCGATCTCGCCCAATGTCGCGGGCTTGGACATATAATTGAACACCTGAAGCTTAAGCGCGGCCTGGGCCACCTTGAAATCCTCGTAGCCGCTCAGAATGATCGCCACGGCCGTATGTTTCCTCGCCCGCATCGCCTCCAGCATCTGAATGCCGTTCATCACCGGCATGTAAACATCGGTCAAAATCAGATCGGGACGATGGAGCTCGATCAGATCCAAGCCTTCCTGTCCGTTCATCGCAACGCCAACTAGCTCGATACCGAATTCTCCCCATGGAACCGATCTCTGCAACCCGTATAGCGTTGTCATATCGTCGTCGACAATGACTGCTCGAATTTTCACGCTCCCCCATCTCCTTCCCGAGATTTCCCCTCGACATTAATCGGCTCCCGATCGAGCATCGGCAGGCTCACGACAACCTTCGTACCCGCCCCCGGCCGGCTATCCACATCGATTCCATATTCGAATCCGAAATAGAGCTCGATTCGCTCCCTTACGTTCCTAAAGCCGGTATGCTCCCGAGCCGCCGGCAGTGCGGCGGGGTCCATTCCGTGACCGTCGTCCTCCACCGTAAAAATGAGCTTGCCTTCCTCCGCCCTGCCGGTCACGCGAATCGTTCCCCGCCTTCCGGAATGGAAGCCGTGAATGAGCGCGTTCTCGACGAACGGTTGGAGCGTAAGCTTCGGCATGTAATAATCGTTCAGCGATTCCGGAAGATCGAACTCGAAGCCGACGTGATTGCGGTAACGGATCTTCTGAAGCTCGGCGTAGCAGTGCAGATGCTCCAGCTCCTTGGCGACCGTAATGAACGAGGCTCCGCTGGACAGGCCGATCCTCAGCATTCTTCCGAGAAGCGACAGCATCCGGCTGATCTCGTCTGCGCCGGATTCGATCGCATGCCAGTTCATCGTGTCCAGCGTATTGTAGAGAAAATGCGGGTTGATCTGCTCTTGAAGCACCCGCATCTCCGCTTCCCTTTTCCGCCGATTCTGTTCATTGACCTCCTCCAGCAATTGCGCCAGGTTCTGGGTCATTTGATTGAAGTTTTTGTTTAAGTAGCCGAACTCATTCTCGTAATCGTTCTCGACCCTCAAGTCGAGATGCCCCTGCTTCATCCGGTTCATCGCCTGAATGAGACGGCGGATCGGCCGAACGAACTGTCTGGAGAGGAAGAAGGCCATCGTAATGGCCAGAACGACGCATAGGGCGACGGCGAGACCGATCGTCTGCTGAATTCTTCGACTGCCCTGCGTAATCTCGTTCCATGGAATGACGTCCATCGTGGTCCAGCCGGTACGCTGCTGCTTGCTCCAGATGAGCAGCCGCTTGGCGCCAAGCTCGGCGACGGCATAGTTCGCTCCTTCCGCTGCCCCGTCCATAATCCCAGGCAGTCGGTCGGCCAATTCGTCATAAGGAACGGCATGCTCCGCTTCGGGATCGGAGTCCACCATCAGCCGCAAGCTCGTATCCAGTACATATCTGGCTCCGTCCGCCGTATCCCCCGACATCAGCTGCCGGAAGTAAGACAGCTTCAGGTTAAAGGAGAGAATGCCGATCTCCTCCCCCTTGGACGAGAGCACCTTGCGCATGAAGCTGACGACGCCTTCCTTCCCGACCAGGTAGCCTGCGACCTCCAGGGGCCGGGCTCCGAACCACGCCGAATCGGCGTTGCGAATCGTTTCGTAGGAGGGGCTATTCTTCAAAATATCGTAAGCGAACACGCCGTTGGCGCCGATGTGCGTGCTGACCGTCGTATTGACGGCATAGAGCTGCACGGAGTGAACCGCTTCGTTCACATAGCTGTGTCGGCTGAGCAGATCAATGACCTCGGCGTTCTGCTCGATCCGTTCAAAAGAAGATTCGCTCTTCTGCAAATATTGAATGACGACCGGGTTGCTGGAGATGACCAGGGAATCGTTTTCCACCGTCTGTAGCTGCAGCTCGATCTGCTTATTTATCTCGTTCAGGAGCAAACGACGAGAAGAGATCGTCTTGTCAACGACCTCTTGGTTTGTAATATAGTAGCCCGTACTGCCAAGCAGCGCGATGAGCACGGCGGATATGAACAGAAACGAGGTGAAAAAGGTGACGGAAAAAGAGAAGGTTTTAAAAGGATTTCTCATGAGGTTCACCTGCCCAGGTTGTTATTAACCTTAGCATAAGCCGCGATATCCGGTTGTACAAGCGTCATTAGCCTTTGATCCCCGTCGTCGCGATCCCTTCCACGAAATACTTCTGGGACACCAGGAACAGAACGAAGCTCGGAATGACGGACAGTACCGACATGGCGTACATTGGCCCCCATGTCACGGCCGAGGAATTGTCGAGAAACAGCCGGAGTGCCAGTGGAACCGTATATTTGGCCGTGTCCGTCAAATAAATCATTTGCCCGAGAAAATCGTCCCATGTCCAGATGAAGCTGAACAGCGCCGTCGTGATGAGCGCAGGCATACACAGCGGGAGCACGATTCGAAACGCGATTCCGAGCATCGAGCAGCCGTCGATCTTGGCCGATTCGTCGAGATCCTTCGGGATGCCGCGAATGAATTGGACGACCAGGAAGACGAAGAACGGGCTGACCGCCAGAAAGTGCGGAACGATCAGAGGCAGCGTCGTCCCGACCCAATCCAGATTTTTGAACAGAACGTATTGCGGTACCAGCGTCACTTGCGTCGGAAGCATAAGCGTCAGCATGAGGATGCCGAACCATAAGCTTTTTAACGGAAAGTGGAGACGGGCAAAGCCGAACGCGACGACTGCGCTCGAGAGCACCGTTCCGACGACCGACAGCCCCGCGACAAAAAACGAATTGTAGAAAAAGTGGCCGAACGAGAAGCCGGAAATCGCCGTCCACCCCTCGGCAAAGTTAGCCCAGCGCAGCGTAGACGGAATCAAGTTCGCTAGCGGAATTTCCTCGTTCGTCTTGAGCGAGCTGCCGACCAGCCACAGGATCGGATAGATCATCAGGAAGCTGCCTGCGATCAGCACCGCGTAACGGGACAAGAGCTTGTACTTGTTGGCGATCAAAGTCATCGGAGGTTCTCTCCTTTCGGATTAATTTTCATAATGTACCCAACGCCGGGAGCTTCCAAAGATGATCCATGTCGACAGGGCGATCAGAATGAGCAGCACCCACGCCAACGCGCTCGCATAGCCCATATCGAAATAGGCGAAAGCTTTCTGGTACAAGTAGAGCGCGTATACCAGGGTCGAGTTGATCGGCCCGCCCTGCGTGACGACGAACGCTTGAGTGAACATCTGGAAGCTTCCGATCGTCTGCATGACAAGGTTGAACAAAATAATCGGAGTCAGCATCGGCAGCGTAATTCTAAAGAAGGTTCGTATCCTCGACGCCCCGTCCACCGAGGCGGATTCGTACAGATCCTTCGGAATTTGCTTTAATCCCGCCAGGAAAATGACCATTGAAGAACCGAACTGCCACACCGCCAGCATGACGAGCGTATACAGTGAGGTGGTCGGCAAATTGATCCAGTCCGTCGCGGGAATACCGATCAACGAGAGCGCCTTGTTCACGATGCCGTCGATACCGAACAAATTCCGCCAGATCGCCGCGATCGCCACGCTGCCCCCAACCAGAGACGGCAAGTAGAAAATCGCGCGAAACAGCGTCATGCCGCGGATCGCCTTGTAGAGGAGCATGGCCACCAGCAGGGCGAAGATCAGTTTAAGCGGAACCGACAGCACCACATAGGTAAAAGTGACCTTAATAGCTTGCACGAATGTTTGATCTTCCATGAAAATTTCGCGATAGTTCGCCATCCCCGCCCATTTGGGCGATTCCAGCAAATTATAGTGGTTTAAGGAGTAGTACAGCGATTGAAGCATCGGCCACAGGGCCAACGCCAAAAATCCGATTAACCACGGCGAGATAAACGCGTATCCCCACACAGATTCCGCATGCTTGCTCAGCTTGCGGCCCCCGCCGGCCTTAGGAGCCGATTCCGATTTTACTGCCATAGCGCACGCACTTCCTTTCTTCGGTCCAATTCCCTCCATCGAATAAGTTCATTTTAGCCAGCTAGCCGGTTCGCCTAAATAAGAGAAATCTATAATTTGTAACGGATATATACGAAGTTGAAAGTACGGGGAGGAGCTAGCGATAAAAAACAACCATCGACGACTGGGATCGTCGTCAATGGTTGTTGGGAGCTTGATTCGATGGGGTTACTTGTCGATCAGTTCGCTTGTTTTCAGCAGTCTTGCTATCCGATTTAACGCTTGCGGGCGACCACTGCTAGCCGACCGTTTTCGGTAGAGTATTCGCAGGTAGACAGTACAATAAGCCGATCGCCGTACTGGGCGGTCACACCCGTATCATAAAGCGCGAGTTTTTTTATGTTTTCAACATAGGAATCGAACTCGTCGGGTGTTCCTGCCTTCTCAACCTGATAGTACTTGAAAACGTCGTCCGATTTGCGGTACACCTCTGAGAGAATAACGCCCACAATCTCGTATTCCGCTTTCTCGTAAAGGGTGTTGAACTGGATTGTAGAATGCTCCTTATAGTAGCTTTCTTTTTTGTAATTCAGCAAATCCGCAAACATCAGGCCGCTTTTCATGTTATGGCCGTGAAGCAGTAGAATGTCCGATTCGTCTATCCGGTTCTGGGCGTCCAGGAAGGGAAGTCCGTTTTTGTTATCTTTCTTATCGAAATCATGATCCAGATAGTACTCCTCGTCTTGCGGGTTTTGCATGACCGGATAGTCGATCCGGGTGTTATCAATGGTTAGCCAACCGATCATGTCCGGGTTTCGCTCGTAAAGCTCCTGATATTCCGAAAGCATGACCGGCTCGCTCGCCTGCTTGATAGAAAGCGGGGGTGTTTGAACATCCCCACCCGTATCCGATCTTGCCTTTTCCAACTGCTGCGTCAACTCGTCGATCTGTTTCTGTGCCTGATAATCCCGTATGAGATTCCTCGCAAGACCTGCCACAGCAAAGACCAGCAGAAGGACGGAAAAGGCGATAAGAATTTTTTTTGGTTTTGTCATCTCTTATCGCCGCCCCCGCATTAGTTGATCTTTTTCTTTCTGAATGGTATTGCGATTAGGAGTCCGATCAGGGCCATCAGCGCCAGCGCCATGTAGAAGGTCGAAGATGCGCCGCTGTCTCCTGTTTTCGGAACGTTGTCCAGCTCGTCATCTTCAGGCGGTCGGGCATCAATTCCCTTGCCAGATCCGTTGTTGCCGCCAGGCGGGTTACCGTTGTCGGTTCCGTTGTTGCCGCCAGGCGGGTTACCGTTGTCGGTTCCGTTGTTGCCGCCGCCAGGTGGGTTGCCATTGTCGGTTCCATTGTTGTCGCCGCCAGGCTGGTTGCCGTTGTCTGGGACGGTGTTGCCGCCAGGCGGGTTATCATTGCCTGGCTTGGTATTGTTATCAGGCGGGTTGCTGGTACCCGGGTTGGTTCTAATCGGCTTCATCGGCACATCATATCTGACGATATCGAAATCAACACCGATCGTTTTGCTCGTATGCTTCTCGTATCCGTCCTTCGTTACGACAAGATAGTAATCCGCTTCAGGAAACACCATGAATGCATAGAAGCCGTTAGCGTCGCTTTCCTGATCCGGGCTCTCGTTATCGCGCGGCGGGAAATTCGGAACCGGAGGAAGCGTTACTTCCGTACCCGGAGTGCGCCCGTTATCTCTATTCCGTTGCGTATCTGCATAATACAGCGTAACCTTGGCTCTTTCAATCTTTTTGCCGGTGATTGCATTTCCGGTTGTCTCGTCGTACACAGTACCGTAAGGGTCTACTAATTCCTCCGAAATATTTAATTCTCCATCTTTCTTCACTTTCAACTGTGCGACCTTGAAGAGCACTTCTTCGCCGTTGTCCGCTTGATAGCGAACTTGCATCGTGTACGTCTGCTCGCTCAGCCCTTCTACGGAGAAGGTGCCGTCCGGCCCCATCGGAAACGCCTTGGGGTTGCCATTGCCATCCTTGATGTAGTTCCCTTGGGCATCCCTTAAATAGATATACATATGGCTAGAAAATTCATTGTCGAACAGCGCTGTTGTCCCGTCCAGCTGCTTGAACAGAACGATCCCAACTGCCGTAATGTCCGCCGGAACGGTCTCGTCTGTGACTGCGCTGTCCACATTGGCCTTCTGTGTGAATGGAATCTCGACATCCTTGCCGCCGACCTGATACACCTTCGTATACGTGATCGTATAATCGGTATCCGCTTTGGCAGGGACGGAATATTCCCCATCCCCATTGGTCCAAATCTCCTCGGTTCCGCCGGTCTTCTTATTCGTCACAATGATTTTCGCATTCGGAATGATTTCGCCTGTGTTGTTGTTACGCAGCACGCCTTCCAAATACGGACGGGTATTAACAAAAGGAGCTTGGGCTTCTTCCTTCTCCGGGATGCTGCCCGTGTGAACGAGCCCTTCGGGATCCGTCACATAGCCCTCCGTCGTATAGTCCTCCTGAGTCACCTTATACTGAAGATTCGTCGGAAGTCCGTGCACAACGAACGTCTGCGCATTTGTAAGCTGGAAGGTGTCTCCACTCTCGATTGTACCCTTGCTTCCGTCCGACTTCTCATAGTCGTAGGATCCGTTCGCTCCCTCGCCTGTGAAAATGATCGTGTACTTGAACGGCTTCGTCTTGTCGTTATCTTTGCCTTTCACCTTGTTGCTGATGAGCAGGTCGCCCTTCACCACTCGCGTGTTCGTGAATGGAGCTTCCTCATCCGTGCCTTTCATGACTCCCTCAGATGACAATGCGGGAGTGGTCACATACTCCTCATCTGTATAGCTCTTCTGAGTCACGGTGTATTTCAAATCCTTAGGCAGACCCAAAATATCCAGCGTCTCTCCATCCTTGAGCTTGAAGGAGTATCCGGACTGGATCTTGTTCGCGCCCGTGCTGCCATTCTTCGCATACGAGTAGCTTCCGTCTTTGCCTTTATCCGCAAAAGTTACGGTATACTCGAACTCCTTCGTCTTGTCTCCGCCATTTCCCATGACCGTATTGCTGATCGTCAACTTGTTGACGGTCCGATGATTGACGAAGTCCGCATTGCGATCAGCCCCCGCCATGACTCCCTCATGAGACAATGCCTCAGGGGTGGTCGCGTAGCCGTCGTTCTTGTAGCCATCCTGGGTGATCGTATACTCCAAGTTGTCGGGAAGATCCTTAATTTTAAAGGTCTCTCCATGCTTGAGCTTGAAGGAATCGCCGGATTTGATCTTGCCCGGCGTAACCGTTGTGCCGACTACGTGCTCATAATCATAGACTTGATCCTTACCTGCGCCATCAAACGTTACTGTGTAGTTGAACGGCTTGTCCGATTCTGCGCCGTCCCCCGTGACGGTATTGCTGACGGTCAGATTGTTAAGGTATCGTTTGTTGACGAAATCTGCCTTGTGGACGCCTATATTCTCGATTGTGCCAGAATACTTTCTCGTTTCCGGAACGGTCGTGTAACCGTCAGGAGTATAATTTGTCTGGATTACTGTGTAAGTCAGACCGGCAGGTAGCGCCGGAAACTCGACAGCTTCCCCATGCTTGAGTATGATCTTGTATCCATTGATAATCTTGCTAACGCTAATTGCATCGTCTGACTTCTTGTAGACGTACTCTCCGCCCTCACCCTCGCCGTCGAAAGTAACGGTGTATTCGAAATCCTTGGTCGTGCTGCTTCCGTTGCCTTCCACCTTATTGCTGATGGTCAGCTTGCCTTGGGCCGGTGTGGGCACGACCAACGGATTATCAGAGGTTACTTTCACACCGTCAACCCAGATAGGCTTGCCGGGCGTATTTCCTACATACACCTGATAAATTTTCGTAGTGGGCAACCATGTCGTTGTATCAATATAGGTTTGCTTAAGCTCATAAAAGCCAGGATTCGGGAACAACAGATTGCGTTTGCCGTCACTTCCGGTTTTCCCTTTGGTAATTTCCGTTCCGTCATCTTTCTTATACAGTGTAAACTCTACACCCTCCAGCGGATTGCCGCTCGGGTCCACCTTTTTCAAGGGCAGCAGGGCATTGGAGCCTGAGCTGCCGGCTACGTCCGAGCTGTCCAGCGTGCTTTCGCTTTTGGCGCTTACCGATTTCAGCTTGTCATCGCCCATCAGCTTGACCTCGTTGCCCATCTTGTCGCCAGCCTTCGCTATGGAAGGGTCAATTTCGCTCTGGTACACAAACTGGTAGAACTTATTCGGGTCGGTCATCGTGAATTTTAGAACTGTCGTGCCGCCCACGCCCGGTTCGGCTTCAACCTGAACTTCACTATTCGGGCCGCCGAGATCCAGCGCTTCGCCGTCTCTTTCCAAAGCGCCGCTCGCGGTCAGCTTGGCACGGTAAACCGCCATACTAGGCGCCGACAGTACGAGATTGCCGCTTTCATCCTTGCGCAGGTTCATCCCCGCCCCAAGAGTGTCCTGCAAATAAACGCCTTGCTCCATGTTATATGGCGGATAATAGTTCACCGTCCATTCCAGTACGCCTGGAAACGGCTTTGAAACCGATTTGCCCAGCGCCTGAACAGGCACAATGACCTTGCGCTGTTCGGTGAGAACCTTTTCCACTCCGCCCCATGTCATATGGAGGTCGACTTTGTTAGACAGCATCTGCTTGCTCGTACCGTTAGTGGTGTATTCCTCCAAATACTTCTCCAGAGCCGCATTGGAAGGTCTTGCTTTTACCAGAATGACATAGGGGCTTTCCAGCTTGGAGAACGTGAAGGTGCCTACGTTCCCGCTATGGGAAAAGCTGACCACATGAGCAGGGGCGTTCGGCTCGATGATTGCCTTGGCGTCATTTCGAACCCCATAGCCGGTGCCGCCGCCATTGTCTGAATAACCTTTCCACAGCTCAAAATCCTTCCCCTCGGAAAACGGAACAAACTCCCAGTCCGCCGGCAGGGTATCCACAAGCTTCACATTGGTGATGACCCGACTTCCGCCGTCTTTCGCCATCTCGACCGTGTTGTACCCCGGCATATTTACCCCTAAGCGGAAGGTAACGGTCTTGGTTGTCCGGTCATAGGCCGAGATCGTCCACGCCTCGTTGTCATCGGTGGAGATGTAGCTGCCGACGCTATTCGGAGTCACGTTTTCAGGCGTACCATCTATCTTCAATGGCCTCGACGCAAAGAGCATATCCTTGTTCAGCATACGCAGGTGAAGGTTGGCGCTGTGTTCCGCTCGTTTTACGGCTTCGCCGTCAAAGAGCAATGCCCGATTCCAGCGTGTTTTCTCTGCGTTAAAATCCTGCCTGAAGAGGATAGCCGGGTTGGTCTCAAGCCCACGAAAGCTGAAGGATGCAGCCTTGTCAGTCGTGTAGCCCGTCACTTTAATCAAATCCGCTACGACTTCACCATTTACGGTTAATGGGATAGCCTTCAACGTCAAGCCGTTCGCACTCTTGAGCGTACCTTGATGATACTGCTTCCACAGTTGCGCTGTATTTATATTCGATTTTATTTTTGCAATGGTTTCTGCGCTAACCTCGCCGGTTGTATCCACAGCGTTATTCAAGACGTTCAAATCTCCGCCATGCACCAGAACATCGTATACTACCGCATCTGGCAAAGCATATTGCGGAGTCAGGCTAACCGTCCACGTAAGAGCGCCAAGATTGTAATCCTCCATTGAAAGAGAAGCGCCTTTTGTGAACGTATGTGCACCGATTGTAACGATAGCCTCGTCTGTCACTGCGGCGGGTCTTGTACCGGTTATTACATCGTTGTTCTGTATACCATCTGGTGTATCCAAATCCCAGTTGGCACGAGGATCGATTCTGAAGCTGGAGCCGCTGTTCACTTTGGACTTAATGATCAGTTGAACTTTACCGTCAATATTCCCGAAGGAATAAACTCCGTTTTCATCCGGAGTAATCTGTTGTGCTGCAGATGGCACGTTGTTCGCCCATGTCTGCCATGTGGCCGAGGTAAACTCCAGCCCTGCAGGCAGCACATTGGTGATGGCAAAGTTCTTTAACCCTGGTTTGTTATATTGGTTCACAACGATTGTCCATGTAATGGTTTCATTCGGATGGTCGTATGAGGCGGATGCTTGAATCCAGTCTGGCGCAACCCACGTTTCCCGTGATGCACTGGCTTTGGCAGTCGCACTCGCATCCCTCAGTTGTACGCTTGGGTTTAAATTCTCTCCTCCATTACGACCGGGATCTAATGCCACGCCCCGATACTCTTTGTAATACCAATCCTTAAGAAACCATGCTTGATACTCGACTTTTGGGTCCAGCCCTGTTCCTTCAGGGAAGATGTAGCTCAGACTGCCGTCTGCATCAAGGGTTGGCTCTACCGCAGTACCGTTTACCTTGAAGGAGCCAGGTACATAGACCATACGGTAATCGGAAGGCTTCGTATAGAACGTCATCCCGTCTAGCGGAAGTTTGATTGTTGCATCAAACAAATCAAAAGAGGATGGAGTGGACTGGAAAGTCAAATAACCGTCTTGATAGGCTGGCACAGTCAGATACCACCAAGTCCAGCTTCCATTCTTTGGCCAGTTGTTTCCTGTCAAGCTGATGCTGTATGCCGGTGTGACGTCCGGATTTTTGAGCTGGTAAGCTCCACCAAAAATCGTGATCGGCTTGGACTCGCCGTAATTTAAACCTGTTAAGTCCGAATTGGCGGTGGTTTCAAAGCTGAACGTAACCGCTCGTCCCACACCATTGAAGAAACCTTCATCTCCGTCAAACACAACCTTGATGCTGCTTGGAGTGAAATAGGCGGTGCCCAGCCTTTTCGGGCCGGTTTCCGTCTGCGCCATTAAGGACTTGGTGGCCGTTGGCAGCACCACTTCTTGGAAATGTTCTGTTCTCTGCAGTTCGATCCAGTCACCCTGCTGAATGTACAGGCTGTAATCAGCATTGGTCGGATTAGGATCATCGCCATTCACCGGCACCTTGAGACCTTCAGACTTAAGCGTAAATTGCTGTCTACCCTGGATTGTGCCGTCAGGGTCAACAACAGCGTTATTTTGCTTCACTTCCAGCGGAAAAGTTGAATTCGCTCCCATGAATATAGTCGTTTTATCCTCCGGTCCCGCCCGCAGCATCATTGGAAGGACCCCCTCCGGGTCACCATACACCGCCTCGGTTACCGACGACTCGGGAGCCGTAATTTCGGGCTCTTCCAGTTGATTCGCGGAAGCGGTAAAAGTCACAGTCTGCAAGGCCAGCAAGATCGCCAAACAGAAGGACAACACCGACTTGTACAAGATTGGTTTTCGTGTTAGGTTTCGTTTTCGTGCCATCCTCATTTCATCCTCTCCTTCGCTTTTTCCGCCTTCTTTTAGTCGTAAAAACGACAAAGAACGGCATTATTCCGCAGATTATTTTCAGTCTATCACCCCGACCTAGACAAAAACTCTACAAGCTCCCCGTGACTAGAAACACGCCTTACGGCGGCCTACGGACAAGTATCGCGTGCGAAAGGTGATCTGATCTCTCCTGTGATTAAGCCATTTCGTTACACGCCAACTTTAGATGAAATTCCGTACAAAGCTCAGAAAGAAAGAACTCGAGTTGTCCAAACTTATAAAGTCTATAGCGACAAAAAAGACCGCTCAACAAGGGAGCTTAATTCCTCCCCTTGCCGAGCAGTCCATCAATTCGTCTGCCGGATTATTTTTCCGGGACAACAAACGATACTGTCGTTCCTTCGCCGAGCCGACTGTCGATCGACAGCCCCTTCCCGTATAGACGCGTTAATCTGTGATGCGTGTTCGCCAGACCAACGCCTCCAGCCTTCTCCTTTTGCGCGGAATGGAGCAAACGGGCGGCTCTATCCGGATCCATGCCGATGCCGTTGTCCTTAACTTCGACCAGAATGCCGCGATCCGTGCGAATAACCCGCAACCGCAGCTCGCCTCCCTCCACCCGACTTAGCAAGCCGTGCTTAACGGCATTCTCTACGAGCGGCTGGATGGACAGAGGCGGCAATTCCACCCGAAGCTTAGGCTCGACTTCGCGGATCACTTTCAGTTTTTCCCCAAACCGCTCCTGCTCGATATAGAGGTAAGCTTCAACCAATTGCAGCTCATGCTCCAGATCAACCGTCTCGCCCGTGTTCAAGTAATCGAAGCTGATTCGCAGGAAAGAGGTAAAAGCGTCTCCCAACGCTCTCATTCTTTCCGTATCTATCTCGCTAAGCGCCATGAGCGAGTTCAACGTATTAAACAGAAAGTGCGGATGAATCTGTGCCTGTAGATAGGCCGCTTCGATCCGTAGGCGATCCTGAATCGATTGCTTCAGTAAGATTAATGCCCGAATCCGATATCTCAACTCCACGGCATCCGCCGGCTTGGTCATATAATCGTTCGCGCCCGCCAGGAAACCGGTATAGATGTCGGCCGGCAGGCTGCGCGCGGTAAGCAGCAGCACCGGAAGCTCCGATACGGCATACCGCTCCCTCACTCTCTGCGTCAGCTCATACCCGGACATTCCCGGCATCATGACGTCCGCGATCAGCAAATCCCAGTTGTCCGATTCCAGCAGTTCCAACGCCTCTTGTCCGGAGCAAACCGTTTGCAGAATATAAGGCTCCGACGACAAGATGCCCTCGAGCACCTTGAGGTTGATCGGTTCGTCGTCCACGGCCAATATACGAATCTCCCGGTCCGAGAGCAGATGAAGCGAGGAATCTCCGATCGTCCCGTATTCCTTCTCGTCTTCCGGATAGCGAATGACGGCAATCGCCTGCTGCGACGCGGCGACCTCCCGTTCCGAGAGCTCCTCATCAGTAGGGGGTGAAGCCACTTGCTTATCGGCGAACTGCAGCCTGAATCGAAAAGTCGAGCCCTGTCCCTGCACAGAGTCAAGCTGCAGCCCGCTTCCGTGCAGCTCGACCAGCTGTTTGCAAATACTTAGGCCAAGTCCGATTCATCTGCCGTCGCGAATGCCATAATCTCCTTGAACGTACGGCATGAAAATACGCGCTTTCGTCTCCTCATCCATACCGGCGCCGGTGTCGGACACCTGAATCTCGGCATAGCCTTCACCAGTCTCCAAGGAGACCCGAACGCTGCCTTGCTCCGTATATTTGAGCGCGTTGTACAGCAGATTGTACAAAATCTGCACAAACCTCTTCTCGTCCGCCCATACCGGAGGCGCAGAATCGTCTATCCTCATCTCCAAGCGGATCGGCTTGCCTTCCGCCATATGCTTCAACATCGCCAGAATGCCCGGCACAATCGCCTGCACGCTTACCGGCTCGGGTCGAAGAACGACCTGATGCTCCTGAAGTCGGGCGATATCTAGCAGGTCGTCCAATAGACGAGACATCCGCCTGCTGACCGTGCCTACCAGTTCCATCTCCCTGAGGCTGGTTTCCTCCAGCTTGTGCTTTTCTCTGGCGTAGATGCTGCCCGTAATATTCATAATGCCGTGTAAAGGAGTTCGCAGTTCGTGCGAGGTGCTGGCCAGAAATCGATCCTTCATTTTATCCGAAATTTGCAGCTTCTCGTACAAGTCGCTAATTTTATCGGTATTGCGCAAATATCTCAGAAACCAGTATGCCGAGAAAAAGATGACCGCTACTGCAAGATCGAGCGGATAGTAGACATGCATCGTTTCCGAGAAAGAATCCGCGATGCTCCAGGCCAGATTAAACAGAATGCAGACGCATGTCAGCAGCAGCAACCGCGAATCCCGATCCTCCTGCCTGCGTATGAACATGACGACTGCGCTCCAAATCCGGCATTGGCCTAGCTTTCTTAATCCGCAGCTTCTCTTCCACTCTGAGCAACGTCTGGCGCAATCGGTCCTCCTGCACGGGCTTCATGACGTAATCCAGCGCATACAGCTCGAAGGCTTTTACGGCATACCGGTCGTAAGCCGTCACAAATACAATCTCAATGCCGGGAACTGTAGCCTGTAGCTGCCTTCCCAGCTTTAGCCCGTCTATCTCCGGCATATGAATGTCCAGAAATACCACATCGGGACGATGCTCCATCACGCCTGCAGCGACCTCGTTCGGATCGGTATACTCCGCAGCGATGTCCACCTCTTCGCTCTCGCGTTCAAGCGCCCGCCGAAGCCGGAATAGCGCTAGCGGCTCGTCGTCGACCAATATGATTTTCATGATGGTTCCACCCCGCCCGGATCGATGTTGGTAGGGAATATTATACCATTATCAAGTCGCATCCGGGCAGGGTCGTAGATCCCCGGGACTAATAACACATTTTTCAGGGAATTCCCTGATACACGAAATCCTTGAATCATGATACGATGATCGTATAGAAAGTGAAAACATTCACAATATATAAGTGAAAATTTTCACAACAGGAGGAGCCCTATGACAAAAGAGAAACTGCTTCTAATCGGCAACGGCATGGCCGGCGTGAGAACGATTGAAGAAATACTGGAGCGGAACTCCCATCAATACGAGATTACGATTATCGGCGAAGAACCCTATACGAATTACAACCGCATTATGCTGTCCAATGTCCTGCAAAAGAAGATGACGGTGGATGAAATCGTCACGAATCCGCTGCAATGGTACGAGGATAACGGCATTACGCTTATCCACCACGATCCGGCGATCCGTCTGGATCCGCAAACTAAACAAGTCATTACGGCCGAAGGCCAATGTATCCATTATGACAAATGTATTATCGCCACAGGGTCCAGGTCTTTTATTCTGCCCATCGAGGGCGCGGAGCTGGCGGGCGTGTTGGGCTTCCGCACCATTGACGACACGCTGCAAATGATCGAACAAGCCAAGCAATATAAGCGGGCTGCAGTGATCGGAGGCGGCTTGCTAGGGCTTGAAGCGGCTAAAGGCCTCGTCGATCAAGGCATGGAGGTCACAGTCGTTCACTTGGAAAAATGGCTAATGGAAACGCAGTTGAACGAACCAGCCGGAAATTTATTGAAGAAGGATTTGGAGAAACAGGGCATTCGCTTTCTAATGGAGAAAAAAACGACCCGCATACTGGGAACGAGCAGAGTGGAAGGCCTTGAATTCAGCGACGGCAGCACTCTAGAGGCGGATTTGGTCATTATGGCGGTCGGCATCCGGCCGGTGACCGGGCTGGCCAAGGACGCGGGGCTGCATGTCGAGCGAGGAATCGTCGTTGACGACTTCATGACCACAAGCGCGGCGGACGTGTATGCGGTAGGCGAATGCGCACAGCATAATAAAACGATCTACGGCCTGGTCGCTCCGCTGTATGAGCAAGGGAAGGTACTGGCCGACCTGCTCGCACACCGCCCAACGGACGGCTATAAAGGCAGTACGGTGTCCACTTCGTTAAAAGTGTCCGGCTGCGATCTGTTCTCGGCGGGCATCATCCGGGAGAGCGACGACGTAAAGGGCATTGAGGCTTATAACGGCTTAAACAACAGCTACAAGAAGCTGTTTATTCGGGATAATCGCATTGTCGGCATCGTGCTGTACGGCGATACGTCCGAAGAAAATCGCTACTATAAAATGCTGCGGAACGGGACCGATATTGCCGCCCTGAATCCCGTAACGCTGCTGGCGGCCGCCGACGAAGAAGCCGGAGCAAGCGTAGCGCAATGGGACGATACCGATACCGTATGCGGCTGCAACGGCGTCACGAAGGGAACCATCGTCAATGCGATCCACGCGCAGCAATTAACATCTGTGGCCGACGTTGTTCGCTGTACGAAAGCGGGCAACTCCTGCGGCAAATGCAAGCCGATGATCGGCGAGCTGCTCTCGCACGTCCTGGGCGACAAGGTTGCGCTTGCGCCGACGGGCATTTGCGGCTGTACGGATCTGACCAGGGACGACATTGTCCTGCAAATTCACGAGAAGGGTCTGAAAACATCGAAGGACGTCTTCCGCGAGCTGGGCTTCCGCAATGCCGAAGGCTGCTCGAAATGCCGTCCGGCGATTAATTTCTATCTTAATGTTACCTTCCCTAATGAGCATCAGGATGAAAAAGAATCCCGTTATGTTAATGAACGCATGCATGGCAATATCCAGAAGAACGGCAGCTTCTCGGTCATTCCTAGGATGAGAGGCGGCAAAACGACGCCGCAGCAGCTGTTGAAAATTGCGCAGGTGGCAGAAAAATACAATGTGCCTCTTGTCAAAGTAACGGGTAGTCAGCGCATTGGCCTGTACGGTGTAAATAAAGAGGATTTACCGGCTATGTGGGAAGAGTTGGACATGACCTCCGCTTCCGCCTACGCCAAAGCCGTTCGTTCCGTGAAAACATGCGTAGGCGCCAACTTCTGCCGCTTTGGCACGCAGGACTCCATGGGGCTGGGCATTAAGCTGGAGGAGCGTTACGAGTACATCGATACCCCGCACAAATTCAAGATGGGCGTATCGGCTTGCCCTCGCAGCTGCGTGGAAAGCGGAGTTAAGGACTTTGGCGTCATCG
This sequence comes from Cohnella sp. LGH, assembly GCF_017671885.1. NCBI lineage: Bacteria > Bacillati > Bacillota > Bacilli > Caryophanales > Paenibacillaceae > Cohnella > Cohnella sp. LGH. The sequence goes on from NZ_CP072117.1 coordinate 8,474,757, forward strand.
GCGTAGAAAACGGCTTCCAGATTTATATCGGCGGCAACGGCGGTACGGAAGTGAAGGAGGCCACGCTGCTGACTACGGTTGAGACGGAGCAGGAGGTTATCGATCTGTGCGGCGCCATGCTGCAATACTACAGGAAGACAGGCAATTACGCCGAACGTACTGCGCCATGGCTGGAGCGACTTGGATTTGAGCATGTCAAGTCCGTACTGCTGGACCCTGAGCAAAGCAAAGCTTTGCTGGCGGAGCTGGATGCGGCCGTAGCCGGCAAACGCAAAGACCCGTGGACGGAAATTCGCAGCAATGAGCATAAAGAACAAGAGCTTTATACAGTAGGGAGAGGATAAGGATGGGAACAACTCAAGTCAAACAAAAGGTGTTTGTCGCCAACTTCGCCGAACTGCCGCCCCGCATTGGTCGCGAAATAGTGGTAGATGGCCTTAAAATTGCCGTATTTCGCTTATCCGACGATCGAATCAAAGCGATTGGCGGAGTTTGCCCGCACAAGCAGGGGCCGCTTGCCGAAGGAATCGTGGCCGGCGAATATGTGTTCTGTCCGCTACACGAATACAAAGTGTCCTTGATCGACGGCAAAGTCCAGGAGCCGGACGACGGCTGTGTGGCCACCTACGATACTCTCGTTGAAGAAGATAAGGTTTACGTGCTGGTATAAAAATTCGTCTTCCCATGGGAGGGAGATAGCGATGTTTAAGCAAAATGTTGAAGCGATTGTGGAGGTAGGCGTCGCTAAAGCAAACTATATGAAGCGAGAGAAGCTGGGTTACTTCATTGCGACCATGCTTGCGGGAGCCTATGTCGGTTTCGGAATTATACTTATCTTCACCTTGGGAGCGCCGCTGGCCCAATCCGGTTCCCCCTTTCAGCCGTTAGTGATGGGGGCAAGCTTTGGGATTGCCTTGACCCTGGTCATTATCGCAGGAGCGGAATTGTTTACAGGGAACAATATGGTTTTTACGATCAGTACGCTGGCAGGCAAAACAACTATGAAAGAGACATGGATCAACTGGCTTATTGTATTTATCGGAAATTTGGCGGGAGCGGTTGTATTCGCCTTGCTTGTAAAGGGCTCGGGACTGTTCAATGCCGTGCCGGCGGAACATCTAGTCTTTACGGCCGCAGCGAAAAAGATGAACGCTCCGTTTACGGAATTGTTTTTCCGCGGCATTCTTTGTAACTGGCTCGTATGTCTTGCCGTCTGGATGAGCATAAAGCTGAAAAGCGAAGGAGCCAAAATGTTCGCCATCTGGTGGTGCTTGTTCGCCTTTATTGCCAGCGGCTATGAACATAGCGTGGCGAATATGACCTTGCTCAGCGTTGCGCTGATCTTGCCGCAGCATCCCGAGGCGGTTACTGCCGCCGGCTGGTTGCATAATATGTTTCCCGTAACGCTTGGCAATATGGTTGGCGGTATCTTATTCGTTGGTCTGGCTTATTGGAGAATTTCCCCGGTTCGGAAAAGCGAGTCGGTTGAGCTTACTCCGAACCAACCGAAGAAAGCTGCGAATCTGTGAGCGATCTCGCACACGCAGCAGGCTACCGATTCAAGCCCGGCAGCCCGTAAGCGACCTGTATCCTTGGCCGGTATCCGGCGCTCTTCGCTTCATTCAGCAGATCCGGACGCATCCCTCGGGGCAGTTCGATTTCCGCGTTCAAGGCCGCCTGCAAGCCGAGAATCCGAGCTTCGCGATAGGCGGCCTCGTCATGCGCAACCAGCGAAACGAGGCGGCCCGAGGCGATTGCCATGCGTGCCAGCCGATGGTAAGCGGCCGAGTCCGTCCGGCCTCCTTCCACGAGACGGGTTCGGCCGGAGAACGGCATAATCTTGGCCAAGTCCGCCTCCGCACGCCCGGAATCCGCCTGCAGCGTAATGCCGACGCTCGGATAAAGCCTGGCGGCTCTCTTGTAAGCGTCCAAAAGGTTGTCCGCAAGTTCAACCCCCTCCGCGTTAATCATGATCGTTATACCGTACAAAGCCGCCTCCCGGATCAAATCTTCCAGTTGCCGAAAGGCAAGCTCGTCGTCGACGCCCATGCCGATCCGGGAAAGCTCCAGCAGGAGCGTCGTCGACCTTCCGGCGACTCCCAGCATATCGATGAGTCTTCTCAGCTCGTTCTTCGTTTCGACGCACTCCCGCAAGCCTTTGGCTTCTTCTCCGATATAAGCCAACGATACCCCGTAGCCTCTGTATGTTAACCGGACCGCTTCGCAGACGGCATCCTCCCGCTTCGTCCCGACAACGGTTCCCCTCGGCAAATGCTTCATTCCCGCCTTCTCCCCTTCTTCTCTTTTTCCAACTTCCCAGTCCTAATGTACCGTGTTAAAGTGGACTGTAACAGGATCACTTGAACGCATTTTTGACCATACCACTTTGCACGAAGGAGAAGAGAAATGATGTGGACGGCGATCGATCGAACTTCCGGGACGCCCCTGTTCAGACAAATTTACGAGGCCTTCCGCCAGAGGATCTTGCACGGGGAGCTTCAAGGAGGAGATCAGCTTCCCAGTACGCGTGATTTGGCATCCAGCCTGCAGGTGTCCCGGACGGTTATCGTGGAGGCTTACGAGCAGTTGCTCGCCGAAGGCTACATCGAAGGCCGCCGCGGTTCGGGAACGTTCGTCGCCGAGGGCACCCTTCTGCCGCTTATCGAGCCGTCCGTTCCGGCCGCCCGATCTGTCCCGCACGATTCGCAGCCGCTTATAAGAGACGGTCTCGTCAATCCGGATCTGGTCGATTTTCGCCACGGCATTCCCGCTCTCGATCTGTTTCCGAAGAAGCTATGGGGAGATCTAGCCAAACGGATCTGCACGGAAGCTTCGCCCGAAGCGTTCGGCTACGGCCGACCGGAGGGACGGCACGAGCTTCGCGGCGTACTCGCCCGATACTTGCGCAGGTCCAGGGGAGTCGTCTGCGAACCGGAACAGCTTCTGGTGACGACCGGCGCCACGCAGGCGATTTCATTGGTTGCCAAGCTGCTGCTGACCGGAAAATCGGATGTTCTGGTGGAAGATCCGATTACCTCCGAGATCCATACGATGTTCACGCTTCCCGGAACGGAACTTCATCCGATTCCTGTCGACGATTCGGGCATGATCACCGACCTCCTGCCTGCGGACATCAACCCCAAGCTCGTTTACGTCACGCCGTCCCACCAATTTCCGATCGGGGGCTTACTGCCAATCCAGCGGCGTGTCCAGCTCATCCAGTATGCGGCCAGAACCGGAAGCTACATCGTCGAAGACGATTACGACAGCGAATTTCGCTACGAGAGCGCGCCCGTCAGCTCTCTGCAAGGGCTCGATCCGGAGCGCGTCGTCTACATTGGCACGTTCAGTAAAATTTTGTCCCCGGCGCTTCGTATGGGCTACATCGTCCTCCCTGCTTCTCTTATCGAACGCGCTCGGGGTTTGAAATGGCTCACCGACCTCCACACGCCGTCGTTGGAGCAGCTTATCCTGGCCGAATTCATCGAAGAAGGCTATCTGGACCGACACATCGCGAAGATGAAAAAGCTGTACCGCAAGCGCCGAGACTTCCTCATTCGGCAGCTGCGCCATTCGTTCGGGGACGCTGTGCGCATTCTCGGCCATTCCACCGGCATCCATCTGATCGCCGAATTCGCCGGGATCTCATTTACGCCGGAGCTCCTGTCCGTCATCGAAGAAAACGGCGTCAGAGTCTATCCGGTTGCCGTTCATGCCTTCCGGCGAGACGTCCAAAGGCACCGGATCATTATCGGGTATGGGAATTTATCTGAAAGCAGAATAGAAGAAGGGATTCGAAGATTAAGCACAGCGTTGAAGAAAGAATAAATAGTTGCACAGGATGATGACAAATATTGTCGAATTTTATACATTATTGATGGTTTTGTGATACGTTAGACGCATAACTTGTAACTTGCGAGGTGTACGATGAAGTCGGTGCTAAGAATATCGGCTTTGGGAGCGTTTGTATTCCTGTTTATACTTGCGCCTCAGCTTGCCAGTGCCCAGCCTCACGCGGTTACGATCCAGCATTGGCAAATTCAATATATCCCGGAAAAGGGTTCTCTTGACCTTCCTTCCTCGGTTGAAGGAGATTGGCTGGAGGCAGATATTTACGATCCCGGAACGACGCTACCGAGCGAAAGTCGCGGCGTATGGATCCGGCTTGTTCTGCCTCCTACTTCGGATTGGGTCAATCCAGGTTTGCTGGCGGATCGCTTGTATGCGCAAGATATCGCCGTCTATCGGGGGGAGCAGCTGCTTCTGGAATCGACCCGCGCTTTCGCTTTCGATCTGAACAAGCTGATTTTGCCGATCGGGGCGCTCTCGGAGTCTTCCGATCTGTATATCCGCATCCTGGTCACCGGAGAACGGGCCGGCTTGGTCGGCGGCATTCGGCTCGACGATTTCAACGATCTCTCCGAGCGGTTCATCTCCCGGGACATTGCCGATGTCCTTCTCGGAACCGGCATCGCTTTCCTGGGGTTGATCATGCTCATTTGTACCGGATACTTGCATAGGAGACAGCGCAGCACGTGGATCTCGCTCTCCCTGATCGCCCTCACGACGGGTCTGCTGATGATCTTCTATTCGCCGCTTCCTTACATCTACTTCGAAGAATACGGACGCCTGCTGTCGTACCTGTTCGACGCGTCGATGTTCGTACTGTTCCCGTCTCTCATCTACTATATCGATCAGATGTTCGAGGGACAGTTCCGCTTTTTCACGAAGTTTCGTTATTTCCAAACGGGCTATTCCGCTCTTGGCCTGCTTGCGTTGCTGATTTACGCCGTCACGAACGGTCGCTTCTTCGAGCCTTATTACTTGCTCTCGAATCGTATTTTCGGAGTTCTGATTCTGTTCCAACTTGTTCTTGTTCTCGTCTTGTCCATCATCCATGCGCTTAAAGGAAACAAAAACGCCATCACGTTATCGATAGGAATGTTTCTGCTAGCGATACTGGGAACGGCCGACATGATCATCTACTATTTAAGCGAGAGAACTTATACGCTCTTCCTATGGAAATTCGGCGTTGTCGGGCTCATGGTGACGCTCGTCATCATTCTCGCCAGACGAATCTCCGCCGATTACGGCACACTGGTCAATTACTCCAAGAAGCTGGAGCTGTACAACCATAGGCTCGAGAGAACGGAGAAACTGAAAATCATCAGCGACCTCGCCGCTTCCGTGGCACACGAGGTCCGCAATCCGCTCCAGGTGACAAGAGGCTTCCTGCAGCTGCTGTCGGGTAAATCCGATGACAAAAACAAGCCGTTCTTCGATATGGCAACAAACGAGCTGGACCGAGCGGCCACGATCATCACCGATTTTCTAACCTTCGCGAAGCCGGAGATGGAGACCGTGTCTTTGCTGAATTTATCGGAGGAAATTTCCAAGATTGAGACGATGATGACTCCGCTAGCCGCGATGCACGATACAGTTCTTCTGTTCCGTTCGCAAACCGGCCTTTATTGCCACGGAAATTCTTCCAAGCTCAAACAGGCGTTCATCAACGTGATCAAAAACAGTCTGGAAGCAACGGGGTCAAATGGGAAAATCGAGGTGTCCGCCACCGCCGAGAACGACGAAGTCGTCATTCGGGTCAAGGACAACGGAGAAGGGATGGAAGAGGAACAAATCGCCAAGCTGGGAGTCCCGTTCTTCTCGACCAAAGCGAAGGGAACCGGTCTCGGCCTCATGGTTACCTTCCGCATTATCGAAGTCATGAAGGGAACAATCGAATTCCGGAGCGTCAAACAGCAAGGAACCGAAGCCATTATCCGCTTCCCGTTGGTCACAGCCGCCGAGGAGCCCGACTCGCTAAGCGGTACCGGCGCTTGACCGTTCAACGCCAAAAAAAAGAACCGAAGGAAAACCCTTCGATTCTTCCGCAGATCCATTACCACACGATATTGACGCTTGGGTCTCCGCCGTCGACATCCTCCGGGTTCGGAGGAAGTACCAGGAAGTACTGCGAAGCGGTTTCTTCTACGACCTTCAGGTCGATGCCGGCGGGAATGTCGATCCCGAACGCGGCTTTGATCGCTTCCTTAGGTTCGCTCAGAAGACTTGTCTTGAAAGCGGGATCTTCCCAAGCTTTCTTGATAATCTGCACTTTAAGAGATTCCAGTGACATGAGAGCACGCCCTTCCCAAAATGTGGTTAAGCCTACTTTCATCATACCATGGACCTCGGTCAAAAGTCCTCATTTATTTGATAGATTCGACAAAAGCATGGATAATCCGCCTTCGGCTGCCAATTGATCAACTCGTTCTTCCGTTTCAATAGCATCCTTCTCAAGCCCCATTACAATATCCGCATGAAAGGCCAGCAACGCTTCAGGAACTTCGGGCATATTTACGAGTTTCTCGTGATGCCCTTTGGCGATCCCAACCAACTCTCGCAAACAGCCAATCCGATAGATCCCCCGTTTGACCAACCGTTCTTCCAACGGTTGGTTCGAAGGGAGTTCCAGCGCACGCCGAACGAGCGTCAGAAAAGCGTTGCGCCTTTCCCCGTCCTCGGCCAAGTCCTCCCGCCAGTCGGCCCAATCGTCGGAAAGCTGCAGCGTCGCCAGAGCGAGATCGAGCGCCTCCTCCATCTGGGGAAGGCGCTCCGCCCGCCCGGACACTAGCAGCATGCCTGCCGCGCACAGCTTCACGGGCGCCGATTTGCGCGCCAGAGCCGCGGGATTAGCGGGATCTGCCTTCTGGTCGCCTTCATCCGCAACGGCACAAGCCCAGTCTGCGAGATACGTCTCGTACCGCTCCCAAAGCGGGGATTCCGGCGGAAAATAATACCCATACCGCCGTTTAAACGCCTCATGCAGCATCTGACCAAGGGCCAATGCGCGTCTCGTCTCCTTTAGGTCTGCAACGGTCTTCGCATCCATCACATCGTCGAGCAAGAAGAAGTGCAGCATCGCGTACACGTTGCCAACCGCGAGTTCCCGGCACAGATCGTCCCCACACCCGGTCAGCTCCTTGAACCAGAAAGGCAGAAGAAAGCAAATGTAGTTCGTTCCTCCGCCGGCTTCTCCCGAATTCGAGGCCGCTGGATTGAAGCTCTTCAACAGCGACGATGCCAAATCGGCGAGAGGAGCCGGCAATGCCGAAAGACCGCCTGTCGCTTCCGCAAATATCCGCGCTAGCTCCCCCTCGTACCGTCCCAGCCAAACCTCCCGCATTCCGTTCATGCGTTCCGCCCCCGTCTAATCCCCGGTCGCGTCCGGAGATGATGCGCCGTTTTATCCCGTTATCCGTTCTTCATCCGGCGTTTGCTCTTGTTTCCGTCAGTATACTTCGAATTACCTAAGAAAGCTACGAAATCGCGACAGGATTGTGCGGCGCATAAACGAACCGTCTCCATTGCACACTAATCAGTGGATCTAATTAACGATGCAGAGGAGCGATGTTCTCATGGCCAATCACCGAGACAAATTATCGAAGGCGGAGGTTCAATCCATCCCGCTTAACAAGATGCCTGTCCCCGGAGAAGATGACGTAGAGTTCTCCGCTGAGGAGGCGGCTGAGGCGTTCGAGCAGAACGGGGCGGCGAACGCGACTGCCGATCACCAAGGCGAAAGAGAATAACGGCAAAGAAGGTGCAGCTACTCCGTCAACGGGAAATAGCCTGCACCTTTTTCGTTCGACAGGGACTTATTCAAAGTCGGAAACGACTGTAAACCGCTCGTTTTCGTGTTGCGGATTCTCGATCTCATCGACGATAGCGATCGCGTAGTCGGCATAGCTGACATGGCTTTCGCCGGAGGAGTTAACCAGCAGATGGTCTTTACCGGTACGGTATGTCCCTGTTCGCTTGCCTTCCGGGTTAAAGAAGGCGGACGGGCTGACGAAGGTCCACTTGACGCCTGTCGACTCCTTCAGGTCCTGGAGATTCTGAGCTTGATTGGAAGCCGTCGCTTTGAACAGATCCGGGAAGTCGGGCGTGTCCACTACTCGCAGCGTTTTGGCTTCGTCCACGTACAAGCTGCCGGCGCCTCCAACGATGATCAAGCGGGTATCCGGCGCGCCTCGGAACGCTTGAATCAGAGACCGACCCGCTTCCACATGCAGATGCTCCTGACCGAGCGGAGCTCCGAAGGCGTTCACGACGACATCCAAACCCGTTACATCCTCCGCCGTCAGTTGGAACGCATCCTTCTGCACAACCTTAACTCCGCTTTCCTTGATTTTCGCTGCATCGCGCACGAACGCCGTAACCTCATGACCTCTCGCTACCGCTTCCTTCAGAATAGCTGTGCCTGCTTTGCCGCTTGCCGCGATAATTCCGATTTTCATAGTCGTTTGCCTCCTAAGCAAAGTGGTTTTTATGAGGGAAAGGGTGAAGCTTCTTCTGCTGAGTTGTAACTATTATAGTTACAACTCCCGTATGAAAAACCGCAGTCCGCCCGCCTCAAGCTTGTGCTTGAATCTGCTTGGAAAGGACGGATACGAGTTCCTCCATGGTGATGTCGGCCAGAACGCCTTCCATTGCTTCCTGCGCACGCGCCAGCAGCAGTTGGAGAACCGCTTGAATGTTAGCGCCGACTTGGCATTGCGGGTTAGGCTCATTATGGATATGGAACAACTTGCCTTCCTCGACAACATCCACCGCGCGATAGACATCCAGCAGAGAAATCTCGTCCAAGCCTCTAGACAGACGAGCGCCGCCGCTCCCCGCCTTAACCGTCGCAAGCCCCGCCTTCTTAAGCTGCCCCAAAATTCGCCTGATAATAACCGGATTAGTCCCAACGCTTCCGGCAATCCACTCCGAAGTATTATGAGCGCTTGGCGTAATTGCAAGCAGCGACAGCACGTGTACCGCTATAGCAAAACGGCTGCTGATTTTCATGCGCAACACCCTTTCGTTGTAATCATTATAGTTACAACACAGGGTAAGTGTCAAGATATAGAGGATGGAGGATTGTGGATCCCGTTCCGGCAGATCGCAATTGCGTATAGCCGAACCGCAAACGAAGATCGAAACAGTCTGGCAGGCCGTTGCGAGGGCGTGTCCCTGCGGTTGTTTACTCAAAGGCTCACGCTCCCCCCGCTCGGCGAGCGTCGAGGCACTTTTTTGGCCTATGCTCCCCTGCTTGGCGAGCGTCGAGGCACTTTTTTGGCCTTCCCCCCTCATCCCGGACAGCCCGATAACTTCCGAAGCTGCTGAGGGTTTACATTGTGCACCTTTTTGAACATTTTGGCGAAGTAGGAGAAGTTGCTGAAGCCAACCGACTGCGCGATGTCCGAGATCGGAAGCGTCGAGCTCTCGATTAGATCCCGGGCGATCCGCATGCGTTCCTGCAGAAGATAGTCGGTGATGCTCATCCCCTTCTCTTTCTTGAACAGACGGGACAGGTACGCCGAATTCAAATACACGTGCTCGGCCAGCATCTCGCGCGTGATATTTTCCGCCAGATGCTCGGAAATGTAGGCGCATAGACGCTCTATCGTCGATTCCTCCTGGAACAGATACCTGTGAACCGTGCGGATAATGCGGATCCCCCAGTCCTCCATCTGTTCCAACGTGCGCGGAGACGCTTCGGCGGGAACGCCTGCATCCTGCAGCAGCCGATAGGCCGACAGCCCTTTCTTCTGCAGCAGATAATACACCATTTGCAGAAAGCCGAGGTAATAGGCTTGAAGCACACTTGCCCCAAAGCGACGATCCGCAGCCAGCTCCCGCAAACTCGCGCTCAGCCGCGCTCCCAGCTCCTCCGCCTTGCCGTTCTCCAGCAGCAGCGTCCACGCGCCGAAGTCCGGCAGCCGGGGGTCGGCCGCTGGCTCGGCCTCCTGTTTGCTTAGCCAATTGAGCTGGTTCGATTCGCTGAGATTGTTGTATTCGAGCGCAAGCAGCGCTTTGTACATCGGAGTTAGCTCGCGCAGCGGCACAGGCTCTCCGATATAACAGGACACCGAGCAGTTCAAATACGTGCTGCAAGCTTCAATATATCTGCCGCACCGTTCGCCGACGACCTCCCGCAGCGTCCCTTCCTCGTCAGGAGAAACGTACAGCAGCGCTACCGTTACCCCATGCTTCGTCTGCACGACCTCCCCGCTGGAATCGGCGACGACCATCTCCGACACCGACTGACGAATCGCGTACTCCATCACTTCCTCGTCCCGCGTGCTGAGCTCCCTTTTCCAATTTTCCACACTGACGACTACCGGAAGCAGCTTCGCATCCGCCTGCATCGTAATCCCATACTCCGCCGGCAGCCGTTCCTCGTCGCCGGGACCGACCACGATGCGTTCCGCCAGCAAATCGTACCAGAACTTCTCGCTGAGCAGCGTCTTCTTCTTGTTCCACAGCTCGTAATAGGGCTTATATTGCTCCGTAAGCGCCAATTCAGCCTTCTTCTTCTGCACCGTATCCAGCGCTTTGCGGATTGTCTGCTCCAGCACGTCGAACTCCACCGGCTTCATAATATAATCAAAGCTGCTTAACTGAATCGCCCGCTGCATAAACCGGAAGTCGCCATGTGCGGTCAGAAAGATCGTCTCCATCCTAAGAGACCGCTCGTTCACCCACTCCAACAGCTCGATTCCCGTCCCCTTCGGCATCTCGATATCGCAGATCATGACGTCGACCGGCTGGCGCTCCAGTATTTTCACCGCTTCCCGCATGTTGAAAGCCTCGCATACGTCGGTCACGCCCAGCCCCTGCCAATCGATCGCATCCTTGATCCCCATGACTGCGTACATCTCATCATCGACAATAAGCACCCGCAAATCGTTCACCTCCGGCTTTATCCGCTGCGGCTCGTCAGCCATTCCGCTTGTTCCTTGTTTTCCGCGGGAATTTCCAGCTCCACCCACGCCCCCGAATCGCGCCCGTTGCCGAACGACAATCCGGCCCCGCTGCCGTACAGCAGGTGCAGACGATGATAGCTGTTGCGCATCCCTAAGTGCAGATCGTCGTTCCTCATAAAATAGCTCCCGCTCTGCAGTTCGGCCAGAACCTCCTCCGGAAAACCGGAGCCGTTGTCGGCAATCCGAATCCGACAGCCCTCCTCTTCCAACCGCGCCCGAATCTCAATGTGAAAAGGCTCATCCATAAAATCGAAGCCATGCTTCACTGCGTTCTCAATAAACGGCTGAACGACAAGCGGCGGAATCGGAATCTCCCCGACATTGCCCTCCATTTCGATCCGAAACGTAATTCTTCCGGGAAAACGCAGCTGCTGAATCCGTAAATAGCTGTCCATATGCTCCATCTCCTCCGCCAAAGCGACGAAGGGTTGACCGGTTTTGGTCGCGAAGCGAAAATATTTCACGAGATTCAGGCACATCGCCTGAATGACGCTGTAATTTTTGATCTGGGCCAAGTTGTAGACGACGTTGATGCTGTTGAGCAGAAAGTGCGGATTGATCTGCAGCTGCAAATGCTTCAGCTCCGCCTTGTGCGTGCGAATTTGCTCCTCGTAGACGTGAATCTGCAGAGTTTGAATTTGCTGAACCATATCGTTAAAGCTCTCGTTCACCAGATGAAACTCCTTGGACGGGGAGCCGGTAAGGCGGAATTCCCAATCTCCCCTTTTGAGCGTTCTCATCCCTTTAAGCAGCTCGTTCACCGGTCGAATTATGATTTGGTTCAAATAGAGCAAATAGAGGGACAGCAGCACGACAACGAAAATCGGAATCCACGCAATAAACTCGCGGAAGCGCGACAGGTTTTGCAGCATTCCCTGCTCAGGGATGAACGCGGCAAGCTCCACGTCGGTCGAAGCGACCGGATGGCTGACGACAATGTAGGTATCCTCTTTACCTGTCATCCGTTGATAGGGCGCCGCGGAATCGATCACGGGCGATCCGGTCAACCCTTTGTCTGCAGCCGTTCCCGTGAGCAGCCTGCCTTCCGCGTTCGCAAAGGCGGCAAAGCCTTCCCTTCCCAGCTGAATTAATTCCAGCGGAACCATCAGATGGTCGAGCCTGACCCAGGCGCCAAGATAAACCCCGGAGCCGGAATCGACGATCCGCATCAAGCCGTACGTGTCGCCGCAGGAGGTTGCCTTCCACTGAGTAAAATACGGACTGCCCGGCTGGGCGTCCTTCAGGCGGCGCTCCAGACATTGCCGGATTTGCAGCATGTCGTCGTAGTTCTCGCCGGGAATTTGCGTTGGAATAAAATCGCGATGAGCGACGGAGTAGGCGAACTGCGTATCGACGCTGCTGTCGAATCGACTATACCGGTCCAAGCTGTGTAAGATGCGAACTTTTGTCAAAGTATAATCGCTGGACGAGCCTTCTAGTTTGCCCAAGGACAAAATGTCGACGTCGTTAGAAGCTAGATCGTACAAGTAGTTGGTCTCTATGGCGAGAGCCGTCTGAATCTGGTTCGAATACAAGGCGATCATGCTGCGGTTCGATTCCGCAGCTTGCTCCCGCACCGAATTGGACGCCATATAGTTACTGTAGAGCAGCAGACAAACAAGCGGCAGCGCGATCGTGACGAAGCCGACGATTAATTTGTAACGAAGCGAACGTTTGGGATTCATCGCTCGGCCTCCTCGAAGGATCGTGGAAGATAGATTTCCTATGCCGTTATTATGTCATACTCCGCGTCGACGGGAAAAGGAAGGAGGAGCTGGAAAACTCTCTCCAGCCCCGCTCTCGACCTATTTTATTTTCCGTTGGCTTTCGCCCACTCATCCAGCTGCCGCTGCGTTTCCTGCAGCACCTTCTGATAGCCTGCCGCATCGCGCTTCGCCTTAAACTTGGCGACCGTCTCCTCAACATCGACTGCTCCGGCGCGCAGCACCGCTCCAAATTCCTTCTCTACGTTGCCGATCGCCGCCATCTCCGCTTTAACCGGCGTCTCGTCGAATGTAAAACCTAGTGCAATGGAGCGCTCCGCGCTGTCGTTGAACTTGCTGAACTGCTCCCATTTGTCCGGGTCTTCGTTCGCCCAGAGGTAGGAATTGAACTGGTTGCCGAACATCCAGCCGCCCGGGCTCGGGTAGCCTTGCGTCTCTGCAGTGACGCCTTCCGGATAATCGATCACGTTATCGGATACTTTGACGTAGTGCTGGCCTTCGATGCCCCAGTCGAGCATATTGAGCAGCTTGGCGTCGGTATACAGCAGATTCAGGAACATCATCGCGCGCTCGGGATCTTTGGACGTGCGGGAGATCGCCAGCATCGCGCCTTGCGCTTCGCCCGTCGTCGTGTACGGCATCGCCGTCTCCACTTGTACTAGCGGCACTCCGGTCGTTACGGTCATCTCTTTGTCCTTGCCCGGCTTCAGCGATTGTCCGATGGCGAAAGCTTTGCGAGCTTTGATCATGTTGATCGCTTGGTCGCTCTCGTCGGATGTGACGACGTCCTTGTCAAACCAACCGTTCAAGTTCCACTGACGCATCCGCTTGAGGAAATCGATGAACTTCGGATCCGCCAGATCGTCGACCACTTTTAGCTCCTTGCTGTCGCGGGAAATTCTGCCGTCGTAGTTGGCCGCATGCCAAGTGTTGGAGAAACGGTTACTTACGATAGGCACAACGTCAGGCTCGTTCTCTTTGATTGTCTTAAACATTTCCTCCATCTCCTCCAGCGTCTTGACGCCGGAGATGTCGAACTTGTACTTGTCGACCAGATCCTTGTTCAGCAGGAAACCGAAGCCCTGAGCAAACTCTTTTTTCGTCGGTACGCCGTACAGCTTGCCGTTAATTTGCGCCCCTTTGATAAAGTCGTCGCCCAGCACCTGAGGAATATCCTTGCCGTGGCTGGCGACCAGATCGTTCAGCTCCAGGAATTGTCCCTTGGACACGTCTTGCGCATAAGCGTACCAACCCGCAGTGAAAATCAAGTCGAACGTTTCGCCCGAGATTTTCATCAGATTCGTTTTGTCGGTCCAGGAGCCCCAATCGATCGGCTTCAGTTCAACGGTAGCGTTGATTTTCTCCGTCAAATATTTGCTCATTTCCTCCTGAACCGCAGCCATATCGCGCTGGGCCGAGCCTGGATAAACCAGCGTCAGCTTGTATGGCTCCAGACCTGCAGCGCTTGCGGATGCAGGCGCCGATGCGGACGGACTGCCGGACGCTCCGGCTTCCTTGGACGGCTGGCTTCCCCCGTTATTGCTTTGACCGCAGGCACCAAGCGTCAGCGCGGTCGCCAGAACTAATGAGCCCCCGGCTATTAGTTTCTTTTTCATGCCCCATCATTCCTCTCGTCTCATTAAGTATATCCTGTATATTGGAACTGAGCAGCCGCGCTATCAGCCTTTCACAGCGCCGCTGGTAATGCCGCTAATGTAGAACCTCTGGAAGAACGGGTAAGCGAGCAGCAGCGGGGCGACGCCGATAATGGCCAGCGCCATACGCACCGTCTCCGTAGGCATCTTGGAAATCAGATCGCCGACCTGGCTTGAGGTATCCGCCTTCATGATCAGAAACTGCACGTTGTTGAGCGTCTTCGTCATCAAGTATTGAATGTTCATGAGCTCCGGCTTGTCGATGAAAAGCATACAGTTGTACCAGTCGTTCCAGTAGGCCAGCAGATTAAACAGTCCGATGGTCGCCATGATCGGCGCCGATAGCGGTACGATCAGTTTAAGGAAGATCGTAAACTCCCCCGCCCCGTCAATCGTACCCGACTCGACAATCGATTCCGGAATCGTATTGGCGAAAAAGCTGCGCATAAGCAGGACATTAAAGGCGCTCAGCATCAGACCGGGGATGATCATCGCGAGCAGCGTATTTTTCAGCCCGAACGTCATCACGTAGGTCATATACCACGGGACCATCCCGCCGCTGAACAGCATCGTAAAAAACAGGATAAAAGACAGCGTACGGCGCATCGGCAGCCCTCTTCGGGACAGCGGATAGGCGAACAACGCCGTAATCAGCAAGCTGACGGTCGTTCCGATCAATGTCACCGCAATCGTCACGCCGTAGGAACGGGCAATCTGCGCAAAGTCGTTAAACAGGAAGGAATACGCGGCGAAATTGATTTTGCTCGGCAGAATGGAATAACCGTTCTGAACGATCGAGCTCTCGTCGGTTATCGAAACCATGAACACCAGCAGGAACGGAAATAACGATGCAATCGCGAATGCTCCGAAGAACAGATGAATGAAGGAAACGCGCGCAAAACTCATACGGTTCATCTACAGTGCGCCTCCTTGGATTAGAATAGAGCGTCATTCTTGCTGATTCTGCGGACGGCGAAGTTCGCGCTCAGGATCAAGAAGAAGCAGACAACGGATTGATAGAAACCGGCGGCGGCCGACATGCCGATGTCTCCCAGCTTCACCATCGCCCGATAGACGAACGTGTCGATCGTATTGGTCGTTGGCATCAGCGGCCCGGAATTCATCGTGACCTGATAGAACAGACCAAAGTCCGAGCGCATGATGGAGCTGATTGCAAGCAGCGTCATAACGATAATAACGGGAGCGATCAGCGGCAGGGTGATGCGCGTCATCTGTTTCCATTTGCCGGCTCCGTCGATGATGGCGGCCTCGTAGTACTCCTTGTCGATGCCGATGATCGCGGCGAAGTAGATAATTGCGAGAAATCCGACGCCCTTCCAGGCGTTCACGATGACGAGAATGTACGGCCAATATTGCGGCTCGTTGTACCACGAAATGGAGTCGAAGCCGAACAAACTGGAAAGCTGCCGATTCACCAGTCCGCTGTCCGCGTTAAGAAAGCTGTAGACGAGGTACGCGACAACGACCATCGAGATAATGTGCGGCAGCAAGAAGGTACTCTGATAAAATCGGGCGACAACCTTGTCCTTGATCTCGTTGATCAGCAGGGCAACGGTCAAAGCGAGCATGAGGTTAACGATGATAAAAGCGACGTTGTACAAAATCGTATTGCGAGTAATCAAATACGCGTCCGGAGAGTTGAACAAAAACTTGAAGTTGTCCATTCCGACCCACGGGCTGCCCCAGATGCCTTGGACGTAGTTCAGGTTTTTGAAGGCCAGAATGACTCCGTACATCGGAATGTAATTGTTGATAAATAAGTAAACCAGTCCGGGCACCGTCATAAGCAGCAGCATCCTGTATCTCTTCACTTCTCTCAGGAACAGGCGAGCACGGCTCGGTGCGGCTTTGGCTGCCGCGGCTTTCGTTCGGTTAGCGGTCGCAAGCGCTTCCATCAGGTTCATCCTCTCTCGTTGCGTAACTCATGATCCTATTATTGCAAAGCCGGCAGGTCGCTCACTACTAGGATGATGACTTCCGAATGATACGAATGTGACTTGTTGGCGAAAATGCAGAAGCGCTGGTTGACGAGCGGAATTGCCGCTCTTATGCTTAGGGCGTGTCTTCGTTCGGACGAGAGAAGTCGGCTTGTTCGAGTGGACTATGTTAATGAGGCGAGGAGCGAGGTATCCGATGAAACAGGGGTATGCCAAGGCTAAAACGTTGCGGTTTCGCGAGGACGGAACCTTCAAGATTGTGCAGTTTACGGACCCGGAGTTCTATGAGGACAGCGAAGCGGAGCGCGCGATGGAAGCGATGATGCTGTCGATTCTGGAGGCGGAACGCCCGGATCTGGTCGTCTACACCGGGGATGTCATCGCTTCGGCCGGGCATCCCGATCCGGCGGGCGCATTCCGCCGCGCTTGCGAGATTCCCGAGCGGGCGGGGACGCCGTGGGCGGCCGTATTCGGCAACCACGACTCCGAGGGCACAATTACCAGGGAGCAGCTTCACGCTCTCCAGCTTACCTATCCGCTGAACTATGCCAAACCGAATCCTCCAGGCGTTCACGGGGCGGGCAACTATGTATTGAGTGTCGCAGGCAGCGACGGGAGCGCTGCTGCGGCTCTGTATTTTTTGGATTCCGGCAGCTATTCGCCGCTGGAGTATAGCCGCATAGGCTTCTATGATTGGATACGCCGGGATCAGATCGAATGGTACGCGCAGCAATCGTATCGGCTGACCGACGACAACGGAGGCGTGCCGCTGCCGGCGCTTGCCTTCTTCCACATTCCGCTGCCCGAATACAACGACGTCTGGGACTTCGAGGTCTGCTACGGAGAGCGATACGAAGTCGTTTGCGCCCCGTGGATCAACTCCGGTATGTTCGCCGCAATGATCGAGATGGGCGACGTGATGGGAACCTTCGCCGGGCACGACCACGGCAACGACTATTGGGGCGAATGGCGAGGTATTCGCCTCTGCTACGGACGCACGACGCGCAATGCGTATCTTGATCGCCCTTTTATGCCGGGAGCCAGAGTCATTTCGCTGCGGGAAGGCGAACGCAGCTTCGACACCTGGATTCGCCTTGCGGACGGCTCGGCGGTCGCCAAGCAACCTCGCCACGAGCCGACGGGACGTTTGCCCAGTCAAGTGCTTCGAAAATAGTTAAAGAGGCGATCGCTCTTGGGTGAAAGTACCCGAGAGCGATCGCCTTAGCGTTATGTCGGAGCCCTTTTAATGCTGAGCATGTGCACAAACTTCAAGCGTTTCTTTAATGCTCGCAACCACGTCGTCTCGATTTATTTTCAAGATAGGCAGTGTATCGTTCGGGTCCAAGTATGCATCGCGGCCTTGAATGTCGGCGGTAACGGCGAGGTGAATGCCGTGCTCTTTTCCGGCTTTTCCGACCGTTTCATCATGTTCGGCCATAGCGGGCTTAAACGCTTCGATCGGAGCAGGAACAAGCTGGGTCGTGTCGGTTTGTCCCAATGCTTCTACCATATATTGATAAAATTCAAGATACTTCATATTGGTATCGCAAATCGCGTATCGGCCCTCATGCTCCCCGTACTCTACCGCACCTGCCGCCGCTTCGGCCACTTGTTTGGCCGTCACCATGGCCGTACCGCCCTGTGGCACGTACACCGTTTCTTTTCCCCTGACTTGCTCGACAAACATTGTCCAAAGCGGGGTACGCCCCGGCATTACGCCGAATATATAAGGCAAGCGCAAGCTCATGACAGCCATATCCTTGCCGCCTTCAAGCATGGCAACCTCTTCTTGCAGCAGCCGTGTACGAGGATAAGCTTGCTTTCTTAAATTCAGCTCGGGCCATTGCTCGGCAAAATGGCTGAAGTACGAATTGAACAGCACAAACTTTTTCACACCGGCCTGACGGGCTAATCGGGCAATCCGTTGCACGGAAAGCACGTTTGCCTTGTAGAAGAAGGTGGCTGCCGGAGCCTCCGGGCAAATACGCTCATCCGCGCCCGCTGCGTAGATAAAGGCATAAACCCCGTCGAGCAATTGAAAAATTTGCTCATCGGTATAGGTCTGAATATCGCCTAGATGACTCTCCACCTCTGCAGGAAATAAATCGGGAGCAGGAGTAGGAGGAAGCGAGATTTCTGTGACTTTGTATCCTCTGGCAAGCAATTCCTTCGCTGTGTAGTATCCGAGAAATCCTGTTCCGCCTAAGATAAATGCCTTTTTCATAGTTGTCATCTCCAACTTGAATTGTATTTTAGGATCTATATAAGTTGAACCAGGGAAGAGGGGAGTCCATTGCAATCAGTAAGAGATGATTTGGGTCAACTTATATATACCGATTATAACAATGGGGCATCGTTAAGGTTGTGATATAATTCACAAATTAATGTGAAGAATATGAGGCTGTCCCATAAGCAGAGTTGCAAGATGAGCGATAATCAAAAAAGGTGTATATACCTCCTGGAGACTGCCTCATACGCTCCTGAAATCACCGCGTAACGGGTTTACCCATTCAATTTTCAGGAGCGTATAGCATCGGAGGGAGGTATATACACCTTCACCTTGTTCATCGATTATCTTACAGAGCAACTTGGTTGGCTTATGGGACAGCCTCATTGTGGCGGTTGCAACGGCTATCCAGCTTTAGTGTCCGCCAATCGCGATCATCATGATCCCCGTAACGACCGCGGCGGATGCGACAAGTCGGCGCGTACCTTGCGACTCCTTCAAGACGAGCAGTCCCAGCAGCGTGCCAAATACGATCCCGACCTCCCGCAAGGGAGCGACCGTGGAGACGTCGGCCGTTCTGGCGGCGAATAGAAACAGCAGGTATGAACCTGGAGACAGGATTGCCCCCAGCCAGAGAATATTGCGATGACGCAGGATGACCGTTTTTAACCGGCCCGGCTTCAGCACAGATGAAGTCAATCCCAGCAAAAACCCGATATTCGTCACTTCCAGCAAGGCGAGCGGAGACAAGTGCCCCAAATTCACCTTGTCGACCAGCGTATATGTCGTAATACACAAACCGACTCCAAGTGCCAGCAGGACCGGCCGAACGGACGATGATGGTCCCGTCCCCTGCCGCCGTCCAACCATGACCACGAATCCGATCAGCATGCAGCCGATACCGATCCATCCCCATGTCGGCAGCGATTCGCCCAGCAGCAGCACACCCAACGCCGGCGTCAGAAGCGTCGGCATTCCGCGCATAATCGGATATACCTGCGACAAATCCCCCGCTTTGTACGTTTGCGCCAACAGGAATGCATAAATGCTCTGCATGACCAACGACGCTCCCATGAACATCCATTCGCGCAAAGAAAACTGGCTTCCCGCCAGCTCGTTGATCAGCACAGGCAGCAGCACGACGGTCGACGGAGCGTAAATCGCCCATAGGAATACCGCTTTATCCGTACTCTGCTTAGCAAACATATTCCAAACGGCATGCGCAAGCCCGGAGCATAAGACGAGAACGATGGAAACTGCAATCATGACTGAAACCCCGCCTTCAATCCTTTTGATAATTCTTTTGACAATACTTTTGTTAACGTAGTGTTAACTCTATGTTAACACATAAATCAAAGTAAAAACAATATAAAAAAGGATAATACAAGTTGCGGGTTGTATTCCAACTGTTTTGCGGCAGCTAGTTTGGCGTTTCTGACGAGGTGCAGCTTGCGGGATTACGAGATTAGTGCGCGGGGCGGTTCTATTAGAGCAGACTTTGGTTGAATGGCGGGAATACGCACGTGTGGTGTGGCGATTTTCATGGAGAGCTTCCTGCGTGTCACAAATCCGGTTTCCTCGTTGTCTTAATCATGTAAGCAAATAAAGGACTGTGAGGAGAGATTCAATATGGAGCTTAGAATGAATCATTACGAGGCCAACCCGGCTGCCTACAAGGCTATGCTCGGGCTTGAGCAATTTATTCAGAACAGCGGGCTGGATCGCAAGCTGTACGAATGGATCAAGCTGCGCGCTTCGCAGATCAACAACTGCTCGTACTGCATCGATATGCATGCCAAGGATCTGCTGAGCATGGGCGAAAGCGCGGAGAAGCTTCTGCTGCTGACCGCTTGGCATGAGGTGCCGCATTTTACTGCGGAGGAACGCGCCGTGATCGAGCTGACGGAGTACGCGACCAAGCTGTCTGAAGCCGGAGTCCCTAAGGAAGTCTATGATCGCGTACGTCAGCACTTCAGCGAAAAACAATTCATCGACCTGATCATGGCGATTAACGTCATCAATGCATGGAATCGCATCGGCGTATCCACGGGCTTGTACCCAGGCGCCGTCAAGTGAATCGAGTCAGCTTATCCGGATTTACGATGATATAAAGACGGCGGATACGGGAGCCATCCGGCTCCCATTCTGCGTACAGCACTTTCACAATCCGCCCTTCCTTCCGTTGCAGCACGGCCGGTTCTCCATTTATAAAGATGCGTTCGCAGCCCTCCTGAAAAGTACCCTTGGAGGACAAGCCTTCGAGGAACGCCTGTACTCGCCGGATCCCGAAGATCGGATTGATCGCTGCCCGAGCTTTGCCTCCCCCGTCCGTAATCAGGACGACATCATCGAGCAGCAACGAGAGCAGCGGCCGGAAATTGCCCGTATCCGATGCGCGAAGGAATGCATCGACAAAGCGCTCCTTGGCATCCTTCACCGCCTCCCCCGTCAACGGTGCGGCCGAATCGTCCCCTACCTTCGCCTTTGCCCTGCTGAACGTTTTCCGGCAGCTCGTCTCGGTACGATCCAGAATGCCCGCGATATCCGCATATTCGAATCCTAGCGACTCCTTCAGAATGTAGATCGCTCTCTCCAACGGAGTAAGCTTCTGCAGCAAAACAACATACGCATAACCGATGCTGTCGCGGCGCTCCGCCTGATCGGCGACCGACTCTCCGCCGGGCAGCGGTTCGGGCAGCCACTCCCCGACATACGTTTCCCGCTTGCGGCGAGACGACTTGAGCAGATTGATGCAGCGGTTCGCCGTCATTTTCGCCAGATAAGCTCTCTCATTCAAAATTCCCGTCGAATCGACCTGCATATATTGAGCGAACACGTCCTGAACGATATCCTCCGCGTCCGCAGCCATCCCCAGCATCCGATAAGCCAATCCGAAGAGCATCGACTGGTATCGCTCATAGGTTTGGGCGACTGTCATCGGCAATCCTCCTTGCTTCTTGATTCGTTAGTACTACGACAATGGAAGGCACCTTTTTGTGACAGTCGTTGCCCGCCTTCCGTCCTTGCCGCCTGACGATCGGAAACGTTGCATATCGCTACTCTCCCTCAAATTCTGCCCAAGCAAAGTCCCGTGATTTTGAATTTCATAAAAGGATAAAGCCAGGTAACCGAGCGGAGGGGGAAGCGTTGTCCAAACCGGGTGTGTCCATTATCACTTGCACGAATCAGCCTGATTTTCTCCTAAATATTTTGAACAATTACCGCATGCAGCGCTATAGGCGCAAAGAATTGATTATTATCCTTAACAAGGACAGCATCAATTTGCAGGAATGGAGAAAAAAAGCGTCCATCCTCCCGAATGTATCCGTTTATCAAGTTCCGGAGCAAATCTCGTTAGGCCAATGTTTGAACTGCGGCATCAGCAGGGCCAAATATCCGCTCATTGCTAAATTCGACCACGATGACTATTATTCCCCTTACTATCTGAACGAGCAAGTCAAAGCGCTTCTGCGCACGAAAAGTCCGGTGACCGGCAAGCACGCGTGCTTGGTCTATTTGGTCGCGAGCAACAAGCTTATCATTCGCTCTCCTCAAGAAAAGAACAAATTCGTCCGCTTCGTTCAAGGAGGAACCCTCTTGTTTCGGAGAGAAATCCTCAAAAATGTACGCTTTCAAAATCTTTCGCTTGGCGAGGACGTCAAATTTCTACGGGATTGCGCAAAAAAGGGCTACTCCATCTACGCCACTACCCCCTACAACTACGTCTATATTCGCAGAAAAGATAAATCCACGCACACATGGCGGGTGAGCGATCAGCGCTTCCTGACAGGCAGTCAGCCTGTGGCCGTGACGAAGGATTATCTTCGTTTCGCCTTGCGTAAGCATTGAAAAACCGTGGGCCATAACCACAAAAAAGAGGCCGCTCCGCCAAAAGCGAAACAGCCCCTTCGTCATCCCAACTAGCCGCTTTAATCACGGCTGGCGATCTTGGCTAACAGGCGAAGCATCTCAATATACAGCCAGACAAGCGTAACCATCAGGCCGAACGCGCCGTACCATTCCATGTATTTCGGTGCGCCCTGCTGCGCGCCGCTTTCGATGAAGTCGAAATCGAGCACCAGATTAAGCGCCGCCACAACCACGATCACGAGAGAAATGCCGATACCGATCAGGCTGTTGTCGTGCAAATACGGAATCGTGATTCCGAAAAAGCCGAGCACGAAGCTCGCCAAATACAGAAGCATAATGCCCGCCGTCGCAGCGAACACGCCAAGCTTGAAGTTCTCGGTCGCTTTGATGATCCGCGCCTTATACGCAAGCAGCAAGGCAACAAATACGCACATGGTCAGCAAGGAAGCCTGCAGCGTAATGCCGTTGTACAGAGATTCGTAGGTCGCGGACAGCCCTCCGAGGAACATGCCCTCCAGCGCAGCGTAGACCGGAACAAGATAGGGAGCGGTCGTTGCTTTGAAACTAACGATCAGAGCGACCACCAGTCCGCCGATCGCACCGCCGATCATAAAAGGAGTCACATTCTGGCCGTTGAAGAACATCGACCACGTCACGAACGCCGCTCCGAGCAAAATCGCCAGCGTGATGAACGATTTGTTCACCGTGCCGTCGATCGTCATTCGCTCCGTTCCGCCGTAATGTCCGGAGTTCTCGAACGTACTATCGTTTAATGTTGGATTACCGCTGCGTCCAATCATTCCATACCCACCTTGTCCGTAAGATTATTCCAATTATAGCATCCCACCCCGTCCGGCTTCCATCCTTAAATTCCGAAGTCAGCGTCTCTCGGTCAGCATTCGAGCGAAATCCTTGAGCTGTCCCGACAAGGAGAGCGGGTCGGTCATAATCCAGTCTTCGGTCAGCCGATAGACACGGTCGCGCCGAACGGCTTCCAGTTCGCGCCAGAGCGGCTGCTTCTTCAGCCGCTCCCAGCCAAGCAAGGATTCGGCATCCTCCGAAACGACGATAAAGAGATAATCTCCTGCATACCGAGCTATCTCTTCAATCGGAATGTCCTCCTTGAACTCATGTCCCTCCTGCCTTTGGACGCGGGCAACGGCCTCGGGGGCCGGCAAGCGCAAATCCCTGTACAATACCGGCATGTCGTAATACACCTGAAACGACTCAGGAAGTCCTCTCATCCAGAAGAAGGAGAAGGTCGCATTTGCCTCCAGACCGCTCATTGCCGATCTTCTCGTCTCTGCAACTTGCGCCTGATATTCTTCGATCCAACGCTCCGCTTCTTTCCCTTTGCCGATCCAGTTCGCAATAAAGCGAAATCGTTCAAAAAATGGCGTAAACCACGGGATGCTTAGCGTAGGTGCAATGTGCGCATAGTCCTCGTAATGGTGCCCATCGAAGGTCAGCACGACGTCCGGACGCAATTCGGCGATTCGAGCCAAATTCGGATGAACGACGGAAGAACCGACAGCGGCAATATCCGAAGTCTTCGCACGTAAATAACCTCCATTAAGGAGCAGTTCCGGAGCACCTACCGGAGTCACGCCCAACGCTAGCAAATCGCCTAAATACTGCATGCAGACGATGCGGATTTCCTGCCTCCGGAGACGGGCGTAGACTCGGGGAGAGACGTTCATATGTCTTTTAAAGCTTCGGCTGAAATGAAACGGATCGCGGAAGCCGGTTATGGCCGCAATTTCCTGAATCGAATCTCCCGACGTCAACAAAAGCTGCTTGGCGCGATTCAGACGCCGCTTGATCAAGTATTCGATCGGACTCATTCCGGTCAGCCTTAAGAAAAGCCGAGAATAGTGCCTCTCGGACATATCCGCCATTTCGGCCAGTTGCGCAAGCGTCAAGTCGAGGGCATACGAAGCTTCGATGAACTCGATCGTCTGGCGAACCGCTTGACTGCTGTCGTCGTTCGGCTTCCTCGCCTCCGATTGCAGCACAAGATAGATAATTTCCTGGAAGAGCAGATGTTGCCGATAGGGCTCCGCCCCTTCCTCCGCATGCCTGCTCTCGTACAGTACTCGAACCTGTTCGATCATCCGAGTGAACGGAATAATGCCCCATTCTCCTTGCGGAATCGTCGACTGCCCCTCCCCAGCCAGTGTGAGCGGATAGAACTCCAACACATATGCGCTGAGCGGATAATCGGAGAAATTATCAAATTG
Source organism: Cohnella sp. LGH (assembly GCF_017671885.1). Taxonomy (NCBI): domain Bacteria; kingdom Bacillati; phylum Bacillota; class Bacilli; order Caryophanales; family Paenibacillaceae; genus Cohnella; species Cohnella sp. LGH. The sequence continues at coordinate 8,499,245 of NZ_CP072117.1, forward strand.
CAGCGATGTGCCCGGAGGGAAAATGAAGCATTTTCCAAACTCCAGCGCGTATTCCCGTCCTCCCGCCGACAACTGCCCCGCCCCTTCGCGGGCAACGATCAGTGCATGCTTCTCGTATTTCCGATCGTGAATTCCCGATGAAGGCGAGAATGATTCGATCCGAATATCCTCCCAGAGGTAGACGGCGGACAATCGCGGCGAAAAGCCATTAGGGACGGACACGTAAATCTTCCCTCCTATAGGAAAAGGGAAGCCCCCGGTTCGTATCGGAGAACTTCCTCAATCTCATTCATTATGAAGCTTAACGAGTCAGCAATCGAACGGCATCGTCCAATTGGGCCGCGAAGGACATGACGTCGTAAGAAAACCATAGCCCGTCGTCCACCGTGTAAACCTTGTCGTTCTTGACGGCCGGGAGGTTCGCCCAGAGCTTGCTCTGCTCGACTTCCTTCACGAAGTCTTCATCGTTATGGAACGTTACTAGAAACAGCCGGTCCGCGGAGGCAAGCTCGGGCAGCTGTTCAAGCGAAATCGCCAAGCCCTGGCCATTATCGCCCTTCTCCCATGCCGCCTTGACGCGATCGGTCATGGAAAGCCCAAGCGTTTCGAATAAAGTATATCCGACGTTGCCGGAGCCGTATACTCGAAGCTGTCTGTTTTCATAGCCTCCGATTACGACGACGCCGAACGTCTCGCCATCCGCAACGTGACCGACCAGCTTGCTCCGAGCCTCTTCGCTCTTCTTCTCGTAAGCTTGAATCCACTGCTCCGCTTCGTCGGTCTTGCCCAACACGTCGGCTACTTCGCGCAGATGGCCGAACGGATCCTTGTCCGCCCATTGGACGACAACTGTAGGAGCGATCTTGCTGAGCTGCTCCACACTATCCTTGTTCCATTCCGCTACAAGAATAAGATCCGGCTGCAGCGTTAAAGCTTTCTCGATATTCAGCTCATTGGCCGGTCCGACATCCTCGATCCCACCGATCTGATCCTTGATCGCGTCGAATCCCGTTAACAGATGGGTGGCCGCCCCTATCGGCTTTATTCCCAGGGCAATCATTTGGGGCAGGTATTGGGAAGTAATGATCCGCTCGGGATGAGTCGGAATTTCAACCTCTCTGCCCAAAGCGTCTTTATAGATTCTGGTGCCGGACGGATCAGCGCTTTGCGCGCTTTCGCTCGGAGATGGAGATTCCGCCGCAGAGGAGGACGGAAGCGCCGACTGACCGGCATTCGAGCCCTCTTCCCCTTTCCCGCAACCGGTTATTAAAACCGCGGCTAGGAAGAACGCGGCTAGCAGCATAACATTTTTCCGAATGAACATGAGCTTTCCCTTCTTTACTCCATGATGAGAACCGTTATCAATGATAACAAACTCCCCATCATGCTTGCCATGTTGCATTCGGACATTGGACATGAAATATTCGGACACCTACGCGATGATTTTCGTCTTCTTGGCATTCTCTGTGGACTTGCGGATAATTCCGCTCAAAGGCCGCTTCAGCGCCAGCGCCAGAACCAGACTCAGTGCGATAAATAAGATCAGCGCAAGCATGTCTTTCAACGCCGTCTCCCACAGAATGCCGCCGACCGCCTCCCTCAGCAGGCTGATCGCATAAGTGAACGGCATAAACGGGTTCAGCGCCTGGAAGAACGGAGAAGTGGTGCTGATCGGGAATGTGCCTCCCGAGCTGGAAAATTGAAACACCATAAAGATGATCGCTATCCCTTTGCCCACATTGCCGAAAACGGACAACAGCGTATACGTAATCGTCACGAACACGAGGCTGACCAGCATGGCGAACAGAACAAATTCAAGCGGATCGGCGACATAGGCATCCAGAATGAAAATGTCCCCTAACGTAATGAATAGCGCCTGAAGCAATCCGATCGTCGCGAATGTGCCCAGTCGGCCTAGAAACAGCTGATAGGCCTTGTAGTTTTCCCGATCGTCGGGCTCCGTTCTCAACAAGGAGATGAGCAGCGTCGCGCCGACCCATAGCGACAGCACGCAATAGAACGGCGACATGGCCGAGCCGTAGTTCGGTATCGGATATTTGCGATTTTCCTTAACGAGAACGGGGTTGGCCAGAAACTCGCTTTCTTTCCGAATATCGCCCCGCAGCAGCTTGGACAGCTCCGCAAAATGATTGTCTTCCTCGACTTCGCGCAGCTTGTCCGCCGCCGTGCGCACCGCGCGCTCCAGCTCCGGAAGATCGTTCTTGACCAGTCCCGCCACCTTGTGCACGCCGGATTCGACCTCCGGAAGCTTGTTCCGCACGAAATCGGCCAGCTTGGACAGCTCCCGCTCCGCTTCGGGCAAGTCGTTCTTCACGAACGCCGCCGCTTGATCCAGCTTCTTCCCGATCGCCGGAAGCTCGTCGCGAACGAACGGAGCCGCGAGGTTCACCGCTTGCTCGAACGCCTTCGCTTTCTCTCCGAAAGCTTGCGACAGCTCATGCACCTTCTCCCGGATTTGCGGCAGATCGCCCTGAAGCTTCTTCAGCTCCTCTTGCCCGAAGAGCAGCCCGGCCTGCGCATCCTCCAAAATCGCTGCGACGTCCGGCAGCCTCGCCTGCGCCTCCCGCAGCTTCTCAGCAGAAGTTCCCGCCGCTTCCGTCAGCTTGCCGAGTCCGCGCGAAATCGCCGGGACAATCTCGCTGTCGTAGCGAGCCAAGACGTCTCCCAGCGCCCCGCTCGTTTCCTTGGACAACGCGTTCAGCCGCTCGACAAGCTCCTTCGCGGGAGCTTTGCCATTCTCCAGCCCGGACGCGATAACGCCCAATATTTCGGCCTGCCGATTCATCCGGTCCGCTGCGTCGCCAATCCTCTTAGCCGCATTGCCCAAAGCCTCTCCCGGCAAATAGGAGTCGATCCGCTCCAGCAGCGCAGCCGTCCTCTCTAGCACGCCTGCCGCCCCAACCAGACGGTCTCTGACCGCGCGCACCTCTTCCGGAGTCGGCAGCTTCTCCGGGTCGATGCCCATAAGCCGTCCGGTAAGCTGAGCGACCGCATCGGCGGCCTGTTGTGCTAAAATCAGATTCTGCTTCACGATTGGAGCGATCGTCTCGAAAGCCCCTGCGTTCGCCGTTAGAAAACCATTGAGACCCTCCGCAAAGGCAATGCCTTTGTCGGCGATTTCCGCCACCCGCGGCAGCGCCTCTTGGGCCGCCGCAACAAGCTCCATGGCTTTGGCCGCTTTGTCTGACGCGAGCTGAATCGCCTCCGCCACGCGGTCGAAGTTGCGATCCAGCTCGGCGACTCGGTCCGCGGCCTGTCGAATGAGCGGCAGCTTCTGCTGAATGACCAGCACCTCCGAGGCGGCGGCCTCGACTTTCGGCCAATTCTGCTGAAGCTTCAGCAGATGCTTGGCCGCCTGCTCGATTTCCGGCAATTTCGCCTCGACCTGCGTAATAATCTGCGCTTTGTCGTGAATTTCGGGCAGCTTCTGCTCCAGCTCCAACACTTTCTGTCCAGCGGCCCGGATGTCCGGCAGTTTGCTTTCCAGCTCAAAAACGCCGCTCTCGACTTTACGAATCGTAGGAAGCTGATCCTCGACCTGCACCCCGACCTCTTGAAGCTTCGTCAGCAGCGCTTCGCTGACCGCCTCCGCGAAGCTTTCATTGATCTGCTTGGCGATCGCGGATACGCCCGAAGACGTAATCTTGGGCGCGATCGCGTTGATCTTCTCGTTCACCGTATAGACGACCTCGGGACGGTCAAGCCGACCCTCGGCAATTCCCGTAATGCGTTCGGAGAAATCGGCGGGCACGAGAATACTCGCGTAATACGTCCCGTTGTCTACTCCATGCTCCGCTTCCTCGCGGTCGACGAACGTCCAGCCCAGCTTCGGGTTTTTACGCAAATTGTCGATCAGGCCCTCTCCGACGTTGATGCTCTTATCCAGCACGGTCGCTCCCCGGTCCTCGTTCGTTACCGCAACCTTCACGCCGGAAGTATTGGCGTACGGGTCCCACACCGACTTGATATTGACCCAGCTGTACAAGCACGGAAGCAAAATAATAGCCAAAATCAAGAAGATGCCCGTAGGCACCTTGAAGATATTTTTCCAATCCGTCGTATAAATTTTCAATATGGCACGCATCGTCTCGTCTCCTACTGTCTGCCTTTGCTTATGTTCTGACTTATCGTACCATATTTCCCCTTTTTATAAACGTGTCCCGCGGATTATACTCGCCGGGCTGCAAGCGAGAACACTTGGACCGTTCCGAGCACCATTAACGCAAACGACAGAATCAACAGAGCGTGCCCCGAGCCTGGGCAAAATCTTAACACCGTTCCCCAAGGCGCTCCGGCCAGCCGCGGCACTGCGATCAGTACCGCCAGCGGCAGAACTATGTAAGGAAGCGCGATCGCCGACGCTCGAAGCCAAACCGGGAACCGGCTGCCCCCCCTTCCGCGGCGAACAACCATCCCAACGGCAACGGCCGCGATCCATACCATCACAACTATATAAGCGGCGTTAAGGATCTCTTCAATGGGACCAAACCGAACTGAGGGCGGGTACCCCGGCGGCAGATCTCCACCGCGCACAACCGCCTCCATTAGCCTCATCGACAGCTCGCCGTAGGCATGGCCGTATAACGTCGTTTTCAACGCGTCATTCGTGTTCATCAGCACGACGAGCCCCCATCCCGAATCGAGATCGACGATCACGTCGGAGTGAAAGTTTTCATTGTCCCCGCCGTGCCAGATCCTGTCTCCGAAAACAAACCAGCCAAAGCCGTAGGATTGGCCGGCTTCCGGCGTATGCATCGTTCGGATTCCTTCCGGGGCCAAAATTGCTCGGCCGCCATATTGCCCCCCGTTGAGCTGAGCGGTCAGGTAATGCGTCATATCCTCAGCCGAGGCGGCCAAAAAACCGGCGGGAACGAGCGCTAGCGCTATCGGGTGCCTCGTCTCCAGCATTTTGCCGAATACGGACTGATAGCCGACGGCCATTCTTCCGTCATCCGAATTCCCGTCAAAGCTATTCCGCATCTCCAACGGTTGAAAGATGCTCTTGACGACATATTGCTCATAGCTCATTCCCGAGACCCGGGCCACGATCTCTCCAAGCAATACGAAATTAACGTTGGAATAATAAAAGACGGCTCCCGCCGCCTCTTTAAGCTTAACCCCGTCCAACCGGCGGAGCGCATCCGCCGGCATGAGTTTACCGTCGGCAAGCCACGCTTTGCCGTGATAGGTAGACAATCCGCTCGTCTGGTTCAGCAGATGACGTACCGTGACCGGACCGCCCGCTTCGAATTCCTTCCAGCGCAGCTCCGGCAAGTGCTGCCGGACGGGATCGTCCAACTTTAGCCTTCCTTGCTCGACAAGCTGCATGATCGCAAGCGCGGTGAACGATTTGCTTATCGAGCCTAGCATGAACGGCGTTGCGGGGGATACCGGCCGCTTGCCTTCGTCGGCTATCCCGTATCCTTGCACGTACACCGTGTGGTCTCTATGCACGAAACCGACGGCCAGCCCCGGAATCCGATACTGCTCCATCGCCTCTTGAACCAGAGCATCGATCTTCGCCGTATCCAGCCCCAAACCGGACGCCGCGGACGCATGCACGCCATACGGAGGGAAGAACGGTACGGTCGCGATCAGCGCTGCAAACAGCAGACCTAACACCCTTTTCATGACTCATACATCGCAAAATCGGCTACGGCGATCATCATCACACGATCGTTTTCCATCATGAATTCGATCGCTCTGCCGTTCTCCTTATCCAGGTAACCCCATATCCGCAATTGATCGATCTCGCGCACGTAATGGTCTTTGCCGTATTGCGTCTCTATCCGAGTCCCGTCGTCGCCAATTTTCACCTGCCTAGCCGTCGCCGCTTCCCCGTTCAGAGAATAGCCTTCGACCCGCCCGCCATTGAGATTGTAAGTGAAATCTCCGTAATCGAGGACCACATCTCCCCGCCAGCTTGTCGAGCCTTGCAGCTTTCCTTTCAGCTTCGGTTCTCCGCGCTGAGCGACCACCTCTTGCTCTGAAATACCGAGATCGCTCAGCCCTCCGGTCTCGGCGGCCAGGTCTACGCTCGCCACGGAATCCATGTAGTCCAATGGAGACGGCAGCGCCTCCTTCTTATCTCCGCACGCCGCCAGCGCAAGCGCCATTACCGCAATCCACACAAGCATCAATTTTCTCATCGGCTTCTCCCCCTCATCTCTCTTGCCCCATATTGGTCGGGTAAAGGAAAAAGGTTCGATTCCGCCAGATGCCTCAGTCCTCTTAGCCTATTTTTCTTGCGTCACATACGCCCACGGCACATGCTCGCACAGCCAGACCCCGTTCTCAGATAACCAGAACTTGTGGCCGTCCCGATGCATGTTCGCCGCCGAGACCCGCAGCAGGAGCGGCCTCCCGTGCCGTTTGCCTACCTGCATCGCAGTCTCCGTATCCCGCGACAAATGCACATGCTGCCGGGACCCCTTTTGGATGCCTTCAGCGCGAATACTCTCCAATGAACGGGAAGCCGTTCCGTGGTACAGCCATTCGGGAGGAGCGCATTCCTCCATCTCCACGTCGACCGTCACCGAATGCCCCTGGTTGGCCCGTATCCGGGTTCGGTCTTCGTTAAACTTGTAACGCTGCTTGTTGTTCTCGCGAACGATTCTCTCCAGCGTTTCCGGGTCGATCTTCTTGCCCGCGCGATTGCAGCCTGCCAGCAGGCTGTCGACATCGGCCCAACCGTTGTCGTCCAGTTTAATTCCCGCCGCAGCTGGATTATGGCGAAGCACCAGGCTCAGAAACCGCCCAAGCGCGACGTCCCTGTCGTTCTTTCTCATCTTGCAACCCTCCTCTCTTCATAAACTTTTTGTAAAGTGTACGGCTAATTTCGCAGCATTTTTAAATAAGGCGGTTCTCCCGCTTTATTTCCGGCTGCCAGGCTGATTCGGCCCGATTAAAGCCGATTTTCCGCTTTATTTTTCAAAAAATCAGCTTTTCTCGAATTTAAAGCCGATAATCCGCTCTATTTCCTTCAAAATGGGCCGTTTCGCGCATTTAAGGCGGATTTTCCGCTTTATCGCATGATCGTTCCAACTTCCTGTTCTCATCCAAACTCCCGCTCAAAGGCGCTAATACATTTTCCATCCTTGGCGTCCAGTACGGAAAAACGGATTTCACCGAACAGAGCGCCATACCCTTCCGAGTCCAGCAGCTCCCTCCACCAGGCAGCCACCTTGACCGGATCGTTGCGGAACACGCCGCAGCCGTAGGCTCCGAGGATCAAATTCTCATCCCCCATCGAAGCAAAAATCGCAAGTGCGAGCCGCATCCGGTCCTTCATCGCCTGCTCGGCCTTAGCCGGATCTTCCCCTTTCAACAGCACCTGTCCGAAGTTGACTGCGGGCAGCGTCAGCACCGAGGCCGTCACCGGAGCATGCAGCAATTCAAACCGTTCATCCCGGAAAAAAACGACGTCGGGGGAGTAGATGGCATTGTCGGTGTACATCATGGACGAGTAAGCGCGGTTGGCTTTGTAATATTCATCGTTGCGCAGCAGCGTACCGTATAGTCCGCTGGAAGCGGCCAAGCTTTCCTCCTGAGCCATGGCTCCGTTCAGGAAGCCTCCTCCGGGATTTTTGGCGCTGGCGAAATTCAGTACGCCGACGCGAGGCTTTCCGGCTTTCGCGAAATCCAGAATCGCCTTGACGGTCGGTTCATTGGCGACGGAACGGCGATCTCGCCCTGCCGCGGACCGCATCTCCGGGATTTGTACCCGGGCTTCCATCTCTCGCCCTTGCTCCGGGGGGATCAGCACGCTGGCTTCCTCTGAGCGCTTCTGCTGCGCCGAGAAGTCGATCCGTCGCCCCTCATATTCGTACCAACCTTGTTCCATCATGCGTACGGTCTCATGCGCGATCTCTTTGCGGTTCATTCGTATTCCCTTCTTTCTGTAGCAGCTCGTCGCGCGCCTCGGTCAGCGCAAAGCCGAGCAGATTTCTTCCCCGCCATTGCAGCAGATTGTCCGCGTTCGGATTGGACTGCCCCATGCCGATGCCCCAGATGCGGTCACGAGGGCTGGCCTCGACCAAAATGCGATTGCGGGTTGACTTCAAGAAGTCCCAAAGCTGCGGGTTTTGCGAAAATTTAGCCAAGCAGCCCCGCTTCACGATCTCGTAGCAGCGACTTTCCCACACGTCCTTGTCGAAGTTTCCTACGGAGCGGCCGAACGCCTTCATTTCCTTAGGATGCTTGGCCTGCATAATTGCCGCCAGCATCTCGCCGTCTCCGAACAGCCTCGCCTTCTCGGCCATCATGTACTGCTCGGTGCAGGAGTACTCCGTTCCTTCTATTTCAAAAGGGCTCATCCACCATTGGCTTAAGCAGCTCTGGTTCACGCTCCCGTCAGCAGGCGGCGTATGGCCCCAGAAAAACAAATATTTAAACTTGCGGCCCGCCCGACAGGCGCTCCGCAGCTGTTCCAAATCGTAAATCATCGCAATTCCTCCAAATTTCTGCGATATAAGCGGGACGGACGATGACCGGCGTTTTCCGTGTAATGGTCCGTCTCGGCGACGAGATCGGCCACTTTGCGCCGGAAGGCGGCTTTCAGCAGCTCCTTGTCCAGAATGACCTCGTACACCTGCTGCAGCTCCGTCAGCGTAAACAGCTTCGGCATCAAATGCAGCGCGATATCCGTATAGTTCACTTTGCCTCGCAGACGTTCAATCGCGTACGCGATAATTTGGGCATGATCGAACGCCAGCCCGTCGTTGGACACGACCCTGTAGGACGTGCTGGAAGCCGTCTCGGTTACCGTTTGTGCCCGCTCCACGATCGCGGTCAACTCGCCGTGCTCCGACACCAACCTAAGCTCGTGCTGCTGCGTTCTCACGTATCCGCCGTCCTTAAGCAGCTCCTTCCCTTCTCCCAGAAGACGGTAAGCCACCTTAAACCACGCGGCGTTCGCCGCATCGTCTCCCGCCCGCACCTGCACTTTGCCGGCATCGATCAGCGCCATATACGAGCAGCTCATCACCCATGTCCGAGGATCGCGCCCAATATCGCTAAACGTGTATAGCTGCTCCAGATAGACGTTGTCCACGCCCGTTTCCTCGCTCAGCTCCCGCTGTGCGGCCTGCTCCGTTGTCTCCGTCGGCCGAACAAAGCCGCCCGGCAGCGCCCAACGTCCCAGATAGGGGTGGCCGCCGCGCTGGATGAGCAGAACCCTCAGCTCCTTCTCCGGAAGCTTGCGGTAGTTGTCTTCTTCCTCATCCGTCACGGTGAAAATGACCATATCCGCCGCCACGGAAGGCCGCTCGTAGTCACCTGCGCTATACCGCTCCAAAAACTCCCTCTCCGTCAAACCATCGCGATCCCGCACGTCCATTTTTTTATCCCCGTCCAATCTCGTTCGTTCTGCCCTTACGCTCAAACCTGCTCGCTCACGACAATCTGCTCGAACCTCTGTCGACCAGCTCTCCGAAAAAGTTGCTATAAGGCATAAACCGAGCCAGTACCTCGTCGACCTTGCTCATTCGTTCCTCCAGGTCGCCCCTCAACGTGATGTAGGGAATCCTACGCTGCTTCAAATCCGCGATGATCTGCTTGTGGAACACATGGCGCTTCTGATCCCCGCTCCGGTCCCATGTATCGTCATACGGAATGTCGTCGTCGCACAGGAAGAACAGGTCGTACCGCTGCGCGTTCTCGAGCGCAATCCGGGTAAGCAGCTCCGGCGCCGTTCCGTGATAATCAAGCGCGAACATATAGGTCGTAATCGCATTAGTGTCCACGAACAAGTAGCGATTCGCCTCCAGCAGCGCCTGCTCTTCACGTTCGAGGTGGCCGATCGCAATCTCGTCGAAGGCCGGCAGATCGATTCTGCGGTCCACTTGATGCTCGGTCCAGTAATCCCGGCCGTATTCGCTTGCAAACGTCGTTCCGTACCGTTCGGCCAGCGCCTCGGTAATCGTGGATTTCCCCGTCGACATCGCTCCTACGAAGACGACTTTAACGATCAAGTCCCGATAGACGATATCGCTGACGAATTCCCGGTATTTGTACGGATCGGAGCGAACCATCGTCGCCGAGATCGGCACGACGCCGCGCGCTTCGTCCACCCGCCGGTCGATTGCGCCGAGCGCCTTGCTCATATGCTCGCCATAAAACTCGCTGGAATAGAAATGCGTCACCTGCTCGCCGTTCAACAGTCCGAGAATGTACTGTTCCTCGCGAATCTCGTGCTCCCGGTCGTTCGAATAGCCGTCCGGCCCGTCCCACGCCTCAATGACTCTGACGGTCGGGTACAGCTTGCGAATCCAGGCGGCGCGAACCTGCAGCGGAACCGGAGTCACATCCGTCTCGTAAATGACCACGATCAGCTCGTCAACCTCGCGCAAAGCCGTCTCGAACATATATTGATGTCCCTTATGCAGCGGGGCGAATTTGCCCAGCGTTAAACCCAACGTTTTCATGCCCGCGCCTCCCTTGCCCCTTTATTCCACGTGTAGTAGCCGTATATCGCATTGACCAGATACGCGCTCCACATCACGATCATCAGCAGGCCGTCCGGGCTGCCGTCCGCCGTTCGGATCACCCACAGCAGCACCGTGAAAACATTAAGCACAATGTAGACAAGCCATTGCTCCTTGTATCTTCTCACCATCAAAATCGTCGCCACAATCGATAAAACAGTCGTCAGCGCGTCGATGTAAGGCGAATTCTGCCCCTCGATCAACGACAGGCCATACCCGAGAGCACCGCTGCCCGCCACGCAGATCGCCGCCACAATCACCAAACCTCTAATGTCCAGCTGCCTCATACTAACCTGTTGATTGCCGCGAAGATGCTTCTTCCACATAACGAAACCGACCACATTCATCGGCACGAAGAACAGCAGGTTCAGTCCCACCTCGCCGAACAGCCCGTTCGTGTAAGCCAGATAAGCGTAACCGAACGTATTGTACATTCCGAACACGTAAGTCATCAGATTGCCTTTGGCCGCCAGTACGACGCAGAGGACGCCTGTGAGAAACACGGTAAAACCAAATACAGTATCCTTCATAATAACCGTCAACGCGATGGCGACTCCCGAAAACAATGCCAGCCATGCGATCTCGTAAACGTTCCAACTGCCCCACAGCTTCCTCATCCGTATCCCTCCGACTGCCGCCCGCCCATCGAATGCTGAAGCGAGCATCTTTGTAATGTTTTGATAATAACAATTTGTTAATATCAAAAATAACAGAAAGACCGACGGGATGCAATCCTTTTTCTACCGAAGCGTCGACAAAACCTCCGCCAACCGCCCGATCCCTTCCCCAATCCGTTCCGCCTCGACCATGGACACGTTCAGCTTAACGATTTTGCGCCTCGGGAAGTTGGCGAGATAGTTGATGTTCGCCGTCTCGACAACGACGCCCCTGCGCTCCGCGCCTTCGATCAGTCTATCTACATTCACGCGCCGATCCAGCTCGATATGCGTATGCATGCAACCGGTCGGCCCGGCCAGCCGGACGAGGTCCGGAAGCGCCGCGCCCATGACGCTCACCGCATCGTTCAGCGCTTGGGCGCGGCTGAGATACGGCGTTTGAATTTTGTTCCGGTGGTGATCGAACATACCACTCTGGATATAGATTTCAAGAGCCCCTTGGGAGATCATGGAGCTGTCGATATGAATGTACTTACGATATTGTTGAAAAGCGGGCATCAACGTCGGGGGCAGCACAGCCACGCCGATCCGCAGTCCCGGAAACATAATCTTCGAGTAGCTTTTCAAGTAGATGACGCGGTCACGCGAATCGTAGCTGTAGATCGGATCCGCCTTCGCATCCCGTTCGAAGTCTGCGAGAAAATCGTCCTCGACGATGTACACGTCATACTTATGCGCAAGCTTCAATATCGCAAGCTTCTCTTGCTTTGAATAGGACGTTCCGAGCGGATTGTGAAAGCGGGGCATCGTACAGAAAAACTTGATGTCGCCCTGTCGGAACAGCTCCTCCAGCCGGGCCAGATCGATTCCATGTGCGGTTCTTTCGATCCCGAGCGCTTTGCGGCCGAACCGATTCAAGTACTCCACGACCAGATGATAACCGGGCTGCTCGACGAGAATCGTCTCCTTTCCGTTCGGAAACGGCATCGACATCAGGATAAACAGCGCCTCCTGAACGCCGGACGTCACAATCAACCGCTCCTCCTTGGCGAACACCTGATGGCTTTCCAGCTGCTGTTTGGCAGCTTTCAGCAGCGCGGGCAGCCCTCTCTGCGTTCCGTAGCCGAACAAATCCCGCTGATAGAAATCCATCGCCTTGCGGATGCAGTGCTGGAATTCTGCATAAGGGAACGCGTTCCAATCCGGCGCAGCGGTCGCGAAGTCGTATTCGCCCCTTGGCTCCCGCGCGGACTGGAACGACCTCTTCAGCACGTAATGTCCGCTTCGCGGAACGACATAGGCCAGCTTCCGATTTTCCAGCTCCTTTAGCGCCTGGATTGCAGTACTCTTATTGCAGCGATAGACTGCGCAAAGCTCGCGAACCGAGGGCAGCTTTTTTCCCTCTCGATAGGTTCCCTGCTTGATGCCTTCCTCCAATTCGTCCGCAATCCGATAGTAGATATACATGCTCCCGCTCCTCTGTACCGGTACAGTTGCCGGTTTCTTTCATTGTAACCGAACTGTTTCGAGGTTACGATGTCGTTATCGCTATTTTCGTTTGGAGGATCCATCTATGAATCAGACCGGCAAAGCTTACATCGCAACGCTCGTTTACACCGCCATCATCGGCTTTTCTTTCCTGTTCGTGAAAATCGGCCTGACGACTGCCAGCCCGCTCGACACGCTGGCGCATCGATTCACGATCTCGCTGCTCGCGGCCTTGATCCCGGTGGCGCTCGGCAAGATCAAGCTCTCCCTCGGGCGGAAGGATCTACTCGCCATTCTACCGATCGCGCTGCTCTATCCGGCAGGCTTTTTTCTGTTCCAGACGTTCGGACTGGCCTATACGACGTCTTCCGCGGCCGGCATCATCCAAGCCTGCATTCCCGTGTTTACGCTGGTGATGGCCGCTTCCTTCCTGAAGGAGCATTCCACCCTGCAGCAAAAGCTGGCCATCCTGCTCTCTACGGGCGGCGTCGTCTTCATCTTCATCATGCAGGGCGTTCATCCGGCCGGCGCGTCTTTGCTCGGCTCGTTCCTGATTCTCTTGTCCTCTCTGTCCTCCGCCGGTTACAGCGTTCTCGTGAGGAGGACCAAAGGCAGGTTCTCTCCATTCGAGCTGGCGTTCGTCACGATTTCATTCGGATTTATCGTATTTAACGTCTCGGCGCTGATTCAGCATCAAGCCAGCGGTACGTTGTCCACCTATTTCGAGCCTTTGGGCGACAGCAGCTTCCTGATGTCCGTACTCTACTTGGGAATCGCGGCTTCGTTAGGAAGTGCGCTTCTGTCCAATTATGCCCTGTCCGTGCTGAAAGCTTCGCAGGTCAGCGTCTTCATCAACCTGGCTACTGTCATTACGATGGTGGCGGGCGTTCTGTTCCTGGACGAAAAGCTGTTTTACTACGACTTGATCGGAGCGGCCGTCATTATCGCCGGCGTCGTCTTCACTCAGATCCGACTGTTCCCGGCAGCTCCGGAAGTCAGACGTTCTCTCCTTCAGTGAAGCGATCGCTTTAACGATCCGTTTGCGCCTCGTCTCCTCCGTCTTGGCCTCTTCGATGGAAAGAACGATTCGCCTCTTGTTGCTGTAGGACAACCCTTCGAACGCCTTATGCGCGTCGGGCTCGTTGGCAAGCGCATCTACAAAGTCCTGCGGCACCTCCACCTCGCGAGGCTCGAGATCGAGCTCGATGCCGACTTCGACCTCGTCTCCGGCGGCGACTCCGGCCGCCATCCGGTTTTCCGCGCTTAACGTGATCATAAACCTTCCGCCCATAACGGCTACCGTCGTTCTGTACGTATGGCTGCCAACGGTGACACGGACCGCTGGCTTCTTGCCTTGGCCGAGAGAAGCCACTACCTCACCGGGCACCTGTATACCCGTGGCCGTCTTGCCGGCAAGCTCTACCGTCGTCTTGAATTTCATCGCGATCTCCTCCAATCTTTTTTCGAGCCCAAATCAACCCTATCTGCCGAGAAGAGCCAGTTGGACGATAATGCAATAGAGCGGAAAATCCGCCTTAAATGCGGGGACTCAGCCATTTTGAGGAAAATAGGGCGGATTCTCCGTTTTAATTTCAGGAAAAGCGGATTTTTTGAAAAATAAAGCGGGAAACCCGCATTAGTCGCGCCGAATCAGCCCCGCATCCGGAAATAAAGCGGAAGATCCGCTTTATTGGCAAATATGGAATCGACGGGATCTGCACCGCCATCGCGCACGCTAAGAGGTGCCGCACCTATCGCGCTGTTCCCCGCATCTCCATCCTTCAAGTACGAAACTTCGCAAATCCGATGTCTCCAGCTCATCCAATATCCTCCGCAGCCGCTCGCCCCGCCGTCCGGCCCGAGAACAGACAGCCGCCGAGGAAGGTGCCTTCCAGCGCGCGGTAGCCGTGCATGCCGCCGCCTCCGAATCCGGAAGCTTCGCCGGCAGCGTAGAGACCGGGGACCGGCGCACCGTCCGTGCCAAGTACTCGCCCGGACAGATCCGTCTGCAGGCCGCCGAGCGTCTTGCGGCTGACGATATGCAATCTTACGGCGATCAGCGGTCCGCTCTTCGGGTCGAGCAGCTTGTGCGGTCGCGCGACGCGTATGAACTTGTCGCCTTTGTACTGGCGCGCGCCGCGAAGCGCGATAATTTGCAGATCCTTCGTAAACGCGTTGTCCATCTCCCGGTCCCGCGCCAGCACCTGTCTCTCGATCTCTTCGAAGCTGAGCAGCCCTTCTCCGGTCAGCCGGTTCATTCCGGCCACCAGCTCCGCCAGATTGTCGGCCACGACGAAATCCTCGCCTTTGTCGAGGAAAGCCTGAACCGGAGCGGTAGGTCCCGGCAGCACCCGAGACAACACCTGCCCCACGCTCTTGCCCGTTAAATCCGGATTCTGCTCCGAGCCGGACAGCGCAAATTCCTTCTCGATGATTTTCTGCGTCAGAATGAACCATGAATAATCGTAGCCCGTGTGGCGAAGCGTCTCCAGCGTGCCGAGCGTATCGAAGCCGGGGAAATTGGGAGCAGGCAGTCTCTTGCCTCGGGCATCGAGCCATAGCGATGACGGTCCGGGAAGAATGCGAATACCGTGGTTCGGCCAGATCGGGCTCCAGTTGCGGATCCCCTCCGTATAATGCCACATCCGGTCCCGGTTCACGATACGCCCTCCGGCCTCTTCGGCAATGCCAAGCATTCTGCCGTCCACGTGGGCGGGAACGCCGGACAGCATATGCTTTGGGGGCTCGCCTAGTCGGCTCGGCCAGTTGGCTCGAACTAGATCGGGGTTGCCGCCAATCCCTCCGCTTGTGACAAGCACCGCTCGCGCACGGTATTCGAAGTCGCCGATGATGTCGCGGGAGCTGGCTTCTCCTCTTGCCGCATCGCTGGCTGTAAGTACGGAACCGCTTACACCGACGACCGCGCCTTGCTGGCGAATCAGGCGATCGACGCGATGGCGCGGCAGGTAGACGAGCCGTCCGCCGTCTCTATGCTCGCGGACTCGCCGTTCGAATGGCGCGACGATCGCCGGGCCCGTCCCCCACACGATATGGAACCTCGGCACGGAATTGCCGTGGCCTTCGGCCAAATAGCCGCCTCGCTCCGCCCAACCGACGATCGGAAAGAAGCGCACGCCCATGCCGTGGAGCCAGGCTCTTTTCTCGTCGGCGGCGAAATCGATGTAGGCCTCGGCCCATTTCCGCCCCCAATGATCCTCTTCGGCCCTGTCAAAGCCCGCAGAGCCCATCCAATCCTGCAAAGCCAGTTCCTTCGAGTCCTTGACGCCCAGCCGGCGCTGCTCCGGAGAGTCGACCAGAAACAGCCCTCCGAACGACCACCACGCCTGTCCTCCGAGCGATGCTTCCGGCTCTTGATCCAGCAACAGCGTTCTCTTCCCCTTGTCGGCAAGCTCGGCGGCGGCGACCAGCCCGGCGAGTCCCCCTCCGACTACGATCGCATCGAACTCTCTCTCCATGGAACCTTCCCCCTTATCGCGAATAGCGTCCCTTGTCGGTCGAATTACACGAGCCGGTTCAGCTCTCCCGCTCCATAATACTTCTCGTACTCGTGCATGGCGAATTGATCCATCATGCCGGAGATAAAGTCCGCTACGTTTCGCAGCCGCTCGGCCTCGTCGGCAAACATCCGATACTCCGGAGGAAGCAGCTTAAGATCGGCGTTGGTCCGCTCGTCGGCAAACACTTGAAACAAACCGCGCAGAACCTTCTCGCCCCTCTTTTCGTACAGCTGAACCGAGGGTCGACGCATTATCAGGAGAAACACAAGCTTTTTCAGCCCTCTGGCCAGCTCTCCGTATTCCTTGTAGTCCAGCCGCTTCTTCGCTTCGTTATAATGAATGTCGCGAATGAGACGATTCACGATGACCGACGTAAGCTCCTTGCGAAAAAGAAAGGAATATTCCTCCGACGAGCCTAGATGCCGACCTTTGTAGGCAAATTCCCGGCAGTCCTTGACGATCCGGTCCAACTCGCCGTAGGCTGTCTTGTACTTGTCGTCAATATGAAACTCGTACAGCAGATCGTCGATCGTAAACAGATTCTGGCTGAGGCAATCCTCCAGGTCATGCGCCGCATAAGCGATCTCCTCGGCCAGATCCATGATCTGCATATCGATCGTCCGCACCCGTTCCATTCGAATGCCGCGCTCCCCCAGCACCCGGAGAATCCCGTCGTAATCCTCGTCGTAGATGAATTTCTTGTTTTGACCTCCGTCATGCCTCCGAAAGTACTTAATAACGCCAAGCTGCGTTCGGAAGGTCAGATTCAGGCCGCGATAGGCATGATGCTTCTTCTCGAGCTTGCGCAAAATGCGCAGCGTCTGGGCGTTCCCCTCAAATCCCCCGATCTTGCCGACCAACTCATTCAGCACCGTCTCTCCATGATGGCCAATCGGAGGATTGCCAAGGTCGTGCGCCAGCGCGCACGCTTCGGCCACAAACGTGTTTTCGATGTCCATGTCCAAGGCGATGCCCCGGGCGATCTGTGCCACCTCCATGCTGTGCGTCAAGCGGTTTCGGATAAAATGATGCTGATCCACTCCGAGCAGCTGCATTTTCCCTTGCAGTCTGCGGAAGGAAGCCGAGTACAAAATTCGGGCGTAATCCCGCGAATATTCGTCTCGGCCCCGCTCGGCGGATTCGCCGGGATGAAGACGGAAATCCAGGTCTCGGACAAGCTCCGCCTGATCCCGCACGTATTCAAGCGTTATCGGATCGTAGTGATGCGCCATCGCCTTTCCTCAATCCTTCCCGAATGAAGTCTGCCAGCAGATCGATTTTGTTCAGATTGCCGTCCGTATTGTTGAGAATCAGGTCGCACACGGCCAACGCAGCAATCTCATCGTCGTAAGAGCTTAGCCGGGTGCGAATTTCCTCAGGGCTGTGACCCCGCGACGCAAGCCTCCTTCGGCAATCCTCTTGGTCCGACTTCACGCCGATCAGCAGCGTACGGTCGCGAAACAGCTCTCTCAGCCTTCCCGCGCCGGCTTTATCTAAAATGACGGAACGCGGCAGCCCCCCGCGAACGATGTCCTCGATCAGCTGCAGCGGCGTACCGTACAGGTTGCCGTGATACTCGGTCATCTCCACCATCTGTTCCCGTTCGTACAGTAGCTCCATCTCGGAACGGCTTTTGAAGAAATAGTCCGTCCCGTCGACTTCCCCTTCGCGCGGCGGACGAGAAGTCCACGTCACGATCCGGGGCAAGCCGAGCCGCGACTGAATCGTGCTTTTGCCGGAGGCGCTAGGCCCTTGAAGCACCACAAGCGATATCGACATATTGGCCTCCCTTGCTTTATCTGTTTAGACTTAATAGCCTTATTAGGCTTATGTTTACACTATACCTTCTTTTCGCCCGGAATGCAGTCCTGCGTAAACAAGGAAAAGCGGGAAAGAACGTCGAATGAATACGATACTATGAAGCGAATCCACGATTCTAAATTATTGAAATCCGCCGTCATCGCCAGCCTGTTTCTCGGCTTCCTGCTCGGTCTGAGATGGTTCTGGTCGGAAATTTTTTCTACTCCGGAGCATCCAGGCGTTGTTCAAGGCACGCTCGACTTGCGAGGCTGGGACTTTGACGCCAATCCCTCCATCCCGCTCGACGGGGAGTGGACGTTCTATCCCTTGGCTTTCGTAGACCGCGACAACGAAGCGAGCCAGCCGGCCAACGCCGGCAGGTCTATTCCCGTACCAAGCAAATGGATGAAAATCGGCATAGAGGAATTTGACGGCGCCTACGGTTATGGTACTTACAAGCTGCGCATTCTGATCGATCCCGATCCCGATCTCGACCTGAGCTTCTGGTTTCAGGAAATCGCTACCTCCTCCCGCGTACAGATTAACGAGGAGAAAGCGAACGAATTCGGCAAGATGGGAGAGAGCCAAGACAGCTACGTTCCCAATGCGAGAACGTATTTGCTGTCCTACGAAACGAAAGGCGTCGAAGAAATCGACTTATACATTCAAGCGGCCAACTTCGATAATTTCTCCAGAAGCGGAATCGTCCGTTCTATCCGAGTCGGCGCCCAGGACGCAATCGATACCGAACGATGGTACTCGATCGGCTTTCAGCTCGTTACTTTTGCGGTGCTGCTCATTCACGGCTTGTACTCCTGCATCCTGTTTATCTTCAGCCGCCGGGAGAAAGAATTTCTGATCTTCACGCTGCTGCTCTTCGCCGCCGGCATATCGGTCGTCACTTCCGACGAAATCCTCCTTCTCCACTGGCTGCCGCTCAATTATACGTGGCTGTTCAAAATCCGCCTTCTCTCGTATATATGGCTATCCATGCTCATTCTGATCATGGGGAGAATTTTCTCGGGCCGGACAGGAAAATCCACAGTATACCGGGTTTTCTTCGGATCGTTCGTGGCGTATACGTTATTTATCCTGGTCGCGAACGCTCAGCTCGTCACCTTAAGCTTCTGGCTTAAAATCTCGACCTTCTATTACTTGGTTCCTCTGGCGGGTTTCATCTGGCTGACCGTAAAAATGATGCTCGAGCGCAAAAATGACGTTTTCTATTTGTTCCTGGCTATAGTAAGCGTGCTGTCTAGCGTCATCTGGGGGATTGTTAAATATTCCGAGGAGAGTACGAATGTCTATTATCCGATCGATATTATCGTAGCGATCATCACATTCTCCGCCTATTGGTTTAAGCGCTACTTCCGCAACGCGGAGGAAAATACCCGGCTTAACGTTCAACTCAAGGAAGCGGACAAGCTAAAGGACCAGTTTCTGGCCAACACCTCGCACGAGCTGCGAACGCCGCTGCACGGGATGATGAATATGGCCGGCAGCATTTTAGAGCGGGAGAAGCTAGTGCTTGGCGAGAGAAGCGTTGCGGAGATGGAACTGCTCGTTACGGTGGGCCGGCGCATGTCGCATCTGCTCGACGATCTGCTGGATGTCGTCAGATTGCAGGAAAAGAGGATCGTTCTGCAGAAGGAGCCGTTGTCCGTCGCTTCAATCGCTTCCGGCGTCGCCGCTATGCTGAGGTTTATGACCGACGGCAGGCCCGTTCGACTCGTGACCGATATCGCGGACTCGCTCCCGCATGTGTTGGCCGACGAGAAAAGACTGGTACAAATTTTGCTTAATCTGCTGCACAACGCATTGAAATTCACCGATGTCGGGACGGTAACGATCTCGGCGGCCGCTGAGAACGGAAGGGTCGTTATTCGCGTCAGCGACACCGGCTCCGGAATGGACGAAAAGACGCGGCGACGGGTGTTCCTCCCTTACGAGCAAGGGACCCCGGGCATGAACGAGGACGGCGGCATCGGCCTTGGCTTGAGCATTTCCAAGCAGCTCGTTGAGCTTCACGGCGGCGAACTGAGCGTCGACTCCGAGCCGGGCGTCGGTTCCGTGTTCAAGTTTGCTTTGCCGGCAGCCGATCAGCCGCTGCCTAGCGCGGCCCGATTAGACGAAGCGAACGTCGGATATCGTGAAGCTGCCGCCGCACTCTTGCCCGAAACGCCTGCCGCCTCCCCGGCTTCCAACGCTTCGACGACGGCGGAGATCAATGCCGGAAATGCGAATATCCTTGCCGTAGATGACGATCCGGTCAACTTGAAGGTGCTTGCCGGCATTCTTTCATCCGAACCGTACAACGTCGTTACCGCGACCTCCGCCCGAGAAGCGCTTGAGCGGCTTGCCTTGGGCACATGGGATTTGGTTGTCGCGGACGTAATGATGCCGCAGATGTCCGGCTACGAGCTAACCGTCAAAATACGGGAACGCTTCTCGATGTCGGAGCTCCCGGTTCTTCTGCTCACTGCGCGCAGCAAGCCCGAGGACATTCAGGCCGGCTTCGTTGCCGGAGCCAACGATTACTTAACTAAACCGGTCGAAGCGACAGAGCTGAAATACCGGATCCGGGCGCTGACCGCCTTGAAGCAGTCCGTTGGCGAACAGCTTCGTTTGGAAGCCGCCTATTTGCAAGCTCAGATACATCCCCACTTTCTGTTCAACGCCCTGAACTCGATCATGGCGCTGAGCGACGAAGATACGGATAGGATGCGCAAGCTGGGGAACGCCTTTACTTCTTATCTGCGGATCAGCTTCGATTTTCTGAATTCCGGCAAGCTTGTTGAGCTATCCCACGAGCTGGAGCTTGTCAACTCCTATCTATACGTCGAGAAGGAACGGTTCGAGGACAAGCTGAACATCGTCTGGGAGGTGGAAGCCGATGTGAGTCCGATGCTGCCTCCGTTGACGATCCAGCCCTTGGTGGAAAATGCGGTTCGACATGGGGTCCGAAGCCGAGCTCAAGGAGGCACAGTGCGAATTCGGATTGCGCGACAGGACGATTGTGCGTTGATTGAGGTTTCCGACGACGGCATCGGGATGGATGAGGGGAAAATAGCTCGATTGCTGGATTGGGCGAACAGAGGCAAAGGCATCGGAGTGGCCAATACGAATCGCCGATTGACTCAGCTATACGGGCAAGGCCTGCTCATCCACAGCATTCCCGGCGAAGGGACGACCGTGTCCTTTCTCATTCCGCATCAAAGCTAGCGAGTTAAGCAAAAGAAAGCAAAAGGCCCTCATATTCCGCGGAAGAGCGGAGTGTGAGGGCCTTTCGTCTACTTAATGCGAGACCTTCAGCTTCTCAATGTCCGGGCCGGGGAGCCCCGTCACTTTGGCGATCAAATCGACAGACAGGCCTTCTTCCAACATTCGGGCCGCGGTCTCAATCTTTCCTTCGATCTTGCCTTCAATCTTGCCTTCGTTCAGCCCCTGCATGTAGCCTTTCCGCTCATACGAGCTCATCAGTCCCATCAACGGTTCCTCCTTTTCGGGATATTCTTTTATAAACTCCGCCCGAACCTCTTGCTGTTCGGTCTTGGTCGATTTCATGTAGGTTTCGAAAAACAACGTCATTAAGGATAGTTTAGCAAGGTTTTGCTCGGTTTGGAATATCATGCGCAGAAAGGCCATATACACCTCTTTGCGCTCCTTGCGCCTATAACCCATGCTGCTTAGCAGCGCGGCCGCAACCGGATTGTCCGAACGGGCGAACGTCCGCCAGTCTTGCCGGCAAAGCTGGAGCGCGTAGTAGTCGAACCTAAGCACCTCCTTGAACGGCAGTTTCCAGCGGAACGAGTCCGGCTCGACTACCCTCGACCGGTGGCTGAACACGGCGATCGGCACGACCGGCTTGCGATGCTTCTCGTACAATCGAGCCGCGTAAATAAACATCCGCTCGGCGAACTCCTCCTCCCGATAGGACTGCGGCTCCAGGTGCACGAGAATGAACGCCTCCTCTTCCCTCAGCCTTGTCTCGACGAGCAGGTCGACCCGCCCTTTTTTGCCGCCCGTCAAATCGGTCACCACCTCTTCGGACAAGAACACGACATGCTCGAAATCGAGCACTTCCGCCACCTCCGGGAAAAACAATTCGATGAATTCTTTAAAAAAGGTACGCAGCAGCGTCTTGAACAATCGATCGTGATCGATTTTCAAATGCCAACTCCCCCTTCATGCGGCCGGAAAACAAAAAGCCGCCCGGCATCCCCACAAGGGAATGCGAGCGGCGTGTGCTTCACGACCGAATAAATTTTGATACCGATATTCTATCACAATTGTTCCCAGCTGTCCCATAGTGCCCCGTACGCGGAGCTATCTTGCCAAATAGCCCCCGTCGACGGGAAGAATAATTCCGGTGACGTAGTCGGATGCGGCGGAGGACAGAAATACGCCGGCCCCTGCCAAATCGTCCGGCCCTCCCCATCGTCCGGCCGGGATGCGGGCGTTGACTTGCGGCAGTCGATTGTCATCCTGAAGCAAATCCGTGTTCATCTCTGTCGCCATGTAACCCGGAGCGATCGCATTGACCTGAACGCCACGGCCCGCCCACTCGTTGGATAGCGATTTGGTTAACTGAGCAATGCCCGCCTTGCTGACCGCGTACGCGGAAGCGTTAAAACCGCCGATAAAGCTGAGCATCGACGCCATGTTGATGATTTTGCCGCTGCCCTTCTCGACCATGATCGCGCCAGCCAGCCTGCAAAGCTGGTACACCGCTGTGATGTTCAGCTCCAGAACTTTGTCCCAGCTTTCGACCGGCAAGTCGAGGCAAGCTCTACGGTCGTGCATACCTGCATTGTTAACAAGAATATCCACCGTATCTCCCAACACGCCGACGGCTTCCCCGAAGCTGCGCTCCAGATCGGCGCGATCCATCAGATTACCCTTTACCGCATGAACGGCTAGCCCTTCCGCTTGCAGCTCGGCGGCGGTATGGGCGGCCGCATCCGAGATGTCGAGAATCGCCACCTCAGCGCCCGCCGTCGCCAGTGCCGTTGCGATGCCTCGGCCAAGCCCTCGGCTTGCCCCGGTGACGAGCGCCTTTTTCCCGGTGAGATCGAATAAGTTCAAGTTTGCCATAGCGGTTCATCGCCTCTCTTCTCAATTATCGAAGCACCATCATCTTTTTCCGAGTGTAAAACTCTACGCCGTCGCGCCCGTTCGCATGAAGATCGCCGTAGAACGATTTCTTGTAGCCGGAGAAAGGGAAGAACGCCATCGGAGCAGGAACGCCCACGTTAACTCCCAGCATCCCCGCGTCGATCGTATCGCGGAACTCGCGAATCGCGCTGGAGCTGTCGGTATAAATGCAGGCTCCGTTGGCGAACTCCGAACGGTTGGCGAGCGCGACCGCCTCTTGCAGCGTATTGACGCGCACGACGGACAGCACCGGAGCGAAAATTTCGTCCTCCCAAATTTTCATATCCGGCTTCACGCGATCGAAGATCGTCGGCCCGACAAAGTAGCCTTCGCCCCGGGCCGCTTCCACCCCGCGGCCGTCTAGCACAAGCTCGGCCCCTTCCGTCTCGCCGTTTTCGATGTAGCCCAGCGTGCGTGCTTTATGCGAATCGCGGATGACCGGCCCGAGAAATACGTTCGGCTCCAACCCGTTGCCGATCGACAAGCCTGAGGCCGAGCGCCGGAGCGCTTCGACCAGTCTATCCGCTACGCCCCCCACGGCGACGACGACGGAACAGGCCATGCATCGTTCGCCGGCGGATCCGAACGCGGCGTTCGTAATTTCTTTGACGGCCAGCTCCAAGTTGGCGTCCGGCAAAACGATCGAGTGGTTTTTGGCGCCGGCGAGCGCCTGCACTCGTTTGCCGTAGGCCGCTCCCGTCTTGTACACGTACTCGGCGACGGGCTGCGAGCCGACGAACGAGATCGCGTTAATTCCTTCATTCGCCAGCATCTCGTTTACGACGTCATGGGCGCCGTGTACGATGTTGAACACGCCGGACGGCAGCCCCGCTTCCGTCAGCAGCTCCGCCAACCGATTAGCCAGCAGCGGCGTTCTCTCGGACGGTTTAAGCACGAAAGTATTGCCGCAAGCGATCGCCAGCGGGAACATCCAGCAAGGAACCATCATCGGAAAATTGAACGGCGTAATGCCCCCGACGACGCCAAGCGGGTACCGGTACATAGAGGATTCGATGCCCGTGGCGATGTCCGGCAGCGTGCTGCCCATCATCAGCGTGGGGGCTCCCGCCGCGAACTCCACGCATTCGATGCCCCTGAGCACCTCACCGTAAGCTTCGCCGTAACTCTTGCCGTTCTCCGTCGTGATCAGCTTGGCCAGCTCATCCCAGTGGTCGACCAGAATTTGCTGGTATTTGAACAGAATGCGCGCCCGCTTCGGCACGGGCTCCTTGCGCCATTTCTTCGACGCTTCAGCCGCCGCCCGGACTGCAGCCCGCACGTCTCCCGCCGTCGACAGCGGCACGTAAGCCAGCGTCTCGCCTGTCGCCGGATTCGGCACCTCCTCCGTCCGGTCAGATGCCGATTTCACCCATTCCCCGCCGATAAAGTTGCGCAACACTGTTGGATTGTTCATAGATGATTTCCCTCCCGAAAATGTATGGATCAAGCCTGCTTGGCAATAACCGCTTCGATCTTGTCGTTGGTCGGCATCGCGTCTGAGCAGCTATGGCTCGATACGACGATGGATGCGGACGCGCTGCCGTACTCCAGACAGCGATCGATGCTCCACCCCTGCATCAGTCCGTAGATGAACGCCCCGGCGAAGGAGTCGCCCGCTCCGAACGTCTTGACGACCTGCGCCGGAAACACGCCTGCGCGGTAGACTCCGCCATCTTTCGCAAAGGCGATTGAGCCGTCCCCGCCATGCTTGACGACGACCAGCTTCGCCTCGTGCGCAAACCATGATTTGGCCGTCGCGAAGTCTTCCGTACCCTCGGCCCCTTCCAGCAGGTCGAACTCCTCCCGCCCTCCGAGGATGACGTCGCATTGCGCCGCCGCCATCCGGTAGTACGTATAGATTTCGTCCCTCGAAGCCCACGTGTACGGACGGTAATCAATATCGAACAACAGAACGGCCCCATGCTTACGGGCCAACTCGATCGTGCGGAATACCGCTTCGCGGGACGGGCTTCTCGCCAGTGCCGTGCCGCTGATCATGACAGCCTTCGCTTTTCGCACATACGCCTCGTCCACGTCCCCCGGCTCCAAATTCAGGTCCGCCGCGTTATCCCGATACATCAGGATGCTGCATTCCGTCGGCGACTTGATTTCCGTGATCGCCAGTCCGGTGACGCTGCCCTGCCGGTCGGTTATAACGCCCTCCGTATCGATCCCCTCCTTGCGCAAATAGTTCACGATAAACCGGCCGAAAGCATCGTCGGCCACCCTGCCGATAAATCCGCTCCGCAGACCGAGCCGCGAAGCCGCAATCGTAATATTCGCCGGCGATCCGCCCACGTATTTCGTGAACGTCAGCGTCTCCTCGAGCGGTCGGTTAATCTCGTTGGCATTCAAATCGATGCACAACCGCCCGACTCCGATCAAATCCAGCTCCTTATCGCCCCGAAAAACAATTCCGTTCATGGGTGTTTCCTCCTTCTTTATTCATCTAAACGATTAGCTAATCGATTAGATAGTTGTGTGAAAAAAGTGCCGCCTGCGCACGCCCGCAAGAAGCGGAGGGCGGGCAGCAATACTTTCAAATCCGATTCGCCTGTTCTCCTCCGCAAGTCCCGCGCACGATCAGCTCTACCGGAAGCACGACGTGCCGGGCATCGCGACTTGCTTCGGAGAGGCGCTCGAGCAATAGCTCGGTCGCCCTCCGTCCAAGCTCGTAGCGCGGAATGCGGACGGTCGTCAGCCGCACGGAGCGGAAAGCCGCGAGAAACAGATCGTCGAAGCCCATCACCGCGACGTCCTCGGGAACTCGCAGCCCTCTGTCCGCCGCCGCGTCCAGCACACCCATCGCTCCGACATCGCTCATGTTGATCACGGCAGTCGGCCGCTCGTCGGGCGGCATATCCGCATAACCAAGCATTCTCTCGTAGCTGGCTGTATACTTCGCTTCGCCGGACAGCGTCCACACAGGGGGCACGTCGATGCCGGCCTCCTTCATCGCCTGCCGATAACCTTCCTCGCGGAGCTTGCTGGTCGGCGAGCCTGCGACACCGGACATAAACGCGATGCGGCGATGACCCATACGAAGCATATGCCGGGCGGCCATCAGCCCGCCTTCGAAATTGTCCGACTCGACCAGGTCCGCATCCAGCCCTTCAAGACGGCGATGCGCCAGCACAAGGGGAAAGCCTCGCTCGCGCAGCGATTGCAGCAGCTCCCGGTCGGCCTCCAGAGCGGAGGTAACGATCAATCCGTCGATCTTCCCCTCCCGCGCTTGCGCTGCGGCCTGCCTCATCCGCTCCGGCTGGTCGTTCGTGTTGATCATGTGAACGGCATAGCCGTGCTTCTGCGCCTCGTCCTCGCATCCCTTGGCGAGATCGGGGTAGAACGGGTTAGAGATGTCCGAGACGATCAGGCCGATCGTCCGGCTCTCCCTGGCGCGCAAACCGCGGGCCGCCGCATTGGGCGCGTAATTCAGCTCGCGGATGGCGGCGAGCACCCGCTCCTTTTTCTCCGGACTTACGTAACGGTTATTGTTCAGCACATAGGATACGGTCGCTACGGACACGTCTGCGTGCTTGGCAATATCTTTAATCGTACTCATCCGCAGCACTCCCGTCTAATCGATTAGATGTAGTGGGAGTATAGCACAAAGCCTCGGCGAAGGACAGCCTCTCACGTCCGACTCGTCCAAGCAGGCTTAGGATTCGACTCGTTTGCCGGCAAATCCCTCTACTCGCAGTCCTGACGATTCGGCGAGCCGCTCACGAACGGCTCAACCTCAATCGTCCCAAGCGCTCCTTGCGCACCGCTTCCCACAGCCCGTTCAGATAGACGGCTCCGAGCGCCCGGTCGTACAGGCCATAGCCCGGTTTGCCCGTCTCTCCCCAGATCATCCGACCATGGTCCGAGCGGATCGGCCCCTCGTAATCGAAGTCGCTCATCGCCCGAATCACCTCATACATATCGATCGAACCCGAGGAGGACAGATGAGCCGATTCTTGGAACGACTTCGGACCGGTCAGCTTCACGTTGCGCGCATGAACGAAGTTGACGCGCCCTCTGCGGCCGAACTCGCGCATCAGCTCAGGCACGTCGTTGTCGGCGCTTGCTCCGAGCGATCCGCTGCACAGGCATAGACCGTTGGTCGGACTATCGTACAGGCCGATCATCCGCTCCAGGCTCGCCCGGTCCGTCATAATGCGCGGCAGGCCGAAGATCGGCCAGGGCGGGTCGTCCGGATGAATCGCCATCTTGATTCCGGCTTCCTCCGCTGCAGGCATAATCTCCCGCACGAAATACGCCAGATTGTCCCACAGCTTTTCCTCGTCCACGCTCTCGTATTGCGAGAACAGCCTTTGAAGCTCGGCGACCTCGTAGCTGCTGTCCCATCCCGGTAAGCTGAGCTCTCCCGTCAACGGATTCATTCGCTCGACGACCTCTTCCTCGTAGATCAGCGCCGTCGAACCGTCTTCCAGCTCGTAGTCGAGCTTCGAACGGGTCCAGTCGAATACGGGCATGAAGTTATAGCAGACGACCGGCACTCCTGCTTTCCCGAGATTGTGCAGCGTCGTCTTGTAGTTCGCGATATAGCGATCCCGAGACGGCAGCCCCAGCTTGATGTCCTCATGCACCGGAACGCTCTCGATGACGGATAACTCCAAGCCCGCTTCATTAATGCTTCTCTTCAAATCCAGAATCGTTTCGAGCGGCCATGCCTCCCCTACGGGCACGTCGTATATCGCCGAGACGATCCCCTTCATCCCCGGAATTTGCCGAATATGCGACAGAGACACAGGGTCCGAATCGCCGTACCATCTAAAGGTCAGCTTCACTGGCAGATCGCCCCTTTCTTCTGTTGATCCCGATAAACCTGCGGGGTCACGCCATGATGTCTCTTGAATGCGTAGTTAAAAGAATGCGGGCGCTGGTAGCCAAGCATAGCGGCGATCTCGTACGTTTTCTCGTGGCTGTTCGCAAGCAGATAGACCGCCTTCTCCATTCGCAATTGCTGAATGTAGTCGCTAATGTTGCCCCCGGTCTCCAGCTTGTAAATTTTCGAAATGTAGACCGGATGCATATGGACGTGATCGGCAATACTCTGCAGCGTCACGTCCTGCGCCAGATTGTCGTCGATGAATTGATGGATTGAGCGGATGAGCTCCGAACGATTGTCTTTCATCTCGCGGTCCATGTCCTCCATCAAGCGGCGCAGCACGCGCAGCGACCACTCGCGCAGATGCGCGACGGAGCGAAACGGAATGCCGTCCGCCAGCTTCCCGTAGTCGTCGCCGATCAGGTCGGACAGCGGCTGCCCATTCTTGTGCGAGATGTACGAGAACGCCGAGGATACCGCGAAATATACCTCGAGCAGATGCTCCTGCGAATGAGGGTGAGAGGACTTGCTGCGCAATTCCTCGAATACGCGTTCCAGCTTCTCCTCCATCGCGTCCCACCGGCCCGCTTCAAGCAGATGGATAAGCGTCGGCGGCTCATAGAGGGAACGAATCGACTCGACCTCCGCCTCCGCCGGCTCACCGGAAGCCCTCAGGAACAATCCCTGCTCGTTGCCGACACGTTTGCGAGCCGCGGATACGCAGCCGTCGTATTGTCCGGGCACGTCTCGCGGGAATAGTCCCGGCTCGCTGACGACGACGGAAATGCTGCCTTTCAGGAAGCTCTTCACGGCGGCCTGAAGCTGGGAGGCGGTCTGCTCGAACAGCGCCGCTCGCTGTCCCGGCTCGACCCGCTCCTCCGCTGAGGCAAGAAAAATCAAATAGTCGTGCGCATCCTTCGCATGCCAGAGACCGAACTTCCCGCCGAACAGCTCTTCGGCCATGTTGCCAATCGCGTACTCAATCAACGAACGGCCGCGAAAATCGTAATCGACGAACGCGTCCTCCAGCCGAACGAGCATCAGGAAGCACGTTTGCCCGTAGAGGTCCGGCAGCGTCAAGGCCGCCGTTTTCTCCCGCAGCGCCTCTTCGTTCCAGAGCGCTCCCTGAAGGAGCTCCAGAAGTAAATTGCCCTTGAGCAGCGGCATATTCTCGTTTAGCGTGCGGGTCAAATTCCGGACGGACAGGATGTGCTCCCACTCGCCGTGCAGCTTCTGCTGCAGCCGGGAAACCGTATCCAGCAGCTCCTGTTCCGTCACCGGCTTGAGCAAATAATCCTCGACCTGATTCTGGATCGCTTCCTTCGCGTACTGGAAGTCGGAGTACCCCGAAAGCAGCACGCATTTCGTTTTGCTCCAATCGCGCCGGATGCAAGCGATGAGGTCGAGTCCCGTCATTCCCGGCATCTGAATGTCGGTAATGACGATGTCAACGGCGAATCGCCGCAGAAGCTCAAGCGCTTCATAGCCCGAATAAGCGCGATACACTTGCGTAATCCCGATCCTATCCCAGCCGATCGTTGTCGCCAACCGATCGACCACATGCGCTTCGTCGTCCACGATCAACAGATGCATCGTTCGGCCCCCTCTTCTGGATGGCTTTGCCGGCTTCAGACATCGCTGCGCGTCCACTTGATGGTGACGCACAAGCCGCCCATCGGCAGTTGCTCGAATACGAGTCCCGATTGTCCGCCGAACCGGTACTGCAGCCGGCGATGTACGTTCCACGTGCCGCAACCGACTTCCTCCGACATCGGCTGCGCCAGCTCGGCTTGCAGGTCGCGAAGCCGCTGAGGCTCCATCCCCGGTCCGTCGTCCTGCACGAAAATCATATTGTACCTGTCGTCCTGCTTGCCCGTAATCGTAATCATGCCGCCTTCCGGCGACTTCTCCACCCCGTGCACGATCGCATTCTCCACAATCGGCTGCAGAATCAGTCTCGGCAGCTCCAAATCCAGCATTTTCTCGGGTACGTCGATCTCGAACTGCACTCTGCCCATCCGCAGGTTCTGAATCATCAAGTAGTTGCGAACGAGCTCCAGCTCATCCTCAAGCGCCACGGATTGATTTTCGACCCTTGTCGCGTAACGGTAATACTCCGCCAAGTTCTGGGACATTTCAACGACCGCCTGCCGATCGTTCATCTCCGCCGAATTGATGATGAAGAACAGCGAGTTGTATAGAAAATGCGGGTTGATCTGCGACTGTAGCTGCTTCAGCGTCGCCTCTCGGGACCTCAGCTTCTCCGCGTAGACGTCCTCGATCAGCAATTGAATTTGGTCGGACATTTCGTTGAATTGGAAAATGAGATAGTCGAATTCGTTTTTGGCCAGATAATCGATGCGCGCCGAGTAGTCTCCCCGCTTGATCCGCTGAACGCTCCCGATCAGCTTCCCGAGCGGACGCTGGACGTTCCGATAGAGCAGGAACGATGCGCCCACGGCCAGCACGAGCAGCAATCCGATAATCACGTAGAAAAAGTTCCTCTGCTCCGTTATCGGCGTAATGACGCTCTGATACGGCGTATAGTCGACGAGATACCAGCCGAGCTGCCGCGACTTCACATAGCTGACAAGATGCTGTTCGCCGCCGAGCTCGACCAGACGCTGTCCGGTTTCCGGCTCCTTGTCCAGCTCTCCCTCAAGCAAGCCGATCAGCTGCTTCGCCTTCTCCGCGGACGAGGTGCCGTTCAGAACGGGCTGTTCGCCGGGCACGTACAGGAACGGATCGTTGTTTTTGCCGTTCTTGTACGCGTCCAGCATCGCAGTCATATTGGCCGTCGTGAAGCGGACGCGGAACACAGCTTGAGCCGCCTCCTTGCGTTCCGCCTTCGCGGGCTCTCCGATCTCGTGCACGAAATAACGCTCGGTTTTGCCGCCCGCCTCTTCCAGGCTATATGTCCAGCGGGTATAGATCGGCCCCGTCATATCCTGATCGCTTTCCAGCAGAAAAATATTGGACGAAATCGCTCGCTTCTCGCGGGGGATAATGACGGTCAAGTCGTTTTTCCATCCATTGGACACGCTTTGCAGGCTTAGCTTCTCGATGATTCGGTATTCCGCGTTTCGCGCGTCGAATTCCAAGGGCGGACGACGGTCGAGAAATTCGCGAATATACGGGTCGTAGCTGAGCAGCACAGGAAACATGGATAGCTGCTCGATATTCGTATCCAGTTGGTTCATAAGAAAGGTCAATTGGTTCAGGTTCGTCGTCTCGATTTGCTTGCGCACGACCTCCGTGCTCGTGTTCGTGGAAACGCTGTACAAAACCAGAATCGGCAGCAGCAGAAGGAAGAGCAGAAGAACGATTTTGCGAAAAGTGGTAAGCTTGAACATTCGCTCTCCTTTCCCGCCCTCCTCCGTTACCCTTTAACGGCACCCGCGGAGAGACCGCTGACGACGTAGCGCTGGGCGATCAACGCGATTACAAGCACGGGGAGGGTGATGATGCACGCGGCCGCCATCAATCCGCCCCAGTTAATCTCAGCGTAGGACATAAAGTTGAATACGGCAATTGGTAATGTTTTCGTCTTGTCGCCGGCCAGAATGATCGAGAACATGAAGTTGTTCCAAGAGAAAATAAAGCTCAGCAGCGACGACGTGATGATGCCCGCTCCCGACATCGGCAGCACAATGCGGCGAAAAACCTGATGAGGCGAGCAGCCGTCGATGGCTCCGGCCTCTTCCACCTCGTGCGGAAGCTTCTCGAAGAACGAGATCATGATCCAGACGATAAACGGCAGTCCTACGAGCATGTGGCTCAACACGAGCGCTGCATAGGAATCTACCAAACGCAGCTTCGTGAAAATAATATACCAAGGTATCAGGAACGAGATGCCCGGCACGATTCTCGCGACGAGAATGACGAGACCGAGACCCTGCAGCTTGTACTTGGCGATCGAATAGGCGGCAGGCAATCCGAGCAACAGAGACAGCAGCGTCGAGACGACGGCCACGATCATGCTGTTGACGATGTATTTCAGAAAGTCGTATTGCTGGAAAACGTTCACATAATTATCCGCCGTCGGAGTAAACACGAACGTCTGGGAGTTGGACATAATCTGCGCCTGCGTTTTGAAGGAGGCGAGCAGCATCCAGACGAACGGAAAGACGAACACGAGCAGGACGAGTACGGTCAGACCGGTCAACGTCGCGTTTTTCGCTTTTTTCTTGGTCAGCATTCTCATTCCGCCTCCAATCGTTTCTTCATCCAGATCAGCAGCAGCGTAAGGGCCATGACGATCAGGAAGAAGATGACCAGCAGCGCGGAAGCGGAGCCGAGCTTGAAGTATTGGAAGCCGAGTACGTAACCGTAGATGTTTAGCGTCTCCGACTTGAAATTCGGTCCGCCCTGCGTCGTGGCGTAAATGATGTCGAACGTCTTGAGCACGTCGATCAGACGCAGCATCAGCGCGATAATAATCGTCGGCTTAAGCAGCGGTAAGGTGATATGCACGAACTTCTGCCAAGCGGATGCTCCGTCCACGTCCGCCGATTCGTACGGGTCGGTGGGCAGCGTCGACAATCCCGCCATCAGAATGAGCGCGACCATCGGCGTCCACTGCCATACGTCGACGACGATAAGCGAAGGAACGACCTGCGTCATGGACGCGAGATATAGCTGCGGCTCTAGGCCGATCGATTTCAGAATCGTGTTCGCGGCGCCGATCGTCGGCTCGTAAATGAGCATCCAGACGAGACCCATCGCTACCGGAGTAGCGACCATCGGGAGCAGAAACAGCGTCTTCGCGATATTTTTCCCCTTGAAGGAACGATTGAACAGAACCGCGATCGCCAGGCCCAGTACCATCTCCGCGGCCAAGGCGACTGCCGTGAAATAAAACGTATTGAATACGGAGTCCAAGAACCGCTCGTCCTTGAACATGGAAATGTAGTTATCGAGGCCCACGAAAGCGGGCGGCGTTATGGCGGACATGCTCCACTCGTAAAAGCTGATCCATACCGTGTAACCGATCGGGAACAGCATCATGACGAGCACGAAAACAAGCGCGGGCAGGATGTACAGCCATTTCAAGTTGCGATTAATCCAATTATAACCCATTGCGTATCATCCTTTCCAAAAGCCTTTCCCGGACCGTCCGCCCTCGGCGGGCGGCCCGGAATCGGCGGCGGTTCATGCGGGTCGATCGCGGTTATCTCCTGCTGTCTTTGTCAATGATGGCCTGCAGATTGGCGTTCGCCTTGTCGGCCGCCCCTTGCACGTCCGTCTCGCCGGTAATGACCTTCATGACGACTTCCCCTACGGCGTCTCGGGCTTCGCCTACGCTGACGACGACCGGACGGTCGTGGCCGACGCCGTTCTGCATCGATTCCTTGATGATCGGCACCAGCTCTTCAGGGAACGACTTCGAACCCTCCGGATTGTCCCAGACGGAAGTCCGGGCGCCCGGATTGCCTTTTTGCTGCGCCTTCAGCACGTTCTCCTTATTGGTCGCCCATTGGATAAGCTCCCAAGCCGCGTCCTTGTTCTTCGATCTTTCGTTGATCGAGAGCGCCCAAGCCGTTACGTTAACCGGCCTGGAGCCGGCGGCTCCCGCCGGGAACAAGGCGAAGCCGACTTTGTCGCTGATCGTCGATTTCTCCGGATCCGTCGCGTTCGTGTACAGCGAGTCCGCGTCCGTCAGGAACGCGACTTTGCCCTGAGCGAAGATGCCGAACGCTTGCGGCCAGGACATGTTCAGAACCCCCGGAGGCCCCGAATCCTTCAGCA
This sequence comes from Cohnella sp. LGH, assembly GCF_017671885.1. NCBI lineage: Bacteria > Bacillati > Bacillota > Bacilli > Caryophanales > Paenibacillaceae > Cohnella > Cohnella sp. LGH. Next base: position 8,532,909 of record NZ_CP072117.1, read on the forward strand.
AGTTGCCGTAAGTCGTCATGGCCTTCACGGCTTCCGGGGTATTAATGGACGCTTTGCCGTCCGTAATGTAGTCCCCGCCCTCGGAGAAGATGTACGAAGCAAGCTGCGTCACGAGCGGAGAGCGCTGCCCCCGCGCTACGAAACCGTACATCTCCGCGCTTGGATTATGCAGCTTCTTGGCCGCTTCGACGAGTTCATCCATCGTCTTTGGCACCGGGATGTTCGCCTGCTCCAGCAGGTCCTTGCGGTAGTAGAGCACGCCGCGTTCCGTAATGATCGGGATGCCGGCGAGCTTGCCGTCGATCGTCGTCGTATTGACCGCCGACGCGGAGATATCCGCGAAGTCGTACTCGGCGTCTTTATGCGCGTAATCGTCGAGCGGCGCCACCCAGCCGTTCTTGAAGAACAACTGACCGTCCTGGAGCGGACGGTACATGAAGACGTCCGGGGTTTCCGAGCCCGCCGTGAATTGAACGGTCAGCTTCTGCGTCAGCTGGTCCTCGAAGTAATTTTCCACCTTGACCTTAATGCCCGTGGCCGCCTCGAATTCCGGCAGCAGGGGCGTGATCGCATCCGACCAAGGATGGTTGGCCGTAACCAGCGTAACCGTCTGTCCCGCGAACGGTTTATCCGTTCCGCTCGATGCGGACGAGGTTGCGGGCGCTTGGCTGGCCGCGGGCGACGAAGCCTCCGGCGAAGAGTTGCCGCCGCACCCCGCCATTATGCTAGCGGTTACAATTAGTGCGGCGCCCGCTCCGATGTACTTCTTTTTCATAGGTGAACCCCCTAGAAGAGATGTGGTTTACAATTTCATGATAAAGGCGCGGCCCCCGACAAGATATAACGGGGATTTAACATCGATAACGAAACTTTAGCTAGTTTTATCGGAAGGCGCTTTGAGCTGCCAGGCATTCCCGATATAAGAGGTTCATCGCCCGCACGACGCCGGAGGCGGCGACGGCTTCGCCTCCCGAGCGCTTTCGAAGCGCCTCGTGCAGAAGCGCCCCGGCTTGCTCCTGGAAGCTTGGAAAAGCCGGATTGCGCGGCCGTACGTAGCTGAACTCCATCGTGCGCGTCGTATCCGCGAAAAAGCCGCCGCACGTCTCGTTCGCCGCCGCGTCGCGCCAGGCTCCTGCATGTCCGGGCTGGCCGCCGTTCTCGACGTAAAGCGTGCGCTGCGCGTCCCCGCTTGCGACGAACATCGCAAACTCAACCGCCAGCTGAATGTGCGGCGAATACGCCGATATGGCCATGCCGACGCCGCCGAGCAGACTGCCCCGCGGCTCCAGGGAGGTCGCCGGAATGTCGGCGAAGCGGAGCCGCTTCGGCGCAAAGCCCCTCCGGGCATAGTTCGTGTAGCCGAATGCGCACGGAACGTAAGCGATATCGTTGCCGGCGGCCATCCGATCATACATCCCGATCGGGTTGAAGTCGAGCGAGGTCGGATGCAGATGCGGCAGCAGCTCGAAAATCAGGGCGACTGCCGCTTCTCCGACGGCCGGGTCGATCCCGACTCTTTCGTCGAAAAAGGCGGGGTCGCTACCTGCGCACAGGCTCAAAAAGCTGCACATCGCGTCGGTAGGGCAGAGCGGCCAGCCGACCGCTCCGGGCCGGGAACGAGCCAACTCGCGTACCTGCTGCCAGGTGCGCGGAACTTCCCTTTCGCTTAGCAAGTCGGGTCGGTAGGCTGCGACCTGGGCGGCGGCGTCGACGGCAAGCGCCCATTGCCGACCCTCCCACTTGTAGCTTTGATGGCTAGGTCCTGCAGAATTGATCTCTTGATCCTGCAAATAAGCTGCCGGTATTCTATCGTCGAGAGGCACGAGCACGTTCTGGCCGGAGCTGATGCCGACATGCGGATGGTCGATCATAATGATGTCGTATTGCCGGGCGAGCTCATCGACCGGATAGTCGCCGAAATCCTTTAAAGAACGGCGATCCCATACGATTTCGAAGTCCGGCCGAGTCTCTCCGAATTTCCCGGCCGCGGCCTCCAACGGCGCATACCCCCTGACGTGATCCCAAGTCATCCCTCTTAGTGTTGCCATTGTAACGGTCCTCCGTTCCGCTAATTGTCCGTTCGGCCGGTTCCGTTCGCCGGTTTACCGGCCTTGCGCGGGCACAATGTTTCCGTTATCCGGATTTGCCGCTTTCGTTCGCCGGTGCCGGTTCGCCGGTTACAGCACGCCATCTCGTTTCAATTCCGCAATCTTTTCGTCGGAGTACCCAAGTTCGCGTAAAATTTCCTCGTTATGCTCCCCGATTCTCGGCGGGTGACGCCGAATGTCTCCCGGAGTTTCGCTGAATTTCACCGGAATGTTCACTGTCCGCACCGATCCCGCTGTCGGATGCTCGTAGGAAGCGAACGCGCCCAAATGAATCGCTTGCGGGTCTTGTTCAACCTCCAGATGATTTTTCACTTCGGATACCCACATGTCCCGTTTCAGCATTTCCTCCACCCAGTAAGCGGTCGTCTGCTTCACGACGCTGGCCTGAATGCGGAAAAACACCTCGTCTCGCTTATCGTAAAGAATCTGCGGATCGTCGTAGGCGTTCAGCCCGTCGTCCTCCAGCACTTCGGCCAGCACGGGGATCGGGTTGACGGAGATGCACATGTGCCCGTCCGCCGTCTTGTAAATGCCGAACGGCGCCGACTGTCCGGGATGGGCTATGCCGGACCCCGGACGCTCGAACAGCTTGCCGGAATTCAGCGTAACGGCGAACTCCTGAAGCTGATGCGTCAGCAGACATTGATAAAGGTTGATTTCAAGCTTCTGGCCTTTGCCGGTTCTCTCCCGGTAGTAGAGCGCGGAAAGCAGACCGTAGACGATGTTATACGCCCCGAGCTGATCGGCGATGCCCGTGCCGAGAGGAATAGGCGGATCTTCGCGCCGGCCCGTCAACGTCGTCAGACCGCTTAGCGACTGGATCATCAGATCCTGGCCGGGTCGTTCCGCGTACGGACCGTCCTGGCCGTAGCCGGTGCTGGAGCAATAGATAATGCTCGGATTGATATTCCTCAAGTCTTCATAGCCGAAGCCGAGCTTCTGCATGACGCCGGGACGGAAGTTTTCCACGACGATGTCGCACTCGGCCGCCAGCTTGTAGATAATCTCCTTGGTCTCCTCTGCCTTCAAATCCAGAGCCAGCGACCGCTTGTTCCGGTTAAAGGCCAGGTAACACGGGGACTCCGTCTCTCCGACCCAATATTTCAGGAACGTCCAGGCCCGGTAGCTGTCCCCGGTATTTTTACGTTCAACTTTGATGACGTCCGCTCCAAGATCGCCGAACATCTGCGTTGCGAACGGTCCTTGCAGCAGATGCGTGAAATCCAGTATTTTAATGCCTTCAAGCGCCTTGTCCATCGTGTTTCCTCCTCGTTGTTGATTCCACTTAAAGACGCCTTGCCGAGTGGGGCTACCGCCCAATGAACTTCGCCGGCCGCTTTTCCATGAAAGCCGCAATGCCTTCCCGCCCGTCCTCGCTATGAAACAAATTCGCGAGATACGCGCGATCGTACGCCTGCGCCGTCTCCAGACTGGCGTCCCTACCATCATGAATAAGCCTCTTCAAGCCCTGCACGGCCAGCGGCGCCTGATCCGCGATTGTACGCGCGAGCGTAAGCGCGGCATCAAGCAGCCGGTCAGGCTCCGTCACCTCGTTAACGAAGCCCAGTGCTTTGCCTTCCTGCGCGGCGACAAACCTTCCTGTCATCGTCAGTTCTCGAGCGGAGAACGGACCGACGATACGGGCGAGCTTCTGCACGCCCCCTCCGCCCGGGACAAGCCCCAGCTTGACTTCCGGAAGTCCGAATTTCGCCCTCTCCGAAGCAACGACCAGATCGCAGGAGAGGACGAGCTCGAAGCCTCCCCCCAGCGCGTACCCGTTAACGGCCGCGACGACAGGCTGCGGACAGCTCTCTATGGCGCGGTACATCTCGCGTCCTTTTTGCTGGAACGCAAAAAACTGGCCGACGTCGAAGCCGCCGTACCCTTCGATATCCGCCCCCGCCATGAACCCTTTACCGGTCCCCGTGAGTACGACAGTCCTGATATCGGGCCGCTCCCGCAGCCCCTCGAAGCAATCGGTCAACTCCGCCATCAACTCGTCGTTCATCGCGTTCAGCTTCTCTTCCCGCCGAATGGTCGCAAGCAGCACGTCGCCGCGTTCCTCTACATGCAAATATCTATACGAAGTCCCCATCCGAGCAACCCCCTTCGTTGAACGAGTATCGTCTTACACCCTCATCATAAAGTCGGGTCGGGAGAGAATATATAACCGATATTTAACTTCGATAACGAAACGTTAAGCAATTGCAGGGGTCTGATCGGCTGCCTGCAGGAATTTTAAAAACGCGAAAAAGCGCCCTAAGGCGCTTCATTAGATTCCGCAGGAGCGGTTAGACGGTCGGCTCGAGACGCTGGCGTTCCCCCAACGATTCGGTGAACTCGTCCAGATCCCGATCCGCTTTCGATTGGTTGCACTCGTGACAAGCGCAAACGCAGTTGACCGGCGTCGTGTGTCCGCCTTTGGCCCGAGGCAGCAGATGATCGATGGTGTCACCGTACTCGCCGCAAAAATGGCAAGTATAGTTGTCCCTCGTCAGAATGAGACGGCGAAACTCCCGGTTGCTGTGGATGCGGCGGATTGTATGGCGATTAACGACATATGCGGCATGCTCGCGAACGAGTACTTTGGCGAAATCGGGCTCGATTTCCTGATAGTAGGAGCGGCCGCTGTCGGTCTTGCCTCGCATGCGGATGAAGCCCTGACGAGTCGCGAACAAACCGTCCGCATCGTGCGGATCAAGCTTCGGACGCGACGCGGCAATTCTCGGGGCTTCTGGCTTCGAGACCGGGGCTTTGCGAGCAGCCTTCGGACGCGCGGGCTTCTGCTCAGCCGACTTCGGATCGGACTGCTGCGAGCCTGCGGACGCCTGCCGCGCCGCAGTCGCTGACGGAATCGTTGCAGCAGAGGCAACTTGAGGCACGGACGGCTTCTTCGCTTTGCTCCTCCGTTTCCTCCGGCGGCGCTTCGGCTTGGCAGCCGTCTCGTCCTCCGTCGGCTCGATGACCGGCTCCATGATCTCCAGCGAGGACTCCGGCAAGCTCGCCTTGCTCCCCCGTCGTCTGCGTCGACGCTTAGGCTTCGCTACCGGCTCGTCCTCGGCCGCGGCAGCAGCCGCCTCGACCATTGGCGCGATTGGCTCAAGCTTGCTTGCCTTGCGCCTTCTCCTCCTTCGGCGGCGCGTGGGCTTCGCAATCGTCTCGTCCTCAATCAGCTCGATGGCCGCATTGCCTATCTCCGCGTTTAATTCGGACTTGCCGGCCTGCTGGCGGCAGGCTTTGCACACTCCGCGGCGCCTTCTCCGTCCCGCTCTTCCGCCGCTGCGGCTGGCAAACTCCGCAAGCGGCTTAAGAACGCGGCATTGCACGCATATTTTCATAGCCGTCTCGGGCTGAACTGGCTGTTGTTCCTTATCTTGTGTCATATTCCGAGTATATCACATCCGTATAGACAGCTGAAAATCCTCCCTTAGCCCCTAATCGCCCTAACCGCGTCGTCCAGCGCCCCGATCACTTTATCGCACCATGCGTCGAACTCCGGATCTTCCGTCTGAAGCTCGGGATGCGCAAGAATGTGCTCGATCGTCCTTCTCATCCCTTGGTCCAGCCGGGTCGTCGCCACAAAATCGGGAACAAGCCGCTTCAGCTTCGCATTGTCGAACACGACGGTATTGGCTTTGTCCCCCAATAGCCCTCCCCGGTAATCCTCCTTGCTGCAAGCGTCTAGAAACGAGGAAGCGACATGAACCGCATTCAGCTTAACGCCAAGCGCGTCCGCGATGATCTCATAAATCTGATTCCAGGTCACGCTCTCATCCGAAGTGATATGTACGGCTTCGCCGATTGCGTGAATATTGCCCATCAACCCGATAAACCCTTTGGCAAAATCGCCATTATGCGTCATCGTCCACAGGGACGTTCCGTCGCCGTGAATAATGACCGGTTTATTTTCCAGCATGCGCTTGGCGACCTGCCACGTTCCCTTCGAGCCGTGAACCCCCAGCGGAATGGAACGTTCATCGTACGTGTGGCTCGGTCTGACGATCGTAATCGGAAAACCGTGGTCTCGGTACATTTTAATCAGGTACTCTTCGCAAGCAATTTTATTCCGTGAATATTCCCAGCAAGGATTCGATAAGGGCGTTCCTTCGGTAATTCGATAGTCGGATAAAGGAGTCTGATAGGCGGATGCGGAGCTGATGAACATAAATTGTTTCGTTTTGTCCTTGAACAGGCGATAGTCCCGCTCAAGCTGGCTTGGCACGAATGCGATGAAATCGGCCACGACGTCGAACTTCATATCGGCAATCAACTCAGCTACGCGATCCTCGTCGTTGATGTCGGCTTGGATGGTTTTGACGCCCGCCGGCAGCCTTTCGCTGCGATTGCCCCTATTCAACACATACAGCTCGCACTCTTGAGCGGCCAACTGCTGCGTAATCGCAGAGCTGATCGTTCCCGTTCCTCCGATAAACAGCGCTTTCATCGTCGGTTTCGCCTCCATATCGCAATGCGGATTTGTGAAAAGGTTCTTCCTACTTTACCTTAGCACGGACCGGCTTCCTTGACAATTTGAGCCGGCCGCTGCCCGCAATTCGATTCCCTCTTCGAGCCTCTGGCCAGGCGCAGCGCTTCTCGTCATTTGTCGTATTCCCGCTCTCCGCCCCGCAGCTTGTAGCGGAAATCCTGAGGCTTGTGACGGTATTTGTCGGAGAACAGTTTGGAGAAGTAGCGATAGTTCGGAATGCCAGTTTGCTCCGCGATTTCGTACACCTTGAGATCCGTCCGCAGCAGCAGCTCCCTCGCCTGCTCGAGTCTATAGGTCAGCAAATAATCGGAGAAGCTGCAGCCGATCTCGTTGCGGAACAACGTACCGAACCAGCTCGGACTTAAGTTGACGTGCTTGGCCGCTGCCGCGACATCAATAGGCTCCCTGTAGCGCTGTTCGATAAAACGCAGCGCTTTCAAAACTTCCGAGCGAACGCCCCGCAGCGACGTCTGCGCTTCTTTCAAGGCGTCCGCCGCCTCCTCGACTGCCGCCCTCATCTCGGAAATATGGCAGCTTTCCTCTATGCGCTTCTGCAGCCATAGGCGCAGCGGAACGAAGCCGTCCGTCTGGCGGCGCGTATAATCGTCGCTCAGGCAGCCCGCCAATGCCGCGCCCATCATGCACAGCTGCACGGGCTTCGGCCAATAACGCCGCTCTGTCTCTTCGAGCCAACGAAGAAGTAGTTGCGCCACGGCCTTCGGATCTTCCCGTTCGACCGCTTGGCGGCATTCCTGCTTCATAGCTTCGAAAATATCGGGAGGAAACGTGGAGGTGCGGCCGGGCGTTCCGGCGACGGCAGGGACCCCAAGGGGTAAATAATAAGCCTCATCCATCAGTTGGCGGCACTGAATCAAGGAAGCGGTAAGCGGCAGACCCTCCCGGATGTCGGATACGCTTTGCAGCGCCGCGATCCCTTTGGCCTTGCAGATCTCGTACCCGCGGCGCAGCGTCTGCATCGTCCAGCCGAAGAACGCCGGACCTCCCCCCCGTTCGTCCGTGGCGGCGATCATTGCCCATAATCCCGGCTCGATCTGCACGGCGAGCGACAAGTTGCCCTCCTCGGAATATTCCAGGGCCGGGGAAGCGCTGAACATGGCGCGATTATGCTCGGGGGCAAAACGGATTAGCGCCAGCATATGCCGTCGGGAAGGAAAGGACAGCGCCGCAAGCTGCTCAGCCGAAGCGTCCGTATCGTCGCTGGACAGCAGCCGCTCCAGCAGAAGCTGGCGCAGCGCCTTCTTCCTGTTGCGCTTCTCCTGATGGATGGTCAACGCCGCCTTATTCAAGCAGTCGATGAAATCCTGTTCGGCAAGCAGCAGCTTCGTAATATAATCGTGCGCCCCGTAACGGAGCGCCGTCTGAATCTTGTCAAAATCCTCATAGCAGGTCAGCAAAATGAATTTAGGCGGCGTATTCAGGCCGTGCACCCGCTTCAGCAGCTCGATTCCGTTAAGCACGGGCATGCCAATGTCCGCGACAACGATGTCGGGAGCCAGCTCCCGTATCATATTCCAGGCTTGATTGCCGTTCTCCGCTTCGCCAACGATCTCGAAGCCGTGCCGCTCCAGGGAGAAAGAGCGAATTCTCCTTCTCGCCATCGGCTCGTCGTCGACGATGAGCAGCTTGAGCGTAACTCGGTCCGCATAATCGTTCATCGCTTTAACCTCTCTTTGTTTGCGGCAAGCGTTTGATTTTCAAGCGGCAGCTTCACGGTGATCGTCGTTCCCTCGTCGATGGCGCTGTCGACGGCCAGCCCATATTCCGCGCCGTAATACAGACGAATTCGGCGATGCACGTTAAGAACGCCGATGCCGATTCCGTCCTCCGCCTCCATGCCGGACAAAGCGCTGCGCAGGGCGGACAATCTGTCCCAAGACATGCCGACGCCGTTGTCTCTTACGATCAGTGTCAGATCGCCGTTTCGCTCCTCCACCTCGATGTCGAGTCGACCTTGGCGTCCCTCAAGCGGGTGCAAGCCGTGGAACAGCGCGTTTTCCACAATCGGCTGAAGAATTAGCTTCAACACCTTGACCGCGCCCAGCCGCTCGCTCACGGGAGATACGGCGATCTCGAATCTGTTGTCGTACCTGACGGACTGAATGTATAAGTAATTTTTCGTATATTGCAGCTCGTCCTCCAGCGTGCGCTCCTCGCTGCGGCTGTCCAGACTGTACTTGAGCAGCCTGCACAGCACGTTGATCATTTCGTGAAGCTCCCGCTTGGGACTGAAATCGACCATCATATCGATCGTGTTAAGCGTATTGTACAGAAAATGAGGATTGATCTGCGACAGCAGCGTCTGCATTTCCGACTTCCGCTTCGCTTCCTCCGTCGCTTGCAGATCGACTATCAGCGCCTTGATCGTAGCCGTCATCCGATTGAACTGAACGCCAAGCTCGCCGAATTCGTCCTGCTGACGAATGTGCAGCTTGCTGTCGAGATCCCCCTTGGCCACCTTCCGGATGCCCTTGGTCAGCAGCATTACCGGACGCGTAAACCACCAGGATACCGCCACATAGATGCATAGAAAACCGAGCACGCCGAATAACACGATAGCCCACGCGATCTGGCTGAGCGGCTCGAAGCGCGATTCCAGCTTCTCCACATCGCCGACAACAACGATTTTCCAGCCAAGATTGGCTTCCATCGTTCCGACGGAATGATAGATGCCTTCTCTGCGAAAATACGAAAGCGCCGAAGAAAGTGTCTGCACATATTCCTCGGAAATGAGCACAGGGGTCGTCACATTGATCGCCCCCATAAAATCGATCAGCCGATCCTCGCGATCGTACAGCAGCGTCTGGGTTTCGTAAGCCCCGGCGAAAGCGGCGCTCCGTTCGAGAAACGCGGACAAATCGACGAGGAACGCCAAATAGCCGATCTGTTTGCCCCCGGTATCGAACACCGTCTTGGTCACGATACTTGTCGGTCCGAACGTCCCAGAGCGCCCGATATCGGAGCGGATCGTATTGGACCACTCGAACACCCCGCGGCTCCGCTCGGCCTGCTCATGAATCAGCGCCTCCTCCTTGGCGGAGAAGTTGCCCCAGAACGTAATCGGGTAGCCGGTAATGTCCCCGCTCTCCGCAATGTACACGACGCCGCGCACGAAATCGGCCCGAATCATCGCCACCGTGCGCATCGCCTCGTACAGCCGGTCCCCTTGGCCGCCCTCCTGCTTGATGATCTCTTCCATTTCCAGCATGTTGTACGTAATCTCGTTGTTGTAGATCCCGATCAAGTGCACCACCTGGTCGGACATGCCCGCCAGCGATTCGTTCTGCGTCTCCCGCAGAAATTCGAGCGCGTAGTCCTTGGCGATCTGCGTCACGATCATCACGAACAAGGTGCCCGGAACAACAAGGAGCAAAATCAGCTTGTTGCGCGAACTCATCCGATACCCTCTCACCTAAGCTCGCTCCTTCTCTCCCGGCATACATAGAAGTATACTCACGAACGCTTATCATACAAGCGTTCGTGAGTATAGGGCTGCGGACCCATTCGCAGGTTAAGGCTTGGAAACCTGAAGCTGCTCGACCGCCTCGTCGATCAATTTCTGACCGCCGGCTTTCTTCCACTCTTCCACGTAACTATCCCATTCGTCCAATGAACGTTTGCCCAGCACGAAGGAAATTTCGTTCTTGTTCTGGAAATCGGCGATTTTCGTCGATGTTGTGCCGTCCAGCGTAAGGTTCATATCGAAATTTTTGTATCGGGGCATGGCGATAATCTCCTGATTGTATTTGCTGCCCAGCACGCCAACGGGTTCGTCGTCGTACACTTGCCAGATGAGACTGTACCCGAAAAATTGCCAATCCGCCAGCGACTGATATTCCGGCTTGGCAAGCTGAACGTGGGTCGGCGCGATGGCAAATACGTTCGTGCCGTCTTCGTTCAGCTGTACTCTGGATTCTCCCGGATAAATTTCCGGACCGCCGCCTTGGGATACGGCCCAATAATTGACGTTCGGATACATCATCGAATCGATCAAATGCGCTAGACGCTTCATCTTGCCGGGGTCATTCGCCACCTTCTTCGAGATGATGAAGATGCCTCCCGGATTGTCGCCCGGACCATACATGCCGCCTTTGCCGTCATTGGATTTGAGCGGCTGGATCGGCGCCCACAGATTGACGGCGTTCGCGTCCTTCTTCTTCGCGTTGTACTGCTCGTCGATGATGTTCCAGCCCGGGTACCAGACCATGCCGATCTGGTCGTTCAAGCTGTACGCCTTGAACGGCTCCCATCCTATCGTATACCAGTCCGGAGCCAACAGCTTGTTGTCGTACAGCTTCTTCACGAACTCCAGGAAACGCTTGGTCGTGCCGTCCAGCATCGGATGATTAAGCTTGCCGTCGACCACGTTCCAGCTCGGATGTCCGTACATCGCTTTAAGCGCGTCCATCATGCTCCAGCCGTTGCCCCCGCCGGCCGTGGCCATGAACCAGGTGTCGGGCTTGCCGTTCCCGTCGGGATCCTTTTCTACTACCGCTTTCGCATAGGCGAACAGTTCGTCCTCGTTGGTCGGCATGCTCATATTCAGCTTTTGCAGCCAATCCTGACGAATGAAGTACCCCCAGTTGTTCGGGAAAACCGGATACCGCGGAATGCCGATCATATTGCCGTCGACGGTCGCCCATTTGGCGTAATCCTGCGTGACGTATTCCATCGTCTGCGGCATGTACGGCAAAATTTCCTTGGCATCGAGCAGTTGTCCGCTCTCAAAGAGGGAACGCGCTACGTCCTTGTAGGAGAACATCACGAGATCGGGCTCCGAGCCGGAAGCGTACCGCACGCTGACAGCGTTCTTCAAATCCTCGCCGGTCATGCTCGAAAATTTGATCGAAACGTTGAATTTCTCCTCCAGATACGCCTTGATCGTATCCTCGGGAACAGGCTGGTTAAAGGCGCCGGCCACCATCAGATCCAGCTCGTACTTCTTGCTAAGGTCGTCATACGCATAGCTGGAAGCGTCCACGGCCTTCGGCACCTCGGGGAACGCCGCCGGGAAAACCAGTTCCTTGATTGGCGGTCCGGAATCGCCGGTATTGGCCGGAGCCGTGCTTGCTTGGCTTGTCTCCGGCACGTTTGATGCGTCGCCGCCAGTGGTTGCCCCGTTCTCCTTATTGCCACCCGACGAGCAAGCGCCAAGCACCGTAGACAAAGCCATGATTAACGCAATCGCCGTATAAGACCAATGTCCTTTCTTCATTCGCGTTTCCCCTTTCGAGCTCTATTTTTTTATGTCAAGAAGCGCCTGATTCGCCTCCGAACACCACGGTTAGCCTTTAACGGACCCCATATACATGCCTTTGACAAAATGCTTCTGCAAAAACGGATAGACGCACAGCACCGGAATAATGCCGATAACGACCGCGGCCATCTTCAGCGTCTCTGTACTAATCGACTGCGACGACTTGAGCACGGCGTTCATCGAATCTCCGCTGACGGAATCGATGGTCAACATGTTCTTCAGCACCATCTGCAGCGGATACATCTGCTTGTCGTTCAAGTACAACAGCGCGTCGAACCAGCTGTTCCAATGCGCGACCAGATTAAACAAGCCGATGGCCGCAAGCGCGGGCGCCGCAAGCGGGATAATGATCCGCAGCAGCATGCTCCATTCCCCCGCCCCGTCGATTTTGGCCGATTCGGTCAAGCCGTCCGGCAAATTCTCGATAAAGATTTTGATCACGAGCAGACCGAAGCTGTCAACCATGATCGGAAGGATCAGCGACCAATAAGAATCGATGAGCCCCAAATTTTTGATCACGAGATAGGTTGGAATCAAACCTCCGTTAAACAGAATCGTCGCGAGGATAAAGAATAGGAAGATGCCGCGGCCGGGCAGCGTCCGCTGCGCCAGCACGTAAGCGCCGATCGTCGTCAGCAGCAGCGTCAGCAGCGGTCCGACGACGGCTCTCCCCGTGGATACGACGAAGGAGTTCCAGATGACCGGGGAAGCCAGCAACCGCTTGTAGGCTTCCAGAGTCGGCTCCAGCGGAATGATGACGAAATAGTTGCGCGCGATCATCTCCGCCTTCGTCGTCAGCGACATCCCGATGACGTAGAGCAGCGGGAACACGGCGGATATCGCCACGCTGATCACGATAAGGTGTATGACGATCTGATAGGTTCGCTCGCTAGCCGATTTGTAATGCACTTGACCCCTCCTCTACCAGATGCCCCGGCCGGTATATCGTTTGGCCAGAGCGTTGCTGATCACAATCACGACCATGCCGATGAACGATTGGAAGATGCCGACCGCCGTACCGATGCTGAATTGCAGCCTGCCCAACCCTTCGCGGTACACCCAGGTCTCGATGACGTCCGCCGTATCCAGAACGGCCTTGTTGTAGAACAGCAGAATTTGCTCGCCCCCCGCGAACAGAATGTTGCCGAGACTGAGGCAGAGCACGAAGGTGATGACCGACAGGATGCCCGGCAGCGTAATCGAGACAATGCGTCTCAGCGGACCCGCGCCGTCGATTCTGGCCGCCTCGTACAGCTGCGGGTCGACCGTGCTGAGCGCCGCCAGGTAGATGATCGTGCTCCAGCCGATTTCCTTCCATAACGCGGAGCCGACCAGAATCGGACGAAACCAGCCCTCGGAGAGAAAAAATTCGTAGCGCTCCAGCCCGAATCGTTCCAGCACGTTATTGACGAACCCCGAGCCTGTGGAAAAAAAGGCGAATACGATGCCGAAAATAATGACCCAGGAGAAAAAGTGCGGAATGTACACCGCGCTTTGCAGCCAACTTCTTAGCCGTTTGGAGGCCAGGTCGTGGAACATAATCGCTAGCACAATTGGCGGCACGAATCCGACGATTAACCGCAGCAAACTGATTTCCACCGTGTTCATCAGGACGTTCACGATTTCCGGATCGTCGAACATAACTTTGAAATTGGCCCAACCCACCCATTCGCTGTCGAGGACGCTCATGCCAAGCCGTAAATCCTTAAAGGCGACAATCCAGGCTAGAGCGATCGGCCAATATCTGAAAATAACGTAATACGCAGCAACCGGCAAAAACATCAGGTATAAGGTGCGGTGCTTGACGATGCTTTGCAGCAAGGTTTTGTCGGCGGAGACGCTTCCTCCGGCTCCAGCCTTGACCTTGGCGGCAGATTGCCATTTGCGGGCCACGATATCTCTCCCTTCTCTAGCTGTAATAGCGTTTACATCGCTCATTATAGCAAGGACTTTGCGTGCAAAAGTGAACTCTCCGACTGAAAATGTACACTCCCCGACTGTAATGCGGACAATTGCACGTCATCTCTTTACTAACGATAATTGAGAAACTTTAAATTATATAGTATAATAAGAACAAAGAAGGAGGAGGATCGGATATGGCCGATTTGACGAAGAAGATAGAGATAGGGATCAGCACGTTTCTGGAGGCTGCGCCGCATTCGCCTGCGGGTAAGCCGGTGAGTCATGCGGAGCGTCTGAGAAACGCGGTAGAGGAAATCGTGTTGGCCGATCAGGTCGGATTGGACGTGTACGGCATAGGAGAGCATCACCGCGCCGATTACGCCGGAACCGCGCCGGCCGTTGTGCTGGCTGCCGCCGCGGCCATGACCAAGCAAATCCGGCTGACAAGCGCCGTAACCGTGCTGTCTTCGGACGATCCGGTACGCGTATACGAATCTTTCTCCACGCTGGACGGATTGACTAACGGACGGGCGGAAGTCATGGCGGGACGCGGTTCGTTCATCGAGTCCTTCCCGTTATTCGGATATAGTCTGGATCATTACGACGAGCTGTTCGATGAGAAGCTGGAGCTGCTGCTGAAAATACGCGAAACCGAGAAGGTCTCCTGGCAAGGCGGTCACCGTCCGGCGATCCAGAACCTTGGCGTGTATCCGCGCTCCGTTCAGGAGCCGCTTCCGGTCTGGATCGCGACAGGCGGCAATCCGGAGTCGGCCGTTCGGGCGGGTACGCTCGGCCTGCCTGTAGTGTTCGCCATTATCGGCGGGATGCCGGAACGGTTCGCTCCGCTTGTCGAGCTTTATAAGCGGGCCGCGGCGCAAGCCGGTCACGATCCGGCCAAGCTGCAGATCGCGACGCACTCGCACGGCTTCATCAGCGATACGATAGAGCAGGCGGCAGAGCAGTTTTACCCGCATGTGCAGGCGCAGATGAATACGATCGGCCGCGAACGGGGTTGGCCGCGCTACGACCGAGCCGCTTTCGATGCCGCACGCAGTCTTCAGGGCGCCCTCTATGTCGGCGATCCCGAATACGTAGCGGAGAAGATCGTCCTGCTGCGCAAAAATCTGGGACTTACGCGTTTCTTCCTGCACGTGGATTTCGGCGCTCTGCCGCATCGCGATCTTCTGCGCGCGATCGAGCTGCTCGGAACCCGCGTGGCCCCTATTGTGCATAAGGAAATTGCCCGTATGGAAGGGTAAGCAACTTAAAAACAGCGGTCAGGCGGCTTAACGGCCAACTGATCGCTGTTTTTGTGTTTCTCGCTGCTGCGAGCCCTAACGGCACAACGCTCCGGCTCTGTCGAGGTACTTTTTTTGGCCTCCGCTCCCCCGTCCGTCCACCGCCGAGGCACTTTCTTGGCCTCCGCCCCAAAGCTTCCGACCGCTAATGCACACCCTACCTATCCCGCTTACGATACTCGTTGGGGGACAGCCCCTCCAGCTTCTTGAACACTTTGCTGAAGTACTTCTCGTCCTTATACCCGACCAGCTCGGCAACCTGCGCGATGCGATACTGCGGGTTCATAAGCAGCAGCTTGGCCTTATCCATGCGCACCCTTTCGATATGATCGGACAGGTTCTCCTGGAACTGCTGCTTAAACTTACGCGAAATATACTCTCGGCTGAGGAAGAAGCGATCCGCCAAGTCCTGAAGTGTAATGTCCTCCGCATAGTGGGAATCGATATATTTGACGATTTCGAAGATGACATGCTCGTCCTGCCGTTGGTGCTCCGCCCATAGGCGGGACAGCTGCAGCAAATCCTGCTCCAGTCTCTCCGCGAGCCGGGGCAGCATCAGGCATCCTTCCGGGTCTACCGGAACGGCGGCAAAGGCAGAGTCCTGAGAGCGGTTCGAAGCCGCCGGCAAATCCCCGAACAGCTCCTTGAGCAGACGCGCGCGAACGACGCTATATTCGTGATTCCACAGCTCCAACTGCTCCGTATTGATGTAGCTCATCCGCTCGGCCTGATTCACCCATAGCCGCACCACGTCCCGAATCGGCTGCTCCTGGCCGCTGCGCAAGGCGATTCTCATCGGGTCCTCGAACTCCGTCAAGTGAATCGCCGACAGCCGTGGATTCTCTTCCGGATCGAAGCAGCGAACGCGGGGCCTGACCGCGCGCATATTGCGTTGTCGAAGCACGATATGCGCTTCGTGATACGACTGCTTGATGCCGGCCGGCAGAGGCCGCTCGCCGCCCAGCCCGAATTCCAGAGGGCTTCCGAACGCCTGACGGATACCCTCGTTCACCGTGTCGAGCAGCGCGGGCGCGCTCCCCGTCATCTTCCACAGCAGCACGACAACGGAGCCCTGCTCATGCCGAAAAGCCACGCCTCTCCGCTGTTTGCGAACAATTTCGTTGCAGATGTTGAGCAGAGAGAAGTACAGTAAATCCTCGCTTCCGGCGAACTTGCTGCGAATCGTCGGATGAATCGTATCCGTCGCCAGCACCGCCACCCGACAGAGCCGATCCTCCTCCTCCAGCCCGAATTCGGTGCGCAGCGTCTCGACGATGGACGAATAATACGAAGGGTCTTCCACAAGGTTAGTCAGAATTTTATCCCAGTACACCGGCCGCAGCTGATTGATCTCTATCGCCTTGCGCTGCTCTTGCTTCGTCCCCTCGTCCTCCTGCTTACGGCTCTGAACCGCTTTGGCCACCGCTTGATTCAATTGCTCAGGATCGATCGGCTTGAGGATATAGTCCATTCCTCCGTATAGTACCGTCTTCCGGACAAAATCGAAATCGTCGTGCCCGCTAATCACGATCACCTTGGCCGAGGACGCATGCTCCCGAATCCAGGCGAGCAGATCGGTTCCCAATTGCCCCGGCATCATCATATCCGTAAACACGATCTGCGGGCTGTCTTGGTTGATCCGTTCAATCGCGGAAGCCACGTCCTGCGCCTCCGTCACCTCATTTATGCCATAAGCCTGCCAGTCGACCAACAGCCTGATCGCTTCCCGGACATGACGTTCGTCGTCAACGATTAGCGCTCTCATCTCCATCCTCCTCTTCGGCGATCGGAATCCACAGCACGACGCTTAAGCCGCCTGCCTGACCGGGCCTGACCTCAAGCTTGGCCGATTCATTGTAGTAAAGCTTCAACCGCGACAAAATATTCGGCAGCCCGATCCCCGACTCCCCGGTTCCCCAAACGCCTTTAGACTGGAACAGTCTTTCCTGCAGCATCCTCAGCTCGGCGGCGCCCATACCTTTGCCATTGTCGCTGACCTCCAGCCTCATCCATCTGCGATCGCGGGATTCCGTGCCGGTGACGGCAATCTCCGCGTCTTCCGCGCCGGGGTCGAAGCCGTGCTTAAAATAGTTTTCGACGAGCGGCTGCACAATCATCTTCGGAACCGGTCGCTTCAACAGCCGCTCATCTACATTCACGATATAGCGAATTTGTTCGCCGAAGCGTTGGCGCTGCAGCGACACATACGCTTTGACATAGTCCAACTCCCGCTCCAACGAGACGATCGGCTCCCCCGTGTTCATGCTGTACCGCATCATTTTCCCCAAGGAGAAAATCAGATTGTAGATTTCCGGCTGCTGCTTCTGCAAAGACAACGTCCCGATCGACTGCAAGGCGTTGTTAATAAAATGAGGATTCGTCTGCACCTGAAGCACGTTCAGCTCGTTCGTCTTGCGGGCCAGCTCCAGTTCGTATTCGCGGATAATCATCTCGTTGATCGTATCCATCGCGAGCTGGAACCTGCGGGCCAGAATGCCAAACTCGTCCTTGCGGTCGACGTCGACCGTCACTTGCAGGTTGCCGCTCTGAATCTGATTCATGTTGCGGATCAGCTTCTTGATCGGCGCAGTCAGCGAGAACGTGATAAGCACAGTCGCTACCATCGTCAAAATAAGAAACAGACCGGCGACTCCGCTGTTAATCAGCGCCGCCTCTCGCGCCGTCTGATGCAGCGTCTCGTTTGGAATTCGTTTCACGAGCGTCCAGTTCAGGAACGGAGTTGCCATTTTATCGTATACAATTTCCCCTGAGAAGCCATCCTGATGCAGAGAGAAGTTACCGCTCGTCTCCTGCTCCTTCACGACCCGGTCGACCCAGTCGCCTTGAAGTTGCTGACCGCCGCTGCGATCTAGAGAGCTGTAGATGACCTGCCTATCGTCGTCCACGATATACAGCTCTTCCCTGCCTGCAGAGTACAGCTGCTCGCTGATGGCGCGTATACCGTCCAGCCGAACGTCGATCGACAGCGTGCCGAGCTCCTCCTTCGCCGCCAAATAATACAGCGAGCTGTGGATCGTCAGCACCTGATCGGCGGTTGTCGTCGGAATATCCGTTCTGCCGTACTTGCTCACCGGATGGGGAGGCTGGACATACGAGCTGCCTCGGGACAAGCCGGAAGGAACAAAACGGTTCTCTTCATCCCTGAAGCTTCTCTTCGAACGGTTATTAATGATGAGATAGTTCAGATCGTCCTTGCCAAGGTAGAGATGGGCTTGCTCGAAATCCTTCACCGTGTAGCTGAGCAGCATCAGGCCCCGGTAGATTTCCTGATCGTCTTTATAATCCTTGATGCCGTCCTCCAGAATCGTGAACAGCTTACTGTCGTTATAGAAAATAAATGTTGCTTGCTGCGCGGCATTCATGTAGTTCAGCAGATTCGTCTTGCCCTGGAACAGCAGGTCGGCATTGCTCTTCAACGTCTCCTTCGTGACCTTGCTCGTCGTTAAGCTGTACGTAATGAAGATCGATGCCAAAATCGGAATGAGCGTGGCAGCCAGCAGGAACAGCATCATTTTGGTGCGGATACTGGTAAAGATCAATAAATTCCACCTCTTTGATCATCAGAGTCAGTGGGAGCTCCGGGTTCAACACTCTATACTTGGGTAATAATCGCCAAGAACCATACGTACTTAGGGGGGAAACCGCCATGGAAAACGCCCGTCAAAGAAGGCTTTACCAGCTCCTGTTCATCGGGCCTGCCGTCCTTTTCTTTACCGTAATCCTTGTCATTCCGTTCTTCATGAGTCTCTATTATTCCTTCACGGAATGGAACGGAGTTAGTACAACAGTAACATGGATCGGGATCGAAAATTATAAAAAAATTATGTTTAACGACCCCGACTACTACAAGTCGTTCCTGTTCACGTTCCGCTACGCCATCGTGAGCGTGGTGCTGACGAACGTCGTCGGCTTC
The DNA here is from genome assembly GCF_017671885.1 of Cohnella sp. LGH. Taxonomy (NCBI): domain Bacteria; kingdom Bacillati; phylum Bacillota; class Bacilli; order Caryophanales; family Paenibacillaceae; genus Cohnella; species Cohnella sp. LGH. The sequence continues at coordinate 8,551,912 of NZ_CP072117.1, forward strand.
CTGCTGGCGCTGCTGCTTACGCAGGCGCTCAAGCTGCGCAACATTTTGCGGACGATCTTCTTCATGCCGAACGTGATCGGGGGTTTGCTGCTCGGGTTTATCTGGAGCTTTATTTTCGTAAAAGGGTTCGCTTCGATCGGAGACATGACCGGATGGGCGTTCTTCAACCTTCCGTGGCTCGGCGACGCGCCGACCGCGTTCTGGGGGCTGATCATCGTAACGGTGTGGAAGGGCGCCGGCTATGTGATGGTCATCTACATCGCCGGATTGACCAACGTTCCCAAGGATTTGATCGAGGCTTCGAGAATCGACGGGGCTACCCGGCTCCAAGTACTCTATAGAATCACCTTGCCGCTCATCATGCCTTCGATTACCGTCTGCTTGTTCTTGACGCTGTCCTGGGGCTTCAAGGTGTTCGACTTGATCATGTCGCTTACAAAAGGCGGCCCGTTCAACTCGACGGAATCGGTATCGCTTAACATTTATCAGGAAGCGTTCCGCAACAACGCGCTCGGCCTCGGCAGCGCCAAAGCGGTTATTTTCTTCCTCATTGTCGCCCTGATCACGATTATCCAAGTGACCGTGACGAAGAAACGGGAGGTGGAATCCTGATGGAAGAGACTAAACGCTATAGCCCCCGGATGTTCTCGTTGGAAGTGCTGGGCATTTTGCTGGCGATCGTGTTTCTGGTCCCGTTTTACTTCGTGCTGACGAACTCGTTTAAGCCGTTCTCCGACATACTGGTGAATACGACAAGTCTGCCGAAGAGCCTTAGCTTCCACAACTATGAGCAAGTGTGGAAAATCATGAACTTCCCAAAGGTGTTCCTGAACTCGCTGATTATCACCGTAGCCAGCAACGTCGGACTTGTCGTCATCAGCGCCATGGCCGCTTACCGCATGGTTCGCAACAATAATCGCGTGAATCAGATTCTGTTCCTGCTGTTCGTCTCGGCGATGATCATTCCGTTCGAATCGATCATGATCCCTCTCGTCAAGCTGGCCGGCACGATCGGCTTCCTGAACGAAATCTGGGGCGTCGTCATCTGTTACTTCGGCTTCGGCGTATCGCTGAACCTGTTCCTCTATCACGGCTTCGTCAAATCGATTCCTTTGGAAATCGAGGAAGCCGCCATCGTGGACGGCTGTTCTCCATTCGGGCTTTTCTGGCGCATCATTTTCCCGCTGCTTAAGCCGATTACCGTCACGATTGTCCTGCTGAACAGCCTGTGGATCTGGAACGACTTCCTGTTGCCGCTGCTTATTATCAGCGGACCGGAGACGCGGACGATCCCGCTTGCCACTTATTCGTTCTTCGGTCAATATACGAAGCAGTGGGATATGGCTTTGGCCGCTCTGACGCTCGGCGTGCTGCCGATCATCGTTTTCTTCCTGGGTATGCAGAAGCACATTATCGAGGGAATCACCGCCGGATCGGTGAAAGGGTAACTCCGAAGACTGCGTGGAAATAAAAGACCGTTGTTATCGTCGCAGCCTTATGACAATAAGTTCCCCCTAATCGTTCAATTTTCTCGGTGTCGACCTAGATAGTTCTTCTATAAAATTAAATACATGACAAACAAGACATTATAAGGGAGGATCACTACAATGAAAAAAAGATCCATGGTGCTCATGTCCGCCGCTCTTGCTCTTACGGCCGTTCTCTCCGGATGCGGCAGCTCCAACAACGGCAACAATGCCGCCAACTCCCCGAGCGCAAGCTCTCCGGGAACTGAGACGCCCAAGAAAAACGTCACGATCAAAATGTTCCAGTTCAAAGTCGAGATCGCCGAGCAGCTGCAAAATCTCGTTAACGAATATGAAAAAGAAACCGGCGTGAAGGTTCAGATCGAGACCGTCGGAGGCGGAGCCGACTACGGCGCCGCGCTGAAAGCGAAGTTCAACTCCGGCGACAAGCCTGACATTTTCAACAATGGCGGCTTCTCCGATCTGGACCTGTGGCTGGAAAACCTCGAGGATCTGTCCGATCAGCCTTGGGTGAAGGATCTGGTGAAAGGCACGGACGAGCCGATGACTCATGACGGCAAGCTGTACGGCATGCCGATCGGCGTAGAGGGCTACGGCTTTATCTACAACAAAGACCTGTTCGCTCAGGCCGGCATCACAGAAGTGCCGAAGACGCTTACCCAGCTTGAGGACGCGGCTAAGAAGCTGCAAGACAAAGGCATTACGCCGTTCATTAACGGCTACGGAGAATGGTGGGTGCTCGGCAACCACTTCGTCAACCTGCCGTTCGCTTACCAAGCCGACCCGAACGCATTTATCGCCGGTCTGAACGACGGCAGCCAGAAAATCCCGGGCAACGAAGTGTTCGAGAACTGGACGAAGCTGTTCGACCTGACGGTCAAATACGGCGGCAAAAACCCGCTGCAAACCGACTACAATACACAAGTCACCGAATTCGCTACCGGCAAGGCAGCCATGACGCAGCAAGGCAACTGGACGCAGGTGCAAATTACGAAGACGAACCCGGATGTTAACATCGGTTTCATGCCGATGCCGATCTCCGAAGATGCGGCAGCGAACGACAAGCTGTTCGTCGGCGTTCCGAACAACTGGGTTATCAACAAAAACTCCGCAGTGAAGGAAGAAGCGAAAGCGTTCCTGAACTGGATGGTCACTTCCGAGACCGGTAAGAGCTACATCACCAAGGAGTTCAAGTTCATCCCGGCGCTTACGACGATCTCCGCTACGGAAGAGGATCTCGGCGCACTGGCCAGCGACATCATGAAGTACAACAAAGACGGCAAAGTGCTTTCCTGGAACTGGTTTAAGTTCCCGCAAGGCGAAGCGTCCAGCAAAAAGTTCGGCGACTCCATGCAGGGCTATGTCGGAGGCCAGCTGACTAAAGAAAAAATGCTCGAAGCGTTCCAAAGCACTTGGGACAGCTTGAAGAAATAAGCAGCAAGCAAAAGCTACTCCGACATCATCTGGGTGCCGGAGAGCTTTGCGGAGACGATTCAGACAAGGATAAACGTGAAACTTTTACTTTCTGAATCGATAATAAGGGTCATTCCTCATCGCCGCTTTAACGCGACAACGGGGAATGACCCTTTTCAACATATATTCGGGAGTATACCATCGCCGGCGGGTTGAATGAACTGCGCTATCGCGATGCGACGGCTGGCCGGCTGGCTGACTTACTGTCTGGCTGGCTGACCGGCTGGCTGACCGACTAACTGACTGACCGACTAACTGTCTGGCTATCCGCAGGCCGCGAATTTAAAGCGGAAAATCCTTCATAATTTCTGCTCAGAGGGCGGAACCGACGATTTAAAGCGGGAAACCCGCCCTAATTTTGCCCAAAGGGATGAATCGCAGATTTAAAGCGGAGAATCCTCCTTAAATGGCTCGAAAAGAGGGCTGCGGCGCATTTAGAGCGGCTTTTCCGCTCTAAATAAAACGCGAGCTCCCAAGCAGCGAGTCGCTATTACGCCTTCTTGACGAATTCCGACTTTAGCTTCATCGCCCCGAAGCCGTCGATCTTGCAGTCGATGTCATGGTCGCCTTCGACCAGACGAATGTTTTTGACCTTCGTTCCGACCTTGACTACGAGCGAACTGCCTTTGACCTTCAGGTCCTTGATCACCGTTACGGTATCGCCGTCCTGAAGAACATTGCCGTTGGCATCCTTCACGACCTTCTCTTCCTCGTTCGCACCCGTCTCTGCGCCAACGCTCCATTCGTGCGCGCATTCGGGGCAAATCCAGATTCCTCTATCCTCATAAGTATATTCGGATTGGCATTTCGGACAATTCGGTATATCAGACATGGTGTAACCTCCAAATCAATTGATAGCCGACGGCTTGGCTTGCCTTGGGCCGCAAGTAAAAAGAAAAGATGTTATTTGAACACGTTGAAAATATAAGCAATCGCATGCCAGAGGGTCACGCAGACGTTCCAGAGCACTGGAATCAGGTTCGCGATACTATGAATCGGGTGGAACAACAAGCCGACGATACTGCCGATCAGCAGCATAATGATTGCGAGCCCTACCCCGGTAATCGCATGGAGGATGTCCCAGAAAATAAACGCTATTTTCATCCCAAACCCGACTGCGCTGCCGACTTTGCCGGAGTTCGCGAAAGCTTCCTTCTCGATGGCGATGTCCGTTTTAATATTGTGTATCAGCTTGGAGGGCGTATTCACGATATAAGAGACGTTGTATAGAAGATTGGTCGACATATCGAGCGATGTCGGCACGTAATTGCCCGACTTAAACTTCAGATGGTATCTGATGTCCGTCTCTCCAAAGGCGAGCGCCATCTCCCTCTTCGTTTTGGCGTCCATCTTCTTGACGGAAGGCCCCAGCGTTTCCATCAAGGCGACAAGATCAGCTTTGCTGTATTCGCCCGTGCTCGCTTCCAGCAAACCTGCCATGCCCTCGTCGGCGCTCTGACTGTCGTTTACGGTCGAGTAGGCGGCTACAACCACCTTCAGTTGATACACATCGTCAACATCTCCGCTGATGGCTTGCGATCCGTACAGGACGACCAAGAGTATGCCAACCCATCCCCATAGCTTTTCCATTCTTGCTGCACTTCCTTCTTCTATAGGCAGATTTCATCCTGTCCAATCATACTATGGATGGGTATATATTCCTATCCCTTTTGTCGAAAACGTCTTCTCCCTTACAACCGCAGCCTTACGATTTCACCCTGCTCCCTGCCCGATTATCCCGCTTCATCCGATACATCGTCTTATCGGCATGCATCATCAGAGCGTCGGCGTCGGAGCCGTCCTCTGGGTAGAGAGCGGCCCCCAGACTCATATAGACCGACAGAAGCTGGTCCCGGTACCACAGCTCCTCCTCGGCGATTCTCCATTGCAGACGATACATCATTTCTTCGACGAAGGCGGGCGACGGAGCGTGGCGGATAAACAGGACGAATTCGTCCCCGCCAAGCCGCGCGGCCATACCGACCGGCGCCGCCGTCTCTCCGATCAGGCGAGCGACATGACGCAGCACCTCGTCTCCCGCCTCATGGCCGTATTTGTCGTTAGTCTCCTTGAACCGGTCCAGATCGATCAGAATCACGGCGAGGCGCAGGCCATCCCTCTCGGCATTGCCGATCGCTTCCTGCAGCTGCTCGTAGAAATATCTGCGATTCGGCAGCCTCGTAAGCGAGTCGTGGAAGGCCAGAAACCGAATCTGCTCCTGCCCCTCCTTCCGTTCGGTAATATCCCGAACGATCAGAATGACATGAGGCTCGTTGTCGACAGTTACGTAATCCCCATCGATCAGGACATAAAGCCGTTGGCCGCTGCTGTGAATCGTCGTCTCGTAATCCTTAATCGGCTGCTCGTCTTGAATACGCTTTCTCAGGTCCTGGTCGACAAGCTCGAACAACGAACACTTCCGCTCCCCAATCCAATCGAATAGCCTTCTTGCGCTCGGATTAGCTTCTTTAATCCAGCCGGACCGCTCCACAAGCAGGATAGCAGCCGGATTGAGATTAAACAATTTTTCATATCGCTTGGCTGCAAAATCAAGAAACTCATATCGGATCATGGCCAGACGAAGCACAAAACACCAAATCACCCCGCCGTAAATATACGAGTAGGGCGGCAGTCCGTCAAACTGGAAATAACCGAACACCGCATGCCAGCAGGTGCAAATGATAACGCCAAGGCCGAGCAGATTGAAAAGCGCCCTATGTTCCGGAGTCGTCGCTCTAATCCTTCCTTTATAAATCACGACCAAATAGAGAGAAGTAAACAGGATGCTCGCGGTAAGCGCAGCATAGAAAGGAACATTATAGACGGGATACATCCACACCCCGCTCTGGACAAATTCGCTGGAGGTGATGATCTCCCTGCTGCTTAACAAATTCACAGGAATGATGGCAAGAGGCACATAGAAGATAGCAGGGTAGAGATAGCGCGGCATACGCTTGTCCATTCCGGAAAACTTAGCCAGGAAGTGGAAGCCCAAACCGGGCATAATAATGCCGATATTGGAGAACCATATTGCGGTTAGAGCCGGGCTGGCGGAAATAGGCAGCTGATGTCGGACATACTCTCCCGCGAACAGCAAAATATATACGACAGAGGTCAGCGCAATTAACCGATGCTCGACTTTCCGGGGGTTTCGCGTCAAGACGTCCGTGCCCATGTAGGCGAAAAAGAGAATCGGGAACAAGTAAGCGAGCGTAAATGTTAAAACTGCTGACTGACCCATGTGGTTCACATCTCTTCCGATCATGATGTGGAATTCTCTGTTGCTTTCGTTATAGGACATCCTTCTTGTTGATAAATTTCTACAAAATGAAAGAGATTCCTGCAAATATGAAGAAGATTTCGCTATTGGGTGCACAAAAAAAGAAGCGACGCATGGACACATCCATGGCCGCTTCCCCCTATCCATTATAAAGTCCAGGCTCTAGCCGCTTATACGACGCCTTGAGCGATCATTGCATCGGCGACTCTGACGAAGCCGGCGATGTTGGCGCCGTATACCAGGTTGCCCGGATGGCCGTACTTCTCGGCCGCCTCAACGCTGTGACGATAGATGTTGCGCATAATGTCGTGCAGCTTGCTGTCGACTTCCTCGAACGTCCAGGACAAGCGCATGCTGTTCTGGGACATTTCCAGCGAGGATACGGCTACCCCGCCGGCATTGGCCGCTTTGGCCGGTCCGAACAGCACGCCGTTGTTCAGGAACACGTCGATCGCAGCCAACGTAGAAGGCATGTTCGCGCCTTCGCCGATCGCTTTGACGCCGTTCTCTACGAGCAGAGCAGCCGCATTCTCGTCGATCTCGTTTTGCGTCGCGCAAGGAAGCGCGATATCGCAAGGGATGGACCAGATGCCTTCGCAGCCCGGTGTATAAGTCGCTTGAGGGTGCTTCAGAACGTAATCGCTGATCCGCTTGCGCTCGACTTCTTTCAATTGCTTCACGAGATCAAGGTCGATGCCGTTCGGATCGTAGATATAGCCGTTGGAGTCGCTGCACGCCACGACTTTCGCGCCGAACTGTTGAGCCTTCTCGATCGCATAGATCGATACGTTGCCAGAGCCGGATACGACAACCGTGCTTCCCTCGAAGCTGAGGCCCTTCGCTTGCAGCATCTCGTGCACGAAGTAGACGCAGCCGTAGCCAGTCGCTTCCTTACGCGCCAAGCTGCCGCCGTAGCCCAGCCCTTTGCCTGTCAGAACGCCAGCCTCGTGGCCGCTTCTGATCCGCTTGTATTGGCCGAACATGTAGCCGATCTCGCGCGCGCCAACTCCGATGTCGCCGGCAGGAACGTCAACGTCCGGACCGATGTAGCGATATAATTCCGTCATGAAGCTTTGCGTGAAACGCATGACTTCTTGGTCCGATTTGCCCTTAGGATCGAAGTCGGAGCCGCCTTTGCCGCCGCCGATCGGCTGGCCGGTCAAGGAGTTTTTGAAGATTTGCTCGAAGCCGAGGAACTTGATGATGCTCGCGTTAACGGAAGGGTGGAAACGAAGGCCGCCCTTGTATGGCCCGAGAGCGCTGTTGAACTGAACGCGGAAGCCGCGGTTGACTTGAGGAACGCCTTTGTCGTCCAGCCAAGGCACCCGGAAGTAGACAACGCGCTCAGGCTCCGTGATGCGCTCCAAAATTCTATGCTCAATGTAACTCGGGTTCACTTCGAAAACCGGAACTAGAGAATCGAGAATTTCTTTGACCGCTTGGAAGAATTCTTTCTCCCCCTGGTTGCGGTTAATGACCGTCTCATAAACCGATTGCACGTAATCCTTCGCAGCTTGCTGCCTATCCAGAACTGTGGTCAATTGTGGACGCTCCTTTAGTCTGAACGGCTTCCCCTATGCGGAGCCGTTTACAGTTAATTTAGAATTTTATATTATAGCGCATCTGTAGTTACAAATTCTAATGAAATGCGCTTTATAGTTCAAATAAAAGATTTTTTCGCTTCCGATTAAAAATGGCAATGAACCAGTTTATAGCAAATCGCGACGCAGCTCCGCTCCCGATTTTGGAGACAGATAAGCGTACGGAATGTCGAATACCGTTCTTGCGCCCGTCTGGCCTTCCCGGCTTAACCGGGCAGCCGCTCGCGCATAAGCGACAAGCACGCTTGCGGTAAATTCCGGATTGCTCTCCAGCTTTAAGCCAAATTCAATCAGTTGCTTCCGGTCTTCTCCGGTTACACCGCTGCGAATGACGAATCCGCCGTGAGGCATGCCTTGGTGCTCGGCCTGCAGTTGCTCCTCGGTAATGAACGTCACCGTCGTGTCGTAGTCCGCGAAATAGTTCGGCATCGTCACGATCGCCTCGCGAATCGCATCCTGATCGGCGCCTTCCTCCGCTACGACGAAGCAGTCGCGCAGATGCTTCTCCCGAGTCGTCAGGTCCGGAGTCTCGCCAGAGCGAATGCGTTCGATCGCCGCTTGCGAAGGAACCGTGTATTGTACGCCGGCCTTGACGCCAGGTACGCGCCGAATCGCATCGGAGTGGCCTTGGCTGACGCCTTTGCCCCAGAACGTGTACCCTGTGCCTTGCGGTAAAATCGATTCAGCCAACAGTCGATTCAGCGAGAACAGCCCCGGATCCCATCCGGTCGAGATCACGCTAAGGTTGCCGCCTTGCTTCGCTGCGGCATCGACCGCATCGTAAAACTCCGGAATTTTCGCATGCGTATCGAAGCTGTCCACCGTATTGAACATGCGAGCGATCGCCGGCGTCTGCTCCGGCAAATCGGTTGCCGACCCGCCGCACAAGATCATTACATCTATAATACCTTTATACTGCTCCGCCGCGGAGATGTGTTCGGACTTTACGCCTCCCGCCGCCAACTGCTCCGGCTGCCTGCGCGTAAATACGGCAACCAGCTCCATGTCCGGATTTTGCGCAAGCGCCTTCTCCGCTCCCTTGCCCAAATTGCCGTAGCCGACAATTCCTATCTTAAGCTTGCCCATTTCTTTCCTCCCGGGATTTTCCGCTAATTTGTAGAAAATCAACAAATTTTCTGCATTGATATTTTAGTATTTTAAGATCATAAACGTTTTTATGCAAATGTAATATTTATATACTGCAATTATAATGCAAATCATTCGTCATATAGTGCAAACGACCTGTGAATTATTCATAACTTTTAGCGGCTGATGACCGTCTCCATAGACTGAAATCTGGAATGCGGGCTAAAGTGTTATACTAAAGAAATATTGTTCACTCGGGGGAAAGCCATGATCCGCTTGACTCGGACACTTATCAAGCCGAATACGCCGGACAGAGCATCCGCCTGCTGCCGAAGGAATTCGCGCTGCTGCGTTATCTGTATGAACATTCGGGGCGCTCGTTCGCCAGAGACGAGCTGCTGGACGCGGTCTGGCCGTTGGAAGCTCCCGGCGATCGGACTGTCGACGATCATATTTATCGCGTGCGCAAGAAGCTGATTCCGTGGTCCCATCTGCTACGCTTGGAGACGATTCGCGGGCAAGGCTATAAGCTGACGCGTCTTGCCCCGAAGACACAGTCGAACCCGCTGCTACAGGACGAACAATTCGTAGCCGACGCCAGCCGAATGCTGGCCAAATACCACGGCCTGGGAATGGGCGCGGCGATGCGGGTTCTGTCGGCCAATCGCGACGTACTCGGCCTGCCGGGCGACCCGTTCTACGACGCCTATATCCGGTTCGTCAGCGGCGACTTCGCATGGCTGCTCGAGACGGACGAACTCAGCCGCCCGCAACAGGCCGTCTACGCGTTGTTTATCCATGCCTCCATTCAATTCGACGCGCATGCCTCGCTGCGCTATTTCGATAAGCTGATTGCCCGAGGAAGCGAGCTGACGCGGGCATGGCTGAACGACCTGAAGCTGAACGCAGCTTACCTCGCTCTGGCGGCCGGGTTTCCGCAGCAAGCCCGCGAACGTCTTAACGAAATCCGCGCGGAAATCGCAGATATGGATTCGCCCAGCTTCACTGCTCTATTTCTGTTAAAGGAAGCTCTTGTGAGCATGGAGGAGAGCCATTCGGAGGCGACGGCCGCCAAGCTGACGGAATGCGATACGCTGCTGGAGCGACATCCGATTCGGCGCGAACGGGGCGCCTATCTCGTCGCTAAAGGCCTCTATCTATATGAGCAAGGCGCCCCGGCCCGCGCCCGGCAATCGATCGAAGAAGGAATGGAGACTACGCGGCAGACGCAGTTCATCCCGCATTTGCTGAACAGTCTGCAATTGATCATCCGCTGCTTGGAGGCACACCCTTACGACGACGCTTGCCTGCAAAATTATCGGCGGCAATGGGACGCGATGGCCGCGCAATACCGTTTCGCCGAACTGCTGCCCAAGGCGCGGCGACTGCTCGATACCCGCCTCTGATCATTCTCTGACAATCCCTTGCTAAGCTGATTTTAACGATCAGAAGCAGGGGGTTTTTCTCATGTTCCTATTACGCACCAATCGCACCTTTGCCAAAATGTTCGCCGCCTACGGGCTGGCCGCATTCGGAGATTATCTGGACCTTATCGCCGTCTCGATTATTATGGGATTCGTATGGAAGGTGGATGCGATGACGATGGCGCTGCTGCCGCTTGCCTTCGCCATTCCCGGCATTGCGCTCAGCCAGACGGCGGGGATACTGGCAGACAGATGGAATAAACGCAATCTGCTGATTGCGGCGGATCTGATTCGCGCCGCCCTGACGATCGCGCTGATGTTCGCGCCCAACGTCTGGACGCTGCTCGGACTGATCGCGCTGCGCTCCTCCGCTCGCGTCTTCCACTTCCCCGCCCAACAATCGATGACGCGATCCGTCGTTCCCGCCGATCAGTTGCTTAAAGCCGCTTCGCTTAACGGAGCCGTCTTCCAATTGTCCAAGGCGTTCGGACCGCTGATCGGCGCAACGGTAGCCGCCGCGTTCTCTCCCGCCGCCTGTATGGGCGTTAACGCGATATGCTACACAATCTCCGCGCTGCTGCTCCTGTCCGTTCCGTTGCAGCGCGGAAGCGCGGGCACACGTCAGCCTGAATCTATGCGGACGGCCTGGCGAGACGGCTGGCTCATCGTTCTGAGAACCCGTTTGCTACTGACCAGTATCTCGTTCGCCTTAATCGGTCTTGCCGGCATTCAACTGGTGGACGCCCAGCTCGCGACGTTATTGCGCGAAGTGACGCCGGAGCGACCTGAACTGATCGGCTGGCTTGTCTCCTCAATCGGGGCGGGCGGTCTTGTCGGCGTCGTCTGGCTGCGCCGTTTTAAGCGCCTTTCATCCTACGGCTGGCCGCTGGGTGGAGGAGTAACGCTGATCGGCTGCATGTTCGCTGCCGCAGGCTGCTTCCAACCGGACACTCCGCTATGGTTCATTCTGCTATCTTCCTTCGCCGGAGGCGTCGGAACAGGCTTTACCTCGGTAGGCATGAACTATATCGTACAGAAGGAGACGCCCGCCGATGCGGTCGGCCGCGTCAGCGGCATTATGGAGTCGTTAAGCGGCGTCCTCTTCGTAGGCGCCCCGCTGGCCGGAGGAGCGCTTGTTCAGCTCTGCGGTGTATCCCCGGCGTTCCTCTTCGTAGGCTTTGCGATCGGCATCGTCGGAATCTCGGGAATTGTCCTGCAGCGACGATTATGGCGTATCCCTTCGCCCGTCGCGAAGTCGGATACGGTTCTTGGGCAGGCCCCGGATTTACCGGGATAATGGTATACTTGGAGCAATATACAGCTTAGTTATCTCGGACAAAGGAAGTCGAAGCGCTTGAAATCCTGAACAATCTCGCTAAAGCAAGTTACTCGCCGGCAATGGTGGATACCGGCAGGGAGCGCCTTAGCGGCGCTTGCCGTTTGCCGCCTGCTGTGGACTCTCCACTTCATGCCCGCAACTTATGCGACTGCCGAAGGCGGAGATTGGAACGCAATCAAGTTCACGAAGATACTCTGACGGCCAAAAGCAGACCCGAGGATATCGAAGCCGGTCTGCTGTCGGGCGCGAACGACTATGTGGTCTATTCGGTGAACGCCATTGAGCTGCGCGCCCGGGTTCGAGCGCTGAAGGGTCTCCGGAAGCTGGTCGGTCAACGCCTGAATATCGAGGCGGCCTAGCTTCAGGCCCAGATCAAGCCGCACTTTGTTCTGAATTTGCGGGCCAGCTTCAACACATCAGCGTTGAGAATCGAGGATGAGTCCCCATCTCTTAATAAGCTTATTTGATAAAATAATGCAAATTGTTATAATAAGATAAGGATCAGGACACACTGTAAAGGTAGTCTAGGAGGGATAAAAATGCTAGTGGCCTTCAGTTGCAAAAACTACGGTCCATTTCGTGATCAAGCTGTTTTTAGCATGGAAGCAACCGCTATGAACGAGTACAGGGATTTTAATACATTTATGACTCCCCACGGGACCTGCCTAAAAAGTGCGTTTATTTTTGGCGCCAACGGCAGCGGAAAGACGAATTTATTTAAGGCAATCGAATTTATGAAACAGATGGTGCTCTTTTCAATCTTTGACGGGAGAGCAGCCATGAGAAACAGTCATTTTCAATTCCACTCGAACGCAAATGAAATTCCGACAGGATTTGAAATGACTTTTGCAATAGAAGATGTCTTATGGTCGTATGGTTTCGAATTGCTAAAAGGAAAAGTCATCAAAGAATGGCTGACTACCAAACAAAAACGCTCGACAAAAGTATTCGAAAGGACATCCTCTGATTGGAAGTCTATTTCTTTATACGGAAAGTGGAAAAAATTCGACAGCATTAAAGAGCACACTAGAGACAATGCTTTGTTTCTCTCGTTGGCAGCCATGTTAAACGTTGCTCCGGCGATCAGTTTGAGAGACTGGTTTGAAAAACTGCTCGTATACACGAATATAGATGAACTTTCTCCGGGGGAAACTGTCGGCCTTCTTGAGGAAGACCCGGAAATAAAACAAGAGATTCTGTCCTTTTTACGGACTGCGGATCTTGGAATTGATGATTTTGAAATAGAAATCGAAGAAGAGGATATGTCGGAGAACGAAAAGCAGGATACTCTGAAAAGCTTCACGGGCACACCGGAACAAATAAAAATGGTGCTCAATTTGAAGAAACGCAGCATAGATTTGAACACCTTGCATCGGATCTACGACGACGATAACAAAGACGTAGGTTCAGTATCGCTCCCATTTATAAAATTTCAATCGGCCGGAACAATTAAAATGTTCGAACTTCTTGGTCCCATCCTTCGAACCCTCCGCAACGGCGGAACTCTCATTATAGATGAAATCGATTCTAAGCTTCATCCCTTGCTGATAAGATACATCGTAGCATTGTTCCATTCGCTTGATAAAAATGTGGGTAATGGTCAGCTTATCTGTAATACCCATGATGCATTATTGTTTGAAGAACCAATAAGAAGGGATCAATTTTGGTTTATCAAGAAAAGCAATACAGGGGCAAGCGAGCTTTACTCACTGGCTGATTTCCAAAATGTGCGGAAAAATGACCTTTTGTTGAAAAAGTACTTAGTTGGCGTATTTGGGGCAATTCCCTTTAGTTATGAGGGAGAGCCAGAGGCACAACATGCGGAGTAGGAGCAATCTTAAACCGTACTCCGGACGGAAAAACCAATCTAAGCCTCTTAGAGACGTCATTTTGATTGTGTGCGTAGGAGAGACAGAGCAAATCTATTTCGATCAGTTTAAGCTTGATTTAGGTAAAATTAAAATAAAGACAATTCAAGAAGCCGTTAGTCCCAGGCAATTAGTTGAAAGAGCTTCAAAAGAGAAAGCCCACGGCAGCTTCGCTCAGGTATGGTGTATTTTTGACAAAGATGACTATGCTGACTTTGACGAAGCGATTGAATTAGCAGAGAAGAAAGGAATTCGGGTAGCGTTTTCCAACCAGGCATTTGAAATATGGTACATATTACATTTTGAAAAAACTACTGCAGCGTTACACAGAGATAGATACAAAAAAAAGCTGACAGATTTATTAGGCTTTGAATACTCGAAAACGGACTCGAAGGTTTACAAAAGCCTCCACAGTAATGTTGAGAAAGCGATAATGAATGCAAAATGGGGACATCAAAGGCTTGCAGTAGACAAACAAGGCCGACCGTCCGCGTGGGAATCATCCACTACTGTATATAAACTTGTCGAAGAATTGCGAAGATGGTTAAAGTGATCATAAGAAATGGCCGGGATTCGGAAAACGAGGCCGTCCTATAAGCGCTTCAAGTTGGCCTGAACGATAATCGATGATAAAGGTGCACGAGGTGCAGCCCCTTACTCGATCATCTCAAGTAACTCTGCTTATGGGACAGCCTCCTAATTAGCGTCATGCGTTGGCTTAGGGAAAATAAATCGCTAATTCGTCAGGGCATTCTCTCGCCGCGGCCTCTGCCGCCGCCTCCCGGTCCGGCTCCCATGCCTCCCCGACCGCCTCCCATGCCCGAGTTGCCGGTCGTTACGCCGGTTTCGTCGACATAGGTCACCGCGCCATCGCCTAGCGTGAAGCTGACGACCTGAGTGTCCCCTGTCGTCTTCCCGGTCCCGTAGAAGCCGTCTTGGCCTTCGCCGTCGTTTGCGCCGCCCGTCGACAGCGTATAACTCGCGCCCGACTTCAACTCCGGAGTCGAGATAAGAACCGTTTGGAAGGCTTTCGTCGGAGCGATGGCCGCTACCGTATTGCCGCTGTCGTCTCTAAGCGTAACCAATGTGCCCGCTTCCTGCGCTTGAGGGAAGATCATCATCATGGAACGCTGAGCCGAGGCATCGGAAGGGGCTTGCGCCATACCCGCGCTGCCGGCCGCGATCAGCGTGCCGCCCGAATGCTCGAATGTGCCGTCGTAATCCAGCGCCCCATTGCCGTTGTTCGTAGGCCCGTTGACGAGCACGGTTCCGCCGCTCATGACGATCGAGCCGTTGGAGTCCAGGCCGTCGCCGCCTGCGTCCACCGCCAGATAACCGCCGGAGATCGTCAACAGCAGTCCGTTATCCGCTTGGCCGCCGCCTCCGAATCCTCCTGGCCCGCCTCCGCTTCCATCCGATACGTTCACGCCGTCATCGCTTGCGATTACGCGGGTTTCCCCGCCGGAGATCGTAAGGCTCGCACTCTCCAATCCTTCATAGCTGCTTGTAATGTCGATCGTCCCGCCTTCGATGGACAGGGCGGCATCCGCATGGATCGCATCGTCTCCGGAGGCCAAGTTCAATTGACCTCCCGAGATCAACACGCTCGCATTGCTGTGAACGGCATCGTCGGCCGCATCAATCTGAAATGTACCGCCCGCGACGACAAGGTCTCCGGCCGCTTTAAGCCCTTTGGCGCTCGTCGACTCGGTCTCTTCGGTCTCCTCGGTCGTCCCTGTATCCGTCGCCTCCTGCGGAGGCATAGCGCCGCCCTCTCCCGGAGCCGGCATATCCATGCCTTCGGGGGGCTGACCGAGGCCCTGATCGCCTCGACCGGCGCCGCCGAAGCCGCCGCCCGCCATCTCTTCCGCATGCGTCTTCGTCGAAGCCTGATACCCGCCCCCGGCGACGAGGCCGAACGTCCCTTCGGCGATGAAGAGAGAAGCTGCGGACTGGATCGCGTCGTTAACCGACCGAATGTCGAAGCTGCCGCCCTCCACTACGATCTCTCCTTTGCCTTCGTCCGTATCGTTCGTCGACTTGATGCCGTCTCCGCCCGACTCGATCGAGAAATCTCCATCCTTCACCGCGACCAGATCCTTCCCAACCAACCCGTCGTCTGCAGCCTTAACGACAAGCTTGCCGCTCATCACTTTCAGATCGTCTTTGGAGGTAATGCCGTCGTTAGAGTTGCCGTTCACGCTCAGCATGCCCGTGCCGTTGATCGTCAGATCGGCTTTACTGAATAAGGCGGCCGTCGGCGCGTCGTCGGACGTATCCGAATAGACGGCCGCGTCAGTCAGGCTATTCTCCGTTCCCTCCTGTAAGGTCACGATGACTTTGCCCGCCTCGATCAGATGGATCGCCGTTCCTGATTTGCTCGTCACGTCGGCTCCGTTCAACACCAGATGCACCACCTTGTCCGGCGCGTTCACTACGATCCGGCCGTCCTCCAGTTTGCCGCTTAACACATAGTCGCCGGCGGCGGAAATAGTCACAACGCCTTCGGACGCTTCCGCTCCCGAGCCGGTCACGGTCGCCGTCGAGCCGTTCAGCGCGATGGCCGTCGCGCTATCTGCGCTCCACTCTGTACGCATATCGTCCTCGTCGTACTTCACCGAATCTATCGCTCCCTTTCCGGCGACTTGAACGCTGGCCGCGGATGACGACGCCGGGTTTGAACCGGCAGAGGCGGCTGCCCCGGACGATAGAGTTCCCGCGGAAGTGGAGCTGCAGCCTGCCGCCAGCAGGGCGGACAGAAGCGTAAGGGCAAATAGTTTGGATCTATGTCGATTGTTCATGCTTTTCCCTCTTTTCTTGAGTATGGGTAGGCGAGCGTGCAGCGCTCAATATTCCTGCGTGACGGGACTCATCGTCAAGGTAATGTCGAGATTGCCGTTGCGTGTGCGCACTGCATCAAGCAGCTCCTTCTGGTCGGCGCCGGGAGGCAGCTTGATCGCGTACATGATTTCATACAAGCTGCCCAGTTCGGTCGTTCGTACTCTTTTCAGCTCATAGTCGACCTTAAACCTTCTAAAAACCTCATCAAACGCTTCCTCGTATCCCAAGCTTTCCGGGATTGTAATTTTCAGCGTCTTTAATGGGGATTTGACCGTTCCGAAACGCAGGCCCTTCAGCACAAACATCAGCCCGCAAAGTCCGATCGTGAATAGCGCCGCATACCCGTAAGCACCGACGCCGCAGGCCAATCCGGCAGCCATCGAGAACAGCACGTACGAGATATCTTTGGAGTCGCCAGGCGCGCTGCGGAAACGAATGATCGAGAAAGCCCCCGCCAGACTGAACGCCCGCGCGATATTGCTGCCAATCAGCAAAATGATGATAGCGACGATCGTCGGCAGAACCATCATGGTAAGTGTAAAGCTAGGCGAAAAGCCCTGCTGCGTCTTCATGTAAGTCCAACTGATGATTCCGCCCAGCAGGATCGCGATGCCGAACGTCAGCAGCGCCTGCTGCAAAGTGAGCGTTGTATCCGATGCAAAAGAATTAAACAGACTGTCGATCATAACACGATTCTCTCCCTTGCCGATTCCTCCGCCCGTTCGGCGTGCCGGATCGATTTCTTGTATTCATTGCCGTACTTGCTGAAGCTCGTACGATACATGCCCAGCTCCGACAGCAGCTTCGCCAGCCATACCGGGACCGTCTTCTCGGCTTTTACTTCCATCAGCCACTGGCCTTTGTCCATCAATTGCTCGCCGTAATCGCCGGCCTCCAGCTTGAGATCGCAGCGTCTGGAGCGGATATTCGTATCGAAGGTGATGCGTAAATCGCGATTGCCCTTGCAAAACATGGCGATTCGATCGTAAGCCAGATACGTCATCGGGCGCAGCTCGTACCGGGAGAGGAAATATTCGATCTCGGCGACGACCTGCTTGTTCATGCCCTCCCGATAAATAGGCGCCCTGCCCGATCGAACGAATTCGTATGCCTCGTCCAGCTTCATTGCGGAACGTCGCTTGTTGACGAGCCCAAACACTTTTTTCTTCAGTTCCACGTAAACCTTGGCGTCCGACTCAGGCACTCCGTAAGCACGGATGCGCAGCTTTTCCCGATACTTGGGTTTGGAGAGACTGTCGCGGATTAACGTATGATGGTCGGTATCATAGTACAGATTGCTGATGGAATAAAACTTGTCGTTGCGGTTGTAAGCGTCGAGCTCCATATATTCCATCAGACGGTTGTAGATGCCGTAGAAGGCTTTCGTATCCATGAGATACTTGTTTTCGTAACGGTTGAACACTTCGATCGCCATATGCGGCTCTCCCTTCTTCGTCGTCTCTTGTTCGGTCCTGCCATGTCTGTAGCTTAGATCGGGAACCTTTAGCGAAGCTTAAATTGTCAACGCTGTGTAAAATCTTTTCTCCTGCACGACTGGGAATGATAGGATTAAGGTTGATTAAAGGTTATCTTCCTACAATAGAGGCATGACGCAGAAGAAAGGGGCGTACGGCCCATGAGAATATTGATTGTAGAGGACGAAGTGAATTTGGCGGAGGCGCTGACGCAAATTCTGAAGAAGATGAACTACTCGGTGGATGCCGTCCACGACGGCCAATCCGGATTGGACAACGCGCTTAGCGGCATTTACGATCTGCTGCTGCTCGACATCATGCTGCCGGAGCTGGACGGGATAACGCTACTGAAGACGATTCGCCAGCAGGGCGTGTCCACACCCGTCATTATGCTGACCGCCAAAGGCGAAATAGACGATAAAATCGCGGGACTGGATTACGGAGCGGACGATTACATCGCCAAGCCGTTCGCGACGGGCGAACTGCTCGCCCGTATACGGGCAGCCCTCAGACGCAAGGGAGAGGTCGTTCCCGAGGATGCGCTGCGATTCGGGGATATCGAGCTGAACACCTCTACCCTTAAGCTGGCTTGCAAGGGCAAGGAGCTGAAGCTGATTCTGAAGGAAAGCGAGCTGCTGGAGCTTCTGATTACGAGGAAGCAGGCGGTGACGTCCAAGGAGCAAATTATCGAGAAGCTGTGGGGCTTTGATTCGGAGGCGGAGCATAACAATGTCGAGGTCTACGTGTCATTCCTGAGAAAAAAGCTGGCTTTCCTTAACGCTTCTGCTCGCATCTCCACCATTCGGGGCGTCGGGTACGTACTGGAGGCGACCGACTGATGTTCACGAGACTGCGCAACCGATTTCTGTTGATGAATATGGTCATTATTACCGTCATCATGTTTGTGGCGTTCGCTTCGATCTATGTCATTACGTACCAGAACGCGAATCGCGACATCAATATGGAGCTGGGCCGGGTGACAGAGTTCTACCGGATAGCGAGCGAGAATCCGGGGCGAGGCGGCGACAAGAAAGGCGGGCCGAACGGCGGAGGCCAGCCGCCGATGTTCGGGGGCGGCTCGAAGGGGCTGTCTTCCCCTCCGGAACGCTCCGTCTCCTTCGCGTTAAAGACAGACGTCGAGGGGGGGCTGCTGTCCGTAGACTCCCGCTTCGAAATGGAGGATGAATTCTACGACACGGCTGCCCGGAAGGCGATTGCCGATACATCGGGAGAAGGACGCGTCACCCTGGACGGCACACGCTGGGCTTACCGAGCGGAGGCCGACCTGAGCGGCGGTTACATGGTCGTCTATATGGACGTAACCGCTCAGCAGAACATTTTAACCAATCTGATCTATACGTTTGCCGTCGTTGCCCTTGTGATGCTGGCCGTCATCTTCGCCACAAGCCGTTATTTCGCCAATCGCTCGATCGCGCCGGTACGGGATGCGTTTGAGAAGCAGAAGAGGTTTATCGCCGACGCTTCCCATGAGCTGAAGACGCCGCTGGCCGTCATTCAGACGAATGCCGACGTGCTGCTGGCGAACGAGACGGACACGATTGGCGAACAAATCAAGTGGCTGCATCGGATCAAGTCGGAGACCGAGCGTATGAAGACGCTCACGAATGATTTGCTGTATTTGACGCAGATGGACGATTCGAGGGCGGAAACGCTTCATGTTCCGTTTAACGTCAGCGAAGCCGTCGAGAGCGTCGTTCTTGCCATGGAGGCCGTTATCTACGAGCGGTCGCTGAAGCTCGATTACGAGATCGAGCCCGATCTGACCGTCACGGGAAGCGCCGAGCAGCTCAAGCAAGTCGTCATGATTCTGTTGGACAACGCCATCAAATACAACCGCCCGGAGGGAACGATCGAGCTGACTCTGCGGCGGCACCACGGCCATATCGCGCTGACGGTGACGAACAGCGGTGCGGGCATCCCCGCCGAACAACTGGACAAGGTATTCGATCGCTTCTACCGCACCGATGCCTCCCGTTCGCGCAAGCAAGGGGGCTACGGCCTCGGACTCGCCATCGCGAAGTCGATCGTGGAGCAGCATAGGGGGAAAATTCAAGCAAGGAGCGCCCTTGGAGAAACAACCTCGTTTATTGTGCAGTTGGGCTGACCGTACCGCTTAGTACTACTTAGAACTGCTCCCAGTGAAAGCACCGAGCAAGCAGCAGGGCCGGATTCCAGGTTCAGTGACGAACCCGGAATCCGGCCCTTATTCGCTGTGCGGCGTCAGATTAATCCCGATCGCTGCAACAAGCGCTGAATGAGTACCGCAACTTCGGCACGGGAGATGTTGGCCTTCGGCTCCAGCTTGCCGCCTTTGCGCCCGCTGATCAACTCCGCCTTGGCCGTCGATGCAATCGCCTCTTTCGCCCATACGGCGGCATCGGCGCCATCTGCAAACTTCGATAGCAGAGCGTCGTTATCCAGCGCGTCCGTCTTGTCTGCCAGACCTGTCAGCCTCATCGCCTTAGCCGCGATCATCATCGCTTCCTCGCGCGTAATTTTGTCTGTCGGACGGAACGTTCCGTCCTTGAAGCCTTGAACAAGGCCGTAGGCTGCCGCCGTTCGAACGATGTCCGCATACCACGATTCGGCAGCTACGTCGCGGAAGGTTTGCTCGCCTTCACCCGGCTTCAGTCCCAAACCGCGAACGACCATCGCGGCGAATTCAGCGCGGGTAATATCGGCGCGGGGATCAAATCTCGTATCGGACACCCCGTTGATCACCATGCGAGAGCCCATGTCGTTGATCGCGTCCTTCGCCCAATGCCCTTGGACATCAGCAAACTCCACCGGATGCCAGACGACGGCGTAGACGCTGTTGGTCAAGCTGTTGATTGCCGCGTGATACGTTCCGTCGATAACCACGATCTTCGTCGGCACATGGCGGAACGAGCCGTCCCGCTCCACAACGATGCCGGTCGTAATCTTGTCGGAATCGATCCCGTCCGGCAAAGCGACGGTACGCTCCACGAACGCGCCGAACTTCGACACCTCCGCTGTCCGGCCGCCGTAAGACGCGCTAATCTTAAAATCAAGGGGAGGTAGAACGAGCGTGAAGCCGCCGTCTGCTGCGGCTGCCGCCACCGTTGCTGCCATCGATGAGGGAACGTCGGCAATCGAGATATGCATTTTGACTTGATCCGGCTTGACGCCCGTTCCCAACCGCCCGGATAACGCTCCGATACCGAGCTGTTCGGCCGGCACCGTATAAGAAGCCTTCGGAGTCTTGATAACCAACGTAGCGGAAGCTTCGGTCATTTTTTCGATGATTTGGCCGTCAAGTTCGGCAACGATAACATTCGCGGCAACGCCGACCGGAATCGTAACAACGGCGCCCGCGCCCGCTGCCCGGAGCTTCTCCAGCAGCTTGGCGGTATCGACGACGATCGTCGTCGTCTTCACGCCGCCGGACTCCGTTGTCGTGGCTTGGCCGGCGCTCTCCTTCTTGCCGTTCACAAGAACGACGAAGCCCTCGTCTTCGGCTGCGGGTGTCCCGCCGCCCGAAGAACCGGACGAAGGAGTGGATGGCGTGTTTGTCGATGGCTCTGCCGTTACCAGCGCGACGACCTGGCCGAATTTAACGAGCTTGCCGCTCGCATCCACTTCGGCCACGCCAATCTTGTCGCCGTTGGCCGCTACGATCAGACCGTTCGCAGGAAGATCCGAATAATCCGTAAGCGTCTGTCCTACGGACGGAACGATTACGGCCCCGCCGCCGAAATTGAAGTAGACCAGCTTATGGCCGGCATCCGTCACCGCCGGAGTTACGGTCAGCTTCGTCTTGCCGTCGTTGGACGACCCGCTCGGATCGGCTGCCGTTACAAACAGCACAGTAGCGAACGGATCGAAATATTCGATATCCCCGCCGTTCAGCTTGAAATTGAGCGGGCTATATACGCCGGCCAGCTTAAGTTCCAGCTCAGGAGCGTCGGCATCGTTCTCCGTGTCGATATAAAGCGTCGTGACTTGCCCCGAAACGGCTACCTGTACCGACCTGGCGGCTACGACAGTTCCGTCCCCGCTCGTTACCGTTCCGCCGGTGAAGTCGACAACGGGAGCGCCGTCGGCGTAACCGTTAATAATCGGCGTTCCGCCCGTATCGTTAACGTAGATAGCATTGCCGGGCGTGCCGATCTGCCCGTTCACCGAACCGCTTCGGAAACCGATAACGCGAATTCGGTCTCCGGAGCCAAAACCTTCGATCGTATCGGTTCCGTTGGTGTTCTCCCCGTAAGCGATCGTCTCCGCCCCTGCGCCCAGCTTGATCGAGTCCGCACCCGAAGACGCCCAAATATCGATTTCGTTGCCGCTCAAGGTGTTGTCGGAAACCTCGAGGGACGAGCCGGTCACGCTGGAGCCCTCCAGAATGGCAGTGCCGAAGCCTGCAATCACATTGTTGCGAACCGTGACATTTTTGCTGTAGTTAAGCCCGATTCCATCGTTAGAGTAACCCCCGTCGTTGGAAGTCGCGGAATTATGCCATGCGGGGACGGAAGGGCCAGTTATCGTGTTGCCTTCGATTACAAACCCGTCTGCAGCCTCCCACAGAAGAATGCCCGACGGACCGTACAGCCCCAGATTCAAATAGGCTCCGACCTGCCCCGGTTCGGGAATGACCAGGCCGATGTCCGTGATCCGGTTGTTCTGCACGATTCCGGACGTGCCCCGGCGGTCGCCGTTGCCTCCGCCGAGAGAGCTTCTGTCGGAAGAAGCGACTTGAATGCCGTTGCCTGTACTGTAAAGCGTTCTGCCATGTCCTTGGATCGTATTATTGCGGATATCGACTTCCAGCGCAGGCCCCCATGCCAAAATGGCGGTCTTGTGGAACCGAAGGATCTCGGAGTCTTGCACCGTTACTTTGTGCGCCCCCGTTCCGGCGGCTCCTTCGAGAAGAATGCTTTCGTTGTGATTGGCGCCCGACGGTTGATCCTGCGGCACGTAGTCGCTTGGCAACGACGCCGGCGCTCCCGAATAATCGGAATGCGTATCCCGGACGTCGACGATTTTGACGCGATCGATCGTGGCCGACGTATCTCGGACCGCAATGCCGCTGAACGTATACAGATCGGCGACCCCGTTATGCTGTGCAATATAGCCCTGCTTACGGCCGTCAATTGTCAGGTTCCGTATGGCGAATTGTCCGGGACTGCCCGCCTTAACGCCGACCACGGCATACACCTGCTGATCCTTCAGGTTAGTCCAAGCGCTGGGCATCAGCTTGTCCGAATCGGGCGAAGCCAATATCGTCTGATCGATGCCTGCGCCCTCCAACGTAATATTTTTGGTAACGGTCAATTGTTCCGTATGAACGCCTGGAGCGATGCCGACCGTATCACCGTCTGCCGCCGCATCGATCGCTCCTTGAATAGAGCCGAAATAGGTGGTGACGCCCTCATGCGTCAGGTTGGCATACACGGCTGTCGTTACGCTCGCCTTTGAGGCGGCCTGAGCTTCCGCGGAAGCGGACGAGCCCGCGAATACCGCCAGCTCCGGATAATAAACTTCGACGACGCGACCTTCGACAGTTGTCGCGTGCGGGCGCTTCGTCCAAACTCCGTCAGTCAGACCCGATAGACTTCCGGATTGGGCTGCTTGCAGCGCATTCGGTTCCGTCATCTCGCCCGTATTCAGCGGCATGCCGTTAAGCGTGTCGGTTTGACGGGAGGTGGTTGTATCGTAGTAGGTATGCGCAACAGCGTTACCCGAGTTCTGTCCGACAGAGCCTCCTC
Source organism: Cohnella sp. LGH (assembly GCF_017671885.1). NCBI lineage: Bacteria > Bacillati > Bacillota > Bacilli > Caryophanales > Paenibacillaceae > Cohnella > Cohnella sp. LGH. The sequence continues at coordinate 8,575,533 of NZ_CP072117.1, forward strand.
TCTTGACCGTAACTCCTTGGACAACACGCGGAACGCCCGTGGAAAAGCTGCTGCTGATATTGGAGTTGGCCCTCGCTTCTCCGACCAGGCCGCCCACTCTTTCTTGTCCGGCGGAATTCGCTTGGGCTTTACCGGTGCTATAGCTGTTGCTTATGCTGGACGTTACGGTGCCGCTTAATCCGACAAGAACTCCCGTCAAGCCCCCGGAACCCGCATTTCCCGTTGCTCCATCGCTGCGGCTGTAAGCATTGCCCGTGCTGTAGCTTTGATCGATCGAGGTTCCCCACGCATAACCCGCCAGACCGCCGGTATAGACAGGGCCGCTGCCGATCCAAGTTGCCGAAGCATCGCCAGTCGCATAGCTTCTCTCGATCAGGGCGGGCGCCGCCCCCCCTCGAGAGTATCCGACTAAACCTCCTGCAGCTAGCATGTAAGCCGTTTGTGCCTCGACAGTAACGCTGCCAGTGCTGTGACTATCGACGATTTTAGCCAGAGCGCTTGCATACCACAAATATCCGACCAGACCGCCTGCTGCGGTGACGTTGCTGGAAACCGCATTGCTTCTTAAACTAAGGTGTACATTCCCCGTTGCGTAGCTGTTATCAATTATGGTAGCTATGGCCGATCCGACTAACCCCCCCGCATAGGAAGTGTCTTTGCCTTCAATGTTCGTTACTGTGGCCGAGCTCCAGCTTCCGCTGATAGATGACCTGTCAGCATAACCGACGAGGCCGCCGGCCGACGGGCTCCCGTTCATACCCGCTCCGTTCGCGCTGATCGTGCCTTCGCTATAGCTGTCGACAATTTGACTGCCGCTTTTCGTAGATATACCGACCAAGCCGCCGACCTGTAGAACTTGATAATTGCTGGCTGCGTTAATCGAGACGGCCGCCGAGCTGGCGTTAATCAACCCGCCGTAATTATTCACGCTTCGATTGGAGCCGTTGCTGCCGACCAACCCGCCGACCGCCACGTCTCCTCCAACGACGGAAAGCGTTCCCGTCGCTTTGACTTCGGCAACCGTCCCTTCGTTCGTCCCCGCCACCGAGCCCACAAAAGCGACACCGGGACCAAGGGTTGCGTGTGGCGTATAGACGACATTGATATTTACTCCGGTCAGCTCTACGTTTTGAACCGTGCCTTCATGTCCAATAACGCCGAACAACCCGACTCTTCTTGTATCCGATGTGGACAACACGAGAGTTTCGGATATAGTCAATCCGCTTATGACGTAAACGCCGCCATCAAATGTTCCTTGAAACGGCGTACTTGAAGTTCCAATCGGAGTCCAATTATAGCCAGCCAGATCAATAGTGTCCGACAATTCGATCGTTTTGCCGTTGAAATCGTTTCCTGCGTTCACAAGCTCGGCCAATCCGGCTAGCTCGTCCGCCGTTTCGATCTGATAGAGCGCGACTCCAGGCGCGGATGTATACCAATTCGTATCCGGCGTCGAGCTTGCGGATGCGACGGGCAACCTGACGAGGGTCGCCAGCAAAGCCAAAGCGGTTATTGCTGCGAATGTCTTAAATGCTTTTCCTAATCTACGTTTCCCATTCAAAGGAATTCCCCCAGGAGGATAGAGTATCTGCTGCTTAATTATATCATGCGGTTATGAACAAATACTGAACATTTCAAGCGGTGCTTAGCGACGAACCAGCCGCTTGAAACTTCCCATAAAACGCAAAAGCTGCAAACATAAAGAATGGGGATTTCCTCTGCCAAGTCCATTGGCAGAGGAAGTTGGTGCATGGTGTATTAAATGTACAAAGAAACCGTTATCCTTTGGTGGGCTCGCACTTCCATTTACCAAAGAACGGTTTCTTTTTGATGTTGATTTGGAACAAGGCTCAATGTAAAAAAGAGGGGATACATCCCCGCTAAAAACCTATTCGAGCAGATAAATCAAGGCTGCCCCCATTAGTTTTGGGACAGCCTTCGTAAATTTAAATGTTTTATTATGCCGGTTGAAGCACTTTCTCCAATCGGAGAGCTTGCGCCGTAGCCGATTGAATCTCTTCGTTGAGCTTCGGATTTTTCGCTAGAGACACGCCGTAGGAAGGAATCATTTCCTTGATCTTCTCTTCCCATGCTCCCATTTGTTGAGGGAAGCATTTTTTCAGAACCTCCAGCATGACGGATACGGCCGTGGACGCACCCGGAGACGCACCCAGTAGAGCGGCGATCGAGCCGTCGGCTGCGCTGACGACCTCTGTACCGAATTGAAGCGTTCCTTTGCCTCCCGCTTCGGTATCTTTAATGACCTGTACGCGCTGACCCGCGACGACCAAATCCCAGTCCTCGCTTCTGGCGTTCGGAATAAATTCGCGCAGCTCTTCCATTCTTTTCTCTTTGGACAGCATCACTTGCTCGATCAGATACTTGGTCAACGGAATGTTTTTGGCGCCCGCCGCCAGCATCGTAAGCACATTGCCCGGCTTCACGGAGCCGATCAGATCGAACATGGAACCGGTTTTCAGGAATTTCGGCGAGAAGCCGGCAAAAGGTCCGAACAGCAGCGATTTCTTGTTGTCGATAAACCTCGTATCCAGATGAGGAACGGACATCGGAGGCGCGCCGACCTTCGCTTTGCCGTATACCTTGGCGTGATGCTGCTCGACGACGCTCGGGTTCGTACACGCCATAAACAGACCGCTTACCGGGAAGCCGCCGATGCCTTTGCCTTCCGGTATTCCGGATTTTTGCAGCAGGTGCAGGCTTCCGCCGCCCCCGCCGATAAAGACGAATTTCGCGCTATGACGCTCTATGGATCCGCTGTCGAGGTTCCGTACCTTTAGTTCCCAGGAGCCGTCGCCGGTCCGTTTCATATTATCCACGCTGTGCTTGTAATTTATGCTAACGTTCTGTTTTTTCAAGTGCTCGAACAGCATGCGGGTCAAAGCCCCGAAGTTAACATCCGTTCCCGAATCGATCTTCGTAGCCGCAATCGGATCGCGGGATGTCCGGCCGTTCATAATAAGCGGAATCCACTCCGCGAGCTTGGCCGGGTCATCGGAATACTCCATGCCCTGGAACAGAGGATTTCCCGTCAACGCTTCGTAGCGCTTCTTCAGAAACGCAACGTCCTTCTCCCCTTGCACCATACTCATATGAGGCAGCGGCATAATGAACTCTTGCGGATTGCTGATCCGGTTGTGGTTGACGAGATAAGACCAAAACTGCCTTGAAACCTGGAACTGCTCGTTGATGTTTACCGCTTTGCTAATGTCGATCGATCCGTCCGATTTCTCTGCCGTATAATTCAGCTCGCACAACGCGGCATGTCCCGTTCCCGCATTGTTCCATTCGTTGGAGCTTTCCTCGCCCGCGCTTGCCAGCTTCTCGAACACGGTAATTTTCCAGTCCGGAGCCAGCTCCTTCAGGATGGTTCCCAATGTCGCGCTCATTACGCCGGCGCCGATCAAAATAACGTCTGTTTGCGTTTGTCTGTCGCTCATGATTTTCCTTCCTCGCATGCTATGATTTGAAATATCGCTGTCCGCATAAGCACACAGCAAGTCGAGGCGCGTTGGGTTTACGCACCTTTTCCGAATCCATCTTCTATTCTCATCACTGTTCGTGACAGATTAGTGTATTTGCTTTCTATTATATGATAGTTACATGCGAGTTGAAAGCCGGAAAATTCAGTGTAACCCTCCTGTTCCAGGGCGGAAAACCTTGAATACAGCCGTAAAACCGTGACAACGCTGAAAAAAGCAAGTCCGCAAACTTGCCATTCCATCTTTCTATTAGCTTGATAAAACTTGTATATCACTCGACGCCGCGAGACGCCCCGTTCTCGTTATCCCGCGCGTTTCGATTGCCGAATTCGCCCGCCAATCGCCGTCGATCCGGCTTTCCCAGAGAAGTATACGGAAGCCGCTCGACGAACACGATCTCGCCGGGCATCTGGAATCTCGCCAATCGTCGGCGCAGCCAATCCCGTAGCTCTTCCTCGGTCGGAGCGGCTTGCTTCCTGCCCGCAGACTCCGTGTGACGGACCGGGGCAAGCTCTATATAAGCGGCGAGCCTCTGCCCGAACCGTTCGTCAGGCACGCCGATGACGACTGCATCCGCTACATCGGGATGCGTAAGCAGAACCTGCTCCACCTCCAGAGGATAGACATTCTCGCCCGCCGAGACGATCATGCTGTCCGTTCTCCCCCGAAGATAATGCAAGCCCCGCTCATCCCTCAAGCCATAATCCCCCGTCTCGATCCAGCGGGGAGCGCCGTTCTTCGCCGACCAGTCGTTGCGGATGCAGAAGCGACCGACCTGGCCGGTCCGAGCCTCCATGTCCCGCTCGTCCACGATGCGCAAACGGGAGCCGCGGACAAGTCTGCCGACCGTGCGGGGAGACTGCGCGAGATCCTGCGGCGACGCAATCAGATTAAGTCCCGCCTCCGATGTGCCGTAAAGATTAAACAGCACGTCGCCCAGTCGCTCTCTCGTCTCTTCGACAAGCTTGGGGTTCAGCTCGGCTCCGCCAGAGGCCACGCAGGCAAGCGAGCGCAGGTCGCCGTCCGCGTCGGCCTCAAGCATTTTGCGCAGCATGAGAGGAACGACCGTCGCCACTTCCGCGCCGTACTCTCGAACGAGCTTGCATGCGCGCTCCGCGTCGAAGCCGCGCCGCACGACCGTCTTCTTGCCTAGGGCGCAGAGCAGCAGCAGCACTCCTATCCCATAGCCGTGATAGATCGGCGTGGCAATATAGGCGGTCTCTCGCTCCGCGATCCGTAAGCGGCTTAGAAATTCGTAGAACGGATTCAAATAATCCAACAGAGACGGTTTGTGCGCAGCCTCCTTCGGCGCTCCCGTCGTCCCGCCTGTCAGAAGCACTAGCTTCCCAGCCGAGCTTCGGCCCGCTCTCCGATCATGCCGACTGTCAGCGGGAGCAACATTGGACATCAAAGATTTCACCGACACTGCCGAGTCGTGAGCGATTGGAATCGCGGCCCCCGAGTAGGATGCGCTTCGCAGAAGGAAGTCGTACTCCTCGTCATAGACGAGAAGATCGAAGGTATGACTCAGTGCGAGCGCCTTCCAGCGGCTCTCTCCCATTTCCGCATTCAGCAAATAGAGATCGGCGCCCGTAGAAGAGACTGCATAGATCGTCTTCACCAGTTCGGCGTGATTATGGCACAGCAGCCCGACTTTGCGTCCTTCCTTCAAGCTATATCTATCCCTAAAAATGTCAGACAGCAAGACGGCTTGATCATACAGCTCGCGGTAGGTCAACGCTTCATCCTCATCCGCATCTACAAGCGCAGTCTTGTCGCCATAGCTCGAAGCGGCAAAGCCCAACAAAGCCATCAGGTTAACCCCATGGCGGAAAAGAGAACGGTACAGCCGAAAGAGCGGGCGAGGCGCGAGCAGACCGATCCGGTAGAGGACAAAAAACAGCCGATACAGCTTCATCGCGCTCGCTCCTTTCTGCTTATCTTTCGAGCTGCGGACCGCTCCCATACCCCGCGGAAAAGCACGGAGACCAGCTCCCCGGCAGCAAGCCACCATGGCTTATAGACTCTGCAACGGGAATAGAAGGTCCTGGCGACGATCTTCGCCGCAATCTCGACGGACATCGCAGGCGCTTTCTTGTATGCGGCCGTGGGCGCAATCATAGGCGTCCGCACTAACGGAAAATAGACGGAAGAAACGGAGACGCCCAGCGCATTTAGCTCGGGAGCGGCGGATCGCAGCCATACGTCGAAGGCCGATTTCGATGCCTGGTAGGCCGCCCAGTTCGGAACGGGAAGCAGCAGCGCGCTAACTGTCGAGACGTTCGCGATATGTCCGCCGTTTTTTTCGAGCAAGGGGATAACGCCCAGCAGCAAACGAACCGGAGCGAAATAATTGATCGCCATTGTACGGGTAAAATCATGATACCGATCCAACGATTCTCGCACCGAACGCCGGATGGAATGACCGGCATTGCTGACGACGGCGTCCAATCCGCCCGGAAGCTCGCTCACATAAGCAAGCAAAGCATCCGTCTGCTCCGGTTCGCGAAGATCGGCCGCAAATATGTCGATTGCCGCTCTAAAGCCGGTCCGCGAGTCGATATCGGCTTTGATCGCAGCCAGCTTGTCCCCGCGCCTGGCCGTAAGGATCAGCCGCGCATCGAACCCCGCCAGCAAGTAGGCAAGCCTCTCTCCTATACCGGAGCTTGCCCCCGTGATCAGTACGGTTTTCCCTGACAATCGGCGTTCCAGCTTCCGCGCGTTCAGACGAACGGACGGAAACAGCAGACGCTCCAGCAGCGTGTACGATGGCACAAGACATTCTCCTTCTTGTCCGATAATGAGAAACGGCCTCTTTATTTATATTTAAATTTTACCATGAACGGGCTGCGGATCAATCTCCCCTGATAATAGGGCTTAAGACCCTCTCGTTAAATGTGAGAACTGCTAATTTTCGGAGATTTGCTCGAAAAAAAGCGAAACTGTTCAGAAAATGTTGAGACCTTAGCGCTAAAATGGAGGTCGCAGAGTACTGAGCTAACGGAGTGGATCCCCATGTCTAAAAATATTCTTGAACAAATGCGCAAGCATGGCCATGACGACGATCAAAGATACCGCCTGCTGCTGGACTATCTTCGGCTCGTCAAGCTGGAGAAGAAGGAACGAGGTCTTCTTCGGAGACTTAGGAGGAAATGGGACGCCCACCAGGCCGTCGATTCGTCAACGGATCGAAGCGAGTGAATCGGGCGAGCGCCTGATGCATAATCCCGCACATCATATCGATAGAATTACTCCTTAACCCGAAGCGCAATCTTGTCTTATGATCAAGATGCAGTCTCCAACAAAGCTTCCGGGAAGGAGGATCACCTTATGAAATGGCATCGCTTACAATAGATAATTATGAAAATTTTGAGAATTAGGAGCGGATAGAGAAGCCTGCTTAGATGACCTGCATCGGAAACACCCCATTTTGAAAGGAGAATGAAAATGACGAGAAAGCAAGGACGAGTCGTTGCTTGGGTGTGCATGGTGACGCTCATTTTGGGGACATTCCTATCCCCCGTCGGGGCTCCCGCTTATGTCCACGCCGCCGGCGGCCAGAATTTGGCGGCTGGGAAACCGGCTTCGGAGTCCGGACATGCCGATGTTTATGTCGCACCCAACGTTACGGACGGCAATCCGGGCACTTACTGGGAGAGCGTGAATAACGCATTCCCGCAATGGGTCCAAGTCGATCTCGGCAGCGCCGTATCGATCGACCAGGTCGTGTTGAAGCTGCCGACCGGCTGGGAGAGCCGCGTGCAGACGCTGGCCGTCCAGGGCAGCTCGAACGGAACGAGCTTCTCGGATCTCAAGCCGTCGGCCAGCTATACTTTTAATCCCGGCACGGGGAATTCGGTCGCGATTGACTTCGCTTCCGCCAGCGCGCGATACGTCCGAGTTCTCTTCTCCGCTAACACGAGCTGGCCGGCCGGCCAGCTGTCCGAGCTTGAGGTCTACGGAGCAGCCCCGTCCGGACCTTCGGTCATTCCGGGCAAAGTTGAAGCCGAAAATTACAGCGCGATGAACGGAATCCAGACCGAGACGACGTCGGATGCCGGCGGCGGACTTAACGTCGGGTGGATTCACGTCGGCGACTGGCTCGACTACAATGTAGACGTGCAAACCGCTGGCGCGTATACGGTAGAATATCGGGTCGCCAGCAACGGCTCTTCGGGTCAGCTGCAGCTTCAATCGGGAAGCGCAACGCTGGCTACGACGGCCGTGCCGAACACCGGCGGCTGGCAAAATTGGCAGACGGTTACCGCTAGCGTAACGCTGGCGGCCGGCCCGCAAACGCTTCGCGTCTATGCCAGCGGCTACGATTTCAATATTAACTGGATCAATTTTACCCCGGGCAGCTCGGCAGATACCCAGCCTCCGACTGCGCCAACCAATCTGGCTTATACGCAGCCATCCTCGGACATGATCCAGCTGACCTGGATCGCTTCGACGGACAATGTCGCAGTAACCGGCTACGATGTCTATGCCAATGGGCAGTTGCGCGGCAGCGTGAACGGCACAACGCTCTCCTATACAGACAATCAGCCTGTGAGCGCAACCGTCGCCTATTACGTCGTCGCCAAGGATGCAGCCAGCAATGTATCTGCGCCGAGCAATACCGTTACCCGACAAGGCTCAGGCGGCGGCAACGATACGAACCTGGCCATCGGCAAACCGATTGCCGCTTCCTCTTCCACTCTTATTTTTACGGCAGAGAATGCCAACGATAACGATACGAGCACTTATTGGGAGGCCGGCGGCCATCCCGGCACGCTTACCGTGGATCTTGGGGCCAACGCGAATATTACGTCCGTCGTCATCAAGCTCAATCCTGCCGGCGCATGGGCGACGAGAACGCAGACGATTCAAGTACTGGGGCACGATCAGAACTCTTCCACCTTCGCGAATCTGGTATCCGCCGCCACGTATACTTTTAATCCGGCTTCGCAGAACACGGTTACGATTCCCGTGAACGCCACGGCGAGCCGCGTGCAGCTCCGGTTTACCGCCAACTCCGGCGCTCCCGGCGGACAAGCGGCGGAATTCCAGATTATCGGCACGATGGCTCCGAATCCGGATTTGACGATCACCGGACTATCGTGGTCTCCGACTTCCCCTATCGAGACCAATGCCGTTACGCTTAACGCCGTCGTTCGGAACGCCGGCTCGGTCGCAGCTCCGGCTTCGAGCGTTAACTTCTACCTCGATAACAGTCTTGTCGGAACGGCTTCCGTAGGCCCGCTTGCAGCGGGAGCGTCGACGAACGTCTCCGCCAACATCGGTCCGAAGACGGCCGGCTCTTACTCCGTCTCCGCCAAAGTCGACGAGAGCGATACGGTCGTCGAGACGGACAATTCGAACAACAGCTTCACCTCGTCATCGCCGCTGGTCGTCGGCCAGGTGCAAAGCTCCGATCTGATTGCGACCGCATCATGGACGCCTAGCAATCCCAGCGCGGGAAATACCGTAGCGTTTACGGTGAATCTCAAAAACCAAGGCAATATCGCTTCGGCAAGCGGCTCTCACGCCATCTCTCTTGTGCTGAAAAACGCGGCAGGGGCTACCGTACAGACGTTCAACGGCTCTTACAACGGAGCTTTGGCTGCAGGAGCGTCGGCCAGCGTCACTCTTGGCACGTGGACGGCAGTCAACGGCAGCTATACGGTGACAACAACGGTCGCGGCGGACGCGAACGAAGCCGCCGTCAAGCAAACGAACAATACGAGTACGGCCAGCCTTTATTCCGGCCGAGGCGCCAATATGCCGTTCACCATTTTGGAAGCGGAGGCTCCATCCAATAGCACCAACGGCACGCGGCTCGCTCCGAACTTCACGCCGGGCGATTTCGCGGGCGAAGCCTCCGGTCGTTCAGCCGTCCACCTGGACGCCAACGGCGAATATGTGGAATTTACGCTGACGGCTCCGGCGAACGCGCTCGTTCTCCGCAATGCCGTATCGGAGAATACGACAGGCACAATCAGCTTGTACGTCAACGGAGCGGATAAGGGCAACTTTACCGTTACCTCCAAGTACTCGTACGTCTATGCGACTCCGACGACTCTCGGAGAGCTCGGCTATAACAACTCCGGCTCCAAAGCTTATTGGCTCTACGAGGATGCGCAGCTGATGCTCGACCAGGTCTATCCGGTCGGAACGAAAATTCGGATTCAGAAGGATGCCGGGGATGTCCCTTGGATCTATGTAGACATGCTCGAGACGGAGAATGTCGCTCCGCCCGCTTCGAACCCCGACCCGGCCAAATATGTAGAAGTGTCGGCCAGCAAATCGATCGAGCAGGCTCTGAACGAATTCCGCCAGGACTCGTCGAAGAAGGGAATTTTCATTCCTGCCGGCGAATGGACGATCTCGTCCAAAATCTTCTTGTACGGGCGGGCTACCGAGATTATCGGGGCAGGCCCGTGGCATACAAAGCTGATGGCTCCGCAAAATCAGACGAACACCGACGTCGGCTTCAATATTTCGTCCGCCGCCAACGGCTCGACGATCAAGAACCTGTCCGCTTGGGGCAACTACATCTACAGGCAGGACGGTCCCGGCAAGTTCATCGACGGCAACGGCATGCAGAACGTGACGATCGAGAACATCTGGGCCGAGCACTTTATTTGCCTGTATTGGGGAGTTAACTCCTCGTACAACACGTTCAAGAACAACCGGATTAAAAACTTGTTCGCCGACGGCATCAATATGACCAACGGCTCCTCCCACAACATTATCGACAACAATTACGCTCGCGGCACGGGCGACGATTCCTTCGCTCTGTTCAGCGCAATCGATGCGGGAGGCTCTTACAATGTAGGCAACAAGTATACGAATCTTACCGCCACCAACGTCAGACGCGCAGCCGCTTTCGCCGTCTACGGCGGTCAGGACAATCTGTTCCAGAACCTGTACGGCGCAGATACGCTGACCTATCCGGGTTTGACGGTGAGCAGCCTGAGCTTCGGGTATAACACGCTCGGCTTCGGCGCTCTGGATACCGTCATCGACGGAGTGACGCTGGATCGCACGGGCGGAGATTTCTGGACGAGCGTCGGCGCCGACGACAAGATCAACGATTATCAGAACTTCGGGGCGATCTGGTTCTTCGGAGGCGACCGGGACTTCAAAAACATCGTCGTCAAAAACGTCGACATCAACAATCCGGTCTACTTCGGCCTGATGTTCCAGTCCAAATCTCCTGAAAACCTGCCCATGCAGAACGTTCGTCTGGAAAACATTACGATCAACAATCCGTCGCGCTACGGCATCAAGCTGGTCGCCAAGGCGGAGAACGGGCAAGGACCGGCCGTCGGCGCGGCGAGCTTCACCAACGTTAAGGTGAATAATCCCGGCGTTTCGGCGATCTACGGCGAAAATAAGAGCCCGGGCTTCACTGTCGTTCGCGTATCGGGCAACAACTGGTAATCCCTAAATATCAGTTGCTTAGGAAAGGGTCTGTGCCGTCCGTAAAACGGCGCAGGCTTTTTTTCTGCATTCCGAAAGAGAAAACGACAACCAGACCGTGCAAGTCGGGACGATCCTGCGCGGCCTAGTCTCCAAAGCACGCGGCGCTTGTTAAAGCGGCGGCGTTACTCCCATTCGAGCCCAAATTTCCTTCGAGGGGCCGTACACCGCCGGGACAGGCAGCCCCGCTTGACGCATCAGAACGGTGAGCTGTCCGCGGTGATGAACGATATGCTTGATCAATCCCATCAAAATCATGGCGTTCGACTCCGTTCTTCCGAACGCATTCTGAGTCAGCTTCAGCGAATCGTCCGTCCACCGCTTTCTGATAGCGTCGGCCGCAGCCGCGACATTCGTCCGGAAGGTCCCGGCAATTTCCCGCGCGGACGGCACCTCGTTCGAATCGCCCGCCCCCTCGACCGGGACGCCGAATTCCGTTAAATACTCCGGAATATTCGCCGTTAAATGCCAAGCGATCCGTCCCAATGTACGGCCTTCCGGGTACACCCGCTGTCTTAGCGCCTCGTCCGTCAACCCGTCCAGAACGCCTTGAGTCAACCCGGCTTCCTTGTTCCATTCCGCTATAAAATCCTCTACTGTAACATACATTTTGCCATCCTCCTTCTATTAGGCTTGGTTGCCTTAGACCATCATAGCCGGCGATAGTGACAGATTCTGTCATAGTTGCGGTTAAAAATTACTCATTCTTATCAGAATGCCCAAAAGCCGGTTTACGATAAATCCAGCTATATCAAGACTTGCACGATTTGAGGCCCCTCTCCCTCTCTCATCATCCTCAATCTTCCAGACGGACAGCCTGCGATTTTATCGTATGATGATGCGAGTGAAGGGAGAGAGTATTGTGTCAAAAAAACGTTGGTCCATCTCTTTGTCGCTCTTATTCGTTATGGCATGGCCGGCTCTCGGCTCGGCGCAGTCGCTCGACAGCACGACGATCTACGTCAACGATCAACCGGTCTCGACGACCGCGATTGTACAGAACGGCTATCAACTTGTGCCGGCCTCCTGGTTTCGCGGCTTAAATATCTCTGTCGGCTGGGACGATCGTTATCGTTCGGCCGTACTGCAAACACCGAATATCCAGGTTGGATTTCCCGCAGGGGAGCGTTATACCGATTATTCGCGCGCGACTGAATCGATATGGCATCGGGACAATCTGGATACGCGGACGACGCTGATCAACGGAACCGCATACGTGCCGCTAGCCTATACGGCGACAAAGCTTGGTCTAGGCGTCCGTTATGATTCGCAGAAACAGGCCGCGGTCATTTCGACTGCAGACGGCGTCCCTCTCATGAAAGCCCAGCAAAGCCAAGCGGCGGATGAAGAGCTTCTCTGGCTGCAGCGGATTACGGAAGCGGAGGCGTCGGGGGAAAGCTACGCCGGCAAAGTCGCGGTTGCGGCTTCGATCTTGAACCGCGTGGGTCAACCGGATTGGCCGTCAACGATTATCGATACGATTTTCCAGGTTGAGCACTACAACGGAAAAGCCTATTATCAGTATTCTCCGGTGCTGGACAAACGGATATATTCGGTAACGCCAAGCCAAGAGACGATTAAGGCCGTGCAGGACGCGCTGAACGGCACCGATCCGAGCAAAGGGGCTATCGTCTTCTACAATCCGAAGAAAACGGACAACGCTTGGGTGAGAAGCCGCACAGTGACGGCCCGAATAGGCAATCACGTGTTTGCGAAATGAAGCATCAAAAGAGATGTCGCGGAAACACGCCGGGAGCACCTTGGGTGCTCCCGGATGAGGCTGTACGCAGCTCCGAAACGTCTTATTTTGCCCTCGGTCTCCGGAGTCACGGTCACCCACAGGTCGCCTACCTTGCAAATAAGCCAGAAAGACGTCCTGCGTCACTTCTTCCGTGTCCGCGATACAGATTCATTGAGCCCAGATGAATTGTACACCTCCAACTCCTCCTTTTCTTGTAATACAATCGAGAGTCCCTTTACTTTTCATGGCGGCCTATTTTTTTGCAATGCGGCGATCTTATTGATATACGCTTCGTCCGGTCCGCGCATCATCTTTCCTATAGACGCCAAAAAGCCCACAAATGATTGCGGGCGAGCAAACCAAAATATAGGTAATTAGCGGACGGCCTATAGGTCCGGACGCTGCAGTCCGTGTCCCGCCAATCCGCAGAAAAACAACTGGATAACTAAGCAGAAAAGAGAGCTGACATCATGTATTCATCCATCGCAAAGCGGAAGCCGCAGCCGAGCAATTGAGTCGGGTCAATCCCGAGCTTGCGCGCGTCGGGAAGAGCAGGAAGCGTCGATCGAACAGCTCCTTGCGACTACGGCAGGCACAGGCTTCATGCCCCCTTCCGAAGACCGATGCCGGCTCCTGACTGGCCGGGAGCACAGCTGACGATTCGCTTGCCTTCGCCAAGCGCGATGCTGTATTAGGAGGGACGATAGACTCCGTCCATTAACCCTTTGATGTACCCTACGGCGAACAGGCGTCCCATCGTCTCGTATCCGGGATTGCCGTTGTCTTCGCCTGCCATAGTCGGCACATGGTCGGGCCGGAGCGGCCCGTCGAAGCCGACCTCGGCATACGTCCGGATGCATTCGTACATATCGGTCATTCCGTCGTCGTGGAACGTTTCCTCGAATCGTTCGGCGGTCCCCCTCGTGTCGCGGAAATGGACGAAGAACAGTTTATCCTGCTTTGCGAACCGGCGGATCGTAGCGGGTATATCCTCTCCGGCGGCCGACAGCACGCCCTGGCACAGGCAGATGCCGCTGTACTCGCTCGGCACCAGGTCGATCGCCTGCTGAAGCGCGTCGGCGCTCGTCAGAATCCGGGACATCCCGCGAATCGGCGAGATTGGCGGATCGTCCGGATGAAGCGCCAGCCTGACTTTCGCCTTCTCCGCCACCGGCACGATCTTCTCCAGATAATATTTCAAGTTCGACCACAGTTCGTCCTCGCTGACCGGCGCGTTCTCCGAATACGGCGCTTCCGCGACGAGGGAATGATCGTAGCTGGAGACTAACGCTCCTCCGCGCGTCCGCGTCGTCGTCGAAGTACGGAACCAGTTGAAGTCGGCCATAAAATCGTAGCACCATACCGGTATGCCCAGCTTGCCCATATTGACGATCAGCTCTTGCACGGTCGCGATTTCTGCGTCGCGTCCCGGCTTGCCGAGCTTGGTAAGATTTGCCGGAGGCCGCGATTCGATGACCTCGATCCGAAGACCGGCATTCTCGTACCGCGTCTTCATCTGCAGCAAATTCATGTAATCCCACGGCTTCCATCCCTGATGCTCAGGCGGCAATGCCGCTACTCCGTAGTTGACGCCCATCTGCTTGCACAGCGTCCATAACGGCGATTCGTGCGTGCCCAGCCTTTCCGCTAGCTTCAGCATTTGGTTCCCCTCGTTCGGTTAGTATTGTCGGACCGGATCGACACGGTTAATCGGCAGCGTTCGGCCCTGCAAGTAAGCGTCCAGGTTCGCGAGGAAAATGTCCGTCGCCCGCTCCTCGTACCGGTCGGTCACCCCGCCGTTGTGAGGCGTCACGATGACGTTGTTCATCGCCCATAACGGATGCCCGGAAGGAAGCGGCTCTTGCTCGAAAACGTCGAGACCGGCTCCGGCGATCTCCCCTTCCCTCAGAGCGGCCACCAGCGCCTCCGTATCCGTCGTGCCGCCCCGGCTTACGTTGATAAAATAAGCGGTGCGCTTCATCGCCGCGAACTGATCCCGGCCGAACATATGGCGCGTCTCGCCGGTCAGCGGCATCACGGCGACGACATAGTCGCTGGCCCGCAGCAGCTCGTTTAATCCGCCTATGTCGCACATCCAGTCTACGTTCTCGGCCGTCTCACCCGATCTTCGAATGCCCATCACTCGCATGCCGAACGCTTTGGCCAGCTTGGCCATTTCCAGACCGATGACGCCGACGCCGACGATGCCGAGCGTCTTGCCGTGAATCTCGCTCAGGCTTCCCGCCGACTGCCACGCGCTGCGCACCTGGTTGCGAACGGCCGTATGCAGCCCCCGGCTGAACGACAGCATCATGGCAAACGCCGTCTCCGACACCGGATTGGGGTGGACGCCGCTGGCCGTAGTCACCGTCACGCCCGCCCGGTCGAGCCGGTCCAGCGGCAGCTTGTCCACACCCGCGCCCCAAACCTGGAGCCACCGGAGACGAGCGCCTTCGGCCAGGCATCGCTCCGCCGCTTCCGGCTTCCAGCCGCAGACGATCTCCGCTTCCCGCAGACGCGACAGCCCGTCGGCTTCCGCTCCGCCGACGATGTCCCAGCCGGGGGCGGCAAGACGAATGCGCTCCATCGTGCCGCCGGGCAGCGGCTGCAGAACGACCATCGTCCGCTTGCTCATGTTGAACTCGCTCCTTTAAGTCTTTTGCAGGCGTCGACGAATGCCGAGAATAAGACGTAAGCCGAGGCCGCTCCCGGATCTATGTGGCCTTTGGAGCGCTCTCCCAGCCTGCCCGAGCGGCCCAGCCGCGAGATCAGGTCGCGGGTCGCTTCCATCCCGATCCGTCCCGCTTCCGCCGCTTTGTCCAGTGCCGGCTCGCACGCCTCTCCCGCTTCCAGCGAAGACTCGAGAGAGGCGGCGATCGGAAGCCAGGTGTCGAGCATCGTCTTGTCGCCGATCTGCGCCTTCCCCATCTGCTGGATGCCGTTCGCCACTGCGATCCAAAATCGCATGACGTCCTCGGCTTCCGCTTCCTCCTTGCCGATCAGAACGGCACTGCCCCGCAGGAACGCGGTGCCGTACAACGGGCCTACCGACGCGCCAACCGCGTTCAGAAACGTCCGGGATACGGATCTCATCAGCGCGCCGAGATCCTCTTCCCTCTCCAGCCGCGCCAGATCCTCCCGGATCGCCTGCCAGCCGATGGCCATGGAGATGCCGTGGTCTCCGTCTCCGATGACGCGGTCCAGATCGCATAATTCCTCTTTCTTTTCCTCGATCCGTTCGCCGATCTCCGTCCATATCCGTTTCCAATCGCTTGCGGTCAAGATCATATCGCCACTCCTTCTCCTCTGCCTGTTTAGATTTGCGTAAAAGCGGGACAGTCCGCCCGATGATCGATCATCTTCGTCAACTCGTCGTCCAGCTTCATGACCGTGATCGAGCATCCGCCCATCTCCATGGATGTCACGTATTCGCCCACATAGGAGCGATGCACGCTCACGCCCAGCTCCGACAGTATGGCCGCCGCCTTGCGGAAGACGATGAACAGCTCCATCATCGTCGTCGAACCGAGTCCGTTCACCAGAACGGCGACCCGGTCGCCCCGGGTCAGCTCCAGCTCGCTCAAGATGCTAACCATGAGCCGCTCCGCCACTTCGTCCGCCGACGCCAGCTTGCCTCGCTCCATGCCGGGCTCGCCATGAATGCCGAGACCGATCTCCATCTCGTCGTCGGCCAGCTCGAAAGCGGGCTTGCCCGTCTGCGGCAACGTACACGGGCTGAGCGCGACGCCCATCGTGCGCGTTCTGTCGTTTGCCTTGGCGCATACTTGAGCCAGCTCCTCCAAGCCGTAGCCCATCTCGGAGGCGGCGCCCGCCACCTTGAACAGCAGTACGAATCCGGCGATTCCCCGCCGCTTCTCCGCCTGGTCGGCCGGCGCGGAAGCGATGTCGTCCGTGATGCGGACGGTTGCCGTGCGAATGCCCGACATCGCCGCCAGCTCCGCGCTCATATCGAAGTTCATGCCGTCGCCCGCATAATTGCCGTAAATATACAGCACGCCAGCGCCATGGTGCACAGCTTCGGTAACGGCGACGATCGGATCGGGCGACGGGGACGCGAAGATGTTGCCGACGGCGACGCCGTCGGCGAAGCCTTGCCCGACATAACCCATGAAGCCCGGTTCATGGCCCGAGCCGCCGCCGATGACGACGCCGACCTTGCCCTGAGGCAGCTCCCGGCGCACGAGCGCTCTCGGACTGGACTCGAGCCGGCGAATGTATTGCGGAAACGCGCTTACGTAGCCTTCGACCATTTCGTCCACGACGCGCGCGGGATCGTTCAGCAATTTTTTCATGGAATCTCATGCCCCCTGCTAGTCTGATACAGCTCATACCATTCCTCGCGCGTCATCGTCTTCGACTGCCGGACGGCGTCCGCGCAAGCGGCGATTCGCGCGGGATTAAGAGTCCCGACGACCGGCTGGATAGCCGCCGGATGCTTCATCAGCCAACCGAGCACGATCGCCTCCGGCGTCGTCCCCTTCTCCCGGGCCATCTGCCCGACCCGCTCCGAGGTGAGCCTCTCGGCCTCCGTACCTCCCGCCCCCATCTCGCGGCCGGTGAAACGCCCCTGAGCGAGGGAGCCCCAGGCCTGCAGCTGAATATTGTGCATCCGGCAATGCTCCATCGTCCCTTCCGGGAAGCGCACCGTCTGATCGATTGTCCGGTTCATCAGCACGCCGCTGTCCAGCCAGTCGAGCTTGCCGAGGCTCAGATCGAGCTGATTGACGACAAGCGGCATATCCAGCGCCTCCTGCAGGAAGCGAATCTGATCGGCCCCCAGATTGGAGACGCCGAAGTGACCGACCTTGCCGGTCTCCCGCAGCCTGTCGAAAGCTTCGGCGATCTCCTCCGGCTCCATCAGCGGGTCCGGCCGGTGCAGCAGCAAAATATCCAGACGATCCGTTCCGAGCCGGGCCAGGCTTCGGTCTACGGCCCTGAGAATATGATCGCGCGAGAAATCGTACATCTTGGGCGAGCCGCTCTCTACCCGATATCCGCATTTGGATTGGATGACGATCGTATCCCGCAGCTGCGGCCTTCTTCGGAGCACCTCGCCGAACACCTCCTCCGCCTGCCCCCGCGCATATACGTCCGCATGGTCGAACATCGTGATGCCCGCCTCGAGCGCCGCGTCCACCGCCCGCTCCGCAATCAAGATCTCCTCTGCGGTAATCGGGGTCGCCTTCATGCCTCCGCACAGCTTCATGCAGCCCAAGGCCAGCCGGCTGGTCGTAATCCCCCTCCGCTCCAAGGGCATGATACGCTTCTGCATCTGCATCTGCAGATCACCTCCATCGTTACGTCCGGTAACTGTTCCTTATCTTCGTTAAGCCCGCGGCGCGCCGTCGGACGTTCCTCCGCCGCTTTCCCGCTCCTGAGCCTCCGCCCATTCCTCGTCCCAGGCGAGCGAGTGATAATCCGCCGCTTTGTCCGACGTGCGGAACCATTCCAGGAAATCCTGCCACAGCGCCGTCGTCCAATCGCCGTCAATATCGGCCGTCGTGTAGACGCCTTGCTCCAACCGCTCGAAGCCGAACACATCGCGAACCTGCGACTTCTCCGCCAGTACGACGACCAGCTCCGCGAGATGCGGGGGGATGAAGAGGACGCCGACCGGCGTCGCCATCACGACGTCGCCGGGCAAGCAGATCGCGTTGCCGATGCGGCAAGGCACGTTCATGCCCGTCATCGTCACCTGACGAATCGGCGTCGGATCGATGCCGCGATGGAACACGTTTACGTTCGTGATCTTCTCCACCTGCTGCACGTCCCGCATACCTCCCCAGACGACTGCTCCTCCGCGTTTGGTCCGAGTGGAAATCGCCGTGGTCAGGTTGCCGCCGACGAACGTGCCCTTGTAGATCTTGTCGAACATGTCGGCCACGACGACGTCGTCCTCGACGAGGCTGTCGATGACCCATTGGTTGAAGAAGCCCTTGCGCCCCTCGTCCCGATTGCCGTATTGCAGCAGCGCGTCGTTCAGATCGGGCCGCTCGGGCACGAACACCGCCGTCACCGCCCGGCCGACGATCGTCATGTCCGAATGCACGGCCTGAAAATCTCCCTGGTATTGAAAGTCGTAGCCTCGGCGCCATAAGGGGCTCCAGGCCTCCTCCAACGTAATGCGCCGCATTCTGCGCAATATATCGTCCGGCACCTTGGGACGTCCGTTCGCGAAACGTTCTCCCGTCCATAAGGGCGTCACCTGGATGATGTCTTCCGGGTTGTCGTATTTCATTCGCCGTTCCCTCTCTTCTGTTCGTTATCCGAGCGCGTCAGCTCAGCTCCACAGGCGGTCGTTCGACCACGAGACGTCCCATTGGTCCGTCGGCTCCCAAAGCCCCGGAATCTCCGGGTGAAGATGCTGCGCGATGACTTCGTCGTTCAGATCCTCGATGCCCAGGCCGGGCGCTTCCGGCACCTGGATATAACCGTTCTGCACGAGCGGCTTGGGCAGCTTGCTCACAATCAGATCGTCCCACCACGGCACGTCGCTCGAATGGAACTCCAGCGCAAGGAAATGCTCCGTCGCCGCCGCCGCGTGCACGCCGGCAAGGCAGGCGATCGGACTTTCCGCCATATGGATAGCCATGGCGACGCCGTAAGACTGGGCCATGTCTCCGAGCTTCTTCGTCTCCAGAATCCCGCCGGCGGTCAAGACGTCCGGATGGACGACCGAGATGCCGCCGACCGCCATCAGCGGCTCGAAATTTTCCTTCAAATAGATATCCTCGCCGGTGCAGATCGGCGTCGTGACCGATCGCGCGAGCCGGGCATACTGCTCCGTGTACTGCCAGGGGATCATGTCCTCCATCCAGGCGAGATTAAATTTCTCGATGCGACGGCCGAGCTTGATGCAGTCCTCCACGCCGATATGCCCGAAGTGATCGATGGCCAGCGGAACTTCGTAGCCGATCTCCTCCCGGACCTCGGCTACGTACTGCTCCAGCATCTCCAACCCTTTCTCCGTAACGTGGACCCCGGTGAACGGATGTCCGATATTCGTCAGCTCGTAATGCCTGCGCTTCTCGTCCGGGGTAAGCGGATTGGCGAAGCGGTCGCGCCACTTGTCCGCCAACGTCCGCACCTCCTCCACGAACCCGAGCGGTCCGCTCAGAGTGCCCGGCTCGCCGACGAGCTGGTTGATTCCCAGGTCCATTTTCAGAAACGTATAGCCCTTCTCCATCCGCTGCTTAAGCGCCTTGCCCATCGCGCGACCGGTATCCTTGCCGTCCACGTCAGTGTCGCAATAGATGCGGATCCGATCGCGGTACTTGCCCCCCAGCATCTGGTAGACCGGAACGCCGTACGCCTTACCCGCCAGGTCCCAGAGGGCGACCTCCAGCCCGCTGACGCCGCCGCCTTGACGGCCGTGGCCGCCGAACTGCTTGATCCGCCGGAACAGCTTGTCGACGTTGCACGGATTCTCTCCGATCAGCCGGCTCTTCAGCATCAGGGCGTACAGCTTCTCCGCGTTGTCGCGAACCTCGCCGAATCCGACGAGCCCCTGGTTCGTGTAGACCTTAATCAGGCTGCAATGAGTCGGAATGCCGTGAATGTCCGCGAAGCGGATATCGGTAATGCGAAGCTCCGCGGGCTTCGAATAGGTATTGACATGCGCAAGCGCGCTTCCATGTACATCGTTCATGCTTATCGCTCTCCCTTGTTGCTTATCCCTTGACGGCGCCGCTGGTCAAGCCTTTGATGAACTGCTTCTGCATCAGGACGAACAGAACGATCATCGGAATCATCAGCATCACCATGGCGGCGAAGAACATCGGCCAATCCACGGAAAATTCGCCTTTCAGCCGCTGCAGTCCGAGCGTTATCGGAAACAGCTTCTTGTCCTGCAGCAAAATCAACGGCAGGAAAAAGCTGTTCCACACGTACAGGCCGGTCAAGATGACGACCGTGGCAATGATCGGACGCGAGATCGGCAGAATGATCCTCCAGAACGTCCCGACCTCCGAGCAGCCGTCCAGCTGCGCCGCATCCTTCAGCTCTACCGGAATCGTCTTGAAAAATCCGAAGAAGATAAACACGGCCATCGGCAAATTAAAGGCGATGAACACGAGAATCAAGCCGAAGTGCGTATTGATGATTCCGAGCTGCTTGAGCAGGATGAACAGCGTGATGATCTTCGCTTGAATAGGGATCATGATCCCAAGCAGGAAATAGCTGAATAACGTCTTGCTGCCTTTGAAATTCCAGCTCAGCCCGTATGCGGTCATCGATCCGAACAGAACGATGGACGCGATGCTGAGCACGGTAATGATCGCGCTATTGCCGAAGTAGGTCGAGAAATTGGCGCTGTGCCACGCGGCCTCGTAGCTGGCGAACGTCCACTGCTGCGGCCAGCCGAAAGGATCGGCCATGAACTCCGGACTCGTCTTCAGCGAAGAAATGAAGATCAGGGCGATCGGATACAAAATGAGCAGACTGGTTGCCGACAGGAGAAGGTAGATGGAGCTCTGCTCGATTCTACGCAAGATAGCCATCTTAGTACTCCACCTCCCGCTTCTTCAGGTATCTCAGCTGTCCGAGCGAGATGACCGCGATGATGAGGAACAGAATCAGGGACATGGCGATGCCGTAGCCGAATCGGTTCATCTCGAACGCGATCTTGTAGATGGCCGTCCCGATCACCTGCGAGGAGTCGAACGGACCGCCGCCGGTCAGAATATAGACGAGGTCGAACTCCTTCAGCGCGTTCACCGTCGACAGAATCATATTGATCGTGAGCGCCGGCGCAACCAGCGGGAACGTGACGTGCAGGAATTGTTTCCAGCGCCCGGCGCCGTCTATGCCCGCCGACTCGTACAGATCGGCCGGAATCGTCTGCAGGCCGGCCAGGTAGATTACCATGGCATAGCCCATGTTCTGCCAGATAGAGACGAAGACGACCGTGTACAGCGCGGTCGATCGGGTGCCCAGCAGATCGAGCTTCGCGATGCCGTCCAGCCCGATCGCCTGGAACATCGTCTGCCAAGAACCGAATACCGGATTAAAAATCGTCACCCACGTATACGCGACGATGATCGAGCTCAGAATGGCCGGCATAAAAAAAACGCTGCGAAAAAAACTCGTCAATTTCAGCTTTTTGTCCAGCATGATCGCGAACCACAGCGCTAGCGCGTTCTTGATGATCACGACGAGAAACGCGAAAACGAAAGAATTCTTTACGGATTTATAGAACAGCGGATCCTGGAAAATCTCCCGAAAATTAGCCAGCCCGATCATCTTGTAGCCGGGCGAAATGCCGTCCCAGTTGGTCAGGGAATAATATAATCCGCTCAAGCTCGGATACATCGCGAACATCGTGTAGATGACGATGGAAGGGAGGATAAATACAAGCAAACTTAGCGTCCTTCTTCGTTTCACAGCTGCGCTCACCTTCGTTCTGACGGGAGCCAGAGGAACGGTGCCGTTCCTCGAAGCTTCCCTCTAATCCTCTAATCGCATGCCTTATCTTGTCATTGTTGGGACGCGAGTTCCTTGTCCGTCATGGCTTGAACTTCCTTGGCCAGCTCCTCGATCGTCTTTTTATCCTTCGAGATGATGCGTTGGAAGGCGGTCGCCAGCACGTTCTTCGTCTGCGGAAGCACGACTGCGTGCATCAGATCCGAGGTCGGCATCGATAGGAGCGGCATCAGCACTTGGGCGATCGGATGGAAATCGTACTGGACGCCCTTCACGGAGCTCGGCAGGTTGATTTCCGTCGTCATCAGTTGGGCGTTCTCGGTCTGCGAGATAAACTCCAGGAACACCTTGGAGGCTTCCTTGTTTTTGCTGCCGTTGTACAGCGCCAGCGTATGGCCGCCCGAGAACGGAAGGCGAAGCTCCTGTCCCGGCTCGTTGCCCGGAGGCGCGAAGGCGCCGACCTCGAAGTCCGGCGTGTTCGCCGCGAGGAACTCGATGACGCCGACCTGCTGGGAGATCATAGCCGCCTTGCCCTGATAGAAGATCTGGTACGCCTGATCCTTCCCGATTCCGAGCGCGCCTTCGATGAAATACCCTTTGTCCGCCAGCTGTTTATACTTCTCCATTGCCGCGATCGATTCCGAGTCCGTCCACTTGGCTTCGCCCCGGCCGACCTTCTGTACCCATGTCGGATCGTCGCTCAGCAGCGAGCCGTAGGGAATCGTGCTAAAGTGATTGTTCTCGCCGTAATCCTTGGACCCGATCACGATCGGCACTTCGCCAGCTTGCTTGAGCGCTTC
This sequence comes from Cohnella sp. LGH, assembly GCF_017671885.1. Lineage (NCBI taxonomy): Bacteria > Bacillati > Bacillota > Bacilli > Caryophanales > Paenibacillaceae > Cohnella > Cohnella sp. LGH. The sequence continues at coordinate 8,598,482 of NZ_CP072117.1, forward strand.
GCTTACGGCCAGAAACTCTTCCCAGTTCGTCGGCTCCTTCAGATTGTGCTTGTCGAACATCGTCTTGTTGTACCACGTGACATAGAAGTTCATGGACATGGACAGGGCGTACAGCTTGCCGTCCACTTTACCTCCCTCGATGACCGCGGGATTATAGTTGTCCAGGTAGGGCAGGTCGCTCAGGTCGACCAATTGGCCGGTCTTGGCCAGCTGCAGGTAATCCGGGCGCAGCGGCGTAATCAAGTCGACGTTCTCGCCGCCGGCCGCCAGCCGGGTTTTGATGACCTCGGAGATTTTGCCGCCTCCGATCGTTTCCCAGTTCACCTTGATGTTCGGATGCTCCGCAGCGAATTTCTCCAGCATCTTCGTCGGCTCCAACGCCTGTGTCAGAACGTTGACAGTGCCGGATACGTCTCCGCCTTCTCCGCTCTCGCCGCCGGCCGCCTGCTGCGACGGGCTGGCCGAAGACGGTGCCGGAGACTGCCCCTCCGACTTTCCGCCGTTGCCGCAAGCCGACAGCAACAGAACCGCTCCTAGTACGATCATTAGCCATTTTTTGCTCATCATGATCCGATCCCTCCGAAGGTTTTGTAAACGCTTGCACCTTACAAATCAATTGTATTGCAAGCGCTTTAACGACAAAAGGAGACTGTTATGACCAACAAGTCTCCTCTCTTGACCGGATTTGAGCGGAAGCTGACAGCGACCGCTCCCTTATCGCGAATCAAGTCTATATTTTTGCCTTTTAGGTCACTTTTCTTGATCCGGCCGCTCCCGATACTCGGTCGGCGTAAGTCCGACCGTCTCCTTGAACAGCTTCATGAAATAGCGGGTGTTGCGGTAGCCCGCTTTCTCGGCGATCTCGTATACCGGATATTCCGTTTGGAGGAGCAGGCGCTTCGCTTCCTGCAGACGAAGATTCGTCAAGTAAGCCGTGAACGTCACGCCTGTCTCCTTCTGGAAGAGCCGGCTGAAGTAAGCTGCGCTCATGTGCACCCTCTCGCACACCGCCTCCATCGTCAGCTCGCCCATGTAATGAGCCTGCAAGTACTCCACGGCTTGGCGGATCGACCCGTGAAGCGACCGGGATTGCCGCAGCTCCTCCATGCGTTCGTCCAGCTTTCGCTTCAGCGAGGCGTAGACCGAGGGCCACTCCGCGAACGAAATCGGACGTTCGTCATAGACGACGGCTTCCGATTGACTGCCAGCGGCCGAGGCCGGCACGCCTTCGCCGCCCGCGAAAATCCGGCATTCTCCGTAGGAGAACGCCAGCACGTTCCCGTCCTCGAATGCCGCAGCGGACGCTTCGGCCGTAGCGGCGGCCAAGGCCGCCCGAAACGGTTCGCGCCAATGCGACAGCCCTTCGCTCACCAGCGCCAGATATTGCCGATCCGCCGCTACCTCCAGCGCCATCTTCAGCAGATTGGCGGCGACGACGCCCTGACGGCTTAACGTTTGTACGTCCGCGGTACGGTCGGACATCACGATCGCCTGCTCCTGCCGCTTGAGCCAGTCGGCCTTCGCCTTGTTCAGGCAACCGAGCAGCTCCTCGTCGGAGATCGTAGCCTTATGCACGTAGTCGCTCACGTTCAGCTTAAGCGCCGTGCGGACGTATTCGAAATCGTCGTAGCTGCTCAGAATGATCACTTCGCACGCCAATTCGCTCTCCGCTACGCGTTCGATCAGCTCAAAACCGCTTAATACGGGCATGCGGATATCGGTCAGCACGATGTCGATCTGTTCGGAAGCGAGAATTTTCCACGCCTCTTCGCCGTTGGACGCCTCCCCCGCTACCGTAAAGCCGTGAGCGTCCCAATCGATCAGCGACTTGATGAATCTGCGGACGATCGTCTCGTCTTCAACCAGCAGCACCCTCATGAGATTCATCCCCTTCCTTCAGGACCGGCCAGCGGACCGACACCTTCGTGCCGGCCTGCGGCCTGCTTTCGACTTGAATATCCGCGGCTTCGCCGAACTGCCGCTTCAGCCGTTCGTATACGTTGCGTACGCCGATCTTGTGATAGTGATCCCCGCCTTCCGCTTCTTCACCCGCCTCGAGCAGCTTGCGGCTGGCCGTCCGGTCCATGCCGACGCCGTCATCCTCTACAACCGCGACGATCTGCCCGCTGCTCTTGTGCAGCGTCACCCGGATGGTGCCCCGTCGGTGCAGCGGACCGATGCCGTGGAAAACCGCATTCTCCACGATCGGCTGAAGCAAAAACGGAAACACGAGATGCTCCGACAGATCCGGTTCGACCTCCAGCCGAAAATCGAAGTTCTCGTTGCGAAGCTGCATCAGCTTGACATATTGCGAGATCAGCTCCAGTTCGTCCCGCAGCTTGATCATCTTTCTCTTGTTCTTGGCGCTGAACTTCAGCAGATGAACGAGCGAAGCAATCAGCTCGCCCAGCTTGCGGTTTCCGTCGGTGACCGCTTGAATCCGAAGCGCCATCAGCGTATTGTACAGAAAATGGGGATTGATCCTCGCTTGCAGGGCATCCATCTCCAATTGCGCCTTTTGCTGCTCCCTATACCGATTTTCCTCCAGGAGACTCTTCATGCGCACCATCATTCGATTGAATCGCTGCGTCAGCTCGCCCACCTCGTCCCGGTGAACGAGCGTAATTTCTCCCTGGAATTGTCCCTTCTCGATCTGCTGCATTTTGTCTTTCAGTGTTTGCAGCGGCCTTACGATGCCGGAGGAGAGCAACTGCGCCAGCACGACCGCGCAGGCCGACAGCAGAATCGTCAGCATGATGATGAAGCTGCGAATATTTTTCGATTCCTTGAACAGCTCCTCCTTCGAGGTCAGATGAATGCTCGTCCACCCGGTGACCGGAGAGAGCGAGCTGGACTGCAGCCAGCCCTCGTCCCTAAGCCGGTCCTCCGCGCCGTTCGTGGACAGGATCGTCCGGCCCTCCTCGTCCAGAATGACGACATAACGCTCTCTGTCGGCGATGCCAAGGATCGCTTCGAACTCGCTGATCTTCATATTGATCGCCAGCACGCCCATCGGCCGCAGCGAGTTCAAGCTGTTGATCACCCTCGCGAACGTGACGACCTCCACCTCGCCGGGGCTTTGGTACGAGGAAAATTCCCGTTCGACTCTCCGGCCGCTGAGCACCCAGCTTCCGTTGCGCGCAGCCGCCTTCTTGAACCACTCCTCCTGCACATAGTCGAATTCTGCCACGAAGTTCCGATCGGGATGCGTATAATCGACGATGCCGTTATAGCCGAATACGGCAATGCCGGCCAGCCCCGGGGTCAGCTTATGAATGCCGGCCAGAAACTTCTTCACCTCGGATTCCTGCTCGATCTGTTTCGTCGTCCATTCGACGGGCGGAACGAAGGGCTGCATCAGCCTCTTCTGGATAACCGGCGCTTCGACGATGTTCATCGACAGCGTATCGAGATTTTTCATATATTGCGTGAATTGTTGATTCGTCCCCTCGGACAAATACTGGAACTGCTCTCTCGCCTTGACTTCCAGAATCGAAGCGCTCTTCAAATAGTTAATCACGGCGATGAGCGACATCGGAATGATCAGCAGGACGATGAACGATACGAGAATTTTGCTTTTGATCGTCTGCCATTTGCGCCAATTCATGCCCTCACCTCCCGCTTTATTCGAAGCGCTTTCATTTTCCTTCAGATCTCGCTCCCGGTCAAGCCTACATTTGACGGACAGAGCGGGGCTGTCCCCTAAGCAAACCAAGATGTACCGAAGGATGATCGATGGATGGATAGATAATGGGCATCTGTCATCTTGTACGCCGTTACTCAATTCCTCCTGCGACCACTCCTGTTCCCCGAATGGAAAGGACGTCCCGAATGGCATACTAAGGGAAAAAATGAAAGGGTGAGCTGAATGACGACTGCAACCTCCGAACAGCAGGAAGCGATCGACAAAGTACGCGAATTGATCAAGAACATTCCTACGGCGATGCTGACGACGGTATCGGACGAAGGCTTGGTGTCGCGTCCAATGAAAACCCAGGAGATGGATTCCGACGGCAGCCTATGGTTCCTGACTCAGAAAGACAGCGGCAAATTCCACGAACTGATTCGAAATCAACAAGTCAACGTGGCCTATGCGGATAAGTCCTTCGTTTCTATTCGCGGCACAGCCGAGCTGGTGGAAGATGTGGAGAAGCTGAAGCAATTCTGGAATCCGATGTACGAGGAGTTGCTGGAGACGACGTTTGACGATCCTAATCTCGTGCTCATCAAGGTACATCCCGAGACGGCCGAGTATTGGGATTCCGGCAACAAGTTCAAGATGGCGAAGTTTATGCTGCGCAGACTATTGGGGAAAAATACGGAAGGCACAGAGATTAACCGCATCGTGGAAATGAGCTAGAGCGTAATCGGCCTTAACGCCCAACAGGTTCATCCCCTATCGGATGAACCTGCCAAAGTAGGTGGTTTCGTTACTTCTTGAGCATATGGAACACTTGCTCCACGTCCTTGTCCCCGCGCCCGGACAGGTTGATGATCAGCACCTGATCCCGGTTCATCTCCTGCGCCAGCTTCTTGGCATAGGCAAGCGCATGCGAGCTCTCCAGCGCAGGAATAATGCCCTCTACGCGAGATAACTCCTGAAATGCTGCAAGTACTTCCTCGTTGGTTACCGTAACGTACTCGGCCCGGCCAGTCACCTTCAGATGGCTGTGCTCCGGCCCGATGCCCGGATAGTCGAGCCCTGCGGCGATCGAATAGGTTTTCTTGGGCTCTCCCTGCTCGTCCAACAGCACCAGACACTTAAAGCCGTGAATAACGCCAGGCACGCCCTCCGTCAAGGTTGGCGCCTGATCCGGTTCGACGCCGATCAGACGAACGCTCGGCTCGTCGAGGTAGTGGGCGAACGCGCCGATCGCGTTGCTGCCCCCGCCTGCGCAAGCGATGACTGCATCCGGAAGACGACCTTCCTTCTCAACAATCTGGCGCTTGGATTCCTCGCTGATTACCGATTGGAAGTGCTTGACCATCGTCGGGAAAGGATGAGGGCCAACGGCGGAGCCAAGCAAGTAGAACGTATTCTGATAATTGCGAACAAGATCGCCCAGCGCTTCGTCCACGGCATCCTTCAGACGTCCTTGGCCTTTGTCTACCGGCACGACGGTCGCGCCCAACAACTCCATGCGGAACACGTTCAGAGCTTGGCGGCGCGTATCCTCCGCCCCCATGTAGATAACGCATTCCATATTAAACATCGCGCAAGCCGTCGCCGTAGCGACGCCGTGCTGGCCGGCGCCCGTCTCGGCGATGATCCGCTTGGCGCCCATCCGCTTGGCAAGCAGAATCTGGCCGATGGCGTTATTGATCTTGTGCGCTCCGGTATGATTCAGATCTTCGCGCTTAAGATAAATCTTGGCGCCGCCCCAAGCGTCGGTCAGCCGTTCGGCATACGTCAGCGGGCTCTCGCGGCCGACGTATTCGCGAAGATAGTAGCTAAGCTCCTGTTGGAAGTCCGGGTCGTCTTTGAACTTATAAAACTGTTCGCTCAAATAGTTCAGCACTTCCTGCAATTCCGGGGGGACGAAGCTCCCCCCAAACTCTCCGAAGTACCCTTCTTGCTCCATTTGCTGGCCCATTCGTAAGTGCCTCCAGTCATATAAATGGTACTTTCCACACTATCATACCAGAAATCTCCTCGACTGAATCGCAGGAATTATGAACGCGCTATTTGGAGCCGATCATTTGATTGACAGCGCTGAACAGAGCTTTTACAGACGAGTTCATAATATCTACGTCGATACCGCAGCCCCAATGAACGACGCCGTCGGCAGCCTTGATCCCGATATAGGAGACGGCTTGGGATTTAGAGCCCGTCTCAAGCGCATGTTCCGTATAGACCAGATCGCTGTACGCGATTCCGAGATGAGCTTGCAGCGCGTTGCTAATCGAATCGAGTCTTCCGTCTCCGGAGCCGGTAATTTCCGTAACGTCTTCTCCCGAACGGAGAGCAACCGTTGTTTGGAAGTTGTCCTCGTCGTCCTTGACGCGGTACTTCACCAGCCCTACGGGAGCGTTGATATTGACGTATTCCTTGCGGAAAATGTCGTAGATTTCGTCCGGCATCAGCTCTTTCTGCTGGTGGTCGGAGACGTTTTTGACGCAGTAACCGAAGTGCTCGCGCATTTTCGGAGGAAGATCGAGACCGTATTTCTGCTGCAAAATATAACCGATTCCGCCCTTGCCCGATTGGCTGTTGATGCGGATAATATCGCCCTCGTACTGTCTGCCGATATCCTTCGGATCGATCAACAGATAAGGAACCGACCAGTGCGCGGAGCTGTTGTCCTCGCGGTACTTCATTCCTTTGGCGATCGCATCCTGATGCGAACCGGAGAATGCGGTGAACACAAGCTCGCCGCCGTACGGATGCCTTTCATCCACGTTCATCTTGGTCAACCGCTCGTACACGCCGATGATCTCAGGAATATTTTCAAAAGACAGCTTAGGGTCCACGCCGTGCGAGAACATGTTCAAGGCCAGCGTAACGATGTCCACGTTGCCCGTCCGCTCGCCGTTGCCGAACAGCGTGCCTTCAACCCGTTGAGCTCCGGCCAGCATCCCCAGCTCCGCGTCCGCTACGCCCGTTCCTCTGTCGTTGTGCGGGTGAATCGATACAATGACATTGTCCCGGTATTTCAAATGCTCGCTCATATATTCGATTTGGCTGGCGTAAACGTGAGGCATCGACATGGATACCGTTGCCGGCAGGTTGATGATGACCGGATTGTCCGCGGTCGGCTGCCAAACGTCAAGCACACTGTTACATATCTCCAGAGAAAACTCGATTTCCGTGCCCGTAAAGCTTTCCGGCGAATATTGGAATTGGAAGTTACCTTCCGTCTCCTCCGCGCATTCCTTCAGCAGCTTGGCGCCGGTTACGGCAATATCGATAATTTCTTCTTTGGACTTGCGGAATACTTGCTCCCGCTGCGCCACGGAGGTGGAGTTGTACAGGTGAACGACGGCCTTTTTCGTGCCTCTCAGCGATTCGAACGTTTTGCGGATAATGTGCTCCCGCGACTGGGTGAGAACCTGGATCGTGACGTCGTCGGGAATCAGGTCGCGCTCGATCAAGGTGCGCAGGAACGCAAATTCCGTCTCCGATGCGGCAGGAAAGCCGACCTCGATCTCCTTAAAGCCGATTTTCACAAGCATCTGGAAATATTCCAGCTTTTCCTCCAGGTTCATCGGCACGATCAACGCCTGGTTGCCGTCGCGAAGATCGACGCTGCACCATGTCGGCGCCTCGGTAATATACTCCTTCTGGGTCCACTTCAAGCTGGTTTGCGGAGGCATGAAATACCCTCTGGCATACTTGTTTACATTTTCCATAAATACCTTCCCCTCATCCGTTTCTTGGCCTTAATCATGGAGATGGACGAAATACAAAAAAAGCCCTTCATCTCCGTTAACAGAGACGAAAGACTGTGATGTCTTACGCGGTACCACTCTGAATTCATGCCGACAACGGCATGCACTCTGCAGGCATGAGGCTGTAGCATCAACCTCTTACCCTCCTGATGATAACGGTCAGGCTGCCGGCTCCACCTACTTGGGAATTTCAGCGAGCTACTCCAAGGCGAGTTCAGATTCCCTTACGGCTGTTTCGCACCAACCAACAGCTCTCTGGTCGTTCGGAAAACCCTACTAGTCCTCTTCAACGTATTGAAATATTAAGAAAAATGTTATATTACCCGCGCCGAGATGTCAAGCGAATTCGCTCGAGCGGGCATTCACTCCTCTTTAATCAACGCCTTAAAGCTTTGCAGTTTATTTTGTGCGCGACGATACATCATATAATCCGTCAGATTGGCTATGCAAATGACGCCAAGCACGATCGATAATAGCGGGACGAACTCTGCTTTGTGTTCCGCTTTGCTGCCTGTGATCAGGATCAAAGACACCATAAGAATTGTCGCAACAAGCAAAGCAATCAGATTGTTAATAAAAAAGTACATTCGCGAATTTGCCATACGAATCGGCAGCAAAGAGGTCAGCCATTCTGTAATTAAACCAATGATGAATCCGATGCTTCCGCTGGCTAATACGGCTAATACCTTATACTCGAACAGCACATTCGCACGACTGTAGAACTGGAGGAGGACGCCCAGAAAGAGCCCGAGAAAAAACGACTTGATCACGTTCTCCAAATTAATTTTCTCCATGGCTGCTCTCCTACATTTTAAGTGTGTTTCTAAGCTTTTTTGAGAACATTTTCGAGACTTCCAATTCTGTGTTGTTGTCCATTCTTAGCACATATCTGGAGTTGAACCAGGGGATTATTTCTTTGACGTGCAGCAAGTTAACAAGCTGGGATTTATTGATTCGCACAAATCCTTTGGCTGCCCATATATTCTCGTAGTACTGCAACGTTTCTTTGATACTATAGCGGTTGGACTTCGCATAGGCCATAAGACCGTCGGACCCCGCTTCCAGAAACAAAACGTCCCTTGGTTCAATAACTGCAAATTTACTTCCGCTCAGGCCCGTCAACGTATCCCTTAAATGGATGTCTTCGTACGCGCCGGATACGAGAAGTTTAACTACATCCATGTAATCAATGGCCTCGAATACGATGCACAGCTTCCCGTCGGGGAGGTCATAGCCTCTCTCAACGAGGACCCAATCGCTGTCCGGCTGAATTTCGATGCGGTGCTTGGACAGTTCCTGCTTCAATTTCTCGCAAACCTTAGCCGAACACAGTAATTGAACCATCGTGTCCCCTCGCGACGGAAGTATTTATTCCACTTTTATCCTATCATAAATCATTCTTATTTTTACCAGCTCTTCTATTCCTTTTGCCGCAAAATCAAGCGAACCGAAATTAGCGATAAAATACGTATCCTCTTCTTTATCATAGAGTGCGTACGAGCCCGTAGCTCCTACAGCGCCGTAAACATTCGTCATTGGAGTTAGCTTCAACAGAAAGGACAGTTCGCTAAAGTCGAAGTACATCATCCCCATGCCGTAATAAATCCCTTTGTCGTAGCGTTGGTTAAAAGTCGTCATTTGGCTATAGCCCTGATCGGACAGAAGCTCCCCGCTTTCCAACGCCCTCATGAACTTTAGCAGATCATTCATCGTGGTCACGACTCCGCCGCCCGACCAATCCACCGATAAAGCATTTTTGTCGCTAAAGTCGATGCCGTTCAAATAGACTCCTAAAATGTCGGCCGAATGCTCCTTATCGTTAAAGAGCTTCAAATAGCTGTCCTTCATGTCCAAGGGCTCGAATATGCGTTTTTCCAAAATATCCGCATACGCTATCCCTTCAATCTCCTCCAAAATGAGGCCCAGTAAAATATACCCCGTATCCGAATAGTAAAACTGCTGTCCGGGCTGTCCGACAGGAACCTGGTTCTCTCTAGTGAATGCCACCAGCTCCTTCGGAGTAAACAAAAGATCCGGATTAGCTGTGATCCTCTCCAGCATCGGCTCGCCGCTTCTGACCGGACCTTCGAAATAATCCCCGATCCCCGAAGTATGGGTAAGCAAATGTTTTAGAGTCACCTGGTCGCTATAATCGTTGCCTTCTATCGCAAATAACCCCTCAAGGATGTCCTTATCCAACCATGCGTTGATTTTATCGTCCAAATTGATTTTCCCTTCGTCTGCCAATAAGCCAAAGATGACCGCACACATTGTTTTGCCTACGCTGGCCGAATGGTACGGACTATCGATCTGTACGGGTTGATCCGAAGAGAGCTTTTGGGGGCCTACGGCAAACTGTTTAAAATAGCCGGTCTTGTTGGAGTAAATGGTTAATAACGCGCTCGATAACGACTCGTTTTTTGCTACGATTTTCGTTAGGTGGTTCTCGATTTTCTCGTTAACAGCCTCTTCGGATATCGGCCTGTTCATATAAGCCAACACCCCAAACCCGATTCCAATCAAGACGATTACGCACACCAATATTCGGCTTACTTTTTTCATAGGAGCCACCTCACGCTTCAAGTATTTCTCATCCCTTAATCTAAGCGGTGGCGTGAGATTTAGAAACGGATTTGCCCTAAGCGGTCAAAATTGAAGGGTAAGATGACTTCGGAAACGGGGACGCTGGATCTATGCTGGATTGGGAGATAAAACAGAAAATATGCGAGGAAGAAGAGTATCGAAGAGAGGTGCGAAGAGAACTTCGGGAAGCCGAGAAACGGAAAAAGGAGCTTATTGGGAAGGAAATTATAATCTCAATTCTAGTCATCGGGATCTTAAACGGATTAAAGAAAAATAGCTTAGCCTCGCGCGAAATCCCGGCGGGCCGCCGGGAGTATGTGCGCCAATATTGTCAGGTCAAGCGGAGTGCGCGACCTCAGCCGTTGGGCATTAAGGCACATAGGCACATTTTTGGCCTTCACCCCACAGCTTGGGCAGCGCGGAGGCACTTTCTTGGCCTTCACCCCGCAGCTCGGGCAGCGCGGAGGCACTTTCTTGGCCTTCACCCCACAGCTTGGGCAGCGCGGAGGCACTTTCTTGGCCTTCACCCCGCAGCTCGGGCAGCGCGGAGGCACTTTCTTGGCCTTCATCCCACAGCTTGGGCAGCGCGGAGGCACATTCTTGGCCTTCACCCCGCAGCTTGGGCAGCGTCAAGGCACATTTTTGGCCTTCATCCCACAGCTTGGGCAGCGTCAAGGCACATTTTTGGCCTTCATCCCACAGCTTGGGCAGCGTCAAGGCACATTTTTGGCCTTCATCCCACAGCTTGGGCAGCGCGGAGGCACATTCTTGGCCTCCACGCCGCAGCTCGGGCAGCGCGGAGGCACTTTTTTGGCCTTCACCCTGCAGCTTTGGGCAGCGCAAGGCACTTTCTTTGCCCTCACCCCACAGCCAGCTCCTCCGCCCTACCGCCCACTTAATAAACCAAAATCCCCTTATCGAGCACAGTTTTGTTTTGCGCCGGATTTCCGACAAGATACAGCTTCCGCAAATTAGACAGCGAGGTCAAAGGCTCTACGTTGGAAATCGCATTGTTCTCCAGATGAAGTACCTCGATTTTCTGCCAACCCTTCATAAAATCCAACGATTGAAGCGAGCTGTCCTGCATCGTGAAGGAACGCAATGCCGTCAGACCCGCGAAGTAAGGCATTGCCTTATCCACCTCATTCAGCCAATCTTCGTTGCCGATCCGGAATGATATATCATTTAAGATCAGATGCTCCAGCGAGGCGTTCGCAAACGGCTGTTTTGTGTTGATCTGGAAACTACATTCGTTGCAATTGATTGTGGTCACATGCTTCAAACCGAACAATTCACTCGTTTCCTCGTAAAAAGACATATCGATGAGATTTAAGGTTTGCAGCTTAGGCAGGCTGTCTAAAGCGCGAATATGAGTGAAGTCGCCGAAATCCTCCAAGGAAAGCCATTCCAACTTCGGATACTTCAATAGCTGCTCCCCATCCAGATCATTTCTGCGCTGGTAACTCGTCAGCGATTGCAATGCGGGCGCCTCCAGCATGGGGAGGAGGGTATCCGGCATTTCGGCTATCTTCAGATTGGGCAGCTTTAAGGCCGCCTCGGATCCGTAATAGCCGGTTATCGCTAATTCCGTTAGCGAAGTCAAGCTGCTCACGGGCTCGACAGAGCCCAGCTTGCTCATGCTGGACAGACGCAGCTTCGTCAATGACAGCTTATTTCTAAGGCTCTCCAGGTTCGAAATGCCGGCGTTCTCGAGATCGAGCGATTGCAGGTTCGGCATATTTTGCAGAAAATCGAGCGTTTTTAAGTTCTGCGTAAAGGAGAGCTTCAATTCCCGCAATTGGCTTAACGAGTAAAGCGCGCTGAAATCGGTCGCCTCGCTATAGCTGATAACCAGCGATTCCAGACCCGTTAATGCGGACAACCACTTCAGATCGTCGATCCCGTTCAAGGACAACGACTTCAGGGACAATTGGTTCAGCAGATGAAAATCCGTCACCGACTCGTCGACATACGTGATTTTAAGCGACTGCAGGTTCGGAAAATCCAATAGCAAAGCCAATTCCGCATTGCTGCGGATTTGAGTCGAGAGATCTACGATTTTCGCTTTATCGCCAAAATATTGGGCAAACCGTCCGAACGATTCGTTAAAACCGCCTTTATAGCTCTTTAAGCCTTGTATTTGACGAAAGCTGATTTCCTGATTTTGCGAAATTTCATACTCTTCCATTAGATTTAACACCGTAAGCCCGCTAAAAGCTTCAAAATCCTTTTGATCGATTCTTTGCGTGTTTAAGATTTTGTCGGTAACAACATAGTCGAAAATCTCCGCTTTTTCTTTCGTAAACGGATCGTCGAAGCTATAAGCAAAATGCCACTGATCCTCATCTTGACGGGCGGACAAGTAACGGAGGCTTGCAATTTCCTCTTCCGATGGCAGCGCAGTCCCCTTGTCGAAAATATCCCTCAAAAAGAACAGGAGAACTTCGCTTTCCGGCATGGTCCGAATAGGCTGATTCGCCTCGCCGCCTGCCGATTGTTTAGAGTTGTTCGTCAAGAAGAAATATCCGACCACAAAGCAGATCAGCACTAGAAACACCAAGAGAACCTGCTTAGCGTTCGCCTTTGGTTGAGTTGCCGTGCGAGCGGGAGGGGTTCCGTAATAGTTGTTAATCGTCTGTTCAACAAAATAAACCTTGTTTTCCTTCAACAGCAGCTCCGTTTTGCAGTAAGGGCACTTGAGCGTTTGCCCTTCTTTATATTGGATCTTCCCGCCGCAATTGGGACAATTTAATTTAATTAATTCCACCGGCCACCTCTTCGAATTCCCTTGTTCATATTTATACGTACTCGTCGATCAATCGTTCTAGAAACTCCGCAAATGACGAAGCACACGGGAATATTTCATTATTGATAAGATCGTAACACATGACCGTAAATTCGCCCTGTTCATCCCTAACCGACGTGTCGAAAAAAAACTGCTCGTCGCTATCCGGAATGAACACGTCCAGCCTGTCGGGGAAGCGGCTGACCCACCAATCCTCGGCTTTATTCAACCTATGTATGTAAAGGAGGTCGCTATCGGTGTATTCTCTATGCTCCGGGTCGCCAATCGATAGAATATGTCCGCCATTCAACCAGCCATCGCCGTAATGAGTCGCCCACCAGCGATAAGACGGCGGCAGCCGAAAGCCCAGCTCCTGCTCCGCTTCCTCTATCCAGCTCTCCTCCGCTCCATGACCGGGAAACCATCTGATCGTGGAAGTCGTCTTCAGTTTCTCCACCAAACGCTCGTACATCGGCTCCATCCTCTCTTCTCCTCGATCGGATTCATTTTCCAGCTTCTATTCTTTCCGCATATCGTATCACATTCAAAAATCAGGCAGTAGGGTCCAATATCCCAGCTTATCGGACCTATTGACTATATTTCTAAGAATAGCGACATATGTCTCCTTAGCGAAAGCAGCTCTGTGTGCATGTGGAGGGAAAGGAGTAAACAAATCGCAAAAAATATCAACAAATTAAAATTGCGATACCGTGGATCTGGTTTACGATTAAAAGTAAGTCACCGGAAGGGGTAGATCGATATGGGTACCTGTAAAATCATTAACGCCAGACCGAAGCTGATCGACGACGTTCTAATTAATCCGGGTATCGGATTTATGACCTTTCAGCGGTTTAACGGAGATAAGCTGAACGAAGGAAAAGGGTGGACCGAAGGGTCTCCGATTGTGTATCAGGACTTCGACGGCAATTTGGAAAACGAGAACCATCCGGCAACGACGATCGCTTATTTCAGAGTCTATTGGAAATACATGGAGCCGGAGAAGGGCAACTATCGCTGGGATTTGATCGATCATGCGATTGCGACGGCCCGCCAGCGCAAGCAAACCCTATTGCTTCGCATAGCTCCGTACGGCGCTAATGATAAAGAAGACGTTCCTGCGTGGTATCGCGAAGCGTTGGGGACGCCGCCTCCAAGGTTCGATGACGGTCCGGGTTGGATGGTCGATCCCGAGGACCCGACTTACGCCGAGCATTTCGGACGCTTTATTCGCGCTCTGGGCAGTCGGTATGACGGTCATCCGGACCTGGAAAGCATCGATCTGTCCATCGTCGGCTCGTGGGGAGAAGGCATCGGCTCCAATCTGTTGAGCCAGACAGCGAGAGAGGCGCTAGTCAGCGCGTATACGGACTCCTTCAAAGAAACGCCGCTCATTATGCTGCTGACCGACGACAAGACGAACGGCTTCGGGCTGTCCCAGGCCAATGTCGGTTGGCGCGTCGATTGCCTCGGAGACGTGTGCGGCAAAGCATGGGACCATGTAGACGACTGGTCGCATATGCACGATTATTATCCGCAGCAGCTTATCCGCTCGGGCATGCAGGACGCTTGGCGGAAGGCCCCCGTTTCATTGGAGGTTTGCTGGGTCATTCAACACTGGAAGGACAAAGGATGGGATGTCGATTATATTATCGACCAATCGCTGAAATGGCATATTTCTTCCTTCAACGCCAAATCGTCGCCGGTTCCGAAGGAATGGGAGCCGCATATCGACCGCTGGCTGAAACGGATGGGCTATCGCCTCGCTTTGCGCAAGCTCTCCTTCCCTGAAGCGGTGAAGCCGGGCGGCAAGCTTGCGTTCGCTTCCTGGTGGGAGAACCTGGGCGTCGCGCCTTGCTACAAGAAGTTCCCGCTCGCGCTGCGTCTGAAAAACGATCAGTATCATAAGGTTTTCTTCACGGACGCCAATATCAATCAGTGGCTTCCGGGCGACAGCATCTACGACAACGCGATCTGGATTCCGGCGGATATGCCTCTGGGGCATTATCAGTTCGAAATTGCGATCCTCAATCCGCATACCGGCCAGCCGGCCATCCAATTGGCCAATACCGGGCGGCAGGAGGACGGTTGGTACGCACTCGGCAATGTGGAAGTGCAGCTTGAGCTGGAATCTCCCGATGTGAGCGAATATTGGAAATTGCCATTCTAATCCCTCGACGCGATCCTGCAAAAATGATAAGCGGGGCCTATCCGACACGTTCTTAATCGGATAAGCCCCGCTTATTTTCACCGCGTTCACAGCTCGTGCTGATACCCGACTCGGTCGACGAAAATGCGATTTTTGTAATCGGCCGGGCCGTAGCCCGTATGCTGCTTAAATACGCGGCTAAAATGCTTCCAATTGCTATATCCCACTTGACTGGCTACCTCGTACACCTTAACGCCGGGCTCCGCCAGCAGCCGCTTCGCCTCTTCAATCCGCAGCCTGGTGATATATTCAATGAACGTCTCGCCGGACTTCTCGCGAAATAGCTTGCTTAAATATTGCGGGGTAACCAGCGTCTCCTGACTGACCTCCGTCAGATTAACGGGGTGCTGCAGATGGGCTTGAATATATTTCTTGGCGCGGGCCAACACTTTCCCTTCCTGTCTGGCGGGGTCGAGTCGAGCAAGCGCGCCTTGAATCCATTCCATCAAGCCCTTCCTTAACGAGCTGGGGCGGCTCGACCACAGCAGACTTTCAAGCGTCCGATTCATGAGGGACATGCTTGTCCCGTCGGCGGAAGAGAGGTCGACCTGCCAGCGATGATGAACGAGGAACAAGAGACGCTCCAGAGACAGGAGCAGCACACTCACGCTGCCCTCCTGTACGCACCTCTCGATTAGCGCCTCGATTTCCTCAACGATGGAATCCGAATCTTTAATCTCCAACGCCGCCTCCAGCTTCTCGCTCGCATGGTGATGCTTCGCCTCCTGAATGTCCTCCCCCCGATATATGCCGCTGCCCAACAGCACTCTGGAAAACAACGCCTGCTGCGCTCGGACGAAAGCCAGGTCTATCGGCATCTCTTCGGAGGATTGCCCCTCCTGTCGAACGGGCTCCGATAACCCGAAGCTGACCGGCACCTTCACCCTTTCCCGGCAGAAATGATGGACTCGCTGCGCGAATTCGGCAAGCTTATTCCGAAGCTCATGTTCGCTCCCCGCCGCGAGCCCAAAGGAATAGCGGAAAGGAACCGCCGAATCCCCGGTCAGAAGGTAAATGCCGCCAAGCTCCCTCGCCGCCTCCGAGTGCACCTTGGCCAGCATCCACTGCAGCATCGGTTCGCCGCCCAACTCCCGTACCCGCTCCTCCGGCAGCTCGTCGGCGCCGCAAAGGGCCACAGCTTCCCATTCCCCCTTCTCCCGGAGAGCGCGGAATTCGTCGCGGGTCAGATAGAGAGAAGGCTCCTTCTCCTTGTTCGTCCGCTCGATCAACCGCTCGACGATTCCGAGAAGCTCGCGCTCCTCCACCGGCTTGAGCAGATAGTCGAGCGCGCCGTAACGCATCGCTTCGCGAGCATACGAGAAGTCGTCATAGCCGCTTAGAATGATGAAAGCGATCGAAGGATTGGCCGTACGAATATGCCGGATCAGCTCCAAGCCGTCCATCCCCGGCATACGAATATCGGTAATAATCAGATCTACCGGCCCGCTGCCGGCCACGATCATCGCCTCGCGGCCGTCGTTCGCCGTCCCGACGATTTCGATCCGGTCGGCTAACGCCGAGCCGATCAGCAAATGGCGGATGCCGTTGCGGATTTCCTGTTCATCGTCAACGATTAGGATTCGCATGTTTAAGCTTCCCCTTGTTATGCGGGCGGACCGGAAAGCGAAAGCTGACGATCGTCCCGACTTCTTGATGGCTTTCGATATGGAGCTCGGCCGACGGACCGAACAAAAGCTGAAGACGCTGGTAGACGTTGGCGAGCCCGATTCCGCCCTGCCGGTTGCCCGAGAAGGCGCCCATCTCGGCAATCACCTGCTCCAGCCGCTCCGGCGACATTCCTTTGCCTTCGTCGATTACGTCTCCCGTAATGAACCCATCCTCGACGCCGATCCGAACCGTCAGCGCAATTGAATGATCGAACGAGGAGACGCCGTATTTCAAAGCATTTTCCACCAACGGCTGTAAAATCATATAAGGGATCGAGTGCTTCTCCACTTCCGGGTCCACCTCCAGGTCAACGGAAAGCCGATCCCCGTAGCGAAGCTTCTGCAGACTCAAGTATTTGTTCAGAAATTCGAGCTCAGCGAAGAACGGAATGGCATCCTGTTCCTGGGCCGCTTGATAGCGCAGGACGTGCCCGAGCGAAACCAAGCCCTGTTCCCCGTTCTCGTGCCGGCCCGACTTGTAGGTCATCCGGATCGTTTCCAACGCATTGTGGATAAAATGAGGGTTGATCTGGCTCTGCAGCGCCTTGATCTCGGCCTCCTGCTTTAGCACTTTCTCATGCGTGATTTCGCCGAACAAGCCGTTCATCCGCTTGATCATGTTCTGGAACGAATTGGACAGATGCCCGACCTCGTCCAGCCGATCTACGTCGGGCGGCTTGTCCAGGTGCTGAAGATCCAAATGCTTGATCCGATCGCTCAGCTTCCGAAGCGGCTTCGTAAACCCGTACGCGATGGCAAGCGCCAACCCGAACACGATCAGAATTCCCGATGCCACGACGGCGTACGTCCAAAATTTGATCCGGTAAATTCCTTTGCTCAGATTCTCGCTTGGAATCAGGCTGACGACCTTCCAGCCCGAGTCGGACGACCAGTTGTAGCTGAACAGATACGGCTTGTCCTCCAACTCGAGCTCTAACGAATCCGCACCGACCGGTCTCTCGCCCCAATCGAAGCCGTAAGAGCGATTCCACGCTTGGCCAATCACCGACGGATTGGTCGAAAATACGATGTGGTTGCGGTGATCCAGCACGTACACGATCGAGCCGGCTCCGAAATTCACCTTCCTGATCATCGCGCTGATCGCCTCGATCGAACCCGACACTTGAATGACGCCGTCGATGCGGTGTCTCTTCGCGCTTTGTACCGGCTGCACGATCGAGAAGACGTACGGACGGCCCGTGACCGTCTCGTCCTGATAGGTCCCCCAGACCGTCGGCGCATAATATTCCGTATCCAGCTCCCCGTACCAGGGCTGATCCTTGTAATTCCGCTCGACCCACATGCCTCCGCCCTTGGTTAAGAGGTAAGCGTCCCCCGCCAACGAGTAGAAGGTGATCGATTGCAGATTTTCTCCGGTTCTGAAATTCAACCGATTCAGAACGGCATGAAGATCCAAGGTGTATTCCAGCGAACGCGTGACCGCGGGATCGTTGGCGGCGCGCAGAACCCCCAATGCGTCGCTCTCCCCAGGCATATAGAAGATCGACTGAGGCACCATCAGCAGCTCGTCGACATAGCCGTCGATACGGGCGCCGACCTGCTCCAGAACCTGCGGAACGAAATCTCCGACCTGGGTTTCCATGCTATTGCGGTAGACCGAATAAGAGCTAAGACCGATCAAGAGAATGAAACAGGTTACAACCAGCGAAAAAACGAGAGAAATCTTCGCGAATAACGGAAGATTTCTCATCTTGAAGCGGCGCCATTTCCTCAATTGCCCACAGCCCCTTAGCAGCGGCGATCCGACTTTTCACCTATTATATTACGAATTAGAGTTACTCGCAGTATATCGCACTTCATAGGTAACGTCCGGACGTTCCAGAACAAGCTCGTACTCGCCGTCGCCAATCCGCTTAACCGTTCCCTCGACTGCTGAAGGCGGCTCCGACGACCGGAATTTCAAGAGCCCTATGCCCCCTTGCGCCGATCGAACCCGGATCGTCGAGGCGTCTGCGTACAAGCTGACCGTTCCGCCCGGAGTGGGGACGGCTCCTTCCATCCATTCCAGCCCGCCGAGTTTAGGCTCGACGACATAGGCTGCGTAGCCGGGTGCGGTCGGGCGCACGCCCAAGTAATATTTGCCGAGCAGATAGATCGGGCTCGCCCCCCAGGCGTGGCACAGGCTTTTGCCGAAAGGTCTGTCGTACATCTCGAAATGCTTCGCCCCTTCGGCGGTCGGATCGTATTCCTCCCAGAACGAGGTCGCCCCCAGCTTCAGCATACCGCCCCAGTAAGCCCGCATTTCTTCACGTACGTATTCCTGTTCGCCAAGCTCGCACAGGCAGGCCAGCTCGTGGAATCTCATATACGGAGTCGTTATCGGTTGTACGCGCTCGTTCTTTAGCACCTCGCGCTTGACGGTCTCCGTCCTCTCCGAAGACAGATAGCCGAACAGGACTGCGAACAGGTTGGCGTATTTGGTCATATGGCGGTTCAGCACGCCGTCGACCCGACTGTGAACCAGTCCGCCCTGCTCTTCGTCCCAGAAGGCCGTGAGTACCATCTCCTTCAACTCCGCCGCGAGACGACCGTATCGTTCAGCCTCATTCTCGTGTCCGAATTGCCGGGCAAACCCGCAGACGATCTCCAAGGAGCGGCACAGCAGGATTTGCTCCACGCAAAGTTCTCCGTCCTTGCTCATCTCCGCCCAATCCACGAACACCCAGTCTTCTCCCGGAACGCCGACGATCATTCCGTTCTCGTTCGTACGGTTCAGACAAAATTCCATCAGTGTAACGAGCTTCGGGTACATCATCGCGATGAAATCGGTATCGTCGGTATAGAGAACGTAATCCTCCAAAGAGAGAATCCAGTAGAAGGAATAGTCCAGAATCGTGTTCAAATGAATCTCGACCGGATCGTTGCCCCTTAGAGCGATCAGCGTGCGGCGGCAGACCGCCTCGTCGAAGAAGCTGTAATAATTCATCAGAAAGCTCTGGTAGGCGTCGCCCGACCAGACCCAGCGGTCGCGCTTGATGCCGTCGAGAAAAAATTCCCTTGTATTCAAATGCAAGGTGCGGACCGAGATGTCCCAGATCTCGTTCAACAGGGGATCGGAGCTGCGAAAGCTTCCCCTGTATTCCAGGGGAAGATATTCATAGAGAGCGCCGACGTCCCGGACGATAAGCCCCGGATCGGTTCGAACCCGAACATAGCGGAAGGCTCTGCCCAGCGGGAACGTATAGCTTGTCTCCCCGCCGATGTCGGCCGTATCGAAGGTTTCGCAAAACTCCTCCGATTGCGCTTCTTCCTCCGATTCGCCATAGAAGACGCGAACCCGGCCCCGGCCTTCGAGGCCGCGAAGTTCGACGTAGCCGAACGTCTGCCGGCCGAAATCGAGCAGTCGGGCGTTCGGACCGGCGGCCTCCGAGCGGATCGGCTCGATCCGCTCGGTCGCCAAACGGTAGAGCACGGGCGGCTCCTCCGGGCGGTCGAAGATCCACGCGGCGGCGTCCGTCCACTTATTGTTCTGGTAAGACGCGCTCCAGCTCTCGTCCGAATGAACGGTCGTTCCCTCGACGTAGATCGTCGGCAAGCTTTGATCGTTCATGATCGATACGACGATCTCGCTCCGACCGGCTTCCAGCTCGAAGCTCGTTGCGGCGTCGTACCGGTACCGCCCGTTCACCATGACGTTAAACCGCCCGTTCGCCGCGATTGCAACCGTCTCTCCCCGTTCAAGCTCCACGATCTTGCGGAACTTGACATTCGGATGGCAGGAATCGATCTTCCATATCGGCGGGATGTACATGCCTCGCTCGTCCCGCCGCATCATCGTTCTCGCGTGCAGCCACAGCTCGAAGTCTCCCGGATACCAAATCCATTTTGCTTTCGTCATGCTCTTACGTCCTCTGCTTCGGTTTTTAATTCGTTATGGCGTATTCACCGGTCCCGGAACCACATATTCCGAACCGTTCGGCACAACAATCTCGACGGTTCCGTCCGGAAGCGTGGTCGAGGAAGCGACGACAGCGCTCCTGCTTCCCTGGATATGATACGTCTGACCCGCATAGACGACATCGCGCAGCCCTGCATTGTCCAGCTCAGTCGGCAGATTCGGCCGGATGTGCAGGCCGTCCGGCTTCGCGGTCATACCGAGGAAGCCGTCCGCCATAACCAGCGGCACGATGCCCGATTCCGGGTATTCCCCGACAATTCCGATCGTCCATGGCGCTCCGACGTTGTTGGCAGGATCTCTGCGCAGCTCATCAAGGCGGAACTCCGCGAGAATTTGCTCCATTCGGGCAAACGCGCCATCCGCGCCCCCTCCGGACTGCAATCTGCCCATCATGTCGTCGTAGGACGTATAGAAGATCGCCCCGCCGTTTTCCAGATGGTTGCCGTAAGTCGCGCTTCCTCCCGGAGCTACGCTGATCGCGCCGTTGTAGCTGTACCACCAGTACGGCTGTTTGGATTCGATCGCGACAGTGTTCGCCCGCGGAGCCCAAACCCAGTCGTAAATATCCGCCCCCATCGACGTCTCGCCGGGAATGATCCGCTCGCCGTCCAGCCATTCGTAGATCGAGTCCGCCTGCGCCCCATCGGCCAGTCCGTACCTGACGGCCATCGCGTTCAGGAACGTGAACCCGTAGTCGCGCTCGACTCCGTTGATGTCGATCGATCCGATATAACGTCCGGTTTGATCGTCCCAGAACGTCTCGTTGAACGCTTCCTTGATGTCCGGAAGCAGGTCGCGCAGCTGCCCCGCCTTAACCGGGCTGCCGACGGCATCCTCCAGCTCCGCCATCGCTTGGACCGCCCCGTAAAACAGGACGTTCTCATACGCGCTCTTGTATCCCATCGGATAGTTGTCCCAATAGTTGGAGGCATGTGCGTTGGCCGTTCCGTTATTGTCCGGGTCGCCTATTACAAGAAGCCCTTGGTCCCCCTGCTGCTCGGTCAGTATGAAATCCATCGCTTTGCGAGTCTTCTCCAGCAGCGTGGTCACGCCCTGCGGATAGGCCGGAGCATTCCCGTAGGGAAGCGGCGGCAGCGGATTGTTCAGCATGGCGTCGTCCCGGGTCCACATATAGAGCCTATGCACGCCCATAATGTACAAAGGATTGTTGGAATAATGCTTGGATAGGTCAAGATGCTTCTGCCCGAACGTGTGCGCCCACACAAAACCGTCGGCGTCCATCGGTACGTCCAGCATTTGCTGGTAAAGCTCGTTCTTCAGCTTCGTTTCCTTGGTCCAGCTCAGCTTCTGAGCCGACCATAGCTGCCATTCCGTCGGCCCGATGCCGAGAATGCCTCCCGGACCGTTCAGCCAGCGATTGCCTTCCGGCGTCAGCTCGTTCTGCGCCAGGCCGTAGACGGTATAGAGGTTGCTCCAATCGGCGTCGAAGGCGCCTCCCCTGGATGTGTGGAACCTCGTACCCGCCTTCCCGAACGCTTGCAGCTCCGCCAATTGAAAGGCATAACGGCCTTGGCCGTCCGTACCCAGACGATTCGCCGCAATTTTGAAGTAACGAGCGGCGAGTCCCCCGGTTTCCAAAGCGAAGTCGGAATTGCCGGGATTCGGCACGATCGCCTCGCGGTGTATCGGTACATCGTGCCAGATTTGCCCGTCCGTGCTGTAAGACAGCGTCAGCGACCTCGGGAATCCTTGTCCTCCGGTCCGCGGGGTCAGCGCCAGTCGATCGACGGTATAGATTGCGCCCAGATCGACTGCAAGATGCTCCTCCCTAAAGCCGTTGTATGAAGACAGCTTGCTCGACCAATAGGTGGACGGATTATCGTCTAGCGCTTTAGCCGCAGCATGGGCGGAATCCGAAGCGGAGGAGGAAGCGTAGACCTGAACGCCGTTGATAACGTTGTTTACGCTCGCTCCCGTCACTGTCACCTGAAGGGGCGCCGACCAGCCGGAGGAGGGGTTGCCGTCCTGATCGTAAGCCCGCACCTTCACGGAATACGAGCCTGGCTCGCTCCAGGAGTGCGAGGACCGCCCTTTGCGATACGTGTCCCCGCCGTTCATCGGCTTGACGGTCGAGGATAGCGATGTCGTACCGTCTCCCCAGTCGAACAGATAAGCCTGATTGTTGTCCGCCGCATTGGGGGCTCCGCTATAATACTCGACCGTCTCCCCTGCCTTCAGGGTCGCGGGTCCGATTGGAGCCTCGGCCGTTCCCGGCGCGACGGCGGCATAGGCGTACGTCTCGGAAATATAATCGAAGCCTGCGCCCAAGCCGAAGCCCTGCGTCGATCCGTTCACGAAAGCTTGCGCTCCGTGCCCGCTCTCCGTATACGTCCATACGCCGACATGCCCGGATGGATCGTCCAGCACCCACAGGTAGTCGCCGGGCTGCTGCCGAACAAAGTTCAGCTCGATCCAATCGTCGTCCGACGGCAGATCCTCGAACGCTTTGGACGCAATCGGTTGGCCGGCTATCGAAGTCGCATAATTCGTATTCCAGGCATACAGGGTCAAAGTCACGTCGCGATTCAACTGCTCGTAGTTCGACACCCTCACGCGAAGCGTATCGAAATTAGAGCCGTAAAACTTCTCGCCGCGGGAAAGGATATTCCCTTCCGGCGTCAGTCCCATGGCCGACCGCCCCCGAACTCCGGATGCCTCGTAAAGCGCTTTCCACCCTCCCGAGGCAAATCCGGCTTCGGCTTGATAGTTATAGCCCTGCACCGGAGCCGTTGCTCCGTCGGCAAAGGAGACGGACGTATCGCCCGGCTTGCGGTCGTACGCGTACACGCCCACCCATTCCGTCGGGTTGCTCAGCTCCCAAAGGTATTGTCCCTGCGGCTGCATCGGGAATTCAAGCTCCAGCCAGGCGTTATCGACGTAATCGACGAACGTTGTCCGCGCGATTGGCGCCTGCGCCGTCGTTGTCGCATAGTCGGTATTCCAAGCGTACAGGGACAACGTCAGATTGCCGATGTTGTTCCCCCAGCTTGGTGCGGCCACCCGCAAGGCATCGAAGCCCGAGGAAGCGAACTTCTGCCCCCTCGTCGCCGTCTGGTTGAAGTCGAAGGGAGTTCTTCCCCCTTCCTCGGTGTACAGCTTGGTCCAGCCGCTCGCGCGGGCTTCCGAAGAAAACCACGCGAACGAGCCGAATACCATTACGAATGAAGCCAATATGAATCCGACGAACCGACCGTTAATCTTGAACCCGTCCTTGCTGCTTGTCGACACAGTCACAGTCCAGTCCCCTCTCGATAGATTCGTAGCGCTTAGCGAATTATTGGATTAAGTTCATCGCTTTGAACTGCTTCTCCGCTTCCTCGAGCAGACGCTCGCCGCCCGCCTTCTTCCAGTTAGCCACGAACTTGTCGTAGTCCGTTTCCTTACCGAGAATGTATTTGATCTGGAACTCCTCCGTCATCTTCGTGATGTCCGATACGAGCTGCGGATCGAGCTCCAGCAGGTCGTTGTAGTTCTTGGTAGCTTCGAACCCTTTGGCCTTCTCGTCCAGCTCCAGCTGCTTCATGCCCGTAGCGTTCGGCTCGTCGGCTGTACTCTGAAGAACCTTATCCCGGCTCGTCCCGATCCAGGTACCGTAATCCCATGCGCCCGGATATTCCTTCCGGTATTTGTCCTGCGCTTCGGTATAAAATTTGAAGCCGTCCTCCAGATCGAGCACTTCCTGTCCGTCGGGGCCAACGCCCCAGCGAAGCGCCCAGTAGCCGTCGTTCGGGTAGCTGACGCCTTCGAGCAGCTGTGCGATCTTCTCCAGCTTGGCCGGATCCTTGGCTGCATTCGCCGAGATCGCATACATTCCGTTCACCAGCCCGCTAGGTCCGCGCACGCCGCCGTTCTCGGAGCCCTTCGGCATCGGGATGGCTTCCCAGACGTCTACGTAATTGCCTTTGTTCTCCTGCAGGCTCTCATGCTCGGCGACGATTGAGCCCGGATACCATGCGACTCCGATCTTGTTGCCGAACAGCTTGGGCTTGCGCTGCTCCCAGCCCTGCGTATACCAGTCGGGATCGATCGTTTTCTCGTCGACCAGCGTTTTGACAAAGTCCAGAAACTGCTTGTGAACTCCGGTGGTCACTGCATGCGCCGCCGCATTGTCCTGAATATAGAAGCCGTAAAACTGGCCGAACATGCCTTGGAAGTTCCCGATCTCGCCCAGGCTGCTGCCGCCTCCCGCCGAGCTGATGCCCCACGTATCGGCTTTGCCGTTCTTGTCGGGGTCGTCCGTCGTGAACTTGCGAATGACGTTCATCAATTCGTCGTTTGTCTTCGGAATTTCCAAGCCCAGGTTGGCAAGCCAGTCCTTGCGCACCATAACCGTCCAGTTGCCCGGTTCGGGCGGCCGAGGAATCGCGATCATTTTCCCGTCCAGCGTTGTAAAGGTTTTGGCATTCTCGTCGAGCGCACCATTAATGGAAGGAAGCTTCTCCAGCAACGGCGTCACGTCTTCCATGAGCACGCCTTGAGACTGCAGCTTCAGAATCTGGTTTTTGTCGTACGTAAAAATGAGATCGGGCGGCTCCTGGCTCGCGAACCGGGTCAGTATTTTCGCTTCCAGATCGGCCGCGGGCAGCGCCGTCAGCTTGAAGTTGACGTTAAACTTGTCGTCGAGCCATTTCTTATACGGATCGTTGTCGCCAACCGGCGTATTGACCCAACCGACCTCCATCAGCTCGATATTGACGCGCTCGGAGGATGCCCCTTGCGTTGCCGATGCGGAAGGATCGGCGCTTGATGCCGTTCCTCCCTCGTTTCCGTTGCCGCACGCCGTCTGCAGCAGAACTGCGCAGGCGAGCGCTGCCGTCATCCAGACCTTGCCCTTTGTCAACGACTTTACCATGTCTAAATCTCTCCTTCGGTTTTATGTAGTGTCTTGTTCATCCCGTATTCCCGGCAGTTACCCTTTGACCGCCCCTAAATACATGCCTTTCATGAAATGCTTCTGGAGGAACGGATAGACGCATAGAATCGGCAGCGTGCCGATGACGACAAGCGCCATCTTCAGCGACTCCGCGGATACGCGGTTCACCGGATTAAAAGCGTTGTGTTGGCCGGCGTTGTTGAACTGCGCTCCGATCTCCGAGCTGGAAAACATATTGCGGATCAGCAATTGAATCGGATGCCATTTCGAATCGTCGAGATAGATTAGAGCGTCGAACCAGGAGTTCCAATGCGCGACCCCGATGAACAAGCCGATCGCCGCCATAGCCGGCGCCGCCATCGGAATCATAATCTTGCTCATCAGCGTCACTTCCCCCGCTCCGTCGATAACGGCCGATTCCTCCAGCTCTCCGGGAATATTTTCAAAGAACTGTTTCAGCACCAGCACGCTCCAGCTATCGACCAGCCCCGGAAGAATCAGCGCCCAGACGGAATCGAGCAGATGCAGATCGCGCACGACCAGGTACGTCGGAATGAGGCCCCCGCCGATCAAGATCGTGACCAGAATAAAGAAAAGCATCGGCTTGCGTCCCGGCAAATTCTTCTTCGATAGAACGTAAGCCGCCAACGTCGTCATCAGGAGAACAAGCGCGGTGCCGAGCACCGTCCGAACGACGGTTGCGCTCAGTGCCTGCAGCACGGCGGTCCCCTGGAACAACCTCTCGTAAGCGATTAAGGTCGGGTTTTGCGGCCATAAAATAAACCCGCCCCGATCAATCCATTCCTGCTCGTTGACCAATGACATGGAAATGACGTAGATCAGGGGGATGGCGGACAGCAGGGTCAGCCCAAGCACGATCGCCGAGGAGACGGCTTGATAGACTTTTTCGTTCCCGTTGGACATTCTTTTCTCCCCCTTACCAAATTCCCGTTCCAGCATATCGCTTCGCCAGCCAGTTGGCCGACAGAATCAGGATAAGCCCGATTACCGACTGGAACAACCCTACTGCCGTCGCCATGCTGTATTGCAATTGATTTAACCCCTGCCTGAAAACGAACGTGTCGATAATGTCGCCGACCTCGTAGGTAGCCGGACTGTAAAACAGCAAAATTTGCTCCACGCCGGCGTTCAGCACGCTGCCCAGCGACAGAGTGAATAAGAAGACGACGACCGGACGAATCCCCGGCAGCGTAATGTGACGAATCCGCTGCAGCGGTCCCGCTCCATCCACCTTCGCCGCTTCGTAGATCGACGGATCGATTCCGGTCAGCGCCGCCAAATAAATGATCGTTCCCCAGCCGATCTCTTTCCAGATGCCGCTGCCGACGATCAAGGGCCGGAACCATTCCGGAGCCATCAGGAAATTTTGCTCGCTGCCGCCAATGCCCATGATCAGTTGATTAACCATCCCCGTATTCGAGAACATGGCGAACACAATGCCGTAGATGATAACCCACGAGAAAAAGTGCGGAATGTACAAAATCGTCTGACTGACTCTGCGAAGCCACGACGACCGCAGGTCAAACAGCAGGATCGCCAGCACAATCGGCGGAAAAAATCCGAACGCGATTCGCAGCAAGCTGATGACGATCGTATTTTCCAGCACATTGTAAAAATCCGGTCTGGCGAACACGTAGGTGAAATTGTCGAAGCCGACCCAGGGGCTGCCCCATATTCCCGAGGATAGCTTGTACTGCTTAAACGCCAAAATGCCCTGCAGGAAAATCGGATAATATCTAAAGACAAGATAGTAGACGATAACCGGAACAAACAACAAATAAAGAAACCAGTAACGGCGCATTCGAATAGCGAGCGAAGGCCGCCGGACCGATCCGCTTATCGACATCGAATTCGCGCCTGCTGCGCGCTGCACGGGTGCACCCCCTCTCTGAAGTATGCTCCCATTATATCGAGGGGCCGGATTGTGCCGAAATGACGCTAGGAAATCATTATGGTACATATTTTAATCTTTGGCGGGTACAATTGCGGATTTAGGGGGAGGTTGGGGGGAATACAATGTTGCCAGGTTAGTGGAACTATGAGCGACCGCGGCCATTGTGTGGGCTTTAAGGCACTTTTTTTGCCTACACTCTCCGGCTCGGGTCTCGTCAAGGCACTTTTTTGGCCTCCACTCCCCGGCTCGGGTTCACTAGTTTACTAAAGCTCAATCTATTCGCCTGGACGGTGTGGCGACAAGCTGACAACATTGGAGAAATAGGCGAGACGGTTTAACCCGGACAGTCGGTCCATAGAAAGGGAAAGCGGCGGCTCCTTTCGGAGGACCGCCGCTTAGAGGGAGCTTTCTTTACGTTTGCGCCATCTGTATGCCGCATATAGAGCTGCGACGACGGCAAGGGCAACGACAATTAGGATCGCGACGGGGCTGTCGTTTGAGGATGTCTCCGTTTGGTCCGGAGGATGGCCCTTCGCGCTCTTCAGAAATCGACTAAAGCTCTCTCGTTCCTTCTCGTTATGGTGCTGAACTTGGCCGTCCAGCAATTGAATCATCCCGTTGGGGCCGGCTACGGGCGTTAAGAAGTCTGCCCCCTCGGCCTGTTCCAGAAACAAGAGGAACTTTCCTTGTTTTTGTTGAAATTCGTCCGCCCAACCGACATCGAATCCGTCTATGCCGACAATAAGGGGATCGGATGCATGGCCTTTGTATACATGTTCCACATGAAAATTATACCCGACCCAAATAAAATCGCTGCCCTTCCGCGTTTTCGAGAAGTCGTACACGCCTTTTACAACCACCTTCGACCGTTTCATCACCTCTTCCGGCTCCAGATCTACCCAACTCGTCGCCTTAACCTCTTTAACCGTCCCAACAAGAAACAAAATTAGGATTGCTGCAATGAACCAGACTTTCTCCCCTATTCCCCTCATCAAACGGCCCCCTTTCTCAGAAACATGCAAGTTCACCTGACGATCGATCGGCGTATCCGTCTGGCGATTCTCACCTGGACTCGTCAAGCTCTTTTACTTCGATTCTCTTCTCCTTGTACCGATACGACACAAGCACATTTTCAATAATCTCCGTATCCTGGTAAGCGAGGGAGCCTTCAAACTGCAAAGTGTCATCGTCTTTCCACACAATGCGATTGGCGTAGCTATAGTTTTCGTGATCTGTGCGAATCCATGTGTCCAAGCCCCTATGCGCGCCGTGGTTCACCCTTGCCGATTCTACCAGCTCCGGACTTACTCTGCCCTCTTCCACGTTCAGAATTTGAACGAATTCGCTTTTATTGGAGCAGGTGACGACCGCAATCAACTTCCGATCGGGCGACGGGATCACTTCTTTAATATACATCGACGGCTTAGAGAAACTGAAGTACTCTTCAAGCACATTGTCTTTAATTCTCCAAAGAACATTGTGACTGCCATAATCCGAATAATGGTTAAAAAGGGTGAACAGAATGCTTCCGTCCGCCAGCTTATAAACGTAAGGGCTGCGATAGCTTTGGGATAGAATATCTACGGCGAAGGCGGCTGCATCCGCAATTTTGGGATTGTCGGTGGTCAGGAACGGCTGAAGCTCCTCCAACGCCTTCTCTCTCAGCATACCATCATTAAAGCTTTCCACCAGCCTGTTGATGGCAATATAGACGGACTCGTTATTGTCGCTTTTCAAAGCTTGGATAAATTTCTCCGCATCATAGGAAGCGGTCGGGGCCAACTCCATGTCATTCGGCGTCAAATAGCGGATGTAGGGCTCTGTATTTTGATTTTTATAATAATCCGTCGCCAATAAGACGGTCGAGGTTGAACTATATAGAACAAGACAGGCTATTAGCACCACCCACCCTTTAGAGAGTCGTTTTCTCCTTTTTACCGTTCCGCTCTGCTCAGCCGCTTCAATCAAGCTTTCATCAATCAAGCCGATCTCCTTGTACAGCTCTTCTCTTTTCACAGGTTAGCCCCTCTCTCTATCCAGATGAACTCTAAGCTTGTTTCTTGTCCGAAATAACAGGGATTTGACTTTGCTGCCGCTCATATTAAACCGGATTGACAGATCCTCTATGGAATCGGAGTGCCAATACCTCCTGATAAACAAATTCCTTGCCTGCTCGTCTAAGTCATAGAGGAATTGATTGATTGCGTTCGCAAGCTCACCCGCTTCAACCTCCGTTTCCACCGTATCCGGAGCGGCTAAACATTCTTCCAACTCGGTTAAAATGACGTCAAACTCGCGATTACGCTTCTTCGCCGTATTGTAGCCATACCTATCAAGCGCAATATTGCGCGTCAGCCTTCCCAGAAATACGGATAATTTCCGTGGCCTATGAGGAGGTATTGCATTCCATGCCGCCAGATAAGCATCGTTCTCGCACTCCTCAACATCCGCGAGGTTAGAAAGAATGTTTCTGGCGATGGCCCGGCAATATGCTCCGTATTTATTCTTTGTCTCCGAAATCGCTTGCTGCGATCGCTTTAAGTACAGGTGAATGATTCCCTGGTCTTCCATCCGCTGTTCTCCTTTACCCCTTCTCTTATCTATAGAGTAGAAAATCCATTGAATGGGTTGCATATATACAGTAATATCCCACTTGGAAAATAAAAAAGAAACCGTCCTTTGGCGAAATGGAAGTGTCGAGCAACCATTCACCACGGAGAGGTTTCTTAATACATTCGATTTACGGTGGTCTCACGACTTATTTACCGGTCTTAATGGCTTCATCGTGAGCTTGGGCGAACTCTTCGGGCGTAATTTCCTTGCCGAACAGCGCCTGGATGCGGTTGAGGTGAACCTCGGCAGCGCCCGATGCCATCTGCACGTCGGCAAACAGCGTAAATCTCGTAGCGCTATTCACTTCGTTGAGCAGGTCAATGTAAAGCGGCGGAAGCTGAAGCTTCGACGTGTTCACCTTAGTGGCCGGAATCACGCCGGCTCCGGTTACCGATTCTTCTCCCCACCGCTTCACGAAGTACTTCACGAATTTTTTCGCTTCCTCTTTGACGGGGGAATTCTCAGCGACGAACAAGCCGACGCCCGGCCCGCCTACCCAGCTGTCGATATGACTCTTGTCGCCGTCGACGGTCGGAAATTTGAAGAAACCGATGCTGTCGCGATACGACTGTTGAATATCCTGGTTGGTCGTGTAGTTCGGAAGCTCCCACGTCCCCATCAGGTACATGGCGGCTCCGCCGGATATAAAGTCCACTTTGACTTCATCGTTCGACAGACCGTTAAAGCCTTCGTTAAACGCGTTCCTATCGACAAGCTCCTGAACGCGCTTCGCCGCTTCGACAAGACCCGGATCGGTGAAGGAGGCTGTGCCCTTAATCGCATTCGTAAGCGCTTCCGTCCCAGCGATGCGATCGGCCAAATACATATACCATAGCGAGCCCGTCCAGCGATCCTTGTTGCCGAGCGCGATCGGCTTCACGCCATTGGCGGCAAGCGTTTGTACGATCTGCAGAAATTCGCCATAAGTCGTTGGAACCTGCAAACCGTACTTCGCAAGAATTTGCTTATTGTAATAAATAGGAGCGATATTGAATTCGAGCGGGAGCGCGTAGATTTTGCCGTCTACGGTAAAGGCCTCCGTAGTTCCCGCAACGAACGAATCTTGCAGTTCGCTCTGCAGCAATTCATCGAGCGGCGTGAACAACTGGCCTTCGACGAACGGCTGAAGATACCCGGCCGCCCATGTCAGGCCTACGTCCGGCAGCTCGTTAACGGCGGAGATCACTTTAAGCTTGGCTTTGTAGCGTTCATTATCCAGCACTTCCTGCTTAATGATAACGTTGGGATTCTCCGCCCGGTACTCGTCGATAATTTCGTTCACGACCTGGTGTTGGCCCGGTGCGCCCGCTGCCGGCCACAGGTGCATCATGTTGATCGTCACCTTCTCGTCCGTCGTTGCCTCCGGATTGCGATCGTTCATGCTTTTCCCACAACCGGATGCAACGAGGGCCAGTCCCAAAGCCAGTATGGTCAGCGCTCGAATTTTTGTTTTGTGCACGTTCGTATCCCCCACCCAACATCGTGCCAAACCGGCAGGATACGGTTCGGTCAGAATGACGAGCTACTCTTTCACTCCGCCAAGCGACACGCCCGCGATAATATACCTCGACAACAGGAAGTATATCACAAACAATGGCAGCGTGGTCAGCGCCAGTCCCAAATAGATCGAGCCGAACTCCGTCTTGTAAATATCGCCTCGAAGCAAACTTACCATGACCGGCAGCGTATATTTATCCTTCTGCGTCAGGAGAATCAGCGGCATAAACAGATTGTTCCAGTTGGCGACAAACGCGAAGATCGCCTGCGTTGCCACTGCCGGAATCATGATCGGCATAACGATTCGATTAAACGTGCGAAATTCGCCCGATCCATCTATGCGCGCCGCCTCAAGCATCTCGATCGACAGCGTTGCGAGCAAGTATTGGCGCATGAAGAACACCACGGCCGGAGCCGCGATCGCCGGCAGAATCAGCGGCAGGAAGTTATTCGTCCAATGCAGCTGATACATGAACTGATAGAAGCCGATGGCGCTTGCCTGCGCGGGAATCATCATGACGCACATAATGAACGTAAAGAACGGCTGGCGCATCCTCCAATTGTATGCCGTTAGCCCGTATGCCGTCAGAGACGAGAAATAAACGGTCAAAAGGGTCGCGCAGCCGGAGATGATCAGCGAGTTGAAGAAACCGCGTATGGGATCGAAGCTCTTGTCCAGCAGCACTTTCCAGTTGGTCGACAAGTGCGTCGAGGGCAGCAGCGAGAGACCGCTCTGAATTTCCGGCGTAGAACGCGTGGCGTTCACGAACATGATCCAGAACGGAAGGATGCTAAGCAGCGCCAGGAAGACTAGAACGATGTAAATGATCGTCTTGTTCATGCGTCGGACGGCCTTTCCGCTCTCCTTCCTCCGGTTCCTGTGCAGGGAGACGGTTCCGTTTCTTTCGATATTGGCCAAGATTTACGCCCCCCTTGCCGCTGTTTTTGCAGCTTTTCTAAGCTTCTTTTCTTCTTTTGCGAGTCTCGCCGCGTCGCGGTCGCGCATCGCGTAGAACAACGCCGCAGACAGCACCGCCGCGATCGCGAACATGATCATGCTCGCTGCCGCCGCGCGATTATACAAATAGCTGCCCTTGAACGCTTGCCCGTAGATGAACACGGACGTGGTGAGCGTAGCGTTGTCCGGTCCTCCCGAGGGGACAATGAACAGCTGCGGAATATCGAACATTTGCAAACCGCCGATCATCGACACGATCAGCACGTACAGCAGGATCGTTCGAAGACTTGGCAGCGTGATGCGAAAGAAGGTCTGGAATCCGTTAGCGCCGTCCATCGCCGCCGACTCGAAAAGGGCCGGATTGATGCCCATAACTCCAGCAACAAGGACAATCATCGTATTGCCGTACCACATCCAGAACTGGATGAAGGATACGATGCCGCGCGCCGTCGTCTTGTCCTGAAGAAAGAAGATCGGCGCGTCGGACCAGCCCAGCAGTTCGAACAAACTGTTCACGGGACCCATCGGATAGGCGAACAAGGTGCTGAAAAGCACGGCGATCGTACTCGCCGTGATAATATTCGGCATGTACAGCATGACTTTAAAAGCGCCTTGGCCCCGTATTCTGAGACGTTGGTTAGTAAACCATGCAGCGAGCAAAAGCGCGAGAACGATCTGAGGGATGAAGTTCGAAATCCAGAGGATCGCGGTATTCGTTAACGATGTCTGAAAAGCGACATTATCGAAAATAAGTTCTTTGAAGTTCTGAAACGGATTATCCAGAATCCGAATCGGCTTTGGGATTAATCCCTGTAAATTGGTGAATCCGATAGCCGCGGTGTATAAAATGGGATACAGCGAGAAAACCAGAAACGCAAAAATAAAAGGAAGGCTGAAAATATAGCCGTATCTCGAATAGTTGACGTTGACACCCTTGCGCCGCATGATTCTCACCCCGTCAATTAATTTGAAGGGGCGGGGATATTCACCCGCCCCTTCTACGCCTTCCTATTCGCTGGCGATGTCTAGAGTGTCTTTGACCTGCTGCTTGAAGTCCGCGATCGCTTTATCCCGGCTTTTATTGCCCGCCGTATATTCCCGTACCTGGTCTCGCCAGAGAATGTTGATCGATTCGTCGAACTGAGTCAGGTTTTTGCCTGAAGCGTTGGCATTGGCCGGGACGAACACGTCGAACATATTCTGTCCGCCGAGAAGCTCGATTTGACCGTTTGCATTCGACATAACGACTGAAGATGCGACACTGTCCTTGGTGCCTTGCTCGCCTTCCTTCATCGTGCCGTTAGCCCAATAAGTTTGCAGGCCCGTGTCGGAGGAGTCGAGCGTCACCCAATGGACGAAGTCGGCTACGGCCGCTTTTTTGGCCTCGTCCTTGGCAACGTCTTTGTGAGCCAGCAGCCATGTGCCGCCCCAGAAAAATCCTGTCGGAGGCTCGGTGACCGCCCAGTCGCCGATCGTGTCTTTCACTTGTCCGTTCATGACGTAGTTAATGAGCCAAGCGGGGCCGAAGAAACCGAAGATCGGTTGTTTGCCGCTGCCCGACATATCCGCATACCAAGCTTCCGTCCAGTCTTGCGTATCGTTATGATAGCCGTTGTCCTTCAACTTCTTGGATAGATCAAGGAACTGTTCGCGCTTCGGATCTATATACAACTTGCCGTCGACAATCCAGCCCTTGTCGGAGCTGTTCTCGATCGGATGCCAGATATCGCCGTCGCCGGAAACGATGCCGTAGCCTTTCGCTTTCAGCTTGGCAGCCGCTTCGAAGAATTTATCCCAGCCGGGGCCGATTTCGTTCTTGATCGCTGTCGGATCGTCCGTTCCGAAAGTATCTTTGGCAAGCGAGCGGCGATAGATGAACGCGCCTCCCGTCGCTTGATAGCCGAGTGCCTTCAGTTGACCGTCCTTGCTGCCGATATCGACCGCGTATTGGGCGATGCCGGCGTTCTTAACCATGTCGTCGGTAAGGCCGAGGTCGGCATAATTAGCCGCATAGTCGGAGGCGTCGCCTTGCGCATATTTGAGGACGAACGCGGCTTCCGCCGCATAGAGATCCGGAGCGTCTTTGCCGCCCGCGGCAAGCGCCTGGTCAAGCGCCGGTTGGTAAGCTCCGTCCGTAGTCGCGATAATCGTGGTTTTGAACTCGACGTTCGCATCGGGGTGAGTGGCAAGATACTTCGTCGTCATGTTCGGGATTTCGTCCGTGAAGGCCCAGAGGTTGATCGTGACTTTCTCTTTGGAATTGTTGCTCGCCGGGGATTCGGAGCTGCTGCTTGGCGAGCTTGAGCCGGGGCTTGAGCTTGCGCCCGCGCTGCCGGACGAGCCCGAATTTCCGCCGCCGCACGCGGCGAGAACGGAAGCCAACAAAACAAATGCTGTGGATGCGGATAAGAAGCGTTTCATTACTAATGCCCTCCCTTTAATAACGCCTACAGTTACTTTGTAACCGCATACATAATTATAGGGTTTGTAATGAAAGCGCATAAGGAACCTACCATTGGGAGAAATTCCATTATTATTGGATGGAGGGATCGGTATCCAGCACCTGGTGCCGATACTGGCCGGGGCTTATTCCTTCACTGTCTTTAAACACTTTAACGAAATATTTGGCCGTCTGATAACCGACCTTCTCGGCAATTTCCCAGATCGGCATGCTGGTTGTAACTAACAGCTCCTTTGCTCTTTGCAATCTTCTGCGCGTCAAATAGTCGCTGAAGGTAACGCCGGTCTGCTCTTTAAACAGCACGCTGAAATAGCTCGCATTCAGATGCAGTTGATCCGCTACCTGCTTCATGCTGATCGCTTCATGGAGATGAGCATAGATGTAGCCGATCGCGTCTTTGATCGCCGTGCCGTAACGCGCTTCATCGCGGCCTACTTCGATTAGCTTCGGATCGACCAGCTTCTCCATCGCATCATGGCGCTCCCTGCTGGCGACGAGTTCCAGCGCTCTTTGTACAGCGTTAATCAGAGCCGTTTTGTCCAGCGGCTTAAGAATATATTCGAACGCGCCGAGCTGCAGCGACTTCTTCGCATATTCGAATTCGGCATAACCGGAGATAATGATGATGACTGGAAGCTGTCCGCGCGATGCCAACGTCTCGAGCATTTCCAGGCCGTCCACTTCGGGCATTCTTACATCCGTAATGATGAGATGAGCCGAATTCGTTTCCAGCCATTCGAGCGCCTCGACTCCGCTCGCGGCGCTTTCGATGCGATATTTGCCCGCCGACCAGGCGACGAGCGTCTTCTGTATGCCAAGGCGCGTACGAGGCTCATCGTCCACGATCAAGATCGTTTTCAAGACCGTTCGCCCCCTTCCGAAGGAATTGTGATTTCAAATCGTACCGTCGTACCGACGCCGGGCTTGCTCTCGATCTGCAGCCCGCTGCCGCGCTCCGCCGTGTTCGGATAATAGAGCTTGAGGCGCCGTTGAACGTTGGACATGGCCACCCCCGCCCCTTTCTTGGGGTCTTTCGAGAATCCGCCTTCGATGCTTTGCATCAGCTTGGCCAATGTCTCCCCGTCCATGCCAATCCCGTCGTCGAGGACGGCAACAGTCGCAAAGCCCGGTCGAGCCGAAAATACGCGGATTGTGACCGAGCCCGGGCCAATGCGGCTCTCCACGCCATGCAAAACTGCGTTCTCCACGAGCGGCTGAATGATCAGCTTCGGAATTGGCGCCTGCAAGAGCGCTTCATCCGCGTCGATGTTCCAGGTCAGCCGATTGACGAAGCGCATTTTCATAATTTGCAAGTATCGCTGGGCGTGCTCGAGCTCGTCGCGAATGACGACCCACTCGTCATTGCCGGCCGCACTGCCGATCACATAGCGGAATAGCCCGGACATGGCGAGGATCACTTGGGCAAGCTCGCTCTCCTCTTTTTCCTCCAACGACCAGTAGAAGGCTTCCAGCGTGTTAAATAGAAAGTGAGGATTGATCTGCGCCTGCAGCGCCTTAAGCTCTGTGCGGCTCTGCGTGATTTCCTTCTCGTAGACGACCTGAATCAGCTCGTTCATATGAGTAACCATCTGGTTGTACGTGTTATTTAATTCATCGATCTCCAACGTTCGAAACCGGTTCCGATCGGCGGGAATCAGCTTGAGCCCTCCGAATCTGGCGCTGCGCATGCTTCTCATCAACCGCTGAATAGGCCGGGTGATCATCGTGGACAGCAGCAGCGTCAATAGTAGAAAAGCAAAGGCGGCAATGCCGATGGATACGTAGATCGCCGTCTGCAGGACGGAGATCCCTTCCGTCGCCGATTCGACCGGCATGAGCAGCACGAGCTTCCAGTCCGCCACCTCGGAATGCTGCCTGACGGCGAGCATGCGCTCCTGCCCGATCGTAACGGTGCTGCCCGTTTGCGCGAGCACCGACCTCGCCGCCTCATGGTCAATATCCGATATGATCGGGTTATCGTCGCTATCGCCCAATAGCATAAACTCTCTACTTCTAGAAGGATCGCTCTTTGCCTCGGGCTCGTACATATCGAAGTAATCCCGATTAACGTGAACGACCAAGTAGCCCCCGGGAAAGAAGGAAAGGTCCAACAGTTGGATGCGGCGGATCGCCAGCACTGAATCCGGCGAACGCGGATCGATCCCAATCCAGGCAATGCGCCCTTTCTTCCCGTCCGCCGCCGCGAGCGCATCTTCGGAAATGCGATTGATGCTGGAATCGTCAAGCGGGAACAGCCGTCTGTTGTCCAATGTATAGATCTCAAGCGAGCTTATGCCCGAGGAATAGGCCATATAATTGTTGGCGACCTGCAGCAGCGACTGGCGCTCGTTGAACTTGGTCGGCATCTTCTGCACTTCTTTCAGGAGCAGCTTCTGCACATAAGCATCCGCGACCACCTGGGTGGTCAACGAATCGATCTGCTTCAGCAGCGCATCCAGCCGTCCGTTGGCCTGAATCGCCGTCTGTTGGATATGCTTCTCCGCGCTTTGCCTGAGGAGCACGGATACTTCTCCATAGATAAACACACCCGCAAACGTAAGCACAAGGATAATCGTTAGCGTAAAGCCGACGAATATCTGGTTTCTGAGGGTGTTGATCTCTCGAAGATTGATCAGCCGATCCGTCCACTTTCTCACAGGCGCCCATTCCTCTTTTGCTGGATCCTGCACCAGTTGAACCGAGAAAAAGAAGCCCATTGCATTCCGAAAGGGATGGCTTTGCCGGCTTCAGACAGGTTGTTTTGAGTTGCTTGGAACGATAAGACCTTCATAGGTGAGCAACTCAAAGCCAAAACTTGCGGCAAAGCCATTCCTTTCTCCATTTCATTGGGTCCGCTCTTCGATGCCTCTTCGGTTCAACCTGTGTAGGTTCAACGTACCTTATTCAATTTGGAGTGTCAAACGTTTCCGACGGGCTGCGATGGTCTGCCCGCCAGGCGTCGAGCTGTCTTTGCACTTCGGACCTGACCTCGTCGATGCCCGCCTGACGGAGCTCCGAAATAAACTTCGGCAGCATGGCATCTACGTTCACGCTGCCCGTCATCAGGCCGGGAAAGTACTTCTCCCAAACCATCTGGATGTTCTTTACTTGAAGCGGCATTCCCGACAAATCCGGGGTAAAGCCCAGCGTACCCGAATAGACCGCTTCTTTGTTGCTGGCCCGGAACTGCTCCCATTTGTCCAAGGGATCGGCGAACTGTCCGCCCATAGTCTTCAGAATGAACCAATTGCCCTGGGTATACTGAACGCCCCCATAGCTGGGCTGGGCGTCCGGAATCGGATTGCCGCTGTTGTCCGTCGGCGGGATGGGGACCACCTGGCCGTTGCTGTCGAGCGTGTAATGCACGCCCTCAATACCAAAGTTAAACAGATTCCGCACCTCGGGATCCGTGTTCAGCAGATTGAGAAACTTAACGGCCTCGACGGGGTGCTTCGTATCCGCGTTGACGGCCATGACCCCTCCCCGCATGGATTCCGTCGTAATCAATGCGGGCGTAACGGGGTAAGCCACCAGTTGGTAGCCGCGATCCTTGCTCCAGCTATTGTCCGAGAGCGGCCCGCCCCCCGCGGCCTTCCAGAATACCAAATCGCCTCGCTTCAGCCCGGGGCTTTCTCGCAAAGAAGCGTCCTCATTGATGTAGCCCTCCACATAATAGCGCCGAAGAAGATCCATCACGTTGCGGCCTTCCCGGGTTTCGAATATATTCACGACCGGGGAGTCGGGAACCTGACCTCGTACCATAAGCGGGAGCGTCTTCTCCGCTACGTACTGGTAGCCGTCCAGGGCGAAGAAATTTTGCGAACCCTTGTCCAGCTCCATCGGCTGATATTCGGGCTCCTTCTCCTTGATCATCCGCAGCAGCGGCTCCAGGGAAGCCAGCGTTGTATACTTGGAGATGTCGATCCCATACTTCTTGACCAGCGCCTCCGGGTACATCCAATGGTCGCGAACGGCCAATTCTTTATTGGTCGGAACGCCGTAGATGCCGCCGTCGTCCATCTGCACGCCTTTCCAGAAAACGGGATCGATCTCATCGTACATCCCCTTTCCCGCGCTGCTCAAATAATCGTTCAGCCTTAGAAATGCGCCGCGTTGCGCATAAGTCGAGTACTCTACTGCAAAGGCGATGTCGAAGGGGGTTCCTGCCGACACAAGGGTATTCAGACGCTCCTCGTACTCTTGCCAGCCCACCTTGATATAGGTAACGGTCACGCCGATTTTTTTGGCCAACACCTCGTTGATCTTGTCGGTGACCTTCTGAAGGTCTTTATCGGTATCTCCGATCGTGTAATAGATCAGATTGACTGTATCGCCGCCCGTCGCGGCGTACCCGCCGTTGCCGGATGACGAGACGCAGCCGGATAAAGTCAGTGTCAGCAGCAGGACGAGCCCGAAGAGTGCCGCGGGACGGCGCGAATTCCGTTGTTGTCTCATGGCGGCTTTATTCCTTTCTCCGCAATTCCGAGGGCGATCTGCCAAAGTAGGCGTGAAAATGAGAGTAAAAATAGTTCAGATTGGGGTAACCGACGGAGAGCGCGATGGACACGATTTTCTCGTCCGTGGTCATAATGCGTTCACGGGCTCGAAGCATCCGGTAGGCCATTAAATATTCCGAGAATTTCTTGTGCGTCTCCTTAAGAAAAAGCTGACCCAGGTACGTTCCGTTCATCCGAAATCGTTCCGCC
The DNA here is from genome assembly GCF_017671885.1 of Cohnella sp. LGH. Taxonomy (NCBI): domain Bacteria; kingdom Bacillati; phylum Bacillota; class Bacilli; order Caryophanales; family Paenibacillaceae; genus Cohnella; species Cohnella sp. LGH. The sequence goes on from NZ_CP072117.1 coordinate 8,638,075, forward strand.
ACCGACTTCAGACTCAAGTTCTGAGCATATTCCGCCTTGACGATCAACAAGATGCGATTGGTCAGCTTGGAGAGACTATCGTAGCGCACGCCGAGCACCGGGTCGCTGTCCAGGTCGTCGCGATCCGCGCCTTCCACTGTACCGTTCAGATCCTCTACGATAATTTTCTCAACGAGATGCTGCAGCTTGTTCCGATCGATCGGTTTGAGCAGATAATCTTTGGCGCCGCAGCGGATCGCCTCTAACGCATATTGGAACTCGCCATAACCGCTCATGATGATATATTTTGAGGGTAGACGGAGCTCGTTGAGCTTGTGGATCGCATCGTACCCTCGTTGCTTGCCGATGCATACATCGAAGATAGCCAAATCCGGCAGCAGCTCCACGGCCTTCGATATCGCACCCTCATACGTTTCGCTCGTCTCAATGCGGCCAAAGCCGTATTTTTCCCAATCCAACGTTCGCTTCATGCCCTCCAAAATCTGCGGCTCGTCATCTACGATTAGCAGCTTATACATCCCCAATCGCCTCCTTGGATAGGATTACGGATATTTTAACGCCGGCTTCCTCGTTGTTGTCGATCTTCATGGAGAAACCCGCCCCGTAGAAAAAGTGCAATCGGGTATACACGTTGCGCAGACCGATGTTGTCTAGCGGAGCGTCATCGCCTCTGGAAAGCTTCCTCCTGATTTCGGCCAACCGCTCCTCGGGGATACGATTGCCGTTGTCCACGATCTCCAGCATAAAACGGGTTTCTTCCTCCCAACCGTTCACGATCAGCAGATTAAACTCGCTCTCCGGATTAAACCCGTGAACGAAGAAATTTTCAGCCAGCGGCTGCATCCAGAACTTCACGGTCGGCAAGGCCAGCAGCGCCGGCTCCACATTAAACTGATAATAAAACCGGTCCGGATATTTCAATTCCATGATTTTCAGGTATTTCTGGAGCAAAGCCAGCTCGCTGTCGAGCCGGATGATATTGTCGTTTTTAACGATATCGCGATATAGCGCACCTAGAGTGGCAATCGCATCGGAAGTGTAGTCTACGCTATTTACCAGAGCGGAAGAACGGATAACCTCAAGCGTATTGTACAAAAAGTGAGGATTGATTTGAGCCTGAAGCGCTTTCATTTCGGTTTCCTGCTGCTTGAGTTTCAATAGATAGTTCGTACGGATATGCCGATCGAGCTGATGGATCATATCGTCCAGCTCCCGGGCGATCATTCCGTATTCGTTTCTTCGGTAGCGAGCCGGGCTAACCGGCGTGAAATCCGCCGTTTTCGCGCGTCCGATGGACACGATAATCCGCCGCAGGAAGTTCGCATCCTCGCGCAGATTGTATACGATCAAGAGCAGAACGCTAATCATCGCGGCCAGCACGATGAGAAACACGACGAGCAGCACATTTGCCTGCCGATGGATCAGCGTGGTCAAATCTACGATACTGACGAACCGATAATCGAACTCGTTGGAGGTGAACTTTACAAAATAGGCCCGATTCGCAAATCCCGTCGCGATATAGCCGTGCGTGCGTTCATCCGCCGCGACTCGGCGAACCAGTTCCTCCGCGCCGCGGTCGCCTCCGGCGAGAAAGTATACGTCTCCGGAACCGCTGATGGCCGCCGCTTCATCCAACCGTGAATTTTGAGCCGTGTTAAAAATCCGTTCGCTGCTGACCAGGAAGCGGATCTCGCCCAGCTGGCGAGAAATTTGATTCGGATCCGACAGCTTCTTGTGATAGACGAATCCTTTGTCAATCGTCTCGCGAAACGTTGCGTCCGTATTGGGCAGACGAAACAAGAAGCTCATATTGCCGTTGCTATCGAAGCTCACTACGTTGCCCTCTTGCTCCGTATGCAAGCTGATCTGGGTGATGTCTCCCCTGCCCCCGTTGCCCAGGAAGGATCGGATATCTTCGGGAAAAGAAACGAGCGGCCGATTGAACTGGCTGCCCTGCAGTCTGTTCGTCAGATAGCCTTCCGCATTGTTTCCCAAGAAACTGCGAATGTCGGACACCAGATCGTTATTGGAGTATACTCTCTGCATGAAAGCTTCGATTCGATCGGCATCGTACTGAAGAGCGCTTTCAACACGGGAGAACGCTCCGGCGGCCTCGTTCCGGGAGTTGCCTATCCACTGATCCAGCAGCACCGCGCAGGTAACCGCGCCTAGCGCCAGGCCGATGAACACTACAAATACCGCATATGCAACGAACTTGCCGCGATAGATTTTGATTCGCATGAAGGAAAGCATGCGGCATCTCCTTTGCAACAGGTTTTTGTCGCGCCCCACCGCTCCACCATATAACGTCTTGACCGAGAAAAGCAATCCCGCATATTGTGCCAGAAAACCCGAACGGCCATTTCCGTTCGGGTTTGCCAGCTATTGATTCATGCAAAACTTATTTGAAATAGGCGTCGATTTGTTCCTGTGCGGCTGTCATCAGCTTATCCAGGCCGGCGGCCTTTAGCTCTGCAACGATTTTCGGTACCATCGTCTCGGGATCGGAAGCGCCCGTAAGCAGTTCATAACGGTATTTGTCCCATACTGCCTTCGTATTGGCCACTTCGGTGCCCAGATTGCTGATATCCAGTGCGAAGCCCAGATTCGTCGAGGAGGTCGCTTGATCGTTCAGCTTGCGAACTTGATCCCACTGATCGACTGGAGCTCCTTTCGTTACGGCCAAGTTGAAGAACGTACCTTGCGTATAGGCGGCCAGCGGCCACGTATCCGATGTGCGCTCGATCACTTTCTCGCCGTCCACATTGCTGTAGTCGACGCCCAGCTCGCCGAAGGCCAGCATATTGCGCAGCTTCGGATCCGTATTGACCAATTGCAGGTATTTTAACGCTTCATTCTTATATTTCGAGTTGGCGGAAATTGCGTTCAGAGAGCCTTGAATCGTACTCGTCGTGTAGATCGGTCCGAAGATCTGGAACATCGTGTATTTCTCGACGCCGCTGGTAATCTGCCAGCTCGCTTCCGCGCCGGGGAACGCCTGTGCCGAGAAGAACGGACGATTCCTTTCCGCTTCGGTTTTGGTCGGCGCATCCGGGTTGATGATGCCGTCTTTGTACCATTGGTGCAGCTGCTTGAGATTGTCCATGACATCCGACTGCTCCAGCACGGAGACGGCTTTGCGGGAAGCGTCGTCGACTTTGACCCCGATCGGCGGCAAGCCGAGCGTCATGTCGTCGTAACCGTTGAAAAATCCGTTAAACCCGTCGCCTTGGGTGAGCGACATCGGGTAGAAGCTCTTGCCTTCTCCAGCCTTCATATCGCGAAGGGGCTTGTCGAGATCCTTCAGCGTCTTGATACCGGCCGTGTCGATGCCGTATTTCTGGATGTATTTATCGTCGAACACCCAGTATTGGGTCAGGGATGAATCCTTGTAAGTCGGTACGGAATAGATCTTCCCGCCGATTTTCGTTCCGTCCCAAACCTTCTGAGGAATGAAGTTATAGAGATCCGGAGTTTCGCTCTGCACCAGGTCGGTGAGATCGGCGAACGCGCCCATGTTCACTTGCTGACTGTATTTGCTGTTGTTCGTAAACATGATGTCGAACGGTTCGCCGGTGTTCACGATCGTATTGATCTTCGTGTCCCAGTCTCCCCAGCTCGCTACCTTGATGTCGATCTTAACGCCAATCTTCTCGGCCGTGTATTCGTTCATCGCAGCGATTGCCTTATCGAAGTTGGCGGGCACTTGGCCGCCGATCGTCCACCATACCAGCGTAGGCACTTCGCCCGAAGCGGCAGGTTTGCTTGCTTCCGCAGATTGCGTGCTGGCGTTGGAAGGCGTGCTGCTGTTGCTAGGCTCGGATTTGGAATTCGAGTCTCCGCAGCCCGCAAGAGCGGTGGTCAGGAGTGCCGTGGCGGCACCGAGGGCGAGCCATTTCTTCTTCGTCTTTGTCATTCCCATTTCCTCCCTTTGGTATCTTTCTTCACTCCCGCCGTCTGCCGTGCACAGCTTACGGCGGATATCATAAACCGGACAGATTCCGGCTTATTTCGGATTAACCTTTCACCGCGCCTATCGTCAGACCGGAGATAAAGTATTTCTGGAAGAACGGATAGGCGATGGCCACGGGAACCACGATGACGATGGCCACGGCCATGCGCGCGGATTCCTTGGGCATAGTCGCGACAAGCTCCGCGTAACTGATCCCCATGCTGGAAGCGTTCCTTGCCAGGGCATCTACGTTGCTCATCAGACTGTTCAACAAAGCCTGCAGAGAGTACAGGTTCTGATTGTCGATATAGAGCATGGATTGGAACCAGTCGTTCCAATAGGCGAAGCATAGGAACAAGCCGATGGTGGCTAGCACCGGAAGCGAAATCGGCAGGACGATCGAGCAGTAGATGCGCAGTTGGCCCGCTCCGTCGATCTCGGCGGATTCGATCAGCGCGTCCGGTATCGTGCTTCTGAAGAACGTTTTGCAAATAATGACGTTAAAGGAGGAGACGGCTAGCGGAAGAATCAGCGCCCAGACCGTGTCCTTCAGCCCCAGCATATTCGAATTGATATAGTAGCTGGACACCAAGCCTCCGTTAAACACCATCGGAATGAATACGATCCAGGTCAACAGCCCTTTAAGCTTGTAGTTCGGCCGAGAAAGGACGTACCCCATCGATGTCGTCAGCACCACGCCCAGTACGGTGCCAAGGGCGGTAACGAGCACGGAAACGCCGAGCGCCCGGGTGATCATCTGTCCTTGCCGGGCAATGTACTGATAAGCTTCTCCTGAGATGGCCGCCGGCAAGATACGGTATCCTTCATTACGGATGGATTCCTCTCCGGTAAGCGATATGGATAGAACCACCAGGACGGGCACGAGGCACAACAACGCCAATAGGATAAAAATAAGATGGAATCCCCAGTTCGTGGCGGTTCCGATTCGGTTGAATTTGTCGAGTCCCGTCTCATATCCCGCTCTCGTCTTCATTTCTCGCTCCCCCCTTACATCATGGCGCTGTCCGGATCCACGCGACGGACGACCCAGTTGGCCAACAGAATGGTTAAGCAGCCCATCACGGATTGTACGAAAGCGGAAGCGGAAGCCATACCTACCGTTGCCGTCTTAAGCTGCTTGTACACGAGAACGTCAATGGTCGTCGCGACATTGAACAACGAGTTGGAATCCCGCGGAACTTGGAAGAACAAGCCGAAATCGGTGTAGAAGATGCGGCCTACGGCCAAGATAAACATCATAACGATGACCAGCTTCATGAGCGGCAGCGTAATAAATCGCGCTTGCTGCCACTTGGAAGCGCCGTCAATGACGGCCGCCTCGTAATACGTGCTGTCGATGCCTGTGATGGTGGCTAGATAGACGACCATTCCGTAGCCAAGCCCCTTCCACACATTCATGAAGATAAGAAAGTAAGGCCAATATTTAGGCTCCATATACCAGTTCACGGGGTCCGAACCCAGGCCGGCCAGGAATTGATTGATGATCCCTTTATCGAAGCTTAGGAACGACCACACAATAGCGGAAACGACGACCCAAGACAGGAAATACGGCAGAAACATCAACGTCTGATAGATTTTGCCGGCCTTGCCGCTGTGCAGTTGACCGATCATCAAGGCCAAGATGACGGGAATGACGATGCCCAGCACGATAAAGATCATATTGTAGCCCAACGTATTGCGGATCACGACCCAGGCGTCGTTCGACTTGAACAGAAATTCGAAGTTTTTGAATCCGGTCCATTTGCTGTGGATGACGTTGCTTAGGAACCCCCCGTGAATCTTGAAATTCTTAAAAGCAATCACGAGACCGAACATCGGCAGGAAACAGAACAAGATATACCAGATCGTTGTCGGCAAGGCTAGAAGCGTTAGCTCGGTATCCTGTGTGCGCCAGCGCGTTCTCACGCGTTTTCTTCCGCTCTTCATGTCCATGTTAGCCACCCCTTGCAATTGATCGCGGTCCATTTGTACACGCTTTCAGCGTTTTCGTAAACGCATTCATTTTACCTCTGCTTCATCCGATTGATGCCATTGTATAGAAAATCCCCGACCCCGTTCTAGACAACAAACATAAGAACGTAGTCAACAAACGTTAGATTGCTTGAATTAAGAGGAGGGCGAGTGCTCGGTTTTGGCGCGGGAGGGTCTGGCAGGCCGTTAGAGGAGGGGGATTAAGAAAAGTTGGGGATGTCCATGAGAGGGGTTACTTGAGGCGGTCGATAAAAATGAAGGAGATGTCCATGAGAGGGGTTGCTTGTGATGATCGATATGAAGAAGAGGGATGTGCCTCCCGGAGACCTAATCATGATTCACAACGTTTCCACTGGATTGGAAGTTAGCCGGAAAATCATACAAAGCAACTCAAATAAGAAGCAAACGGCGGATGCTGTTCGAAAAATCGTACAAATTGACCCGAATCAGGCTCAAACGACGGAAATTTGTAGGGGAAATCGTACAAAACGACCAAAAAAAGGGGTGTATGTCACTTGAGCGTCTTCGATGATTATAAGGGTAACTACTGGTATCTATTTGGGGTTTTTATGGGGCATGATCAGCCCGGAGATTGCCTCATACGCTCCTGAAATTACCTTTAAGTGGGTGTTCCCTTCCAGGATTTCAGGAGCGTATAGCATCGGAGGGAGGCACATACCTCTTGCTTCAGACTCCCCGACCCAGATCCCCGATGACGATGCGGGCTTGTTCAACCGTTTGCTTCACGATTTCGGCAGCGGCTTGCTGTTCCTTCGCTAATCTAAGGCCTTGGCCCGCCCAGAGCGACATGAACTCCGGATTGTTCGCTCTGGTCGCCGCTTGGCGAATGTCCCTTGTTAATACGTTTTGAATTGGATAATCGGGGATCGTTCCTTCGTAAAAACGCATGTCGTCCATAAACTCCGTGCGAATGCCGCGTGCGGCCTTGCCCGAATAAGCGAACGTGACCTCGGTGGCATCCTCCGTCGAGGTTACGATCTTCTGCTTGTGCGCCGCATGAGCTCCGCTCTCGGCGCTGGTTAGAAACGCAGTGCCCATCTGTACGGCGGAAGCTCCCAAGACAAGGCTCGCTGCCAGTCCTCGTCCGTCCATGATTCCCCCCGATGCGATGACCGGGATCGACAGAGCGTCGACTATTTGAGGAACAAGGGCCATGGTGCCGATCAGCGCATCCGCGGCGTTCGTGGCGAAAGTTCCGCGATGTCCTCCCGCTTCGCTTCCCTGCGCCACAACCGCATCTACCCCGGCCTCCTCCAGCCGAATTCCCTCCTCAACCGTCGTCGCCGTGCCAATCACAATGGTCCCTTGTCTCTTGAAGGCTTGAATCACCCCAGTCGACGGTATCCCGAAGGTGAAACTGAATACCGGGATATTTTCTTCCAGCAATACGTTTACTTGCTCCTCGAAGGACTCCGCAAGCTGAGGAATCGGCGGGCTTGAGGCGATCCCCAGCTCCGCTCGGTATTTGTTCAAATAATCGTTCATACCTTCGATATCGTCATTCAAAGGATTCGGTTCCTCGAATACGAATACGTTCACACCGAACGGACGATCCGTCAGCCGTCTAATTTCCTTGATCGCAATCCGGATTTGATCGGGCGATAAGTAACCCGCTCCCAAGCTGCCCATTCCGCCGGCGTTCGATACGGCTGCCACCAATTCAGGAGTCGTAGGCCCGCCCGCCATTGGAGCTTGAATAAGCGGATATTGAACCTTAAGCTTGCGCGTTAACTTTGTCTCCAGCAATGTCTAACCTCCTACACAGCATCAAGTTTGTCTGTTAACTAATGAATACTCAAATTCCACTCCATATTGTTGGAAGATGGCTCTATATTTATTTTCAAATATCGTCCAGCGATTTTCCGCCCCGTGCTTTTCCTGCAAAGCCTTCAAGTAACGTTTAGCCGCTGCCGCATCGTTGGACTGCAAGAGCAACTTAAAGCTCTCCTCGCCTAGATGCAAATAGGGGCCTGCAGTATAGTAATCCACAATCGATCTGGCGCTGTTCATCGTACCGTAAAAATGAATAACTTCCTCTAATCCACTAAGCAGCGTCGTCCTCAACTCTTCCATATTCGTGTCGGGAGTGACGGCAAACCGATCCGGCGCAGACGTCGCAATCTCACCTATTCGCGCTCGAAAATGACAGTCCACTTCTTGGGGCGCTGTCAGAATCTCTTTCGATTGTATCCGCGCCAGTTCCCCCGCATAAATCCCGCAGTTCACGTAAAACATGACATTGTCGGAAGAGTTGCCAGCCGATTTTTGAAAATTAATGATATAGATAAGGTCGCCTTCCGGCTTGCTAAAACTCAGACTCTTCTTGGCAAAGCCATGCTTGGATAGAAGCGGCTTTACATCCTGTTTGATTAGATCGTTAAAAAGCTGCTGCATTTTCATTCCTCCGTTGTATTTCCTAGTTTACTTTATCTCAGGCTGAGCTAGCAGCACCCGGACACGGTCGATCTCATAATCCGGAGCATCGCCCGTTCCACGTTCCAGACAACGCTCGCCCTGTTCCATTTTGCCTGCATCCAAGTATCTTAGCGCCTTCAGCCGATTTAGTCGGGTTTAATCCTCCGCAGCTTAATCGAAGACATATCCGCATTCTTCAAGACTGCAGCTAGATCGTCGCCGTTAGACCCTAACCACAGGTCGCCGTAGCGCTCCATCACCAGCACGTCCCCGCACCGATAGAACGCATGGGTAGGTCCCGCTTCTTTGAGGCCCGTGTAGTATCCGTTAAGCCATACGTCTTCAAGCGGGGTATTAAACAGCGACCTTATTTGATCCATTTGTCCTTCTGCTACGTTCAGATGCTTGCAGCCAAAAACGACCTCCTGTAAACAAAAGCTTTTCAGAAAATGATACAAAGATTCATTCACGAGGAGATGTCCCTCTGCCTGATCATCCCATAGCATGCCTTCGTCGCAATAAACCGGAGAATTGTCGTTGCCCGCCTCCGCTTGGCAGGTCCAGTTGGCTTGATTTTCCTCGAGGAACGTAATCCGATCCCTCTCTCTCTTCAGTCTCTCCGCCGAATAGAGACAGTCCTGCTGCTGAAAAATTTCGGGCGAGTTCTCAAGATGCTCGTCCGTGCCATCCTTCCAGCGACCCGCGAACGCATATAATTCATGCAGTGCCGTAGGTAGGTCTGACGGAAGCTCGTCCGTCGGTACTCCGTAGGAGCTATCGTATTTGCCGTACCAGTCGATCAGAAACTCTTTGAGATCGTCCAGTTGATCGGTATCTTTTAGCGTCATTATAGGCCTCCCGCTATGATATTGTCGGGATGAATGTCCTTTGGCTCATGGCCATTCATGAGAAGAAGGATATACTCGATCTCATCCAATGGCATCCGCAATTGCTGGCTCACTTCATAAAGTCCCGCATTCTGCGCAAGGAGCTCCTTTGCTTTGCCGATCTTGCCATCCAACCAATCGTTTTCGGTCATCCATTTTTTGAGTTGAACTAAGAGTTGATCCTGGTCAACCCGATCTGCATGCTTTTTATACTTGGCAATGGACTCCGACAAATAGCGATAAATAAAATCGCCCAGAGCTTCGCGTTGTTCATTTTTGGACATGCATAAATACTGCTCGTAAACGATGCTGATGTCTAAATAGAGAGCATGATCTTTGCTGTCGAAACGTCTGAATGTTTTTCGGCCGTAGCTGTCGGGTAAGACGCGAAATACAAAATGAATGTCATAGGGAAACTGCCAAGTTGCCGCTAATTCTTCTAACGGCAGCAGTTCGTCTCTCAATTGGGCTACACACGTTCCATAAGTATCTACTAGAAAAGCGAGTTCCATTCAAGCCTCCTTAGTTAACAGCAAGTCGGGACTTATACAGCCTGTTATTTCCAGTATAGTGGACGTTTTTTCTGAGTCTTCCTACTTTTCTCCTGAATTTGGGAATCGTTTTTTGGCAAAAGAAAAGAGATGCCCCTTAGTCCATCTAGGACTTGGGACACCTTCTTGGGAAACTGCTCTGCGTTTGTCTTCGGCGAAGTTGTGCAGGCTGTCTGCACGGCAAGTTTACTTCCGAGCATCCAGAATAAACATCGATGCATCTTGCCCCATGAATATTCGACTCCCATGGTGAAAAGTTTTAGACTGAACGTCCCTGTACCCTATTTTCGTCATTTTAGCGGTTAGCTCATCTTGATTAAATCCGTTGTGAACGAGATCCGAAACGATATTTTCGTTTTTATTGAAGTCAACGATGAGCAAATGTCCCCCTTCATTGAGAACTTCGAACAGCCTCGATAGGACGAATTCAATATCGGGAATATGAAGCAGAACCTGAGCCATGAAGATATAGTCGGCGCGAAGCTCCGATAAACCTTCCTGTTCAAAATCAAAGCATAAGGTATCGGCATTCGGAATATGGCGGTCGGCAATTTTTTGCTTAATTTGTTGAATCATACTCGGCGAGGTATCCAGAAAAAGCACGGACTGAAACTCGTCTATCAAGCTCATCCCGACAAGTCCGGTTCCGCACCCGAAATCGACAGCCTTCTTGCCTTTAGCATCGAATACATATTCCCGAATGGCGTCCGAGGATACTTTGGCGATTAGGATTCTTTCCGGGGTGTCGTAAGTATTCGCGATCATTTCGAACTTATCCGTGTTTCCCATCTTCAACTCTCCTTAAATACTGATAGACTTCGTCTTTGGACAAATCCCACTCATATTTGGATTTAGGAATATTAGCGAGCGGGGTCGCCAGCAAAGGGTGTTCAGCTTGAACGTTTGTTAATCCTTGCTCTTGTCTGATTTTTTCGATGAGCCGTACATCGTATGGAATATAATTCAAGGATAGAATTTCCGAAAACTTATTTTTCAAATCCAACGAGCTATAGATATGATGATCGCAAATTTCTAGAATCAGACTTCCCAGCAGTTCGGCATCTGTGGCGTCCCAATGATCAAGGAGCTTTCTATATCCACTCTGCTCCGGCAATACAGCATACAGCTCGGGATTGATTTGCCCGGTATGGGATAAGTCGTACAACAGCGCCATGAACAGATGGTGAGTTTCTTTTTGAGCGTAATGCTCCTTATTGCCGTCAAATAGGATTTGGAAATATTCTCTCGATCTCCGGGATAAATCATTCATCCCCCACAACATGGATAAACCTATCATACCTCCTATCGTTCTCGAAGAAACCTCTTTATAATCAAACAGCTTCTGCAAAATATGTTCCTGCCACAAAAGAAACCGAGTAATATATTTCCACCCGTCATTGTCCCCGGTTAAAATTAAATTTTTCGGATGATCTCCGGCATGTACGCCTATTCCAAGAGTTAAGTTTCTCGCTATCGTCTCTTTGTATCCGTCTTTAAGATCGTTTTGAATACTTTCTTTGATTAAATCGTGCCATTCCTTAATCTCATCATCGCTAATCGCGTTGTTTTTTATTTTATCTATCTCTTTCTTGAATGCGCCAATTAATTTTTTGTGCTCCATTTTTGCCACTCCCGAATACAAATACAGCTCTGATGGACGAGAATCAGAGCCGGTTGCGCATCTACAGTTAGCCTTTAAGAATGCCTTTGCTCCGCGCATCGCGAAGCCAGGACGGAAATTCATTGAACAGTCGGTCGTAGAGCTCCCGGTCGGACACCTCGTCAAGGTCGTCCAACGCGAAGAAGTTACAATTATCGACGACTCGGCCTGACAACGTATCAAACTCCTCCAAAATCCCATAGTCTGCCTCGCCTAAACCGACGAATTGCCAGAAAAGATTGTGCTTGGAGCTTTGAATAATCAGCTTGGCAATTCGATCCGAATAGTAAACGCCGCCATCGCTGAAAAATACGATAAAGACCGGGAGACGATCATCCGGCGATTCAACGGTATATTTGCGTATAATGTCTTTCATGACGTCGGGTTCGTTGTTGCCGCATCCCAGCTCATCCTGGAAGTCCTCGTCCGAAAAATAATAACGATCGACATACCCTTCGAACTGATCGGCTCTCACGCTTGGCGTTCTGGCCGATTCGTCGGCGAAAAACCAGACGTCCAGCTCTCCATCGTCATCCATACTGGCGGCGACCGCAAGCACCCGCTCGAAAGCGCGCTGTATCGTTCCCTCATCATATAAGTGATACATGGAACCGGAAGCGTCAAACACGACAGCGACTCTGGCCTTCTGCGAGCCAATCCCCTTCTTCTCTAGCGAAACCCGTACTTCTTTTTTGAGTAGATCGATTTTGCTCAGATTAATCCTGGGTTCGGATGCCGGCTGCGAAGAGGAGGCTGGCGATTTGACCGGCGCAGAGGCTGCCGCAACCTGTTGTGCAGTCTGACTGGCGTTATCATCGTCTGCAACGTCTACGCCGTGCGCTTCGGCCAACGGCTTCAGACCGCCGTTAAAGCCGCGGCCCACCGCCCGCAGCTTAAACTGCGATTGGTAGCGATACAGCTCGACGAATACTAAAGACGTCTCGCGAGTCGCTTCCTTAATTTCATATACAACGGTCTGTCCGCCAATACGCGCGGTCACGGAGCAGCCGGATACGTCCGCGAACGTGCCGGGACCATCCAGGGTAGCTGCAAACACGCATTTCGCTACAGCCGACGACAGCTTGTCCAAGCGGATCGTAAAGGTCGTCGAACGAGAGGAAGTCGAGCTTAATTTGACATGTCCGTGAGGATCGGACGGCTGATTGTAGAATACAAAATAATCGTCGGAAGCCACTTTGCCGTTAGCACCCACAATAAAGCAGCTTACATCCAGATCAGCGGGTGCGGAATTCCATGAGACAGTAATCTGCAGCTCATTCCCGGGATTCAGCGACACGTTACCGCCAGTCACGAGCGTGGATGTCGAAAGGGTCATATACGCAGCTCCTCTTAGCCTATATTCATATTCCAACATTATACAACACAATGTGCTAGATCAGAGAAGTAAAAAAAGATGCACCTCTCTCGAGATGCATCTTGGTCGCATTAGTTGATCTATCTCCGTTTCAACCGGAATTAACGAGCGCCCCATCACATACTCTAAAAATGTTCGATGACGTTGGGTCTAATCTAGGAGGTGATGCTTGGCTGAGTCGTAAGTACACGCTTCACAAACTAATGGAGGTGTTATGTTGAAAAGAAGAGCTTTCTCCGTTTTCCTGATTTTCGCCCTATTGCTTTCGTTTGTTCCTTCGGCATCCGCGGCATTTTCCTACACGAGCACCACGTATACGCTTAGCGGCGGTACGATTTATTTCGGCAACGGCGTAATTGTCAATACGGGACAATATTACGATACGCTTACAATCAATGTGTACAGAAAAGATTGCACTGAGACGAAAACCGCATCCGTATCTTCCTGCACGAACGTGTGGGTCGGTTCCAAAACCGTCTCCCTCTCATCACAGCAATACATCTACCCCGGCGTATCGGGAGCTCCGCTGATCCCGATCGCTACTGGAACGTCGGCAGGGCAATACTATTATACTTTGTCCGCTCCCGGCAGTTGGCATGTGATGGCCGGCATTCATAATTAAGCTGGCGTAGTACCGATAGTTTAACTCGAACAGGCCCTTCCGCTGATTTGGCGGAGGGCCTGTTGCACATTTTCGCGAAAGCCGTCGTCATTTATGAACAGCGCTGGTCGAACTGGAAGAATCACCATTCAAAAAAATGATCCTCGATCAGAAGCTCGAACGAATCCGCTAACAGCTTCATCTCCCCGGTATCGTGATAACAGATGAACACCTTGCCTGCCCGATCAATGATAATCGGATCGCCGGATCCATCCATAGAAATGACATAGCTGGTCTCAAGAGCCTCTGCCAGAGGAAGCTCCTTGAACTGCTCCCGAAATTCCAGAGTCAAATCGACAACCGTTTCATTGCCAAGACTGGAGCCATTGGAGAATGCATGTACGGCAAGACCTGCGTAAGCTCCCCCGAACGTGCTGATAAATTGCACGTAGTCCTCATGAAATTGGATATTCAGCCGCCGCTCTGCCTGAGCAATTTCCTCCCGGCTCGCCGGAATGCCTAGCAATGTGCTTTTGTCCTTCTGATGAAGGAAGGTCTTTAATCTCTCCATTAGCGCATCTTTCATGGGTTAATCTCCTTGAACAGAGAGCAGCACGAGTGCTTGTCGCTACGTGTTGCTCCCTTTCTTCTTCAATGACTCTTTATCACTTCTCAATCGTTTCCCATTCCAACTCAACGGATGCATTGGTTAATAGTTGAAGAAGCGCGGATTCGACAAGCTCAAGGTTAACGATGTACATCTGAGGATATTCGCTGGCTTGACCGCCTACTGTAATCTCAACAAAGTCATCTTCTTCTTCCGATGTACCACGAAGGTTGCGAATTGCAGTATTTGTCTCGACTGTAACGATGAACTCGCTACTGCCTCCTCCAACCATGATTGCGTTGTCCTCGTACTGAATCGTGACCAGACTGCACGTGAAGCCGTCCATCCGTCGGATGGCCTCCAGACACTTCTCAAGCGAGGCATGAGAATGCTCGATGGTCTTCGCTATAGCTCCTTGTCGCTGTTCCTCATAAAGGGTGATCACCGGCCAACACTCCTTTGCGTTCAATAATCGCGTGCTGCGTCAAACCAGCGCTGCGCCATCTCCTCTGGAATAGGCTCGCCAATTCGATGATCCGCCTGGCTGAGCTGCCACACCGCTTCACCAAGATCTTCTCGCTCTGAGGTTTCGATGCCTTTAAGAGAATTGAACCGCACGGTAAAAGCGGTAATCGCTGCTTCCGCCTCGGCAAAGCTGCAAGCCTGAGCCAAGTCTGCTTGTGCAGCGTCGTAGGCTTCGTTAGCAAGCTTCGCCATACGCTTAGGCCAGGACGAGAACGGGCGGCCATATTCGGTCGTCCACCATTCGGGTTTGCGAAGCTGACTCACTGAGGCGTGACCGGTCCACGGACGGGCTATAGCGCGTTTTTTCATTTGCTGCTTTAGGCGCTTGCCCGCAGCCTCTTCCACATTAAATGCGATAAACCGATCCAGCATCGGCCATGCGTCCAAGGGTGGCAAGTCGCCCAAGTCCGGCATGAAGCGCAGCTCCAAATTCGTTAACCCGGTTTGACGAGCCAGCAAGTCAAGATCGCAGAAGTTCCCCCATAAGCTTAGCGAGTTCACATTGGGGAAACGACTCAGACACTTCAGCGAGATCGGCTGTCCTAGAGGTGTGTTATGGAGCGTAAGATTCGTTACTTGATGCAGCGCGCCCAGGTCGGGCAGCAAGAAAGGCGCATCGTTCTTGCGTCGACCGGTGCGCGGTGCCAATGTTAAATAAGAGGGTATATCGCCAGTGGCCGAGAAGCGAGATAAATCGCCGGACACGCTTAAGCGGAAATGCCCGTTGGGGAGCTTCAAGCTAAGACGATTCTCGGATAGGTCCATCACGATATGCAAGTTATTCACAATGGACTGGCTGGCATCTACCACGGTGTCAGCAGACAGAATCGGAGTCCACGTCAACTCTTCAATAGGACGTTTCTGAGCCCAGTCGAAGAAACCCGTATCGCTGCCCGTATAATAAAGAAATCTCGGCCAGGGCGAGCCTGCCGGGGTAGCAAAAGCTTCGAATACGGTCCAGTCGATATTCGCATCGGGCGCAGCGTGAAGATCCGCTTTTTTCCCTGACTGCGAAGGTCCGATAGATAAACTGCCCACACCGGGCTGAATGACAAGAGTATGACTGCGAGGGCCTGTCAGGTCGATCGGATACCGACCGGGGGCGCTGACGGATCCGGCAGGGGGACGAGCTTGGCTATCATTTGACATCTCTATCATCCTTTCTTCCCTGCTTAGTCTCTTGACGGTAGAGCCCGCATCGCAGAGTATCGCCCCTATGTTAGTGCATCGCTTCGACCCGAATCAACTGCCAAACGAACTAATGTTCACAGGTCGAATTCATCAGAATTTTACGACCAACCGCTACATCCCAACGCCGTTATCATGAATCGTTTGCCTGGACGAATCCCAGCGCCATCGTGGAGAATGTCCTTGCAGATGTATCCCGCCATACCATTCGTCTACCCCTTGCTTAGAAACCCAGTCTTCTTTTCCCTCCAACACGTTTTGCCCCAAATCGGTCAGACTTACATCACAATTACCAAAGGATACCGATGAATCACGATAATTAGGGAAGGCGGCTTCTGGCCCGTGAATTTGCAGAAGTGGATGCGGGTCCTGCGACATCTTCCGTAAACTATGCCAGTATTGCAGATCGCCCACACCTAACGTGTTGAGCTTGTTCCCGACCTCTTTGAATAAGGCATGCGGAGTGCTTGTTCCAGCAAGGATCATTTCCAGCGTGCTCTGCTCCACGATGCCAAGACCGTTAAATGTAGAAGGAAACCGGGAGAGATGACCTTGGAATGCGTCATGCGCAAATGGCAGTACGGACGTATCTCGACTTAACAACTGCTGCAATGGCTGTGGATTCTGTGCTGCATAAGCTTGCCAGAACGCGCTGCCTAAACTCAGCTCTTCTGCCCCAATAGATTTCCATGTTCCGGACAATGTCTTCATTTGCTCTAAAGAAAGCTGTCCCAAACCTCGAAACAGCTCGATTCCAGGGTACTCTCCAATGCAAAGTAAACTCAGCTTTGTTTTTGATAAAGGCCGTTCTGAAAACCAATGGAGCAAATAGCACAGCATCGTCTGATCGAACAAATCATGCTCGAACCATAAGACGACTTCCTCATATTTGTGCAAATCGGCCAAAACCTTTTCTTGCCTTTCGCTCCCTTCAATATATTCCGAACGAGGGATTCCCATAGTTTGTTTCAAGTATTCTGCTCTTACAGAGCGATTGTCCCCTACAGTTGGGTCTTTAAATACAGGCCCATGCGGATATACCTCTCTCCATACCAAAATGTCGCCCTGCACGATACCTTGCCGCAGCTTCTCCGCTACCGAATCCCCGTTAACAATGTGAAGCACGCCTTCTCCTCCTTCGTACAATTGGTTGTATACCGCGATCAAATCGGCTATAGGCAGCGCACTCTTCAATTTACGACGAGCATCGAAGAGCCGCTTCTTTAATACGGGAATCGAAGTTCCGATAAAACTGGATATTTCCTGAAGGGAGTACCCCTGAAAATAAAATAATTGAACCGCAATTCTCATATTGGACGTTAATACCGCCAGAGAGTCGCGAACCGTTCGCTGCAGTTCTCGCTGTTCAATCCGCTCCGGGACACTCATTAGACTCTCGGCCATCTGAGTAACTTCCTCATAGGGTACGACGCGATGACGCTTCCTACGCGTAATACGGTAACATTGCCGGATCACGATAGCTTTGAACCAGCCGGGGAATGCTTCTGCTGCTTGCAGCTTATTTAAATGTAAATAGGCTTCCGTGAATGCTTCCTGTACGGCATCTTCCGCCAGTTGCAGATCGTGTAGCTTTTCATAGGCAATCGCATTGGCCATTGAGGTATAGTGCCGAACTATGCATTCAAAAGCTTCGCGATCCCCGTGTTTGGCGTTTTCGATAACCTGAAGCATGCTCCCGCTCCTTTCTTCCTTTTCATATAAAAGTGCCGATGAAGACTTTAAAGGTTACCGATTAAGTAATAAGGCTATGAATCAAACCTGACGTGATGCGTTATCAACGCATAAAAAAGACCCCCAAGCGGGGGGGATAATTATTTCTTTTTTTAGGCTCGGGACCCATGAACGTATCCGTCATCGTATCCAAGAATTGCTTTTTGCTGAATGGTTATAGGAACTCTGTTTTTGATTCTACTTGATTCGGCAAATGATACGGGTACGTAAAAATTAGGGTTAGTTATATTTTCGCGGCGTAATTTTAATTCCACAAAATGCTTGTCATGTCCGTTTACAAAGCTAAACTGCGCTCTAACCAGTGATTGATCATGAGGGTCATTTGCAACAATAGTTGGATTCCGTACCAATTGATATACGAATGGGAAGTACAACATGCGATAAAGCTTGTCCTCATACTCACCAAGGTTTGCTTCGCGAAGAGTTTTAAATGTATTGGTGCCGACCATCAGTTTTTCGAAACCTTTTTCCCCTACATTTTCTGATCCTTTAAGGACATAATGAATACCAAGAAGGTGACATAAATCACCGGGCTTAAAACGAAGCCTTAATTCACGTTGACTGTGCCGCAACTCAAAAAAATATTGCATCCCACACAAGTATTTATGATAAAATTCAGCAATTGTTTGTAACGAGATTTCATCAACTTCGGGTTTATTCTGAAGAACAAGAAGATTCTGAACAATTAACACAACATTTGCCCCTAAACGAAATAATCGGCCTTGATAAGAATCAAGGCCGATTTAGAAATTAAAAAACTGGTGGCAACGGCAGGGACAATCTCCCTACGGGACGGACTGTGGTATTATTTTTCACCTCAGCAAGCCGAAGTGCCCCCAAGCGGGTACGCGCGAGTGCCTCTTCCGCGTAGTCGAAGCATCAACAAAGTGTTGTTGCTTACCCATAGTATAATCAAATTTCTCGAAAAAGTACACACCAAGTTGATCCTTTTTTTAATAGCAGGATACATAAATAGCCAATTAAGCTTAATGCATAAATGTGTACCTCTCTGGTAAAAAGGCCGCTCTTATCCTTGCACAATTATAGCCAAACAAAGACCCCGGCGGGGCGTTTTTTATCTCACCAATTCCAGGAATACTTCATCTCCCGAAATCCAACATCCCACACCTTTTCATTTCCCTCAATCGTTATTGTGAGCTCCTTGGCCTGTTCGACATAGAGGCTGGATATCTCCGGCTCTTGACGTTCATCCGCCGCTGATACGGATAGGTACTCCTGTCCATCCACGGAAATGCACAGGCTCCCGCGAAGATTCTCTTGATCGGGGATACCGTAGTTGAGGTAGATATACAGCTCTTTATTGCCTAACGAATACGTGTACGTTTCAAACTGTTTGCCTTCTGCGCTGTATACATTATATTTGGGTTCTACGTCTTGGCCGCCTACTTTGAAGCTGTATGGTTTTGTCTTCGTTGATGGATTTCCGCTGCTGTGTTTCAGTTCGTTTAATGCCACAAAATCGCCCAGCTCCTGAACGAATGCCTTATCAACAATCCCGAAGCTCCCCCAAACTCCGCCTAGCAGGATAACAACGGAAATGCCCGTAACGACTATATTTCTCCTGACATTTGTTGTCCGAAAGCCAATTTTGTACGCTCCGAATCCAATTGCTGCGCCTATGGAGTTTTGAATGACATCGTTAAGATCGAAGCTGCCGAGCATCGTTAGAGCCTGAATGGTTTCAATCGCAAGAATCGACAGGATGAACAAGGCGATGAATCGAATAAAGCTGATCCGATATAACAACGGAATCAATAAGCCAAAAGGGATGAAAGCTGCGACGTTGCCAATACCCACAAGATCCATCACGGTCGGATGCAGAAGCAGCTCGGACAGACTTGGAAGCCTAAAAAAATCGAGCGGGAAGAAAAGAAAGGTGTAGCCGGCCTCTCGATCCACGGTGCCTGTTCTCCCAAAAGCGAGAAGCATAAAATAGAGAATCATAAGGGTATAGCATGCGGTTATGGCTAAAACGATCTTACGTTGTTGTGTGGTCATGGGTCTCTCCTCATATACTTTCCTGCTTCAACGCATCCATCAGGTTTTCTCTTTTCACTTTCGCGGCGGAATAGAGCATCGCGGAGCCGACGATGACGAATACGGCGGCAACGACCGCAACAATGCTCGTCCAAGGCATGGCGAATGCAAAGCCGAATTTGTTCGAAAATGCTTTATAAATCAAAACCATCACGATGAAGCTGACGGGAAGTCCGAACAACAGCGACTTGACCCCATAAAAGATACTTTCGTAGTTAAGCATTTTCGCGAAGCTTTTTGGCGTCATGCCAACAGACTTCAGCATCGCAAATTCCCGTTTGCGCAGGGATACGCCTGTCGAGATCGTATTAAAGATGTTCGCAATGGAAATCGCCGAAATCAATACGATAAAACCGTAAGAAAAGACGGACATCAGTAGAACCTGTTGTTCTTCGCTTTTTCTGGATTGATATAAATTGTAGGTCTGCAGATTGGTCACCTGCATCTCCTCGATTTGCTGCTGCGTTCTCATCGGATCCGCACTTTTCAAATGGAGGAAGGTCTCAATGTTCGCCATGTCCTCTTCGTCTGCCAGGCGATTCATGACGCGCTCCGAAACGATGATATTCAGCCCGCTTACCCCTAACGGGGTCATCCCCATAGGCGCTTGATCCGTCAACGCGGCAACCGTCACACTGCTTCCCTTAGTCTCTTCCCCGGTTTCAAAATCCACATTCGTTAGCTCGATACGTTGGCCGATCTTCGTATAGATCGCCTTCGTCTGAACAAATCTCCCCGTGCCCCTTTCCTCGTAACGAATGGTATCAATCACGATCGCAGCGGGATGCTCCGGGTCCGTCAGTTGTTCGTAATCCGCACCAACCGCTTTGGCGTAGGCTTGCAGACCTGAATCGTTTAAGGCATGAATCTTAATGGTGTAAAGATATTTTCCGTCTTGAACTAAACTTATATCCTCCTTAACCAGCTCTTGCAATTCATCGGCGAGCTGTGCTTCAGCGACCCATGTGTCCTTATAAAGTTCGTCTATCACATTATATTCCGTCACGTCATCTAAGGACGCAATCGAGCGAATCAACTGGTCGTCTAACCTTTGCTTATTGCCGTACGAGACTTCAATATCGTATTTAATGCCTTGCTGAGACAGCTTTAAGGATTGTTTCAAACCCGCGGTAAAAAACGATACCGTTAAAAATAGTACGATGCTGATAACGAGCGAAAATACGATCGTATGATATCTCCGTTTGTTCCTTTTCAAGTTTTTTAATCCGATTTCCGCCTCGATTCCGAACAGCTTACGAATGAACTTCGACGTTTTCACAGATTTAACTGTAAGCTTTACGTCGGAGGTCTGGCGTATCGCGTCCATGGCAGAAATCTTGGATGCTTTGACAGCCGGGAGATACGTGGAAATAAGAATCGTCAGCATCGAAACCGCGCAGGAAATTAGAAGCGATAACGGCGTGACGGCAAGCGCCAGCTTCTCCTTGGTCCATAGCGCCCCTTGTATCATGGGATTCATAAACCAGAAAGTAATCCCAATTCCGGCAAGACCGCATAGGATTCCAACGGGAATGCTGATCAGGCCAATGACGACACCTTCAAAAACCACTGAATTTCTCTTTTGTCTTTTCGTAGCCCCCACGCTCGCCAGCATTCCTAAATGGCGGGAGCGTTCCGAGACGGATATCGCAAAAGCATTATAGATGAGCGAAACCGAGCCGATCATAATCACCGCCATCAGGATCGCCGACAAAGAAATCATCGTGCTGGATGAAGCTCTGCTCTTGGATAAGCCGTAATAATGAAGCAAATCATTATTAAATTGGACCGTTGCGATATGGTTGCTTTCCGCCAATTTTCCCGCATGTGCGAATAGCGATCGATTGACTTTCTGCAGAACGACCGCCGCATTGACTCGTTCATTAGCTCCGATGAGATCTTCGTCGATATAGCTAATAACCGTATATCCCGGAGCCCAAGCCGCTTCCCATACGGGACGCTTGATGAAGCCTACCACCGTATAATCTTGCGTCTCGATGTGCTGCAGGGTTTCGGTCAAGTTGCCTTCTTCCCTGCGGAGCGACTCGGTTTGACCCAGGGGCTGGTCGTTCCCTTGTTCGAATCGTTCGCCGACGCGAAGGGTTAAGCGATCGCCGATTTCGTATTTCACTTTGGCGTTCGTTACGACGGCTTCGGAAATGACGATTTCCTTATCCGTTTGCGGAAGACGCCCCTTGCTCAGTTCAACCTGAAATTGCGCGATCCCTTGTGCATCGTATTGTTGGATGAACAAATACGGCTTATTTGGATTTTCTCCTCCTATTGCGGCATAGCCAAGATCTCTTGTAATCGCAACGGTTTTGGTTGCGTCATCGTCCAGAATCGCCGCAAGCTGATCCTTGTTAACCTCTTGATATTGAACGTGCCATTCCCCTGAATTCGCGATGGTCTGTCTGATCATTAAATCGGAAAAGGAAGAAACAAGCGTAGCGACCGCAGTCACCATGGCTACCGAAATGACGACGCCTATGAGGGTGACAAGCGTTCGTCGCTTGTTCTGCTTCAAATGCCGGATCGTTAATTTATTGACGATGTTCATCGACGGATCACCTCGTCCTTGGCAATCCTTCCGTCTTCGATCGTAATGATCCTGTCGGCTTGCAGGGCGATTCGTTCGTCGTGCGTAATGACGATCAACGTCTGATGATAGGTTTTATTCAACATTTTTAACAAGTCGACGATCTCGCTGCTATTCTTGCTGTCCAGATTTCCGGTCGGTTCGTCCGCCAGCATAATCGCAGGATTGCCTATGACCGCTCGGCCGATTGACACCCGCTGCTGCTGTCCGCCGGATAGCTGATTAGGCAGATGGTTTAAGCGATGCTGCAAATCCAACGTGCTCACAAGACTGTCCAAATGCTTCCGATCTACCTTCTGTTGGTCCAGCAAGAGCGGCAGCGTCATGTTCTCCTCCACCGTCAGGACCGGAATCAGATTGAAGAACTGGTAGACCAGGCCGATCTGTCTGCGGCGAAAAATGGCTAGCTGCGTTTCATTCAAGGCATACATGTCCGTGTCCTCAACCCACACTTTACCGCCTGTCGGCTGATCTACCCCGCCCAGCATATGCAGCAGCGTCGATTTTCCCGAGCCGGACGGACCGATAATCGCGACGAACTCCCCTTTGCGAACGGAGAACGAAACATCGTCAAGCGCCTTCACCGCCGAATCGCCTTGCCCGTATATTTTAGACAGATGCTCGATTTTTAAGATTTCCATTGTCAGACCTCCATAGTGTTGCTGCTGAATATCATTTTATCCGGCTAAAATGACTTTCAAGTGACGATGAAGGTGACAATTTAGTCACTTACAGGTGCCTTTAAATGACTTGCTTATAAAATTTAATCCGGAACTGTGTCCCCGTCTCGCCGTCGCTCGTCACATCGATCACGCCGTTCTGACTGGCCACTATGCTGTGAGCCATCGCGAGACCTATGCCGATGCTCCCTTCGGCAGCGTTCTTTCCTTTGTAGAATCGCTTAAAAATATAGGGCAAATCCTCTTTGGGGATGCCCTTCCCGTTGTCGGCAATGATTACTTCCGTAAATAACGCGTTTTCGGAAAAGGTTATGGCGATAGCCCCGCCTTCGGGCGTGTGCTCCACGCCATTCTTCAAAATATTGATGACCGCCTCGGCAGTCCAGTTGAAATCGCCAATAAACGAGACATTATCGTCGCCCACGATGGAAAGCGTCTGTCCCTTAATATCCATCGGAATCATCACCGGTTCCAGCGCTTTTTGGATCAGATTTTTGACAGGTATGCGATCTTTCTTAAATGGAATCGTCTTCGCGTCGATTTTCGACAGCTTTAACAAGGAGGATACAAGCCAATCTATGCGTTCAAGCTGAACGCGAATATGGTGGGTGAACTCCGATCTCTTGGCCGGAGAGAGGTTAGGGTCGCTTAATAAATCCGCCATCATCGTCATGGACGTGAGCGGCGTTTTGAGCTGATGCGAAATGTCGGAAATGGCGTCCGTCAATTGAACCTTGTCCCGTTGCAGAAGCGAACGATGCTCCGATAACATAAGCGTCACTTTATAAATGTTGTTCTTCAAAATGCTAAGCTCGCCTTCCTGGTTATCGCGGACATCCAGGGAGTCATTGCCGTTGCTGATTTCCCCCAAATAGACGGACAGCTTGTCGAGCTCGCGGTATCTCCATCTAGTGAATAACAAACTGCTGCCCATGAGTAGAAGGGATAGGATGAAAACAAGCAATGTGGAGACAGGTGAAATGAAGGCTGCGACAAGGATCGCCGTTAAGCTGATCGAGCCCATAACAAGCAATAAAAACTGAATCTCCCGATTGCGCAGCATCTAATCACCGACCTTATAGCCTAGACCACGGACCGTCTTAATCAATGTCGGATGCTGCGGATCATCCTCCAGTTTTTCCCGCAGCCGCTTAATGTAAACCGTTAGCGTATTATCGTTTACGAAGTCGCCGGCCACGTCCCAGATTTGCTCTAACAGTTGATTTCTGGTGAGAACCTGTCCCATATGGTTGCCGAAGATCAGCATTAACCGATACTCCAATGCGGTTAACGGAATTTCGACGCCGCTTTTATGCACTTTGCCTTCCAGCGTATGGATTCGCACATTGCCAATGTCTACGATCGCCTTCGTTTGCGGCGACTTCTGGTATCTCCGCAGGACGGTCTTGATCCGGGAGAGCAGCTCGCGAACGCGAAAAGGCTTGGTAATATAATCGTCGGCTCCCATATCCAGCCCCATCACGACATTGACCTCATCGTCGACGGCCGTCAAGAAGATAACCGGAATGTCCCGCCGCTCTTTTACCGTTTTACACAGCTCATAGCCGCTCCCATCCGGAAGCGACAAATCCAACAAGCATAAGTCGATTTGATTGATGTCATCGGCGAGCACCCGCTTGGCCGAAGCGACATCATGACAAAGAACCGTTGCAAAATGCTCCTGCTGCAGCGAATACTCCAGACCGGATGCGATCGTCTTATCATCTTCGACCAATAAAATTTTCATCCTCGGATCATCCTCGCGGTGGAATAAGATTCGTTTCCCCTCTTAGTTTCGGCATTATCACAATTTTTTTCAAGCTGGGTTGAAATTTTTACGACATCAAGCGATTCAAAGTGGTATAAATATAAATATAACCCATAAGCTAAGGAGATCACCTATGAAATCTTGGAAAGAGATAATCGCGGGTTTGCTCCTGATCGCGCTCTTGATCAGTGAGGGCACTGTTTCTGCGCAACAACTGAAGCTTACAGCAAAACAACAGGACGCTATGGCTCAAACGTTGGCGGATGCAGATCAAAACCGTTTAATAGGAGTTTCAGACACCGGATGGGTTTATTACCTAGATAGTGATTTCCGGACGGTGCGCAAACGTTATTTGGATGGATCGCAGGATCAATTGGCTACATCGGAGAAGTTGTTGTACTTCACGCCTCTGAATATTTTTGTGCCTCGCGATAATCGCAATATGAACGTTTTATCGATTCGTGACGACCAGCCCTTTTTGAATAAACTATACGATCATCCAGAGCAATATCATTTTTTCTTTCAATTGGACAAATCCATTGTTTATTGGGAAGGAACGGAGAAAGAAGAGGTAAAATGGGCAGGTAAAACGACCATTACGTATTCGAAAGGGAGTATCAATGTCGCCAATCTTGATGGCAGCGGGGCTAAAACACTTTTCAAAGATAATGGCAATTTAGATTATTATTCAATGGCTATTTATAACGGATATTTATACTATGTACTCCTGAACGAAGATCGCTATGGAGGCGAACTGTTCCGGGTCGACCTGAATGGGCAAGGAACAACTAAAATAACGGATGACTACCTTAGCGGTGTCGAATCGAATGCCGACAACGTTCCCGGAGGCCTGCGTTTTGTTGCAATGATTGGAAAGCGCTATGATCCCGGGCTCATTATTAATAATACGCTCTTCTATCACTCGACTGACCATTCATTCTACCGAATCAATATTGACGGTACGAAAAAGATTAAGCTGTCTGGTAATACGGCAGGGAATATCATCGATGGCGGCTGGATGTATTACAGCACGCCGCTTGATAGTAAATCTGATACGTTAACCTTCAACGGCCCGATTTATAAAGTAAAGCTTGGCGGCGGCAAGCCTATTCAGCTAACTGGAGAAATGACTACCTTTTTAACAGCTAAAGATGGTTGGATTTATTACACGTATGAAGCGAAAAGTGGACAAACCGTGCTGGAACGGAAGAAAGCAGACGGCTCCGGACTCAAACAACGTGTGATGTCTGAGCAGTTCAACCCCTTGTTAGGAGATAAACTTGTTGGAGATTGGTTTGTATACACCCGCAGTGACGGCCTCTTTCGGGTGAAGCTTGATGGCAGCCAAAAAGCGGCTGTTGAGCTCTATCCGAAGGAGAGAAGGTAGTAATAATGCTTTCAAAGGACTATTAGAGGATCGTTGGCCTTTCTCGCAAATCATATTATGGATCGGCTTAACGTGGCTATGGGTCCATAAGGATAAAGGGGCTGCCGAGACAGCTCCTTTATCCAGTAGTTCCCCGTGTGTTCCCACTAGCTAATTCCTCTATTGTCGGCAGGGAAGTGACTCTCAATTTGTTCAAGATCCCCCTGATCTAGCTCCCACCCTAAAGCATTTAGATTATCGGCAATGTGCTCCTTTTTCGCAGCTTTAGGGATTGTAACCAAATCTTCCTGTCTTAACACCCAGTTTAACGCCACTTGATAAGCGGTCTTGCCGTGTTTGGCCCCTATGGATTCCAGGACATGGCGTTCTTGCGATCCAACCTCAGGAAAACCCTTCGCGCCGAATACATGAGGAGCATATCCAAATGGCGAGTACCCCATAATGGTAATCCCGTTCTTCTTTGCAAAGGGCAATATTTCACTCTCTATGGTTCTATCGTTCAGATGATATCCGACTTGATTACAAACCAAGGGTATGCTGCCTAGATGGGATTGAGCCTCCTGCATGAGGCGAGTGGAGAAATTGCTTACTCCCACATATTTGATTAGCCCTTTTTGAACTAATTCCGCCATAGCCCCCATCGTTTCCGAAACCTCATATTGCTCGCTGGGCCAATGCTGTAAATATAGATCGATATAATTTGTCTTTAAACGTTCTAAACTAGCCTCTGCTGCGCTTAGAACGCCTTTGTAAGAGCAATTCTTTGCAGAAACCTTCGTTACCAGAAACACATCGCTTCTAATATCTCGAATGGCCTGACCGACAACTCTCTCCGATCCTCCGTTGCTGTATTCTTCTGCCGTATCAATCAGAGCAAGCCCCTGTTCAATCCCGAAACGCAAAGCCTCGATTTCGTCTTTCTCCGAATGCTGATCTTCGCCAAATTTCCAGGTTCCTTGTCCAATAGCAGGAATACGTACTTCTGTATTGCCTAGCTTGCGACGTAGCATGCAGAATACCTCCCAGAATCGGTATAAGTCTATCCGTATTTATTCGTATTGTAACACTGTTTGTCTGAGAAAACTGTCCATCGCACCTTAAAAGGCCGCCGATGACGGCAGCCTTTGTCATGAACACTCTATATCCATGGTATAGACAGTTAAATCTCTGGTCCGGCATTCATGGCCGTTCTATACATTTTTTCTGCTTCGATCGGACTTTCCTTGGCCGTCACATGATACGGGTTAACCCGGTATACCTGAACCGGTCCGCCGAATACAGCCGATCGATACTTGTCCACATGCTGTTTCGACAAGGGACGGTTATAGTAGCCGGAGACGTATTTATTGATCATTTCCTGAAGAACATGGGTGGCTTCGTCCAGATCCGTGATTGGCTCCGCTTGACCAAAAATCATAACACTCATATACGCTGTATCCGTTTTGGCAGGAACGGGATCCGTAATCGTCCCATATTCCTCGCATACCGTAAAACAAACCTCTGAATTGTCACTCATGATATGATTGCGTCTTCCGCCTCCCGCCCCATGAAAATAAAGTTTGCCCTCCGTCCATACATAATTAAGCGGTACAACATAAGGCAGCTTCCCGTCAACCAGCCCAAGATGTCCAATTCTCGCTTGGCGAAGGAAACTTTCTATTTTCTCTTGATCTCTACATTCCCTGATCTTGTAACGAACCGGATCCATTTCAAACGCTCCATTCACTTGTAGGATACCGGTAGTATATCAACCTATGGATTGTATTAAAACGTCCAAACAATATGAATAAAAACAATCCATAACTGCTTCCGCTCAAGCAATAAATATAAAAAACTAATTACGAACAATCCTTTCCTTTACTCCATTTATTCCTCCAATATTGGTTATCCTACAAGCATGAAACCAATCATCCCATTCGAACCGCTACGCACAGACGTTATCCCGATAGGCGAAAAGTGGATTTACCAGGTCAAGTGGGATGGCGTCCGCATTCTCGCTTACTGCGACGGCGGTGAATTCCAGCTGTACAACCGAAAATTAAACGAACGGACGATGCAGTTTCCCGAGTTGATTAATCGTGGCTATTGCAAGGCATCCTCCTTCATCCTGGACGGTGAAGTTATCGCCTTGGCGGCCGATGGGAAGCCGTCGTTTCACGAGGTCATGCGCCGAGACGGAATTCGCCGACCAGAACACGTATCGGTCGCACAAAAAGAAGTTTCGATCACTTACATGATTTTCGATATCGTTTATTTAAACGGGGAATGGCTTAATAACCGACCTCTCTCTGATCGTCTGGAGCTGCTGCAGGAATTCGTTATACCGACTCCCACCGTGCAACTGGTTGCCTCTCATCCTGACGGGGAGTCCTTGTTCCGTGTCGTCGAACAGAATGGCATGGAAGGCATCGTCTGCAAGGATATAAACAGTACCTACGAAATTGGACGAAAAGACGGGCGATGGGTTAAAGTCAAAAATTACGGGGATGTCGTGGCGGTGATCGGAGGATTTACTTTGCGAGATGGCGTCGTTAACGCAATCTTGGCCGGCCTGTATCATGAAGGAAAACTGGGGTTTATCGGCAAAGTCGGGACCGGAAAACTCACGGCTGAGGACTGGCGGACGCTCACGGTCACGCTGCAGGGGATTGCCACAGCAGAATGCCCCTTTGCCTATCGGCATCCCGACATGCGCGGCGCATACTGGTGCCAACCGATATTAACCGCAAAAGTCCAGTTCACGGAATGGCGGCGGCACGAGGGGAGGAACATGCGGCAGCCAAGCATTCAAGCGTTTGTCAGCGTTCCGCCCCATGAGTGCGTATTCGAATAAAGAGCAGGAGGGACCGCCTCGCTGCTCTTTGGGTTTCTTTCAAAACTCATATTTCTCGAATCGCTGTCTGAGATCTCCCTCGTGCGGAATCCACTCCGCATCGCACCATAATGTCATTTGCACAAGCTCCGACAGCTTATCTACGGCCTGCCACGGGGTCGTAATCGTTATGAACTCGGGCAAATCCTCATTACGGATATCCAACGCTTCACGCAGGTAGTCATCATTAAGACGTTCTTCTGCGAGTTCATACTCTTCCCTCGTCCATTGTTCGCAAAAGATTTTCTCAGCTTGAATGACTCCAGCCGCGAAAACCGACAGCTCGAAAATCTCCTCATTCATATATCCGCCGGTCATGACCGGCTCCTCGATTAGCTGGGAAAGCCTTTTGCCAACCTTCTTCACTGTACCCCAAACAAAATAATCGTTGAGCACGCTGATCCAGTTTTCGTTGCTTTGGCGGCTTATGTACATGACGACCGAGGTCTCTTGAGCCTCTTTTATACCCAATACATCCCCATGCTCTTTGCTTAGCTCTCTTAACGCTTCGATCGTCTTCTCCAGGTTATTCGACTTAATATGCAAATTGGCAAATGATCTTCCCACAGGATAGCCTCCTCACTAGGGCGTGTCTGAAAATCTGCTGCCCTGGGAGTACTCAGACACGCCCTAGCTATTCACTCGATGTTTCTCTAAATATCTTTCGGCATAATCAACCGCTTCCTTTAAATCGAATAAGCCGCATGTCGCATTTCCTATTTTACCACGTTGAACATGGCCACCTGCTTCGAAACTTTCCCCAATCCTTGAAAAATCGTCAGCATCGTACGCAAAGTCCGTAAACCATTCCCACACCCGTTTCCCGTCTTTCAGCATGGTAGTCCCCATCCGCTTTGTCGGCATAGAATTCAGCTTGGCCTCTGCAAGATGAAAGCTCGTGCATGAGTCGAATCCTACACCGAGCAGTAGCACCTTCGCACCGATGCTATAAAGCTTGCCGAGCGGAGAATCATCACCGAATTGCGGGGTTAGCGGGTGGTCAGATGTCACATACTCCGCATATTTCCCATTCGAGCAAAAGGAAACCTGAGGATGCTGCGATCTCAAAGTCCCCGGATAAGTTCTGAATAGCTCCGCGATGCGTCCCATTCCTCTTGTCGGAGTGATCAAAGGATCGAATGCTGGCATTTCATTATAAATCATATTAATCCATTCCTGTGGAACGGGGGGATTCTCCCACTCTCCGGGATCGCTCCAGTCCCCGCTCTGTGCGGGCATGGTCACAGTGCCGCCATCCCCTACTGATTTCAACAAAGCCTGCACAACAGCCTGCGCACCGCCACAAACCCACCCCAGGCTAGACAGTGAGGAATGGACCAGAATATTGTCTTCCTGCCGAATTCCTAGAACCTGCATATCTCGGATCATACTGCTCACAGTCACAGGTATCTGCGTTCGATTAATGATTTCTTTTTCTTTCAAGGCTCGCTCTCCTTCATACTTTAGTAATGGAGGAAAATCAGAGAAAGAGTCGAATAGTAGTAATTAATGTAATATATCAGCCAAGGGAGCGCGGAGATTTTTCCGGCTCCTTTTATTTTTGGAGAGAGATGCTGAAATATTATCTCGCCTATAACGGGAAACGCGTCAATGTACCGCTATCCCGAGATGAGGCATTTAAGCTGCTTATGGAGACTAAGGGGGCTATCAAGGGATTAAGTATTATGGTATACGATGAGAAGGGAAAGTTTATACGGGAAATGGGAAGAGATCGGCACCGATAACTCTCAATCTTCAATTCGATACTCATAGATCCTTGAATATCCCTTACCTATGTACTCCCATTGTGTTCTTGCGCACATCAAATATCTCCATCATTTTTGGGTCTCCTCCTTAATCACCTGCTCAATTCCCAGTAAAATCAGTCTTAAGCCGAATTCAAACGCCACGTCGGTCCCCATCAGCTCAAACAGCCCGTTCGTGAACATCCTCCGGAACAGTCCCGCTTCCTTCTCGCTCATGGAATCCAGAAGGCGAACCATCTCCTCGCCTGGAAGCTCTTTCTGGTCTTTAAGGATAGCAGAGACATTGCGCTCATGCTGATAATCGTCCAGAACGAAGTAGAAGACGTAGTTCACAAGCGTAGTCACCACTTGCATCTTCTGCTCCTGCTTGAGCGGCGTCGATTCCACGCAAAGCAGCATACGGTTAGTGAAGCGGATGATGTCCGGCTCGTGAGGCAGCGTCATCATCATAAGCTGCGTGGAGCAAGGATACCGACTGAGCACACTCCGCACCGTTACCGCCAGCCCCGTCAACTGCTCCTTCCAGTCTCCCTCGGAATGAAACTCCTCCAGAATGATTTTCGATACTTGGTTGGCCAGACGCTGGTAGAGATCTTGCTTGCTTTTGAAATACCAGTACAGAGAGGGAGCCTGAATCCCCAGCCGGTCGGCCAACCGTCTCAAGCTGAACTTCTCGATGCCTTCCGCCCCAAGAAGCTCCCACGAGGCTTCCAAGATCTTATCTTCGGAAATTTGCGGCTGCAGTTTTTTCATCGAATCATCCGCCTTTTTATCTAACAGTGTAAGTTTGTTCTTTACAGGTCCATAGCTTCATGATAACATCTAACACTGTAAGGTTCAATCTAACACTGTTAGACAGATAAAATGAAGAAAGAAGTGATCCGTATGGATGCCCAAAACCTCCATTACTTCGAAAAAGCACCTGTCGCCAAAGCCGTAGCTCACTTCGCTGTACCTATGATGCTGGGTACGTCAATGAGTGTCATCTACTCCATCTTAAATGCCTTTTTCCTTGGTACACTTAACAATACCGCCATGTTGACCGCGCTTGCGCTAACCTTGCCGTTGTTCGCTGTCATTATGGCGCTAGGCAACTTGATTGGCATGGGCAGCGGTACGTTCATCTCCCGCTTATTGGGAGAGAAGCGATATGAGGCAGTAAAGCATGTGTCTTCATTCGCTTTTTGCAGCAGTTTAGTGCTCGGTCTCATCGTAATCGCCGTCGGCCTCCCTCTGCTCGACTCCATCGTTCATAGTCTGGGGGCAACGCCCGATTCCTTCGGATTCACGAAGGACTATGTCACGGTTATGCTGATCGGTTCGCCAATCGTCGTATTATTTTTCACATTGGAAAATATCGTACGCGCAGAGGGTGCGGCCATTACGTCCATGACCGGTATGATTCTTAGCGTTATCGTGAACATTATTCTCGATGCGCTAGTCATCTTCGTTTTCCACTGGGGCGTTATCGGCGTTGCGTCTGCTACCGTAATTTCTAACTTGGCGGCGATTGTATTCTACGCCTTCCACATGGGGTATAAGAGCCAATTTTTAACCGTCTCGGTAAAATGGTTCAAAGCGAATAAAGAAATTCTAAGCAATGTGTTCAAAATCGGGGTTCCCGTCTTTGTTATGAGCATCTTCCTGGGGGCCATGTCGCTGATCTTGAATCATTTCCTTGTCGAATATGGGGATCAGGCTGTGGCGGCTTACGGAATTTCGTCGCGCTTGCTGCAATTTCCCGAGTTTATTCTGATGGGCTTATGCGAAGGAGTCGTGCCGCTGATCGCGTTCTCTTTTACAGCGAATAAATTGCGCATGAAACAAACGATCGGATTCACG
Source organism: Cohnella sp. LGH (assembly GCF_017671885.1). Lineage (NCBI taxonomy): Bacteria > Bacillati > Bacillota > Bacilli > Caryophanales > Paenibacillaceae > Cohnella > Cohnella sp. LGH. Next base: position 8,670,573 of record NZ_CP072117.1, read on the forward strand.
ATCAAAGCGATTGTCGCGTTAGCGGTCGCGTTCGGCCTCATCGTCTACTTGATTTCCGATCACTTAATTGGGTTATTTACGAATGATCTGCATTTAATTGAAATGGGCAGCTACATTCTGCATGTTACGTTCTTATCCTTGTTCATTACGGGAATGACTACGTTGTTTACGGGGATTTTCCAGGCGACAGCGCAAGGAACCGCCGCCTTTATTATGTCGATTATTCAAGGAATTACTCTGATTCCTGTGCTCTACATCGCCAATCGAATGAATGGTTTCCATGGGGTCGTCTGGTCGCTTGTCATTGCGGATGCTGTCGCGTTCCTGGTGGGGGCTGCCATGCTGTATGTTCTGAGGAACAAGCTGCAGCCGGATTTGGATCATTTAATAGAGTAGAAAATGACTGCACCACACCCGTCTTTATGGACAACTCATTGTAAAATAAACTTGACATTAGATCTAGTTTTAATTACATTATGTATAGTTTACTTTACATCCTGAATAACGATAAATTAGGAGGTCAATATGTCCTATCAAGAAAAAAAAGTTTATGTTTCTATCATCAGCAGTATACTCATATTCACCCTCTACACTTTATACGCGATAAACAATGCCGAGGAGGGTAGCATCACTTCGGCTAGCGACTTCAGTTTCTGGGGTTCCTTCATACTGGTGTTGCTCCCGGTGTCGATCGTAGCGAAAATTATTATTCATATCGTGTTTGTCATCATCAATAAAATCGCGACGAACGAGGATGAGCCTTCTTTTGAAGATGAATTGGATAAGGTCATCGAGTTAAAAGCGGATCGGATTTCGTTGCATGTGTTTTTCTTCGGGTTTATATTATCCATGATTCCGCTCGTTACGGATCTTCCGACTTACTTAACGTTTCTTGCGTTGATCTGCTTCGGTTTCTTATCCGATCTCCTGGGACGTATCGCTCAATTATACTTTTATAGAAGAGGAGTTTGACATGGGAAAGGATGCGATCAGCAATCAGATTCGGAATCTTCGCTTTCATCATAACGAGATGACCCAGCAGCAATTAGCGGATCAGGCCGGGGTCACCAGACAAACCATTGTCGCTATTGAGAAGGGCAACTACTCGCCTTCCTTGGAGCTAGCTTTTCGCATCGCGCGTGTATTCGGAAAATCCATTGAAGAGGTCTTTCAATATGAAGATAATTCTTAAAATTTGTCTCGCTAACGCCACCAATCGCGGGTATTGATGAGGAGGCTTATGGGTGATGCGGAGGAGTATTCTATCCGACAGAAGGCCTGCAGTAATTACCGGGGTGTTACTATTAGTCGGGCTGGTTGCAGGCCTGTTTAGCGTTGTTCCTGTTATCGATGGAGCAGACTACTTGGCCAAAGCTTCAACGCATGAAAATCAGGTGCTGATAGGAGCGTTATCCCAACTGTTAATGGTGGTTGCATATGTGGGTACTCCCATTGTGTTGTATCCGTTATTAAGTAAGCATCATAAAGGCGTAGCTCTTGGATCCGTCGCTTTCGGCATCATTGCCGGTGTGTTCATTATAATGGGGGTAATCATTCTTCTGTTGTTATTGACATTAAGTCATGAATTTTCAAACCTTGGGGCTTCCAATGGCTCGTATGTTCAGACTCTGGGAGGACTGTTAAGGGAAGGACGCGATCTGGTAAACCATGTGGCCACGACGCTGGCATTTGTATTAGCTATGCTTTTGTTTAACCTCATATTTCACCAAACAAAAATCATTCCTCGGTGGTTGTCCGTTTTGGGCCTTCTCGGCTCTACGTTATCCATATTGGCTAGCTTATTATTTATGATTCGCCTCATCGGTCTGGATGCTAGCTACATGACGTTGAACGTTCCAATCGCCATACAGCAATTGGTGCTGGCTATATGGCTAATCCTTAAAGGATTCAACCGGACGGAAGCTATATAAAAAGGTGGTGTAACGACAATGAATAATTCGGAACGGTTCTGGGACAAAACCGCAAGCCAATACGACCAGATCGAGATGAAGGATGGACAGACTTATCTCCAAATCATACAAAGGACGAAAGCGTATCTCGAAATAAGCAATGTGGTGCTCGATTACGGCTGTGGAACAGGATCAATCTCCAATGAAATTTCCGAAGACGTGAAGGAAATCCATGCGATCGATCTATCTTCAAATATGATCGCCATTGCCGAAAAAAAGGCCAACGAGCGAAACGTCGCAAATATCCACTATACACATACGACCATTTTTGATGAACGGTATAAGGCAGGGTCACTTGATGTCATCTTGGCCTTTCATGTTCTGCATTTATTGGAGGATGAGCAGATCGTTCTACAAAGAATAAACGAACTGTTGAAACCGGGAGGATTATTCATTTCTGCAACCCCATGCGTGGGTGAAAAGATACTTCTAAGAAACTTGTTATTCCTTGCGGGCAGAGTTGGTTTGATGCCGAGTATAAGATCATTTAACATACGCAATTTGATCAACACAATCGAGAATGGGAATTTCTCCATTGTGGAATCGGAGTGCTTAAAGAAAAGCTCTAGGGAGTATTTCGTTGTGGCCAGGAAGGCTTGATATTATTGCCTTCACCGATAATTACAACTCATCCTTTCTCCCAAAGCTCGACCAATCGACCGTCAGGATCGGGATGTAGCGCTGACGTTCTCGTTTACATATATATTAACATATGTTACCGTTAACCTATGTTAATTATAACGAGGTGTTGCTATGTCGATCCAATTAGCCATATTAGGCATACTAAGTTGGAAATCCTCAACAGGCTATGAACTTAAAAAAATCTTCGAGGATTCCTCCTTCATGTACTGGTCCGGTAATAATAATCAAATTTACAAAGCTTTAATGAGTCTGGAGAATGAAGATCTTGTTACCAGTGAGGTGATCCATCAGGATAACTCCCCTTCCAAAAAAATATATACCCTAACAGAAGAAGGGCTTACAGAACTCAGAAATTGGCTGGTGTCATCACCGGAAGCTCCCGAGATCAAAAAAACATTTTTGGTACAGCTTGCATGGTCGGATCTGCTAAGTAATCAAGAATTAAGCGAGATGCTCACCAAATATGAAAATGAAGTCAAACTTCAATTGATTATGCAGAAGGAAAAATACAGACGCGCTCTTCATTCGCCTAATCGAAGTCCAAGGGAAAGCTTAATATGGGAGATGATTTCGGAAAACATTATTTCAACGTACAACAATGAGCTTAATTGGGTCCGTGAAACCCGCCAGAGGTTGTTTGAAAATGAAACTATAGAGGAGAAGGATAGAATGAACTATCAAATAAGAGAAGTAGAGGGTAAAAAATATATTGAACTGATTTCTGCTACTGAGCCTTTAAGCACAGAAACTCAAGCGCTTGATCTGATCTCTTTATGCTGGGAGCACGATATAACTGCGATTATGATACACTATGCGGCCTTGTCGGAAGACTTCTTCAAACTTAAAACCAAAGTGGCCGGTAATATGATTCAGAAATTTATTAACTACGGCATACAAACTGCTGCTATTATTCCTCAGGAGGCAATTGGAAAAGGCAGATTTAAAGAAATGGCTATGGAAATGAACACAGGCAATCATTTTAGATTGTATGAAAGTAAAGAAGAAGCTGAAAGTTGGCTCATGAAGTAGAAAGAAGGGAAATTATGGAAAATTGATATAAGTCGGATGCAGGCAACCAGGGAGTGTTAGGACATTACCGACAAATTCTTATTCGTGCTTTAAATTTAAGTTCCTTTTTCAAGTATAGGAAATGGAAAGGAGGACCAATTTAAGAATATCTGTTAGGCAAGGAGCCCTGCACATGACGTATGGAGAAATTCTATTTCGTACGGCAACGTCCTTTGTTGTTCTACTCGTTTTGACGCGACTGCTCGGTAAAAAACAAGTCGGACATCTCACATTTTTTAATTATGTTACAGGGATCACCTTCGGCTCCACTACTGCCGAGATTATCGTCAACAAACACATCACTCTGCTGCAGGGAATATCCAGCCTGGTCCTATGGTCGCTCTTGGCCTTCATCCTCGCCTCGATGGGATTACGCTCCGTCAAAGCGCGTGAGCTTCTCGACGGCCAGCCTACAATCCTCATCAAGCAAGGAGAGATTCTGGAAAAAGCATTGGCAAAACAACACCTCAACGTCGACGATTTAATTATGCTTCTTCGGAACAAGGATGTCTTCTCACCCGAAGAAGTCGAATTTGCAATACTGGAGCCTGACGGTCAACTCAGCGTGCTAAGAAAAGAAGAACTTCTGCCTGCAACAAAAAAAGATATACAGGCACCCGTCACGCCCATTCACAGAATCCCGACTGAACTTATCGTTGATGGTAAAATCGTAGAAAAAAATCTTGAGAAAATAGATGTCTCTGTCGTCTGGCTCAAACAACAATTAAAGAAAGCCAGCATTCATTCTTTGGACCAAGTATTTTACGCAGAGCTCCAATTGGACGGGACGCTGTATATCGACAATTACCAGGACTCTGTCCCATAAAGTTTGGTTAATGATCTAAGAAATTATATTTCGCCACAAGAACGCCTCGGCTGAGCAATAGCATTCTGGGGACCAGCTTTTGCTCATTCCTATCGGCAGAAAGAAATCCATCCGGATGGAGCGCTCTTCGCAACAACCGCAAATAGCGAGTTACAATCCATCGGGTGCCCTTGGATTCAAGCGGGTGCACTTCAAAGCCCAGCCCGTGAATAATGCCGCGGTGGAGCAAAGTGATCCCGGTAAGCGCCTTAACCTGAGAGAGCTCGGGGTCGTTTTGTAACGCCTCACTGATCAGCTTCATGGATTTTCGCAGTTTTCTGGCGGTGAGAAGCCCCGCCCGATCGGCGCCAACCTCACTGGAAAGCTGCAGCACTTGCCAATTATCCAGATGCAGCTCACCGATCCAATCGCCGGCATCGATTCGCTGCCCATCCTGACAAATGAGACCTTTTCCGTGATACCGTCGAAGTACCAGTTTGCAGATGCCATATTTTTTGACGCATTTGCTTCGTAGTTTCATAATATGGTCCAAAAACCCTTCCCACGCCATCCAGGTTTGTTGAACGGCTTTTGACACGAAAACACTCATGATATGGTGATTCCTTTCTGTTCTAGACAATGTCCTTATCGTTTATGTTCCGTATCGAGAGGTAGGCGATCGCAATTCCGAGTGCCGCTAATAGGAGAGGAACGAACACAATCGAGCTCAGCGTAAAATCATTTCCGGCATTGGAATTGAGCAACGCGCCGATAAAAATCGCCGATACGATCGTGGTTACGGTCGAGTGCTTGCGCATGCCGAAGAAGAGCGGGATGAGTGCGATGAAACTGGTCATGGCGGAATTGATCAATATTTTAACACTTTGTTCCATCCACGAAATCTGGCTTAAATCGTTCGGAATGAACTGAGCAAAATGATTAAACAGGTAGAATCCGGAGACGGACAACACCCTAGTCAGTACGCCGAACGCGAACGTGAACAGAACGACGATCGCAAGTTTAGCAACAAGCAGCTTTTTGCGTTCGATCGGGTACATGAACAGCACCGTAATCGATTTGCTCTTAAATTCGTCTATGATCAGCTTGGATAGCAGTACTGCCGCAAAGATTGTAAATGTAACCGAAGCCAATATATCAGCAACCTTAAACGCATCCCCGTAATTGGCTACCGCCTGATCGGCCGAATCTATACTCATGAGAATCATAAAAGCCGTAATAATGAGGATGGCGATAAAACCGCCGATAATGTTCCCTCTGAATTTATACTTTTTCATTTCCAGCTTCATCAAGCTAAGCATTGAGGCTGCCTCCGTTCAATAAAGAAATAAAATATTCCTCAAGCGAACTGTTCTTTTTGGTGATCGACTCGATCATGCATCCGTTGATGATCAAAGCTTTAGTCATCTCGTTCTGCGACTTTTGGACATCGTATACGCGCAGCAAATGATCATCGATGACCTTAAAGTTCGTCAGATTCAATTCATTGGATAGAATGAATGCCGCCTTCTTGCTATCGCTGACGGCGAGTTCCACATACTCGGTGTTTCTATCCCTCACCATTTGCATGGAAACCTCCTCCACCAACCTCCCATGATTGATTACGCCGATTGTATCAACCATTTGCTCCATCTCGCCCAGAATATGACTCGACACTAGAAGCGTCATCCCGTATTCATTGGACAGCATTTTGAAAATATCCCGCATTTCTCTGATCCCTACAGGGTCCAATCCGTTAATTGGCTCATCAAGAATCAACAGCTCGGGTTTCGTTAGAATAGCTCTAGCAATGCCTAGCCGTTGCTTCATTCCCAGCGAAAGATCCTTAACCGGCTTTTTGTCCATGTTCGTCAATTTGACCAGCTCAAGCACGTCGTCGATTTTCTTTTTGTTGTAATACCCCATATATTCACAGTGCAGCTCCAAGTTTTCCCGCGCCTGCAATCGGTCGTAAAAAACCGGATATTCAATAATCGACCCCATTCGGCCCAACAGATGATAAGATTGCTTTGTCAGCTTTTCGCCAAAAATTTCAATCTCTCCGCTGGTTGGCTTCACTAAATTCGTGAGCATTTTCATAATCGTCGTCTTGCCTGCCCCGTTCGGACCCAAAAATCCGTAGATTTCCCCTTGCTTGATATTCATATTAACGTCGGTGACTACCTCTTTGCCTTGAAACACCTTGGTTAATCCAATCGTTCTCACTACATAGTCCATACCGATTACTCCTTCGTTCATCATGTCTTATAATCCCATTATAAAAGCCAATCCCGTCTTATCTATTTCTCGATTCTTACTTCTTTCTTACATGGAGCATTGAAAAAAGCCTACAAAACGCAGCTCCTCCTGCATCTCATAAGCTTCTCCGCTTCATGGCGATTAATATCGGAACGGCCTCAGTCGAACCGTGAAGATGGTTTTCTCATAGGGCTTGCTGTATAACCGAATATCCCCGCCTTGGCTTTGCGCCAATCTCTTCGAAATCGTTAAACCTAGCCCGCTGCCTTGAAACGATCTACTCCGGGAATCCTCCAACGTGTATAAGCGTTCGAATACCCGGCTCTGATGCATTTCACCGATTCCTTTGCCTCGATCCCATACATCCATGCAGATTGCATCCGGCTCCTGCCGCAAGGTCAATCCAACAATGTTCCCGTCCTTGCCGTAGCGGATCGCATTGGAAATCAGATTATGCAGGATCCGGTTAATTGCTTCCTCGTTCGCATAAGCATAGATCGGCTCTTCGGAAATTTCAATATCGACTGCAAAGCCTGCGTTTGTTAACACCTCGTAAAAATCCAACATGTTTCGGCGACAAACCTCATTGAGATGTACGCGGGTCAGCGGCATCGGTTGATCCTCCGATTCCAGCTTGGCGAGATCAAAAAATTGCCGAATCAAGTCCATAGCCTCGTTCGTCTTGCGCTGAACCTTAATAAGCATTTCGGCGCGATCCTCCGCCTTCATGTCGGGATCTAAATTAAGCGTTTCAATATAGCCGAGAACGACGGTTAGCGGGGTTCTCAAGTCGTGGGAGGCGTTGGACAGCATCCGCCGTATGGATTTCTCCGTTCCTGACCGTTCTGCCCGGATTCGCTGGTTGTGCTCCAGTACTCGATTAATATGTACCAGGAGCAGCCTCAGCTCGGCATCCTCCGTAAACAGCAGCATCTTTTCACTCGTATTTTGCGCTAGAATCATGTCCAGTTTGGCATGAGCTCGCCTAAGCTGGGCGCTCCGCCTTGCGTTCTTTCTCCGCTCTCGGATTAAAGCGCCTGCTAAGAGAATAATAAGGCACGTCAGCACATAAGCCATCACGCGTTGCCTTCCCACTTGTAGCCGATGCCCCATAGAGTCTTTAAGTATTTCGGCGAGGACGGCTCCTCCTCGACTTTCTCCCGCAGCCGGCGGATCTGCACATTAATGACATTCTCATCGCCCATATAATCGTCGTTCCAGATCAAATTATAAATTTGCGCCTTCGTGAATACCCGGTTCGGATTTTTAAGGAACAGCCTTAAAATCTCCGCTTCCTTGGCAGTTAGTTTGCATTCTTCGTTGCCCTTGAGGACCCTGTAGTTGTCCAGATCGACCACGACATTGCCGAACTGCATTTGGGTGCCGGAATTGGCTTTCTTATCGGGCTCGCGCTGAGCATATATCGTGGCTCTACGAATCGCAGCTTTGATCCGGGCCGTAATTTCGACCAGCGAGAAGGGTTTGGCAATATAATCATCCGCTCCAAAACCGAGACCTATCGCTTTATCGACATCGTTGTCATTCGCCGACATGATCAGAATCGGGACCGAGCTGGTCTCCCGCACCCTCTTGATGACCTCGATTCCGTCCAGCTTAGGCATCATAATATCCACTACCAGCAAATCGAAGCTATCCCTATTGAATAATGCAAGACCGGCTTCGCCGTTATCGGCCGACTGGACGATATAGCCTGCCTTCTTCAAGTGTCCCTCCAGCATCTCTACGATGGAGGCATCGTCTTCAATCAACAAAATCTTGTGCGACATCGTTCATTCACCTCTCAGGTTGAGTCCATTATACTATTTAACAGAAGAGAGGGCATCAAGATTGAACCACAACGTTTCCAATTGATTGAAAATTTAACTTTTGCGGCGGATTTATTTGCACACAAAAGTTTACGCAGGGAAGTTAGTCGGAAAATCGTACAAAGCTGCTCGGATCTGGCTCAAGTAGCGGGCGTTTGTTCGAAAAATCGCATAAAACTGCTCTGCTCAGGCCCAAACGACGAACGATTGTAGGAAAAACCGTATAAATACATCAAGATCAGGGATGGTGTCACTAAAGCGTCTTCGACGATTATATGCTAGCTCCTCGCTTCGCACCCCTTCGACAAGAGCCATTGCTCTATAACGGCAGAAGCCGGTTGTGCTTCCTGTTCATAGAAGACGGCCACCTCTTGCTGATTGGCGTAATTCAGTCGTACATAGCCACCTAGTTGCTGATAGAAAAGGAAACAGGTATAGGGGGTCTCAATGGACAAGTCCGGTGAAAAACTTGCTTTGCACGCTTCGGCCAGTTCGGGTAGCGTAAGCTGATTCTCCCTTGGTGGCAAACGTAAAAAGAGATGGCTCCGAGTGCCCGTCCACGGTTCGTAATAGACGGGTCCCTCTTGGCTCTTTCCATACATCTGAAGGTATATTTCATCCAGCACCAAGGCGTATTTGCTTTCAGCTTCCGGCTCTCGTGCCTTCAGGGAAATCGCCTTTACGTGCTCTGCATGCCGGGGCAGCCAGAGCAGCCCAGCCGTCTGGGGGTGTACAGCCAGGAAATCGCCGTCTACCGTTGTGCCTATAGCAATACACTCGCCGATCTGTTCCTCAGTAATAGGACTATCTTCGTCATGCTCCCATAAACCGTACTCGGCAAACGGTTTTAGCACCTCGGTATCGGGCAGTTGGACATTCATCCACCCTCTGTAAGTCCCTTCCCCAAATTGCCGCAAATATTGAAAGTAGCCTGGCGGATAAATAGCGGCTTCTTCCATCGCAAGCCCTCGGTTTTGACCGTCAGACAGCGACTTAGGCTGAGATACGATATACATGAATACTCCCCCGTTTCAGTCATCCGTACATATTTTACACAAAATAGGAATCCTTAAACTCAATAACATCGTCCGTATACGAAAAGAGGTCGTCGGTCCGGAGTCTACTACAGAGTAATCGGCAGCTTGCCACGAGCCTCGTTCTGACCTAGAATCACCCTTAAACCTGCCGTAAGGTTCGGCTCCTGGGCACCATAGACCGCGATTGCATTGTTCACCCCGCGAAGATGCAGCAGCTCATATGGATTGCCCAGGGAAAGAAGAACATACCGTGTCGAGCGCGTGTTCAAGTCATCTATAATCGCTTGGTAACCCGCCCAATCGTAGCTGCCCTGAGCAGTTCGGGAAAGATTAGACGACACGATTACAAAATCGGCTTTGGAGGTTGCTTGCGCAATTTCCTCACGGCTTAATTCGCCTTGGACAACCGTCTTCACGCTAACCTGTTGCGGCAATCCGAGCGCCTTCAATTGGCTCTCAATCAGTTGCGCCTGTGCGGATGTCGAGGCGACAACGCCAATGATGCGATCAGTCGTCGCCAGGGACGGGAGCTGGCCGTCGTCGGCCCTTATTAAGGTAACGGCCTTCTCCGCGATCTCCCGCTCCACCGCAAGGTGCGGTTTCGAACCGACAGTTCGCTTGGCCTGCTCAAGCTTAGCCTGTAACGATCGGGACGGCTCAAACAACCCATAGGCTTGCTTCAACTGTAAAATGCGCTTTACGGACCTGTCTATTTGCTGTGAACTGAGCTCCCCTTCATTAACGGCCTGCACGATTGCATCGTGTGCTCCGGTTATATTCTTCGGCATCAGTACGATATCTACGCCCGCGGATACAGCGCGCACTACGGCTTCCTCCTCGCCGAAGTGCTCCGCAATGGCCTTCATCGTAAAAGCATCGGATACCACGACGCCCTGGAAGCCCATCTCTTCTTTTAATAATCCGGTAATGATTTTCTTCGAGAGCGTGGCCGGAAGAACGACTTTTGAACCGTCTTTCTTGGAGACGACCGTTGCGTTATCCAGAGCCGGGAAGGCGATATGACCGATCATAATCATGTCTACTCCCTGCTTAATCGCTTCGCGAAACGGCCGCAATTCTATTTGTTCCAAACGCTGGCGGTCGTGGGCCACAACGGGCAACCCCAGATGGGAATCCACATCCGTATCCCCGTGTCCAGGAAAATGCTTGGCCGTAGCAATGACGCCCTCTTGCTGCAATCCTTTCATAAGCGCCGTCCCCAGCTCCGAGACAAGTCCAGCCTCCGAACCGAAAGAGCGAATGCCGATAACCGGGTTGTCGGGATTAACGTTCACATCCAGCACCGGCGCGAAATTCAAATTCACGCCAAGTGTTTTGAGTTCAGCTCCAGTGACTTTCCCCGCTTCCAACGATAATGCCGAGTCCGCTACAGCGCCAAGCGCCATGGCACCGGGAAGATTGGTACCTCCAGGTATTCTTCCGACGCTGCCGCCTTCCTGATCGATGCTCAGAAATAAGGGGATATCGCCGGCAAGCGCCTGCAACTGATGATTAAACGTCGTCAACTGCTCTGTACTCTCAATATTTTTATTGAATAAAATAAGTCCTCCCAGCTTGTGGTCCTGGACCGTTGACGTAATACCGGCGTTAATTGTAGTTGTAGGTTTGTTCTGCCACATGCGGATGTCAGGCATCAGCATTTGGCCCGCTTTCTCCTCCAAGGTCATCAACGACAACAAGGTATCCCAATTCTCTCCCTCGATGGCCTGCCTTCTCTTAAACTGGATGACTCTGGATAGGAAAACGGCATACTCCGCCCGATTAACGGAGCGGTTCGGCTTGAAGGTTCCGTCGGGGTATCCCCCTGCCAAGCCGTTGGATGCCAGCCTTTGAATGGAACCTTCAGCCCAGTGTTCTCGAACGTCCAGTAATTTCGTCTGAAGATTCCCGGCCGCAAGCGAATAGGCGCGGGTCAGCATCGCAGCGGTCTCCGCACGGCTAATCGGCTCATCCGGCCTGAACGAGCCGTCCGGGAGCCCCCCGACCAAGCCCATGTCCGAAGCGATGCCGATCTCTCGTTGGAACATATGGGACTTCGGCACATCCGTAAAGCTTTTTTGATAAGTCGGAGAGGTTTCCGGATATAATTCGCGCACCAAATAAGTAGCCGCCTGCGCCCTGGTAATGGAAAGCAAGGGTTTAAATCTTCCGGCGCCATAGCCGGCCACCGTTCCCCGATCGGCCAAATAGCCGATGCCATCGGTTGCCCACTTGGCTCCTCCCAAATCCGTAAAACGCTGCTCTGCCGCTGCCTCGCCGGGATTTGTATGGGTTGCAACCAGAAGTATACTCGTGAACCCTAATACTAGACTAAGCCTGCGCCAACCTTTCAATGCTGTCATCCTTTCCAGTTGTATGTCGGCTGCGATAATTTCTACTAAGTAACTGATATATATGTGGACGTCAAATTTTCTCAAAAGTTACTGGGGATTAGATGGCTCAACCTCAAAATCAGTGCTTGATTAATAGCTTAACATCCGATGGCGGTTACATTCGATCAGAATGCCCGCTTTATAGCGACTGCGATTCCTTGTGAAATAATGGCGGCGTTGAAAGGCTTTAATACGATTATGGCGGCCTTCTACGGTTGCGTTTGTCCATCGGCATTGATGGTAATTCACGATTTCTTCCTGCCAATTGCGCATGGTCTTTAGCGCACTTTGGACGGCAGCGTGGTCGATCTGATCGCCTTGCGTACACCAACGCTCAAATCCCAGCTTGGCAACAGTATAGTTTGGCGAGCAGTCATACCAAGTCGTGAACGCTTCTTTCCATTCCCACATGCTGCGTAGCAGCGGGGAGTAATTCAGCATCGTGTCCAACTTCTTTGCACTTTCTTCACTCAGTGATTCGGCAGGCGGATTTAGCAGACGGTGGTTTGCTTTTAGATAAGTTTTGGCTCGCGGAGATAACGTTGGCTGAACAGTTTTACGAACTTCCTGTACGCTTTCAATCACATAACCGTGAACATGGAAACGGTCTGCGATGCGAATCGCTTTCGGGAAACACTCGCTGATCCAGGTGTGATACGCCTGAGCCAAATCCATGACCACTGCCTTCGGATCAAGCCGAAGGAACTCAGGGTGCGCCTGAGCGTACGCACGCAGCGCTTCCAGCTTTCGGCCCGGCAACAGGTCCAGCATCGTCTCGCCTTTGAGGTTGTGAATGCCGGTGTTATACGTATGACCCTTCTTGATCGCGAAGTCATCGACACCCAGAACCAGTTCAGCTGTTTCTTTTGCTTCTTCCCACACTTGTTTGTAAAGCGCATCGCAAAGAGCAGGGACCGCCTCGTTATGCATACGTTGTACGGTACTCGCCGGCGCTTGCTGTATCCGAGCGCCATGCGCGGCCGTGGACCCAAGCGCCTGTTCGACCGTATGGGAGCGGAAAAGCCTGCTGTAGCGCTGTTTGGGACCGACGAAATCGTATGCCCATACAAATCCGGCTTCACAGTTACTGCAAAACATACGAATGGTCGGCACGTGCAGATAGGTTTTCTTCTCAAAAACGGATAGATGTCGGACGGTTCGCATCCCATTGCTTCCCTTCCGAATCACTGCTTGATCTGAATCGCAGCATGGGCAGATTTGCTTGTCGTCTAGCGGCAAGGCTTCTATGTGAACTTCATCGTCATGAATGGATAACAGTTGATGAATCTTTAGCTCTGGTATGTCGAGCCATTCATTGATATACTGAGTTTGCATCTGTCTATTCCTTTTTGTTGTTGGGTAGGACTTACAACAATACAGGAGTAGCAGATGTTTTTCCATTTCTATCCTCAATTCATTTCGTCAAGCACTCATTTCGGTTTTGATCCCTAATTTCAGGGAAAAATTTATAGGCTGTTTGAAAGAATTAAATTTGCCGGATGATTATTTTGATTGAGATGTAGAAATCGGAACGGTTGGTACGACATTATAACGAAACCAAATTATATTAAGGATTAAAGGGAGGAGCTTTACAATGAATTACACCTTGATGTTTTACGAAAGTCAGGAGGACTTTGCAGCAAGAACGGATCCGGCCCGAAAACAAGAATACTTGGCTAGCTAGACGCACTATGTACATGCATTGCGGCAAGCTGGAATAGTGGTATTCGGTTCAGGTCTCTATGCTCCCGAGACAGCTGCTACGGTGAAACGTCGTGGTGGTGAGATGGTAGTTCAGGATGGACCGTTCCCTGAGACGAAAGAGCAGCTCGGCGGGATATTCGTGATTGATGTTCCGGACTTAGACACCTCATTAGAATGGGCTGCTCGAGGGCCTGTCGATGTGGTTGAGGTCAGACAGAACATTCCCGCGTTGAAATAGTCGCTCTATGGAAACCAGTCAGATCATTGAAGAAACGGCTCGCGCTGCTTATGGTCGATTACTCTCCTACTTGGCTGTAAATTGGCGGGATTTGCAGGCTGTTGAGGATGCTATTGGAGATGCTTTTCTCGCCGCGCTGGAGGCCTGGCCCAAGATCGGCATTCCGGATAAGCCAGAAGCATGGCTGACTACGGCCGCTCGTAGACGGCTTATCGACCAAACCCGCCGTGCTCGTATTTCTGAAAACGCGCTGCCGACACTCCTTGCCATATCGGAGGATGCACAGCGTCTGTCTTCTTCAAACGATGTCTTTCCGGACGAACGCCTGAGGATGATGTTTCTTTGTGCTCATCCGGCAATTGATCCTGTTATGCGTACACCGCTTATGTTGCAGACGGTGCTTGGGATCGATGCAGCTCGAATTGCGTCTGCATTCATCGTAAAGCCCTCCACTATGAGCCAGCATCTTACGAGGATAAAATCAAAAATCCGTGCCGAGCGCCTCACTTTTGAAATGCCTGGCGCAGAAGAGATCCCGGATCGTCTCGATTCCGTCCTGGAGGCCATCTATGCTGCTTACGGGAGTGGATGGGACGAGGCGGCCATTGCCGATTCGCCCAGAAGAAGATTGGCGGAGGAAGCAATCTATCTAGGAAAGCTGCTTCTTCAATTGGCTCCTCGCGAACCTGAGGTTTACGGTCTGGTGGCAACTATGCTCTACTGCGAAGCACGACGTGCGGCCCGGTATGATGAGGGGGGGAATTATATTCCCCTCTCCGAGCAGGATTGTTCACGGTGGGAGAAAGGCTTGATCGTAGAGGCGGAGCGTTATCTTCATGCCGCTTCGCAAACTGGGCGAATCGGTCGGTTCCAACTCATCGCCGCGATTCAATCCATACATGCACAACGTCTATGGACCGGAAGCATCGAGTGGGAGGAGATTGCTCTTTTATATGAGGGGCTCATTCAAAAGTCCCCTACATTGGGAGTTTTGGTCGGTCGAGCCGCTGCTATTGCAGAGGCTTATGGAGCGGAACGAGGGCTTACTTTATTGGAGGCTATCTCATCCGAGGAAGTGGTGAACTATCAGCCCTATTGGGCGCTTGCCGGCCACTTGTACAAACGGATGAACCGCAAAGAAGACGCCTATTCTGCTTATAGCCTTGCTATTGGACTAAGCGCGGATGTTTCTGTTCGACAATTTCTAAGCCGCCAGTTATGATGGGAGGAGTTATCACCGACAAGGCCGCCGATTACCTCGGGGGCCTTCCGTGCATGTTGAACGGGCTTAATTATTTACGTTGAAATAAGAGGAGGGATTGGAGCTTTGAAACGTGTTGTCGAGTATGATCCGGATCTCGTCAGATCCGTCAATTTGCCTGAGAAGGTAGAGGCATATTTGCTTAAGGAAGGACTTCCTTTTATCGAGCCCGCGGATACCGCCTTGGGCGTTCGCTTCCAATCGTTCGCGGACATGGGACTTCTGCACGTTGGCGAACGCAAGTTGCTGCCCATCGGATACGAATGGGAGCCGGAAAGCGCCATTCTGGGTTTGGCTCAAGGCTCCGGGCATCTCTATTCCTTCCAACCGGCCTCCGGGGAATCAGGATTCGTTAACTCGGATATTCGTCTGTTTCTGATGTTCTTGTCAAGCGTCCGATCGTTTATAGCAAGTCACTCCGAAGGTGATCAAGCGACGATATGGACGGCGGAAGAAATGAGCGAACGGCTGGCCGCCTTCCGCCGTGGCGAAATCCTCCCGCAGCGTCCGAAACGGCCGGCCTTCGACCGCAAGGCGGAGCTGGCCCGGATGCGGGCTTTGTTTGAAGAGAAGGATGCGGCCAGTCTGGCAGACGAAAACCATTGGTGGAGCTGTGTGCTTGAGCAACTGGAAGACGGCTTGTTATAGGACTTCGCCAATGGACACGTTAAGCTCAGCCCTCCCGATGAATAGTGGCGTGCTAATCGGTACAATGCCGAGGCGCAAAAATAAAGAGGTCGACCTTAGGGGCGGATGGAAATGAAATGGATTGTAGGCAGCATCCTCGCTGTATTTTTTCTGCTGGAGATAGTCGCAATGATTGCATTCGGATATTATGGTTACCATCTCAAGTCAGGGATAGCAGTCAAAATCATATTGGCGGTCGCTTTGCCGCTAGCCGTTGCCATTCTATGGGGGGTGTTTCTCTCCCCGAAGGCTTCAATTCCCGTCTTTTCATTCCCCGTTCGAACGGCATTAAAGTTTGTTGTGTTCGTTCTAGCTTCGGCATCTTTGTACGCAGCTGAGCAGAAAGTGTTCGGGCTTACTTTATTTATGGTGTCATTCCTTATCGTGGCAATTGTCTTTATCTTAAAGTTGCATGAGGTAAAAATGTGAAATCAGAGGGTAGGCAATATAGCATCGCACTGGAAATTGTCATAAAATCCTCCAGACTGATCTCAAAATGACCGTAGCGGAAGGGATACCCCCAATTTCGGTTCCCGCGAGTGAAGCTAAGCTTTTCTAAAAGATCTCTAATCGGTACCACACGGCATGAAGTATAGCGGATATTTCTGCGTAACGGCACAAATGATTCCGACATCTGATATTCGTAGACTATATCATCAGCCACTTCCCCGATAGCGGTGAACGCTTGGAGTGGCGCCCCTTTCCTGATCTCTGTTCGCGGGGAATAGTAGATCAGCCAATCGCCTGCTCGCATCTTACGCAATGGCGCCGACTTGCCGTGACAGAGCTGAGCAAATCCCTCCAGTTCTCCACGCTTTACATGGGATGCGGACACGACACCAATCCAGAAGCGGCTTTGTTGGCTTATTTCATCCATTTGCATACTTCGAAATCCCTCTTTTTTTATAGATGTTTAGGTCGCTTCCCGTACCAATCCTTGTTTTAAGCGGTCCAACTGCAGAAGATGATGACGGTAGTGCATTTCGACAAGTAAAAACCATTCCTCCGCGCACAATCCGCCGAATCTCGGATGGGACACTGTAATTTGTTTGGACACTTTTTCTAGGGTAGGTTCAATGTCCTTCATTCTCTGAATGACAGTGCGTAAGCCTTGAATGAGCTGCTCCTTGCTCTCCGGCTGCTCAGGAGTATATTGCGGGGAAGGCGGCACATGAATACGAATGGGCGGGAAGCTTCCTTGAGAAAATATAGCCGCACCAACCTCGGTTTTTTCCGTTCCAGGCACCATGGAATCTTGGCTGGGCATCAGGCACTGATCAATATTACGAAGCTGCATATAAAGCGCGGAGCTAATGAGATGTTGAAACATCTGTCCGATTGACCACTCGTTGTCGCTTTGCTTTTGCCTCAGCTGCTCCAGACTGAATTGATTCAATTCATGAATATAATGTGTCGCAGTTTCCTCGAAGCGTTGTAATGCGATCTTTGTTGTTATCATTATTTATCATCGCCTCTAATCCTCTTTTTCCTAAGTATAAAAGAACGCTACTGACACCATTATGTCAGTAGCGTTCGAACGTTTTTTTCAGTTCGTGTCTAACCCGATCTCGGAAGGTTTCCGGCTCCAGCACAACCACTCCGCTTCCCCAACCGAGCACCCAATGCAGCAATTCCTCAGGCTGCCGAACACGTAAAGTCACCAGCAACCCTTCCGTATGGTCCTCTATTGTGTGTATATAGAAGTTGTTCGATTCCCTTACTTTATCGGCAATGTCAGGCTGGACCCGAATGCGCACAAGGACGTTGCGATCGTCTGGAGGCTGGTATGCATCTAAAAGGAAATCTGCGGGCAATATAAATCTATCTTCCAGCTCGATAAGCTCCGACATACGGGACAACCGGAAATGACGGATGTTTTGACGCAATTCACACTGCGCAACGAGTACCCATGATCCTTGATGAAGCACAAGTCCATAAGGAGCAACTGTACGAATACTTTGGCGGTTCCCGTCAGCCTCGGCAACTCTTTTGGAATAGCGGAATCTTATTTTTCGTTCCTCCAGTATCGCTCGACGAATCGCTTCCAAGTACGCCTTCTCTTGTATTCGTGCTATATCTTTAGCAGTAGTAAGCAAACGAAAGCTCTTGCGAATCCGGGATGCCTCAGTGCGGATCGGTTCTGGCAGGATGGCTTCAATCTTCCCTCTCGAAGTTCGAGACTTACTGCCATAGTGAACATCAAACCAATGCTCGATAAAATCTGTCCCGATGAGCAACGCCACTGCTTCTTCCACTGTGAAACTGACTGGCGGCAGGAAATACCCCTCCATTAAGGAGTATCCTTGTCCTGGCGCCCCTACCACGGATACGCCAGCTTCACTCAAAGCCTGAATATCCCTGTAGATGGTTCTCACACTTGTTTCAAATATAGCGGCTAAATCCTCGGCTCGTAACACTTTGTTACGCTGCAGCTCAAGCACTATGGCTAACAAACGATCCGTTTTGTTCATGCGCTGCACCCTTTTCCGAGAGATTATTTATCCAGGAGAAATGAGAGGTCATCCTATCACAATACAAGCACCTCCACTGAAAGTATATCACTAGGGTATTCTGCCCGTTAATTCAATCTGACAAACGATAGCACAAAGACGCATGACTGCTGGCAATCGGTAGCCTGTTTCGCTAACGGGCAGGATTGTATCCTATACGCATCCAATATTTATTAACATGAGTATCCATATTTTATTAAGCTGGCGGGATATTCTGCTTGAACCTTACGTAACGTAATGATTTATAGTAAACGTGAAGGCAGGACGAAATACGGGCCAACGGCCAAAAAAAATTGAACAAAAAATTCAAAATCAAAGGAGAAACAGACATGAGAAAACTCGTATTGTTCATGCATGTGTCGCTGGACGGGTATGCGTCGGATTCGAATGGAGGACTGGATTGGATTCCGTATAACGAGGAACTTGAGAAATACGCTGAGGAGGTCGTGGCCGAAGTCGGCTCTCCCGTATACGGACGCACGACGTACCGGATGATGGAGAGCCACTGGCCTACGATGCTGGACAATCCGAATGCGTCGACGCACGATATGGAGCATGCCAAATGGGTGCAGGATGTTAAGAAGATCGTCATCTCCAGCACGATGGACAAGGTGGAATGGAACAATACGACACTGATCAAAGACAATATCGCAGAGCAAATTAAGGCGCTCAAGGAGCAGCCAGGCAAAAATCTTGTTATCTTCGGCAGCCCAGGGGCGGCGAAGACGCTGCTTGAGCTTGGCTTGATCGACGAATTCCTGTTGACGATTTGTCCGGTCATCCTAGGCAGCGGAAAATCGGTATTCGACGGTGCTAGTGAGAAAATCAGGCTCAAGCTGCTATCCAGCCGAACGTTCAATTCAGGTATTATCGCAGCTCGCTATGAGTTGGTGAAATAGCCGTGCTGTACAGGGTGACACCACAAAAAAACGGATTGAAAAGAAGACGCTGCAAACTGTTTCGATGAAATGATATTCTTGTGACAGAATACGGAGAGAGCGAGTGATCGTTGATGATGATTAAAAGCCGGGAAAGGGTGAGCGACTCACAATAGAGGAGGTAATGGTCTGTACAACAATTTAGAACTTATGGACATTCAAGCTGAGGTTCTCTATGTTCATGATTAAGCTGGAAGAATTACAGGAGTTAATGAGCGTGTCCGCCATCCAGCACCCCGGTTTTTTTGGGGGCAAACGAATAATGGGCGAGTAATAAGATTCCGAAATGATATCTCGAATAACGTGATCCGCGACGTCATGAAAATAATGGATAGGTATGACCCAAATGAGCAACTGTCCAATGTGATTAACACATTACAAATGGATAAAGAAATTAGTCGAATATGGATGGGTCCTGCTTACACATTTAATGAGATCGGTACGGATTACACGGATGCTACTCTAGTCACCGAGAATAATAAATTCTACCTGGAACATGGATTTTCCTCACTGTTATCGGAACTTGAGTCTCGAGAACCTTGTTATATGGTGATGGAAAACAACATGGCGGTATCGGTATGCTTTAGCGCAAGAAGTAGCGATAGAGCTGCTGAGGCCGGTGTGGAGACATTGGAGGGCTATCGAGGAAAAGGATATGCAATTCGGGTCGCTTCTTCCTGGGCCCAAGCTATTCGCCAATCTCAAAGAATACCTATGTATAGTACGTCATGGGATAATTACTCGTCGCAGTCCGTTGCAAAGCGTCTTCAGCTTCACCTCTATGGGACAGATATTTTATATACTAGAATCTACAAGACAGTAGGCCAAATTGTAGATCCTTCCGCTTACGAGAGACAATATTCTATCACTAAAAGTGAGGCCACCGATTACTTCGGCGGCCTTTCGTGTATGTTAAAGTTGCTGCAAGTCTCAAGAATGCGAAGAAGCTCAACAGAACTAATGGTTCTTATGAATTCTTTCGATACTTAGCCTGGGTCGATTTCCATTGTGGTAAAATAAGTAATTAATTATGGTGACGGGGGGAGTGCTTGGTGGCTAACGAAATATATGTATATCATATTGTTACTAAGAAAAAAATGTCGCTGGGACAGATGTTATACTTTGATGACAAGCAAAAAAATGTCCTATATCAATTCTTCTTTGAGAAGGAACGCTTGAATTCCAAAGGCGAAGACTTTATTGAGATTCTATACGGTCATTATACAGATGAAGGCTTGAAGCTGAACAAAGAAAATGCCGATGTAGCGATCAGTTATGTAGGGCAAACGATTCGAGCTATTAGAGAAGTTATAGTTGAGATGGTAAGACTGCAAGAATATCCTGACTACCCTTCAAGATTGTCCTGTTTATACGCTAGAGGGGGCTGTTTATGAGTCAAGAGATACAATACATTCGAGACCTGCTGCACCGCATGACCATCAAGACGGATGAGCAAGGGAGAGAAGTTCGGAATTCGGAAGATCAAGTGTCTTGGAAGGCTTTGCGCGAAGCGGAACGGTTGGACGATCCGACCTTGATCGATGTTGCGGCACAGGTCTTGGAGGAAACGCAAGACGATGAAACAAGGGGGAACGCCTGCTTCCTATGGAGCCATCTGGCGAAAAATACAGGGGATGTCAAGGCTGTCCGTCTGATGCTGGACGAGTTTGCGAAAACGAACAAGATGCAAACGAAGTCGCGAATGATGTGGTCGTTCGCGCGCGTACCGGAAGTGCCGGATGCCGAAATGTTCCTTGCATTGTCGGAGTCGAGCGACGATTCGATCCGCAGAGAAGCGCTTCGGGTGCTGGCCCGTTGCCGGCCGGAGGAAGTGAAGGGGCGCTTAATCGAAATCATTCGTCACTCGAACGACCAGTACGATATCGTCTATACGCTGTGGGCACTGAAACAGCTCCGTCTGAGGGAGGCGCTTCCCGACGTGCTGGCGCTCATCGAATCGCCCAACGGCGAGATTCGCAGTCTTGCGATACGTTTTGCCGCCGAATTCGGGGATGTTACTCATGTGCCTTTATTTGTATCGGCGCTTGAAAACGACAGGTCCCCTGATGTGAAATGGAGCGCCATGGAAGCTCTCGACCAATGGGGGGGCGACTCGGAAACGAAAACCGTTTTGAGTCGGGTTAAAACAATTGTGTCTCGTCAACGCAAAGGGGGCGGGCAACATCCAATGAGCGAGCTGATGCATGGCCTATCGTTCCTTTGGAGAGTAGCGCCGGACAAGGAAGAGGTCAACAAACTACTGGCGGCCCTGAGCACCTCGAAAGCGGATAAGCTGTTTGAACATGAGGCGAAATGGTTGGCCGAATTAACGAAAGATTCGTCGGAGATCATGGCGAAGAAGTCGTTTTAGCCAGTGCGGTGATGATTACAGTCGAGCAAATGATAGATGCGTGAACAGAGGAAGGAGTTAGACCGGCGTTTTTATCAATTGAATTAAATTATAGAGTTTGGAAATTCCACATATTTGAGACTCGATCCTCTTATCCAGATAAGTCCGGATATTCTCGGCCAGCTTCATGACGCATTGCAAATCGCTCTGCTCTGCAGCGGCAATTCTATGCTTAGATTTTACGGTTTCTTCGGAATAAACGGAGTTCTGCATGATCTGGATCAACTTCATTTTAAGAAGATGACCTTCATGGTAGCGTCGATAACTGTTTTCCAGGTCCCGGTCCGCGATCACATAACCTGCGTGTTCCCAGTATCGGATCGTTGATTTAGGTATCTTCATTAACGTGGATACTTGATGGATGGTAAGGCGCTCCTTGGCAAATGAAGATGTATTATCGTCCGCTAATTGCCGAATTTCTTCAATCAACCGCTCCAATTTCTCTTTATCCTCGTATAAAACAACTTCCTTTTCCCTGATGACCCATAAAGCGTTATGAATCTCGTCACGCTGAAGATCATGAAGCACCTCCGTCGTCACTTCCATCCCGAATGCAGGGGCCATGGTTTGAATACAAGCCAAGTAGGCTGCATGCAAGTCCGTATAGAAACGATAGCCGTTCTCGGATCTTTCTGCGGGAGGTATGAGGCCTTTAGCTTCATAGTTTCGTAAAGTGCTGGGGCTAATCGTAAATTTTGTCGCCATTTTTTGAGGGCGCATTTTCATAATTGCAGTCTCCTCCTAACATAAAAATTAAAGTTGATTATAAGGTTTTCTATGAAACCATTAGACTTTCCTTGTTTCAATCTGATCATCCTTACAATTGGCTTGCATGTTGTACAATTTTTGCGAAAGGACAAAAAGGAGGAGAAAGTGAATGGAAAAATATTTTCCGAAATTCCGCCAAGACATGACGATAAAAGAGATCGGTGAGGAGGCCAACCGCTATATCGAGTCCAAATGGAAGTCCTTGTACGAATCGATGCATGCAGACTTGACGGCCGCTTTTGCGGAGATAGAAGATGCAGCCTACGGCCTTTATTTGGATCAGCTTATGCCGACTGTATTCGAACAATTGGAAAGCGCCGGATTTAGTGCCATGGTGAAGCTGGAGGAGAACGATTTTGTTATCGCAAAGCGCTTGGTTTTCAGAAACTCCCTTGAGAAATGGGGGACGGAGGATCATAGATCGAGAATATTCTGGAACGTGATTCGCGACAGGCAAGATGACCCGGTAGGTACTTTACTTACGGAAATTCCTCATTCCCATCTGAAATTCGACATTCCTTCAGCACCGATGGTCTTTGTGTTACCTGAGTTTCTCAAGGAAAAGATCGTGCAAGGAGTTAGGGGAATAAAGGAGTCGGAGAGGATATGACTAGCGGGGGGCTTCTGAAATAACGTTTGAAGCGCTCGCTCATCGCCTTTCAATTTTCTTTTTGACTCAGCGACAAGCTTTGCGCATAGTGTAGTATAATGAGAGAAATTTAGAAAAACTTAGGAGGTTTTATTGTGCCTCATGAAGTCCCGAAGCCAATCGGAATCGGTAGAATGATCGATTTAAGCTTTCAATTGTATCGCAAGCATTTTGCGAAACTGATGTCGATTATGTTGATCTGCTATGGCCTATTTTATTTGCTTCAAGCCATGACTCAGGGGCAGACCGTCCAATCGATGTTCAATATGGAAGGAATTGTGAATTATTCTTCCGCAGACGCGGAACCGCTGCTCTCTGAAGGCAGCCATGGGTGGGTCGTTTTTCTCTTTGGCTTAGTCTTTCTGTTTCTGACGCCGGTCGCCGTCGCCTCCGTCGTTTTTCTCGTATACCACGTCATGAAGGGGGAAGAAGCTCCGTCGGCGCTCCAATTGCTGCGGATGTCCTTTAAGAGGTACGGGGGATTGCTCGGCAGTTCGGTCTTATTTGCTCTAATGATGCTCGGCTTTATTATTGCAATCGCGATCGTGACTATGATCTTGGGCATGATTGTCGCCGCGATCTTGGGTGGTGTGGGGATAATCCTTGTTTCGGTTGGGGTCGTGTTCACCTTTTACTATTTCGTAATCCGCTTCATGTACTTTCTTCCGGTGGTCGCACTCCAAGAAGAGTCGGTTGGATTCGGAAGAAGCTGGAGTTTGACGCGTCAAAGCTTCTGGAGACTGTTCGGACTGTTTCTGGTCATGATGCTGTTGATCTATTTGTTTAATTTAGTCGCCGGTTTCCTCCTTGCGTTGGTGCCGATGAGCGGCATTGTTTTCGCTCTGCTGCAGATGCTTGTCAATTTGCTGACAGCGCCGATTCTCTATGTGGTGTATGCGGTTAGCTATTTCGATCTTAGGGTTCGCGACGGAATGGGACTTGAAGAGATGATTAACCGGATCGGCCCGAATTTTATGACGCCGCCTCCGCCTCCGGCCGACCAATGAGCGACCGGTCCGAGCTGCTTGAAGACAAACAAAGACTTGGCGAAATTCTGAGCAGGGACGAATTTACGAGATATGTGCATGAACAGACCGCCAGCCCGCGCAAGGGTTGGCTGGAAGCGCTGGTGGACTGGGCGATTGATCGTTTTCCTTCCCTTCATGGGGCAAATAGCGCGGTGATCGTCGGATTGTTCGTGGTGTTGGGCGCGGTGCTGGTAGCACTGTGCTGGGCGATTTACGGGTTCTCCAGGCAGATCGCGTACAATGGGAAAACTCGCCGTCATAAGGCGCCTGTGGGGGCATCGGAGATGGCGTTGACGTATGAGCAGTATGCGGCGATGGCGAAGGCTGCGC
Organism: Cohnella sp. LGH; assembly: GCF_017671885.1. Taxonomy (NCBI): domain Bacteria; kingdom Bacillati; phylum Bacillota; class Bacilli; order Caryophanales; family Paenibacillaceae; genus Cohnella; species Cohnella sp. LGH. The sequence goes on from NZ_CP072117.1 coordinate 8,695,093, forward strand.
ATGCCGAAGGGAAAATCCGGGAGAGCATTCGCTGTTCGTACCTGTCGCTGCTGTTCTACTTGGAACGGGCTGGCTGGATTCGCATCGAGAAATGGAAAACGGACTGGGATTATCGAGATGAGCTGGAGCGGAACCGGGCGAATGCGGTGCCGTATTTTCAGCGGAGCGCTCTGCTGTTCGAACGGGTATGGTACGGGCACGAGCCTGCGGACGATGAAAGCTTCCAGGGCTTTCAACGCGATATCGCTGCGTTGATTGCGGAGAGGGAGGCGAGGTAGGATGTCGCCGATCAAGCAGCTGCTGCATCGGAACAAACATGTGATCGGGCTGGCCGTCTGCGTCATGCTCATTGTTGGACTGGGACTGATCGTCGTAAGACCGCAGCCCGAGCGATTAGCGCCTTACGTATCGTTCTCCGCTGACGTGGATGGGACGAAGGGCGTGATCGAGCTGCTTAAGGAGAAGCAGGCTCCGATCAAGACATGGAAGCGCTCGTGGAGCGAGCTGCCCGCGAGCACAGGGCAGACGCTGCTCATTGTCGAGCCCGCCGCGCCGCTTGATGGCGAATGGGCGAAGCTGCTCGAATGGGTGGAGCGAGGGAACGAGCTGCTGCTTTTCAGCCGCAATCTAGGCGCGGGAGATGGATTTCGAACCGAACGCTCGGACGCTTTATCCGGAACCGTCACCGTGATGCGGCAGGAGGGGGAAGCAGTTGTCGAACGAATGGCGGAGGTTGCAATAAAGCAGCGAATTACCTTGGAAGACGGCGATATCGAGCTGCTTCGCGATCCAAGCGGAGTCATCGGGGTGAAAAGACCGCACGGAGAAGGAACGATCGTCGCGGCGGTTGCGCCCGAGTGGCTGACGAATGAAAACGTGCTGAAGCACGATCATTTTGAGCTCGTATGGCCGTGGCTGGTCGGCGACGGGAATCGCACCGTCCTGTGGGTGGACGAGTACCATCACGGTTATGAGGAGACGCCGGGGTTCCTGGCCGTGTATCCGGCGTGGCTCGTCTCCGTCTGCGCAGGGCTGGCCGTCTCGCTGCTGCTCTGGCTGTGGCAGCGCGGCAAGCGCTTCGGCCCGGCCTATACGCCGCGCGCCTGGACGGTGCGCCGCGGCGACGAAACGCTGCGGGCCGTCGCTGCGTGGTACGAGCGCCGCCGCTTCAAGAGCGAGGCGCTCGCGCATCAGGCACGCGCCCTACGTCGTCTGCTGCTGGCGCGCTGGGGGCTGCCCCTTGAAGCCGCGCCGGAAGAGGCGGAGCGGCTGGCAAAAGACCGCTTAAGCGAAGCGCAGGCGGTTAAGCTGGAGCGCCTGCTGCGGCACGCGCAGGCGTTGGAACGCGGCGCGGGAGCGGATGGCGATTTCGTCGAACGGACGCGAGAGTACGGCGAGATGATCGCGTTACTGGAGAAGGAGTGACGAGAATGAGCGCAAGCATGGGGAGACTGCTGACTGCGATGGAGCAGCGGCTGTACGGGCAGAAGACGAATATCCGGCTCATGGCCGCGGCGCTGCTGGCCGGAGGACATGTGCTTCTGGAAGGAGTGCCGGGACTCGGCAAGACGAAGATGGCGCGCACGCTTGCGGCGTTAACGGGGGGCGAGTACCGTCGCATCCAGTTTACGCCGGATTTGATGCCCAGCGATATTACGGGAGGCGTCATCTATCATACGAAGGAAAACGAATTTCAAACGGTCCGCGGACCTGTGTTCGCCAACCTTGTGCTAGCGGACGAGATCAACCGTTCCGGACCGAAAACGCAGGCTGCGTTGCTCGAAGCGATGGAGGAGCGGCAGGTGACGATTAACGGGGCGACGCACCGGCTTCCGGAGCCTTTCCTCGTCGTCGCGACGCAGAACCCGCTCGAATATGAAGGTACATATCCGCTGCCGGAAGCGCAGCTCGACCGCTTTCTGTTCAAGCTGATCCTGGATTACCCGGGGGAAGAGCAGGAACGGCAAATTCTAAGAGGGCACGTCCCGTTCGCGACGGAGCGCGATCAGGCGATCGTTCCAGAGCTTACGCTCGATGAGATTCGGGCAGCCCAGGCGCATGCGGCGGAAGTTGTCGTCGAGGATTCGGTCATCGACTACATTACGGCGGTCATACGCAGAACGCGCGAATCGAAGCGGGTACAGCTCGGAGCAAGCCCGCGCGCCGGAATTGCCATCCTGATGGCGAGCAAAGCCTGGGCTGCTCTCGAAGGCAGAAACTACGTGACGCCGGACGACGTGAAGCTGGTGGCGCGCCCTGCGCTCCGCCATCGGCTGCTGCTGACGCCGCAGGCGGAATTGGAGGGCGGCAGCAGTGACCACATCGTCCAGGAAACGCTCGCGTCTGTTCCGGTTCCTCGATAGACAATTTGGCGATGAGTCGATCGTTCCCACTCGCCGCCTTGTCGCGATTACGGCTATCGGTTCCGTTCTGATCGGGGCCGTCTATGCGCTAGGTTACGGCGCTTATTCGTTCTGGGGATTTTATCTGGTACTGGCGCTGTTCAGCGTCGTCGATCTGCTTCTGCTGCCCTCGCGGAAGCGGTTCTCCGCAGAGAGGACAATACCGGAGGAGGCCGACGTACGCCAATCCTTCAAGGTTCGGCTTTCTCTGCTGGCCGCTCCGGCGTTGGGCTTTTCTCTGAACGTCGAGCTAGCCGATGACATTCCGATTTCCTTCACGGATTACCGCACGCAACGGGAGGACGAGCAGGATGTTCGGATTCCGCAGGAGGTATGGAGAGGCCGCCTGGAGGAAAGCGAGGTCGGTTTCGAATACGACGCCGCAGGGCAGGAGAGGGGAGCTTATACGTTCGGAAGCGCGATGCTTCGCTATTGGGGCGGAGTCGGGCTGTGGAAGAAGCAGACGAGGCTGACATGCCGAAGCGAAGTTCGGATCGTGCCGGACCTCTCGCGAGTGCGCGGCATCCTGGCTGCAGCTCAGGATTCTCTGGTGCTTGATGGCAGCAGGCTGGCAAGGCCCCATCTGTCCGGCACGGACTTCGATTCGATCCGCAGCTACGCGCAGGGAGACGATCCGAGGCGGGTGAACTGGCGAGCGACGGCCCGCAGCGGAAAGCTGATGACGAACATTCTCCGGCCCGAGAAAGGCAAAGTCGTCACGATTGTACTCGACTGCGGAAGAATGATGGGAGTCGAGCTTGAGCATCAGACTAAGCTGGACCGCACGCTCGAAGCTGCGCTCGTTCTGGCCGCGGTCGCGTTGAAGCAGGGGGATTACGTCGCGCTGCTCGCTTTCTCCGACCGAATCAAGACGTACGTCCCCCCGGGGCGCGGCCTCCCGCATTTGCGCCAACTGACGCTGGCCGCTTACGACCTGAAATCCGATTTCGTCGAACCCGGATTCGGTTTGGCTTTGTCGCATGTGCTGCGGCAGACCAAGAAACGATCGTTCGTCGTGTTGTTCTCCGATATGGAGAGCTATCTGTACGACCAGGAGCTGCCCGTCTACGCGCGTCGACTGCGCAGAAGCCATGTGCCGCTTCTCGTCTCCTTGAACGATCCTTTGCTGCAAGAATGGGCGCGAACCGAGCCGGTGAACCAGCGGACTGCTTATATTCAGAGTCTGGCGCATAAATTCCGTCTCGATCGCAGCGAATACGTGAGTCAAATGGCCGGCTTGGGCATCCAGGTGATGGATGTGCCGGCCGACCGATTGGCGCTTAGCGCGGTCAACGAATACCTGGATTTGAAAGCGCGGAACGGGCTCTGAACTGGCCGTAAACGTAATAGAGAACGAGCAGCAGCAGCGTGCCGCCGGCAGCGGCATATTTGACGCCCAACGGCAGCTGCGATGGCGTGACGTATCCTTCGATGACGCCCGCGATCACGAATAGCGGAATTGTGCCGAGCAGCAGCTGCACGGACTCTTTAGCAGCCTGGAGGAACTGCCGCTTGCGCGGGTACGCGCCCGGTACGAAAAAGCGGTACCCCATATATAGGCCGGCTCCGCCGGCGATGAAGATCGCGGTCAGCTCGATAATGCCGTGGGGGAGAATATACGCCCAGAAAACATAGCTTTCGCCGGCCTGCATGAAGACGGCCGCGAGAGCTCCGACGATCAAGCCGTTGTAGGCAAGCAAATACACGGTGCCAATCCCCAGCGTCACTCCGCTTACGAAGATCAGCATGGCAACGCGTATGTTGTTGATGAAGATTTCCGTCGAGACGAGCGGGCTGTGAAGATCGCCGCGAGGAGCGTTCGTCGCAGCGGGATCGATCGCGTTGGCGATATTCGCAGGCAGCACCAGATATAGGTTAAGCGGGTCCGACCCCACCGCTGCGAATCCGGCGATCATGCCGAGAAGAAACAGCGCTCCCGCAATCAGAATGAATGGCTGCCTCCGGCTAATTAAGGACGGAAAGTACGTGCCCAAGAAGCGTCCGATGCGGCTTGCGCCTTTGTCGGATTGCTTGTACAGGACATGGTGCGCTCTGGCGACAAGATGGTTTAAGTAAGTCGCGGTCGGGTCGTTCGGCCATTGCGTACGCATGGCTGACAAATGTGCCGCCGCCGATTTGTACAACGCGGTCAAACGGTCGATATCGCCAGCGCTAATCGGTCGGCGGATGTGATTTAACGCGTCGAGCAGCCGCTCGAGCTCGGACCAATCCTCTTTGTATCGCTGAATTCGCTGTGCGGGATCCATCGCTCAGACCTCCTATTTTTTATTATCCTACCATAAATTCCCGGAAACGAGGAGCATAAGAATGAGCTATCCGTTGGAAAAAGAAGTGTCGATCGTAACGCCCGAGCAGGTCCGGTTGGAATTCCCTACGGCGGGAGTGGGGATGCGGGCCATTGCGCAATTGATCGACATGCTGATTCTGGTCGCCGTCTATATCGCTCTTGCTTTCGCTTCTATATTCTTCGAAAACAGCGATTACGCGATCGCGGCGCTGCTCATTATCGGAGCGGTTGGCACGGGCGGTTATTATGTCGGGTGCGAATACTACATGGGTGGGCAGACTGTTGGCAAGCGTGCGGTCGGCATCCGCGTGGTGCAGATGGAAGGCCGGAACGCCGGGCTGCTAGCGGTCTTCATTCGCAATCTGTTTCGGCTGATCGATATGCTGCCTGTCGGCTATTTTCTGGGGATGATCGTCGTCATGAGCAGCTCCTTGGACCGCAGAATCGGGGATATGGTGGCGGGAACGATTGTCGTCGTCGAGAAAGAGAAGGAACGGCTTAAGCTGCGGAAGAAGATTAACAAGCAAATCGACCGAAGGCGCCTATCGCTGCCGCGTCAGCAACTGGACGAAGAGAGCCGCAGGGCGGTCGGGTATTCCGATTGGGTGCTGCTCGCTACTTGGGCGGAACGGCTGCCGTTTGTCTCGCAGCAGCGCCTCGCGCAACTGGCTCAGCCGATCGCCCAACACTTTGCAGGCCGACTCGGCGTCGGCCAAGACATTGCGCCGAACGATACGATCTTTCTGATCTGGTTGTACGAGCAGCTGCGCGGGGATTGGGAGATTTAGATATTCTGGAAGCAGGAGGAGTAAAGATGACTTCTCAAGATGAGGGTAATTGAACACGGAAAACAAGGTGAAGGCTTGTTGGTCTCCATGGGGACCTTGGACAATCGGATTATGCGCGTGATGCTTGATGGAGCAAGCTTTCAGGATTCGCCGGAAGAATTTTTTAAGCAGTTTTTGCAAGCCTTGGATGAAGCTCTTGCTTCAATATCGGAGCCTGCCGAACATAGAAGAGCGACGATTGAGCTGCAAAAGGGAGAAGCGGCTAGATCTGGGGTTAGATTAAATATCCGGGAATTGGACCTCTTCGGTCAAGAAGCTTCCGCTTGGACGGCTCCTGCCAATCGGATTGCGTCGGAAAAGTAAGTTGATTAATAAAGCCCATAAACCGCTACTCCCTTCATAAGTGAAGTGGACTGCGGTTTTTTGTAATACTGCGCCGCTTTTTATTTGTATAGTGAGTTCAGAAAGAGGAAAACAGTTTACCTTACTGCATGGAGCCTCTACAAGGTGGGGCCGAAGCCGCTACAGACTTTACGGGACAAAATTTCCGGGTAACAGAAACATCGAACCGCGATCGCAGTATAAACAATAAGCAATGTGTTTACAGATCGGTGATTTTGGTATCGAGGAGGCAATTCAGATGAAACGACAATCCAGCGTTCGCTTGGCGGCGATTATTCTTATGATGCTTTCATTCCTGCTCGGAGGTTGTTCCGATTTGTTCGGCAAATCGTCTCCGGAGCCTTCGGCTTCGGAAACGTCCACGGACGCTCCTTCTTCGGAGCCATCAGTCGCGCCGGATTCGTCGGGAAGCGTGATCTCTTACTTGTCAGCGTGGGAACGGCTTGATTATGCGGGGATGTATGCGCTGCTCTCGCCTTTCGTGAAAAATGATCTGACGGAAGAACAGTTCGTCAAGCGGTACCAGACGATCTACGATGCGCTTAAGGTGTCCAATCTGGTCGTAACGGCGCTACCGACCGAAGAAGACGGGGCGGTGACGGGGGCCGGAACTTCTGTTAAAGGGTTCGCTTATCGCGTCTCTATGGATACGGAGGAAGGACCTATCTCATTCGATAACCAGGGTCGGGTCAGAAAGACGGTGCAGGACGACGGTATAACGAACTGGCTAATCGATTGGAATCCTTCGTATATTTTCCCCGGTATGGAAGAGGGGGATACGGTGCGAATCGAGAAAACTCCTGCGATACGCGGGGAGATTGTCGATCGCAACGGCAATCCGCTGGCGGTCAACGTCGAGGCGGCGCAACTCGGCATTGTGCCGGGCAAGCTCGGGGATTCGGCCGATACGGTTAAAGCGTCGATGGCCAATAAATTAGGCATGACTGTACAGGAGATCGACCGCAAGCTTGGCGCGTCGTGGGTGAAGCCGAATCTGTTCGTTCCGATCGCCGTAGTGGTCGATAATGCGGCGAGGGAAGAACTCATAGCGCTTCCGGGGGTTTCCGCTCAGAAGGTTACGGTACGGCGTTATCCGCTGGGCGAAGTGGCGGCTCATCTGATCGGCTATATTGGAGAGATCAACGCCGATGAGCTGAAGACGCGCGAAGCTCAGGGCTACAAGGCCGGAGATCTGATCGGCAAGGCGGGGCTGGAGCTTATGCTTGAGACGCAATTGCGCGGTACGTCAGGCAAAGCGGTTGTTATTGCGGATAGGGCAGGCGTGCAGAAATCCGTGATCGCAGGGCAAGATGCCAGGAACGGCACGACGTACAAATTGACGATCGATGCGGCGTTGCAGCAAGCGATCTACGAGGAAGTAAAGGCCGATGAAGCTTCCGTGGCGGCGATCCAGCCCAAGACCGGAGAGGTGCTGGCGCTGCTCAGCAGCCCGTCTTACGATCCGAACGCTTTTGTTCAAGGCGTGTCCAAGGAACAATACCGACAATGGAATGAAGATCCGCGTCATCCGTTCCTGAACCGCTTCTCCCGGACATATGCGCCAGGCTCGTCCTTTAAGGTCATAACGGCAGCGATTGGGCTCGACAGCGGCGCGCTTGATCCAAACGAGGCGAAGGAAATTGCCGGATTGACCTGGAAGAAAGACAGTACCTGGGGCAAGTATTACGTGAAGCGGGTACACGAACTGAATCCGGTCGATCTGTCGAAGGCGTTGACCTACTCTGACAATATCTATTTCGCTCAGACGGCGCTGGCCATCGGCAAAATGCAATTCGTCGCAGGCGCGGCACGCTTCGGGATAGGCGAACCGCTTCCGCTGACCTATCCGTTCAGCGCTTCGCAGCTTGCCGGCGGCGGAGGCGCGCCGTCCGGCGATATTCAGCTTGCCGACTCCGGCTACGGACAAGGACAGGTAGAGATGACGACGCTGCATGTCGCCTTCGCCTTCTCCGCGCTTGTCAATGGCGGCAATATCGCCTATCCGCAGCTATCGGAGGCCGATTCCGCTTTTGCGGGAAAGCTGTGGAAGGAGCAAGCGATGTCGACGGATACGGCGGAATTAATCAAGGCCGATCTTGTGAAGGCGGTGGCGAGTCCGGAAGGGGTCGGGCATGGCGCCTATATTGCCGGCGCTTCGATCGCCGGCAAGACGGGAACCGCGGAGCTAAAAGCGAGCAAGGGCACAAAAGGGCAGGAAAACGGCTGGTTCGTCGGTTTTGACGCGGATGACCCGCAGCTGCTGATCTCTATGATGATTGAGAACGTACAGGGTCGCGGGGGCAGCCGCTATGTGGCCGCTAAAGTAAAACGGGTTTTTGAGTAAGTTAAACAGCAATAACCGGTACACGAGCGTTCTTGCACGTTCCTTATTTCTACGCTGGTCGCAGGCCCGTCCTTATATTAGCGGGAGGCAAGTTCAATGCTGTCTATGCGAGGCCGCGGCCTGTGTCGTCTCGCGAAGGAGCTTTTTTGGCCTTCGAGCCCAGGCCGAGGTCTCGTGAAGGCACTTTTTTGGCCTTCGAGCCCCGAGCGCGGCCTCGTGAAGGCACTTTTTTGGCCCTGGAGCCCAGGCCGAGGCCTCGTGAAGGCACTTTTTTGGCCTTCGAGCCCAGGCCGAGGCCTCGTGAAGGCACTTTTGGCCTTCAAGTCCCGGCCCCGGCTCCGCCAAGTCACGTTCCCGAAGAGGTTACAAAGGGGCATTTGGAATTTAAGTCTGAACGATGAACTGCGGCTCCGTACGGAGATAATAATAAGCTCTTACCTCTGCCGACCAGTTGGCAAAAACTTCTCTCCATTGAATGCTGCTGAAAAACTCCTCGACGGATTGATTGTCGGAATCCCAATCGATAAAAATGTTAAGCGGCGCAATGCCTCCCGCCCAAATGCCATTGGTGACGTCCGTACCCGTTTCTCTTAGTAATAATATCGGAAGGCCAAATTGAAAAGCCATCGCAGGTTCGATCTGCGAAAAAACGGAGCCTTCCCAGAACGGGGCGGTTGTCGGCGTCTGGCCAACATTGGTTTTAAGAATTTGAGCGAAAAATCTGCGGAAATTGATCGCCAACAAGCCATAACTGGATATTACCAAACGGCGGATATTGGTCAGGATGGTTTCGGGATATTGTTCGCTTTGAGGCAATGTGCGAGGAAACAGCAGCGCATTTTCGATTTCTAATATAAGACGATTGAGAAATTGTTCTTGAATGGGGTTTACGGAATTGGTTGTGCTTAAAAATATAGGAATGCGGAACGCGCGGTCCACGCATTCGTTAAGCACAGAGGCTACGCCATCTTCTTTATGATTAAGCTTGAGACCTGCAACAGAAGCTTTCTCATTCCCTTGAACGGTGGGGAATTTTTGTGCAACGCTTACGGGCGGGAGCTTTTTTAGCGGGATTTGATGGGTTTTCGCTCTGTCTTTATTACCACTCATTATTCGCACTCCTTAGAGGAATCGATTCGGAAGTCAACCATAGCCTATGTGCACCCGCCTATTTGTGTTCCAGAATGCGGCAAACACTGGAGAAAATAGCTACTTTAGCTCTATGTTTTGACTTATCATCGGACTGATATGATAAATTATGGGAACGACGACTTTATGATTAGAAGGCGGTCTATGTGTGGCAAAACAGAAAACAATGAAAAGAAGCGTTAAGATTCTCCTGACGGCGATAGGCGGAATTGTGCTTGTTTTAGGTGTTGTGGCAGGTTATCTTTACTTTTTCGTACTTGAAAAGCCTGTTGAGCCGGATGAATGGGCCACTGCCGAGCGCTATGCGTGGAACAAAATCAAGTTCGACCCGGATGCACAAGTCCTATCTGCCGACGGTTCGGACTACTACTTACTTGCCAATAAGGGAGCCGCTGATGAAAATAAATTGATCATTTATTTTTCCGGGGGCGGTGTGGCCTGGGATGCGGCGACTGCCTCACAGCCGATCAGTCTGGGTAATGTACTGAAGAACGGCGAGATCAAATATTACTTTCCGAACATTCCGTTCTTTAAAGTAAGTACGCTTGGCGGCCTGTTGAAAAATAATAACCCCGACAATCCGTTCAAGGGTTGGAATATTGTCTATATCCCTTACTCTACCGGCGATCTGCATATCGGGAATGCATTCAAGGATTATACGGATGCTAAGGGCAAGCCGTTTACCATGCGGTACAACGGTCAAGCCAATACGCGCGCAGCATTGGAATGGATTGCGAGCCGTTTCGCCGAGCCGGACAAGATCCTCGTTGCGGGAGAAAGCGCCGGGGGATTCGGAGCTGCTTTCTGGGCGCCCGAGATTGCGAAGCGCTACCCGAATGCCCGCATTTATCAATATTCGGACAGCTCCTACTTAAATGCCGATCGCTGGCCGGATATTATCGACACCGAATGGAAGGCCAACTTTGCAGCAACCTTCGGTTATGAAGTGCACGGGGATTTAATCTCGTCCGTATTCGCGGCGAATCGCAAGCTGCTGCCGGACAGCGCGATACTTTTGCAGTCCAATACGCTGTATGATGAGCTGCTGTTCGACTTTGAAAAGGATCTGAACGGCGACGGTTCGGACGATGACGTATATCTGCAGCGCTGGTCGGCCCGCATGCTGCGTTCTGCCGGAGAGCTAACTGAGGCATTGCCGGGCTACTATTATTACATCACAGATTACGGTCTTAACGAGAAGACGGGCAGGACGCCGCATACGCTCTCCCCCGTAAAACATTTTTACAATGCCGAACAGGACGGGGTGAAGCTGCTGAAGTGGCTGGACGATGCCGTGAATAAGGATGAATTCTACTCCGTGGGGCGGGGTTTTGTAGAGAAAGAAGAATGACGCTGTCGATTGTCCAGAGTGTTAAATAGCTTCTATTAACTTGTGATAACGTACAATTTTCACAATGGCGATCGGGCAAGATCGCGCGATTCCCCACCACATAACGGCTTCGCCAAAGTAATTGGGATGACGTGTATAGCGCCATAAGCCTGTGGTTCACGGCTGTAGTCAGGGCGATGACAACAAATCCCAGGCCCCAGCCGATTTCTACAATCGAGTTATCTTTCTTGACTTGGTTAGGGACATAGTGGTCGTTGCTCACGGATGGCAAATCAACAGGCGGCCTATCCTCAGGCAGGTATTCGCAGATATCGGCCGTATCGTTGCTCACAGAGGCGATGAAGCCCTGCAACAAATAGACGAAGCCTTTAGCGCCAGCATCCACGACATTATTCCTTCTCAGAACGTCTAACTGTTGTTTCGTATTTTCAAGCGAGATGCATGCTTCGGAGTCAAAACGATATCGGAGCTTCATTTTAGGATCAGCTTAATCTCGTTTGCATTCCGGTCGAGTCTACGAGCAGCTTTCTCGATTCCTTGAAATTCTTCAACTGCTTGCTGGATTCTTCGCTGGGTTTCGGCGGCAACCATCCGGGAGCTCTTAGTGCTTTTCTCGACATCACGGACGCGTGCCTCAATTCCTTCGACATATTCGCTTGCTTCACGGGTAGCCTGTTCGACTTGAGTAGCCAGCTTGCGAACCTCGCTTGCAACGATAGCGAAACCTCGCCCGTGCTCCTTCGCGTGGGCAGCCTCGATCGCTGCGTTGAGGGCAAGAAGGTTGGTCTGTGAGGCAACGTCTTTAATCGACCGAACGATTCCGCGGATGGAAGCGGATTGGCGCTCAAGCTGAAGCAGAACGGCCAAGTTTTCCTCCGAGCCTGTTACGACGCGACCGACGGCTTCCTCGATCTCTCTGCTTCGCGCGATGCCTTCCCGGGTGCGATCTAGCAACTGCTCGGACATCTGCAATAAATCCTCAGTTAATCGGGTAGCCAATTGTTCTCGTTCGTCGATGTTCGTTGCGATCTTTAATATACCTTTTGGTTTTCCGAGCTCATCGAGAATCGGCATATAGGTCGCCTCGAGCCAGATGAGACGACCGTCTTTTCGAACTCTTTGAATTTTGTTCTGAAATGCCTTGCCTTGACGCAAGCCTTCCCATAATTCGAGGTACTGAGGACTATTCCGAAATTCGGACGTACAGAAAGCGGTGTGGCTCACTCCTTGCATTTCCGATAAGCGGTATCCCATGGTCTGGGCGAAGTTTTCGTTGGCAAAGTGCACGTAGCCCTCCAAGTCGAATTCAATCATGGCAAAGGAGCTTTCGATAGCCGCCATCACAGCGTAGAGCTTTTTAACCCCGTGCGAATCTGTCAAAGCGGACGAATATTCATTTTTCATATGAATTACTCCTATTGTGTATAGATTTTTGATTATAATTCTACAAAAACTATACAAATTCAGCAAGGGATTTCAGGGAATAATCCTATTAATGAAGAATTTACGTCAGATTCCTCCTCAATTTGTATCGGTTATGTATAATTAAAACGAGGAGGGAAAGTAGATATGTATAGCATGAAAAAGGCATCCGAGCTGCTGGGCATCCCGGTGGTGACGATTCGTGCCTGGGAAAACCGTTATGGGGTCATTTCCCCAACTCGGAGCGTCGGAGGTCACCGCCAGTTAAGTGAAGTGGATCTGTCTAGACTTCGCTTCCTAAAAAATCAAATCCAGAATGGATTGAGAATTAGCGAAGCGGCGAAACTATTGCTGCAAAGCGGGCCCACCCCTCCTAAGCATGCTGCCGAACAAGAAACGACTGGCTGGAAACTCGATGGCTTGGTTGATAAACTATACACGGATTTAATCCGATTTAATTCCACAGAAGCAGATCATACGATAGATCTGGCATTTGCTTTGTATGATTTCGAAGATACATTTCGCCACATATTTGTTCCTGTTCTGTATCGGGTCGGAGCAGAATGGGAATCGCAAAAAGTTAGCGTTCTACAGGAGCATTTCGCCACAGAAACGATTATGAGGAGAGTATCTGCCTTGTTCAGGGTTTTTCCCATAAATCCTAATTTGCCTGTGGTGGCAGCCTTTTGTCCCGAAGGAGAACGGCATCATCTTGGCCTCATGTCGTTCAGTCTCTTCTTGCGCAAACGCGGAGTCAATGTATTGTATTTGGGACCTGATACTCCTCTCAAGGATCTGGACGCTATAATTGAAAATCAGCATGTATCTTTCCTTGCTGTTTCCGTTACGGATCGCTGTTATGTGGACAAGCTTATGGAGTGGATTAAAGCAGCCGGACGGAAACATAAGGGGTTGCGATTTTTGCTTGGAGGAGCGGCTTTTGATCGACTGGAAGGGCGCCTTGTTCAATCGAACATACGTTATCTATCAGCCGATCAATGGGAAGATTGGTACAAAGCATAAGTGGCTATCCGCGTCGCTGTGAAGAATGCGTTTAGCCTGAAGTTGTGAATAAGATAAGCCCCAGCGTAAACGAAGGCAGCCAGTTCAGGAAGAGTACGAACCGAGTAACGAATGCGGGAGGGAAAAGTGCTATTGGAAGATTTACGGTTTATTGTTTTTTGCGAGGACGTCGCTGCGACTATTTCAATATGATAAGATGAAATAACAATGACGCAGAAGAGAGAGTGAAAAGTAGTGATACAAATAGAGATTCCGACTCCCGAAGTCACGATTTACAAACAGGAGGCGCCGACATTAAGCCATATTTACGGGTTTACGGATTTCATTCTGATTCCTCGTGATAAAGCGGGGATTTTCATGTTCTACAATGATAAGGATGAACTCCTATTCGTCGGTAAGGCGCGGAAGTTAAGACCTCGTATCAAGAAGCACTTTGAGGATACGGTGTCGGACATCAAAGATCATCGGAATGAAGTGACCAAAATCGAGGTTTGTTTAGTGGAGAATGCCGTTCATAGAGAAATTTATGAAACGTTCATTATTAACGAACATAAGGCCAAGTACAATGTCGATAAGGTGCTGTATAAGTAAGGAATAGACATGAGCGATTAGGAGAACGAAAAATGCCTTTAATCCACATCAGCGGGTTAAAGGCATTTAATATGTGCAAAGCATAAATTGTAAGTTGGTTGCGGGGGCAGGATTTGAACCTGCGGCCTTCGGGTTATGAGCCCGACGAGCTACCGGGCTGCTCCACCCCGCGATAGTATTACTGAGCATGACGACCTTAATGTCGGTCAGAAGTCTTATAATACAGCAGTTTGATCCAATATGCAAGCTTTTAAGCTGAAAAACCAGATACATAACCTCGCCAATGTGAAATTTAGAGCCGGACCGATGATTTCACGATCGTTTACTCGTCTTATAGGATAGCAAGTAAATAAGGAAGTAGGTGTGATCATGAACTCAACTCCCTCCAAAGACGGTACAACCATAGCGTATGATGTCTATGGCAGCGGTCCGGCGCTCATTTACATCACGGGGGCATCCTGTTACCGCACTTTTAAGCCGATTGTGGAGGATGCCAAAATATTTGCCAGATCTTTTACGGTCTACAATTACGATCGACGCGGACGCGGAGATAGCGGGAATACGCTGCCTTATTCGCTGGAGCGTGAGATCGAGGATATTGAAGCCATGATCGATGCAGCCGGCGGCACCGCGTATGTGTACGGCCATTCTTCGGGCGCCGTGTTGGCGCTAGAGGCTGCGCTTCGGCTGGGAGGCAAAGTACGAAAGGTAGCGTTGTACGATGCGTCTTATGTGCATGACGAGAAAGAAAAGGTCGAATATCGTCAATTAAGTCAGACCGTACAAAAGCTGCTCGATGACGGTAAGAACGCGGAGGCCATGCGTACCTTTCTGAAGGGGATCGGGATGCCGTCGGCGTTCGTCTGGCTATTGCCGCTATTCCCCGGCTGGAAGAAAATGAAGGCACTTGCGCCAACCTTGGCCTACGATATCGCGCTCACGCAGGATCTACCTCCCATCGAAAGAGCTGCCGAAGTAACCGTCCCGACGTTAATCGGCGTTGGCGAGAAGAGTCCCGCAGGATTGCATGATGTCGCTCGGCAATTGGCGAAGGCAATTCCAAACGCAAAACACTCCCAGCTCACAGGCCAAAATCACATGGTTAGCGCCAAAAAACTGCTTCCGCTGCTTTCGGATTTTTTTAAATAGGGCGGGTCGGATCTTGCACGATTTAATGGCTGATCATTTGTTGGATAAAAGGAGAAGATCATGGAAAAGTAACTGTTGAAAGAGCTAAACCTTTGGCATAAAGATCGTGAATATGAAAAAATCTATAATCGGACTTTCAAACCAGAGCTGACGAGGGATTTGAGGGCAACGGCTACGATTGGGGTTCTCTGGCTGCTGTTTTTCTTAAGGAAAGGATGCCTCAGTTGACCGGTAGCGTACGCTTTGACCCGGAAGGCAGTATGTTCTGCGCTTATTCCGATAATAGAGAGGCTATACAAAAATTTGCGATAGGGTTTAAAGAGGCATGCGAGGATGACGCTGCTATCAGGAATTTATTCTCTCGTGCACAATTGAATTGATTTTCCAAGGGGACTATCAAGAAAATGACCAAAATTCTTATCGCGGACGACGACGCTCATATTCGCAAGCTCATCGCCTTGTATTTGCGGAATGAGGGGTTCGATACGGTCGAGGCGGAAGACGGGATCGAGGCACTCTCCATCATGGAGAATTCGACCGTCGATATTGTTATTCTCGATATTATGATGCCGCATATGGACGGTTGGGAGCTGTGCAGGGAGATCCGCCGCCTATATCCGGAAATTCCGCTGCTTATGGTCACGGCCAAAGGAGAGTCCGGGCAAAAGGTGAAAGGCTTTCAGTTGGGCACGGACGATTATGTGACCAAGCCTTTCGATCCTTTGGAGCTTGTGATGCGGGTAAAAGCATTGCTAAAGCGTTATCGAATCGTTAGCTCCCAGATCGTTCAATTAGGCGGAATCGTGTTGGACCGGCGGGCATTCAAGGTGATCCGAGACGGCGAAGAGCTCATTTTGCCGTTAAAAGAGTTTGAGCTGCTGTTCAAACTGGCCAGTCACCCTGGACAAATCTTAACTAGAGAGCAGCTCATTTTGCAAATCTGGGGGATGGATTACGAAGGCGACGACCGAACCGTCGATGTCCATATTAAGAGAATTAGGGAGCGTTTCGCCGAGGATGCCGAGCATTTCCGCATCGAGACGGTCCGCAGTCTCGGTTACCGGCTAGAGGTGCAGAAATGACAAGGTCTTTGTACGTCCGCGTCGTGTTAACGTTTGTGGCTGCCATGGGAATAGGTCTGCTTATCTCCGTTCTGGCCGGACTTGCGCTATTCGAGAAGAAAATAGACCGAATCGGGCAGAACGATCTGGTAGCCGCAGGCGAGGAGATCATTCGCGTCTACGAACAGACGGAGCCGGCAAATTTGGATCGATTCATGGAAAGCATGGTGAAGCTGACCTCCTACTCCGTTCAACTATACGCCGGCTCGGGAGCCATGAAATCCTTCAAGATCAGCTCCGATATGGACGATCTTGCGATTTCGCAGGATGCTATTCGGAAAGTAAGGGAAGGCGAGATCTACCGATCTTCCTCCAAGGATAAGATGACATTCATCGGGCTGCCGTTTCCAATCGGCGGTGAGCGTCATGCTTTATTTTTGCTGCCCTCATCCAAAAACGAATCGACCCTCACGCACTTGATGTTAACCATTCTTCTATTTGTTCTGGTTGCGGGAAGCATCTTTATTCTTATAGCCGCTATCTACGTTGTAAAACCGATCAAGACGCTTACTGCCGCGACTAAACGACTTGCGAAAGGCGATTTCGACGTGGAATTGGGACTAAAGCGCAAGGACGAGCTAGGAAATTTGGCGCGGAGCTTTAACGGGATGGCGTTTGATCTTAAACAATTGGAGCGGATGCGACAGGACTTTGTCTCGAATGTGTCGCACGAGATTCAGTCTCCGTTAACGTCTATATCCGGTTTTGCGAAAGCGCTGAAGGACATGAATTCCATCGCCGAGGACGAACGCATTCAGTATCTGGATATCATCCTGGCGGAAAGCGGCCGATTATCCCGGCTCAGCGATAATTTACTCAACCTCGCGTCCCTCGATTCCAGTCACCATCCTTTGGAGTACGCCACCTATCATCTTGACGAACAAATCAGGCAGGTCGTCGTGAACTGCGAACCTCTATGGTCGGAGAAACACATGGATATTGATCTGGATCTGCCCCAGGGCGCTAAAATAACGGCCGATCAGGATCAACTCAATCAAATATGGACGAACCTGCTTGGCAACAGCATCAAGTTTACGCCGGAAGGCGGACTCATCCATATTCAGATACGGGCTGGCAAGGACGGATACACCGTGACTTTGTCCGACACCGGAGTCGGTATTGCGCCTGAACAACTGAGCCGCGTTTTCGAGCGTTTCTATAAGACGGACCGATCCCGGAATCGCAGCAGCGGCGGCAACGGTCTTGGACTCGCTATCGTCCAAAAAATTGTCGCTCTCCACCAGGGCGATATTCATATGGAAAGCAAGGTCGGGCAAGGTACGAAAGTCGTCGTTCATCTGCCCGCCGCCCCGCCCGACAGAGCGTAAACCGGTTCACGCTCCGTTCATATTTCTCCCATAATCTTCGCAATGTATCGCAATGACGGTACTAAGAGGAAGTGAATGGAGGAGACGGATAATGAGCGTTATCGGAACGATCGATTCGGTGAAATGGTTGACGGTCTACGAGTGGGCGATGTGCATCGTCAGTCTATTCGTATTGACGGTTTACGCGGTACCTATCAAGAAGCATTACAGATGGTTTGATTTTTTACCCAGTGCGGGTGTGCTCGTAGCTATTGCAAGCGTCCTGTCCGGAGATACGACCCTTCTGGCTCTGGTCATCGGGTCGCTGACGCTGCTCGTGTTCATATGCACAATTGGGAGGCTGCTAAAGCCTAAGGCTTGGGCGGCTCCGAAGAAGAAAGCATTCAGGGTCGTGAGGAGCATCATCTGTGTATGCGGAGCTGCTCTCATTGTGTTTGCAGTAGCAAATGCGGGTGTAATGCGGTATAACCCTGCTAGCGATTTTAGCGGCATGAGCTACTCCAAGGCGTTCGTCGCCATGAATGAAAGATTGTCGCGGGAATATCCGTTCGGGGAATGGAAGAAGATCGACTGGAACGAGCTCCGAAGCAAGTACGAGCCCATATTCAAACAAGCCGAGAAAACCCAAAACTTCGACTTGTACTATAAAACGTTAAGAGAATACCTGTTTTCTCTGCGGGACGGACATATCAAAATCGTTAACGATAATGTGTACGACGGGAACACGGTATTTAAACGGGAAGTTGGCGGCGGCTTCGGATTGAGCACCGTTCAATTGGACAATGGTAGAGTTCTTGTAAGTCTGGTTTTGGAGAACAGCCCGGCGGCAAAGAGCGGAATAAAGCTAGGGGCGGAAATCGTCGCGTGGGACGGGAAAACGGGGAAGGAATCGTTCAACCGGACGACTTGGAGCGAGAGCAGCATGGCTACGGATGAGGTGAAGAGACTCAATCAGGGACGATTTATGGCGCGTGCGCCCATCGGCAAGGAAATACAGGTCGAATTTCGTAATTGGGGGGAGTCGGATACTACCCGTACGAAGCTGACGGCATACGACGATCAATACGAGACGTTGAAGAAGACGAAAATTAGATTCACACAAGCCGATCTGGATGCTTCCCCCATTGAAGGCGAAATTCTTGAAAACGGCTATGGATATGTGAAAATCAAGCATTTTCTTCCCGACTCAAGCGTCGCATCGCCGGAGAAGAGCCTAGCAGACCTATTGAAAATGTTCCAGGACAGACACGCAAAAGGCTTGGTCATCGATCTGCGGAACAATCCGGGCGGGGAAGACCAGCTTGCCGCCGATCTGGCCGGTTTCTTCGTCAAGGAGATAAAGCACTACGAATATGTCAGTTATTACAACAGATATACGGGTAAATTTGAATTGAATCGGAATGAAGTCGTCAAGGCCAAACCTGCCAAGCCTTATTTCGACGGGCCCGTGGCCATCTTGATTAACAGCAGAACCGGGAGCTCGGGAGAAGGGATGCCCCTTGTTCTAAAAGGCGAGCCGAATGTCAAAATCGTAGGGTTTACCTCAACGGCCGGTTCGTTCGGAATTATGAGCAGTCCTATCGAAATCAAGATGCCGGGAGATTACGTCGTCCAATTCCCGGATGGAAGGTCGCTCAATTCGAACAAAAAGGTTCAGGGAGATGCCGACTCATTCGGAGTCGGAGGCGCGGTTCCCGACATCAAAATCCCCTTAAATGAAGATACGTTCAAAGCAAGCGTGATGAACGGGGAAGACGTTGAACTGAAGTATGCGATCGACGCGATGCTGTATTCACACAAGCAGAACACCCGCCCCTGACGTACAATGAACCATAACCAGGTGAGCGAGGTGAACTTTCATGGCACAATCCAAAGAGGTATTCGCTAGGGCTAAACGGCTGAAGGGCCGGCCGGTATGCATTACCCTACACAGCGGAAAGACATACGTCGGTTACATCACCGACATCCACAGCACCGGCTTGACGCTGGCTAACGCTGGAGTGCTCCCGCCGCGCACATCGCCCGGGAAGCGGGGTCCTCGGCCTAAGCGGCACAGAGGCGGCTCCCATGGCTCGGGCAGTCGCTCCGGCAGCCGTCGAAAAGATTGGCATAAGCCGTTCAGCCGTTCCCGCTTGCGCAAGCCGGATGTCCGAATATCTGCCTTTCTACCGAATATGGGCTCATTGTTCGGGGCGTTAGGCGGCGGGCTTGGCGGTGGACTCGGTGGTGGACTCGGAGGCGGTCTCGGCGGTATAGGAGGGTTGTTCGGCATGATCCAGCGGTTTATCCCGGTCGTGAAGTTAGGATACGGCATGGTCAAGTCGATACGCCCGTTTCTTGGCTCCGTTCAAGAATTGATGAAGTCGCCAGTAGCTGCGGAGACAGCAAGTGAATCACCGTAACTGAAGGAAATCGATGAACAAGGTAAAGGTGTATATACCTCCTTCCGATGCGAGATACCCCACAGGGCGAATTGGGGCAGTCTTCAGGAGGTATATACACCTTCTTCAATATCGATCATTGTGCAACTGAATTTTAAGGGATGGTATTTTTTGAACGGGCAATCGCCTTCGGATCAAGTTCTAGGACAAGGTTGAAGGCTTATTCCTGTTTGCCTAGTTGTTCTTCATCTTCTTCTTGATTCTTCTTTCCTTTTTCATCAGCCCCTCTAAACAGTATCATATTTTGACATCATTTATGGTTATTATAAACTCATCAAGTAAAAAACAAATCGCTTGATCAAAAACCCAATGCAACCGTTGAGATGGGGAAGAATGTCGGCTTCGTATATGGGGAAATGCGAATTCCGGTTGTAAAGAAGTAAAAGAGCACAGGAGGAATGAGGATGTCTACTATCGTCGATTTTAAGAATGTGTCTACGGCTGGTCTGGAATCTTCGCCAGTAGCAGAGGCGCTTGCCGGTCTGCGTGCGAATGAAGCCCGTTACTTCATGAACAAATACAAGCACGAATTTACGGTCGAACCCGCCAGCGAAAGCCAGGAGACGCTCAATTATGTGAACCGGGTTTTGAAAGAAGAACGCGGGATTGAGTTTGCGGCCCAGCCTCTTGAAACATCGCGCTTCCAAGTAGAAAATATCGATTGGGCGTTCGTCTTTTACGAGGATGGTCTAGCGATCAACGTCTTGTATACGATCGATGATCCTAAGAAGCGGGCCGTTGGATTTAAGCTGTCGGAAGGGATGGAAGTCCCCAAGGAGCTGGAAGAGAAGAAGTTCAAGTTTGCCCGACAGAAGTCCAAGCTGGCTGGCACAATTCGAGGTTCGTTCTTCGTCATTAAAGGAGAATATTGAAGTAATCAGGGGCTGTCCCATAAGCAAAAGAGTCGTACAAAAAGACGATCGATAGAGAATCGTCTTGCACGACCTTACTTATGGGACAGCCTTATTTCTACATAAAAATTCCAAACAGAGGGGAGTCTAATACGAAAAATCTGGAGGAAGCGATTTTATGACGGATCATCGGAAAGACGTACATCGCGAAACATTGACAACACGACAGGGCCATCCCGTAACGGATAATCAGAATATCAGAACCGTTGGCAATCGGGGGCCGGGTACGCTGGAGAATTACCATTTCATCGAAAAAATTTCTCATTTCGACCGGGAAGAAGTGCCGGAACGGGTGGTCCATGCTCGGGGAGCGGGGGCATTTGGATATTTTGAAACGTATGGGAAGGTTGGAGACGAGCCCGTAGAGAAATACACGCGGGCGAAAGTGTTTTCCGGGGCCGGCAAACGAACGCCGTTAATGGTCAGGTTTTCTACCGTAGCAGGAGCGAAGGATTCGCCGGAGACTGCAAGAGACCCGCGCGGTTTTGCTGTAAAAATGTATACGGAGGACGGGAATTGGGATCTGGTGGGGAACAATTTGAAAATTTTCTTCATACGCGATGCGATGAAATTCCCCGATATGATCCATGCCTTTAAGGCGGATCCGGCCTCGAACGTACCTAACCCGCAGCGGATGTTCGACTTCGTTTCCCGTACGCCCGAGGCTACCCATATGATTACCTTCTTGTTCTCCCCCTGGGGGATTCCCGCAACCTACCGCCATATACAGGGGTCTGGCGTCAACACCTATAAGTGGGTGAATGACAGAGGCGATGCGGTGTTGGTGAAGTATCACTGGGAACCGAAGCAAGGGATCCGCAATTTAATCCAAGAAGAGGCAGATGCGATACAGGCGAAAAATGTGAGTCATGCGACGCAAGATTTATATGAGGCCATTGCGCGAGGGGATTTTCCGGAATGGGAGCTTTATGTGCAAATCATGGAGGACGATTACCATCCGGAGCTTGATTTTGATCCGCTTGACGATACGAAGCTTTGGCCGGAAGATCAGTTTCCTTGGTTGTCGGTGGGACGAATGGTTCTGGATCGCAATCCGGTTGATTTCCATGCGGAAATTGAACAGGCCGCTTTCGGTACGGGAGTTCTTGTCGACGGAATGGACTTCTCCGACGATAAAATGCTGCAGGGCCGCACCTTCTCATACTCCGACACGCAGCGCTATCGCGTTGGGGCCAACTATCTGCAACTGCCCGTGAATGCGCCGAAAGCGCAGGTTCATTCGAACCAGCATAGGGGCCAAATGGATTTCCGCAATCCGAAGGAGTCCGGAGAAAGTCCGCATATTAACTACGAACCGTCCATGATCGGCGGCTTTCAGGAAGCAAGTAAGGAAGAGCGTCCTCCGCACCGACCTGCCTATAACGCGGCGGTAATGAGTGAGCCTATCGATCGCCCGAATAACTATGGACAAGCGGGGGAGACGTACCGCAAATTTGCAGATTGGGAACGCGAGGAGTTGATCAAAAATCTGTCCGAAGCGCTTGCGGTATGCGATAAACGCATTCAAGAGACCATGATCGGGCACTTCACGCAAGCAGATGAGAACTACGGTCGCCGCGTGAGGGAAGGCATTGAAAAGAAAATGAAAGACATCGCTCAGACGGAAACGGAATACAAAGCTCCTGGCCGCGATGCGGGTATCTCCAAATATGGCCAAGGTTCGTTGGATGCTAATCAAGCGGTCAAAGAAGCGGTGAAAGAGAGCCGCGAGGCGGATCCTTATTAAGACGAATTCAAAGCTTGCTAATAAATCTAGAGACTGCGCCCCCTGAAGGGGGCGTTTTTGTTAGGGCATTAGTCGATAGGCTTGTCAATGTGGTCCCGATAGTAGTCAAAATATAACTGATTCTGTGTACCTCTCACGGCATAGAACACGTCGGATACGGACTTGCTCCGCTGCCGCAGCACCTGCTCCAGCCATTGGACGGTCAGCCCGTTGTGAGAGAGATTGTCTTCGATGATTTTACCGTCCATAATCAGCTCGACAGGGAACGACTGGATGGCTGCGACGTGCAGCTTCAGATCTTTGCGCGTTACCCACTCATGCTCGCTTTTTTCTTAACCGACAGCTTTCCGTGATCCTCCAAGCAAGCATACTCGACCTCTTCCATATTAAAAATCCCCTTCTCACGCAAAGATTGGACCAAGGAGTCCAACGTGTAGCGGATTTTTCGCATGTTGTTCTCGAGAATTTCGCCGTTCTCGATGACGACAGTCGGAGTACCGGATACCCACCGGTTCCATGCCCGGCTTTTGAGCGCTATCTTGGATACAAGAAAAGAAATTCCAAAGAACATCAGCAGGGACACGACGATGGGCCAATGGTTGAGCTTATCTTTAAACGCCAAATTGGCTGCAATAGCGCCCAGTGTGATGCCGCTCACGAAGTCATGAAAGGTCATATTGGATATCGTCTGCTTGCCGAGAATTCTCGACGTGATCATGAGGAGGACAAAAGCGGCGATCGTTCGAATAATAACTTCAACGTATGCTTGCAATGGGCGGGCTCCTTATTCCAATTTGTGGGGCCGTCAGACGACTCGGTAGTAACACTATTGACGATTGGAGCGGTTGTTATAACTCGGGCGTCTGAAGGAGATTCTAGTGCTGGAAACAAGGCATTTGCCGTTACTAGGTCAGGTATCCCTACATAAATATAAGCTGATGAGCAAGGCTTATGTCAGGAACAGGGACGGTGCAAACGGGATGGCGCAAAACCGGAAAAAGACAGGTACGCAACTAACCGGAAGGATCGTATTTCCGGATAATCCGTCATACAATGCGGCCAGAATGGAGTTCAACAGACGTTTTTCCAAGTTTCCAAGAGTCATTGTTTTTTGCCGGCGAACCCAGGATGTGATCAACGCAGTCAAATGGGCCCGCGAGCGGGGCGTACGGCTGCGAGCGCGCAGCGGGCGGCACA
Organism: Cohnella sp. LGH; assembly: GCF_017671885.1. Lineage (NCBI taxonomy): Bacteria > Bacillati > Bacillota > Bacilli > Caryophanales > Paenibacillaceae > Cohnella > Cohnella sp. LGH. The sequence goes on from NZ_CP072117.1 coordinate 8,718,767, forward strand.
GCTATGAAGGCTTCTCGACTGTCAATGGCGGTATTATTATCGATGTGAGCGAGATGAACAAAGTTAAGGTCGATCGCAAAAATAGGGTAGCCATTGTACAGACGGGAAATCCGCTTGCCCGTGTATACAGGAAGCTGTGGAATAAGCGCGTGACGCTTCCAGCTGGAACTGCGCCCGACGTAGGCGTAGCCGGGCTTACCCTGGGAGGCGGCATTGGACTTCTGTCCCGCAAATATGGTCTTACGTGCGATAACCTGAAACAAGTGAAGATGGTCGTAGCTTCGGGGCGGTATGGGGCAAAGGCGATTGTGGCAAACAGCAGGAAGCATTCCGATCTGTTATGGGCATCGCGAGGCGGCGGGGGAGGGAACTTTGGCGTTGCTACTGCCTATACTTTTCGGGTTAGACCCATTTCATCGGTTTCTATCTACAGTATTACGTGGAAATGGGCCGATCTTGAGAAGGTGCTGCCGGCCTGGCAGTGCTGGGCCCCGTCTGTCACAAACCGCTTAACCTCAACCATTGAGGTGTCTGCCAAGCAGGTGGGAACGATTGTCTCTACCGGACAATTGCTTGGCGGCGCAGAGGAGCTGCGTCGATTGATTAGGCCGCTCTTGCGAACAGGCACTCCGATCAAGGTGATGGTCAAGACAGTACCTTTTATTGAAGCGACCCGATTTTTCGCCGAATCGGACCTGAATTTGGAACCGAAGTTCAAAATAACCGGGGCATATGGGTTTCAACCTTTGCCCCGTGAAGGAGTACGAATTATACGCGACTTTCTGTCCAAAGCGCCGAACAGGCACTCTACCGTATGGAGTCAAAGCTTGGGCGGTGCAGGAAGCGCGGTGAGCCGGGTAGCGGCTACGGCAACGGCCTATCCCCATCGAAAGGCTGAGATCATCTACGAACTGTCGGCCCGCTGGAGGAACAACAAGGAGCAGCAGCGGAATATTCGGTGGGTGGAAAGGTTCCGCAGAGCGCTACGCCCTTTTGTTAAAGGGGATTATGTGAACTTTCCAGATTTGCAGATTAAGAATTGGCCCAAGGCGTATTACGGGGGCAATTTCCGTAGATTGAAGCGGGTGAAACGAAAGTACGATCCTCATAATGTGTTTCGTTTTGCTCAGAGTATTCCTGTGGGTAGAAAGGCGAAAGGATGATACTGCTCAAACCAGATCTATATAGAAGCAAAGGAGCTGCCGGCGGCAGCTCCTTTTGTATTTTCGTCGATAGCTTCGTTAGCTAGAATGCACCCAACTACAGGCAGGACAATGCAACTTTCTTTGTTGACAGTACCTACATCAGATAGTAGAATCTTACCAATTTAACCTATTATGCGGGAGGTACAGATGTCTAACATTCAGGCAATTGTATTGGACTTGGACGGGACCTTGCTCGACAGTGATAAATCGATATCTTGTAGGAATTATCAGGCTGTTAAAAGATGTTTTGATTCGGGAATTCATATTATTATTGCCACAGCGCGGCCGCCTAGAGCGGCTAATCGATTTTTGGAGAAGTTTCCTTTTGTAGACTACATGATTTATTACAACGGCGCCTTAGTTGTATGCAAATCTAAGCAAAATGAACGGCACATTAGTATCCCTATGGAGATTAGTCAGCAGATAAATCAATTCATCGAGTTACGAGTACCACAATCGATCGTCTCATACGAGGTTAATGATTTATGGTATACATGTAGGCCCGTCCCCGACTCCCAAGTCGCTCAATTAGGGATTCGCTCGAATGATCCGAGGCCTCAGGTGATCGATAAAGATGATATGAGTTTACTTTCCCCGATTAAAATATTGGTTTTAGGCTGCAACTCATGGAGGGATCTATGCGATCAATTCGGTGACCATGTGAACGTAATCGCAACAGATGATGGAGTATTGGTCCAAATCATGCATAAATCAGCCTCAAAGGAAAAAGCTGTACAAGGGGTGTTAAGCGATATCGGGGTGAAATCGGAAAATGTCATGGTCTTCGGGGATGATTATAACGATTTAGGTCTATTCCATATGTCCGGATTCCCGGTCGCAATGAAAAATGCGATAATTGAACTAAAGAATTGTGCGGCCCACGTAACCGATTCGAATGATAACGATGGCGTTGCTGTTGCAATTGAGAGATTTATATTGTAGGCGCCTGCAATAGACAGGAGGAGAAAGGTATGAATCGCCAAGCTCCGTTTCAACAAGTAGATGTATTTACAGATGTTCGATTTAAGGGCAACCCCGTTGCCGTAGTTCTCGATGGGGATGAACTGTCAACGGTGGAGATGCAAGCTATTGCTAATTGGACCAACCTATCTGAAACCACCTTTGTATGCACGCCAACGGACCCTCGAGCCGACTATAGATTGCGTATTTTTACCCCTAACAGCGAGCTTCCATTTGCAGGACATCCTACTATAGGATCGGCTTTTGCTGTACTCAAACATGGTCTTAGACAGAAGAAAGAGGGATTATTGATACAGGAGTGCGGAAGCGGGTTAGTCTCTATTTTTGTGGATGAAGATAAACTATTCCTTAGCTTGCCTGAGCCTAATGTGCAAAGTATACAACCCGCTGATTTAATTGAACTCGCCAGTGCTTTGGGAGTATCTTCGCATAGTGTAAGTGCAGGTGCAACGATTGATGTTGGAGCAGTATGGATTACGCTGCAGCTATCTGATGCGCACGAGGTTCGAGATCTGCGTCCAGACATGGCGAAGCTTTCTACATGGATTCCGACAGGAGTAACGGGTGTTACTGTATTTGGTCTAGATTCTGAAAATACAGAGTCTGATCTTGAGGTCCGGTCTTTTGCTCCTAACGAGGGAATAGATGAAGACCCTGTGTGCGGCAGCGGCAATGGATGTGTGGCTGCTCTCGTTAGAAAGCTCGAGCTGATAAAAAAACCGAACTATGTTGCCAGTCAGGGATATTGTGTAGGGCGAAATGGCAGGGTCGAAGTTCGATTTCGGGATAACGGAGAAATTCTAGTCGGCGGTCGTGCGGTTACTTGTATCGAAGGCACGATTTCTTATGAATAAAAGAAGGTGTGCACGACAATAACCGGAGGTGGATGGATTGAAACATAGCGGAGCGTATAAACAGAAGTTTTTCATAACGCCGGAGGAGCTTGAAGGCGTATTGAAGGGCTTTGAGCAAAAACAAGCAAAATTTCATCTTACCAATAGTGCCCGCACAGAACATAATTTAGATGAAGTATGCGAGGCATATAGAAGGTTTTATCAATATTTTATGGTTCAAAACCGAAATGAGTGCTTGACTTGTGAGGTTGGCTGGAGCACGCCAGAAAGGGATGCTCTGTTTTGTATGATTTTTCGCACACGGAACGGTCTTTTTCAGACGATGACAGGTACTTTATATGAAATGTCGTACAAATTTCCGCTTTTTTAGATATCTTTGCACGATTTTGTGTGGTTTTTCATACAACAGGCTTTGACGAACAGTTTTGGGGGCAACTTGTGTGAAAAAACATATAGGTCAAGCACTGGTATTGAGATTGAGCCTATTTTATCATGCAAAATAAGCCCGAGTACTATCCCTTCTTCGTATATTCTATTTCTCTTAATACTGGAAACGAAAGCTCCGGTTTTTTTGTAAGGAATGAAGGCGTTCGTTTTCCCTTCATTCAGCAATGGGCAGAGGACGAGTTACCCTATATAATGCTTTCCTTTCCCAGAGGCTTTCAAATTGATTTGGAGGATGAAAAAGGGAAATATTATATTTACGAGGATATTCGGGAACATCGGCCGTTAACTTATGCGTTTTTTGACGAAGTAGCGAGCAATATCAAGAAAATGACAAAGCCGCTTCGTTTTTCAGTACCCTTAGCAGATACTTGGCAAGAGCAGAAACCACCTGTTCGAATAAGCAAAAGTGCGATGAATGCTATGATTAACTCTTGGATTTTTAACAAGTATAGACTTGTTATGAATAGCAATTAGGATGGTTCGCTTATAACCGATTGTAGTCTTGGATGATATCATCTATCGCCTGTTTGCCCCAGACCGAGGCTTCCGAGTCCTTGTCATTCCAAGCGTAGGTGATGAGCGCTTTCCATAGGGCCCAGCCGCGTGCACGATTAACGGTATCCGCATCAAAATTCATCCGTTTCAAGAAGATCTCCCGGCTGGCGTCGTCAAAAAAGTTCCAGGCCATCACAAGATCGCTCGAAGGATCGCCCACGCCCATAGTTCCGAAATCAATAACGCCGCATAGCCGTCCATCCCTCACGAGCAGATTGCCTACTGCAACGTCTCCATGCAGCCATAAGGGTGCCAAGGAGTATCTTGTCGCAAGAGAGAGCTCCCATATTTCCGTTAGCAGCCTTTGATCGTATTGACCCGACAGGGTTTCGATAATAGACCTTGTATCGTCATCGTAAACCGCAAGGTCTCCCCCTCGATGAAAGTTCTGGACGCCTGCCGGGATGCCCTTGCTTGAGTCTATGGCCTCCAATTCTTTCAAAAACCTCGCAAGGTCCTCGGCAAATTCGCCTAAATCGAGAACGTTGTCATGCGTGACGGTGTCGCCCTCAATCCATCGGTTAATAGACCATGGAAGAGGATATTCGTTCGAGGGCTTGCCATGTGCAACGGGAACCGGAATGGGCAAAGACAGATGAGGCTTGAAAATGGGAAGCCACGTTAGCTCCTTCTGAATAGCCGAGGCGTAACTTTCATGACTCGGTAGTCGAACGGTCAACTCACGGCCCAGTCGATAGGTGCGATTATCATGGCCGCTTTTGGCTACGAGCTCTATATCTAGACTCATCCATTCCGGAAATTGGCTATTGATTAATCGCCGTACCAGTTCGCCGGTAATCTCAATCATGTCTCCACTTCTTTCTGACAACGTTAGGTTCAAGAATATAATATAATTGGGGTATAAATCGGATTGGAAGGTGAAATATATGAATAAAACAGTTGCCGAATTTATGAGTTGGGCTGATGAAAACGGTTGGGATCTCACCCGAAAGTCTGAGCCTCAATTACATTTACATAGTAACATCACATCTAGATATAAAGAAATCCCAAATGAATATTTGGAATTTTTAAGCATGGTTGAGAAATGTGTTACACCAAACGAGACGACTTGGTTTATTTGCGAGGACGAATTCAATAATAGCTCGGATAATGAATTTAAGTGGAACGAGTTTGAATTGCTCAGTATAGAGGCTGCAATGGACGACGATCGTTGGAAATCGGAAATAACCGCATGGTGGGATAATCATCTGCCGATAGTTATGTCGGTTGAAGGTGGATATTTCTTCTATGCGATTGATCTAACAAATGGTGCTATTGTACGCGGATACGAGCCCGAATTCGAAGAAGTTGAAAAAGCAGCCGATACTTTCACAGAATTTCTTGAGTTAATGATGTCGAATTCCATAGAGTTACAGTAAAATATCCATTCTCTCCCGCAAGCTTTCCACAACTTCTTTCGGCACTTCCTGTTTGCAAGGCAGAAGTCGAAGCTGGCCGGGACGATCCGAGGCTCGTTCTTCGTGATCAAAGGAGAATATTAAGCTTCAAACATGGAGCGGCCTAATCGGCCCCTCCTTTTTTCTTTTACCCCCCATTTATTAACTATCTAATCGGATCAAAACCGAAATGAGTGCTTGACGAAATGAATTGAGGATAGAAATGGAAAAACATCTGCTACTCCTGTATTGTTGTAAGTCCTACCCAACAACAAAAAGGAATAGACAGATGCAAACTCAGTATATCAATGAATGGCTCGACATACCAGAGCTAAAGATTCATCAACTGTTATCCATTCATGACGATGAAGTTCACATAGAAGCCTTGCCGCTAGACGACAAGCAAATCTGCCCATGCTGCGATTCAGATCAAGCAGTGATTCGGAAGGGAAGCAATGGGATGCGAACCGTCCGACATCTATCCGTTTTTGAGAAGAAAACCTATCTGCACGTGCCGACCATTCGTATGTTTTGCAGTAACTGTGAAGCCGGATTTGTATGGGCATACGATTTCGTCGGTCCCAAACAGCGCTACAGCAGGCTTTTCCGCTCCCATACGGTCGAACAGGCGCTTGGGTCCACGGCCGCGCATGGCGCTCGGATACAGCAAGCGCCGGCGAGTACCGTACAACGTATGCATAACGAGGCGGTCCCTGCTCTTTGCGATGCGCTTTACAAACAAGTGTGGGAAGAAGCAAAAGAAACAGCTGAACTGGTTCTGGGTGTCGATGACTTCGCGATCAAGAAGGGTCATACGTATAACACCGGCATTCACAACCTCAAAGGCGAGACGATGCTGGACCTGTTGCCGGGCCGAAAGCTGGAAGCGCTGCGTGCGTACGCTCAGGCGCACCCTGAGTTCCTTCGGCTTGATCCGAAGGCAGTGGTCATGGATTTGGCTCAGGCGTATCACACCTGGATCAGCGAGTGTTTCCCGAAAGCGATTCGCATCGCAGACCGTTTCCATGTTCACGGTTATGTGATTGAAAGCGTACAGGAAGTTCGTAAAACTGTTCAGCCAACGTTATCTCCGCGAGCCAAAACTTATCTAAAAGCAAACCACCGTCTGCTAAATCCGCCTGCCGAATCACTGAGTGAAGAAAGTGCAAAGAAGTTGGACACGATGCTGAATTACTCCCCGCTGCTACGCAGCATGTGGGAATGGAAAGAAGCGTTCACGACTTGGTATGACTGCTCGCCAAACTATACTGTTGCCAAGCTGGGATTTGAGCGTTGGTGTACGCAAGGCGATCAGATCGACCACGCTGCCGTCCAAAGTGCGCTAAAGACCATGCGCAATTGGCAGGAAGAAATCGTGAATTACCATCAATGCCGATGGACAAACGCAACCGTAGAAGGCCGCCATAATCGTATTAAAGCCTTTCAACGCCGCCATTATTTCACAAGGAATCGCAGTCGCTATAAAGCGGGCATTCTGATCGAATGTAACCGCCATCGGATGTTAAGCTATTAATCAAGCACTGATTTTGAGGTTGAGCCGAAATTAGGGTTGTCTTTATATTCCGGCCATGCAGCTCTATAATATGGCAGTAACTTCTCATGAGGGATAATGCCCCAATATAGAATAGAGTTTTTCACAACCTCCTTGTCGCCGCCCATTAACATCTGTTCAATGATCTCCCAATCTTTCGATTTGTCATCGCAGCTGCGTGTGGCATAGATGGCGGCGTTTCGTATATTCGAGTCGGCGTGGCGCAAAAAGGGCGCAAAGTTTTGAAGTGTAATCGCGCCGGAAGATTCCAAAACATACCCCACATGGCGTAACGTTTCCGGGTCTTGTACCCTGTGGAGATTTTCCAATATCGCTTCTATAAATTCCGCTAAATCAACAGCTTTACCGTACCCGTTCAGGATCTGTAAGGCTTGCAATAAATCCTCTTCGCTATCCGAATGCAACATCTCCAGAAGATAGTCTCTCCCCGCGTCAACAGAGGTTTTGCAGATCAGCTGAATGGCTGTCGTGCGATCTTTTTGTCCACGATCAGCCACGTTTTTCAAAAAATCAATGGTTGGCTGTGAGATTTTCTTGATCTTGAACATTCCATCAAGCGCTTTTGATTTGATTTCTTCGTCAGGGGCGTTTTGATAAACCTGAATCAACGCATTTTCATCGCCCGGCATTCTGCTGCCAAACCATGCGATGTCGTAATCCAGTATAATTTCATCCAGCCAGCGCTCGTACCAGTCCAGGAAGTTGTCTTCATAGACAAAGAAAAAGGGATGGTCTGGATAAAAATCTGAAGTGTAGACGACTTTTCCCCTATGCTCCCCTTCAAGTACGAGATACATATCGTATTCGCAGCCTTGTGTGCCAATGCACATCATGCCGCCCAGCACCCTATTGCGGACCGCGTCGTATTCCGGGTCGGAGATATCCTCATCATTAATCAGGGGCTCGATCAGAACGTTCCAATCCTCTTTTGTCATTCCGGGGTGTAGAACGCATTTTGCCGCAAGTGCATTTTTATCGGTATAGGAAGCGGCCTTTTCAATCGAATACATCCCGTAATACGGCCCGGCACCTCCATTTCCGACTTTCGTTAAAAACTGCGTATACGGCTTCGGGAGCGTGACCCGGTTCTTTGCTTGCCAGTCCGCAAGCTCTTTTTCTGTAAGCTTTTCATTAACCTTATATTTGTGCGAGGATGCTCCAAACACCTTCAAAGACGTATCTTTGCGCATGGCCTGTTCGAGCTTCTTTTTTATTCGATCAAGTTGCGTTTCTTTCTTCCAAAACAACATATTGAATCCCCCTGATGGTTATAGCCAGGCTTCCTTCGTTTGCTTGTCCAGCAATTTCAGCAGATGCGGAAATCGGTATTCTCCGTACATGCTCTGTATGTGCTCGGCAGCGATTTCTAACTCCATGCCGACAGCGGTTATATACAAAGGCTTCGAGCTGCTGCCTCGGTAAATCTTTCTGACAAGTGCTTCGTTGTTGTGAAAAGCATTTTTGGCGACGCCGATCACTGGAATTTCCCCTAAATAATTTGTGTAAACATAATGTCCGAGCCCGGGCTTTTTCTCATTGTCTAAATAGACATAGCCATCCACAACAAGGGTATGTATTTGGTTTATATCTGTAAGCTTCAACAGCTCCTGTATGCAAGGGAGCTCTCGTTTATAGAAAAAGCCCGTTTCGTATTCGTGAGGGGTTTCCGTATAGGACGTGATGACTTCAAGCGGTTTAGAATCTTCCCAGCGTTGAAAAATTACCCCCACCGATTTCGCTCTATTTTCCTCATAATATACATCAACAGCGATGATCATGGATAGCGCTTCCTTCCTTGGAGCTTACGAAAAAGAGACCCCTTAGAAGTAATCTTGGTGGTCTCCCTGCTCTCGTATTCCATTTTACCGCTATTTCCTTCCGGCTCCTAGCGGCTTATTAGCCATTCAGCTATCTATGACTTTACAGTTGACAAGACCGAACGGATTTTCGAGCGTTATTGAAGCCGTGTAACCAACAACTGATTCATTAAAAACCAAGTCTGTAACGGCAAGTACTGAAGAGAGGCCTTTCGATGGATGGCCTTTCCCTTTACAAGCTGCCGCCGTTATTTTTTAAGGGGAAGCCTCACCGTAAACGTGGTTCTCCCTTGGACGCTCGTTGCGGAAATCGCTCCATTATGCAGCTCAACGATGTTCTTGGCAATTGCGAGGCCGAGCCCCGAGCCGCCCGTATTCCGCGAACGGGATTGCTCGCCGCGATAAAACCGTTCGAATAACAACGGAATCACGGATGCCGGCAAAGGTTCGCCGTAATTCGTAATCTCCACGACGGCTTGCCCAGAGTCGCTGTTCGATAATGCGATATCGACCTGCCTTCCATCCTTTCCATATTGGATCGCGTTGACGATCAAGTTCTCGAAGACACGGACAAGCTTATCCCCGTCTGCTTCTACGATGTTCGGATGATCGGGGAGAGTTAAGAGGCACTCCATCTCCGCCTGTTCAAATTGCAAACGGAATTGCGCTGCCAATTGCGCGAGCATCTGGGCGAGATTGATCGGGGCCAGTCGAAGCCCCATTCCGCCGCTCGTCCTCGTGAATTCGAACAAATCGTCAATCATCGTTTGTCGTGAGTCCCAAGATTTTATCGATATCCTCGGTTTTGGCGCTCAGCATCAGGATCGGAATACCGTGCTCCGCGCGCACCGCCCGCACGACCTCCAAGCCGTCCATCTCCGGCATCATGACGTCAAGGATAATCAATTGGATGGATTCTTTGGCGATCAAATTCATGGCTTCGCGGCCGTTGCTTGCCGTGAGCACCTGATATCCTTCGTTATTCAAATAAATTTTGATCAGTTGGGCGATTTCAAAATCGTCGTCAGCGATCAGTATTTTAATGGGATTCATGGGATCTCTCCGGTTTTTATTTTAATTTGGCTATAGTTTATCAGAAATAGTCTTCGCAACCGACCGCCCGTATTCACAAATAAGGAATTCTTAAGATTTCCTTTATGATCTTTTACGAACTCTCTTGGCCATCCGCGGTATCTTGAAGGTAGAGCAACGGACAAGAGTTCCGCCTGGAGGGTTATCGATATGAAAACAAAGCTATACGTTCTGTACGGAGGCAAATCCGTCGAACACGAAGTGTCGTTAAAAACAGCGGTTACGGTCCTTCATTCCATTGACGAAAGCCGCTTCGATGCTTATCCCGTTTACATTACTCGTGACGGCTTGTGGTGCACGCCCGGCCAACTTTCCAAGGTGGGATTGACGGTCGAACGGTTAATTGCGCAGCCCGAGCTTCGCGACCCGGCTCGGTCCATCGGCGAAATCCTGTCGGGCATGATGGCTTTGCCCGGTCCCAAAGTCGTTCTGCCGCTATTGCACGGCTCTAACGGGGAAGACGGCACGGTGCAAGGCCTGCTGGAACTGTTGAACGTTCCGTACGTCGGGAACGGCGTGCTGTCGTCCGCGCTTACCTTGGACAAGGCGATGTCGAAGCAGGTCTTGGCCCAAGCGGGCATTCGACAGACGGAATTTATGGCTTGCCGATTCGAAGAATGGAGATCGGATAAGACAGCGATTCTGAGTGAAGTGGAGAATCGTATTGGATATCCCTGCTACGTGAAGCCGGCTTCCCTAGGCTCCAGCATCGGCATCAGCAGGTGTACAAACCAAGTGGAGCTCCTAACCGGTATCGGCGAGGCGTTCTCCTACGATAAGAAGCTCGTAATCGAGCGCGAAGTGGACGGCAGGGAAATTCAAGTAGCCGTCCTCGGCAATGAAAGGCCCCTGGCATCGTTGCCCGGCGAGTTCATCCATGATCACGTTTTCTTCGATTACGAAACCAAGTACATGGACAAGCGGCTGGCGATGTCGATTCCCGCCAAGCTGGCGGACGGCTTGACCTCGCGAGTTCGTGAACTGGCCATCTTGGCCTACCAAGCCCATGGCTGTGAGGGCCTCGCCCGCGTCGACTTCTTCCTTGACGGAGATGGCGAATGGTTCCTCAACGAAATTAACGCTTTACCCGGATTTACGAATTTCAGCATGTATCCGGTCATGTGGGAACGTACCGACGGAACTTCCTATTCCGAGCTGATCGAGAAGCTGATCGGTCATGCCGTTGCCCGTCATGAAACCAAACAAACGATTCGCTATGCGAGGTGAACAAGTTGAGCCAGATGAGCGAGGTGGTCGGAATGCTAAGTGACACGTGGGCCGATATCAGTCCGAGCCGCATTCGCGAGAATATGCGGAAAATCCGCAAGTCGCTGCCGGATTCGGTCAAGCTGATGGCCGTCGTGAAGGCGAACGGGTATGGGCACGGCGACCTCGAGTCGGCTGCGGCGGCCGAACAGGCGGGGGCGGATTATTTGGCGGTCGCTTATCTGGAAGAGGCGGTTCGGCTTCGCGATGCCGGCATGAAGCTGCCGATTCTCGTATTGACCCCCATTCGACCGGAACGGACGCCACTGGCGCTGAAGCTCGACTTGATACTGACCGTCACAAGTGCCCATTGGTTTGCCGAGGCCCGTGTCTTTAAGCCTTACTCTTCGGCGGGGAAGCTTCGGGTTCATGTGAAGCTGGATACGGGACTCGGGCGGATCGGCATTCGGTCGAGGAAGGAATGGGAAGAGCTCGTTCCGTGGCTGAGCGCGGAGGACGTCGAAGTGGACGGCTTCTACACCCATTTCGCGACAGCAGGTCAGGCAGACACCGCTTTCCTGGAAAGGCAGACCGCTCATTTCGTCGAGATGAAGGAATGGGCAGTTTCGTCCGGCTTGAAGATCCGGCATTACCATTGCGCGGGCAGCGCCGCGGCGCTAAGGTTCCCCCATCTGGCGATGGATATGGTTCGGATCGGAGCGGCGATGTATGGCTTTTATCCAGAGCAGCTCGTTCGATCCGTCAAGCTGGAGCCGGCTTTAAGCCTGCATAGCCGTCTGGTCCACGTGAAGAAGCTGGCCAAAGGCGAATATCTCGGGTACGACAATTCGTACCATGCCGAAGAGGACGAATGGATCGGAACGGTGCCGATCGGCTATGCCGACGGTTGGACGCAGCGGATGCAAGGCACAGAGGTGCTGATTGAAGGTCGGCGCGCCCCGATTGTCGGCAAAATCTGCATGGACCAGCTGATGGTCAAGCTTCCGGGACCGTGCTCAGAGGGTACTCTTGTAACCTTGATCGGACTTCAGGGCGAGCAGCGAATTACGTTTGCGGAGCTTGCCGCCCATATCGGAATCGTGGCACAGGAAATCTCCGCTTCGCTTGGCGTCAGAGTTGCAAGAATCTATACCGATACCGAGGAGGATCACGCAAAATGGGACAACCAAATCAGATGGAGCGAAGTCGAACAGGCCGTCATTTGACGTACTCCACCGTACAAATAGCTAATTCCGAAATCCACCAAGGACATCTGGTCTTGATCAATCGCGAGCATCCCATTCGGCAGACGAGTTCTTCCGACCGTTTGTTGCCGCTTAGCACGATTCCGGCTATTCATACGCTGCACGACGGAATGCGGCTAGATAGAACCTGTTTGCGGAATTTGGCGAATCTGCTTGAGGCTTGTCAGGGAATGAACGAGATTATCGCTGTCAGCGGCTATAGAACGAAAATAGAGCAAGAGGAGATTTATGAATCTTCACTAGCTGATAATGGGGCCGAATACACCGCACGTTATGTCGCATTGCCAGATCGAAGCGAACATCAGACGGGGCTGGCTATCGACGTCGGCAAGCGGAACAAGGATGTGGATTTCATCGCCCCGTCATTCCCTGACAGCGGCGTTTATAAGCGCTTTAAGCAGCTTGCCGCCCGGTATGGGTTTGTCCAGCGTTATAAGGAAGGCAAGGAGTCCCTGACACGAATTTCTTGCGAGCCGTGGCATTTCCGTTATCTGGGCTATCCTCACTCGGAGCTTATGGAGCGGAACGATTGGTGCCTGGAAGAGTATATCGATCAGCTTGAAGCCTATCCCTACGAAAAGAACCATCTTATCTTCGAGGATGAGCGGTCATTCGCGGAGATTTATTATGTATCGGCGGAGACGGGGACTTCTACGATCATTCCCCTTGAAGAATGCGATCGGTTCCTCTTATCGGGTAATAATAGGAACGGGTTCATCGTTACCGCTTTTCTGGACAAAGGCAGCCGAGTTCATGTCTAAACTGAATGACGACGGAATCGATTGGCTCAAACTTGAGGGCAGGCATCAGAATAGTGCTTGCTCCTATAATCGTCACGCCCCAGAAGTCTTGTAAAGATGGAATTTCTTCATAATATTTTGGCGCTATACATGTGTGCCGGGATTACCAATTTCCGTCTATCGCAACTTTGCCTGCAGCGCATTTACAGCTACAGCGAGTTTGAAGCCTGTCTGAGCAGCGACACCAATTGTTCTGAATCGAACGTATCCTCTTTACGCAGCTTCAATGTTTTTCTTTCCGCAGGGCCATCGAACACGCCCTCCGGGAATGTTAACTCTGAACAATTAAAAATGGTGAAACTAACGGTTTCTTTCGCTGTCGAGATAGCTGCGGCATATTTTCCATTTTTCAAAAAGTGAGGCTTCTTATATTGAATACGCTCATGTACATTGGGAATCGCTTGGTGAACCACTTCACGCAGACAGACGGAAAATTCCTTGTGCCACGGTTCTTTTAACGCCTCGATAAAATCGGTTACTTCCTGATTCATACTTCATACGCTCCTTTAGAGTAGTAATAACTATAATCCTCTTAGTCTGGGTTATACTGCTACAAGAGCTTCAGCACGTAGTCTAGCGGCAAGAACCGAAACCCAACCGAAAGCAACAATTCCGGCGCACCCCATAATAACGCCAATCCAACTCGCGATGCTTGAGCCAATCATGATAAGCACAGGCGCAACAATACAAGAAGCAATACAATAGATACTCCAACCACGCTCGCCTTGTACAGCAAACCGACGTGCAAAAACGATGCCTGCTGCAATTAAACAAATAAAGGCTGTAAAGAACGCCACGGAATGAAGTGCTGCATGGCCGCTCATCGATGTCGGTATTTCCGCAGGGGCACCTGGGGGAAAGCTGAGGCCAGGATCTGGACGAAACAGACCTGCCATGATCATGCCAATCCCATAGATTCCAATGAGCAACGACCCTAACGTGCCTCCCATTCGCCTGCGCAGCAGACGCCACACTCCAATCGCTGCACATACAGCAAGCGATCCTGTAATGAAGAAATTAGCGCTTTGAATCCATCCCACATCCCCCAATGTAAGGGTACTGATGGCGTGCCGTCTAATATCAAATCCTACACGGGTAAACGATTGAATAATGGCTGCAAGGTAGAACAGAGGCGCTGAAACAACCCCGCACATCAGAAGCAGACGAATCCCCTTCATATGCCGCTTGTTTGTAATCATATTAACTTCTTCCCCTCTCATTCCCTCGCGGGCAGATATTTTGACCTTCTACTTAGACGACGAACCGATAACGGCAATTTCGACACACTCGCAAATTTTTTTAATTCATTTTCTCGGGCTGGTAGGTGTGAATCGTGACACCTGATTTTAGCGCTTTGGAATCCATGAGACGCATAGCAGCCTTCTCGCTTTCCCCTCTGAACAGCCGTTGTCCACGACCTAAGATTACAGGGTGGACCCAGAGTCGGTATTCGTCGATGAGATGATTGTTCATCAGCGTTTGTGCTAGATCGCCACTACCGACGACCAGCAAGTCTCCTCTAAGCTCCTGCTTGAGCTTCGCTGCTTCTTCGGTCGCGTCACCATGGAAGATGGTGGCATTCCAATCCGCTTGGCTCAAGGTTCTCGAAGCCACGAACTTCGATATGCCATTCATCCGATCGGCCAACCCTCGCATGCCTGTCGCCGAAGGCCATGCTGCGGCGAAACTCTCGTATGTTCTACGCCCCAGGAGGAGCGCTTCAACCGCGTTGGCTTGCTCGACAATTAAGGTCAGGTGCTCCTCGCCAACATATGGCAGCTGCCATCCTCCATATTCGAATTCATTGAGATCGCCAGGCGCCTGCATGACGCCATCCAACGTAATGAATTGCTGCATGATGATTTTCCCCATTTTCATACCCGTCCTTTCGGCTGTGCGGTCGATTTACCGCTATTAACACAACGAACAAATAAACCGCTAATCGACATTCTTTCTTCATTAAGTTTCTTTTAGTGCTTTCCTCTCCTTTTCTACAAGGATTGTTACATAGCCAAACGTGTTAGCCATAAAAAACAAACCCAAGTCCACATAGGGGCTTGGGTTTGCATGGATTACGTAATAGAACAGAGCGAAACAAGGCACAGCAAAAAAAGCCGTACAGGTCGCAATCGATGTCCTCATATGGTGTGCCGTTGGAAATCAGTTGAAGCAAAATGACTGGCTTCCATTCCCCCCACGACAACTCTAACAGCTCATAAGTACATCGGACAAAACATACTGTATCTGGACCTCTGAAGCTTTCGCCAGTTCCAGGGCATACTTTTTATTTTCTGAGGAAAAGTCCACCACTGTGACATCAGCTCCTAACAATGTCAGAGCCACCGCCTTGTTTCCATTTGAACCCAGGATACTGCGGAAGATTGGCGCAGACAACCTTTGTCAAAGCACTAATTCCGGCCATGCAGCCTTGCCATCCGGAATGCTACAATATGACTTTGGTCATTCGGGTTAATGACTGCTGTCACTACTCGTGGATATGTAAAAGTAAGTAATATAAGTGTATCCAACATATGAGGTGAACGAAAATGAATGGAAGCTCCATTTATGTAATGATCGCTGCAATAGCCGCTTTGGTATTGTGGAGAAGAATGCGAAGCATGTACCGTCCAATACGAGGCAGTGGAATTCGACTGTTGATTCCTCTGTTATTCACACTTCCTGGATTCACACTTCTATTTAACCTGAATGAGCCAGCTTGGGCTGTTGGGGCAGCCTTTGGACTAGGCATGGTGTTTTCGATCCCATTGATTTGGACCACCAATTACGAGGTAAGAGAAGACAACCTGATATATGCGCAGAAAAATTGGGGATTTATTGCGGCTTTCATCGGTATATTGATCATACGATTTGCTCTTCGCCAGGAGTTATCCGACATGGACCCCCAAGCTTTAATGACATTATTCATGATGGTAGCCTTTGGATACCTCATTCCATGGAGGGTCGTATCGTTTATCAAATTTCGTCGGCTGATCAGACAGTCCAACCCTGCCTTGTGTAACTAAAAGGTAAAGACGGCTCTAATTAAACTCTTCAGTGTAGGTATCCAATGTAAATTCTACTGAAGCTTAGCCGCCAGCCCCTCTGTCAGGACATTAAGTCCGAACTCGAACTCCTTCGCCCAATCGGAGTTCGTCGTGTACGAAGCCAGGCGGATTACCGTAGGGAACTCCTCTGACGGCAGTTGACTATAATATTGGTTATAACGTTCGCTTAGCTCCGCACTCGAGAGGGCACCCTGCTCGACATTTAACCGCAGCCTTACCTCTTCTCCTACAAATCCGAGCACGTAATTTTTCAAAATTGAAGCTACCCATGGCACCTGCTGGTCCGGGAAACCGATAGATGACAATAGGGCGTATAGTCTCTCTACCTGCTTAAGGCGATCATAGCCCGAGGCTATACTGGAATTGAAAAGATCCACCGTGTCCCGGTGTGAGAGAAGGACCTTACGGAAAGACTCCCCCCAGAGCCCAAGCTGCTCCCTCCAAGAAAGGGATGAATCCGGCCACTCCATAGAGCTGCTTATTCGATCGGCCAGCAGTCCCATCAGTTGGTCCTTGTCTTGGATATGATAATAAAGTGACGCGGTTTTCACCTGTAGCTTGTTCGCGATTTTGTTCATGCTTAATTCCTTGAGGCCGATCTCGTCCAGCAATTGCAACGCGGTCTGAATAATTCTTGTCTGGTCCAGCGGAGTATTGGTTGTACGAGTTTTCCTAGCCAATGGGCTCACCCTTTCACTTGACAAGTATAGCATAGAAGCATATTCTAATACCATTAGATTAATCTAATACCATTAGAATAACGGAGGGAATAAAAAATGAAGCTAAACCATCTGAACTTGTGCGTAAACAATATGTCGGAGGCAGTTACCTTTTTCGCTGATATATTCGGTTTTGAGCTTGCAGATCGGAAAGGTGACGCGATTGCAGTTATGAAGGACCAGGCGGGGTTTACGCTCGTCTTAAGCCAGTTGGTGGCCTTACGAGGCGAGAATCCGATTTATCCCGAGGGGTTCCATGTCGGGTTCTACGTGGATACGAAGGAAGATGTGGATCAATTTTTCCTTAAGCTTATGTCTGCGGGACTTGCTAGCAAGGAAAATAGTCCGAAGTCGATGCGCGGAGGTTACACGCTTTACTTCAAAGCGCTTGACGGCATTCTGTTAGAGGTTACCTCGTTCGCCGTCTAAGCCCTTTTAACGAATTCGAACTTCATTAAAGTTTCATCCTACCCGTTGAACAGGCTGCCGATTAATCCAGCAGCCTTTCATCTTTGTGATCTTCCATTTAAATAGAAATCTCGTCAGTAATCCAACCTTTAATAAAGTATTTTAAAGAGGGCGCAACACAAGAACGGCTATCATCTTCATGATTCCAAACATAGATTCTGTTCGTTTGAATCACCCCATTTAATATGGCATAGCCGAATAAGTCGCCGTTACCCGCATCAGAAAAAAACAAAAGATGATCAAAGGGCATATATCTGCCCTTATATTCTTCAGATCGATAATGCAGGTTATCCTCTACGATTCGGTTAATGGACCAAATTAATGGACACTGATATTCATCGAACACTCCATTTGATTCTTGAAATAATTGCAATAACTCCTCGGGCAACTCCACATTAAGCTTTTCTTTAATTAGTGCCAATTCCACATCGTTTGCCGGATCTCTATAAAAATACTCTTCCGAAATGGATTTGATATAGTTCTTCCACACCATTAGTTAACCCCTCTTAGAAAAATAGAATATCAATAAAAAATTCAAGATTTCGTTGAATTGTCCTTCTACTTTGCTGTCATCTTGATAATCTTTCTTCTCAGTTACTGCGGCAAATGGCCTCTGCTTCCACTGTTATTCAAACTATCATCCCTTATTAGCGTGATGGGCTACTTTAGATATCTATAGGAAGCTCTTCATTTAACGGCATGCAAGTGCGGAAAGGCCACCGAAGTATTCGGCGGCCTAATCGGTGATTCAATCGTCTTTAGTTAACTAATTTTGTATTGAAGTGTGCTTTGCAATAGAATCAATTACAATATCCCAGTCATCGTAATGAAGTTCATGCCCAGTCCCCTCTAAGGCCAGTAACACCGAACCTGGAATCTCGTTAGCAAGGTTTTTCCCATGTTCATAAGGGATAATGGGATCTTCCGTACCGTGTATAATCAGAGCGGGTACGTCGATTTCCCTTGTTCTGGCCAGATAGGACTCTCCGCCTGACAGCAAGGCGTGATTAGTCATGCTAGCCGGGTTTTTGCTCCTTGTAAATTCTTTTTTAGTCAATACACTAACTTTGTTCTCATCAAAGGGATGCTTTGAACCTACAAGGATCCTTGATCTGCCAATCGCGAACCCGACTACCGATTGTTCGTTTGTCCAATCTATTGCCCCCATATTCGAGAAAAATTCCATAACCTTCTCTTCCATCGGGGGGAGATGCGGAGCAAAATTGGACGTTGATAGGAGGGTAATCGTTAGAACTCTCTCCGGATGCCGCAGAGCAATCATTTGGGTCAGCATACCGCCCATGGACATACCTATGATATGCGCTTGCTCAACCTTATAAGCATCCAATACTCTAACGGCATCATCCGCCATATCTTCAAAAGTATAATTCGGCTGACCCGGTTCGTAAGTTGTTGAACGTCCAACATCTCGGTTATCATAACGAATGACAAAACGACCTTCATCCGCCAGGCGCTGGCAGAATTCCTCCTCCCACCATATCATTGTGGACTGGGCCCCCATAATCAGCAAAATGGCCGGATTAGCTGACTCCCCGAAACTGTCTGTACATATCTCAATTCCATCTATCTTGATTAATCGTTCGTTCATATGGAATCCTCCAATGTCTTCAGATAAAAGAAAAAAACACAGGCTATTGGCCTGTGCATCTGTAATCGAATAAGAAATTGGAAATGAACGCAACAATGTGATTCCTCTATGGATAACTCGCAGTCAAGTCACCGGATAGATCACAAATGGTTCATTACAGTTTCTTCAAATCCAGCCTATATGAAAGGAAAGCAGAGTTACCCCTGATCTCCATTACATATAACTAAATCGGGTTACCGTGAAGGCAAACCATTCTTCGATTACTATGCACACAAAATAGCCTCAAACCACTATTTCATTAATTGTGCAAAGAATATCGAAGAATTAGTTTAACACACGTAACCCCTCCGTTCGTATCAGTTAAGTGTATGCTAGCATAGGGTAAAGTTTTATGTCAACACTTGGGGATTTTTAAATTCTGTCCGTTAATTTTCCGCCGTCACTTATAGTGTCCCGCACTTCTGGTTATACCGGTGTTTAAAACATCGGCTTAATGACCATTAGTACGGTTACCGCTAGGGACAGCAGTTGGGCAGTCGTCTCCATAGGCGAAATTCTCCGCATTGCCAGCCCGACATCGGCGGATAATTCATGCCCTTGCCTTTCGGATGCGAGTTGAGCGAGCCGTTTTGTACGCGGTTCGATCAAACCGACAATGGTGACAATTAAGATAAGCGATAATAGAATAGAGAGATTTAGCCACATTTCAGTGAGCCCCATTTTGGCAATAAACATTAACCAAATACCAGTCAGCACGAGTACCGTGCCGCCAATTTTAGTAAACAAGGCAAGCTTGGACGTAATATCTAAAATAAAGCGAAGCTGGTCAGTCGTTTTGGCCGATCTGCGGATAATAGGCACCATGAAGGCTGAACCGATCACTGCTACCGCAGCGAATATATGCAACACTAGCAACCATCCGTACAAACGAATCAACTCCTTTTTAGTGAATCGGCATATCGTTCCGATAAGGAAAGCTCCCTTAACCACGACGATCTCTATTTCGTCAATATGTTCAGCAGACGATCGACTTCCTGTATCCAATCCATTCCGATTACCTTGGCGTCTTGAAGTATAAGACCGTTAATAACCGAAAAATATAGAATCAATTGCTTGTAGGCATCGCCCTCCGAGAATACTCCTTCTTGCTGCCCTCGGATAAAGATCGGGATAATCTGTTCGATGGTTTCCTGTGGGGAATACCTCTCGATGGCTTCCCTCGCCTTACTCGGAACGACTTCCAACGTTAACGCCTGTTGAACGAGCAGGAAATATAGCTTGTGGTTCTCATCCAACATTTGAAGCGTAAACGCCTTTATTTGCTCAAGAGGCGAACCGGAGAACATTGCGATATCCCGGATGGCTTTCCGGGATTCCTCGATCGCCTCTTCCACGAGAAGCGCAAAAATCTCGTCTTTGGATGCGAAGTAGCGGTACGATAAACCTTGGCTAATCCCGGCCTCCTCCGCTATCATGCTCATTTTCGTGCCGACGAGACCTTTTTCCGCAAATATCTTAAGCGCCGCCTTTTTGATCTGATCCTTGCGTTCTTGTTCAGATTGCGTTTTTTCTATTCTTGGCATAGGTTATCCTTCTTCCTTTTTCGTACGTTAGTCTCGCATTAAACCTGCGACAAAAGGATCTGCTCCTCGCTCGCTTCCCATAGCTTCTTCGCTGCTTCCACGTTTCTTGCCTGTGCTGACAGCGTCCCCACACGTTTATCAACGTAGTAACGTCCATTCTCCAAGTTCTTGTTGTCGGTATCCGCCAGCCATACCAACGTCTCTGCACCCTTCTCGGGTGTTCTGGCGAACCACATCATTACGTTCGTCGTCATCCGGGCCATCCATCCGTTGTCCCGATTGAAATTCGTGGCCACAAGTCCGGGATCGAAGCTATACGCTGCCACATTCGTGCCTTTCAACCGTTGCGTCAGTTCTGTGGTAAACAAGATGTTCGCCAGCTTCGA
Organism: Cohnella sp. LGH; assembly: GCF_017671885.1. NCBI lineage: Bacteria > Bacillati > Bacillota > Bacilli > Caryophanales > Paenibacillaceae > Cohnella > Cohnella sp. LGH. The sequence continues at coordinate 8,739,789 of NZ_CP072117.1, forward strand.
CTCGCCGTATCGGAAGTTAGGGCCGCCCTTCAGCTTCCCAAAAAAATCAAAATAACGCTTGCCGTTCAGATCGTTGAAATCGATGCCTTGCCTAGCCATTTTATGACCGTGGGATGATGTCGTAATGATACGAGCATGTTCGCTCAGCATCAGTCTATCAAGCAAAAGCCTCGTTAACAAGAATGGCGCGATATGATTGACCGCCATGGTCATCTCAATTCCATCCTCCGTCAACTTATGATCGACAAACATCGCACCTGCATTATTGATCAGAATATCGATCTTGGGGCATTTCGCTAATATTTCGTTTGCCGCGCGGCGGATCGAACGCTGTGAGGACATGTCGGCGATGAAGACGTCCACCGTGATCCGATTACCGAAGGTCGCCCGGATCCCATCTGCAACCTCGTTAGCCTTGGTCGTATTACGCGCAACAATACCCAAGTTCGCCCCTCTCGCAGCTAGCTCTCGGGCAGCCGCCAATCCAATTCCGCTCGTCGCGCCGGTAATCACCACATATTTTCCTCTTACATTCTGATCATTTGTTTGATGAATTCTGTCCATTTAGAATTCCTCCTCGCTATAATGAATGATTGGTTCATTCATTAACGTACTCAAGTATAATGAACGATTCATTCATTTGTCAATGGGGAACAGGCACAACTTCTTTCATTACTTGCGGAGCGGTTTAATTTTCACCGTCGTGGTACGGATAAACTTGTTTGAAATTAAACATAGAAGAGGACGGAAAGTCAAAGCTCTCCGTCCAAGTTATAAAATCCCTTTATGTATCTCACCGGTACTCTTCAGGACATTCACCCACTCTAGCCGCAATAATTACAGATAGGTAATCTTGTATCCTTTCTCGGGTAACATTCATTTCCACAAGATATAAATCAGTTAACGTTTTCTTAAATCTCAGTAACCTTTCACTATCTTCAGCATCTTGTGGAACTGGTGTGTACTCCATTAGGAAAACAGTTCTTGCAATATCATATAAGGAGTCTCCATGGCATACGTTCATGAAATCTATAACCATTGTATGACCGCTTGATAATAAGATATTGCCGGGATGAAAATCACCATGACAAAGTGTATCTCCATCTTTCAATTTAGCCAGGGTTTCCAATGCTCTCTCTCGATCAATTAAATTAGCAGATGCAGCGTTTAATATATTAGATTCTAAAAACTCTTTGTAACTCGGTACGTTGTTCACGCTGTTCTGAATAATTGTCTTATGCAGCCTTGCCATATATTTGGCACATTCTTGGAGGTCGCCTGTTTTCAAAACCCAATTCAACAGGGTTTCCCCCTCCACCCTGTCGTATATAATTCCTGTCTGCTCTTCAATACAAATGATTTCGTATACCTTGGGTTTTGCAAAATTTATAACATTGATTGCTTTAGCGTTAAGAAACTCCCTTTCTATCGCACTTTTGGGATAACCCTTAACGAACAGCTTAAGCACCGTACCTTCTTCCCACTCATATACCGTAGCTGTATTGCCTTTACCGATTATTTTTCCATACTGCATCGTATGTCACCGCCTTTCAACCCTTATGTTATCTGCTTGCTACCGTCTAGGGGCTTCTCTCTTACAGGCTCTGTTCGGTCACTCCCGTTACCGGATCGAAGGTCAGCATCTTGGTCCCGATCTTATCGATAAAGAAGCGATCATGGCTTACCGTAATGACCGCGCCGGGAAAATGGATCAGAGCTTGCTCCATCACTTGTATGCTCGTGAGGTCCAGATGGTTGGTCGGCTCGTCCAAAATGATAACGGCCGCACCCGAGAGCAGACACTTAGCCAGCGCCACCCGAGCTTTCTGCCCGCCGGACAGATTACCGATCGCCTTGCTTAGATCCGCCTCCGAGAATTGCAGCATAGCCAGGAATTTGTTCACCTTTTTGCGCGGAGCATCCAGTCCCAATCCATACGTATTCACCGCGTGGCTGACGGTGTCCTTAGGATCGAGTTCCTCCCACATCCGGTTGAAATAGGCGTAGTTAACCCCCTTCTCCCAGACAACCTCCCCGGAATCCGGCTTCTCCTGCCCGGTAAGCGCCTTAATGAGCGTGGACTTCCCGCTTCCGTTCGGTCCCACGATGACCAAGCGATCTTCCTTCTGAATATCGAAGCTAACGTTCTCGAAGATCTGCCTGCCCTCGTAGGTCTGCCCGATCTCCTTCACTTCGCATAGCTTGTCGGGAAATCGCAGCCTCTCGTAGATGTCGGTAATCAGCACGTTAACGGGATGAGGCTCTATCCGCTTCTTGTTATCCGCCAGCTTCCGCGAGAGACGGTCCTTGGAACCGGATTTCCGGTTCGCGCGATCGTCGATCGCCTCGGATTCCATGAGCAGCAGCTCTTCCTCCCACTCGAACTGGCGGTCCAGCTCCTTCTTGCGCATCTTTTTCTTACGGATGTAATCCGTGTAGTTGCCTTCGTATTCCTGAAAATGATAGTTCTCGATCTCGATCGTGCGCGTGACGACCTTGTCGATAAATTGCCGGTCATGCGATACCAGAATCATGGCTCCCTTGAATCGGTACAACCACTGCTCCAGCCATGCAATCCCTTCCATATCCAAGTAGTTCGTCGGCTCGTCGAGCAGAACGACATCAGGCAGCTCGATTAGCATCTTCGCGAGCGCCGCACGGTTACGCCATCCCCCGGACAACTCATCGATTGGCTGATTGCGGGATCTGTCATTGAACCCCAACTTCGTAAGCACCGTATTAATCTCGACGGACACGTTCCAGCCATCGAGATGATCCATCTGCTCGAATAACTCCGCTTGCCTTGCTAACAGCGCATTCATCTCGCTATCGTCGGTAACCGCACCCAGTTTATCTCCGACCTCTTGCAGCTCTCGTTCAATAAGGGCAACCTGCTCGAAGCAGGCTTCCAGTTCTTGTTGAACGGACAAGCCTCCGCTGAGTTCCGAGAATTGCGAGAAATATCCGATTTGCACCTGAGGATCTATTTCTACTCTGCCGGACGTCGGCTCTTCCTTGCCCATGATGAGCTTAAATACCGTCGACTTGCCGGCGCCGTTCCGTCCGATTAGGCCAATACGTTCCCCTTGCATCACTCGAAAATAAATGTCTCGGAAGATCATGGACTCTTCATACTTCTTCGTGACGTTCTCCAACCGTATTACGCTCATGGCGATCACCCCATCTACAGCAGCTTAATCAGCTCTTCCAGCTCGTCAACCCATCCTTTTGCAAGTTCGAATTGAGTATCTTTTAAAGCCAATTCTATTTTCATTTCAACCGCTTTTTTCTTTTGTTCCGTTTCTAAATAGTCTTTATCGAAATGACTGGCATAAATCATCTGTCTAAATTTTCGCATACTCATTTTTCTGATCGTCTTATCCTCAATGATTAGAACATAATCCATACCGTTTACAACGGAATAGAAATCATGGGAAATCATGAGAATCGCGCCTTTATAGTTTTCAATGGCTTTTTCCAACGCGATTTGTGTATAGGTGTCTAAATGACTTGTCGGTTCATCAAGAAGCAATACGTTCGCTCTACTGGCAGCAACTTTAGCCAATTGAAGGATGTTTTTTTCTCCGCCGGATAAAGATTTTATCTTCTGACTCACGATTTCCCCTTCAAAGCCATAGTTTGAAAGATACGATCTAACCTCATCATAAGTGCTAAACCCAGTATCCATGAACTCTTCTAATATTGTATTGGAGTCATTGAGCATTTCGCCTTGGAGCTGAGAGAGGTAAGCCACTTTAGCGTCGGCATTTATTTCAATTGAATCATGATTATTGCTAAAGATTTCTCGTAGTAAAGTCGTTTTCCCGGTACCGTTCGGACCGATAATGGCCACTTTATCCGTCGTTTTTATCTCAAAGCTAACCTTGTCTAAAAGCAGCTCGTCAAAAGCAACGCTATAATCATGGACCTTGACAACAATGGCATCTTCCATTTCACTATCCATATCGAAACGGATATTCGGTTGCTTAATCTCAACGAAGGGCGCTTTAATTCTACGCGCTTCCAACCTCTCTTGATAACTAACTCTAGCTTTTAACGCTCTACCTCTAGAGGCATCTGCATTATAAGTTGCAATAGCCCTTAGATTATGGATGATTTTCTCGTTTCTTTCACTCTCTTCCTGTTCGGCGACTGCGAGCTCTTGCAACTCGATTTTGGTCTGAAGCAAGGAGAGGTTATACTCCATATACCGCCCATCGAACTCTTGGATCTCCCTATTTTCAAGGTGAATCATTTTGTTAAAGCAATGATTCAATAAATATCGGTTGTGCGTAACAACCAGCAGCATTCCTTTGTAGGAATTAATCAGTTTTTTAAGCGCGTTTAGGTTTTCGAAGTCTAAAAATACATCCGGTTCGTCCATAATCATGAAGTCGGGACGATTAAGCATTTCCTTCATCACTTGAATAAGCTTGAATTCCCCGCCGCTCAGGTCGGATACCTGATGATCTCTTCGCTTCATGAGGTTGGCCAGATTTAGCTGCTTATGAATGTTGCTTTCAAAATCTTCCCCGCCCATTGCGTCAAATGCGTCTAAAGCGAATTGATACTTTTCCAATAGCGGCTCTATATCCGATGAAGTTTCCATTTCCGTGCAAATCAATTGAATTTCATTTTGAATCCCTATAAATCGTTCTCCTATATATTCAAACACTGTTTTTTCTTTAGTGTTGTCTAGTTCTGAGAACTGACTTACATATCCAATTGTGCAATCGGGGTCGATTTCTAATTTGCCATCGAATAGATATCTTTCCGGGTCCATCAGGATATCAATCAATGTACTTTTCCCACTGCCGCTTGTTCCAATAAAAGCGCAATGTTGATCTTCCTCTAACGTAAATGAAATGTTGTTATAAAGTTCTTTTTGCGGAAATGAGAAGGACAAGCGTTCAACTTTTATCATCATATTATTCCCTTCTTACTTTCCAGCATTGGATCGCCGTCTACGGCGGCGGCCAGCCTCGCCGCTATGTCCGCGAGTATCGTCCTTGGATGGCGCACTGTTGACTTTGACTCGGTCCACCGTGACCGTCGCAGGTTCCGGCTTCGTAAGGGTCATCGGGTAAGGATGATCGGCAATTACCGGGATTCTCTGCTTCGTCAGCTTCTCGATTTCCTTCAGATAAGGAATCTCCTCGTTCTCGCAGAACGAAATCGCGATTCCGCTTAAGCCCGCACGCCCAGTACGGCCGATCCGATGTACGTAAGTCTCCGCTATATTTGGCAAATTAAAGTTAATAACGTGCGATAGTTCCTCAACGTCGATGCCTCGTGCCGCGATGTCTGTCGCCACCAGCAAGCGTGTCGCACCGCTTTTGAAGTTATTCAGCGCCGCTTGTCGGGCATTCTGGGACTTGTCGCCATGAATCGCTTGCGCAGTAATCTTCGCTTTCGTCAAGCCTCGAACTACCCGGTCCGCACCGTGCTTCGTACGGGTGAACACGATAGCGCTCGCGATCGACTTATCCTGCAGCAGATCGATTAACAGCGGCAGTTTATTCGGCTTGTCCACATAATAGAGGACCTGCTTAATCCGCTCCGCTGTTGAGGAAACAGGAGTAATCTCGATTTTCACCGGATTCTTCAGCAAAGTGTTAACCAACGACGTGATCTCAGACGGCATCGTCGCAGAGAAGAATAACGTCTGCCGCTTGGCCGGCAGCTTGGCAATGATTCGCTTCATATCATGAATGAAGCCCATATCAAGCATCCGATCGGCTTCGTCCAACACCAGAATCTGCACGTGACGCAGGTCAACGAACCCTTGGTTCATCAGGTCGATCAACCGTCCCGGCGTGGCAATCAGAATGTCCGTGCCTTTCTCCAACAATTGCTCCTGAGCCCTCTGCGTGACACCGCCCACGATCACGCCGCAGCGCAGATTCGTGAAACATCCGTAAGATTTGGCATTGTCGGAAATCTGAATAGCCAACTCACGCGTAGGCGTCAGGATCAGTGAGCGTATAACACGCTTGCCTTTCGGGGGACCCTGCTGTGTACTCAGCAGTTGGATGATCGGCAGCAAGAAGGCCGCTGTCTTGCCGGTCCCTGTCTGGGCGCAGCCAAACAAGTCACGGCCTGCCAGCACTGGGGGAATTGCCTGCTCTTGGATAGGCGTGGGCTGCGTATAATTTTCCTTAGCTATTGCTTTAATAATAGGGGGTATCAACTGCAATTGTTCAAATGTCATACGATCTCCTTCTTCAAGAACCCGTCTCAATACACAAGTTTCTATACTAGTATTATACCCTAGAAAAGGAGTAGAACTGCACTCCCACTGAAATAGTGAAAACGTTTGATGACCTCATCATCATTAGTGCCGATGCTGAACAGAGTGGACAAAATCAGATTTATGCTCCTTTACGACAAAACGCCCGAAGCAGAATGCTACGGGTACATGGAGTTGAATCGGGATGGCAATATGATCGCGCTCTACAATAGGTATGGCGAGGAAATAGACATGAATGGCGGACATGAATTTGTCAGGGTACGGACAATCGGCAAATTCGATGATGAAGACCGCGATCATTTTTATTCCTTGTTAGAAAGCGATGATGTAGGATAACTTGCATGACAGGCCGGCCATTCGGTTAACCGAAAAAATCAAATATCACATGAACATATTAAACTGATTCGTCTAACCCTGTTTCTTTTCCCATCTTTGATGTTATTTTTGAATGCTTTTCTCCAGGTGTAATTGTCGAAGAAACAAAAACAAGGGAAGACCCAGTGAAGGACCTACCAGTAGCGTACCTGCCATCGGCAGCCATAAATATTTCATTCTCTTTCTGGTGCCTTCTAACAGAATGAATCCCATAAGCACGATCGCGGTAACTAAAACATCCATCCATGCAAAAGCTCCGATACGCGTACTGGTTATGGCTTCAAATAGAAGAGTCAAATCGAAGCCGTTGCGCACGATCCAAGGGATAAATTGCGAATAGGGCAAGACGAGTCCCAATAAAGATAATACTCCGTAAAAGTACTTCATTTATAACCCTCCACTATTTTGTAATTCCAAAAAGCTCGCAAATGTCCGTTTGAATTTCATATTCGATCTATCCTTAGTTTGTTAATGTAATATGAAACGATTTCATTATAACATTAACCCTCTATGTGAACGAACTTGGATAAACTATCGTTACCCGTTAGGAGTTTAACGTTTGGGCCACATCTGTTGCCTAGAAACAACATTCATACCTCCATATCCAATATGACATAAGGTGACATATATGAGGTCTATAATGGGTGTTAGATTAATGAAAGGAGTAACAACTCATGAAACGTAAAATAATTTTAGATTTAGCTGTTACTTTAGATGGGTTTATTGAAGGAAAAAAGGGTGAAGTTGATTGGTGCATTATGGACTCTGAGATGGGGTTTAATCATTTCTTAAATCAAATTGATACCATATTATATGGAAGAAAAAGCTATGATTTATGGGGAAAATTTACTCCGGAAATTGAACAAACGGATTCTGAAAAAGAATTTTGGGAATTGGTTCATAGTAAAGAGAAATATGTGTTTTCCAGGACGCAAATGGGGACGGATAATAAAGCAATATTCATAAATGATCGTATTCTTGAAAAAGTAAATGAATTAAAGAATAAGCCTGGTAAAGACATCTGGCTATATGGTGGAGCAAGTCTTATCACAACTTTTATCAATTTAGGACTTGTTGATGAATTTAGATTATCTGTTCACCCTGTTGTTTTGGGAGAAGGAAAACCGCTGTTTGTGGATATAAAACAGAGGTTGAATTTAAAAATCGTTAGTGCAAGAACGTTCTCCTCAGGTGTAGTACAACTAGTTTATCATTTGGACGAGGATTAATCATTTTGCACATTCCTAGAAAATAGAACTCCGAGGTGGAGAGGCTATGAAAGTCAATGATATCGTAATTGAAGGAGCACGCGAGAATAACCTTAAAAGCGTGAATGTCCGCATCCCGAAGCACAAAATCACGATCTTTACCGGCGTCTCGGGCTCGGGCAAATCTTCCCTGGTTTTCGATACCATCAGCGCCGAAGCTCAGCGTCAGCTTAACGAGACGTTTTCCGCATTCATCCGCAATCGGCTGCCCCGGTTTAGTCGGCCGGATACCGATCGCATCGAGAATTTGTCTACGACGGTTGTGATCGATCAGAAAAAGCTCGGCGGCAACTCCCGTTCGACAGTCGGCACGATCACGGATATTTATGCGATGCTCCGGGTGCTCTTCTCTAGAATCGGTAAACCTTTTGCAGGCAATTCGCATGTTTTCTCGTTTAACGACCCGGCCGGCATGTGCCCGGAATGCTCCGGGGTCGGACAGGTGGTGCAGTTCGATGTGGACAAACTGCTTGACAGGTCCAAGTCGCTGAATGAAGGCGCAATCCTGTTCCCCGTATTTAAGGTAGGAAGCTGGTACTTGAATACGTATACCCATTCCGGCTTGTTCGACAACGACAAGCGGCTCGCCGATTTTGCACCGGCAGAATGGGATACCCTCCTCCAAGGCAAAGAAAGCAAGATCGTCTACCGAACCAAAGGCGGCGATATCGAATCGGATTATGAAGGTCTGCTTCCCAAGCTCACCCGTCTATATTTGAAGAGGGACAGCAGTGAGATGTCAGATGCCAAACGCGAAACCCTTAACCGCTTTCTAACCTATAGCGAGTGTGACCTTTGTGGGGGAAGCCGGCTTAATCAAGCGGCCTTGGGCTGCCAGATTAACGGATATAATATCGCCCAATGCGCGGCGATGGAGATTGGCGAGCTAATACGTATGATTGAAGCCATTCGGGATCCCGTTGCCGGCCCGATGATTGAAGGGATTCTGACACGGCTGAATCAGCTGGTCTCCATCGGGCTGGAGTATTTGAGTCTGGACCGGCAGACTGCAACCTTGTCGGGCGGGGAGTCGCAGCGCATCAAGATGATCCGTCATCTGGGCAGCAGTCTTACCGACATGATCTACATTTTCGACGAACCGAGTGTCGGACTGCATCCGCGGGATGTCCATCGTCTGAATAGCATGCTTTGCCAGCTCCGGGACAAAGGGAATACCGTGCTCGTCGTCGAACACGACCGCGAAGTCATGGAGATCGCCGATTACATCATCGATGTCGGACCTCATGCGGGAACCCGCGGAGGAGAAATCGTCTACGAAGGCGACTTTGCGGGCTTGCTGCGCGCGGATACCTTGACAGGACGATACTTGAAACAAAGTCTGCCCTTGAAAACTTCAACCAGGGTGCCCAAGGGTTGGATGACTGTAGCTGGCTCCAGCCTGCACAATCTAAAGGATGTGACAGTCGATATACCCGTCGGTGTGCTGACCGTGGTAACGGGGGTAGCTGGCTCAGGCAAAAGTACGTTGATTAACAGAGCATTCCTGCCGTCGCATCCGGAAGCAATTGTCATCGACCAGTCGGCCGTGGGCACATCCATCCGCTCCAATCCGGCAACTTATACGGGGATGATGGACGAGATCCGGCGGTTGTTCGCAACCGCCAACAAGGTGAGCCCATCGTTGTTCAGCTTCAACTCCAAAGGAGCATGTTCCAACTGTCAGGGTCTCGGTATGATATACACGGATTTGGCTTTTCTTGAGCCAATAAGGACGACTTGTGAAATTTGTGCGGGCAGGCGGTTCAGCGATGAAGTGCTAAAGTATAGGCTGAACGGAAAATCCATCAGCGACGTCCTCGCCATGACGGTACGGGAAGCTTCAGAGTTCTTCAGCGGGAAGGAGCTGCTCCATCAATTGCTGACGCTGAGGGATGTGGGACTCGAATACTTGACGCTGGGCCAACCTCTGAGCACCTTGTCGGGCGGAGAATGCCAACGCATCAAATTGGCCGGGGAGCTTCACAAGGATGGCAGTCTCTATGTAATGGACGAGCCGACAACTGGACTGCATATGTCTGATATCTCTCGTCTGATGGACATTATGAACCGCTTGGTCGACGGGGGCAACACGGTGGTGGTCATTGAACACAACCTGGATGTGATCAAGAGCGCAGATTGGATCATTGACATGGGCCCCGAGGGCGGTCATCGAGGTGGCCGAATTGTATTCGAAGGCACTCCTGTCCAGCTCGCCGCTACCGAGCATTCGATAACAGGAGTGTATTTACACAAGGCAGAAATCCGGCCAAGGTAAGACGGGGCACGTTGTAACGGACCCCATCGAGGATCGATTTAGCTCGGAAATATAGTAATCATAAGATTAGGAGCAGGGACCGCGACGACCTGCTCCTGATTTTTGAATTCGTGAGCGAGCGATCTTTCCCCAGTGCGGTGGTGCCTTAACACGTCATATCAACTCTATTAGTAGAAGATACTCTTTCCGTATTACCGAAAGTTGTTACAACAAACTCCGGCATCCAGGAAAACAAGCGCTGAACCTGATTGCGCGCACCGGAGATTTCGATCACATTGCCGGAACGCACGAAGACCGCCTGGTCGTCTCCACCGAATAGTAACGGCGAGACGGCACGGCGGTCTTCGTCTTGATCCTCGAGAAAGCCCAGTCTAATTCCCGTCACTTTGTTTGCGAAATTGTATGGGTGTGAGCCCGGTCGCTTTTTTGAACATGCCGTGAAATGTATTTTCGCTTTGATACCCGACAAGGCCGGCGATATAACGGACCGAATAGTCGCTCGTGAACAAGTACCGTTTAGCGACTTCCATTCTGCATTTGATCAAATACTGGATGGGACTGATACCCACCTCTTCTTTGAACAAGTGGGCGAGGTAATACTCGTTACTGTACGTTTCCCGCGACAAAATCTCCAGAGTTACCGGTTTGTCGTAATTCTCTTCAATATATTGCCTCGCTCGGAGGACAACCGCCTGAGACGATTTCTGGGAAGCGACCGGGTCGCGGTAATGGACAATCCGGGCAAGACGCGCTAATAGAATGCCCAGCAGGTGAGTGCCGAACGTGTGTGCTTCCGGCTCGTTGCGGGAAAATTCCCGGATGCAGTGTCTGAACCGGCGAGCGAAAGCGGGAGCCTGATCCTTCAGCTTGAGAATCGGAGCCCTGTCGGGCTGCAGGAAGAAATTGGTTGGAAGCCCCTTCATCTCCAGCCCGATGAAAGCGATATACATCCCTCTGAAAGGGTGGACGGTTGAATGCTCAGCATGCCAGACATCCTGTTGATAGAACAGCAGCGTCCCCGCATCGGCCTTGTACGATTTGCCATCAATGCTGAACTCTCCCTCACCGCTGTCGATATAGAACATCTCGGTGAGATGGTCGTGCCTGTGCAACTGGTACACAAACGGGGCACTTTCCTCTCGCTCGAAAACCGCGCCGCCGACCATGACGGCCGGCCGCAGAAACAACGATCTTGCATTCATTTTGCCGTTTCCCCTCCCCCGATGAATCAGTGAATCCGAATGTCGCTTTCCACCTTCCACTGATGGAGCAGCTCAAGCCACCGCTGCTCTTTCGCCGCGCTCTCCAGCCTCGATCGGATCGCGTCTCTTCCCTCTTCCAAAGAAAGACGCATCTCAGGCAGGACTTCTTCCAGCTTCAGAATATGAAAAGCATATTTCGTCTCCACGACATCGCTGATCTGTCCGGCTTGCATGTCAAAAGCCGTCTGCCCTTCCGCCACCAGATCGGAACTGAAATCCAGCAAATAGCCATTCGGATATTTGGCGTACTCGGTATCCTCGGTATAGGCTTTCATCAGCTCATAGAAGTCTTCCCCCGCTTTGATCCGGCCAAGCAGTTCTTCCATCATTGTCTTCCTGGCTTCCTTGGCCGCGAGATCGACCTCGCCGTCTTCGCCGTAAGGAACGGTCAGCATAATTTGGTTCACTCTTACCCGCCGGGGCTCCGTCATCGTCTCCTTATTGTTCTCGTAATAATCGGCGATCTCCTTGTCTGAAGCCTTCACTTCGGACAAAAGCGTGTCTCTCAGCTTGGCTGCGAGATAGTCTTCCTTCAGCACGTTTACCATTTGGCTGAACGTGCTGTCGTACCGGGATGCCAGCTCGCGCATGGACGCGATGCCGTTGTTCAGTGTAACGATTTCATCCAGTTTGGCATTCAGCCGATCATAATCGGCCTCCTCCAACCCGATCCGGTGCTGCTTTACTTTTTGCCGAAGGATGACCCTTTCCGACACTGTATCCAGCGCCTCTTTCCGTTTCAGATCCAGATCGATATTCCGGTTGTTTGCATCCGTGTAGGCGATCGTGTCCAGCGATTTGACCAACGGAATGTAGAAGAAGTTGAACTCTTCCTCACTCACTTCCTCACCGTTCACCGCTACGATCGGAAGCTCCGGTTTGTCCCCCAGCCCGATGACCTTGCCGTCCAAATCCACCGCCACACTGCGATCGAACTGTTCGGCAAAATGCGCCGCGGAAACAAACAGCCTCCCTTCGAACAGAAGGGGCTGCAGGTAGGAGCGTATGCCCGCAAAATGGATTTGCACCTCTTCCGGATCGCGCCCCTCGAGCCCCAACTTATCCGGCCAACCGGAAGCTCCCTCCGCTTCGGGAATTCCGGTGCCGCCCGGCACAAGATCAATGAAATTGCCTTCTCCCCGAATGTGGAGAGCAAAGAAGCGGCCGATCTCCGTCAGAGGGACGTAGATGTCCCCATTATACCGTACTGTTTCCATCCTGGACTCCCGATTGTCCATGCGCATAACGAACATTTCGGCAACATCCTCGTCGTTTGAAGCCCCCGCTTGTTGCGGAGCGGAGGAGGAGCACCCGGATAGCGCCAGGACAATGACCGCAATGGCGGCAAGCCGCATCGTCAAATGTCTCAATACCGATCCCTGCCTTCCGTATATCGGCTGCAACCCGCCGGGGACGCAAGACGAAGCCTGATGCCCCCGGCCGATGGCCGTTCTACCTGAAATCGCCCGTGATCGGCAAATACTGCGCACCTGTCTTGTACGTATAGCTCTTCTCGTCTCCGAAATTCCAGGCGCCGGAGGTTTGCGTATTTAAATTTTTCCGCATGTAGAAAACTCCGGTTCCCGTTGCTCTCAACCCGATATCGCCGTACGCGTCGCCGTTCGCTTCCCCGGTGAACAGCTGATAGCCGCTGCCCGATGTCCAGGAGTGTGAATAAGTCGCGGTCGGTTTCGTTTGCAGCCCGTCCGTCTTGGCCAGCGCCAAATGAACGGTTCCCGTGGCCGGATCCCGATACACGATATCGTAGCGGCCATCGCCGTTGACATCCGCCGAAGCATACTGGTAACTGTCGGACAGCGACCATGCCCAAGTGTAGGAAGTCGTGAAATTTGCATTTCCGTCGTTGTACCGGATAATGAAATTGCCGACGGTGGAATCGTAAAAACCGATGTCCGTTGTTCCGTCGCCGTTAAAATCTCCCGCGAACGACTTGTAGCGGGCTCCCGCCTGCAACGTCGCGACTTTCTCAGCAGGCATGCTGCCGCTGGATTCCACGGTGAAATACGGGGAATAACGGATTGCCACTGTTCCGTCCGCGATGTTCCTGAGCGCAAAATCGGATTTGCCGTCCCCGTTGAAATCACCGCTGAGCGCCTCGACGCCCGAGCCTCTGTCCATGGCATACTTGGTTTCGAAGCCGAAGTCGAACGCATAACCGTCGTAATCGTCGGCGCTACGATTGTTCAGGAACATATCCCGCGCCGTCGTATCGTATAGACCGATGTCCATACGCTCCCTTTTGAAGTGGGAGATGTAGTTTTCGGTCATGACCTTGTAGGTATCCGTAAAATAGTTCACGGTCGGCTCGATGGTCGCGGAGTGCTCCGCATCCCGCTCGTCTCCGCTTGTCGAGAAGCCGTTCCAACTGGAAATCATCGCGAACAGCGGATCGACATCCAATAGTCGATTCCACTGCGCCTTGTACGTGTTGCCGTTCTCCCGGCCGACCGAGCCGTCGGCATTCGGCGTCACTCGGACGCTTTCAGGCGTATCGCCCCAGCCGCTTTTGCGCGCCGCCCACGTCTGATTCGTCGCATCGCACAGGCTCCAGTGTCCGTTATACGCCTTCAACGTATCGCCCGTCGCGGGAACGAACTTCGGATTGCCGCTTCCGGCCATGAGCGCGCCGACCCAGCGGATCGTGAACAATTCCCGGATCGTCTTGCCGCCCGTATTCGGGACGACCGGATTCCACGTATCCGGCAGCTTGCCGTCAGGCGTCTGGTCGACATCGTTTTCGTCCAGAATGGTACCCGACCCCGAAACGTAAAATTGCAGCAGCGGTTTGCCTTCGTAGTTCAAATACTTGTCCGGGTATTGCGCAATGTCGTTGTAAATCCGGCTGATCTTCTGAAGGAACAGATCGCCCGAGTTGCTGGGAATCCAGGGGTAGTACATGTACGGCGTTCCCCCGCTCCCGTAATTTTTCGTAATCAGTCTTTGCGTGCCGTAGTTGTCGTCCCATGTCGTGATGGCCGCCATGAACATCCCTTTCGGCGCGTCGCTTACACTGGCGAACGTATTGAACGCAAGCAGTCCGGCTTCGTAAATAGGATCTGTCTGGAACTGGGTTTGCGGGTGGGCGGGTCCCCAGTTCATATTGTTCGTAAGGTCGCTTTCGATAAAATCGACGCCCATATCCCGCAAAGTCGCGGCATGGTTCTGCATTACGGTTACATCGTCCGAGGTGTAGAACCCTTCGACCGGTTCAACGGTATTCGTATTCACGTCGTGGACGAAGGAATCGATCGCAATCCATGCATAAGTGTTATTGTTGTCGTTATCGACGACGTCAAGATAGGCTTGCACGCCGTTGTAGGCGCTGCCGTCCCACTGCACCTGTTGAAAGGAATCGCTTAGCGGCGGATTCGCCGTGAACAGGATCGCATCGTCCGACGTTCGGCGGATATACACATGGTTTAAATTCCGGCTGCCATCAACTCCGCTCCAACCTGCGATCTTGAACGTGATCAGATTGTTACGGATGGTGAAATTGATGCTTCTCATATTGCCGATCGCGGCTTCTCCACCGTTATACGAATCTGCCCAATAGGTGCCGTCCCAGCCCGACATGGAGCCGTGAGGGACT
The DNA here is from genome assembly GCF_017671885.1 of Cohnella sp. LGH. Lineage (NCBI taxonomy): Bacteria > Bacillati > Bacillota > Bacilli > Caryophanales > Paenibacillaceae > Cohnella > Cohnella sp. LGH. The sequence goes on from NZ_CP072117.1 coordinate 8,754,829, forward strand.
CTCCGGGGCGATCCGAATGCCGTGTTGAAGTCGACCGGCTGGGAGGATCCCCAGGTCCCATCATCGAAATTCAATGCAAACGAACCTGAAACAAACGAATCAATCCCGATCCAGGCGTAACCGCCGTTAGCGTCGTTATCCACCACTTCGAGATAAGCCAGCGTTCCGTTATACGCGCTGCCGTCCCACTGCACTTGCGAGAAGCTGTTACTCAAAGGCGGATTGCCGGTATGCAAAATGGCGTTGTCCGACGCCCGGCGGATATACACATGATTCAGATTGCGGCTGCCGTCGGATCCGCTCCACCCGGCAATCTTGTAGCTGATCATTCCGGTACCGATTGTAAACGTATTGCTCCTTAACACGCCTGTCTCGGACTCGCCACCATTGTAGGAATCGGCCCATCCCGAGCCGTCCCAGCCCGTCATTGCACCGTGCGGATTTGTCCGTGGCGCCGCGCCGAAAGCTTGACCGCCTTTTTTGTAAAACCCTCTCCACTTGCCGCCGTTGTCGAAAGTCAGCACAAGGGAATCGGGATCCCACGCTTTGTACCAATCGTAATCCTCGTCGAACCAGGTCAAATAATTCATGCCGACCATTTTGACGCTAGCGCCAGCGGAACCCGCGAACATAAGCCCCCCCATTGCCACCAATGAAACAAACAGCACAAACTTGCTCCAACCCTTCATCATTGTCCCTCCTGAACATCAGGATCTGTGAGCAGAGCTCAAATTCACTCCGCTTTGAAGTTAACTTTTAACCGCCCCGGACAACATGCCCTGAACGTAGTATTTCATGCCGAACACCAGCAAAATAAATGTCGGGATGCTGCCTAGAATGTAAGCTCCAAAGGTCAGTCCGAGATCCTTCTGTCCGCTGCTGCTCAGGTTGACGACGGCGACCGCGAACGTGCGCTGCGTGCTCTCCAGTACAATAAGCGGCCACAGATAGTCGTTGTACACATTGAGGAACGTGACGATACCGATCGTAATCAGCACCGAGACGGACAAAGGCAGGGCGATTTTGCGGTACAGGAAAAACTCCGAGCCCCCGTCCATGCGGGCCGCTTCGAACAGCTCCTCTGGGATGCTCTCGAAGAACGAGCGGCAAACCAATATGCCGAGCAGCTGCGCTCCCGCCAGATACGGCAAAATCAATCCCCAATAACTTTGAGTCAGATTCAAGCTCGACACCAGCGAGTACAAGGGGACGACCATCAGCAAGCCGGGAATCATCAGAATAATCAGCAGCATGAAGAACAGCGTGTTCTTGAACGGAAACTGGTGACGGGCAAAGACGAAACCCGCCAACGACCCGAGAATCAGAACGCCGAGCACGGTGACGAAACAGACATAGAGCGAATTTCCGATACTGCGAATAACGGTGTCGTAAGCGTTGCTGAAATTCGCCCATTTGATTTGCTCGGGAATGGCCCAGAAGTCGATCAGGATGTCCAGATGATCCTTCGTGGAAAGGAACAACATGACGAGAAAAGGAAGCAGGGTGACGAGAAGCAGAACGGTCAGCAAGGCGAACAGGACGACACGGGACATGGGATGTTGCTTGATCATCGGCCGACCTCCTAGTAATCGGTTTTGAATATTTTCATATTGAAAAGTGTAAGAGCGATGATCAGCAGGAACAAGCAGGTACCGATCGCGGCGGCATAGCCGTATTCGGAGCTTTCGAACGCCGCCGTGTACATGGTCAGGGAAGGAATGACCGTGGACACGCCCGGTCCGCCTTTGGTAAGCACCAGCATCTTGACGAAATCCTGCAAGCTGCCGATGATCGTCAGAATCGTGATCACCTTGAATTGCGGAATCAGCAAGGGCAAATGGATCCTCGCGAACAACTTCAAGCCCTTCGCCCCGTCCATTCTGGCCGCTTCGATCATCTCGTTATTGAAGCTGCCGATCGCCGCATAGAGAATCAGAAAAAACAGACCGGAAATGAAAGGAAACCCAACCATCACTACGGCCCAAATCGCGGTCGAGGAATCGCCCAGCCAGGCGCGGCTCCAATCCTCGAGTCCCGCAAACGCCAAAAACTGATTCAACAGCCCGTAAGTGGGATCGTAGATCGACAGCCAGAGCAGGATCGCGACAATCCCCGGCACCAGCATCGGAATAATGAACCCGGTACGGAAAACGTATTTCGAGAATTTGCCTGGCAGTAAATAAATGAGCTCTGCCGCCACGAGCGGGAAAATCAGGTTCTTCAGTAAATCCGTTACCGTAAATACAACCTGGTTCCACATGCTGGTGACGGTCATTCGGTCGCTGAACAGTCGTTCAAAGTTATCCAGTCCGATCCACTTCGCGGAAGCCAGATTCCATTGCGTGAACGAATGGAACAAGGCGGAACCGACGGGATAATAGAGAAACGTAAAAACAAACAAAAAAGAAGGAGCGAGAAACAAATAGGACAGCAAATATTTTTTCCGTCTCCTTGCTCTTTGCGGTTTCGCAACCGCTTGATTTGCTGCTGGTTCCATAGGCATGCTCCATTCGTGGGCGGACGACGTTCCTCGCCGTCCGCCTGGATTGCGCCGCCGCTAAATGCGATCCGGCGTTACGGATTCGTCTTCGGATCGAGGTCGTACTGGTTGTCGGCGATCTGTTTGTCGAGATATTTGTCCACGAACGTCGCTTTCTCGGCCAGGAATTCCTTCAAGGATTTTTTGCCGTCGAAGAAATCGAAGCGGTTGGCGTTCCATGCCGGTTTCTGGTCGGCGATGGAGGCGACGGACAGATCCCGGATTGCATAGCCCAGATTGCCGGCCACCTTGAAGCCCGCAAGATAGCTGTTTACGTCATCCTGCAGCTGCACGCCGACGATTAGACTCGGCCCTTGAACGAATTCGCCGACCTCCAGCGTCCTTTCGAAGATGCGCTGGGCTACATCTTTGGAGAATAAATATTTGACGAAATCCCCGGCTCTTCTGACCTGCTCGGGATCTTTCTTGGCGGTAAGCCCGATCTGATGGCCGGGCACGAGGATACCCCGCGGTTGTCCGGGGAACAGCGGATCCGGGTCGGCGAACTCGGGGAATTTGAATGTCCCCCATTGGAACCCTCTGTCCCCCAGCTTTTGCTGGTCGTCCAGCAGGGTGCCGACTTCCCAGCTTCCGCTCCAATAGATGGCCGCTTTCTGCGCAACGAACAAGGAGTAGACCGACGGACCGTCCGCTGTCTGATAGCCGGGCTGGTAATAGCCTGCGAGCTTCTGCAGGATGTTCCACCACTTTTGCTCCGCGGGTCCTTGATTATCGTATTTCTTCTCCTTGCCCATGATCACGGTTTTCTCCGGATCGTAAGCGGCGCCGAAATCGAAATCCAGATCGTCCGGGGAATAGGCGATATCCTTGTTGGCGGCGTGGACCTTCTCATCGTAACGGGCATCGCCCGGCTGAATCAGCAATTCCGGGTACAGGGAACGCGAGCTCCAATCGACAAAAGCCCATTCCATCCAATCCAGGAAGTCGACGTTCATGGCCAGCGGGATATAGGATGTCTGCTTCAGCTGCTCCAAGATGTCGAACAGTTCCTCCCATGTCTTCGGCTCCGCCAGTCCCAACTCCGCGAATATATCTTTGTTGTAATAGAATCCGGTTCCGACCAGATCGAACGGTAGCAAGCCGACATCACCGTTACGGCTGTAGGAATAGGCATGATAAGCGGGATCTATTCCCTCGAACACTGTTTTTCCGTCATTGTAGGGATTCGGTTCGTTGACGAAATCGTTCAGCTTTGCGAACCATCCCTTCTCGATATTGTCCGCCAAATCGCCGATTGCGTTCGTATGGATAATATCCGGCGCATCCTTGCCGCCCGCTGCCATCTTGCTGTTGAAATTGACCGGATAGGCGTCCCCGCCGCCGGCGATCACATCGATGACGACTTCCGTCTGCGGATTCAGCTTCGTGTAATCCGCCGCCGCCTCCTTCAGCGCGGTCGTATAGTAGCCTGCCACGGTTGCGAATACGATTTTCCGCTTCTCTTGCGAGGCCGGGTCCGGCATATCCGGACCCGCCTGATCCGACGACGGACCTCCCGCCCCGGATGAAGCGGAAGCGCTTGTGCCCTTATTCTCCTTTTCACCCGAAGAACATCCCGCCAGAACAAGCAGAATCAAACCTGTTGCTACGATTGCCAACCAACCCTTTTTCACCGCTCGATCCCCTCCACTGATTATTAATAGTATTCATTTTCGTAAATCCGATCTGTTTTTCCTCTCTGTCGGCGCACAATAATGATAGCGCTTACTATCAGATTATAGGGATTAGACTTCTTATAAACAATGATTCACCTTGCGAAAATGGGTATTGGTTCTTGCGATAATTATCGATAAAAGGAGTCGGTACCAGTCTCCCTGTCCAGGGTGAAGGTGGCGTAATAGTGTCCGTCCTAAACAATAGATCAATGGATCGACTGAGGGCTATACGCACTATGGGCTGGAGGAAATCAAACTCAGAGAAGCAGGGCGTGAACAGGACATCACAGCGGCCATCCTTGAGTTTATCCCGTCATGGGGAGAACGAATTGGAAGAGTGGTTGATCCATTCGGGAATATATGGTGGATAACATCTAAAATAGAGGACGTTAGTCCTGAAGAAATGATGGAGCGGTCAAAATTGCAAGAGTTTGCCGTCGTGCTGTTTTCAGCTTATTTTGAATGAGCAGAAAGCTAAAGCCTTAACCCCCAAAAAGAGGATTTTTGCAGACATTTTTCGCCGTCACTTATGGTACGGTTAATCATATCATCTGCAAAGCGAACTTAACTCCTATCAAAAGAACTCGTCCATAAGGTAATAATCTCCCATATTATTATTGTTTTTTCGGAAATCGCCTCAAAATGCTTGACTATCAACCTTGGTAACAGTTGGAATATCACTGAAAAAAGTCGACATCATAACCTTTGATGAGAAGATCGGGGAATACGTCCAAACCATTGCTCCTTCCGCTAATGAAGCAGAGGGGGGCTTTTTGTGTTCCTAGCATAAGTGGAAGATTATAATAGCAATCTAATTTTTTATATCGTATGATTCTTCACATACAATAAGATTTTCCAATAATAAGCTTCATAATATAGATCTTAGATCTTATTACACTTTAGGGCCTAAAGGTGTACTGCGGATTATTTATATTTTCCGTACGGGAGTTTTCTCGGAATGGAGAGATTATGAAAAAAAATATTGTCTTTATGATTGCATTACTTATACTGTTCACCGGATTCGCAACACCAAGTTATGCATTATCAGATTCGCAATCTGATTCCATACAAACATTGCTGAATGATGCAAGCCGTATATCGGGTGTTCCGGGAATATCCATCTCCATACTTGCGAACAATGAAGTGCTCTACTTTTCTTCCGGGTATGCAGATCGTGAAAAGGGACTGTCGGCAAGTGAAATACTCTATATGAGCTGGCTTCGGTAAGTAAAGCCTTTACCGGCATGGGTATTCTGCTGCTGGAAGAACAAGGGCTGCTGTCCATGTCAGACTCTATCCAGAAATATTTGCCTTGGTTTACGTTAAAGTATCAGGGGAAACAAGTTGATATGCAAAGTGTGACGCTCAATAACTTTTTACACCATACTAGCGGCTTAACAAATGGCAGTCACAGTCAAAACATTCCACAAGGCAATACGCCGGATATGTTGCAAAAAACCGTAGAAATGCTCGTAGATTCTGAATTGTCGTTCTATCCTGGTAAGCAGCATAATTACGGAACGGTTAATTATGACGTATTAGGTCTGGTTATTGAGATGGTGTCGGGACAAAGCTATGATGACTTTATGAAAGAACAGGTATTTCAGCCACTGAATCTTCACCAGACGTATGTTTATAAAGAAGATGCTCAAGCCACCGGACAGTTGGCACAGGGCTACCGTTCTTCTTTTTTTATGACAACTCCATATAACGCGCCGGATTATGCCGGGAATAAACCCGCAGGCTACATCATTTCCTCTACAAAAGATATGGCGCGTTGGATGGGCATACAGATGGGGATGGTGCAGGACATACCCGATATATTCCATGCGGTTATCGAAAAATCACATCAGGGTGATCGGTCTGTTCCGGCTGTCAATGACATGTATTATGCGGCGGGCTGGTCGGTAAACGCCAACCAAACGAGGATAGAGCATCCAGGGGGCAATCCCGCTTTCGGAACCGAAGTGGTCATACTGCTAAATGAACAAACAGCCATCTGCTTGCTGACCAACGGCGCAAATATCAATAGAGACATGGTACTAAAAGTTAAAGATATATTAGACGGGAATCTGACGCAGTCCTATGGAATAAGCGGCACACAGCTTTTGGACATCTTTTTGTCGTCTGCCACAATTATTCTTTGCCTATTGGCTGTTCTATTCTTTCTCTTGGGATTACGCAGAAGGGAAACGAATAAGCGGCAACCAATGACAAAAAGACGAATAATCGTAACAGCTATTTTGCTGATTGCTACGATTGTCCAGTGTATAGTGTGCTGTGCATTGGATTGGTCAACGATACTTGTTTGGAAAACATATAGTGTTCTTACAGCTTTGATTTCGTCGGCATTATTAACAGCAAGCATGACATGGTTTGTATACACTCACCGATATAATGCCTCGCTCCGAAAATAAGCATTTCATTCGTTCGCAACATACATTAATACAACAAAAACATATTGAGCAATAACTCGTATTGGGGTGATTTGTGTGGGGATTAGTTATGTGCTTCTTGTTGTATGGCCAATTTTAATCCTGTATATCGTTTACAAAAAAAAGTATAAATCAAAACGCGAAAAAATTGGCATGATCTTATTAGGAATCCTATGGATCTTTCATCTATTAATTAACTTTCTTATCTAAAAAAAATAAATAAAAGATCTTACAACTAGGTTAAACCAATGGAAAGCGGCGGTTATGAAGTGTCGAGAGGGCCGAGTTCAGAGAAGAAACAAGCCTTAAAGCTATGTGGTGGGTGACTGAGCCGCGCAGTCGAATTTGTCAAGAAGCTCCATCTTGGCGAGGTTACACTTACTATTAAAGCGAAAAAAGCGTCAGTAGCGACAATTTCTCTGTGACGTTTTTTCAATACTGACGTTCCTTTTTAGCCAACAATAAAGAGACGCCCCTCCCCCTAAACCGGGTAAACCGTGCCCTTATAGAGATATCGCCATTTACATCTTAAAGCGATATCCCGCGCCCCATACAGTCTCGATAAACTGATGCTGCGAAGGGTCCTTCTGGATTTTGTCCCGGATCTTCCCTACATGGACCGTGACCGTAGCGGTATCTCCGTAATTGTCGATTCCCCAGACCTTATCCAGCAGCGCCTCCTTGGAATATACCCGATCCGGGTTTTCCGCGAGGAACAGCAGCAGATCGAATTCCTTAGTCGTCATTGTAACCTCCGCCCCGCGCATCGTCACTCGTCTTGCATCGATCTGGATCGTAAGCTCGCGAATGTTCAGCTCGCGCGACTTCCGGACATGCGAAGGGCCGATGCCTGCCGCGACACCAGTCAATCGATTATATCGTTCGAGATGCGCCTTCACCCGAGCCACGAGCTCCGTCGGGCTGAACGGCTTCGTTACATAATCATCCGCCCCTAGGCCGAGGCCCCGGATTTTGTCGATATCCTCCTTGCGGGCGGACACCATCAGTACCGGAATAAATTTTGTCTCCCGAATTCGTCGCAAAATATCAAAGCCGTCCATGCCCGGCAGCATGACGTCCAGAATGATCAGATCGTATTCTTGCTCCAGCGCCTCCTCAAGCGCTTGCCGACCGTCTGCCCGAAGGGTAACCTCGTAGCCATTCGCCTCGAGAAAATCCCGCTCCAGCTCGGCGATCGCTCGATCATCCTCAACGATTAACACTTTGCGCTTCGACATCTCACGCTCTCCCCGCTTCCTTGCTATCCCGTTTCATCGGAATGCTAACGATCACCGTCATAGATTGTCCCGGCTCGCTTCTCGCCTGAATCGTTCCGCCATGATTAACAATAATCTGCTTCACGATGGCAAGACCTAACCCGGAGCCGGCCACGTTCTGATTTCGGAAGGCATCCCCGCGATAGAAACGATCGAAGATTCGCTCCAGTTCGGCTGGGCCCATCCCGGGTCCGTTATCCGTAACCGTGAATACCCAATTTTCCAACTGCCGCCCGAAGTGCACATGGACATGGGGATCTTGCTTATCCATGAATTTTATCGAATTTCCAACGAGGTTTAGCATCACGCGCTTTATCTTCTGAATATCCATCGTTACAATGTCCTCTTGTCCCGCCTCATATTCGCTCGTCAGACGTACGCCCGCGCGCTCGCACTCCATTTGAAGCTCGCTTATTGTTTGTCGATAGAACGACTCAAGAGGCACCGACTCCAGGTAGAACTGTTCCTGCTCGAGGTCCAGCTTCGACAATAAGAACAGATCGTCGATCATCCTGTCCATATCGAGCGCCTTGGCGTAGATCACGTCGACATACTTCTTCAGCTTCTCCGGATCATCCGCGATGCCTACCCGAATCCCCTCCACATAACCCTTAATGGAGGTCAGCGGCGTCTTCAGATCATGCGAAATGTTCGAGATCAGCTCTTTGCGATTCTCCTCCAACGCCAATTGAACGTCGATTGATCGCTGCAGCTCGCTGCGCATTTTCTCATAAGAGCGGATGACGCCCCCTACTTCGTTGCGCACCTTGGATTCCAGACGGAAGTTCAAGTCCCCTTCGGCAATGCGCCGGGAGCCCTGTTCGAGCTGTCGCAGCGGCCTAACGATATCTCTCGTCGTAATCCAGATCAGCGGGACGAGAATGATCCCGACAAGAATCGCGATGCCAAGCAACACGAAAAACTTGAATCCGCTTTTCTTGGACTCTGCCATCGTCACGTCAGTCACCAGGTAATACGTCAATGGATCGTCGATTCCTGGGAAATCGTAGGCTACCGACAGCAAGTCGCGTTCCTCCCACGCGCTCACGACGAACACGCGATCTTTTTCCGACTGAGCAGCGGCCACATCCTGCCGAAGCTGTCTCAAGAACGCTTCCCCTTCGCTGAGCTCACCGTAGCTTTCCCAGCGCTCGCCTTGCCGGACGACAAGGAACCCTTTGAACGGCTGCAACCGTTCCCCAATAGAAGCCGCGAACTCAGGGGACGTCAGCTCCTCCGGCGCGTACCGCTCCGCATAGCGCAAATCCACGAACAGGTCGATGCCCCGGGAGAAGGCTTCATGCGGGGACTGATCCTTCACGATCCCGCTTATGAGATACGAGAGAATCGCCGTGACGATACCGATTCCAGTCATCGCAACGATAATCGTCGTCAGAATAGTGCCGAATAAATATGTTAAAATAAGCTTCAATCGAATCGACATACATCAGAGCCCTTTTCTTTGGAAGGCCAGCAAGCCCAATATAGTGCCAATGATATAGTAGGCTATCATAAATAGCAACGTTGAAACCGTCATCCCGGCATCCCCTCCGTACAGGAGCGGCTGCAGCCAATCCGAATAGTTCGTTACGAAAAACCGATTCAACTGCGGCTCAAGAAATCCCACGACGCTCATCGCCATCCACAGCACGACGCTCACTACCAGCCCGACAGCGCTGCTCCCCACCCATAAGGACACGCTGTTCGCCAATACAAGCAACAAGCCGCTGAATAAGACCGCGCCGCCAAGCTCCGCTATACCTGCTCCAAACGTGGAAGCTGCAGGCGCGCCGTGAAGAATGAAGCCTCCAATGAAGGTCGGCACGATCATACACAGAACGATTAAAGCTCCGGCCGCCCACCCCGCGAACAACTTCCCCATGAAGAGAAACTCCCGGCTAATCGGCAGCTTAAGCGCATGCTTGATTGCCCCCTTGAATTCACCGATCATAAGGTTGCTGCCGAGCGCCACCATGAGGAAAGGAAGCACGACCGCGAGCAGCAGCTCGATAGCCGTTATCGGCAGGTTGTCTGCCAATCCAAGTCGGTCGCCGATAAAAACGAAGAGAACGCCAATAATGAAGGAGAGAAGCAGCAGTGCCTTCAGCTTGCCTCCGCGGAACAGCTTGCGCAGCTCCTCCGCAGCGAGGTTATTCATCTGCGTAATCATACGGTAGCACCACTCCTTTCCTCTGCGAGATGATGCAAATAATAGTCCTCCACACCTGCAAAAGATTCCCGGATCTGCGCGATGCCCGCCGTATGGACATGCCGCCCCTCATAAACAATGCAGGCATGCGTAATCCAATCCTCAATATCGTGCACTTGATGCGACGACACAATGACGCTTACCCCCGTGTCGGCCACAAGGCCGCGCAGCATTGTCGAGATTTCCCGCCTGCCCTCAATGTCCATGCCGGAGAATGGCTCATCAAGCAGCAGCAGCTTGGGCCGATGGAGCAGCACGCTGGCCAGCTCGATCCGCTGCTTCATGCCGGTGGAGTACTTCTTAATCTTCAAGTCCCCGTACTTGGTCATGCCCACGAGCTCCAGCGTTTGCCGGATGCGCGAATCGTCGACACCCGGATATAGCTTATGGTAGCACTTCAAATAGTCATATCCCGTGAGATAGAGGTACGGAGACGGCTCTCCGATCATCAACCCCATGTACGGCCTCGTCAGCTCGGGCCTGTCGGCGACGGAAGCCCCGTTCCAACTTGCTTCCCCGCGATCTGTCCCCACCCAACCGGCCATTGCCTGCAGTGCCGTCGTCTTCCCGGCGCCGTTCGGCCCCAGCAAGGCAACAACCTCACCAGCTTGCACGGTGAGGTTCAGCCCTTGGATGCCGCGACCGCCGGGGTAGACCTTCGTCAGATCGTTTACTTCGAACATGGTGCACAGTCCCCCCCCCCGAGGTCGATTCTGTTAGCGGCGGTCGTCGAACATGGCCGCGTCTAGCAATTCTACGGGCTTGCCAGTTGGGTCATACGCATTCGGCGTCGTGGCATTGATGTCGCTAACGTTGCCTGCGCCTTTTAGCTCCACGCGGTGAGTGACGCCAGCCTTGTCTTTGCCGCTCACTTCAAGCTCGCCCTGCACGCCTTGCACCTCGTTATTCACATCGACCGTCAATTGCAGCCTCACATGTTCAATAGCAACGTCTTCCGTCAACTCCGGCAATTGCGTTTTCAGGTCGATCCCCTCAAGTCCTTGGAAGAAAGGAAGCCGTTTAATCTGCTCCCACTCCCCATGCGCTTCCGGCGCATGTACACGCCCTATTTTGTCCTCGGCCGATGCCGCGTTCATAAGTAAACGCAGCGGAAGAGGAACGTCCTCCCGGCTGATGTTGACCGCAATCGTCTTCGAGCCATCCGCCTGGTTCTCCACGCTGAAGTTGTCCTTCAGATCGCCGACCAGAAAATCGAGGAGCGCTTCTTCCGCTTTGTTCATTGGGCGATCCTGGGATTTCCCCTCATCCGACCATTTGTGACGTTTACCGGCATGCTTATCGTCCAAGTTGATCACCTGATAATGCAAATCATTCGTCCGGTCTACGACATAGACCTTGTCGTCACCACTGTTGAACAGGCTGGCTTGTCGTTCGACGCCCATGATCGTAAAATCGAGGTCACCGCTAACGTTATGCTTGCTGCCCGCTTCCCCCATTTTCCCCGCGCCGTCCGCCTTCAGCACCGTCTGGCCGTCAACCGTCAAGCTCAAATTTCCGTTGACCGTCGCGCTCTCGATAGCGGTCCCTGAGGCATGATTAGCTTTCAGCACCGCCTTGAATGCATCGTAGCCTGCTGTATTCGGACTATACGCGAAAGCTGTCGCCGTAAATATCGTCATGGCACCAACAGCCGCACCGATCATGATGAATTTGTTTTTCTTTTTCATTTTTCCTCGCTCCTTTAAGATTGTATGTTCTCTCGCTTACAACCTTAGTCTAAAGGAGGAGTCTAAAGTCCCTCGAAAGCAATTCGAAAAGTTTTCTAAAATCGGGGGATCGGGAAACACGAATAGCCCATCCCTAACAGAAGATCAGCTTCAGGAAAGTATGTATTATATGTCAGCTTTTTCTTGAGCTACCCACTCTCGCACCTCAAAAACGCAAGCAGATGATCCGCCTTCATAGGCTTAGCGAAATAATAGACTTGCAAGTAATCGCTACCCATCTCCCAAGCAAGCTCCGGCTTGAAAAAACACGAAGATTTCTTATAATGAGAGAACAATATCAGCAAAAAGGAAGTGCCAGGCACCAGCCAGGCACCAGCCAGGCACCTCCTATTTTTGCCCTACTTGTGATACAGCTCACCGTATCATCAATAAGGCGAAAAACTACTCCTTCATTCGCAGAAATTATCTGATCGACGGTTTCGGCTCTACCCCAAACGTTGAGAGCCGTAGACGCCTCGGCACGCGTTGTCCCTTTAGATGATGAGCTATACGGAATTTATGTAAGCTGCAGATGCACATTACGGGATACGGTCAGCATTCGAATAATCATAGCTGCCGCCTGTTCGCGAGTCGTATAGGCGTGCGGATAAAACTTGCCGTCGCCCGCACCTCTGACAATATCCGCGTCAGCCAATTGTTCGATATAGGGACGCGCCCAGTTGTCGCTCGTATCCGAGAAATAGACGTTACTTATCGTCTGAGCGAAAACCATCAACCGTGCCAGGATCGCTGAAATCTCCGCACGTGAAATCGGCTGTTCAGGCTTGAACGAACCCTCGCCTACGCCTTCGATCACGCCGGCGGCTCTCAAAGTCTCAATGGCCGCCTCAGCCCAGTGACCTCTGGTATCGGAGAACGCTGCGCCACGCTGCTCGCTTGTCGTGTCAAGAGACAAAGCTTTCACCACCATCGCGACAAACTCTGCGCGAGTAATTGAATCGCTTCCGTGGAATTTGCCGTCCGGTCTTCCTTGGACGATTCCAAGCTGCCGGGCGACTTCAATCGCTTGGGAGCTCCAGTTGTTCGTCGACACATCAGGGAACTGCTCGGGAGCAGGCTGGCTAAGAGCAGCCAGAACGGAATCTTTCACTTTCTTAACGTTCGTGATGGCTTCGTTAAGAATTGGCCCCGGCGATGCAGGCGGTGAGCTTGTATCGCTTGCTCTCGTTACTGTCACGGTGTACGTAGTCATTGTACCGTCCTGCGCCGTCACCTCGACTGTAAAGAGGTTGTCCCCCACGATCAGGCTGATGGTACCGGAAGCAAATCCGCTCGTCACAGTCTTGCCGTTAACCTTCACCGTCGCGGCGCTGTCGCTTACTGCCGGGGTTACCGTGATGCTGCTCACACTGTTCGCCACGCTTGCCGCGTAGCTCTTCGTGCCCGATGTGAACGCCGGACTCAAGCTGCCGCTCGATAATGTCAAGCCGCTCAAGTTCGTATTATTACTCTGGCTAACGCTTCCGCCGCTGGTAATCCATGCAGCTCTCGTCACCGTCACGGTGTAGGCCTTCGTCGTCGTTCCGTCCTGCGCCGTCACCACGACCGGTATGGGGTTGTCCCCCACGATCAGGCTGATCGCTCCCGACGCAGAGCCGTTCGCCACAATCGTGCCGTTGACCTTCACCGTCGCGGTACTGTCGCTTACTGTCGGCGTAACCGTGATGCTGCTTACGCCGTTCGCTACGCTCGTCGCGTAGCTCGTCGTGCCAGCTGCGAACGTTGGGCTTAGGGTGCCGCTCGACAACGTCATGCCGCTCAAGTCCGCGTTGCTTCCAGGCGTTCGTGTCACCGTCACCGTGTACGTCTTGGTCGTCGTACCGTCCTGCGCCGTCACGACGACCGGTATGGGGTTGTCCCCCACGCTCAGGCTGATCGCTCCCGACACAGAGCCGTTCGCCACAATCGTGCCGTTGACCTTCACCGTCGCGGTACTGTCGCTTACTGTCGGCGTAACCGTGATGCTGCTTACGCCGTTCGCTACGCTCGCCGCGTAGCTCGTCGTGCCGGCTGCGAACGTTGGGCTTAGGGTGCCGCTCGACAACGTCATGCCGCTCAAGTCCGCGTTGCTGCCAGGCGTCCGTGTCACTTTGTATGTCTTCTTCGTGCCATCCTCTGCCGTCACGACGATCGTCACAGTGTCTCCCGCGTTCAAGGCGATAGCGCCGGATTCCGTGCCGCTCGTTACCGCCGTACCGTTGACCTCCACCGTTGCGTAGCTGTCCCTGACGGTCGGCGTGACCGTAATACTGCTCACGCTGCTTTGCATGACGGTCATGTAGTCCGTGGTTCCCGAAGAGAAGTCCGGACTCAGGCTGCCGCTGGACAAGGTCAGACTGCTCAAGCCAGCTTCATTGGACAGGCCGACTCTCCGGACCACATGGTTCCTCGTATCCGCAATATGCAGATAACCACTGCCGTCAAAGGCGACGCCGTTAGGTGAAAATAAATTGGCAGCGGAGGCGGGACCCCCGTCGCCCGAATAGCCAGTATACCCGGATCCCGCAACTTTGCTGATTGTGCCTGCAGTTAGGTCTAATTTGAGTATCGTCGTGTAAGTTGATATAAAGAGATCGCCGTTGTCGAAGGTCAGGCCGATCGGACCGTTTAAATTAACGGAAGTAGCCGGCCCCGTTTCCAGGTTGCCTCCTCCAGCCACAATGCTGATGTTGCCTGACGGATCTACTTTGCGAATAAATCCGCCCGCGCTTACGGAGTATTCCTCGGCAATATACAGATTGTCTTCGTCGTCTACGGCCAATCCGGCCACCCCGCTTAAGGGGGCCAACGCCGCGGATGTCTCGACCGCTGAATAGCCATGGTCTCCCGTACCTGCCACCGTGCTGATGATTCCTGTCGACGCATCAACCTTCCGAACGCGGGCATCGTTCGTGCTCGAGATATACATATTGCCATGGCTGTCAAACGCAAGTCCCCGGATCCAGCATAGGCTGGCCGATATGGCGGGCCCCCCATCTCCAATGTCGGCACCCGCATTGCAATATCCGTTGCCCGCAACCGTGCTGATCGTTTCAGAAGGGAAATCGACCTTTCTGACCGTTCCGCTTCCCCCGATGTACAAATCACCGTCGTGGAACGAAAGGGCGTAAGGCGTATTCAATTGTGCCGATGCTGCCTGCCCTCCGTCGCCTGAATCGCCGCTGGCTCCCGTACCCGCCAACGTACTGATCTCTCCAGTCAGCGCATCAACCTTGCGAACCCGGCTCTCGTTCTGATCGGAGATGTACAGGTTCCCGGCGCTGTCGAAAACGACGTTCTGAGGAGAATTCAACCGGGCCGACGTCGCCGGTCCTCCGTCTCCCGAGGATCCCCTCTCTCCTGTGCCCGCCACCGTAGACATGATCTCCCGACCGGCGGCATAGGCATAGTCTTTTGCCCCGAAACAATCAAGCAAGGAAAGCACCATTAATAGAAGAGCCATAGCAAAAGCTGTAATCGGTCTTACTATGTTGTGGTTGCGCATTCTTGATCCCCCTTAATAAACTGTGCCGAATTCAAAGTTATAGGAGAAACGAGAAAAACACATCTAGAGAAAGTTAGAGAAATAACGAAATAAACTCTCTTTTTGTCAAACGAAGTCCGAGGTTTTGTGCGCGCCCACTTTCCTTCACCAGTACTGCAGTCTCATATCCTCCTCAGCACTCTATTTTTATGGCAGGGTTCAGTCGGTTCATTGAACTGCCGTGTCCCGTTAGCGGAACAGTTTATAAATCGAGAACCGGAACCGGTCCTTCCATCCAGTTCAGTTGGCTATCCATCATGAACTGAACCGACCAATGATGCTCTGCCTGATACCAGTTATTAAATTCCACAATACTCTCGTATAGCTTCTCCACGGCTTTCGGCGTTCGTTCTTCCAGTACCCGATGGATGTCCGCCAACAAATTCTCCGGCTTCTTTTCAACCCCTTCCAGAACCTTTAAGAACCACTTATAAGAAGGGAACAGCGTTTCGTTGTGTGCCAAAATCAACCTTCCTGCGAAAAAAGCATAGTGGGTCAAACTGTAGTCGATTAATAAACGACTGTTGCGTTTCAATCCTTCGTAAAAATACCATTTCCAGGTTTCGAATTGTGCGTAGAACTTCTGCATGTTCTCTGTCTTGTTCTCCACCGGATATCGGGGAGCGTCTTGGACCAACTGTTCCAACCCTTCGATATTGGAATAGGTGACGAACGCATCCTGGAATGCGAACTTAGCAGGCTCGCTGCCGGATTCGGCCACTTGCTTGATGTAGGAAACGGATACAACTTTCCCGTCGACGTAACCGCCTTCATAAGAACAGGATTCTGTTTCGAAATACCCAAGATTATGGATGGAACAAGCTTTCTTGTAATCCTCTTCAGAAAAGACGATCAAAATGTCGATATCAGAGGTTTCGTTGGCAAAGCCATGCGCCACGGAACCTCCGATGATGATCCCTTGTACGTCGGGTCTGGCTTTAAGCTTGTTGGTGATGGCATCAATGGCGGCTTGATGATGGGAATACATAATTCATCCACTCCAATTAATTAATATAAATATTAATTATTAAGCAAGCGAATTAATCACAGGAAAATAATATTCCACTTTTGAACTTCCCGCAATCCCCGAATCAATCGTTGCATTACGGAGTTGTATATACCAAAAAGTCTCCAGCTATTACTGGAGACTTACACAAGCATCTTTTTACGCAATAGGAGTACCATTAGGCATTTCAGTATCCGGCTTTAATAGAATAACATCTCCTTTTTCCGGGACTCCTCCCAGAACTAGTACCTCCGATTTGAATCCCGCAATGCTCTCTGTAGGGTAAAAATATCCTGGGCGGACTTACTTTTATTGGTGGCGTACATGGAGCAGGAAAACCCACCTTTTGTAACGATTCGCGTAAAACATTCATTCCCTACTGAATTTCATTTATATAAAAATTGTACCATACATTCCATGTCGTTGCCGTCACTTATGGTACGGTTCAGCGTCTCATCTATAGAGCGAAATCAAAAGGCACCCGAGTTGGGTGCCTTGATATGTCTGACCACGATCGCCGGAACATCTTGACGTTCCTAATCCAGAGTTCCTCACTAGTCGAGGATATAGACTCCGCAGACGTTATCGGCGTCAAATCCAGCTTGTCATCCAGCTTTTCTTTCACCCGCTCGCTTGCGCCAGCATGTTCAGCAGCACCGTCACGGCCTCTGCTCTCGTCGCAGGGTTCCCCGGCGCATACCGGTTCGCGCCCTGGCCTTCGATGATGCCCAGCTGGCTCAGAGCCGCGACCGCGCCCTTGGCCCATGCCGGAATATCCCGGTCATCCGCGAAGCCGGTTGCCGTCGCTTGGACGGACTGTCCCATCGCGCTCGAGATCATGACCGCCATCTCGGCACGCGTAATCTTCGCATTCGGACGGAAGGTGCCGTCCTCGTATCCATGAATGATGCTGGCCTGCACGGCTTGCGCGACGGCTCGCTGCGCCCAGGCGCCGATCTGCTCCTGATCGGCGAATGCGAGCGCCGCTCCCTCTTGCTGCGGCTTCAACGCATTCATCAGCATGACCGCGAATTCCGCGCGCGTCACCGCGGCATTCGGCTTGAACGACCCGTCCGGATAGCCGCCGACGATATGCATGCCGACCGCTTGCTTGATATTCGTCTCCGCCCAGTGTCCCGAGATGTCGCCGAGGCTGATCGACGGCGTCGCGCCGTCCGTCGGGTCTGCCCCTTCGCCTACGCCGAAGACCGCGAATTTGGTAAAGTGATTCACCTTGACGGTAATTGTATTCCCGTTCACCGTGCCTCCGACCTTGACCCAGGTCTTCTTTGCTTCGTCATAGAAGAATACGGCAGGGGTTTGATTGCCTTTTAACACTTGCGGATCGAACGTGAAGATCAGCGTGATATCCTTCTCGAAGTTTTCCGCGAAGCTTTTCAGAATTTCATAGACCGGGGTGGCCAGCACGTCATGGCTTGTAAGCAGATTTTGCGTGTCCGTCACTTGTTGGATCGTGATTTTCAGCGCTTTGCCCGAGGCATCGGCGGGGATCACGACCTTGACCCGGTTCCCCAGGCTAACCTCGCCTGACTTGCCGACGGGAAGCGTGAGCGTACCGTCCGACGAGACGACGTAATTGCCGGAAGCCGCCTGTCCCGTCGATCCACTTCCGCTGTCACTGGATGTATTCGCCGGCAGCCACTTGGCGTACAGCGTCACGTCCGCCGTCCCCATCGTGAACGCAGCGCCTGCTGCATAATCCGTGCCGCTGCCGTCCGCTTGCGTGTTCCAGCCCGCGAACGTGTAGCCTGTCCTCGCCAAGCCGCTGACGTTGCCGGACACCGACACCGCAGCGTTCTGCTCGTACAAACCGCTATCCGCCGGCGCGCTTCCGGACGTAGCCCCGTTGCCATCATAGCTCACAGTGTACGTAGGATTCTTCGTCCACTTGGCGTACAGCGTCACATCCGCCGTCCCCATCGTGAACGAAGCGCCTGCGGCATAGTCCGTCCCGCTGCCGTCCGCTTGCGTGTTCCAGCCCGCGAACGTGTAGCCCGTCCTGGCCAAGCTGCCTGTGTTGCCATACACCGATGCCGTGACACCCTGCTCATACGAGCTGCTATCCGCCGGTGTGACCCCGCTATCGCTGCCGTTACCATCGTAAGTCACAAATTTTTGTATCGCACGCAGATAAGGATATGCGTCATTGCCTGACGCGTTTATCCCCCATATGCTTGTAAAATCCCAGCCCGCATAGGTACTTTGCTTCCTCATATCTAAAGTCGATAAGCCAATGCCCTTACCTGTATCCGATTGGTTCGTTGTTTCCGAGTCATAGAAGCTATCGCTAACCGTAGCATAATTATTACCGACCAAACCGCCTGCTGCACTGCTTCCTGTTACACTTCCCGCGGCATAGCTCTTGTTAATCGGAGCATAATTATCACCGATCAAGCCGCCGACATTATGGGTCCCTGTTATACTTCCCGTATGATAGCTGTTGCTGATTGGAGCGTTATTTTCGCCGACCAAGCCGCCGACACTGTCGGTCCCTGTTATACTTCCCGCATGATAGCTTTGGTCAATCGGACCATAATTTACGCCTACGAAGCCGCCGGTAGTATAGCTTCCTGTTATACTTCCTGCAACATAACTGTTGGTAATTGCTCCTCCATTCCCACCTGCCAAACCGCCTGTATTCATACCGCCTGTTATACTTCCCGTAACATAGATGTTGCTCATCGTTCCGCTATTCCAACCTGCCAAACCACCAACGTAGTTATATCCTTTAATATTCACATCCACTAGTTTCAGATTGGTCACGCTGGCATTTTCGTTGTTAATAAAGCCAAATAGCCCTGTAAAACCGGCTGACCTATCAATAAAGAGGTTCGTGATCTTGTGTCCATTGCCATCCAGATTCCCCCTAAATGGCGTATTTTCTCCCCCAATGGGCTCCCAGCCTGCTCCTGACTGATAATCGCTCAGGTCCAGATCGGCCGTGAGCTTGAAATACAAGCCACTCTCCAAGAAGTAGTTTCTGAGCTTATCTAATTGCAGGGGAGTTGCAATCTGAAACGGATCATTCGCTGTTCCCGTTCCAGTATACACGGACGCTGCAGGCTCTCCCCACTTCCACCAGTCATACAACCTTAAGTTGGCATTCCCCATCGTGAAGGTAGTGCCTGCAGGATAGAGAGTCCCCGTTCCATCCCACATCGTATTCCAGCCCGCGAAGATAAAACCCGGTTTCTCCAGCCCCCCTTGGTCCGGAACCGTAACAGTTGCCCCTACTTCATATGAATTACTATCGGTTGGCGCACTCCCGGTTGCAGCGCCAGTGCTGTAATACTCCACATTCCCTTTGGCGACGTAACACGCTTTCTTTACGCCATTGATGGGATCGCTGACATGGAGATAATCGATCATACATAACACACCTGAGGTAAACGTAGCAGAATTATAAGCTCCGTTCGCGCCAAAATAGACAACCTGCGTTCCCGGAAACTTGCAATAGTCAAGCTCATCTGCACACTTAAACATCTTGCTCGTGTCAATGGAACCCATATCGGCCGAAGCCGGCGACGCAAACGAAAATGAGGTCCACACCATCAACGCCAGTAATAAAAGGATAGCGCCCTTCTTCAGCAACTTGTCATTCACTCCACTTCTTTATTCTGGTGACTGCTTATTCAGGTGACTTCTTGTCGATTCTTGAAACTTCAACCTACTATAAAACGATATGGGATAAAAAAAAATCCCCCATCCGGGGGATACGCGGGAGGGGATGTCAGCCCAATATGCTTAATTCTCTGGCACGCTGAAGTGCCCGTACGCGATTGTTTACCTCAAGCTTTCTGTACACGCTTTTGATATGCGTCTTGACGGTCTCCCCCGTAATATTCAGGCGAAGCGCGATCTCCTTATTCGGCAGGCCGTCCGCGATCAGCTGCAGGATCTTCGTTTCCTGTTCGGTCAGCACGCTTCTCATCGGTTCCGGCGCGGACTGCATCGCTTGAAGCAGCCGCTTGGCATAAGCCCAAGCATCACCTGGCGCAACTCGAACGGGAGCCTTCGGCCTTGTCTTCACATAGGCGGACAGCAGCAGCTCCATCTCCTCGCCCTCGTCGACGAAGCTCCGGATATAGCCTTCGGGCTCCGCCGGCCGCAGCGCGGTCTCCAGCTTGGCCAGCGCCTCCGCCGTCCTGCTCATGCGCTGCAAGATCACGCCCTGCAGGATAAGCACCTTGATGCGGTCCCGGAGATGATCCTCCCTGCGCAGCAGCGCATTCAGCCGGTCCAATAATCCCAGCGCTTCTTCCGGCCGTCCGCCTGCCGCGAGCACCCTGGCATACGCCATATGCTCTTGCACCTGATCGAGCGCGACTTCGTCCGTATGGGACAAGCCGCAGTCCTGCAGCCACGCGAGCGCCTCTTCGACAGCGCCCTGGCGCAGCGCCAGACAAGCCTGCTCGGCTTCTATCTTCAGCATGAACAATCGATATACGGGCGTGTCGAGCTGCGACTTCAAGTCCGCGAGCAGCTCCGAAGCGCGGTCCGGTCGGGCGAGGGCCTGTTGAATCCATGAAGCGCCGATGGCGACCTGCGTGAAGATCCGTACATAAGGCCGGACATCCCTTCGTCCAAGCGCCAGATTCGCATACCGTTCCGCCTCCTCCAGCCGATCCCACTCGTACAGCAATTTGCTGTAAGCGGCGAGGAAGGTGCCCGCAAGCGGATACTCGGTCTTCTTTCCCAACACATCTGTCCAGCGGGATAGGAACACATCGAGTGCATGAAGATCATTGATATGCGCCAAATAATCCGTAAAGGGGTTATAGCCGACATACTGGTAGCGCCACATCGTTTGAAAGACGCTGCCCTCCGGCATATAGCGCTCACATCGCTCATAGTATTCGGAGGTTTTGACCAAGTCCTTTTTCAGAAAAGCGTCGACCGCGCTGAAAAAGTAAATATTGCCCATCGCCTGCTTCCATTCCGGCTCATTCAGCTTATCCTTCAACGCTTGGAACTGAGCCCGGGCCTGTTCGATCCGACGAGAAGCCGCTTCATGATCCCCTATGCCCGATAGCACCGTGATATAGAACAATTCGACCAGGGGCTTCTCGGCAAAATAGGACTCCGGGATCGCCGTCATCCATCTGATAAACGCAATACTCTCGGACTGCACCAGCGCATCCAGATTCTTCTCGATGAATCGAACGGCATCCCCATAGTGGTGTCCTGCCAGATAATGCTCCATCGCATCCTCGTCCAGCCCGTTGCGCTCCAACCAGCAAGCGGCATTCCCATGCGCTTGCACCCAGTCGTTCGTAACCGTCCTCGCCCCCATGCGCTGCAGGAAGTCCGAGAACAAATGATGATAACGATACCAGCTCCTCTGATCGTCGAGGGGGATGATGAACAAGTTCAACCGCTCTAATCTCTCCAGATAGCGCTCGCTATCCTGCCGCCCGGTTACAGCCTGACATAGGGAAGCATTCATTCGACTTAGAATAGACGTTGCCAGGAGAAAGGATCGCATATCTTCCGTTAGATGACGGAAGACTTCTTCCAGCAAATAATCCGATATATGATGCTGCCGCCCGTTGAATTGACGGATGGATTCAACGATATTATCGCTGTTCCTCAGAGAGATCGCCGCCAGCTCCAGCCCGCTGATCCAGCCCTCGGTCTGGTGAAGCAGCTCCGCCACTTGCGCTGCAGTTAACCCTAAATCCGTCATGTTCCGGAAGAAGACATGCCCTTCGTCCAGCAGGAAGCGCATGTCCTGCATCGTGATGAGATTGAACTCGCCCTTGGCCATAAGTCTGGCGGTCGGTATCGCCAACTCGTTGCGGCTCGCGATATAGAGATGAACGTGGGCGGGCAGATGTTCAAGCAGATAAGCCAAAGATTCATGAATCATAGCGCTTTCGATGAAGTGATAGTCATCAAGAACGATCGCAAGCTCGTTCGTTAACCGATCCAGATCGTTCAGCAGCGAAGGCACCGCATACGCCCGGGACGCCCCAAGCCCCTTTTCAAGGAAAGCGCAGATCTCCTCTCCAAAGCCCGGGACTACCTCCCGAATAGCAGCCGTAACGCCGCTCCAAAATTGAATATAATCGTTATCCCTCGCATCCAGCGACATCCAGGCGACAAGCGCGTCGCCTTGTTTCGCCCATTGGCCTAACGCGGTTGTTTTGCCATAGCCGGCTTGCGCGGAGATATGCGTCAGTTTGACTTGCATTCCCTCATTGAGCCTATGAGTCAGCCTCGGTCTAGCCACCACCTCGTGACGCACATGGGGGATATAGAGCTTCGTCCGTACGATCATGGGGAGTCCTCCACATTTAACGTTACTGTAGGCTACAATTCGACAAAATGCTCGCTTCTCCTGTAGCGTACTGCGCCTTTTACACGCCAGCTTGCCAATAACGCTCCCGCTTCTTTCGTTCTATTTATGGTACGGTTCCCCCCGAATAATCTTAAACCCCCGATAAACCTGCTCCAGCAACATCACCCGCATCATCTGATGAGGGTACGTCATCCGCCCGAACGACAGCTTCTTGTCGGCGCGGGCCAGTACGGCTGGCGAGAGGCCCAGCGAGCCGCCGATGACAAAGGAAACAGAGCCGCCGCCATAGACGGCCTGCTTGTCCAGGTGGGCGGCGAGCTGCTCGCTCGTCCAAGTTTCGCCATCGATCGCAAGAGCGACGACGTGAGAACCCTCTCGCAAAGCAGCCAAGATGCGCTCGCCCTCCCGGGCGCGAACCTGCTCCTCCTCTGCCGGGCTCAGTGAGTCTGGCGTTTTCTCGTCCGGCAGCTCCCGAATGTCCAAGCGTGCGTATGCGCCCAGTCGTTTGGCGTATTCCTCGACCGCACCCGTCCAATATTTTTCCTTCAGCTTCCCTACGCATACGATCTGAATTTGCATGATGCTCTTTTCCCTCCGTACGAATCTCTGTTACTTCTCAGCTTATCCTATTTCTGCCGCCAGACGCAAAGGTAGAGCGCACCGTGAGCCGCCCCCACCCCAACCCCCAGAAACTTTTTTGTCACTCCCGCTCCATCCCTGACACGCAGATGTCAACAAGGAACCCTTATGATGGTCTCAGATGATTGCACACCAATCAATTCAGGTACGAGAAGGGAATGGGGCTTTGTGGAAAAAATGCACAACAAACTATCTGTCATCGTTGGAGGTCTATTGCTCGCCATACTGATGGCATCGATGGACAACACAATTGTGTCAACGGCGATGGGAACCATCGTTGGGGAGATGGGAGGACTCGACAAGTTCGTATGGGTCACATCTGCGTATATGGTGACGGAAATGGCGTGCATGCCGATTTTCGGCAAGCTGTCCGATATGTATGGTCGCAAGCGTTTCTTTATCTTCGGGATCTTCGTGTTCATGATCGGCTCCGCATTGTGCGGAATGGCGCAGTCCATCGTCGAGCTTAGTCTATACCGCGCCGTTCAAGGCGTCGGGGCCGGGGCGATGGTGTCCATCGCGTTCACGATTTTGTTCGATGTCGTGTCTCCTAAGGATCGCGGCAAAATGATGGGGGCGTTCGGGGCGGTGTTCGGACTATCGAGCGTTCTTGGGCCGCTGCTGGGCGGGTATATCACCGATCACGCCAACTGGTCGTGGATCTTCTATATCAATCTGCCGCTAGGCTTCATTGCCCTGCTCCTGATTGCAGCGTTTTACAAGGAGTCGGCAGAGCACTCGAAGCAAAAGATCGATTGGGCCGGAGCCATTTTGCTCGTCGGGGCTGTCGTCTGCTTCATCTTCGGACTTGAGCTTGGCGGCAAAACTTATGCGTGGGACTCCCCGCAAATTATCGGCCTGTTCGCCGGTTTCGCGGTCCTCGCCCTACTGCTCGTCATCGTGGAAAAGAAAGCGGCTGAGCCGATCATCTCCTTCGGCTTGTTCCGCAGCAGACTATACACAACGAGCAACCTGGTCGCCATGCTCAGCGGCGCAGCGTACATGACGGCAGCCATTTTCATCCCGATCTATGTGCAGGGCGTGCTTGGCGGATCGGCATCCAATTCGGGTCTGACGCTATTGCCGATGATGATCGGCTCGGTCGTCACCGCGACGCTTGGCGGATTTCTGATGACCAAGCTGCAATATCGCACGATCATGATCGGAACGCTAACGATACTACTGACCGGCCTTGCTCTCCTGTCGCAAATTACTGTAGAATCTTCTCGACTTCTCATTACCGTGATCATGATTTTAATCGGCCTGGGGATTGGCGCCACCTTCTCGGTGCTAAGCACTGCCGTGCTTCATTCGTTCCCGCCGAATCAGCGCGGAGCCGCAAGCGCGACCTTGAACTTCAACCGCTCGCTCGGAATGGCGCTCGGCATCACCGTCTTCGGAATCGTACAAAGCCATAGCTTGATCTCGAAGCTCACGCAGTCTCTTGGAGCTGGTAATTCCACAGCCGCGGCCGGCTTGGATTTAAGCGACCCTCATGCGCTGCTGATTCCGGAGTTCCGTCAATCCGTCGACACGCAGCTGCTTGAGACCATTACGAACGGGCTGTCCAATTCCATTGGAACAACCTTCGCATGGAGTCTGATTCCCGCTGCCTTGGCCCTGATCGCCGCCTTCCTGATGACGAAGGATAAGATGGATCCGGTTGCCGAAGGGGAAGGACTCGCAACAGCGCATTAATGAATATTATCGGCTAGCGCCAGCCATGCCGGTCTAGGAGAGATAACGATGAAGCTTGAACGACTGATGACCATTACCATTCTGCTGCTCAATCGGAAGAGGATACAAGCGCAGGAGTTGGCGGATCGCCTGGAGGTGTCTCTGCGCACTGTATATCGCGATCTGGATACGCTTGGTCAAGCCGGTATTCCCATCGTTTCCTACACCGGTATGGAGGGCGGCTACGAAATTATGGACAGCTTCCGGCTGGACCGGCAGCTGCTGTCCTTCGACGAACTGACCGCCCTATCCACCGCGCTCCGCGGCCTTGAATCGACGAAAGCCTATGACGACTCGAATATGGATTTGCTGCTCAGCAAAGTAGGCGCGATGGTGGCGCAAGCCGAGCAAGGACGAGCAGGAGCAGGAGAAGGCGAACGCATCCATATTGATTTTACCCCCTGGAAAAACAGCAATGAGGACCGAACCCGCTACGATTCGCTGCGCCAAGCGGTGAACGACCGGAAGCTTCTTCGCTTCAAGTACACGAGCAGAAAAGGAGAGGAGCAGGAACGCGAGGTCGAACCGATGACGCTTGTGCTCAAAACCTACTCCTGGTACCTCCATGGCTATTGCCGCCTGCGCGGGGACTATCGGATCTTTAAGCTATCGCGAATCCGCGAGTTGGCCGTACAGTCCGAAACCTTCGTTCGTCGAGCGGAGCCGCTTGCGCAGATAAAGGACCAATGGGTTAATCCTCAAGAGAGCGACAAACAGGAAGTGATTCCGGTTGTCTTTCGGTTTAAGGCATCCGCCGCCGTGTCCGTGATGGATCGTTTTGACGAAAGCGAAATTGAACGGCTGCCGGACGGAACGCTGATTGTGCGATCCATCTATCCGAACGAGAAATGGCTGATCACAAGCGTGCTTCATTATGCGACAGACGTCATTGTGCTCGAGCCAGCCGATATTGCCGCGAAGATCAGACAGGCTGCGCTGGATATCGCTGCACAGTATGCCGCACCCGATCCAATCTAAGGGAGGAGAAACCATCATGTCCTTAAGCGGAAAAGTAACCATTGTGACCGGAGGAGCTAATGGAGTAGGAAGAGCGACATGTATGCAGTTGGCGAAACGGGGCGCGAAGGTCGTTGTCGTCGACTTGGGGAACGATGCGGCAGCCGCATCCGTCGTGTCCGAGATTGCCGCCGCCGGCGGAGAGGCCGTATCGATTCAAGCGGATGTTCGCAGCGCGGAGCAGATGAACAGACTCGTCGAAAACGTAACAGAAATCTACGGACGCATAGATGTGCTCGTATGCAATGCCTGCACGGATGCGGAAGCCTCAGCCTTCGCCGAGCTCTCTTGGGAGCGATTCGAACGACAGCTGACAGAGGAATTGAAGGCAGCCTTCGAGCCGACGAAGGCGGTCATCCCGAAGATGACGGAGCAGCACTTCGGCCGGATCGTGTACCTGTCCAGTACCGAGGGCCGGGACCCCACGCCGCTGCACATTGCATTCGGCACAGCCAAAGGAGGGCTCGACACCTTCTCCCGCTATATTGCCCAGGAATTTGGCCCCTACGGCATCTCGGCGAACGTCGTCGCTCCCGGTTTCGTTAAATTGCATGAGCCTCTGACGATCTCCGACGACGAGAGCCGCGTGATCGGCAGCTTCACGCCGCTTGGCCGGATCGCCGAGCCGGAGGATGTGGCGGGAGTCATTTCTTTTCTCGCCGGGGATGATGCGCGATTCCTGACCGGAACCTACACGCCTGTTACCGGCGGGCTGGTTATGGAATAGCTATGGTCGGAGCCAATGTCTCGGGCATACCGTTACCCTCCAGGTGCCCGAGACGAGCGGCGGGTAGCCTCTAACGATTGGAATGAATAACGGGAATTCGCAGGGTAAAAGCAGTGCCTTCCGAACTGCTATGGGACAGAACCAAATCCCCGCCCAGCGAGCTTGCAATCAATTTGCTGAAGGGCAGCCCAATGCCAAGCCCGTGTACATGCGTCCGCTTTTTTTGCCCTCGATAGAAGGCTTCAAACACCGCCTCCTGCTCTTCCGGAGGAATTCCCTCGCCGGTATCTTGAACTTCAATCCGATAATGCGACGGATCGGCAAACAAGCGAATGGTGATGCTGCCTCTCTCGTCTATCGCCTCTGCGGCATTGTTGAGCAGATTAACCATAATTTGTTCCAGGCGGGCCGGATCGGTGAACGCCTGCCAGTCGTCCCGCTCTCCCGCCGTTTCAACGATGGGATAGACATCTCTTTTCTCCTGCGCCCGCATCCAGCGGACGACCATCTCGTTCAACTCTGTTCGCAGATCCACCTGCTGATGGGCCACGGTTACCGTCTTTGCCGCAAAACGGTTAAAATCCAACAAATCCTCTACCATCTTCTGAAGTCGACCGGTTTCCTTTAAGCTCATTTCGAGGAATTCCTTCGCCTCTTCATCGGCCACTACTTCATCCCTTACCGCTTGAACCAGACCGCTGATCGCTGCAATAGGCGTTTTCAACTCGTGCGTCACTCCGAGAAACAGCTGGTTGCGAAGCGATTCCAGATGTTCCAGCCGTTCGGCCATTTCCTTAAAAGCCACCATCAGTTCATAGATTTCTTTCTCGTCGTGATTATTATTGAACTCGATATGATAGTTGCCCGCCACGATTTGTTTGGCGGCGTCCGCCGTCTCCTGAATCGGTTGCAGCAACCGGCGGGTCAGCAAGAACAGAATGCCCCAACCGATCACAAACGCGACGGCCACGATACTGAAACGCATAATCCGATGCTGCATCGGCGTCGTCTTGACAACCGTTTGTTTTTGCACCAGATACACCACATAGCCTGTAGTCTCCGCGGGATTCCCGATCGGTCGAACCGCCGCCAAATACGATAAATGGTCTTGATCCGATTGGAGCTCCGTTATGTCGAGACCGCCTGCTATCATGTCCGGCAGCCGCTCGGCCAGCTGCTCCTCCTCGAACGGCGCATACAGAGGAAACTGCCGCACTAGGCGACGATCCGCATCGAACACAAAAACAAACGACCGATCCCACAAGTCGTTTTGGCGCGCATATTGATCCAGCAGGCGTCCAAGCTCAGACCCCTCCGGCAGTTTTCCTCCCCGATTGGACGCTTCTGCGGCTACATCCTGAATCGTATTCTCCAGCCCAAGCCGCTGCTTCCCTTTGGCATCCCAATAGATCAAAAAAATAGTGGCAGCGCTTGCAATTACAATGCTGATAAGGAGCACGATGAAATATCGAATCGACCAATAATAAAGCAAGCTTTTTCGCTGTTTATTTGACACGGAATTGATACCCCAGTCCTCGAATAGTCGCAATCTCTCCTTCTTCTTCAGACCAGTCGCTTAATAGATGGCGTACGCGCTTCACGGACAAGTCGACGGCTCTGTCGCTGCCCTCGTAATCTATTCCCCAGACTGAATCGATGAGCTGTTCGCGGCTAATGGATTGATTGGGATGCTGAGAGAAAAAGATCAGAAGATCCAGATCCCGCGGAGTCAGGGCTACGGCTCGGCCCTTCACGGAGACTTTCCGGGAAGCGTAGTTGATCTTGAGCTGACCGAATATCGCGGCGTCTTCCGTTACGACATGGGATTGTCGCCTTAGCACGGCCTGTACGCGCGCAACCACTTCTTCTCCGACGAAGGGCTTGCACAGGTAGTCGTCAGCTCCCTCCCGCAGTCCCTTCAAGCGCTGCTCCACATTGTCCAGGGCCGTCAGCATAATGATCGGACATGCGCTGTTTTGCCTGATTGTTCTAAGAATCATCCAACCGTCCCGGTTCGGCAAGAGCACGTCCAGAAGGACAAGCGATGGCTTCCACTGTTCAAACACCCGAATAGCCGCTGCTCCATCATAGACCTGTTCGACCTCGTACCCCGCCTTGACGAGATACGCCTTCAGCACTCTGGAGATGATGCGATCATCCTCGACAATCAGTATTTTGCTCATGGCTAACCCTGCCTTCGACGATATAGTACCTCTTGCACTCTCCCCACGACCTCTTCTCCGACAAAAGGTTTGCACATGTATTCATCGGCCCCGGCGTCTATCCCCTTCGCTCTGTGGTCGTCGCTGTTAAGAGCCGACAGGATGACTACCGGGCAATCGCTTTGGCGTCTGATCCACTGCAGGAGGGACATTCCGTCTATGCCGGGAAGCATGAGGTCCAGAAGGACAAGCGCAGGCCGTTCCTGTTCGAATAAAGCCACTGCGCTGTAGCCGTCATAGGCTTGCTCTACGGAATAGCCTGCTTTTCTGAGATACGCCTTGAGCACCATAGAGATGCTTTTTTCATCTTCGACGATTAATATCTTCTCCATCGCCTTCTCCTGGTCGACACGCCGATGTGATTGCTAATCCTTTATCACAAACCTGGCTTTTAACTTATAGTATACGGCTCAATCGTGTCGAGGTTATGTCGGGAGACTGCAATTTCTTTCCCGGGGGAATGAGGGGACAACCCCTTCCATTCTACTCCGTCACAATATTCTGTACCCGCCCAACCTGTCCATCCTGAAGCCGTACTTTAATTCCATGGGGGTGCTGAGGCGAGTTCGTCAACAGCTCTTTCACAATCCCCCTCGTCAGTTTGCCTGTTCTCTGATCCTGCTTCAGCACGATGTCGACTTGCAATCCCGGTTTCACGTCGCTGCGCAGCTTTCCGTTGCCTGCCATTTCTATTCGCTCCTGCCGTAATTCGATGTTTTCCCTATTGTACTATAAACCTCATTCAGAGCCTAAATTGAAAACAGAATGATGCTTCTATTCAGCCTCGACCCCCGTTGCGAACAAGCTCCTGACACTCCCCCAAATTCCGTCCATCCAAAACTGATAAAAAATCCATTGCTCCCCGCCGCCGAACGGAGTAAGATGTAAAGCGATTATTCAAATGAGAATCATTATCAAATCAAGGGGAGATTCATCTATGCCAGCCTCGTTTCTTAGAAAAACAGCTATCCGACTCTTTACGACGCGTTCGGATTCGCAATTCCTCCCAAGGTGACCGAGCTGTTCGCGAACAACCCGGACGAGCTGTGGGCAACAATCTCCCTGGAGAAGCTGCCGGACTATGCGGGAGACCGCCTCTTCCTTATTGCCCAGAACGGCACGGAGGAAGGCAAGAAAGCGGCCGAGGAGCTGCTGCAAGGTCCAATCTGGAAAAGCCTGCCGGCCGTCCAAAACGGCAAAGCCTATGTCGTAGAGGACCGCTGGGCGATGAACGACCCGCTGACGCTTGACTGGCTGCTCGACGAGATGGCCGCTCTGCTCTCCAAGTAGTGCTGATTCTGACAAGAAGCCCCCACGGAAACTCTCCGTTGCGGGCTTCTTTTTCCGGAATAAGAGCCGCCCCGCGCGGCTAATCGACCGAAAATGACAACTTTCTCCGTTTTCCGATAACAATCTTAACAATTATAGCTTAAACTGGTTGTATCGCTACTAACATGGATCGCATCCGGGGTGACCTAGCTCATGTTCAACACCATCTCCGCAACCGAACGATTTACCGCCATACCGGCGAAGATTTGGCTCACCCTGGCATGCGTAACGCTGGTTTTGGGCAGTCTGGTCGCTTATGTATCCGACATCTATCGGAGCAATCTCCACCGGGAAATCAATCGCGATACCGCATACGAGCTGTCCGCCAACGCCTCGGCCTTGACCGCCGCTATCCAAAGCAGACTGCTGCTTACCAATGGAGTCCAGGCTTTCGTCGTCAATGAGCTTACACATGCCGGCTCCATATCCCAGTCACGATTTCGGACCTTTGCCGAGAATTTCATGAACCATATTCCCGGCATTCGAAATCTCTCCATCTATCCGGATGGAATTGCCCAATTCGTATATCCCTATGAGGGCAACGAGAACATTATGGGTCTGGATGTATTTCATCATGAGGACCCGGAAGTCCGAGACAACGCAGAACGAGCCAGACAATCCGGCGAAATGACGATTCTCGGTCCGCGCGTGCTGACCCAGAACGGGCTGGGTCTGCTCTCCAGACAAGCTATCTTTCGTAACGGCCATTTCTGGGGCTTCGTATCCGTCGTGCTCGATATCGCTCCGATGCTTCAAGAAGCCAATCTGTACAATGGAGATAAAGGCATCGATTTCGCCATTAAAGGCAACTCCCTTCGTCTGATGGGCGATCCCGATCTGTTCGCAGAGGCCGCTGTCGTCAAAACGATCAAAATAGGCGACGGAGTCTGGGAGATGGCAGCCGTCCCTAACCGCGAGAAGCTCGAGTCCGTGGCGTTCAAGGTACGCGTTTTCCAGTCCATCTGCGGCGGCTCGCTGCTCCTGGTTATCTACTTTCTCTATGTGCAGCTGACGCAGAAAGCCCGACTGCAGCAGCTGGTGACGGAGCGCACGCACAATCTCGAGATTGCCAACGAAAAGCTGGAAGCCACCTTCGAACAGCTAACGGAGGCCGCATACCGGGACGCCGTTACAGGGCTGCACAACCGAACTTATTTTAACGAACAGTTAGTGGAAAAAATCGAGCAGTGCCGCTTGGCCGGGGAAACCTTGGCTCTTCTGTACCTCGACCTCGACCATTTTAAAATGATCAACGATACGTTAGGCCATATTCACGGGGATATGATGCTCAAGGAGACGGGAGAGCGGTTGGCCGAGCTCTCTCTTCCCGAAGCGGAGATTTTGCGCATCGGCGGCGATGAATTCACGTTCATCATTCCCCGCATCGAGAACATGGATCAGATCCGCCGGATCGCGCATCAGGTTCAAGAGCTGTTCCAGTCGCCGTTTATCCTTCGGGGCGCAGAGCATTTTATGACTACCAGCATCGGCGTAGCTCTCTTCCCTTTGCATGCCCAAGACAGCGCTTCGCTGATCCGCAATGCGGATCTAGCCATGTATCGGGCCAAGGACGAAGGCAAAAACCAATTCCGCGTCTATGACGTGACGCTTAACCCGAATGCCGAAGAAACCATAGAGATCAAGAACAGCCTTCGGGTAGCGCTGGCGAATGACGAATTTATCGTCTATTACCAGCCCCAGATCGCCGTTGACACCGGCCAAGTCGTAGGCTTGGAAGCGCTGGTGCGCTGGGTGCATCCGACGCGAGGGCTCATCCCGCCCAACGATTTCATTCCGATCGCGGAGGAGACCGGGCTGATCGTCCCCATCGGAGAACGGATATTGCAACTGGTGTGCAATCAGAGCAGAGCCTGGCAGGATGCCGGATTTCCCCCGATTCGCATCGCGGTTAACCTATCGGCCAGACAGTTCGCGCAGAAGGACCTCTCCCAGCGAATCTCTTCGATCGTCGGGAAGCATCGGCTTGACCCGCAATACATAGAGCTGGAAATTACCGAAAGCCTGGTCATGAAAGAAGGCATGCAGCCTGCGTTGCATTCGTTGCGAGAGAAAGGCTTCACCATTTCGATCGACGACTTCGGCACCCAGTACTCCTCCTTAAATTATTTGAAGCTTCTGCCCGTGGACAAGATCAAAATCGATCGGTCCTTCGTCAAAGGCATCGCACGAGATCGCAAAGACGAAGCCATCATCGTCGCCATGCTGCTTATCGCCAGCAGACTTAATCTGACCGTCATCGCGGAAGGCGTGGAGACCGTCGAACAGCTGTCATTCCTTCAGCAGAACAATTGCCACGAAATCCAAGGCTTCATCTTCCATAAGCCCAAGCCCGCAGAACAGATTACGGAGCTTCTGGCGTCGCAATCGCATCGCAAAGGGACTGTCTCCTAAGCAAAAAGAGTCGTACAAGATAATCGATCATCTTGTGCGACTCTGCTTTTGAGACAGCTTTTTTATGTTATCTTCCTCGTTGGGTCTGTTTACCCGCCTATCGGCGCTGCCGCTCTATATGCTGCGATAAGCTCAGTCAGTGCATCGATATACTCCTGTACAGTCGAAGCCGGGTTCGATTGCACGCTTTCAGCGTCGGCGATTTTGGCAGCCAAGGCGGCATTGTTTACCGTTGCCTGCCGCGACCCTGCAAACAACAACATATCCTCCAATGCGCTCTCAACCGTCGGGATCGTCACGCTGACCGTCTTAGTTGTCTTATTTTTACCGCTGACGCTCACCTCGATCTCGACCTCGTACTGAAGATCGGAGCCGGTCGTATTATAGTTGTTCAGCTTCAGATAGCCGTTACCTTCTCCTGTAACCTCCAAATAAGTCGCATCCGTTACGGAAACCGGCGGCGTTATGCTCTTAATGGTGAAGTCCGTTTTCGAGCCCAATGCCCCGTTCGCTTGCAGATAGACGGTATCCGTAACTGAAGTATAGGCATCTAGCGTAAAATCGACGAATTTATTCGCCTGCTCGGCCGCATAGTTGGCTTCCGACGAAATGTCGTAATAAAGCACCGGACTGATCTCTTTATTCACGCTTTTAACAGATATGCGGATCGTGCTTGCTCCCTCTCCGAAATCCATGGGATCAAACTCTGCCGCGGTTTCCCCTTCCGCTACAGTATAGGAAGTATGCCGATACTCGCCCACATCCGCATATACAACATCTCCGGCAGAAAGGTTTTTTACCCGCAGCACATCTTGAGCTCCATAGTTATTCTCGTAATAGATGTCTCCCGGCTGCGGCGTTTTGCTGATCGCCTCTGCGTATTTCGGCGTCGGCGGAGTGTTCGTCATTTCGTTTTTCTCCGCGAACGTCACACTCGCTCCGTCTATCGTCATTTCGAAGACGTTCCAGTAAATCTCGGTGCCTTCGCCCGTCGGAATGGCATAAGTCGCCGACGGGGTCGTTTCCGAGCCTACGTATACTTCTACGCGAGCGTTCGACTGGCGAAGCGTGCTGATGCCGGAGAAATGGTGCACATAGAACTGATACGTACCGTTTACGCGCTGGCGAATCGTCGTTGTTTCCGGTCCGTAGGAAGTGACATCGTCGATATCCAGATCCGCGTACACTTCTCCGTTATAACGATGAACCTTGTCTCCATACCAGGTATGGAAGCCGCTGCCCGCCGGCGTCGGTCCGAGCAGATGAGAGTCCTCGTCTCTTGGGTTCTCTCCCCAAACCAATACGATCCGAATTTCTCCCGACTTCGGAATCGTCACGGCCGTAGCGTCTTGACCGGGATTGTAGCCGCCCGCAGACAAAGACACCCCTACAACGAAAGTCGTCAAGTAGCCTTCCTTGATGATTTCCCCCAGATAGACGCCGAGAGCCACTTGAACCACATAATATCCTCTCTCGTTCGTTTCGGCCGTTGCGACTACATCGCCCGTCTCATTGTTCACGCCGCGGCGGAACTTGATTTTCGCGCCCGCAACCGGGTTGCCTTGGGCGTCAATAATCGTTCCCGCAAAGCCGTAAACTGTCGGGGATCCGCCGCCATTTGAACCGGAACTGCTGCTGCCTGTGTTCGAGTTGGTTCCGGTCGTAGCCGCCGTTCGGCCGTTTACCGTCGCCTCCACGTTATCGGCTACGACGACTCGACCCGGAGTCTGCGCGATCGTAGCTCCGCTGGCATTAATCGTCGCCGTGCCGATCGAGCCTTGTCCGGTGACTTTAGCAATGGCATTCAAGACCAACGATGCGACGTCGGCGCCGTTGCCGATCTCCAGATTCGTATTTCCTGCCGATTGCCCGACGAGAAGCTCGGCAATCGCGCCCGATTCCAAGTTAATATTCAGAGAAGTCGCGATAACGTCTACCGTCTCGAATCTGCCCGACAGCTCCACGTTAGCGTTGGCCGGGATTGCTTGGGACAGGACCAGGTCTCCGAAACCGCTGCCGGTCAAGTTCGACTCCACGAGCCGCGCACCCGATTGCAGCGTAATTTCCTCCACCGTGGTCGAACCTTCGGCAACGATTCGGATGCTTCCGTCCTTCTTGTTGACGATCACGGTCAACACGACCGAGTCTTGAAGGTGGATACTGTTTTTGCCGCCTCCGTTGATCGTCGTTTTGCCTTTGACCGTTACTTGATTCAGATACACGTCGCCCTCGCCGATGCTCTCGGCAAGAAGCAAATCTCCTTCAATGACCATATTGTTCAGAGTAACTCCGCCTGCGGTAACCGCGACGGAGCCCTTAACCGTCGTAGTCTGCGACTTGGAGCCGTATACGCCAGCCTTATCGTAAGTCGCTTCGTAGACTGGCTGCTTAACAGCCGATTTGGCCACGATACGATCAATAACCGTGACAGCCTCTGCGCGGGTCAACCCGTCATGCGGGCGGAACTTGCTTCCGGACGCGCTCATCAATCCGTCAGCGATGACAGCAGCGATAGCCGCCCTGCCTTGGGAGGATATACCGGCAGTATCTTTAAGCGCTCCCGCTCCTGCCGCTTGCTTCAGCTTGCCGATTCGGGAGATCATGATTGCCGCTTCAACGCGCGTAATCGTCTTATTCGGCTTGAAGGTTTGATCCTGATAACCGTTTATGTATCCTGCGGCTTGCGCCTTTGCCACATCGGCATAATACCATGCCGTAGACGATACGTCTTTGAACGCGATTCCCGCCTCTTCGGAATAAGCGTAAGCCCGGTTAACGAAGCTAGCAAACTCCGCTCGCGTAACCGTCTGATCGGGCTTTAACGAGCCGTCTCTGAAGCCTTTGATATAGCCTTTGTCCGCCCATTCCTTCATCACCTTCTCGGACCAATGCCCTACGACATCGGCTCCAACCGGCTTCTGGTTCGCCCCTGCGGAATCGGTCGCCGCTGCAGCGGTACCGACAATGCTTAGCATGAGACAGAAGGATAGTAACAAAACTGCAATTTTCTTGCCCGCAACGCCAATTCTCATTCTCCGCCAAGCCTCCGTATTCAAATAACTGCTTGTCCGAACATTTTACGACATTTGCCCTATGAAATAGTCTAAAAGTTCGACATATCGAGTATAACCCTTGGCATATACTGGGTAAATAGGTGCTTTGCACCTTTAACTAAATTTAAGGCTCAAATCCCCGAACCCTAACAGACTAGCCCCATTTTTAGAACGACTAAAGATGGACTAATAAAAAAGCCTCCGCTTCATCGAAGAAGCAGAGACTTTTTTTAGTTGATAGGACTACACTCGATGGCTTATTTCCGTTTGGCCGCTTATCTTCCCCGCTGCGCTCCGCGGCCGCCACGGCCGCCCGTCGGACCGCGCTTGGGGCCGCTGCCTCCTGCGCCGAACTTACCGCCGCCTCCGAATCCCGGAGCGGATCTCGGACCGGACTTCTGACCGCCTTTCGGGCTTGCCGCCCGGCCGCTCCCAAAGCCGCCGCTCTTAGGCTCGGCAGAACGATCGCCCCGCGGAGCCTTCGCTTTCGCCGCGCCGTATCCCGGGCCGCCGCCACGCTCGAATCGCTCGCCTTTAGCCCCGCCTCCCGAGCGGCTTCCTCTCCCGGCTTGCGCTTCGGACGCGCCTCTTCGCCCCTGCCGGCCGGACGAACCGCCGCCTCCAGCCGAACCGCCGCGAGCCGAGCTCGTGCGGGCGCCTTCGCCGCGCGGGCGATGCTCGCTGCCCGGCCGTCCATACCCGCCGCTGCTGCGCGGGCCTTGCAAGCTCCCGCCGTCCAGCGGCGCGCCTTCCGGACTTCTGCGCTCCATCGCCATCTGGATGCCGTTCTCAATGTCCCCGAACTCCCGACGATCCTTCGGCGCGATCAGTGTAATCGCCAGCCCTTTTTCCCCGGCGCGGCCCGTCCGGCCGATTCGGTGGATGTAGCTTTCTACATCAAGCGGAACATCGTAGTTAAACACATGGGTTACGCCTTCGACGTCAAGCCCCCGTGCCGCAACGTCCGTAGCGACCAACAGCTGCAGCTTCGCGTCGCGGAACCTTTTCATCACCTGTTCCCGTTTCGCTTGGGACAAATCCCCGTGCAGCTCGTCCGACGCGTAGCCCATCTCCTGCAGCGCGACATTCAGCGTATTGGCCCGCCGCTTCGTCCGGCAGAAAATAATGCTCAAATACGGCTGCGTCTCCTCCAGCAGCTGGACCAACGTGGTCTGCTTGTTCCGATCCGTCGTCTCCACGACCCATTGACGAATATCCTTAACCGTGATGCGCTCAGCCTTCACCGTAATATGCTGCGGGTTACGCAGAATTCTTCCCGCCAGCTCGCGAATAACCGGCGGCATCGTCGCCGAGAACAGCATCGCCTGCTTCTTATAAGGCGTCTGCCGCAAAATCTCCTCGACTTCCTTCAGGAAGCCCATATGCAGCATTTGATCCGCCTCGTCGAGCACTAGCATCTTCACGCCGTCCAGCAAGATCGTCTCGCGGCGCAGATGATCAAGAAGTCTTCCCGGCGTCGCCACGATCAGATGCATGTCGCCCTTCAGCTTATGCAGCTGAGCCTCCACGTCCTGACCGCCGTATACGGCCAGCACCTTGATGCCGTCCTCCCGCTTCAACAGCTTCTTGATCTCTCCGGTAATCTGGATCGCCAGCTCGCGAGTCGGCGTCAGAATAAGCCCCTGCACCAGGGGCACATCCGTTCTGATCTTGTCCAGCATCGGCAGCACGAACGCCAGCGTCTTCCCGGTTCCGGTCTGCGCCTGGCTAATCACGTCATGGCCGGCCTTGACGACCGGAATCGTCTCCTCCTGCACCGGCGTCGGCTTCACAATGCCCATCGCCTTCAATATTTCCACGCGTCCCTCGGACACGCCCAATCCCGTAAAATCCGTCACCCGGTCCACTCCATCCTGTTAGTCCCTCTGACAGCTCTGCCCAACGAGGTGTTACTCTCTATCCTACCACAACGGGCCGCCCGACATGTAGTGTGTCCCTTATGCCAGGGGCAGCGGCTTCAACGTTCCTCCGAGCGGACAGTTGCCTGCGTCTAGACCGAGAGCATATTCCCGCAAAACTCGCATTCTTTCCGCTCGCCGGGAACAACCTCAGAGCTCGATCCGCAGCCGGAGCAGATGACGGCTACCGTCTGCGCCCTTGGCGTCCGTACGGCAGCTCCTCTTTCCGTGCTTGCCGCGGCTTCCGCGGACGATGAAGCCGCGGGTGAACTGCGACGAGTGACCGTGATCCTTCCTGCCGAGTCCAAACTGGCGTTCGGAAATAAACCTGAAGCCATCATGAAGCTGATGTCCTGCGTAACGTTCTTTGAGCTTTCGCCCGTAAACTGCGCCAGACCGCTTACCGTCTGCACGCCGTCATCCAGCGTCAATTGCTTGTATCTTATATAAAGCAACTGCATCTTCTTATTCCGGGCATTCGCCAGCACGTAGAAGACAATCCCCGGCGTTACGAGGATAACAGCCATCACGACCGCCACAAGAATCAAATCCGCGACAGTCGTGGTAGGATCGCTCGACAGGGCCAGTATGAGAATGAGCACGCACAACGCATAGAAGGTCATAAACGCATGTCCGACAATTCGATAGTCCTGCGCGCGCAAGTGATTTACCGGACTATGCAGCGCAAACCGGATCAAGATCAGCAGAATAGCCACCGGAAAGAAGAGTACCGTGGCGGCGATAATGAATGCGCTGTGGATTTTAGGAGAATTGATTTTCATAACAGTCTTGCCTCGCTTTTTCTTCTTGTCTGCCTGCGAATCTGCAGCCTGTCAAATGCTTAATCTTCCGATTGCCGCCGCTTATGTTCCTTGCTCCTGTCTGGCGGCATTTCTCAAATAGATCGTCAGCAAACCCAATAGGATCGCCGCCGCGCCCACTACGATAAACTGGATCAGCCCATAATAGAAGGACGATATATTCAGCGCCACGGAAAAGACCAGCATCAACACCAAAGTCCCAACCCAGGACAGTCCCGCAACAATTCCCATGGCGATATACACGGGGAGCAGCCTGCGCGATGCGGGGCGATTGCCCAAATAGTGCACCGCGATCCCGTACAAGAAAGTCTCCCCCAGAACCAACGTCGACAGCGTAATCCAGATGTGGTTGGCTCTGCTGGAAGGCAGTCCGAGCAATAGCACCAGAGCCGCAGTAACGAGCAAAGCCGCTGCATAGATGAACGTCGCGATGCGAGCGAAGCTCTTGGCCGAGTCGTCATCCTTCTGCAAGCTTGTCGTATTCATCCCTATTCGTTCCCCCCTTTCTATTCGATCAGCTTAGTGCCGCATTCCAGACAGAATTTCTGGCCCGGCTTTACCTCATGCTGGCAGTTACCGCACTTCAACGCCATGCTCGTGCCGCAGTTCGGGCAGAATTTGGCCGCAGGATCGCTCACCTTGGTTCCGCACTGGCGGCATGCGACGCCACCGATGGCTTGCCCGCACTTCGCGCACTGGGTCGCTCCTTCCGGATTGTCCGCTCCGCACTTCTCGCAAGCATTATTCGGATCGCCGCAGTGCAGGCAGAACTTTGCTCCGACAGGAAACGTCTTGCCGCAGTTGCTGCATGCTACCTCTTCCGCAGAGGGAGCCGCCGCATAATTATGCCCGCAGGAGATACAAAATTGGGCATCCTGGCGATTCATCGTCTGACATCTCGGACAGGCTTTGTTGTAGCCGCCGCCCACGTTCATCTGACCGGCCAAACCCGACACCTGGTTGCCCATCGCGCCGCCGATGCCGAAGCCCATGCCGAGTCCGATTCCCGCACCCATCACGTTCGCGCTGCCGCTCCCCTCGTTCTTGGCTGCTCCCTCCAGCGTATCGAAGGTGCGCTCCTGCTGATACGTATAGCCGAGAATGTCCATCTCCGCCCGCTTAGCCAACGCTTCTTTCAGCCGGACCGTCGCCGGATCGTCATCCGGAATATTGATGGAATCGATGAAGAAATTCAATATTCGGATGCCGAATTCGGCAAATATCGGCTGAATGCGTTCCTCGACATGCTTGGAGATTTCCGACATATACGCGTTGATCTCCAAAATGCTGATCTTCTTGAAGACCAGGTAAGAGGAAATCAATTCCTTAATATTCATCATCAGCACGCCGCGAAAATGACGAATCATCGCGTCCTTGTCAAACAACGGGATTTTACCGATCAGCTTGAGCAGAAACTTCCGCGCATCCTCGATCTGCAGACCGAACTGGCCGAAAGAACGCACCGATACGATTATTTGATATTTCGGGTCCTGCAGTTGCAGCGGAGTCGCCGTACCCCATTTCACGTCAAGCGCATGAAGCTTGTTGACGTACCAGACCTCCGCGGTGAATGGCGAACGACCGCCGAACGGGAGATTCACGATCTCCTGCAAGAACGGGATATTGGCCGTACTCAGCGTATGGCGGCCGGCCAGGAACGAATCCAGCGCTCGGCCCCCCTTGAACAGAATTGCTTCCTGCGATTCGTTCACAATTAACTGGGTCCAGGTTCCCAGCTCCTCATTCGGATATTTCCACGCGAACACGTCTCCGGGTCCGTCGAATTTAACAACTTCAATAATAGCCATCTTGCACCCTCCCCTGTGACTTTAACAGCGACTTCATCCGATATCTCGCTGTATCCTCTCTCCGTCACGATTCTCCATTATCCGACTATTGAACTATTCTACGTCAAGAAAATTTTTCCTCTTCCTCCGCTTCCATTTTCCGAAAGTTTTCCCTGGTGGCCTCAAGCTCAATGTCGCGCACGCACGCACAAAAACCCCGTAAACCGTCCCAACGGGAAAGTTTACGGGGTTCAGCACGTATAAAGCCATTCGGATGGACCATCCTAATGAAAGGAGGTGAGCATACTATGGCCAAAGACGTTCTGTGCGAAGTGAATTCGTGCAAGTACTGGGGACCCGGGAACGAATGTCACGCCTCTTCGATCTATGTCGTGAACAACCGGAACAAGCAAGCGTCCCATTCCGAAGAGACCGACTGCAAAACCTTCGAGCCGAAAATGTAATTCGTGCGACTACACGGAGCATTTACGGTTTGAGAGCCAAGGGCTTTCCTTTCCGGCGCTTTCTGCTGAGAGGAGAGCTCTTCTCTTATTCCCTCGGAGGAGGCCCCGGATTTAACAGTCGGCCTGCCTTCTTGTCCGGCTCCTCAGTATTGTGCCCAACAATGAGAATTATTATCACTCACAAACCCAAACTTTGTAGAAATTCGCTTCTACTGCTGCGCACGCCTACGGTTACAGCGAACGCCGCTGAAACTGCGTCAATTCGGCGAAGCGCTCCAGCAGCCCGTCGCGCGAACGCTCATAGATCGCGAACAGCTCCCGATAGACCGCATGCCGCTGCGAATCCGGCTGCAGCCGCTGCGCGATCGGTGCCCATTCCTTGGCGCTGCTCAGATCCGCCAGCTGTCCCAGCCCCTGCATCGCCATCATCGCCGCCCCGAACGCGGAAGCCTCCGTCACGCGAGGGACGGCCACCTCCTGCCCGAGCATATCGGCCAGCATCTGCAGCCATAACGGCGATTTGGCAAAGCCCCCCGAAGCGCGAATCTCGGATGCCGGACCGGCCAGTTCGCGCAGCGATTCCGCGACCGACAGCACCGCGAACAGCACGCCTTCCAGCCCGGCCCGTACGAAGTGCGCCTGACCGTGGCCGAGATTCGCGCCCAGATACGTGCCTCTCGCTTCCGCATTGTAGATCGGCGCCCGCTCCCCGGACAGGAAGGGCAGGAACAGCAGCCCGTCCGCACCCGCAGAGACGCCAGCAGCCGCTTTCAACAGCTCTTCGATCGTCTTGCTCCCTCCGAACAGGCTGTCCCGCATCCACTGCAGCACGATCGCTCCA
This sequence comes from Cohnella sp. LGH, assembly GCF_017671885.1. NCBI lineage: Bacteria > Bacillati > Bacillota > Bacilli > Caryophanales > Paenibacillaceae > Cohnella > Cohnella sp. LGH. The sequence continues at coordinate 8,796,532 of NZ_CP072117.1, forward strand.
TTATTTGTAGCGCCCCCGATCACATACGAGCCATGCGCCACGCTATAGCAGAACGTGCGCATTCTCTCGTCGGTCAACGGCTTGTCCGTAATCATTCGCATCGCCGCGCTCGTGCCGATCGTGACCGCCGTATCGCCCGGGCCGACCGCTCCGACGCCCAGATTGGCCAGCGCCCCGTCGCTCGAGCCGAGAAAAAACGGCGTGTCCGGCCGAAGCCCCATATCGTCCGCCAGCGCACGATCCATTCCTTGCAGTCGGTATGTGACCGGCCGCACGTCCGACAGCTTGTCCGCGTCCAGCCCCGCAGCCTGCAGCGCTTCTTCGTCCCATGTGAGAGTATCCAGGCTCAGCAGACCGGTCGACGATGCCAACGACGGGTCCACGGCCCACTCCCCGAACAGGCGGTAGATGACGTACTCCTTAATCGATACGAACCGGCGCGCTTCCGCCCACACCTCGGGCCGGTGCTCCCTAAGCCACATCAGCTTCGGAAGCGGCGACATCGGATGAATCGGCGTGCCTGTCCTTCGGTAGATCGCCAGACCGTTCAGCTCCTCGCGAATCCGCCGAACCTGGGGCTCGCTGCGCCCGTCCGCCCATGTAATGCTCCTGGTGAGCGGGCGACCGTTCTCATCCACGGCTATTAAGGAATGCATCGCCGTGCTGAAGCCAACGGCGGCGACATCTTCTCCGCTCAGGCCGCTCTGGGCTAGCGCTCCGCATACGCTCTGAGCCAGAGCGCGCAAAATCGTCTCCGGCTCCTGCTCCGCCCAGCCCGGCTGCTCCTGCAGCAGCGGGTATTCAACCGCCAAGCTGCCGAGCTGACTTCCGCCCTCTCCGAACACTACGCTTTTGGTGCTGGTCGTGCCTATATCGATGCCGATGATCGCTTTTCCGTTGTGCATGGGGCCTATTCTCCTATCTCTTCTTTGCTGCTTTAGGTATCGTTCTCCGCTTCCTATCTCATTCGCTACTTCCTATGCATCTTGAATTCCAGGAATAGCTCGTTGTAATGCGACAGCATCTTTTTCCCCAAATTCTCGTACACCTCAAGCTTGTCGGTCAGCTCCGGCGACGGGTAGAAGCGCTCATCCTGCGCAATATCCTCCGGCAGCAGTTCAAGCGCCTTCGCGTTCGGCGTCGAGTACCCGACATATTCGGTGTTTCGCGCTGCAACTTCAGGGTCCAACATAAAGTTGATGAATTGGTGCGCCCCGTCCAGATTACGCGCCGAATTCGGAATGACCATATTGTCGAACCACAGGTTCGAGCCTTCCTCCGGCACGACATAGTCCAGACTCTCGTTCTCCGACATAATCTCGGATGCATCGCCGGACCAGACGACGCCAACCGCCGCCTCTTCCCCGGCCAACAGCATCTTGATCTCGTCGCCGACAATCGCTTTAATGTTCGGCGTCAGCGTGCTCAGCTTGCGCTTGGCTTCCTGCAGATGCTCCTCGTTCGTATCGTTAAGCGAGTAGCCCAAGCTGTTCAAGCCGAATCCCATAACCTCGCGCGCCCCGTCCACAAGCAATATCTGATTGCGCAGCTCCTCGTCCCACAGGTCGTCCCAGCTCTCGAACGTCTGCCCTTCTCTCAGCAGCGTCGGATTGTAGATAATGCCGACCGTGCCCCAGAAATAAGGAATCGAATATTCATTCTCCGGATCGAAGCTCAGACCAAGAAAACGTTCATCGATATTCACCAGATTCGGAAGCTTGGAGTGGTCGATAGGCAGCAACAGCTTTTCTTCCTTCATCTTGCTGATCGCATACTCCGAAGGAATCGCGATGTCGAACACCGTGCCGCCCTGCTCAATCTTCGTCATCATCGCTTCGTTGGAATCGAACGTCTGATAGATCACCTTGATCCCCGTCTCCTCCTCGAATTCGGCGATCAAGTCCGGGTCGATGTAATCTCCCCAGTTGAAAATCGTAATGGTATTTCCACCCGAATAGCCCTGCGACGAATTGAGCTGCGACGTCCAGTACATCACCCCGAGCGCTACCGCAAACACGCCCGCAAACAACCTGACCAGCTGCTTCATGGCTGAACGACCCCCCACTTCGTCTTGCGGTTGTCGCCGCGCCGGGTCAAGAAATAGTAGCCGAGCACGAGCGTAATCGTAAACAGGAAGATCAGCGTCGACAGCGCATTAATCGAAGGCGAGATGCCTTGGCGCGCCCGCGAGTAGATTTCCACCGACAGCGTCGTATAGCCGTTGCCCGTGACGAAGAACGTTACCGCGAAGTCGTCCAGCGAATAGGTGAGCGCCATGAAGAAGCCCGCGAAAATCCCCGGTCGGAGGAACGGGATAATGACCTTCGTGAGCACGCCCCAACCGCTCGCGCCCAAATCCCGGGCGGCGTCGATCAGCGTCGGACTCATCTCCTGCAGCTTCGGCAGCACCATCAGTACGACGATTGGCACGCTGAACGCAATATGCGACAGCAGCACGGAAGTAAAGCCGAGCTGAATGCCCAGCATCGTGAAGAAAATCAGGAACGAGGCGCCGATAATGACGTCCGGGCTGACGATCAGTACGTTGTTCATCGCCAGCAGCGAGTTGCGCTGCCTGATTTTCCGCACCCGCTGGATGGCGAGCGCGCCGATCACGCCGAGAATCGTGGAGATCGCCGACGACAGCAGCGCGATAACGACCGTATTCAGCACAATGATGAGCAGGCGCGTATCCTGGAACACTTCCTCGTACCATTCCAGCGTAAAGCTTTCGAAGCCGTGCATCGTGCCCGCGCTGTTGAACGAATAGTACATGAGATAAAGAATCGGCGCATACAAAATGACGAACACGGCCACCAGATACACATTGGCGAGCTTTCCGTTTTTCATTTTCATCGGATTCGATTCCTCGCTCCCCGGTTGCCGGTCATCAGCATAATGACGGCCATGACAATAATGAGCAGCACGGCGATCGCCGAGCCCATGCCCCAATCCTGCGTCACGAGAAAATGCTGCTCGATCGCCGTACCCAACGTCACGACGCGATTGCCCGCGATGAGCCGGGTGATCATGAACAGCGACAGCGCCGGAATGAATACGGCCTGGCAGCCCGCCTTCACTCCTTCAAGCGTCAACGGAAACACCACGCGGCGGAACGTCATCCACGGCGATGCTCCCAAATCCCGAGAAGCGTACAGCAGCGACGGATTGATCTCCTCCAACGCGTTATAGATTGGCAGGATCATAAACGGAATGAAAATATAGACCGACACGAACACGAAGCTGAAGTCGGTAAACAAAATCTGCTGCGTGCCGATGCCGACGGCTTCGAACACCGCATTGACGAAGCCGTACGTCCCGAATAGGCCGATAAAAGCGTAGGTTTTCAGCAACAGGTTGATCCAGCTTGGCACGATGATCAGCAGCAGCCAGAGCTGCTTGTGCTTCGTCCGCGTCAGCCAATACGCCGTCGGATACGCGACCAGCAGCGAAAACGCCGTAATCAGCAGCGCGTACCAGAACGAATTAAACGTCATGCGCAAATAGACCGGGGTTAGAAACTTCTCAAAATTTCCCCAAGTAAAGTTGCCATCGACATCGAAAAACGAATTGTAAACGATCAGCACGATCGGAGTCGCAACAAACAGCACCATCCACGCCGCGTACGGAATAAGGTAGAGATTCCGCGTCCGGGTCATCGACCGTCACCAGCGGCGCCCGCCTGCGCAGGATCCGAGTAAGCTTCGAGCCGCTTGTCGAACTCCTCCTCCGTCTCGCCGAAGCGCATGACGTGGATCGCTTCCGGATCGAAACGCAGCCCGATGCTGCTGCCGACGACCGCCTTCTTCGTCGAATGGACGAGCCATTCGTTGCCGGCCTTGTCGTAGCCGCTAATCTCGTAATGGACTCCGCGAAACAGTTGGCTGTCGACCTTGATCTCCAGATTGCCCTGCTCCGGCTCCGTGATCTCCAGGTCCTCCGGACGGATCATGATTTCCACCGGCTCGTTCGGGGAGAAGCCTTGGTCCACGCAATCGAACTGCTTCCCGGCGAATTCCGCCCGGAAGTCGGCTATCATGCGTCCCGGCACGATGTTCGATTCGCCGATGAAGTCGGCCACGAATCGGTTGATCGGCTCATCGTAGATGTCCGTCGGCGTGCCGCTCTGCTGGATATCCCCTTCGTTCAGCACGAAGATTTCGTCCGACATCGCCAACGCCTCCTCCTGGTCGTGCGTGACGAATACGAACGTGATGCCGAGCCGACGTTGCAGCTCCCGCAGCTCGTACTGCATCTCGGTTCGCAGCTTCAGGTCTAGCGCCGATAACGGCTCGTCCAACAGCAGCACCTCCGGCTCGTTGACGATCGCCCGAGCGATCGCCACCCGTTGGCGCTGCCCGCCGGACATCTCCGTAATTTCGCGATCCTCGTACCCCTCCAGGTTCACGAAGCGCAGCGCTTCCTTCACTTTGTCGGCGATGACGGCATTTTTCAGCTTCTTGATGCGCAAGCCGAAGGCGACGTTCTCAAACACGTTCAGGTGGGGAAACAAAGCGTAATCCTGGAATACCGTATTCACTTGACGCTTGTCCGCCGGAACGTTGTTGATCACCTTGCCATTGAAGTAAATGTTCCCTTCCGTCGGTTGAATAAACCCCGCAATCAAGCGCAGAATCGTTGTTTTCCCGCATCCAGATGGCCCGAGCAGCGTGTAGAACTTGCCTCGCTCGATCTCGAAGCTGACCCGGTTCAACACCGTACTCCGATCGTATTGCTGCTTCACGCCCTCGAACCGAATGATCGTCTTGTCCGTCATCTCCGATTATCGTCCTCTTTTCCGGGCTATCTATCGCCTCTAATCAATTGACTTCATTATACAAAATTATTACTCAAAATAAATGCGGATGGCCGTCTTGTCGTCAGCGACTTTAAGTCGCGTATATTTGCCTTGCTGCGATTCGTCGTATTCGTTGGCAATCAGCCAATCGACATAACCGGACAAGCCCTTCTCGTCGATCAGCGCAACCATATCGGACATCGAGGGGGTCGGCTCGCCGGACTTGCGGGGCAGGAACAGGCCGTCCGTCAATACAAGAAGAGAGGATAGCTGAATCCGATTGAGTCCCCCGTGCTCAACGTAATGCTCCAGCTCGGGCTCGCCGTTCAGAATCGCGTAGCCTTCCGAAGTATTCGTCTTCAGCCGATTTTGCTTGATCGTCTCGTACACGCGCGAGCGGACTTCGTCCGGGGGCAAGCCCTCCTTCGAGTACCGTTCCCAGAGAAGGCGCGACTTCTCGTCGAAATGATCGACTTGATCGTGCGTCACTGTACGAACCGTACCGTCCTTGTAGACGGCTACCAACATGCAATCCCCTGTCTGAGCGTACTCGATCTGATGCTCGCCGATGCGAACGACAACGATTCCCGCCGCCCACAGCGCATTTTTATCGTTCACTTCGACTCCGCGTTCCAGCATCGCCGTCCGAATCCGCTCATTGGCCTTTAGCACCAAGCTTCTCAGAGGCGCGCAGCCGGCCGGCAATCCCGAAGTCTCGAATACTTCCTTGGCGATCCGCGAGGCCAGATAGCCTCCCGTTTCAACGCCGACGGCGCTCGACAGCGAGGTCGCCCCGTCCAGCACGCCGTAGATCCGCTCCCGCTCGTTCAGAATGAGAGCGTCCTCGTTCCATTCGTTGCACCCTTGCACAGTAAGATGTTCGATTTTCATATCGTATCCCTCCGCTCGTTACATGTTCTCTCTTGTCTGCGCTCGCAAAATCCGTACACTATCTATTATTGCTCTCTTCTCTGATCGTACAAGTGCTTTCTGGACTGTTCAACCAAGATCATTGATTTTTATGCAAGACATCTTGACCATAAAATAATGAAATGGGAATACAAATAAGAAGAGGAGTGCGCACACAGCGTGCGAACTCCTCACTTCGGTCGTACACAACGTGCGAGCAAATCCTTATTTATAGTAAGCTACTAGTAGAGCGCTCCCGAAATAACGTAATGAAGCTCATTAGAGATTTATAAACCGACTGAGCAACGGTTAGAGCGACAAATCGCGGTGCCACAAGGCTGTAAGCCCGTTGGGCAACGTTAGAGCGACAAATCGCGGTGCCACGAGGCTGTAAGCCCGTTGGGCAACGTTAGAGCGACAAATCGCGGTGCCACGAGGCACCCAAAATTCCGACTGGGCAGATTTGCAGTTTTCCGACATCATGATTGCATTATTTTTGAATCGATCTACTAGTTACACACTTTTTTTCAAGGATATTGGATCTTCTATGTGCTTCGGCGGACTACCAATTCCATAAAGCACCATTCCGGGAGTCCCCCTATAAAGTGAAAAGAGAACCCGCCAGCTCCCTGCCAGCGGATTCTTCTGTTCCCTATTACGCCACACCCTCCGCCGAGCCCAGCTGCAACTGATACATAGCGAAATACTTGCCGCCCTGCTGCATTAGCTCGTCGTGGTTGCCGCGCTCTACGATCTTGCCGCGGTCCAGCACAAGAATCTGGTCGGCCGCGCGGATCGTCGACAGTCGGTGCGCGATGACGAACGTCGTCCGGCCGCGCTTCAGCACATCAAGCGCCGCTTGGATGATCGCTTCCGTCTCGGTGTCGATGCTGGCCGTCGCCTCGTCGAGAATCAGAATCGCCGGGTCGAACGCCAGCGCCCGAGCGAAGGAGATCAGCTGTCGCTGTCCGGCGGACAGCGTGCTGCCCTTCTCGATAACCGGCTCGTCAAGGCCGCCGGGCAGCTGCATGAACATCTCGTACGCGCCGACGTCGCGAAGCGCCTGCTCCACCTTCTCGCGCGTGATCGACGGATCGTCAAGGCTGACGTTCGACGCGATCGTTCCCGTGAAGAGGAACGGATCTTGAAGCACGATGCCCATGTGCTGTCGAAGCTGCTGCTTCGACAGCTCCCTTACGTCGATGTCGTCGATCGAGATCGTGCCGCGCTCCACGTCGTAGAAACGGAACAGCAGGTTGAGAATTGAGCTTTTGCCCGAGCCCGTATGACCGACCAGTGCAACCGTCTCGCCCTGCTTAGCGGTGAACGAGATGTTCTTAAGCACGTCCTCGCCCGGCTTGTAAGCGAACGAAACCTCTTTGAACTCGACATTCCCTTTGTAGCGCTCCAGCTTGGCGTTGGAAACTTTGATCCCCGGCTCATCAAGCAGGGAGAACACCCGCTCCGCCGATACCCGCGCCACCTCCAGGTTGGATAACTGGTTGACGATCCCGACAATCGGCTGCATCATCCGGTTCATATAATCGATAAATGCGTACAGTACCCCGACCGTTACGGCCGCTCCCAGCCAGTCTCCGGCAAACATCCAGACCACCGCCATAAACAGCACGTTCCGCAGCACGTTGACCAGGTTGTGAGAGGTGATGGAGTTCAGCGACAGCAACTTGTTCTGATACTTGAAATATTCGTCGTTCATTTCGTGGAACTCGCCCATCGTTTCCTTTTCCTTGCGGAAGGCTTGGATGATCGGCATCCCTTGAATCGACTCGTTGATCATGCCGTTGATGTCGCTCAGCCGCGAGCGAATGACATGATTGTACTTGGCCGCGAACTTGCGGTAGACGATAATCCAGACGTACAGGATCGGAACGAACGGCAGCGCGATCAAAGCCAGATTCGTATCCAGCACGAACACCGCGCCGAGGATCGCGACGATGTAGATGATGCCGGAGAAGAAGTTCGCCAGCACCGATACATACAACTCGCGGATCGCTTCCGTATCGTTCGTCACCCTGGCCACGACTTTGCCCGCGGGCAGATTGTCGAAGTATTGCACCGGCAGGCGCTGCAGATGCCGGAACACATCGTTGCGCATCTGGCGTACGATCCGGTTCGCGGATACTTGCAGCAGCAGCCTCTGCCAGTAAGCGAGCACGCCTCCGAGCAGCAGCAAGCCGATATAGGTAATCGCCAGCAGGAAAATGCTGCGGAACTCCGGCTTGTAGAAATCGTAAACCTCGTCCTTCGTGAGCTTCGCCGCGGGGTAGCTCAGGATGGTGCCGTCCTCTCTAGCGATCGTAAGCACGCCATCCGCGAAAGTCCGTTTGCCGGTATTCGGAATATCCGCCGCGTCTACAAAATAATAGCTGCGGCCCGATTGCAGAATACGGACCTCTTCCCCTTTTGTCTCGCCCGACGAGAAATGATCTTCCCGTTTATACCATCCCTCCCCGTAAGGGACGGCGTATTTCTCATCCTGCTTCGTTTCGTACCAAGGCTTCTCAATGCCCATAATATTCGTATCGATCATTCGCTTGGCCAAGAACGGCCCGACCAGCTCGACGCCGACTGCCAGCAGCAGCAACGCCAGCGCCAGAAGAATCGGCCTCTTATAGTTCCAGGCGTATCTGAACAACCTTTTCCCGTTAACTCCCATTTCGATGCTTCACCCGCATTCCTTGTTTAATTCTCTACGACCGAAGCCAGTTGCTGCCGATCGTACTGCTCTTTATACCATCCGCCCAATTGGAGCAGTTGTTCGTGTGTTCCCTCTTCGGAAATCCGGCCTTCGTCGAGAACGACAATCCAGTCGGCGTGCTGCACGGCGGACAGCCGGTGCGTCGCGATGATCGTCGTCTTCCCGGCCCGCTCGGTGCGAATGCCCTCCAGAATTTCCGTCTCCGTCTTCGCGTCGACCGCCGACAGCGCATCGTCCAGCATGAGAACTTCCGGATCGGAGATGACCGCCCGCGCGATACTGACCCGCTGTTTCTGTCCTCCCGACAACGCTACGCCCTTCTCGCCGACGAGCGTCTCCAGTCCGTCCGGCAGGAACGCCACGTCCTTGCGGAACGAAGCCAACTCCAGCGCTCGGTTCAACCGCGCTTCGTCGCCCGCTTCATCCTTCGTACCGAACCAGATGTTCTCGCGGATCGTCTTGCTGAACAGAATCGGCTGCTGCGGAACGTAGCCGATCCAGCCGCGCAGCCGGTTCAATTCAACCTCGGTCACCGGCACTCCGCCGACCGTCAGTTCGCCCGCGCCCATCGGATACTCGCGAAGCAGCTGTTTAAGCAGTGTTGTTTTCCCGCTTCCCGTGCGGCCGACGACGCCAAGCGTTTGCCCGCGGCGCAGAGTGACGGAAACGTCGACGAGATTGTCGATGGACGAAGAAGGGTAGCGGAATGTAACACCGTTGAAAACAATCGATTCCGGCACCTCAACCTCTATCGGGTCCTCCGCATCCGTGACGTTCGGTTTCACGCCAAGCGTCTCGCTGATCCGATCGAGCGACGCATTGCCTCGCTGCATAATGTTAATCAGTTCTCCGATGGCGAACATCGGCCAGATAAGCATGCCGAGGAACATGTTAAACGATACCATCTCGCCGAGCGTAATATCTCCTTGGAACACCAGCACCGCTCCGTAGCACAGACCGATCAGGTAACTGGCACCCACCAGTATTTTGACGGTCGGCTCGAATAGCGCATCGATCTTGGCGACGCGTATGTTGTTTTCCAGAACGTGATCGGCAGACTCGCTGAACCGCTTGCGGTCGGCCTGCTCCTGCACGAACGCTCGAATGACGCGCACACCTGATACCGATTCCAACACCTGGTCGTTCAGATTGCCGAAAGCATCCTGAGCCTTCATGAACCGATCGTGAATCTTCTTGCCGAAATGCTGCATCAGCAGCGCCATGATCGGAAGCGGCAGCAGCGCGGCCAGCGTCAGCTTCCAGCTGATCGTACCCGCCATAACGATGAGAATCGTCAGCATGAACAGCGTCGAATCGATCAGCGTCAATATCCCGAATCCGGCCGTCACCGCCACTGCGCCGAGATCGTTCGTCGCTCGCGCCATCAAGTCTCCCGTGCGGTTACGCTCGTAGAACGTAGGGCTCATTTTCAGAAAATGCCGCATTAGTCGCGAACGCAATTTCCGCTCCAGCACGAACGCCCCGCCGAACAATTGATAGTGCCAAATATAGCTCAGGCCGTAGCTGGCAACCGTCAGACCGCCCCAGAACAGCATTAGCTCCATCAGTCTGCCCGCCGTCAGCGTCTCTTCCTGAATTCCGTCGATCGCTACTCCGATCAGCTTCGGAGGAACGATGTCGATGATACCGACGATCGTCAGCAGGACGATTGCAACCGTGTACCTCTTCCAGTGCATTTTGAAAAACCAGCTTAACTTCTTCAGTACGATAAACATCTATAAACTCACACCCTTCTCGATAAGACGTCTTGCCGCCCAATGACGAACAAGCCGTCGCACAACCTTGTGAACAAAAAAGGCATACCGCCCGTAAGCGATACGCCTTCGAGGATGATGACTCATCCTCCATCGCCAACGGAGCTTATGTCGACTTGTCAAAGACCGCCGCAATTGCTCCGAAAGCGATAAAAAAGGCGCACGATTACGTCACGTAACCATGCGCCCTGCCGCTAAAGCTAGAAGAATCATGCCATTCTTCCGGCTTTAGCAGTCGTTTGCGAGAGGGTTACGGGAATGAATGCCGACAACACCGCCATGATTGGCGATGAATCCAGTAAAGTGACCGTTTCTCATTTCCGTACCCCCCTTTCCGTTCATTAAGAATCTATTTGACACTTTAACATCGGCCCCCGAGCACTGTCAACAGGCTAACGAAAAATAACTTGAATTTTTTTACTTCCGTCCTTATCGAGTCGAGAGAGGCTGAAACAACAGTTGGACTCTATCTTAATCCGGCTATAATAGAGTTAGTTGAAGAACGGGAGAGAGCCAACCTTGATTACCTATCCGGATTCCCATGGTCGTACTATTTCGGAGCTATGCTTATTGGCCGGAAAAATTATATTGCAGAGCGGCGGGGAGACGCAGCGGGTCGAGGATACGATGACCCGGATTGCCGCGGCCAACGGATTTCCCAAATCGCAATGCTATGTGACGCCGACAGGGCTTTTTTTCGACCTCGGCGGAGCGAATCCCGTCACCCGGTACGTTCGTATTTCGGAACGATCGACAGACCTGAGTAAGGTGACCCTTGTCAACGAGGTTTCCCGCAAAATCAGCCTTGGCGAGCTGAACGCCGAAGATGCGCTGGCGCGGCTCCAGCATATCGAGCGGGCGCGCGTCGTCTACCCGGCTTGGCTGCAGATCGCCTCGGCCGCGGTGGCGAGCGGCTGCTTCCTCATCATGTTCAAGGGGGGCTGGAGCGACTTCGTTCCGGCCATGCTGGCGGGAGGCATTGGATTTGCTTTGCTGCTTCTGCTTCATCGACTCGTGCAGATCAGATTTTTCGCCGAGTTTCTATCCGCGACAATTATCGGAGCACTGGCGATTGCATTCGTTCACACAGGCTTCGGGCATGAGCTCGATCGAATCATTATCGGTTCGGTCATGCCGCTCGTCCCGGGATTGCTCATAACGAATGCCGTACGCGATCTGATGGCCGGGCACCTGGTATCCGGGCTGTCTAAGGGGGCCGATGCGCTGCTGACGGCTTCGGCGATCGGCGCGGGCATTGCCGTCATGCTGTCCGCATGGAGCTAGAGAGGAGGAACCGCGTATCATGACAACCCTATTTGAACAGCTGGCGACGAGCTTCGTGGCTTCGGCGGCGTTCGGCCTGATCTTTAACGTGCCTAAGCGCGGCCTCGTACAGTGCGGCATCGTCGGCATGCTCGGCTGGGCGCTATATGTCGTGCTGACGCAGCAAGCGGTGAACGCCACGATCTCTACCCTGATCGCTGCCGGCTGCGTCGCCGTGCTGAGCCAGATTATGGCCAAGCTGTACCGGATGCCGATCATCGTATTTAACGTATCGGGCATCATTCCGCTTGTTCCCGGAGGGCTGGCTTACAACGCGATGCGCAGCGCCGTGGAGAACGAGTTCGACGCCGCCCTGCAATCGGGCATGCAAGCCTTCATGCTCTCCGGCGCTATCGCCATGGGACTTGTTCTGTCCGAGGTAATCAACCAGGCCATTCGCAGATCTCGCTTGTAATTAAAAAAGGTACGCCATCCCCTAAACAGGAGAAGCGTACCTTTATCCTCGCTCACACGACCAATATTTCCGCCGGATTGCCGCACCACTCGCAGTGCTCGGGCGCAGTCCAGGCGGAGAACGCCGTCGTCTGGAGATTCACCAAATCCGGCGCGTCCTCGTATTCGTCCACAAATTTATCGATAGCCAATTCCACGTGCTCCCGGCATACGCAATACATTCCGTTAGTCCCTTCAGTTCGCATCGTCTGCTTTGTACTCCAAGTCCGCGCTTCTCCGCTACTCCTGCGCATCCGCTTTTTCCGTCAATTTCACGTCTAGTGTGTGCTTCTTGCCATCGCGGTAGTAGGTAACCTTCAGCGAATCCCCGATTTTCTTGGAATGATACAAATATTTGCGAAGATCCAGTGTGCTCCCTATCGCCGTGCTGTCCAGAGCGATAATAATATCGTTGAACTTCAGCCCCGCATCCAGAGACGGTCCTACCGCCTCCAGCACGATCACGCCTTTGGTCACTCCTTTGGGAACGACCGGCTCCGCAGGCTCGAAGGCCTCGCCATCCGTCTCTTCGCGCAGCTCGCCGGTATCCTCGGATCCCTCTTCCTCGTCCGGATCATCCAGGCCGTTCATCTCTATGCCGTCCAGGTAGTAGCCGAGATTCATCGTATAGACGCCCAAATATGGACGAGACACTTTGCCCTTCTCCATCAAGGCGTTCAACACGGGGACCGCCTGATCGATCGGAATCGCGAAGCCGATGCCCTCGACTCCTCGATCGGCCACCTTCATGCTGTTGATCCCGACCAGCTTGCCGTTCAGGTCGACCAAAGCTCCGCCGCTATTGCCTTGATTGATCGCAGCATCCGTCTGGATGACCTCCTGCTCCCAATCGTAATTGCCGTCCTGGTTGATCGATACCGGAATGATCCGCTTCGTCGACGAGACGATTCCCTGGGTCAGCGAATCCCCGAAGCCCAGCGGGTTGCCGATCGCAATCACCATCTCTCCGACGCGAAGCTTATCCGAGTGCCCCAGCTCCACGACCGTATTGATTCCGTCCGCCCCTACCTCCAGCACCGCCAGATCGGTAATGATATCCTTGCCGACGATGGTTGCCTTTTTCCGCTCCCCGCCAACCAGTACGGCTTGAATTTCCCCTGCGTCCTGAATAACGTGGGCATTCGTAATAATATAGGCCTTATCGCCCTGCTTCTTGAAAATAACGCCCGAGCCCATGCTCGTATTGTACGGCAGCTCGCCTTCCTCGAAATCCCCGGCTTCCTGCAGCTCCAGCGCCTGAGTTGTCAAGTTGATGATGCTGACGACAGCCGGCCTTACTTTCTCGGAAGCGGAAATAATCCTCTCCGACGTCTCGACGTACGATTGCCCCCCGGCGATCGCCGGCATCGACTCCGGCTCGGGGCTTCTTCCGCCGCCTCCCCATAGCAGGAAAAGCGCAGCTACGAGCACTGAGCTGGTCAGCGACGAGATCAGCGCGATTCTAAGCGTCGATCCGGGGCGTAAGCCCGAAGCCCGCGAACTCCCGCGCGGCCAATATCGCGAGCGGCGCCTGACTCGCGTAGAATAGAAATCATCATCGAACAAACCCATCGCCCTGCACCGTCCTTCTCCGGAAAGCCGCTCGCTCCCATTCTCTCCGCTGCGAACTTCCTCTATATCTATTCTAGCTGATCGCGGCCAATCTAATCATGCAAAGCTGAAATTCATAGGAATGTTTCTTAGGGTTTTGACTAGAATAGTAATAGAATACAGGTGGACAAGCAAGTGATTTCCTCTCATCATCTCTATGTAAAGAAAGGAAGATTAGCCAATGAAAACTGCGGAATTCGGTTGGCAATTTCTCGACCTTGCCTCTCAGGTGTCCGATATGAAGCACGACAACTACAAACAGCTTCTTGCGCTTAGCACGCTGATCGAGCTTCTGGTCGACAAGGGCATTCTGACCCCGGAGGAAATCAGGCAGAAAGCTTCCGAAATGGAGACCGAGCTGAATCGGCAGCTTCTATTGTAACTTCAGGGCTTCAGGCTGTTTTATCCTACGATATCCCATGCCGTCGGGCGATCGTAGTAGGTATCGCAAAGTGCAAACTCATGCTTATGAAAGAAAAATCCGTTGTTCTCTAATACTGTATTCACGGTAAGTTTGGCTAAATCCATCAAGTTGTGCTCCTGACTAAGATGCGCCAGATAAACCCGCTTCAGCCTTCCGGTCAGCAGGCTGCACAGCGCCTCGCCGGCCGCTTCGTTGGAGAGGTGCCCCATGTCTCCGAGAATGCGCCGCTTCGTATTCCACGGGTATCGGCCCATTCGCAGCATGTTCACATCATGATTCGATTCGAGCACCATCACGTCCGAATTTTGCAGCTGTCTCATCACCTTGTCGCTGACATATCCGAGATCGGTCGCCAGGCTCAGCTTCGCTCCGCCGGATTGAAAGCAGTAGCCTACCGGTTCCGCCGCGTCGTGCGAAATGGCGTAGGATTCGATTCTTAAATCGGCAAGCTCCATGACGCTATCGGTCGGGAGAATTCTCCGGTTCTCTTCGGGAATGTCTCCAACCGACTTCATCATGGCTCCCCACGTTTTCTCGTTGGCGTAGATCGGCAGTCGATGCTTGCGCGCGAATGCCCCCAAGCCGCGGATATGGTCGGAATGCTCGTGCGTCACGAAGATGGCGTCGAGCTCCCGTGCGGCAAAGTCTCTTTCTGTCATCAGCTCTTCTATTTTCTTGCCGCTAAGTCCGACATCGATCAATACGCTCGCCGCATCCGTGGATACGACGGTTGCATTGCCTGTCGAACCGCTGGCCAGCACCGTAAATCGAAGTCCCATAATCGCCTTCTGTTCCTCTCCCCGGCTTTACGCCGTTTCTCCCCAATTCGTCCCACTACGGATTTGCCGGCGCGTCGCTCTTCTCCACCGTAACCTCGGCGCTGATCGCGTTCACGTAATACACATCTTCCCCGTTTTCCAGCAATATCCTCCAGGACGGCGTCGAGACCTGCTCTTCCAGCTCATCGAAAATTTCCCCATGGTACCCGAGCCGAATCTCCTTAATGACCGATCCCGCAGGCAGGTTTCTCTCGATGACTTTAGCCAACGCCTTGGCCGCCGAAAGCACCTGCTGATCTTTGGCGCCGGCAAGCGGCTTGATTTCGACCAGTTCCTGCGTATAGGCCCGAATTCTCTGGTCGCTGTAGAATAAATTCAGATGGATATCGAACATCGGCCAGCCGCCCTCCATCCGGTTAAAAACGAAGTAGAAGCCTTCCCGGCTTCCGGGCTGGTCGAGCGCATACTTGTCCAACTCCGGGATGACGCCGCCTAGCACCTTTAACAATTCTTCGCCGAATACGATGCGCGTCTCCGGAGGCGATACAATCTGCTTCCCCGCGGCCACATTGTGCGTCGCCGACTGTTTAAAGATGTAGCTGATTTCGCGCATGTTCGGAGTCTCAGTCGGAATTTTAGCATTGTCGGCCACTTGGATGTTGTTTTCTCGCATAAACTGAATCGTCTCCGGGGGAAGGGACGTCCAGTTGGCCGTCGTATTCAGTCGTTCGCGCCACTCGGTCCACAGCTGATAACCCAATACGATATTCAGCAGCAAAAAGGATACGATCAGCACGTTCTTGGCCCGTCTCCAGTCCATCCCTCTCCTCCTTCCTCGCCTCTTCTACGGTTTACTTCTTCGTTCCTTCAGCCAAAATCGAATCGGCCACGATCATGACCTCCCCGCTCGCGAGCCGTACCGCCCACACCGGGGTCAGAATCATCTTGTCCTCTTTCTTTTCCGGACGAAAGGCCGGGAACAGCGCCTCGACCTTCCCTCCGGCCGACTCCAGAATCGCACGCAGCTCGCTGCCGCCGGGCAGCTTCCTGACCTTCTTGTTCACTACCTCGCGGTCAAGCATAATCAACGATCGGGCATAAGAAGTGACCAATCCCCGCTGCAGCGTCATCTGGATATAGCCGAAATTCATCGCGGTCCCCGACACGATCGGGACATCGCGGTAATATTGCTGAAACCGGATGTTGCCGTTGTTGTCGACCGGGTCGTTCCCATGGGCCAGAGCGTACTTGGAATTCCCTCCTCCGTTCTGATCGGAATTCCAACCTCCATGCTGATTAACGAAGCTGACAGCGGCGATCACGTTCTCGACGAGTTCATCGGCGCCCTCGGTCGGCGCGATCGGGTCCGTATAGGAAAGCCATGTGCCCTCCTGCTCGATCTTCATCGCCCGTTTGGCGTCGTTGTAGAACGCGCCGCTCGGGATCGCCCGCACACTGCTCGCGTCGAACAGAAAATTATCCTGCATCTGTTCCGCCGTATAGCGATCGTAAGGCACTTCCATGCTCAGCATCCGGGAGACCGGATGCTCCGGAATGTAGATCTCTTCGCCAAAGACGACATAGGAGTCCCAGTACTGCCCGAAGCCGACATAGCCCTCCACATCCAAGACGGCTAAGTCCGCTTTCTGAGCTTCATATACGTTGCGGCCGTCCGAGCTGAAGAAATACGTCCGGACTTCGTCGCGAAGCTTGCTCGTATAGATCCATATCCGGTCAATCGAATCGCGAGAGAACAGGAAATCTCCGTCAATCTTGAATAATCGCTGCAGCAGCTCGAACGGAATCGCCCGGCCGAAGCGCAGCTCGATTCCCTGGTTCTCCCGGGCAATCTGATCCCAATCAACGGATCTTATCGAGTCCCGCTGCAAGCTTTTGAACTCGCGGCTGCGCAGCTTCTCCAGAATCAGATTGTAGTACGGAACGGTGCTCGGATAGAACACGGTATGCCTGTCCTCTCCCAGATGAACGACAAGCTGCTCCGGGAAGATTAGATCCTTCACCTCTGACTCTGTGCCAAGCGGTTCCGTCTTTACGTAATCCAGCTCGGTCTTCACCTTCGCCTCCAAGAAAGGCTTGCTGTAGGCCAGCAAATAACTTTGATAGAGGCTGACCACGACGAGCAGGAACAGCAGCACCGATTTGCCTTTCTCGATCATGCGCTCTCACTTCCTTCCGGCACGATCGGCAGTTGCACGGTCACGACGGTTCCGACGTTCGACTCGGATTCGATCGTCATCGACCCGCCGTGCGCGCGCACAATTTCCCGGGCAATCGATAGCCCCAATCCCGTGCCGCCCATATTCCTCGAACGCGCCTTATCGACGCGATAGAACCTTTCGAAGATGCGGGGAAGATCCTTCTTCGGAATACCGATTCCGGTATCCTTGATCGCGATCGCCAGCTGGCCGTCTCCATTCGTTGCAGCCGTAATATCGATCGAACCGCCGTCCAGCGTATACTTGATCGCGTTCGAGACAAGGTTGTCCAGTACTTGATCGATGCCGTCCCGATCCAGCATTGCCGTCTTCCGCGTCTCCTCCACCTTCACCGATACGGTGATCGCCTTCTGCCTCAATTGAAAGGAGAAGCGATCAACGACTTCCTCCAGCATTTCAAGCAGATCCACATTTTGGCGCAGCAACTGATTACGGCGAGAATCGAAACGGGACAGGTGCAATAGATCTGTAACCAGTCGGATCATTCGTTCTGTCTCGCTGCGAATGACGCCGACGAAGCGGTCCGCAAGCGGCGGCTCGTTCAGCGCGCCTTCGCTCAGTGCCTCCGCATAGCTCTTGATCGTCGTCAGCGGCGTTCTCAGCTCGTGGGACACGTTCGCGACGAACTCCCGACGGGACTGCTCCAGCATCTCCGCTTCCGTGACGTCCTGCAACACTGCGATCGCTCCTACGACTCCCTTATCCCTGCGTCGGATCGGCGTTAGAGTGACCCGGTAGATCTCGTCTTCCGTGCTTTCCTCCGTCTCCCGATGCAGCAGCATGGACGATTCATTGCCCTGCAGCGTTTCCGCAATCGGTTCCCGCTCGATGCCAAGCGCCTGGGACAGCGTAATTCCGTCCCGCGGCTCCTGAAGTCCGAGCATCGCCCTCGCCCGACGATTCGTGACGATGACGCCGCCCACCTCGTCGGTAGCCAGAACCCCATCGCTCATGTTCGAGAGGATCGACGCCAGCTTCTCTTTCTCTTCCTCGTTCAAGGCCAGCGCGTCGCTCAACCGATCGGTCATCTCGTTAAAAGCGATGCTGAGTTGCCCGATCTCGTCCTTGCCGAACACCGGCACCCGCTCGTCGAATCGCCCTTCCGCCACCGCTCCCGCTTGGCGGGTCAGCGCTTTAATCGGCGAGGTTATCGTTCCTGCGAGCAGCACGCCTAGCACCGCCGTGAGGCCAAGTGCGATCAGCGTCGCCGAGACGAAAATACGGTTGATATCCTCCATCGTCCGATACAGTTCGCTCATCGAAGCGACGATGTAGACCGCTCCGACGATTTTATCGCCGCTAAAAATCGGCTTGGCGATGACCTTGTTACGGACATTGCTTTCGTCGATGATCTCTTCCTCGTTGTTCCGCACGCCCTGAAGCGCCCGGCTGACGAGCAGGGACGTATTTTTGCGGCCGATGTACGATTGATGGTTGCTGGATGTCGCCAGCACCTTGCCGCCGGCGTCCAGCACCTGCACCTCGGCCCCGCTGTAGGTTAAGAAGTTGCTGACCAGAGCGCTCAGGTTCACCTCGGCGCCCGTCGGCAAACTCCCTTCGCTATTGGCATTCGATGTGGAGAGCACCGTTGTCAGCATATTCGCCTGACTGTCCAGAGTACTGGAGAACGTGTTGATCAGCGATGTTTTCATCGTACTGATGAAATACACTCCAATTAGTTGAACCGCAATCAGAATAAGCAGCAGCACCATCATAATCAACTTAATTTGAATGCTGCGGAAAAAACGAACGCCTCTCATCCGTAGTAACCGCCCGCCATCTTCGGATTGCGCACCAAATAGCCCAGCCCGCGCCGTGTCAAAATAATTTCCGGCCGGCTCGGATCATCCTCCAACTTCTCCCGCAAACGACGAATCGTCACATCCACCGTGCGCACGTCTCCGAAATATTCGAACCCCCATACCGCTTGCAGCAAATGCTCGCGCGTCATGACTTTCCCGCTGTTTTTCGCCAGATAGTGCACAAGCTCGAATTCCCGATGAGTCAGATCGAGCGGCTGGCCGTTCTTGTACACGACGTACATATCGGTATCGATAAACAAATTGAAAAGGCGAATGCCCTGCCGCTCCGCTTCCGGCTCGGCTTCCTCATCGGAACGTGTCGCCTCCACATTGCGCTGACGGCGCAGATGAGCCTTCACCCTCGCCAGCAGCTCTCTCGTTCCGAACGGCTTGGTCACGTAATCGTCGGCGCCAAGCTCCAGCCCGAGCACCTTGTCGATCTCGTTGTCCTTGGCCGTCAGCATAATGATCGGCACAGACAGGCGCGTCCGCACTTCCCGGCACACGTCCATGCCGTCCTTGATCGGCAGCATCAGGTCGAGCAGAATCAGATCCGGCTCTTCCTCGAACGCCAGCCGCACCGCAGCTTCCCCGTCGAAAGCGCAGACGACCTCGTAGCCTTCCTTCTCCAAATTAAACTTCAAAATATCCGCGATCGGCCGTTCATCGTCGACGACCAAAATTTTACCCAACATGGTTTGCACCGCCTCCCTATTCTCGGAAGCTAATCCTATCCTTCTATCTTAACATAATGCGGGCGCTACCCCAACGATGGATATAAGCTCCTCCTCGCCATGATAATTTGATCTTCCCGCCAAGTTTCATCTGCAGACAGTGAGGGTTCTCTAGACCTTCGGTGACCTGTTATATGGTTCTTTATTCGATTAATTGCAAGTCACGTTTGGTAAATAGGCGCTTAAAAGTCACTTATCTATGGTATAATATAGCTAGACAGTCTAGCCGAATGGAGGGCTACAGGATGCAATGGCAACTTCAGGATGCGAAAAACCAGTTAAGCTCCGTTGTCAAAAGAGCAACGGATGAAGGTCCCCAAATCATCAGCGTTCGAGGGAGACCGGCAGCTATCGTCTTGTCAATGGAGGAGTATCATCGTCTAACGAAGCCCAAAACTCGATTGACAGATTTTTTTAAGAACTCACCTTTTCGCGAACTTGAACTTGACCTTGAAAGAAACCAAGACGTTCCGCGAGAGGTAGAACTATGAAGTATCTCCTAGATACAAATGTAATTTCAGAACTTATAAAAAAGGAACCTAATTTGGGCGTGTTGAATTGGATGGATGAACGCGATGAGTCCGCATTGTTTCTAAGCGTGATCACATTCGGAGAATTACAAAAAGGAATTAGCAAATTAAGCGATAAAGATCGTGCAGCACGGCTACAAGTATGGATCGACCAAGATTTAACCGAACGATTCCACGGACGCACCCTTTCCCTTGATTTAAATATTCTGATGACTTGGGGACAAATCCAAGGAAATTCAGAAAAAGTTGGCATTGCACTTCCTGTAATGGATAGTCTAATTGCTGCTACCGCAATTACCCACAATCTTACTGTTGTCACTCGAAATGTGAAAGATATAGAACGCTGTCAGGTTCCTGTCCATAATCCCTGGATATAACCGAGTCCGTGGAGCGTTTCAGCTTCCACGGACTCGGTTTATTTGGCATATCTAGAAGCTTAGGTTTGGCTTCCTTCTTTAATATACGTCTTCACTGAAGGCGGCTGATAGGCCCGGAACTTGTCCAGTAATCCGGCAGGGCCGGTATCCGCCAACACCATGGAGGCGTATTTATCTTGGAGGAACTGCTGTTCGTTCATATGCCGGAAAAATTGCAGCATAAGATCGAAATACCCGTTGATGTTCAAAATGCCGCAAGGCTTGCCGTGCAGCCCTAATTGCGCCCACGTGAATATCTCGAAAAACTCCTCCATCGTCCCCGGGCCGCCTGGCAGAGCAATAAAACCTTCGGCGAGCTCCGACATTTTCGTTTTTCTCTCATGCATGGAGTTCACAACGATCAGCTCCGTCAAGCCGCGATGGGCGATCTCCCTATCCTCCAGCATTTTGGGAAGCACGCCGATCACCTTGCCGCCCGATTCCAGCACGGCATCCGCAACCGTACCCATAATTCCCACGCTTGCTCCTCCGTAGATGAGCGTAATTCCCTGTTTGGCCAGCTCTTGTCCCAATTCGATGGCGCCTTCTTTATAAGAAGGCGAAGCTCCCATGCTGGAGCCGCAAAATACCGCTACACTCTTCACTGCTATCCCTCAAATCGAATTAATGTTCTCGACAAAAGTATATCGAAGTGCATGAGGCAATTCCATCGATAGTACAAAAGGGGCAAGGCATATGAATCGTGTATCAAATATTAAAGTTACTTAGGACTGTACGTCGGGTGATCGAGGAGCTTACTGCCCGTTCATGATTCCAACTACAGAATTGCCGGATACTTGAACTTGAGGGGTCGCTAAAATATACTTGCCTTGAGGTGAGTTATTGGTGATCTACGAGAGAATTCGAAGCCTCAGAGAAGATAAAGATATGGTTACTACTTAGGTGTTCTGGAGAAGGGGTTTGCCGCGAAGGGCATCGGAAAGAGAGGCAAGAACCGGGAGGCCTTGCTTCATCAACGTGGAGATGACGCTGCGCAGTCTGGCGAAAATGTGCGCTCCGGCTTCCGTTCGAAATGCGCCGGAGACTTTCTGTTTGACCTTCACCATACGCAAATCACGTTCCGCCTGATTGTTATCGAATGGAATATAGGGACGCCAAAGAAACGACAGAATGGATGTTTTGTGCAGGGACAACCTTTCTCCCAAATTGCCGGCTTTGCTCTTTATTTTTCGCCCCTGCGTCCCTGTCTTGATTCTCACAGGATCCTTGATCCATTCATGCCGACCGGCCTCCAGGATCTCATCGTATCGGCTCCAGATCTTTTGGATGACTTCGGGCGCTAAGGCTTTCTCTGTTTGTCGGGATTCGCGAGCGAGCTGCCAGCTCTCTTGGAGCAAATCCATCATCTGTTGCGCCCAAACATGGCGATCATGTTCCGCAATGCCCTTGCATTCCCGAAGCAGATGCACCTTGCAAAGCGCATGCTCAAAGACGTATCGATCCTTAAAGTACCCTTGCATGCAATCATGGACAACCGTGCCCGTATATCGATTCAAGAACCCCATCTCGTCCATGGCCTTACTGCCACGCTTGGCATGGAAGCGGAGCAGGGTGTGGTCTTCATCGGAGATCACATGCATCCATTGCGTTTTGCCATTCACCCGGCATCCCGTTTCATCGGCATGGACTTTAGCTTCTTCAAGCAACCGCGCTTCGATCGTTTGCTGGGTGGACGCTAGCGCATCGAAGGATGTGCTTAAAAAAGACAGCAGCGTGCCTTCGCTGGGACGATGGGCGGTCAGATCCGCGAACAACTGAGCAATCCGATCGAGCGGCAGCATTTGATACGCATGCAAATACACGGTCCATGCGGCCATCCCTTTTCCATACTGTACCGGAGCTTCAACATGAGCGGGAAAGGGGGCGCGCTGCATACGGCGACAGTGACGACAGTACGCTTTTTCCGCGCGATGCTCTGTGACCCTAAGGCGTGGTGGCGGTAAGTCAAACACCTGACGATTCTCGTAGCCCCCTTCCCCCTCGTTCAGCGAGGCAGAGCAGTCGGGGCAGGACGCAAGCGAATGGACGATGACTTCATCCGGTTCGTCGACCTGACACAGCGTGGCACCGGGATGCCCCTTGGGTGCGCCTTTTTTACCGCCGGGTTGGCGCAGATTCGTGGGTTTGCGCAAGCCATCGCTCGATGGCGGCTTGCTGCTGTTGCGGCTATTGCTTCCGAGCTGCCGTTCCAATTCATGTATACGATTCTCGAGTTGCTGGATATGCGCAGCCTGTTGGTCGAGGAGAAATTGAACCACGGAAGCAATTTCTTTGTCACCTTTACAAATGGTAAGCACTTGGTCCGCTGTTGGCTTCATTTCCCCTCACCCCTCGATCGATTCGTTGTTACTTTAATACTTCTACACGTGGGGTGGGAATTCCTTTAAAGATAACAGGAGACCTAAGTAGTAACAAGATATGACACAAACAGAGATTGCTGCTATTCTCAACTGCAGTCAGCGGATATACAGCAACTATGAGCGAGGCGAAGCTAACATTCCTATTGCAATTTTGGTGAAGATAGCCGATCTGCATCAAACTAGCACAGACTACTTATTGAATCGCACAGACTGCAAAGAGCCTTATATAACTAAAAAGGAATGAAGCACCGAATACCAGTGGCAGCGGTACAAAAGCGATACCGGGGCGCGTTGCAGCGGAGTTCCTCTCCGTTTCCACGCTGCCAATAAGGCGGGTCTTCCGCTTTATTATCGGCTTCCGGCCCAATTCTGGGTCAGTAGAGCGGATTTCTCGCTTTATTTTGCAAAAAAACCGTTTTTTTCGAATTTAAGGCGGAAAACCCGTTTTATTTTCTTCAAAATGGATATTTTCCCGAATTTAAGGCGTCTTTTCCGCTCTATCGCATTGTCAGCCAGAGGACTATCTCGATCCCCTTCTTTCTCTCCACGAGCCGGCTCACACCTTCCTCACTCGCCTCACTCTCGGCAAAAGCTCCCTCATTTATCGCCAACATATCATGCTCGGACAAAGCAACTGCTCTTACTACTCGGACAACACCTCAATCATCAAAGACGCTCCGAGCTTAAAACCATGCTCAAATGAGGCCTCCAGGTCCATGGCGATCGTCTGGATGCGCAGGTCGAGCAACTCCTCCAACTGCTTATATTCCTCCCCCGTCAATCGCTTTTTCCATATACCTAACTCCTCTGCAACCCTGCGTCCAATTTCTCGGTATGCCGTATTTTTGGATATGATCTGCGCTACGGGACAGAGGTCCCCATTGTAGAGCTCCTGTACGATGCTTTTCATACCCTCAGCCTCCGATTCTTGTTTTACCTACATTTAATTTATGCGAAAAACGCATAATAATCAATATGCAATTTCCGCATAATCTATGATGGCTAAGGGTGATCACTATAATGTTTACACGAATCAGAGCATTGAGAGAAGATAAGGATTGGACACAAAAATACATCGCTGACCTGTTAAAAGTAAGTCAGACCACCTATTCGCGTTACGAATCCGGCGAGCTGGACTTACCAACTTCTTCGCTTATCAAGCTGGCCGATCTGCATCAAACCAGCATAGACTACTTGCTGAACCGGACTGACCGCAAAGAACCTTACCCGCCTAAAAAGAAATAAACGCCGCATTCCTGTTGCTCCAGGATGCGGCGTTTCGTATATTATTAGAAGTTTCTTTCCTACAAATAACTAGTCGGATTCTTCAACTTGCCGTTCAGATGAACCTCGAAGTGAAGGTGAGTGCCTGTGGAGCGGCCCGTGCTGCCCATGACGCCGATGGAGTCGCCTTTTTCCACGACCTGCCCCTTCTTCACCTTAACGCTCTTCATGTGCCCGTAGGTCGTTTTGAAGCCGTTGCCGTGATCGATAATAACCGCATTTCCGAGTCCGCCGGACTTGTAGCCTGCGAATTCGACGACGCCCTCGTCAGCCGCCATAATGTTGCTCTTGCCGATCATATCGATGCCGTTATGACTTCTGCCCCATCTCTTGCCCATATAGCTGGTAATACGAGCACCGGATACAGGCCAGATGAACTTGCCCGAGCCTACGCCGCGAATGACCTTCGTTCCCTTGAGGATAACCGTTGGAATCGGCTCTATCAGGACTTGGCGAGCAATCTGCTCTTCCTCGATCAGCGCTCCGTTGCGCTTCAGCAGCTTGTAGGTGACCTGCTGACTGCCCTCTTTGCCTTCCTTGAGCACCTTCTGCTGGCCGAGCTTCATCGAATCGCTCTTCTGATATTCAATCGGCGGCTCGATGACCTCGATCTCCGTCACCTCTTCTTCGGAGTTGACGTTCAGAATCGGCGGTTCTTCCTGAGACAGATCCAACACATCGCCGATATTAATAAAATCGTTCTTAATCCATTTGTTATTCGTATAGATCAGTTCTTCAGAGATATTCAGCTTCGCCGCGATGCAGCCAATGCAATCGCCTTTCTTGACCGTATAAGTCCGCGGAATCGGTTCGCCTTCCGTCAGCGTCTTGAACAGCTCTTCCGGATCGGACAACTCTTTGGCGTCAATGACGTCCTCGACCGTCTCCACCTTCTCCGCGAAGGATACGGCGGTAACGACCCGCTTCGGTTTGTCCTCTGCCGCCTGCGCTTCGTCTGCACCGGCCGCGTTCACGGACAGAGAGCGAACTTCCATATCTCCTTGCTTGGCTACAAGCCTAGCCGGAGCATACTTGTTCTTCACCCGCTGCAACAGCTTCTTGGCCGTAGCCTCATCCCGAACGACGCCGACGACTTCGCCGTCTACGACTACTTTGACGCCTACTGCATGAGTTTTAAGCATCCCTTCAAGACGATTCAGCGTTGCCTCGTCGTCGGTCTGCTTCTTGTATGCCCTTTCAGCCGCGAAGGTGACCTGATTGTCGTTCAACACCAGCTGAGCGGGGGTATCTGCGTGCTTCAGCTCTTCGATCTTATCCGCGATCAACTGATCCACTTTCTCCTGGCTGCTGATCTCTCCCGCCACTTCGCCGTTAACCAGAACCTGATAGTAATCTACCTTATTGGCTTCGACATAATTGAATCCTATGACTCCTGCCGCTATAACGGCGGCTATGCTGCAGGACGCTATGATAATCGGTTTACGATATTTGCGTACAGAATGCGTTTCTTGTGCTGTGATCCCCGTACCGTTGTTTCCGTTCCTTTGCGCGAATTGAACGAACCGGAAGGTTTGCCGCGCTGCGGCAAGGATTTTCCGGATCCGATTCGTTCCCCTAAAATCGGCCATGATCTTCCCCTTTTCCCTTGCTTTCGGTGTTCTTCGTCTCCGGTTGTGGCGTTTGCTTGTACCTCACTTTAGCATAGGTCTTAGGACTCTATCAACCTTTTGAACGGATTAGAATTATGAAAAATGGAAAGAACCGCCGGTTGACAGCACCGGCGGCCATAATTTTTGAAAGCGTTTTATGTGTTGATGCGACGCTATTCTCCCTGCATACCCTCACCTTGCAGCAGCCCTACCATTTGCGAGTATTCCTCGTCGGTCATCACCGACTGCAGCATCTGCTGCATGCTGGCGAGCTCCTCCGCAGTTAGTCCATCTTGCAGATAATTCGACAGTTGACTCAACTGCTCGGCATTCAGCTTCGAGACGACCAAGGCGTATAACGATTGCCGCTGCTCATCGCTAAGCTGCGCGAGCGCCGATAGTTCGCCGAACACCGGTACCGCTTCTTCAGACGGATTCTCGCCCCCGTCGTCCGGTTCGGGGTTCGCATTGGCAGGCTCCGGAGGAGCGGTTGCTTCCTCCGTCTCCTTGCTTTCTTCAGGCGGCTCCTCGTATCCTCCGGTCGCTTGCGGTTCCGTGCTGGCGCTCGGCGGCGGCTCTTGAGAAGCGCTGCCGGAAGCCGCTTCTTCAACCGCGCTCTTCTCCGGAGCTCGCTCCGCCCCCCACAGCGTGCCCCACACGCCGGACAAAGCAAGCGGCTGCACCTCCAGCGGTAGATTCAACTGCTTAAGCGCCGATTCCATATAACTGTTCACAATATATCCCGTCGTCCATATACACAAGAAGCTGAGCAGCAGAGCGGTCGCAACCACCCGGAACACCCAGCTTATCCATCTGAACATAACTTACCTCCTGCGCTCTTGCTTCGAGTTTCATAGTTTTTAGTATGGGCAAACCTCCTTGCAAACATTCATAGACCCCGAAAAGTCTTGCTAGAAAAAGAAATCGTCCTTACAGGCCATCGCGCAGCCTGAGAGGACGAATTCTGAAAAACCTTATTGTACGTACGGACACAACAGCCTGTACTTCTAAGCCGCCGCATCCGTCAAGCCCGCGCCGGCTGCGCGGCGCTGCTTGCGGGAACGCTTGTAATACAGAAGCTCATACATGACCGGCACGACGACCAGCGTAAGCAGCGTCGAGCTCGTCAAGCCGCCGATCACAACGACCGCGAGACCGCTGGATATGATGCTGCCACCGCCCATGCCGATCGCCAGTGGAATCAGCGCACAGATCGTCGCGATCGCTGTCATCAGAATCGGACGGAGTCTTGTGCCTCCCGCTTCAATCAGCGCCTCGCGAATGGCAAGCCCGTGCTCGATCTGCTGCTGGACGCGTTCAATTAAGACAATCGCATTCGTGACGACGATGCCGATCAGCATCAGGAAACCGATCATGCTTGATACGGACAGCGGTTCTCCGCTAGCGAGGACGCCGAACAGCCCTCCAATCAAGGCGAACGGCAGCGAGAACAGCACCGCTAGAGGCGCCCGGCCTTCGCGGAATGCGACGACCATCACCACATAGACCATTCCTACGGCTACCAGCATGGCCATGAGCATATCGCTCATCATCTGGCCGATCTCTTCGCTGCTTCCGCCCAAGGAATAGGATACTCCGGCGGGAAGCTTCAGCTTCTCCAGAGCCTGCTGTAAATCCGCATTGACCTTGCTGACGTTCTTGTCTGCAATCGTTGCCGTAACCGTCGCGTACTCCGCTCCGTTTTTAAGCTGCAGCGCGCTTGGCAGCTGCGTCTCCCGGACGTCGGCAATATCGCGAACCCGAATCTGCTCGCCGACAGGCGTGTTCAGCGCCAAATCGCCGATATCGCTCTGGGATGAGATTGCCGCTCCGTTCAGAGAGACGTATAGGTCTTTAGACTCATTTTCACTGCCGATTCTTCCAACCTTGGCTTCCGTCAAAAAAGGACGAAGGAGCATCGAGGCCTGCAGGGCCGATAAACCGTATTTAGATGCATCCTGCTGTCGGACTTGTATGGCGATGCCCTTCGTTCCGTCCTGCAGATTGTTTTCTGCGTCCTCAATCCCCTGAATTCCTGCGACTGCCGCAGTAATTTGCTCCGTCCCCTCGCGTACAGCCTCTGCGGATGCGCCGGTCACATCGATTGCCACTCTTCCTCCGCCGCCCATATCGTCCTTGATCAGGTCGAACTTGGCTCCTTCGGGCAGCGCGATTTGGGCGTCGATCTCTTCCGCAAACTGATCCAGGTCGGCCTCCGAACGCAATCCGATAAACCAGTCGGCCTGATTTTCGTTGTCGCCGCTTATCAGGCCGCCCCCGACGGTCAAACTCGAATTTTCCACATCCGTATGCTCCCGGATCAAAACGTCCATACGTTCTGCTTCCTGCTTGACGGCCTGCAGAGCCGTTCCCTTAGGCATAGAGAGCGTAGCGAACAAATACTTGTAATCCGATTGAGGCAGCAGCACGACGCCGACCTTGCCTGCGAAGATCGGAACCAGGCTGCCGACGAACAGCAGCAAGGAGACGGAGATCACCAGCGTCTTGTGGCCGAGCGACCAACGCAGCGCCTTTTTGTAGCCCCGGCTCATCGCCGACTCCTTCGCTTCCTTCGGAGCCTTGCGTCTCATCAACACCCATGCCATAAGGGGAACGACCGTCAGCGCCACCAAGAGCGAGGAGAGCAGAGCGAAGCCCACCGTCAAAGCGAACGGCCGGAAATAACCGCCGACCATCCCCTGAAGCAAACCGAGCGGAGCGAATACGGCAACCGTAGTCAGCGTCGAAGAGGTAATCGCTCGGCCCACCTCGGAAGTGGCGGACAAGATCAGCTCCTTGTCGACCTTCTCTCCGCGAATTCGCCGTACGATATTCTCGATGACCACGATGCTGTCGTCGACGACCCGTCCTGTAGCCACAGCCAATCCGCCAAGCGTCATGATGTTCAGCGTCACATCGGTGAACGTCTTGAGACAGATCATCGCGATCAGCATGGACAGCGGAATGGACACGATGGCGATCAGCGTCGCGCGAATGTTCCGCAGGAAGAACAGGATCAGGATCGACGCGAACAATGCTCCTAGCGCACCCTCACGGGCAAGCGTGTTCACCGATTCCTTCACGTCGGTAGCGCGGTTGTACATGACCAGCGATTTTGCTTGACCGGCTTTCTCCGCTTCCTCATACACCTTCAGAACTTTGTTGGATACCTCTACAGTGTTTGCATCGCCCGATTTAACGATATTGAGGGATACGCTCGGGCTTCCGTTCGTCAGACTGATTATGCTCTGGTCTTTGCCCTGCTCGATCTGAGCGATGTCGACCAGCTTGACGGAGCCATCCGAAGTCAAGCTCCAGTCCTTCAGCTGCTCCACCGTTCGAAGATCCCCCTGCACGAAGACGGGAAGACGATTATCCGCCAGCGTCGCTTCCCCCAGCGGAACGCTCAGATTGTTAGCCTGCAGCATGCCGACGACTTGCTCGTAGACGATGCCTTTCTCCGTCATTTTCTTCGCATCCAGCCGAAGATATACCCCCTCGTCCTTCAAGCCGGCCGTCTGTACCTCGCTGATCCCTTCGATCGCTTGCAGATCGGGGATGACGGAGCTTTTCACGAAGCCGGCCAGCTCCTCCTGGGACACGCCCTCCATGGCGGACAACGTCGTATACATAATCGGTTGGTTCGTCGTGGAGAAGTACAGTACCTCGGGCTTCTGCACGTCCTCCGGCAGACGAACGTCGCCGATGGCCTGCTTGACCTCTTCCTGCTTCTTCTTCATATCGTCGTTAAAACTGAATTCGAGCTGAAGCACAGCCACGCTGTTAGCGGATTGGGAGGATACGTTCTTCACTCCCTCAACGTTCCGCAGCACCTGCTCAAGAGGCCGAGTGACTTGATCCAATACTTCGTTCGGGGCCGCTCCCGGATATACGGCCGACAACGCAATGCCCGGAAACGCGATCTCCGGCTGCTGCTCCTGCTTGAATTGCAGCGTAGAATAAACTCCCCCGACCGTTACCAGTATAATCATCAGTACGATCGCCACGGGATTTCTTAACGAAAAATTCGTGAAAAATTTCATGCGCCCCTACCACTCCTCCAAATTTTATCCCGAGCTGCGTTCCTTCATGCTGGAACCATCTGGATATGATTGTAAGTTCTTTTCATGCGGCGCGACATGGTCCTGGGAAGGGATTTGCTGCTGGACTGCAGGCGGAGCCCAGGTTGGTCTCAAGACTTGCATCCACATTGCCGTACACAGCAAAGAGGAACGATCGGAAAGCATTCGCTTCCCAACCGTTCCTCTTCTCGCGATATGGTTAGATCCCGTCAATCCACTTGTTCACTTTGTCCGCGTTAGCTTCGATCCATTTTTTGGCCGCATCTTCTTCGCTCGTGCCGTTAAAGATATCGACCATGACCGCTTCCATATCGGCCGGCGTCCACTCGAACTGATCCAGGAACTTGTAAGCATCGGGTTGGTCATCCTTCAGGCCCAACCGTACAAGCGTATGAATCTGCTCGTCTCCGCCGTACACGTTCTTCGGATCGTCCAAATATTTCAGGTCCATCTCCGCGAACATCCAGTGCGGCGTCCATCCCGTGACGACGATCGGCTCCTGCTTGGCGTACGCTTCCTGAAGCACCTTCGCCATCGCGGCCGACGAGCTCTCAAGCAGCTTCCAGTCCTTCAGCTCGTATTCCTCGATTGCCTTGCTCGTCGCCGTCATGATGCCTGCTCCCGGCTCGATGCCGGTAATCGTATAGTTCAGCGATTTAGCGATGTCGCCGTTCAAATCCTCGATCGAGGAGATGTCCATATAGGAAGGAACGGTCAGCCCGACCTTGGTGCCGTCGAGGTTAACGCCGAGGTCCTCGAACTTGTCTTTGTTCGGCTCGTAGTAGTTCTCCCCGTGCGTACTCGGCAGCCAGGCCGCCACCATTGCGTCGGCGCTGCCGTCCGCGATGCCCAGATACATCGGACCCGCATCGACCTGCAGCATGTTCACCTTGTAGCCCAGCTTGCTCTGCAGCACTTCCTTCACGACGTTCGTGCTGGCAATTTCGGAATCCCATGCCACATAGGCGAGCGTAATCTCTTTATTTTTCGCCGGGGAACCCGACGCTCCGCTTGAAGCTCCGCTCTCCTTGTTCTCCTTGGAGCATCCCGCAAGCACAAGCGCGAAGACCAGTACGGCTGCCAACAACAGATTTACGCTTTTCTTCAAATTCATCACGATCCTTTTCTTTTATTCTTAACTAAATTTTGCGTGATCCGATCAAGAATGATCGCAAGCACGACTACGGCCAAGCCCGCTTCGAAGCCGACTCCCGTCTTGGCCTGGGTTGTGGCGCGGTACACGTCCGCCCCTACGCCCTGCGCTCCGATCATCGAAGCGATGACGACCATCGATAACGACAGCATAATCGTCTGGTTGATTCCCGCCATAATCGTTGGCGCGGCGATCGGCAGTTGAAGCTTGATCAGCTTCTGCATCGGCGTGGAGCCGAAGGCATCGGCAGCTTCGACCAGGTCGGCGGGAACTTGGCGGATACCTAGATTCGTCAGGCGAATCGTCGGCGGAATGCCGAAAATAACGGAAGCAATCACGCCCGGTACGACGCCAAGGGAGAAAAAGGCGACGGCAGGCAGCAGATAGACAAAGGCCGGCATCGTCTGCATGAAGTCGAGCACCGGCGTGACGATCTTCTGCACCCGATTGCTTCTGGCGCAAGCAATGCCCAGAGGAATGCCGATCACGACGGAGATGGCCGATGCGGTCAAGACGAGCGCCAGCGTCTCCATCGTGTTTGCCCAGTATCCCAGATTGTAGACGAGATAGAGGCCGATCAGCGTAAACAACGCAATCTTCGTTCGACCGATCCAAAACGCCAGCGCCGTAAACAATACAATCAACAGTAGCGGAGGAACCGCGTTAAATCCGTCAGCCAATCCGTTAACGGTCGATTCGATAAACACTTTGATGCCCTTGAACACCGGGCCGGCGTGTTCTTTCAGCCAGGACTCGATCGCCTCTACCCACTTGCCGATCGGGATTTTCGGCAGATCAAGCGCCAATAAAAGCTTCATCAGCACGTCGAATCACCCGCTCCCGTCCGATCCCCGTTGCCGCTCAGTGCGGCTAGAACCGCTCCTCGAATAATAATGCCGAGCAGTCTCCCTGTGTCGTCGACGACGGCAACCGGGATTTTCGCTACGCTGACGGTATCGAACAATTCGCTGAGATGAACGTCCGGTCCGACTGTCGTTACTTCGCGTACGAGAATATCCTCCAAGCCCCTGCCTGTCTTCACCGCTTCGGCCGAAGCCTCGGCCGTTACGGCTCCGATCAGTCGGCGGCCCTTGTCGACCATGTACAGGTTCGAGATTCCTCGGTCGCGCATAAGCTGCAGCGCCACCCTGGGGCCGCGATCAGGAGCGATCGTCTCGGCGCGCACCATGACGTTGGAAGCCGTCAGCACCTTGGATAAGTCGACATCTTCGACGAAGCGCTCCACGTATTCATTGGCCGGATCGGTCAAAATCTGCTCCGGCGTACCGACCTGTACGACCGCTCCGTCCTTCATGAGCGCGATCCGGTCTCCGATGCGCAGCGCCTCGTCCAGATCGTGCGTGATGAAAATAATCGTCTTTTTCATCGATGCTTGCAGTTCCACCAGCTCATCCTGCATTTCTTTGCGAATGAGAGGATCCAGCGCGCTGAACGCTTCATCCATGAGCAGAACCTCCGGATCGTTCGCCAACCCTCTAGCCAGACCCACGCGCTGCTGCATACCTCCGCTCAGCTCATCCGGACGCTTCTGCTCCCAGCCTGCCAGGCCGACGAGCTTTAACGTCTCCTGCGCCTTTTGCCGTCGCTGCTCTTTAGGTACGCCCTGAATCTCCAATCCATATTCCACGTTCTCCTGAACCGTGCGATGAGGAAACAAGGCAAACTTCTGGAACACCATTCCGATCGTCTTGCGCCGCACCTGGCGAAGCTGCTCCGCGTTCAACTGCACGATGTCCGTCCCGTTGATGAGCACTTTTCCCGAGGTCGGTTCGATCAGACGGTTAAGCAAGCGCACCAACGTCGATTTTCCGCTTCCGGACAGTCCCATAATGACGAAGATTTCGCCGCGTTCAATCGTGAAGCTCACTCGGTTCACTCCGACCGTGAGCTTGGTCTCTTTGGCGATTCTCTCTTTGGTCCACCCTTGATCCAACAGCCGAATCGCCCGTTTCGGGTCGCTTCCGAACACTTTGGTCAAGGCTTGAACTTCTATAATCGAATTCACCGCATGTCCCCCTTTCCGCTTACGCTTATTATTCTCATCTTTCTCATACAGCCGCTTATACAAGTGTAGACGTCCGGTCTTGGAGGGGTCAAAACGGATATGCCTCCATATAGTACGTACAGTTTTAACTTTACACACTTTATTTACTGTATGCTCCCATTTCCTTAAACATCCTCCCGGATCGCATTCTTTACTTACGATCGACTCTTTTCTACAATAGAAGTCAGGCATCATCGACCGCTCGCGGAGAGTCGGGGGATAGGAGTGTAAGGCATGGCGACTTTCGAAGGACTATCGGAAGAGCAGATTAAGATGATAGAGAAATCGCGCCGACGCGTCGTGGATTCGATCGGCAACAATATGGACTTATATGGGGTGACTACGTCGATCGGCCATTTGTACGGCATGATGTATTTTCACGAGGGCGCCGTTACGCTGGATGAGATGGGCGAAGAGATGGGTCTCAGCAAGACAAGCATAAGCACGGGAATGCGCACCCTTGTCGATCTGAAGATGATCAGCAAGATTTGGGGCAAAGGCTCGAGGAAAGATCTATATGAGGTCGAAGAGGATTGGCATCAGAATTTTGTCGATTACTTCTCGATCAAGTGGCGCAAGTCGATGGAGATGAACATGTCGGCTTTGAACAAATCGATGACGGAGCTGCGCAAGCTGCGCGAGCAAAATCTGGACAATGAGAAGCTGGGACAGCTGATTGAATACGATATGGCGAAAATGGCGCATGCCCTGCGGTATTATCGGTGGTTGGATCGTTTTATCGATGTGCTGGAATCTGGAGAGATTTTCGACTTGGTTCCGCGGGAAGAGGAGAGTTGATCAGGCTTATTGCGGTAAGAGCAGCCGCCGTATACGAGAGGAGGAGATTCCCTTTAATCATGGGGGAGCCTCCTCTTTTCACGTTAAATGCCCAGTTTGATCTGTTTTGCCATTAAAGCGGATCTGCGGCTTTAATTTCGGCTGCCGGGCAGATTCGGGATAATTAAGGTGGGTTTTCCGCTTTATACGGTAGAAAAAATCGATTTTCCCGAATTTAAACCGGAGAATCCGCTCTTTTTTCCTCAAAATTGCTGGCTTCGTGAAAATAAGGTGGATTTTCCGCTTTAGCGCATGGTCATCCAAGAGAAAAAACCCCAGATCCTTAATAGGACCTGAGGTTCTCCCCTAACAATTTACTCGCCGTAAATCTTGGCCACCTGGTTCGTCTGCTCGCGGTTGCGGCCAACCGAGAAGATGGCGATAGGAATGCCGGTCAGCTCGGTAATGCGCTCGATGAAGCGCTGAGTCGTCTCCGGCAGATCGCTGATCTGCTTCGCTCCGGAGATGTCCTCGTGCCAGCCCGGAAGCTCCTCGTATACCGCCTCACACTCTTCCAGCAGCTTGAGGTTGGCCGGGTAGTGCTCCATCAGCTCTCCACGGAACTTGTAAGCCGTGCAGATTTTGACGGTATCCAGCCCGGTCAGAACGTCCAGCGAGTTCAGGCTGAGTCCGGTGATGCCGCTGACGCGACGAGCGTGACGGACGACAACCGAGTCGAACCAGCCGACGCGGCGCGGACGTCCCGTTACAGTGCCGTATTCATGTCCTTTGTCGCGAATCCATTGGCCGATCTCGTTATCCAGCTCTGTTGGGAACGGACCGTCTCCGACACGCGTCGTGTACGCTTTGGCTACGCCGATGACTTCCCTGATCTTGGAAGGTCCGACGCCGGAGCCGATGCACACGCCGCCAGCGGAAGGATTCGAGCTGGTCACGTACGGATACGTTCCTTGGTCGATGTCGAGCATGACGCCCTGAGCGCCCTCGAATAGTACCTTCTTACCGGCGTCGATCGCATCGTTTAAGACGACCGATGTGTCGGTGACGTACGGGCGAAGCTTCTCGGCCAACTCTAAGTACTCGTTGACGATACTGTCCGCATCAAGAGCTTCTCCGCTGTACATTTGGGTAATGACTTGATTCTTATCCGCAATAATAGCGCGAGCCTTCTCTGCGAAAGCTTCCGGCACCATCAGATCCGCGATGCGAATGCCGTTGCGAGCTGCTTTATCCATATAGCAAGGACCGATGCCTTTGCGCGTCGTGCCGATTTTGTTGGCCGCTTTGCGGTCCTCCTCCAGGGCGTCGAGCACCAGGTGGTAGGGCATTATGACGTGAGCGCGGTCGCTAATCTTCAAATTATCGGTGGAAAATCCGTTGTCTTGGATGTATTGAATTTCTTCAATGAGAGCTCCCGGATTGATAACCATTCCGTTTCCGATCACGCAGAGCTTGTTCTGATTGAATATGCCGGATGGAACCATTGTTAACTTGTACTTCTTGTTATCTATAAGGATAGTATGCCCGGCGTTATTTCCGCCTTGATAACGGGCGACGACGTCGGCCTTCTCGGCCAAATAGTCGGTAATCTTTCCTTTACCCTCGTCTCCCCATTGCGTACCAACGACAACGACTGTTGACAATGCAATCCCTCCATCCGAATGCGTTGCTTGCGCATCGGCATGATAATGCCGCCCGACAATCGCTGAGCGCGATCAGGCAGCATGAATAGTTTATCAACTGCGCCGGGGGAAGTCAACGCAAAAACGAACAATGCCGCACACGTCCATATTAATGTTCGGAATTCGCTCTTAATAAATTCATTTATGCGCTTCCGGCATAGGCTTCTGCATGAGATCGGTCCAAGCTGACGAACTTATTGAAGTTCTTCAGGAATACCAGCTCGACCGTTCCGACCGGACCGTTCCGCTGTTTGGCGATAATGATCTCGATAATGTTTTTCTTCTCGGATTCCTTGTCGTAATAATCGTCTCGATACAGGAACGCGACGATATCGGCATCTTGCTCGATCGAACCCGATTCCCGAAGGTCGGACATCATCGGACGTTTGTCCTGTCGCTGCTCAACGCCCCGGGAGAGCTGAGACAGCGCAATGACCGGAACTTCCAGCTCGCGGGCGATCTGCTTGAGCGTACGGGAAATCTCCGAGACTTCCTGCTGACGGTTCTCTCCGGCTTTGCCGCGGCCCTGAATGAGCTGCAAGTAGTCGATCAGAATCATGCCGAGGCCTTTCTCTTTCTTCAGACGCCGGCACTTGGCCCGAATGTCGGATACGGTAATGCCCGGCGTATCGTCGATATAGATCTGCGCCTCCGATAAGGCGCCGATGGCCATCGACAGCTTCTCCCAGTCGTCGCCTTCCAGGTGGCCCGTTCTCATTCGTTGAGCGTCGACGTTGGATTCGGCGCAGATAATCCGCTGCACCAGCTGGGCGGCGGACATCTCGAGACTGAAGATCGCCACCGTCTCCGAGGCTCGAACGGCGACGTTCTGCGCAACGTTCAGCGCGAAGGCCGTTTTCCCTACGGACGGACGGGCAGCGACGATAATCAAGTCGTTCGGTTGAAATCCGGCGGTCATCCGATCAAGATCGACGAAGCCAGATGGAATGCCGGTTACGCCCCCCCGGTTGTTAAACAGAAACTCGACTCGCTCGAATACTTCCATTAGCACGTCGCGAATACTGATGAATCCGGTGGAAGAGCGCCGGTTCGAAAGCTCCATAATCCGCGCCTCGGCATCGTTCAGCAGCACGCTTACGTCGTCTTCCGTCGCGTAGCCGTTAGAGACGATCTGCGTCGCCGTGCGAATCAGACGCCTAAGAAGCGATTTCTCCTCGACGATCGTTGCATAGTATTCCACATTCGCCGCCGTGGGAACCGCGTTGGCGAGCTTGGTCAAATAAATAATTCCCCCGACCTCTTCCATCTGTCCAAGATCTTGAAGCCGGGAAGCTAACGTGATGAGGTCAATCGGTTCATTGTCGTCGTTCAGAGACACCATGACATCGAAGATGCGCTGATGAGCGACACTGTAGAAATCCTCCGACTTCAGGCGTTCCATGGAGGCGACCAGAGCTTCGGTTTCCAACAAAATTGCGCCGAGCACGGCCTGTTCCGCTTCCAGGTTCTGCGGCGGCACGCGATCGTACAGCATTTGCTCCTCCATGTTTCCGTTCATCGAATCATTCCTCCACAACTTGTACGCTTAATGTGCCCTTTACGTCCGGATACAGTTTCACAGTGACTTTCGTTACGCCAAGCGCCCGAATCGGCTCTTCAAGTTCGATTTTTCGTTTGTCGACGGAAATCTTCTGCTGCTCCAGCGCTTCCGAGATTTGCTTGCTCGTGATGGCGCCGAACAAACGACCGCCCTCTCCCGCCTTCGCCTTAATCACAAGAGTCAACTCGCTTAAGCGCGCAGCCAGCTCCTGAGCTTCCTTCTTCTCGTTGTCCTTCTTCTTCTGCGCCGATGCTACTTGCTGGTTCAACGTCTTCTTGGCGCCTTCGGTTGCGATCTGAACGACGCCCTTCGGCAGCAGGAAGTTGCGCGCATAGCCTTCCGACACCTCTTTGATCTCGCCTTTCTTTCCTTGACCCTTCACGTCCTGTAAGAAAATAACCTTCATTCGAATAACCCCTCTTCCTTTTCAAGTTCTTCTAACACTTGCTTAAGCTTGCCGGCGACTTCCGAAATCGTGCCCTGCATCTGCGCGGCGGCATTGGTGAAATGGCCGCCGCCGCCCAGTCGCTCCATAACGATTTGAACGTTGATCTGTCCCAAAGACCGGGCGCTGATGCCGACGAGCCCGTCCGGCCTCGTCCCGATGACGAAGGAAGCCTTGATCCCCGTCATGTTGAGCAGCGTATCCGCCGCTTGCGCGATTAACAGCTGCGGCACTTGCTTGCCGGAATCGGCCGCCGCGATCGCGATGCAGTTGCGGAACGTCTCCGCGTGGCGAATCAGCTCCGCTTTGCGAATGTATTCGTCCAGGTCCTCCTTCAGCATCCGCTGAATGAGCGCCGAATCGGCGCCGTTGCGACGGAGGAAGGAAGCGGCCTCGAACGTGCGCGAGCCGGTGCGGAAAGCGAAGCTCTTCGTGTCGACCGTGATGCCCGCCAGCAGAGCCGTCGCCTCCCGCATGTCGAGTACGACGCGTTCGTGGATATACTGCAGCAGCTCGGTAACCAGCTCGCACGTAGACGAGGCGTAAGGCTCCATGTAGACAAGCACGGCGTCGTCGATAAACTCCTCGCTGCGCCGATGATGGTCGACGATGACGATACGCTCCGTCGCCTGCAGCAGCCGGGGCTCCGCGACCATCGTCGCGCGATGAGTATCCACGACGACGGCAAGCGAGCGTTTGCTGATCAGGTTAAGGGCCTGTTCCGGAGAGACGAACCTCTTCGTCAGCTTCTCGTCTTCCTTCAACATGTCCATCATTCGCTGAATCGAAGGATTGACGCCCTCAAGCACGATGTAGGCTTCTCTGCCGTACAGCTGCGCTGCCTTGAGCACCCCGATCGCCGCGCCGATCGCATCCATATCCGGCTGCTTGTGGCCCATGACGATGATGTTGTCGCTTTCCTTCATCAGATCTCGCAGCGCATGAGCGATGACTCGAGCCCGGACCCTGGTCCGTTTCTCCACCGCATTGCTCTTGCCGCCGTAGAAGCTCTGACGCTGTCCGAACTTGACGACCGCCTGATCGCCGCCTCTTCCGAGAGCGATATCCAAGCTGCCCTGAACGAGATGTCCGAGCTCGTTCACGTCGTCCGACCCGGATGCGAAACCGATGCTCAGCGTCATTGGCAGCTTCTGCTCGATCGTGATCTCTCTCACGTCATCCAGAAGCTCAAACCGGGACTGCTCCAGCGCCTTCAAGGTTCCCTGCTTTGTAATGACCATATAGCGATCCGAGGACAGACGGCGCAGCAGCAAGCCGTATTTCAGCGCCCATTCGTTGATCTCGCCGGTTACCTTGGATAGCATAAGCGCTCGCTGCTGTTCATCCATGCCTTGGGCAACCTCTTCGAGATTGTCCATCATGACGATGCCAAGCGCCAGCTTCTCTTCCTCGTACCGCTTCTTCAACGTTGAACGATCGGTGATGTCCACGACGTACAGCACCCGTTCGCTCATTTTCAGCTGAAGCTCGTATACTCGCCCGTTGATCGTAATCTCATTCCCCGGCTCCTTATCCTTGCCCGCCGGCTGCAGCACGGGAAAGCTCGTGTGCAGCGACTCCCCGACGATGGACGATTTCCCGACAACCGTTGAGATAAATCCGTTATGCCATTGTATTTCGTTGTCCTCGTCAAAGATCACGATGCCGATGGGAAGATGGCTGATCACGTCGTTGCCTACGCTCTTGATCCGATAGGACAGCGTAAGCACGTAGTCGTCCAGATCCTTCCGAAAAGCCTTCTCCGCCATGATTCCATATACGGCGACGATCCCGCCCAGCATTAGCCCCAGTAAGCCAAGAAGCCACTGATACCAGGCGAGAACGACGGTCATCATGAATATCAGCACCAGCGCCCAGACAATATGCATGCCATGCCAGCGCTGCACGAGAAACTTGGGCATATCCGCTCCGCTCCCGTCCTAATGTTTATCGGATGAACAAGCCCTTGCGGGCCTGCCCATTCGACGAACCTATTTCTCGAAATATTTCCTTATAGGAAACGCCGTGTCCAACAGCCCGATGATAAACGCGTGAGGAATTAACAGCACTGGCACACACAGCAACAGAGAAATCGCCCTCGGCCATTTCTTGAGGTCCGATAGGAAGAAGACGAAACCGATCGTCTGGGCCACGAACGCAAATTCCAAAATCGGAATCAGGTTTATGGAGGCGATCCACCAATAGCCGCTTGATTCCTCCGACATGGCACTGACCGCAATGATCGCGATGGCGAAGTACAGCACGAGGCTCTTCGGAAGCTTCCATGTCTTAGCTTGGGGCAGCGCCGGCGCGTCGAACGACACGCTGCGCAGCGCAAGTCGCGATAATGCATGCGCAATTACGGCTAGAAAGAAGGTCACGAAGAACAGCAGCATAGGAAGGGCTGACATGATCAGGCTGCTACTCGCAGCTGCCACCTCGGCGGCCCATCCCGTCTCGCTCAGATGACCCATCCCCAGGTTCGCCGCTATCATCGATCGGATCAGGTTGCTGAATTCGGTTGCCGACTCCGCGACCCAGCCCGACTCGATCAGACCTGCCGGCTCGAGTTGTTGGAAATATGTTGTTATCATCGAAGTCAATTGAGCCTTGATATCGATATCGAACATCACGGTAAGCAGGACGAGCTCAAGCAACAGCTGACCAAGAATAAGAACAAACGCTGCCGTCACCGCGGCTTTGGCCGACCTTGCCCGCTTGTACAGATGTCCCATTGCGGCTGCCGGAACGAGGAGCAATAACGCTAACGTAATTACCCACGGTTCCAATTCCCCCGACAATAAGAAAACGGCGGCTCCAATCGGAACAAGGTGTAGGACGAACGATTTCAAATCCAACATCGTATATAAAACGACGAAGGGCGTCATGATGAGAAATACGGTAAAAAAACCCAAAGGCGTTGCCAAAGTCAGCAACAGCATTGCGGCCGCTGCACTCCATGCCAGCGACTTCCAGCTTATCTTCAAACGATTCACCTCTTGCGGATATGTTCGGACAGCTCGGACAAATCCTTGTATTGATCCTCCAGCTGGTGTCCTTCCTGTCTCAATCGGGCAAGCTTGTCCGCAATGGCGTTATCCAGATCCCGATAAGGAATGCCGAGTCTTCGGCCCAAAATGTAAGAGCTGGCGATCAGCCCGGCCAGACCATCTATGACCCGTGACGTGCTCCCATCCCACATTCCCTTAAACAAACGGGACATTTGGTCTACGACTTCGGTCTTCAGCCATTCGATCATGCGTGTTCGAGTTGCTACGTCCAAATCTCGTTCCATCGCTATTCCTCCTATGCTCTTCGACTGTACCTGGGTGCATAAGTCCGGAAAGCTGCAAATTCCATTATATCATAACTCCCGCTTCCTCCGGCAAGCAATAGACAGAGAACCCGGGTGCGGCGAACGCAACCGGGTTCTCGATATTTCCGCTATAGCTTGGAACTTTAGGCCTTAGCAAGCTTGTACGTTTGTCCGTCCTTCGTCAATTGCCAGCCATGAGCCTCTAGAGCCGACAGCGGTAAATAATTCCGCTCTCCGACGGACAGCAACTCGGTGCGACTGCCATCCTCCCACGCGAGCTGATGACCCCGCTCCAGAATCAGCTCTCCGACGGCAGGCGCGGGTACATCCGCGTTGCCCGAGTCCGTCCCCGACGCGACCGAACCCGAACGACCGGTCTTGTCCCACTGAACGGAATAGCCCTGTTCCTTCAAGGCCTCTACATCCACATAATTGGAGTCGCGATATTCCAGCAGCGTCAGCTTGCTCTCGTCCCAGACGAGGGCAGGTCCGCCGCTCTTCACCCGTACGAATTCGCTCTTGATCGGCTGGCCGACGCGGATTTTCTTATTAATTCCATCCTGATCCAGCGCTACCTGGCCGTTAACCAGCACATACTCGATGCCGGCGGATACGATCTCCGGCTTGGCTACCGTCGATTGGTCGCTGATCTTGTCGTAGTCGAACACCACGATGTCGGCGTCCATTCCCTTAGCAATTCGCCCTTTCTTCTTCAAGGCGGGCGCCTGCTTCTCCAGCCGCTGCGCGGGCAGAAGGGACATCTTGGCGATCGCGTCCGACAGCGAGATGACCTGCTGCTCGCGAACGTAAAGGCCGACCGTTCTGGCGAACGTGCCGGACGCGCGCGGATGGTTGTTAAAGCCCGGCTCCAG
The DNA here is from genome assembly GCF_017671885.1 of Cohnella sp. LGH. NCBI lineage: Bacteria > Bacillati > Bacillota > Bacilli > Caryophanales > Paenibacillaceae > Cohnella > Cohnella sp. LGH. The sequence goes on from NZ_CP072117.1 coordinate 8,838,291, forward strand.
AATCGCGTCGCTGCCGATCATGACATACGGAGCCTTGAGCGAGTCGATGACGTCCTGCTTCGGAATGGCGTAAGCGACCGCCAGCTTGCCTTCCTTCTGGTACTTGCGGAACGTCTCCTTCGTCAGCCGCTCCTCCGTGCCGGCGATCTGCAGATCCTCATAGGAAATGCGGAAGCGTTCCTGCCAGCCCTCGTCGAACCGTGCCGAATTCAAGTACGTTCCCCAGTAATCGTAAGGATAGATGCAGGAGGTAATATCCAGCCCCTCCGCGATCGCGTCCTCCACCATCTTCAGCGATTGCTGCATCGAGAACGTGCCGCCGGTGCTGTTGATATGATCGATATGTACAGCAGCCCCCGAGGCGCGGGCATAGCCGATCAGTTCGTTAAGCGCGTCGATGTTCGTGCCCGGCTCTTCCATGTCCGAATATCTGGCGTGAAAATAAACCGGAACGTTATACTCATGCGCCAGCTTCATCAACGGCAAGATTTCCTTGTCGTTAACGCCCGGCACGTACTCGAGGCTGAACGAAATACCGAGCACGCCGTTATTCAGCGCTCGCTCCGCTTGGTCTACAAGCTTCTGCGTCTGCTCCGGCTTGGCCGTATCGTAACGGCTCAGCTTGAACTGATTGCGCGCTTGGGTGTAGAAGAACGACGCCCCGAAATGCACGGGAGGCTTGTCCCTCTCATAGTAGGGATACCACTTCTCCGGGCTGGCGGTTCCGCCGTGCATGGCGATGTTCGCCGTTACGCCGTCGGCGATCTTGTTCCAGACCCCGACCGGGTTCGGATCGTAGGACAGATTGTCGATAAAGCCCGGCGCGACGACAAGTCCTGTCGCATCGATGACCCGTTCGCCCTTCAGCTTCTGGTCCGTAACGAGCATGATCCGGCCGTCCTGCACGGCTACGTTCAGACCTTCACGATCCAGCTTCGTCTCGGGATTGATCACGCGCCCGTTCTCGATCACGATATCGTAGGTCTGCTCCAGCTCGGAGGAGGTCGGCGTATCGATCTCTCCCGCAGCTTCTTCTGCCGGCTGAGAAGCGGACGGACTCGCAGAGCCGTTGCCAGACTCCGTCGAAGAGCTTGAGGCGGTTCCGCCTTTTGTGGCGGAAGGGGAAACAGACGGCCCCGCGTCGCTTCCGTCCTTGAGCAGGGCGGAAGCGGCCCAGATGCCGCCTGCGATAAAAAGAGCCAAAACTGCGATCATAATTGGAAAAATCCTGCGATTTCGTGATTTGCGCCGACTGTTCGTCATCGTTCCTCCGCGTTGTCCAATATTTTCCTAGGCTTCCCTTATCAAACTTTTTTCATGCGTCGCGGCAGTCAGCAGCTTCTCGGTATAGTCGATAATGTCGCTGCGGCGCACGATGCCGATAAAGTGATTCATATCGTCCACGACCGGGACGAAGTTCTGCGTCTTCGCCAAAGAAATCAGATCCACCATATTCGCGTCGATGCGGACAGGCAAATTGTTCAATCTAAGCGGCACTTCGCCGAGCGGTACGCGATGGAGCTGATCGAAGCTCAAATCCGGATTCGCCTTCAAATACCAGAGCAAATCCCCTTCGGTAACCGTCGCTTTATACTCGCCCTTCTCGCTGATGACGGGGACGGCCGTGTAACGATGACGTTCCATTCGCTCCAGCGTTTGGCGCAATGTCGCCTCTTCGCTGACGCTCACAACCTCTTGCTTAGGCAGTAAAAAAAACGCGATATTCATAATTTCCTCCTTCGCAGTAACGAAAGACCCGCGAATTCCAAGCACGGTATTATCATTATATCACGGCAAGCCGATGCGTCACCATGTCACTTGACGCTTTTTGTCCGATTACAGCGAACGGTCGGGAGAAGCGGAGGCGGATTCCGCATTCTCCTGATCCGGAACGGTCAGTCCGCTTTCCGGCGTACTCGGATCGAGCCACGACGCGATCGTCTCGCGCACCGCGGCCAGATCGTCCTCGTCTCCGACGAAATACCACAGGTTCTGCGATCCCATTCGTTTGCCTTCGCCTTTGAGCGTGTAGCTTTGGATCTCATGGCCGGCTTGCAGAAACTTCTTGGCTAACTCGTTCATGGAAGACGGCGGCAGATCGGTCTGGAAGTTGTCGCCGACAATGTCCAGAACCTCCGGGATTTTGTTCCATTGCTGCAGCGACGAAGCCTTGCTAATCAATTCCTCCAGGAACACGCGGTTGCGCGAAGTGCGAGCCATATCCCCGCCGGCGTCCTCGCGATAGCGGACATAGTTCAACGCCTCGACTCCCGAATAGTTGTCCTTGTTCGCCTTGACCGTAAACTTCTCATGATCGGCGCCTTTATTAACAATATCTTTGCCGATGGGCAGGTGGATGCCGCCAAGCGTATCGACAACCTTCACGAAGCCTTGAAAATTAATGGAAGCGTAGTGGTCGATCTTCGCATCCAGCAACTTCTCGACGCTGTTCACTGCCATTTCCGCTCCGCCGAATGCGTAAGCATGCGTGATTTTATCCTTTGAATCCCTGCCTACAATATCGGCATACGTGTCGCGCGGAATAGAAACCATAAGAACGTTGCCGTCTCCCGGTCGCACGACCGTATAGATCAGCGTATCCGAGCGGCCGCGTTCCTTCGCCCTCGCGTCTACGCCCATCAGCAGCATGCTGAACGGCTCCTCGACTACCGGTTTTTCGACGACCGGACGATTGGTTAACGGTTGATACGAATTCGCAAAGCTCGATTCTACTTTATCCGACAAAAAAATATCATACCCGATCGCCGATAAGGCTCCCCGGTTCGCATAGCCGACGCCCGCCAGGACGATCAGCAGCGCGGCCGATACGGCGACAATCTTGTGCCAACGACGCCACTTGCTCATACAACCTCTCTCCTTCTCCTGCTTGTTTGAGTCTATTTGGTCTATATCTCTCTTTGTTCTGCTAGACCCCTAATATACGATGCTCGAATATGAATTGTTACATAGAAACCTTAAACTTTCATGAAATCGATTGAATCATTTCCACGGGAGCCAGCAGTCCCCTCTCTTTCCGGCGAGTGTCGCCCCCGACTAAAGTACGGGCTTCGGACTCATCCGGAGGCCATTTTTCGACTCGGTCTCGCCCGGTATACTTCAATTCATGCGCAATACTTTGAGGAGGATTGAATGAGGATGAATGAAGCCGTCCTGCAGCTTCGCAACGTAACGAAAACCATCGGCAGACGGACAATCGTAAACGATCTGTCGTTCGATATTCCCGCCGGTGAAGTGTTCGGGTTTCTCGGACCGAACGGCGCGGGCAAAACGACGACAATCCGTATGATTGTCGGCCTGATCTCGATGACGAAAGGCGAAATTACCGTTAAAGGCGTGTCCGTTCGCAAGCAGTTCGAGCAAGCCATGACTCATATCGGAGCAATCGTTGAAAATCCGGAAATGTACAAATTTCTGACCGGTTACCAGAATCTCGTGCACTTCGCGCGGCGCCACTCCGGCGTCACCAAGCAGCGGATCGACGAAGTCGTTCAGTTGCTCGGCCTGCAAAATCGCATCCACGAGAAAGTAAAGCGTTATTCCTTGGGCATGCGTCAACGTCTTGGAGTGGCTCAAGCCATTCTGCACAAGCCGTCCGTGCTCATTCTCGACGAGCCGACGAACGGTCTCGATCCGGCAGGCATTCGCGAGCTTCGCGATTACTTGCGCAAGCTGAGCCAGGAGGAGGGACTATCCGTTATCGTCTCCTCTCATCTGCTGTCGGAGATGGAGCTGATGTGCGACCGGGTGGCGATCATTCAAGGCGGCAAGCTGATTGACGTCCGCTCCCTGCAAGAGGCGAAGAACTCGGTTCAGACCAAGATTGTCATCGAATCAAGCGACATCGAATCCGCCCACCGGCTGCTGTCCGGAGCGTTTAATCACCAAGGCGTCGAACTTATCGGAGATCGGATCGAGATTACGGCCGACCGCAGCCTCATCCCGGATGTGGCGCGGCTGCTGGTGAAAGCCGGCTTGGACGTCTACGGCATTCATGCCGCTCAGCGTTCGCTGGAGGATCAGTTCTTAGAGATTACCGGAGGTGAGATGGTTGTCTAGTCTGGGGAATTTGATACGGAACGAAAATATGAAAATTTACCGCCGTCCCCGTACCTGGTTGATGATCGGCTTCCTTGTGCTCGCGATAGGGCTGATGAGCGGATTGATGAAATGGGACGATAGCCGCAGCAGCCCGGACAACTGGCAGCAGAGTTTGACTCAGCAGAACGTCCATTACCAGAAACAGCTGGCGGAAGATAAAGAGATGGACTCCGACTACAAGGAGTATCTCTCTAACGAAATTAAGATCAATGAATATTATCTGGCCCACGACATGAATCCCTATGGGCTGTCGCTCTGGGATTATGTCAACAGCTCGGCCTCCCTCATCCTACTGATCACAATTCTAACTGTCATCGTTGCGGCTGACATGATCGCCGCCGAGTTTACATGGGGAACGATCAAGCTGCTCCTTGTGGGCCCGGCGTCGCGCTCGAAGATTATGTTGGGCAAGTACATCTCTACGATGATGTTCGCCCTGTTGCTGCTCATTCTTGCATTTGTGGTTGCGTTCGCGGCCGGAGCCGCGCTGCAAGGCTTTGACGGGCTGGCCCATCCGCATCTGTCCGTCGGCGCGGACGGTCTCGTGCACGAAAACTCCATGATCGTCAACGCCCTGCAAAAATACGGCTACGCCGTCGTCTCGCTGCTGATGTATGTCACGCTTGCCTTTATGATCTCCTCGGCATTCCGCAGCTCATCGATGGCGATCGCCTTCTCGCTGCTGTTCATGCTCGTCGGCAATACCGTGACGATGCTGCTGAGCCGTTATGAGTGGTCGAAATACTTGCTGTTCGCCAATACCGAGCTCTCTCAGTATTTGCCCGGCAATTCTCCGATTCGACCGGAGATGACGCTCGGCTTCTCGATCACGATGCTCGCCGCCTATTACGTCGTCTTCCAGATCGTCGCGTGGACGCTGTTCACTAAGCGCGATGTGGCGGCATAAACCTGACAAAACCCGTCGGCACGTTAATGTCCGACGGGTTTGCTTATTCCTGCCGCTCGAATCCTCCAAGGATCGGGCGCTTTCTACTCTTCGACCGCGTATTGCCTGAACCGTTCGATCCGATGGAAGGTCGAATAATTGGCGTCATGCATGTTTTTCGCCTGGTTGATCGCGGTGCGGCACAAGTAAAGCAGATCTTCGCCGTCAATCAGCATGCTGACATATTGAAAACCGACATCGTCCGGGTTTTCATGACGGTAGTCCAGCATACGCTTGACCAAGCGGAAGCTCTGCAAATCCTTGGAGACCGAGAGCGACAGCACATTTCTCTGATGGGGCGTCCGCTCGTCCACCACTTCGTTGGCGATCGCCCAGTAGAGGCCGGAAGGCTCGTCGTACAGCAGCTCGAACTTGCAGTTGCTGCCTCCGTTGAAGTCGGCGAAACCATGAAACTGAAGCGATTCTTCTGGCCGGTCCTTGTTGCCCTTCAGCACGAGCGCTTTGCCGTAGCCTTTCATTGTGTAGCGCAGTACGTTGTAGATGTCCCCGTCGGGTCCTACAACGGCGTTGCCCTCCAGCCCGCCGCCGACGGCAGCTCCGGGAGCCGCATTCTCCCATGCCGGATCGTAAGGGAGAAATCCTGTACACTGCCAGTTGCCCGCATCCATCAGATCGGCATCGGCGTCAATCGACAGCAGGGCGTTGCTGTGCCCTCCGCTCGACCACGACCCGTAATCGATCCCCGTGTACAACCGATTGTCCAACTCGACTACCTGCATCGGCGCCTTGTGCGGTCCTCTGCCCATCCAGCTCCCCGCACCGGTCATAATTGTGACGGGCGAGCTCCAGGTCAGTCCTTCATCGGCCGAACGACCGATCAGCAGATCGCCGTACTCGGTTGAATTAGCAAGCATGTACAGCTCCCCGCGATGGACGAACAGCTTGCCCCAGAAGCAGGGCATCAGTTCGGTCACATACCGCCAGCTTTGGCCTCCGTCGTCGGAGCGAAAGATCAGCGTCAGATTTTGCGGAGCCTTGCCCGCAAAGACGTCCATCGAAGCCAGCAGCGCGCCTGACGGCAGCTTGACGAGCGACGGACTGCACAGGCTTCGCCCGGAGAAAGCGTAGATTTCGTCCTCCGGGTGCAAATAGTTGACAACCGTTCCTACCGGCTTGCCGGTCCGTGCCAGACGGACCTCGCTTGCGCCCGCCCCGCTTGCGCGGGCTACAAAAAATTCGTAGTCGCACTCCGACTCCAGCGCCTCGATGATATAGACTGAACCATCCAGCTCTTTCACTTCGAAAGGATCGTTCGTGCGGAATTTGCGCCAGTGCAGCAGATGGGTGCCGCTGTCCCCCGCATCGAACCATTCGAGCTCGATCGTCTTCTCGTCCGGCGCTACCCGGCAAATATACGGCAGGTTACGTTTATCATATTGATCATAGGGCCGATAGGGCCGATAGCTCCAACCGGAATAACCTTTCATAGAAGAACCCTCCTCATCCTTTGACGGATCCAATCATAACGCCTTTGACAAAATATTTCTGCACGAACGGATAGACGCACATGATCGGCAATGTCGAGACAATGATAACCGCATAGCGCATCGCTTCGACCAGATAAATTTGCGCGGCCGCGTCTCCGCCCATATCCGCGCTATCCGAGGCCATGCTCATCGCAGACTGGCTGACGATCAAATCGCGCAGCACCATCTGCAGCGGCATCAACTGCTGATCCCGCAAGTAGATCATCGCGTTGAACCACGAATTCCACTGGCTTACGGCAGCGAACAGCACCAGCACGGCAATGAGCGCCTTCGACACCGGCAGCGCGATGCGGAAGAAAAACGAAAAGTGAGAGCAGCCATCCATACTCGCTGCCTCGAACAGCTCGTCCGGAATTGTCGACTTGATGAACGTCCGGCTGATAATAATGTTAGTTACGTTGACGGCCCCCAGTAGTACGATGACGAGCGGATTTCCGTAAAGACCGATTTCCTTCATCAGCAAATAGGTGGGGATGAGTCCTCCGTTAAAAAACATCGTGAACAGCAAAAATGCAGTAACAAGCGTCTTGCCCGGGAACGGCTTGCGGGACAACGCATATCCCGCGAGCAGGCTCGTCATGACCGACAATGCCGTGAACAGCGTTGTATAGATCAGCGTGTTCCGATATCCCGTCCAGATCGGCGCATAATTCAGCACTTCGATATACCCTTTAATATCAAGGCTGCGAGGCCAGAACAGCACCTTGCCGCTTGCCACCAGCTTCGGATCGCTGAACGAGGCGATGATTACAAAATATAGCGGATATGCAACCGCGAGCAAAAGCAGTGTCAAAATCGTGTAATTGACCGCATCGTATAGCCGGTCCCCTCTGTTCGCTCTGATAGACTGCCGCATCGTCGTCCCCCCTACCATAGCGATTCCTGGCCCAGTCTCTTGCTGATCTGGTTGACGACCAGAATCATAATGAAGTTAATGCCGGAGTTGAACAGGCCGATCGCTGCGGAAAGACTATACTGTCCTTCCTTGATGCCGATTTTGTATACATAGGTGTTAATAATTTCGCTGGTGCTGATGTTGAACGAATTCTGCATCAGAAACGCCTTCTCGAAGCCCACATTCATAATCGTACCCGACTCCAGAATAAGCAGGATAACGATCGTCGGCAGAATCGAAGGCAGATCGATCCGCATAACGCGCTGAAACTTGCTGGCCCCGTCGATGATCGCCGCCTCGTGCATCGACTGATCGACGGCGGACAGCGCCCCGAGATAGATGATGCTGCTCCAGCCCAGCCCCTGCCAGACTCCGCTCCAGACATACAAATGCGGGAAACTGGAGGCGTTCATCAGCACCCCGAGATTGCCCTCGTGCACTCCCAGCATATCCAGCAAATTGCGTACGATGCCCATGGACGGCGAAAAGAAAATGTTCACCATGCCGACTACGACGACGATTGAAATGAAATGCGGCGCGTACGTGATCGTCTGCACGAGCTTCTTCATGCGTTGATTCGTCGTGCTGTTGAGTGCGAGCGCTAACAGTACGGGCAGCGGAAAACCGGCTATCAGCACGTAGAAGCTGATCAACAGCGTATTTTTCAGAACGACCTCAAACATCGGCATGGAGAAGAAACGATCGAAGTGTTTCAGTCCGACCCATGGGCTATCTATAATTCCCAAATGCGGTTTGAAATCCTTGAAAGCGATCATGATGCCGTACATTGGCAAGTAATTGAATGCGATCACCAGCGCGATGGCCGGCAGCAGGAAGAGATAGAGCTGGCGATTGTCCCACATCCTCAAGCGCAGCGGCTTGAGCGCTTCCCGTTCTCGCGCGGTTCCGGCAAGTTTCACCCGATCAAGCTCCTTCCTCTATTTCGCGATAACATCGTACGCTTTCTGCCGAAGCTCTACGAATTGCTCCAGACCGAGTTTATTCATCTGCTTCACGTAAGCGTCCCATCCGGCGTCAATGTCTTGCCTGCCCGTAATGAAGTCGGCGAATACCGTCTTGCGGTAGTTGGTCAGGTCCGTTCTGTACTGGTTCGTCAAGCTCACATCGTCTGCTCCTAGAGCGCCTTCGACGTAGACCATGTCGTTGGGCAGGACAGCGTCCTTATACACATGCTCATAAGCCCAAGCCCGGGTATTTTTCACGTCGTAGGACAGCTCCTTCCACTTGTCGGCATAGAACGACTGATCCTTCAACGCGACGAAGGAATTGTGCAATCCGAGCTTGCCGCTGTTCTCCGCCATCTTGTCCGGCGATTCCTCCCAGAATAGCTGATACGCCTTGCCTTCGGCGTCGTAATCCCATAATGTGCCCTTTACTCCCCGACTGACCGTCAGCTCCAGCTCGAGATCGGTCGCAATTGCTTCCAATAGACGGACGGTTGCCGCCGGATATTTGTTTTTCTTCGTAATGACGGCCGTATTGGCCGGCCCTGCAACGTAAGCCTGACTGCGAATGAACGGCTTCTGGCCGTTGCCGCTGTCGATCGGGCCCATGGCCGTCCCCAGCTCGGGCTGCCGGTTCGCGTACGAATGGTACGAGCCGACGAGCGGCGGCAGAGAGCTGATCTTGGACACATACGTATTCCCGTCATCCGTGAATACTTCAGGCGGAATCAGACCGGACTGATACAGATCGCGCAAATATTTGAGCGGCTCCTTGATCATAGGATTGGTCGACTGATCCTTCACGACGCCGTTATCGACGTAGAGATAGTCGGCGCTGGTGACATAGACGCCGAAGCTGCCGTAAATGTCGAACTGCCCTCCGACATAACCGTCGAACTGGAAGTAGTAAGGAATGACATCGCTAGGAATGGTGCCCTTGCCGGCGTTGTCCTTGATCGCCTGCAATACATTTTTGAATTGTTCAGTCGTCTTTGGAATTTCCAGATTCAGTTCTTTTAACCACGATTCCATAATGATCCATTGATCGCGCAAATTCCGATCGAACGGCGCGAAATCGATGTACGGCACGCCGTACAATTTGCCGTCCGCGGCCAGCGAGCCGTTGTAAACCAGCTTGTTTTCCTTCATAAAGCTGCTCCATGTCGGAGCGTATTGCTCCAGCAGCGGTTCGATCTCCACGAACTGTCCTCCCTCGGCCGCGGAGGTCAGTTGATTGGCGTTCATCCCAACGCCGAGAATCAGATCGGGAAAATCGTTGCTGGCAAACATCAGATCGACTTTCTCCGCATCCTTGAGCACTTCGACTTCAAGATCGATATTCGTTTTCTCGGCCACGTACTTCCAGATTTCCGTTGTATCCATGTTAGGCCGCAGCGCGCTGTAGGAGACGACGGCCTTAAGCTTGATCGGCTCCTTCGTAATCGGATACCCGGTCAAATTCGTCATGCCGCCGTCCGCCATACCGTCAGACGTCTCCTGCGATGCGCTGGCACCGGAGCTGCCAGTTTCTTCTTTTTGGCTCGAGCAGCCTGCCAGCAAGGCGATGATTAGCGCAATGCACAACCCGATCACCGTTGCACGACTTTTGGAATTTCTCATATTCGTTTAGACCTCCCATTTTTAATGTAACGAGTTTCCTTTCAGCCGCGCGTGGCGGCGGACAGCGCTTCGCGGGCCATCTCGGCCAGACCGTTAAGCTGAATCATTTCGAGCTGCTTGGACTCGGTGAACATCTCTCCGTTCAGCACTCTGCTGTCAATCTCCATTGGGACTCCTTGCAGCGACAGGCTGAATTTGGCATTCACCGGATAGTACTGATATTCCGCCATTGAGCAAACTCCGAGCAGCTGCTGCAGCCGTTCGGCTCTTTCCGGTTCGGTACGGTAATGACGATACAGCCATACATACAAGTCGGGATGAAAATTCGCCATGACGCCGCTGTACCCGTCCGCCCCCAGCCGAAGGCTCTCAAGCAGCGTCGCGCTGTTGGCGTTGAACAGCTTGATGCCGGAGCCTTCGATCATGCGCAGCTTGACGGCGATCTGTTCCAGATTGCAGCAGGTATCCTTGATAAACCCGAAGCGTCCGGATTGCAGACAGGCGCTCAGCACCTTGGGCGTCAGCAGCCGCTTATACGGATACGGGCACTCGTACATCCCGAGCGGGACGTCCGGAAATCGCGATAAGAACGCTTCCATTCTGTCGATCAGCGCTTCGTCCGGCTCATCCGGTTCGGCAAAACGGTTAGGCAGCACCACGTATGCGGTTACCCCGGCATTCATGATCGCCTCCGCCTCGCGCACTTGATCCTCCAGCCGACTCGCCGTATGACCGGACACGATCACTTGCATGCCCTCCGGCACGTTCGAAACAATGAACTTCGTCAGCTCCCGCTTCTCTTCCAGACTGAGATGAAACATCTCGCTGGACTGGCAGACGGCAAATATGCCGTCAACTCCGCACTCGCTGTAATACTCGATCAGCTTTTCCACGGCATAGTAGTCAATTTCGTTGCCTTTCGTGAAGGGAGTTGCCATTGTAGGCCAGATGCCGCTGCTGATGTTCTGCATGTCGACCGCCTTTCTTTTGTTCTATTATTTAGAACAATATTCTAAATATAATTAATTCAAGGTCATTCTAGCACGAGAAAGCTGCATATGTAAACGCTATTATTGAGGTTTTTGCGGATTTATTTGCTAAAACTAAGCACGTTGTTCTATAATTAAGAACATAATTTATGGTATTGATCATATTGGAAAAAATGGGTGAGGGGAAGGAAGAGCGGGGATGACGGAGGAAGCCAAGGTCAAAACGTTGAAAAAATCGCTGGATATTTTAGAATGCTTCACCATAGCGGTGCCGGAGCTGGGAATCTCCGAAATCAGCGAAAGACTCGGACTGTATAAAAGCAACGTGCACAATATCATTTCAACTTACGAACAGCGCGGTTATATCGAGCGGAACCCGGAGACCGGAAAGTATCGACTGGGCACGAAGATATTAGAGCTCTCCTATATTATCAATGCTAATCTGGGGCTGCATAACGCGATTCATCCGCCAATGAGCGCGCTGTCGGGAGAAATCAATGAGGTGGTCTATTTCGCGGTTCCGAAAGGTCCCCGCGTCATGTATCTGGAAGGGGTGTATCCGGTCAACTCCTTCAACGCGCGCTCAATGGTCGGAGAAACGGCGGAAATGTACTGCACGTCTATCGGCAAAGCCATTCTTGCCTACCTGCCGCCGGATCAAGCCATCAAAGCCATCAGCGAGCAGAGTATGATCAAGCATACGGCCAATACGATAACGGAAAGAGGGGCGCTGCTGGACGAACTGGAAGCGATCCGGAAACGGGGCTACAGCATCGATAATATGGAGCATGAGTTCGGCATCAAGTGCGTCGGCGTACCGGTATTCCGCAGAGGCGGCTCCCTGCTGGGCGCCATGAGCGTATCGGGGCCTTCCCCGCGCGTGGAGGAGAAGATCGAAGAGTATGCCGCGAAGCTCCATGCCTACAGCCAGAAAATCAGCTTGCGGACATAACGCGGTCGGGCATGCAAGCGGGCATCGACGGAATAACAAAAGCTCTGACCTCGTGCTCGTGGGTCAGAGCTTTTTATACTGCGCGTTTTATGTGGTAAGAGCAATGAAAACGGGTTTCTAAAGTCCAGCGGTATGATGTCAAGCGCTAACCTCGAATGAATTGGAAATTTTTTTGGCTGTAAGTTAGATCAGTCATGAAAAATGGGCACATCAAACTAAACCCAGCCGAAAATCAAGTGAATAACCAGATTTTTACTGGGAATCCGTAATGGACTTTGGCAAAGGAGGCGTCAATCCTTCGCAGTCGTCACCTTCCTTCGAGGCGTATAGAGTTGGCCGTTGCGTAGCAGCACATCGACCAGACGCACAAGTTTTCTTGCCGTTAAGACGAGGGCGCGTTTGTGTTGATGCTTGGGTACTTCCTTGTATTTCTTCCGGTAATACTCGCCGAATTCTTCATCGCGGTTTTTCACCGAGTTGGCAGCTTCAACCAGGTAATAGCGAAGGAATCGGTTGCCGGAACGAATGCGTTTAGTATCCTCGGCCTCAAAGGGGCCGGACTGATGCCTGCGCCATGTGAGCCCAGCGTACTTGGCGACAGCGGCTTGATCGCTAAAGCGCCAGATGTCGCCAAGCTCGGCGAGAATGCCGGCGGCGTAGACCTTGCCGATGCCGGGGACGGATTGCAGGCACTGGGCGCCCGGCATGCCTTCCAGAATCCGCGAGATGGCCTTGTCCAAATCCTTGAGCTGAGCCTGAATGCTTCGGATGGTCTGAATGGATGTGCCAAGCACAAGGTCGATGGAATCCTCGACGACTTTGGAGAGCCGGTAAGAAGCTCTGGCGGCTTTCTGAATGCAGCGAGCGACGTTCTCTGCGTCAGGGAAGCGATTGCGTCCCTTGTCTCTGAGATAGTCAGCCAAGCTCGCGACATCCATGGTCGCAATGTCGTCCAGGCTGTATTGGTCCGAGAGCATCTCCAGGATGGCATGTCCGAATACGGAGCTCTCGACTTCGGACGTAAAGGCGTTGCACTTGTAGAACAGGTTCTGCAGGAAGTACTGCTTCTCGCGCGTCAGGCTGTGGACCATATGAAACCGCATGCGGGTAAGCCGCTGCAAGGCAACGTACTGCTCTTGCATGACGATGGTCGTCGTCAATCTGCCGAAGCGCAAACGGTCCGCAATGACCCAAGCATCGAGACGGTCGGTCTTGTCAAGATCCGGATACGCTTCTCTGAACTTGCTGACGAGCTTCGGGTTGATGGTGAACACTTTGGCCTTGCGTTCCTTGAGTGCCGCATCCTCATGCATATACATCGCAGGATGCCAGCTGTAGACCGAGGTAGCCTCAAGCCCGATATGGATTTCGGAAGCGGACAGCTTGTCCGCTACAGCAACAATGCGGTCGCGTAGGTGAGAAGCGCCATGCAAATCGTTCTTCACGGTAAGCGTCTCAACCTTGTCGCCATCCGAATTCATGAAACACGCTTCCAGTTCTTGCGAACTGACGTCAATACCGACAAATAGTTTCAAGTGGAGATCCTCCTTTCTCTAGGGATTCAGGGAATGGACGCTCCGGGATGCCTCCGGTGCACTCGCAGATCAATCACCCTCGCATATGAGGACACACTTCGGGCCATGAGCTGCCCCAGCGCTGCTATTGCTGGGCATGGTTTGCCGAAGGGAACAGCCAGCGGGTAAGAAGCTCAGACGAGTACCGGAGAAACAGACTTTAGATGTAGACGATGCTACAGGAGGCAGAAGAATTTCCCCGAATGGACCCTAAAATCCATTGTCCAGAGGCATGCCGGAAAGTCCAGTCCCAAATTTAATTTTCAAAGAGCAAGCTGGAAATTCTGAAGGCGGCCTTCATCCCCCTCGGGGGATGGAAATTGGCTTATAACTGCCTTCAAAAAATACTATACGAGGAGGCATGCTATAGGACTTGAATATCGGCGCTTGAATTTCTTGATCCATTTGAATAATTGATGTAGATCATATTACGGGGGTGTAGATATGTTGGTTAGTGAAAATCATTTCTCTAATTTTAGGCCCATATTCATCCTATTTATTGTTATACTAATTGTCTCTTTAATAGTCATTCTCTTTCAAAAGAATCATTATAAAATCATTAATGGGTACACAGTAATCATAACATTATTAATCACATATATTGTATCCGCCATTTTGTTAAATCAGACAGGCATTCTTTCTGATGAGTTGGGAATGGGCGGAGACGCTCTTTCCACGATTATGTTTTTTGTAATAATCCTTTTAGGTTTCTTTAATTATCTTGTTTACCTTTTCAAGAATAGAAAATAATTAGGCCAAGTAGTACAACAAGAGATACAGCCTGATAGTATACGAGAAATGAGATTTTCCATTGCATTGAAGCCGATCAAGCGGATATTGTGATTAGGAAAGCAAGTCCTCTGCTATGCGTTATCCGGGTGGATCATCCGATCCTTCGGGCACAAATACATCATGGTTTGCGCAACGTTAACGAATGACCAAAAATCAAGAAAAAGAGCAGGTTATCGAAAAGATAGCCCGCTCTTTTTGTACGAGATCCGATAGATGAAACTGCTACTGCTCTTCCGAAAATATTATGGAATTATAGCAGCAGTTAAACTGACATTAGCAAGCGATACGGCTCCGTTGCCGGAGTAGATGAACTGCACGAACATCCACTTATACGCGGGCACGGAAAATGTCTGTTCAAACTTCTGCCAGCCTGAACCGACCGGAGGGTTCACCGCCACAGAAAGGGAGCTTCCGGCCTCATCGTAATTATCGCTATACAAGACCGCGGAACCGCCTTCCGATTTTGCCCACCAGGTTAAGGTGTACTCGCCGCTCTCGACGGGTAACCACATGTTGATATTGAAGCCGTCCGTGCCGGAAAACTCCAGCGCCTTTCCTTTTTGAGCGTCGTTTTTGATCTCAAGCCCATCGCCCAAAGCTTTGCCGGACCACCCGTTCAAACCGTCGAGGAAATTCCCGTTCGGGATCAGGTTTCCGGGTATAATGGCAGCCTCGCCATCCTTAACCAAATCAATGTCTGCAATCGTGATCGTTCCGTTGCCGGGATAAATAAACTGCAAGAACAGATATCCATCTGCCGTGACTTGGAACGTCTTTTCGAATTTCTGCCAGCCCGCTCCTGCAGCCGGGGTCACACCTACAGCAAAGTTGCCTTGGCTGTTCCAACTGTCCGCAGCATCGTAATTTTCGCTATACAACGTCGCGGAGCCACCGCCATCGGATTTCGCCCACCACGTCAACGTGTATACTTCACCGCTCTTAACGGGAATACGAGGTTCCGCGAAGATGCTGAAATTTTCTGTACCCGAGAATTCCAACGCTTTGCCATGTGCGGCATCGCTATGGATCGCAAGTCCGTTGCCTAATCCTTTGCCGTTGCCTACACCCCAGCCGGCCAATCCGAGAAGGAAGTTTCCGTTCGGGATCAGCTTGCCAAGCGTAATCTCGCCATCCTTAACAAAGCGGATGTCCGCAAGGGCGATCTCTCCGTTGCCGGGGTAAATAAACTGCACGAATTGATACCCGTCAGCGGCTGCATGGAAGGTCTTCTCGAACTTCTGCCAGCCCGCTCCCGCTGCAGGCTCTACACCCATAGCAAAATTGCCTTGATCGTTCCACCCGCTGCCGGAATCGTAATTTGCGCTAAACAGCGTCACGGTGCCGCCCTCGGATTTTGCCCACCACGTTAACGTATATACATCGCCGCTCTTGACGGGGATTCGAGGCGACGTGTACATATTGAAGCCCTCCACACCCGAAAACTCCAGCGCTTTTCCGCGTTCGGCATCGTCTTCAAGAGTAAGTCCATATCCCAGCCCCTTGCCGCCGCTTACCGTCCAACCGCTTAGACCGAGGCCAAAGTTGCCGTTCGGCATACGATTTTTCGGCAGCGATTCATCGGCGTAAGTAAAGACTACGGTATAGGTTTCACCGGCCATCGCCTTGAAATTGGCCTCGTCGACCGTCAGACCGAATAGCTTGATGTTTTCAAGCGTATAGCCCGTTGCATCCGTTGGCGCGAGCACCACATCGGTTCCCGGCGGCACCGTATACGTACCTGCTGCCACGCCGCCGGTATAGGTAAACGTCGGATATCCGCCTAACGGTTTATTGAGCCAATTTTCTATGATTTTGATAGTCGCCGGCGATTCGGTTTTCGGCGTGTTCTCGCTGACAAATATTCGATCTATGTTCGCGCCGATTGTCTCGTTCGGAATGTAGAACACAAAGCTTCCGTCATTGGCCTTCTGCTGATCTGTCTGCACCGAGATTTCATAATCCCAATATTCCGCAAGTCCATGGTCGCCATCAAAATCCCAAGCCGCAAATAAGTTACCCGTGTTAGGAGGATTTACGGCTTCAAATACCGCCTTGATCGTCACGTTCTGGGCAGGCATTACGAATGTGTCTCCGCTGATTGAGACGGTTCCCGCGACAACTTGCCACTCTTTGAATTGATAGCCCGAGTTCGGCGTTGCGGTCAGCGCAACTGTCGTTCCTGCCGACGCTGCGGTCGGGCTTCCGCTCGCTGTGCCGTTGCCGTCGTTTTGTACCGTTATCGCATAATTCGTCTGATTGTTGCCGCCTGGGTTGCCTCCCGGGTTGCTTCCGCTCTGATTACCGCCACCCTGGCTGTTACTACTTTGGCTGTTACCTCCCTGTTTGTAATTGACATCGATCACTACGCCGTCGGAATTGATATTCGCCGTAATGATATTCCCGCTTCCAGAAACATGTACAGGAACGCTAAAATTGGCTGTCGTTACGGTGCTCCCGGTATTAAGCATGATTTTTGCGCGTGCCGCCAAAAAGGTCAGAGCATTTAATAAGTTAACTTTGCCCTCGACAATCAAGGTTGCCTGCGCTTTAATCTCTATTCCGTTCACCGTACCTCTTATCGTCACAACGGCACTTTCCGGAGTACCTGCCGCCACTGAAATATTCGGGTTCACCGCGTTCTGAACATCGATGATCCCGCCCGACAGCGTGATGATCCCCGCTACGGAATGACTTCCTGTCCCGTCGAATACGAGTCTTGTGTTATATTCCGAATTCAAAACAACATACCCCAGATTGCAGTTCGTCATCCCTACAGAGTTCTTGCCCCCGCCGTAGATGTACGTTATTCCTTTTACAGTGACGTTATTAAGCGTTACGTTTCCGTCCGCAACGTCTTTGGCGATTATCAGATCGCCGTTGACGACAACGCCGTCTAGCGTCACGCCTTTTTTCGCTACCGTCACATCCATGTAATTTTGAATTTTTACGCCATCTCCAAGATTAGATGTAACCGTAACGGACGACAATTCAGCCGCATTATTCCGATCCGCCATTAATCGCTTCTCGGACCTCAGCATAACGGCATAAGCTTCCGCTCTTGTGATGTTGTTTTTAGGCTGGAATTTCCCGTCCGGATAGCCTAGCAGCACGTTTGCTTTAGCCAGCGCACCGACGAAATCGACAGACCAGCCGGCTATATTTTTGACGTCGACAAAAGTGCCGGCATATTCTTTTCCCTGAGGAAACTTCAAAATTTTCCCGATAACCGTAGAAAGCTCCTGTCTGGAGATCGGATCGTTCGGATGAACATTCGCTCCGTCGCCGATCATATACCCTTCCGCTCTCGCGATCTGCAAATCCTTGTAATACCAAGCGGAGGAATCCGCATCCTTATAATCGATCGCCGCCGTACGGGTATATCCGTACATTTTGTTGATCGCTGCCGCGACTTCTGCGCGGGTGATCGGAATTTGAGGGTTAACATTGCCATTGGCATCGTCCGGACTTATGATACCTCGTTCGAGAAGAACCGCTATTGTCTCTTTAGCCCAACTGTTCTCGTAGTCTACTCTTGTCGTATCCGAAGCCAAGGCCGGGGTCCTAATTGCAAACGCCGATAAAATGACGCATAGAGAAAGAATGATCGATAGGATTCTCTTAATTTTACTCTGCATGCTCCACCCCTCCTTTTAAGGCTGCTTAAAGCATTGAATATCGTCAAAATATACAGTGCCGCTACCCTCTAGCATCACACGGAATTCCGCTCTGGCGGCTTCGCTATAAGCGGATGGGATGCCAACCTCTGTCGAAAATGACTTCCATTCGTCCGCCGTAGAGGCGAAATAACTGCTTTGCCCGTTGCCTAACACCTGATCCGCATTGTCATATACGGTCCATTCGATGCTTGGCCCCGTGTTGCTGCCCGGTACAAGAGTTGATTTCAACCATCCGGCGATGTCGTATACGCCGCCTGCTTCAACCGCAATATCGATAGAAATATAGGCCTCGCCGCCGCTTGCCGCTTCGAGCTTCAACACCTTGCCTCTCGCCGCTTCCCCGCTATCCACGAAGCTGACCGCACCGCTGGAAAGATAGGCGGACGGCACCTTCCACCCGGCCGATCTTGTCGTAATCGTGATGCTTTCCTTCTTATTAAATACGTTTCCGTCAACCTTCAAATATCCGCCGTTAGAGCTATTGTCACGGACGTAGAGCAGTCCCGGAAAATCAGCTCCGCTTTGCACGCCGGATTTAATTTTCAGAGCGTTTGTCTCCGTACCCTGACGAGAATTGTTCTTCACCGGGGGAATCGTCGCGGCAATACCCGAGTCTCCGGCCTCCAGGTTCAAGGTCTTCCAGTCCGTAATTTTATAGAGCGCAGCTTCCTCCCTCCCCAGATTAAGGGTCATGCTCCCGCTGCCTTCCTGTATGCCGCCTTCCGTCAACCCCACCGGAACTGCCATGTATTCGCCGATCGCGTTGCCGTCGCCGTTTTTAAGAGGGATTGTCACACTATGCGCATTCCGTCCTTTGTTATAAGCCATAACGTATAATTGACCGTCATCCGAAAGCCAGTTTTTCCATAGCAGGCCGTTGGCCTGACCCTGTTCTCCCGCCGGGATAGCATCGTGCTCGCCGAGGATCTGGACATTTCCGTTGACGTATAGATCAAATAGCAGCGGGACCTCTTCGTTATTAATCTTACTGAAGGGTCTCCACAGATGCGTATCGTAAAGGTGAGCGATTAAGGATTGGTCCGCTGCCAAGAACGCATCGTCTATTCGGTAATATCCTACGCCGCGTCCGCCAGCTTCGAACGTTCTGAAGACCGAGTTGCGGATGGATTGTACAGTCGGGTGCCCTCCATTCTCAAATCCGTAATAATACGTTGCGACGAGATTAAGTACGGGACGTCTATTATTTTGAGCAAGATTCACATCGATTGTATTCGTAATGCTCGTAGTGTCATTGCCGCCTCGCACATAAGCATCAAAGCTGAATATATCGCTGTATTTTCTCGTTTCGTTCTGATTGGCTCCGAAATCGACCAGATACACGGGATGATTGTCGTCGATATTGCGAATCGCCACGTAAGCCGCCTCTAGCTCTAACTTCTTCTGCTCCATCGCTTCTCTGTCATTGGAGTTATAAATTCCGAGCGGCTCGTCATCCACCATCCACGCGAAGACTCGCGGGTCGTCCTTATATTCGTCCACTGTTTCTTTGGTTTGTTCGATCTGATCGGGGTGCCCCGCTCCAAGTGGAGGAACTCTGAGGTTGTACATGATTTTCAATCCTGTATCGTCCAACGCTTGCCATGTATTGGCCGATCTTTCCATGTAATAATAGGAAAACACAACTGTGGTTCCCGCATCCTTCGCCATTTGGAACCGGGATGGTGAATCTACGCCATAAGCAATAACAGGATTGAATTTTTCGTCTCGTTCGCCCGGGAAAATGCCAAAGTTAATATCCCCGTCACTGTCCATCATCTTCGGTCGAGGATATTTGTACAGATTTTGGCTGAACTCCTCCAGCTTCTGACCGCCGCTGTCCTTGATGGTCGCCACCAGCGTGTACTTATGCTTCATCTGGCTCAGATGGGCGATTGGAATGAAATAATTCGCCGTGAATGAGGTGAACGGCGTGTTCAACTGCTCAGCCACCTTCGTCTCTGTCTCACTGTCATAAAGGACAAAATCGACCTTAGCGCTTGCTTCCGGCTTACCCTCGTAATACGGCTCAACATGAACGGAGGCGTTAACGCCGTCCTCGTCCGGATAAGGAAATACCCGATCCGTATCCAATCTGTACGGCTCAGGCCCGCCGGAGACCGTAATCTTCACGTCGTCGACCCAGACCGTTCCGAGGCTGTCGTTGCTGAACCGGGGCGCGATAATAACCTGGCCGCCTGCATCCATGGGAACTCTGAATGTTGTTTTAAGTTCTGCCCAATCTCCTTGGATATCCTCTGAAATCCCAATTGCGCTGTTGTCCGTGGTGCTGTGCCACGCACCGTTCGCGCGATAATACTCGATCAGAAACCAGACATTGCCGGTTCCGTTGGTCCAATCTGTTTTCACCCGGGCGCTTAATTCGTAGGTGACGTATGGGCTGAATAAGTTCCCGTCCAACGTTTGAACTTCCATTCTATTGCTGCCTGTGCCTAACCCCTCAAACTTGAGAGAATGGCTTCCGGAATACGATGTGGTGGAATCGATCGATGTCCGAACATTTGACGAGGAATCTTTGAACCTGGTCGACCAGGGCGACGCCCAGCCTGCTGCGAGGGTCTCGAAACCGCCGTTGACCACCGGGACTTCACTGCCTACAGCGGGGATCGTATCGTCGGCTTGCACCGGTAATACATTCACCGGAAACAGTTGAAGGATCATCGCCAAAGCAAGTGCAGAAGCTAAAACACGAAATACGATTTTCTTCACCTTTAATCCTCCCTCGTATAGTATTTTTTGAAGGCAGTTATAAGCCAATTTCCATCCCCCGAGGGGGATGAAGGCCGCCTTCAGAATTTCCAGCTTGCTCTTTGAAAATTAAATTTGGGACTGGACTTTCCGGCATGCCTCTGGACAATGGATTTTAGGGTCCATTCGGGGAAATTCTTCTGCCTCCTGTAGCATCGTCTACATCTAAAGTCTGTTTCTCCGGTACTCGTCTGAGCTTCTTACCCGCTGGCTGTTCCCTTCGGCAAACCATGCCCAGCAATAGCAGCGCTGGGGCAGCTCATGGCCCGAAGTGTGTCCTCATATGCGAGGGTGATTGATCTGCGAGTGCACCGGAGGCATCCCGGAGCGTCCATTCCCTGAATCCCTAGAGAAAGGAGGATCTCCACTTGAAACTATTTGTCGGTATTGACGTCAGTTCGCAAGAACTGGAAGCGTGTTTCATGAATTCGGATGGCGACAAGGTTGAGACGCTTACCGTGAAGAACGATTTGCATGGCGCTTCTCACCTACGCGACCGCATTGTTGCTGTAGCGGACAAGCTGTCCGCTTCCGAAATCCATATCGGGCTTGAGGCTACCTCGGTCTACAGCTGGCATCCTGCGATGTATATGCATGAGGATGCGGCACTCAAGGAACGCAAGGCCAAAGTGTTCACCATCAACCCGAAGCTCGTCAGCAAGTTCAGAGAAGCGTATCCGGATCTTGACAAGACCGACCGTCTCGATGCTTGGGTCATTGCGGACCGTTTGCGCTTCGGCAGATTGACGACGACCATCGTCATGCAAGAGCAGTACGTTGCCTTGCAGCGGCTTACCCGCATGCGGTTTCATATGGTCCACAGCCTGACGCGCGAGAAGCAGTACTTCCTGCAGAACCTGTTCTACAAGTGCAACGCCTTTACGTCCGAAGTCGAGAGCTCCGTATTCGGACATGCCATCCTGGAGATGCTCTCGGACCAATACAGCCTGGACGACATTGCGACCATGGATGTCGCGAGCTTGGCTGACTATCTCAGAGACAAGGGACGCAATCGCTTCCCTGACGCAGAGAACGTCGCTCGCTGCATTCAGAAAGCCGCCAGAGCTTCTTACCGGCTCTCCAAAGTCGTCGAGGATTCCATCGACCTTGTGCTTGGCACATCCATTCAGACCATCCGAAGCATTCAGGCTCAGCTCAAGGATTTGGACAAGGCCATCTCGCGGATTCTGGAAGGCATGCCGGGCGCCCAGTGCCTGCAATCCGTCCCCGGCATCGGCAAGGTCTACGCCGCCGGCATTCTCGCCGAGCTTGGCGACATCTGGCGCTTTAGCGATCAAGCCGCTGTCGCCAAGTACGCTGGGCTCACATGGCGCAGGCATCAGTCCGGCCCCTTTGAGGCCGAGGATACTAAACGCATTCGTTCCGGCAACCGATTCCTTCGCTATTACCTGGTTGAAGCTGCCAACTCGGTGAAAAACCGCGATGAAGAATTCGGCGAGTATTACCGGAAGAAATACAAGGAAGTACCCAAGCATCAACACAAACGCGCCCTCGTCTTAACGGCAAGAAAACTTGTGCGTCTGGTCGATGTGCTGCTACGCAACGGCCAACTCTATACGCCTCGAAGGAAGGTGACGACTGCGAAGGATTGACGCCTCCTTTGCCAAAGTCCATTACGGATTCCCAGTAAAAATCTGGTTATTCACTTGATTTTCGGCTGGGTTTAGTTTGATGTGCCCATTTTTCATGACTGATCTAACTTACAGCCAAAAAAATTTCCAATTCATTCGAGGTTAGCGCTTGACATCATACCGCTGGACTTTAATCAGTCTTTTTGTTAGCGCTTACATTAAGATGATACAGGAGGCTCACTCGCTTTCATATGTTCATACTTAGTATCCAGTATGTCTATATTTTAGAGTGAGCCTCGATCAATCCCCTATTCTTCAAAATCCAATTCAATCTCTGCCTCTCCGCCGAAATCGTCCAACCGCACGCTCTCCTCATCCGGCAAGTAGACGCCTCCGCCCGATAGGCGGACGACACGTTTGCCTTCCGGATGCGGGAGCCGCAGCTGCACGGTCGCGGGCCCGCGGCTCGGATCGCAATTCAGGCTGACCGTTATGCGGCTGCCTTCGGACTTGACCCGCAACGAGAACTGGCCGAAATAACTATGCACGTCCTGAAGTTCAATGCGCTTCCCTTGCTTCAGCCAATCGCGCGGAATCCCCGGCAGCAGCTTGAGAGTCGTGCCTTCCTCCATATATAGCATCCAACGGGTTTGCATCAAGAACCAGCCTTCTTCGTGCGTCTTGTGAGGACTGACCTGGTAATAATGCTCCCAGAACGTGTATGTCTCCCTGTCGGCCAGAGCAGCAAAGGTATTATAGTAAGCTTTCAGGAACGCTTTTACCTCGCCGCGCTTCAAGTGAACCCACGGATGCGTGCTGTAATAAGGCTGGCTGAACGCCACATTGCGCGTAAACATCAGTTCGTTATGGTAGTGGATGAGGTAGTCGGCCGCTCGCTCGCGCGGATCGATCACTTCCTGGAACAGCAAATACATCGGCCCGAGCATCGAATCCCGACTCATGAAGGAGCCGTGCGTATACCAGTTGCCGCCTTCCGTATAGAGCGACAGTGGGCCGCGCGATTCCGTCCAAGGCGGCGCGGTAGGAACCCATGTGCCGTCGCCAAGCGGAACGACCGGTGAACGGGCGACCGCTTCGTCGAACGAGGCGCGGATATCGGCTTTTAGCCCTTCCGCATCGGCGCGAATTTGCCCGGACAGCTCGGCGTCAAGCTCAGTAAGCATTTCCGCCAGCCTGCTCAGCCCAATATATGCATAGCCGCTCAGCATAAAGGAATGGAACGGGTCCTCCGGATCGGCCGTCTTGCCTTCCAGCATGCCGTAGCCCCGACCGCGCAAATTCTC
Organism: Cohnella sp. LGH; assembly: GCF_017671885.1. Taxonomy (NCBI): domain Bacteria; kingdom Bacillati; phylum Bacillota; class Bacilli; order Caryophanales; family Paenibacillaceae; genus Cohnella; species Cohnella sp. LGH. Next base: position 8,861,990 of record NZ_CP072117.1, read on the forward strand.
CGTTTCGTTGCGCTTGCGCCAATCCATCAGGAAGGCATAGGATTTAAGCAGCTTAGGCTGGATTTCGCGAATCCATTCCAAGTCGCGCGTATAACGGTAATACTCCCCGATGCACCATAGAGCCGCACCGGTTTCCAGCATATAGCCGCCGAAATTTTGCATTAACCCGCTCTCATGCTGCTTATCCAGGAAGAAGCTCAGCCCCCGCCGGGCCGTATCGCTCCATCCCATCGCGTTCATAAACTGGATAATCGGCGAGCTTTCCGAGCCGATGGCGGTATAGATGCCAATCGCCGGAACGAGCGTTCCTTCCGGTTCCTGACCGTAAAAAATTAGATCTGTATGCAGAAGACCCGCCCGAAGCATCTGTTCGATGCGCGGCTCCGGCAGCCGAATCTGCGCGCCTCGCGATAGCTTATCTTCCCAGAAAGCGCGACATTCCGTATGCCGCTCCCGGAAATTCTGTTCGCTCAGCCTAAGCGCCCGCTCGCGCGACACAGGTTCGTGAGGCAAATAGAACTCGAAGCAGACTTCCTCGCCCGGCATCACCAGGACAGCCGACTCCTCCGTTTGCAGCGGTCGGCCATTCAGCTTCGATACGCCGAACACCCGATCGTCGCTATAGTGCGCGAAGCCCGTGCTGCCCTCAAACTTATAAGGAATGCCGCCGGCGTTGGGAATCAGGTTCTTGAACCAGGCGTATCTCGGCACCGAACCGGTATTGGCAGCCGTAATCCGGCAGTAATATACCGTTGTCTCGCCCGAGATCGCAGCTCCCTGAAGCAGAATCTCCCGCTCCTCGGCCTGAGCTTCCGTAAACATATGACCGAATCCGTAACCGTCGGCAAGCAAATAGTGCGTTCCGTCTACGCTGCCCGACGTCAACGGGCGAGACTCATAGGAAACAAACGATACCGCCGTGTAGACCATCTCGTCATCCGTAATCTCTGTATGAAGGATCGGCAGCGTTCCCTCCTCCAGCTTGCGGACAACTCCGTCCGTACAGCCCATTCCCCGGCCGACCATATAATAGTAGCGAACCGGTTTGCCGCCGCTCTCCGACAAGCCGACTTCCGTTGCATGCTGGCGCGGCTGAACCCAGTCCCATTGCAGCGCCGAGCCGCCTATAGGCGGCTCCCAGAAGTTATTGCTCGGTCGACCGCGCACCTGGGATTCGAAGATGCGCGTATCCCGGCTGACCCCTTGCAAGATCGGGCAGGGCTGATCCTTCGTCGCTGCGCTTGCCGCCTCGAACGACTCCTCCGGTTCCTCGGCCAGCTTCTGCAGGTTTGTCCGCAGCCCTCTCCGCTTGATGTCGGCTTCCAGTTCCTCATAGGAACGGAAGTCGGCAGCCGATGTTACTGCCACGCCGTAATCCGGCATGTAGATGGGATACGCCGCATGAACGTCCTCCGCAAAAAAGCTGAAAGGACAAGCACAGTCGACGATACTGACCAGCAGCTTCCCCTCACCGGGCGCGTAAAGCGGCTCAATAGACACCACGAGAGTCAGTGGGCCTGCGCTGTGATCCTTCCATTCCTCTATCTCCGCAATCCCGTCACCGGTCTCGATCCCAAATCTATGCAAGCTGCCGTTCATGACCTCGATACGGCCGGCTGCGGGACCCTTTTTCCATACGACTCTTACCCTCTTCACCGTGAATACACTTCCTTCTGCACAGATGCCCGATTACTCCTTCACCGATCCCAGCGTGATGCCGTGAATGAAATAGCGTTGCAGGAACGGATAGACGAGCAGTACCGGAATAATCGTGACAAATATTTTCGCCGCATTCAGCGACTTGTTCGAAAGCTTCGCCGCCTGCTCCAGCTTGTCGGAATCCGTCTCGTTCAGATCGAGCTGCACGACCAATTGCTGAATGTACGTCTGCAGCGGATAGTTCTCGGGCTTGCTCATCAGAATAAGTCCTTGGAAAAAATCGTTCCAGTGCGCCACAATGCTGAACAGCGTTACAGTAGCGAGCGCCGGGACGGCCACCGGAATATAGATGCGAAGCAGCAAATGCCAAGGACCCGAGCCGTCGATGTAAGCAGCTTCCTTCAGCTCCTTGGGCAGATTGCGCATGAAATTCATTACGAGAATCACGTTGAAGACAGGTACGGCTCCCGGAATAACGAGCGCCCAGATCGAATTGAGCATGCCGAGCGACTTGACCACCAAGTACCACGGAATCAATCCGCCCCCGAACAGCATCGTAAAGACGATAAACCACATGTAGACATTACGGCCTTTAAACTCTCTGGCATTCATCGATAGCGGATAAGCCATCAGTACAGTCAGCAGAAACTGAATGCCCGCTCCAAGCACAACCCTCTCCAGCGATACCGCGAATGCGCGGAAAAACTTGGCGTCGTCCAATATTTTCAGATAGGCGTTCCACGTAAAATCGACCGGCACAAACAGCACTTTGCCGCCCTCCACCGCCGACTTATCGCTCAGAGACACCGCAACGGTGTGCCAGATCGGCGCTATGCATGCAAGTGTAATCAGCACAAGCAGGGTAGCGAGCAAATAGTCCGTTATCGTCAGCTTTCGCGTATTCGTACTTATAGCCTGCACGGCTCTCCCCCTCCCCGTTAAAAGACCCGATAATTGGCAAACCGGGAAGCCATCCAGTAAGACATAACGATCAAAAGGAATGAAACAACCGATTTCATCAATCCGACCGCCGTCCCGAGACCGTATTGAATGTTCAACAATCCTACCCGGTATACGTAGGTGTCGATAATATCTCCGGACGCATAGACGAGCGGATTGTACAGGTTAAAAATTTGATCGAAGCCGGCGTTCAGAATATTGCCCAGACTGAGCGTAGCCAGCAGTACAACCGTCGTCGCGATGCCGGGAAGCGTAACGTGGATCAGCTTTCGCATCCGGCTTGCGCCGTCGACCTCTGCCGCTTCGTACAGATCCGGACTGATTCCGGTCAGAGCGGCCAAGTAAATAATCGTCTCAAACCCGAATTCCTTCCACGTGTCGCTGGCTACGATCACATAGGGAAACCAATTGTTGTCTCCGAGAAACATGATCGATTGACCGCCCAACGCGACGATCAGTTGATTAATCGGCCCCTCCGAGGACAGTAGTTGAATGACGATCCCCGACAAAATGACCCATGATAGAAAATGAGGCAAATAGACGATCGTTTGAATCCAACGCTTTAGCCTGCCGAATCGCAGCTCATGCAGCATAAGTGCGAAAAGAAGCGGTACGATCAGATGGGCGGCCATTTTCATTAGCGCGATAAAAACGGTGTTGAAGAAGATCGTTCGACTGTCGCGAAGCTCGAACAGATATCGAAAGTTGTCCAGCCCTACCCATTCCGAACGGAAAAAGCCGAGACCCGGATTAAAATCCTGAAACGCGATCACGCCGCCTAGCATAGGTACGATGCTGAAGATACACAGCACCACAATACCGGGAAGCATCATCAAATGATAATGAAACTGAAATCGCCGATTTCTCATGAAGCCGCTCACCCGCTCTTTCCGAAGAACGGGCGTTCGCCGCAATACGCGATGACGAACGCCCGAATCCGCTTATTCCGTTAATTGCTCTTCAATTTCCCGGGTAATCTGATCGCCGCCGCTCTTCTTCCACTCGGCCACGAAGGAGTCGAACGCATCCAGCGATTCTCTGCCCATGATAATCTGCGTAATCATCTCGGCTTCCATCTTTTTCAGCGCCGGCCATTTCAGCTCCATCGACTTCGTCTGCGAATAGAACACGCCCAACACTTTGTTCATCGGCGATTCCAGCGCTCCGCCGCCGACCATATAGGAAGTGCTGTACATCCAACTTCCAGGGTCCTTGCCCGGATCGGCGTTGTTCGCGGCGACTTTGTCGTAGACGTCCTTCTGGTCGAGTCTCAGTTGCTCCGGTTGGATTTTGCCGTCAAGCGCTTCCTTAACCGCCTTCAACCGATTGGTCACAATATTCGGTTCCACGAACGTAGCGCGAAGCGGGAAGTACGCCGCATTAACGCCATTGATCAATTTGGCCATCGCTTCGGCATCGTTCTCGACATTCGCATACAGGTTCAAGTACTTCACGAGCGCTTCCGGATTGGAATAACCTTTCTTCACAACGAAATATAGCGAGCTAACCGGCCCTAATGTCGCATTGTACTGACCGGAGCCGTCCAGCGGAAGCGCGTACGCTTTCCATACCGCTTTCGGGTCGTTTTTGAACGAATCGTACAAGCCCCAGCCTGTGGACCAGCCGCCGAACAGGAACATTCCGGCGCGCCCGCCGTTGATTAGTTCCGACGTGTCCTTGCGAATTGCGTACTCCTTGTCCAGCAAACCTTGCGCGTACATCTCACTAAGCTTGCCCAGAGCTTCTTTCATCTGCGGAGTCGTCGTTCCATAGACGACCTTGCCGTCGGCATCCTTCAGCCACATGCCGGGATAAGCCTGATACGCGGAGTATAACGGTCCGAATGTATTGTCCGAATCCCCCAATAAACCGAACGTATCCGGCTTGCCGTTGCCATCCGGGTCCTGCTCGATGAAAGCTTTGGCAATCGCAGCCAGCTCATCGACGGTTTGAGGAGGCTTGAGACCGAGCTTGTCGAGCCAATCCTGACGCACCCACAGCAATTTGATCGGATCTTAATCGACATTCAGGTTCGGCAGCGCCATCAGCTTGCCGTCGAAGGTCGCGTTCTTGAACGCCTTGCCGTTCGTCGCATCGTACATCTGTTTCAAATACGGAGACGCATATTGCTCGTATACCGTTGTCAGATCCTCGAGCTGGCCGGCTTTCACCATTGTTTTCAACTCTTTCTCGGACACGACCATTGCATCTGGCAGATCGTTGCTGGAGATGGAAAGCGCCAGCTTCTGATCGTATGCGTCGCCCTGAGCCGCTATCCAAGCCGCTTTGAACTTCAAGTTAAGCTTCTCCTCGAAATAGCGTGTAAACTGGTTATTCTCTACCGTGTCCCCTTCAGGCAGCGTCTTATCGTCCGGAGGCACCGCTTTCCCGATCGTCATTGTGACGGGCTCGGCGTATTTGCCCAGCGGATCGATCGTTTCCGAACCGACGCCCGACGCCTGAGCAGACGGCGACTCCCCCGAGTTGGAGGCGCTTGAGGGCGCGCTGCTGCCGCTATTACTGTTATTGCTGTTGCAAGCGGATACAAATGCAAGCGAGCAAGCCAGCATCAGAAGGCCGAATTTCTTGTGCTTCCCCTTCATGTTCCCATCCCCTTTGTTGTGATGTTCCTTGTTTACAATCCCTATCTTAAAACAAAAAAGACAGCGCCCGAGAGACGCTGCGTTCCTGCGATTGGGACAATAATTAACGCTGCTCAAAGCGTCGACTAATGCAAGTGTGAAAAAGTGTACCTCTTGGCGGAACAAATTATACCTTAGCTTTCTCTTGCCGGTATTCGCTTGGAAGCCTACCGGTTTGTTCGCGAAATACTCTGCTAAAATACTTCTCGTTCGCATACCCGCACTGTTCCGCGATCCGGTAGATCGGCTGTTTCGTTTCCGCGAGCAGCAACTGCGCGTTTTCGATTCTTGCGTCGCGAATATAATCGTGGAACGTACGACCAACGATCTCTTTGAAGCATTGACTGAAGTACCCCTTGCTCATATTCGCTTGCTTGGCCAGATCGCTGTGGCGAATGTCCTCCTCAAGATGGAGGTTGATGTAATCGACCGCCGACATAATGCTTTGGGCGATTTCCTCCGAATAAGCCGATTTTGCCACGATCGCCCGCAGCTTGCCGCGAACCGCGCTCAGCCAGCCTGTCCATTCGCTCCAGAGCGCCCCTGTGCCCGGCATTTCCTCCTCGATGCCCGCTTCCTCGCGCGAGATGCGAACCCAGCTCATTCTGGCGGTATAGAACAGGTTGGCGAGCTGCGCCGCAGACGGTCTTGCTCTCTCGATCTCTTGCAGCAGCTCCTCGTACGCGCCGGTACGAACGATCCAGTGCAGCGAAGACCAAGCGTCGCGATTCCTGCGCAGCTCTTCGTCGCTCCATCCCGGATACGGCTCCTGCAATCGCTCGGCGGTATATTCGTAATAGAAGACGCCAGGCTTGCGTTCGTAAAACAAAGATATTTCCTTGTACCGCAGCAGATGCTTAAGCAATTGCTCGCGATCCGTATCGCGTATTCCGCGAATGTGCAGCACCGTAACTTGCCGTTCCAACCCCAGCTCGACCAGCTCTCTCTTCATCGCCGCAACGTCTTCATCCGTCATTTCCCGCTCCGGGAATGCGGTCCACAGCCCCAATCTTACCTCTTGTATCGTTTGTCCTGCCATGGACGGAAGCTTCCAGAGCGCGCCAAAGTCGGCCTGTCCGGCGCCGGCGGCGATATATACGAGCATGGAATCCGCGGCGGCCTTCGGCTCGGCCGATCTCCGTTCGGCGTTGGGAAGGGAAGCTTCCTGACTGCGCCGGATCCGTTCGCTGATTCGCTCCAGCACCTCCTCCATCCGGGCATCCTCGATTTGCGTCTTGGCAATATAATCGATCGCCCCGATACGAAGCGCCTCCTGGATCAGTTCGAAATCCTGGTGAAACGTAAGCACGACAAACCAGATCTTCGGATAGAGACGCTGCACCTCTCGCATCAGATCGAGCCCCGACATAATCGGCATGGCAAGATCGGTAATCAACAGGTCCACTTCCTCGCTCCGCAAAAACTCCAAAGCGTTTTCCCCGTTGTTCGCTTCCCCGACCACCTTCATGTCAAATGCGTCCCACGGCATTTCCGCGATGATCCCCCGCCGCGCCAATCTATCGTCATCGACAACCAGAACTTTGATCATGCGTCTCAGCTCTCCTCCATGCTGCGTTCTTCATCCAGCGGAATGCGAATAGCCATCGTCGTCCCTTTCCCCGATTCACTGCTAATATCAAAGCTCGCGGTATCTCCATACTGTGCACGGATCATGCGATTGACATAATAAAGTCCAATCCCCATCCCGACTTTGCGTCGTTCGCGAGTATGGTTCTCCAATAGCCGCTTCATCTCCTCTTCCTTCATGCCGGCTCCGTTATCCTGCACTTGAATGCTCGCATAACGCCCTTCCACCGCTTCGATGCGAACCTCGATCCGCCCTTCGTCCTTTAACCCGTGATACAGGCTATTTTCCACCAGTGGCTGCAAAATGAATCGCGGAATCGGCAAATTAAGAACATCCTCATTGGCATGAACGTTAACCGTAAACGCAAAATCGTACCGGATGCGCTGCAGCTCGACGTAATCCTTCAAAGCTGCGATTTCTTCCCGGATCGTCGAAGGGCCGCCCTTGCCCATATTGTAATAGAGAACCCGATTAAGCGCCGAGATCAGGTTGTCGATCTCCTTCATGCCCTGTGAACGCGCCAACCAACGGATCGTATCCAGCGTGTTGTGGATGAAGTGCGGATTGATCTGAAACAGCAGCTTCTCGACCTCCATCTCGGTCTTCCGCTTCTCTTTCTCCTTAATTTCCTGCAGCAGCTCCCAGATTTGCTGTCTCATCTGCTGGAACTTTCGCAGCAGAAAATCGAACTCGATGATTTTGGTCATTTTGAGCGGAGAGTGAAAGTTGCTGTCGTGAACTTGCTTGATCTCCTTATTAAACCGGGCAAGCGGTTTGCGGATCGTCCGCCAGATCGTCCAGAAGCACACCAACGCAATCAGGATCGAGACACAGGTGAACAGAGCGAACTGGCGAATCCACAAATTCTTCTCGCTGTTGTAGCTTTCCTTCGGAATGACGGCGACAAGCTTCCAGCCCTGCGCATGCGGCTCTTCGAAGAGCAGGCTGCCCTGAGTCTCATAGATGCCCTCGCGATTGCGGGCAGGCTCATACCGGCTTCCGACGGGAAACAGCTGGGCATTCTCGCTGTAGGTCACCTGATTGTTTTCGTTAACAAGCAGATGCCCTACGTTCATGGATGTATTATCCGCTTGCAGCACGTTCTGCGTCAATTGGAAGCTTGTCTCGATATAGATGTACAGGTTATCGTAGCCGGGAACGTCCACCTTGCGAGTAGCGGACAGCACCATCCGATCGATGAAACGCGACATCGCCGTTTGGTGGGGCCCGTAATAGGTCAGCTCCCCCTGCTGCAGCAGCTTAGGATTGCTCTCCGGGACGAACTGGTCGCTCAGCATCGGCTCCGGAAACACATAGCTCTGCGTATCGGCAAAATAGTAGAACATGCGGCCGAGGTCGGGATTCGTAAAATTGATGAGATTCACATTGTTCTGAATCTCTTTGCCCAGCCGATCCTTCAGGAGAAGATCGTCCATCTCGAGGTATTTGGACAGATCGCGCCCGACCGTACCGTTAAAAGCAAGCTGCTGAGACACGTGGTTCAGATTGGCGAGTGTATTGACAAGGGAAATTTGCACCTGCTTGAGGTTGCTGTGCACACCGTTCTGAATTTTGTTTTCCAAAATCGACGTAATCGAGAAATACGATATGCCGCCGCTCAGCACGAGCGGAATGATCGTGCTGAGCAGCAGAACGGCAGCCACCCTATTCTTCAGCGAATGCAATGAAAAATTCCCCATGCTCGGAAACGACAACCGCCATTCCATCGCCTCAACCACCTTGCTCCGTTTTTTTCAGCCATTATAACACGAGAGCTTGATCGGTTGGCTACTAACACTTCAGGAATAACAAATCCTGGAAATAACAGCAACCTAGTAGCCATGCACCAAAGCGGATTATCCGCCTTAAATGTGGGAAATAGACTGTTTTGAGGGAAATAGAGTCGGTTCTCCGCTTTAAATTCGGTAAAAGCTGATTTTTTGAAAAATAAAGCGGGCTTTCCGCTTTAAGAGCGCTGTATTGGCTCAACAGATGGAAATAAGCCAGACTATCCGCTTTATTTGCAATGGAGAATCAAGAGTTCCTGATCGCCCTGTGTGAAGCACAAAAAAGAGCGGGCTACCGTTTTCGATAGTCTGCTCTTTTTCTTTTTCTTGCTCTTGTTCTTGATATTTGACCGTCTTCTTTTTTGCTCTCTCTCTTACGTCCATTGCCGCAGCTTCTCAACGGAAATAGTCAGCCTGTTCACTTGCCGAGCAACTCAACTTCCCCGCTGAGGTAGCGAAGCGCTGCGAAGCTTTGCGAAGCGGAACGAATGGCAGGGGCAGCCCAGTGGGACTCAGGCACATCTGACCAGCTCGATCCGCCATCCGGCAGAGCCGGACGTCCAAGCACGCGATTTAACAGTACGACCATTTCGGCGCGGGTCACGTTCTGCTCAGGGCGGAAGCTACCGTCGGCGAAGCCGTTAATCCAGCCCTCTCGTTCGGCCGCGGCGATAGATGAAGCCGCCCAATGAGATGCCGCATCCGCGAATCGGGGAAGCCCTGCCGCCTGGGCTTCGCGCCACCTTACAAGCACTACGGCTAGCTCGGCGCGGGTCAGCGAATCGTTGGGACTGAACTGCCTGCCAGATTTTCCTCCCATCCAGCCCTTGGCGTACGCCTCCTCGACGGCCTTAGCTGCCCAGTGCGCTTGCGGCACATCCCGGAAGGCCGCCGCCCCGTCGCTTGCTGTGCGGGCATCGTTGTCCGCAGGTGTCAGCTTAGCCAGCAGAGCGGCCAACTCCGCCCGAGTTACTGCGCGCTGAGGACCGAAGCTGCCTGCAGCATACCCGCTGACATAAGGAGTGAACATAGCCTCGATCGGCTCGGCTTCCAGCACGGAGACGCGGGCGGAAGCCCCCGAGCTTACTGCGATGCCGGTTGCGCGACCTTTGGAGTCATAACGAATCGTTCCCGGTACAATCGAACTCGTGCCGTCGCCGTTCTCCAGAAAGACGGCCAGCTTTCGCAAGGCAGTTGATTCAAGTCCGTCCGGCAGAGGCAGCACTAGCCAGGCGGCTTCTGCTCCCGCCGAATTCCCGGGATTTGCCGTTATTTCAACAGGAACGCCCACTAACTTAGCCCGATCCGCGCCTGCACCGGCTTTGCGGGCCCGATTCAACGTCAGCTCTGCATCCGCAGGCTGCTGAAGAGTCTTCAGTTGTACAATCAGCTTGCTGTCGGATGGGATTGAATTTCCTGTCGGCCATTCATAGGCAACGGCGCCCACGTCCAGCGTCAACCGGATGTTGGACATCGACAACTGGCTCAGCGCTTTAGCGGACAGTTGGAGCCTGACGGCCTCGGTTAACGGATCAGCCTGGGCGCTCCATCCGATACGAAGCTCGTTCACTCCGCTTTGCTGTGCGAGAGCTGTGATCGCCGCGGCATCCTCGAGCTTTAATTCTTTTATGACCCGTCCATCCGAACTGCGGCTGAAGGTTTCGATCAATGCCGCCTTGGTCGGCTTGCCGTTTAACCATACCGTGAATGCCGCGGACGATAATTCATCGGTCGCTCCTCCAGCGGGCGATCCGGTTGCCCCTCCGGAAGATGGCGGGCTTTGGCGAGTTGCCTGGATCGTATAGCTCCTCTGCACGGAGGGTAGCTGTGCTGACACGACAACCCGAATCGTATTTGATCCGTATGTTACCGGGATCGATACGGATTCTCCACCGGCAAGCGGCTTGCCGTTTACCGTGATCGAGGCATCCGTATCTGCCGCCGAAGCTTTCAGCTTAATCGCGCTTACTTGTTGCCCGACGTTAAGCGCATATTCCAGCCGCTCGGGATCGAAAGCGCTGGAGAACGTCAACGCTTCCTCCCCGTTAAGCGCAATAAGCGAGGCAAGCGCAGCATTCGTGCGCCGAAGATTATCGATTACGATCGTCTTGCGTATTTCGTTGCCGGCGGCATCGCGAACGTAGACGGTATACGTTCCGTTGGCCTGCACATCGAACTGCTTGCTTAATGTGATATTCTCGCTTTGTCCTTCGGGAAAATAACTGATCTCCTTTTCTCCCGCAGTCCAAAGGATAGTCGAGAGGGCATTTCCGTCCCCTACTGCCTCCGTTTGAACGGATACGGTAACCTTCCCGCCTGTCGGCTCAGTCGTCTCCGGAACCAGTGACAGCGTCGGCGCGTCAAGGAAAATGTTCTCCACGATTACCTGTCGGACGGTCCTGTTGCCTGCACGGTCGGCGGCAACCACCGTATACGCCCCGTTGGTCTCGACAGTGAATTCACGATCGACAACCTCGGTCGACGTCCACGGGGAATCCGGATCGAACGCCTCCGCCGACCAGCGGATGTTCTCCAGACCGCTGCCCGAATCCACCGCACTTACGGCAATCGTTACATTTTTGTTCGTTGGCTCAATCCTGCTTGGAATAAGCGATAGCGTCGGCGCTTCACGGTCAATGTTGGATAGTTCGATAGACGATATCGCCTCATTACCTGCCGTATCTCGCGCATACACTGAATAGCGACCGTTCTCATTGGCCTTGAATTCTTGCTCCGCAAGCGCATCTAGACCGCCTCCGGCCGCAAAGAACGCGCCATCCCTTTCTCCGCTAGCCCAGCGTAGTGCGATAAGCGGATTACCGTCGTCCTCCCCTTCGGGATGGGCTTCAATGTCAACCGTAACCGGCTCGTTCGTCAAGAAAATCGAGGATGGAGTTAACGCGATCGTTAGCTCCTGTCGGAATAGGTTGGATATCGTTATGCTTTTCAGGGCTGTATTGCCCGCCGTATCTTCAACGTACACGGAATACGTTCCGTTGACGGTAACGGGGAAGCTTCCGGTAAACGATGTACCGTTGCCGGCTTTGAAGTATGCGGCATTCCTCGTTCCCTCCGCCCAGAGCAGCTTGCTGATTGCAACATTATCAGTCGCAGTGGCCGCGACCGCGATATCCGAATTCGTCGGCGCAGTTATGCTTGGCGTTAGCGCCAGGGTCGGCGCTTCACGATCAATATTCGTAATGTCCAGCGTAGTTATCGTTTGGTTGCCCGCCTTGTCAGAGGCTATCACTGTATACGTCCCGTTGATTTCCACGGTGAATTCGTCGTCAACCACCTCGAACGATGTCCACGCGGTGCCCGGTTCGAACCCCTCCGCCGACCAACGTACACTCTCCAGACCGCTACCTGAGTCCGCCGCAATTACGGCAACCGTCACGTTTTCGTTCGTTGGCGTAATCGTGCTTGGCGTCAACACTATCGTCGGCGCCTCGCTGTCGATATTGGAAATGTCGATGGTTGAGACCGCTTCGTTGCCTACTGCATCCCGCGCATACACCGAATAGCGATCATTTTCGTCCGCCTCGAAATTTTGTGTCGGAAGCGCATCTTGACCGCCTCCGGCCGCAAAGAAGGCTGCGGCATATTCTCCCTTGGCCCATCGAAGCGCGGCAAGCGAATTACCGGCAGCCTCCCTTACGGGACGGGCTTCAATATCGACTGTTACTCGCTCGTTCGTGAGAGATGCAGGTGAAGGCGTTAGCGATATCGAAGGTGCCTGACGCAGCAGATTCGATACCGTGATGCTCTCAAGCGTTACATTGCCGGCCGTATCCTCTGCGTAGACGGTGTAGGTTCCATTTTCGTTCACGGAAAACGCATCGGAGAAAGTTGTACCGTTTCCTGCTGCGAAGTAAGCAGCGTTTCTCGCGCCTTCCGCCCAGAGAAGCTTTTCGATCGCGACATTGTCGACCGCCGTTGCCGTTACCGCGACATCCTCGCTTGTCAGCTCGGTTGTGCTCGGCGTCAGCACCAGCGTCGGCGCTTCGCGGTCAATGTTGGACACCGTCACCTGCTGAAGGGATTCATAGCCGATGCGGTCGCGCGCATACAAGGTGTAGGTTCCGTTCTCGCTCGCGATGAAGCTATCGGTCGCGTTGCCTCCCGTCGCAAAGTAAGAAACGTCTCGGGAGCCTTCCGCCCATTTCGTCTGCTCCACTCCGCTGCCCGCATCGGATACCGTAACCTGCACGGTCACGTCCTGCTTTGTCGCGCCCGCCGGCGTCAGCGTATAGGAGATCGAAGGAGCCGTTTTGTCATGGATCAACGCCGTCCCGTCCGTCGTCGCCGTAAGAATCGGCCCCGGGGCCCCTTCCTCCGTATAAAATTCTACCGATACCGGAATCGGTCCTTCCTCGACATTATAATTAAATAGATAGAGGCCTCCTTCCCACGTTGTACCGCTCCCTTCGGAGAACAGAGTTCGGTTGGCCATTCTCAAGATCGGCTTCATGATTAAGCGGTCGGTGACAAGCTTAAGCGTTAAAGAATCTCCCACCCTGGCATATTGCGGATCACCGCTATCCGACGAAATCGAAAAAGATACGACGGACGGAAGCGATCGGCTCAAAGTATAGGATGTAAACTGCACATTAGTGATCCTCACCCACTTCGTGTCGAAGGAAACAAGCGCCGCCCACATCGCATTCGGCGGGATTTCGTTTGCGGCTCCCGTAGTCAGCACATCGGTACCATTGACCGAGTAATGAAAGATCGGATTACGAATAGCTTGACCGGGATCCTCATCTATTTCAAAAGAAGAGATTGTGGCCCATGCGGCTGTCGGCGGAATACTCATCCGATCGGTTGTTTGCATGACTTGGCCATTAAAGCTATAGGTAAAGACCTCTTGGGTACTGTTACGAAACCAGCCCTCCTCGTAGAAATTTGACGGCGTAGCCCAGGCGGCTGCCGCAGGAGGCAGATCAAAGGTTTCATGGACCGTGCCGTTTACGCTGTATAGATAGTGAGTCGCTCGTCCGTTGTAGGTTTGGTTGAACACCATGTTGAAGGTTGTCATCAGTTGACCTTGGAAAGCAGCCGCACTGGCTGGTGTGAGGGGGCCGGCTGTTGTCAGAACGCCAAGCAACGGCAGCAGTAGTGCAACAGCTGCCAGCAAGGAAGGGATTCTGCGTTTTTTCATAGGGTTATTCCTTTCATCCGAAATGCGAGTGTATTCCATGCTATAGCTTAAAGAATACGCTCGCGAAAGGCTATACTCCCTTAGAGGTATTAACGCTTATAACTTGGCCGGCTCTCAAAATATACTTCAAAATAGGTAGACTGCCTGAAAAGATCCTTACCCAAAAACGCAAAGAGACACGACCATAAAATGGCCGTGTCTCTTGTCGTTAAGCCTACTCCGTCGTGTATGGCAGAAGAGCCATTTGACGAGCGCGCTTGATCGCTACAGTCAACATACGCTGGTATTTCGCTTTCGTGCCCGTCACGCGGCGTGGCAAGATTTTGCCGCGCTCGCTGATGAACTTGCGAAGAAGATCCAGCTCTTTGTAGTCGACGTAAGTGATTTTATTTACGGTGAAGTAGCAAACCTTCTTACGCTTGTTGCGTCCGCCGCGGCGGAACTTGCGAGGCTCGCGTTGCTCACGGTCGCCGCCTGGACGGCCACCTTGCGCTGGGCGCTCTTCACGTGCTTGTGGCTGTGCTTGTTGTTCGCTCATTTGTTCTCCGTCCTTTCCAGTTAAAATGGCAGATCATCGTCCGATATGTCTATCGGTCGCCCGTCATCGGCGAAGGGATCGTTATTGTTGCCGCTGCTGCGCTGCGATCCGGCATTGCTGCGATTGCTACCGCTGCCGCCGTATCCGCCTCCTGCGCTTGGTGCCGGAGCGCTGCCGTAAGCATCGTCTCTTCCTTGTCCACCGCCGCCTTCGCGGTTAGGCGATTCCAGGAATCGAACGTTGTCGGCGATCACTTCCGTCACATAGACGCGTCGACCTTCGTTATTCTCGTAGTTGCGCACTTGAATGCGGCCTTCCACTGCGGCCAGACGACCTTTGCGAAGGTAATTGGCGCACGTCTCGGCAAGCTGTCTCCAAGTAACGACTGGAATAAAATCCGCTTCTCGTTCTTCCCGATTGCCGGAGAACGAACGGTCTACCGCCAGCGTAAATTGGGTAACGGCTACTCCTGCAGGCGTGTAGCGCAGTTCAGGGTCCTTGGTCAGGCGTCCTATGAGAATGACTCGGTTCAGCATCGCGGTTTCCCTCCACATTGACATGGCATTGTAAATCTCACGGCGGTTGTCCGCCCGGTGTTGTGCGGTTTACGCAGTTTGCTCTCTGACGACCATGTGACGAATAATTTCGTCCGTAATCTTCAGAACGCGCTCAAGTTCCGTCACGATTTCCGACGTTCCCTTGAAATGAACCAGCACATACGTCCCTTCGCGGTGCTTGTTGATCTCGTAAGCAAGACGACGTTTACCCATCAAGTCGTGCTTAACGATCTCTCCGCCGTTCCCGATGATGCCCTGGAATTTCTCCGTGACAGCTTGAACGGTTTCTTGTTCCACGTCCGGACGGATGATGTACATCAACTCATAGTTGCGCATCTTCCGTTCACCTCCTTAAGGTCTTTTGGCCTCCCACTTGTCAGACCGACAGCTTGGCTCTCGGCTGGGAAGCAAGGAGTATGCATTCTATAGCATACCTGAATACTTTATCACAATGGGCTGAATATCGCAAGGAAATTCGCGCTACACTAACTCCACGACAGGAGGTGAAGGCTATGGGCGAGCAAACGCAATTCGAACCCGGACAACACGCTCCAAACGACGGCGAATACATGGAAGTCGGCGAGGACTCTTTTCATATGGGAATCAACAACCCTCAGCATGTGCATCTGCGCAAAGGAGAGAAGTTCCCGGAGACGACCAACCATAACCGTAAGTGGAAAAAAGTAAAACGTCAGCGATAATATTATTGTCGGATGAATAAGGCGAACACAAACCGGACATTCTATATTTCGGCGACGGCAAACGAGAGGTGTGGTTCCGTTGAACGAATTCGGGCAACAACCGCAAGAGATTACGTCCCATCGGAGTAGGTAACGGAAGCGAGGCGTTGTGCTAAAGACACAGTCTGCAAACACATCGATTTCAGACATCCGGTCACCGAAGAGCTGAGTTGAACTCAGCAACATTGGTTACGTCTCAAAGCAACTCATTAACCGTCGCCCGAAGAACCCTTGATTAAGGGTTCTTCGTTATTTTAAAGCGTTGATCGAGGCCCTGTTTAATCCCTTTGACAATGGCGTCCTGATATTCGGGATCGCTCATTCGCTTGTCTTCCTCTTTATTCGTCATAAAACCCATCTCAATCAGGAAGGTCGGAACCTTCGTCCAATTAAAGCCCGTCAGATCGCCTCGTTCCCGAACCCCGATCAGCTTGCCTCCGGTTTCGGCAATCACCTGTTCCGAGACGATCTTGGCCATTTCCTTGCTCGGCTTCGCGATCGCTTTCGTATATGTATTGTTCGCGGATGGGAAGAAAAACGTCATTCCCTTCACCTTCGCATCCGTGCTGCCATCCGCATGAAGCCGTACCATGACATCCGCCTTGGCTTTATTACAGACTAGCGCCCTCTCGCTGTTCGACAGATTCACATCATTCGTCCGGCGTACCATCACGACTCGATAATCGCTGGCCAGCGCCTTCTCCAGCTTTAGCGCCACTTCCAGCGTCAGCTTATACTCCGGCTTCTTCGTTGCCACGCCGCTTGTCCCGCCGGCTACCTTCGCCTTCTTCTTCTTGCTGCCCGGCGCAATCGGTTCGAGCCCCAGATTGGCCTTGGCTTGATGTCCGGCCTCGATGCAGACGACCGGCTTGTCGTCTGCCTTAGCTTTGTCCCCTGCAGCGGTTGCTTCGTATGGCCATATACCGGCCAGCATTCCCGTCCCTATCCATACGATCAACACCCGTAGCACCCAAGAGCTGCGCAGATGCTTGTCCATATCCGTCAACACTCCTATTCAGGTGGGATTCGCCACAAACAAAAAACGATCCCTTCTCAGGGATCGACTCATTTTTTGTTTATGGCGGAGAGGGTGGGATTCGAACCCACGCACGCCTTGCGACGCCTAGATGATTTCGAGTCAACCCCCTTGGACCACTTGGGTACCTCTCCGCAGCAAGGAAAATCATATCATATTTTAATTGAGCTTGCAACTGGATTGTGTATCCATTTTAGGGGCCGCAGCCTATCCCTCTGTCTCCCCTATTTCGGCTCCTCCAGCAGGTCTCAGAACCTTCTTCAGGCTCTTCTCGAACTTCGCGCGAGGGAGCAGAATGCTATGCTTGCACTTGACGCATTTGATGCGAATATCCATGCCCATCCGAATGATCTCCATCTCGTTGGCTCCGCATGGGTGCGGCTTCTTCATCATCACGACGTCGCCAAGCTCGAAGTTTTTTTTCTCCATTTCGATACCCTCCCCGATTTTCCTGCCTGCAGCTTGTTGCGACTACACTGCGCGATTAATCGATGACCGACGCCTGCTTGGCCTCCAGTGCCTTCTTCACTTCCGTATTGACCAGACGCGTAACCTCGCCGACGGTATTCGGCCTGCACTTGGCGGTAATTCGAATCGTCATCTGACTCGGAGCAAGCGTCTGCACTCCCAGCACCTCGGGCGCTGCCGTCAAATTCAGATCGTTGATCTGGAGCAGAACCTGACGCATCAACGACATCATTTCCTCAATCGTATAATCGGAGGAAACGGTAATATCGACGACGGCAAGCTGCGGATTTACGGAAAAGTTCGTCACCTGGTTAATCGAGCCGTTCGGAATGATGTGAACCTCTCCCGTCCAGCTGCGGATGCGAGTCGAGCGTAACCCGATCAATTCGACGCTTCCTTTGAACGAGCCGGTCTGAATCTCATCGCCTACCGCAAACTGATCCTCAAAAATGATGAAGAACCCGGTGATGACATCTTTGACCAGACTTTGCGCGCCGAAGCCGATCGCCAATCCGATCACCCCCGCGCCGGCCAGAAGCGGAGCGATCTGAATATTGAACTCTCCCAATACAAGCAAAATCGTAATGAAATTAATAAGATAAGAGGCTGTGTTTTTCAACAGACGGCCTAGCGTTTGAACGCGCCTTGTTCGAAGCTTCAGCCTTCTGGATTTCTTCTCGTTCGTCGCATGGTCGATTATCCGATTAAGAACGGCCAACGCGAGACGGCTGATGACGCAGATCAGTACAATTCGCAAGACCAGGAAGGATACGTCCTTCCACATTTCCGTGTCCTGCAGAAATTCGCTCATCTCTCTGACAAACTGCTCCCACAGATTCTCTGCGGACTCTGTCTGCCCCGATGCGAAGAAAGGTTTCATAGCTCTATCTCTCCCTCTCTCATTGAATCTGTTCGTATCCGACCTGCGTTCTCTCGAATAAACCTCTTATTTCGACCTTCTCCGATTCGATGATTCGTCGGACCGTCTCCAGGTCGGCGGCGGGGAATTCGATAGATAATGCGCAGCCAGCCGTAATCTCCTTGGGCGTGGGACAAAGATCGATCTCGATATCCGCGTATTCAAGCAGCATCTCGGCCCGCAGCGCTTGCTGCGTGGAATCGAATGCCAGCAAGAAAAAGTCCATCGTACAAACCTCCTGCGTCCAAGTATAAATGCGCGAGTTCGTCCATATACTAGTAGCATACTAGGGTAGGAGGCGAATCGGACGAATGAACGGCGCTTGGGAGAAACACTCGAGTCCCGCACCGGAATCGGCGGCGCTCTCTTTAAAGATTCCTTTTAACGATCCATCCGTATTGCAAAGATTGTCCCAGCAGCTCGAGTATTACTTGGAAGGCCTGTCTCCCGATCGCCGGATCGTCATCGTCTGCGTCGGAACCGACCGCTCTACGGGCGACTCGTTAGGGCCTCTCGTCGGCACCGCTCTCGCTCGCGAATACAGTCCATTATTCGATCTGTACGGAACTCTCGACGAACCGGTACATGCGATGAACCTCAGCGAGACATTGCTCAAAATTATGAGAATCTCGCGACAGCCGTTCGTCATCGCCGTTGACGCTTGCCTCGGACAAGTTGCCAGCGTCGGCTGTATCCAGATCGGCTCAGGACCGGTCAGACCCGGAGCCGGGGTGAACAAGGAGCTGCCTCCCGTCGGAGACATTCATATGACGGGAATTGTGAATGTCGGCGGCTTCATGGAATATTTCGTGCTGCAGAACACTCGTCTGAATCTGGTCGTCAAGATGTCGGAAATTATTGCGCAAAGCTTGTTAAACGCCGTACATAGCACCCGCAGCAAACCGGTTATCCCTTCTGCATGGCCAGACTGATTGCCGTCTTTTCTTCCGGGGACAGCATGTAGGCGGATTGCCCTTTATCGATCGGTTTAGCGTAAAGGAAAGTTTGCTCGCGACCATGAATTCCGGTAATGATGACACCGTCCTGCGCTTCATTAATGAATGCGACGGAGAAACTCAGATCGCTTCCCGAATCCGAAAACGCGTTAAACCGATGGACGCCGACTCGCCCCTTCAAAGACGAGAGGCGTCCTTCGTGCTGTTCCATCGTCCGGGCTTGTTCGGCTTGTTTGCCGCTAAGCTCAGACATCCGTTCATGAATGACGCGCATGACGTCCTCCATATTCGTTACGCCCGTATCCCCCATCAAGAGACCGTGCGCTTTCTTAAGTTTGCTCAACTTGCTCGACAATACGCCAAGCCAGATGAACGAGACGACCAGTAGTACGCCTAAGACACCCGCAACAATAACGGTTAATTGATCGTTCCAGCCTTCCATTCTTGCTGATTCCCCCAACGTTTATATCTCAATTTCTTTTACGCATCGTATTGGTAATTTCCTTAACGGCATCTACCAGAGATACGATATCCGATTTCTCCGTAAAATATCCGGGACTTGCGCGCACGGCGCCCGTCTCGTAGGTTCCGGCGGTCTCGTGACCGAGCGGCGTACAGTGGAAACCTGCCCTTACCGCGATCCCGAATTGCCGATCAAGCAGGAACGCCATTTCGGACGGATCCATCCCTTCTGCGACAAAGGAGACGATCGCCGTTCTCTCAACTCCGACTTCCGGCCCTAGAATACGAACTCCCTCAATCGCCAGCAGTCCCTCCATCAGTTGAAAAGTCAAATCGCGTTCCTTGTCGTGAATGGCTTTCGTCGTCTCTCGCAGCACAAACTGAACGCCTTCGGAAAGCCCGGCAATACCGGGCGTGTTTTGCGTTCCCGCCTCATAGCGGTCGGGACGGATCATCGGTTGCTCCGGCGCTTCCGACTTACTGCCTGTCCCTCCATGCATCAGAGGCTCAAGATCTAGCTCCGGATGAATGTACAAGCCTCCGGTCCCTTGCGGGCCGAGAAGCCCCTTATGTCCGGGAAAGGCCAGAAGATCGATCCCCATCGTTTCAACGTCTATAGGCAGCACTCCGGCGCTCTGAGCGGCATCTACAAGAAGCTTCACCCCTCGCCTCTTTGCCAACTCCCCCAGTTCCGCAATCGGAGCAATTGAGCCAAGGAGATTCGAGCTGTGCGATGCGGCAATCAACTTGGTTGACGGCGTGATGGCATCTTCTACATCCTTGACGTTCAGACGTCCCCATTCGTCCGCGGCGATGAAAGTGGCATGAATGCCAAATCGCCGCTTCATGGCCTCAATAGGCCGTCTGACCGAGTTATGCTCAAGGGACGTGGCGATAACATGATCGCCCGGTTTAAGATAGCCTTGAATCGCCAGATTCAGCGCATGAGTCGTATTGAGCGCAAAGGCAATATCGTTCGGATTGCCGATTGCGAACAGTCGGGCCAGCCGCTTGCGTGCATCGAATAGCACCCTGCTTGCTTTAACGGCCATTTCATGGCTTCCTCTACCCGGGTTCGCCGCATTTTCCCTCACGTTCCGTTCGATCGCTTCGACGACTCCCGGAGGCTTAGGCCAGCTAGTCGCCGCATTATCCATATAGATCAACGTTTTTTGCTCGTTCATCGCAGTCACCGTCCCTTACACAACAATAGCACACCTTAGTTTAATCCTTCCGTTGGAAGATTACAACTTGGGTATGCTACTCTTATCTATCTCTATTAGGCCATTGCCTTCAGCAACTCCAGCAGACGCTCCAAATCAGTTTTGCCGAAATACGAGAGTTCGATTCGTCCGTTGTCTTTATTCGGTTTGATTCGAACGGTCGTTTGAAACTTCTCTCGCAGCGTCTCTTCAATCTCTTCTATATAAGGATCGCGTTTTTTGACCTTTGCTTTCGGTTTCACGTTCGCTTTCTTGGAATCGGCGTTTTGAACCGCCTCTTCCAGCTCGCGCACGCTCCATTCCGCAGTGACCGTCTGCTTGGCCAATTGACGCCTCAAATTGTCGTCTTTAATGCCTGCCAGCGCTCTGGCATGACCCATGGACAATGTTCCACGTGAAACATATTCCTTGATTTCTTCCGGAAGCGACAACAGCCGCAAGAAGTTTGCGATATGAGATCGAGACTTCCCTACCTTCAGAGAAAGCTCCTCTTGCGTTAACTTAAATTGATTCATAATCGCTTGATAGGCAACAGCAACCTCTATGGAATTAAGATCCTCCCGCTGAACGTTCTCGATCAGCGCAATTTCCATAACCTGTTGATCGTTGTAAGTGCGAACAACTGCCGGGATCGTCGCATTACCGAGAAGCTGGGAAGCTCTGAATCTTCTCTCGCCCGCGATAATTTCGTAGCCCTTCAATGCCTGGCGGACAACAATCGGTTGGATGACGCCATGCTCGCGAATCGACTCGGCCAAATCCTTAATTGCTTCCTCGTCGAACGTCTTACGAGGCTGATACGGATTGGCTCTAAGCTGAGTTAACGGAATTTCAACGATTTTATCGTCTTCCTTAATCGACAGAGAGGTAATTAACGCATCTAGTCCCTTACCTAGCCGCTTGCTCATAGGAGATCACTTCCTTCGCCAACTCGAGATACACTTCCGCGCCCTTGGATTTTGGATCATACGTTATGATCGATTGTCCGTGAGATGGCGCTTCGCTCAGTCTGACATTCCGAGGGATAACCGTTTGATAAACCTTCTGTTGAAAATACTTTTTGACCTCTTCGATAACCTGGATACCCAGGTTCGTACGAGCGTCAAACATCGTCAACAGGACGCCCTCGATTTGCAGCGACGTATTCAGGTGCTTCTGTACGAGCCGGATCGAGTTAAGCAACTGGCTCAACCCTTCCAATGCGTAATATTCGCACTGAATCGGGATCAATACGGAATCAGCCGCTGTTAGGGAGTTAATCGTGAGAATTCCCAATGAAGGCGGACAATCGATCAGAACGTAATCAAACTCGCTGCGCACCAATCCCAGCGCTTTCTTAAGGCGAATTTCCCGCGACATCGTCGGCACGAGCTCGATTTCGGCGCCGGCCAATTGAATCGTGGCCGGGATAATCTTCAGATCGGGAATGTCCGTATCCGCGATCGCCTGTTTGGGATGCACCTCATTAATAAGCACATCATATATACAATAGCTCACGTCGGCTTTATTGATTCCAATCCCGCTAGTCGTATTGCCCTGCGGATCGATATCCACGATCAACACTTTTTTGCCGAGAGAAGCCAGGCAGGCGCCCAGATTCACCGATGTCGTCGTTTTGCCAACCCCGCCCTTCTGATTGGCAATCGCAATTATTTTTGACAACCTCTTTCACCTCGATATTCATAACCGTCCATGCGTTAACGGCAAAGCCGTTACAAGAATGACGGCATTAGATAAGCTGCAGACGATTCGGATCCTGATTGTCTCGATTGTCGCCTCTCCGAATCGCACACGCAACAACGCCGGCATTACCGTCAATGGACGGGAATTTGCCTTCTGTCGAGCAGCAGATGGACTGAAACGCATCTTGTACATTCTGAATCATCAAAAAGACGGATGCCCTTGGGACGCTCGCTGCCAATTCGTTCAAGCGCGAGCATTCCGCCATTCCGATCCGACCGCGGCGGCCTACTGCCGTACTCGCCGAATCTGAAGCATGGGCATCCGCTTCTTACTAACGTTTAGGAATTCTAATGGTTATTTCGTAGTGATCCTCGCAATCCTTCTCTTCGGCATTAATCGGAATGCCTGATCCGGTAACCATATCCACCGATTGACGGATCGTATTCACAGCGAGCCGAACGTCTTTAGAGAACGAGAACCGCTTAGAACGCTTCGATTTCGAAGCCTCTAACAGAAATGCAATGCGGGTTTCGGTCTGTTTAACATTCAATTCTTTATCGATAATTTCTTTCAACAGCTTGTTCTGCATTTCTTCATCCGGCAAGGACAGCAGCGCCCTGCCGTGACGTTCGGTAATTTTCCGCTCGAGCAGCGCCTGACGCACTGTCTCTCCTAGCTGCAGCAGCCGGATCTTGTTGGCAATCGTCGACTGGCTCTTGCCTAATCGCTGAGCCAAGCTTTCCTGCGTCAGACTATGAAGATCAATCAACTTCTGATAAGCGATCGCCTCTTCCAAAGCCGTCAGACCTTCGCGTTGCAAATTCTCAATTAAAGCAACCGAAGCAGCCTGAGAATCGTTGATTTCGCGAATAATGGCCGGGATCGTGTCCATTCCCAGTTTCGTTACCGCACGCCAACGGCGCTCACCGGCAATAATCTCATGCTTCCCATCGCGCACTCGAACGACGATAGGTTGAATGACGCCATGAGTTTTAATCGTTTGACACAACTCGTCGATCCGTTCATCGTCAAACACCGTACGCGGCTGATAAGGACTTGGAACGATGTCGTGAACGGATATATTCTTCACTTCTTCTTGAGAGCCGCGGTCTGTCAGACCCAGCAATCGTGAAAATTGCTCTTTCATTTCTCTCGGATCACCACATTAAGTATGATAGGACGGATATGTCACGTGTCCACAGCGACGAAAAAGCGCCGCCAATTCACGCCTGACGGCACATCTGCGGCACATAGATCTGTTACCTTCTTTTATTCGCTATTCCCGCCCCATTTTCCTGCCTGTGAAAAAACTTTCACGACGCCGTTGCATAGCAAACACTATAAGAATATCACGTAATCTATCCCCGAGTAAACGTAAAAATGTTCCACGTGAAACATTTTTGCCGATGCATCTGCATAGGCTGATTGTTTCACGTGGAACATTTCTTGTGAATTTTAAGATTTGAGCAACGGCGTTTTGAGCGGAGTGCCGGCTTTTCTCGGATAAGCAGGCGGCGTGGATCCCTTCTTCTCGCATACGATCAGATGCCGATCCGCCCCCTCTGTAGGAAGAGTTAGACGTTTGACGTCAACCAGTCGTCCTCCAAGTTTGGTTAAGCTGTATCTTGCTTCATCCAATTCTACCGATATGTCCGTCCCCTTCATAGCTACGTAAAGTCCCCCGGGACGAACGAACGGCAAACAAAATTCGTTTAATACCGCAAGACGGGCAACTGCACGTGCTGTTACGATATCGTAGCTGTCGCGATGTTCTTTCTGTCTGGCTGCATCTTCCGCTCTCGCATGCAGGCAAGAAACTTGCGCTAACTGAAGCTCGTCGACTACCGTTTCCAAAAACTTGATTCGTTTGGCCAGTGAGTCAATTATCGTCACTCGCAAATGAGGAAACGCAATAGCCAGCGGTATTGAGGGGAATCCGGCGCCCGAGCCGATGTCCGCCAAGGATTGCGATTTAGAAAACGACACAGCCTCGGCCAGAGTTAACGAATCGTAAAAATGTTTTTCGTATACCGCTTCCCGCTCAGTAATGCCTGTTAAATTCATTTTCTCGTTCCATTCCACGAGTAAACGGTAGTAAATCTCGAATTGGTCCAGCTGCCGGTCCGTCAATTCGATGCCTAGCGGGTGGAGCCGATCGGCTAACAACTTCTGTGTGGCGTCTCTCATGAATTGTGTGCAGCCGCCGTAACGCGATTATAATGTTCAAGATGAACGAGCAGAATCGACAGATCGGCAGGAGTAACGCCCGAAATTCGCGAGGCTTGCCCAAGCGACAACGGTCGAACCTTGCCCAGCTTTTGCTTCGCCTCGGTGGCCAGTCCGTGAATCGCATCGTAATCGATGTTTTCCGGAATCCGCTTCTTCTCCATCTTCTCCATTCGTTCAACCTGCTGCAGCTGTTTTTCGATATAGCCGGCATACTTGATTTGAATCTCCACTTGCTCTTTAACGTCTTCAGGCAAATCGCCCTCTGCCGGAGCAAGCTTCTCCAAATGCGCATAAGTCACTTCCGGGCGTCGCAGCAGCGTCAACCCGTCGACCGAATTGTTTATCGGCGCGGAGCCGACTTCGGCCAACATGGCCTGTACCGCTTCGTCTGGACGGAATTTCGTCTCCTTCAACCGAACGATTTCCGCATCAATTTGCGCTTGCTTCTCGGTAAACCTCGCATAGCGCTCGTCGGAGATCAATCCGATTTCATGACCAAGCGGAGTCAATCTCTGATCGGCATTATCGTTGCGAAGCAGCAGACGATATTCCGCGCGTGAAGTCAGCAAGCGATAAGGCTCGTTCGTTCCCTTCGTCACGAGATCATCGATCATAACGCCGATATAGCCCTTGGAACGATCAATGATCACCGGTTCGGCGCCTTGAACCGAACGAGCGGCATTGATGCCGGCCATTATCCCTTGTCCCGCCGCTTCCTCGTATCCAGAAGTGCCGTTAATCTGGCCGGCGGTAAACAGGCCCTTTACGAGTTTCGTTTCGAGCGACGGCCACAGCTGCGTAGGAACGACGGCGTCGTACTCAATCGCATATCCGCTCCGCATCATCTCGGCCTTCTCCAATCCGGGAACCGAACGAAGAATCCGCAATTGAACGTCCTCGGGCATGCTCGTCGACAATCCTTGAACATAGTACTCCTTCGTGTTCCGTCCTTCCGGCTCAAGGAAAATCTGATGTTTGGGCTTATCGGCGAAGCGTACGATTTTATCTTCGATAGACGGACAATAGCGCGGCCCCGTACCTTCAATCAATCCGGAAAACATCGGCGCCCGATGCAGATTGTCGTTGATGATTTGATGCGTCTCTTCCGACGTGTAGGTCAGCCAGCAGGGTAGCTGCTGATCGGCATGAGCCATATACTCCGTTTCATGGGAAAAGTACTTCGGCTTGCTGTCGCCCGGTTGAATTTCCGTTTTGTCGAAGTCGATCGAATCCTTGTGCACCCTAGGAGGCGTGCCCGTCTTGAGTCGAACCAGTTGAAGTCCAAGGTTTTTCAGCGATTCCGACAGCTTTACTGCAGGCTGTTGATTGTTCGGCCCGCTCTCGTACATCAGCTCTCCAAGGATAACTTTGCCGCGCAAGTACGTTCCGGTCGTCAAGACAACGGCTTTCGCTCTGTAATGGGCTCCCGTCTTCGTAATGACGCCTTTGCACACTCCATCCTCGACGACCAAATCTTCGGCCAATCCTTGACGCAAGGTCAAATTCGGCTGCTTCTCGATCGTCTCCTTCATCGTATGCTGGTACAGGAACTTGTCGGCTTGCGCTCTGAGCGCATGA
Organism: Cohnella sp. LGH; assembly: GCF_017671885.1. Lineage (NCBI taxonomy): Bacteria > Bacillati > Bacillota > Bacilli > Caryophanales > Paenibacillaceae > Cohnella > Cohnella sp. LGH. The sequence continues at coordinate 8,888,176 of NZ_CP072117.1, forward strand.
ACCGCCGGTCCCTTACCGGTATTGAGCATTCTCATCTGAATAAACGTTTTATCGATGTTGCGTCCCATCTCTCCGCCCAACGCGTCGATTTCGCGTACGACATGGCCTTTCGCCGGCCCGCCGATGGAAGGATTACATGGCATAAAAGCAATCATGTCCAAATTGATGGTCAACAGCAGCGTCTCGCAACCCATTCGGGCGGCGGCCAGTGCAGCCTCGCTGCCCGCGTGTCCCGCTCCAATGACGATTACGTCATATTCTCCCGCAGAATAAGTCATATATCCACCCCTTTTCGCTTTCCTTAGCTTATGTTATTTTCCTAAACAAAATTGTGAAAAAATTTGATCCAGCAACGAATCCCCTGCCGCATCCCCAAGGATTTGACCTAGCGATTCCCAAGATGCGGTTATGTCGATCTGAATCAGATCGATCGGAACGCCTTCGAACGTCGCTTGTATGGCATCCTCCAGCGATTGCCGGGTTTGATGAAGCAGCGTAATATGCCGAGTGTTACTGACATACGTAATATCCCCCGATTCGACGGCCCCGCTGAAAAACATGCCCGTTACCGCCCGCTCCAGTTGTTCGATGCCTTGGCCTTCCTTTGCCGACAGGTAGACAATACGCTCCGACGGATAGTCGCGCTCGATCTCGGCCGTATCGAGCTTCTCCGGAAGATCGATCTTGTTGACGACGATAATCGTCGAGCGATCCTTAAGCTGCTGCAGCAGCTTCCGTTCATCTTCGTGCAGTTCCTCGTGCCGATTCAGCACCAGCAAGATCATATCGGCATCGTTTAAGGCGCCGTGCGATCTCTCCACTCCGATCTGCTCGACGACATCTTCCGTTTCTCGAATGCCCGCCGTATCTAACAGTCTAAGCGGTATCCCGGATAGCGATACCGATTCTTCCACGATATCCCGAGTCGTTCCGGGAATGTCCGTCACGATCGCTTTATTCTCGCGTGCCAAAGCGTTCAACAGAGAAGATTTGCCGGCATTCGGTCGCCCAACGATCGCTGTCACGATGCCCTCTCGCAAAATCTTTCCTTCATTCGATCGCTGCAGCAGCTCGTTCACTTCTTCTCGCACCTGACGGCAATTCGAACGAATCAGTTCAGCCGTGACATCCTCTACATCGTGTTCGGGGTAATCGATGTTCACTTCGACATGAGCGATCAATTCGATCAGCTGTTGTCGCAGCGGAAAGATTTTTTTCGATACTGCGCCTTCCGCCTGTCTTCTCGCCACTTGGAAAGCGCGATCCGACTTCGACCGAATCAGATCGATGACCGCTTCGGCTTGTGCCAGATCAATTCTCCCATTTAAAAACGCCCGTTTTGTGAACTCGCCCGGCTCCGCCAACCTGATCCCGTGCCGCAGCACAAGCTCCAGCACCGACTTCACCGCAACGATGCCGCCATGCGTACTGATTTCCACGACATCCTCGGCCGTGAACGACCGCGGTCCTTTCATGACCGTCACCAGCACTTCATCGATGCGACGATCCGATTGCGGATCTATGATCCAGCCGTATTGAACGGTGTGCGAAGCCGCCTCGCGCAAATCATGCTTGGACCGGAATAACTTGGCCACCGAGTTGATCGCTTCCGGCCCGCTTACTCTAACGACAGCGATACTGCCTTCGCCGAGCGCCGTCGCAATCGCGGCGATTGTATCCTCGTTCATGAGAATCCCTCTTTCCGTTAAAAAACGCAATGACCCCCCAACGATGCGGAAGCCATTGCGCGGACGCTAACTATTGCTTTAAGGCAATCACGATTCTACGATTCGGCTCGTCTCCCTGACTATAAGTCTTGACGTTCGGATTCGACTGCAATCGTGCATGAATAATTTTACGCTCTTGGGAGGTCATCGGTTCAAGCACGACCTCCTTGCGCGTTCGAACGACCTTCATCGCCATTCGTTCGGACAGTGCCTCCAGAGTCTGGCGGCGACGCTCGCGAAATTGCTCGGCATCGAGCACGATACGAAGATGACGGTCCGAGTGGCGATTAGCCACGATGTTCGTCAAGTATTGAAGAGAATCCAAAGTTTGTCCACGACGACCGATCAGAATGCCCAAGTCCGAACCCGTAATGTTAATCCGTACTGCATCATTCTCATCCACCCGCTCAACGGAAACGGTCAGATCCATCGCTGCCGACACTTCGCGAAGAAAGGCGATAGCCTCCTCCACGCCGTCCGGAAGCAATTCCAGCTCTACCTTTGCCTCTTTGGCTCCAATTAGTCCGAACAATCCTTTGCTCGGCTGTTCCAATACTTTGACATTCACCCGGTCTTCCGTAACGCCCAACTGGGCCAGACCGCTGCGAACCGCATCTTCTATCGTTTTCCCAGATGCCAGGAGCTTTTTCATTTTGCGCGCGCCTCCTTACCTTTACCTTTACCTTTGCCTTTCTTTGGTGCTGGTTCGGGAGCTGGCTCATTCTTCTTAGGCTTGCCGTACATGAAATAGTTCTGAACGATCGTGTAGATGTTGCTGTAAATCCAGTACAGCGGCAATGCGACCGGGAAGTTGATCGCCATTACGAAGATCAGAACCGGGAAGATGTACATGAGCCCCTTCATCGGTCCGGCCATCGTCTGCTGCTTGGACATCATCATCGATTGGACCAACGTCGTAATCGCAGCTATCGTAGGAATAATGTAGTAATACCATTCTCCCTGGCTAGGCGACGTTCCGAGCTGGAAGCCGATAAACGAATGGTCGCGAATCTCGACGTTCTGGTAAATCGAGTTGTAAAGCGCGATAAAGATCGGCATCTGCACGATCAGCGGCAAGCATCCCGCCAACGGATTGACCTGATGCGTCTGGTATAGCTTCATCATCTCTTCTTGCTGCTTGCGCGGGTCTTCCTTGTACTTCTCGCGAAGCTTCTGCATCTCCGGCTGAAGGGCTTGCATGGCTTTCGTATTCTTATACTGTTTGATCATTAAAGGAAGGATGATCGTCCTTACTATAATGGTAAGCAACAAAATCGAAAGTCCGTATTCCCCGCCGAACCAATCCGCGAACGTGTCGAGCATCAGCGAGAACCAGTACACGACATTCCTTGTCCACCACGAACCGCTGTCCGCCATCTGACCCGTAGTTATTGCCGCAGTCGTAGGCGCGCAGCCCGCGAGCAACGTCATCAGCGCGATTGCGCCGAGAACGATCCACCATTTGCGATTTCGCAACAAAACTGAAAACTCCCCTCTTCATCGCCGGCATGCCGTAAAATGTTCAACCTTGCTGAATCCGATTGCAGCCAGTCCTGGCCGAAACTATTCAGTTCCACTATACCATATTAAAGAAGGCAAAGAAAAGCTGAGGCTTGTCCGCTTCCCCCGCTTTTATTTGCCTGATCTTTCGCTTCTTTTATTTCCGCGACTTCCTTGAGACTGCGGCGGTTTGCCCCCGCCGTTAAACGGCTTGGAGCCCTTCAACAGCCCGGCCTTCCGCAGGACATGGAGAATGCTGCCCTCCATCTCCTTGTAGGCCATCGACAGAGCCGGCTTTCTTACGATTAGGACTAGGTCGATATCCTCCTGAAGCTTGGCTGCGTTCAGACGAACAATTTCCTTAATCATCCTTCTAAGCCGATTGCGGACGACCGCTCCGCCAAGTTTGCTGCTTGCCGATACGCCCAATCTAAAAGCTCCGTTCGGGGCACGCTTGCGCCAGTACACCACAAACTGCGAATTGGCGAACGATTTCCCGTACCGGTAGACCGTATTGAAGTCTTCCCTCTTTCGCAGCCGAAGCTTCCTATGCATATTATTCGCTCCATCTGCTGCCATGTAGAAAAAAAGACCACCTGCAGTGGTCTTTCATTAACTATGCCGTCAATACTTTGCGACCTTTTAAGCGACGAGCTTTCAGAACCTTGCGGCCGTTCTTGGTGCTCATACGGCTGCGGAACCCGTGCACTTTTTTGCGTTTGCTTACATTTGGCTTAAATGTAGGACCCATGGATCAAACCCCCTTACATAAAAACTCACGTCCGTCTATTAAACCACGTTGGGACAAAAATGTCAACGAATCTCCATTTACCTTCTATTGGCTTCTGTTTTAAGGTTAAACACCATCCTCGCCAAGATGCGGTATAACCGCCCCGGATCATGATATGATAATTAAAAGCTTGGCCTGAGGAGGCCCCTTATGGAAACCAAAATCTTAGTCGTGGAAGACGAGGAAAAAATATCGAGGCTGCTCGAAATCGAGCTCGAAATCGAAGGCTACCGAGTATCCAGATACGGCAACGGCATCGATGCGATGGAGGCTTATCGCGGAGGCACGTGGGATCTTATCCTGCTCGACATTATGCTTCCAGGCATGAGCGGCATCGAGCTGCTTCGACGAATCCGCGCGAATGACGCGCAAACTCCGGTCATTCTCCTGACCGCCAAGGGCTCGGTCGAAGACAAAGTGTCCGGACTGGATTACGGCGCGAACGATTATATCACCAAGCCGTTTCAGATCGAGGAGCTTCTGGCCCGCATTCGCGCTTCGCTTAGACAACGCCCTTCCCAGGCCTACTTAGATTCTGCCGATAGCGACTGGCTGACCGCATCCGATCTTAAGATCAACGAAAAGACGAGGGAAGTTGTTCGCGGGGACGATCCGATCGAGCTGACGCCGCGCGAATTCGATCTGCTTGTTTTCCTGCTAAAAAACAAACGCCAAGTGCTTAGCCGCGAACAGATTCTGGAAGCGGTATGGGGCTTTGATTATTACGGGGAAACGAACGTCGTCGACGTCTATATCCGCTATGTACGGAAGAAAATCGATCACGGACGCGATCCGGAATTGATTCGCACCGTGCGAGGCGTAGGCTACTCGCTTAAGGACACGCCATGAAACTGAAAAACAAAATCCATCTCTATTCTTCCCTTCTGTTCGCCGTCCTCCTTATTCTTACGAATGTAGGTATTTATTTTCTATTCGATCGAATGTCGGTGAATAGCGAAATCGGCAAAGCCGAGACGGAAGCGGCGGCTATCGCCGAGGGCATTCGGCAAAATGCGGATAAAATCCCGGTGCGCGATTTGCTGCGGGCCTATGTACCGGCCGACGGCATGCTTAGAATCGTCGCGCAAACAGGCGCAGCAGGCTATCCTCCCGTCACCTCGTCTACCCAGTCTGAGCTGAGCAAGCGAGAAGTCTTCTATAGTCCGGTAAAAATCAAACAGGCAATTGAATACACGGGAGAAAAGTACGCCCTGGTCTCGCTGCCGGTCATCTGGAACGACGGATCGGTCGTTAACGTCCAGCTTGTGCGGAGCCTGCGCGAGACAACCGACAACATGAGCGTACTGCGAATCGTGCTGATTGTCGTTACTGCGCTTACCCTCATCCCCGTTGTCGTGTCGGGAAGATTGCTCGGCAATTTGATCACGCAGCCGGTTGTGAATATGACCCGTACCATGAAGGAAATCCGCGAGAGCGGGCGATTCAAACGGTTGAAGCTTAACGTCGACGCCAAAGACGAGCTGGCCGAGATGGGACGGACGTTTAACCGAATGATCGAGCTGCTTGAGAGCAACTTCGAAAAACAGGAGCAATTCGCCTCCAACGCTTCTCACGAGTTGAAAACTCCGCTCACCGTCATCGAAAGCTATGCCAATCTATTGAAGCGCAAAGGTTTGGAGCGTCCCGACTTGTTCGCGGAGTCCGTCGACGCCATCCATTCCGAAGCGATCCGCATGAGGGAAATGACGGAACAGCTGCTCCTGCTGGCCGGAAGCCGGAATCATTGGAATAGGAATCCGGAAGCTTTGAATCTTGAGAATCTGGCGACGGAAGCGGCCGATGCTTTCCATAAGGCGTATCGCCGCGATGTCCACGTAGAGGCTGAGACTCCCGCCCACGTTGTATGCGACAAAAGCTTGCTCCGGCAGCTTCTCTTCATCTTCCTCGACAATGCCAGGAAGTATAGCGTGGAACCGATTGTCGTAACGGTGGGTTCAAGCGGCGCATCAGCATGGATCCGCATTGCCGACCGCGGAATTGGCATCCCGAAGGACGACCTGCCGAAAGTATTCGATCGGTTCTACCGCGTCGATCAAGCGCGAAGCCGACAAGCCGGGGGCTTTGGCCTGGGGTTGTCGCTGGCGAAGGAAATCGCCGACGCGATCGGGGCCGATGTTGAACTGGACAGTCTGGAAGGCGTGGGCACAACGGCGACGATTGGTCTCCCTTCCGCTCGATAGCCGACCGCATTCCCGGCCGCGTACTTCCTTCCGCTCTCATCGATTTCTCATTTTCATATCGTATGATTCGAAGTAACTATCAGGAGGTGACGTTAATCATGAATAAACGGACACTCCGGCTTGTAAGCTGCGTCTCCGTTCTGGCCGCCGGAATCGTTATCGCCGGCGCAGTCTGGAAGCCATGGAACGGGAAGGCTGAGACGATCTCCCGCGAAGCTGTGCAGGAAACGGTGCTGGCCCGATATCCCGGTAAAATCAAAGATCTCGTTAAAGCCGAAGATCAATACGTCATGCTGCTGGAAACGGATCAAGGCCTATATCAAGTCAAAGCCGACGCCGGCAGCGGCGAAATCGTATATCTGGAGAGAATAGGTTCGTCCGAGGGCGGCAATAAACCCTCTCCAACGCCGACTCCCGAGCCGCCTGCCTCTCCATCTCCTTCTCCTTCACCATCCGTCTCTCCGTCGCCTTCGGGTTCTGCCGGCATTGACGACGATAAATCATCCTCATTTATCGGAGCGGCGAAGGCTAAAAAAATCGCCGCCGCGCATGTACGAGGAACGGCCGAGGACGTCGAGCTTAAAGGAAAGGTCGCGGGAAGCGCCTATTATCTCGTCGAAGTCGAGGTTGAAGGCGGACGGGACGCCGACGTGCAGGTGAACGCCGTATCCGGCGCGATCATGTCGGTGATTTGGGACGACGAAGACGACAAGGAAAGCAACGACGATTCGTAGCTCCTATGTCGTCTTTATTTCTTTCTCATCGTTTTCTAATGTTCTTATCCTGCTCCTCTCATCTTCGGGATTTATTCTATAAGTGTTCGACAAACACAGAGAGGAGAAAGATCATGACGAAAAACAAAAAAAGAACCCTTCTGCTGTCCGCCGCGCTTTTATCGGCGGTCGCGATCGGCGCAGGCGCCGCAACGACAGGGTATGCAGCAAGTGGTGGCGACAAAGGATTAATCGGAGCGAATAAAGCGAAGGAATTGGCGGAGAAAGCAGCTGCCGGCCAAGCCTATCGCGCGGAGCTCGAAAAGGAGCGCGGAATCGTTTATTACGATGTGGACGTTCTGAAGGACCAGCGGGAATACGATGTCCACATCGATGCATACACTGGCAAAACGTTAAAAATAGAAAGAGATGATGACGAGGAGGACGACGATCGCCGAATCTCCGGCGGCAACGCATCCGCTCCATCTCCCTCCCCATCTCCATCTACTTCCGCCCCTTCCGCGGTAAAAACGAAGATTAGCGCCGAGCAAGCTTCCCGAATTGCGACGGACCGCGTCGGCGGTACAGTCGTCCGTTCGAAGCTGGATAAGGATGACGGAGTGCTTCATTACGAAATCGAGCTGAAAACGAGCCGCGGCGAAGCCGAAGTCGAAGTCCATGCCCAGACCGGCAAAATTTTGTCTGTGGATTACGATGATGACGATGATGACGGCTTCGACGATTTTGATGACGACGACCGTTACGACGATTAAATAGAAATTTTCCTCCACAAGCCCTTATATAGCAAACGAATAAAGCCCACAGGCTTGCCGTTTTGCTGTACAAGGGCTTTTTTCGCTGTGGATATTCGATTTTCCCCATAAAACTTATTCACATGTGAACAATCAGAAGAAAAAAAACGAACTTTACACATCCTTGTCGGATCGTATCACATTTTATCAACAATATCTTGTGCTGTGCACAGTTTTCATCCACAAGTTATTGAAATTGTGGATAACAGGGGGAAATTCGTTGAATTTAGAGGCTTTGTCTGCTATGATAAGTCATGTCTTTACCCGTGGATTCGTAATTTTTATCCTCGAATTACTAACACCCTGTGTATAACTTTGTGAACAATTCCCCACATTCGTGGATAACCCTCTTAATA